>NC_016622.1:322500-2942500 GCF_000283655.1 Azospirillum lipoferum 4B | reverse complement strand
GCACCTCCGGCGGTTCGGTGATCGAGCCCATGGTGTGAATCACGCCCAGCACCGCGGCGACGATGCCCAGCGCCGGCACGGCGTCGGCCACCGCCTGGATGGCGTCGGCGATGCGCTGGTGTTCGTGGTGCATCGTCTCGATGTCCTCGTCCATCAGGTCGACAAGTTCGTGCGGGTTGTCGGCGCCCAGCGACATCAGACGGAGATAGGTGCAGAGAAAGGCGATGGCATGGTGATCGCCGTAGAATTTGGGAAACTGCTGGAAAAGCGGGGAATCCTCCGGCTTTTCGATGTGCTGTTCCAGCGCCAGCAAGCCCTTGGTCTTCGCGATCTTGAAGACCTGGTACATCATGGTGAGGACCTCCAGGAAGTCCTCCTTCTTGTATTTCGGACCCTTGAAGAGGTGGCCCAGCTCCTTGCCGGTGTGGGTGACCACGGATTTGGGGTTGGCGATGAAGAACGCCCCGGCGGCCGATCCGAGAATGATCATGAATTCGAACGGCATCCACAGCACGCCCATGTGGCCGCCGCCGAGGATGTAGCCGCCGAACACGCTGACCACCACGATGACCAAACCGATGATCACGAACATCCGGTCTTCTCCCTACCCCTTACCCGCCACGGACCGCAGGATGCATCCGACCCACAGAAGGCCGGAGATCGATTGACTTTCCGTAAACCACCCGAACGGTCTACCGCCTTCGCGACAGGCCGGGCGATCCTACCGGTGCGGATGGGTCCTGTCACGAAAGGACTGGCGGTGCAGGTTTTTCAGGCCCCGCGGACCGGTGGCCGGGCCCCGGCAAGGCGCCAGAGGTGACCGGAGTGGTGACCGGAACGGCAGCAAGGGTACAGGATGGTCACAGCCGGAAGACAGGAACGCCCCGGCCGCCGCGCATCCTTACCTATGAAGCTGGTGTTCGGGGGGGGAGGTGTCGCTACCCATCCGGTGGGGGCAGGCCGGATGCAATGGGTGGATGACGGATGCTTTCCGCCGTCCGCTTGATCCGATAGGCGCCGGGGAACGTATAAGGCATCGTAGGTAAGGATGTCGCCGTCCACCGTGATGACGACAGTGCCGATATCCCCCAGCCGCCGAGCCGCACCGATGACCGTCCGAACCCGCTTTCGCACCGTGGCCTTGGCCGCCATCCCTGCCGCCCTGGCGGCTGTCTTCTCCGTGACGGGAGCCACCAGCGCCATGGCCGCCAGCAGCGCAACCAACGCCTACAGCTTCACCTTCCAGGGCATCGACGGGCAGCCGCTGCCGCTGTCGCAGTTCGCGGGCAAGGCGATCCTGGTGGTCAACACCGCGTCGCAATGCGGTTTCACCCCGCAATACAAGGGACTGCAGGCGCTTTGGCAGAGCTACCGCGACCGTGGGCTGGTGGTGGTCGGCGTGCCGTCCGACGACTTCGGCGGGCAGGAGCCGGGGAGCGCGACCCAGATCAAGGATTTTTGCGAGGTCAACTATCGGATCGACTTCCCGATGGCGGACAAGACGGTGGTGTCGGGCGACGGCGCCCACCCCTTCTACCGCTGGGCGTCGGACGAGATGGGCTTCCTCGCCAAGCCGCGCTGGAACTTCCACAAATATCTGGTCGGTCCCGACGGCAAGCTGGTGTCCTGGTTCTCCACCATGACCGACCCCGAATCGGACAAGGTGCGCGAAGCGATCGAGAAGCTGCTGCCGGAGAAGGCGCCGAAGTCTTAAGGGGAGTCGACGCAGGCCCCCTCCCCTACTCCACGGCCTGTCGCAGGGCTGCGGCACCCGCCCAGGGAGCGAGCGGCAGGGCGGCGGCGAGGATGCCGGCAAGCAGCAGCAGGTGCGGGCGCGGAGTCAGGCTGTTGATGGCGGCGTCGATGGCGCCGGCACCGAAGATCAGCACCGGGATGTAGAGCGGCAGGATCAGCAAAGACAACAGCACGCCACCGCGCCGCGCCCCCAGGGTCAGCGCGGCGCCGATGGAGCCGATCAGGCTGAGGATCGGCGTGCCCAGCGTCAGGGTCAGCACCAGCACGCCGAAGCCTTGCGCATCCATGTTCAGCAGGACGGCCAGCAGCGGGGCGGCGACGATCAGCGGCACGCCGGTCACCAGCCAGTGGGCCAGCGTCTTCGCCAGCACCGCGGCCTCCAGCGGCAGGGAGGACAGCGACAGAAGCTCCAGCGAGCCGTCCTCGTAATCGGTCTGGAACAGCCGCTCAAGCGACAGCAGCGAAGCGAGCAGCGCCGCCACCCAGATCACGCCGGCGGCGATGCGGGCGAGGATGTTCGGCTCCGGCCCGACGCCGAAAGGGAACAGCACCACGCACAAAACAAAGAACATGACGGCGATGGTGGCATCCGACCCCTGGCGCAAGGCCAGCCGCAGGTCGCGCGCCACAAGGCGCAGGAAACGGCTCATCGCGCGGCCCCCTCTTCCTGAAACTCATCCTCGCCGCCTTCTTCATCGTCGGCATAGGGGGTGAAGTCGTCCAGATGCAGTTCCTCGCCGCCGGGGGTGGCGATGTCGGTGTGGGTGGACAGCACCACCATGCCGCCCTCGGCGCGGTGTTCGGCGATCAGCCCCTCGAACAGGGCGATGGCGGCACGGTCGAGCGCCACGGTCGGCTCGTCCAGCAGCCACAGGGTCGCCGGTGCGGCCAACAGCCGCGCCAGATTGAGCCGGCGCTTCTGCCCAGCCGACAGGTAGCGGCCCGGCACCCCGGCGATGTGCGGCACCCCCAGCCGGTCGAGCGCCGCCCGCGCATTGGCGGCCGGATCGGCGGCTCCCGCCAGCGCCGCCCAGAAGGCAAGGTTCTCCGCCGCCGTCAGCACCGGCTTCACCGCGTCCAGATGGCCGACATACTGCACCCGCGCCCGGTGGCCGTCGGGATCATCGGCAACCGACACACCGTCCCAGCCGAGCGTGCCGCGCAGCGGCTTCAACAGGCCGGCCATCACCCGCAACAGGCTGGACTTGCCGCTGCCGTTGGGGCCGAGCAGCACCAGCGCGCCGCCGGGGGCGATGCGGAACTCCAGCCCGGTGAAGACCAGCCGGTCGCCACGCAGGCAGGTCAGCTCGGTTCCGGAAAAAACGGGCATGGGACGGGTCGCGCCTCCGGTTGAGGGAGGCGCTGCTATAGCACAGGGCGGGAGAAAAGCCGGAGCAAGAATGGCGTCGCCGCGGCATGAGCCACGCAAAGAAAAAGGCCACCGCGAGGGGGTTCTCGCGATGGCCGCGCGCCCGGCCGGGTCCGGCCGGACGATGCTCGGTGGAACTGCGTCCGTTCATCGCGGCGGTGGCGCTAGGGGGGACGCCGATGCGCGCGACATGCGTCGCCGGTTGCTTGAGATAAGGTCTATAGGGAAAAAGTGGCAAAATTTGGATGGAGTTCGAGCAATCGGACGTTGTCCTGCAGCGGATAGGCGGCATCGCAGCGCTGCGCTCCCATGCACGGGATGCAGTGCGGGGCTTCCGGCAACGGCAGGGCTAAAGCCCGTCCGCTTGTTCTGAATCAACGCCTTACTCCGCCGTTCTACCGCATCGTGGCACCGTCGCCTCCCGTCCGCGGGGAGCGTCCCGGCTCACCCGGAGCCAATCCGGGGCCTGCCGGAACCCTGCCCGATTGTGTTCAGCAAGCGAGTCCTCCCATGTCGGCCTTCACGTCGGCCTTCGCAGACATTCTCCAGGCCATGCCGCCGATCGCGCGGGTGGTCCTCATGCTCGGCCTCGTGTCCGCGGCCGGCGTGGCGCTCGGCCACATCAAGATCCGGGGGGTCGGGCTCGGCATCGGCGGCGTGCTGTTCTCCGGCATCGCCGGCGGCCACATCGCCAAGCAGGCGGGCATCGCCTTCAATCCGGAGATGATGGACTTCATCCGCGACTTCGGGTTGATCCTGTTCGTCTACACCATCGGTGTCCAGGTCGGCCCCGGCTTCTTTGCGGCGTTGCGCCGCACCGGGCTGGCGCTGAACGGGCTGGCGCTGCTGATGGTGGGGTCCAGCATCCTGCTGACCGCGGCGCTGGTCTCCTCGGGGTCGCTGTCGCTGGGGTCCTCGCTGGGGGTGTTCGCCGGTGCGGTGACCAACGCCCCGGCGCTCGCCGCCACCCAGCAGGTCCTGACGGAAGTCGGGGCCGACGCGGCGGTGATGGCCCTGCCCGGCCTTGCCTTCGCCGTCACCTACCCGTTCGGCATCGCCGGCAACCTGCTGGCGATGGCCGCCGTCCGTATCCTGTTCCGCATCGACCCGGAGGCGGAGGCCGCCCGCTTCGAGGAATGCCGCCGTGCCGAGGTGTCCAAGCTGGAGACGATGGATCTGGCCGTCCGCAACCCGGAACTGGCGGGCAAGGCGCTCGGCTCCATCGACCTGCTGTGCGGCCAGGGGGTGGTCGCCTCGCGCCTGCTGTGCGACGGCAAGCTCTGCGTCCCGCATGACGACACCCGCCTGAAGCTCGGCGACGTGCTGCATGTGGTCGGGCCGAGGCAGAAGCTGGAGCAGGTACGGGCTCTGCTGGGGCAGGAGTTCGAACGGCCGCTGACCACCAAGGGCACCGACCTGAAATGGGAGCGCATCGTCGTCACCAACAACGGCGTGCTGGGCAAGTCGATCGCCGCCCTGAACCTGCAGGAGGCCCATGACGTGGTGGTCAGCCGCGTCAACCGGTCGGGCGTGGAGCTGGTGCCGACCCAGGCGCTGAAGCTGCAGTTCGGCGACATCCTGACGGTGATCGGCCGGCCCGCAAGCCTCGCCGCCGTCGGGCAGGTCTTCGGCAACTCCGCCCGCAAGCTGCAGCAGGTGGAGATGATCCCACTGTTCCTGGGCATCGCGCTGGGCGCGGCGCTGGGCGCCATCCCGATCTTCCTGCCGGGGATGCCGGCGCCGCTGCGGCTGGGCCTTGCCGGCGGGCCGCTGATCGTGGCGCTGATCCTGGGCCGCGTCGGCCATGTCGGGCCGCTGGTGTGGTTCATGCCGCCGGCGGCCAACCTGGCTCTGCGCGAGATCGGCATCGTCCTGTTCCTGGCCGTGCTGGGCATCGCGTCGGGCGACCGCTTCGTCGCCACGCTGGCCAGCGGCGCCGGATGGCCCTGGATGATATGGGGCGTGCTGGTGACGCTGGTGCCGCTGCTGCTGACCGGGCTGATCGCGCGCGGGCTGATGAAGCTGAACTTCCTGACCATCTGCGGCGTGCTGGCCGGCGCCCAGACCAACCCGCCGGGGCTGGCCTACGCCAACGCGCTGGTCGCGTCGGAGGCTCCGGCGCTGGCCTATGCCACGGTCTACCCGCTGGCGATGTGCCTGCGCATCCTGGGGCCGCAGATCCTGGTACTTTTGTTGTGGTGACGCATCATTTTCGGACACAAGCGGCACAACGTGCGCGGCGTGTGAAATCCGCGTTGCGGAACGCCTGCACGCCGGTCTAGCCTATGCCGCAATGGTCAGACCATAACCTGCCCCCACAACCCTGCCGGTTCCCACGCATGCATCGCCATCCGCCTGTCAGCGACTCCGCACCCGCCGCCGTCGTCGTGGAGGATTTGCACAAGCGGTTCGGCGAGCTGGAGGTGCTGAAGGGCGTGTCGCTGACCGCGCGCGAAGGCGACGTCATCACGCTGATCGGCTCCTCCGGCTCGGGCAAGAGCACGCTTCTGCGCTGCATCAACATGCTGGAGATCCCGGATGACGGGCGCGTCGTCATCGGCGGCGAGGCCATCGCGCTGAAGAAGACGCGCGGCGGCGCCACAATCCCCGCCGACACCCGTCAGGTGGAGCGCATCCGCACCAGCCTGGGCATGGTGTTCCAGAGCTTCAACCTCTGGACCCACATGACGATCCTGGAAAATGTGATCGAGGCGCCGGTGCATGTGCTGGGCGTGCCGAAGGCGGAAGCCGTCGACCGCGCCCGCGGGCTCCTGGACAAGGTCGGCATCCTGGCCAAGGCCGACAGCTACCCGGTCCAGCTCTCCGGCGGGCAGCAGCAGCGCGCGGCCATCGCGCGGGCGCTCGCCATGCAGCCGAAGGTGATGCTGTTCGACGAGCCGACCTCGGCGCTCGACCCCGAGCTGGTGGGCGAGGTGCTGCGCGTCATCCGCCAGCTGGCGGACGAAGGCAACACGATGATCCTGGTGACGCACGAGATGGGCTTCGCCCGCGAAGTGGCGTCCAAGGTGGTTTTCCTGCATCAGGGGCGGATCGAGGAGGAAGGGTCACCCGACAAGGTGCTGACCGATCCCGACTCGGACCGGGTGCGGCAATTCCTCTCGCGCCATCTGTCCGGCGCGGCGTGAGGGGAAGAGGCAGAGGGCAGGACCGGACCGTCAGAAACAGCCCGGCCCCCGACAAGGGCGGAAGAACGGGCGAACCGAACAGAGGAGTGTGTGCGTTGAAGAAGATCGTTTCGGCCCTGGCGCTGGGCGCCATGATGGCTGTGGCCGCGGCGGGCGCCGCCGGCGCCAAGGAGTGGAAGACGGTCCGCATCGGCAGCGAGGGCGCCTATCCTCCGTGGAACGCCACCGATACCTCGGGCAAGCTGATCGGCTTCGAGGTCGACCTCGCCAACGACCTGTGCAAGCGCATGAAAGTGACTTGCGAGTTCGTCGCCCAGGATTGGGACGGCATCATCCCGGCCCTGCAGCAGGGCAAGTACGACGCCATCATGTCGGCGATGACCATCACCGACGAGCGCAGGAAGGTCATCGACTTCTCGGCCCCCTACGGCACCGAGCCGTCGGTCTTCGCCGTGCCGACCGGCTCGCCGCTGGCCAAGTCGCTGAATCTCGGCGCCGACCGCATCGATCTGAACGACCAGGCCAAGGCCAAGCCAGTGCTGGACAAGCTGGCCGAGGCGCTGAAGGGCAAGTCCGTCGGCGTCCAGGTGTCGACCATCCAGGCCGACTTCATGGACAAGCATCTGTCGAAGGTGACCATGCGCACCTACGACAAGATCGACAATGCCGGCATCGACCTGAACTCCGGCCGCGTCGACGCCATGTTCGGCGACCGTTCGGTGGTCGAGGCGGTGCTGAAGGCCACGCCGGGCAAGATGGTCGTCGTCGGTCCGAACTTCATCGGCGGCGTGATCGGCGAGGGCATGGGCGTCGGCCTGCGCAAGGACACCGCCGACCTGAAGGCGATGTTCGACAAGGCCATCGGCGAGGCTCTGAAGGACGGCACCGTCAAGAAGCTGAGCACGCAGCATTTCGGCTACGACATCTCCCCCAAGTAAGGCGACCAGGAAAGGCGGATCTTCGGTCCGTCCATCCGATCGGAACGGCGCCCGGCGGCCTTTGCGGCAACCGGGCGCCGTTCGTTCCCCGATCGCCGTTAGCTGACCCCGTACGGCCGGCCTTCCGCGCCGCGCCCGGCGGGCCTTACCGGGCGTGCCAATGCTGGAACTCCTTTCCTTCGGTCCCAACGGCTGGGGCGGACAGCTTCTGATGGGAACCGCGATGACGGTCGCGGTCGCCGTGTCGGCCTTTGCCTTCGGCATCCTCGTCGGGTCGCTCGGCGCCTCGGCCAAGCTCAGCCATTCCCTGGCGCTGAACGTGGTGGCCGACATCTACACCACGGTCGTCCGCGGCATCCCCGAGCTGCTGGTCATCTATCTGCTGTTCTTCGGTGGCAGCAGCGTCGCCACCTCCATCGCCGCCGCCTTCGGCTATGACGGGCGGGTCGACCTGAACGCCTTCACCATCGGCGTGCTGGCGGTCGGGCTGATCTCCGGCGCCTATTCGACGGAGGTGATCCGCGGTGCGGTGCAGTCGGTCCCCTTCGGCCAGATCGAGGCGGCGCGTGCCTGCGGGATGAGCCGCTGGCTGATCCTGCGCCGGGTGCTGGTGCCGCAGACGCTGCGCTTCGCCCTGCCCGGCCTCGGCAATGTCTGGCAGCTGACGCTGAAGGACACGGCGCTGGTGTCGGTGACGGCCTTGGCGGAACTGATGCGCGTGACCCATCTGGCGGCCGGCGCCACGCGCCAGCCCTTCCTGTTCTATGGGACCGCCGCCGTGCTGTACCTGCTGCTGACCACCGTTTCGACGGCGCTGTTCAACCGCGCCGAAATCTCCGCCAACCGCGGCGTCCGGAGGGCCTGAGGCCATGAACTGGCAACTGATGTGGGACAGCCTGCCCCGCATGCTCGGCGGGCTGTCGCTGACGCTGCAGCTGATCGTCGGATCGCTGGCGCTGGGCGCGCTGGTCGCCTTCGGCGTCGCGCTGCTGCGGCTGTCCGGCAACCGCGTGGTGGAGACGCTGGCCGCGGCCTATGTCTTCCTCTTCCGCGGCACGCCGCTGCTGGTGCAGATCTTCCTGGTCTATTACGGGCTCGGCCAGTTCGAGTTCATCCGCGAGAGCATCCTCTGGCCCTTCCTGCGCGAGCCCTACTGGTGCGCCATCCTGGCGCTGACGCTGAACACCGGCGCCTACACCAGCGAGGTCCTGCGCGGCGCCATCCTGTCGGTGCCGCAGGGGCAGGTGGAGGCGGCGCGGGCCTGCGGCATGTCGCGGGCACTGGCCTTCCGCCGCATCGTCCTGCCGGTGGCGATCCGCCAGATGCTGCCGGCCTACGGCAACGAGGTGATCCTGATGGTCAAGGCGACCTCGCTCGCCAGCACCATCACGCTGATGGAGGTCACCGGCATCGCCCGCCGGATGATCGCCCAGACCTTCGCGGTCTTCGAGCTGTTCATCGTCGCCGGCGCGATCTATCTGGTGCTGAACTTCGTCGCCACCCGCCTGATCAAGTTCGCCGAATGGCGCCTGACCCCCTACCTGCGGGCACGGGCGTAAGTAAGGATAGCGCGTTGAACGCCCTCTCCCGCCCCGGGAGAGGGTCAGGGTGAGGGGGACGCACAGCGACGATCCCCAAGTATCCTTACCTGAGATACGAAAACGCCGCGGCTCGTCCCGAGACGACCGCGGCGCTTCAGCCTTCAGAGCTTGTGAGTTCTTATCGGCTTTTCTCGGCCGTCATCCCCGCGAAGGCGGGGATCCAGGCTGATCGGAGCCTAGGCCTTTGGAGCGTCTGGATTCCCGCCTTCGCGGGAATGACGGCCGAAGGAGGCTCATCGGGACTCACAAACTCTCACCCACCCCTCTCCCCAGCGGGTAGAGGGATTGTCATTCACTGCCCCAGGAACTCGAACGACGGCGGGGCCGGGTCGACCACGCGCGATCCGGTGGGCGTGATCTCCATCACCGCCAGCCCGCGTTCGACCATGCCGTCGGCGCGCAGGCGGAACAGGCCGTCCAGACCTTCGAAGCCGTTCGGGTTGGTCATCGCCATGCGGTCGAAGGGCACCGGGCCGCCGCTGCGGGTCAGCACCGCGGCGATGGAGGTCGCGTCATAGGCCAGCGTCGCGATGCGCGGCGGCTTGCGGCCATAGACCTGCTCGAACTGCGACTCGAAGCGGGCGCGGGTCTGCGGCGCCGGGGCGGCGTACCAGGCGCCGACCAGCGCCGGCTCCTGGCCCAGAGCGCCCTGCGAACTGTCGTCCCACAGGCCGGTGCCCAGCAGCTTGACCTGCTGCGGCTGCACACCGTTCGCCGCCAGCGCCTGGGCGATGCCCTGGGCGCGCTGCCCGCCTTCGGCCAGCATCACCGCCTGCGGCTGCGGCGTCACCTGTGCCACCTGCTTGGCCGGGACCGACAGGTCGGTGACGGCCGGATCATAGCGCTCGACCTGCGTGGTCATGGTGCCCAGCCGCGGGCCGATGGCCTGCAGGGCGTTGACCACCGCGTCGCCATAGGGGGAGCGCGGCGCCAGCACGGTGAAGCGCGTCACCCCGCGCGAGCGGGCATAGCCGGCGACGCGGCCGACCTGATCGGCCGGGACGAAGCCCAGCACATAGGTGCCGTTGCCGGCCTGGGTAGCGTCGTTGGTGAAGGCCAGAACGTCGACGCCGGCATTCTGGGCAATGGGACGCACCGCCGCGACATCGGCGGCGAACAGCGGGCCGATGATCAGGCGGGCGCCTTCGGCCAGCGCCTGGCGCGCGGCGTCGGCCGCACCGCTCGGCGTGCCCTTGGTGTCGCGCGGCAGAAGCTGCAGCTGGTCGCCGGCCATGTCGAACAGCGCCATTTGCGCCGCGTCCAGCATGGCCTGTCCGATGGCCGCGCTCTGGCCGCTGAGCGGCACCAGGACCGCCACCTTGATGGGGCTCTGCGCGTCGGGCAGGGGAGCCACCGGAGCCGGAACCGGTTGCGGCGCTTGTGCCACCCGCGGCGGCGCGCTTACAGTCGAACAGGCCGACAACAGGCCGGCGACCAGCAAGGCTGCCACGCCGTGACGTTTCAGACCCTGTGAGAAAGCTGTTGCCAAGCGTGCCACCGATCATCTCCACATCTGCTGAAACGGCCGCCGATACCGAAGGCGGGACCCAAGGCATGGTTCAAAGCGGCGCTCAAGGTAGCCCCCTCGCCGCGCCAAGTAAACTCGCGGGCGGACTCCATGTCGTCGCTACCCCCATCGGAAACGCCGCCGACATCACGCTGCGGGCGCTCGACACGCTGAAGCGGGCCGACGCCATCGCCTGCGAGGACACGCGCGTCACCGCCAAGCTGATGGGCATCCACGGCATCCACACCCCCTTCGTCTCCTATCACGAGCACAACGCCGTAAAGATGCGTCCGGTCCTGATCGAGCGCATGAAAAAGGGCGAGGCCATCGCGCTGGTCACCGATGCCGGCACGCCGCTGGTCTCCGACCCCGGCTACAAGCTGGTGCGGGAATGCGTGGCGGAAGGCGTGGCGGTGACCACCCTGCCCGGCGCCTCGGCCCCGCTGGTGGCGCTGGTGCTGTCCGGCCTGCCGACCGACCGTTTCCTGTTCGCCGGCTTCCTGCCGAACAAGAGCAGCGCGCGCCGCGCCACCGCAGGCGAGCTGAAGGGCGTGCCGGCCACGCTGGTCTTCTTCGAATCGCCGCAGCGCCTGCCGGAGTCGCTGGCAGACCTCGCCGACATCCTGGGCCCGCGCGAGGCCGCCGTCGCCCGCGAACTGACCAAGCTGTACGAGGAGGTGCGGCGCGGCACCCTGCCGGAACTGGCCGCCCATTACGCCGAGGCCGGCCCGCCGCGCGGCGAGGTCGTGCTGGTGATCGGCCCGCCGGGAGAGGAGGCGACGCCCGGCGAGGCCGACGTCGACGCCCTGCTGCGCGAGGCGCTGACCCGCCTGTCGGTGCGCGACGCCGCCGCCGACGTCGCCGCCCGCACCGGCCAGCACAAGCGCACCGTCTACGCCCGCGCGCTGGAGTTGCAGCGGGAGGAGAAGACGAAATGACCGACCTGGATGCGCGGCGCCTGCGTGCCGAAAGCCTGGGCCGCCGGGCGGAGGCGCTGTGCCGCCTGTCGCTTCGGCTGCGCGGCTACCGCATCCTGGCAAGCCGCCTGCGCACGCCGATGGGCGAAATCGACATCGTCGCCAAACGCGGCAAGACCATCGCCATCGTCGAGGTGAAGGCCAGAGGCGACTGGGACACCGCCAACGAGGCGCTGAACGCCCGCCAGCGCGGCCGGCTGGTCCGTGCCGCCCATGCCTTCCTGGGTGCCAATCCGCGCTATGCCGGCTATGTCTTGCGCTTCGACGTGATGCTGGTTACCCCTTGGGCCTGGCCCCGTCATCTGGTCGATGCCTGGAGATCGTGAGGGGACGAATTTGAGGGGGCGACAGTCTTGAGCAACCGCGCGGAAGCCCGCGAAATCCTGCGCCGCATCGGCGACCAGCCGGACGACGAGATCGATCTGGCCGAAGCCGCCCTGGCGCTTGGCGCGCTGGAGCTGCCGAACGCCGACCTCGCCCTCTACCGCGCCCATATCCGCGCCATCGTCGAGGATCTGGCTGCCCGCGTCGCGGCCGAAGACCAGGGGAATGACAGCCTGGAGGCGCGCATCGCCCATCTGCATGCGGTGATCGGCGGGCGCCACGGCTATTCCGGCGACCACGACACCTACGACGACCTGCAGAACGCCAACCTGCTGCGGGTGATCGACCGCAGGCGCGGCCTGCCGGTGGCGCTGGGCATCCTCTATATGCATGCCGCCCGCTCGCAGGGCTGGCCGATGGTCGGGCTGAACTTCCCCGGCCATTTCCTGGTCCGCATCGAGAAGGACGGGGCGCGCGCCATCATCGACCCCTTCAACGAGGGGCAGACCCGCAGCGTCGTCGATCTGCGCGACCTGCTGAAGGCCACCGCCGGCAGCGCCGCCGAGCTGGAGCCCGGCCATTACCAGCCGGTGTCGAACCGCGACGTGCTGCTGCGCCTGCAGAACAACATCAAGCTGCGCCACCTGTCGGCGCACGACGTGCCGAAGGCGCTGGAGGTGCTGGAGGCGATGCGCCTGTTCGCCCCGCACGAGCCGGCCCTGTGGCGCGAGACCGGCCTTCTGGAGGCCCATGCCGGCAACCTGAAGGACGCCATCACCGCGCTGGAGACCTTCATGGCGCTGACCGGCGACGACCATCACCGCCACCAGACCGCCTCGTTGATCCAGCAGTTGAAGAACCGCCTGAACTGACCCCGTTCGCAGAGGTCCGGAGACCCGTCATGAGCCTCGCCGTCGCCTTCCAGATGGACCCCATCGAGTCGATCAACATCGACACCGATTCCAGCTTCATGATGGCGCTGGAGGCGCAGAAGCGCGGCCATCGCCTGTACCACTACCACCCGCGCGACCTGATCCTGACCGGCAACCGCCTGACCGCCCGCGTGCGCGAGATGACGGTGGTGCGCCAGCGCGGCGCCCACTACACGCTGGGCGAGCCGGTGGCGACCGACTTGTCGACGATGGACGTCATCCTGCTGCGGCAGGACCCGCCCTTCGACATGGCCTACATCACCTCCACCCATTTGCTGGAGCATGTGCAGCCCAAGGTTCTGGTGGTCAATGACCCGGCTGAGGTGCGCAATGCCCCGGAAAAGCTGTTCATCACCAAGTTCCCCGACCTGATGCCGCCGACGCTGATCACCAGCGACAAGCAGGCCATCCTGGACTTCCGGGCGGAGCACAAGGACATCATCGTCAAGCCGCTGTTCGGCAACGGCGGCGCCGGCGTCTTCCACCTGAAGCCGGACGACGAGAATCTCGGATCGCTGCTTGAGATGTTCACCCAGCTCTATCGCGAGCCGGTGATCGTGCAGCGTTACCTGCCGGAAATCCGCCAGGGCGACAAGCGCATCATCCTGGTCGACGGCGAGCCGGTGGGCGCGGTCAGCCGCATGCCGCAGGAAGGCGAGGCCCGCGCCAACTTCCATGCCGGCGGCAGCGCCCGGAAGACCGAACTGACCGCGCGCGAACGCGAGATGTGCGCCGCCATCGGCCCGGTGCTGCGCGAGAAGGGTCTGGTCTTCGTCGGCATCGACGTGATCGGCGACTACATGACCGAGATCAACGTCACCTCCCCCACCGGCATCCAGGAGATCAACCGCCTGGACGGCGTGCAGCTGGAAGCCCTGCTGTGGGATGCGATCGAGCGCCGCCGCGCGACCAAGTAAGGATAGACATCAGGCGGGCGGTGCAGCCGGGCAAGACGCTGGTCCGGCCAGCCCGCTTGAGCCGGGTCAAGCCGCCGCGCGTGTGGCGCGTCTGTGGCTCGCCGCGCCTTGACCGGCGGACTTCAGGGGGCGATAACTGCCGCCTCCCAGAGTTTTCGAGCGAGACCACCCGTGAACCGCATTTTCTCCGGCATGCAGCCGACCCGGCAGCTTCACCTCGGCAACTATCTGGGGGCGCTGCGCAACTGGGTGGAACTGCAGAACAGCTACGAGTGCATCTTCTGCGTCGTCGACCTGCACGCGCTGACCATCGACCAGGACCCGGAGGTCCTGCGCAACAACATCCGCGAGGTCGCCGCGGCCTACATCGCCGCCGGCATCGACCCGGACAAGAACATCCTGTTCAACCAGTCGGTCGTGCCGGGCCATGCCGAGCTTGGCTGGATCCTGTCCTGCCACACGCCGCTGGGCTGGCTGAACCGCATGACGCAGTTCAAGGAAAAGGCCGGCAAGCAGAAGGACATGGCCAATCTGGGCCTGTACGCCTACCCCACCCTGATGGCCGCCGACATCCTGCTGTACAAGGCCACCCATGTGCCGGTGGGCGAGGACCAGAAGCAGCATCTGGAACTGGCGCGCGACATCGCCGGCGCCTTCAACCGCCGTTATGAGACCGAGTTCTTCCCGCTGCCCGAGCCGCAGATCCTGGGCGAGGCGACGCGGGTGATGAGCCTGCGCGACGGCAAGAAGAAGATGTCGAAGTCGGACGAGTCCGAATATTCGCGCATCAACATGACCGACGACGCCGACACCATCGCGCAGAAGATCCGCAAGGCCAAGACCGATCCGGAGCCGCTGCCGGAAACCGTGACCGAGCTTGAAGCCCGTCCCGAGGCCGACAACCTCGTCACCATCTATGGCGCGCTGGCCAGCCAGTCGCGCGAACAGGTTCTGGCGCAGTTCGCAGGATCCCAGTTCTCCGACTTCAAGAAGTCGCTGGTCGACCTGTCGGTGGACAAGCTGGCGCCGATCACCACCCGCATGAAGGAACTGCTGGCCGACAAGGCGGAGATCGACCGGCTGCTGAAGAAGGGCGGCGAGCGCGCCGCCGCCATCGCGGAGAAGAACCTGAACGACGTGAAGGACATCATCGGCCTGCTGCGGCCGTAAGGATGCGACCGTAAGGATGTCCTGCCTGTGACGGCCCCCATCCTGCTCACCGGCTTCGCGCCGTTCGGGACATCCCCGGACGGCGAGCCGGCCCCGGATTCAGACCATCCCTGGGCCGCCGATCCGACCGGCCTGCTGATGGAGCGGCTGGCGGGGGAACCTGGGGTCGTCACCGCCACCCTGCCCCCTCTCTATGACGCCTGCGGCGAAGCCTTCGCCGAGCTGCTGGCCGAACACCGGCCGCTGGCGGCGCTCGGCTTCGCCTATCTGGAAACGAGCGATTACATCCGGCTGGAACGTCTGGCCTGGAACCGCGACGAAAGCCCGCTGCCGGACGCCGCCGGCACGGTGCGCGAACACGCCGACATCGTGCACGACGGGCCGACCGCCTATGGCAGCACCCTGCCAGTGCCGCGGGTGATGCGGGAATTGTCGATGGCCGGGCTGCCGGTGACCTTCGGCGATTTCTCCGGCGGCTTCCTCGGCAACCATCTGTTCTACCGGGCGCGCCACGTCATTGAGAGCGCCGGCCTGGATATCCCCTATGGCTTCTTCCACATGCCGCCGCTGCCTGAACGCGCGGCAACGCTGCGCCGCTTCGGCGGCCTGAGCCTGGAGCGGCAGGAACTGGCGGTGCGCACGCTGGTGGGGATGCTGCGCACGGCGCTGAACGGGATCGCCTGAAGGCGGTAATCAGGCCGTTCTGGCGGGGCGGCGCTGGTCGGGCGGGTTCACGATGGCGCGCAGCGCGTCCAGGAACTCTCGGCCCTTGTCGGTCAGGGTGACGATCTTGCGGCGGCGCTCGCGCGGGTCTTCCTGCGCCTGCACCAGATCGAGGCCGGCCTTGCCGAAGCTGTGCCAGCGGCTGAGCGCCGCGACGTTGCGCGACGCGGAGGATTGGGCGATGCCCAGGCGTTCCGCCAGTTCGCCGATGGAGATGCCTTCGCTCTGCGCGATGGTCATGAAACTCAGCGCATACTGGATGGGCAGGTCGGGGTCGAGCTTGCGGAACGCCTCAAGCACCTGGACGACGGTAAGGACCTCGTCATGACGAACGCGGGCCGGCATTCAGCAGGTCTCCGCGGCGCCGCGCGCTATGCAGCGCGGGAGGGTGGTCCCCAACGGGCCGGTGTGTAGATGATGTTCAGGCGTCCAAGCCATAGGATGACTTCCCCGTTTTCACGCCGCAGGTCGAAGGACCCGGCCGGCGATGCCCAGCGGGCGTGTTCAACGAAGAGACGGTGACCGCAAAAACCCAGAAAGACACACATGGGATCCTCTCGATATCCGGAATTCACGTTCGAAGGCTGCGGGAAGAAGTCGGGCCGGCTGGGCATGATTGGCGGCCCAATTGGCGGCGGTGGCGGCCGGATCGCCCGATCGGCGAGTCCAGGCGGTGGTTACGATGGCTTTCATCGATGCTCTCCAGAGGTTGAGTGATGCCGGCGTGAGAGACCGGCGGATCCGGTATCGCCGCTCAGCGATACGGTTGCAAGGTCAAAAATGTCCGCGCGTCCGATAGGTTCCGATCGCGGATGTGAAAAGGCGGAGGCCGGCCGCCGGACGGGGGCTCCCCGCCGTCCGTCAATCCGATGTCGCGCCGCAGGTGATCGCACAGTCGGCCCGGTCCGGAAGATGCTCCGGAATCGAGCCAGCGGCTGCGCATCGCCGTCCACAAGGTCGGCATGAACTGCTCCTTTGCCTGGGAGGCCCCGAACACCGGCGGCCTCTGAAGGCGAAATAGTTCCGTAGTCGGATGTGTTCCGTCAACCTGTCCGTCGGCCAACCGGCCCGTTCGTCCGGGAGCGGCGTGACCATTGCCGCAAGCCTGTGGCAAATCGGCACCGCCCGCGCGCGGTTTCACCGGCGGGCGCGATGGCGGCGGGCGCCGCTGGACAAGCGGGGGGCTGGTCGGTCAAACAAATGCCGTCTGCAATCGCCTTCGGCGGTACTCCGTCCATCGGCTCCCTATCCATCGGTTCCGGATCGTCCATTCGTGTTGACCGCCCTCCACCCCGTATGGCCGACAGCGGTGCGCTCCGCCCTGACGCTGCGGGCGGTTCTGGCGATGGCCGTCGCGACGATGGCGGCGCTGTGGAGCGGGCCGGCGGCGGCGGAGGCGCGCTTCACCCCAGGTCCCTGCTGGTTCACCGTGCCGGACGGCGAGGCGGCCTTGTGCGGAACGGTGGCCGTTCCGGAACGGCGCGACCGCCCCAACAGCCGCAGCCTGCGCCTGCCGGTCGCCGTCCTGCTCAGCACCGCGCGCCAGCCCGCCCCCGACCCCGTGCTGTTCCTGGAGGGCGGCCCCGGCGCTTCCCCCTTCGGCAGCAGCGAGGCGACGGAAGAGCGGATGGAGGTTTGGTGGGAGCTGTCGGCCCCCTTCCGCCGCACCCGCAACCTGATTCTGTTCGATCCGCGCGGCGTCGGCCGGGCGGAACCGGACACCGACTGCCCCGAACTGGACGGCGTCGCTCCCACCCGCGGCACCCGGCCGCAGACGCGCGAACAGCGGGCCACGGCGGAACGGGCGGCGGTGAGCGCCTGCGCCGCCCGGCTGGAAGCGGCCGGACTGGACGGCACCCAGTTCTCCACCCCCGTCGCGGCAGAGGATGCGCTGGACATCGCCACCGCGCTGGGCGCCCAGCGGGTCAACCTGTTCGCGGTGTCCTACGGCACGCGTGTCGGGCTGGAGATCCTGCGGCGGCAGGGAAGCCGCGTGCGCGCCGCCGTCTTCGACAGCGTCTATCCGCCCGACGTCAACGCGCAGGAGGACGCCGCCTGGCTGGCCCAGCGGACCTACCGCCGGCTGTTCGACGATTGCGCCGCCAACCGCAGCTGCCGGTCGGCCTTCCCCGATCTGGAAAAGCGCTTCCTCGACCTGGTGGAGCGGCTGGACCGCAACCCGGTCGACATCGTCGTCGGCGACCACGAGACGCGCCGCGCCCTGCGGCTGACCGGCGGGGTGGCGATTGCCGCCGGGCTGGAAGCAGTGGCGATCAGCGAGGCGGTCCCCCTCGTGCCGACCATCATCGACCGCGCCGCCCGCGGCCACTATGCGGCTCTGGCGGAATGGGCGCCGATCAACTGGCTGGGCGATCCCGAAGTGGCGGACGGGCTGGCCTTCTCCACCGAATGCCGCGAGTCGGTCAACAGCGCCGATCCGCTGAAGCGCGCCGACGGCGCCCGCCGCTATGCGCCCTATGGCCTCGTCGCCGCCGACGATCCCGGCCAGCGCGTCTGCCGCCTGTGGCCCGCCGGCCACCAGGAACCGGCCGAACGGCTGCCGGTCGCCAGCCCGGTGCCGGTCCTGCTGCTGTCCGGCGCCTATGATCCGGTCACCCCGCCGGAATGGGGCGACCGCGCCGCCGCCACCCTGCCCAAGAGCCGCCATCTGGTCTTCCGCGCCGCCAGCCACATCGTGACCTCCAGCGAGGATTGCGCCATGGCCGCCGCCGTGACCTTCATCGAGCAGGAGGCGGTGCCTGCCACCGTCTGTCCGGGAGCGACCAAGCCGCCGGTGTTCGAACGGCCGTGAAGGGCGCGCGACAGATGCCCCCTCCCTCCCGCTTCGCGGGTCCCTCCCTCCCCCGCCTTTGGCGGTGGAGGGACAGCAAGCGGCAGTTCCCTCTCCCACCGAAGGTGGGGGAGGGTTAGGGAGGGGGCATCAGTGCCAGGACCTCACCGCCCCGGCGCGATCCGCCGGTAGCTCAGCGCCTCGGCGATGTGGCGGCGCCTCACCCCCTCCACCCCGTCCAGGTCGGCCAGCGTCCGCCCCACCCGCATCACCCGGTGATAGCCGCGGGCCGACAGCTTCAGCCGCTCCGCCGCCTCGGTCAGCAGGGCGCGGCCGGGGGCGTCGGGGGAGGCGACCTTCTCCAGCAGCTCCCCGTCAGCCTCGGCGTTCGTGCGCACCGCCCGTCCGGCCGGGTAAGGACCGAAGCCGCCATAGCGTTCCGCCTGGATGGCGCGGGCGACGGCGACGCGGGCGGCGATGTCGGCGCTGCCCTCCGCCGGGGGCGGCAGGCTGAGGTCGGCGGGGCTGACCGCCGGCACGTCGATATGCAGGTCGATGCGGTCGAACAGCGGCCCGCTGATCTTCGACTGATAATCGGCGGCGCATTTCGGCGCGCGGGCGCAGGCGAGCGAGGCATCGTCGAGATGGCCGCAGCGGCAGGGGTTCATCGCCGCCACAAGCTGCACGCGCGCCGGATAGGTCACATGGTGGTTGGCACGGCTGACCACCGCCTTGCCGGTCTCCAGCGGTTGACGCAACGCCTCCAGCAGCGCACGCGGGAACTCCGGCAATTCGTCGAGGAACAGAACGCCCTGGTGCGCCAGCGAAATCTCCCCCGGCTTGGCCCGCGTGCCGCCGCCGACCAGCGCCGGCAGGCTGGCCGACTGGTGCGGCGCGCGGTAGGGGCGCTGGCGCAGCAGCCGCCCCTCCTCCAGCAGCCCGCCGACGCTGTGGATCATCGACACCTCCAGCGCCTCCGCCGGGTCGAGCGGCGGCAGCAGGCCGGGCAGGCGGGCGGCCAGCATCGACTTGCCGGAACCGGGCGGACCGACCATCAGCAGGTTGTGCGAGCCGGCGGCGGCAACCTCCAGCGCGCGCTTGGCGGTCTCGTTGCCCTTCACGTCGCGCAGGTCGGGCGGCGGCGCGTCCTGTTCCTGCATGCGCGGCTTGGGCGGGGTCAGCACCTGGGTGCCCTTGAAATGGTTGATGAGGGCCAGCAGGTTGGCCGGCGCCAGCACGTCAAGATCGGGACCGGCCCAGGCCGCCTCCCCGCCGGACGCCGCCGGGCAGATCAGCCCGCGGTCGTTGGCCAGCGCGTCGATGGCGGCGGGCAGAACGCCGGCCACCGGGGTCAGGGCGCCGTCCAGCGCCAGCTCGCCCAGCGCGACATAGCGGGCGATCTCTGCATCCGGCAGCACCCCCATCACCGTCAGCAGGCCGAGCGCGATGGGCAGGTCGAAATGGCTGCCCTCCTTCAGCACGTCGGCGGGGGCGAGGTTGACGGTGATGCGCTTCGCCGGCAGTGCCAGCCCCAGCGCGTGCAGGGCGGCGCGCACCCGCTCCCGGCTTTCGCCCACCGCCTTGTCGGGCAGGCCGACGACGGTGAAGGCGACGAGGCCGCCGGACATCTGGACCTGGACGTCGATCCCCAGCACCTCGATGCCCTGGAACGCCACCGTGTTGACGCGCGCTACCACCACCACACCCCGGAAGAGACGCCCGTTCGGGCAGAATGCACGCGATTGTAGTCACCGCAACATCATTGCGCCAGCGCGGGATGAGTTCGGCCGGCCGGCGTGGTCCGGGCATGCCCGCCCGGCGCAGGGAACGGTTGTCGCGGCCGGCCGGCCGCCTAACATGAGGGCAAACCCATTCCCGGCACGCATCGTCGAAAAGGATCCGCCACCGTGCAGCTTCACCTGAGCACCTGGGCCGAGGTCGAGGCCTATCTGAAGACCTCCAAGGGCATCATCATGCCGATCGGCTCGACCGAGCAGCACGGGCCGAACGGGCTGGTCGGCACCGACGCCATCTGCGCCGAGTTCATCGCGAAGGGGGTCGGCGACGCCACCGGCGCACTTGTAGGCCCGACGATCCCGGTCGGCATGGCCGTCCACCACATGGAATTCCCCGGCTCGATGACGCTGAAGCCGTCGACGCTGATCGCGGTGCTGCGCGACTATGTCGGCTCGCTGGTCGAACACGGGTTCGAGCGCTTCTTCTTCGTCAACGGCCATGGCGGCAACATCGCCACCGTCCGCGCCGCCTTCTACGAGATCCATGCGGAGAACCGGGCGCTGCGCGGCCGCGACGCGCCGGACCTGCGCTGCGCCCTGGTGAACTGGTGGGAGAATGGCGAGGTCGGCCGGCTATCGCGCGAGCTGTACCAGGGCAAGGAAGGCTCGCACGCCACCCCCAGCGAGGTGTCGGTCACCCAATACGCCTATCCCGACTCGATCAAGACCGTGGCGCTGGAGCCGGAACAGGCGCCGGCCGGCGGGTTCCACGACGCCCGCGACTTCCGCCGCCGCTACCCGGACGGCCGTATCGGCTCCGCCCCCGGCCTTGCCCGCCCCGAGCACGGCCGCCAGCTGTACGAGGCGGCGGTCGGCGCCATCAGCGCCCAGTACCATGCCTTCCTGACGGAACAGTGACGGCGGCCTACGGTCGCAGGTGAGCGGGGCTTCTTCGCCCCGCACGTTGATTCGGCGGTTGGACCTGCCTAAATTCGGACCGGTCGGCGGGATTTCCGATCCACGTCGACCGAATGCGAAACGACGGCCCAGATAAAGACCGCCAGACGTCCATGATCAACGAGCTGAACCAGCGATCACGCGAAGTCTTCCGACTGATCGTCGACGCCTATGTGGCGTCCGGCGAGCCGGTCGGCTCGCGCACCATCTCGCGGCGGCTTGGCATGGCCTTGTCGCCCGCGACCATCCGCAACGTGATGGCCGACCTGGAGGAGCAGGGGCTGCTCTACGCCCCGCACACCTCCGCCGGCCGCATCCCGACCGACGCCGGCCTGCGCATGTTCGTCGACGGCCTGCTGGAGATCGGGTCGCTGACCGAGGACGAGCGTGCCTCGATCGAAGCGAAATGCGCCGCCTCCGGCCGGGCCTTCGCCGACGTGCTGGGCGAGGCGTCGACCATGCTGTCCGGCCTGTCGCACTGCGCCGGGCTGGTGGTGGCGCCCAAGACCGACCGGCCGTTGAAGCACATCGAATTCGTGTCGCTCGGCCCCGGCCGCGCCCTGGTCGTCCTGGTCAACGAGGACGGTCTGGTCGAGAACCGGGTGATCGAGGTGCCGATGGGGGTCCCGACCTCCACCCTGCAGACGGTGTCGAACTTCCTCAGCGCCAAGCTCGCCGGCCGCACGTTGGACGAAGCCCGGCAGGAGGTGCTGCAGGAGATCGAACAGCAGAAGACCCAGCTGGACGAGCTGTCGCGCAAGGTGGTTTCCGCAGGGCTGGCCACCTGGGCCGGCAGCGGCGGGTCGAATGCCGGCCAGCTGATCGTCCGCGGCCAGTCCCGCCTGCTGGAGGACGTCACCGCCCTGTCGGACCTGGAGCGCGTGCGCGCCCTGTTCGAGGCGCTGGAGACCAAGGAGACCATGCTGCGCATGCTGGACGCCACCGGCCGCGGCGACGGCGTGCAGATCTTCATCGGGGCGGAGAACGTGCTGTTCAACCACTCCGGCTGTTCGATGATCATCTCCCCCTTCCAGAACAGCCGCGAGCAGGTGATCGGCGCCATCGGCGTCATCGGCCCGACCCGCATCAACTACGCCCGCATCATTCCGCTGGTGGATTACACCGCCAAGGTGGTCAGCCGGCTGATCGGCTGACCGCTTTCACCTCGCCTCACTCCCCGCCATACTGACCAAGCAAGAATTGAGAAAACCATGAGCGAAGAGCAGAACAAGCCCGCCGACGCCACCGTGGAGCCGACCGAGGCCACCGCCGAGACCGCCAACACGGCCGCCGCAAACGGTGGCACCAATGGTGCCGATGCCGGTTCGCCCGAGGACCGCGTCGCCAAGCTGGAGGCGGAGGTCGCCAGCCTGAAGGATCAGCTTCTGCGCGCCATGGCGGAGACGGAGAACACCCGCCGCCGTGCCCAGCGCGACCGCGAGGACGCCAGCAAGTTCGCCGTGTCCAGCTTCGCCAAGGAACTGGTGTCGGTCGCCGACAACCTGCGCCGCGCGCTGGACGCCGTCCCGGCCGAGGGCCGCGAGCAGGACGAGATGCTGAAGGGCCTCGCCGTCGGCGTCGAGGCGACCGAGCGCCAGCTGTTCGCCGCCTTCGACCGCGCCGGCATCAAGAAGCTGGACCCGGCCGGCGAGCCTTTCGACCCGAACTTCCATCAGGTGATGTTCGAGATCGAGAACACCGGCAAGGCCGCCGGCACCGTCGTCCAGGTGCTGCAGCCCGGCTACACCATCCATGGCCGCCTGCTGCGCGAGGCGATGGTCGGCGTCGCCAAGGGCGGTGACGCCGGCGGGCAGCACGTCGATACGAAGGCGTAATCATAGTGTCTTTGCCAAATCTCCGGTTCAGCGGCGATGCCGCCGGGCCGGGGATTCGGCGTTGTTCGGAATAGGGGACAGCAGCGGTTGACGGTCGACGGGAAATTGCCTAGGCCTTCCGGACGATCCATTCGGCCGAGCAACCGGAGCCGCATTCCATGCCCAAGAGCGTCCTGACCGTCGACGATTCCAAGACCATCCGCGACATGGTCGGCTTCACGCTGAAAGGCGCCGGCTATGAGGTGGCGGAGGCATCGGACGGCACTGCCGGACTGGCGCTGATCAGCCAGCGCAAGTTCGACTGCATCATCACCGACCTGAACATGCCGGGCCTTGACGGGCTGGCCCTGACCCGCGCCATCCGTGCCTCGGCCCTCAATCGCGCCACCCCGGTGCTGCTGCTGACCACCGAAGCCGACCCCGCCAAGAAGACCGCCGGCCGCGAAGCCGGCGCCACCGGCTGGCTGGTGAAGCCCTTCAATCCGGAAAAGCTGGTGGAGACGGTGCGGAAGGTTTGTCCGTAAGTCCTCGAGCACATTGCCCCCTCCCCATCCCTCCCCCGCTTCGCGGTGGAGGGGGCAGAAACTTTGCAAAAGTGCGGCGGCAGTCCCCTCTCCCGCGAAGCGGGGGAGGGTTAGGGAGGGGGCATCCGCCGCGCCACCAGAAACTCCCCCTCCGGGTCATGCGCGGCGAACCGCCGCTGCGCCGTTCCACGGTCGGCAACGGCATAGCAGTAGACGCAACCGTGCGGACAGCTGTCATAATCGCCGATGTCGCGGCTTTCGGCGCACAGGCAGCCGGGGCGGTTGCCCTTCTCCCGCGCGGGCACGGCATAGCCGGCCACGTCCGACAACCGCACCGCATCGACGCAGCGGGCCGGCGCCGTGCCGGGCGTGTCCGCCAGTTCCGGCTGGGTGCAAAGCGTCAGCGCCATCCCCTCCCCCGCCGCGATGCCGGCCAAATCCGTCAGCAGCGCGCGTTTCTCCTCCGCCTCCGGGTCGCGCCAGCCGATGCCGGCAGCGGCGAGGTTGCGGGCGGTCTTGCGGTAGGGCTGCAGGAAGGACACCACCACCTCGTCGGTCACCCCGCGCAGCGAGCGGGCGATGGCGGCGAAGGTTTCGCGGTGCCGGTCCGGCGGCGTGGCCTCGGTCAGCACGATGGGGTCGTAGCGCCAGACCGCAGCCCGCGCCCCCCAGCGCTCGCGCACAAGCGCCATATGGCCGACTGCCGTCTCCCAGGCGGGAACCGAACGCTCCAGCGCCGTCGGCAGGCCGGTGATGCTGTACTGCACGACGAAGGGGAAGCCGCGCTCCGCCACGCTGTCGAGCGCGCCGAGGAACGGTCCCAGATTCTTGGTCCAGAAGATGAAGCCGTCGACCGCCGGCCGGGTCAGGTCGATGCGGTAGGTCTGGCCGCCATAGGGATTGACCATCCGGCAGTAACCGGCGTCCAGGCGGTTCAGGAACCAGCGCCCGTAGAAGGCGGGAATGTCGGTCTTGTAGCTGGCGGAGACGATCATGGTGCCAGCATGGGAATGCCGGCCCGCCGCATCAAGGGCAGACCGGCATCAACGGCTGGTTGCCTAAAGTTCACTGGACAAGAAGAAGCCCCTCTCCCCTTGCGGGAGAGGGGTTGGGGTGAGGGGTGCGGCTTGGCCAGCAAAAGCGGCGGAGGCAAACTTCCGCCCGGCAATTCTGCCGGTGCCACCCTCACCCCAACCCCTCTCCCATCAAGGGAGAGGGGCTTCACCCGATTGCCTTACTGAACGGCGCGGACTTCGACCACTTCGGGGATGTAGTGGCGCAGCATGTTCTCGATGCCGTGCTTCAGCGTGGCGGTGGAGCTGGGGCAGCCGGAGCAGGCCCCCTTCATCGCCAGATAGACCACGCCCTTCTCGAAGCCCTGGAAGGTGATGTCGCCGCCGTCCTGGGCGACCGACGGGCGAACGCGGGTGTCCAGCAGTTCCTTGATCTGCTCGACGATCTCCTCGTCGTCGGCATTCGACGCCGCGGCATGGCCGTCGCCGCCGTCATCCAGCAGGACCGGGCGGTCGGCGGTGAAATGCTCCATGATGACGCCGAGGATCGACGGCTTCAGCAGGAACCAGTCGCGCGCGTCGGTCTTGGTGATGGTGATGAAGTCGGCACCCAGGAACACGCCGACGATCCCCTCGATCTCGAACAGGCGCTGGGCGAGCGGTGAACGGGCGGCATCCTCGCGGCTGGTGAAGTCGGCGGTGCCGCGTCCGAGCACGTCACGCCCCGGCAGGAACTTGAGAGTCGCCGGGTTGGGCGTCTGCTCGGTCTGAATGAACATGGTCTGGTCCTCCATCGCGGCGGAATGGAACCGCCGGCGCGCCCGGGATTGGGCCGCGGCACGATTGGAGGAAATCTGGGCCGAAACGCAGGGCGGATCAAGGACCCGGGATGTGTGGGTATTCGGCATCCGGCATGCGCCGCTATCCTTACCTGGATGTCCCCGCCTGAGTGCGCATGCTTATGTGATCGCGTCGAGCGCCTCGTTGCTGAGGCCGCCGGGCACGATGGTCAGCGGGATGCGCAGGCGCCCGAGCCCGCGGCCGGTGTAGTAGGAGATCAGCGGTCCGGGGCCTTCCGGGTCGGTGCCGGCGGCCAGGACGAGGATGGAGATGCTGGGCTCCTCCGCGATCAGGGCCAGCACCTCCTCCAGCCGGTTGCCTTCGCGGACATAGAGCGCAGGCAGGGTGCCGGTCAGCCGGTTGACCTCGCGCGCCAGCTTCTGCAGCTTCTGTTCCGCCTCGGCGCGCTGTTCCTCACGGATCAGGTTCTCCACCGCCAGCCAGTGTTGCATCTCGCCCTTTTCCAGCACGGTCAGCAGGGCGACCTTGCCGCCCGACTTGCGGGCGCGCAGGCAGGCATAGCGCAGCGCCACCTTCAGCTCGGGGCTGTCGTCGACGACCACCAGGAAGATGCGCAAAGGCTTGGCCGCCTGCGCCTCCGGCTGGGATTGGGGGTTTTCGGGCGTGGGAGTCTGCGTCGCGTCGGTCATCTGGATACCCCTCTCGGCTTAGACCCGGCGGAATGCTGCGCCGGCCGCCCAGCCGGCCGCGATGGCGCCGATGACGGCGGCCACCCCGTAGATGACCGGGCGGTTGCGGGCGAAGTCCGACACTTCGGCGCTGAACCCGATCTTGGACACCACCAGCGGCGTGGTCTGGGCGCTGACCACGTCGCCGTCACGAATCAGCAGGGCTTCGACATTGTACAGCCCGGTCGGGACATTGGCCGGAAAATAGATGTTGGTGCGGAACAGCCGTTCGCCCAGGAAGGCGACCTGCCCCATGGAGATGGCGTACAGCCCCTGGCGCTGCTTGTTGCGGATCAGCGCGCTGCGGTAGGCGGCAAGCTCCTCCGGCGGCAGGGTGGCGTCGGCCGGCAGCTGCAGCTGCGGCAGGCCCAGCTGGTGGCGCTCCAGCACCGGGCGGCCGACCAGCTGGTCGAGCGGGCGGCTGACCGCCACCGTGTAGAAGCTGGGCACCTGATCGAAGCGCAGGCTGTCGGTGTTCATCCACATGCCGGCCACCCGCTCCTTCCGGCGGACGGTGGCGGGCGCCCGCGGGCCGGTGACGACGATGGCGACGTCGCCCGCCCCGTCGGTGGTGCCGAACAGCACGACCTCCGTGCCGGTGAAGCCGGTGGTGATGGCGATCAGGTGGCTGGACAGGTCGGCGACCAGCTGCTGAGCCCACACCGTCGCCGCAACCGTGCCGCCCAGCAGCAGCCCGGCCAGCGCCGCCACGCCCTGCACGAGCAGGCGTTTGGTTGGACGGAGCTTGGTCCCCATCACCGTACCCCCATGGTCAGGGTGAACAGGTCGTCGGGGCGCGAGAACAGGTCGAAGGCCAGCTTCAGCGCCACCGCCACCACGATCGTCGCCAGCGCCAGCCGGGCGGTCTCGCCGCGAAGGCGGCTGCCGGCCTTGGTGCCGAACTGCGCGCCGACCACGCCGCCGATCAGCAGAAGAAGCGCCAGCATGGCGTCCACCGTCTGGTTGGTGGCGGCCTGCAGCAGCGTCGCCGCCGCGGTGGTGAAGATGATCTGGAACAGCGAGGTTCCGGCGACGAGACCGGCGGGCATGTTCAGCAGATAGATCATCGCCGGCACCAGCAGGAAGCCGCCGCCGATGCCCATGATCGCCACCAGCATGCCGCCGACCGCCCCGATCCCCGCCGGCAGCAGGGCGGAGATGTAGAGCTTCGACCGCTGGAACCGCATCTTGAACGGCAGGCCGTGCAGCCAGATGTGGCGGTGCAGCTTGCCGCGCCTGGCCGTGGGGGCGCGGCGGCGCAGGATGGCGCGGCTGCTTTCCACCAGCATCATCCCGCCGATGGTGCCCAGGAAGAAGACGTAGGACAGGGTGATCGCGATGTCGATCTGGCCCAGCCGCTGCAGGATGCCGAAGATCCACACCCCCACCGCGGTGCCGACCACGCCGCCGCCCAGCATCACGACGCCCAGCTTCACATCGACATTGCCGCGCCGCCAGTGGGCGAGCACGCCCGACACGCTGGCGGCCACCAGCTGGTTGGCCTGGGTGCCGACGGCGATGGCGGGGGGAACGCCGATGAAGATCAGCAGCGGCGTCATCAGGAAGCCGCCGCCCACCCCGAACATGCCCGACAGGAAACCCACGAGCCAGCCCATGCCGAGCACCAGTAGCGCGTTGACCGACATCTCGGCAATCGGCAGGTAGACTTGCATGGATGGGCGTGTCTGTCGGAGATGTTCGGGACGGGCGGCGGGAGCGGCAGCTTACCCGAGCCGGCGCGGCGGCGGAAGTCCGCAGCACCGGCCTTTGGAGCCAGGACGCAGGGAAGGCGTCAGGACACCGCCGCATGGAAGAAGACCTGATAGCCGGCCTTGTGGGGGAAGACATGCTCCGCCTCCCGCCGGGCGGACTGCATGTCCAAAGCATGCACCATGATCCGGTTGCCATAGCGCCAGACCGGGTTCACCGGCTTCCCGGCGGCGCGGGCGGTGGCGGCGACGGTGGTGTCGTACTGCACCTCCGCCCGGAATGCGCGCCGGTTGCCGGCGGGGGTGCCGAGGATGTGCAGGAAGACCGGCGGCTCCTTGTCCAGCGCGTCGATCTGGCGCTGGAGATGGTTGACCCGCTGTTCGGCAGCGGACAGGCGGCCCTTCGCCTCTTCCAGCCGGCAGGCCAGGTCGGCCAGTGCCTCGGCCTCCACGCGCTGGCGCTCCTTCAACGGCATAACCGTGCGTCGCATCCGCTCCAGCCCGGCCGCCCGTTCCCAGCCGCGGCGGAACCCGACCCAGCACAGGTGGCACAGCACCGCCAGCGCCGCCACCAGCGGGACCACCGAGTCGAGGATCGTCCGCACCGCCTCCATCACCGCACCATTCCTGTGCCTTCATGCTTGCCCTTGGCACGTCCATTGCTGAAGCGCCGATAGAGAAGCTCGCAGCAAGGAGCGTGCCGGAGGAACGGATGGACGAAAGGTTACGCGAGGGCCGCACCGGACTGGAGAGGCGGGAATGACATCGGATGCGCCGCTGCTGCTTGTCCTGGAGATGGTGATCCTGCTGGCCTGCCTCAGCTGGATCACCGTGTCGATCATCCGGATCGGCCACCGGATCGCCGCCGTCCAGCGCCGCAAGGCGCAGCTGCGCCAGGGCCGGACGGAGCTGACCCAGACCACCGAGGCGCTGCGACGCGACATGCGCCGCCATGAGGCCGAACTGCGCCAGACGGAAGAGGCCATCGCCGTGCGCGCCACGCAGGCGGCGGAACTGCAGAGCAGGCTGAACGATCTTCGCCGCCACGGCCCCAGGGAATACACGCTGCTGAACGAGCGGTTCGGCGACAAGGACCGGCTGTGGCTGCTCACCGTCCCGCGGCAGGACCGGCCGGAACGCTGGGCGGTGGCCGCTCCGGACAGCGGGACGGCGATGGCGCTGCTGTGCGCCAGGATCACCGTGCCGGAACGCCCGGTGGTGGACGACCAGCTCAATTAGCCGGAAAACGGAACCGGCCGCAGTCGCAGAATGCAACGCGGCCGGCAACGTGGTTGCGAATTGACGCGCAATTCGCGCTTACAGGACGCCCTTCGAAGCGACGAGGTCTCGCAGGTTCACCTCCGGCCGGGCGCCGACATGGCTGATGATCTCCGCCGCGGCGATTGCGCCCAGACGGCCGCAGACCGCAGGCGACAGGCCGCGGGTGTAGCCGAACAGGAAGCCGGAGGCATAGAGGTCGCCGGCGCCGGTGGTGTCGACCACACGCTCGACCGGCTCCGCCGCGACTTCGACCACCTCGCCGCCGGAGACGATGACGGCGCCCTTCTCGCTGCGGGTCAGCGCCGCGGTCTTGCCCAGCCGCTTCACCGCGGCCAGCGCGTCCTCGAAGCGGTCGGTGCCATAGAGGGCGCCGATCTCGTGCTCGTTGGCGAACAGGATGTCGACGTGGCGTTCCACCAGATCGACGAACTCGGCATGGTGACGGTGGACGCAGAAACTGTCGGACAGCGACAGCGACACCTTTCGGCCGGCGGCATGGGCGATCTCCGCCGCCTTGCGGAAGGCCTCCTTGGCACGGGGCGGATCCCAGAGATAGCCTTCCAGATAGGTCACCTGCGAGCCGGCGATCAGCGCCTCGTCGATGTCCTCCGGACCCAGCTCCACGCAGGCGCCGAGATAGGTGTTCATCGAGCGCTGGGCGTCGGGCGTGACCAGGATCAGGCAGCGCGCGGTCGGCGCCCCGGCCACCAGCGGCGCGCTGTCGAAGGCGACGCCCGAGGCACGGATGTCGTGGCGGAACACGTCGCCCAGCTGGTCCTTGGCGACCTTGCCGATATAGGCGCCGCGGCCGCCCAGCATGGCGATGCCCGCCATGGTGTTGCCCGCCGAGCCGCCGGAGACCTCGACGCCCGGACCCATGCGGCCGTACAGCTCCTCGGCACGGGCGGCGTCGATCAGCGTCATCGCCCCCTTCTCGATGGTGTTGGCGGCGAGAAAGGCGTCGTCGGCGTGGGCGATCACGTCCACGATGGCGTTGCCGATGCCGGTGACGTCGTAGGCAGACGTGGCCATGGGCTCTCCTGACAGGTCTGGCGATGAAGGCGATGTTGCGGCGCGAGTATAGCCGCCGCCGCCCGCATCACAAGCGCAGCCCCGCATAGGGCAGCCGGAGAGGCGAATTACCGCGCCCGGATCTGGAAGCCGGACCCCGGCCACCGTAGATATGCGGGCGGCTGCCAACCGCTCTTTCCCACACCAGTGTCAGGGACCGTCGATGATCCGCGCCCTTCTGCTCGCCTTCTCCCAGCTGTCCGATCCCCGCGTGCGCCGGGTGGTGTGGACCGGGGTGTTCGTTTCGGCGCTTGCCTATGCGCTGCTGGCCGGCGGGGCATGGTGGGCGCTGTCGGTGACGCCGCTCAGCGGCTATGTCTGGCTCGACACCATCATCGACCTGCTGGGCGGGCTGGGGGTTCTGGTGGTGGCGTGGCTGCTGTTCCCGGCCACCGTCGGCATGGTGTCGAGCTTCTTCCTGGACGAAGTGGTCGAACGGGTGGAGGCGCGCCACTATCCCGCCCTGCCCGCCCCGCGCCAGGCCGGCCTGATGGAGGAGCTGGGGACGGCGCTGCGCTTCCTGCTGCTGGTTCTGGCGATCAACCTGGTGGCGCTGCCGATCTACATCTTCGCGCCGGGCCTGAACCTGATCGTCTTCTACACCGTCAACGGCTATCTGCTGGGGCGGGAGTATTTCGAGATGGTCGCCCACCGGCGGCTGGACCGGATGTCGGCGCGGATGCTGCGGCGGGCCCGGCCGCTGAAACCTTTTTTGGCCGGGGTCGCCATCGCCTTTCTTTCGACAATCCCCTTCGTCAATTTGCTTGTCCCGGTCGTCGCCAGCGCCTTCATGGTTCATGTCCTACAGTCCATGTCGGCTCCCCTTGCGGCGGGCCGGACGACCGTGATACGCCGCTAGGCGGCACGGCCGCACATCGTCGCCCGCCTGGGGTCGCCCGCCTTGGTCGCCCACCCGGCGGCGCCCTTCCGGCACCGGGCCTCCAGCCCTCCGGCCCATCCCGTCACCCGTATGTCCAGATTGGGGGAACCGCTCATGCTGTTCGGACGAAAGACTCCGCCCGCCGCTCCCAAGGCCGACAGCCCCGCCCCACCGCAGCCGGGTGCCCGTCCCTACGCACCGGGCGAGGCCGGCGCCGTCTCGTCGCCGCTCGCCTCGCTGAACAATCAGGTTCCAGGCAACATGCAGGGCGGCGACCCGACCTCCGCCGTCGCGGCAGGCGCCGCCGCACCCAGCATGGCCCATGCCCTGACCGACGCGCAGCACGCCGCACCGGCTTATCCCGATATGCCTTCCGCCTCGAAGGGACCCGACATGAACAGCATTCCCAAGCCTCCGACCGCGCCGTCCGTGCCCGGCGCCGGTTTCAAGACCGATGTTCCGCGCCGCGTCGTCGACATGCCGGGCGCCGCCCCGCGCCAGCCGTCGATGCCCATCGCCACCCCGGCCGCCCCGGCCGCCGCCGCTCCGGTTCCGCCCGCCCCGGTCGCCCCGGCCATGCCGGAACAGCGCCGCCTGACCGTCGGCCGCGACATCTCCCTGACCGGCGAGATCGGGTCCTGCGACGTTCTGGTGGTCGAGGGCACGGTGGAGGCCAAGCTGCGCGAAGGCCGTCTGGTCGAGATCGCGGAGACCGGGCTGTTCAAGGGCTCGGTCGACATCGAGGAAGCCGACATCGCCGGCCGGTTCGAGGGCGACATCGCCGTCCGCGGCCGTCTGACCGTGCGCTCCACCGGCAAGATCACCGGCTCGATCCGCTTCGGCGAGCTGTCGGTCGATGCCGGCGGCCAGCTGATCGGCGACATCCAGCTCTACAGCACGGGCACCAGGCCGGCCGCCGCGCCGGTCATCGCCCCGGCGCAGGTCGAGCAGGCTCCGACGGCCGAAGCGGTCTGAACCGCAGCGAACGCGAAAACGCCCGGCTGGCTCCCGCCATGCCGGGCTTTTTCCTGTCCCGATTTCGCCCGTGGGGCAGCCTTCAGGCGATGACCTTGTCCTTGAAGGCGCAGAGGTCGGCCACCGGGCAGATCGGGCAGTCGGGCTTGCGGGCCTTGCAGACATAGCGGCCGTGCAGGATCAGCCAATGGTGGGCATGGCGGCGGTAGAGCTTCGGCACCGCCTTCAGCAGCTTGGCCTCCACCGCGTCCGGCGTCTTGCCGGGAGCGAGCCCGGTACGGTTGCCGACGCGGAAGATGTGGGTGTCGACCGCGATGGTCTCCTCCCCGAAGGCGACGTTCAGGACGACGTTGGCAGTCTTGCGGCCGACGCCGGGAAGCTGTTCCAGCGCCTCGCGGTCGCGCGGCACCTCGCCGCCATGGCGTTCGATCAGCAGTTCCGACAGGCGGATGACGTTCTTGGCCTTGGTGTTGAACAGGCCGATGGTCTTGATGTACCGGCGCAGGCCTTCCTCGCCGAGCGCCACCATCTGTTCGGGCGTGGTGACGACCTTGAACAGCGGGCCGGTGGCCTTGTTCACGCCGACGTCGGTCGCCTGGGCCGACAGCACGACGGCGACCAGCAGCGTGTAAGGATTGACGTATTCCAGCTCGCTCCGGGGTTCCGGGTTGGCGGCGGACAGACGGCGGAAGAATTCCTGGACGGCGGCGGGCTTCATGGCCGCCACCATAGCCGCAACGGCCGGGGTTGCGCCAGCGCCGCCGGCGGTGGGCGGAGTTGGGCCGCGGCGGGATCGGTCAGCCGATTCAAACTGCAGCACTGCATCGCAGATTGCGACAGAACTGGAGAAAATTCACACCAATCCAACAGAATTCGTCGCAGAAATGGCGCTTCTCTCCATATCCGGTGGTGGCATATGATTTGCTCGTCGGCAAGACACCGGCCGAATGCCTACGATTGAACCATTATCCTTTTTGGTTGTAACGCTCGGTCCGGATAAGGGTATAGTGATATGACCACTGCTTATCTTGTTGAAATCAAGGACTGGGGACTGCATGTCCGGTTGCAGGGCTCGCTGTCCATCGACCAGCGCGATGACGTCGCCCGGCAGGTGGAGGTGCAGTGCGCAAATCTGGGCAACCGCGGCACGCCATGGAGTAGCCTGATCGAATTCGACCGTTTCGAAATCGCTGACTTCCGGCCCGAGATCGTTGTCGCCTTGATGAAGCTGGCCCGGCGCTGCGGTCAGCTGCGCTGCGCGGTGGTGATGACCGACTGGCACTGGGCCTCGGTGATGGCCGATGCGATGATCGCCGCCGACATCAACGATCAGGCGCGGATCTTCGTTCAGGCGGCAGGCGATGCCGCAGATGCGCTGGAAGAGGATCCCGCCGGCGGGATGCCGACCGACCGTCTCGCCAGGATGGACAGCGCCATGGCCTGGGTGCTGCACGGCGGCGTGGTGCCGATGGTGTCGAAGGCGGCATAACCCCGCCATTCCAGCGCTTGCTCGGCAGGGCGCTTTCCAGCAGCCCCTGGGTCGTCTACCATTGCCGCCATGCCCATCGACATCTCCGATTCCCGGCCCGGCGACCAGCCCCATGGCCAGCCGGACGGTCAGGCCGGCGACGCTCCCCGGGGGGACCACGCCGGCAGCGGTTCCGTGCGCGTGTTCTTCGATGCCATCCTCCATCCCCACCGCAGCCTGGGCCGTAGCGGCTACCGGGTGCTGATGGCGGTGGTGATCCTGCTGAATCTGGTCGTCGCCGGCATCTTCGTCGCCAATGGCGCCTGGCCGGTGGTGCCCTTCTGCGGTTTGGACGTGCTGGCGCTGTGGCTGGCCTTCCGCGTCAGCTACCGCTCCGCCCGCCAGTATGAGCGGGTGCGGCTGACCGAAACCTCCCTGACGGTGCAGCGGGTCCACTGGAAGGCGCCGGAGCGTCGCTGGTCCTTCCATCCCCACTGGCTGCGGATCACCCACACCGAGCACGCCGACCACGACCGCAGCGGTCCGGCGGGTCAGGTGACGCTGACCTCGCACGGCCAGTCGGTCGGCGTCGGCAGCTTCCTGACGCCGGACGAACGCTCCAGTTTCGCCCGCGCGCTGGACGACGCATTGCGCCGCTGGCGCCGCCCGCCCTGCCCGCCGGCCCCGGCCGGGTAAGGCCGGCCGGGGCGGGCACCCGCGTCACGATCCCTGGCTGAGCGCCTCCGCCAGCGCGCGGTCCTGCGGCCGGCTGCCGGCCACCACCTGCATGTGCGGGAACGGGATCTCGATGCCAAGCTCGTCGAAGCGCTTCTTCATCTTCTTGTTGAAGGCGCGCTGGACTCCCCACTGCTTGATCGGCCGCGTCTTGAAGCGGGCGAGGATGACGATGGCGGAGTCGGCGAACTTGTCGACGCCCATCACCTCCAGCGGGGCCAGGATGTCGGCGGCGAATTCCGGATCGACCTGCATCTCCTTGCCGAGTTCCACCAGCGTGTCGATCACATGGTCGGGGTCCTCGTGATAGGCGACGCTGACGTTGAAGACGGCGAAGGAGAAGTCCTTGGTCAGGTTCTTCACCGTCGTCACCGAGCTGAAGGGGATGGAATGCACCGCACCCGTGGTGTCGCGCAGCCGGATCGACCGAATGGAGATCGCCTCGCACACCCCGGAATGGCCGCCGCCGACATCGACCACGTCGCCGACCGAGATGGAATCCTCGAACAGGATGAACAGGCCGGTGATGATGTCCTTGACCAGGGTCTGCGATCCGAAACCGATGGCCAGACCGACGACACCGGCACCGGCCAGCAGCGGGGCGATGTTCACGCCCAGTTCCGACAGGGTGATCAGCGACACCATCGTCACCAGCAGGATCAGGAAGGCGTTGCGCAGCAGCGGCAGCAGGGTGCGCATGCGGGCGCTGCGCTCGATCTTCGCGCCGTTCCTGTCGGTGCTGGTCAGGAAATGCTCGATCATGGCGCTCACCACCTCCCAGGCGACGATGGCGCCGGCCAGCAGCAGGCCGATGGAGATGACGCTGCCGACGATGCGGCGGCCCAAGGCGGATTCGACCAGACCCAGCGTGTCGATGCCCCAGCCGTTCAGCGCGACACCCAGCGCGACCAGCCAGATCGCCGCCTTGCCGATGCGCTGGACGATGGGGAGATAATGGAAGGCGCGCATGTGCAGCTGCGGCAGGTTGCCGGCCAGTTCGCGGTTCATGGTCAGGCCGCGGCGCAGCGCCCGGTTCAGCCCGCCCACCAGCAGCCGGGCCACCACCACCGCCACCACCGTCACCGTGGTGCCGCGGGCCAGATACTCGAAGCCGCCATAGACGTTCAGCACCCAGACGCCCAGCGTCACCACGACATAGAGGATGGCCAGGACATGCCAGATCTCGGCGAAGCGGCGGCGTGCGGTGCGCAGGACCGCCCCCTGCCCTTCCGCCTCGCGCCGGGCGGTGGCCAGCGGGTCGCCGTCGCCCGACAGCGGGTTGCCGCGCATCCAGTCGGCCACGGCAACGCGGTTCTGCAGGATCAGCGCGATCGTCATGGCGGCCAGCACCACGCCCAACAGCTTCAACAGCGCGCCGTAGGCGCCCAGCGGCAGGCCGAGCACATAGGCGCCCTCCGCCAGGAAATAGCCGTAGACGGCGACGGCGATCAGGCGGCGCGACCAGACGTAACAGCGGCGCGCCCCGACGTCGCTGGTCTGGACGATCCGCAGGTTGGGGGCATCGGGAGCGAAGGTCATCCGCACCAGGATCAGCAGCGCCTGGGTGATGACCGTTGCGTTCACCACCGCCAGCGCCACCAGCCGCACGCGCGGCGCCGGTTCGGTCACCGACAGGATGGTGTAGGCGACGACGATGAAGCCGACGATCGGCGCCAGTTCCAGCACCGCACGGCCGAGCAGCATGGGGATGCGCAGCAGGGTGGAACCGACATGGCGGGCGGCCAGCGCCTGGCGCGGCCGGGCGAGCAGCCAGGAGATGCCGCGGGCGGCCACGACGCCGATGCCGAGGATCATCGCCAGCTGGACGGCGATCTGCACCCAGCGCTCGCGTGCCATGTCGTCCTGCACCTGCCGCTGCACCCAGGACAGGGCCCCCGGCAGGTCGGAAAAGACGTTGGCGACCTGCACCAGCTGGCGGCTGACCACGTCCATGCGCGCCGCCAGGAAGGCCAGCGCCCGGGCGCCGATGGTCTGCGGCAGCGCCGATTCGCCTTCCGCCTCCTTGGCCTGGGCCAGCCCGCGCTGGGCGGTGATCAGGTTGCGCAGCTGCGTGACAAGTTGCGACCGGGCGTCCTGGTTCTCCAGCGTGCCGACCAGCGCCTCCAGCTGCTGCACGGTCGCCTCGTCCACCACCACCGGGGCCGCAGCCGCAGGTGCGGCAGCGCCGGCAGCGGGTGCCACGGGTGCGGCGGCCGGCGCGGGCGAGGCCGCCAGAGCGGCAGGCCCCGCCCCGGCGAGCAGGGCCGCTAGCAGCAGGACGGCAAGGCCGCCGGACAGGAACAAACGCCAGGCGCGTGCCCATACATGTGCAGGGGAGGGTGCGGCGGGCGTTGCGGACCGGATCATCGGCAATTCACTCGGGTGGTCTCGGAGATGGCGGCGGAAAACGGAGCAGGCGGAAAGCAGCCGGCCGGAACCCTGGCCTGGAACTGTGGCTCCAATATGCCGGGTTTCGGGAAATTAGGTCTCCAGCTTCCGCTTGCCAACCCGACTGTCTGTTCCTTTTTTAAGCGGGACCCCTGCCGGACGCCCCGGAAACGCAGAAGAGGACGAGCCATGAGCGATACACCCCCCAAACCGGACATGACCACCGGATCGGAACCGGGCCGGGAGGTCGAGCAGGAGGGTGCCGTCCGCGACAAGCTGGTCGCCACCAAGGAGCAGTGGGCCCGCGACGGCCGCGCCCTGACCGGCCATGCCGCCGACCCGGCGCGCGACCGGCTGCCGCCCGGCCAGCGGCTGGTGACCGACTGGCCGGTTCTGGACCTCGGCATCACGCCGAAGGTGACGACCGCCAACTGGACGCTGGCGGTGGATGGGCTGGTGGAGAACCCGCTGTCCTGGACCTGGGAGGATTTCCAGGCCCAGCCGCAGGAGAGCTTCGTTTCCGACATCCATTGCGTCACCACCTGGTCGCGCTACGACAACCGGTGGGAGGGCGTCAGCGCCCGCCGCCTGCTGGAACTGACCCGGCCGAAGCCGGAGGCGCGCTTCGTCGTCTTCCATTCCTTCGACGGCTACACCACCAACGTCGCCCTGTCCGATTTCGACGACGACGGCGTGCTGCTCGCCACGACATGGGAAGGCCAGCCGATCGGCCGCGACCATGGCGGGCCGGTGCGCATCGTGCTGCCCAAGCTGTATTTCTGGAAGAGCGCCAAGTGGGTGAAGCGGATCGAGCTGCTGGCCGGCGACCGCAAGGGCTATTGGGAGGTCCGCGGCTACAACAACCACGCCGACCCGTGGCTTGAGGAACGCTATTCCGATTGACGCCGTGAAGCGGCTCTTCCCCCAAAAGCCACTTTCACCTTGGCGGCGAAACCGTTAAGGTGCGGCGCAAGTGGCCCCGTAGCTCATCAGGATAGAGCGCGAGTTTCCTAAACTTGAGGCAGCAGGTTCGAGTCCTGCCGGGGTCACCACCGCCATTCCGCTTTCAGCGCGCGACCTTCGATGCGCGACGATCAATGTGCCACGATGGCGCAAACCGTCGCCTTCGTCGCCTTCGCCAGATCGGCGGGCGCCAGCACGATCTGCAGGCCGCGCCTGCCGCCATTCACCACCATTTCCGGCAGCGCTTCGGCGCTCGCGTCGATGAAGGTCGGCAGCGCCTTCTTCTGGCCCAGAGGGCTGATGCCGCCGACCAGGAAGCCGGTGGTCTTTTCCGCCAGCGCCGGGTCGGCGAGATCGGCCTTCTTCGCCCTGGCAGCCGCGGCGATGGCCTTCAAGTCCAGCTTGGCCGCGACCGGGATGACGGCACAGGCCAGCGCCTTGGGCTCCAGCTGGACGATCAGGGTCTTGTAGACGATGGCGGGGTCGAGCCCGAGCGATTCGGCGGCGTGCAGGCCGATGGCGTCGGCCGACGGGTCGTAGTCGTACTCCATGAGCCGGAAGGCGACGCCCGCCGCCTTGGCCGCATTGACCGCCGGTGTCACCTTCGCCGCCATGCCCGAACACCCCGTATACAGCACCGCTCGCTGACGGATAACGGCGGGAGCTTGGCAGGCGGCGCAAGGGGTGTAAAGGTCTCCAGACCTCAGTCCATCCCGCGAGAGGTCGGGTTGCCGATCATCGTCAGGAATTCGCGGCGGGTCGAGGGGTCGGTGCGGAAGGCGCCCAGCATGCGGCTGGTCACCATGGTCACGCCGGTCTTGTGCACGCCGCGGGTGGTCATGCACTGGTGCTGCGCCTCGACCACGACGGCGACGCCCTCGGGCTGCAGGACCTCGTCGATGGTGTTGGCGATCTGGGCGGTCATCTTCTCCTGGATCTGCAGGCGCTTGCCATAGGCCTCGACCAGACGCGCCAGCTTGGAGATGCCGACGACGCGGCGGCGCGGCAGATAGGCGACATGGGCCTTGCCGATGATCGGCACCATGTGGTGCTCGCAATAGGACTCCACCCGGATATCGCGCAGAATGACCATCTCGTCGTAGCCGTCGGTCTCCTCGAAGGTGCGCGACAGGATCTCCACCGGGTCGATGCCGTAGCCGGCGAAGAATTCCTCATAGGAGCGGACGACGCGGTCGGGCGTGCCGACCAGACCTTCGCGCGCCGGATCGTCCCCGGCCCAACGGATCAGGGTCCGCACGGCTTCCTCCGCCTCGGCGCGGGACGGACGGACGATGGCGCCGGGCCGGGACAGGCCGGGGCCGCGAAGCACATTGTCGACCGCCGGGGGGTTGACGTGCGGGGTCTTGGTAGCCGTCACGGGAACATCCTTTCCGTTACTGGGTAGCGCCCTGCGCGAAGCCGATGGCCGCGAACCGACGGCTGTCGCGCAACACTCCCATCGTGTCTGGCGTCAGTACGGAGCCGATGCCTCGGCGGATCAACCGAACGGCTCGTAAGACGAAAAGTAATCATCTATGGACGGAGTGGCGGCGCCCGCCTTCCCGTTTCCGCCCGGTTTCCGTCTCCGGGCGCCATTCGGAAGTTCGTAGATAGGGTCCGGCCTATTGCCGTCAAGCGATGGACAAAGTACGGACAGCCACGCGGATTGTCAAAGCCGCGTGTTAATTTCTTCCAATATCCACACACATTCTATTGTATTATTCGTCTGCGTCCGGATTCAGCCCGCGTCCGGATTTGCCGATCGGTCGGGTCGTCCGATCAGTTCAGCTGCATCGGCTGGTGCGGGCTGTCCAGCGAGAAGGCCGGGATGGTCACGTCGAAGGCGCGGCCGTCCGCCCCTTCCATGCCGTAGGTGCCGGCCATGATGCCGGACGGCGTGCCGAGCGGCGTGCCGCTGGTGTATTCGAAATGGTCGCCCGGCTCCAGGACCGGCTGCTCGCCGACCACGCCGGGACCCCGCACCTCCTGCACGCGGCCCATGGCGTCGGTGATGCGCCAGTGGCGGGTGCGCAGCTGCACCGTCTCGCTGCCCTCGTTCTCGATGCGGACATGATAGGCCCAGACGAAGCGGCTCTCGGCCGGGGCCGACTGGTCCTCCAGGAACACGGGCTGGACGGTGACGCGGATGTCGTTGGTTACGGCGGTGTACATGTCTGGCGATCCTGGCAGACGATCCGAAGACGGCGCCGGCCGGAAAAGGGCCGGCGGCTGGGAGTCCGGGTGGCTGGGCGGCGGTTCGGTGCACAATAAAGTCCGCCCTTCCCACTGTCCAGAACCCGGCCCGGCAATCCTGCCTTCCGCCTGCCCCCGGCCCGCAGCGCGATGGATACAGTCATGCACTGCATCGGGGTCTCCACGGTCTTGCGACGGGGGGGCGACGATGATATATGCCGAAGTCCCAGCAACGGCCGAAGAGCCTTGTCCATGTCTCGTTCGCACGCCCTTCGCATCCGACGACGGAGCCTCGCACCGCGCATCGCGGTTGCGGCCGTCCTTGGGTCGCGTGCGAACGCCAAAGGCACAACGGGGACCTGACACCCCGGCCTTCCGGCGGCGGCGCGATCCGCACTTCAGAAGCCTTCTGAGAAGACCTTCTTCCCGCCGGGAGCCCCACGCATGATCATCACCGTCGAAGAGCCGAAGCACGCCGCCGCCATCGAAGCCCTGCTGGACGCCTCCTTCGGTCCCGACCGCTTCACCAAGACCGCCTACCGGCTGCGCGACGGCGTCGACCCGATCCCCGCCCTGAACCTCGTCGCCATCGAGCATGACGAGCATGGGCGCGAGGTGGTGGTGGGCACCATCCGCTACTGGCCGATCCTGGTCGGCGGAACCACCCAGTCCATCCTGCTCGGCCCCATCGCGGTCGCCGCCCACCTGCAGGGCAGCGGGCTGGGCAGCAAGATGATCCGGATGAGCCTGAACAAGGCGGTGGCGCTGGGCCACAAGTCGGTGATCCTGGTCGGCGACGCTCCCTATTACGAGCGGTTCGGCTTCTCCCGCGCCCTGACGCTGGGCATGGAGATGCCGGGTCCGGTCGACATGAACCGCCTGCTGGGCCTGGAGCTGGTCGAGGGTGCTCTGTCGGGTGCCGCCGGCATGATCGGCAAGCCGGAACCGGCCGACGCGCAGGACATCGCCCCCGGCGCCACTCCGGTGATGATGCAGGCCCTCGACATGCCGGCCGGTATCCAGACGGGAGACTCCCCCGTCCCTTTCAGCGCCCTGTTCAGCCGGACCACGGCGGAGCGAATCTGGACTGACCGCGTCCGGCGGACCGACTGGTTCTGGCGCGGCGGGCTGCAGGCCGGGGCGGCGTGACGATTCCGACCCTTGGTCCGGATTGCGGAAAGACCCTGTTTGCAAATAGGGGTGGGGCGAAGCGGGATTGACTCGATTCGCCCCACACGCGATACCATCTTTCCAGGAGCGACGCCGGACGGACGGCGTGCCGCGCGCCACGCAGCATCGTGAGCGCGCTATTCGTTTTTGTTCTGAGCGGAAGGGTGCGGGTTGACCAAGAAGCTGTTCATCAAGACCTGGGGCTGCCAGATGAACGTGTACGACTCCGCCCGGATGGCGGACGTCCTGGCACCGCTGGGCTACCAACCGGTCGATGAGCCGGACGGCGCCGACATGGTGATCCTGAACACCTGCCACATCCGCGAGAAGGCGGCCGAGAAGGTCTTCTCCGAGCTTGGCCGGCTGCGCCAGCTGAAGGACCGCAAGGCGGAGGCCGAGGACGGCCGGATGATCCTGGCGGTCGCCGGCTGCGTCGCCCAGGCCGAAGGCGAGGAGATCGTCGCCCGCGCCCCCTTCGTCGACATGGTCTTCGGCCCGCAGACCTACCACACCCTGCCGGAGATGGTGGCGAAGGCCAGCCGCGCCGCCGGCAGCGTGCTGAACACCGATTTCCCGGCCGAATCCAAGTTCGACTTCCTGCCGGAGGAAGCCGCCAGCCAGGGCGTGTCCGCCTTCCTGGCCGTGCAGGAGGGCTGCGACAAGTTCTGCACCTTCTGCGTCGTGCCCTACACCCGCGGCGCCGAGTTCTCCCGCCCCGCCGACCAGATCCTGGGCGAAGCGAAACGGCTTGTCGCCGGCGGCACGCGCGAGATCAACCTGCTGGGCCAGAACGTCAACGCCTGGCATGGCGACGGGCCGGACGGAAGCACCTGGGGCCTCGGCCGGCTGATCCGCGAACTGGCGGAGATCGACGGGCTGGAGCGCATCCGCTACACCACCTCGCATCCCCGCGACATGGCCGACGACCTGATCCGCGCCCATGCCGAGGTGCCGCAGCTGATGCCCTACCTGCATCTGCCGGTGCAGGCGGGATCGGACCGCATCCTGGCGGCGATGAACCGCAAGCACACCGCCGACGATTACCGCCGTCTGGTCGACCGGCTGCGCACCGCCAAGCCCGATCTGGCGATGTCCGGCGACTTCATCGTCGGTTTCCCCGGCGAGAGCGACGCCGATTTCGCCGCGACGCTGAAGCTGGTCACCGAGATCGGCTATGCCCAGGCCTATTCCTTCAAATACAGCCCGCGCCCCGGCACCCCGGCCTCTGTCGACGGCGCCCAGGTACCGGAAGAGGTGAAGGAGTCCCGGCTGGCGGCGCTGCACCAGCTGCTGAACGCCCAGCAGGTCGCCTTCAACCACAGCTTCGTCGGGCGCAGCGTCCCGGTGCTGTTCGACCGCGTCGGCCGCCGCGGCGGCCAGCTGCTGGGCCGCAGCCCGTGGATGCAGTCGGTCCATGCCGAGGCGAACGAGCGGCTGCTCGGCCGCATCGTCGAGGTGCGCGTGGATGCCGCGCTGGCCAACAGCCTCGCCGGCACCGTCGTGACCGGCGAATACATCACCGCCTCTCCCTTCCAGCCTGCCGTAACCTTGGAGGCAAGCGCTTGAACGGTCTGCCCGAACGGCGTATCGACGTTCAATTCGATGACAACCGGCTGCTGCCGATGCTGTACGGGGAGCATGACCGCCACCTCGCCCGCATCGAATCCCTTCTCGGCGTGTCGCTGATCTCCCGCGGCAACACCCTGACCATCTCCGGCCCGCCCGATGCCGCCGAGACGGCGCGGACGGCGCTGAACGGCCTGTATGGCCGGCTGACCCGCGGCCAGACCATCGACGGCGGCGAGGTCGACGGCGCCGTCCGCATGGCGACGGCCGATCCCGTCATTTCCGGGCTCGCCCCCGGTGAGGAACCGCGCGCTTCCGGCCAGCAGGCGACGATCACCCGTGCCGAGATCGCGCTGCGCACCCGCCGGCGCGGCCCGATCACCCCGCGGTCTCCCACCCAGGCCGCCTATCTGCAAGCCTTGGCGGAAAGCGAGCTGGTCTTCGGTCTCGGCCCGGCCGGCACCGGCAAGACCTACCTGGCGGTGGCGCAGGCGGTGGCGCTGCTGACGACCGGTCAGGTCGACCGCATCGTGCTGTCGCGCCCGGCGGTCGAGGCCGGCGAACGGCTGGGCTTCCTGCCCGGCGACCTGAAGGAGAAGGTCGATCCTTACCTGCGTCCGCTCTACGACGCGCTGCACGACATGCTGCCGGCGGAACAGGTGAAGAAGCGGCTGGAGTCCGGCGAGATCGAGATCGCGCCGCTGGCCTTCATGCGCGGCCGGACGCTGGGCAACGCCTTCGTCATCCTGGACGAGGCGCAGAACACCACGCCGATGCAGATGAAGATGTTCCTGACCCGTCTCGGCGAAGGCGGGCGGATGGTCATCACCGGCGATATCTCGCAGATCGACCTGCCGTCGGGCACCCGGTCGGGCCTGCGCGACGCGCTGGACATCCTGCGCGGGGTGGAGGGCGTGCGCTTCGTCCGCTTCACCGATGCCGACGTCGTCCGCCATCCGATGGTGGCCCGCATCATCCGCGCCTACGATCAGGCCGATGCCCGCGAGGCGGCGCGCAAGCAGGCTCGCCGCGCCAACCCCACATCCGAGTATTCCGCACCCGAAACGACCGACCGCGAGGCTGGCATCGTTGGAGATCCGGAATGACCAGCGCGGTCGATATCACTGTTTCACGTGAAGCTGGCGATTGGGCCGAGGACGCCGAGTGGCTGGCCGAGCGCGCGGCGCTTGCCGCCCTGGGCGCCGCCTATGACGACGAGGAAGGACCGGCCGAACTGTCGGTCGTCCTGGCCGACGACGCGCTGGTCCACAGGCTGAACCGCGAGTATCGCGGCAAGGACAAGCCGACCAACGTGCTGTCCTTCGCCCTGACCGAAGCGGAGGAGCCGGAAGCGCAAGACGGCATGCCCGTCATGCTGGGCGACGTCATACTGGCCTATGAAACGGTCGCCCGCGAGGCCTCCGAACAGCGGAAAAACTTCAAAGACCACATGACTCACCTTGTGATGCATGGTGTTCTGCATCTGCTGGGCTATGATCACGAGACCGACGACGAGGCCGAGGAGATGGAGGCGCTGGAAACCCGGTTGCTCGCCAGCTTCGGAATCGCCGACCCCTATGCCGCCAACCACCAACCGCCGGACCGATGAGCGAAATATCCGACAGTCGCACGCCCCGTGATGACCACGGGGCCGAAGACCATTCCCTGGGCCACCTGTTCAAGGGGTGGCTCCGCACAGTCTGGGGCGGCCGCGAGGACAATTCCCTGCGCGGCACGATCGAGGAACTGATCGCAGGCCTGGACGATCCCGCCGGCGAGGACGGCGAAGATTCGCTGGGATCCGGCGAGCGTGCGCTGCTGACCAACATCCTGAAGCTGCGCGACCGCACCGTCGCCGACGTGATGGTGCCGCGCGCCGACATCATCGCGGTCGAGATCGAAACGCCCTTCCCCACCCTGGTCCAGCGCGTCGCCGAGGAAGGCCATTCCCGCCTGCCGGTGTTCCGCGAGACGTTGGACGACGTGGTCGGCATCATCCACATCAAGGACGTGCTGACCCTGCTGGCGAAGCAGGCGATCTCGCCGGAGGGCCTGCCCCACCGGCCGGACCTGACCGGCATCATCCGCGAGGCGAAGATCGTCGCCCCCTCCATGCATGTGCTCGACCTGCTGGTGCAGATGCGCCAGACCCGCCAGCACATGGCGCTGGTGGTGGACGAGTTCGGCGGCATCGACGGCCTCGTCACCATCGAGGATCTGGTGGAGGAGATCGTCGGCGAGATCGAGGACGAGCATGACGAGACCGCGGCGCCGCGGCTGGTCGAGCGTCCCGACGGCAGCCTGATCGCCGACGCCCGCCTGCCCATCGAGGATTTCGAGCACCGCGTCGGCCCGGTCCTGTCCGAGGAGGAGCGCGAGGACATCGACACGCTCGGCGGTCTGGTCGTCTCCATCGCCGGCCGCGTGCCCGGCCTGGGCGAGCGGCTGGTCCACCCCTCGGGCCTGGAGTTCGAGATCGTGGATGCCGACTCCCGCCGCCTGAAGCGCCTGCGCGTCCACAACGTTCCGGCCAACAGCTCCAAACTGGCGGCGACGGCCTGAAAGACGACAGCCTGAAAGTCGATGGCCTGAAAGACGGAAAGGGGACGCTCTGCACTGTCCCCTCTTCCACAACCCAGCCCCGCCCATAAGAACCTTGGCGCTCCCGCCGGGCGATATTACCTATGGCGCCGCTTGCCCTTGCCGCCGCCGGAGTTTCCGCATTGACCGTCACCGACACCCTGCCCGTCCCGGCCCGGCTGGGCCGTGTCTCCGCACGGCTGTCCGCATTGACCGGATGGCGCCGGGCAGCCGCCGCGATGGCGCTGGGCGGGCTCGCCACGCTGGCCTTGCCGCCGGTCGATCTGCTGCCGGTGCTGCTGCTGGCCTTCCCCGGGCTGATCTGGCTGCTGGACGGGGTGGAAACGAAGAAGGGCGCCTTCGCGGTCGGCTGGTTCTTCGGCTACGGCCATCATCTGCTCGGGCTCTACTGGATCAGCGCCGCGCTGTTCACCGACATCGAGCGCTTCTGGTGGGCCCTGCCGCTGTCGGCGGCCGGTCTGCCGATCCTGCTGGCGATGTTCAGCGGCGGCGCCACCCTGTCCTTCCACCTGCTGCGCCGCCGCGGCTTCGGCGCCGGGCTGGGGCGCGCGCTGCTGTTCGCCGCCTGCTGGTGCCTGTGGGAGTGGCTGCGCGGCCATGTCTTCACCGGTTTTCCGTGGAACCTGATCGGCTATGGCTGGGTCGGGATGCTGCCGGTGCTGCAGAGCGTGTCGCTGTTCGGCATCTATGGCCTGACGCTGGTGACGGTGCTGGTGGCCTCGCTGCCCGCCGCCCTGCCCGACCGCGACACCACGCAGCGCCGCGCCTGGGCCGGAGTCGCCGCCGGTCTGGCGCTGCTGGCTGCGCTCGGCGGCTGGGGAGCCTGGAGGATGGCGGGCGCGGTGGACGAACCGGTGCCCGGCGTCAGGCTGCGGCTGGTCCAGGCGGCCATCGACCAGCGGCTGAAATGGGCGCCCGGCGAGCGGGTGCAGAATTTCCAGAGTCACCTCGCCCTGTCGGCCGCCCCGCCCGCCGATCCCGCCACTCCGCCGCCCACCGTCGTCATCTGGCCGGAGACCGCCGTCCCCTTCTACATCGAGGACGACGCCCGCGTGCGGCAGGCGATGGCCTCCGTCACCCCGCCCGGCGGGCTGCTGATCACCGGTGCGCCGCGCACCACCGTCGGCGAGGACGGCGAGCGGCGCTACTACAACGGCATGGTCGCGGTGGACGGCAGCGGTGCCGCGGTCGCCAGCTACGACAAGTTCCACCTGGTCCCCTTCGGCGAATACATGCCGCTGCGGCAATGGCTGCCGGTCGGCGCCATCGCCGGCAACGGGGCGGAATTCTCCGCCGGGCCGGGGCCGCGCACCCTCCATCTCGGTGCCCAATCGGCCGGCCTGCCGCCCTTCAGCCCGTTGATCTGTTACGAGAGCATCTTCCCCGCCGCGGTGGTCGACACGGCCGACCGGCCGCAATGGCTGCTGAACCTGACCAACGATGCCTGGTACGGCCGCACCGCCGGCCCCCACCAGCATTTCGCCATCAATCGGGTCCGCGCCGTGGAAGAAGGACTGCCGCTGGTCCGGGTGGCGAATACGGGAATATCCGGGGTGGTGGACGCCTACGGACGTGTGAGACACTTGCTCGGACTGGGTGAGCGGGGTTTCATCGATACCACGTTGCCGAAAGCTCCGGATGGGGTCACAGCCTATGCCCGCATGGGCGACTGGATTTTCGGCATAGGGCTTCTGGGCTGTTTTCTTGCGGCCTTGGCCTCGCGATATCACCGGTAACGCAGCATTACGGGCAAGAAGCCCACCACAGGCAGAACAATTTCGTGTAACCGGCTTGACCGGAGCGGGCTTGACTGCATACGTGGATATGTCTTAACTAGGTTGCACAACCGTTACAGGGATAAACGAGATGCAGACTGAAACTGGGGCGCCGCGCGGGCGCCGTGCGGGTGCTGGCCGTCCGAAGACCGGAAAGCCGAATCCCATCGACGTCCATGTCGGCTCCCGCGTCCGTCTCCGCCGCACGCTTCTCGGCATGAGCCAGGAGAAGCTGGGCGAGGCCATCGGCCTGACCTTCCAGCAGGTGCAGAAGTACGAGCGCGGCGCCAACCGCATCGGCGCGTCGCGTCTGTTCGATCTCAGCCGCGTGCTCGACGTGCCGGTATCCTTCTTCTTCGACGACATGCCGGCCGATGCCGCCGCCGCCCGCGTCGAGGATGACGATGAGGCGGGCGCGTCGGACGAACGCTCCGCCAGCGCCTACGAGCCCGATCCGATGGCCAAGCGCGAGACGCTGGAACTGGTTCGCGCCTATTACAAGATCAGCGACCCGTCGGTGCGCAAGCGCCTGTTCGAGTTGACGAAAGCGGTCGCCAGCGCCGCCGTCGCGGAAGCCGCGGAGTAACTCCTGCCGGTTGACGCACGGCATGCGATACCCACCGAACGGGGATGGTGCGGCACGCCCGCGCTCCCCCTTCGTGTGGCGTGTGCGCTGATCGGTCCGGTGCTTTACCGCTGGTAGTCTTCTTGACCGCGGGTGAATTCCTTGTCAAAACCGGTTTTGGACCGGTGTCTGCGGCCGCTGTACCGGTCTGCCGTTTCGGCTCATGAAATAGCGTGCCGCCGAATGCCGAGGTTTCCCGTGGCAAAGCTCAACTACGTCTTCACCAGCGAGTCCGTGTCGGAAGGTCATCCCGACAAGGTCTGCGACCGCATTTCCGACGCCATCGTCGATCTCTATCTTTCGCACGACCCGCAGGCCCGTGTGGCCGTCGAGACGCTCGCGACCACCAATCAGGTCGTTCTGGCCGGCGAAGTCCGCGGCCCCGACAGCATCAAGGCCGACCAGCTGGTCGAGGTCGCCCGCGCCGCGGTGAAGGACATCGGTTACGAGCAGGACGGCTTCCATTGGGAGAAGATGGACGTCAAGTGCTTCGTCCACTCCCAGTCCGCCGACATCGCCGTCGGCGTCGACGCCGCCGGCAACAAGGACGAGGGTGCCGGCGACCAGGGCATCATGTTCGGCTATGCCTGCCGCGAGACCCCGGCCCTGATGCCGGCGCCGATCTACTACAGCCACGCCATCCTGAAGTCGCTGGCCGAGGCGCGCCATTCCGGCGCCGCCCCGCAGCTGGGTCCGGATGCCAAGAGCCAGGTCACACTGCAGTACATCGACGGCAAGCCGATGCGGGCCACCGCGATCGTGCTGTCGACCCAGCATGCCGAGGGGCTGGAGCAGGACGCTGTGCGCGAGATCGTCCTGCCGCACATCGTCAACTGCCTGCCGGAAGGCTGGATGTGCGACGATAAGAACCTGTACGTCAACCCGACCGGCCGTTTCGTCATCGGCGGACCGGACGGTGACGCCGGCCTGACCGGCCGCAAGATCATCGTCGACACCTACGGCGGCGCGGCCCCGCATGGCGGCGGCGCCTTCTCCGGCAAGGACCCGACGAAGGTCGACCGCTCGGCCGCCTACGCCGCCCGCTATCTCGCCAAGAACGTCGTCGCGGCGGAACTGGCGGAGAAGTGCACGATCCAGGTCTCCTACGCCATCGGCGTGTCGAAGCCTCTGTCGGTCTATGTCGACACCCACGGCACCGGCAACGTCGACGAGGACCGTCTGTCCGATGTGCTGCAGCAGCTGGTGGACCTGTCGCCGCGCGGCATCCGCACGCATCTGGGCCTGAACAAGCCGATCTACGCCCGCACCGCCGCCTACGGCCATTTCGGCCGCGAGCCGGAGGTCGACGGCGGCTTCTCGTGGGAGAAGACCGATCTGGTCGGCGACCTGCGGAACGCCTTCCTCTAAGGCGCCTCCGCGGCATAATATCCGCAGCCGATGCGGAAAAGACGGCAGGGGCTGGAAACGGCCCCTGCTTTCTTTTGCGCTTTCCTCATTTTCACGCAGCGTTCCGACATGACCGACGACAGCACCTCCGGATCCCTTTCCGAAAGCTCCAACCGCCTGTTCGGGCGCCGCAAGGGCCGGCCGCTGCGCAAACGCCGGACGGAGCTGATCGACACCCTGCTGCCGCAGCTTCAGATCGCGCTGCCGAAGCCCGGCGACCGGCTGGACCCGGCCGGCCTGTTCGACGGCCCGAAGCGGGAGGTCTGGCTGGAGATCGGGTTCGGCATGGGACATCATCTCGCCTGGCAGGCCGGGCACCATCCGGATGTCGGCATCATCGGCGCCGAACCCTTCCTCAACGGCATCGCCGGCCTGCTGGGCATGGTCGAGGACGAGGGCTTGAACAACGTCCGCATCCAGCCCGACGACGCCCGGCCGCTGCTGGATGCCCTGCCCGACGCCTCCATCGGCCGCGCCTTCGTTCTGTTCGCCGACCCGTGGCCGAAGAAGCGCCATGCCGACCGCCGCTTCATCGGGCCGGAGAATCTGCCGCGGCTGGCCCGCGTGCTGAAGGACGGGGCAGAGTTGCGTCTGGCCAGCGACGACATGGGACTGGTGCGCTGGATGCTCGAACACACGGTGAAGCATCCCGATTTCGAATGGACGGCGCGCCGCCCGTCGGACTGGCGCATCCGCCCCGATGACTGGCCGGCGACCCGCTATGAGGAGAAGGCCATCGCTGCCGGGCGCAAGCCGGTCTTCATGCGCTTCGTCCGCCGCCCGCGGTGATGCCGGGCCGATCCGCAGGCCAGTCCCTCAATCGGGCGTGACCGGCCGCATCGGATCCGGCTGCACGACGAGCGGAGCGGCGAAATGCTCCACCACCGGGAACGGGTCGTAGAAGTGATGCAAACGCTTCTTCCACTCCGCATAGCGGTCGGAGCCTCGGAAAACCTGGGTATGGTCCTCCAGACGCTCCCACCACACCAGCAGCAGGTAACGGCGGCCATCCTCCAGGCAGGGCCGGACCTCCATGCCCCGGAAGCCGGGCGAGGCTCCGATCAGCGGGCGGGCTTCGGCCATCGCACGCTCGAAGGCCCCCTGTTCGCCCGGCCGGACACTGAGAATCGCTGCTTCCAGGATCATTCTTCCGGCCCTCTCGCACGTCGCCGACACCAGTTCCGCTTGTAAAGGAACGCATCGATCCCGAAAAGGCTTGCGGCATCGGTTGGAATGGCTATATTCACCCTCTGAGAACCCATACGGATCGGCGGCCCGGGCAACCGGGCCGGCGAGACGCTTTGCGGGTGGGCTTTTGCCCACTTATTTTTTTATGAGCGTGTGGAAGCGCGCGCTTGTTGAACCTTCTGTTGTGGAAACCTCGTCCGGTTCGATCCCGGCCGCAGGCTTTGGGTCAGGTGGAATGGACGCTACAGGTCGCATCGAACAGATCATCACGCCGTCGGTCGAAGCCATGGGCTATGAGGTCGTGCGCGTTCAGATCTCAGGCGGCCAGCGGTCGGTTCTCCAGATCATGGCGGAGCGCGCCGACGGCGCGCCCATGACCGTCGAGGATTGCGCCGACATCAGCCGTTCCGTCTCCGCCCTGCTGGACGTGGAAGACCCGATCCGCGAAGCCTACACGCTGGAGGTCAGTTCGCCCGGCATCGACCGGCCGCTGACCCGCCTCAAGGATTTCGAGCGCTTCGCCGGCTTCGAAGCCCGGCTGGAGAGCCGCATGGCCATCGATGGCCGCAAGCGTTTCAAAGGCATGCTGAAGGGCGTCGAGCACGGCCTTGTATGCGTCGACACCGAACAGGGACCGGCCCGGCTGGAGTTCGACAACATCCTGCGCGCCAAGCTGGTGCTGACGGACGAGTTGATCCGCGCCAGCCAGGAGCAGCAGGAGGGCCCGCAGAACTGACGGCCGGGGTCCGCCAAGGACTCGCCGACAGGATGCCCGCCCCCTGAAGCCGAACCGACATCCCGCCGAACCGACCGGACATCACGCAAGACCGGCATCACACAAGACCGAGCCAGGAAGTGTAACGGATGGAATTGCTGCAAGTCGCTGACGCGGTCGCCCGCGAAAAGAACATCGACCGGGACGAAGTCCTGGAGGCGATGGAGCAGGCGATTCAGAAGGCCGGCCGCTCCAAGTACGGCCACGAGCACGACATCCGCGCCCGGATCGACCGCAAGACCGGCGACATCCATCTGACGCGCCACCTGGAGGTGGTCGAGACGGTGGAGAACGAGGCCACGCAGGTCACCCTGCCCTACGCCCAGCGCCGAAAGCCCGGCGCCAAGATCGGCGATTTCCTGGTCGACCCGCTGCCGCCGATCGATTTCGGCCGCATCGCCGCCCAGACCGCCAAGCAGGTGATCGTGCAGAAGGTGCGCGACGCCGAGCGCAAGCGCCAGTTCAACGAGTACAAGGACCGCAACGGCGAGATCGTCAACGGTCTGGTCAAGCGCGTCGAATACGGCAACGTCACCGTCGACCTGGGCCGCGCCGAAGCGATCCTGCGCCGGGACGAGCTGCTGCCGCGCGAGCATTTCAAGAACGGCGACCGTGTGCGCGCCTATATCTACGATGTCCGCGAGGAACCGCGCGGACCCCAGATCTTCCTGTCGCGCACGCATCCCATGTTCATGGCGAAGCTGTTCGCCCAGGAAGTGCCGGAGATCTACGACGGCATCATCGAGATCCGGGCGGTCGCCCGCGATCCGGGAAGCCGTGCCAAGATCGCCGTCCACAGCAACGACAGCTCCATCGACCCGGTCGGCGCCTGCGTCGGCATGCGCGGCAGCCGCGTCCAGGCCGTCGTCGGCGAGCTGCAGGGCGAGAAGATCGACATCATCCCGTGGTCGGGCGAGGCGGCGACCTTCGTCGTCAACGCGCTCGCTCCGGCCGAGGTCGCCAAGGTCGTGCTCGACGACGACAACCGCCGCATCGAGGTGGTGGTGCCCGACGACCAGCTGTCGCTGGCCATCGGCCGCCGCGGCCAGAATGTGCGCCTCGCCTCGATGCTGACCGGCTGGGACATCGACATCCTCACCGAGCAGGAGGAGTCGGAGCGCCGGTCGGAGGAAATCCACAGCCGTTCCGCCCTGTTCATGCAGGCACTGGACGTCGACGATGTGATTGCCCACCTGCTGGTCGCCGAAGGCTTCACCTCGGTCGAGGAGATCGCCTTCGTCGAGACCGAAGAACTGGCCGAGATCGAAGGCTTCGACGAGTCGGTCGCCGACGAGCTGAAGCAGCGCGCCCTCGCCTTCCTCGAAGTGCAGGACGAGCAGGCGAACGAACGCCGTCTGGAGCTGGGCGTCGAGGACATCGTCGCCGAGCTGACGGGTTTCACCGCCACGCAGCTGGTGAAGCTGGGCGAGAACGGCGTGAAGACGCTGGACGATCTGGCCGATCTGGCCGGTGACGAGCTGGTCGAGATCCTGAGCAAGGACGGCGCCAAGGACGCCCCTTCGGAAGAGGAGGCGAACGCGATCATCATGGCCGCGCGCGCCCACTGGTTCGAGGGTGAGGGACAGGACGGCGCCGCCGCGGCCCCTGCTGCGGCGGATGGCAGCGCCGGTGGTCAGGGCGCGCAGGCCTGACCGGCAGCAATGCCGGTTGGAACTGCGCCCGACAGGAACGATTATTCGGGACCGCGCGAGCGGATGACGATCGGATGACCGAACGGAACGACGAACGGACACCGACCGCCGCCGCGGATGCGGTGCCGGAACAGGAATTGGCACAGGACGAAGGTGCCGGGACGGACCGCCTGCCGGCCGACGACGAGAAGGGGCCTCTGCGCCGCTGCATCGCGTCGGGCACGGTCGGGCCGAAGGAGAGCATGATCCGCTTCGTGATCGGCCCCGACGGCGAGGTGGTTCCCGACCTGGAGGAACGTCTGCCCGGCCGCGGCCTTTGGGTCACGGCCGACCGGGATGCCCTGGCGAAGGCCATGGGTAAATCCGTTTTCGCCAAGGCGGCCCGTCGAGCGGTGAAAGTGCCGCCCGATCTGGCCGAGAGGCTGGAACGGCTGCTGGAGCGGCGTTGTCTGCACGCGTTGGGCCTTGCCCGCCGTGCCGGCCACGTTCTGGCAGGATACGAGAAGGTGCGCGAGGCGTTGAGGGCCAACCAGGTCGGCCGTGCGGGTCCCCCGCCGGCTCTGCTGGTCGAAGCCGCGGACGGCTCGCTGGACCAGCGCGGCAAGGTGACGGCGCTTGCGCCGTCGCTGCCGGTGATCGATCTGTTCCAGTCCCCGGCCTTGGCCGCGGCGCTCGGGCGCGATCACGCGGTGCATGCCGTGGTGGCGCGGGGCAGGCTGGCCGCTGGGCTGGCCCGCGATGCGGCACGACTGAGGGGGCTGAAAGGTCCCCGGGAGCACCTGGACCTGAAAGGTCCCCAAGGGGACCGGGATGCGCACCAGGATTCTGATAAGGGCTTGGGAGTCGGCGATACGGCCGGCCGGCCTGCGATGTAACGTCTGACCATTCGGGAACCGATGACCGACAGCAACGACCAGGACCAGAAGAAAGTCTTGCACCTAACCGGCGCCAGCAAAGGAAAGCTGGAGTCGAAGAAGCCGGTCGAGACCCAGGTCCGGCAGAGCTTCTCCCATGGCCGGTCAAAAGCGGTGACCGTAGAGGTCAAGCGCAAGCGTCATGTTGAAAAGGGCGCCGTGCCCGGCGTTGCCGACGGCGGCGCCGCCGCGCGTCAAGCTGCCCAGGGCCTGCCCATCCGCGGCGCACAGGGCCAGCGGCCACGCGGCGGCGGTGCCCCTGCCGGGCGCCAGTTGACCCGTGAGGAGCTGGAATCGCGCCTGCGTGCACTTCGTGGCGCCGCGGCGTTCGAAGAGCAGCGCCGGATCGAGGCCGAGGAAGAAGCGGCCCGCGCCGAAGCGCGCGCCGCCGAGGCCGCCGCACGCGCCGCCGAAGAGGCAGCCGCTCCGGCCGATACGGCCGCCGCAGCCCCTGCCCCCGCCGATGCTCCGGCTGCGGCCCAGCCGGAAATGCCGCCGATCATCCTGGACGCCGAAACCTTGCGCCAGCGCGAGCTGGACGAGATGCGCGCCATCCAGGAAGAGGAGCGCAAGATCGCCGAGGAGGCCGAACGCCGCCGCAAGGAAGAAGAGGCCAAGCGCAAGGAAGCCGAGGAGGCCAAGCGCCGCGACGCCGAGCCGGCGGTCCGCCGTGACGGTGGCCGCGACGGTGGCCGCGATGGCGCCGCCCGCGACGGTGCCCGTCCCGCCGGTGCCCGTCCGGCTGGCGATCAGCGCCCCGGCGGTGCCTCGGCGCGTCCTGCCGGCGACGCCGCTCCCGGCCGTACCCCGCCGGGCGCCGGCGCCCCGCCGGCCCGCGCCGTCGAGGAGGAGGAGGACAACCGCCGCAAGGGTGGCCGCGGTGGCGCCCCGGCCAAGGCCGCTCCGGCCCGTCCGGCCGCCAAGGCTCCCGCCGGCGCCGACCGCCGCAAGGGCACCAAGCTGACCGTCTCTCAGGCGCTCAGCGACGATGGCGGCGACCGCACCCGGTCGCTGGCCGCGGTGCGCCGTGCCCGCGAGCGTGAACGCCTGCGCCAGATGAGCCGTCAGGAGACCGCGAAGGTCACCCGCGACGTCGTCCTGCCGGAGGTCATCACCGTCCAGGAACTGGCCAACCGCATGGCCGAGCGCGGCGCCGACGTGATCAAGTCGCTGATGCGCATGGGCGTGATGGCGACCATCAACCAGACCATCGACGCCGATACCGCCGAGCTGGTCATCACCGAGTTCGGCCACCGCGTCCGCCGCGTGTCGGAGTCCGACGTCGAAATCGGCCTGCGTGCCACCGAGGAAGAGGGTGCCATCCTGGTCCCACGTCCGCCGGTCGTCACGATCATGGGCCACGTCGACCACGGCAAGACCTCGCTGCTCGACGCGCTGCGCCAGACCGACGTGGTGTCCGGCGAGGCCGGCGGCATCACCCAGCACATCGGCGCCTATCAGGTGCAGCTGGAGTCGGGTGCGAAGATCACCTTCATCGACACGCCGGGCCACGCTGCCTTCACCGAGATGCGTGCCCGCGGCGCCAACGTCACCGACGTGGTCGTGCTGGTGGTCGCCGCCAACGACGGCGTCATGCCGCAGACGATCGAGGCCATCCGCCACGCCAAGGCGGCCAAGGTTCCGATCATCGTCGCCATCAACAAGTGCGACCTGCCCGATGCCAAGCCGGAGCGCGTCCGCCAGGAACTGCTCCAGCACGAGCTGGTGGTCGAGGAGATGGGCGGCGACGTTCTCGACGTCGAAGTATCGGCCAAGGCCAAGCGCAACCTGAACAAGCTGGAAGAGGCCATCCTCCTCCAGGCCGAAATCCTGGAGCTGCGGGCCAACCCCGAGCGCGCCGCCGAAGGCGTCGTCATCGAGGCGAAGCTGGAGCGTGGCCGCGGTTCGGTCGCCACCGTGCTGGTCCAGCGCGGTACGCTGAAGGTCGGTGACGTGTTCGTGACCGGTGCCGAATGGGGCCGCGTCCGTGCGCTGATCAACGACCGCGGCCAGAACGTCAACGAGGCGGCCCCGGCCGTCCCGGTCGAGGTCCTGGGCCTGAACGGCACGCCGATGGCCGGAGACGACTTCACCGTCGTCGAGTCCGAAGCCCGTGCACGTGAGATCGCCGAGTTCCGCCAGCGCAAGAAGCGCGAAGCGGTGGTGGCGGCGTCGGCCCGCGGTTCGCTGCAGGACATGTTCAGCCGCATCCAGGCCGGCGAGGCCAAGGAACTGCCGGTCGTCATCAAGGGCGACGTGCAGGGCTCGATCGAAGCCATTGCCAGCTCGCTGGAGAAGCTCACGGCCGAGAACACCGAGGTCAAGGTCCGCGTCCTGCACAACTCGGTCGGTGCGATCAACGAGTCCGACATCACGCTGGCCAATGCGTCCAACGCGATGATCATCGGCTTCAACGTCCGCGCCAACCCGCAGGCCCGCGACCTCGCCAAGCGCGACGGCGTCGAAATCCGCTACTACTCGATCATCTACAACGTGATCGACGACGTGAAGGCGGCGCTGACCGGTCTGTTGTCTCCGACGCTGCGGGAACGCTTCATCGGCTACGCGACCATCCGCGAGGTGTTCAACATCACGAAGGTCGGCAAGGTCGCCGGTTGTATGGTCACGCAGGGTGTCGTCAAGCGTGGCGCCGGCGTCCGCCTGCTGCGCGACAACGTCGTCATTCACGAAGGCACGCTCAAGACGCTCAAGCGCTTCAAGGACGAAGTCAAGGAAGTGCGCGAGGGTTACGAGTGCGGCATGGCCTTCGAGAACTACGACAACATCCAGGCCGGCGATCAGATCGAAGCCTTCGAGATCGAGGAAATCGCCCGCGAGCTGTAAGTCCGACGGCCCGCCCGGCCCATTCCGGCCCATCTTACGATGGATCACCGGAGCGGGCCGGGCGGTTCGTTTTCCGGACATTTTCCGGACGAAGGTGGTGAAGCCTACCTGGAGGTGACGCTATGGATCGCATTCCGCTATCCGAAGCCGACGGGCACATGGCCGAACTGATCGACCGTGTGGAGAATGGCGAAGAGATCGTCATCCTTCGCGACGGAAAGCCGGCGGTGAAGCTGGTGCCCATCGCCGAATACGCGCAGTCCGAAGGCGTTCCGACCGGAAAGCCACCGATACGGTTCGGCTTCGCCAAGGGCCAGATCCGGATCGCCGATGATTTCGACGCTCCGCTGCCGGACGACCTGTTGAAGAGTTTCTACGGTCTCGCTCCGGATGAGGAGTGGCCGGACCAGTGGAAAGGAATGCCGGGGTGAAGCTGCTGCTCGACAGCCATGTGCTGCTGTGGCTGGCCACCGACGACCCGAAGCTCGGCCCTGCCGTCCGGACGGTGATCGCCGACGGCTCCAGCACCGTTCTGGCGAGCATCGCATCGCTCTGGGAACTCACCATCAAGGTTGGTCTCGGAAAGTTGACGTTGCCCACCGGGTTCCATCGCCTTCTGGTCGAAAACGGACTGACGATCCTTGCCATAGATGTCCGTCACATCGAGAGGTTGGACCGCCTGCCCCGGCACCATGGCGATCCCTTCGACCGGATGCTGATCGCACAGGCGCAGGCGGATGGCTTGACGCTGGTGAGTGCCGACCGAACCATAAGACTTTACGACGTGCCCGTTCTCTGGTCCTGACCGCCGTCGGACCGCACGGGTAGCAGACATCGACGAAAGACACGTATCATGGCCAGCAAGAAGCGCGGCGCGTTCACCGCCGGCAAGCCCCCGTCCCAACGGCAACTGCGCGTCGGCGAGGAGTTGCGCCACGCGCTTGCCGATCTGTTCCGCCGCGGGGATTTCCACGATCCGGAGCTGGCCTCGCTGAACGTCACGGTCACCGAGGTGCGGATCAGCCCCGACCTGTCCAACGCCACCGTCTTCTATTCGACGCTGGGCGGCGAGCGGATGGAGGAGGCGCAGGTCGCCCTGCGCCGGGCCGCCGCCTTCCTGCGCGGACAGGTTGCGCGCATGGTCAACCTGCGCCACGCCCCGACGCTGAGCTTCGAAGGCGATACCTCCTTCGACTACGCCCACCGCATCGACAGCATCCTGCACAGCCCGGAGGTCGCCCGCGACCTGAGCGGCCATCCCCTGAGCCGCGTCAATGGCGACGACGACCATGACGAGGATGAGGATGATTCCTGGGACGAGGATGACGATCTCGGCCCCGACGAGGCGGATGAGGACGACGACCTCGACGACGACCGGGCCATGCTCGACGACGAAGATAAGGGCGAAAGCGACGACGAGAGCCGGGGCGGCCGTCGTGGCTCGTAAGCGCAAGGGTACGCCGATCCATGGCTGGGTCGTGCTGGACAAACCCGAGGGCATGACCTCCACCCAGGCATTGTCGAAGGTGCGCCGCCTGCTGAACGCCGAGAAGGCCGGGCATGGCGGCACGCTCGACCCGCTGGCGACCGGCATCCTGCCGATCGCGCTGGGCGAAGCGACCAAGACCGTCTCCTACGCCATGGACGGCGCCAAGACCTACCGCTTCTCCATCCGCTGGGGTGAGCGGACGACCACGGACGACCGCGAGGGCGCGGTGATCGACCGCTCCGACCACCGGCCGAGCACGGACGCGATCCGTGCCGCCCTGCCCGCCTTCCTGGGCGAGATCCAGCAGGTGCCGCCGCAGTTCTGCGCCATCAAGATCGACGGCGAGCGCGCCTACGACATCGCGCGCGAAGGCGATGCGGTCGATCTGGCCGCCCGCACCGTGCGCATCGACCGCTTCGAACTGGTCGAGGAACCGGATGCCGACCATGCGGTGTTCGAAGTGGATTGCGGAAAGGGCACCTATGTCCGCTCGCTGGCCCGCGACCTGGCGGAGGCGCTGGGCACGGTCGGCCATGTCGGGCTTCTGCGCCGCCTGCGCGTCGGCTCCTTCACGCTGGACCGCGCGATTTCCCTGGACGAACTGGCCGCCATGGAGCAAGGTGCGGCCGTCGAACGACTTCTGTTGCCGATCGAGACCGCGCTGGACGACATCCCGGCGCTGGCCCTGACGGAAGCGGAAGCGCACCGACTGAGGCACGGCCAGACGGTGGCTCTCCTCACCCGGCAGGATCGTGACCGCCTGATGGCGGTTCAGGGTGCTGACGGTGGGGATGGCACCGTCATTGCGCTTTTCGGCGGAACGCCGGTGGCGTTGGCCCGTGTCGAGGGGGCGGAGGTCCGTCCGGTGCGCGTGCTCAACCTCACGTGATTTAGGAGACCCCGATGTCGATTACGCCCGAGCGCAAGCAAGAGCTGATCAAGGAATTTTCCCGCGGCACCAACGACACCGGTTCGCCCGAGGTCCAGGTGTCGATCCTGACGGAGCGCATCAGCAACCTGACGGAGCACCTGAAGGGCCACAAGAAGGACTTCCACTCCCGCCGTGGTCTGCTGGTGATGGTCGGTCAGCGCCGCCGTCTGCTCGACTACCTGAAGAAGAAGGATCAGTCGCGCTACGCCGCTCTGATCGAGCGTCTGGGCCTGCGTCGCTAATAAGGCACGCCGTCCCGCTGACGGGTTCGGGTTCCCCTGGCCGGCCACCGGCCGGGGGCTTCCCCGGCAGTAAAGCGGGAATACAACAGCCGTCATCCACCTGTATCGTTTCGGAACACCTCATTGGTTATTGGCAATAGAAACTCGATCTTGAGCGTTTCGTAACGGACAGGCCGGCCCGATCATTCGGGGACCGGCCTTTTTTGCATCCGCAGCGCCTCTATCTTGATTCGTTCAGTGCTGTTGTCGAACACCATATCTCCGGTTTTCTCGCGGGGTCCTACGACCGATGGCCCCGGCCTTGGGCGGCAATCCGGCCGTTTCAGGGTGTCGGATGGAAGGAAAGAATCCATGTTTACTGTTCATCGTAAGGAAATCGAATGGGGCGGGCGCAAGCTGGTCCTGGAAACGGGCAAGATCGCCCGTCAGGCCAACGGCGCGGTCATGGTCACCTATGGTGACACCACCGTCCTGTGCACCGCCGTCGCCGCCAAGGCGCCGAAGCCGGGCGTCGATTTCTTCCCGCTGACCGTCAATTACCAGGAAAAGGCGTTCGCGGCCGGCAAGATCCCCGGCGGCTTCTTCAAGCGCGAAGGCCGTCCGACCGAGAAGGAAACGCTGGTCAGCCGCCTGATCGACCGTCCGATCCGTCCGCTGTTCGCCGATGGCTTCCGCAACGAGACGCAGGTCGTCTGCACCGTTCTGAGCCATGATCTGGAGAACGATCCGGACATCGTGGCGATGGTCGGCGCCTCGGCCGCCCTGACGATTTCCGGCATCCCGTTCCTGGGTCCGATCGGCGCCGCCCGCGTCGGTTACAAGAACGGCCAGTATGTTCTGAACCCGACCATGGACGAGGTCGAGGACAGCGACCTGGATCTGGTCGTCGCCGGCACCACCGAAGGCGTTCTGATGGTCGAATCGGAAGCCAAGGAGCTGACCGAAGAGGTCATGTTGGGCGCCGTCATGTTCGGCCACACCAACTTCCAGCCGGTGATCGAGATGATCATCGATCTGGCCGAGGAAGCCGCCAAAGAGCCGTGGGACCTGCCGGAGCCGGCCTATGACCGCAAGGCCCTGAAGGCCCGCCTGCGCGAGACCGTCGGGTCGGACGTCGAGGCTGCCTACACCGAGATGGTCAAGCAGAGCCGCTACGAGAAGGTCGGCGCCGCCAAGGCGAAGGCGCTCGAGACGCTGGCCGAGGAATTCGACGCACAGTCGATCGGGTTCGAGTTCAAGGAGCTGGAGGCCGACATCCTGCGCGGCGCAGTCCTGAAGACCGGCCGCCGCATCGACGGTCGCGACACCAAGACCGTGCGCCCGATCGTGTCGGAAGTCGGCGTGCTGCCGCGCGCCCACGGTTCGGCCCTGTTCACCCGCGGCGAGACCCAGGCGCTGGTCGTGACCACGCTGGGCACCAGCCAGGACGAGCAGATCATCGACGCGCTCGAGGGCGAGTACCGCGAGCACTTCATGCTGCACTACAACTTCCCCCCGTATTCGGTGGGTGAAGCCGGCCGCATGGGTTCGCCGGGCCGCCGCGAGATCGGCCACGGCAAGCTGGCGTGGCGCGCCATCCACCCGCTGCTGCCGAAGAAGGAAGACTTCCCCTACACGCTGCGCGTCGTGTCGGAAGTCACGGAGTCCAACGGCTCCTCCTCGATGGCCACCGTCTGCGGCACCTCGCTGTCGCTGATGGACGCCGGCGCGCCGCTGGCCCGTCCGGTCGCCGGCATCGCCATGGGCCTGATCAAGGAAGACCACGGCTTCGCCGTCCTGTCGGATATCCTGGGTGACGAAGACCACCTGGGCGACATGGACTTCAAGGTTGCCGGCACCGAGGTCGGCGTCACCGCCCTGCAGATGGACATCAAGATCACCTCGATCACCGAGGAGATCATGAAGATCGCGCTGGGTCAGGCCAAGGACGGCCGCCTGCACATCCTGGGCGAGATGTCGAAGGCGCTGACCGGCGCCCGCGAAGGCGTCAACGAGAACGCCCCGCGCATCACCGTGATCAACATCCCGAAGGAGAAGATCCGCGACGTGATCGGCTCCGGCGGTAAGGTGATCCGCGAGATCGTGGAGCAGACCGGCGCCAAGATCGACATCGACGACGACGGCACCGTCAAGGTGTCGGCGGTCGACCAGAAGAAGTCGGACGCCGCCATCGAGTGGATCAAGGGCATCGTCGCCGAGCCGGAGATGGGCGTCGTCTACACCGGTAAGGTGGTGAAGGTCGTCGATTTCGGCGCCTTCGTGAACTTCCTGGGCTCGCGCGACGGCCTCGTCCACATCTCCGAACTGGCGCAGCAGCGCGTCGGCAAGGTGTCGGACGTCGTGTCGCAGGGCGACTCGGTGAAGGTCAAGGTCATCGGCTTCGACGACCGCGGCAAGGTCAAGCTGTCGATGAAGCAGGTCGATCAGGCCACCGGCGAAGACCTTACCAAAAAGGCGGAGTGATCCGTCGATAGGGTTCGGATAACGAAAAAGCCCCGGCTCGCAGGAGCTGGGGCTTTTTTCTTTCTGCGGTGCCGTCAGCGCCCGCCGGATACGTCAAGGATCGCGCCGGTCGTGTAAGACGCGGCATCGCTCAGCAGCCAGACTGCGGCCTCGGCCACCTCCTCTGCCCGCCCCGCCCGCCCGAGCGGAGCGTTGACGCCCAGGCGCTGTGCGCGGCCGGGCTGGCCTCCGCTGGCGTGGATCTCCGTGTCGATCAAACCGGGGCGGATCGCGTTGACGCGGACACCCTGCGGTCCCAACTCTTTCGACAGCCCGACCGTCAACGTGTCCAGCGCCGCCTTCGATCCGGCATAGTCCACATACTCGAAGGGCGAACCGAGCCGGGCCGCCGCGGAGGACATCAGAACGATCGACCCGGCCCCCCGCGGTGCCAGACGGCGTGCACTCTCGCGCGCACACAGATAGGCCCCGAAGACGTTCACCTCGAACACCCGGCGCATCCGCTCAGCGCTCATTTCGGTCAAGGGGCAGGATGGTGCGACGATGCCGGCGTTCACCACCACGCCGTCGAGCGGCCCGAGCTGCTGCTCCGCCGCCTCGAACATGGTGACGACATCCGCCTCGACCGCCACGTCGCCCCGGAGAGTCACTGCCCGCCCGCCCGCCGCCCGCACCACATCGGCCGTCTCACGGGCGGCGGCTTCGTTGCCGACATAATTGATGCCGACCGACCAGCCGCGGCTGCCGGCCAACAGAGCGGTGGCCTTCCCGATCCCGCGCCCGCCGCCGGTGATGAGAATGGTTTTCATGAGTCCCTCTGGATTGAGCCTCAACCACCGCGACAGTATGCTTGCCTGAAGTGGGTGAACAGGCTTAACCAGCGCTGCCTTCCATCACTGCTCCCATTCCTTGCCTTCCGGTTTCATGTCGCGCGCCGAACGTCTCCTCGATCTGATGCAGGTTCTGCGGCGGTATCGGCAGCCGGTCAGCGGCCGCTCGCTCGCCGATGAGCTGGGGGTCAGCCTGCGCACACTCTATCGCGACATCGCCACGCTGCAGGCGCAGGGCGCGATGATCGAGGGGGAGCCGGGGGTGGGCTACCTGCTGCGGGCGGGGTTCCTGCTGCCGCCGCTGATGTTCACCGAGGAGGAGCTGGAGGCGCTCGTGCTGGGGTCGCGCTGGGTGGTGGACCGCGGCGACAGCCGGCTGGGCGGGGCGGCACGCAATGCGCTCGCCAAGATCGCCGCGGTGCTGCCGCCAGACAAGCGGGAGGGGCTGGACGGCTCCGCCCTGCTGGTCGGGCCGGGTGAATCGATCGCTGCAGGAGATGCCGAACTGGCGGCCATCCGCAGCGCCATCCGGACCGAACGCAAGCTGGAGATCGTCTATCGCGACCGCGACGGCTCGGAAAGCCGGCGCATGGTCTGGCCCTTCGCGCTCGGCTTCTTCGACCGCGTGCGGGTGATGGTGGCGTGGTGCGAACTGCGCCAGTCCTTCCGCCATTTCCGCACCGACCGCATCCTGGCGCTGACCGCCAGCGACACCCGCTATCCCCGCCGCCGACAAGCGATGCTGAAGGAGTGGCGCACGGCGGAGGGCATCCCGCAGCGGTGAAACCATGCTGACGGAAACTGTCAGCATGTCGGCCTAGTCTTGGCTGTGCCGGTGAGGGCGGCGAATGGAACCGCCCCACCCCAATCCTACAAGACCGGAGCCGACCATGACCGCCACCAAGACCGCTGCCGCCAAGCTCGCCCTCGATTTCGTCCTGCTCCATGTCGACAGCCCGGCCGCCAGCGCAGCCTTCTATGCCGACCTGCTGGGCCGACCGCCGGTGGAGGCCTCCCCCACCTTTGCCATGTTCAAGGCGGGCGACGGGCTGATGCTGGGCCTGTGGTCGCGCCACACGGTGGAGCCGGCGCCGACCGTACCGGGCGGCAGCGAGATCGCCTTCACCGTTGCCGACGAGGCGGCGGTGCGCGACCTGCACGCCGATTGGAGTGCCCGCGGCCTGACCATCCTGCAGCCGCCGACCGCGATGGATTTCGGTCATACCTTCGTTGCACGGGACCCGGACGGCCACCGGCTGCGCGTGTTCGCCCCCCACCGGGAAGAAGCCCAGTCGGAAGAGGTGCGGTCGTGAGCGGCGGCGCGCGGACGGGCATCTGGATCGCAGTGGCCAGCGCCGAGCATGTCCGGCGCGGCAGGGCCGGCGGCTTCATGCAGGTCTGCCACGGCAAGGCGGCGCCGCTGAGGCGGATCCGGCCGGGCGACCGTATCGTCTACTACTCCCCCACCGACCGGTTCGGCGCGGCGGACGGGCTGAAGTCCTTCACCGCCATCGGCAGGGTGCTGCCGGGAGAGCCCTACCAATTCGACATGGGCGGCGGCTTCATCCCCTTCCGGCGCGACGTTTCCTGGTGGCCGGCGGAGGAGGCGCCGATCCAGCCTCTGCTGGACCGGCTGGAGTTGACCGCCGGGGTGCGGAACTGGGGCTATCCCTTCCGCTTCGGGCTGCTGCCGATCTGCCCCGGCGGTTTCGACCTGATCGCCCGGACGATGCGGGCGGCCATACAGGTGGATATGCGGGAGGAGTTGGCCGCCTGACCGAAAAATATCCGCCGGCGGGACGGGATGAAAAGCCCCTCCCCCGGCGTCTATATTGCCAATGAAGCGAGTGCCTCCAGGGGCTTGGGACCTCTCATACCTTGGTGTCAGAGTACGAATGAATGGCTGTTCCTCCTGACCGAGATCAAGGCGAAACTCCTCGCAGTCCGCCATACATGCGCTTATATCGTCCGCAAGCCTGACCAAGGTCACCTGTACCGGGGCCATCGTTCTATGCATCGCTTCGCCAATCCCGCCCGCTTCCTGCGCCTGTCGGCCGTGCTTCTGCCGTGGTGCGCCGGGGCGACCGTGATCCTGACGATCCTCGGGCTGTGGTTCAGCCTGTTCGGCTCGCCGCCCGACTATCAGCAGGGCGAGACGGTGCGGATCATGTACATCCATGTGCCCGCCGCCTGGATGAGCATGTTCGTCTACACCAACATGGCCATCGCCGCGGCGGTGGGTCTGGTGTGGAAGCACCCGCTGGCCGACCTGTTCGCCAAGGCCGCCGCCCCCATCGGCGCCGGCTTCACCTTCGTGTGCCTGGTGACCGGGTCGCTGTGGGGGGCGCCCATGTGGGGCACCTGGTGGGTGTGGGACGCCCGGCTGACCAGCGTGCTGATCCTGTTCTTCCTGTATCTCGGCTACATGGCCCTGGTGAACGCCTTCGACGATCCGCAGCGCGGCATGAAGGCCGGCAACATCCTGCTGCTGGTCGGCATCGTCAACGTGCCGATCATCAAGTTCTCCGTCGACTGGTGGAACACGCTGCACCAGCCCGCCAGCGTCGTGCGCATGGGCGGTCCCAGCATCGACCCCAGCATGCTGACGCCGCTTCTGGTGATGGCCGGCGCCTTCACCGCCTATTTCCTGTCGGTGGTCCTGCTGCGCGTGCGCACGGAGATCGCCCAGCGCAAAATACAGACGCTGCGCCTTTCGGTTGCCGGCGACGGCGCCGTGACGGACGGAATGCAGGGATAAGGGACGCAGGGAAAGACGATGAACGAATTTCTCCACATGGGCGGGTACGCCGCCTACGTCTGGCCGGCCTACGGCATCGCCACCCTCGTCCTGCTGGGCCTGCTGGTTGCCACCTGGAAGGGGCTGCGCAACGCCGAGGCGACGCTGAAGGCGCTGGAAAGCGCCCGCCCGGCCCGCCGCCGCACCCGCAACGCCGGCCGCAAGCCGGCCGATCAGAACGCCGGAGCACCGGCGGAAGCGAGCGAAGGATGACCCGCAAGAAACGCCGCCTCTACATGCTGGGCCTCGCCCTCCTGGGGCTGGGCTCGGCGACCGCCCTGGCGCTGACCGCCTTCCAGGACAACATCGTCTTCTTCTACAGCCCGACCCAGCTGCAGACGCAGCAGGTCGGCGACCGCAATTTCCGCCTGGGCGGGCTGGTCGAGGAAGGCAGCGTGCAGAAGACGCCGGACGGCCTCACCACCTCCTTCCGCGTCACCGACACCGCCCACACCATCGACGTCCGTTACCGCGGCCAGCTGCCCGACCTGTTCCGCGAGGGCCAGGGCGTGGTGGCCGAGGGCAAGCTGACCGGCGGCGTCTTCGTCGCGCGCGAGGTGCTGGCCAAGCATGACGAGAACTACATGCCGCCCGAGGTGTCGGAGGCGCTGAAGCAGGCCGGCGTCTACAAGAACCCGGCGGAGTCCGCGACGAAGACCGCGAAGAAGGAGTAGCGGGACCGTGATCCCCGAACTTGGCCATTACGCGCTGGTGCTGGCGCTGCTCGTGGCGTTGGTGCAGTCGGTGCCGCCGCTGGTCGGCGCCGCCACCCGCAACGGTGCCTGGATGAGCGTCGCGGTGCCCGCGGCCATCGCCCAGATGCTGCTGGTGCTGGTCGCCTATGCCGCCCTGACCTGGGCGCATGTGGTGTCCGATTTCAGCGTGCTGAACGTGGTGCAGAACAGCCACTCGGCCAAGCCGATGCTCTACAAGGTGTCGGGCGTCTGGGGCAACCACGAGGGCTCGATGATGCTGTGGATCGTCATGCTGACGGTCTTCGGCGCCGCCGTGGCCATGTTCGGGCGCAACCTGCCGCCGACCTTGAAAGCGCGCGTTCTGGCGGTCCAGGGGCTGATCGGGGTCGGTTTCCTGCTGTTCATCCTGGCGACGTCCAACCCCTTCATCCGCGTGGTCCCGGCGCCGATCGACGGCAACGACCTGAACCCGCTGCTGCAGGACCCCGGCCTCGCCTTCCACCCGCCCTTCCTCTATGCCGGCTATGTCGGCTTCTCCATGGCCTTCTCCTTCGCCGTGGCCGCGCTGATCGAGGGGCGGGTCGATCCCGCCTGGGCGCGCTGGGTGCGGCCCTGGACGCTGGCGGCGTGGTCGACCCTGACCATGGGCATCGCCATGGGCTCCTGGTGGGCCTATTACGAGCTTGGCTGGGGCGGCTGGTGGTACTGGGACCCGGTGGAGAACGCGTCCTTCATGCCCTGGCTGGCCGGCACCGCGCTGCTGCACTCCGCCATCGTGGTGGAGAAGCGCGACGCGCTGAAGAGCTGGACCATCCTGCTGTCCATCGTCACCTTCTCGCTGTCGCTGATGGGCACCTTCCTGGTGCGCTCCGGCATCCTGACCTCGGTCCATGCCTTCGCGGTCGATCCCAAGCGCGGCGTCTTCATCCTGGTGCTGCTGGCCATCGCCACCGGCGGCTCGCTGCTGCTCTACAGCCTGCGTGCGCCGTCGCTGAAGGCCGGCGGCCTGTTCGCGCCGATCAGCCGCGAGGGCGCGCTGGTGATGAACAACCTGCTGCTGTCCACCGCGACGGCGACGGTGTTCATCGGCACGCTCTATCCGCTGTTCCTCGACATCCTGAACCTGGGCAAGGTGTCGGTCGGCGCCCCCTTCTTCAACGCCACCTTCATCCCGGTCGCCATCCCGATGATCGTCGCCATGGTGGTCGGCCCCTTCCTGTCCTGGAAACGGGCGGATCTGGGGGCAGCGCTGAGCCGGCTGTGGATCGCCGGCGTCGCCGTGGTGATCGCCGTCGCCATCACCGCCTATGTCAAGGCGGGCGGCGGGCCGCTGCTGGCGCTGGTGGGCATCGCGCTCGCCGCCTGGGCCTTCGTCGGCTCGCTGGTGGAGTTCGCCGACCGCATCGCCCTGTTCCGCACCTCCTTCCGCAACAGCTGGCACCGTGCGGTGCATCTGCCGCGCAGCGCCTGGGGCATGACCATCGCGCATGCCTGCGTCGGCCTGTCGATCCTCGGCATGACCGGCACCTCGGCCTGGCAGACGGAATCGATCACGGCGATGAAGCCGGGCGACCAGGCCACCGTTGCAGGCTACGAGTTCCGCTTCGATAGCATCGGGCTGGTCGACGGCCCGAACTTCAAGGCGGAGCGCGGCGTCTTCACCGTCACCCAGGACGGCCGGCCCATCGCCACCCTGACGCCGGAACGCCGCAGCTACAGCACCACCCGGATGACGACCACGGAATCGGCCATCCACACCACGGTCTTCTCCGACCTGTATGTGGCGCTGGGCGACCCGACGCAGAACGGCACCGCCTGGATCGTCCGCATCTACCACCACCCGCTGGTGCCATGGATCTGGATCGGCGGCGCGGGAATGATGCTGGGTGGACTGGTGAGCCTGACCGACCGCCGCTTCCGCATCGGCGCGCCGGAACGCCGCCGTGGAGTTGGCAAGGCCGGCGGCAAGTCGGCTCCGCTTCCGGCCGAATGAGGACCAAGACATCATGCGCCGCCTTTTGTACCTGCTGCCCTTCCTGCTGTTCATCGGGGTGGGTGTCGCCTTCTACCTGGGGTTCCAGCGCGACCCGCGCGACATCCCGTCGGCCCTGATCGACAAGCCGGCGCCGACCTTCGACCTGCCGGCCATTCCGGGCCAGCCGGCGACGGGCGGCCTGTCCTCGGCCAAGCTGACCGGCGACGTGACGCTGGTGAACGTCTTCGCTTCCTGGTGCATCCCCTGCAAGGCGGAGCATCCCGTCATCACCCGCCTGTCGCGCGAGCAGGGGGTGACGGTCTTCGGCATCAACTACAAGGACAAGCCGGAAGACGCGCTGACCTGGCTGGCGCGCAACGGCAACCCCTATGCCGCCATCGGCGCCGACCAGGACGGCCGGGTGTCGATCGACTGGGGCGTCTACGGCGTGCCGGAAAGCTACCTGATCGACCGGCAGGGCCGGATCCGCTTCAAGCATGTCGGCCCGCTGACCCCGCAGGTGGTGGAGCAGCAGCTTCTCCCCATGGTCAAGCATCTGAGGCAGGGCTGATGAAGCGCGCTCTTCTTTCCGCCCTGCTGGCTCTGTCGCTGACCCTGCCGGCGCTGACCCCCGCCCTGGCCGTCCAGCCGGAGGAGGTTCTGCCGGACCCGGCGCTGGAATCGCGCGCCCGCGCCATCAGCCAGGAGCTGCGCTGCCTCGTCTGTCAGAACCAGTCCATCGACGACAGCAACGCGCCGCTGGCCCGCGACCTGCGGGTTCTGGTGCGCGACCGGCTGCAGGCCGGCGACAGCGACGCCAAGGTGATGGAGTACGTCACCGACCGTTACGGCGACTATGTGCTGCTGCGCCCGCCCTTCAAGGCGACCACGCTGGTGCTGTGGATCGGCCCCTTCGCCGTGCTGCTGCTGGGGGCTATCGGCACCTTCCTGTTCCTGCGCGGGCGGCGGGGTGTGGCCGCCGGCGCCGACACCGCTCCCCTGAGCGCGGATGAGCGGCGGCGGCTGGATGCCCTGCTGCGGAAAGACGACTGATGCTGTTCTGGATTCTCGCCGCCGTCCTGACCGCGGCCGTGCTGCTGCTGATCGTGCCGCCGCTGCTGCGGTCCGGTGCCGCCGCCCCTGACCGCGAGGACTTCGACCGCGAGGTCTACCGCGACCAGCTCGACGAGCTGGAGCGCGACCGGGCGCGCGGCCTGATCAACGACGCCCAGGCCGAGGCCGCCAAGGCGGAGATCGCGCGGCGCATGCTGGCGACTGTGGAGAAAAGCGGTTCCGCCGCGACCCCCGCGACCCCGCGCAGCGCGCGTGTGCTGGCGGTGCTGCTGGCGCTGCTGCTGCCGCTGGGCGCACTCAGCGTCTATGGCCTGTATGGCCGCCCGGATCTGCCGGCGCAGCCGTTGGCGTCGCGCAACCTGGAACAGGAACGCGGCGGCCCGCCCAAGACCGTGCTGGCGGCGATGGACAAGCTGAAGACGCAGCTGGCGGAGAATCCGAACGACCTGCAGGGCTGGCTGATCCTGGGCCAAGCCTATGCCAAGATGGGCCGCAACGCCGACGCGGCGGACGCCCTGCGCCACGCCGTCGCCCTGAACGGGGACGATGTCGAGCTGCAGGGTCTGTTCGGCGAGACTCTGGTATCGGCCAACGACGGCATGGTTCCTGAAGAGGCGGTGAAGGCCTTCGACGCCGTGCTGGCGAAGGAGCCGAAGGACCCGCGCGCCCGTTTCTTCGCGGCGCTCGCCCGCTATCAGGCCGGCGACCGCAAGGACGCACTGGACCGCTGGAGCGCGCTGATGGCGGAATCGCCGGCCGACGCGCCGTGGGTCCCGGTTCTGCGCGACCAGATCCGCGAAGCCGCGATTGCGCTGGACCTCGATCCCGCCAAGGTGACGCCGCAGCCGCTGCCCGCGCAGCAGAAACCCGCCGGTCCCGTGGCAAGCCAGGGGCAGAGCGGCCAGCCCGGCCAGAACGGGCAGGCGGCCGAGGGCCAAAGCCAGGACGAGATGATCCGCGGCATGGTCGCCAGCCTCGCCGCCAAGCTGGACGCCGACCCGTCGGACGTCGAAGGCTGGCTGAAGCTCGCCCGCTCCTATGGTGTGCTGGGTGAACCGGCCAAGGCGCTGGAAGCGGCCCGCAAGGCGCGCGAGCGGGCACCGGACCGTGCCGACGTGCAGGTGGTCTACGCCAACGCCGTGCTGCAGACCCAGCCGCGCAACGAAACGCCCAAGCCCCTGCCGGAGGAAGCGACCTCCGCCCTGCGGCTGGCGCTGAAGGCGGAGCCGGAGAACAAGGACGCGCTGTGGCTGCTGGGCCTCGACGCCATGATGTCGGGCCGCAAGGACGAGGCCGCCGCCCATTGGGGCAAGCTGATCGCCCAGTTCAAGCCGAACGATCCGGAATACACCCTGTTGAAGGGGCGTTTGGACGCGTTGAAGGCGGGCGGCTGAGGCTTTCCGCCTGCACCCTTCCATTTCTCCCGACGCCTTTTCTTTTGCGTTGCGGCGACACACATTGACAGGGGCGCGTCGGCGGGCTTTATCCCACGGCGCAGCCCCTTTTTCCTTTCCGCAGAAGGTTCCGCGCCGATGACCCGCAGACGACTGCCCACGCCCGACGAGCGGCGCTTGTGGCGGATCGCCATGCGCGACGCCGAACCGATGCCGGGCCGCCAGATCGAGACCGAGCCGGAGCCCCTAGCGACGATGGCGGAGCTGGTGGAGGAACCGGTGGCGACCAGCCTCGCCCCACCGCCGACCGCCAAGCAATTCCCCTCCCCGCCCCGGCCGGTCCGCGCACCCCATCCGCCGCTGACGCCCGGATCCACCGCCAACATCGACCGCCGGACCGGCGACCGCTTCCGCCGCGGCGAGTTGGAGATCGATGGCCGGATCGACCTGCACGGCATGACCCAGGCGCAGGCGCATACCGCGCTCGCCTCCTTCGTCCACCGCGCCTGGAACGAGGGGCGGCGCTGCGTCCTGGTCATCACCGGCAAGGGCAGTTTCGGCGGGCTGGGCGTCCTGCGTCAGGCGACGCCCCGCTGGCTGGCGGATCCGGCCCTGCGCCCGATGGTGCTGGCGATCCAGCCGGCCCGGCCCAAGGATGGCGGCGACGGCGCGCTGTATGTCTTGATCAAACGGCGGCGCGACCGTAAGGACTGAGTCCCAAACAATCAGGGACTTCCATTCAGGGATTGCTCATGACTCCGTTCGGCGAACGGGTCCGGTCGCTGCGCGACGCCAAGGGCGTGACGCTGAAGCAGATGGCGACGGACCTGTCCATTTCGTCCGCCTATCTGTCGGCGCTGGAACACGGCAAGCGCGGCCAGCCCTCGCCGCAGCTGGTCCGGCAGATCTGCGCCTATTTCGGCATCATCTGGGACGACGCGGAGGAACTGGAACGGCTGGCGGATCTGTCCCATCCCCGCGTGACGGTCGACACCGCGGGTTTGAGCGCGAAAGCGACGGAGTTGGCCAATCTTCTGTCGGAACGCATCGGCGACCTGGACGAGGAGCGGATTGATGCGATCCTGGCGATTTTGGACGCGGTGCCGCCGAAGAAGGCCGGGCGGCGGCGGGTGGGGGTGCGGCGGAGGTGATGGCGTTGTGGAGGTGTCGGCTACCGGATGCCCCCACCTAACCTCCCCCGCTTCGCAGGGGAGGGACTGCCGCCGCCTTTCCAAACAAGCACTTGCCCCCTCCGCCGCCCAGCGGGGGAGGGTTGGGGTGGGGGTCTAACTCCGCAAAAGCGCAGCCGCCCTCAAGCCTTCCCGATCATCCGCCCCAGGTCGCGCCCGGCGAACAGGTGGATGTGCAGATGGGGCACTTCCTGATGCGCGGCCTCGCCGCAGTTGGACAGGATGCGGTAGCCGGGGCCATCGGCGCCGACCATGCGGGCGACCTCGCCCACCGCGCGGAACAGGCCGGCGATCTCGGCCTCCGACGCCTTGGCGGTGAAGTCGTCCATGTCGATGTAGGCGCCCTTCGGGATCACCAGCACATGGGTCGGCGTCTGCGGGTCGATGTCGTGGAAGGCGAGCGCGTGCTCGGTTTCGTACACCCTCTTGCACGGGATTTCGCCGCGCAGGATGCGGGCGAACACGTTGCTGTCGTCATAGATCTTGGCCATCGCGTGCGTCCTCTTGCTGGGGAATCCCGCTCAGGCTTTGCGGGACTTCTTCTCGTCGATGCCGCTGGTGCCCTCGCGCTGGGCAAGCTTGCTCCAGACCTCCGCCGGATCCAGCCCCAGGTCGGCCCACAGCACCAGCAGGTGATAGAGCAGGTCGGCGGATTCCGCGGCCAGCGCCGCCTTGTCGCCGCGCACCGCCTCCAGGATCGCCTCCACAGCCTCCTCGCCCACCTTCTGGGCGATCTTGGCGGTGCCGCGGCTGTAGAGCTTCGCGGTGTAGGAGGTCTCCGGATCGGCGCCCTTGCGGGCCTGGACGGTGACGAACAGCCGGTCGAGTACCTCGGCGCCCAGCGGAGCCGGCGCCTTATCGGCAGACTTCTTGTCACCCATGTGCCGTCTCCACCGCTGCATTCACCGCCCGGGCCGGGCGCACCGGGATGCCGGCGGCGCTCAGCGCCGCCTTGGCCTGACCGATGGTGTAGGTGCCGAAATGGAAGATCGAGGCGGCAAGCACCGCGGTGGCGTGCCCCTCGCGGATGCCCTCCACCAGATGGTCGAGCGTGCCGACGCCGCCCGACGCGATCACCGGGATGCGGATCGAATCCGCCACCGTGCGCGTCAGCTCCAGATCGAAGCCGCTCTTGGTGCCGTCGCGGTCCATCGAGGTCAGCAGGATTTCGCCGGCCCCCAGCGATTCCATCCGCTTGGCCCATTCCACCGCGTCGATGCCGGTGGCGTTGCGGCCGCCATGGGTGAAGACCTCCCATTTGCCGGGGGCGACCTTCTTGGCGTCGATGGCGACGACGATGCATTGCGCACCGAACTTCTCCGCGCCCTCGCGCACGAAGTCGGGGCGGTGGATCGCCGCGGTGTTGATCGACACCTTGTCGGCACCGGCCAGCAGCAGCTTGCGGATGTCGTCCACCGTGCGCACGCCGCCACCGACGGTCAGCGGCATGAAGACCTGCTCCGCCGTCCGCCGCACCACGTCGAAGATGGTGTCGCGGTTCTCGTGGCTGGCGGTGATGTCGAGGAAGGTCAGTTCGTCGGCGCCCTCGCGGTCATAGACGCGGGCCTGTTCCACCGGATCGCCGGCATCGACCAGATCGACGAAGTTGACCCCCTTCACCACCCGGCCGTCCTTGACGTCCAGGCAGGGGATGACACGCATCTTCAGCATCAGTCGGCGTCCTCGACGGCGGTGGCGGAGAGCAGGGCCAGCGCTTCCCTAGGATCGATCCGGCCATCGTACAGCGCCCGGCCGCAGATCACGCCCTCGATCCCGGTGTCCTCCTCCAGCTTCAGCGCCTTCAGATCCTCGATGGAGGAGACGCCGCCCGACGCGATGACCGGCGTGGTCAGGTGGAAGGCGAGGTCGGAGGTCGACTCCACATTGACGCCGCCCATGGCGCCGTCGCGGTTGATGTCGGTGTAGATGATGGCGGCGACGCCGCAATCCTCAAACTTCAGCGCCAGATCCAGCGCCTTGATGTCGGAGGTCTCGGCCCAGCCGGCCACGGCGACATAGCCTTCGCGGGCGTCGATGCCGACGGCGACCTTGCCCGGAAACTCACGGCAGGCGGCCTTGACCAGATCCGGGTCGCGCAGCGCCACCGTGCCCAGGATGACGCGGCTGACGCCCTTTTCCAGCCACATCCCGATGGTGGTCAGATCGCGGATGCCGCCGCCGAGCTGCACCGGGATGGTGACGGATTTCAGGATGCTTTCGACCGCGGCGCCATTCACCGGCTTGCCTTCGAAGGCGCCGTTGAGGTCGACCAGATGCAGCCATTCGAAGCCCTGGCTCTGGAACAGGCGGGCCTGTTCGCCGGGATCGGTGTTGAAGACAGTGGCCTGGCTCATCTCGCCGCGCAGCAGGCGGACGCAGGCACCGTCCTTGAGGTCGATGGCGGGGTAGATGATCATCGCGGGCGTCGTCCTATGGCGTTGCTGGCGGTTAAAGGGCTGGCGGCTGGTGGGCAGGCTGGAGGTCTTTGCAGTAGAAATGGCCGGCGAGCGGCTTGCCCTGCACCAGCGCATAGAAGGGATGGGTTCCCCAGCGCCTGAAGCCGAGCGACTCGTAGAGCGCGATGGCCGCCTCCTGCGTCACGCGGACGTCCAGGTTCAAAACCTGGAAACCGGCGGCGCAGGCTTCGTCCACCACCGCCATGGTCAGCCGGCGGGCAAGGCCGTGGCCGCGCGCCCAGGGGGCGACGAAGCTGGTGGTCAGCTGGGCGGCGTGGGCCTGCGCCTCGTTGTTGCGCGGCGGCTTGACCAGCTGGGCGGATCCGGCCACCACCCCGTCGAGGCGGGCGACGAACAGCACCCGTTCCGGCACCACCAGCACGCCTTTCCAGAACCGCTCCATCACGTCGCGCGGCGGCGGCTCGACCCAGCCGAAGCCGCCGCCGGCGCGGATGGCGTCGTCGGCCGCATCGCACAGGTCGTGCAGGTCGGCGGTCTTCAGCGCATCGACCTTGTCGACGGCGATCTCGGCCATCGGGTCAGACCTTCCAGCGCAGGAAGTTGGCGATCAGCGCCAGCCCGGTCGCCTGGCTCTTTTCCGGATGGAACTGGGTGCCGACCAGATTGTCGCGCCCGACCACCGCGGCAAAGGGGCCGCCATAGTCGGCCGACGCGATCAGCGTATCGGGATCGGCCAGCTTGAACTGGTAGGAATGGACGAAATAGGCATGGCTGCCCTCCGGCAGACCGGCCAGGACCGGGTGCGGATGGCGGATGTTCAGCTCGTTCCAGCCCATATGGGGGATTTTCAGGGTCGGATCGGCCGGCTCCAGCTTCACCACCTCGCCCCGGATCCAGCCCAGCCCTTCGGTCACGCCATATTCGCGCCCGCGTTCGGCCATCAGCTGCATGCCGACGCAGATGCCCAGGAAGGGCCGGCCGCGGCGGTGCACCACCTCCTCCAGCGCCTCGAGCATGCCCGGCACTTCCGACAGGCCGCGCTTGCAGTCGGCGAAGGCACCGACGCCGGGCAACACGACGCGGTCGGCGTGGCGGACCGCGTCGGCATCGGAGGTGACGAGAACAGTGTAGGAGGCTTCGGCTTCACCGGCCGCGCGCTCGATCGCCTTGGCGGCGGAGCGCAGGTTGCCGGAGCCGTAATCGATCAGCGCGACCGTTTCCATGGACGTGACAAACCTTCCGGTAGGACGGCGGAGGGGGCTGTTGGTTGGACCGGGGTCCCCGCCGTCAGAGCGATCCGCCGAGCGTGCCCTTGGTGGAGGGCACCGCATCGCGCTTGCGCGGGTCGATCTCCACCCCGGCGCGCAGCGCGCGGGCAAGCGCCTTGTAGCAGCTTTCCACGATATGGTGGTTGTTCTCGCCATACAGGTTCTCGACGTGCAGCGTCACGCCGGCGGCCATGGCGAAGGCCTGGAACCACTCGCGGAACAGCTCGGTGTCGAAATCGCCGATCTTGTCGCGGGTGAAGTTCACTTTCCAGATCAGGTAGGGCCGGTTGGAGAAGTCCAGCGCCACCCGCGTCAGCGTCTCGTCCATCGGGACATAGGAATGGCCGTAGCGCTGGATGCCCTTGCGGTCGCCCAGCGCCTTCGCCACCGCCATGCCGATGGCGATGCCGGTGTCCTCGGTCGTGTGGTGGTAATCGATGTGCAGGTCGCCGTCGGCCAGGACCGTCAGGTCCATCAGGCTGTGGCGCGACAGCTGTTCCAGCATATGGTCGAGGAAGCCGACCCCCGTCTTGACGTCGTAGACGCCGGTGCCGTCAAGGTTCAGCGCGACCCGGATCCGGGTCTCGGTTGTGTTCCGCTCGATCGAGGCGCGGCGGCCGCCGTTGATGGGGGTCTGGTCCATGGCGGTTTTGTAGCAGGAAGCATCCCTGCGCGCCAGCATCCGGCACGATCGATGCGCGGCCTGTCCATTCCGACGATTGTCCTACGATGGTGTGCGGGGTACAGTTCTATACACTTCCTGCGTGCATATCCGCTTATGACGATCCTCCCGCGCCCTTTCGCCGCAGCATTGTTGCTGCTTCTCGGCCTGCTGCCGGCCGGCTGCGGCGGCATGTTCCCGCCGCCACAGGCCGGCAAAGCCGCCCCTCCGGTTGCTGCCGGGACCACCGCACCCTTCCGCTTCGGCGAGCTTGCCATCGGATCGATGCGGCGCGGGATGCAGATCGGACGCTATGTCTGGGGCATCGATTGTGCCCCACCCTATGACGACGTCTATTGGACCAGCGGCGTCAACATGCGCCGGGGGTCGACCTTCGAGGAGCGGTTTGCAGAGGTGATGACCGCCGCCGGTTTCGACGTGGTCGGTCGGCCCGGCGGTCCCGACAACCCCGACGGCAACCGCAGCCGCGCCCGCTTCACCGTGCAGGGCGACCTGCGCGACGTGCAGCTGGAGCTGTGCAACCGCGTCAACTGGCTGACCGGCAGCAGCAAGGGCAGTTCCGGCACCGGCAGCGTCAAGGTGGAATGGACGGTCTACGACACGCGCAGCGGCGGCCTGGTCCAGCGCATTGTCACCACCGGCGTGACGACCCAGGAGCGCGGCGTGCCCCAGGGCGATACCATGTTGATGGAGGAGGCATTCGCCGCAGCGGTGGAAGCACTTGCCGCCGATGCAGGGTTTCGCAACCTGCTGTCCGGCGGCACCCTGTCCATTCCGGCAGCGGCGCCGGCAGCGACGATTTCTGCGGCAACAGCGGCCGGATTCGGGCCCATATCGCTGGCTCCCGCAGTAGGTGCTCCCGTGCCGGGTCCGGCCTTCCCTTCCCCGGCAGCGGGGCGGCTTGTGCTGCGGACCGGATCCGGGTCTGGCCGGGTCGCATCGGCGCGGGTGGCGGTCGGAGGATCGTCGGGCGTTTCTCACGGGTTCGTCATCGGCGAGACCGATGTGGCGGGCGAGGTGCAGGCCGTGCTGCTGGCTCCCCTCCCCGGATCCGACCCCACCGTCACCGTCCGGCCGGCGCGCGGGGTGGAGTTGACCGGCTGGGTGGTCGGGCGCGATACGGCGAGCGGTTTCGCATTGGTGAGGGTACCGGCGCGGTTGACGGCCCTTCCCGTCCGCACCGGGAGCTTGCGCGTCAGCCAGCCGGTGCGGGCGATCCCTGGCGGACGGGGCAAGGAGATCGAGGGGATCGTCGGCAGCCTGCATTCTGCGGAGAACCGCGGTGCCGCGCTGATCCAGGCGGATCTGGGCTCCGCCGCCCTGTTCACGGCGGTGACGGAGGCCGGCGACCCGCTGCTGGATGGCGACGGCATGCTGGTCGGCGTGGCGCCTGCCGCCGGCCGCTCGGTCGCCACGCCGGCCGGGCTGGTCGAGTTCCTGGCGATCGGTCCGCTGCTCGACCGGCTGGGGGCGGATCCAACAGGCCCGGATCTGGCAGGCCCGGATCCGGCCGCGCCAAGCGCATCTTCCCCGGCGTCCAAGCGGGATCGAATGGGCCGCAACACCGCTTGGAAAGCGCAACAGAACCGGCTGAGCCGCGGCAATCGGTCCGATCTCAGGGCCGACCCCTGGGCCGATCCATTGGCGGAGGATGGGGAGCTTGACGGCGATGTTCTTGACGGGGACCGCGCCCCTCCCACATAGACCGGATGCCTTGCCGCCGCGGCTCAAGGAGATTTGCGCCCCACATTATGGTGCGTCTTTCCGGGGCGGCGGGCGGCTCCCCTTTTCCAGCATGGTTTGCGCATGACCTACCCAGCGTCCAATCCACACGATCCCATCCAATGGCACGGCACCACCATCCTGTCCGTGCGCAAGAACGGTCAGGTGGTGATCGCCGGCGACGGGCAGGTCTCGGTCGGCCAGACGGTGATGAAGGCCAATGCGCGCAAGGTCCGCTGGCTGGCTGGCGGCACGGTGATGGCGGGCTTCGCCGGTGCCACCGCCGACGCGCTGACCCTGTTCGAACGGCTGGAAGGCAAGCTAGAGCAGTATCCAGGCCAGTTGACCCGCGCCTGCGTGGAGATGGCCAAGGATTGGCGCACCGATCGCTACCTGCGCCGGCTGGAAGCGATGATGGCGGTGGCCGACAAGTCCGTCAGCCTGGTGCTGACCGGCAACGGCGACGTGCTGGAGCCGGAGGACGGGCTGATCGGCATCGGCTCCGGCGGGTCCTATGCCCTGTCGGCGGCGCGCGCGCTGATCGACATCGACGGGATGGATGCGGAAGCCGTGGCGCGCAAGGCAATGAAGATCGCCGCCGGCATCTGCGTCTACACCAATGAAAACGTCACCCTGGAAAAGCTGTGAGCGCCATGACGATTCAGACCGCTTCCGTGTCCGCCGACACCGCCGCCTTCAGCCCGCGCGAGATCGTCTCAGAGCTCGACCGCTACATCGTCGGCCAGAACGACGCCAAGCGTGCGGTCGCCATCGCGCTGCGCAACCGCTGGCGCCGGCAGCAGCTGCCGGAAGGCCTGCGGGAAGAGGTGCTGCCGAAGAACATCCTGATGATCGGCCCGACCGGCGTCGGCAAGACCGAGATCGCCCGCCGCCTCGCCAAGCTGGCCCAGGCCCCCTTCCTGAAGGTGGAGGCGACCAAGTTCACGGAAGTCGGCTATGTCGGCCGCGATGTGGAACAGATCGTCCGCGATCTGGTGGAGGCCGCCATCGGCCTGACCCGCGAGCGCCTGCGCAAGGAGGTCGCCGCCAAGGCCGAGTTGCGCGCCGAGGAACGCGTTCTCGACGCGCTGTGCGGTGACAGCGCCAGTGCCGATACCCGCGCCAAGTTCCGCAAGATGCTGCGCGAAGGCACGCTGAACGACAAGGAGATCGAGGTCCAGGTGGCCGATACCGGGACGGGCTCCATGCCGACCTTCGACATCCCCGGCATGCCGGGCGCCCAGATGGGCATGCTGAACCTGAACGACATGTTCGGCAAGATGATGGGCGGCCGCACCAAGACCCGCCGCATGTCGGTCGCCGAAAGCCATGGCGTGCTGATGGCCGAGGAGTCCGACAAGCTGCTGGACCAGGAAAAGGTGGTGGCCGAGGCGATCCGCGCGGTCGAGCAGAACGGCATCGTCTTCCTCGACGAGATCGACAAGATCTCCGCCCGCTCGGACGCGCGCGGCGCCGACGTCAGCCGCGAGGGCGTTCAGCGCGACCTGCTGCCGCTGATCGAAGGCACGACGGTGTCGACCAAGCATGGCCCGGTGAAGACCGACCACATTTTGTTCATCGCGTCGGGCGCCTTCCACATCGCCAAGCCGTCGGACCTGCTGCCCGAACTGCAGGGCCGCCTGCCGATCCGCGTCGAGCTGAAGGCGCTGAGCCAGGACGATTTCAAGCGCATCCTGACCGAGCCGGAAGCCAGCCTGATCCGCCAGTACAAGGCGCTGATGAAGACGGAGGAGGTCGATCTGGTCTTCACCGACGACAGCATCGACGAGCTGGCCCGTCTGGCGGCGGAGATCAACAGCTCGGTCGAGAACATCGGCGCGCGGCGCCTGCACACGGTGCTGGAACGCCTGCTGGAGGAAATCAGCTTCGCCGCCAGCGACCGCGCCGGCGAGACCATCACCATCGACGCCGCCCTGGTGCGCGAGCGGGTCGGCGGTCTGGCGAAGAACGCGGATCTGTCGAAGTTCATCCTGTGAGGGGGTGAGGAGGGCGCCCGCGTCGGGCGCCCCGCTTCACGTGAAACATTCCCCTACCCGCCTGCCGCCACCTTCACGCTCTTCGGCAGCAGCAGCGCGTAGGTGCCGCGGCTTTTCATCACCCCGGCCTTCTGCTCGGCCTCCGCCCCATGGCCCCAGAAGACGTCGCCGCGCACCGGCCCGCGGATGGCGCCGCCGGTGTCCTGCGCGATCAGCAGCCGCTGCAGCCGCTGCCGTCCGTCGAGCGGGTCCTCGGCATCCAGCCAGACTGGTGCGCCGTAGGGCATGAACTTGGAGTCCACCGCCAGACTGCGCCCCGGCGTCAGCGCAACGCCCTGGGCACCGTTGGGACCGTCGCCGGTCAGCGGCTGGAAGAAGACGTAGGACGGGTTGACGTTCATCACTGCCGACGCCTGATCGGGATTGGCGAGCAGCCAGGCGCGGATGGTCTGGAGCGACACCTCCTCCCGCTTCAGCGCGCCGCGGTCGATCAGCTCCTTGCCGATGGCGACGTATCTGTGGCCGTTCTGGGCGGCGTAGCCGACGCGCATCTCGCTGCCGCCATTGCCTTCATTGACCATACGGATCCGGCCCGATCCCTGGATTTGCAGGAAGAAGGCGCCGATAGGATCCTTCACCCAGACCAGTTCCAGCCCCTTGCCCTTGAGCGAGCCGGCGACAATGGCGGCGCGGTCCTCGTAGGGTTTCAGCCGCCCGTCGACCACCCGGCCGGCGGTGCGCTCCCCCCGCCAGCGGTCGGAGAAGTCGCCGAGATCGACCATCACCAGATCGGCCGGCCGGCGATAGAGCGGCACGGGATAGGCCGGATCCGGCCGACGGCTGCCCTCCAGCTCGGCTTCGTAATAGCCGGTGAACAGCCCCTCCCGCGTGCCGTTGTTGCCGGCGGCATAGGGGGTGAAGTTGGTTTCGAAGAAGGCGCGGGCGGCATCGTCGCCGGGCGGCAGATCGGCCAGCCGGGTGCAAGGGCCCTGCCAGTCGCCGATGGTGCCGGCCACCCCGTTCGGCCCGACCGGCCGGTCCGCCGGCTGGGTCCTGAAACGGGCGCAGGAACGGGCGAGCGCCGGGATCGCCTGGGCAACCGGATCGGTCCGCCAGCCCGGAAGCTCGGCGAAGGTCAGCGGTGCCAGCGTCAGGGCATCGGGCGGCGGCTTGGCCTCTTCCCGTTTCGCTTCATCCTTCGGCGTGCAGGCCGAAAACAGCAACGCCACCGCCCCGAAGAGGGCGATGGCGCTGAATGCGGTACGATGACGGAGGGTCATTACTGAACCGGCCGCACCTCGACCAGCGACCAGTTCGGGTCGCGCGAGCGGATGTTGCGGGCAAAGGTCCAGACATCGACGTTCTCCACCAGCGCCTTGGGATCGCCGTCGATGACGGTGCCGTCGCGGTCGCGCACCACATTGACCTGATCGGTGACCAGACGGACGGTGACCAGGGCGGTGCGGCCGGCATCCAGCTTGGCTTCCACCACCTCGGCCTCGCGCACGAATTCGATGCGGGCCTCGTGCTGCTCGCCGGCGGCCTGACGGTCGCGGATGACACGGGCGAAGCTCTCATAGACGTCGTCGGCCAGCAGCGGCCGCAGCGTCGCGGTGTCGCCGCGGGCGAAGGCATCGACGATCATCGAGAAGGCAGCCTTGGCACCCTCCAGGAAATGCTTCTCCTCGAAGGTCGGGTCGGCGGCCCGGATCTGCTCGATGGAGGCGGCCAGCGACAGCGGCTCGTCCGGGGAGACTGCGACATCAGGCCGCGGCCGGTTGCGCTCCGGCAGGGGCACGACATTGTCGGGTTTCGCGGTGCTGGGCGCCGGGGTGAACGGGTTGGGGCGCTGACGCTCCTCCCCCGTCCGTCGGCCCAGGACGCTGCGCAGCCGATAAACGAGGAAGGCCGCGATCATCGCGAAGATCACGATCTCGATGAACACGAACCCATCTCCCATCATCTGTTCCTTCCAACGACTTGAGCCAACGATTTGAGCTATTCGACCTGCGGAAGCGGCCTTGGAACGGCATATCCGGCGGTGGCCGCGGCGTCACCGCCTGCCCCACCCCTGGACCTTGCGGACGGGCGGCATTACGTGTTGCTTGCCCGTCAGAATCCGCCATCCCGGATGGAGCCGCCGGCCTTTCGACCGGACGACCTATCCAAACCTAGATAGGGGCAGCGAGCCCGAAGAGCAAGGACACCATGAATCCCCTGCTGTTGATCCTTCTTCTGCCGATCCTGGAGATCGTCGGATTCATCCAGGTCGGCGACTGGATCGGCGCCGGGCCGACCATCGGGCTGCTCGCCCTGTCGGCGGTGGTGGGCGTGCTGCTGGTCCGCCACCGGGGCCTGTCGTCGCTGTCACGCGCGCAGGCCGCCGCGGCCCGCGGCGAGGCGCCCATCGGCACGGTGCTGGACGGCTTCTGCGCCGTTCTGGCCGGCATCCTGCTGATCATTCCCGGCTTCCTGTCCGACATACTGGGGCTGGTCCTGCTGATCGGACCGCTGCGCCGGGGCATCGGACGCTGGCTGCTCGGCCGCATGGGCGCCGGCATACCGGTCTTCACCATGGGCGGGACCGCCGGCGGCGGGCGGCCGGGCTTCGGAAGCGGCGGTTTCGGCGGCACGGCGGGCCGTGGTTTCGGTGAGCCGGGATTCGGGCCGGGCGATGTCCGCCGCGCCGACGATCCCTTCCGCGCTGCGCCCGGCGTGATCGACGCCGATTACCAGGACGTCACCCCCGGTGAGGGCGGAACGGGCGGCGGAAAGGCGGATGCCGACACGCCGCGGCTGACCGATTCCCAATGGGGGAAGCACCGCCCGGATGAGCGGCGCTGAGCCGCAGGATCGGCGGCGGTTTCCGTTGGCAGGACGGCCGATCCGTGATAGCCAGCCCATTGGGCGAAGGCACAACCGTCGCGAACCAAACCCTGTCACCTCACATCCGGGCCGGCCCGCCGCCCCTGCCCTGTTCCAAGCCGGGACCCGGGCCGGGAGGAAGGCCGGCGATTAGGAGTCCGTTATGTCCGATCAGATGAGCAACGGCGCCGAGCAGCAGCAGGCGTCCTCGCTGCCGATGCATGTCCTCGCGCAGTATGTGAAGGACCTCTCGTTCGAGAACCCCAACGCCCCGCAGAGCCTGCTGCCCAACCAGCCGCAGCCGCAGGTGAACATCGGCGTCGACGTCCAGGGTCAGAAGGTCGGCGAAGACATCTACGAGCTGACGCTGAACCTGCGCTGCGAAGCCCGCCAGGGCGAGGCTGTGGCCTTCCTGGTCGAGCTGGCCTATGCCGCCCTGTTCCAGTTCCCCGGCCTGCCGGAAGAGCATCACCGCCCGGTCCTGATGATCGAAGGCGCCCGGATGATCTTCCCGTTCGCCCGCGCCATCGTCTCCAGCGCGACCCGCGAAGGCGGCTTCCCGCCGCTGATGATCAACCCGATCGACTTCGCCGAGCTGTACCACCGCCAGTCGGCCGAGCAGGCCGAACAGCCGCAGCAGCCCCCGTTCTGATCCGGCCGATCTGACAGAGAGACCATGAAAAAGGGCGGGTGGCCGAAAGGCCCCCGCCCTTTTTCCGTGCCGCCCTCCCCCGAAGGAGAGGGCGGATCCGGCATGGCACCTTACTGGTTCATGCTTTCGAAGAACTCGTTGTTCGACTTGGTGTGCTTCAGCTTGTCGACCAGGAAGTCGACCGCGTCGGTCACGCCCATCGGCATCAGGATGCGGCGCAGGATCCACATCTTCGACATGGTGCCCTTGTCGACCAGCAGCTCCTCCTTGCGGGTGCCCGACTTGGAGATGTCGATGGCCGGGAAGGTGCGCTTGTCGGAGAGCTTGCGGTCCAGCACGATTTCCGAGTTGCCGGTGCCCTTGAACTCTTCGAAGATCACCTCGTCCATGCGGCTGCCGGTGTCGATCAGCGCGGTGGCGATGATGGTGAGCGAGCCGCCCTCTTCCACGTTGCGGGCGGCGCCGAAGAAGCGCTTGGGCCGCTGCAGGGCGTTGGCGTCGACACCGCCGGTCAGCACCTTGCCGGAGCTCGGCACCACCGTGTTGTAGGCGCGGGCAAGACGGGTGATGCTGTCCAGCAGGATGACCACGTCGCGCTTGTGCTCGACCAGACGCTTGGCCTTCTCGATCACCATTTCCGCGACCTGGACGTGGCGGGTGGCCGGCTCGTCGAAGGTGGAGCTGATGACCTCGCCGCGGACCGAGCGGGCCATGTCCGTCACTTCTTCCGGACGCTCGTCGATCAGCAGGACGATCAGATAGGCTTCGGGGTGGTTGGTGGCGACCGAGTGGGCGATGTTCTGCAGCATCACCGTCTTGCCGGTGCGCGGCGGCGCCACGATCAGCCCGCGCTGCCCCTTGCCGAGCGGCGCCACCAGGTCGACGATGCGGCCGGTGAGGTTCTTCTTGGTGGGGTCCTCGACCTCCATCCGGATGCGTTCTTCCGGATAGAGCGGCGTCAGGTTGTCGAAGTTGATGCGGTGACGGACCTTGTCGGGCGCGTCGAAATTGATGGTGTTGACCTTCAGCAGGGCGAAATAACGCTCACCGTCCTTGGGCGAGCGGATCTGCCCTTCCACCGTGTCGCCGGTGCGCAGGCCGAAGCGGCGCACCTGGCTGGGACTGACGTAAATGTCGTCGGGACCCGGCAGATAGTTGGCCTCCGGCGAGCGCAGGAAACCGAACCCGTCCTGCAGCACCTCCAAAACGCCGTCGCCGAAGATCGGAATGTCGTTCTCGGCCAGCTGCTTCAGGATCGCGAACATCATGTCCTGCTTGCGCAGCGTGCTCGCGTTCTCGATCTGCAGCTCCTCCGCGAACGCCAGAAGTTCGGCGGGGCTTTTGCACTTCAGCTCTTGGAGATGCATCGGATTGCCTGTGAAATCGTCATGCGGGGGAGTGGCCTTGGGGATGGGAGGTGCCTGGAATTCCGGCCGACGGCGATTGTAGGCGGCGGGAGCCGCAACGCGGTCGCGTCGGGTGGGCAGCGGGTGGCGCTTTGGCGAATGCGCGCCAGGGCGTCCGGTAAGATGGTCGCACGGGAGCGGATCGCCAGCCACCAGGCCCGGCTCAAGAACAGAGCGTCGGATCGGCAGATGTGGGCGTGGGAGGCCGCGGGGCGAAAACCCCGTGGTCCTGACATGGTTATCGGATCGGCGGGCGCAAGTCAAACGAAAGCGAAACCCGCGCCGGTCGCGGATTCCGCTTTTTCCGGGGTGTGGAAGACCGGTGGTTCACGTGCCGCCGGTCAGAAGGGCTTGACGATGACGAAGATGACGATGCCGATCATCAGCAGGGTCGGCACCTCGTTCGCGATGCGGTAGAAGCGCTGCGGCCGCGTGTTGCGGTCCTCGGCGAACTCCCGGCGCCACTTGGCCATCATCATGTGGCTGACGGTCAGCAGCAGGACGAACAGCAGCTTGGCGTGCAGCCAGCCCTGCTTCATCCATTCCGGCGTCAGCACGATCATGGCGATGCCGAACACGTACGCCGAGATCATCGCCGGGTTCATGATGGCGCGCAGCAGGCGGCGTTCCATCACCTTGAAGCGTTCCGACGTGTCGGATCCGGCCGGCACCTCGCAATGGTAGACGAACAGGCGCGGCAGGTAGAGCAGCCCCGCCATCCAGGCGATGATGCTGATGACGTGCAGCGCCTTGATCCATTCGTACAGCACCGGGCGTGTTCCCTCTTTACTTTGCGGTTCGGCCTTTGCGGTTCAGCGCCGCGCCTGCGGGCAGCCGGGGAAGTTGGACGGGCAAATCCGGTCGCCGTTCTGGGCGCAGATCGGCGCCTTGCCCGCGACCGTTTGCCGCACCAGCCGGGCCAGCCCGTCGATGAAGCCGGGATGCACCCCAACGGTCGGCACGCGGGTGAAGTGCGGCACCCCGGCTTCCTTGGCCAGGTGGCGGTATTCGATCTCGATCTCCACCAGCGTTTCGGAATGCTCCGAAACGAAGGCCATCGGCACGACCAGGATCGGCACCCCGTCCTGCCCGGCCCGGCGGATCTCGGCGTCGGTGCTGGGGCCGATCCACTCCATCGGGCCGACGCGGCTCTGGTAGCAGTTCACCCAATCCAGATGATCGATGCCCAGCGCCGCGGCGATGGATTCGGCCGTACGCTCGCACTGCCACTGATAGGGATCGCCACCGGCCACCACCTTCTTCGGCAGCCCGTGGGCGGAGAACAGGACGCGCGGCGTGCCATGGGCCTTGGCGACCTCGTACAGCGGGCGGATCAGGTCGGCCGACGCGTCGATGAAGCCGGCCTGGGTCGGGTAGCAGCAAAGCAGCCTGGTCGGCGCCGTCAGCCCGACGGTCTTCGCCGTCTCGTGCCAGACCTTGGCACTGGAGGCCGTGGTGGTGGTGGAGAATTGCGGGTAGAGCGGCAGAAGCACCACCAGATCCGGGTCATAGGCCTTCACCCGTGCCGCCGTCTCGGCGCTCATCGGATGCCAGTAGCGCATGGCGATGAAGACCTTGGTCTCCGCGCCATCGGCTGCCGGATCTGCTCCCGGATCCGCCCCCAGCGCCGCCTCCAGTGCCGCGGCCTGGGCCTCCGTGTTCTCCAACAGCGGCGACTTGCCGCCGATCTGGGCGTAAATCTCGGCCGCCGGCTTCGCCCGCCGCCCGCTGATCAGGCTGGCGATCAGGTAGCGGAACGGGTTCGGCAGCCGGATGATGGCCGGGTCCGCGAACAGGTTGAACAGGAAGGGCCGTACCGACTCCGGCGCGTCGGGACCGCCGAGGTTGAACAGCACGACGGCCACACGGCGCGGCCGGCCGCCGGGAACGGAGTGCGGGGCGGAGGTCTGGGGGGGGTGCTGGCTCATGGTGACCGCTAAACTGGAGCGTCGCCGTCCCTCTGTCCAGACCCCTGCCGTCGCTTTTTCAACCCTTTGGAGCCCGCCGTCGGAAAAGCGGTCAGCCGCGGTCCGGCCACTCCCGCAGGATCCGGGTCAGCGCCGCCACATGATCGGGCGGGGTGGACTGGATCACGCCATGGCCCAGGTTGAACACGAAGGGGCGGTCTGCCAACGCCTCCAGGATGTCGCGGGTCGCCGTCTCCAGCGCCTTGCCGCCGGTGGCCAGCATGATCGGATCGAGGTTTCCCTGCACCGGCAGGCGGGGCTGCAGCGTACGGGCAGCCCAGACCGGCGAGACGGTGGTGTCGAGCCCGACGGCATCGACGCCAGCGTCGGCGACGTAATCCTCATAGGCGTGGCCGGCCCCGCGCGGGAAGCCGATGATCGGCGTGTTCGGGTGCTTGGCCTTCACCAGTGCGACAATCCGCCGCGTCGGCTCGATCACCCAGCGGCGGAACTCGCCGACCGGCAGGACGCCGGCCCAGCTGTCGAACAGCTGCACCGTTTCCGCCCCCGCCTCAATCTGGCGGCAGAGATAGTCGGCGGTGACATCCACGATCAGATCGATCAGCTGGCCGAATCCCACCGGGTCGCCATAGGCCCAGCGCTTCACGTGGGCATACTCCTTCGACCCGGCCCCTTCGACCATGTAGCAGGCGATGGTCCAGGGAGCCCCGGCAAAGCCGATCAGCGTCGTGCCCTCGGGGATCGCGGTGGAGAGCCGGCGCACCGTCTCGTAGACCGGCGCCAGCGTCTCGTGGAAGCGGTCGCGCGACAGGCGCTTCAGGTCCTCGACGTTGCGGACCGGATCCAGCTTCGGCCCCTCCCCTTCCAGATAGGCCAGCGGCTGGCCCAGGGCATGCGGCACCACCAGGATGTCGGAGAACAGAATCGCCGCGTCCATGCCGTAGCGGCGCAGCGGCTGCAGGGTGACCTCGACCGCGAAGTCGGGGTTGTAGCAGAGGTCCAGGAAGCTGCCCGCCTTCGCCCGCAATTCCCGGTACTCCGGCAGGTAGCGTCCGGCCTGACGCATCAGCCAGAAGGGCGGACGCGACCGCACCTCTCCCGCCAGGGCGGCGAGCATCGGCTTCAGCGGGGACTTCGGATTCTGGACGGCGGAGCTGGAATCGGACAAGGCGGTGCGTTCCCCTGAATGCGAATCTCGATTCCGCGATTCCAACACGGAATCGGTCCCGGAATCTCGGACGGGTTTATCCCCTCTTCTTCACTATATTTTTTAAAGGGAGAAAGGAAGAGGATGAGGTGGATGGCTGTGGATAACGGTGATCCCCGAGGCACGCGAATCTATCCACAGATCCGGGGGCTTGTGCGGACATGTGCGCGGATCTGTGGACGATTCGGAGCACTACCGCGGGAAACGGCGGAAATGCTATAGCTGGACGAACGGGAGTCCCGTGGATAACAGCGCGGGCGGGGCCGGATCTTCCCAGCTTCCGAAGCGGTCGGCGGAGTTGTTCTCCCCTTGGCCGTATCGGGGAGGAGGAGTCCCCCGGTCGGGATGAAACGCAGGCGGATCCGGTTGTCCACAGATCTGGGCCGGGTTCTCCACAGAATGTTGGGGACGGATGAAAGAGTTCCACCTACATCTCGTGTCCGATGCGACGGGCGAGACCATCAACAGCGTGGCGCGCGCCTGCGTCATCCAGTTCGACGACGTCCGGCCGATCGAGCATTTCTGGAATCTGGTGCGGACAGACCGCCAGCTCGACCTTGTCCTGGAAGGGATCCGGGACAATCACGGGCTGGTGATGTTCACGCTGGTCGACGAGACGCTGCGCCGCCGCCTGCAGGATTTCTGCCGCGAGATGCAGGTGCCCTGCATCCCCGTGCTCGATCCGTTGATCAACGCGCTCGCCGCCTTCCTGGGGGTGGAATCGCAGCGCCAGCCCGGCCGCCAGCATGTCCTGGACGCCGAGTATTTCAGCCGGATCGACGCGGTCGACTTCGCCCTGTCGCACGACGACGGCCAGTCGAACTGGGACCTGCACGAGGCCGATGTGGTGCTGATCGGGGTGTCGCGCAGTTCCAAGACGCCGACCTGCATCTATCTGGCCAACCGCGGCATCAAGGCGGCCAACATCCCGCTGGTGCCCGGCAGTCCGCTGCCCGCCGAGGTCGATCTCCTGACCCGGCCGCTGATCGTCGGGCTGACCAAGGACCCCGACCGGCTGGTGCAGATCCGCCGCAACCGGCTGAAGCTGCTCAACCAGGGCGAAGGCTCCAGCTACGCCGATCCCGAAGTGGTGCGCTCCGAGGTGCAGGAAGCGCGGCGCCTGTTCAGCCGGCGCGGCTGGCCGGTGATCGACGTCTCCCGCCGGTCCATCGAGGAGACGGCGGCCGAGATCATGATGCTGCTGGCCCGGCGCCAAAGCGCCAACTTCAGCCCCGAAGGAAAGAAGACGTGAGCGCGCCCGTTCTGGTGCTGGCGTCCGGCTCGCGCACGCGGGCGGCGATGCTGGAGCAGGCCGGCGTCAGCGCCATCCTCGACAAGCCGCTGGTCGACGAGGACGAGGTTAAGGCCGCCGGCCGGGCGGAAGGCGTGCCGGCCGATGCGGTCGCCGAGGCCCTGGCCGAACTGAAGGCCCAGCGCATCACCCGCCGCCATCCCGGCGCGCTGGTGGTCGGCGCCGACCAGATGCTGGAATGCGAGGGGCGCTGGTTCGACAAGCCGGCCGACCGGGCGGCGGCGCGTGCGCAGCTGCTCGACCTGCGTGGCAAGACCCATCGGTTGGTCAGCTGTGCCGTGGTGGTGCGTGACGGCGAGCGGATGTGGCACAAGGTCGACAGCGCCCGGCTGACCATGCGCAACTTTTCCGAATCCTTCCTCGACGATTATCTCGACCGCGTCGGCGACGAGGTGCTGCACTCGGTCGGTGCCTATCAGCTGGAAGGGTTGGGAGCGCAGCTGTTCCAGCGGGTCGAAGGCGATTTCTTCACCATCCTCGGGCTGCCGCTGCTGCCGCTGCTCGGGTTTCTGCGCGTGCATGGGGTTGGCAAGGAATGACGGCGGTTCCTTCAAACAGCGGTGGGGCTATCAGCGGCAAGGCGAAGATCGCCGGCGTCATGGGCTGGCCGATCGGCCATTCGCGGTCTCCCCGGCTTCACGGATTCTGGCTGCGGCAGTATGGGATCGACGGCGCCTATGTCCCTCTGGCGGTGGCGCCGGAGCGCGCCGAGCAGGCCATCCGTGCCCTGCCCGCGCTGGGCTTTCGCGGCTGCAACGTCACCGTCCCGCTGAAGGAGATCGCCTATCGCACCGTCGACCGGCTTGATGAGACCGCGCGGCGCATGGGTGCTGTCAACACCATCGTGGTGGCAGAGGACGGCGCGCTGGAGGGTGGCAACACCGACGGCTTCGGCTTCATCGAGAATTTGCGCGCCGAACAGCCTGGCTGGACGGCCGAGAGCGGTCCGGCCGTGGTGATCGGCGCCGGCGGTGCTGCCCGTGCCGTGGTGGTCGCCCTGCTCGACGCCGGTGCGCCGGAGGTCCGTCTGGTCAACCGCACCCGTGCCCGTGCCGAAGAGCTGGCGGCGGATCTGGCCGCGGTCGGGCTGAACGGCGGCGTGACGGTGGTCGATTGGGTTTCACGTGAAACGGCGCTCGACGGTGCCGCGCTGCTGGTCAACACCACCACCCAGGGCATGGCGGGCCAGCCGGCGCTGGACCTGTCCCTGCGTGCCCTGCCCCTCGCGGCGGTCGTCAACGACATCGTCTATGTGCCGCTGGAAACCCCGCTGCTGGCCGAGGCCAGGACGCGCGGCAATCCGGTGGCGGGCGGCATCGGCATGCTGCTGCACCAGGCGCGTCCCGGCTTCAAGGCTTGGTTCGGCGTCGAGCCGCAGGTGACGGCGGAACTGACCCGCTTCGTTCTGGCCCCGTCCGTTTCGGAAGACTGAGGCACGGCCATGATCGTGCTGGGCCTGACCGGTTCCATCGGCATGGGCAAGAGCACCGCCGCCCGCATGCTGCAGGCGATGGGCGCCCCGGTCTGCGATTCCGATGCGGTGGTGCATGGGCTGCTCGGCCGCGGCGGCCGGGCGGTGCCGGTCATCGATGCCGCCTTCCCCGGCGTGGTGATCGACGGGGCGGTCAGCCGGCCGGCGCTTGGCGCCGCGGTGTTCCGTGATCCGGATGCGCTGAAGCGGCTGGAGGCGATCCTGCATCCGATGGTCCAGGCGGCGCAGCGCGACTTCCTCGCCCGTGCGGCACGCCGTGGTGTGAAGATCGCCGTGCTGGACATCCCGCTGCTGTTCGAGACCCATGGCGAGCGGCGGGTCGACGCCACCGTCGTGGTCTCCGCTCCCTTCGCCGTGCAGCGCGCCCGCGTGCTGGCCCGGCCGGGAATGACGGCGGAGAAGTTCGCCGGCATCCTCGCCCGCCAGATGCCGGATGCGGAGAAGCGGCGGCGTGCCGACTATGTCGTACCGACCGGCGCCGGTCGGCTGGTGACGCGGCGGGCACTTCAGGGCATTGTGCGGAACGTGATGCGGCGGCCGGGCAGACATTGGCCGCCGCGCGGCTATCAACCAGGGCAAATCCATCATGCGTGAAATCGTTCTCGACACCGAAACCACGGGCTTCAAGCCGGAGGAGGGTCACCGGCTGGTCGAGATCGGCTGCATCGAGCTGGTCAACCACCTCGCCACCGGTGAACGCTTCCACGTCTACCTCAACCCCGAACGCGACATGCCGCCGGAGGCCTTCGCCGTCCATGGGCTGAGCACGGAATTTCTGGCCGACAAGCCGCTGTTCAACGACGTCGCCGCCGACTTCGTCGCCTTCATCGGCGATTCCCCGCTGGTGATCCACAACGCCGCCTTCGACATGCACTTCCTGAACTGGGAGCTGAAGATTGCCGGCTACCCGGTGATGCCGAAGGATCGGGCCATCGACACGCTGCTGATGGCCCGACAGAAGTTCCCCGGCTCGCCCGCCACGCTGGATGCGCTGTGCAAGCGTTTCGGCGTCGACAACTCCAACCGCACTCTGCACGGCGCGTTGCTCGACGCCCAGCTGCTGGCCGAGGTTTATCTGGAGCTGCTGGGCGGGCGGCAGACCGGCCTGTCCTTCGCCGGCGGTCCGGCATCGAAGGGCGGATCCGCCGGCCCGGTCCGCATCGACCGCCCCTTCCGCGAAGCCCGCGTCTTCGCCGTCAGCGAGGAGGAGGCCGCAGCGCATGCGGAGATGCTGAAGAAGATGAAGAACCCGCTTTGGGCGGTGGAGTAGCGCACGTCCGCGACCCCCTCCCTAACCCTCCCCCGCTGGCGCGGGAGAGGGGACTGCCGCCGCCTCGCATAAGGCACCCTCTCCCTCGAAGAGGGGGAGGGTTGGGGTGGGGGCAATCGCCGGCCGAAACCTTACGGCACCAGCACCGTCGACCCCGTCGTCGCCCGCGCCTCGAGCGCCCGATGCGCCTCCGCGGTGTCCTTCAGCGCAAAGCGCTGGTTCACCGTGAACGTCACCCCGCCATTCTTCACCGCGTCGAACAGATCCGCGGCAGACGCCATCAAATCCTCCCGCTTGGCGGTGTAGGTCGCCAGCGTCGGCCGGGTCACATACAGCGACCCCTTCGCCGCCAGCAGCCCCAGATCCAGCGGTGCCGGCGCGCCGGATGCGGCACCGAACAGCACCATCAGGCCGCGCGGCCGAAGGCAGTCCAACCCGTCCAGGAAGGTCGTCTTGCCGACGCCGTCATAGACGACCGGCACGCCCTGCCCGTCCGTCAGGTCCTTCACCCGGGTGACGAAGTTCTCGCGGGTATAGTCGATGGTGTGGTGGCAGCCATGGGCCTTCGCCAACTCGGCCTTCTCCGCCGATCCGACCGTGCCGATCACCGTGGCGCCGAGATGCCGCGCCCAGGAACACAGCAGCAGTCCCACCCCGCCGGCTGCGGCCTGCACCAGGATGGTGTCGCCGGGCTGCACCACATGGGTGCTGCGCAGCAGATACTGTGCGGTCAACCCCTGCAGCAGCGTGGCGGCGGTCGCTTGCTCGTCGAGCCAGCTCGGCAGCGGCACCAGCCGGTCGGCGGCGATCAGGCGGCTCTCGGCATAGGCGCCGATGGACATGGCGTAGCCGACGCGGTCGCCGACCTTCAGCGTGGTGACGTCCGGACCCAGCGCCTCGACCACGCCGGTACCGGCCATGCCGATCACCGCCGGCAGATCCGGCAGCTTGTAGGCGCCGGAGCGGTGATAGGTGTCGATGTAGTTCAGCCCGACCGCGGTCTGGCGGATTCGCACCTGACCGGAGCCGGGCTCTCCCACCTCGATCTCGTCCCAGCGCAGAACCTCCGGCCCGCCGTGTTCGTGGATGCGGATCGCGTGAACCATGGTGGTTTGGTATCCCTTAACGTTGATCGTTGATTTGGCGTGAGCCTTACAGCAGCGCGAACTGCTCCGCCGCCGCGCCGTTGCCCTGCCCCCTGCTGGAATTCGCTGGGCCGGCATGCCGGCGTTCCAGCGCCAGCAGCCACGCCTTGGTGTCGAGCCCGCCATGGCCGGAATAGCCGCCGGGCGCTCCGCCGCTGGCCAGCACCCGGTGGCAGGGAATGATGATCGGGATCGGGTTGGCCCCGCAGGCCCCGCCGACCGCGCGCGGCGCGCTGCTCAGCAGCTTCGCCATTCCGCCATAGGTCGCGGTGCCGCCATAGGGGATTGCCAGCATCGCGTCCCAAACGCTCTGCCGGAACGGGGTGCCGGCCGGTTTCAGCGGCAGGTCGAAACGATGGAGCCGGCCGGCGAAATAAGCCTCCAACTGGCGCGCCGTCTCGATCAGCACCGCATCGGGTTCGTCATGGTCGAAACGACCCCAGCCGACCGAGGTCAGAGCGGATCCGTCCCCGGTCAGCATCAGGGGGCCGAGCGGGCTGTCGATGGAAAGACGCGCCATGGTTTCCTCCCGCAAAGTTCAGGTCTTCGTTGACAGAAGAGCGGCCAGATCCGCCGGCGCCGTCACCGGAGCCGAACAGGTCATGCCGCGGCAGACATAGGCGGTGGCCGCCCCGTCACGCATTCCCTTCCCCTGTGCCGGATGATTGGCGGGCAGATCCGCCCCCGGTGCGAGCACGGTCAGGATACGGTTGGGCAGCGAATGGTCGAGCACGGTGCGGCGCAACGCCTCCGTCTCCGCCGCCTTGGGTGGGCCGACGACGACGATCTGCAGCGGCGCCGTCATCAGCTCCACGGAGTTCAGGAAGGTGGTCAGGGGGAAGAAGTTGCGGGTCAACTCGCCGGAGAAGGCGGCGGCGAGCGCGTCCGCCCGCTCGCGATAGGCATCCTCGCCGGTGCGCTGGAACAGGGTGGCCAGCACCGCCAGCATGGTGCCGTTGCCGCTGGGGGTGGCGTTGTCAAAGGCGGTCTTGGTGCGGACGATCAGCCCTTCCGCATCGTCGGCGGTGAAGAAATAGCCACCGTTGGCGCCGTCCCAGAAATGGGCGTCGAGCGTCGCCACCCAAAGCTTGGCCTGATCGAGCGCCGCCGGATCCCCGGTCGCCTCATGCAGCGCCAGGGCGGCGCGCGCCATGTGGGCATAGTCGTCCAGCATGCCCGTGTGCTTGCCCTGCCCGTGCCGCCAGCTGTGGCAGAGCCGCCCGTTCTTATCCATCCGGTCGCGGACGAAGGCGAAGGCGCGGCCGGCGGCGTCCAGCCACTCCGGCTCGTCCAGCGCCAGGGCGGCGTGGGTCAGTGCCGCGATCATCAGGCCGTTCCAGTCGGCCAGCACCTTGTCGTCCCATCCCGGCCGAACCCGCTTGGCCCGTGCCCGCAGCAGAATCTCCCGACCCTTGGCGAGCGTCGCCTCGGTGGCGTCGTCGGCCAGCGAGAGGCCGCCCAGCCGGTTCAGGATGGTGACGCCTTCCCAATTGCCCTGGGGCAGCACCTCGTAAACGTGCTTAAACGTCGCCAGCCCGTCGGCGCCCAGGGCGGGGGTCAGCAGCCGGTCGACCTCCTCCTCGTTCCATATGTAGAAGAGTCCCTCTTCGCCTTCGCTGTCGGCGTCCAGCGTCGCGGCGAAGCCGCCACCGTCGGCGATCATCTCGCGCAGCAGCCAGCCGACCGTCTCGCGGATGCGGGTCTCCAGCAGCGGGTCGCGCGTCTCCTGCCAGACCAGCGTCATCAGGTCGAGCAGCTCCGCGTTGTCGTAGAGCATCTTCTCGAAATGCGGGACCAGCCAGCGTTCATCGACCGAATAGCGGGCGAAGCCGCCGCCGAGATGATCGTAGATGCCGCCCTGCGCCATGTTGGCCAGCGTGTGGGTCACCGCCTCGCGGAAGGGCTCGCGGCCGGTGCGCTGCCAGGCCCGCCACAGCAGTTCGAACAGCGGCACCTGCGGGAACTTCGGCGCCGTGCCGATGCCGCCATGGATGGGATCGACCTCCCGCAGCAGCCGTTGCGCCACCTGATCCAGTACCCCGGCATCGACGGCGCCGGCCGACCGGTTCTCTCCCATACCGGAGAGCGCCGATTTCAGCGCATCGACATTCTTGCCGACCTTGTCCTGCTCATTGGCATAGGTGCCGGCGATGCCGCGCAGCACGTCGGGGAAGCCGGCGCGGCCATAGCGCGGAGCCGGTGGGAAATAGGTGCCGCCCCAGAAGGGCTCCGCATCCGGGGTCAGGAACATGGTCAGGGGCCAGCCGCCCTGCTGCCCCAGCAGCGCAAGTGCCGACTGATAGATGGTGTCGAGGTCCGGCCGCTCCTCCCGGTCCACCTTGATGTTGACGAACAGCTCGTTCATCAGCCCGGCGATCTCCGGATTCTCGAAGCTTTCGTGCGCCATCACGTGGCACCAGTGGCAGGCGGCATAGCCGACCGACAGCAGCACGGGCTTGTTCTCCGCCTTGGCACGGGCGAAGGCATCATGTCCCCAGGGCATCCAATGCACCGGGTTGTCCTTGTGCTGCAGCAGATAGGGGCTCGTCTCCCGGCCTAGCAGGTTCGCGCCCAACGGAGTGGCGGGCATGGCGGTGTCCGATCTGTTGGTGTGTCGAGACTCAATAGGTGGCGCCGGGGTGGCGTTGCGCCAGTGCATCCTATCTGTATAGTGGGGCATGAGCCGCCGCGGCGCTCAACCCCAAAATCAACACGGCCAATGCCTGGACCGGTGCCTCCTTTGGCGCCAGGTCCCGGGTTCTGGAGGGGGTCACATGAAAATCACCGTCGATATCGACTGCACCCCGGATGAAGCCCGGCACTTCCTGGGCCTGCCCGACGTGAAGCCGATGCAGGATGCCATGATGCACGAGATCCAGGAGCGGATGCGTGCGAACCTCCAGGCCATGGACCCGGAGACCATGCTGAAAACCTGGCTTCCCGCCGGTATCCAGGGCATGGAGCAGATGCAGAAGATGTTTTGGTCCCAGATGGCGTCTGCCCTGGGGCAGGAAGGAAGAAAGTGACCGACCAAACTATTGAAGCGCAAAAGCCGTATTTCGAAGCCCACGTATTTTGCTGCACCAACCGCCGTCCCGATGGGCACAAGCGCGGATCCTGCGCCGCCCACGGGTCGGAGAAGCTGCGCGACTATATGAAGGCCCGCGCCCGCGAACTCGGCTTCGACGGCAAGGTGCGGATCAACTCAGCCGGCTGTCTCGACCGCTGCGAACTGGGCCCGACGCTGGTGATCTATCCCGAAGGCGTCTGGTACACCTATCGCAGCACCGGCGACGTGGACGAAATCCTGCAGACCCATCTGGTCGAAGGTCGCCGCGTCGAGCGGCTGCTGCTGACGACGGAGCAGCGGGAGCTGCGGCCCGAGCAGCGTGGCTGATCTGACAGCGATGTTCACCACCATCTACGCGCTCGCCACTGCCCCCGGCCGATCCGGTGTGGCGGTGGTTCGCATTTCGGGACCGGAGGCGGGATCCGCCCTCGCCGCCTTGACCGGCCGTCCCCTGCCTGCACCACGCCGTGCCGTGCTGACCAAGTTGCGCGATCCGCGGAGCGGCGACGCGCTGGACGATGCGCTGGTTCTGCGCTTCACCGCCCCCGCCAGCTTCACCGGCGAGGATGTGGTGGAGCTGCACCTGCATGGCGGCCGTGCCGTCGTCAGCGGCGTGATCGAGGCGCTTGCCACCCTGCCGGGCTTGCGGCTGGCCGAACCCGGCGAGTTCACCCGCCGCGCTTTCGAGAACGGCAAGCTCGACCTGACGGAGGCCGAAGCGGTCGCCGACCTGATCGATGCCGAGACCAACGCCCAGCGCCGTCAGGCTCTGCGGCAGATGGGGGGTGCGCTCGGCCGGCTCTATGATGGCTGGCGGGAGCGGCTGACCCGCGCGCTGGCCCACATCGAAGCCGACATCGACTTCGCCGAAGATGACCTGCCCGGCGGTGTCGCCGACGCCGTCCGACCGGTGATCGCCGGTCTGGCCGGGGAGATTGCCGCCCATCTCGACGACGGCGGCCGCGGTGAGCGTCTGCGCGAGGGGCTGCACATCGCCATCGTCGGTGCGCCGAATGCCGGCAAGTCGAGCCTGTTGAACGCGCTCGCCCGGCGTGACGCCGCCATCGTCTCTGCCCGCGCCGGAACCACCCGCGACATCATCGAGGTGCATCTCGATCTTGGCGGCTATCCGGTCGTGCTGGCCGATACCGCCGGCCTGCGCGAGGCGGCCGCCGACGAGGTGGAGGAGGAAGGCATCCGCCGCGCCCGCGACCGGGCGGCGCGGGCCGACGTGAAGGTGGCGGTGTTCGACGCAACGACCCTGCCCGACCTGGATCCGGCGACGCTGGACCTGATCGACCGCGACACGGTGGTGGTGTTCAACAAGACCGACCTTGCGACCGCCACCGACCTGCGGCCGGATCTGTCCCCGATCCTGGTCTCTGCCCGGACCGGGGCTGGGCTGAAGGCTCTGGAGGAGAAGCTGACGGAGTTCAGCGCCGACCGCCTTGCGATCGGCAGCGCGCCCTCCCTGACCCGCGCCCGTCACCGTGCGGCGCTGACCGAGTGTCGTGAGTCGCTGCTGCGGGCATTGGATGCGCCACTTCCCGAACTGGCAGCGGAGGATGTGCGTCTCGCCAGCCGGGCGCTTGGGCGCATCACCGGACGGGTGGATGTGGAGGATCTGCTGGACGTGATCTTCCGGGACTTCTGCATCGGGAAGTGAGGGCGTGTTTCACGTGAAACAGCGGGTGGGGTGTTGAGGCGATTGCCCCCAACCTTTCCGTAACTCCCCCACCCCACGATATCCCTGCCCCGCCTCTTGGATCCCAGCGTCCATTCCGCTATGGTCCCGCGCATGCGAAGCTATGATGTCATCGTTGTCGGCGGCGGTCACGCCGGCTGTGAGGCGGCTGCGGCGGCAGCGCGCATGGGTGCGCGCACGCTCCTGCTGACCCACAAGGTCGAAACCATCGGCGAGATGTCCTGCAACCCCGCCATCGGCGGCTTGGCCAAGGGCCATCTGGTGCGGGAGATCGATGCGCTGGACGGGGTGATGGCGAAAGCCATCGACCGCGGTGGCATCCAGTTCCGCATCCTGAACCGCAGCAAGGGTCCCGCCGTGCGTGGACCGCGCGCCCAGGCCGACCGCAAGCTCTATCGTCAGGCGATGCAGTCGCTGATGGCCGAACAGGAGAACCTGTTCATCGAAGCCGGCGGTGCCGAGGACCTGATCGTCGATGCGGATTCCAGTATTTCTGGGCAGCGCATCACCGGCGTCGTCACCGGGGCCGGCGAGTCCATCCGCGCCGGCGCCGTGGTGCTGACCACCGGCACCTTCCTGCGCGGCCTGATCCACATTGGGGAGGAGCGCACTCCTGCCGGCCGCGTCGGCGAGGCGCCGTCCATCGGCTTGTCCGACACGCTGGCCCGGCTCGGATTTCCGCTCGGCCGACTGAAGACCGGCACGCCGCCGCGGCTCGACGGCCGCACCATCGATTGGGATGCGCTGGAGAAGCAGCCAGGCGACACCCCGCCCCCGCCCTTCTCCTATATGACCGAGCGGATCGACACGCCGCAGATCGATTGCGCGATCACCTGGACGACGCCGGAGGCCCATGCGCTGATCCGTGCCAACCTGCATCGCGCGCCGATGTATTCCGGCCAGATCACCGGAACCGGTCCGCGCTATTGCCCGTCCATCGAGGATAAGGTCGTCCGCTTCGCCGAAAAGGAGAAGCACCAGATCTTCCTCGAGCCGGAAGGTCTGGACGATCCTACCGTCTATCCGAACGGCATCTCCACCTCCCTGCCCCGCGACGTGCAGCTCGGCATTCTCGCCAGCATGCCGGGGCTGGAGAAGGTGGTGATGATCCGCCCCGGCTATGCCATCGAATACGACTATGTCGATCCGCGCGAACTGAAGCCGACGCTGGAGACCCGCCGGGCACCGCGTCTGTTCCTGGCCGGCCAGATCAACGGAACCACCGGCTATGAAGAGGCGGCGGCCCAGGGCCTGATGGCCGGGATCAACGCGGCTTTGGCTGCAGGCGGCAACCGGGACGGCTTCGTGCTCGACCGTGCCGACGCCTATATCGGCGTGCTGATCGACGATCTGATCGGCCGGGGCACCAACGAGCCCTACCGCATGTTCACCTCGCGCGCCGAATATCGGCTGCTGCTGCGCGCCGACAACGCCGACCAGCGTCTGACCGACAAGGGCGTTGTTATCGGCTGCGTCGGCTCCGAGCGTCGTGACGTCTTCGCCGCCAAGAGTGCCGCACTGTCGGCCGGTCGCGCGCTGGTCGCCTCGCTGCAAGCGACGCCGGCGGAACTCGCTCGCCAGGGTGTCGCGGTGAACCAGGACGGCGTGCGACGCAGTGCCGCCGACCTGCTGCGCTATCCCGACATCGACCTCGCTGCGCTGACCCGCCTGTGGCCGGAACTGGGCGAGATCGCACCGGAGATCGCCGAGCAGTTGGAGATCGACGGCAAATATGCCGGCTATCTCGGTCGGCAGGAGGCCGATATTCGCGCCTTCCGCAAGGACGAGTCCCTCGCCTTGCCAGACGATCTCGATGTCGACGGCATCGGCAGCCTGTCCGCCGAAATCCGCCAGAAGCTGCGCCAGTCGCGTCCGGCGACATTGGGTGCGGCGGCCCGCATTCCCGGCATGACCCCGGCCGCTCTGGTCGCCCTGCTCCGTCATGTGAAACGTCGCGATGCGATTTCCTCTGAGGTGGCCGCGGAATGAGCGGGTTCGATGCCGTCGCATTTCAGGAGGCCACCGGTGTTTCACGTGAAACACTCGACCGCCTGATTGCCTATGAGGGGCTGCTGCGCAAGTGGCAGCCGAAGATCAATCTGGTCGGCCCCTCCACCCTGCCCGATGCCTGGAAGCGTCACTTCCTCGATTCCGCCCAGCTCTATCCGCTGTTGCCGGAGGGCACGCGGGTTCTGGTCGATCTCGGCAGCGGCGCCGGCTTTCCCGGTCTGGTGCTCGCCATTCTCGGTGTGCCGCAGGTGCATCTGATCGAGAGCGATGTGCGCAAATGCGCCTTCCTCCGCGAGGTCGCCCGCGTCTGCGAAGCGCCGGTCACCGTTCACACCAAGCGGATCGAGACCGTCACCGGGATCGAGGCCGATGTCGTCACAGCCCGTGCATTGGCGCCGCTGGCCGACCTGTTCGCCTGGGCCCATCCCTTCATCGGATCGCGCGGCAAGTGCCTGTTTCTCAAGGGCGCGGCACTGGACGACGAATTGACCGCCACCACGCAATATTGGACAATGAACTCTGAGCGATTTGACAGCCGCACCGATCCGAGCGGAACCATCCTGCGTGTGAGTCACCTTGAGCGTGCATGAAGACCGTGCCTGACACTGTTGTTCCCCCGCCTTCTTCCCGCCAACCGGACTCCCGAGAGGCTGCCATGTCTGCCGTCACCCGTCCCCTTGCCCGTGTGGTTGCGATTGCCAACCAGAAGGGCGGCGTGGGCAAGACCACGACGACGATCAACCTTGCCACCGCGCTCGCCGTCATCGGCAAGCGGGTGCTGGTGATCGATCTCGACCCGCAGGGCAATGCGTCCACCGGGCTCGGCATTTCGCGCTCCGACCGCCGCGTCGGCATCTATGACGTGCTGTTCGACGACGTGTCGCTGGAGGATGCCGCTACCCCTTCCTCAGTGCCGAACCTGTCGATCATCACCTCGTCGGTCGACCTGTCGGGTGCGGAGATCGAGCTGGTCGGCGCCGAGCGGCGTGAGTTCCGCCTGCGCGAGGCGGTCGCCAACAGCGCGCTGGAATACGACTATGTCCTGATCGACTGCCCGCCGGCGCTGGGTCTGCTGACGCTGAACGCGCTGGTCGCCTCTCATGCCGTGATGGTTCCCCTGCAGTGCGAGTTCTACGCGCTGGAGGGTCTCAGCCATCTGGTCCGCACCATCGAGCGGGTGAAGCGCGCCTTCAACCCGAACCTCGACATCCACGGCGTCGTACTGACCATGTTCGACAAGCGCAACAACCTGTCGGACATGGTGGCGGCGGACGTTCGTGGTTTCTTCGGGGAGAAGGTGTACGACACCGTGATCCCGCGCAACGTCAAGGTCTCCGAAGCGCCGTCGCACGGCAAGCCGGTGCTGATCTATGACATGCGCTGCCCCGGATCCCAGGCCTACATCCATCTGGCGGGCGAGGTGCTGCGCCGTGAGAAGAGACTGACCGCATGATCGACGACACCAAGCAAGGAGGCGCCCGCCGCGCCAGCCTGGGCCGCGGCCTCTCCGCCCTGTTCGGCGAGGCGACCGAGGATTATTCGGCGCTCGACAAGGTGCGGCAGTCCAAGCAGGTGCCGATCGAGTTCGTCCACCCCGGCAAATACCAGCCGCGGCGGAAGTTCGACGAAGAGGCGATCAGCGGCCTTGTCGAGTCCATCCGCGACAAGGGTATCCTTCAGCCGCTGCTGGTGCGCCGTGACGCCGAGGACGCGAACTCCTACGAGCTGATCGCCGGCGAACGCCGCTGGCGCGCCGCGCAGATCGCCGGCCTGCACGAGGTGCCGGTCATCATCCGCGATCTCAGCGACCGCGAGGCGCTGGAAATCGCGCTGATCGAGAACATCCAGCGCCAGGATCTGACCCCTCTGGAAGAGGCGGAGGGTTACCGCCGCCTGATGGAGGAGTTCGAGCACACGCAGGAGGATCTGGCCCGCGCCGTCGGCAAGAGCCGCAGCCATGTCGCCAACATGATGCGCCTGCTGGCTCTGCCGGATCCGGTCAAGTCGATGGTGCAGGACGGCGCGCTGACTGCCGGCCATGCCCGCGCCCTGCTGACCGCCCCGGATCCGGCCGCAGCCGCCCGCGAGGTGGTCAGCCGTGGCCTGAACGTCCGCCAGACCGAAGACCTGATGCGTGGCGACCAGCCCAAGGCGAAGAAGGGCAAGGCCGCGAATGACGGATCCGGCACCGCCCCGGCGATGAAGGACGTCGATCTGATCAATCTGGAGGAGGAGATCTCCGCCCGCATCGGGCTGAAGGTCGCAATCAATCCGCAGGGTCAGCGCGGGACGATCACCATCCACTACCAGACGCTCGACCAGCTGGATGACGTGCTGCACCGGCTGGGGGGAGAGGAGTAAGGGGAGGTTCGTAAGGGTTTTTCCCCCTCCCCAACCCTCCCCCGCTCCGCGGGAGAGGGAGTTGAGGGCCAGAACAGCGGAGTTCCCTCTCCCGCGGAACGCGGGGGAGGGTCAGGGAGGGGGCAAAGGCACTTTCCCTATCCCTGCGCCTTCTCCAGGTCGATGTAGCGGTAGAACAGCCCGTTCTCTTCCATGGGCGCGCTCGACCAGACCTCCACCCACTCCGCACCGATGGGCGGCATCAGCGTGTCGCCCTCCATCGCGCTCTCCACGCGGGTCAGGTGCAGGCAGTCGGCGATGGGCAGAGTCTCGCGGAACAGCGCAGCGCCGCCGATGACACAGAGTTCCGCCGCGCCGGACTCTTGCGCCCAGGCAATCGCGGCTCCCAAGCCGGAGAACCAGCGGGCGCCGTCATGCTCCCCGACTGCGGCCTGATGGCTGACGACGAGGTTGTCGCGGCCGGGAAGCGGGTGCAGCGGCAGCGACTCCCAGGTTTTGCGACCCATCAGCACCGGTTTGCCCATGGTCAGCTGCTTGAACCGGCGCAGATCGCCGGGCAGAGCCCAGGGCAATCGGCCATCGCGGCCGATCACGTCGTTCATCGCAGCGGCCACAATCAGACTGATGCGCATCCCCTGCCCTTTCGTGGTTCGGAACGGGCAGATCTTACGCCAAAATTGCGCTGAGCACCGCGTTCAGTCGCTGTAGCCCCTCCGATGTCGCAGACAGGCGATCCCTATCGCGGATGAGGAAGCCGCCTTCGATCAGGCGGGACAACGCCGCCGGCTCCACGAAATCGTCCAGCGTCCGGCCGGATTCCTCCACCAGACGGGCAAGCCACACCCCTTCGCTCAGGCGCAGCCCCATCATCAGCAGCTCGGTGCCACGGGCATCATGGTCAATCGGATCGGGAGCGGAGGCGCCATGGCCGTCGCGTTCCACCCGCTCCAGCCAGATTTCCGGGGCACGATGGGCGCGGGTCGCAAACTTCTCGCCGTCGAGCGTCAGACGCCCATGGGCACCGGGGCCGATGCCGACATAGTCGCCATAGCGCCAATAGGTCAGGTTGTGGCGGCTTTCCTCGCCCGGACGGGCGTGGTTGGAAATCTCATAGGCCGGCAGCCCCGCCGCCGTAAGCTGGCTCTGCGTCGCCTCGTAGAGGTCGCCGGCGAGATCCTCGTCGGGCAGCACCAGATCGCCGCGGGCATGCATCGGGTAGAAGGCCGTCCCCTCCTCGATCGTCAGCTGATAGACCGAGAGATGACCGACGGCGTAATCCAGCGCCCGCGCCAACTCCGCCTGCCAGGCCGCCACCGTCTGGCCGGGGCGGGCATAGATCAGGTCGAAGGAAAAGCGGTCGAAGGTCCGCGCCGCCAGTTCGATGGCGCCGGTGGCCTCCGCGGCATTATGCTGACGGCCGAGGAACTTCAGGCTGGCATCGTCCAGCGCCTGGATGCCGAGAGAAACGCGGTTGATCCCGGCGGTGCGGAAGGCGCGGAACTTGTCGGCTTCGACGGAGGTCGGGTTGGCCTCCAGCGTCACCTCCAGCCGCTCGGCGACCGGCCAGCGTTGGGCGACGCGGTCGATGATGGCGCCCACCGTTGCCGGCTCCATCAGCGACGGGGTGCCGCCGCCGAAGAAGATCGAGGTGACGGTGCGCCCGGCGGTCAGGTCGGCGTAATGGTCCAGCTCGCGCAGCAGCCCGGCCCGCCAGCGGTCATGGTCGACACGCTCGCGGACATGGCTGTTGAAATCGCAATAGGGGCACTTCGACTTGCAGAAGGGCCAATGGACGTAGACGGCAAACCCGGGATCGGATGCACTCACCGGAAACACCGCTCCACCAGCTGGCGGAAGGCATCGGCGCGGTGGCTCATCTCGTGCTTCTTGGCCGGATCCATTTCGCCGAAGGTCAGGCCGTGGCCGTCCGGCAGGAACATCGGGTCATAGCCGAAGCCATGCGGCCCGCGCGGCGGCCAGACCAGCGTGCCGTAGCAGCGGCCCTCCACCGTCTCGACATGGCCGTCCGGCCAGGCGAGCGACAGGGCGCAGACGAAATAGGCGCTGCGGTCGCTCTTTCCGGCAAGACCGTCCTCGACCTTTTGCATCGCCATGGCGAAGTCCTTGGCCGGGCCGGCCCAGCGGGCGGAGTAGATGCCGGGATCGCCGTTCAGCGCCGGCACCACCAGCCCGCTGTCGTCGGCGAGCGCGACATGGCCGGCGGCGGCCGCAGCCTTGGCCTTCAGCTCCGCATTGGCGATGAAGGTGGAGCCGGTCTCTTCCGGTTCGGGCAGGCCCAGCTCCCCGGCCGAGGTGAAGGTGGCGACATAGGGGCCGAGCAGGTCGGCGATCTCGCGCACCTTGCCCTTGTTGTGGCTGGCGATGACGAGGGTGTCGCCGGTGAAGCGGCGGGGAGCGGACATGGTTATGAACCTCTGGCTGATACGGCCTTACTTGATGCCGAGAACCTGCTTCTGCAACGTCACCAGCTCGTTCACGCCCTTGCGGGCGAGCGCCAGCAGCTCCATGAACTGCGGCTCGGAGAAGGGGGTTTCCTCGGCGGTGCCCTGGATTTCGACGATGCCGGCCTTGCCGGTCAGGACGAAGTTGGCATCGGCCTGGGCCTTGGAATCCTCGTCATAGTCGAGGTCGAGCACGGCGTTGCCCTGGAACAGGCCGCAGGACACGGCGGCGACCTGATCGGTCAGCGGCATGGTCTTCAGCGCGCCGATCTGCATCAGGTGCTGGAAGGCCAGATGCAGGGCGACATAGCTGCCGGTGATGGCGGCGGTGCGGGTGCCGCCGTCGGCCTGGATGACGTCGCAGTCGATCTTGATCTGCTTCTCGCCCATCGCCGAACGGTCGGTGACGGCGCGCAGGGCGCGGCCGATCAGCCGCTGGATCTCCTGGGTGCGGCCGGACTGCTTGCCCTTCGCCGCCTCGCGGTCGGTGCGGCTGTGGGTGGAGCGCGGCAGCATGCCGTATTCGGCGGTGACCCAGCCGAGCCCGGTGTTCTTCAGGAAGCGCGGCACCGTCTCGTCGACGCTGGCCGTGCACAGCACATGCGTGTTGCCGAAGCGCACCATGCAGGAGCCCTCGGCATAGCGGCTGAAGCCGGGTTCGAGGGAGACGGTGCGCAGTTGGTCGAAGGCGCGGCCGGAGGGGCGCATGGGCATCATTCCGAAGGTCGGTTGCAATGGGGCGGCAAGCTAACGGCTCCGTCCGTTCCCGTCCAGCATGGCGTCCCGCATACCCGTCGCCATGGGCATGCGAGCCCGGCCGTGCGCCGGGCGGAAGCGACTTGGATGGGAAGGCAAGCAAACTGGATGTGTCGTTAATCGGTAAAAAAATGCATGATTCGTACAAAATGGCGTTGATGGAGGCTTGGCGAGTTGCGCATTCGGCGTATACCATCGCTGCCCCACCGTCGGCAGCGCACCGCACAAAAAGGCATCAACGACGACCGACGGGCTGCACACTCCGTTGAGGAACACGACATCCATGTCCGACACCAAGCGCGTCACCGACGAAGAGGCCCTGCTGCTGCATTCCAGCGGCCGGCCCGGCAAGCTGGAAATCACCCCGACCAAGCCGCTGACGACCCAGCGCGATCTGGCGCTCGCCTATTCGCCCGGCGTCGCCGTGCCCTGCCTGCGCATCGCCGAGGATCCGTCGCTCGCCTACGACTACACGGCGAAGGGCAACATCGTCGCCATCATCTCCAACGGCACGGCGGTGCTGGGGCTGGGCGACCTGGGCGCGCTCGCCGGCAAGCCGGTGATGGAAGGCAAGGCGGTGCTGTTCAAGCGCTTCGCCGACGTCGACGGCATCGACCTGGAGGTCGACACCCGCGACGTGGACGAGTTCGTCAACTGCGTGCGCTTCCTCGGCCCCAGCTTCGGCGGCATCAACCTGGAAGACATCAAGGCGCCCGACTGCTTCATCATTGAGGAGCGGCTGCGCGAACTGCTGGACATTCCGGTCTTCCATGACGACCAGCACGGCACCGCGATCATCGCCGCCGCCGGCCTGATCAACGCCTGCGACATCACCGGCCGCAAGATCGAGGACGTGAAGATGGTGGTGAACGGCGCCGGTGCGGCGGGCATCGCCTGCGCCGAGCTGTTCTGCACGATGGGTGTTTCACGTGAAAACATCATCCTGTGCGACACCAAGGGCGTGGTCTATCGCGGCCGCACCAGCGGCATGAACCAGTGGAAGTCGTCCTTCGCCGTCGACACCGACAAGCGCACGCTGGAAGAGGCGGTGGCGGGCTCCGACGTCTTCGTCGGCCTGTCGGCCAAGGGGGCGATGACGCCGGAGATGGTGAAGTCGATGGCGGCCAAGCCGATCATCTTCGCTCTGGCCAACCCCGATCCGGAAATCACGCCGGAGGAGGTCAAGGCGGTGCGCAGCGACGCCATCGTCGCGACCGGCCGGTCCGACTATCCGAACCAGGTCAACAACGTCCTGGGCTTCCCCTATCTGTTCCGCGGCGCGCTGGATGTCCGCGCCACCACCATCAACGAGGCGATGAAGGTCGCCGCCGCCAAGGCGCTGGCGGCGCTGGCGCGCGAGGATGTGCCGGACGAGGTCGATGCAGCCTATTCCGGGCGCCGGCTGCGCTATGGCCCCGACTACATCATTCCGGTGCCCTTCGACCCGCGCCTGATCGTCACCGTTCCGGCCGCGGTCGCCCAGGCGGCGATGGAAAGCGGCGTGGCGCGCAAGCCGATCCTCGACCTGACCAGCTACAAGCATTCCCTGCGCACCCGTCTGGACCCGACCGCCGACAGCCTGGAGCTGATCCTGGAGAAGGTGCGGACCAACCCGCGCCGCGTCGTCTTCGCCGAGGGCGAGGAGGAGCGGACGATCCGCGCCGCCATGGCCTTCCGCGCCCACGGCTACGGCACGCCGGTGCTGATCGGCCGCGAAGAGGTGATCAGGGAACAGCTGGTGGCGATGGGCCAGCCCAACGTCCAGTTCGAAATCCACAACGCCCGCCTGTCGGACGCCAACCGCCGCTATGCCGACCATCTCTACCGCCGCCTGCAGCGCAAGGGCGCCCTGCTGCGCGACTGCCAGCGGATGGTCAACCAGGACCGCAACGTCTTCGCCGCCTGCATGGTGGCGCAGGGCGATGCCCATGCCATGGTGACCGGCCTGACCCGCAGCTTCGGCGTCGCCTATGAGGAGCTCCGTCGCGTCATCGACCCGAAGGCGAACGAGCCGGTCTTCGGCCTGCACCTGTTCATCACCCGAAACCGCACCGTCTTCATCGCCGACACCACCGTCCATGTCCGCCCCGACGGCAAGACGCTGGCCGACATCGCTGTCGGTGCCGCGGCCAAGGCCCGGCAGATGGGGCATGAGCCGCGGGTGGCGTTGCTGTCCTTCTCCAACTTCGGCCAGACGCCGCACCCGAACACCGATCCGCTGCGCGAGGCCCTGTCGATCCTCGACAGCCGCCGGGTCGATTTCGAGTATGACGGCGAGATGTCGGCCGACGTGGCGCTGGATTACCAGCTGATGAAGCGGGTCTACCCGTTCTCGCGGCTGTCCGGTCCGGCCAACGTGCTGATCATGCCCGGCCTGCATTCGGCCAACATCTCGGCCAAGCTGCTGAACAAGATGGCCGGCGGCCAGATGATCGGCCCGCTGCTGATCGGCTTGGACAAGCCGGCGCAGATCGTCAGCATGGGCGCCTCGGTGAACGACATCGTCACCGCCGCGGCCCTGGCGGCGCATGACTCGCTGCCGTGGTGAGGTGATAGCGTTCCCTCCTCCGTCCTAGCGGAGGGGGGAACATGGCATTTCGGGCCTGGGCGCTCTATATTGCGTAGAGCGCAATCCTGTGATTGAGGGCTGCCCATGCCGGACGGTCTTGTCAGCGCGGCGGAAGCGAGCCGTGACTTCCCGAAAATGCTGCGCGAGGTCCAGGATGGTGCCCGCATCACCATCACCAAGGATGGAAAACCGGTCGCCATTCTGTTGCCCGCCGATGCATCCACCGCGGATACCGATCGCAGCACGGCGCATCGACGGATGATGGAACTGCTTGCGCAAGGGCTGCCGCTTGACTTCCGAGGCGGAGTCGACCGTGACGACGTGCATTCCCGATGATGCTGGCCGGCATCGATACCAACATTCTCCTCTATGCCGCCGATGGCGCCGGCGACCCGGTAAAGCATCGGAGAGCGGTCGATCTTCTGGATCGGCTTGGTGCGAGCGGGCGCGGGTTGCTGCCGCTTCAGACATTGACGGAGTTCTATTCGGTTGCGGTCAGGAAGTACCATGCTCCGCCAGACCGGGCCTCGCGTTACGTAGACGTGTGGAGCAGCGTATTTCCCGTGCGTGAAGCTGTTTTCGCGGATGTCACCGATGCCATGCGAGTGCACCGGGACCATGGTGTCCAGTTCTGGGACGGCATGATCTGGTCGGTCGTCAAGCGTGCCGGTGGTCGTGTCCTCTTCAGCGAGGATCTGCAGGATGGTCGGGAGCTTGAAGGAGTCCGGTTCCTGAACCCGTTCGCTCCGGCCAACGCCTCGGCTCTTGAAGAGGTCCTTACGTCCTAAAGGCCCCGCCCGTCATCACCGCAACGCCTTGTAGAAGTATGTCGTGTCGCAGAACCCGCCCTCCGGCCACAGGGCGTAGTTCGGGATGACTCCCACCTTCACCCAGCCGGCGCGGGTGTACAGGCGTTCGGCATCGGGTGAGGAGGTGTCCAGCACCAGCAGGGTCTTGCCGGCGGCGCGGGCGGCATCCTCGGCGGCCTGCATCAGGATGGCGCCGACGCCACGGCGGCGGGCGCGGCGATGGACCAGCATCTTGGACAGGTCGGCGCGGTGGGGCTGGTTCGGCGGCTGGCCGACCACCAGCTGGACGGTGCCCAGCACGCCCTCCCCGTCCTCAGCCACCAGCAGAATGCGGTCGTCCTGCTCCACTCCCATCGCCACGTTCCGCCAGAAGTCTTCGGCGGTGGCGCGGTCGAGCGGTGCCATGAAGCTGACGGAGGCGCCACCCGCCACGCAATCCAGCAGCACATCGGTCAGCCCCGGCACGGCGGCATGGGCTTGCGGACCCGAGAGCATGCGCACCGTCACGGCGGTCGCCCCGCTCCCCTCACTCACTCGTCCGGCTTCCGCGCAAGCACTGTCCATGGCATGCTCCTTCAGCGTTTAAAGGCGTTTAAGGCGGGGCGGCCGTCGGTGGTCAGCGCCACGATGTAGCGGGCGGCGCGGTCGGTCGGGTTGTGGAAGCCGGTCGGCCGGTCGAGCCGCATGGCGAGGCAGTCGCCGGTCGACAGGCGGTGCGTCGCCTCCCCCACCGTCAGGTCGATTGTGCCGTCCAGAAGATAGACCTGCTGCTCCACCGTCGCGGCGCGGTTGCCGCTGTCGTAGGAGACGCGGGCACCCGGCGGCAACTCCACCTCCACCAGTTCGATGGGGGACGGGAAGCCCGGCGGCGACAGGTTGCGGCGGCGGTAGCCGGTGGCAGGGTCGGTCCAGGCAATCTGATCGGTGCGGCGAGCGACGGGGTTGGCGTCTGCCCGTTCGGCCTCCGCGAACAAGGCGGCCAGCGTCACGCCCAGCCCGGCGGCGAGCCGGTCGAGGACGGAGGCGGTCGGGCTGCTTTCCCCCCGTTCGACCAGCGAGATCATGGAACGGCTGACGCCCGATCGTTCGGCCAAGCCGTCGAGGGTCAGCCCGCGCTCGCCCCGCAGGGCTCGAAGGCGGACGGCAATGCGCCTGTCGATGTCGGTCTTCGTGTTCTCCATGATGATAGAATGAAGTTCCATGATACTGGAGTCAACGAGGGAGCGCACAGAGCCGGTCATGAATCTTTTATGACCCTCGCGCGGCATGCACGACGATGGTGTAGAAGGGCTGATCGTCAAGCTGCCCACCTATTCCCCCACTGATCCGGTGCCGTTCCCATGCGCCTGAAGGCGTCGCCGCCCACCCCGCTGCTGACCGCGATCCTGTTGATGCTGGCGCCCCTGCTGGGCGTGCTGGCCTGGGCGGTCCATGCCGGGGTGCTGCATGGCGGGCTGGCACTGGTCGCAGCGGCGCTGGCGCTGACGGGTGCAATGCTGGTGCTGCGCACCTACCGGCGCGATGCCGATGCGATGACCGATTACGCCGCCCGGCTGGCGGAAGCCGACGAGCCGCTGGTTCCGGCCGGTACGCGGCCCGCCCTGAAGGCGTTGACCGCGACCATCGGCCGGCTGCACCGGGTCGGCCTGCGCCGGGCGGAAAGCGTACGGATGCAGCTGGACGCGGATGAAGCGGTGATCGACGCCCTGCCCGCCCCGCTGCTGCTGATGGATGCGGAACGGCAGGTGGTGCGCGCCAACCAGACCGCGCGGGAGCTGTTCGGCGACAAGGTGGTGGACCGCGACCTCGCCTCCTCCCTGCGCACGCCGGCGGTGCTGGAGGCCGTGGACTCGGTCCTGCGCGGCGGTGCGTCCCGCATCATCGAATTCACGCTGCCGGTGCCGGTGGAGCGCAGCTTCGAGGCACAGGTCAAGCCCTTCCAGCGGCTGGTGCCGGAACCCGATCCCTCGCTGCTGGACGGCGAGATCGAGGAGGAGCCGGCGCCGCGTCCGCCCACCGTCGCCCGCATGGCGATCCTGACCCTGCACGACGTCACCGCCGCCCGCCGGTCGGAGCAGATGCGGGCCGACTTCATCGCCAATGCCAGCCACGAACTGCGCACGCCGCTGTCTTCGCTGCTGGGCTTCATCGAGACGCTGCGCGGCCCGGCGCGCGACGATCCCGAGGCGCAGGACCGCTTCCTGTCGATCATGCACGATCAGGCCAGCCGCATGACCCGGCTGGTCAACGACCTGCTGTCGCTGTCCCGCATCGAGCTGGACGAGCATATGCCGCCCAACGGCCGGGTCGATGTGGTGGAGGAGCTGGAGAACGTCATCGCCGCACTGGAGCTGAAGGCCGCCCAGCGCCGCATCCGCCTGCGGCTGGAGGCGCCGGAGACCCTGCCCTATGTTGTCGGCGACGAGGACCAGCTGACCCAGGTCTTCCAAAATCTGGTCAGCAACGCAATCAAGTACACGCGCGAGGACACCGACGTGACCGTCACCGTGGCGCTGGCGGACGGCGCGGCCGTCGGCTTTGCGGGCTTGCCCACTCCGAGTGGTATCATGGCGAAGGACAAGCGCGTGGTGCGCAGCGGCACATCCATGGTGTCGGTGTCGGTGCGCGACCATGGTGACGGCATTGCCCGCACCCACCTGCCCCGCCTGACCGAGCGTTTCTACCGGGTCGATGCCGCGCGGTCCCGCGCCATGGGCGGCACCGGGCTGGGGCTTGCCATCGTCAAGCATATCCTGAACCGACACCGTGGCCGCCTGACCATCGAAAGCGAGGTGGGGGTGGGCAGCGCCTTCACCGTCTATCTGCCCGCGGCGGGAGAGGCCCAATCCCCCTCTTCCCCCCGGGGAGAGGGCCGGGGTGAGGGGGAGGCACTGCGTGCATTCTCCAGAGCTCCCGCCGCGCGACCCCCTCACCCTAACCCTCTCTCCGGGGGGGAGAGAGGATTTGGAGCTGGGCGAGAGGGGTGAAGCGGCTCTGTGACTGAGTCATGAAAGTGTCATAAAAACGCAATCAATCGGTCGCCCTCCGGGTCTATGGTCCGCGCCATTCCGATGGACCAGTCTCCGTTTCCTTAAGGAGGGGCACCCATGACCACCCGGACCCACGTCTTCGCCGCGACCGCCTTGAGCCTGGGATTGGGCATTGCCCTCGGCCTCGCCGCCGTCCCCGCTTCTGCGCAGACGCGCGATCAGATCCGCGCAGTCGGCTCCTCCACCGTCTTCCCCTTCACCACCGCGGTGGCCGAGGCCTTCGGCAAGACCGGCAAGTTCAAGACGCCGGTCGTCGAATCGACCGGCACCGGCGGCGGGTTGAAGCTGTTCTGCGCCGGTGTCGGCCCGGCCCATCCCGACATCGCCAACGCCTCGCGCCGCATCAAGAAGTCCGAGGTCGACCAGTGCGCCGCCAACGGCGTCACCACGATCACCGAGCTGAAGATCGGCTATGACGGCATCGCGTTGGCCTCGTCCAAGAAGGCGGCCCCGGTGTCCCTGTCGACGGTCGTGCTGTGGAAGGCGCTGGCGAAGGAGGTGCCGGTGAACGGCGCCATGGCCGCCAACCCGTACAAGCTGTGGTCGGACATCGACCCGTCGCTGCCCAAGGCGGCGATCGAGGTGCTGGGCCCGCCCCCCACCTCCGGAACGCGCGACACCTTCAACGAGCTGGCGATGCTGGAAGGCTGCAAGAAGGTGGCCGAGGTCGCCAAGGCGATCCCCGACGAGAAGGCGCGCGAGCGTGCCTGCATGACCATCCGTGAGGACGGCGGCTATGTCGAGGCCGGCGAGAACGACAACCTGATCGTCCAGAAACTGACCGCCAATCCCAACGCCTTCGGCGTGTTCGGCTATAGCTATCTCGACCAGAACCGCGACACGCTGCGTGCGGCGAAGATGGACGGGGTGGAGCTGACGGCGGAAACGGTGGCGGCCGGCAAATACGAGCTGGCACGTCCGCTCTACATCTATGTCAAGAACGCCCATGCCGGGGTCATTCCGGGCATCCGCGAGTTCATCGGCGAATATACCTCCGAGCGCGCGATGGGCGAGGACGGCTATCTGGTCGACAAGGGCCTGATTCCGGAGCCGAAGGCCCTGCGCGACGCCGCCCGCACCCAGGCGGTCGGCCTGACGCCGCTGCAGTTCTGACCACCCAGTCTTCCTCCGGGCATCCCGCATGCAGCTGACCCTCCTCGCCATGATCCTGGCCCTGCTCACCGTGATCGGCTTCATGTCCGGCCGATCGCGCGCGGCGGCGTCCGTCGGCGGGCGGGTGGCGGAACTGCATTCGGTGCCCTCCTACCACGGTGTCTATGTGGCTCTGTGGGCCGGGCTGCCGGCGCTGCTGCTGTTCGTGGCCTGGACGGCGTCGGAAGGCTGGCTCGCCATGCAGCTGGTCCTGTCCTCCCTGCCGGAGCGGCTGACCACCGGCGACGGCCAGTCGGTCGCCCTGCTGAAGGCCGACATCCTCAACCTCGCCCGCGGCGTCGCCACCGGGCGCGAGCCCGACCCGCTGGTGCGGGACGCCGCCCGCCGCTATGCGGAGCTGCGCGAGCTTGCCGACTGGAGCCTGCTGGCCGTCGGCGCCAGCCTGGCGGTCGCCGGCCTCGCCTGGGGCCGCCACCGCATCGGGCCGGACCTGCGCGCCCGCCCGGTGGTGGAGCGGGTGGTGCGGGTGGCGCTGGTCGTCTGTTCGATGGTCGCCATCCTGACCACGGTCGGCATCGTCCTGTCGCTGCTGTTCGAGGCGCTGCGCTTCTTCACCGTCGTCTCGCCGCTCGACTTCCTGTTCGGCACCCATTGGAGCCCGCAGATGGCGATGCGGGCCGATCAGGTCGGCTCCAGCGGCTCCTTCGGCGCGATTCCGCTGTTCGCCGGCACGCTGTTGATTACCGTCATCGCCATGTTGGTGGCGGTGCCGGTCGGGCTGATGGCGGCGATCTACATGTCCGAATATGCCGGACGCGGCGTGCGCACCTGGCTGAAACCGGCTCTGGAGATCCTGGCCGGCATTCCGACCGTGGTCTACGGCTTCTTCGCCGCGCTGACCATGGCGCCCTTCGTCCGCTCGGTGGGCGAGGCGCTGGGGCTGGACGTCAGTTCGGAATCGGCGCTGGCGGCCGGCATCGTCATGGGGGTGATGATCATCCCCTTCGTCAGCTCGCTGTCCGACGACGTCATCAACGCGGTGCCGCAGAGCTTGCGCGACGGCTCTTACGGGCTGGGCGCCACCAAGTCGGAGACGATCAAGCAGGTGGTTCTGCCGGCGGCGCTGCCGGGCATCGTCGCCGCGGTGATGCTGGCGGTCAGCCGCGCCATCGGCGAGACGATGATCGTCACCATGGCGTCCGGCCTGACCGCCAACATGACCGCCAACCCGCTGCAGGCGGTGACCACCGTCACCACCCAGATCGCCACGCTGCTGGTCGGCGACCAGGAGTTCGACAGCCCGAAGACGCTGTCGGCCTTCGGCCTCGGCCTCGTGCTGTTCCTCGTCACGCTCTGCCTCAACATGGTCGCCCTGCGGGTGGTCCGGACCTATCGGGAAAAATATGACTGACCTCGTCGAGCAGGACGCGGCGGCCGTGGCGCCCTCCCCCGGCTCCAACGGTGCGGCGAAGTCGCGGGTCCGGAGCGAAGCCTTCGCCCGCCGCCTGCGCGCCCGCCATGCCGCGGAACGCCGCTTCCGGTTGGCCGGGGCGGCGGCGGTGGCGCTGGCGGCGCTGATGCTGGTGGTTCTGCTGGGCTCCATCGTCGCCAAGGGCAGCACCGCCTTCTGGGAAGCGCGGATCAGGCTGGAGGTGACGCTGGACCCGGCCGAGGTCGCCGAGCGCAACTACACTCCCCTGCTGCGCCGGGCGCTCCATGCCCAGTTCCCGCAGGTGACCGACCGCGCCGGCAAACGCGTGCTGAACGACCTGCTGTCGTCGGGCGCGCCGTACGAGCTGGAGGCGATGGTCGCCAAGAACCCGGCGCTGGTCGGCACCACCCTGACCGTCTGGGTGCGCGCCGACGACGAGATCGACCAGCTGGTGAAGGGCCGCTACCGCCGCGACCTGCCGGAGAGCGAGCGTGGGCTCAGCGATGCCAAGATCGCCGCGGCCGATGCGTTGCTGGCCTCCGGCGCGCTGGCGCAGGGCTTCAACACCACCCTGTTCACCGCCGGCGACAGCCGCGAGCCGGAACAGGCAGGCATCGGCGGCGCCATCGTCGGTTCGCTGCTGACGCTCCTGGTGACCATGGCGCTGTCGGTGCCGGTCGGCATCTCCGCCGCGGTCTATCTGGAGGAGTTCGCGCCGAAGAACCGCTGGACCGACCTGATCGAGGTGAACATCAACAACCTCGCCGCGGTGCCGTCGATCATCTTCGGCCTGCTGGGTCTTGCCGTTTTCCTGGGTTTCTTCGGCATGCCGCGTTCGGCGCCGCTGGTCGGTGGGCTGGTGATGGCGCTGATGACGCTGCCGGTGATCATCATCTCGGCCCGCGTCGCGCTGAAGGCGGTGCCGCCGTCGATCCGCGAGGCGGCGCTGGGCATCGGCGCCTCGCCCTTGCAGACGGTTCTGCACCATGTGCTGCCGCTGGCGATGCCCGGCATCCTCACCGGCACCATCATCGGCATGGCCCGCGCGCTGGGCGAGACGGCACCGCTGCTGATGATCGGCATGGTCGCCTTCATCGTCGACGTGCCCCATGGGCTGACCGACAGTGCCACGGTGCTGCCCGTTCAAATCTACATGTGGGCCGACAGCCCGGAGCGTGCCTTCACCGAACGCACCTCGGCGGCGATCCTGATCCTGCTCGGCGTCCTGATCCTGCTGAACGGGACGGCCGTGATCCTGCGCAAGATTTTCGAGAGACGGTGGTGAGCGCCCCATGAGCATTACGAGCGGCATCCCGAGCGGCATCCCGAGTCCGCTGAAGCTGCGGCCCCGCGGCGACCAGCGCCCCGGTCAACACCCTGGGCAGCAGTCCGGTGCCGTCCTGCCCAACAAGATGACCGCCCGCGGGGTGAAGGTGTTCTACGGTGCCAAGCAGGCGCTGAAGGGCATCGACCTCGACATCCACGAGAGCCGGGTGCTGGCGCTGATCGGCCCGTCCGGCTGCGGCAAGTCGACCTTCCTGCGCTGCCTGAACCGGATGAACGACACCGTCGAGGGCTGCCGGGTCGAGGGACGGATCGCGCTGGACGGCGAGGACGTCTACGGCAAGGCGGTCGATGCGGTGCAGCTGCGCGCCCGCGTCGGCATGGTGTTCCAGAAACCGAACCCGTTTCCGAAGTCGATCTACGACAACATCGCCTATGGTCCGCGCATTCACGGCCTGGCTTCCGGCCGCGACGAGCTGGACGAGGTGGTGCAGAGTTCGCTGAAGCGCGCCGGCCTGTGGGGCGAGGTGAAGGACCGCCTGCGCGAGCCCGGCACCAGCCTGTCCGGCGGCCAGCAGCAGCGGCTGTGCATCGCCCGCGCCATCGCCGTCAGCCCCGAGGTGATCCTGATGGACGAGCCCTGCTCGGCGCTCGACCCCATCGCGACCGCCCATATCGAGGAGCTGATCGACGAGCTGCGGGCCAACTACACCATCGTCATCGTCACCCACAACATGCAGCAGGCCGCCCGCGTGTCGCAGCGCACCGCCTTCTTCCATCTGGGCGAGATGGTGGAGTGCGACGACACCGAGGAAATCTTCACGAACCCGCGCGACGAGCGCACCCAGGGCTACATCACCGGCCGCTACGGCTGAGAGCCCTGCTCCTAAAAGCCTTGCCTGATTTTGCGCCCCTTCCCTCCTTTGTTGAAAAGGCTGTCCCATGCCGGTTAACGTCGAGACGCGCGCTGTGAACGGAGCCTCCATGAACGCGGCCCTGAAGCCGCTCGTCCTGGTCGTCGAGGACGAGGCCGACATTCTGACGCTGTTGAAGTACAACCTGGAAAAGGAAGGCTTCCGCGTCGCCACCGCCAGCGACGGCGAGGAGGCCCTGCTGGCCGCCGGCGAACAGACGCCGCACATCGTGCTGCTCGACTGGATGCTACCGCTGATGAGCGGGCTGGAGGTCTGCCGCCAGCTGCGCCGCAACGCCAAGACCCGCGACATCCCGATCATCATGCTGACCGCCCGCGGCGAGGAAGGCGACCGGGTGCGCGGCCTGAATTCCGGCGCCGACGACTACATCACCAAGCCCTTCTCCCCGACCGAGCTGGTGGCCCGCATGCGCGCGGTCCTGCGCCGCGCCTCGCCCGGCATGACGGACGAGGTGCTGACCTTCGCCGACGTGACGATGGATCTGGCCGCCCACCGCGTACGCCGCAATGGGCGCGACGTACATCTCGGTCCGACGGAATTCCGCCTGCTGCGCCACTTCATGCAGCATCCCGGCCGCGTCTTCTCGCGCGAACAGCTGCTCGATCTGGTGTGGGGCCATGACGTGTACGTCGAGCCGCGCACGGTCGACGTACACATCCGCCGCCTGCGCAAGGCGATGAACGAAGAGGAAGAACTGGATCTGATCCGCACCGTGCGGTCGGCAGGCTACGCGCTGGATACGAAGTCGATGTGATTCGGGGTCAGATCCCCGCCTAACCTCCCCCGCACAAGCACTTGTCCCCTCCCCCGCCCAGCGGGGGAGGGTTAGGGTGGGGGCAAGACCGCCGACACTGGTGAGAATGCCCTCCATGATCCTGCTCTTCACCGACTTCGGCCTCTCCGGCCCCTACACCGGCCAGATGAAGGCGGTGCTGGCGCAGCAGGCGCCAACCGTCCCGGTCATCGACCTGTTCGCCGACGCCCCCGCCTTCGACCCGCAGCTGTCGGCCTACCTTCTGGCCGCCTACGCCCCGGCCTTCCCCGCCGGCAGCGTCTTTCTCTGCGTCGTCGATCCGGGTGTCGGCACCGACCGGCGGCCGGTGATGGTGGAGGCCGATGGGCGGTGGTTCGTCGGCCCCGACAACGGCCTCTTCGCCCTGATCGCCCGCCGCGCAACGTCGCTAAAGGCCTGGACCATCGACTGGATTCCGGACCGGCTGTCCGCCAGCTTCCACGGCCGCGACCTGTTCGCCCCCGTGGCCGCCGATCTGGCGACCGGCCGGCCGGTGCAGCGCAGCCGCCTCACCCTCGCTGCCATCGACCGCCCCGACTGGCCGGACGAGCTGGCGCGCATCGTCTATGTCGATGTCTACGGCAACGCCATGACCGGCATGCGGGCGTCCACCCTGCCCGCCGCCGCCATGCTGACCGCCGCCGGCACCCGCATCGCCCGCGCCCGCACCTTCGGCGCCGTCGGGCCGGGCGAGCCGCTGTGGTACGAGAACTCCAACGGGCTGGCCGAGATCGCCGTCAACCGCGGGCGGGCCGATCAAGCGCTTGGTCTCAAGGTCGGCGATGCGGTGACGGTCGGGTCCTGAAAAGAAAACCGCCCGGAAGCGGGTGCTTCCGGGCGGCTGCTGTATTGATGCGATGCTTGTCCGATCAGGCGTCTTCAGGCTCAGTCGTTGTTGCGCTGACCCAGGAACTGCAGCAGGAACTGCAGCAGGAACTGGAACAGGTTGATGAAGTCCAGGTACAGCGTCAGGGCGCCCATCAGGGCCAGCTTGCCGGTGCTCTCGTGATCGTAGCCCTCGGCGTAGCTTTCCTTGATCGCCTGGGTGTCGTAGGCGGTCAGGCCGGTGAAGATCAGCACGCCGATGGCGGAGATCGCGAAGTGCAGGGCTGGCGACTGGAAGAAGATGTTCGCCAAGCCGGCGATCACCAGACCGATGACGCCCATCATCAGGAACGAGCCCATCTTCGACAGGTCGGCCTTCGTGGTGTAGCCGTACAGGCTCATCGCCAGGAAGGTCGCGGCGGTGACGAAGAAGGTCAGCGCGATCGACGCCCCGGTGAAGACCAGGAAGATGGCCGACATCGACAGGCCCATCGCGCCGCAGTAGGCCCAGAAAATCATCTGTGCCGATGCGAAGGACAGGCGCTGGATGCCGAAGGACAGCACCATCACGAACGCCAGCGGGGCCAGCATCACCACCCACTTCAGCGGAGTGCCGAAGATGGCCGCCATCATGGCCGGGCTGGACGACACGAGCGCGGCGACCAGGCCCGTCAGGATCAGGCCGGCGCCCATGTAGTTGTACACGCGCAGCATGTGCTGGCGCAGGCCTTCGTCGAAGTATCCCCGATCTGTCGCGCGGCCTGCGGTCGCGAAGCGGTTATAGGTCGGGTCTGCCATGTTGGTTTCCTCGGTGGAATAGGGTGATCCCGTCGCCATGACATATTGGCGAGTCCGCAATTCGGTTCAATAGGAATCGGCAGCGGTTTTCCAAGATGAAAAAGCTTTCACGATTCGTTTTTGCTATGGCGTTCCGCCGTATGAGTCACTCGTTCCGAAGCAACGGCGCGGATGGTTGGCCCAGAGCCCGCCAAGTACCATAGAACCCGAAAGCGAGTGTGATCGCCGTGCTGAGCAAGGCCGTGGTGACCACCGCCGACGGCAGGAAGCTCCACTCCCAATGCATCAGGAAGCGCAGCACCGCCCAGGCGGTCAGCGTGCCGATGCCGCCGGCGATGACCGCGGTCAGCAGGCCCAGCAACCCGTATTCCAGCAGGAAGGCGCGCAGCACGTCGCCGCGCGTCGCCCCCAGCACCTTCAGCACCACCGCGTCGTAGACCCGGCGGCGATGGCCGGCGGCGACCGCGCCGGCCAGCACCAGCGTGCCGGCGGTCAGCGTGATGCCGGCGACGATGCGCACCGCGGTGCCGATATGGCCCAGCATCTCCGACACGGTGTCGAGCGCGTCCTTGATCCGGACCATGGTGATGTTGGGGAAGCGCTGCAGCACAGCGCGCTGCACCTGCGTTTCGGCATCCGGCGTCGCGCGGACGGTGGCGACCCAGGTCTGCGGTGCGCCTTCCAGCGTGCCGGGGGCGAAGACCATGGTGAAGTTGATCGCCATGCTGCTGAAATCGGCGGCGCGGACGTTGGCGACCGTGGCCTCGATGCTGCGGCCCAGGATGTTGATCGACAGCGTGGCACCGGGGCCGATGCCGAAGGCCTCGGCGACGCTCTGGTGGATCGAGATCAGCGGTGGGCCGGCATAGTCGGCCGCCCACCAGCTGCCGGCGGTGATGGTGGAATGCTTCGGCAGCGTCGCCGAATAGGTGATGCCGCGGTCGCCGGCCAGGATCCAGGCCTGCTCCGGGTTGACCAGCGCCTTTTCGGCCTCCTGTCCGTTCACCCGCTCGATCCGGCCGCGCAGGCTCGGCACCGCCTCGAAGGCGCTGGTGCCGGAAATGCCGGTGACGAGGTCGCGCAAGGGGTCGAACTGGTCGCGCTGGATGTCGACGAAGAAGAAGCTGGGGGCGTCCTGCGGGATCGTCTCCGACACCCGGCGGGAGAAATTGCCCTGGATCAGCGCGATGGCGACCAGCACCGTCAGGCCGAGCCCCAGCGACAGCACCACCGCCGCCGTCGGGTTGCCCGGCCTGTGCAGGTTGGCGAGCGCCAGCCGCAATCCCGGACGACGGACGCGGCCTACGCGCTTCGCCCCCCAGGTGACCAGTGCGGCCGCGACGCGGAAGGCGATGAAGGTGGCGATGGAGCCGCCGACGAACCACAGGGCGAAGAGCTTGTTGTGCGCGGTCAGCACCGCCAGCCCGGCCAGCGCCACCGCCGAGCCGATCATCGCCAGCGTATAGGGCAGGCGCGGCCGGCCAGCGGCCGGGGCGATCACGTCGCGGAACAGGGCACCCGCCGGCACTTCCCGCGCCCGACCGAGCGGCCAGAGCGAGAAGGTCAGCGCCGTCAGCACGCCGTAGAGGGCGGCCAGCGCCAGGGCGCCGGGATAGACGCCGATCTGGGCGGACACCGGCAGCACGCCGTCGAGCAGACGGCCCAGCGCCAGCGGCGCCACGGCGCCCAGCGCCAGCCCGATGACGATGCCCAGCAACGCCAGCACCAGGATCTGCGCCAGATAGAGCTGGAACACCAGGGCGCCCGGCGCGCCGATGCACTTCATCATGGCGATGGTGCGGGCGCGTGAGTCCAGATGGCTGCGCACGGCGTTGCCCACCCCGACGCCGCCGACCAGCAGCGCCGTCAGCCCGACCAGCGTCAGGAACAGCGTCATGCGGTCGATGAAGCGCTCGATCTGCGGTGAGGCGTTGGTGTAGTCGCGCATCCGCCAGGGCGCGTCGGGAAAGCGGGTGCGCAGGCTCTCCTGCCACGCTTTCAGGTCGGTTTCCGGCGGCAGCGCGACTTTGGCGCTCCACCAGGTGAGACTGCCGGGTTGCAGCAACCCGGTGCCCTGCAGCGACGGCAGCGCCACCATCAGGCGCGGCCCAAGCGAGAAGGCGTTTGAGGAGGCGCGGTCCGGCTCGCGGTCCAGCACGGCGGCGACGCGATAGGCGCCCTCGCCGACATGGATGGTGTCGCCGGTCTTCACGCCCAGCCGGTCGACGAGGCTCGCCTCGATCACCGCACCCCAGCGGCCGTCCTTCTGTGCCAGCGCGTCCTGCAGGTCGCCGCCGCCCACCAGTGTGACAGTCCCGTAGAGCGGGTAGACGTCGTCGACCGCCTTCAGCTCGACCAGCGAAGACCGGACATCGTCATCGGCGCGCGCCATCGCCCGCATCTCGGCGGAGGTCGACACCCGGCCGCCGGCGGTCAGCGCCGCCATCTGCTCGTCGGCCGGCGGGCTGTAGAGTTGCCGCAACGCGACGTCGCCGCCGAGGATGGAGCGCCCGTCATTGGCCAGCCCGTCGAGCAGCCCGCTCGACACCGACTGCACCGAGGCGATGGCCGCGACGCCAAGGGCGAGGCAGGCGAGGAAGACCCAGAAGCCCTTCAGGCCGGTGCGCAGCTCCCGCCGGGCAAGGCGGATGGCAAGGGTGAGGTTGGTCATCGTGTTGCCCCCTCCCTAACCCTCCCCCGCTTCGCGGGAGAGGGGACTGCCGCTGCACTGCAATTCGTCCCTCTCCCGCGAAGCGGGGGAGGGAGGGACCCGCGGCGAAGCCGTGGGAGGGAGGGGGCACCCTGCGCTTGGACCATCATCCCCCTCACTCCCCCGCCGCCTGCAGCCTTGCGCGCCGTGCCGCCTGCCCGTCGTCGGCGATGCGGCCGTCGGCCAGCCGGACGGTCCGGTCGCAGCGGGCGGCGAGGCTCGGGTCGTGGGTGATCAGCACCAGCGTGGTGCCGCGCCGTTCGGCCAGATCGAACAGCAGCTTCACGATGGTGGCGCCGGTGTCGATGTCGAGGTTGCCGGTCGGCTCGTCGGCCAAAAGCAGCGACGGCTCGGTCACGAAGGCGCGGGCCAGTGCGGTGCGCTGCTGCTCGCCGCCCGAAAGCTGGCCGGGATAATGGTGGATGCGGTGGCCCAGGCCGACCTGCTCCAGTCCGATGCGGGCGCGGTCGAAGGCGTCGGCGACCCCGGCGAATTCCAGCGGGATGGCGACATTCTCCAGCGCCGTCATGGTCGGGACCAGATGGAAAGCCTGGAAGACGATCCCCACATGCTGGCGGCGGAAGCGCGCCAAGCCGTCCTCGTCCAGCCGGTTCAGTTCCTGTCCGGCGACGCGGACGGTGCCGCCGCTGGGGCGTTCCAGACCTGCCATCACCATCATCATGGTCGACTTGCCGGAGCCGCTGGGGCCGACGACGCCGACCCGCTCCCCGGCCGCCACCTGAAGATTCACGCCCCGCAGGATGTTGACGGGCCCGGCACCGCTGTCCAATCTCAAGTGGACGTCGTCGAGTTCCACGATGGAATCGTTGCCGATTGAATCGGGGAGGGGTCGGGCGATGGAATTGGACGACGTTGCAGAGGATTGGACCTTGGACATGCGACTCTCGCACAAGCGGAACGGACCATCGCCATATGGCACGACCCGCCGGGCTTTCAACATGGGCGCGTTCGGCGCCGTGCTCGCCTTCGTTTTTGCGTCAGGGGTATCGATGACCGTTCCGACCCGTGCGGACGCCGCGCAGCCGGTGAAGCTGCTGGCGCTGGGCGACAGCCTGACCGCCGGCTACGGCCTGCCGGAACCGCAGGGCTTCACCCGCCAACTGGAAAAGGCGCTGGCCGACAAGGGATACAGCGTCACCGTCATCAATGCCGGCGTGTCGGGCGACACCACCGCCGGCGGTCGGGCACGGCTGGACTGGGCGCTGGCCGACAAGCCTGACGCCGCCATCGTGGAGCTGGGTGCCAACGACATGCTGCGCGGGCTCGATCCCGCTCAGGCGAAGGACAATCTCGACGCCATCCTGAAGACGCTGAAGGATCGCAAGATTCCGACCCTGCTGGCCGGCATGTACGCCTCCCCCAGTTTGGGAAAGCCCTATACCGACAAGTTCAACGCCATCTACCCGGACTTGGCGAAGAGCTATGACCTGCCGCTCTACCCCTTCTTCCTCGACGGGGTGGCGCTGGAACGGTCGCTGATCCAGCAGGACGGGCTGCATCCCAATGCCCAGGGCGTGGCGGTGATCGTGGAGCGAATCCTGCCGTCCGTCACCGCCCTGCTCGACAGTCTGCCGCAAATCCAGAAGACTACCGAAAAACCCGGAGGCTGACCCATCATGACCGTTACCCTGGACAGCGACACCCGCTTTCACGCCGCCTGCGCCGCCGGGGTGGAGTGGGGACCGACGGTCAAGGCCTGCCTGGACCGGCTGGGGCCGGTCGCCGGCTGCAACCTGGGCTTTCTCTACCTGACCGACGGGCTGGCGGAGCATGCGACCAGCATCGTCACCCTGCTGCGCGGCGTCACCGGCATCCGCCATTGGGTGGGAACCGCCGGCATCGGCGTGATGGCGAACGGCGCCGCCCTGTTCGACGAGCCGGGGCTGGCGATCATGGCCGCCCGCCTGCCGGAGGACAGCTTCCGCCTGTTCCCCACCCTGACCGACGGGCTGGAGCCGCTGCGCGGCAGTGCCGGCGGCTGGCTGGACAAGCATGGCGCGGCGCTGGCGCTGGTCCATGTCGATCCGCACCATGCCGACATGGCCGGGCTGGTGTCCCGCCTGTCGGAGGAGGCCGGCGTCTTCCTGGTCGGCGGGCTGACCGCCTCGCGCGGGGAGTTCCCGCAGATCGCCGCCGGGGCGGAGGATGGCGATCCGGTCACCGACGGCGGCGTGTCGGGGGTGCTGTTCGCGCCCAATCTGCCGGTCGCCACCGCCCTGACCCAGGGCTGCCGTCCCATCGGGCCGACGCGCACCGTCACCGCCAGCGACGACAACGTGATCCTGGAGATCGACGGGCGCCCGGCGCTGGACGTCTTCAAGGAGGACATCGGTCCGGAGCTTGCCGCCGACCTGCGGCAGGTGTCCGGGCTGATCTGCGCCGGGCTGCCCATCGCCGGGTCCGACACCCAGGACTATCTGGTCCGCGACCTGATCGCCATCGATCCGCGCGCCGGCTGGATCTCCATCGCCGAACGGGTAACGACCGGCCAGCCGGTGATGTTCACCCGCCGCGATCGTGAGACCGCCGCCGCCGACATGCGCCGGATGCTGGACAGCCTCAAGAAACGGGTGAAGGCGACGCCGAAGGGTGCGGTGTATGTCAGCTGCATCGCCCGCGGTCCCAGCCTGTTCGGTGCCGCCAATGCCGAGTTGTCGATGATCCGCGAGACCTTCGGCGACATCCCGCTGACGGGTTTCTTCGCGTCGGGCGAGGTGTCGCACAACCGGCTCTATGGCTACACCGGCGTGTTGACGCTGTTTCTGTAAAGATCATTTCGAATAAGGAACGTTCCGGATGCAGTATCGTCCGCTCGGCCGAACCGGCCTGTCGGTCAGCGCCATCGGCCTGGGCACCATGACCTGGGGCCGCCAGAACACCGAGGCCGAAGGCCATGCCCAGATGGACGCGGCACTCGACCGCGGCATCAATTTCTGGGACACGGCGGAGATGTACGCCATCCCGCCCACCGCCGACACCTATGGCAAGACGGAGGAGGTGATCGGCAGCTGGTTCCAGTCGCGCGGCAAGCGCGACCGGGTGATCCTCGCCAGCAAGATCATCGGCGCGCCGGCCGGCGGCTTCGGCTGGGTGCGCGATGGCAAGTCGCGGCTGGACCGCGCCAACCTTTTCGCGGCGGTGGAGGCCAGCCTGTCGCGGCTGAAGACCGACTACATCGACCTCTACCAGATCCACTGGCCCGACCGCGTCACCAACCGCTTCGGCGTCCGCACCTACCAGCACAAGCCGCAGCATGACGGCGTGCCGATCGAGGAGACGCTGGCGGCCCTGGCCGAACTGGTGCAAGCCGGCAAGATCCGCCATGTCGGCCTGTCGAACGAAAGCCCCTGGGGGGTGATGCGCTGGCTGCGCGCCGCCGAGGTTGCCGGGGATGTGGCGGGCCTGCCGCGCGTCGCCTCCATCCAGAACGCCTACAACCTGCTGAACCGGACCTTCGAGAACGGGCTGTCGGAAGTGGCCCTGCGCGAGGATGTGGGGTTGCTGGCCTATTCGCCGCTGGCCGCCGGCACGCTGACCGGCAAGTACCTGAACGGCGCCATCCCGCCGGGCAGCCGCCGCGCGCTCGACCACCGGCCGTCGCGCTACGCCACCGTCAACGCGGATGCGGCGACGGAAGCCTATCTGGACATCGCCCGCCGCCACGGCTTGGCGCCCAACCAGATGGCCATCGCCTTCACGGTGCAGCAACCCTTCGTCACCTCGTCCCTGATCGGGGCGACGACGATGGAGACGCTGATCTCCAACATCGACTCCATCGACCTGACCCTGTCGCCGGAGGTGATGGCGGAGATCGACGCCGTGCACAACCGCATGCCGGATCCGTGCCCGTGAGCTGTTGGTAAAGTTTCAAGCCGCTTGCCCCCTCCCTAACCCTCCCCTGCTGGGCGGGGGAGGGAAATGGACCTTTGTCGGCGTTTAGCGGCAGTCCCTCCCCTGCGAAGCGGGGGAGGATAGGTGGGGGTCTAACCCCGTCGGCAACCCCGGAGGTGTCCCATGCTCCGCCTGTTCGTCGCCATCGACCTGACGGAAGAGCTACGCCAGCGGCTGGCGGGGCTGGCCGGCGGGGTGCCCGGTGCGCGCTGGACCGAGTCCGACAACCTGCACCTCACCCTGCGCTTCATCGGCGAGGTGCCGGAGGATCAGGCGATGGACATCGACGCCGCGCTGGCCGAGATTCGCGCACCGGCCTTCCCGCTTACCCTCGACGGGGTCGGCGTGTACGGCAGCGCGCGCCGGGCGCGGGTTCTGTGGGCGGGGGTGGAGCGCAGCGAGGCGCTGGCCCATCTGCAGGCCAAGGTCGAATCCGCGCTCGTCCGCTGCGGCCTGCCGGCGGAGGAGAGGAAATTCTCACCCCACATCACGCTGGCCCGGTTGAAGGACGCGCCGGCCGACCGCATCGGCCGCTTCCTGTCCGACCGCGGCCTGTTCCGCGCCGGGCCGATGTCGGTGGAGCATGTCACGCTCTACCGCAGCCATCTCGGCAATGGCGGCGCGGTGTATGAGGCCTTGCGGGAGTATCCGCTGGCGGAGTCCTGACGGGCTACAGCGTCGTGCGTTTAATATGAAACGCACGACGCTGTAGCTTTGTGTTTGGCGATCGGATTCACGCTCTAAATCGATCCCGATTTTGCGCGATCCGATCTAGGCGTATCGCGTCGCCTGGAGATCGGCGATCAGGCCCGGTCCCTGCGGCTGCCATCCGAGCTTAGTTCGGGTTTGGACGCTGGAGGCGGACATGTCCATACCGGCGAAGGCCGCCAGCCAGCCGAAATGGTCGGCCGCCTTGTCCTGCGGCACGGAAACCGCCGGGATGCCGAGGCCGCGCGCCAGCGTCTCCACGATTTCGCGGAAGCCGATCCCCTCTTCGCCGACGGCGTGATAGCGTGCTCCGGGCTCCTTCCTCTCGATCGCCAAGCGATAGAGGCGGGCCGCATCATCCAGGTGGCAGGCGGACCAGCGGTTGCTCCCCTCGCCGATGTAGCAGGCAGTGCCGGCTTCGCGGAACATCGCGATCAGCGGGGTAATCAGCCCCTGTTTCTCCGTATCGTGGACCTGCGGTAGACGCAACACCGAGACGTTGACGCCGTCCTCCAGCAGCGCGTTGCCGGCCCGTTCAGAGGCGATGCGCGGATGGCGGTGGCCTTCGTCGAAGACGTCCTCGCGGGCTGGCCGACCCTGACCGATACCGCCCATACCGACCGCCGAGGTGATCAGAAGCGGGCGATCCGACTCCTTGAGCACGTCGCCGAGGGCGCCGATGACTCGGCCGTCCTTCTCGCAATTCTCGGCGTAGCGCGAGAAGTCGTGATCGAATGCGGTGTGGATCACCGCGTCGGCCGTCTCGGCACCGGGGCGAATGCCGGCCGGCTCCTCCAGCGTGGCGTGGAACGGCTCGGCACCGGCGGCTTCCAGCCTGCGGGCGCCGTCCCGGGAACGGGTCATGCCGACGACCTGATGGCCGGCCCGCAGAAGCTCGGACAGCACGGCCGAGCCGATGAAGCCGGTGGCACCGGTAAGAAAGATACGCATGGACCATCACCTCTTCATTGAGCGTCGCCTCCAAGTCTGATGCGGCGTGTTATCCTGTTAAAGTAGTGACCTTTTCCTATTATAATGATCACCTGGGTACAATGAGTGCCGGGATTGCCGATGCCGACAGAGTCCAAGCAGCCGGAGCCGAAGCAGACCGTCAAGGCCAACACGCTCGCTGCCTTCCTGCGCGACCGCCGCATGCGGCTGGACCCGGCGGCCTTCGGTTTCTCGGGACGCCGCCGCACGCCGGGACTACGCAGGGAGGAGGTGGCGCAGCGCGCCAACATCAGCCCGACCTGGTACACATGGCTGGAGCAGGGGCGCGGCGGTGCGCCGTCCGCCGACGTGCTGAACCGCATCGCCACCGGCCTGATGCTTACCGATCTGGAGCGCGAGCATCTGTTCGTCCTCGCGCTCGGCCGGCCGCCGGAACTGCGGTACCGGCCGGTGGACGGGGTCAGCCCACGGCTGCAACGGCTGTTGGATGTCTTCGATGCCTCCCCGGCCTTCATCAAGACCCCGACCTGGGACGTGGTCGCCTGGAACGACGCCGCTGCGATCGTTCTGACCGATTACGGCACGCTGCCGGCAGATCAGCGGAACATACTGCGCCTCGTCTTCTGCAATCCGACAATCCGTGCCAAGCAGACGGACTGGGAAGGCATGGCACGCTTTCTGGTCGGCGCCTTCCGGGTCGATGCCGCACGGGTGGGTGCCGCCGAGGAGATCACCAGCCTCGTCGACGAGTTGTGCCGGACCAGCTCGGACTTTGCCACCTTCTGGGCGGAGACCGATGTCTATGCGCCGAGCGAGGGGATCAAGCAGCTCAAGCATCCACAGCTCGGCAATGTCCGGATGGAATACTCGGCCTTTGCCGTCGACGGCCGTCCGGATCTCGGGCTCATGGTCTACAATCCGCTGGATGAGGAGGTCAAAGAGCGGATCAGGACCTTGGTCCGTCGGAGGGTCGAAGCCGAACGAAAGACGACATCGCCGGACGGGGGGCAGGATTGACGGACTTCAGGCGACGATGCTGTCCCGGGGCTCGTCTCCGGTCCTGCCCGGCCCGATGACGCGGTTCTTGCCGTCCTGCTTGGCCCGGTACATGCGCTGGTCGGCCAGTTCCACCAGGGCTTCCCAATCGGCGGGGCGGTCGGCCGTCTGTTCGGCGATGCCGATGCTGGCGGTCTGCAGGCTGCCGTCCGGCCGCTTGCCGAACCCAGCGCGGCGCATCCGTTCCACCGCGATCATCGCACCCTCCATCGGGGTGTCGGGCAAGACGATCAGGAATTCCTCCCCGCCCCAGCGGACCAGCGCATCGGACTGGCGCAGCAGGCTGCGGATGGTGTTGGCGGCATGGCGCAGGACCCGGTCGCCCTCCTCATGCCCATAGCGGTCGTTGACCGCCTTGAAATCGTCGAGGTCGACGAAGATCGCCGTCAGCGGCTGTAATGTCCGCTCGGCATGGGCGACCTGGAGTTTCAGCAACTCCTCGCCGATGCGGCGGGAAAAGGCGCCGGTCAGCGCATCGTGCGCCGCCTGCTCAAGCAGCGCGATCATGAAATGCAGCTGGCTGATCGCCGCCAGCGTCGCCACCACTGCGATCAGCGCCAGCAGCCACAGCGCGCTGATGTAGGAGGGGAACGGCATCACCAGCGACCCGTAGAAGCCGGCGGCCAGATGGGCGCCCAGCATCGGCGTGGCGAACAGCGCGCCCTCCAGCGCGGTCAGCGGAAAGACGCTGAGACCCGCCACCATCACGAAAGGCAGATAGCCGTAGCCGGCGCTGACGGCGATGCGCAGATCGTCGACACCCTGGTTGTAGAGCAGCGGGTGCGAGATGGCGAAGAACAGCGTCGGGATCGCCAGCAGCGCTGTCAGCCGCCACCAGGCGCAGGTCATGTCCTCGCAAGACCGGCGGTCGAAGGCGAGGGCCAGGAAAGCGGCGCTGGCGGTCAGGCGCAGGACGATCAGCCAGATCGCCAGAGACCATTCGAAGACGGTGACGTCGATGGCGATCCACATGGGGGTCAGGATGCCGAAGATCAGCGCCACCATCCGTACGCGCGACTGGATCATCGCGGCGCGCCGCCGTTGCAGGATGGGCGTGTGGTTGGCCGGATGGATCAGCGTGGGCAGTTCGTCGCCCCGGACGAACGCGTCGAACAGGGCAGCGAGGAGCCTGTCAACCCGCATGCAGCCGCCTGTCCCCGGTGTAAGCCGGGCATGTCGCCGAAGAGATAGCCATGATGGGTGATTACACGCGCATGACCATCCCTTCAACGGCTTTCGCGCAGAAATGGCGTCACCGCCCTCCGAAAGCACGGAAAGCTCCGGCCATGCGACAAAAAGTAACGGGCGGCGCGTCACCGACACGCCGCCCGTTCAACGGATCCGCGATTGACGGCGGATCAGTCCTTCAGGTCTTCCCAAAGCTCCTTCACCTTGGCGAAGAAACCCTCCGACTGCGGATTCGACCCTTCCTTGGCGGCGCCCTCGAACTCGCGCAGCAGTTCCTGCTGGCGCTTGGTCAGGTTCACCGGGGTCTCCACCACCGCCTGGATGTACATGTCGCCACGCTGGGCGCTGCGCAGCACCGACATGCCCTTGGCCTTGATGCGGAACTGGTGGCCGGACTGGGTGCCCGGCGGCACCGTCACCTTGGTACGGGTGCCGTCGATGGTCGGCACCTCCACCGAACCGCCGAGAGCCGCCGTAGTCATCGGGATCGGCACCCGGCAGTGGATGTTCGCGCCGTCGCGCTGGAAGATCGGGTGGGGTGCGATGGCCAGGAAGATGTAGAGGTCGCCGGCCGGCGCCCCGCGCAAGCCCGCCTCCCCCTCGCCCGCCAAACGGATGCGGGTACCATCCTCGACGCCGGCGGGGATGTTGACCTGCAGGGTCTTTTCCTTGCGCAGCCGGCCGGAGCCGCCGCAGCTCTTGCAGGCGTCCTTGATGACCTTGCCGGCGCCGTGGCAGCCGGGGCAGGTCCGCTCGATGGTGAAGAAGCCCTGCTGCGCCCGCACCTTGCCATGGCCCTGGCAGGTCGGGCAGGTGATCGGCTGGGTTCCCGCCGCCGCACCGGAGCCGTTGCAGCCGTCGCACTGCACGGTGGTGGGCACGCGGATGGTGGTCTGGGTGCCCTTGAAGGCCTCCTCCAGCCCGATCTCCAGGTTGTAGCGCAGGTCCTGGCCGCGGCCGGACGCACCGCCGCCGCCGCGGCGCCCGCCCATGAACTCGCCGAACATCTCGTCGAAGATGTCGGCGAAGCCGCCGCCGCCGCCGAAGTCGAAGTTGAAGCCGCCGGCCCCGGCGCCCGCACCCGGACCACGGCCACCCTCGAAGGCGGCGTGGCCGAACCGGTCGTAGGCCGCGCGCTTCTGATCGTCCTTCAGGACGTCATACGCTTCGCTGATTTCCTTGAACTTCTGCTCGGCGTCCTTGTCACCCTGGTTGCGGTCCGGGTGGTACTGCATCGCCATCTTGCGATAAGCCTTTTTCAGCTCATCCGCGCTGGCGCTCTTCGCCACACCGAGCAGCTCGTAATAATCCTGTTTCGCCATGGGGGCCGACCGCCTTTGAGTCGTTCTGGTCCAAACTGTCCGCGTCGAAGCTGAGAACCTGACCCAGCATACCGAAGGCCCGCCGCCGGGAAAAGGCGGCGGGCCATCGATGCTCGCGTCAGGTCCGTATCAAAAAGAAGCTGGTGTCGGGATTACGCCGACTTCTTCTTGTCGTCCTGGACCTCTTCGAAGTCGGCGTCGACGACGCCCGGCTCGTTCGGCTGGGCGCCCGGCGCCTCGCCGCCCGCGCCCGGGGCCTCGCCCTGGCCGGCCTTGTACATCGCCTCACCCAGCTTCATCGAAACCTGGGCCAGCGCATCGGTCTTCGCCTTGATGCCGTCCAGATCCTCGCTGTCCAGCACCGACTTCAGCTCGGCGACGGCAGCTTCCGCGGCGGTCTTGTCGGAGGCCGGGATCTTGTCGCCGTTCTCCTTGATGGTCCGCTCTGTGGTGTGGATCAGGGCGTCGGCATGGTTGCGGGCGTCGACCAGCTCACGGCGCTTCTTGTCGGCGTCGGCATGGGCCTCCGCGTCCTTCACCATCTTCTGGATGTCGGCGTCCGACAGGCCGCCCGAGGCCTGGATGCGGATCTGCTGCTCCTTGCCGGTCGCCTTGTCCTTCGCCGTGACGCTGACGATGCCGTTGGCGTCGATGTCGAAGGTCACCTCGATCTGCGGCACGCCGCGCGGGGCCGGCGGGATGCCGACCAGATCGAACTGGCCCAGCATCTTGTTGTCGGCAGCCATCTCGCGCTCGCCCTGGAAGACGCGGATGGTGACGGCGTTCTGGTTGTCCTCGGCGGTCGAGAAGGTCTGGCTCTTCTTCGTCGGCACCGTGGTGTTGCGGTCGATCAGGCGGGTGAACACGCCGCCCAGCGTCTCGATGCCCAAGCTGAGCGGGGTGACGTCGAGCAGCAGGACGTCCTTGACCTCGCCCTTCAGCACGCCGCCCTGGATGGCGGCGCCGATGGCGACCACCTCGTCCGGGTTGACGCCGCGGTGCGGCTCACGGCCGAAGAACTGCTTCACCGCGTCGATGACCTTGGGCATGCGGGTCATGCCGCCGACCAGGATCACCTCGTCGATCTCGCTGGCCTTCAGGCCGGCGTCCTTCAGGGCCGCCTTGCAGGGCTCGATCGTGCGCTGCACCAGATCGTCCACCAGGGCTTCCAGCTTGGCGCGGGTCAGCTTGATGTTCAGGTGCTTCGGACCGGTCTGGTCGGCGGTGATGAAGGGCAGGTTGACTTCGGTCTGCGTGGTGGACGACAGCTCGATCTTCGCCTTCTCCGCAGCTTCCTTCAGGCGCTGCAGCGCGAGCTTGTCCTTGCGCAGGTCGATGCCCTGCTCCTTGTTGAACTCGTCGGCCAGATATTCGATGACCCGGCTGTCGAAGTCCTCGCCGCCCAGGAAGGTGTCGCCGTTGGTCGACTTCACCTCGAACACGCCGTCGCCGATCTCCAGCACGGAGATGTCGAAGGTGCCGCCGCCCAGGTCATAGACCGCGACGGTGCCGGTGCCCTTCTTCTCCATGCCGTAGGCCAGAGCGGCGGCCGTAGGCTCGTTGATGATGCGCAGCACGTCCAGGCCGGCGATCTTGCCGGCGTCCTTGGTGGCCTGGCGCTGGCTGTCGTTGAAGTAGGCCGGGACGGTGATGACCGCCTGCGTGACCTTCTCGCCCAGATAGTTCTCGGCGGTCTCCTTCATCTTGGTGAGGATGAAGGCGCTGATCTGGCTGGGGCTGTACTTCTTGCCGTGCGCCTCGACCCAGGCGTCGCCGTTGTCGCCGGAGATGATGCGGTAGGGAACCAGGCCCTGGTCCTTCTTCGTCAGCGGATCGTCGAAACGGCGGCCGATCAGACGCTTGATGGCGAAGAGGGTGTTTTCCGGATTGGTGACCGCCTGGCGCTTGGCGGGCTGGCCGATCAGCCGCTCGCCGCCCTGGCTGAAGGCGACCATGGACGGCGTGGTCCGCGCGCCCTCGGCGTTCTCGATCACCTTGGCGCTGCCGCCTTCCATCACGGCGACGCACGAGTTCGTGGTGCCGAGGTCGATACCAATCACTTTGCTCATGTTCAGCCTCTTTCGTTCGGCAGATGCGTGGCGGCCCGTCTGGTCCGGCACCGCCGCGATCCCCATTGGGTCGGTGAAACGTCGGTGGAGCGCTTGAGGGTCTGGCCCATGGAGGTCTGATCCGTGGGGTCCGGCCCGTGCTGGCGGAGATATAGGCGGAGCCGTTTCGGGCTGCAACAGGGTGGCGCGCCTTTCAGCCCGCAAAAGCGGGGAAAAACGCTGCAGTCCCGTCCTTCCCGCAGGCGTTGCCGTACCGCGCCCCGTTGCAGTAGAATACCGGTGTATTCAAATCTGCGAAGATGAATATCCCGATATTCTCCGCATCTGATTCAACTCGTCACAAGTGTTACAAGTGAATAATGGTTCGACCATGAACCATCTTCTGAAGTTAACCTTTCATTAACAAGCAACGGCGTGCAAAGCTGCTTTAAATCAATTCGCGGTTGTTGTGATTATTCATGGAACGGCAAATCTATTAGTGAAACCACGAAAGGAATATGCTATCTCCTTTGCGCTATAGGGGAAGGCCGCAAAGGGTCAGGCCGGCGACGTTCGCGTCCCGGCCACCACAGAATGCGGTTCCATGCAAAGCTGGACACACAGGTGTGAAAGGGAAGCGCGATGATGGACGAACGACGCGATGTGGCCCTGGCCATCAAGTCCTGCCTGGACAGCCTGATGAGCGACGCGACGCGTTGCGATCTGGACGACCTGGCGCGCTTCATCAGCCTCGCCGCCCTGGCCGCGGAAGAGGCGGCGGTCGCCCACGATCCGAAGTCCGTCCGCTTGAAAGCGCTGATGGCCACCGGCGCGGGCCACTGCTGAGCGGCATACCGGCGACCTGGGCGCGGCAGCCGTCGGGAGTTACAGTATTTCCGCGTTGCGGATGGCGTCGTCGATCCGGCCCAGCATTTCGGCGCAGGAGTCGTCGCCATCCATCAGGGCGGGCAGCGCGAAGCTGAACATCGCGACCGCGGCCACTGTTCCTCCAACGGCCCCTGCCGCTTCCACGCGTTCCGCGCCGACCAGCCACAGGTAATGGGTCTCGGCCCGCCCGTCTTCTTCAGTCCTCATCATCGCTTGGGCGATCACCGCACCGTCGGCACGGCTTTCCACCGTCCGGTCGCCGGCCCGCGGATCCTGCGGCCTGACGAAGCGAAGGGCCATCTCCTGCAGGGTACCGGCCGCGCCGCCGGACTCCGGCCGCGGCGTCACCCTGTCGGTCACCAGCCGCAGCACGCCCGCGGCAGGCGACGGCGGCCGGAAGGTGCCGACGGGCTGGCCCTCATGCTCCTCCACATCGACCGCCCATCCCGGTGGCAGGCGGAAGCGCACCGTATCGGCCCAGCCGATGTCGGAGCCCTGTCCATTCGTCACTTGTCCGTCCTGCATGTGGGGGCCTTGCGCCATCGCTCCCTCCCGGAAATTCGCCGCGCACGCCGCAACGGCGCGCCAGGGCCGGCACCATAGGCGCCGCCGGCTGCGTCGCCAATGCCCTATCGGAGCCCTTGGGCTTCGAGGCAATCCCCGGCGAAAGGCTTCAGACCGTCATTCCGGGATCAGGAACTGCACGCCCAGCCAGCGCCAGCGGCCATCGGCGGTCGGCAGGGTGCAGTTGACGCGGGCGCGGCCCGGCGGAAAGGGGTCCTTGATGCGGACCTCCACCCGGTCCTCCGCGATGCGTTCCAGTGCGGTGCGGCCCTGGCCGGTGGCGAAGCAGGCCAGCTTCGAACTGTCCCCTACCCCGTCGGCGATGGTGAAGCCCAGCGGGGGCGGATTGACGGTGACCAGGGGATCGTCGGGCGTCAGGTCCGACACCGGCAGCGGCAGGGCATTGGCCGCCAGTTCGAACCGGTCGACATTGCCGTAGGTCTCGTTCATGACGAAGCGTGGCAGGCTCCAGGGATCGGCCTGGGCGTGCAGCACGCCCGACTGCTGTCCGAAGGCGGCGGCGAAGCCCTGGTCCATCACCAGCTGCCGCACCGCCAGCGAATATTCCCCTTGCGGGTAGGAGAAGATCGTCGGGCGCCGTCCCAGCTCCGCCTGGAAGCGGTCGGACATCCGCCGCAGGTCGGCGGCCAAGTGCTCCGGGCTGCGCGCCAGCATCGACTGGGTGGAGGTGCCGAGCGCGCCGATGGTGACGCCGGCCGCCGCCAGCTGCCGGATTTCGCCCCAGGTCATGTGGGTGGGAGAGCCGCGGTCCACCGCGTCGGTCGCGACGAACAGCGTGAAGGGCAGATTGGCCGCCTTCAGCCGCGGCCAGGCCTCGGTGAAGGCGGAGCGGCTGGCTTCGTCGATGGTGATGGCGACCGTGCGGTCGGGCAACGGCTTTCCGGTGCGCAGGGCTTCCAGGATCTTCGGCAGCGGCAGCACGCGGTAGTCGCCGTCCGTCAGCTCGTCCAGATGGGCTTCGAACTGGTCGATGCGGATGCTGATCGAGGGGTTCTGGTCCTCGCCGAAACGGTCATAGGCGAAGACGACCGCGCTGGCGCCCGGCGGAGGGGCGGAGTCGGCCACTGCCGGCCGCAACGCCGGCACGAGCGCAGTCCAGAAGGACAGCGCGGCGGCGGCGAAAACCCTGACGGCACGACGGAACGGCATGGCGCCCTGCGGAATAGGCTGGCCGGGACGACCTCCGTCCCGACGCAAAGGGTGTGCCATAGTCTCCGCCATGCGAACAAGCGCCGACCGCCACTTTCCCGCTGTGGGCAGCGATGCGGTGCGCGCGTGCAACAATGGAACGGGTGATCCGCAGCACACGCACCGATACGGGCGCCGTCGGAATGGCGCCCTGCCTGTGTCGGCCGCTCCTACATCAGCCGGCCGCCGGCGGCGGCGTCGGTCAGCAGGGGGTAGCGCCCGGCATCCGGCAGCTGGTAATGCCACCATTCGGACGGGTAGTGCTCCCAGCCCGCGGCGACCATCACCCCCAGCAGCATGGCGCGGTTGCGCTGCTGCTCCGCGGTCAGGTCGCTGCGGCCATGATGCGACCGCTCCGTCATCGCGTCGAACCCGGTGCCCATGTCCAGCGGCACGCCGGCGGCATCGGCCAGCGTCAGGTCGATCGCCACGCCGCGGGTGTGGTTGGAGCCCAGCCGGGGGTCGGCGATGTAGGTCGGATCGGCAAAGGCGTGCCAAAGCCGCCATTGCGCCTCTGCCGGCCGGAAGGCATCGTACACCCGCAACCGGCAGCCGATCCCGCGCGCCAGCCTGATGGCCTCGGTCAGCCGGTGCGCCGCGTCGGGGTGCAGCAGGCACACCGCCGATCGGTAGATCGGCGCGCCCGACAGGTTGTCGGCGGTGGCGTAGAGAAGCTCCAGGTCGATGTCGAAGGCCGGGGGAGCGATTTCGGTCAGCATGGAAAGGGCAATCGTCGGCGTGTTGGGAAGAGGCAGGACCTCTAGCATGGCGCCGGCGCCGCCTGCCATGGTCGCGGATCTGCCATGCCGGGGCCGGCGGCCGATGCGGGCCCATGCCGGCCGATAAGGGGTTGTGCCCCGCCGGCAATCCATGGTGAAGGCAGTCTCGTATGAAGATGGGCCGGCGTGGCGGCAATCCCGATACGACGGCCGCAAGGAAGGTGGGGCGATGAAGGTTCTGGGTCTGGATACGGCGACGTCCGGCTGTTCGGCCGCGCTGTGGGAGGGGACTGTCGGCTTGGCGGGTGCCCCGGGTGGTGCGCCGCGCGTCACGGTGCGGCGCAGCGCCCCGATGGCGCGCGGGCAGGCGGAGGTGCTGGTGCCGCTGGCGCAGGAGGTGCTGGCGGAAGCCGGCACCGCGTTCGACGACCTCGACCGCATCGCCGTCACCGTCGGGCCGGGGGCCTTCACCGGGTTGCGCATCGCGCTGGCCGCCGCCCGCGGGATCGCCGTCGCGCGGGATCTTCCGGTGGTCGGCATCACCAGCTTCGACGCCATCGCCCATGGCGTGCCCGAGGCCGAGCGCGCCGGGCGCCCCCTGCTGATCGCCGTCGACAGCCGGCGGGCCGAGCCCTTCCTGCAGCTCTACGACGCTGCGCTGGCGCCGGTGGGGGAGCCGGCGATGCCGGACCCGGCGGCGATCCCCGGCTGGCTCGATGCGCTGTGCCCGGCCGGACCGTTGCTGCTGGCCGGCGACGCGGCGGCGGCGCTGGTCCCCCTGCTGGCCGGACGGGCCGGGCTGGAGGTGGCGGCGGGCGACGGGTTGCCGGATGCCGCGGTGGTGGCGGCGCTGGGAGCCGCCCGTCCGACCGGCCTGCCGGCCGAGCCCTTCTATCTTCGTCCGCCCGACGTCACCCTGCCGAAGGCCGCCGGTGCGAAGTCCGGTGCCGAAACCGGTCCGGGAAACGGGCCGTGACCGCACCCGCCGTCCGCCTTCACCCCGCAGGCCCGCTGGAGTCCGCGGTGGTCGCCGCCCTGCAGCATGTCTGCTTCCCCGAGGATCCCTGGGACGAGGCGTCGGTCGCCACCCTGACCGCCCCGCCTGCCGGTTTCGCCGTCATCGCGCTGGACATGCAGGACCAGCCGGTCGGTTTCGTCATGGCCCGCGTCGCGGCGGAGGACGCGGAGATCCTGGCCATCGGCGTTCTGCCGCAGGCCCGGCGGGGCGGCGTCGGCCGCCAGCTGGTCGAAGCCGCGGTTGCCGGGTCCCGTGACCTGGGAGCGACTGCGCTGTTTCTGGAGGTCGCCGAAGACAATCAGGCGGCATGGACTCTATACAAGGCTTGCGGCTTCTTTTCCGTCGGACGCCGTCCCGGATACTACAAACGACCTGACGGCCGGGTCGCGGCGCTTGTCCTGCGCCGCAATCTCGACGGGGCATAGGGGTTAATTTTTCCGCAGGATCAGGCGGTGGACTCCCTCCGGCTCATCCAATCGTTCGGGGTGGACAGATAGAATGCTGTGACCCAACTCCATCAAGGATCGTGGAACGTTTTCCAAGGGTTCGCCTGCATTCAGCCGGACTTCGAGAGTCTGCCCCGCGTCCATCCGCTCCACCATCAACTTGGTCTTGACGAAGGTTAACGGACAAACCTGCGAGGTGATGTCGAGAAACAAGTCTGTGGAGCTTTTTTCGGTCACCGATTCCTCTTTGTTCCAAAGGATGGATATTGCACGCCGCAGAAAACCTCTTTATATGGTGAGGTACGAATGCCGCGGAGCAAGCTTACATGAGCAACGGGTCCCCTTCCAACGCGCTGTTGTCTCTGACCACGGAGATCGTGGCGGCGCATGTCTCCAACAATACAGTCGCACTGACCGATCTTCCGACCCTGATCGAGCAGGTCTACAAGTCGCTGGCCAACGTCGGCACCGAACCGGTGGTGGCGGAGGAGCGGCCGCAGCCTGCAGTGCCGATCAAGAAGTCGGTCACGCCGGACTATATTGTGTGCCTGGAAGACGGCAAAAAGCTGAAGATGCTGAAGCGTCATCTGAAGACGGCGTACAATATGACGCCAGAAGAATACCGCGACCGCTGGGGCCTGCCGGCCGACTACCCGATGGTTGCGCCGAACTACGCGCGCCAGCGCAGCTCGCTGGCCAAGCAGATCGGTCTCGGCACCCGCGCCCGCCGCGGCGCCTGAGGATCGGAATTTTCGCAGAGCGGGCGGGCGCCGAACATGGTGCCCCCGCTCTGGTCCATCCTCTTCGGGCCGGTCCTCTTCCGGTGCGCCCTGCTTCCTGGGCGGCCGACCCGAACGCTTTCGTGATCATCCCAATCGCGGTTACCTGAAAACCGTCCCGGGCAGGCGATCGCCCCCAAACCATAGGCCCGAAGCCGCTGCCTGCAGGACCGCGGATGCCGATCCCGGCCGGCCGGCGGCGCCATACGATGTCGGTTGACCGGGAACCGCCTGATCGTGTTATCCCTTGCGCTGGGTGCGACGCTGTTCGTCCCGGCGTGGCCGCCCGGGCCACGGCGGAAACAGGCGGCGCGGCGCATCGTCCCGAACCATCGCAGCGGACCGTCGACATGGCTGATGCAAGCTTGGACCAGCCGGACATGACCCGGACCAGCCCGGAGCGGGGCGAAGCATCCACATTGGACGCCGTCGATTCCGATGCGGCGGTCTCCGGCAGGCTCGCGGACGGCATCCGCCTGGGCACGCTGGAGGTGCGGCTGGCCCGTTCGGCGGAGGAGATCGACTGGGCGCAGGCCCTTCGCTACCGCGTCTTCTATGAAGAGATGGCGGCGATCCCCTCGCCCGCGATGCAGGCCCAGGGCCGCGACTTCGACGACTACGACGATGTGGCCGACCATCTGCTGGTCATCGACCATGCGCGCGGCAACGGTCCGGACATGGTGGTCGGCACCTATCGCCTGATCCGCCGGCCGGCCGCCGAGAAGGTCGGGCGCTTCTATTCCAGCGACGAATACGACATCGGCCGACTCGCCAGCTATCCCGGCGAGGTGCTGGAGCTGGGCCGGTCCTGCGTCGATGCCGGCTACCGCTCGCGCGGCAGCATGCAGCTTCTGTGGCAGGGCATCGCCGCCTATGTCTTCCAGCATGACATCGCCCTGATGTTCGGCTGCGCCAGCCTGCCCGGCACCGATCCCGATGCCCTGGCGGAGCCGCTGTCCTACCTGTACCACCATCACCTCGCCCCGCCGGAGCTGCGGGCGACGGCCCTGCCGGAACGCCACGTCTCGCTCGACCGCATGCCGAAGGACCGCATCGATCCCCGGCGGGCACTGAACATCCTGCCGCCGCTGATCAAGGGCTATCTGCGCCTGGGCGGGTTCATCGGCGACGGTGCGGTCATCGACCATCAGTTCAACACCACCGATGTCTGCATCGTGGTGAAGACCGAGCTGATCACCGACAAGTACTTCAAGCATTACGAACGTCGCAGCCGCGACAGCCAGGGCAGCTGAGGCGATCATGACCCGTACCGCGCGCGCCCTGGGATCGTCCGGTCGCGGGGCCCTGCGCCTGAGCCTGTACCTGCTGTGGACCCTGCTGCTGATCCCGCTCCAGGCGTTGGCCGTGGCACGGGGATGGCGTCTGTGCCGCACCCTGCCGCGCTTCTATCATCGTGTCTGCACCCGGCTGATGGGGCTGGACGTGGTGGTGCGCGGCGAACAGGTCGCCGGCGGACCGGTGCTGTTCGTGTCCAACCACTCCTCCTACCTGGACATTTCGGTGCTGGGCTCGCTGATTCCCGGTTCCTTCGTCGCCAAGACGGAGGTCGGGACCTGGCCCTTCTTTGGCCTGCTCGCCCGGCTTCAGCGCACGGTCTTCGTGGAGCGCAAGGCGCGCACCTCGGTCGACAAGCAGCGCGACGACATCGGCGGCCGCCTGGATGCCGGGGACAGCCTGATCCTGTTCCCGGAGGGGACCTCGAGCGACGGCAACCGCACCCTCCCCTTCAAGACCGCGCTGTTCGCCGTCGCCGCCCGCCGCATCGACGGCCGCCCGCTGACCGTCCAGCCGGTCAGCGTCGCCGCCACCCGGCTTGACGGCATCCCGATGGGCATCGCCTTCCGCCCCTTTTATGCGTGGTACGGCGACATGGATCTGGTGCCGCACCTGTGGCAGGCCTTCCGCCTCGGCGGCATGACGATCGAGGTGGAGTTCCACCCGCCGGTGACCATCGACGGCTTTTCCAGCCGCAAGGCTCTGGCGGACCATTGCCAGCGCGTGGTCGCCGACGGCGTCGCCCGCGCCATTTCCGGCCGTCCCGACGCGCCTGTCCGCGCCAAGGAAACCGCTCCGCAGGAAACGGCCTCTCCCACTCCCGCCTCCGCTCCGGCGATCAGCGATCCTGCGCATGGGAGTGCTTGATTCCGCTCTTGTATCCACTGCGCCGGTCGCCTATAAACAGCGGGCGCGCGGGTGTAGCTCAATGGTAGAGCAGAAGCTTCCCAAGCTTACGACGAGGGTTCGATTCCCTTCACCCGCTCCAAACTCCGCATCGGTTGCGGCTTGAAAATTTCCCTTTCGAAAATTTAGTCGTGATGGCTGAGCGGTCTGTGCCGATGGGTACGGATGTGCCCTCTCTTCTGCGTTGGCGGTTCGCCGATGGGGTGGTTGCCGGGCTTGCGGCGATCCTTGAGGCTGGGCGGTATCGTCCGTCCGCCCGAAGGGGAACGCCCATGCAGCCAATCGAACGAGCACGCCGCCTCAGCCGGTCCCTGCAAGCGCGCTTCCGCATCGACCTGTTCTCCGCCCTGGTGGAGCGCGAGTTCGAACGTCGGCTGGCGGAAACCATCCTGGAGGCGGAGCGCGATGCCTATCGCCGAGGGCGCGAGGAGGCGCTGGCCGGATCGGGCGGCGCGGCAGTCCCGGTGAGCGCAGACGATGGAAATACCGCGGTCAATCCATCTCCGCGGCGGGAAGAGGGGGCATGGCCGGGCGGGAGGCCCATGACCATGTGAGGCCCGCCCGCTCGGCGCAGGCATAATGCCAGGGGCGCTGGTCACCATGGCCGGCCCAATGCGGATCGCCCGTGCGGATCGGCCGGCCGCAGGCGCAGCACAGCGGACCATTGCGCGTCGTACGCCCGGATTGGGCGCGGGCGGCGCCGGTCTTGGCCGATTTCGGCTTCGGTTCCCATCCCAGCGAGGCGGGATGCCGTCCGTACAGCGCCATGGTCTTTCCCCAGCTTTGCGATGATCCCCCGATCACGGCCACAACGGGTCCATAGGCGTCGATAACAACGCGGTCGTGGCGGAGCGAGAATGCCGTCGTCGCACCGCATTGCCAACAACAAGGATGGACAGGTTCCAACCCGAAATCGTTGCTCTTCCGTGGGGACAGGCGGCTCAAAGCTCTTTGGATGAGAGCGACCGTGCAGAGAACACACAATAGTCAACACAGGCCTCGGCACGCTTCACATGATTGCCTCTGCCAGTTGTCTGAGGCCATGGAGCGGTGATCTTTCGGTCTGTTTCCGGTCGTACTGGCGTTCATAACCAGGTAATCGTCGGAGACTGGCGTCCACCACATTCGCTGCATTGCGGCATTCTCTTCATGCGAAGGCGCCCCTTGACGGCATTTCTACTGGATTATCTTCCCGTCTTTACCGCCGTTTCCATCGTCGTGGCTGCCGGCAACTGACCGGGCATGGCGTCGCCGCCCTGTGGCGCGCCGGAGCCTTCCGGGGGCTGCCCGTCCTCCTGCCCGTCCTGTGCACCCCACCGGTGCACCCCCGATTGCTCCCGGTGCGATGCGGGAACATTCGGCCCTACGGCTGGGTTGTGGCAACGAAGGGGAAGTTTGGGAGGACCTGCCGTTATGGAAAAAGACCAGATCGTCGATACGCTCAATGACCTGATCCGCATCGTCGAGGACAGTCACGAGGGTTACCGGCAGGCCGCCGAAACCGCCGAGGACGAGGATCTGAAGGCCCTGTTCAACGATCTGGCCGCCCAGCGTGGCGCCATCGTCCGCGAGATCCAGAGGCTGGTCGCCGAACAGGGCGGTGCACCCGACATGGGCGGCACCATGATGGGCGGTGCCCACCGCTTCTTCCTGGAACTGAAGTCCGCCGTGATGGGCCACGACCGCGCCGCGATCATTGCGGAGGTCGAACGCGGTGAAACCGAATGCCTGCGCCGCTACGACGAAGCCATGGCAAAGGAACTTCCGCTGCCCATCACCGCCGTCATCGCCCAGCATCTGGACCGCATCCGCGTCGACCGTGACCGCATGGCGGCGTTGCGCGGGGTGGTGGCATGATGGTGCGTCGCAGCATTGCGGGTGCGCCGGAGCGGGCGTAGGCTTTCGGTCCGTGGTCCCGCCCGATGGCCGGGCCAACTGCCCCGCCGATCCTCCGGCTTATGGTGGCCGGATGTCGGCTCCACCTGGACATGGATTGATGAACAGCGACAAACAGAAAGCAGACCAGTCCGGCAACGATCTGGTCACCAAGGGCGCTTTCGCCCTCTACCACGCCGAGAACGCCCACCGCGTGGCCGAATTCAAGAAGTCCAAGAATGCCGAGGCGGCCATCGCCGCCGATTTCGACGCCTACCGCTCCCGCTATCTGCGGAAGTTCAAGGATGTCTTCGACAGCCTGTCCGAACAGGGGCTGACCGTCACCCGCGCGATGTGAGCCGGCCGGGCGCCACAGCCGGCGCCGGCCCCGATATCCCGGTCCCCGCCGCCGCCGCACGACGCCGGTCCGCCGCGTCCAGCACCGCGAGGCGTCCGGCGGGATCGAGATCCCTCCAGACCCTGATGTCGCCCAGCGTCCGGTAACAGCCGACGCAGACCTCCTGCTCGTCCAGCGTGCAGAGCCGGATGCAGGGGGACGGAACCTGATCGTCGCGGGTCGCTTGCGTCATGGCGCGACTGTGCCAAGGCCGCCGCATCGCGGCAAGCGGCGCGTTGAGCGGGCCACGTCTCCCGAATGGGATGGGAAAGCCGCAGGCCCGCCGCTATACTGTGCGGCATGGCCCGCATGCTGTTCCTTCGCGACATCGACGCCGACGTGCAACTGCGCTGCCGCGCCTGCGGGCATGGCGGCGTGCTTCCCCGTGCCATGCTGGAACGGCGCTTCGGCCCGAACTATCCGGTGCTGTCGATCGCGCCGCATTACCGCTGCTCGCGCTGCGACTCCCGCGACATCGAAAGCCGGCCGATCCTGGCGCCGCCGCCGGTCGCCTCCTTCGAGGCCGCGAACGAGGAGCCGTCCTTCGACGCGCCGCTGGCGGCGCTGAACGGTTTGCTCGCCTCGCTGCGCGGCGACGCACCGGCTGCTGAAGAGCAGGCCGTTTCTCCCCCTCCTCCTCCCCCCCTTGCTCCCGCCGCCCCGGTGCGCAGCAAGCCGCTGTCGGAGCTTCCGCTGGCCGATCTGGTGGCCGATGGTCCGGCCGATGACGGCGCCGCTCCGCTCTGGGAGCCGGTTTCCCTGGCGGACATGGCGGCTCGGCTGGGTGCGATCGGGCCGGGCGACGACGACTCCGGCCGGGATGGCGAACCGGATGTCGGCGAACCGGTCGATGACGGTTGGGACGATCCGGCCCCGCCTGGCCGCCCCGCCGGGAAGGAGACCGCCCGCGACAATGGTCCCGACGCCGATCCCGACGCCGATCCCGACGAGGGCGGGGACGAGGGCGGGGACGAGACCCTGGCGGCGATGCATCGCCTGCTGGCCCAGGCCCATTGGAGCGAGGACGACGAACCGGAAGCCCCTGCGCCGGCGACCGCCCGCCGCTTCGAGCAGCCGGGGACGGAAGAGGACATCGACGGGCCGACCGAAGAGGACGGGCCGGCGGTCTTCTCTCATAAGATGTTGGTGCGCAAGGACTTCGAGGAGGACTGGGAAGAACCCGAGGCCGAGTTCGACCGCCGGCGGGCGGAAGAGGAGCGCGATACGGCGGAGAGCTTCGATGAGGAAGAGGAACCGTCGGACGAGGAGATTCTGTCCTTCGCGATCCGCGACCCGGAAAAGCCGGCTGCCCGACCGGCGGAGTGGCCGGCGATCAGGTCGGCCAAGCCCGCTGCGCCGCCGCCGGCCGATGAGCCGCTCGATTTCGACCAGCACCGCGCCGAACGCCGTGCCCAGCGCCCACCCCCGCCGCCGGAGGATGAGGAAGGCTTCGACCGTACCCTCGCCGCCCTGCGGTCGATGATCGAGGATGCGGCCAACGATCCGGACGACGATGCCCAGCCCCCGCCGCGGAAGCCGCCTGCTGCGGAGGCAAGGGGCATCGGCAAAGGCCCCGAAAGCAACAGCGACAGGAACCCCGGCGCGGCGACCGCTTGGCAGGATGAGGACAGGAGCGGGGACGATCCGCTCTCCGGTTTCGACGCCGATCCGCTGCCCGATCCAGAGCCCGATCCAGAGCCGGACCCCGACCGGGACCCGGCGCCGGCCGGCCGCCGCTCCGCCCAAGAACGTGAAATCGAAGAGGCGATGAAGGCCCTGCGCGGCCTGATCGAGGAGGAGGTGGCGTCCGAGCCCCCGCCCCCGCCCCCGCCATCGCAGCCCGCCCCGCCGCCGAAACCGCGTGCCGGCAAGCCGCGCCCGCCGCCCCGCCGCGAGCCGCCCGCCCCTCCCGCGGAAGAGGCGGAGCCCACGGAGCCGCCCGCCAGGCAGGGTTCCAAGCCGGTCGATCCGACACCGCTCAGCAAGACCATCGCGGCACTGCGCGGCATGCTGGAACTGGACGGCAAGCGCAAGCGCTGACGCGGCTGCCGTCCTTGCGGCAAGCGATCACCTGCGCAGGCGCTTTTCCTGCATGATCTCCAATTGCAGCTGCTGGATTTCGGTCAGGCGCTGCCATTGGCGCTGGATCAGGTAATCCATCTTCTCGTGCAGGTGCCGGATTTCCAGTTCGGCCTTCAGGTTGACGCGGTAGTCGTTCTCGGACCGCAGCCGGTCCTTCGCCTCCTGCCGCTTCTGGCTCATCATGATGACCGGGGCCTGGATGGCGGCCAGGCAGGACAGCAGCAGATTCAGCAGGATGAAGGGGTAGGGATCGAAGGCCCGCGTGTCGCCTTCGAGGATGTTGATGAGCATCCACACGCACAGGAAGAAGGCGAAGGAGATCAGGAAGGCCCAGCTGCCGCCGAAGCTGGCCAGCCCGTCCGACAACCGTTCGCCCAGCGTGCGGCGGTCGTCATATTCCTCCTCCGGGTTCTCGGCCAGCGTCTCGTGGTGGGCGAGGCTTTCTGCGACCTCGCGGTCCAGTTCGCTCAGCTCGCCATGTTCGGCCTGCAGCAGCTCCGCCACATAGAGCGAGCGGTAGCGCGCCAGCTCCTGCCGGCTGATCTGCGAGTCCGGCTCCAGATGCGGATGGTCCTGCCGGATGCGGTCGGCAAGGTTGGGGCGCAACGCGTCCAGCGCGATCAGGTCGCGCTTGGGCCGGCGCTTGCCGCTGATGGCGCAGGGCTGACGCTTGGCGGCCAGCAGGCTGGCGTCCTCTTGGCCGGCGTCCTCCGTGCCGGCATCCTCCTGGCCGGGGCCCAGGTTCGGCACTGCGGACTCGTCGCCGTCTTCCGGCGGAAGCTGATGGTCGGTCATGATGTCGCCCTCCCTCGAATGCGCGGACCGGGGTGGCCGACTTTATGCCTGACGCTTGCGACAAGCCGGTTAAATCGCTGAAAGACCGCAAGGCCCGCCGGAGAGTCGGCAGAGAGAAGAAAGCGTTGCAACGGCTGGAGACTTGCCGCAGTGCGAGACATGGCCGGCCGCCGCCTTGGCCGATCCAAGATGACAGGCGGTTCATCCTTGTCGGCCGCCTAAGGAAAAGGGGCCGCCTTTCGGCAGCCCCCTATCCTTACCTGCTGACGGTTTCGGCCGCTCAGCCGATGCGCCAGACCTCCGGGCTGTTCTCCAGCCGTTTCAGGACAGCGAGGCGCTGCTGCTCGATCTCGTCGGGCAGGCGGTCGCCGAAGCGGTTGAACAGCTCTTCCTGGTCCTTCGCCTCGGCCTCGGCCTCCTTGCGGTCGATGTCCATGATCTTGGCGAACTTGTCGGCCGGGAAGTTCAGGCCGGACCAGTTCAGATCCTGGTAGCGCGGGGAATAGCCGAAGGGCGATTCCGCCACGTCGGTGACACGGCCGCGGACGCGGTCGACGATCCACTTCAGCACGCGCATGTTGTCGCCGAAGCCCGGCCAGACGAACTTGCCGTTCTCGTCCTTGCGGAACCAGTTGACGCGGTAGATGCGCGGCAGGCTTTCGACCTTGCCTTCCATCGACAGCCAGTGGTTCCAGTAATCGGCCATGTTGTAGCCGCAGAAGGGCAGCATGGCGAACGGGTCGCGGCGGATGGCGGCCTGGCCGACGGCGGCGGCGGTGGCCTCAGACCCCATGGTCGCGGCCCAATAGACGCCTTCGCGCCAGTTGTAGGCCTCGAACACCAGCGGGAAGGTCTTCGACAGGCGGCCGCCGAAGATGAAGGCGCTGATCGGAACGCCGGCCGGATCCTCCCAGGCCGGGTCGATCGACGGGCACTGCGCGGCGGGCGCGGTGAAGCGGCTGTTCGGGTGGGCGGCGACGCGGCCGCAGCCCGGCGTCCAGTCCTTGCCCTGCCAGTCGATCAGGTGCGCCGGCGGCTCGTCGGTCAGGCCTTCCCACCAGACGTCGCCGTCGTCGGTCAGGGCGACGTTGGTGAAGATGACGTTGTGGTCCAGCGTCTTCAGCGCGTTCGGGTTCGACTTCACGCTGGTGCCGGGGGCGACGCCGAAGAAGCCGGCCTCCGGGTTGATGGCGCGCAGCGTGCCGTCGGGCTGCGGCTTGATCCAGGCGATGTCGTCACCGATGGTGCGGACCTTCCAGCCCTCGAACTCCTTCGGCGGGACCAGCATGGCGAAGTTGGTCTTGCCGCAGGCTGACGGGAAGGCGGCGCCGACATAGGTCTTCTCGCCGGTCGGGCTTTCCACGCCCAGGATCAGCATGTGCTCGGCCAGCCAGCCCTGCTCGCGGCCCATCGAGGAGGCGATGCGCAGCGCGAAGCACTTCTTGCCCAACAGCGCGTTGCCGCCATAGCCGGAGCCGTAGGAGACGATGCGGTGCTCCTCCGGGAAATGGACGATGTACTTGTTGTCGGCGTTGCAGGGCCACGGCACATCCTGCTGGCCCGGCTCCAGCGGCGCGCCGATGGAATGCAGGCAGGGGACGAAGTCGCCGTCGCCCAGGATGTCCAGCACCTTCTGGCCCATGCGGGTCATCAGGCGCATGTTGACGGCGACATAGGGGCTGTCGGAGATCTGCACGCCGATGTGCGCGATGTCGGAGCCCAGCGGACCCATGCTGAACGGCACCACATACATGGTGCGGCCGCGCATGCAGCCCTCGAACAGGCCGTCCAGCTTGGCCTTCATCTCCTCCGGCGCCATCCAGTTGTTGGTCGGCCCGGCTTCCTCGCGCGAGCGCGAGCAGATGTAGGTGCTGTCCTCGACACGGGCGACGTCGCCCGGATCGGAGCGGCAGAGGAAGGAGTTCCGGCGCTTGGCCTCGTTCAGGCGGATGAAGGTGCCGGCCTCCACCATCTCGCTGCAGAGACGATCATATTCCTCCTGCGACCCGTCGCACCAGTGAACGCGCTCCGGTTTGCATTTCAGCGCGATCTCCTCGACCCAGGCCAGGAGCTTCTTGTTCCGCGTCCGCATATTGCCAGTCATATCGTCCTCTCGAAGGCTGGGCCGGTACCGCCGCGCCGGGCATCCCATCGGGGTCCCGCGGCCGGTCCGGCCGTCTTTGTCCGTTGTCGTGTCAGATGGAAAGAGTCCGCCGGATCGGCGGCCCAATCAGTAGGATGCCGGTCCGAACGGGCGGCAGGGCCGGAGGCCCGCCGGGATCGGCGACACCGCGCAGGCGCGGCGACGAAACGGTGCAAAGGGCGGCCCTGAGGCGACAGGTCTGGGGGCCATTGGCCCGGACGGGAAACGGGTCGATCCGTTATGGTCCACTGAAGTGTTCTCCTGGTTGCGCATGCCCAAGCGCCGCTTTCTTGTTTTTGGTGCGGCGCCCGGTCGTGTCGAAGCGACCTCTCGGCTGGTCGTTCGGGCTGACGGTTGGCTTCTCGTCTCTCTCGGTCTGTGATCGCGCCTTTTGGCTTGTTCCGCCTTCGGCTTCTTTGGCTTTTGTGGTCGGGCTCTTCTTATCGGCCCTTTTCCGGGCGGCCCTGTTTATTGGGCTTCGGGGTCCGTCAGGCGCCCCCGTCGCCGGTTGTCGCGTGTCCTGGCTGTCCGGGCGGTCCGGTCCCGTCCTGCGGCCGGATCAGTGCATCCAGCATCAGTCTAGCCGATTCCGGGTCGTGGATTCTCTGCTCAAAATCGACGCGGGCGACGTACCCCCCGCGTCGCAGGTCGCACCCCTCCGGGTCCACCCCGGTCAGGCTCCAGCCCTCCCCATCGCCCGCCCCGTTTCCATCGGTGGAGGGGGCCAGCCGGGGGCCGTAGCCCTCGCCGTTCAGTCGGTCGAGCAGGTCCGCCTCTCCTGCCGCCAGCGCCGGGGCGGAAGCGGGCAGGTCCAGATCGGCGGCGGACAGCCAGTGGATGCGGCCGAAGCCGGCGACCAGATGGGCGCGCTCCACCGTCACGCGGTAGATGGCGAAATCGGCGAAGCCGGCATAGAAGGCGGCATCGGGATGGCGGCGCAGGTAACGCGCCCGGTGGGCGGGGTCGTCCGACCGCTCCGCCCGGCCCAGGACCGACAGGCGCGCACCGGTCAGCGGCTGCGCCAGTCCGGCGGTGCCGTCGAACAGCAGGCCGACCCGGCCGTCGGCCAGCAGGTTGCGGGTGTGGTCGGCCAGCGTGGAAAGCAGAAGCAGCGGGCTGCCATCATGGTCGAACGCCACCAGCACCAGCGATGGATAGGGCCAGCCGCCCTTGTCCGTGCTGCCGGCATCCGCGCCGCCGACGCCGTCCGGCCGCTGGGCCGTTGCCAGCGCGGCGCGGTCGCAGGCGCGCATCAGGCGCCGGGCGCTGCTGGCCGGAGCCGTGCCGCCCGGGCGGTCGCCGGGAGGCATCGCGCCCTCCCTCGCATCCGGAACGGTGCCGGGCGGAGAGGACGCCGAAAGGGCGTTCAGAAAACTCATTCCAAAACGAGTGCGTTCTCCCGCGCGGCACCGTTGTTCGGCGCCGCATTGCCGCCATATTGGACCATACAAATGCTGCGGGAAAAGAGAAAACTGCCGCTGGTAACTGGACTCTGGCATAAAGTATTGGGATGACCACTCGGCCTATGCCCGATGTTTCCGCTAACATTTCAGGCTCCGCCCTGCTCGACCGTTCCGTTCCGACCGATTGGGAAGCTGTTACGACCATGGCCCACACCGTCGCCCTGGTGGATGACGATCGCAACATCCTGGCCTCCGTCTCCATCGCTTTGGAGGCCGAAGGTTTCGACGTGCGCACCTATACGGATGGCGCCGAGGCGCTGCGCGCGCTGACCCAGCGCCCGCCCGACCTCGCCGTGCTCGACATCAAGATGCCGCGCATGGACGGCATGGAGTTGCTGCAACGTCTGCGTCAGACCAGCCACATCCCCGTCATCTTCCTGACCAGCAAGGACGACGAGCTGGACGAGCTGATGGGCCTGCGCATGGGGGCCGACGACTACATCAAGAAGCCCTTCTCGCAGCGCCTGCTGATCGAGCGCATCCGGGCCCTGCTGCGGCGCGAGGCGCTGCGCGGCGAGACCGCCGACGCCGATCCCGGCCAGATGATCACCCGCGGGCCGCTTCTGCTGGACGGCGCCCGCCATGCCTGCAGCTGGAAGGGCCAGCCGATCGACCTGACGGTGACCGAATTCCTGCTGGTCCGGGCGCTGGCCCAGCGGCCGGGCCATGTGAAGAACCGCGACCAGCTGATGGACGCGGCCTATGGCGAGCATGTCTACGTCGACGACCGCACCATCGACAGCCATATCAAGCGGCTGCGCAAGAAGTTCAAGGCGGTCGACCCCGACTTCTCCCAGATCGAAACGCTCTATGGCGTCGGCTACCGGTACAAGGAGTAGACCGGTGTCCGCGACGGGCGGAGTTAGACCCAAGGAGAGGCCGGTGCGGCGGCGCGGCGTGTCGCCGCTGACCCTGCGCATTCTGGCGGTAAACGTGCTGGCGCTGCTGGTGCTGTTGGCCGGGCTGCTCTATCTCGGCCGCTACCAGGACCGGCTGATCCAGGCGGAGACCGAGGCGCTGGCGACCGAGGCGCGCATCTTCGCCTCCGCCCTGGGCGAGGGCGCGGTGAACCGCATCCTGACCGCGCCCTCCCCCACCGGCGCATCCACCACCGACGAGGGGGGCGAGCGGTTCGAACTGGCGCCCGAACTGGCCCGTCCGATGGTCCGTCGGCTGGCGGAAGCGACGGCGACCCGCACCCGCCTGTACGACATCGATGGGCACATGCTGTCCGACAGCCGGGTGCTGGTCGGCTCGCAGGGGCGCATCGAAATCCGCGAGCTGCCCACTCCGCCCGCCGGCGATCCGGTCAGCCGCGCCATCAACGACCTCTACACCCGGCTGATCGACGTGGTGCCCAGCCGCGAGGGGCTGCCGGCCTACCGCGAGGCGCCCGGCCGGCCGAACCCCGACGTCGAGCGGGCGCTCGGCGGCGAGGCGGCGGCCACCGTCTGGCGCGTCGACGGCGAGGGCGGCGACCCGGAACTGCTGCTGACGGTGGCGGTGCCGGTGCAGCGCTACCGCGAGGTGCTTGGCGCGGTGCTGCTGGCGCGCAGCGGCGGTGAGATCGACCGGGCCATCCGCTCCGTCCGCTTCGACATCCTGCGGGTGTTCGGCGTGGCACTGCTGGTGACGGTCGCCCTGTCCTTCTATCTAGCCGGCACCATCGCCCGGCCGATCCGCCGGCTGGCCCAAGCCGCCGACCGGCTGCGCACCAGCCACGGCCGCCATGCCGAGATCCCCGACCTGACCCGCCGCGGCGACGAGATCGGCGAGCTGTCCGGCGTGCTGCGCGAGATGACCGACGCGCTGTGGACGCGGATGGACGCCATCGAACGCTTCGCCGCCGACGTCGCCCACGAGATCAAGAATCCGCTGACCTCGCTGCGCAGTGCGGTGGAAACCGCCGGCAGGGTCAGCGATCCGCGCCACCGCGACCGGCTGATGGCGATCATCGCCGACGACGTGCAGCGGCTGGACCGGCTGATCAGCGACATCTCCAACGCCTCGCGCCTCGACGCCGAGCTGTCGCGGGCGGAGCCGGAGCCGGTCGACATCGGCCTGCTGCTGACCATGCTGGCCGAGCTGCGCCAGACGGTTGCCGAAACCGTGGACGAGACGGTGCCGGCCGGGGGGGGAGAAGCGCCTGGAGAAGCCGGCGCGGAGGACGGTCGGGCCATGCCGCCCTGCATCGTGATCGACATTCCCGAGGGCGAGCGGCTGGTGGTGCCGGGGCTGGAGGGGCGGTTGACCCAGGTGTTCCAGAACCTGATCGACAACGCCCTGTCCTTCTCGCCGCCCGGCGGCGTGGTGCGGCTGTCCGCCCGGCGCACCGGACGCACCGTGACGGTGGTGGTGTCAGACCAGGGTCCCGGCATCCCGGAGGGAAAGGAAGAGGCGATCTTCGACCGCTTCTACACCGAACGTCCGGCGGGCGAGAAGTTCGGAACCCACTCCGGTCTCGGACTTTCGATAGCAAAACAGATAATCAGTGCACACAACGGTTCGATATCCGCGCGGAACCGTCAGGTATCGGAAGGAGCAGTCGGGGGTGCCGACTTCACCGTTATCCTGCCTTTGCTATGAGACCATCGACCGAAATACATACATCTCCGTCACTATCGGGTGGACAAGCCCAATTTATCAACGGATCATGGCGGTGGTCGTTCTCGCTTGCCGGATGACACGGCGGCCGGTCCTTATCGGGCCGGTTGTTTCCTGCCGGGCCATACTGTGATCGAAGGGTGGCCATCCCCAGGAATGAACATGTGGGGTTGCCATGCCTGACTCCGCTCCGCCCGAGTCGATTGCGAACAGGTTATCCTCGCCGGGTCCCCGTGGACCCGTACCGGCAGCGGCCGAGGTCGTCGACCTCCGCCGGTACCGGCTGGCCCGCCTGATCCGCGATGCGGGACGGCAGCAGGGAGAACTGGCTCGCCTGATGCGCGACGGCGCACGGGAACGCAACCAGCTGGCGGAGGCGCTGCAGGGCGCGCAACGCCATCTCGCCAGGATCGCCGACAACTACAGGGTCCTGCTGGTCCGGCTGCAGCGGGAAAAGGACTTCCGCGACGCCTGCCAGGAAGCGGCGGAACTGGAGGATCTGGACGAGATGATCCGCCGCCGCGACGCCCTCGCCCTGGAACTGGAGGCCATCCGCCGTACCCCCCGCGGGATCGCTGGGACCTGAGCGGCTCCGCAGGCCGAAACCGCGCTGGTGGAGCCGGGAAGCGGAACGCTCCTGCAATCGCGGCTCCTCATCGGCCGTCTCCTCCCATGGTCCGGCGGAGTGCGATCCACACCGAAAGAACGGTCCGAAGCGGATGGGGGATACCGGTCAGGTTTCCCCGCCTGATCCGTTGGGCCACCGTTCCGTTTCCATTGACAGAACCTGCGCCACGTCTCACCTTCGCCAGACTATGGTGACGATTCACGGCACCTGCGTCTTGCTCTCCGACATCGGCGTTCTGCTGCGCGGGGAGTCCGGGCGCGGAAAATCGGATTTGGCCTTGCGACTGATCGACGGTGGCGCCCGGCTGGTCTCGGATGACCGGGTGGCGTTGCGCGCCGGGTCCGGCCGGCTGACCGCTTCCGCTCCGCCGATGCTGGCCGGACTGCTGGAGGTGCGGGGCGTCGGCATCCTGCCGGTGCCGTCCGTCGCGTCGGCCGATGTCGCGCTCGTCGTCGATCTGGTCCCGCGCGACGGGGTGGAACGCCTGCCGCAGGCGGACACCGAGACGCTGATGGGCATCGCCCTTCCCCGGCTGTGCCTGCACGCCTTCGACGCCTCCACCCCCGCCAAGATCCGTCTTGCCGCCGCCTGCCTGCGCGATGGACGGCTGGAGCGGGTGCCCGCCGGGCTGTCGGCCCAGCCCAGCAAAGGTCAGTCCAGCCAGGCCCAATCCAGTCCGGTCGCGCCATGAGCCTTTCCGACGTGCCGTCCGATCCCGCCACCAGCGCGCCGGCCAACAGTCCGACGGCCCGTGGCCGTGTCGTACTCGTCACCGGCCTGTCGGGCGCCGGCATGTCGGTGGCGCTGAAGGCGCTGGAGGATCTGGGATACGAGGCGGTCGACAATCTGCGCCTGTCGCTGGTCCCCGCCCTGCTCCGGCAGGCAGACCCGAAGCGTCGGCCGCTGGCGCTGGTGATCGACAGCCGGACCCGCGACTTTTCCGCGCGGAACTTCCTGGATGAGCTGGCGGAGCTGCGCGGCCGCGACGACCTGGACGTCAGTCTGGTCTTCCTCGATTGCGGCGACGAGGTTCTGCAACGCCGTTTCACCGAGACGCGCCGCCGCCATCCGCTGGCGGAGGACCGGACGGTCCCCGACGGCATCCAGCGCGAGCGCGCCCTGCTGTTCCCGTTGAAGGAGGAATCCGACGTCACGATCGACACGACGCAACTGTCCATTCACGATTTGCGGCGCATCCTGTCGGGGCATTTCCGGCGTGACGCCCAGGCAGCCCTGCAGGTGTTCGTGACATCCTTCTCCTTCCGCCAGGGTCTTCCGCGCGAAGCCGATCTGGTCTTCGACGTGCGGTTCCTGACCAACCCGCATTACGACCCGGAGCTTCGGCCGCTGACCGGCCTGAACCCGGCCGTCGCGGCACGGGTGGAAAGCGACCCCGACTTTCCCGCCTTCTTCCGGAACCTGACGGAGCTGCTGCGCCCGCTGCTGCCCCGCTACAACCAGGAAGGAAAGAGCTATCTGACCATCGCCATCGGCTGCACCGGCGGCAAGCACCGGTCGGTCTTCATCGCCGAACGGCTGGCCGCCTGGCTGAGGGACCAGAGGCTGCGGGTCAGCCTGAGCCACCGGGAGCTCGACCGGCTGGGCCTGCGCACCGCCGGGCAGACCGGTAGCCAGATCGGCACCTCGGCCGGCAATCCGGCCGGCAATCTGGGATGATGCAAATTGCGCCTTGACGACCATACGTCCAACCAACGATCCAGATGCGATGCGGGCGGTTGCCTTGCGGCAGCGGTTCTCGCGCAGGTCTCCGGGGAGGACCCAACCTTGAAGGATGTCCCATGATCGGTATGGTTCTTGTCACCCACGGACGGCTGGCCGAGGAATTCATCGCCGCGCTGTTCCACGTGGTGGGCGAACAGCAGCAGGTGCGTGCCGTGTGCATCGGTCCGGACGACGACATGGAACAGCGCCGCCAGGACATCCTGAACTCGGTGGCGGAGGTCGACGACGGGTCGGGTGTCGTGGTGCTGACCGACATGTTCGGCGGCACGCCGTCCAACCTCGCCATCTCCATCATGGACAAGGCGAAGGTGGAGGTGATCGCCGGCGTCAATCTGCCGATGCTGATCAAGCTTGCCAGCGTGCGGAAGACCGAACCGCTCGACAAGTCGGTGATCGCCGCCCGCGACGCCGGGCAGAAATACATCAACGTCGCTTCCACCCTCCTGTCGGACTGAAACCGCCCGCGATGAGCCACCCCGACGAAACGGCGCCCGCCGACGGTGAAATCCGCCGCACCGCCACCATCACCAATCAACGCGGCCTGCACGCCCGCGCCTCGGCCAAGTTCGTGAAGCTGGTCGCCACATTCGACGCCGAGATCTCGGTGCGCCGCGGCGAGTCCGTCGTGTCCGGCGAGTCGATCATGGGGCTGATGATGCTGGCCGCCGGCCCCGGAACCACGGTGGAACTGCGCGCTTCCGGCACGGATGCCGACGCGGCGATGGATGCCCTCCTGGACCTGATCAATCGCAAGTTCGATGAAGAGTGACCTGCCCTCAACCGGCGCGGCCAACGGCCCCGTGGCCGGTCCCGATCGCGGCGGCTCCGGTGGCGGTTCCGGCGGCGTCCCCTCGCCCGAATCTTGGAGCGGTTCGGGGAGCGGTTCGGCGCGCGCCCTGCGCGGCCTGGGCGTGTCCCCCGGCATCGCCATCGGCCCGGCCCATGTGGTGGAAAGCGGCGCCGTCGCCATTCCCGAATACACCGTCGAACCGCAAGCCGTCGAGGCGGAGGTCGCCCGCTTCAACGAGGCGGCGGCCAAGGCCCGGCGCCAGATCAAGAAGCTGAAGAGCAAGGCTCTGGTGCTGCCCGATTCGGCATCGGAAGAGATCGGTTTCCTGCTGGACGCCCACCTGTCGATGGTCACCAACTCGCGCCTGACCCGCGGGGTGGAACATCGCATCAAGCAGGACCGTATCAACGCCGAGGCCGCCATCCAGGCGGAAATCACCGCCATCGCCGCGACCTTCGCCGGCATGGACGACGCCTATCTGGCCGGCCGCATCGACGACATCCGCGAGGTCGGGCGGCGGCTGACCCGCAACCTGATGAAGCAGGAATTCCGGGCCTTCAGCAACCTGCCCCCAGGCAGCATCATCCTGGCGGAGGAACTGACCCCCGCCGACACCGCCCTGCTCGACCCCGCCATCGTCGGCGGCTTCGCCACCGTGCTGGGCGGAGCGGAAGGCCACACGGCGATCCTCGCCCGCTCGCTCGGCCTGCCGGCGGTGCTGGGCGCGCCCGGCCTGCTGGCGGGTGTGCGCAACGGCGTGACGGTGATCGTCGACGGCCTGCAGGGCCGCGTGCTAATCGACCCGCCGGCCGACGTGCTGGCGGACTATGGCGAGCGCCGCGCCGCGCGCGAACGCGAGCGCCAGGGACTGAAGAGCTTGCGCAAGCTGCCCGCCGTCACCCGCGACGGCACTGCGGTGACGCTGATGGCGAACCTGGAGCTGCCCCGCGACCTGGATCAGGCGCTGGAGCACGGCGCCCAGGGCATCGGCCTGCTGCGGACCGAGTTCATGTTCATGAACCGGGACCATCTGCCCGACGAGGATGAGCAGTATGGTGTGCTGCGCACCATGATCGAGGGGATGGGCGGCCGCACCGTCACCGCCCGCACCATGGATCTGGGCGGCGAGAAGCTGGCCGGCTGGATGGCGGGCCGCTATGGCGAGCCGGCCAACCCGGCGCTGGGCCTGCGCGCCATCCGGCTGGGCTTGCGCGAACCGAAGCTGCTGGAAACCCAGCTCGCCGCCATGCTGCGTGCCGGGGCGCATGGGCCGTTGCGCATCCTGCTGCCGATGATCGGGTCGGTGGCGGAGGTGCAGAAGGTGCGGGAGATGATGGGCCAGGTCGCCCGCCGCCTGCGGCGCCGCGGCGTCGCCATCGCCGACCCGCTGCCGCCTGTGGGGGTGATGGTGGAGGTGCCGGGGGCGGCCCTGTCGGCCGACGCGCTGGCATATGCCGCCGACTTCTTCGCCATCGGCACCAACGACCTGACCCAGTACACACTGGCCATCGACCGTTCCGACGAACAGGTCGCCACGCTGTATGACCCGCTGCATCCGGCGGTGCTGCGGCTGATCCAGTTCACCATCGAGGCGGCCTTGCGCGCCCGCATCACGGTGTCGGTCTGCGGCGAGATCGCCGGCGACCCGCGCTATTCCGCCCTGCTGCTGGGGCTGGGCGTGCGCGAGCTGTCGATGGCGCCGCTGTCGGTTCCAGCGGTGAAGAAGCGGATTCGTTCGCTCGACCTGATGGAGGCGAGCCGCCGCGCCCGCGTCATCATGGACCAGAGCGACAGCGGACGGATCGCCACGCTGCTGGACGACTTCAACGCCATCCTGTGATGTTCCGGTCGCTGCCATGGGATGGGGTGGAAGCCCCCTCCCATGGTTCCTCCGTCACAGCGCCTTCCGCCCCGCCATATGCCCGAGATAGGCGACGACGCGGTCGAGATCGGCATCGCTCAGCATCGCCGGATCGAAGCCCGGCATCTGCTGGCCCGGCCATGTCCGGACGGAGCGGGGGTCGCGGACCAGCCTCTTCAACCCAGTCGGCGTGAGATACTCGGTCGGGTTCATCGGCCGGTTCAGGTCCGGCCCCATCGTGGCGCTGCCGGCGCCGTTCAGGGTATGGCAGGCCATGCATTGGGTGATGAACACCGTCTGTCCGGCTCGGATCGGCGAGTCGGCGGCCAGCCCCGCTTCGGCCGCCAGCTGAGGCCAGCGCTTCAGCGGATCGTCCGAAGCGACGATGCGGGCCAGCTGATAGGGCCATTGCTCGCTGCGCACTCCCGAGGCTTCCGGCCGCACCCACACCAGATAGAAGGGACCGGCCGACACCTCCTTGCCCGGAAGGTTGGGCCAGGGCCGGTCGGCCGGCTCCACCGCGAGGAAGGCGACGGCGCCGTCGGGACCGGTGCGCAAGCACAGCTCCGGTGGCAGTTGCGCGGTGAATCCATCCGAAGCCACCCCTTCCAGCACGGTGCCGGGCGGAAACTCGCCGGTGCCGAGCAGGCTGGCGAGCGGCACGGCGCGGTAACTCATCGGACGGCCATAGGAGATGTCGGCGGGAATGTCGACGGTCACCATGTCGGGACGGGCCAGCAGGGCGTCGCGGTCGAACACCCGTTCGGATCCGGCGACGGCGATCGTCAGCGCCGGCCCGGCCGCCAGTGCCGGATGAAACGGCAAGGCGGCGAGCATAAGAAACAGGAGGACGAGCAGGCGTCCGGCCCGGCCTCCGACCATGGAGCCGAGCATGCGCGCAATCGGCGGCTTCATCATTCCGGTTCGTCCTCCGCGTCGTTCACGTCCCACAGATCCTCACCGTCCGGTCCGGGACCCTGCCGGGTGGAGGCGGTTGCCTCCCGTTCCAGCCGCTCGATCTGTTCGGGGTGGGTAATCTCGATCATGGGGCCATTGCGCAGGGTGATCCAGCCCCGCACGCGCACCCGGCGTCCCTCGAAGGACAGCGGGTCGATGCCGGCGCGGGTGACCTGGCGCATCGCGGCACGGCCGATATGGACGGTGACGTCGCTCCGCCAGTCGGTGCCGAAATCCAGCCAGGCCTCGCCGCCGCTCTTGGAGATGGCCAGCACCACCCCTTCCACCAGTTGGAAGCCGTCGCGGTCGCGGGCGAGATCGTCGGGATCGGCGGCATCGCGCACCGCATAGACCCGGCTGCGCCAGAGCCCGCGCCCGGCGGTGCGCGCCTCTTCCTCGCCCGCCAGCAATTCGGCGGCATAGGCGCGGGCGTCGGGGTGGGTGTGGACGCGGGCCAACCCGCGGACGAGCAGGGCCGATTGCAGCCACAAGCCGTCTTCCCGCACCAGATGGGCGAGCAGCCGGCCATGGCGGTCGACCGGGGCCGGCCCGTGCAGGACGACGCGGCGGCCGAGCGCCAGTTCCGACAGCGCCCTGGTCGCCGCCTCCGCCAGCGGCCAGACGCGGCCGTCGGCCGGGTTGGCGTGGCGCGGCGGCTTGGCGGCTTCGATCCCCGCCAGCCGGACGCGGCGGCCGTCTTCCAGCTCCAGCGTGTCGCCGTCCAGCACCGCGGTGACGCGCAACGGCTCCGCCGACGCGGCGCCGGCCAGCAACAGCCAGCCCAGCAGCAGAACCGGCAGGCTCACGAGCGGGAGCGGGACAGGTCGCATGGAGATCGCCGTCTTTGCGGAACAACCGCCGCCGGGCGGGGTTTTGACCGGTATGCCGATCCACGTCCCCTTCCGCAAGCCGTTCCGTGCCGCGCTGGCAGCCCTGTGCCTGGCCGTCACGGCGCCCGCCCTGACCGTCCCCGCCCCGGCAATGGCCGGGTTGCTGGACAATGTCCTGTCCGGCGACGAGTCGGCGCTGGGCGCGCAGGAGCATCCCAAGATCCTGGCCCAGTTCGGCGGGGCGGTGAAGGACGCCCGGCTGCAGGGCTATGTCGAGCAGCTGGGCCGCAATCTGGCCTCCACCACGGCGCGGGCGCGCGAACCCTGGACCTTCACCGTTCTGGACAGCGACGTGGTCAACGCCTTCGCCGTGCCCGGCGGCTATGTCTACGTTACCCGCGGCCTGCTGGCCCTGGCGAAGGACGAGGCGGAGGTGGCGGGCGTGCTGGCGCACGAGATCGGCCACATCACCGCCCGCCATTCGGCGCAGCGCCAGACCCGGCAAACCATCGCCGGCATCCTGGCCGCCGGGGTCGGGCTGGTGTTCGGCAACGACACGCTGGCACAGCTCGCCGGGCTGGGCGGCACCGCCGTGGTCGCCGGCTATTCGCGCGAGCAGGAGCTGGAGGCCGACCAGCTCGGCGTCGAGACTCTACGCCGTGCCGGCTACGATCCCTTCGCCATGGCGACCTTCCTGGAAACCCTGCGCCGAGACAGCCAGTATGAGGGCTTGCGCGCCGGCAACAAGGGCGAGGGCGGCTTCGACTTCTTCGCCAGCCACCCGGCGACAGAGGACCGCATACGTCGCGCCGCCGAGCTTGCCCGCGCCATCCCGCAGGGCGGCGCCCGCCCGCGCGATCCTTACCTGGCGGTGGTCGACGGCATGATCTATGGCGACAGCCCGGAGAACGGCTATGTCCGCGACCGGACCTTCGCCCACCCGCAGCTGGGCATCGCCTTCACCGTGCCGAAGGGCTATTCCCTGCTGAACGGGGCGGATCAGGTGGTCGCTAAGGGGCAGAACGGCACCGCCATGGCCTTCGACGGCGGGTCGGCGGCCGGCGTCTCCGACCCGGCGTCCTTCCTGACCGGCGTGTGGGGAAAAGGCGCCAACCTGTCCAACCTCCAGCGCACCACCATCGGCGGCATGCCGGCCGCCACCGCCACCACCCACGGCGAGGCGGAGGGCGAGAGCGCCGACATCCGGCTGGTGGCGATCCGTGTGCCGGACGGGCGGATGTACCGCTTCACCTTCCTGGCGCCCGCGGGAAACCTGGCTCGTTTCGATGCCGATTTCCAGGCGACGGCCAACAGCTTCCATCGGTTGACCGCGCAGGAGGTCGCCCGCTACCGCCCGCGCCGCGTCCAGGTGGCGACGGTGCAGCCCGGCGACAGCGTCGCCGGCTTCGTCCGCCGCATGCCGCAGGAGCCCTATGCCGAGGAATTGTTCCGGATCATCAACGACCTTCCCCCCGGCACGCCGCTGCAGCCGGGGCAGCGGGTGAAGGTGATCGTCGGCAAATAGGGGGCGATTAGGGGAGTCCGCAAGCACCGGCTTGGCCGCATGAAATCCGCGTAAGGATGCGGCCCGGCGGGTTGCTCCTGACCTTACGGGCGGGTAGGCTGCGGCGCATGCCCGACAGCCCCTCAGCACGCGTACAGTTGCCTCTGCCCGCTCCGGCGTCGGCCGCGAAACCGGCCGGACAGGCGGGCAGCAAGACGCGGGCGAAGCTGGCGCCGGAGCCGGCCAGACGGCGACGGCTGCGGCTGCCGATCGCCGCGGTGCTGGTCGCCGGTTTCGGGTCGCTGATGCTGGCGGCGGTCGCCAGCGTGCTGGTCCTGGGGCTGGTCAGCGCCAGCACCAACACCTTCGCCCTGCTGAACGACAAGGCCGATCTGGCGCTGGCGGGGGTGGAGGTGCGGGTGCGCCACCAACTCGACCCCGCGCGGGAGATGGCGCGCTTCGTTTCTGGGCTGATCGAGCGCGGCGACCTGCGGGCGAATGACGGCACGGCGATGACCGACACGCTGCGCGGCGCGCTGGCCGGCGCGCCGGACGTGACCGGGCTGGCCTTCATCCGCCCCGACCTGACCGGGATCCGGGTCGCCCGGCTGAACGGCGACCTGATCGCCGAACCCTTCGACATGCAGGGCGAGAGCGACATCCCGCCGGAGGTGCTGGACGGCCCCAACCGCAGCGCCGCCAGCTGGGCGGATCCGCGCTGGCTGAAGGAGGCGCAGAACAGCTTCCTCACCCTGTACCAGCCGGTGCGGCGAGACGGCCGCTATCTGGGGCAGGTGGCGGTCGGCGTGTCGCTGGGCGACCTGTCGCGCTTCCTGTCGGTGCTGTATGTGGAGCAGGGGCTGAACGCCTTCGTGCTGTACGACCACAGCCATGTGCTGGCCCACCCGGCGCTGGTCGGCCGCAGCTTCGATTTTTCCGGCAAGCTCGACGGGCCGCCGCTGCCGCGGATCGATCAGGTGGACGACCCGGCGCTGGCGGCGCTGTGGACCAGCGGCGTCCCGGTCCAGTCGCTGAAGAAGCGGGTGGAGGCGCGCGGCGTGCGCGTGCTGGGCAGCGACTACATGTTCCTGACCCGCAGCATGGCGGGATACGGCCAGCAGGACTGGATCATCGGCATCGGCTATCGCGATGGCGAGATGGGCGTCGAGATCCGCCGGCTCTACATCACCGGCGCCGTCGGCTTCGCCATCCTGCTGGTGTCGGTCGGGGTGGCGCTGCTGGTCGGGCGGCGGATCAGCCGGCAGGTGGCCCGGCTGGCCGAGGCCGCCGACCGCGTCCGCGCCTTCGAATTCCGCGCAATCCCCGATCTGCCGGATTCCCGCCTGCGCGAGATGGCGCGCGCCGCCACCGCCTTCAACGCCATGGTGGCGGGCCTGCGCTGGTTCGAGACCTATGTGCCGAAGGCGCTGGTCCTGCGCCTGATGCGCCAGCGCGAGACCGAGGGCGGGCTCGTTTCCGTCCAGCGCGAGGTGACGGTGATGTTCACCGACATCCGCGGCTTCTCGCGCATGGCCGAACATATGGCCGCCGCCGACACCGCCACCCTGCTGAACGAGCATTTCACCCTGCTCGCCGCCTGCATCGAGGCGGAAGGCGGCACGGTGGACAAGTTCATCGGCGATTCCCTGATGGCCTTCTGGGGCGCGCCGGAAGCGCAGGAGGACCATGCCGTCCGCGCGCTGCGCGCCGCCCTTGCCATCCATCACGCGATCCGCGCCGACAACCGCCGCCGTGTCACCGCCGGGCAGGCGCCGATCCATGTCCGCGTCGGCCTGCACAGCGGCCCGGTGGTGGTTGGCAACATCGGCTCCGACAGCCGGATCAACTACACCATCGTCGGCGACACGGTGAACGTCGCCGCCCGCATCGAAGAATTGTCGGGCGGACTCCAGGGCGATGCCGAGGTGATCGTGCTGACCAGCGGCGTTACTGCGGCCAAGGGCAAGAATGCCGTTACTCTGGTCCGCCAGGGTGGCCGTTCCCTGCGCGGTCGCACCGGCATGACCGAACTCTGGCGCCTGGTGCCGGAGGATGAAAGGAAGGAGGCCGCAAAGGTGGCGGCACCGTCGGGAGCCAATGCGACGCCATCTCCAGCACCTTCTCCCGGACCGGTAGAGGGCATCAAGCCGGAATTCGTAGGTAAGGATGCGCCCTGAACCGGGCCGGTGTTTCCAGCTAATGCATTGATAAAGCTGGAAACACTCTCGCCTGCATCCTTACGTCAACGCCAGCCGCGACGGCCGCCGCGGCGGTCATCCTCGTCGAACAGCTCGGCCAGCTTGTTCATCATCGTGCCGCCCAGCTGCTCCGCATCGACGATTGTGACGGCGCGGCGGTAGTAGCGGGTCACGTCGTGGCCGATGCCGATCGCCACCAGCTCCACCGGCGACCGGGTCTCGATCTGCTCGATGGTCTGGCGCAGGTGGCGTTCCAGATAGTTGCCGGCATTCACCGACAGGGTGGAGTCGTCCACCGGCGCGCCGTCGGAGATCACCATCAGGATGCGGCGCTGTTCCGGCCGGCCGAGCAGGCGGTTGTGCGCCCACTGCAGCGCCTCGCCGTCGATGTTCTCCTTCAGGATGCCTTCGCGCAGCATCAGGCCCAGATTCTTGCGGGCGCGGCGCCACGGCATGTCGGCGGCCTTGTAGACGATGTGGCGCAGGTCGTTCAGCCGGCCGGGATGCGGCGGCTTGCCAGCGGCGACCCAGGCCTCGCGCGCCTGCCCGCCCTTCCAGGCGCGGGTGGTGAAGCCCAGCACCTCCACCTTCACCGCGCAGCGTTCCAGCGTGCGGGCGAGGATGTCGGCGCTCATCGCGGCGATGGAGATCGGCCGGCCGCGCATCGAGCCGGAATTGTCGATCAGCAGCGACACCACCGTGTCGCGGAAATCCATCTCCTTCTCTGCCTTGAAGGAGAGCGGCAGCACCGGGTTGGCGACGACGCGGGCCAGCCGGGCGGCGTCGAGGATGCCCTCCTCCAGGTCGAAGTTCCAGGAGCGCTGCTGCTTGGCCATCAGCCGGCGCTGCAGCCGGTTCGCCAGCTTGGAGATCACGCCCTGCAGATGCTGCAGCTGCTGGTCCAGCAGATGGCGCAGCCGCTCCAGTTCCGCCGGGTCGCAGAGGTCGGCGGCGTCCACCACCTCGTCATACTGGGTGGTGAAGGCCTTATAGGCGTTGGGATCGGGTTCGTTGCGGCGGTTGGCGTCGTTGCGCCAGGGCTGGCCGGGGCCGGCGGGCTCCTCCGCCCCCTCGCCTTCGCCCATCTCCATGTCGCCTTCCTCGCCGGCGCCCTCCTCGGCGCTGTCGCCGGCCTCCGAGGAGTCCTGCATCTCGGACGAGGCCATGGATTCGGACTCGGACTGGTCCTCGTCCTGGCCGCGGGTCTGGCCGCTCTCGGGCGAATTCTCATCCTCGGAGGACTGGGTCTGCTGGTCCTCCTCCTCTTCCTGGTCGGCTTCCTGACCGACTTCCATGTCGAGGTCGGCGAGCAGGCGACGCACGGCCTTGGCGTAGGCCTCCTGATCGCCGGCATAATTCGCCAGCCCCTTCATGTCGCGGCCCAGCCGCTCCTCGATCCAGGGGCGCCAGAGATCGACCGCATGGGCGGCGGCGGGCGGCGGCGGTGCGCCGGTCATCGCCTCGCGCGCCATCAGCCGCAACGCTTCGGCCAGCGGCACCTGCCCGCGATCCTCGACGCGGTCGAGGCCCTGGCGGGTGTAGCGGTCGTCCAGCGCCGCTTCCAGGTTATGGGCGACGCCGGCCATGTCGCGGCTGCCCAGCGCCTCGCAGCGCGCCTGCTCCAGTGCGTCGTAGGCCTGACGCGCGGCATCGCCCAGCGGCATGCGGTGGGCGTGCACCGTGGCGTCGTGATAGCGCAGCCGCAGCGCCACGGCATCGGCCGCCCCGCGCAGCTTGGCGACATCGACGGGATTGAGATCGCGCGCCGGCAGCGGCACCCGCACCCGCTGGCCCGACAAGCCCGGCGGATCGGACGAAAAGCCCACCTGCACCTCCGCCCGCCGGGACATGGCGCGCACCGTGGCGGTCGTGGACCGCTTGAAGGCTTCGACGGGGGAGTCGTTCTGGGTGGTCATCGCGGGGCGTCTTCGGGTTGTGGTACCGGCTTCGGACAAGGTCGGAGAGCTGCGGGCAAGATTGACACGGATTTCACGGATTTGGGCACGGATTTCACGGATTTTCTAATGTGTCAGTACTCGCTTGACCGTAAGGCTTGGTCCGGCGAAGTTGAACAGAAGGCCAACCGGCAATCCGCTTGCCCGCAGATAGTTCAGGACTTGGCGGCTGTGGGCTTGGATCAAAGCCTCGTAAACCTTCAACTCCACGATCAGCCGCTGTTCGACCACGAGATCCGCAAAATAGCTGCCGACGGGATCACCTTTGTAAAGCACCTTGAAAGGCACTTCCGTGGCAGCCGTCAAACCGGCGTCGGATAACTCACGAAACAGGGCCTTTTTATAGACCTGCTCTGCGAATCCATGGCCCAATGCGGCATGAACCGCAAAGGCGGCACCGATGACCCGCTCGGTCAAGCGGTCGAGATCGGCACCCAGGCTCACCTTCATCCGTGAAATCCGTGTTTTGATCCGTGAAATCCGTGTGAATCCTTGTGTGCTGCGCCCCGACTTCAGGAGGGAAAGCAAGGGCGCAGGATCGTCACACGAGGTTCGCCTGGACCCCCGTCTCCGGCAACTCCACGCCGAAGCAGCGCTGGTAGTATTCGGCCACCGTCGGCCGCTCCACCTCGTCGCACTTGTTGAGGAAGGTGATGCGGAAGGCGAAGGCGACGTCGTTGAAGATGCGCGCGTTCTCGGCCCAGGTGATGACCGTGCGCGGGCTCATGACGGTGGAGATGTCGCCGTTGATGAAGCCGGCACGGGTCAGGTCGGCCAGACGCACCATCGACGCCACCGTGTCGCGGCCCCTGGCGTCGTCATAGGAGGCGACCTTGGCCTGGACGATCTTCACCTCGGCATCGACCGGCAGGTAGTTCAGCGTCGCCACGATGTTCCAGCGGTCCATCTGGCCCTGGTTGATCTGCTGCGTGCCATGATACAGGCCGGTGGTGTCGCCCAGGCCCACGGTGTTCGCGGTGGCGAACAGGCGGAAGGCCGGGTGCGGGCGGATGACGCGGTTCTGGTCGAGCAGCGTCAGCTTGCCTTCCACCTCCAGCACGCGCTGGATCACGAACATCACGTCGGGGCGGCCGGCGTCATACTCGTCGAACACCAGGGCGCAGGCATGCTGCAGGGCCCAGGGCAGGATGCCCTCGCGGTATTCGGTGACCTGCACGCCGTCGCGCAGAACGATGGCGTCCTTGCCCATCAGGTCGATGCGGCTGATGTGGCTGTCCAGGTTGACGCGGATGCAGGGCCAGTTCAGACGGGCTGCGACCTGTTCGATGTGGGTCGACTTGCCGGTGCCGTGATAGCCCTGGACCATGACGCGGCGGTTGTAGGCGAAGCCGGCGAGGATGGCCAGCGTCGTGTCCCGGTCGAACCGGTAGGCGCTGTCGAGGTCGGGCACATGCTCCGTGCGCTGGCTGAAGGCCGGCACCTGCATGTCGCTGTCGATTCCGAAGACCTCGCGCACCGAGACCGTCGTATCGGGCTTGTGGTCGAACAGGGCCGAGCTGGCCTGGGTCGCTCCTTGGGAAGCCATGGGTGGTTTCTTACGTTCCAGCGAGTGTCGGTTGTCCAGCGGCCGCGGGATTGACCCGGCCCGCCAACGGGGGTTCAGGCAGCATAACAGGCTTTCAGCGTATTGTAGGCCTGATTGATTTCCTTCAGGCGTTCTTCCGCAGCCTTGTCGCCGCCGTTGGCATCGGGATGGTGCTTTTTCGCAAGCTCCCGATAGCGTGCCTTGATGCGCGTGAAGTCCACGGGCGGCGTCAGTTCAAGGATGGCCAGCGCCTTTTCCTCGTCGGTCCGCGCGTGGCTCCGCCGCTGCGCCTTTTCCTCGTCCTTCGTCTTGCCGGTGTCCTGGCCGAATTCGAAACTGAAGCCGTTGACCACGCGGTCGCGGATGAAGCGTTCCTGCGTGGCCCATTTGCCGAGCGGCCAGCTCGGCCGCTGCCAGGTGGTGTCGCGCCGCACCTCCGCCTCGATCTGGTCGGTGGACATGCCGGCATAATAGTCCCAGGCGCGATTGTACTCCCGGACATGGTCCAGGCAGAACCACCAGTACTCGTTGAGACTGCTGCGGCTTTTCGGCGCACGGTATTCGCCAGCGGCGACGCAATCGGGATGGTCGCACGCACGGGTGGCCGCACGCGGGGCGGCGTAGCTGTCGTAACTGGAGCGGGCGCGGTTCCTGGTCATCGGGCAAGTATGGGAAGAGCCGATGCCTCTGGCAAGCATGCCGAATCGGGCTTCCGTCATCCGCAACGCGCGGGTCGCGGAGCTTGACAGACGGTGAATCGCGCCCTCTCCTTTCCGGTGCGGATCGCCGGGGGAAGCCGCTCCCACGGTCGCCGCCCTTCCACCGCTCATGCGAGAGAAACCGGGGCCCCACCATGGAATACGCCACCCGCATCCGCGAGAAGCTGACAGCCGGACTGGCGCCGGATCGTCTGGAGGTGGTCGACGACTCCGCCCGCCATGCCGGCCATGCCGGTGCGGACGCCGCGGGCGAGACCCATTTCCACGTCACCGTCGTCTCCGCCGCCTTCACCGGCAAGTCGCGGGTGGAGCGCCAGCGCATGGTCTATGGCCTGCTGGCCGATGAACTGCGCGAGCGGGTGCATGCGCTGGGCCTGACCACCCACGCCCCCGGCGAAGCAGGAGCCTGACAGCAGCTTCGCCGACTACCGGCAGGACCCCAGCGTCAACACTCGTTTGCCGCCGCACAAGTAACGGGCGGTTGAGAGGCCGAAATAGCATACATATGAATGCAACTACGAGTCGATTTTAGAAAATGTTGTAAGAATGGAAGGCGCGTGCGTGGTTGCAATTCCCGCTGCGTTTAGTAAAGTGCGATATATGCAACCATTTATCGCGCCGTGGCGGACACAAACTTCGCATGTCCGCCGGCGGCTTCGTGGAAGGGGCTGCGGATGGCGAAGCGTGGGCCGAAGAAAAAGCGGGTGAACACCCCACAGGCAGGGGTGGAACCGTTGAGAAGCCAGAACATCATGATCGGCGGACATCGCACGAGCATGCGGCTGGAACCGTCGATGTGGGATGCTCTGGAGGATATCGGCCGTCGGGAAGGACTGACCGTCAATCGTCTCTGCACGCAGATCAAGGAACGGATCGAAGAGCAGGCCCGTCGCCGCGGCATCGATCCGGAGGAGGCGGACGTCACCCTGACCTCCGCCGTGCGTGTCTTCATCGCGTCCTATTACCGGCGCGCCTGCACGGAGGATGGTCATCTGCGCGCCGGCCACGGCGGCAGCGATCCGTTCATCGGCACGCCTTTCGAACTGCCGGCTGTCGATGACGTCGACGGCGGCCAGTCCGCGGTCGCGGCAGGCGGCAGCTTTCCCACCCCCGGTGGCCAATCCGCGTCGCCAAGCACCTTGCTGGAGGCATAAAGGCGCGCGGCGGCCTGGCCGCCGGCCGCACTCCGCCTTTCCTTCCGCTGTTTCGCAGAGCGGCGTCGCCTAATCCGCCGCTTCCCCACGGGCGGAGCCTTCGCCTTGCTCGCCGGTGTAGTGGGCAGGCCAATGCCTGCGCACCACTTCGCCGTTGCTGTCGAAGATGTGGCACATGTTCAGCAGGGCCGGCCGCTTTCCGTCGTCGTGGGGCGGTTTGCCGGCCGCTTTCGCCCGTTCGGCCGCCTCGCGGGCAAGGATCGGATAGACGGTCTGGAAGGCGGTGGTCGCCAGCGGGCCCAGCAGTTCCACCAGATGGGTGCAGCCCTTCGGCCCGCCCAGCCGGTCCTTGACCGCACGGGTCCAGCCCGGACCGATGCGCAGGCCGACCAGCTTCTGGAACTGCGGCGTGATGCTGCCGCAGGCGTTGTAGGGGCTGTCCTGGGTGACCGCCTCCACCGCCTGGACGGTCAGCTTGTCGTCGACGGTCAGACGCATCCACATCTGGTGGATCGGCGTTCCCGGCTCCAGATGCCCGCGCTCCTCGGTATGGAACCCATAACTCTTGACGTCCGTCAGGTGCCCTTCGATGTCCCACAGCCCGTCGGCGCGCCGGAAGCCCTGGCAGGTGACGCGACGGGTGTGGATCGGCTCGCGCGCGGCGGGGGCGGACAGCGAGGGCGCGGACATCGGGCTTTCCAGTTCAGCAGTTAGGATGGCTCATCCTCGACTATCGGCGGGGCCGGGCGCCCGGTCAACCCGACCCCGCCGCAACGCAGCGTTACCTATAGGTCAGCCTCGTCCCCATCCCGGCTCCTCAGCCCGGCGTGGCCTCCGCCGAATAGCCGCTGCCGAACATGTAGGCCTCGCGGCTGCGCAACTCGTCCTCCAGATGGGCGCGGACGACGGCGAACAGGTCGCGGATCGACACCATGCCCACCACTTCGCCGTCCACTGCGATGGGCAGGTGGCGGTAATGGCGCCGTTCCATCAGGTCGAGCGCGGACAGCGCCGTGGCCGAGGGTACCAGCGTATCGGGATCTGCGGTCATCACGGACGACAGCGGCGTGGTGTCGGGGTCGAGTCCGGCGGCCACCACCCGTGTGGTCATGTCGCGTTCGGTGACGATGCCCTTCAGCGTGCGCCCTTCGGTGACCAGCACCGCGGCGATGCGCTTCTCCGCCATCAGGGTGGCGGCATCGCGCACGGTGGCGCCGGGCGGCAGGCAGGTCAGCTCCTGGTTCTTGATGACGTCCGGCATCAGTCGGCGTGTCGGCATGTGTCCCATCTCCCTCGTGATTGCAGGTTTTGTGGACGAACGATGCACTCGACCGCGATTTCGCAACGCGGCATACCGATCCTGTCAGCTTGATGTGCAGATAGTCAATAGAACCGATTGTTAAAAACCATGCATGTTTCCGGATTGGTTTTCGCCTCCGCCGGTTTTACTGTGCGGAATCAAGCCGCTTGCGCAGCCCTTCGAAGCCGCTGGTGTAGATGCCGGCGATGGTCTTGCGCGCCTCCGCATCGGAGGCACCGCTGGCCTCGAAGCTGGAGGACCAGGTGACGCGGGTGGTGCGGGCGTCCACCGCGCCGAGCCGGATGGTGGAGCTGTAGTTCTTCACCGGCAGCGGTCCGTTCAGCAGCGTATAGCGCAGGCGGTGCTTACCGGCGGAGACGGACACCAGCCGCTCCTGGATGGCGCCGCCGCCCTTCAGGGCGAGGTCGCGCTCCTGCATGCCGCCTGTCTTGCGCAGGGTGCAGCCCTCCACGGCCGGATGCCAGTCGGCGATGGCGCAGAAGGGTGCGATCTGCTTCCACACCTGCTCGATCGGCGCCTTGATCGTCGCCTGCTCGCGCACCTCAAGCGCCATGGCCGGCGCGGTCGCCGCCACCATCAACGCACCCAACGCCGACACGCCCAGCATCGCCTTCATCGCCCATCCTCCCGTTTTGCGCCGCGGCGGGACGGCCGCGGTCTTGGCCGGGAGTATGGGCGGGCAACGGCGAGGGCCGCTATTGTGCGAAAGACTGACTATCCGCAAAGGTCCAAATGAGAGGTGCTGGGATCAGGCCGGGGTCACCGCCTCCTCCAGAACGGCGCGGACGGCGGCGGCATCGACGTCGCGGCGGGTGAAGGCGTTGCCGATGCGGTCGGCCAGGATGAAGGTGATGCGGCCGTCCTGCACCTTCTTGTCCTTGGCCATCGACCGCACCAGCCCGTCCACGTCCCAGGCGACGCCGGGGATGTCGGCCGGGCGCACCGGCAGCCCGACCTCGGCCAGATGGGCGCGGGCGCGCCGCGCATCCTCCGCCGGGCAAAGCCCCAGCCGGACCGACAGGTCGAAGGCCAGCACCATGCCGATCGCCACCCCCTCGCCATGCAGCAGGGTCTGGCCGAAGCCGGTCGCCGCCTCCAGCGCATGGCCGAAGGTGTGGCCCAGGTTCAGCAGAGCCCGGTCGCCGCTCTCGCGCTCGTCCACCCCGACGATGTCGGCCTTGGCGCGGCAGCTGACGGTCACTGCATGGCGCCGGGCATCGCTGTCGCCGTCCACCACGCGGCGGCCGTTCCGCTCCAGCCAGGCGAAGAAGTCGGGCTGGCGGATCAGGCCGTACTTCACCACCTCGGCATAGCCGGCCAGCACCTCGCGCCGCGGCAGGGTGTCGAGCGTGGCGGTGTCGGCAATGACCAGCCGCGGCTGGTGGAAGGCGCCGATCAGGTTCTTGCCGTGGCGGCTGTTGATGCCGGTCTTGCCGCCGACCGAGCTGTCGACCTGGGACAGCAGCGTCGTCGGCACCTGGATGAAGTCGATGCCGCGCAGGGCCGACGCGGCGGCGAAGCCGGTGATGTCGCCGATCACCCCGCCGCCCAGCGCCAGCAGGACGGTGGACCGTTCGATCCCGCGGCCCAGGATGTCGTCCATCAGCTGCTGGAAATGGGCGAAGTCCTTGGTCTTCTCGCCGGCGGGCAGGACGATGGCCGGCTGCGGCGCGATCCCCGCCGCCAGCATCGTGGCGTTCAGCGTGTCCAGATGCAGCGGCGCAACGTTGGCGTCGGTCACCACGATGGGCGCCCGGCCGCGGGTGACGGCGGCGATACGCTCGCCCGCATCGGCCAGTACGCCGTCGCCGACCAGGATGTCGTAGCTGCGGGCGCCCAGCTCCAGGCGAACGGTGTCGAGGGCGGCCGGGGTGGCGGCGGAGACGGAGGTCATCGGAGCAGTCCGCAAAGCTGGAGGTTCAGGAAAGGGCATGTGGACCGGCCGTCAGGGGACGTCGGCCTTGGCGGTCCGGCCGCCGCGCGGGCCATGACCCGTGCCCTGGCGGTGGGGAAGCTGGACGCCGAAATGCGCCTCCAGCGCGTCGATCACCAGTTCCACCGTCACGTCCGGCGGGCGTTCGTCGCTGACCACCGTCAGGTCGGCCTCGGCATAGACGGGATAGCGCTGTTCCATCAGCCGGCCCAGGATGGCGCGCGGGTCGCCCTGGTTCAGGATGGGGCGGTGGGTGCGCCGCGCGGTGCGGGCGACCAGGACGTCCAGTTCGGCGCGCAGCCAGACCGAGATGCCATGCTGGCGGATGGCGGCGCGGGTGTCCGGGTCCATGAAGGCGCCGCCGCCGGTCGCCAGGATGTGCACCGGCTCGTCGGTCAGCAGCCGGGTGATGATGCGGCGCTCGACGGAGCGGAAGACCGGCTCGCCGTCGCGGGCGAAGATCTCGGCGATGGTGCAGCCGGCCGCGGCCTCGATCTCGGTGTCGGCATCGCGGAAGGGCAGGTGGAGCCGTGTCGCCAGCCGGCGCCCGATGGCGCTCTTGCCGGCACCCATCAGGCCGACCAGCACCACGGTGCGCGGCAGCAGCGGTGCCTTGTCCTCCGCCGCTCCGCCCCCCGTCTCCGGAAGCAGGGCCGTCATCGCCTTGTGCAATCCCATCACGTCCATCTGATCCGCCACCCGTACCCGCAACTCCGCTGTCCGCCCGATCCAGCGGGACAGCCGTCATACCGCTGAAACAGACAACACTCATACCCGCCGAAAGCTGGCCGGCACAAGCGCGCTCCTCCGGGGCGCCCCTCCGGAAAGCCGGCCCGAAAGCCGGGTGGGCGGGTTGCGCGGCGGTCCAACCTGTGGCTACACTGCGCCGCCGCTGAACGGTGTCTCCGTTGGCGGTGCTCCCGGTCGCCGGTCACCGCCGCGGCCGGGGTGCGGATGCTTTAGCAGAAAAGCCATTGCTTGTCCCAAGCCCTGCGACCGCCGGGCGTGGTAGCTCCGCTCCGATCCGCTGTTTTCCGACACAACGCGTCCTTGGTGCCATGAGCCGGTTTCTCTCGATCCTCATCGTCCTGCTGTTGCTGGTGATCGCCGGTGGCATGGTTTTCCTCGCCTCGTGGGACCTGCCGGCTCCATCGAAGACGGTGGAGAAGGTTCTGCCGGATGAGCGCTTCCCGCGCTGAACCCCGACCATCGGCCGGGGCCGGTCCGCATTCGGGCTTCCCGCTTTCGGCCGCCCTGCTGCTGGCCGGACTGCTGGCGGCCGGCTGGACAGTCACCGGCTGGATGGCCACCGGCTGGATGGCGTCCGCCGCGGCACAGGTCGCCGGTCCGCCGATCCGGCTGACGCCCGACGCCGGAACGGACGCGCCGGCTCCCATACCGGTGCCTGTCGCCACGCCTGCGCCCGTCGTCGTTCCGGTCTACCCGCCCGCGGTCGCAGCGCCGCCGCCCGTCTCCCCCGTGGTGGCGCGGCCGGTGCCGGTCGCGCGCGAGGCTCTGGGGGCGCCCGATCCGGATGGTGCGGGAACGCTGAGCGGGCTGCAGGGGCTGGGTGCCGACCCCTGGCGCGGCATCGGCCGGGCGGAGCTTCTGCCGCTGATCGCCGCCCTTCCTGTCGACACCCCCTCCCCCGCCGTCAAGGCGCTGGAACGCCGGCTGCTGTTGAGCGCCGGGTCGCCGGCCGTGGCGGATGGGGAGGTGCCGCCGCCCCGCCGCTTCGGCGCGCTGCGCATCGAGAAGCTGGCGCGGATCGGCGATCCCGCCGGAGCCGCCGATCTGGCGGCCCTGCTGCCCGCGGCGCTGGCGGCGGATGAGGCGGCGGCGAAGGCGCTGACCGATGCGGAGCTGGTGCGCGGCGGCCTGGATTGCACACGCGCGCTCGCCCGCGGCAAGAGCTTCGCCTCCGCCTATTGGACTAGGCTGGCTCTGTTCTGCCATGCCCGCGTCGGCAACCGCGCCGGCACGGACGAGGCGTTGGCGAGCCTGCGCAGCGGCGGCGCCCGCCGCTCCGATCCGTTCCTGATGGTGGCCGATGCCCTGGCCGGCGCAGCGCCGCCCCCTGCCCGCTCGCTGATCCTGCAGGGCGACCCCGACGGGCTGGCGCTGACGCTGGCCGCCATGCGGACGGCGCGGATCGGGGTTCCGCCCGACCGACTGCCGCTGGACAACCTGCCGGCCCTTGCCGCCATCGCCACCAACCCGTCCACCGATCCCGCCACCCGCGCCGCGGCCGGGGAACGCGCGGCGGCCTCCCTGTTCCTCGACGCCCGCCAACTGCTCGACCTCTATGTCCAAGTGCCGCCGTCGGGCGACGAGCTGTTGCGGGTGAGGGACATCGCCCGGCGCGACCGCGGCGCCCGCACCCGCGCCCTGGTCCATCAGGCGATGGCGGCGGCGATGGACGGGCAGCGCCGCATCGCGCTCGCTTCCCTGGCGGTGGAGCTGGTCGACCCGCGCCTGCGCGCCGGGCCGGTCGGCGGCGCCGCGGCCGGGCTTCTCGACACCGTGTCGCCGAGTGGGGACGCCGCGGCGCTGGCCCCGGCGGCGGCACGGCTCTATTACGCGCTTGGCCGGCTCGATCAGGCGCGGCGCTGGCACGATCTCGCCCTGCGCAGCGGGCGGAGCGCCGACACCGCCTGGCTGTGGCCGCTGGCCGTGGTGGCGACAGGGCGCGGCGCCGAGGATCCGCGCGCGCTGGCCGCCTGGCTGGAGGAGGTGTTGCGCGGTGCCGATACACCGGCCCGCAGCCGCATCGCCGGACAGCTCGCCCTTCTGCAGGCGACGGGCGTGATGGTACCGGACGAGGCGTGGATGCAGGCCACCGATGGCGCCGGCCCGCCCAGCGGCAGCGATGCCGGGGTCGATCCGACGCTGTGGCAGCGGCTGGGCGATGCCGCCGGCGGCGGGCGGGTCGGCGAGACGGTGGTCGCCGCCCTGCTCCTGCTGGGGGAGGCCGGGCCTGCCGGCCTGCCGCCGGTCGTCACCGCGCGGGTGGCGGCCAACCTGAAGGCGGTCGGGCTGGAGCCGGACGCCCGCGCCCTCGCCCGCGAGGCGATGGCGGCCATCGCCGGACCCGCCGCACCCGATCCCGCCCTTTCCGCCCCCACCCTTTCCGAACGGGGCGTGCAATGACCTCATGCCCGGAAAGCCTGCCACCACGATGACCGCTTCCAAAAGTTCCGCCAAGCGGCGGGGCCGGCCGTGCAAGCCGCGCCCGCTCGCCACCTCCCCGCATCTGGACGCCTTCCTCGACATGCTGACGGCGGAGCGCGGGGCGGCGGTGAACACGCGGCTGGCCTATGAGCGCGACCTCGCCGATCTCGGCCGCTGGCTCGCCCAGCGCAGCGTGGCGCTGGAGGGGGCCGGCACCGAGGATCTGCGCGCCTATCTGGCGGTGCAGAGCAGGGACGGCGCCCCGCGCACGGTGGCACGGCGGCTGTCGGCGATGCGGCAGTTCTACCGCTTCCTGCTGTCGGAAGGCCGGCGGGTCGACGATCCCGCCTCGCCGCTCGACAGCCCCAAGCAGGGCCGTCCGCTGCCTAAGATCCTGACGGAGGCGGAGGTCGGAGCCATGCTGTCCACCGCCGAGGCGCGCGGCGGGCCGGAGGGGCTGCGGCTGGTGGCTTTGCTGGAGGTGCTCTACGCCACCGGCCTGCGCGTGTCGGAACTGGTCGGCCTGCCGATGACCGCCATCATGCGCGACGGCCGCGGCCTGCTGGTGCGCGGCAAGGGCGGCAAGGAGCGGATGGTGCCGCTGTCCGACCCGGCGCTGGCGGCGCTGGCCGCCTATATCCCGCTGCGCGGCCACTTCATTCCGCCCGTTGCCGGAGGGGATGCCGGGCACAGCCCCTTCCTGTTCCCGTCACGCAGCTCCGGCGAAGGGCACCTGACACGCCAGCGCTTCGCCCAGTTGCTGAAACAGCTAGCCATCGATTCCGGAATCGACCCCGAGAAGGTCAGCCCGCACGTCCTGCGCCACGCCTTCGCCACCCATCTGCTCGACCATGGCGCCGATTTGCGCTCGGTCCAGAAGATGCTGGGCCATGCCGACATCGCGACGACGCAGATCTACACCCATGTGGTGACGGAACGGCTGAAGAAGGTCATGCACGACCACCACCCGCTCGCCCGCCGCAGGGTGGAAGAGCCGTCGGAGGGGTGAGGGAGGTAAGGATGGGGGGGAGGTGCGGGCTTCGATTGCCCCCTCCTAACCTCCCCCGCTGGGCGGGGGAGGGACTACCGCTTCCTTACCAATCAAGCATTTACTCCCTCCCCCGCCCAGCGGGGGAGGGTTGGGGTGGGGGCATCGTCAGCCGACACCTCCCCCCGATCCTTACTTCTTCTCCAGCATCAGCGTGCCCTGGCGGGACACCTTGTTCTTGATCTTGTCGGCCAGCAGGGCCAGCGCCCAGGGGAGCTGAACCTCCATCTCGACGCTGTCGTCCAGCACGTCGATGTGGCCGGCGATGGTCTGGGCCAGCGCCACGACGCGGAAGTTCAGGCGGTCGTCGGTCCAGCTGTCGTCGACGCTGGCCGCCACGGTGCTGAGACGGGCCCGCGCCTCGCCCATGCCGTCGACCAGCCGGCGCTTGGCCTCCGCCCGGCCGAGCGAGTGGGGGATGGACAGGGTCAGGGGCTTGGGCATCGTCGGCGGCTCCGCACTGCACGGGATCGGGTGGACATGGGTAACGCCGGAGACGCGTCCTGGGTCCCGGTCAGCCGGCCTTCACGCCGTTGACCGGCGCGCGGACCGGCATGATGCAGCGGACATGGGCGCTGCGGAAGACGCCGGTGCCACCGGATTCGTCCAGCTCCAGCCGGCCGCCATGCAGCTCCATCACGTTGCGCGCCAGCGAGACGCCGAGGGCTGCCGCGCCCTGCGGATCGGCGTCCGGCGGAGCGGCGCCGCTGACCGACAGGGTGATGCTGCCGTTCAGCCGTTCGCCGGCCAGCCGGATGCGGCGGTCGGGCGGCGGGTTGCGGATGGCGCCGACCACGAGGGTGAACAGCGCCTGCTTCAGCCGCTTGCCGTCGCCCTCGATCTCGCCAAGCGCCTCCGGCGCCACGACCTCCATGCGCAGCCCCTCGCGCCGGGCCCATTCGCGGGTGAGGCTGGCCACCGAGTCGAGCAGGTCGGGCAGGCTGACCGTCTCGCGTTCCAGCGTTGTCACGCCGGCTCCCAGGCTGGTCAGGTCGACCACGTCGTCGATCAGTTCCAGCAACCGCTCCCCGGCGGTCAGCATGCTGCGCACATACTCCATCTGCCGGGCGTTGAGCTCGCCGAAATACTGGTTCGCCAGAACCTCGGCGAAGCCGATGATGCCGTTCAGCGGCGTGCGCAGATGGTGGGAGACGTTGGCGATGAACTCGCTCTTCAATTGGTCGGCGGCCTCCAGCGCCGCGTTGGAGGCGCGCAGCGCCGTCTCCAGCCGGGCGCCGTCGGTCACGTCCAGATAGCTGTTCAGCACCGCCCCGTCGGGCAGCGGCAGGGTGGAGAACTCCACCACCGACCCGTCGCTGCGCTCCACCCTGCCGGAGCGGACGCTGCGTTCCAGCGTGGCGCCGATCAACTCCTCCTTCAGGGCTTCCCAGCCGGAGGCGGCGGCCTCCCCCTGCCGGTCCGGCGGCGCCATCTCCAGCAGCGGGCGCATGCGCTCGAAGACATCGGCGATGTGCGGTTCGCCGTGCAGGTCGCCGTCCGCCAGATCCCAGATGCGGGCGAAGGCCGGGTTGGACAGCTTCAGCCGGCCGTCGCCGCCGAACACCGCGATGCCCTCCGCCAGATTGTCCAGCGTCTCCTGCTGCACGGCCATCAGCGTGTTGTAGGAGGATTCCAGCGCCAGCGTGTTGGTCACGTCCTCCAGGATGGTGATCAGCCCGCCCTGCGGATGGGGGGCGGCCAGATGGCGCAGCGTGGTGCCGTCCGGCAGGTGCAGCATCTCCTCCACCGGCTCCACCAGATGGGTGTAGCGGGTCAGGCGTTCGCGCTTGAAGGTCTGGTAGTCGGCATATTCCGGCAGGCGGCGGCGGGCGCGCAGCTCCTCCAGCAGTTCGGCGTTGGTGGGCTCGGTGCGCAGCCATGCCTCGTCCAAATCCCACAGCCGGGCATAGGCCTAGTTGAAGAAGGTCAGGCGGGTGTCGGGGCCGAAGATGGCGATGGCGGTGCCCAGCCGCTCCAGCACCTCCGCATGCGCCGTCAGGTGGCGGTCCAGTTCGCCGCGCAGCTCCTCCAGCGGGGTCAGGTCCAGGGCATAGCCGACCACCAGCGTGCCGCCGCCGTCGGTCAGCGGCAGCGGCGCCTCCGTCACCTCCAGCAGGCGGCGCTCGGTGCCGATCACCACGGGGGCGCGGTCGGACTGGGCGAAGCCGCCGCTGCGCGCCCGTTCGGCCAGCGCCGGGCCGGTGGCGGTCAGTTCCCGCCCCTCCGTCACCACGCTGTCCGGATCGCTGTCGACGGCGCGGGCATAGGCGCGGTTGCACCAGGACAGCCGTAACGAGCGGTCGCGCATCCACACCGGGATCGGCAGGGCATCGGCCATCGCCTGCAGCTCGGCAAGGCGGGAGCGGGCGACCCCGCTTTCCGTCTCGTGACGGCGGTTCGCGTCCTGAACGGCGTCGCGGGCGACGGTGACGTCCTCGATCCACACCACGTCGCAGCAGCTGTCGCCGACACAGCCCCGCCGGCCGGTCAGCATCAGTCGCCGGCCATCCGGCACCAGTCCTTCGCAGCGGAAAGGCTCGCCGTCGCGGCGCAGGCGGGCAAGGGCGGCGGCGAAATCGGGCGACGACACCGCGTCCGGCAGCGCGTCGGCCTTGGAGATGCCCAGCAGGGCCGCCGCCTCGTCCGACAGGGCGCCGCCACCCGATTCGGTCCAGGCGCACCAGGGATAGGGAGAGGCGGCGAGCATCGCCTGCCAGCGGTCGCGGTCTGCGGCTGCATGGTCGGCCTGGCGCCGGGTTTCCTTGTTCCAAAAGAAGCCAGCGAAACCGACCACGCTTTCCACCCCCGGACCGCCAGGGCTTGGCGACGGCCCGGCTGAATCAGTCGAAATCAATCAAGATGGCCAGAGTAGTTCAGCCCTACCCCACCGACAAGCAACTCGCGTCAGCCGTGCGCCTTTTCGGATTGCCGCTCCCGTCCAGGTAGATTACGACCCGACACATCCGGTCAGGCCATGCTCTCTTCCGGCTGCGATACCGTCTCTTTCGTGTGGCGCAGCGCGTGAATCGCCTTTTCGACCTCCGGGAAGGCCGCGGCCATCGCCTGCGCATGGCGTTCCACCTCCTCCAGTCGCGCGTCTACGATCGCGCGCTCCAGCGCGGTGCAGGCGGCTGCCAGCACCCGCGCGCCTGCGGTTCGTGCCGCTCCGGCGGCCGAATGGGCTGCCGCCCGCGCCTCCTCCATCTCCCCGGCGTCGAGCGCCTGCCGCAACTTTTCCAGGGTCGGCCGCGTCGTTTCGATGAAGAAGTCCATCATGTCCAGCGTGCCGCCATCGATGCCGTCCTCCCGGCTTCCGCCGAAGGTCTCGCGCAGGTGGTCGAGGTCGAGCACCGGCAGGGCCGATTCGTCCGGCGGGCGGACGGGTTGCGGTCCCGGCGGTTCCTTCGTCTCCGGCGGGCGGGGAGGCGCGCCGAGCCGCCGGGCCAGCACCTGCGACAGCTGGGCCAGCGTCACCGGCTTGGCGAGGTAATCGTCCATGCCGGCGGCCAGACAGCGCTCCATCTCGCCGGACAGCGCATTGGCGGTCATGGCGACGATGGCGGTGGGATGGCCGATCCCGCCCTCTTCCGCCCGGATGCGGCGGGCAAGCTCGTAGCCGTCCATCACCGGCATGTGGCAGTCGGTGATGACCAGCCGGTGGCGTCCGATGCGCCAGGCCGACAGCGCCTGCTCCCCATCGGCCGCCAGTTCCACCGTGCAGCCCAGACGGCGCAGCTGGCGCAGCACGACCTGCTGGTTGGTCGGATGGTCTTCCGCAACCAGGACCGGACCGTAGGCCGGCGGGCCGCCCTGCTGTCCCTCTCCCGCGCCGACTGGAACGGCGAGCGGCAGGCCGGACCGCTCCATGGAAGCCCCCAAAGTGCCACCCGCGGCACCGGCCCGGTCGGCATCGGGTGCGGCACGGCCGGTCAGGAGGGCGGCGGCGCGGATCAGGGCGGTGCGGTGGACCGGCTGCACCAGCCCGCCCGCTCCGCCGTGGGGCGAAGCGACCGCGGGGCCGTTCCCCCGCCCGTCACCCAGCAGCAGCCGCGGCAGTCCGGGTCCGCAGGCGCCCGCCAGCGGTTCCAGCCGTCCCGCCATCGCCGTGCTGGTGACCAGCAACCCCCAGCCCCCGCGCCCCAGGCGGGACGCCGCTTCGGCCACCGTGGCGGCGGCGGTCACCGTTGCCCCGCCCTGCTCCAGGTAGCGGGCCAGCACGTCGCGCTGCACCTCGTCCTCGTCGGCGACCAGCACGGCCAGTCCGGCCAGCGGCGCCGGGGCGGGCAAGGCGGGCTCCTCCCCCCGCGCCAGGTCCACCGTGAACCAGAAGGTCGAGCCCCGGCCGGGCACTGACTCGACGCCGATCCGTCCGCCCATCCGCTCGATCAGCCGGGTGCAGATCGCCAGCCCCAGCCCGGTGCCGCCGAAGCGCCGGGTGGTGGAACTGTCGGCCTGGCTGAAGGGCTGGAACAGCCGCGCCTGCCCCTCCGGCCCGATGCCGATGCCGGTGTCCTCCACCGCCACATGCAGGCGCACATGATCCAGGCTTGCCGGTTCGGCGGCATGGACGCGCAGCACCACCCGGCCGCGGTCGGTGAACTTGATGGCGTTGCCGGTCAGGTTGAACAGGATCTGGCGCAGCCGGCCGGAATCGCCGCGCAACCGCGCCGGCACCGACCGATGGATGTCGCAGATCAGCGCCAGCCCCTTCTGGTGGGCCTGAGGCGCCAGCAGGTCGGCCACCCCCTCCACCAGTTCCGCCGGGCGCAGGTCGAGATCCTCCAGCTCCAGCTTCCCGGCCTCGATCTTCGACAGGTCGAGGATGTCGTCGATGATCCGCAGCAGCGCCGCCCCGCTGTCCCGCATGGTGGAGACCAGGGTGCGCTGCTCCTCGTCCAGCGGGGTCAGCGCCATCAGCTCCAGCATGCCGAGCACGCCGTTCATGGGCGTGCGGATCTCGTGGCTCATGGTGGCCAGGAATTCCGCCTTCGACCGGGCTGCGATCTCCGCCTGTTCCTTGGCGGCGCGCAGCGCCTCCTCCGCCTGCTTGCGCGCGGTGATGTCGTAGCTCCAGGCGAGAACCGCCGGCTCGCCCTCGAAGCTGGTGCGCTGGAGCGTCTGCAGGGCCCAGACCCGGCTGCCGTCGGGCCGGTCGACCGCGACCTCCGCATCGCGCACCACCACGCCGCCGGCTTCCGCCTTTCCCTCCTGCCCCTGCCCCGCTCCGCCCCGGCTGATGCTGGCGCCCGGCAGGGCCAGCGCGTGGCGGCTGCCGACGAACGCGTCCAGCGGCCGGCCGGCCAGCTCGGCGGCGCGGGCGTTGGCGAAGGCGACGGTGCCGTCGGTACGGCCGATGGAGACGCCGACCGGGCTCTGTTCCAGGATGGTGCGCAGCCGCCGCTCGCCGTCGGCCAGCGCGCTCTCGCGGGCGCGGATGGTGGTGACGAAATAGGCCAGCGCGCGGGCCATCTCGCCGATCTCGTCCCGGCTGCCGGACGGGGTGGCGGAGGGCAGGTCGAGGTCGGGCATCGCCGCCGGCTCGGCCGTCTCGACCGCCTGCATGGCGCTGCGCAGCCGGCGCAGCCGCGCCACCACGTTGCGGTGGATGTAGGCGAAGATCGCGGCGGCGCCCAGGATCGACAGCAGCGCCATGGCGATCACCGCCCGCTCGCCGTCGCGGATCACCCGCTCGAACTCGGACGAGCGGCGGGCGACGTCCTGCTCCACCGCCAGGAAATAGTCGGACACGATGCCGACCAGCTGGTCCGACACCGCCTGGTTGCGGGCCGCCGACCGCTTGACCGCCCGCTGCAGCGACAGCTCCGCCGCGCGCAGGGTGAACAGGGGGGATCGTCCGAAGGCCTCCTCCTCCACCTCGCGCTGCAGCGGCCGCAGCCGGGCGGCGCGGTCCGGCGGCAGCATGGCCAGCGCCGCGGCGGCATTGTTCAGCGCCATGCGGGTCTCGGCCTGGAACCCGTCCAGCTGACTGTCGCGGTCGGCGCGCAAGGCGGCCAGCAGCGTGGTGGCCGCCGCGGTCAGGTCCCGGCGCCAGCGCTCCAGCGCATCGCGGCTGCGCTCCGCCGCCTCGGCATCCGGAAGGCCGGAGCGCGTCTCCATCGGCCAGGGCGCCTCCTCCTCCCGCGACTCGGCGGCACCGAGCCGGCCGGTCAGGGCGGCCAGGGACTGGGCGCGGGCGTTGGTCTCGGCGGTCAGGGCCAACTGCTGACGGACCTGGGCGTTCAGGGTCAGCAGCGTGCCGACCAGCTCGTTCTTGCGGCGGTCAAGTTCGCCCAGATCGGCCTGACCGCCATTTTCCTGGCCATCGCTTCCCTGGTTGCTGCTGCCCTGGCCGCCGCTGCCCTGGCCGCCATGTGCGATCAGCCGGGCCATCAGCTGTTCCAGCCGGACGATCTGATCGCCCATCCGCGCCATCACCGCTTCGCGCGCGGTCTGGTCCTGGGCGGCGACCAGGGCGGGAGCGATGGCGGCCACTGCGCCGCTCTGCTGTACCAGCTGCGCGGCGGCGACCAGCCCCGGCACCTTGGCCGTGGCGATCTGCTCGTACCCCTGGTGGAAGCGGGAAAACAGCGAGACGGCGACGACGCTGGTCGCCGCGGCCAGCCCGCCGATGACCGTCAATCCCGCCAGGATGCGGAACGCCACGCTCCGCCGGGGACTCCGCATGACCACCCCCTCGCCCGCCGCCAGCGCCGGAGGGGGTGCTTCGCCCGATGCGTCATACCCCTTCCGGCGCTGCGATCATGCCACAGAAACGGGGGCGGGGGATGGGGTTCTCAGGCGACGCCGGTGGACCCGAATCCGCCCGTTCCGCGTGCGGTGTCGTCCAGCGACCCGACTTCGATCAGCGTGGCCCTCGGGGCCGGGGCGATCACCGCCTGGGCGATGCGGTCGCCGCGGGCGATGGTGAAGGGCTCTTCCCCCAGATTGATCAGGCAGACGCCGACCGGTCCGCGATAGTCGCAATCGACGGTGCCCGGCGTGTTCAGCACCGTGACGCCGTTCTTCACCGCCAAGCCCGAGCGCGGCCGGATCTGCATCTCCCACCCTGTCGGCAACCCGACGGCGAAGCCGGTCTGCACCAGCATCCGCTTGCCGGGCTCCAGAACGGCGGGCTCATCCGCCGGCACCGCGGCGCGCAGGTCGAACCCCGCCGCTCCATCGGTGGCATAGGAGGGCAGCGGCAGGTCGTCGTTGCCGGGCAGGCGGAGGAAGGCGACGGTGGGGGACATGGGTGGATCCTATGGTTGAGTGTCGGCTGGCGGATGCCCCCTCCCCAACCCTCCCCCGCTTTGCGGGAGAGGGTGCCTTATGCGAAGCGGCGGCAATCCCCTCTCCCGCGTGAGCGGGGGAGGGTTAGGGAGGGGGACCGTACAAATGGGGCAATCTGCGAAACTACTTCCCTGCGAAATACCCCGCCACCACTTCGGCGAGCCGGGCGGCGACGGCGTCCTTGGGCATGGTGGGCCAGGACTCGACCCCGTCGGCGCGGATCAGGTGGACGGTGTTGTCGCTGCCGCCGAAGGTGCCGGTGCCGGGAGAGACGTCGTTGGCGACGATCCAGTCGCAGCACTTGCGGGCGCGCTTGGCGGTGGCGTAGGCCAGCACGTCGCCGGTCTCCGCCGCGAAACCGACCACCAGCGCCGGGCGGCGCTCGCCGGGCCGCGACAGGGTGGCGAGGATGTCGGGGTTTTCGGTCAGAGCCAGCGCCGGCGGGCCGCCGCCGTCCTTCTTCAGCTTGCGGTCGGACGGGCCGTCGACGCGCCAGTCGGCGACCGCGGCGGCGCAGACCGCGATATCGGCGGGCAGCGCCGCCTCGCAGGCCGCCAGCATCTCGCGCGCCGTCTCGATATGGACCACGCTGCAGCCGGGCGGGTCGGGCAGGCGGGTCGGGCCGCTGACCAGCGTCACCGCCGCTCCCAGCTTCGCCAGGGCGGCGGCGATGGCATGCCCCTGCTTGCCGGACGAGCGGTTGGCGATGTAGCGCACCGGGTCGATCGGCTCATGCGTCGGGCCGCTGGTCACCACCGCATGGCGGCCGGCCAGGGGAAGATGGGCGTCCTCCGCGAAAATCGCGGCGATGGCGTCGACGATCTCCATCGGCTCTGCCATGCGGCCGGGGCCGTATTCGTTGCAGGCCATCACGCCCTCGTTCGGGCCGACGCGCCTGACGCCGCGGCTTTCCAGCAGCGCCATGTTTGCCTGGGTTGCGGCATGCTGCCACATCCGTACATTCATGGCGGGAGCGACCAGCACCGGCTTGTCGGTGGCCAGCAGGACGGTGGCGGCCAGATCGTCGGCCATGCCGGCCGCCATGCGCGCCAGCAGGTTGGCGGTGGCCGGCGCCACCACCAGCAGGTCGGCCTCGCGCGACAGGCGGATGTGGCCCATCTCCGATTCGTCGGTCAGCGACCACAGGTCCCGGTAGACGGTGTCCTCGGTCAGTGCCTGCACCGACAGGGGCGTGACGAAGCGGGCGCCGGCCTCCGTCAGCACCGCGCGCACCGTCGCGCCGCGTTCGCGCAGGCGGCGGATCAGGTCCAGGCTCTTGTAGGCGGCGATGCCGCCGGCGACGACCAGCAGCACGCGCTTGCCGGCCAGAATGGCGTGATCGGCCATGGCGACCCCCCTCTTCCCGGCGCCCCTTCCGGACGCCCCGATGCCCGCTGCTGATAGTTCATCGCGCCTCCCCCGGCAAGCGGCGGCGCCGCGACATATCCGGTCCGGCGGGGATATCGATACGCTCCCCGGTCCGTACATGCGCGTGGGGGTGGGATTTTCAGAAATATCTGTTAGACAATAGGACCAGCCCCGCCCCTGCCTCTGCGTGTCGCCCACAGCATGCCGCCCGGTTCCATCCCCGTCCTGCTGATCGAAGACACGCCGTCGCTGGCCCGTGTCTATGCGGAATACCTGAAGAAGGAGTCCCACACCGTCATCTCGGTGGAGACGGGGGCCGACGCGCTGGCGCAGCTGAACGACGGCGCGCCCAAGGTGGTGCTTCTGGACCTGCAGCTGCCGGACATGAACGGGATGGAGGTGCTGAAACGCATCGACTCCCAGGCCCTACCCTGCGCGGTCATCGTCATCACCGCCCACGGCTCGGTGAAGGCGGCGGTGGAGGCGATGCGCTACGGCGCCTACGATTTCCTGGTGAAGCCCTTCTCCGCCGACCGGTTGGTGGTGACGGTCCGCAACGCCATGGAGCGGCTGCGGCTGGCCCAGCTGGTCGACACCTTCGAGAAGGACCTGAACCGCGCCCGCTATCACGGCTTCATCGGCTCGTCGCTGGCGATGCAGGCGGTCTACCGCATCCTCGACAGCGCCGCCTCTTCGCGCGCGACCGTCTTCATCACCGGCGAGTCCGGCACCGGCAAGGAGGTCTGCGCCGAGGCGATCCACCGCCAGAGCCAGCGGGCGGCCAAGCCCTTCATCGCCATCAACTGCGGCGCCATCCCGAAGGATCTCATGGAAAGCGAGATCTTCGGCCATGTGAAGGGCAGCTTCACCGGGGCGGTGTCCGACCGGGAGGGCGCGGCGTCGCGCGCCGACGGCGGCACCCTGTTCCTGGACGAGATCTGCGAACTGGCGCCCGACCTGCAGACCAAGCTGCTGCGCTTCATCCAGACCGGCACCTTCACGCCCGTGGGCGGGTCGAAGCTGGAGAAGGTCGATCTGCGCATCGTCTGTGCCACCAACCGCGATCCCCTGCGCGAGGTGGAGGAGGGGAGGTTCCGCGAGGACCTTTATTACCGCCTGCACGTCATCCCCATCCACCTGCCGCCATTGCGCGAGCGCGAGGACGACGTGCTGGAGATCGCCCGCCACTATCTGGCGGAGTTCGCGAAGGAGGAGAAGAAGGGGTTCACCCGCTTCTCGCCCCAGGTGGAACAGGCGCTGCGCCACTACCATTGGCCGGGCAACGTCCGCCAGCTGCAGAATGTCGTGCGAATCGTCGCCGTGCTGCATGACGGCGACACGGTGACGCAGGAGATGCTGCCGCCGCCGCTCGGCACGCCGCAGCCGGTGCCGGTCCATGCCGCCGCCACTGCGCCGGCCGGCGCCCTTCCGGTCCCGCGCCCGCATGTCCCGCCCTCCCCGGACTCGATCAAGCCGCTGTGGGAGGTGGAGAAGGACGCCATCGAGGACGCCATCGCCGCCTGCGACGGCAACATCCCGCGCGCCGCCGCTCTGCTGCAGATCAGCGCGTCCACGATCTACCGCAAACGTCTGGCCTGGCAGGCTGAAGGAAAGCTCTAACCCTTTATTTAGGCAATGATTTCCTGACGATGCCCGAAAACTGCCAAGACATGGGCTAATACCCTTCGACAAAGTCCTGTCGCCTTGGTCGTAATTCCACTCGGGATCTCGTCATCCTTTGTCCTATGCCGTGAGACGGAATTGCCCGCAACCACAGCATGCGGCTAGCCTCCCCGCACAATGTCTTGGTTCCGCTTGCCCGGCAGACCTCACGGCGCGGCCGATGCCGGCGATTCCGGACCGATTTGCTTCGCAAAGACCCGCTTCGCAGTGACTAGGGGGAGGCCCATGACAAACGGCACCGTAAAATGGTTCAACACCACCAAGGGATACGGCTTCATCGCGCCGGAGGCCGGTTCGAAGGACGTGTTCGTTCACATCACCGCGGTCCAGCGCTCCGGCTTGCATGCCCTGTCCGAAGGCCAGCGCGTCCAGTTCGAGGTTGCCCGCGGCACCAACGGCAAGGATTCCGCGGTGAACATCAGCGTCGTCGAGTGATGCGGTTCCGTTAGGTCAGACCGGATATCCGGCGGCGCGGTAGGCCGCGATGGCATCCCCGGCCAGCCGGGCGATGTCGTTGCGCAGCCGATCCACCGCGTCCGCCACTCTCTTTCCCCCAAGTTCCGCAGACTGCGGCTCTGCAGGGTCGGGCTCTGCGGAGGAGGCCCGGCAGGCCATCTCCAGCGCGCGGGCGGCAGCGCAGAGGGCGCGGGCGCCGAAGGTCCCGGCGGTGCTTTTCAGCGTGTGCGCCTCGCGCGTCAGGACGGCGCGGTCGGTTTCCGCCATGATGCGCGCCACCCGCTCCCGCGTTTCCTCCACGAACTGCCGCAACACGTCGGCCAGCAGATCCGCCTCCAGATCTTGGGCCAGTTGGGCCAGCACCTCGCGGTCCAGCACCTCGCCCGCCGCTTCCGGAGCCGCTGCCGCGCAGGGGCCGAAGCCTGTCGATGCGTCGGCCGATGGCCCGGAGCACAGCGACGCACGCAGCCATTTCTCCACCGTTTCCAGCAGCAGCGTCCGGTCCACCGGTTTGGCGATATGGTCGTTCATGCCGGCGTCCTGGCAGCGGACGCGGTCGGCCTCCTCGGTGTCGGCGGTCATGGCGACCACCGGCACCCGGCCGGCCGGCCCCGGCAGGTCGCGCAGCAGCCGGGTGGCGGTCAGCCCGTCCATCTCCGGCATCGACAAATCCATCAGGATCAGGTCGTAGCCGCCGGCCTGTGCCGCCATCACCGCTTCCAGCCCATTGTTGGCGGTGTCGGCGCGGTGGCCGGCCTGGGCGAGGATGGCGGTGACCAGCATCTGGTTCAGCGGACTGTCCTCCACCACCAGAATCCGGCGGGGAACCGGCTGGAGATCCGTGGGGAGAAGCGACGGCGGCATCCGCTGCGTCATCGGAAGCATGCTCCGGAATGAAGAAGGCGCCAGTGTAAGGGCGCGGCCTTGTCCATGCAAAGCCCCGCTCCATGTTTGCGGACGGGTGGAAATCACCGATTTCCGCGGCCCGGCGCTTCAAATCGGCGCGTCCCACCGGTATGGTGGCGCGCTCGGCCGGCGTCCGGACCGGACTCCCGCCCGCAAGACCGAGCCCTATCCCGGCTTTCCTTCGACTTCAGGCAGTGCCGCAGACGATGACCAAACTGAACACCTACCGCTCCGGTCCCGACGAGCGCGGGCATTTCGGAATTTTCGGCGGCCGTTTCGTCGCCGAGACGCTGATGCCCCTGATCCTGGAGGTCGAGAAGGCCTATCGCGAGGCGCGGGCCGATCCCGCCTTCGAAGGCGAGATGCGCCAGCAGCTGAAGCAGTATGTCGGCCGCCCCAACCCGCTCTATTACGCCCAGCGGCTGACCGAGCAGCTGGGCGGGGCCAAGATCTACTTCAAGCGCGAGGAGCTGAACCACACCGGCGCGCACAAGATCAACAACTGCATCGGTCAGATCCTGCTGGCCCGGCGCATGGGCAAGACCCGCATCATCGCCGAGACGGGCGCCGGCCAGCATGGCGTGGCGACCGCGACGGTCTGCGCGCTCTACGACATGCCCTGCGTCATCTACATGGGCGAGACCGACATCGCCCGCCAGCAGCCCAACGTCTTCCGCATGAAGCTGCTGGGGGCCGAGGTGCGCCCGGTGACGTCGGGCAGCGGCACGCTGAAGGACGCGATGAACGAGGCGCTGCGCGACTGGGTCACCAACGTCGCCGACACCTTCTACATCATCGGCACCGCCGCCGGCCCGCACCCCTACCCCGCCATGGTCCGCGATTTCCAGTCGGTGATCGGCGACGAGGTGCGGACCCAGATGCAGGAACTGGAAGGCCGCCTGCCCGACAGCCTGGTCGCCTGCGTCGGCGGCGGGTCGAACGCCATCGGCATGTTCCACCCGTTCCTGGACGATTCCTCGGTGCAGATGATCGGCGTCGAGGCCGCCGGCCGCGGCATCGAGAAGGGGCCGCTCGACCATGCTGCCTCGATCAACGGCGGGCGTCCGGGCGTGCTGCACGGCAACCGCACCTATCTGCTGCAGGACGAGGACGGCCAGATCCTGGAAGGCCACTCGATCTCCGCTGGCCTCGACTATCCCGGCATCGGGCCGGAGCACAGCTGGCTGCATGACGTCGGCCGCGTCGAATACGCCTATGCCACCGACCAGGAGGCGCTGGACGCCTTCCAGCTCTGCGCCCGCACCGAGGGCATCATCCCGGCGCTGGAATCCGCCCACGGCCTTGCCGAAGTCATCAAGCGCGCACCGAAACTGCCCAAGGACCACCTGATGGTGCTGTGCCTGTCGGGCCGCGGCGACAAGGACATCTTCTCCGTCGCCAAGCATCTGGGAGTGGAACTGTGAGTGCCGACATGAAGAGTGCCGATGTTGGGGCCGATGGCCGCATCGCCCGCCGGTTCAATGCGCTGAAGGCGGAGGGACGCGCCGGTCTGGTCACCTTCATCACCGCCGGCGATCCCGATCCCGCCGTCTCGCAGTCGGTGCTGAACGGCCTGCCCGCCGCTGGCGCCGACCTGATCGAGCTGGGCATGCCCTTCACCGATCCGATGGCCGACGGCCCGGCGATCCAGGCCTCCTCGCTGCGCGCACTGAAGGCCGGGATGACGGTGCACAGGACGCTGGAGATGGTCCGCGGCTTCCGCAAGCAGGATGCCGACACGCCGATCATCCTGATGGGCTATTTCAACCCGATCCACGCCTATGGGGTGGAGCCCTTCCTGGCCGACGCGCGCGCGGCCGGGGTGGACGGGCTGATCGTCGTCGACCTGCCGCCGGAAGAGGACGAGGAGCTGTGCATCCCGGCGGTGGAGGCGGGCATCAGCTTCGTCCGCCTGACCACGCCGACCACCGACGAGGCGCGCATGCCCATGGTGATGCGCAACACCTCCGGCTTCGTCTATTACGTGTCGATCGCCGGCATCACCGGCACAGCCAGCGCATCCAACACCGCCATTGACGCGGCGGTCGCCCGGCTGAAGCGCCACACCGACCTGCCGGTCGCCGTCGGCTTCGGCATCAAGACGCCGGATCAGGCCGCCGAGGTCGCCCGCGTCGCCGATGCCGCCGTGGTGGGCTCGGCCATCGTCACCCGTCTGGCCGACAGCCTGGCCGCCGGGGTCGACGGGGCGGCCGCTGTCGAGGACGTGCTTGGCTTCGTCGGCGAACTGGCCGCCGGGGTGCGCGCGGCGCGGGGGTGAGGCTATATAGGGGGGAGCGGCGCCACCGGGAGACCAGCCATGGCCTATCTCTACATCGACGACGACGAACCGGAGAAGCCGCTCCCCAGCCGGGAGGAGGCGGAGGCCGAGATCGCCGAGTGGAAGCGGCGGATCGACGCGCTCTATGACGAGATCGTCGGCTGGCTGCCGCCCGGCGAAGGCTATGAGGTCGACCGCTCGCGCCTGCTCCCCCGGCACGAGAACATGCAGAAGATCCTGGAGCTTCCCGGCTACGAGATTCCGCTGCTGCGGATCCGCCGGGACGGCCGGGACATCCTGATGTTCCAGCCTGACGCCCGCTGGGTCCTGTTCACCCGCGGCCGGGTCAAGCTGTATGTCGGCACCATCCGCGCCGGCGACCGCCTGCTCGCCAAGGAGGCGGATGCCGAAGGACCAGAGTGGACATACTGGACGACGGGCAGCTGGCAAACGGGCGGAAAGCCATGGGGTCGGGAATGCCTGCTCGATCTTCTGCGGGAGGTCGGGTGAAAGACTTCGCCGACACCTTGCGGGCGTTCGAGATTGCCAGCGAAAATCTGGAGCGGATCCAACAGGACGCATCGTTCTGGAATGATGACGCTGATGTTCTCCGGCGTTTGGACCGCTTGGCGCTTGTCAATCAGCAAGCATTTTTCGTTCTGCTGTTTGCACTGTTCGAAGCAGAGCTGAAGACGCATTCATCGGCCTTGATCGAGCGGATGCGGAACCAGACGGAGTGGCGGGATCGCCGCGCCTGGGACCTCCTTGACGATAAAGTCCGCAACATGCAGCTCATGCAGCGGGTTGCATTGCTTACCGACAAAGGCGGGGACATTTACAAGCGCATCAAAGAGCTTTACGACATCCGCAACCGAATCGCCCATGGAACCCTGCTGACCGAAGAGATCGACGTCGCGGAGATAGCTCGTGAAATCCAGCTCTTCGCCGCCGGTCTGAACGAGGCATCATGAACTGGCTCACCAACTACGTCCGTCCCAAGATCCGCGCGCTCTACGCCCGCAAGGAAGTGCCCGACAATCTCTGGCACAAATGCCCGAGCTGCGAGTCGATGCTGTTCCACCGTGATCTGGAAGAGAACCTGCACGTCTGCCAGCATTGCGGCTTCCACATGCGGCTGGACCCCATCAAGCGGCTGGAGTCGATGTTCGACGACGGCGCCTATGAGGGCGTCGAGCTGCCGAAGTCGGTCGCCGACCCGCTGAAGTTCCGCGACCAGAAGCGCTACACCGACCGCCTGAAGGAAGCCCAGACCAAGACCGGCCGCACCGATGCCATCGTGGTGGGCGAGGGCCGCATCGGCGGGCATGCCGCCGTGGTCGCCGCCTTCGACTTCGGCTTCATGGGCGGATCGATGGGCATCGCCGTCGGCGAAGGGCTGCTGACCGCCGCCCGTCTGGCGGTGGCGAAGAGCGCGCCGCTGATCGTCGTTCCGGCCTCGGGCGGGGCGCGCATGCAGGAAGGCATCCTGTCGCTGATGCAGATGCCGCGCACCACCATCGCGGTGGAGATGGTCAAGGAAGCCGGCCTGCCCTACATCGTCGTGCTGACCGATCCGACCACCGGCGGCGTCACCGCCAGCTTCGCGATGCTGGGCGACATCCACATCGCCGAGAAGGGGGCGCAGATCGGTTTCGCCGGCGCCCGCGTGATCGAGAGCACGATCCGCGAGACCCTGCCGGAAGGCTTCCAGCGCTCCGAATACCTGCTGGAACACGGCATGGTCGACATGGTCGTCCACCGCCGCGACCTGCGGCCGACGCTGGTCCGCACCATCGGCCTGCTGATGACCCCGCGCATCGACGCGGTGGCGGAGGACCTCGACCTGACCGCCGCCCAGGCGGCCGACGGCGAGCCCGCCCAGATGCCCCAGCCGGCCACGCAGCCGACGGCGGCCCAGCCGGTTTCCACCCAGCCGGCGGCTCCGGTCCAGGCCGGCGACGACTGACCGGCACCTCCCGCCCATCCGACCAGAGACGATCATGACCGACGCCTCCCTTCCGCTGGCCAATCCGCCCGCCAGGCCGGCAGCGACCCGTTCCGACCCGGTGCTGGACCGGTTGAAGGGGCTTCATCCCAAGGTCATCGACCTGTCGCTGGACCGGGTGTACCGTCTGCTGGCGGCGTTGGACCATCCGGAGCGGAAGCTGCCACCGGTGATCCATGTCGCCGGCACCAACGGCAAGGGGTCGACGGTCGCCTTCCTGCGGGCGATGCTGGAGGCGGCCGGCCACCGCGTCCATGTCTACACCTCGCCGCACCTCGTGCGCTTTCACGAGCGCATCCGGCTGGCCGGCCGGCTGATCGACGACGATCATCTGGCCGCCCTGCTGGAGGAGTGCGAGATCGCCAATGCCGGCAACCCGATCACCTTCTTCGAGGTGACGACGGTCGCCGCCTTCCTCGCCTTTTCCCGCGAGCCGGCCGACGTGGTCCTGCTGGAGACCGGGCTGGGCGGGCGGCTGGACGCCACCAATGTGGTGGCGAAGCCGGCGGTGACGGCGATCACCCGCATCTCCTACGACCACCGCCAGTTCCTGGGCGATTCGCTGCTGGAGATCGGCAGCGAGAAGGCCGGCATCTTCAAGCCGGGCGTCCCGGTGGTGCTGGCCCCGCAGCCGGAGGCCGACGCGCTGAGGGCGCTGAAGCTGCGCGCCAACGCCATCGCCGCCCCCATCCAGAGCTGGACGGTGCAGGAGCGACCGGACGGCTTCCGCTTCGAAAGCGCCAAGCGGCAGCTCGACCTGCCGATGCCGGGACTGGCCGGCGTCCATCAGATCACCAATGCCGGCGTCGCCATCGCCTGCCTGGACCACCTGCCGCTGGCCGTCGATGACGAGGCGGTGCGCAAGGGCCTCGCCACCGTCGAATGGCCGGCCCGGCTGCAGCGCCTGACCCGCGGTCCGCTGGCAGAAAGCCTGCCGCCGGGCTGGGAGCTGTGGCTGGACGGCGGCCACAACGACTCGGCGGGCGAAGTGCTGGCCCGGCAGGCGGTCGACTGGTCGCGCGGCCAAGCGGGCGGCGGGGCCGCCCTGCCGCTGTTCGTGATCTACGGCATGCTGTCCAGCAAGGACCCGTTCGAGTTCCTGGGCCCGCTGGCTCCCTTCACCCATTGCCTGCGTGCGGTGCCGATCCCCGGCGAGGAAGCCAGCTTCACCGCGGAGGAATCCTGCGAGACCGCCAAGCTCTGCGGCATCCGCGACCATGCGGCCGCCGACGGCGTGGACTCGGCCCTGGCCGACCTCGTGGCCAATCGCCCGGGCCCGGCGCGTGTCCTGATCTGCGGCTCGCTCTATCTCGCCGGTACAGTGTTGGCGGAGAACGGCTGAGATCGGCATATTCGGGGGGCTGGTTTTCCCAGCCACCGCACGGGTGAGGCTCCCATGGGGCAAACGGGTTCGACGACCGCCATTCTGGCCGCCGTGCTGTTCGGCGTCAGCACGCCGCTGGCGAAGCTGCTGGTCCATGACCTGTCGCCATGGATGCTGGCGGGCCTGCTGTATCTCGGCTCCGGGCTCGGCCTGGGGCTGGTCCGGCTGGTCCGTGGACTGGCGGTGTCGGCGGAGCGGAGCGAACGGAGCATCCGCGGCACCGAGTGGCTCTGGCTGCTGGGCGCCGTCTTTGCCGGGGGGATCGCCGCACCGGTGCTGTTGATGTCCGGCCTGACGGCGACCCCGGCCTCGACCGCCTCGCTTATGCTCAATCTGGAAGGGGTGTTCACCGCTCTCCTGGCGTGGTTCGTCTTCCATGAAGGTTTCGACCGGCGGCTCGTTGCCGGCATGGTCGCCATCGTCGCGGGGGCGGCCGTGCTGTCCTGGGGCGGACCGCCGGACATCGCAAGCGGTTTGGCCGGCGGATGGGGACCGGCCGCGGTCGCCGCCGCGTGCCTGATGTGGGCGGTGGACAACAACCTGACCCGCAAGGTCTCGCTGGCCGACCCTATGGACATCGCCATGATCAAGGGGCTGGTCGCCGGCAGCGTCAATGTCGGGATCGCCCTGGCCCTCGGCGACGGTGTGCCCGCCATGCCGACGACGGCCGCGGCCATGCTGGTCGGGCTGCTGGGCTACGGCGTCAGCCTCGTCCTGTTCGTATTCGCCCTGCGGTACATCGGCACCGCCAGGACCGGCGCCTATTTCTCCACGGCCCCCTTCGTCGGAGGCATTGCCTCCCTGGCGATGTTCGGCGAGCCGCTGACGGCCGGGTTGGTCGTTGCGGCGGTCCTGATGGGAATCGGCGTCTGGCTGCACCTGACCGAGGACCACGACCATGAGCATGTTCATGAGGAGATCGAGCACGATCACCCGCATGTTCATGACGACCATCATCGGCATCATCACGACGGCCCGGTGACCGAACCGCACAGCCATCGGCATCGACACGGGCGACTGCGGCACCGGCACGCCCACTTCCCCGATGCCCACCACGTCCACACGCACTGAGGCGTGAGCCAAAGCACCGGTCGGGAAGCCAATGGGGAGTGCGGGGGCCGTCGGCTTGCCGTCGGGAACACCGTCGGAGCGGACGCAATCGGCAAAACAAAAAAGCGAGCCAGATGCCGTTCCCGGCAACGCCCGCTGACAACCAAACAACTTCTCTCACCCTTCCGGAGAAGGGGAAAATGGTGGAGCCGAGGAGGATCGAACTCCCGACCTACGCATTGCGAACGCGTCGCTCTCCCAGCTGAGCTACGGCCCCACACTCACACCGCGGCGTCTTCGCCGCCCCGGCGTGGCGCGGATATTGTCCATGACGGGGGGTGCTGTCAAGCGCTTGATTCAGAAAAAATGAAGCGCGGGCGCAACGGCCTGGCAAGACCCCTGCGCCGGCGGTACTCCGGTCTATGCGCCGCAGTCCACCCGGCCTATCGGCGGGCCGCCGTACTGGACAGGTCTCTCCGCTTATGCTTAGGGTGCCCGGAAAAGGCTGGCGCCCGCTTCGCAGTGCGTTGCGCGCGGCCATCCCAAAGAACCGCCATGGAGCTGGCCCGGCATGATCGCGCTGTATATGCTCATCAACACCATTCTGGACCTGTTCTTCTGGGTCCTCATCCTGTCGGCGATCCTCAGCTGGCTGGTGGCCTTCAACGTGGTGAACACGCGCAACCGCGCGGTCTATCTGATCGGCGACTTCCTGTATCGCATCACCGAACCGGTGCTGCGCCCGATCCGCCGCGTCCTGCCCAACATGGGTGGACTGGATCTGTCGCCGATCGTGGTTCTGCTGGCGATCTCCTTCATCCAGAACCTGATGGCCCAGTACTGGCCGCGCTTCTGACCGTGGCGGCGTCCTCTCCCTTCGAAGCGGTGGCCGACGGCTTGCGGGTGGCGCTCCGGGTGACGCCCAAGGCGTCGCGCAACGCGGTGACCGGCACGGCCGAAACGGCGGGCGGGGGACGTGTTCTGAAACTGGCGGTCACGGCGGTGCCGGAAAACGGCAAAGCCAACGAGGCCGTCATAAAACTTTTGTCGAAGGCATGGAAACTGCCCAAGACGAGCCTGACGGTGGTGGCCGGCGCCACCGACCGGAACAAGATACTGCATGTGGCCGGTGACCCGGCGGCTCTGCTGCCGCGGCTGTCGGCCCTGATCGACGATGTGGGTACCGAGGGTGGAGTGTAGCATGGCGGACGCGAAGATCATCGACGGCAAGGCCTTTGCGGCCGGCTTGCGCGCGCGGGTGGCGGACGGTGTGGCGGCGCTGAAGGCCAGCCATGGCGTCACCCCCGGTCTGGCCGTCGTGCTGGTGGGCGAGGATCCGGCCAGCCAGGTCTATGTCCGCTCCAAGGAACGGGCCCTGGTCGAGCTGGGCATGAACAGCTTCGACCATCACGAGCCGGCCGACATGGCCGAATCCGACCTGCTGGCCCTGATCGACCGGCTGAACGCCGATCCGGCCGTGCACGGCATTCTGGTCCAGCTTCCGCTGCCCGGGCACATCGACAGCCAGAAGGTGCTGGCCCGCATCGTTCCGGAAAAGGACGCCGACGGTTTCCATGTCGTCAATGCCGGGCTGCTCGCCACCGGCCAGCCGGGCGCCATCGTGCCCTGCACGCCGCTGGGCAGCCTGCTGCTGATCCGCGACACGCTGGGCCGCGACCTGAAGGGCAAGCGCGCCCTGGTGCTCGGCCGCTCCAACATCGTCGGCAAGCCGATGGCCCAGCTTCTGCTGCAGGCCGACTGCACGGTGACCATGGCCCATTCCCGCACCGTCGATCTGCCGGTGGAGTGCCGCCGCGCCGATATCCTGGTCGCGGCGGTCGGCCGGCCGGAGATGGTGCGCGGCGATTGGATCAAGCCCGGCGCCACCGTGATCGATGTCGGCATCAACCGCGTCGCGGCGGCCGAGCCCGGCAAGACCCGGCTGGTCGGCGACGTGGCTTTCGACGAAGCGGTGAAGGTCGCCGGCGCCATCACGCCCGTTCCCGGCGGCGTCGGCCCGATGACCATCGCCTGCCTGATGCTGAACACGCTGGCCGCCGCCTGCCGCGCTGCCGGCGCGCCGGTGCCGGCAGAGGCGAGCCTGGGGGCCGCCCTTTGATCACCGTCCATGCCCGTGCCGAAGACGGGCGGGTGGTGCGCCAGCCGCTGGAACTCGGCGAGGAATTGCCGGGCGGCGCGGTCTGGATCGACCTGCTGCGCCCGACCGAAGCGGAGCGCGCCCATGTCGGCGCGCTGACCGGCTGCGACCTGCCGACGCGCGAGGAGATGAAGGAGATCGAGGCCTCCAGCCAGCTCTATGTGGAGGGGGAGGGGATCTACATGACCTCTCCCATCATCTCGCGCGCCACCTCGCCCCATCCGGAACAGGGCGAGCTGACCTTCGTGCTGACCCCGCGCCACCTGATCACGCTGCGCTACACCGAACCGCTGCCGGTCATCACCTTCGCCGCCCGCTGCGTCCGCCAGCCGGAACTGCTGGCGACGGGGGAGAGTGCGCTGTTCGGCCTGCTCGACGCGGTGATCGACCGGGTGGCCGACGTGCTGGAGCTGGTCGGCGGCCGCATCGACGAGCTGTCGGCCCGCGTCTTCGACGATTCGCTGGACGGCGGCGGCTTCGGCAAGGCGGCCAAGAAGCCGGACGAGTTGCAGGACGTGCTGCGCGGCATCGGCCGGGCCGGCGACCTGACCCACAAGGTGCGCGACAGCCTGGCCGGCCTCGACCGGCTGGTGGTGTTCATGACTTCGGTCAGCGGCGGTCGGCTGAACAAGGAACAGAAGACCGCGCTGAAGACGATGACGCGCGACTTGCGCTCCCTGACCGAGCATGCCGGCTTCCTGGCGCACGAGGCGAATTTCCTGCTCGACGCCACGCTCGGCCTGATCAACATCGAACAGAACGCCATCATCAAGATCTTCTCGGTCGTCTCGGTGGCGCTGATGCCGCCGACCCTGATCGCGTCCGCCTACGGCATGAATTTCAAGCATATGCCGGAACTGGAGTGGAGTTTCGGCTATCCCCTGGCCATCCTGCTGATGGTGCTGTCGGCGGTGGTCCCGCTCTGGTATTTCCGCCGGCGCGGCTGGCTTTAGAATTAAGGAAATCCCGCCGATGACGACCATCCTGCCCGACGCCGCCCTCGACGCGCTTCTGGCGCAGGATGTTCCCTACGGCGACCTGACCACCGACGCGCTCGGCATCGCCGCCCGTCCGGCGCGGATGAGCTTCGCCGCCCGCGGCGCCATGGTGCTGGCGGGGACGGAGGAAGCGGCGCGGCTGGTGGAGAAAGCCGGCGGCCATGTCCTTCGCGTCGAGCCCAGCGGCACCGCTGCCGAGGCCGGCGCGGTCTTCCTCGAGGCGGACGGCCCGGCCGGGTCGCTGCACCGGGCCTGGAAGGTGGCGCAGACCCTGGTCGAATACGCCTCCGGCATCGCCACCCGCGCCCGGCGCATCGTCGAGGCCGCTCCGGCCGTCACCGTCGCCTGCACCCGCAAGAACTTTCCCGGCGCCAAGGACCTCAGCGTCAAGGCGGTGCAGGCGGGCGGGGCGGTGATGCACAGGCTGGGCCTGTCGGAAACGTTTCTGGTCTTCCCCGAACACCGCACCTTTTTGACCGAACCGCCGGAGACATGGATCGCGGCACTGCGCCGCAAGGCGCCGGAAAAGAAGATCGTGGTCGAGGTCGGATCGGTCGAGCAGGCGGTGGCCTTCGCGACGGCCGGCGCCGACGTGATCCAGTTGGAAAAGCTGCCGCCCGAGGCCGCCCGCGCGGTGATCGGGGCGACAAGGCACCTGACCCCGCCGCCGCTGGTCGCCCCGGCCGGCGGCGTGACCGAGGCGAACGCCGCCGCCTATGCCGCGGCCGGCTGCCGCCTGCTGATCACCTCCGCCCCCTTCTTCGGCCAGCCCGCCGACGTGAAGGTCAGGTTGGTGCCGCTGTGACCGGCGGTTCATCGGCAAGGTCATAGCCGATGTCGATCCGACCGCCTTTCGCACGGAAATGGCGAAGCTTGATTTCACCGATATCGCCGGTCCTGCCGACATGGGTGCCCATGCAAGGGCGTCCAATTCCATCGGGCATCACCACCACCCGATAAGTGGAGCCGGCATCCAGATAGGTGGGGCGAAATCCGCACAGCCTTTCCACCTCGTCCAGATCGTCGGTCGATTCAATGGTGATGTTCTGATTCGCCGCCACAAGGCGGTTCAGCAGCGCCACCATTTCCTTTTCCATCGGATCCCTTGCCTTCGGATCCAAAGATCCTTCGAACACGACTTTCGACGCGCCGGGGAAATGGTTGGCGGAGACGGCGGGCCAATCGACGCCCAGCATGCGAACTGCTGTACAGATCAATTCGCCTGCCGAATGCAGACGCGTGTGCCGCAGGCGCTTTTCCCGGTCGACGGAAAGCCGTGCGTATTGGCCGGCGTGGAGGCGGCCCGACAGGTGACGGCCTTTGTGGATGACGGCGCCATCGCACAGTCTTACCGACTCCACCTGGAAGACGGCGGTGTCGCTGATGATCGTGCCAGTGTCCGAAGGCTGCCCTCCGCCCTGCGGGTAAAACACCGTTCGATCCAGCCGCAGGTCGGTTTCTCCGGTCTCCCGATCCGTCAGGTCGAGTATTTCGGCATTGCCGGTCAGGTCCGTCATATTGTCGAGATAGAGAAGGCGACAGTTCGTGGCCATGACGAGTCTCCTTTCAAAATCCTGTGAGGCGAAGAGGGGGCGGCCCGCCCCCTGCCGCGGGAGCAAGGGCGGGCCGCCGGCGGTCAGTCGGCGAAGGTCAGCCGATCCACCGCCTTAGGAAGACAGGTCACGGTCCAGTGAGCCGATCGTCCGGACATCAGGGCATGGGTTCGGTCCAGGCTGGAACCGCTGACGCCGGTGTGCGGCTTGAGCGGCATGGTCGCGGCCATTTCGGCCGGGATGGTCTTGCCGCCATGGACGAGGTAATGCGAGATGTGTCCCCAGTGGAGCGCACTGAGCGCATGCGCCTCCTTTACCAAAAGTGAGTACGCATGCGCGACTTTGCGTCCATCTGACCCCGATTGCCGGATATGATCGATCAACTGCTCGATCGTCGGCGACACTCCTTTCTCCGTCCGAAGACCGATCAGGTCGAGCAGGCGCTCGGCAAGGCTCGGCAAGCCGAGATCGCGTCTCACCAATGCGGCATCACGGTCGTTCATGTGGGAAAGCCGCTGGGCGATGGTCGCGCAGAACGCCTCGTCGGCCCAGCCGATCGCCAGATCCACGCGCGGATAGGCGGCGACATTCGTCGCATTCGGGCCGCTGTGCATCATCCCGCCGACCGGGTAGGGCAGCAGATAGTTGCGCATGCGGTTGAAATCCAGCGGCGTCATCCGCGCGCCGGTGCCGCCTTCCACCGGACGCCGGTAATCGAGATAGACCCGGCGCAATATGGCGATGGAAGCGGCGGCCTCCTCGATGCAGAGGACCGCCTGCGGATCCCGAAGAGACAGGGCGCCGATGCGGATATCGAGCAGATAGTCTGCTGCATTTCCGAGCAGAAGATCGGTCTGGTTGACCGCGAAATTGAAGAATTTCTCTCCTGTCTCTCCAGTAAAGGTCAATGGGTCGTCAGAGTTATTGTTAAGCCAATATGTATAGTGGCTATCGCGTGGCGGATGATTGGCGATCCTGCCGAGTTCCAGGAGACAGCGTTCGACGCCGGGCATCGCCGCGAGCGCCGAGCCGGCCGGACGGCCGGCTCCCTGGGCATGGCGTTCCAGGGAACTGACGGCAAAGCCGAGGAGGCCCAGATAGCGCAGAGCCAGTTCCTGATCGACATGACCGGAATACACGATGGGGCCGATGATCTGAGGATCGATGTGGGCCGCAACCTCGCGTTCCAGGAGACTCATGCTGAAACTGACCGTGCCATACTCCACTCCGCGATTCAGCAGCGGGAGGCGCCGCAGGAACGCCTCGAGTTCCCTCAATGCCTTTTCGGCCTGCCGATCCGGGATCGGCATCCGAAGCGCCGCCGCGGGCGGCCGCGGATGGCCGTCGTTATCGTTCGCGACGGTGGTGATCTGGGTGGAAGTTCGCGTGGTCGTCGGCTGAGTACGCATGTTGCTGGTCCTCTCGCATGGCGGTTGGGGAGGGCACTAACGGCAGCTCGCGTCGTAGCTCTTGGGAAATTCCCGGTGTCGCGCTGAACGCGTACCAAATCTGACATTGTGTTCACTTCTCTGCAACGGTGTTTCTTTCTTATTCCCTCGAACTAGGCAGATCTTTCCGCATGGAAGCTATGTGCGTTCATCGTTCGAGAGATGGTTTAAAAAATTGGGGTGAATCCTATATTGCGTACCGCCCGCAAGGAATGTATACGTAGTTCTTGACAGCGGACGCATCCCCCGAGGATGGGTCCGCATCTGCATGGAAGAGTGGGTTGGAGCGGTGCCGGAATATTCAATGAACAGTCGCCATGCGCGGCAGCATTTCGCGGATTTGCTCGATTCCGCCTTCGCTGGGAATCGGATCGGAATAGACAGGAACAATCAGATCGTCGCCGCCGTCGTCTCGCCGGCGGCGTTGTCATTTCTGGAACAGCTCGGCTCGGCGGAAACGGTCGATCAGGTTATTGAAGCGCTTTCGTTGCAGGACGGCGGCCCTGAGGAAGGAAAGCGGGATTTCGTCCGACGCAATCTGGTCGCCTCCCTGAAATTTGCGGTGCAGGAGCGCGTCTCGGGAGCGAGGGGACTGATGGAATTTCCGCGGACCAGCGAAGCGCGGGAAGCCGACGGAACGGTCGCGCTGATGCGGTTCGGCGACGACGATCTGGTCCGCAGCGGCTGGCTTGCCCTCAATCTCGATGAGGAGGGACGGCAGGTCCTCACCGGTGCCGTGACCCTGGCGCGTCCAGGCTATCTTGTGATTCTGGAACTGTCCGATGGCGAGAAGATCAAATTGCCGGCCGGGGACGGGACTGTTGTCCGGTTGGCCGACCGGCCGGTCAACGCCGGAATCGCGTTGGAAAGAACCAAGATTTCCATAACCGACCCTCAATCCCGCAAGGATGCGGAAGCGGATCAGCGGGGGAAATAAGGACGGGGGCGATGCCTTGGGGGCGATGCCTTGCATCGTCCTCTTCCCGTTCGGCTGAGTGGAGGGGAAGAGTGAGCCAGTTCGCACTGTTCGGCCTGGCGGCCGTGTCCGGCCTGCTGTTGCAGGTGTCGACAGGTATCGGGATCGATCCGTCCGGCGCCTGGTATGAGTTCCTGGTCTACAGTCTCCTTGCCGTCGGCCTGTATGGAAGCGTGCATGGCATCGACCGCAGTGTCCTGCGCACCGATCTGGGGCGTATCCTCCTGGCGATCACCGTTGGCGTCGCCGCCAAAGCCGTGCTGATCGCCGCGGCTGTCCAATTTCTGTCCGGGGATCCTGTTCTCGCCCTCGTCCTGGGGATATCGCTGGCGCAGATTGATCCGGTTTCGGTGGCGGCGGCCCTGTCATCGGGACGAGTGGGCCGCTCCATCGTTATCTCGGCACGGGCGCAGAACATCATACGCGTTTGGTGTTCATTCGATGATCCTGTGACGATCATCATTGCTTTCATTCTGTATCGGTATTTAGGGGCCAATGATAATATTTCATATTACGGGATTATATTAGAGGTAATTGGAAATTTATCGATAATTGTTTTGGGCGTTGTGTTCATATGGATCTGTTCGAGTTTTCGGTACATTGAAAAATACAGCCCTGTTTTTTTGGTGTCGGTGCTTTTTTCGGCAGCATATTTCCAGTTCATGCTGGCACCTGCGGTTCTTGGCCTTTTTCTCAGACCGGCGATTGACCGATATCTTGCCTTTGCGACGAAAATGGCACTGTTCATGTCAGCGCTGTTGATTGGTCTCTTATTCACCGATGTATCGATGGTCTGGCTCGGCATTGGCATCGGTATCGGCGTGTTCCTGGCTCATTTGATCGTGTCGCTTCCAATGTCCGCCGGTTTGGACAAGGCCGACCGGATTTATATCGCTCTGGCACAGCAGAATGGAATGACGGCAATCCTCCTGGCATTGCTGTTCGAAAGATTTCATCCAGAGATAATTTCTGTTGCCGTACCGGCAATTTTCTCGGTGAACATCCTCCATACGGTGACAAACAAAGAGTGGAAAGGAAGGTTCAACATAGGCTCAAAGATTGAGAAAATATGATGAATATGTTATATGAGCGCCGCTAGTCCCGCTATACGTCTTGGAGTTGCGGAAATGCTGGAAATTCACAAGCAAAAGTTCAGGAATCTCCTCGAGAGGAAATTCGAGGAAGGTGACTTCTTTCCGCATTTCGCCGTTCTGTTCTATAGGGACAAAATTTTTATCCCAGCAATAACCCATAACGAATCTACGCTGAGTGAAGAAATAATCGAGAAGTATATTGAACTCTATCCATTTATAAAAAAGTTGTTTTTGGAGGCCGAGAATAACATTTCCCATATTGGTGTGGGTAAAATGAGAAGGATTGTATTGGATCCTGATATGGGCGCTGTCAATTTCTCTATTATACTTGGATCTCTTTTTCTGATGACTGGAACCGGAGTTCAAGACGAAGTCGATAATGCTTGCTGTGACCACATGAGTCTTTGTGGAGAGGTGGAGAGGCTGGCTATGTCATTGCGAGATGAGTGACTGTTGTCGATGATGGGGCGTTATGCCGGCGGGAAATATAGCGGCGCCTCGGATGGCTGGAATTCCCGATCACGGACCTTCGGGATCGGGAATTCCAGCCGTGCCAACTTATACCAGCGGCTTTGAAGTGTGACTCGTCACGGTGGATTCCCTTTTGGTCCGCCCTGTGATTCGCTGCCAGCTCTCGGAAGGAGGCGGGTATGGCGGCGATTGCGATCACGCGGCTGGAGCTGAGTTCAGCGGAGTTGCGCCAGCGGGCGGTGCGTTTTGGCGATCCGGATGTAGCGCGGCGCCTTCTCGCCCTAGCTCTGGTTTTGGAGGGGCGATCTCGCGAGGACGCCGCGCGGTCTTGCGGGATGGATCGGCAAACGTTGCGGGATTGGGTTCACCGCTACAACGCCCAAGGCGTGGCGGGGCTGCGGGATCGTAAGGCACCGGGAGCCAAGCCGAAGCTGTCGGCGGAGCAGGAAGCGGAGGTGGCGTCCTGGGTCCGCTCCGGTCCGGACCTCGCCGAGGATGGCGTGGTTCGGTGGCGGCGGTGCGATCTGGCCCGCAAGATCGAGCGCCGGTTCGGCGTGGTGCTGGCCGAGCGCAGCGTTGGCGGGCTGTTGCGCCGTCTGGGGTTCCGTCGCCTGTCGGTGCGCCCCCAGCATCCTCAGCAGGATGGCGAGGCGCTCGAGGCTCACAAAAAAACTTTGCCGCTCTGGTTGCCGGCGCCCTCCCCGACACCGCCCGCGGCAAGCCGCTGGAGCTCTGGTGGCAGGACGAAGCCCGGGTCGGCCAGCAAGGGACCCTGACCCGGGTGTGGGCCGCCAAGGGCAGCCGGCCACGCGCGCCCCGCGACCAGCGCCATAGCTGGGCCTACCTGTTCGGCGCCGTCTGCCCGAGCCGTGGCGCCGCCGCGGCCTTGGTCCTGCCCAAGGCCAACGCCGCGGCAATGACCCTGCACATGGCCGAGATCAGCGGCCAAGTGAGCGACGGCCACCATGCGGTGCTCATCCTCGACGGCGCAGGCTGGCACCAGCCGGGCGACAAGCTGGTCGTGCCCGAAAACATCAGCCTTCTGCATCTCCCGCCCTATTGCCCGGAACTCAATCCGGTCGAAAACATCTGGCAGTTCCTGCGACAGAACCACCTCAGCCATCGCGTCTTCGATTCCTATGCCGCCATCGTCGAGGCCTGCTGCGAGGCGTGGAACGCTCTCGCCCAGGCACCCGAAATCATTCGCTCAATCGCCTCACGCTCGTGGGCAGCGGTCAATGTCTAAAGCCGCTGGTATTACCCAAATCGCGATGTAACGATTCCGGGCTGGCGTCTCCGCTTCAGCCCTACCCCGCCAGCCCGCCGCCCAGTTCGATGCGCACTTCCACCACGCCGGGCTCGTCCAGGTTCTCCTTGCGGACGAAACCCAGGGCGCGGCACATGTTCAGCATGTTGGTGTTCTCGCGCAGAACCTCGCCATAGACTTCCCGGATGCCGCGCGAGCGGGCGTAATCGAGGATCTTGTTCATCAGGATATAGCCCAGCCCCTGGCCCTTCATGTCGGACCGTACCATCACCGCATATTCGGCGCGGCGGTTGTCGGGATCGGCGGTGATGCGCACCACGCCGTACATGATGGTGTCGCCGGTCTGCGGGTCCGGACCGACGGCGATCAGCCCCATCTCGCGGTCGTAGTCGATCTGGGTCAGGCGCGCCGCCGCCTGGTGCGACAGCCGCTTCAACGGGGCGAAGAAGCGCAGGCGCAGATCCTCCGCCGTCTGGTTCTCCACCAGATGATGCACCAGCGGCTCATCCTCCGGCAGGATCGGGCGGACCAGGAACTGGCGGCCGTCCTTGATCGTGATGCGGTCCTCCAGCGCCTTGGGATAGGGCCGGATCGCCAGCCGTGCCGCACCCGCCAGGGCCGGCACGCCGACCTTGATGCGGGCGTCCAGCGCCATCACGCCGTTGGCGTCGGCCAGCAGCGGGTTGATGTCCATCTCGGCGATCTCGGGGAAATCGACCACCAGCTGGCTGACCTTGTTGAGCGTGAGCGCCACCGCATCCAGATCGACCGCGGCGCGGGAGCGGAAGCCCTGCAGCTGCCGGTGGATGCGGGTGCGGCTCATCTGCTCGGCCGCCAGCTTCATGTTCAGCGGCGGCAGGGCCAGCGCGTAATCCTCCACCACTTCCACGCCGATACCGCCCTCGCCGAACAGCAGGACCGGGCCGAACATCTCGTTCTCGGTCATGCCGACGATCAGTTCGTAGGCGTCAGGGCTGACGGCCATCTCCTGCACGGTGAAGCCCTCGATCTTCGCCTCGGGCGCCAGTTCGGCGACGCGGGCCAGCATGGCTTCGGCTTCCGCCTTCACGTCCTCCGGGCTGGTCAGGCCGAGAGCCACGCCGCCGACGTCGGACTTGTGGGTGATGTCGTGCGACAGGATCTTCAGCGCGATCGGGCCGCCGATGACACGGGCGGCGGTCGCCGCCTCCTCCGGCGTTTCGGCGACGCGGGTGTCGACCACCGGAATGCCGTAGGCGGCAAGCACGCGCTTTGCCTCATATTCGCTCAGCCACTCGCGCTTCTCGGCCATGGCGCGGGAGACCACCTTCTTCACGGTGATCTCGTCGGGCTGGAAATCCTCCGCCACCGACGGCGGGGTCTCCATCAGAAGCTGTTGGCTGCGGCGGTAGCGCACCAGATGCATGAAGGCGCGCACCGCGTCGGACGGGCCGTTGTAGGTCGGGATGCGGGCGTCGGCGAACAGCTTGCGCGCCTCCACCGCCGACTGGTCGCCGATCCAGCTGGTCAGCACCGGATGGCGGCGGGCCTTGTTGGCCTGCACCGTCTCCGCCACCGCCTGGGCGATGGCCTCGCTGTCGGTCAGGGCGGACGGGCAGTGCAGGACCAGAACCGCGTCGTTGCTGGTGTCCTGCATCAGCGCGTTCAACGCCTCGGCATAGCGCTTGGGCGTGGCGTCGGCCCCGATGCGCAGCGGATTGCGGAAGGGGGCGCCACCCGGCTGCGGACCCAGAGCCTTGGCCAGCGCCTCCTGCGTCTCCGGTGCCATCGCGGCAAGTTGGCCGCCGGCCTGGATCAGCTTGTCGGTGGCCATGACGCCCATGCCGCCGCCGTTGGTGAGGATCGCCAGCCGGTCGCCGGTGATCGGCACCCCGGTGCCCAGCGTGCCGGCGGCATCGAACAACTCGGCCAGATCGTTCACCCGCAGCACGCCGGCGCGGCGGAACACCGCGTCATAGACGGCGTCCGATACGGCCAAAGCGCCGGTGTGCGAGGCCGCGGCCTCCTGCGCCTCGTCGGAGCGGCCGGCCTTGATGACGATCACCGGCTTCTGGCGCGAGGCGGAGCGGGCGGCCGACATGAATTTGCGGGCGTGGGTGATGCTCTCGATATAGAGCAGGATGGCGCGCACCGTGACGTCGGAGGCCAGATAGTCCAGCAGGTCGCCGAAATCGACGTCGCCGCGGTCGCCCAGCGACACCAGATGCGAGAAGCCGATGCCGCGCGACGTCGCCCAATCGGCGATGGAGGTCAGCACCATCGAGCTTTGCGCCACCAGCGCCACGTCGCCCTTGCGGGGCGCCACCGGCGCGAAGCTGGCGTTCATGCCGCGGCCCGGCACCATGGCGCCCAGGCTGTTGGGACCCAGCACCCGCATCAGATAGGGCTTCGCCGCGTCCAGCATCGCCTGGGTCTGGTCGGCGGACATGCCGTTGGTCATGACGATGGCGGCCTTGGTCCCGCGCTTGCCCAGCGCGTCGATGGTCGCCGCCACCGTGTCGGGGGCCGTGCAGATGACGCCGAGGTCCGGCGTGATCGGCAGGCTGTCCACCGTCTTGTAGGTCAGCACCCCTTCCACCGCGCGCTCGGTCGCGTTGACCGGCATCACCGGTCCGTCGAACCCGGCCTGGAACAGGTTGCGGGCCACCACGGCCCCCACCGTGCCCGGCTTGCGGCTGGCGCCGATCAGGGCGATGGAGGCGGGCTTGAACAGCTTGTCGAGGTTGCGAACGGTCATGACCGGATCCGGTGCTGGGATAGGGCGCCGGCCCCAGTCTGCCATGGGTCGCCGACGGTTTTGATGACGAACAGCGCGGGCCCGGACTTTCATCCCTGCCATTTGCTGCGCCGCAACATTACGGGCTGGTATGACCATTGGGCAAGGGGCGTTTCGTCGCGCCTATGCAAAACCGCCCAGCTGACAGGATGCGCACTTGCGGCGGGATGCCGAGCGTCGCCAAGCTGTCGGCCCACCGGACGCCAACTTGCGCAAAGGAGCCTGTTCATGAAGGTCGGAATCGTCGGGGCGGGGTTCGTCGGCAGCACCGCGGCCTTCGCCATGGTGACCACCGGCGCCGCGAGCGAGGTCGTGCTGGTCGACATGAACGAGGCGCTGGCCCAGGCGCAGGCGCAGGACATCGCCCATGCCGTGCCCTTCACCCATGCGGTCACCGTCCGTGCCGGCTCCTATGCCGCGCTGGAGGGAGCGGGGGTGGTCGTGCTGTCGGCCGGCGTCGCCCAGAAGCCGGGGGAAACCCGGCTGGAACTGCTGGAGCGCAATGCAAAGGTGTTCGGCGCCATCATTCCGGAGGTGCTGAAGGCCGCCCCCGACGCCGTCCTGCTGGTCGCCAGCAACCCGGTGGATGTGATGACGCAGATCGCCACGCGGATCAGCGGCCTCTCCCGCACCCGGGTCATCGGGTCGGGCACGGTGCTGGACACCGCGCGCTTTCGCGCCCTGTTGGCCGAGCAGCTGGCGGTGACCCCGCGTTCCGTCCATGCCCATGTCGTCGGCGAGCATGGCGACTCGGAGGTTCTGCTGTGGTCGAGCGCCACCGTCGCCGGCCTGCCGGTGGAGCAGGCGGCCGACCAGCTCCGCCGCAGCCTGACGGCGGAGGACCGCGCCACCATCGACGAGGGGGTGCGCCGCGCCGCCTATCGTATCATCAACGGCAAGGGCCACACCGCCTTTGGCATCGCCGGCGGGCTGGCCCGGCTGGTATCGGCCATCGGTGCCGACGAACGGATGGTGGCGACCTGCGCCATGCTGACCGACGATGTCTGCGGGGTGCCGCAGGTGGTGCTGTCGCTGCCGCGCGTCATCGGCGCCGGCGGTGTGCTCGACACCGTGCTGCCCAACCTGTCGGCGGAGGAGGCGGCGGCCCTGCGCCGCAGCGCCGAAATCCTGAAGGAGGCCGCCGACGGGGTGGAGCGCCGGATGGGCTGGACCAGTTGATGCTACGTCACGTGATTCGCTGACAGATGATCCACCAAGCCCGCCGCCAACCCGTCGAAGACGGCACGGCAGCGGGGGGTGGAGCGCAGATCCTCGTGCATCGCGATCCACACCCCCATCGGCAACTCGAAGCGGCCGGCCAGCAGCCGGACCAGATCGGGGTTCCGCCGCGCCAGTGGGACTTGGCAGATGCCGATGCCGAACCCGGCCTCGATGGCCGCCAGCTGGGCCAGATGGCTGTCGGTGCGCAGAGCGAAGCGGGGCAGGGTGAGGCCCGGCACACGCTGTATCATGGCGCGGATGTCCGGTGTCTCCCGGTCGAAGCCGATCAGGCTGTGGCCGTCGAGTTCCTCCAGGCTGTGTGGGGTGCCGTGGCGCTCCAGGTAGCGGCGGTGGGCGTGCAGACCCAGAGCGATGCTGCCGACCCGCCGCACCAGAAGCGCTTGCTGGTCCGGCTCCACCATGCGCACGGCGACATCGGCATCGCGTTGCAGCAGATTGTCGATGCCGTTGGACAGCACCAGCTCGACCTCCAGCGTCGGGTGGCGGCTCCGAAGGCCGGCCAGGATCGCCGGCAGGATGCGGGCGCCCACCACCTCGCTGGCGGTGACCCGCACCGTGCCGCGCACCTCCGCTCCCCATCCTGACGCCGTGCGCCACAGGCTGGCCGCCGCCGCGTCCAATGCCTCTGCCTGCGGACGCAAGGCCAGGGCCGCGTCGGTCGGATCGAGCCCGCGTGGAGAGCGCACGAACAGCGAGCCGCCGACCGCCTCCTCCAGCGCCGCGACATGGCGGGCGAGGGTGGGTTGCGTCAACCCCAGGGCGCGCGCCGCCGCAGACAGCGACCCTTGACGGATCACTGCAAGGAAACTGCGGTAGAGGTCCCAGCTGGGTGGTGGTGGATTCATCGGTTTCAGTATAGCAACCCGCCGCAGTTCGACAATTCCGTTCAACCGCTCCCCGGCCCATCCTTCCGCCATCACGAAGCGAAAAGCGATGGAGGCAGCGATGGAACGGCAGGCGACCGGTACGGCAAGGACCGCCCTGGTTCTGGGTGCGACCGGCGGGTTCGGCGGCGAGATGGCGCGGGCGCTGGCGGCGCGCGGCTGGACGGTGCGCGGCCTGCGCCGCAAGCCGGCGGAAGAGTGGCGGCAGGACGGAATTCAGTGGATGTTCGGCGACGCGATGTATGCCGCCGACGTGGCGGCGGCGGCCGAGGGCGTAGCGCTGATTGTCCACGCGGTGAATCCGCCGGGCTACCGGCATTGGGACCGGTTGGTTCTACCCATGCTGGACAACAGCATCGCCGCGGCCTGCGTCAACCGTGCCCGCATCCTGCTGCCCGGCACCGTCTACAACTACGGCCCCGACGTCTTCCCGCTGATCCCGGAGACGGCGGCGCAGAACCCGCTCACCCGCAAGGGTGCCATCCGGGTGGAGATGGAGCGCCGCCTGCATCGCGCGGTGGGGCAGGGGGCGAGATTGCTGATTCTGCGTTGCGGCGACTTCTTCGGTCCGCAGGCGGGCAACAGCTGGTTCAGCCAAGGATTGCTGACGCCCGGCAAGCCGCCGACCCGGATCAACCAGCCGGGCCGGCCGGGGATCGGCCATCAATGGGCCTATCTGCCCGACGTGGCGGAAACCGCGATGCGCCTGCTCGACCGCGAGGCGGAGTTGGGCGACGACGCGATGTTCCACATGGATGGACACTGGGATGCCGATGGCGGCCGGATGGTCGCGGCCATCGCCCGCGCACTGGACGAGCCAGACCTGCCGGTGTGGCGGATGCCCTGGTGGATGCTGCGGCTGGCGGGTCTGGCGGTGCCGCTCTTCCGCGAACTCAGCGAGATGCGCTATCTGTGGCAGGAACCGGTGCGGCTCGATAACCGCCGCCTGCTGGCCTTCCTGGGCGAGGAACCGCACACACCGCTGGACCTTGCGGTGCGTCGGACGCTTGCCGGATTGGGGCATCTCCCCGCGCAGCTGGCGGGATCGCCGGAGGCGGGGAAATGCATATCCGACCGCGTTGCCTCAAGCCGCCTGGGCTGAGGCAACGCGGTTCGAACGCTACCTCAGACCACCGGACCCGGGATGCCCTTGTTGGCTTCCTGGGCGCGGGCCAGGCCTTCCTCGATCTTCTTGGCGGCCTCTTCGGCGTTGCCCCAGCCGCGGACCTTCACCCACTTGTTCTTCTCGAGATCCTTGTAGTGCTCGAAGAAGTGGGCGATCTGCTCGATCACGATGGACGGCAGGTCGGTGTAGTTCTTCACGTCGGTGTAGAAGGGGTGCAGCTTGTCGACCGGAACGGCCAGCAGTTTCTCGTCCTCGCCGGCCTCGTCCTCCATGTACAGGACGCCGATGGGACGCGAGCGCAGGACCGCACCCGGGACGACGCCGTGCTGGCCGACGACGCAGACGTCCACCGGATCGCCGTCACCCGACAGGGTGTGCGGGATGAAGCCGTAGTTGCAGGGATAGAACATCGCGGTGTGCAGGAAACGGTCGACGAACACCGCGCCCGATTCCTTGTCGACTTCGTACTTCACCGGCTGGCCGCCGATCGGAATCTCGATGACGACGTTCACGTCCCAGGGGGCATTCTTACCCGCGGCGAGCTTGCTCAGATCCATGGTATCGCGTTCCTTCGACTGGCGTATTCAGGGCACGTTCTTGTTTCGGCGCCGATGCCCGGTCCGGCGCCACGCGGGGCCGGAGTTTAGGCGGAACGCCGATCAAGGCCAAGGAACTTGCGTGGGCTCTTGCGCAGGTGCGGCAAAGGGGCAACCCTGCCGGGCATGGCCCGCCCGATCCTCCTTCTCCTCATCCTTCTGGCTCTGCCGGCGCTCCGTCCGGCATGCGCGGAGGTCCCCGAACACGGCGCACCGACGCACGGCATCGCCATGAACGCCGGTGTAACGCATGGCATAGCCATGCATGGCGACCTGGCATTGCCGCCGGATTTCACCGCCTTTCCCTATGTCGACCCGGCGGCGCGGAAGGGCGGGACCATCCGGCAGGCGGTGACCGGCAGTTTCGACAGCCTCCACCCGCACATCGTCAAGGGCGTGCCGGCGCTGGGGCTGGGCCATGTGTTCGAAACCCTGCTGACGCGGTCGTGGGACGAGCCCTTCTCGCTCTACGGCCTGCTGGCCGACCGGGTGGAGGTGGCCGGCGACCGCTCCGCCGTCACCTTCCGCATCAACGCCAATGCGCGCTGGCATGACGGGACGCCTGTGACCGCCGCCGACGTGCTGTTCTCCCTGGAGATGCAGCGGAGGCACGGCACACCCAACCGCCGCCTGTTCTATGCCAAGGTCGCGGCGGCCGAGGCGCCCGATCCGCAGACAGTCCGCTTCGCCTTCGCTTCCAACGCGGATGGGACCATCGACCGCGAGATGCCGCTGCTGATGGGGTTGATGCCGATCCATTCGAAAGCTTTCTGGGAAGGCCGCGACTTCAACCGCACGACGCTGGAGCCGATCATGGGCAGCGGTCCCTACCGCATCGCCACCGTCGATCCTGGACGGCGCATCGTCTATGAGCGGGTGCGCGACTATTGGGGCCGCGACCTGCCGACCCGCCTCGGGCAGTTCAACGCCGACCGGCTAGAATTCGACTATTACCGTGACGATTCCGTGGCGCTGGAGGCGTTCAAGGCCGGGCAGGGCGATGTCCGCTACGAGAGCGATCCGGCCAAATGGGCCACCGGCTATGACGGCCCTGCCCGGCGCGACGGGCGCATTGTGCGGGAGGAATTGCCGAACCGGCGGCCGGAGCCGGCGCGCGGACTGATCTTCAACACACGCCGTCCAATCTTCGCCGATCTGCGGGTGCGCCGGGCGCTGGGCATGGCGACCGATTTCGACTGGATCGGGCGCAGCCTGTTCCATGGACTGCTGACCCGCACCGCCAGCTATTACCCCAACTCCGACCTTGCCGCCCGCGGCCTGCCGGAGGGGGAGGAGTTGCGGGCGCTGGAGCCTTTCCGCGACCGGTTGCCGCCGGAGCTGTTCATCCGCCCCTTCACCCTGCCGGATGGCGGGACCGGCAGCGGCCCGGCGGGCCTGCGCGCCAACCGGCGCGAGGCGTTGCGGCTGCTGGAGCAGGCCGGCTGGCGGGTGCGTGACGGCCGGCTGACCGATGCGGCCGGAAATCGTTTTGCCTTCGAAATCCTCCTGTCCGATCCGTCGGAGGAGCGGGTGGCGCTGGAATTCACCCGATCGCTGGAGCCGCTGGGCATCGACGCGCGCGTCCGGACGGTGGACAGCGCCCAGTTCCAGGGCCGCCTGGACCGACTCGAATTCGATATGACCATGCGCTGGTGGGCGTCCAGCCTGTCTCCCGGAAACGAGCAGCTTTATTACTACGGCTCCGAGGCGGCCGGTCAGGAGGGCAGCCGCAATCTGGCCGGCATCCGTGACCCGGTGGTCGACGCACTCGCCCGCTCCATCGCCGTGGCCACCACACGGGCGGAGTTGATCGGTCGCGTGCGGGCGCTGGACCGGGTGCTGCTGTGGGGGCATTACATGGTCCCGCTGTTCCATAGCCCGGTGGACCGGATTGCCCGCCGGTCGACCCTGCACCGTCCGGTAAATACACCGCTGTACGGGCCGATGCTGGAAAGCTGGTGGGTGGCGCCCTAACCCCTTGCCGACCGGGCGGGCACCCAGTGATGGCCCCGGAGGCAATCTCCGGCGGGCGGGTGATCGGGATGGTCCCTGACTGACGTCCGGTAATCGATCGTTGCTATTGTTGCCCCTGTTTGCATTCGTCGCGTCGCGCAGGGGACACAGGATGAATATCCGCACGAAAATATTGTGCGCAAATGTTCTCATCGCCGCCTTTCCGATCTGCATGGCCGTCGTCCTTGCATGGAATGCCGTGGGCGATCTCCGGCAGCGCCACCGGACGGAAAGCTCGCTCTCGGCATTCGAGGCGACGCTGCAGGTCGGCCCCCTGCTGGCCAGTGAACGAGGGCGCTGGGCGGTTGCCTTCGACAGCGAGAAGGCGTTGGATACCGCCGCGGCCCAACCGCTGGAGGCGGCGATCGCCGCCAGCGATGCGGCTCTGGCCAAAGCCCGCGAGCAAATCGAAGCCGCCGGCCTGTCCGCCGCCCCCATCGTCACCGCGTCCAGCCAGCTGAAGGCGGCGCGGACGGCCGCCCGTCAGGCGGCGGAGCAGGCCAAACCGGCCCGGCCGGCGACCATCGCAGCGGCCACGGTCGATGCCATCGCCGTGGCCAACCAGAATGTCGGCAAGGCCATCGACGAGACCTACCGCTCCACCATCGTCAACGGTCCAGACCTGTTCGGACATGTCAATCTGGCGCGTCTGGCCCAGGACATGCGCGACGTCGGCGGTACCCGCTCCGCCTCCGTCGGGCTGTTCGTCGCCGGCATGCCCTTCGGGCCGGAGCGGCTGCAGGCGGCGACCGAGATGACCGGCAGGATCGCCGGGCTGTGGCAGATGACGCAGCAGGCGGTGCTCAATCTCGGCAATCCACCCGAATTGACCAGGGCGCTGGAGCATGTGCGCACCACGATGATGACGGAAGGCGAGCAGCGTTTCCAAAGCGTGATCGACGCCGCGCGTAAGGGTGCGCCGCCGCCCCTGCCGCTTTCCGAATGGCGTCCCTGGGTGACGCCGATGCTGAACAACATCCTGACGATGCGCAACGCCGCCCTGGCTGTGGCGCATGAGACGAACCGGGAGAGCGTAAGTCAGGCCTGGACTCAACTGATCCTCGCCGCGGTGGTTCTGGCCGCGGTCTGCATCACCTTCGGCATCGTGCTGATCGTGCTGTCGGCCCAGGTCACGCGGCGTCTGGGTTCCCTCACCTCCACCGTCGTGCGGCTGGCCGACGGCGATCTCGGCGTCGACATCGCCTATTCCAAACTGCCGGACGAGATCGGCGCGATGGCGCGGGCGATCCAGGTGCTGAAGGAAAGCGCCATCGAACGCGTGCGCTTGGAATCCGAACAGGAGGCCCAGCGCGCCGCCCGCGAGAAGCGCACCGCCGCCGTCGAACGGATGGTCCAGGGCTTCGACCGGGCGGTGTCGGCCATCCTGACCAGCGTATCCGGTGCTTCCACTCAGTTGAGCAGGACCGCCGAATCCATGGCGGCGCTGGCGGAGGAGACCAGCCGTCAGGCCTCCGCCTCCACCTCTGCAGCGGAGCAGACGTCGGTGAACGTGCAGACCGTGGCCTCGGCGACGGAGGAGATGACCGCCTCGATCCGCGAGATCAGCGAACAGGTCTCCCGCTCCAACGGCGTCGCCGCCCAGGCGGTGCGCGAGGCGCAGGACACCACCGGTTCCGTCCGCAATCTGGCCGAGGAGGTCGCGCGCATCGGCGAGGTGGTCAAGCTGATCCAGGACATCGCCAGCCAGACCAACCTTCTGGCGCTGAACGCCACCATCGAGGCGGCGCGGGCGGGGGAGGCCGGCAAGGGTTTCGCCGTCGTGGCGAGCGAGGTGAAGCAGCTGGCCAACCAGACCGCCAAGGCGACGGAGGACATCTCTGCCCAGATCAACAGTGTGCAGAGCGCCACGCGCAGCACGGTGAACGCCATCGAGGGGATCGGAGGCACCATCGGCACGATGAACGAGATCGCCGCCACCATCGCCGCCGCCATCGAGGAGCAGAGCGCCACCACGTCGGAGATCTCGCGCAACGTCCAGCAGGCGGCCCAGGGCACCGGCGAGGTCAGCGGCAACATCGCGCAGGTGCACGAGGCCGCCGCCCAGACCGGCCGGGCGGCGTCGCAGGTGCTCGACGCGTCCACCGGTCTGTCGCGTCAGGCTGATGACCTGCGCCGCGAGGTGGAGACCTTCCTGGCCGGCATCCGCGCCGCCTGACCGTCGTCGGCCTTTCTCTCAAGGCGGCCCTTCTCCCAAGGCGGGAGAAGGGCCTTTCATTCCGGCCCTACCGGTCGTGCAGCGGGGCCATCTGGTCCAGGCGGTGGGCGAACTCGATGTCGGCCGGGGTCACGGCGTCGGCGCTGCGGGTGTAGAGGATCACCTCCACCCGGCCGAGGTCGTTGAACCATTCGGGGTGATGGCCGGTCTTCTCGGCCAGCAGGGCGACCTGATTCATGAACCCCCAGGCGGCCGGAAAATCGGCGAAATGGTAGGTCTTGCGGATGGCGTCGCGTTCCAGCACCTCCGACCAGCCGTGCAGTTCCTTCAGTGCCGTCTGGCGATGCGCGCCGACCAAACGATCGGACATGATGACCTCCCTTTCTTCCGTCCCTCTTTTGCCGCCCGCAGCTTCTTGGCGAACGGGCGGCGGTCCGCTACCTTCTGCGGCATGATACGGAAACCTTCAGGTCCCCATACGGTTCCGCCCACGGTCGAAGACCTGGAGCGCATGGCCGAAGAAGCGCTTGAAACCATCCCGGCGGAGCTTCTGGCCCCGGTCGGGAACCTCGTCATCCATGTCGAGGATTTTCCCGATGAGGATACCGAGCGGGAGATGGAGCTGGAAAGCCCATTCGACCTGCTGGGCCTGTACCGGGGGGTGGATCTGACGCGGCAAAGCGTCGCCGACCTGCGCGGCGGGCCGGACATGATCTTCCTCTACCGCCGCCCGATCCTGGATTACTGGTGCGAGACGGGGGAGGAACTGCCGGCCATCGTCCGCCATGTCCTGATCCACGAGATCGGCCACCATTTCGGCTTCTCCGACGACGACATGGAGCGGATCGAGACGATGGAATAGCCGGGGGGAGTAGGGCGGGGGCCTCTCAGCCCTCCAGCACCTCGGCCACCCGGCGGCGTAGCGCCGGCACCAGCTCCTCCTCGAACCAGGGGTTCCGGTTCAGCCAGGCGGTGTTGCGCCAGCTCGGGTGCGGCAGCGGGATATAGGCTGGGCCGTAGTCGCGCCAGCTCGCCACCGTCTCCGTCATCGTCGCCTTGCGGCGGTCGCCCAGATAGCGCGTCTGGGCGTACTGCCCGATCAGCAGGGTCAGCCGGACGCCCGACAGCGCGCTCAGCACCGGCGGATGCCACAAGGGCGCGCATTCGGGCCTCGGCGGATAATCGCCGCCCTTCGGCATGGTTCCGGGATAGCACAGCCCCATCGGCACCACGGCGATGCGGGACTCGTCGTAGAAGGCGGTCCGGTCCATCGCCAGCCACTTGCGCAGCCGGTCGCCGGAGGCGTCGTCCCAGGGGATGCCGCTGGCATGCACCCGCGCGCCGGGCGCCTGCCCGACGATCAGCAGGCGGGCGGTGCGGCTGCCGCGCAGGACCGGGCGGCAGCCATGGGGAAGGACGCCTGCGCATAGCGTGCAGGCGCGCACCGTCGCGAACAGGCGGTCCAGATCCGAACCGCCCTTAGCCATGTCATCGGACAATCGACAGCAGATCCTGAACGAAGGCCGGCACCACCTGGGTCGCCGGGCCGTGGATGGAGCTGTGGAAATGGGAAGCACCCTCCGACGGTTCCAGGTTCAGCTCCACCGTATAGGCGCCGGCCGACCGCGCTTCCGCCACGAAACCGGCGGCGGGGTAGACATGGCCCGACGTGCCGATCGACACGAACAGGTCGCATTCCTCCAGCGCCCGCTGGATGCGCTCCATCTGGTAGGGCATCTCGCCGAACCACACCACGTCCGGCCGCATGCCGCCCTTGCGCCCGCAGGTCAGGCAATGGTCGTGCACCGACAGGTCGCCCTGAACCTCCGTCACCGTGCGGCAATGCAGGCAGAAGGCCTTCAGCAGTTCGCCATGCATGTGCAGCGGCGCCGTCGATCCGCCGCGCTCGTGCAGGTCGTCGATGTTCTGGGTCACCAGCAGGACATCGCCCTTCCAGCGCCGCTCCAGCTCCGCCAGCGCCCGGTGCGCGGCGTTGGGCTGCACCGCCGGGTCGGCGAGGCCGCGGCGGCGGTCGTTGTAGAAGCGGTGGACGAGGTCGGGGTTGCGCGCGAAGCCCTGCGGCGTCGCCACATCCTCCAGATCGACCTGGCTCCAGATGCCGCCGGCGCAGCGGAAGGTGTCCAGACCCGATTCCTTGGAAATCCCGGCCCCGGTCAGGATGACGATCGAGTCGGTCGGTCGCAGGCGGTTGGTCAGCGCGGGCGAGGGCATGGCATCCCCTTGATATCTGGCGATCGGATTCACGCTTCAAATCGAGTTCGATTTTACGCGATCCGATCTAACGGTTCGGAAACCGGTCATGTGGAAAACTGCTGCGGCGTACGCTTGTCGCGCCTGGAAGTAAAGCCGCTGAGAAGAAAGAAGGGGGATACCGCAGGTGGTCAAGGTCCTGTTCGTCTGCACGGGCAACATCTGCCGCTCGCCAACCGCCGAGGGGGTGTTCCGCCATCTGGCCGAGCGCGCTGGTCTCGGGCCGCATGCGATCGCCGATTCCGCCGGCACCCACAGCTATCATGTCGGCGAGCCGCCCGATCCGCGCACGCAACACGCGGCGCTGGCCCGCGGCGTCGACCTGTCGGGTCTGCGCGCCCGCAAGGTGGTGGCGGCGGATTTCACCCGCTTCGACCATATCCTGGCGATGGACCACGGCCATCTGGCCCAGCTGCGCCGCATCGCCCCGTCGTGCACCACCGCCGCGCTCCGCCTGTTCCTGGACGATGCGCCGGGGTTTGAGGGCCGCGAGGTTCCCGATCCCTATTACGGCGGCCCCGACGGCTTCGAACAGGTGCTGGATCTGTGCGAGGCCGGGTCGCGCGGCCTGCTGGATCGCCTGATGCGCGAATGCGAGTTTCCGATTCGCGAACGCATCGGTTAACGTGTCGCTCTGCCCCGGCCGCTTGGTTTATGCTGCCGGGATTAGCCCTTTCGGAGCATCCGTCAGCCATGACCAGCGCAGCCACCGGCACCACCACGCCCGGCGGAATCCTCGACGGCATCGTCCTGTTCGAGGCCTTCTCGCCGGAGGAGCGCGCGGCCGTTGCCTCGCGCGGGCGGGTGTTCGATGCCGCGGCCGGCACGGTGCTGATGCGCGAGGGCGACATCGCCAGCTCGCTCTACGTCCTGCTCGACGGCACGGTGCGGGTGGTGCGCAACGACCAGTTCGGCGGTCAGGTGGAGGTCGGATTCCGCCGGGCCGGCGACTGTTTCGGCGAGATGGCGCTGATCGACGGCGGCGCCCGCTCCGCCTCAGTGATCGCCGCCACGCCGGTGACGGTGTTCGAGCTGGAGCGCGAGCTGTTCCTGGCGCTGATCTCCCCCTCGCCCGATCTGCTGGCGAAACTGCTGCGCGAACTCAGCCGGATGATCCGCGAGGTGTCGGAGCGGGTGGTGCGCGAGGATCTGGAACGGCGCACCCGCATCGCCGAATCGGCTCTGGCGCGCCAGCGCGCCATCACCCAGGCGGTGACCGGGCTGGCGCATGAGCTGAACACGCCGCTCGGTGTCTGCGTCACCGCAGCCAGCCACTTGCAGGAGCTGGCCCGTCCCGGCAACGGTCCGCTCGCGACGGAGGAATTGCGGGAGCCTGCCGCCCTGCTCGATGCCAATCTCGCGCGCGCGGTGGATTTGGTGGAGGCATTTTCCGCCATCGCCGCCTGCCAGAACGCCGAACCGCTGGAAGCGCTGGACCTGCGCCAGACGGTTGCCGACATCGCGGCGCTGTTCGCCGTCCAGTATCCGGACCTGCAGCTGTCCCTTCGGGTGATGCCGGGCGCTCCCTGTCCGTGGATCGGCTGCACCCAGCCTTTGGAGCGGGTGCTGAACCACCTGTTCGCCAACGCCGCCGCCCATGGTTACGCCGGCGGTCCCGGCGCCGTCGAGGTGACGGTGGAGCCGGCGACGCTGGATGCGGTGCCGGCCTGGACCCTGACCGTCCGCGACCGCGGCGCCGGCATCCCGGCGGAGCATCTGCCGATCCTGACCGATCCCTTCTTCACCACCGCCCGTGGGCGCGGGCACAAGGGGCTGGGGCTGGCGGTGGTCTTCAACACGGTGACCGGCCCGCTCGGCGGCCGGATCGCCTTCGACAGCGCGCCGGGGGCCGGCACGACGGTGACGATCACCCTGCCGCAGGAGCTGTGAGGACGGAGCCGGCCGTCGCCTCCCCCCCGCCATGTCCTCGATTAGGCCGCCGTAGCCGGATCGTCCGTCAGTAAATCAGCTCGTTCTCGCCGCTGCCTTCGGAGATGACCAGTTCGCCGCGGGCAGCGAGATCCTTGGCCAGCTGGACCATGTACATCTGCGCCTCGTCCACGTCGCGGACGCGCACCGGTCCCATGGCGGCCATGTCCTCGCGCAGGATCTTGGCCGCGCGCTCGGACATGTTGGAGAAGAACAGGTCCTTCAGCGTTTCCGACGCCCCCTTCAGCGCCGTGCCGAGCTTCTGCTTGTCCACCGTGCGCAGCAGGGTCTGGACGCCGCTGGGGTCGAGCTTCGACAGGTCCTCGAAGGTGAACATCAGCGACTTGATGCGCTCGGCGCTGTCGCGGTTGCGCTCCTCCAGGGCCGCCATGAAGCGGTGCTCGGTGGTACGGTCCAGACCGTTGAAGATCTCCGCCAGCATCTCGTGGCTGTCGCGGCGGCTGGTGCGGGCGAGATTGGTCATGAATTCGGTGCGTAGCGTGCGCTCCACGTCGTCCAGGACCTCCTTCTGCACCGCCTCCATGCGCAGCATGCGCATGATGACCTCCATCGCGAAGCTTTCCGGCAGCTGGGTCAGCACCCGGCCGGCATGTTCGGGGCGGATCTTGGACAGGACGACGGCGACGGTCTGCGGGTACTCGTTCTTCAGATAGTTGGACAGCACCGACTCGTTGACGTTCGCCAGCTTGTCCCACATGGTCCGGCCGGCAGGACCACGGATTTCCTCCATGATCTGGTCGACCTTGTCCTTCGGCAGGGTCTTCAGCAGCAGGCGCTCGGTCGAATCGAAGGAACCGACCAGCGAGCCGGTGGCGGACATCTGTTCGGCAAACTCGACGAACAGGCGCTCGATCAGGTTGGCCGACACGGTGCCCAGGTTGGCCATCACCTGGGACAGCTCCTTGATCTCCTCGTCGTCCATCAGCGAGAACAGCCTGCTGGCATGCTCCTCGCCCAGTGCGAGCATCATGATGGCGGCCTTTTCCGGGCCGGTGAGGGTCCGGTAATCCTCGCGAACCTTCAACGCCATCTGTCCGCCTCCGCCAATCCGCCCACCTCGCGCCTGGGGCGGGCGGTTCATTCTTACACGTCAGGTTTCCTGTTCTTCCGTTTTAATACGATCCTCTATGGCATTCCATCCCTTCGAGGATGAAGGACGGGGACAAAATCGGCCGATTCCCCGCCCTTCGTTCCGTCCTCCGCCCCCGCCTCCGCCTCTGCCAGCCGCAGCCGTCAGCCGAACCGCTTGGCGATCACCGCATAGGCGGCGCGCAGGCCCAGCGCCTCGCCGCCCTCCGGCCGGCCGGGACGGGCCGAGCCGTTCCAGGCATAGGTGTCGAGATGCGCCCAGGGCGTGCCCTTCGACACGAATTCCTGCAGGAACAGCCCGGCGGTGATGGCGCCGGCGAAGCCGTTGGTGGTGACGTTGTTGATGTCCGCCACCTTGCTGTCCAGCCCCTTGCGGTAGGGCGCCCACAGCGGCAGCCGCCACATCGGGTCGTCCACCGCGGTCCCGGCCTCGGTCAGGTCGTTGGCCAGCGCGTCGTCGTTGCACATCAGCGCCGGCAGGTCGGGGCCGAGCGCCACGCGGGCGGCACCGGTCAGGGTGGCGAAGTCGATCAGCAGCTCAGGCTTCTCCGAATCCGCCTCGGCCAGCGCGTCGCACAGGATCAGGCGGCCTTCGGCATCGGTGTTGCCGACCTCCACCGTCGGGCCCTTGCGGGTCTTCAGCACGTCCTGCGGTTTGAAGCTGTCGCCGGACACGACATTCTCCACCGCCGGCACCAGCACGCGCAGCCGCACCGGCAGCCCGGCCATCATGATCATCCGGCCGAGCGCCAGCGCATGCGCCGCCCCGCCCATGTCCTTCTTCATGATCAGCATGGCCGAGGACGGCTTCAGGTCCAGCCCGCCGGTGTCGAAGCAGACGCCCTTGCCGACGATGGTGACCTTCGGATGCTGCGGGTTGCCCCAGCGCAGGTCGATCAGTCGCGGCGCCCGCGGGCTGGCGCGGCCAACGGCATGGATGGCGGGATAGTCGCGGTCGAGCAGATCCTGCCCGACGATCACCTCGACCGCCGCGTCGAATTCCGCCGCCAGATCCTGCGCCGCCTGGGCCAGTTCGGCCGGACCCATGTCGCAGGCCGGGGTGTTTACCAGATCGCGCACCAGCCAGGTGGCGGTCGCCGCCCGCTCCACCTCGCCGCGGTCGGCCGCCGCCGGCCAGACCAGATTGGCGAAGCCCTTCTCGGGCGGCTTCTTGTAACGGCTGAAGCGATAGCTGCCGAGCGCCCAGCCCAGCGCCGCCCGCGTCGCCGTCCGCGCGTCCAGTGTCGCGTCGATCTTGTAGGAGCCGGCCGGAAGCGAGGCGGGCAGCCCGGCGAAGGCCCACAGATCGTCGATGGCCGACACGCCGGCCAGCACATGGGCGACGCCCCCGTCCGGTCCCGGCAGGAAGACGGTCGATCCGGCCTCGCCGGTGAAGCCCACCGCCTTGACCCAGGAGGCGACGGCCGGCGATTGCGCGGCCAGCCAGTCGGCCAGCCCGGCCTTGGTCACGGGGGTGAGGGCGACGGTGTCGGGGCCGTCGACGGCAAGCAGGGTGGCGAGCAAGACTGAGGATCCTTCTCACGAGATCGCGTCACGCATCCGATGCGGATGCCCATCCCCCAAGGATGGCGCGCCGGGCGCCGGCTGGAAAGGGGTGGCATGCGCCGGGCAGGCATGGGCGGGCTGTGAAAGTCGGCGGATGGAACAGGGTGGAACGGTTTTCCGGGGATGTTCCACTGTTCCATCCGGCCGCCGTATCCCGCCGGTGGTGCGCGTGAATGGAACGGATGAAACACCGTGAAACGATTTCGCCGCGATGTTCCACTGTTCCATCGCCAGCGGGAGGGTAGGCGGGAGAGAGTGGGAGACGGTTGATTTCAGCGGATTAACCATCGGAGGCATGGCCTGTCCATCGCAACCCGGAAGATGCGCAACACTACCATGTCGGGCGAGGCTCGGGATGTGCCGGATGAAAAACGTCCGACCGAGGATTGTCCCGACGGCAAGGCTGATCCTCTTCCGGGCGCAGCCGTCCGACTTGTTGAGGTCCCGGTGCTGGGCCATGCTCGGGAACTTGCCTGACCTGTATTGAAGAAGGTGCAGCCCGATGTCCGACCTGACTCTGGTGATGGGAAACAAGGCTTATTCGTCCTGGTCGCTGCGCCCCTGGCTGGCGATTAAGCAGGCGGGGCTTGCCTTTGCCGAGATCGTCATTCCCCTGCGCCAGCCGGACACCGCCGCGCGCATCGCCGAGCATTCGCCGTCGGGCCGCGTGCCGTCCCTGACCCATGATGGCTTGACCGTCTGGGATTCGCTGGCGATCTGCGAGTATGTCGCGGAGCTGGCGCCCGATGCCCAATTGTGGCCGGCGGACCGGGCGGCGCGCGCGGTGGCGCGGGCGGTGTCGGCGGAGATGCATTCCGGCTTCGTCTCCCTGCGCAGCACCATGTCGATGGACCTCAAGCGCGACCGCAAGGGGCAGGGCATGACCGAGGCGACCGCCGCCGACATCGCCCGGATCGAGGCGCTGTGGGCCGATGCCCGCAGCCGCTTCGGCAGCCCTGCGGGCGGGCCGTTCCTGTTCGGCGCCTTCACCGTCGCCGACGCCATGTTCGCCCCGGTGGTGACGCGGCTGGAGACCTATGGCGTCGCGGTGTCGCCGGTGTCGCGCGCATACATGGACGCGGTGCTGGCGCTACCGGCGATGCGGGAGTGGATCGCGGCAGCCAATGCGGAGCCTTGGGAATTCGAACCCTGAGCTGAGTCAAGGTTGTGCTTGGATATGCGCGTGTCCGTCCCCTTGGCTGGGACGATGCAGGAAACTGTGCCTTGAATGATGGGAGATTATCTGTGGCTTAATATTCTCCATGGTTGTATGTGGAGAAAAATGAATGCAAAAGAATGGCATTAATCCGACAAGACGCGCTCTTTTGGCGAGCGGGGCCGCGGTGGCTGGTCTGGCGGCGGTCGGCACTCCGATCCGGTTGGCACAGGCCGCCACGGCCAACCGCCCCAACATCGCCACGCCGGCCGGGCAGGCGATGATCGCGATCTACGAGCAAGCCGTGAAGGCCATGAAGGATCCGGCGATCAACAACCCGCCGCAGCCGCAAAGCTGGACCTTCCAGGCCTACATCCATTCGCTTCCCTATGATCCGCAAGACCCAAATTCCGACGGCTATGTCAACGGGTCGGCCAGCTTCAAGGCGAAGATCGACCAGATTTATGGGAAGAACCCGACCGGGGCGGCGGCGTCCTGGAAGAAGGCGGCACTTGCCTGCTGGTCGACCTGTCCGCACGGCAGCCCCTATTTCCTGCCCTGGCATCGCTGGTACATGTATTATTTCGAGCAGATCATCCGCTCGGTCAGCAAGCAGCCGGACTTCGCGCTGCCCTATTGGGATTACGGGGCGAGCACCAGCAAGTACCTGCAGCTTCCTCCGCAGTTCCAGGACCCGGCGAGTGCGCTGTACGAGGCGATCCGCGGCAACGGCTTCACCGATCCGCTGAATCTGGTTTCCCAGACCCAGCCGATGAACAAGAACGGCTATCTGGGCTTCCCGCTGGTGGATTACAGCGGTTCGCTGGTGGCGGCGGCCTATTATCCGGCCGATGTCGGCAGTCCGCTGGTCTTCCCGCCCTCCGCGGGCTGGTACGGCTACGGCTATACCGGACGGACCGAGACGCAGCCGCACGACAACGTGCATGACGGCGTCGGCGGACTGATGGGCAATGTGCCGACCGCCGCCCATGATCCGATCTTTTACATGCATCACTGCCAGATCGACCATTTGTGGGCGAGTTGGCAGAGCTATCCCGGGAACGACACCATCAATTTCGCGCCTCCCGGCCAGGGCACGGCGGCCCAGCCGAGCAAGGCGGACTGGGACGCCAAGGTCTTCTCCTTCGTCGACGGCATGGGCCGGCTGGTCACGGCGACGGCACAGGGCGCGCTGAATTACAAGGCCCTGGGCTATGGCTACGATTCCCTGGCGCCCAAGCCGGGCGACAGCGCGGTGATGGCGTCGACGCCGAAATCGGCTCCCGTCGCGGCACTGGCATCCGCCGGCGCGACCGCTTCGATGATCCCGGTGTCCACGGTGGCCGCCAGCCAGAACGTGGCGGTGGGCGGCGGCGGCACCACCCTGACCCTGACCCCCGTCCCGCAGGCCAACCTCCAGGGAACGGCGCGGGCGACCGCTTCGCCGGCAACGCCGGAAACCCTGGTGCTCAAGGGGCTGACGGTGCAGAAGCGACCGCCGGCGCCGCTGTACGTGTTCGTCAACCTTCCAGCCGGCACCACCGCCGCGGTGGGCGGCGATTATTACGCCGGCCCGATCAACCTGTTCAAGGTTGGGACCGTCGGCGCGGCCGGCGGCAACGCGGCGGGAGCCGGTGGCACGGGGCATGCCGGCCATGGCGCCGGACACGGGATGGATACCGCCTCCTTCGTCTATGACGTCTCCAAGCTGCTGGAGACGCAGCGCCAGAAGGGGATTTGGTCGGGCGGTCCGGTGACGGTGACGATCACGACCATCGGCCAGCAGCCGGGGGCGGGAACGACCTACGTCAACATCGGGTCGGTCGAGCTGAAGGACTGATCCCGGCTGCCCGCTTCGGCGGTTACGGTCGGAAAATGGAAAGGGCCTGCCGTCCGGGTGGCGAACCACCGGGGCGGCAGGCCCTTGTCCGTCGAGGCCCAAGCCCGCGATCGGTTCGGCCGGGGTCGCCCGAACCGATCGCGGGTCGGCAGGTCACTCCGCCGGGATGGCGCGCGGCAGGGTCACCGGCACGGCCAGACGGTGCAGCATCTCCTTCGGGACCACCTGCCAGAAGTGGCCGAGTTCGCGCTGCCAGTCGTTGAGGATTTCGGCGGCGAAACGGCTCTGCGTCTCGGCGACGTGCTCCTCGATCAGGGCGCGGAGCTGGGCCTCGTAATGGGGCACCTCGATCCGCTGGAAGATGACGCTTTCCTCGTTGATGTGCAGCGGCAGCGAGTCCTCCGGGTCGTACAGGTAGGCCATGCCCCCGGTCATGCCGGCGGCGAAGTTGTCGCCGACCTTGCCCAGGATGACCGCCGTGCCGCCCGTCATGTACTCGCAGCCGTTGGAGCCGCAGCCCTCCACCACCACGGTGGCGCCGGAGTTGCGCACCGCGAACCGCTCACCGGCCTGGCCGGCGGCGAACAGCTTGCCGGCGGTGGCGCCGTACAGCACCGTGTTGCCGATGATGGTGTTCCTGTTCGACTCCAGCGGGCTGCTGGTCGCCGGACGGACGACGATGGTGCCGCCCGACAGGCCCTTGCCGACATAGTCGTTGGCGTCGCCCATCACCTCCAGCTTGATGCCCTGGACCGCGAAGGCGCCCAGGGACTGGCCGGCGGTGCCGCGCAGGCGGACGGTGATGTGGCCGGGCTGCAGCCCGAACATCCCGAACTTCCGCGTCACCATCGAGGACAGCCGCGTGCCGATGGCGCGCTGCGTGTTGCGGGCGTTGTAGGCGAGCTGCATCTTCTCGCCTTCCTCGAACAGCGGGCGGGCATCGGCGACGATGCGGGCGTCCAGCGTGTCCGGCACCTCGTTGCGGCCCTGCAGCGTGCAATAGCGGGCGTTCTCGCCCGGATCGACCTGGGCCAGCAGCGGGTTGAGGTCGAGATCGTCCAGATGGGCGCCGCCGCGGCTGACCTGATGCAGCAGGTCGGTGCGGCCGATCACCTCGGACAGCGAGCGGAAGCCCAGGCGGGCCAGGATCTCGCGGACCTCTTCGGCCAGGAAGGTGAAGAGGTTGACGACCTTCTCCGGCGTGCCGACGAACTTCTCGCGCAGCTTCTCGTCCTGGACGCAGACGCCGACCGGGCAGGTGTTGGAATGGCACTGCCGGACCATGATGCAGCCCATGGCGATCAGGCTGGCGGTGCCGATGCCGAACTCTTCCGCGCCCAGCATGGCGGCGATGACGATGTCGCGGCCGGTCTTCAGGCCGCCGTCGGTGCGCAGCCGCACGCGGTGGCGCAGCTTGTTCAGCGTCAGGACCTGATGCACCTCCGACAGGCCCATCTCCCAGGGCAGGCCGGCGAACTTGATCGAGGTCTGCGGCGAGGCGCCGGTGCCGCCGGAGTTGCCGGAGATCAGGATGATGTCGGCATTGGCCTTCGCCACGCCGGCGGCGATGGTGCCGATGCCCGACCGGCTGACCAGCTTCACCGTGACCTTGGCGTCCGGGTTGATCTGCTTCAGGTCATAGATGAGCTGGGCCAGATCCTCGATGGAATAGATGTCGTGGTGCGGCGGCGGGCTGATCAGCATGACGCCCGGCGTCGAGTGACGCAGCCGCGCGATCATCTCCGTCACCTTGAAGCCGGGCAGCTGGCCGCCTTCGCCGGGCTTGGCGCCCTGGGCGACCTTGATCTCCAGCTCGCGGCACTGGTTCAGGTATTCGGCGGTGACGCCGAAGCGGCCCGACGCCACCTGCTTGATGGCGGAATTCCAGTTGTCGCCGTTCTTGTCGGGACGGAAGCGCGCCGGATCCTCGCCGCCCTCGCCCGAGTCGGACTTGGCGCCGATGCGGTTCATGGCGACGTTCAGCGTGCCGTGCGCCTCGGGCGACAGGGCGCCCATCGACATGCCCGGCGTGATGAAGCGCTTGCGGATGGAGGTGATGCTCTCCACCTCGTCCACCGGAACGGCGGCCTTGGTGGTGCGGAACTCCAGCAGGTCGCGCAGCTGCATCGGCGGCCGCTTGTTCACCTGCTCCGAATACTTCTTGAAGGTGGTGTAGCTGTCGTTCGTGACGGCCTGCTGCAGGGTGTGGATGATCCCACCCTCCCAGCCATGGCGGTCGCCCGACTTGCGGAAGCGGTAGAAGCCGCCGACCGGCAGGGGCAGTGCCTCGCCGGCATAGGCCAGTGCATGCTGCTCCAGCACCTTCTTCTGGATGCCGTTCAGGCCGATGCCGGAGATGCGGCTGACCATCGCCGGGAAATGCTCGGCGACCAGGGCGCGGCTGAGACCGATGGCCTCGAAGTTGCCGCCGCCGCGGTAGCTGCTGATGACCGAGATGCCCATCTTGGACATGATCTTCAGCAGGCCGTCGTCGATGGCCTTCTTGTAGTTCGTCATCGCCTTTTCCAGCGACAGCGAACCGAGCAGGCCGCGGCGCTGGCGCTCGGCCACCGCTTCCTGCGCCAGATAGGCGTTGACGGTGGTGGCGCCGACGCCGATCAGCACCGCGAAGTAATGGGTGTCCAGGCATTCCGCCGTGCGCAGGTTCAGCGAGGTGAAGGTGCGCAGGTTGGAGCGGATCAGGTGGGTGTGGACCGCACCGGTCGCCAGGATGGCCGGGATGGCGGCGCGGGCCGGACCCATCGCCTCGTCGGTCAGGATGACGTGGTTGGCACCGCCGCGCACGGCGTCCTCCGCCTCCTGGCGGATGCGGCGCAGCGCGTCGCGGAGCGCGTCGGGGCCGCCGTCGATGGGGAATGTGGCGTCGATCACCGCAGCGGTGTCGCCCATATACTCCCGCATGGCGTGGAATTCGGCGGTGGTCAGTACCGGGCTGTCGAGTTGCAGCAACCGGGTCTGGCTCTCATCCTCGTCCAGGATGTTGCCGAGGTTGCCCAGCCGCGTCTTCAGGCTCATCACCCGGCGCTCGCGAAGCGAGTCGATGGGCGGGTTGGTGACCTGGGAGAAGTTCTGGCGGAAGAAGTGGTGCAGGCCGCGGTACTTGTCGGACAGCACGGCGATGGGGCTGTCGTCGCCCATCGAGCCGACGGCCTCCTTGCCGTCCTCCGCCATCGGGTGGAGGATCAGCTCCATGTCTTCCATGGCGAGGCCGAAGGCCATCTGGCGACGGCGCAGCTCCTCCTTCTCCATCTCCGACGGCTCGCCCTTCAGCGAGGCGGTCTTGACCAGCTCGTCCAGATGCGTGGTGTTCTTGACCCACTGACCCCAGGGCTTCTGGGTGGCGAGATGGTCCTTCAGCTCACGGTCGTTGAACAGCTTGCCGGCCTGGAGGTCGACGGCGATCATCTCGCCCGGGCCGAGGCGGCCCTTCTCGACCACCTGATTCTCCTCGATCTTGACCATGCCGGTCTCGGAGCCGCCGATGATCAGGCCGTCGGTGGTGATGGTGTAGCGCATCGGGCGCAGGCCGTTGCGGTCCATGCCGCCGACGACCCAGCGGCCGTCGGTCATGGCGAGCGCGGCCGGGCCGTCCCACGGCTCCATGACGGAGTTGCAGTAGGCGATCAGGGCCTTGTGGTTGTCCGGCGTGGTCTGCGAGCTGGTCAGCGCCTGCGGCACCAGCATCATCTTGACCATCGGCGCGCTGCGGCCGGCGCGGACCATCACCTCGAACACGCTGTCGAGCGCGCCCGAGTCCGACAGGCCGACGCCGATCACCGGCTTCAGGTCCGCCATGTTGGCGCCGAACACCGGATGCTCCATCCGCGTCTCGTGCGCCTTCATCCAGTTGACGTTGCCCTTCAGCGTGTTGATCTCGCCGTTGTGGGCGAGCATGCGGAACGGCTGGGCCAGCGGCCAGGTCGGGAAGGTGTTGGTCGAATAGCGCTGGTGGTAGATGGCGAAGGACGACTCGAAACGGTCGTCGGTCAGGTCCGGGTAGAAGGTGGACAGCTGTTCGGCGAGGAACATGCCCTTGTAGATGATCGAGCGCGCCGACAGCGAGCAGATGTAGAAGTCGTTGATCTGCTCGCCATGCACCGCCTTCTCGATCCGGCGGCGGATGATGTAGAGGTCGAGCTCGAACTGCTCGTCGGACACGCCCTTGCTGTTGCCGATGATGATCTGCTCGATCTCGGGCCGGGTCGCGTTGGCCTTCTCGCCGATGATGTCGACGTTGATCGGCACCTGACGCCAGCCGTAGATGTAATAGCCGAAGGCCAGGATCTCGGTCTCGACGATGCAGCGGCAGGCTTCCTGGGCGTCCAGGCTGATGCGCGGCAGGAAGACCTGACCGACCGCCAGGTTGTTCTCCGGCGGGGTGTGGCCGATGACCTTGACGTGGTCCTTGAAGAACTTCTGCGGCACCTGGACATGGATGCCGGCGCCGTCGCCGGTCTTGCCGTCGGCGTCGACCGCGCCGCGGTGCCAGACCGCCTTCAGGGCCTCGATGCCTTTTTCGACCACCGAACGGCGGGGCTTGCCGTCGATCGCGGCGATGAAGCCGACGCCGCAGGCGTCGTGCTCGTCGGCCGGATTGTAGGCGTGCGCAGTGGTCAGCGCCGCGGCGTTGGCGCGGAAATCGGCGACGAACTGCTCACCCTGGTTCAACGAGCCCTGGTTAAACTCGGCGGTCATGGAACGACCCTTTCACAGTCTGGACGTTGACCTGGGGGGCGGAAGGGATGGCCCCCTGGGGTAGACGGTGGTTCTGGTGTGGAGAGAGCGAACGGCCCCCTCCCTAACCCTCCCCCACCTGCGGTGGGAGAGGGGACTGCGCCGCCTTCCCGTGAGGCACCCTCTCCCGCGAAGCGGGGGAGGGCTGGGGAGGGGGCAGGTGGGTGGATTACTCCGCGGCAACCGCCAGCTTGGGTGCGCCGACGGTCTGGGCGTAGGCGTGCATCGCCTCGGCGGCGTCGCGGCCGTCGCGGATGGCCCACACCACCAGCGAGGCGCCGCGGACGATGTCGCCGGCGGCGAAGACGCCGTCCAGGCTGGTCATCTTGGTGCGGTGGTCGACCAGCAGCGTGCCCCAGCGGGTGACGGTCAGGTCGGGCGAACCGAACATGCCCGGCAGATCCTCCGGCTCGAAGCCGAGAGCCTTGATGACGAGGTCGGCCGGCTCGGTGAACTCGGAGCCCTCGATCACCTGCGGGGTCTGGCGGCCGGTGGCGTCGGCGACACCCAGATGGATGCGGACGGCGCGGACGCCGGTCACCACGTCGTCGCCGGTGAAGGCTTCCGGGGCGGCCTGCCAGACGAACTCGACGCCCTCTTCCTCGGCATGCGCCACTTCGCGCTGCGAGCCCGGCATGTTCTTGCGGTCGCGGCGGTACAGGCACTTGACGGAGGTGGCGCCCTGGCGGATCGCGGTGCGCACGCAGTCCATCGCGGTGTCGCCGCCGCCGAGCACCACCACCTTCTTGCCGGCGGCGTTCAGCGATCCGTCCTCGTAAGCCTCGACCGAGTCGCCCAGGCCGACGCGGTTGGAAGTGGTCAGGTATTCCAGCGCCGGCACGATGTTCTTCAGCCCCGAACCGGGAGCCTCGATGTCGCGGGCCTTGTAGACGCCGGTGGCGACCAGGATGGTCACATGGCGCTCGCGCAGCTCGGCCAGCGAGGCGTCGCGGCCGACCTCGAAGTTGGAATGGAAGATGACGCCGGCATCGGCCAGACGCTGGACGCGGCGGGCGACGACGTCCTTCTCCAGCTTGAAGCCGGGGATGCCGTAGACCAGCAGGCCGCCCATGCGGTCATAGCGGTCGTAGACATGGACCTCATAGCCCTTGGCGCGCAGCTCCTCGGCGGCGGCCAGCCCGGCCGGGCCGGCGCCGATCACGCCAACCGACAGGCCCAGCTCGCGGGCCGGCTTGCGCGGCTTGACCCAGCCGTTCTCCCAGGCGGTGTCGTTGATGTATTTCTCGACCGAGCCGATGGTGACGGCGCCGTGGGTCGACTGCTCGATGACGCAGTTGCCCTCGCACAGGCGGTCCTGCGGGCAGATGCGGCCGCAGATTTCGGGGAAGTTGTTGGTGGCCTGCGAGACCTCGTAGGCCTCCTCGAGGCGACCCTCGGCGGTCAGCTTCAGCCAGTCGGGGATGTTGTTGGAGACCGGGCAATGCACCTGGCAGAAGGGAACGCCGCACTGCGAGCAGCGGTTGGCCTGTTCGCCGGCGCGCTCGTCGCTGAAGCGGGCGTAGATCTCGGCGAAGTCCTGGCGACGGTCGGCGGCAGACCGCTTGTCGGGCATCTTCTGCGCGGTGTGCACGAAGCCCAACATTTTCTGGTTCGCCATGACGTCTGCTCCTTCGCTTCGCGGCCCCGCCCGCTGTCGCGGGGACGTGCCTGACCGGGGGCTGCGGCGTGGGCCTGCACCGACCGGCTGGGTTGAAATCGAACGTCCGCAAAGTGGCGGACGCTCGTCATATAACGCATGCGCGGGAGCGGCGGAAGCACAAAAGAACCGATAGGTCCGTTTTGTTGACCTTTTCTCCCGCAAGGCTGAAATGCATGAGCGGTGCGGCCCAGCGTCACAAAAACGAGACAGAAAATTAGTCCATAAACGAGACTATCTCGCAAATAGGGGTACCGACCCCTCGCCGTCGCCAACGACCGGCACCGCCTGCTATAAGCACCGCAACATCCAACCGTGCCGAAGGCTCCGTGCCGCGATGATGATCGATCAATATCTGGACGCCACACTCATGGGGCTGGTGGAGGGGCTGACCGAGTTCCTGCCCGTCTCCTCGACCGGACACCTCATCATGCTGGACGAGCTGCTGGGCTTCCAGGGCCCGCCCGGCAAGGTGTTCGAGGTGGTGATCCAGCTCGGCGCCATTCTCGCGATCTGCGTGGTCTATTTCCAGCGGCTGTGGCAAGTCGCCACAGGGCTGAAGGACGACCCCGGCGCGCGGCGTTTCGTGATGGCGGTGCTGATCGCCTTCCTGCCGGCGATGGTGCTGGGCGCCGGACTGCATGGCGTCATCAAGACGCTGCTGTTCAACCCGACGGTGGTCAGCATCGCCCTGATCGTCGGCGGCATCGCCATCCTGCTGGTGGAGCGGCTGGTCCCGGTCGCCCGCTATCACCGGATCGAGAATTTCTCCGCCCCGCTGGCGCTGAAGATCGGCTTCTGCCAGTGCCTGGCGCTGGTGCCGGGCGTGTCGCGGTCGGGGGCCAGCATCCTGGGCGCCCTGCTGATGGGCGTCGACCGCAAGGCGGCGGCCGAATTCTCCTTCTTTCTGGCGGTGCCGACCATGGCCGGCGCCACCGCCTACGACCTCTACAAGAACTGGTCGGTGATGAGCCTGGACAGCGGCCTGCTGATCCTGGTCGGCTTCGTCACCGCCTTCATCGCCGCGGCGTTGGTGGTGAAGACGCTGGTCGACTTCGTCGGCCGCTACGGCTTCACCCCCTTCGGCTGGTACCGCATCGCCATCGGCACCGGCATGCTGGCCTTCCTGTATCTGTGACGCGGCCGAGATGAGCCTGCGACGTCGCCCGGCGGGAAACTGCCGGGCTCAGCGTTTCCCGACCACCATGTGCCGTATCGACAAGAGGATGTAAGGCTCATTCGTCAGCCGGTTGCCGATGCGGTAGACCGTCCCCGCGGGCGGCGATCTGACGGCAAAGCGGTAAGCGACGCCGGCTGTACGTCTGCCGTGATTGACCGACATGATCAGCACCGTCTCTCCGGCAAGCAGCCTGACATCGTCCGGATGCATTGGACTGCGAACCGCTTTCAGCAGAACTGCATGAAGCGCCGCCGCGTCGTCATCGTCCGCCGGAAACGCGATGCCGTTGTAGTCTACAAGGACAGGTCTGATCATCATGCATGCGGATTGCCGGGGTCTTGCAAGGACTCTTCCGGAAGTCTCCGCCGATTGCAATGGGCATTGGCCTTGGCGACGAAGGGCCGCATCCAAGACACGCTCTGCACGCCCCGCGTGCCGCCGGAACCGAGAGACGGCGCTGAGAGACGACTCCGCTCACACCTCGTTCAGCGAAGCTGCGCCTCAAGCATGGCGACGACACGGTCAAGTGCCTCGATCTCTTCGCGGCTCTGCGGCGGACAAACGCTCACTTCGCTCGGGTCGAAGTGACCGCGGCCGGTATCGTAAAGCTCCTCCCGCGTGGCCAAACGGTAGCCGGGAGGAATTGCGGGGGAGCCGTCCGGTATCGAGCGTGGGCTGCGTTTGCGCAGAACGAGGGTCTGGGCCTTCAGCGGCTTCGAGGGACGGACAAGCGTCGGTGCCGACGAACCGCAGTCATCCCGAGAGTCCGAGCTTTCATGGCCGGTCGGGCTTCCCTGGAAGCAGAGCATCATCTCGTCGCGCAGCTGCTTGTTCCGAACCACTGCCAACTCCCTGTGCGATGCGGATATCGGGCGTTCAAAACACCATGTCGGCCGAGCCGCACCAAAATGCGGATGATTCCCAAACAATAGGAAATGGTGTCGCCGCCTGTCAAATAGGCAACGCTACCACTTTACTTTTGTCGCGGCCTCGGCCCCTCGGATCAGTGCGACCGCGGCACCGCCCGCGCCGCGGCGACGGCCACGAACAGGGCGAGCACGGCGATCAGGGCGAAGGCGGTGGCGAGGCTGGTCGCCTGGGCGATGAAGCCGACCAGCGGCGGGCCGGCCAGCACGCCGGTGTAGCCCATGGTCGACACCGCGGCGACGGCATGGTCGGCGTGGCCGCTGTCCACCGCGCCGGCCGTGCTGAACAGCACCGGGACGATGTTCGACAGCCCGATCCCGGTCAGCCCGAAGCCGGCAATCGCCAGCAGCGGCGATCCATCCGCCATCACGCCCGCCGCCAGGACGAGCCCCAGCCCGGCAGAGGCCAACAGGCTGCCGACGCTCATCAGCGTCGCCCCGCCGAAGCGGTGGCGCAGCCGGTCGCCGCTGAAGCGTCCCACCGCCATGGCGGCGCAGAACACGCCGAACCCCATGCCGGCGAGCGAGGCCGGGGCGCCGAGATCGTCGCGCAGATGGATGGCGCTCCAGTCCAGGATGGCGCCCTCGCTCATGAAGGACAGGGCGGCGAGCAGGCCGAGCAGCAGGGTCTTGCGGTCGGGCAGGACCAGCCCGCCGGTCGAGGCGTTGCGGTCGGGCAGGAAACGGCCCTGCAGCGCGAGGAACAGCGCGACCAGCCCGACCGATACCAGGGCGGCCTGCGCCGCCGGCGCCATCAGCGGCAGCAGCAGCCCGCCCAAGCCTGCGCCGGCCAGCCCGCCGAGGCTCCACATCCCGTGCAGCGAGGACATGATCGGCCGGCCGAGCCGCCGCTCCACCAGCGCGCCCTGGGCGTTCATGGCGACGTCCATGGTGCCGCCCGAGGCGCCGAACAGCGCCAGCACGATGCACAGCGTCACCACGTCCGGCACCAGGGCCGGCAGCGGCAGGAATCCGGCGAACAGCAGGGCGGTCACCCGCGTCACGGGGGCGCTGCCCAGCCGTCCCAGCAGCGGACCGCTGGCGATCATCGCGGTCAGCGCGCCGACGGCAAGGCAGAGCAGCGCCACCCCCAGCACGGCGGGGCTGAGGTCGAGCCGGTTCTTCAGCAGCGGGATCTGGGTCGCCCAGACGCCGAAGACGGTGCCGTTCAGGAAGAAGGCGGCGACGGTGGCCCAGCGCGCGGCGGCGGCCTGCTCCACCACCCGGCCCGCGGCGCCGCGGATATCCTCTGCCCCTGTCATCGCCCGTCCCGTCTCTGTTGAACTGCCGACATGACGGCGGCCAGCGGCGAAATCAAGCAGGGAAGCGGCAGGCGTGCCATGCCGGAAGCGGGCGGAACCCTGCGGAAACTCTCAGTGCCGCCACATCTTGGCGGCCGACAGCAGCAGGATCGCCGACAGGACCGGCAGCAGGACCGACTCCGGCACGATGCCCAGCAGCCGGCCGCCGATGAAGGCGCCGGCCAGCGATCCCGCCGCCATCAGCAGCACGAATCGGCGGTTGCGGGCCAGCACGGACAGGCTGCGGTCGCGGGCGTAGCGGGAGAAGCCGGCGATCATGGTCGGCAGGCTGATCGCCAGGGACAGGCTGCCCGCCAGCTTGACGTCGACGCCGAACAGCAGGACCAGCGTCGGAATCAGCAGCTCGCCGCCGGCCACGCCCAGGATGGAGGCGACCACGCCGATGGCGAAGCCGACGGCGGTCCCGGCGGCGATCAGCGCCAGCCCGTCCAGCGCCAGCCCGTCCAGCGGCGATCCGCCACCTGCGGCACCGTGGCCGAACAGCAGGGCGCCGGCGATCAGTATGAGAAGCAGGGCGATCACCCGGTGCAGCCGGGCGGCGTCCATCCGCATCGCCCAACCCGCCCCGATCCAGGCGCCCAGCAGGCTGCCGGCCAGCAGGTTGACGATCACCGTCCCGTTGGCGGCGACGAGGCCGAGCGGGACCGCGCCGGCCCGGAAGGGAAGGGCGGCGGCGACGACGACGAGGCTCATCGCCTTGTTCAGGATGACGGCGTCGAGCACCGCGAAGCGGAAGGCGCCGACCAGCAGGGGAAGCCGGAACTCGGCCCCGCCCAGCCCGATCAGGCCGCCCAGCGTGCCGATGACGGCGCCGCCGGCGAAGGAGGCGAGCGCGCGCAGCCTCGTCACCGCCAAAGCTCCAATGCGAAAGCCCCGGCGCAGGGGCCGGGGCTTTCGGGAGTCACGGAACCGGTCCCGCCGCTCAGTGCGCGTTGCCGGTCAGGCTGTTGTACTTGCCGCCGACGATGAAGCGCGACAGGTAGGTCGGCAGGATCACCTCGCAGGTGGCGAGCTCGGTGATGCCCAGGTCCTTGAAGCCGAGCGCGGTCGGCGAGACGACGTTGTCCTGCCGCAGCAGCGCCACTTGGTCGCGGGTCAGCGCCGGGGCCAGCACCGGCACCTTCTCCAGGAAGCCGGCCAGCGATTCGGCGATGTTCCAGGGGATGGTCACCAGCGGGCGGTGACGCTGGATGTCCTTCTGCGTCAGCTCCAGCAATTCGCGGAAGCTGTAGACGCGCGGGCCGCCCAGCTCGTAGGTCTTGCCGCGGCTGTCGTCGCTCTCCAGCGCGGCGACGACGGCATCGGCCAGATTGCCGACATAGACCGGCTGGAAACGGGTCTTGCCGCCGCCGATCAGCGGCAGGGCAGGGGCCTTCTGCGCCATCGCGGCGAACTTGTTGAAGAAGTTGTCCTCCGGCCCGAAGACGATGCTGGGGCGCAGGATCGTCGCCGCCGGGAAGGCGGACAGCACCGCCTGCTCGCCAGCCGCCTTGGAACGGGCGTAGGAGGAGGGGGAATTGGCGTCGGCGCCGATGGCGGAAATCTGGATCAGCCGGTTGACGCCGTTGGCGGCGGCCAGACGGGCGATGCGGGCCGCGGCATCGACATGCACGCCCTGGAAGCTCTGGCTCCCGCGCTCGTACAGCACGCCCAGCAGGTTGATGACGATGTCCGCGCCCTGCACGGCGCGGGCGACCGACTCGTCCTTGGTGCAGTCGGTGGCGAAGGGCACGATCTGGCCGACGGCGCCGGCCGTCTTCAGGAAGGTGGCCTTGCCCGGATTGCGGGTGGCGATGCGGATTTGCGCGCCCGACCGGGCGAGGCGCCGGATCAGGTGGCGGCCGATGAAGCCCGAACCGCCGAACACCGTGATAACCTGAGTGCGATAGGACATCGACCGTCTCCCGTGTCGTTGCGCGCCGTACCGGGGCTTGCGCGCGGCGGTTCTCCCGCCGTTGCCGCGCGCCCCCGCGCGTCGTCCGACTGTGTGTCGCCATGAGGACTGCTGGAACTGCGGGCATGCTTATAGCGAATGGACCGCCGCCAATCTAGGGACTGCATTGCCGCGGCTGCCGGCGATGGGGTGAAAACCCGCGATGCGACAAAAAAATGAAGGGGTTGGAAAAAAGCTGTTGACGCCCCCCGGCCGGATCATTAAACAACCGCCCACACACCGAGCACCGAGCCCAGGTGGCGGAATTGGTAGACGCGCAGGTTTCAGGTACCTGTGGCAGAAATGTCGTGGAAGTTCGAGTCTTCTCCTGGGCACCATTTCTTTCTACCCGGCTGCGCCGCATGCACAGCTCCCTCGATCGAGAGGGAGGCAGTGCAGAGCGGCGTTCGTCGTTTCTAGGGTCCGTGGCCGGGGGCCTGACCACCGGGAAACGACCATGCCCATCGACCTTCATGACGGCGACCTCCCCGACGGCCTCGACCTTGCCGCCGGCGCCCGCGACAACTGCGTTGCCATCGACACCGAGACCATGGGGCTGAACCCCCACCGCGACCGCCTCTGCCTGGTGCAGCTGTCGGCCGGCGACGGTGCGGTCCATCTGGTGCAGTTCCGTCCCGGCCAGTACGAGGCGCCGAACCTGAAGCGTCTGCTGACCGATCCCGGCGTGACCAAGCTGTTCCACTTCGCCCGCTTCGACGTGGCGGTGATGAAGGCCTATCTGGGCGTCGGCTGCCGGCCGGTCTATTGCACCAAGGTCGCCTCCAAGCTGGTCCGCACCTTCACCGACCGCCATGGCCTGAAGGATCTGTGCAAGGACCTGCTGGGGGTGGAAATCTCCAAGCAGCAGCAGTCCTCCGACTGGGGCGCGCCGGAGCTGACCACCGACCAGATGAAGTATGCGGCGTCGGACGTGCTGCACCTGCATGACCTGAAGGCGAAGCTGGACGTCATGCTGGCGCGCGAGGGACGCACCCATCTGGCCCAGGCCTGCTTCGACTTCCTGCCGGCCCGCGGCGAACTGGACCTCGGCGGCTGGGAAAACCCGGACATTTTGGCGCACTGAACGCAGATTTTATCGGAGCTTTCCTGCTTGGAAAGCTCGGGATGCTCGCCCCTCCCCTGACCGGCCGTCGATTTGACCCGGCGCCCCACGGGGGGCATACTGCATCACGCGCCTGCCGGGAGCCATCCGGGCGGGCGCGTGTTTGTGAACGGCCTGCCTATCGGGCCTTTTGAATGGAAGGCATGACCGCCTTGACCAGCGTTATCACGTCCAGCCTGACCGCCGGCATGACCGACGGCTCCGCCGCCTCGACGGAGTCGAGCGCCGTGGAGAACCGCGACCTCGCCTGCGCCACCCGCGTCCTGCGGACGGAGGCCGATGCGCTGGTGGCGCTGGCGGACAGCCTCGACGGCGCCTTCCTGCAGGCGCTCGACCTGCTGCACGGCATCGAAGGCCGGGTGGTCGTCACCGGCATGGGCAAGTCGGGCCATGTCGCCCGCAAGATCGCCGCGACCATGGCCTCCACCGGCACGCCGGCCTTCTTCGTCCATCCGGGCGAGGCGAGCCACGGCGACCTCGGCATGATCGCGAAGAACGACGCGGTGGTGGCGCTGTCCAATTCGGGCGAGACGCACGAGCTGGCCGACATCATCGCCTACACCCGCCGCTTCGGCATCCCGCTGATCGGCATGACCCGCCGGGCCGCCTCCTCGCTGGCCGAGCAGTCGGACGTGGCGCTGGTCCTGCCGCCGGTGCCGGAGGCCTGCCCGCTGGGGCTGGCGCCCACCACCTCCACCACCATGATGCTGGCGCTGGGCGACGCCATCGCCGTGGCGCTGCTGGAACGGCGCGGCTTCTCCGCCGCCGATTTCCGCGAGTTCCACCCCGGCGGACAGCTGGGCCGCGCCCTGCTGAAGGTGACGGACATCATGCACAAGGGGACCGATTTGCCCCTGTGCCGCCTTGACTCGCCGCTGTCCGACGTCATCTTCGAGATGACGGCCAAGCGGCTCGGCTGCGTCGGGGTGACCGACGAGGCGGGCGTGCTGGTCGGGATCATCACCGACGGCGACGTGCGCCGTCATCTGACGCCGGAGCTTCTGGCGGAGCGCGCCGACAGCATCATGTCGCCGCGGCCCAAGACCATCCGCCCGAAGGCGTTGATCGTCGAGGCGCTGCGGGAGATGAACGAGAAGAAGATCACCACCCTGTTCGTGATCGAGGACGACCGGCCGCTGGGCATCGTGCACATCCACGATTGCCTGCGCGCGGGCGCCGCCTGACCGCGTTCCTGTCCATTATGGAAGCCAAGCGCCGAGCCGGAGGGACAAAGAGTTGAGCCTGGACGACCTGCGCAGCCCCGACCGCAGCGGAACCGCCCCGCCCGCAGCCCCGTCTGCCGGCGGAGAGGATCGCCGCGTGTCCGCCGCGGCCCATGGCCCGGCGGAGCCGCCGGCCGTGCTGCGTGCGCACCGGCGGCGTGACACCCGCCCGGTCAGCCGGTTCCACAGCCGTTTCGTCTCGGCCCTGAAGTTCGCGCTTCCGGCGGCGGCGCTGGCGATGGTGGCTCTGCTGGCCGCCTGGCCGTCGCTGAACAGCCCGCCGACCCCGCGCATCTCCGCCGATGCCGGGCAGAGCGAGATGCTGAAGCCGCGCTATTTCAGCCTGGACGAACACAACCAGCCCTTCTCGCTGGTGGCGGCCAAGGCCGACAAATCGACCGACCAGCCCGACATCGTCCTGCTGGACGAGCCGCAGGCGGAGATGACCGAGACCGCCGGCACCTGGGTGACCATGCGGTCCGACAAGGGCTGGTACAATCAGGCCACCGGTATCCTGCTGATGCGCGGCAACGTCCATGTCCTGCGCGACGACGGCAACGAGTTCACCACCAGCGAGGCCGAGGCCGACATCCGCAAGGGCAACGCCTGGGGCGACCAGGCGGTGGCCGGCCAGGGTCCGCAGGGCGAGATCAACGCCAAGGGCTTCCGCATGACGGACCGCGGCAAGAATGTCGTCTTCCTCAACCAGTCGAAGGCCGAGGTCCAGGCCGCCGAACGCCCCGGGAGCAAGAAGCCGTGACGTCCAAACGGTCGCCGTCCAGAACCGTCTTCTCCCTGTCGGCGATCCCGGCCGCCGCGGCGCTGGCCGCCGGGCTGCTGTTCGCCGCTCCCGCCATCGCCCAGGGACTGCCCGGCATGGGCGGCAAGCAGCCGGTCGAGATCAACGCCGACCAGGCGATCGAATGGCACCAGGACGTGCGCGCCTATGTGGCGCGCGGCAACGCCTCGGCCAAGCGCAACGACTCGACCGTCTTCGCCGACGTGCTGACCGCCTATTACCGCGAGGTGCCCGGCAAGGGGAACGAGGTGTTCCAGCTGGTGGCCGACGGCAATGTCCGCATCGTCAGCCCGACCCAGCAGGTGTTCGGCGACCATGGCGTCTATGACGTCGACAAGCAGGTCGCCGTCGTCACCGGCAAGGATCTGAGGCTGGTCACCACCAAGGACGTGATCACCGCCCGCGACAGCCTGGAATATTACGAGGCGCGCGAGCTGACGGTGGCGCGCGGCGACGCGGTGGCGGTGCGCGGCACCGACCGGCTGCGTGCCGACGTGCTGATCGGCCGGCTGAAGAAGCTGCCGGACGGCACCACCCAGATGGAGCGGATCGACGGCTCCGGCAGTGTCATCGTCACCACCCCCACCGATGTGGCGCTGTCGGACAAGCTGGTCTATTCGGTGGCCGACAATGTCGCGGTGCTGATCGGCAATGTCCGCATCACCCGCGGCGACAACCAGCTGAACGGCGAAGCCGCCGAGATGAACATGAACACCAAGATCAACCGCGTCATCGCCGGCCGCGATGCCGGCGGCCGGGTCAGCGGCCTGCTGATCCCCGCCGAGAAGACCGGCGACCAGCCCGGCGCGGCAGGCAAGAAGCCGTGACCGTGCTGACCGCCAACGGACCCGGCGCCGCTCCCGCCGGCAGCACTCCCGCAGCATCCGTCCCGGCCGAAGGGCTGGTGGCGCAGCATCTCGGCAAGTCCTTCAAGAAGCGGCCGGTGGTGCGCGACGTCTCGATCAGCGTCCAGCGCGGCGAGGCGGTGGGGCTGCTCGGCCCCAACGGCGCCGGCAAGACCACCTGCTTCTACATGATCACCGGCCTGATCGCCGCCGATTCCGGCACGATCACGCTGGACGGCCAGGACATCACCGCGCTGCCGATGTACCGCCGCGCCCGGCTCGGCATCGGCTATCTGCCGCAGGAGGCCTCGATCTTCCGCGGCATGACGGTGGAGAACAACATCCGCTCCGTGCTGGAGGTGGTGGAGAGCGACCGCGACGCGCGCGAGGCGATGCTGGATGAGCTGCTGGCCGAATTCTCGGTCACCCACCTGCGCCGTTCGCCCGCTCTGGCGCTGTCGGGCGGCGAGCGGCGGCGCGTGGAGATCGCCCGCGCGCTCGCCGGACAGCCGCACTTCATCCTGCTGGACGAGCCGCTGGCCGGCATCGATCCCATCGCGGTGAACGACATCCGCGAACTGGTCGGGCATCTGCGCGACCGCGGCATCGGCGTGCTGATCACCGACCACAACGTGCGTGAAACGCTCGACCTCGTCGATCGGGCATATATTTTGCACGATGGTGTGGTACTAATGGAGGGACAACCGGACGAGATCGTGGCGCACGAGGGCGTGCGTCGGGTCTATCTCGGCGACCGGTTCAGTCTGTAGCCCTCCGTTTCCACTGGTCCCGGTTCAACAGCCATGGCGCTTGCTCAACGTCTCGACCTTCGACAAGCCCAGACACTGGTGATGACGCCGCAGCTGCAGCAGGCGATCAAGCTGCTGCAGCTGTCGAACATCGAACTGTCGGACTTCGTCGACCGCGAGATCGAGCAGAACCCGTTGCTGGAGCGCGACAGCGGCCCCAGTGACGGCGGCAGCGACCCGGTGGGCGACGGGGCCGGCGGCGAGGCGCCCGGCGGGTTGGACGGTCCCGGCGGCATGGAGGCGAACGGCCTCAGCATCGACGGGCTGAACGGCCGCGACGACGGTCCCGGACTGGCCCCAAGCGACGGGCGCACCCGCGACACGGTGGAGATGACCTCGTCGGACACGATGGCCTCCTCGTCGGAGGCGCCGCTCGACACCGATTTCGAGAATGTCTATGGCGACGACCGCTTTTCCGACGGCTCGGACGGCGGCAGCGAGGTCTATGGCTCCTATGGCGAGCGCGGCGGCCGCAGCGGTTTCGAGGATGACGACAGCAACCTCGAAGCGACGCTGACCAGCGAAAAGAACCTGCGCGACCACCTGACCGAACAGCTGAAGATCGACCTGCCCGACCTCGGCGACCAGCTGATCGGGCTGGCGCTGATCGACATGCTGGACGAGGCCGGCTGGCTGGTCGGCTTCGATGCCCAGGCGCTGGCCGAGCAGCTGGGCTGCGGGGCGGACCGGGTGGAGCGGGTTCTGGCCGCCTGCCAGCGCTTCGACCCGCCGGGCATCTTCGCGCGGTCGCTGAAGGAATGCCTTGCCATCCAGCTGCGCGAGAAGAACCGGCTGGACCCGGCGATGGCGACGCTGCTCGACAATCTGGAGCTTCTGGCCGCCCGCAACCTGCCGGCCATCATGAAGGTCTGCGGCGTCGATGCCGAGGATGTCGCCGACATGGTCGCCGACATCCGCAAGCTGAACCCGAAGCCGGCGCTGGCCTTCGACCACACCCCGGCCCAGCTGGTCACCCCCGACATCCTGATGCGCGCCAATCCCGGCGGCGGCTGGCTGATCGACCTGAACCCGGACACGCTGCCGCGGGTGCTGGTCAACCACCGCTATTTCGCCCGCATCTCCGACAGCGCCAAGTCGAAGGCCGACAAGGAGTATCTCTCCGAACGCTTCCAGTCGGCGAACTGGCTGGTCAAGTCGCTGCACCAGCGCGCCACCACCATCCTGAAGGTGGCAAGCGAGATCATCCGCCAGCAGGACGCGTTCTTCATCCATGGCGTCTCGCATCTGCGGCCGCTGATCCTGCGCGACATCGCCGAGGCCATCGGCATGCATGAGAGCACCGTCAGCCGCGTCACCACCAACAAGTTCATGGCGACCCCGCGCGGCGTGTTCGAGCTGAAGTATTTCTTCACCTCGGCCATCCAGGGTGCGGACGGCCAGGCCTCCCATTCGGCCGAAGCGGTTCGGCACCGCATCAAGACGATGATCGACGCCGAGAAGCCGGACGACGTGCTGTCGGACGACAAACTGGTGGAGATTCTCCGTGCCGAAGGGATCGACATTGCGCGAAGGACGGTCGCGAAGTATCGTGAAGCGATGAAAATACCGTCATCGGTGCAGCGACGCCGTGCCAAGATGTCACGCATGTAGGCAGGTCGGGCGGGGGAGGGCTCGATTGACAGTCCGATAGCCCTTGCCTATCGTCCCGGCCCGCACGCGGTGGACCGCATCTCCACACGTCGTCTCTACACCGTCCCCAGCGGACCAATTTTTTGGAAACGTTCCACCATGCAACTCACTGTCAAAGGCAAGCAGCTCGACGTGGGCGACGCTCTGCGCACCCATGTGGCCGATAGCCTGAGCGCCGTCGTCGGCAAGTACTTCGACAAGCCGATCGAAGCGACCGTGATCCTGACCAAGGACGCGCACCTCTACAAGGCCGACATCCAGGCCCATGTGGGCCGCGGCATCATGCTGCAGAGCGCCGGTGACGCCACCGAGCCGTATCCGGCCTTCGACATCGCCTGCGAAAAGCTGGCCAAGCGCCTGCGCCGCTACAAGCGCCGCCTGCGCGACCACCACGCGGCCGAGAACGGCGCCGCCATGCCCGCCAACTACCGCGTGCTGGAGGCCGATGCCGACGAGCAGCATGACGAGGTCGAGACGGTTGCCGACGGCGCCCACCAGCCGATGGTCGTGGCGGAGATGGAGACGAGCATCGCCACCCTTTCGGTCAGCGAGGCGGTGATGCGCCTGGAGCTGGCGCAGGCCCCCGCCCTGATGTTCCACAACGGTGCGCACGGCCGCCTGAACATGGTCTATCGCCGTGCCGACGGGAACATCGGCTGGGTCGATCCGGCGGAGAAGGCCGGCGCCTGACGGCGCCGACCCGTCCCCCTGGTCAAGAAGCGTCATGCTCGACCTCATCTCTCCGCACGCCATCCTCCCGAACCTGAAGGCCAGCAACAAGAAGCAGGCCCTGCAGGAGATGGCGCGCAAAGCGTCCGAGCTGACCGGTCAGCACGAGCGGGCGATCTTCGACGTGCTTCTGGAGCGCGAAAGGCTGGGCACGACCGGCGTGGGTCATGGCATCGCCATCCCGCACGGCAAGCTGTCCAGCCTGGACCGCGTCCATGGTGTCTTCGCCCGCTTGGAGCGGCCCATCGATTTCGACGCGATCGATGAGCAGCCGGTCGATCTGATCTTCCTCCTCCTCGCCCCGGAACAGGCGGGAGCAGACCATTTGAAGGCTCTGGCCCGTGTCTCGCGCCTTCTGCGGGACCAGTCCATGTGCGAAAAGCTGCGCGGCGCCCAATCCGGCGACGCGATGTACGCGCTTCTGACCCAGCACGAGCCGAGCCCGTCCAACTGACCGGCCGCCAGTGCGGGAATAGGATGCCGAAAGGGCCGCTGCACGGGCTGTGCGCGGCCCTTTTTCTTTGGCGGCGGATACACCGATTGGTGTCGGGACAGACGGGCTGCTACACTGGACCGAGCCGACTTGTTTGACGGGGGCCAAGGCCATGGGAAACGCACAGCGCAAGCCCTGGATTTCGCCGCAGGATTACCTCGCCGCCGAACGCAGCGCCGAGGTTCGCCATGAATATGTCGACGGCGAGATCTTCGCCATGGTCGGGGCGAGCCTGAATCATGCGCGGATCGTGGCGCGTCTAGGGTATGCGATCCGGCAGGCGGCGTTGCGTCGTGGGTGTGACGCTTTCACCAACGATGTGAAGGTCAGGGTAGAGGCGGCGAACGCCTACTACTATCCCGACATCGTGGCGACCTGTGCCGCTGACGACGATCCCTATGTCGTCAAGGACCCGGTCCTTGTCGTGGAGGTGCTGTCCGATAGCACCGAGGCCATCGACCGCCGCGAGAAGCGGACCAACTACCAGAAAATCCCGTCCCTGCGCGAAATCGTCCTGGTCTCGCAGAACGAGCGTCTGGTCGAGGTCTACCGCCGCGACGGCAGCGGCTGGACCGTCGATGTCGTGCGCGACGGTCCGGTCATGCTGGCCGCGTTGGACCTCTCTCTACCGTTGGACGCGGTGTACGAGGACTGAGAGCGATCACGGGAACCGCCCGCTGGACCGGTCTCATGCTGGCCACACCGCAAGCCGCCCTGCTCGCTGTCTTCATGGGCGAGGCGATACGTCGTGTGCGCGAGTGACGCCAGCCCGATCCCAAATACGGCGAAAAACAACCGATAAGGTTGTTTCTGATTGAAGGCTGCCCATCTTCATGGCACGTTGGAGATATGTCGACGAAGCGTAAACCAACCTACGCCCTGGCTAGCTTTCAGGCCGTGGTTGCCCACGAGATCAAATCGCAGGGCGATAACGGGGTGATTACCGGCAGTGCAATCAAGGGCGCTCGCTCCATAGGTCTTGGTATCGCCCAGATGGGAAACGTTATTGCTTCACTTACTGCGCGCCACTTTAATCATTCTGTGACCACCATCGGCAACAGTAAGGAATGGCAGGACGTTTATTACTTCCCCTATGAAGACAACTTAACGATCTACATCAAGTTTCGTGCCGACGCTGTGTGCGAGTTCCGCCTACTGTCGTTCAAGGAAAAGGACGAGGGATCATGACGATGACCAACACCGACAATGCAAAGCAGAAACCGCATTGCGACTGTGGCGGCGAAATGGTCCGAGATAGCCGGCCTATGGAGTTTAAATATCGCGACCAGTCAATCACTCTGGATCAACCCGCTTGGTACTGTACTTCGTGCGGAGACAGCCTGCTGTCTGTCTCGGACAGTCTTGCGACTGAGGCGGCGTTCATGGACTTCAAGGCCGTTGTCGATGGCTCGTTGCCCGCTGCAGAGGTAAAGCGAATCCGGAAAAAACTTCGGCTGACGCAGGACGAGGCTGGCAGACGGCTCGGTGGCGGACCCGCTGCTTTCAACAAATACGAAAAGCGTCGAGAAGTCCCTTCGCGAGCCATGGCCAATCTGCTCAGGCTCCTGGATCGAGATCCGAGCCGGCTGAATGAACTCGCTCCCACCGATAAATCGGCGGTGTAATTTTGGAGCTTGGCTACGCCCAATTTTGAGCTTGGCTACGCCAAATGGCCGTGCCCAATGGCCGTCGACTCAGTGTCGGCGGCCATTGGTGTTTCAGACCTGTATGCCGATTCTAATGACCGGCCTCACACCCGCTCCGCCCAGCCCATGTAGTTCACGTCCAGATCGCGCGCATTCAGCCGGAACTCGTCGCTCAGCGGGTTGTACGTGATGCCGGTCAGGTCGCGTACGCTCAGCCCGTACGTGCGTACGGCAGCGTTCAGTTCGGACGGGCGCAGGAACTGGCGCCAGTTGTGGGTGCCGCGCGGCAGCCAGCGCAGGATGTACTCCGCCCCGACAATGGCCAGCGCGAAGGATTTCGGCGTGCGGTTCAGCGTCGCCAGGAACAGCACGCCGCCGGGGGCCAGCAGCTCCGACAGCGACTTCACGAACAGGGGCACGTCGGCGACATGCTCGATCACCTCCATCGCCAGCACCACGTCGAACTTTTCGCCGCTGGCCGCCAACGCCTCGGCGGTGGTGGCGCGGTAGTCGACGGTCGTGCCGGTCTCGGCGGCGTGGGTGGCGGCGGTCTTGATGTTCTTCTCCGACGCGTCGACGCCGACGACGGTGGCACCCATCCGCGCGATCGGCTCGGCCAGCAGGCCGCCGCCGCAGCCGATGTCGACCACGCGCAGGCCCGCCAGCGGATCGGGCGCCAGCGGGTCGCGGCCCAGACGCTTGCACACGGCATCGCGGATGTAGGTCAGGCGCAGCGGGTTCAGCCGGTGCAGCGGCTTGAACTTGCCGGTCGGATCCCACCACTCGGCGGCAATGGCGGAGAAGCGGGCGACATCCTCCGGGTCCACGGTTCCACCCCCAACTCCACCAGCAGGAGCGGTTGCGGACGCGTGCGGGAAGGCGGAGGAGGACGCGGTCATGGTGAAAATCCGTAAACAGAGTGGCGGGACGGGTGCGGGCAACTTGCCTCGCTTCCACTGACGGAGTATGGATACGCCGCCCCGCGCCGGCAACGGTGGAGCGGGGGTGCGCTCCGCCGACCCGCATGATCGAGACATCATGACCGGGCGGCCAGACATGGTGTGAGGTATGGCGCGGATCGTCCTGAAGTTCGGAGGCACGTCGGTCGGCGACATCGACCGCATCAAGAACGTGGCCCGGAAGGTCGAGCAAGAGGTGAAGGCGGGGCATCAGGTCGCCGTCGTCGTGTCGGCGATGTCCGGCGTGACCAACCAGCTCGTCAAATATTGCAACGACATCGACAAGCTGCATGACGCGCGCGAATACGACGCCGTCGTCGCCAGCGGCGAGCAGGTGACCTCCGGTCTCCTGGCCATCGCCCTGCAGTCGCTCGGCATTCCCGCCCGCTCCTGGGCCGGCTGGCAGGTGCCGATCCGCACCGACGACACGCATGGCAAGGCGCGCATCGTCTCCATCGACACCACCGAGATGGAAAAGTCCCTGCAGACCGGCGAAGTCGCCGTGGTCGCGGGCTTCCAGGGCGTGTCGGAACAGGGCCGCATCGCCACGCTGGGCCGCGGCGGCTCCGACACCTCGGCGGTGGCGCTGGCTGCGGCGGTGAAGGCCGACCGCTGCGACATCTACACCGACGTCGACGGCGTCTACACCACCGACCCGCGCATCGTCGCCAAGGCGCGCAAGCTCGACAAGATCACCTACGAGGAAATGCTGGAGATGGCCTCGCAGGGGGCCAAGGTGCTTCAGACCCGCTCGGTCGAGATGGCGATGAACCACCGCGTGCGCGTGCAGGTGCTGTCGAGCTTCGAAGCCGCTGCAGGCAGTTCGCTTCCCGGAACCCTGGTTGTTGACGAGGACGAGATCGTGGAAAAGGAAGTTGTTAGCGGCATCGCCTACAGCCGCGACGAGGCGAAGATCACCCTGGTGGGCGTCGCCGACCAGCCGGGCGTCGCCGCCGCCATCTTCGGTCCGCTGACCGACAACGCCGTCAACGTCGACATGATCGTCCAGAACGTGTCGGAAGACGGCAAGTCCACCGACATGACCTTCACCGTCGGCAAGGCGGACATCGCCCGCGCCGTGAAGGTGCTGGAGGATGCGCAGTCCACCCTGAACTACAAGCGCATCGTTTCCGACGCCAACGTGGTCAAGGTGTCGGTCATCGGCGTCGGCATGCGCAGCCATGCCGGCGTGGCTCAGCGCATGTTCAAGGCGCTGGCCGACAAGGGCATCAACATCCAGGTCATCTCGACCTCGGAGATCAAGATTTCGGTCCTGATCGCCGAGGAGTATGCGGAGCTGGCGCTGCGCGCCCTGCACACCGCCTACGGCCTGGACGCCGCCTGAGTGCAGGTGGGGACCCGGGTGCCGGGGACCGCAACAGCAGGAGAGGGCCGGCCATGACCGACGCCACATCGCACGCGGCGGAAGCATCGGCCCAATCCCGCCTTTACCGGTCCCGTCTCGACCGGCTGTGGAAACGGGGGCGGGACTTCCTGGGCACGCGCACCGCCGTGATGGGCGGCGCCATGAGCTGGGTGTCCGAACGGCACCTTGTTTCCGCCATCTCCAATGCCGGCGGTTTCGGCGTGCTGGCCTGCGGCTCCATGGCCCCGGACCAGCTGGCGGCGGAGATCGCCGGCACGAAGGCGCTGACCGACAAGCCGTTCGGCGTCAACGTCATCAACATGCACCCGGCGCTGGACCAGCTGATCGACGTCTGCCGCGAGCAGGGCGTCGGCCATGTGGTCGTCGCCGGCGGCCTGCCGTCCGCCGCCACCCTGCGCCGGATCAAGGACGGCGGCGCCAAGGCGATGGCCTTCGCGCCGACGCTGACCGCCGGCCGCCGGCTGGCGAAGCATGGCGCCGACGCCCTGGTGATCGAAGGGACGGAGGCCGGCGGCCATATCGGCCCGGTCTCCACCACCGTGCTGGCCCAGGAAATCCTGCCCGACCTGCGCGAGGTGCCGGTGTTCGTCGCCGGCGGCATCGGCCGGGGCGAGACGATCCTCTCCTATCTGGAACTGGGGGCGGCCGGCGTGCAGGTCGGCACCCGCTTCGTCTGCGCCACCGAATGCGTGGCCCATCCCAATTTCAAGCAGGCTTTCATCCGGGCGTCGGCCCGCGACGCCCAGCCCTCGGTGCAGATCGACCCGCGCTTTCCGGTGATCCCGGTGCGGGCGCTGGCGAACGAGGCGTCGAAGCGCTTCATGGAATTCCAGCGCGACATCATCGCCAAGGTCGATTCCGGCATCATGAGCCGCGACGAAGGCATGCTGGAGATCGAGCATTTCTGGGCCGGCGCGCTGCGCCGCGCGGTCATCGAGGGCGACGTCGAGAACGGCTCCCTCATGGCCGGGCAGAGCGTCGGGCTTGTCACCCGCGAACAGCCGGTGGCCGACATCCTCGCCGAATTGATCGCCCAGGCCGAATCGGCGCTGGCACGGCGGGCGATGGATGCGGCATCGTTAGACCTGATGGCGGAGCCGACGGTGGGAGCGCTGTAGCGATGACCGACACCCTCGACACGGCAGCCGGTGACGGCGGTATGGGCGGGGGAATGCATCCCCGCTTCGACGGCAGCTCGTCGCGCCGGCTGCTCGCCCGGCTGCGCGACATCATGGCGGCGTCGGGGTCGGGGCAGGACCGGCTGGACAAGATCGTCACGCTGATCGCGGCGGAGATGAAGGCCGACGTCTGCTCCTGCTACATCATGCGGGCCGGCGAGGTGCTGGAGCTGTTCTCCACCGAGGGCCTGAACAAGACCGCCGTCCACAACACCCGCCTGCGGGTGGGCGAGGGCATCGTCGGCTACATCGCTGGCCACGCCCGCCCGGTCGCGCTGGACAACGCACCCTCCCACCCCAGCTTCGCCTACCGCCCGGAAACCGGGGAGGACCCGTTCCAGTCGCTGGCCGGCGTGCCGATCCTGCGCGGCAGCAAGGTGCGCGGCGTGCTGGTGATCCAGCACAAGGACCGCCGCCGCTATGTCGAGGAGGAGGTGGAAACCCTCCAGACCATCGCCATGGTCGTCGCCGAGCTGGTGGCCCAGAGCGAGCTGGTCAATCCGGTGGAGGTCACCACCACCGGCGATCCCGTGCTGCTGCCGGCCCGCCTGTCCGGCACGGCGATGAGCGCCGGGCTGGCCATGGGGCTGGCCGTCATCCACCGGCCGCAGCTGACCGTCCGCCAGATGGTGGCGGAGGACGCCGACGCCGAGCTGGAGCGCTTCAACACCGCGCTGCAGACCATGCACAGCGCCATCGACGACCTGCTGGAAGCGGCGTCGCTGGCGGGATTGAGCGAACCGCGCGACATCCTGGAGACCTACCGGATGTTCGCCGAGGATCGCGGCTGGCTGTCGCGCATCCGTGAGGCGATCCGCGTCGGCCTGACGGCGGAGGCCGCGGTGCAGCAGGTGCAGAACGACACCCGCGCCCGCATGAGTCACCTGACCGATCCCTACATCCGGGAACGGTTGATGGATTTCGAGGATCTGACCAACAGGTTGCTGCAACATCTGGCCGGCAAGACCAGCGGCACCGACGGGGCCACCCTGCCCGACGACATGATCCTGGTCGCCCGCTCCATGGGGCCGGCGGAGCTGCTGGATTACGACCGCACCCGGCTGCGCGGCCTGCTGCTGGAGGAAGGGTCGCCGGCCAGCCATGTCTGCATCGTCGCCCGCGCGCTGAACATCCCGGTGGTGCAGGCGGCCGACGCGATGAACCGGATCGAGCCGCTGGACCAGCTGATCGTCGACGGCGACCACGGGCAGGTCTTCATCCGCCCGGCCGAAGACATCCAGATGGCCTTCGCCGAAGCGGTGGCGTTGCAGCACCGCAAGGAGCAGATGTATGCGGAGATCCGCAACCTGCCCTCCGTCACGCGCGACGGGGTGCCGATCTCCATCCAGCTGAACTGCGGCCTGCTGATCGACCTGCCGCATTTGACCGCCAGCGGCGCCGAGGGGGTCGGGCTCTACCGCACCGAAATCCCCTTCATGGTCCGCGCCTCATACCCCGACGTGAAGGCGCAGACCGACCTCTATTCCCGCATCCTGGACGAGGTCGGCCACAAGCCCATCGTCTTCCGCACGCTGGATGTCGGCGGCGACAAGATGCTGCCCTACATGACCGGCAGCGAGGAGGAGAACCCGGCGCTGGGCTGGCGCGCGGTGCGAATCGGGCTGGACCATCCGTCTCTGCTGCGCCAGCAGTTGCGCGCGCTGCTGCTGGCCGCCGCCGGCCGGCCGCTGTCGGTGATGTTCCCGATGATCGCCGAGGTCGCGGAGTTCGACGGCGTCCGCCGCCTGCTGGATCTGGAGCTGAAGCGGCTGGACTCCCAGGGCATCGAGCGGCCGAGCGGCCTGCGCGTCGGCACCATGCTGGAGGTACCGTCGCTATTGTGGCAACTTCCGGCCCTGCTGCCCAAGCTGGACTTCCTGTCGGTCGGCTCCAACGACCTGACCCAGTATCTGTTCGCCGCCGACCGCGGCAACCCGCGCACCTCCACCCGCTACGACCCGCTGTCGCCGTCGATGCTGTGCGTGCTGCGCCGGCTGGTCGACGAGTGCGCCAGGCACAAGGTGTCGCTGAGCATCTGCGGCGAGATGGCCGGGCGGCCGCTGGACGCCATGGCGCTGATCGGCGTCGGTTTCCGCACCCTGTCGATGTCGCCGCCGTCGGTGGGCCCGGTGAAGACCATGCTGCGCTCGATGGACGTCGGGGCGCTGCGGCAGTACATGAGTGGGCTCTACACCGGTGCCGACCACAGCCTGCGCGACAAGCTGAAGACCTTCGCCAAGGATCACGGGGTGCTGATCTGAGGGGGCGGCTTCGGTTCCGGTCCACTTGTCACGACCGGCGACCCCTGACCCGCGGTCATTGCGGTTGCGCCGCGGGGGCGGCATGTCGTACCCATTCCGCCTGTTTCATCCACACGGATGCCCCGGTTGCGCATGACTTTCGGCGTGCGCGCTAGTTGCGAGCAGATGGCGAGCCCATGGCCAAGCGCAAGGTTTTCGACGATTTCGACCCGGCCCCGTCCGGCCCCTCCGTCTCCGAGACCCTGCGCTCCACGCGCATGGCGCACGGCTATGACCTGCGCGACGTCGCGGCGATGCTGCGCATCCGCTATCCGTACCTGCTGGCCATCGAGGAAGGGCGGTTCGACGAGCTGCCGGGCAGCACCTACGCCATCGGCTTCCTGCGCTCCTACGCCGAGTGCCTGGGGCTGGACCCCGACACCGTCGTCACCCGCTACAAGGACGAGGCGGCCGGCACCGTCCGCCGGCAGGAGCTGTACCTGCCGACCCCGGCGGCCGAAGGAGGGCGCGCCTCGGGCGGCACGCTGCTGCTGGGCACGCTGGTTCTGGCCGGCATCGTCTATGGCGGCTGGTATTATCTGTCGGCAACCGACCGGACGGTGACCGATCTGGTGCCCACCCTGCCGGACCGGCTGGTCTCGCTGCTGGATGGCGTGCCGTCCAAGCCTGCAGCCCCGGCATCCGACCAGACCGGCACCGTGGCGCAGCCGGGAGCCGAGCCGTCGGTTCCCGCGCCGGCGATCGCCTCCGCCCCGGCCACGCCCGCCGCCCCGCCGCCTGCCGCGGCTCCGGCGGCTCCCGCCCCCGCGGCGGGCGCCCCTGCTCCCGGTGCGGCGGCGAAGCCTCCGCAGGGGACTGCCCCGGCCGCTTCGACGGTTGCCGGCAAGCCGCCGGCCGTCGCGGCCGTTCCGCCCGCGGTGCTGCCGCCGGCCCAGTCGCCGCTGCCGTCCGCCAACGCGCCGTCCACCAATCAGACTGCCGGGCAGGCGCCCGCGCAGGCTGTCGTCAATGTTCCGGCCCCGCCGCCGGAGGATGACGAGGAGGCATCGCCGCAGGACCCGACCCCGCTGAACGCCGCGGCCAACCCGCCCGCCGCACCGGCCGCGCCGACGGCGACGGTGCCGGCCAACGGCAAGGTCTATGGCACGCTGAACACCAACGCCAAGCTGATCCTGAAGGCCACCCAGGAAAGCTGGCTGCAGGTGCGCGACGGCAGCGAGATCGTCTTCACCCGCGTGCTGAAGCCGGGCGACACCTTCCGGGTTCCCGACAAGCCCAACGTGAAGATCCGCACCGGCAATGCCGGCGGACTGGTGGTGATGGCCGAGGGCGGCGAAAGCCCGCCGCTGGGTTCCGTCGGGCAGGTTCTGCGCGATGTCGCCATCGACGCCAACGGGGTGGTGCGGCGCTGAGCCCTGCCATCCTGCATGGGCCGCTTAAATGCATGGCCCACTCAAATGCATGGCATGAATACCCGATCTTGAAACCGGGGCGCAGGAGCGCACTTCTGGCCTGACGCCGGCTGCGCTAGGATGCGGCTCCCGGCCACCGCTTTCGCTGTCCAGAGGCTGACCTGAGATGACCGTGCGCGCCTACCGCCAGATCCTCCGCCGCAAATCGCGCCAGATTCGCGTCGGCAACGTGTTGGTCGGCGGCGATGCGCCGATCTCGGTCCAGACCATGACCAACACGCCGACCACCGACGTCAAGGCGACGGTGGAGCAGATCCAGGCGGCGGAGCGGGTGGGGGCCGACATAGTCCGCGTCTCCTGCCCCGACCGCGAGTCGGCGCTGGCGCTGAAGGACATCGTCCGGCAGGTGAAGGTGCCGATCGTCGCCGACATCCATTTCCACTACAAGCGCGCCATCGAGGCGGCGGAGAGCGGGGCGGCCTGCCTGCGCATCAACCCCGGCAACATCGGCTCGGCCGAGCGGGTGCGCGAGGTGGTGAAGGCGGCCAAGGATCACGGCTGTTCGATGCGCATCGGCGTCAATGCCGGCTCGCTGGAGCAGGATCTGCTGGAGAAATACGGCGAGCCCTGCCCGGAGGCGATGGTCGAAAGCGCGCTGAACCACGCCAGGATCCTGGAAGACAACGACTTCCGCGAGTTCAAGATCTCGGTGAAGGCATCGGATGCCTTCCTGGCCGTCGCCGCCTATCAGGGGCTGGCCGAGGCCTGCGACTATCCTCTGCACATCGGCATCACCGAGGCGGGCGGCCTGCGCGCCGGCACGGTGAAATCCTCCATCGGGCTCGGCATGCTGCTGTGGTCGGGCATCGGCGACACGCTGCGCGTCTCGCTGTCGGCCGATCCGGCGGAAGAGGTCCTGGTCGGCTACGACATCCTGAAGTCGCTGGGCCTGCGCCGCCGCGGCGTCACCGTCATCTCCTGCCCCAGCTGCGCGCGGCAGAACTTCAACGTCATCAAGACGGTGGAGCTGCTGGAGCAGAAGCTGGCCCACATCACCACGCCGCTGACCCTGTCGGTGATCGGCTGCGTCGTGAACGGCCCGGGCGAGGCGCGGGAGACCGACATCGGCCTGACCGGCGGCGGCAACAACACCCATCAGGTCTATCTGTCCGGCGTCACCGACCACCGGCTGAAGGACCAGGACATCGTCCAGCATCTGGTCGGTCTGGTCGAGAAGAAGGCGGCGGAGATCGAAGCGGCGAAGGCCGCATCGGACGCAGCGGCGGAAGCCGCCGAAGCGGAAACCATCCGAGAAACCACCCGAGACGTGGCCCCCGCCGCGGAGTAAGCTGCCCCCGATTTAAGCAGGGACAGCGACCCCAGGCGTGACCACCACCTCCTACCTCGTCATCGGCGCCAGCCACCGGACCTGTTCCGGCGCGGTCCGCGACCGCCTGTCCACCGACGAGGCGGAAGTGGCGGGCATGCTGGAGCGGCTGCGCGCCGCGGGCGTGGGGCAGGCGGTGTGGCTCAGCACCTGCGACCGGGTGGAGGTTCAGGCGGTCCACGAGCGCCCGAACGAGGCGGCGCTGGCAATCGCCGAGGCGATGGCCGACCGCGTCGGCCTGCCGACATCCGATCTGGCGCCGCAGCTCTACACCCGCACCGGCATCGACGCGGTGCGCCACCTGTTCGCGGTGGCCTGCTCGCTCGACAGCCAGATCGTCGGCGAACCGCATATCCTGGGCCAGCTGAAGGCCGCCCACCGCAGCGCCGCCGGCGCCGGGATGACCGGGCCGGAGCTGGAGGCGGTGCTGCAGGCCGCCTATGCCGCCGCCAAGCGGGTGCGCAGCGAGACGCCCATCGCGGAGGGCGCCACCTCGCTGGCCGCCGCCGCCATCCAGGTGGCGCGCGACCTGCACGGCGACATCCGGCGCTGCGGCGCCCTGCTGCTGGGGCTGGGCGACATGGGCGCCCTGGTGCTGGAGGGGCTGCGCGACGCCGGGCTGCCGCGGCTGACGGTCGCAGCCCCGGTGGACCGGCGGGCGGAAGCGGCGGCGCGGCGGCTGGACGGGCATTTCTCCCCCTGGGCCGAGCTGGAGACGGCGATGACCGGCGCCGATATCCTGGTGGCCGCAGCCGGCCTCGGGCGCTATATCCTCACGGCTCCGATGATGGAGGCGGTGCTGAAGCGCCGCCGCCGCCGTCCGGTCTTCGTGGTCGATGCCGCCATCCCGGCCGATGTCGATCCGGCGGTGGCGGGCATGGACGGCGCCTTCGTCTATGATCTGGCCGATCTGGAGCGGGTGGCTCTGCAGGGCCGCGTCGGGCGCGAGGCGGCGACCCAGGCCGCCTGGATGATCGTGGACGAGGCGGTGGCCGCCTTTGCCCGCGACCGGGCGGAACGCGCCGCGGTGCCTGCCGTGGCGGCGCTCCGCAGCCATTTCGAGGCGGAACGGCGGCGCCTGCTGGCCGGGCACGGCGATCTGGACGCGGCGTCGGCGACGCGGCTGCTGCTCAACCGGCTGCTGCACGCCCCGTCGGAGGCGCTGCGTGCGCTGGCCGCCGACGGCAGCGGCGAGGGGCTGGCCGAACGGGCCGCGGCCGAGCGGCTGATGTTCCGGCTGTTCGGGCTGGACAGGGTCGGGCGGGACGGTATGGCCTGCGATGGGGCCGAAGAGACTGAACGGGATAAGGACGAGCGACGTGAGCCTGGACGAGAAGTTCGATAAGGTGATGGCCCGGTACGACGAGCTGCGCGACACGCTTGCGGCCGGCCTGACCGAGTCCGGCGACTTCGCCCGGCTGTCCAAGGAATATGCCGACCTCACCCCGATTGCCGAGGCCATCGCGGAGCTGAAGAAGGGCCGCGCCGAGGCCGCCGATCTGGCGGAGATGATATCGGCGATGATGGGCGATCCGTCTGCCGACCCCGAGATGAAGGCGATGGCGGAGGAGGAATTCCACCTACTGGCCAAGCGCATCCCGGATCTGGAGCGCAAGGTGCAGATCTCGCTTCTGCCGAAGGACGAGGCGGACGAGAAGAACGCGATCCTTGAGGTGCGCGCCGGCACCGGCGGCGACGAGGCCGCGCTGTTCGCCGCCGAGCTGTTCGAGATGTACCGCCGCTATGCCGGCCTGCATGGCTGGCGGTTCGAGGCGATGGACGTCAGCGAGACCGGCATCGGCGGCTACAAGGAGGCCACCGCCAACATCACCGGGCGCGGCGTGTTCGCCCGGCTGAAGTTCGAGTCCGGCGTCCACCGCGTCCAGCGCGTGCCGGCCACCGAGGCGCAGGGCCGCATCCACACCTCCGCCGCCACCGTCGCCGTGCTGCCCGAGGCGGAGGAGGTCGACATCCACATCGACGAGAAGGATCTGCGGATCGACGTCTTCCGCTCCTCCGGCCCCGGCGGCCAGTCGGTGAACACCACCGACAGCGCGGTGCGCATCACCCACCTGCCGACCGGGCTGGTGGTGAGCCAGCAGGACGAAAAGTCGCAGCACAAGAACAAGGCCAAGGCGCTGAAGGTGCTGCGCGCCCGGCTGTACGACCGCGAGCGCGCCGAGAAGGACGCCGCCCGCGCCGCCGACCGCAAGAATCAGGTCGGCAGCGGCGACCGCTCGGAACGCATCCGCACCTACAACTTCCCGCAAGGGCGCGTGACCGACCACCGCATCAACCTGACGCTCTACAAGATCGACAAGGTGATGGCCGGCGAAGCGCTGGACGAACTGATCGACGCGCTGGTGTCCGAAGACGAAGCCGCCCGGCTGGCGGAGCTGGGGTGAGGCGTTACGAGGCGTCGCCCCAATCTCTCTCTCCCGCCGAAGGCGGGGGAGGGTCGGGGAGGGGGCCAAGCGCTTCCCAGATCATGCGCGCCACACCCTCCGGATTGCCGAGCACATCGGTGTTCCAAAAGCGCATCACCCGCCAGCCAGCATGCCTCATCTGTCGGTCCCGCACAGCATCATACGAGGACTCGGCATGCTGTCCGCCATCGACCTCGACTACCAGCTTCGCTTCGATGCAGGCGAAGTCGGCGATGTAGGGCGGAATGGGGTGCTGGCGTCGGAAGTACCATCCACGGATTTGCCGACGGCGCAGCAGACTCCAGAGCTTGCGTTCTGCATCGGTCGGGACGCGGCGCATGGAGCGAGCTTGAGTGAGCGCGGTTTTCTTGGCGCGTGGCATGTGGCGTCGGCGTATGCCCCCTCCCTAACCCTCCCCCGCTTCGCGGGAGAGGGGATTTGAGGCGAGTATGAAGACGTATGTGTGGTTGAGGAAGTTGTAGAATGGTCGCATCCATGAACCTCCGCACCCTGCGCGCCCGAGCCGAGATGCGCCTGCGCGAGGCCGGCGTCGATACGCCGGAGCTCGACGCCCGCTACCTGCTGGAACATGCGCTGACGCTCACCCGCACCGACTTCGTTACGAAAGCCGAACAAGTCATCTCCGACGCCGATGCCGCCCGTGCCCTGGCGCTGGTCGAGCGGCGCGCCGCGCGGGAGCCGGTTGGGCGCATCCTGGGGCACCGGGAGTTCTGGACCATCGACCTCGCCCTCAACCCTGATACGCTGGAGCCGCGGCCGGACACCGAGACGGTGGTGGAGGCGGTGCTGGCCGCCATTCCCGACCGGAAATCCCCGCTACGCCTGATCGATTTCGGAACCGGAACGGGTTGCATCCTGCTGGCGTTGCTGTCGGAGCTGCCGAATGCCACCGGTCTCGGCGTCGATCTCAGCCCGCTGGCGGTGGAGGGGGCGGCCGGCAATGCCGAGCGCAATGGGCTGGCGGACCGCGCCCACTTCCAGACCGGCGATTGGGCCAAGGGGATCGAGGATCGTTTCGACATCGTGGTGTCGAACCCGCCCTATATCCCCAGCGCCGACATCGCCACGCTGGAGCCGGAGGTGCGGCAGCACGACCCGCTCCGTGCGCTGGACGGCGGGCCGGACGGGCTGGAGCCCTACCGCATCCTCGCCGCCGAGCTGCCGCGTCTGCTGGTTCCCGGCGGGCTGGCCGCCTTCGAGGTCGGGCAGGGTCAGGCGGAGGATGTGGCGGCTCTGGTCGAGGCGCAGGGGCTGGGGGAAACCGCGATCCTGTGTGACCTCGGTGGGGTAAAGCGCTGCGTCAGGGCACGGAAAGCCCTGTGATGCGGGCGGTTATCCAAAAAAACGGTTGGATCGCCGGGCTTTGCCGGGTAGTGTGCCGTACACGACCGCGAACCTATGGCCTGCGGAGCAAGAATCTCGGATGGTTTTCTGCCGAGCGCTGACCGCCATGGCCTGCCGCACGCGATGCGGACGCGTCGTTTGAACCCCGTGAGCGACCCATGGAAATCGTCCATGGCGGGCTCGGTGGCCGGGCCGCAAGGCCGGATGGCCGCCGGAGCGTTCCGGGGACTGCACTTCTCTTGCATGGGGCCTTAAGAGCCGAATGAGACAGGGACCGAACTCCAGGCGTTCGCGTGGTCGTGGCAACAGCGGCGGCGGGGGCAGCGGCGGCGGTGGTGGCGGGGGCGGGGGCGGCGGTGGTGCCGGCCGGCGCCAGAACGTTCCGCTGCGTCACCAGACCTTCGACAGCAACGGTCCGGATGTCCGCATCCGCGGCAATGCGTGGCAGGTGCAGGAAAAGTATCAGGCGCTGGCCCGCGACGCGATGTCGTCCGGCGACCGCGTGCAGGCGGAAAACTACCTGCAGCATGCGGAGCATTACCTGCGCATCATCAACCAGATCCAGGAATCGGAAAACCGCCAGCGCGGCGGCCAGCCCAGCATCGGGCACGGCCACCAGCAGCAAGGGTCCTCGCAGGCCGGCGACGATGACGACCAGCAGGGCGAGGACGAGACGGACGGCGAGGAACGGGCGGCCGTCAACGCCTGACGCCTCGCGTTCCTGAGGCTGGATATCTGAAAGTTCAGGCCGGCGTGACCGGATCGCCCACTGCGATCCGGCCGCCGCCGGTCACCCGGGCGCGCAGCAGGATCTGGCTGTGGCCATACCCCCGCTCCATGATGGTCGGCAGGCTGAGGTCGGCGATGCCGCTGTCCGGGTTCACATCGTTGCCGGGCGTGCAGTCCAGCGCCTCCACCACCTCCAGCGTCGCATCGCCGATGGTCAGGGTCCGGCCGATCCAGCCGCGCTCCGCCCACGGATCGATGCCGTCCAGCAGCAGGTTGGCGCGCAGGCGGCGGGGATCGACCGGCTGCTTGGCGATCCGCTCCTCGACGTCGCGCAGGCTGGCGAGGTTCAGCAGGGTGACCGACGGCTCCTCGCTGTCGCCGAAGGCGCCGTGCTGCGCCTCGATCAGCCGCGGCATGCCGGGGACGATGCCGGCCAGATAGGCGGCGAAGAACTGTTCCAGAAGCGTGCGGCCCATCGGCTGGTCCAGCCGGCCGCGCGACACCTGCCGGCCGCCGCGGCGGATGACCAGCGCGTGCGTCTCCTCGTCGAACTCGGTCTGCAGCGCCGCCAGCTTTTCCGTGCGGTCCAGCGTGAAGAAGTCGGACGGCAGGCGCCAGCCCTCCGTCTCGCTGTCCAGCGCGGCCGGGCCGTGCAGCAGGCCGTAACGGCGGTCGAGCGGGATCGCCTGTCCGGCGGTCAGGTCGGTGGCGGTCAGGTCCTGGCCGCTCATGCCCTTGACGGGATAGCGGCGGATGGCGGTCAGTGTGGTTTTCATTGCACTGCACAATGAGAGGGTGGGAGCGTCCCTGTCAACCGATGCGGTGCCTGTTTCTCACGCTGCGGCTGGGGGAAAGGCGGCCGGTAGCAACCCGGACCGCCCGCTCCACCCCCTAATCTGGTGCCTTTACCAGCGTTCGGCGACCGGGCGGCGCCCCAGAAATTCCTCCAGCCGGCGCCCGGTGGCCGGCGACAGGTCCGCCGGGAGCCGGTCGAGCGGAAAGAACCGGGTCTCGACGATCTCGACCCCGTCCGCCTTCGGCGTGCCGCTCCAGCCGCGCACGACATAGACCGCCACATGGTCGCTCGCGCCGTTGCGGAAGCGGGCATAGATGCCGAAAGGCTGAGCGGGGCGGTCGGCGATCAACCCGACCTCCTCCCGCACCTCCCGCCGCATGGCGTCGGCCAGCGTCTCCCCCCGCCCGACACCGCCGCCGGGGAAGTGCCAGCCATCGACATAGCTGTGGCGGATCAGCAGAACACAGGGGGCGGCCGGGTCCGAGTCGTCGATGATGATCGCCCGCACCCCCATGGTCAGCGGCCGGGCGATCCGGTGCCAGACCCCGCGCAGGGTCCAGGCGAGACGGAGCAGTCGGGCCATCATGGTCCGGGGCGTGGCGTGGTGGGCTGGGATCGGCGAAGCTTTCGTGTCGGTGCTGGCGCGTGGGCTGGTGCTGGAGGCGGCCAAATCGGTCATGATGGGAATCCGGAAGGACCCGTGGACGGCGGGCGGGCGGAAGTCTAGCCGGGCCGGGCGCGTGCCGTGTAGGGGGGCAATCGGCGGGTCGCGAGCTACCCCTTTTTCCCGGTCCTACGCGGTCCTGGGGAAGGCTGGGAGGCGGGATTTCTCCTGCGATAACCTTTCTATGCCGATGGTCTTGCATGACCTCCGGCCCTGCCTACATCTCCGGCAGCATTCTTGCGGATCGCACATTTGCGTGGATCGGGCAAGGGAATCGAGTTGACCGGGCTGCCTCGCGGACGGTCGGCGGGAGATAGGGGAGCATCATGGATTTCGAGCAATACACCGAGCGCAGCCGCGGGTTCGTCCAGGCCGCGCAGACCCTGGCCGTGCGCCGTGGGCATCAGCGCCTGACCCCGGAACATCTGCTGAAGACCCTGCTGGACGACAAGGAAGGCCTTGCCGCCAACCTGATCCGTGCGGCGGGCGGCGACCCGAAGGCGGCACTGTCGGCGGTCGATGCCGAACTGGACAAGCTGCCGAAGGTCGAGGGCAGCGGCGCCGGTCAGCTCTATCTGACGCCCGAACTCTCCCGCGTCTTCGAACAGGCGGAGAAGGTCGCCGAAAAGGCCGGCGACAGCTTCGTCACCGCCGAGCGCATCCTGCTGGCGCTGGCCATGGCCGACGGCACCCCGTCGGCGCGTGCGCTGAAGTCCGCCGGCGTGACGCCGCAGGCGCTGAACACCGCCATCAACGACATCCGCAAGGGCCGCACCGCCGACAGCGCCAGCGCCGAGCAGGGCTATGACGCGCTGAAGAAGTATGCGCGCGACCTGACCGCCGCGGCGCGCGACGGCAAGCTCGACCCCGTGATCGGCCGCGACGAGGAAATCCGCCGCACCATCCAGGTGCTGGCCCGCCGCACCAAGAACAACCCGGTGCTGATCGGCGAGCCCGGCGTCGGCAAGACCGCCATCGTCGAGGGGCTGGCCCAGCGCATCGTCAAGGGCGACGTGCCGGAAGGCCTGAAGAACAAGCAGCTGCTGTCGCTCGACCTCGGCGCCCTGGTGGCCGGCGCCAAGTATCGCGGCGAGTTCGAGGAGCGGCTGAAGGCCGTTCTGTCGGAAATCCAGGCGGCAGCCGGCGAGATCGTCGTCTTCATCGACGAGCTGCACACGCTGGTCGGCGCCGGCAAGTCGGACGGCGCGATGGACGCCTCCAACATGCTGAAGCCGGCCTTGGCGCGCGGCGAGCTGCATTGCGTCGGCGCCACCACGCTGGACGAGTTCCGCAAGTACATCGAGAAGGACGCGGCGCTGGCCCGGCGCTTCCAGCCGGTCTTCGTGTCGGAGCCGACGGTGGAGGACACCATCTCCATCCTGCGCGGCCTGAAGGAGCGTTATGAGGTGCACCATGGCGTGCGCATCACCGACAGCGCCATCGTGTCGGCGGCGACCCTGTCCAACCGCTACATCACCGACCGCTTCCTGCCCGACAAGGCCATCGACCTGATCGACGAGGCGGCGAGCCGCCTGCGCATGGCGGTGGACAGCAAGCCGGAAGCCATCGACGAACTCGACCGCCGCATCATCCAGTTGAAGATCGAGCGCGAGGCGCTGAAGCGCGAGCAGGATGCCGCGTCGCGCGACCGGCTGGTCAATCTGGAGCGCGAACTGTCCGACCTGGAGCAGGACTCGGCCGAGCTGACCGCCAAGTGGCAGGCCGAGAAGGACCAGCTGCAGGGCGCGCAGAAGATCAAGGAGGATCTGGAGAAGGCCCGCACCGAACTGGAGACGGCGCAGCGCGACGGCAATTGGGGCCGGGCGGGCGAGTTGGCCTACGGCGTCATCCCCGGCCTGGAGAAGGCCCTGAAGGATGCCGAGGCGCATGCCAGCAGCCGCATGCTGAACGAGGAGGTCCGCGACGGCGACATCGCCGCGGTGGTCAGCCGCTGGACCGGCGTGCCGGTCGACAAGATGCTGGCCGGCGAGCGCGAGAAGCTGCTGGCGATGGAGGACAAGCTGCGCGGCCGGGTGATCGGCCAGGACGAGGCAATCGTCGCCGTATCCAACGCCGTGCGCCGGGCGCGGGCCGGGTTGCAGGACCCGAACCGTCCCATCGGCTCCTTCCTGTTCCTGGGGCCGACCGGCGTCGGCAAGACCGAGCTGACCAAGGCGCTGGCCGAATTCCTGTTCGACGACGAGACGGCGATGGTCCGGCTCGACATGTCGGAATATATGGAAAAGCACTCCGTCGCCCGCATGATCGGCGCGCCTCCGGGCTATGTCGGCTATGAGGAGGGCGGGGCGCTGACCGAGGCGGTGCGCCGCCGGCCCTATCAGGTCGTGCTGTTCGACGAGGTGGAGAAGGCCCATCCCGACGTCTTCAACGTGCTGCTGCAGGTGCTGGACGACGGCCGCCTGACCGACGGGCAGGGCCGCACCGTCGATTTCCGCAACGTCGTCATCATCATGACCTCCAACCTCGGCTCGCAGGCGCTGGCCGAGCAGCCGGAGGGCGAGGACAGCGCTGCCGTGCGCGAGGAGGTGATGGAAGCCGTCCGCGCCCATTTCCGGCCGGAATTCCTGAACCGCCTGGACGAGATCCTGCTGTTCCACCGGCTCGACCGCCGGCATATGGGCGGCATCGTCAAGATCCAGCTCGGCCGCCTGACGAAGATGCTCGCCGACCGCGAGATCACGCTGACGGTGGACGAGGCCGCGACCGAATGGCTGGCCGAGGCCGGCTACGATCCGGTCTACGGCGCGCGACCGCTGAAGCGGGTGATCCAGCGCGAGCTGCAAAACCCGATGGCGACCCTGATCCTGGAAGGCCGCATCAAGGACGGCCAGACGGTGGCGGTCGGCGCGGAAGGCGGTTCGCTGACCATCGACGGCCAGCCGGTGAGCAGTCTGGTTCGCAAGGGCTGACGTCTGTGCCCGCCGCATTGCACCGATGACTGCGACGCGGCTTTGTCGGGTGGGTGAACTGTGCGTATGATCGGCGGAACTGTTTAACATATCGAACAGTTTCCGCCGATCCCTCGCGGACGGCGGAGCAATGCACCCGAACGCCCGAACAGGAAGCCACCTTCCATGACCGCTCCCGTCAGCACCGCCGGCAACTCCGCGGCCAGCCGCGACAAGGCCTTCATCCTCCATCCCTACACCAACCTGGACGTCCACGAGACGCAGGGGCCGATGATCATCGAGCGCGGTGAGGGCGTGCGCGTCTTCGACGACGGCGGCCGGGATTACATCGAGGGCATGGCCAGCCTGTGGTGCGTCTCGCTCGGCTGGGGGGAGGAGCGGCTGGTGCAGGCGGCGGCCAAGCAGATGCGGCAGCTGTCCAGCTATCACATCTTCGGCCACAAGTCGCACGAGCCCGGCATCGATCTGGCGGAAAAGCTGATCGGGCTGGCGCCGGTGCCGATGTCGAAGGTCTTCTTCGCCAATTCGGGGTCGGAAGCCAACGACACCGCGATCAAGCTGATCTGGTACTACAACAACGCGCTCGGCCGGCCGGAGAAGAAGAAGATCCTGTCGCGCCAGCGCGCCTATCACGGCGTGACGGTGGCGACCGCCAGCCTGACCGGGCTGCCCAACAACCACCGCGACTTCGACCTGCCGATCGCCCGCATCATTCACGGCGACTGCCCGCACCATTACCGCAACGGGCTTGAGGGCGAGAGCAAAGAGGCCTTCGCCACCCGCTTGGCCGAACAGCTGGAGGCGCTGATCCTGGCCGAGGGGCCGGACACCATCGCCGCCATGTTTGCCGAGCCGATCATGGGTGCCGGCGGCGTCGTGGTGCCGCCCGCGACCTATTTCGCCAAGATCCAGCCGGTGTTGAAGAAATACGACATCCTGCTGGTCGCCGACGAGGTGATCTGCGGCTTCGGCCGCACCGGCAATTTCTGGGGCAGCCAGACCATGGGCATGCAGCCGGACATTCTGACCTGCGCCAAGCAGCTGTCGTCGGGCTATCTGCCGATCTCCGCCGTCATGGTGACGGACGCCATCTATCGCGCCTGCGTCGACGAGAGCCGGAAGATCGGCACCTTCGGCCATGGCTACACCTATTCCGCCCATCCGGTGGCGGCGGCGGTGGCGCTGGAAACGCTGAAGATCTACGAGGAGCGCGACATCGTCGGCCATGTCCGCTCGGTCGCCCCGGCGTTCCAGAACCGTCTGAAGGCGCTGGCGGCGCATCCGCTGGTCGGCGAGGCCCGCGGCACCGGCCTGATCGGCGCGCTGGAGCTGGTGGCGGACAAGGCGACCAAAATGCCCTTCGACCCGCCCGGCCGCGCCGGTGCGCTGGTCAACGGGCTGGCCCAGGACAATGGGCTGATTGTCCGCGCCATGGGCGATTCCATCGCGCTCTGCCCGCCGCTGGTCATCACCGAGGCGGAAATCCACGAGACCTTCGACCGGCTGACCAAGGCGCTCGACGCCGCGGTGCCGGTTCTGCGGGGGTAAGGGGCACCCTCTCCCGCCCCCGAGATCCCCTCTCCCCCCCGGGGAGAGGGTTAGGGGGAGGCGCGGCGAGATTTGATTCAGGAACCCGCGCGTCTCGTTTTCCCGTGATCCATGCGGTGCGTCCCCCTCACCCCGACCCTCTCCCCGGGGGGCTATGGCATTCACACATCTCGCCTCTGCGAAATGGCGGCAACCACCGGTGGTGAAAAGCCCTTCTCCCCTTGCGGGGCGGGATGAGGGGTGCGACCGGCTGAAAGCCCGTGGAAATCAAGTTTCCGCCCCTCACCCCAACCCCTCTCCCGCGAGGGGAGAGGGGCTGTCCTCAATGCCAAGCTGCACGTCCTTTCGCAAATGCGAAATGTGTGCATCCGGTAGCCCCGGGGGGAGAGGGAGAAAAGCCTGTAGGGAGAGGGCACTCAACCCCGCCGCAGGTGCATCTTGCCCAGGCCGCCCAGCGCGTCGAACAGCTGGCGGAACTGGGTGAGGAACTGCTCCCAGGTCGCCTTCGTCGTCGGCTCGATGGCGGTGTGCAGGGCGCCGAGGCTGGTCTTGCCGTCGATCCGCGACAGGATCGGGCCGGCCAGCCGGGGCAGGGGCAGGGCCACGACGCTGCCCATCAGGTCGAATTCCAGGCTGCCGCCGGGCGGCGCGGTCTTCGCCACCATCGGGCCGTCGATGTCGCGCAGGACCGGGATAACGTCCGGCCCGTCCGGCGCGATGCGGGCGGCATCCAGATCGGCCGGGCGCAGCAGATAGGCGATGTGCTTGGTGAAGGCGCCGGTGATGCGCTCGGTCCAGGCGGCGCGCTCCAGCATGCCCATCCCCTCCAGCCGCTTCAGCACGCGGGCGTCCTTGATCCACAGCGACGGTTCGTAGCGCAACGGGTCGATCAGCGTCGCGATGGCCAGCCCGGCGCTGTCCGCCAGCTCCGCCAGCTGCGGCATGCTGTAGGGACGGTCGCAGCTGTGCAGCAGCAGGTCGTAGAGGTTGGCGTCGGCGAGGCGGTGGTCGCTGATATGCGGGTTGTTCAGCAGCCAGTTGGTCGACGGCAGAGCCTGGATCAGCCGGCGGGCCAGCGCCACCTTCTCGGTCGGCGGCAGCCCCTCGGTCATGCCGCGCAGAGCCTCCTGCATCGGATAGACGCCGGTGCGGCCATAGGGGGCGTAGACCATGATGCCGATGCCGCCGCCGGGCGCCAGTGCGCCGGCCAGCGAGCGCAGACCCGCCGCCGGATCGTCCAGATGGTGCAGCACGCCGCAGCAGTCGATGTAGTCGAACGGTCCCAGTCCATCGAGCTCCAGCAGCGATCCGCGGCGGAAGTCGATGTTGGTCAGGCCGCGCGCCTTGGCCCGCGCCTCGGCGACGGCGCGGCTGGCGTCGGACAAGTCGATGTAGGTGATGCGGCCGGGATTGCCGGCATCGGCCATCTGCTGCGCCAGCATGATGGTGCCGTCCCCCGTGCCGCCGCCGGCCACCAGCACGCGCAGCGGCTTGGAATGGTCGATCCGGCCGCCGAAGACATGCTGGACCAGCTCGTCCAGATGGCTGGGCGACCCGGTGATCAGGCGCTTGGATTCGTCGGCCGGGTTGCGCGCCGGGTAGGGATAGGCTTCGTACTGGGCGCGCAGGTCGTCGATGCTCATGGGGGACTGCTCATAAGGGACGGGCGCGGCGACCATAGCACCGCGCCTGTCCGATGGCAGCCGTTCGGTGGCGGGAGCGTGGCCGAGCTCAGTCCGCCAGCGGAACGCAGATCTCGGTCAGCCACTCGGCCGGCGGCAAGGCCCTTGGGTTGTTGAGGTATTCCTCGTAGCAGGGGGCGTCGCCCGGCGTGTGGCCGCTGCTGGGCAGCCACTCGCCGTAGAGCCAGCGGTAGACCGCGCCGAGTTCGGCATAGGGTCCCTGGTGCCGGACCACGGCATGACGCCCGCCGGGGATGTCCACCACGCGGATCGCCCCGTCCTCCACGACACCCAGGTTCAGCATCAGCCCGGCGAAGGAGCGCAACTCCTCCGGCTTCACCGATTCGGGATCGTCGTAATAGATGGCGAAGCTGCGGGTGCCCGGACCGATCAGCCCCTGTTTCGACGCCCAGGCATAGAGCCGGTCGAAGCTGACGCCGATGGTCATGTAGGGACCGGTGTGCGGCAGCCCGACGATGCGATAGGCGGGCAGGTCGCGGATCTCGACCTCGTGCATGCTGTCCTCCGTTCGATGAGTGGTCGGAACCGGAGGATTGAGCCGTCCTTGCCTGCGATAGGCTGCCGGCGTCACGCCGTAGCTTTGCCCGAAGGCACGGGTGAAGGCCTCGACGCTGCCGTAGCCCGCCCGCCGGGCGATGGTCGGGATGGCGATGCTGTCGCGCACCAGATCGCCGGCCGCCCGGTGCAGGCGCAGCCGGCGCAGGGTTTCCGCCGCCGTCTCGCCGGTGATCGCCCGGTAAATGCGGTGAAAATGGTAGGGCGAGAAGCAGGCGACCTCCGCCAGCCGATCGAGGTCGAGCGGTTCGTCCAGGTTGGCGGCGATATAGGCCACCACCCGTTCGGTCCGGTCGCCGTAATCGAGCCGGGTGCCGGGCTTCGCCGCGACGGCGGAGCAAGGTACAGGCAGTTCGGCGGAGATGCTGTCGTGGGCCATGGGGTGACATCCTCCAGTCCCGCCGATGCTAGCCGGCAGCCGCTTGATCGCGCTTGCGGAGTTAAGCCGCCGGCCAGCCCGCCGCCGGCCGCACCTCGCCCACCCGCGTGCCGGCGCGGTTCAGCAGCGGGGCGGTCAGCAATTGCGGCACGCGCGCCCATTGCGCCTCGGTCAGCGCCCCGGTCGAGCGGATCAGCGCGGCCAAGGCAACATCGCGGGCGCGGGCTGCGCCGTCCTCGATCTTCAGCGCGATGCCGATGCCCTGCTCCGGGATCACGGCGCAGCCGACGCCCTCGGCCCCGCCCTTGACCAGCACGGCGCCGCCGGCCGCCTCCATCAGCGCGGTGTCGAAGGTGCCGGTGCCGCCGATCAGGAAGGGGTGCCTGCCCCAGGCGGCGGCGATGCGGGTGACGGCCGCAGCCCGCGCGTCGGGCAGGTCGACCGGGTCGGCGATGCGGGCCATGGCATAGGCGATGGCGCCCAGCGGGATGCCGATGGTGGGGATGGAACAGCCGTCCACACCCCAGGGCGCGCCGAACAGGTCCTGGCCGGTCATCTGCTCAATCACGCCCAGGATGCGCTGCTGCACCGGGTGTTCGTAGCGGACATAGCCCTTCAGCCGCTCGCCCCTGTGCTTCGCCGTGGTCAGGAAGCCGCTGTGCTTGCCGGAGCAGTTGTTGTGGAAGGCGGTCGGCGCCTCGCCGCGGCGGACCAGATCCGCGGCGGTGGCCGGATCGTAGGGGATCTGCGCGCCGCATTCGTAATCGTCGAGCGTCAGCCCGACCCGCTCCGCCCAGGACCGCACCAGTTCGGTATGCCGCGCCTCGCCATTGTGGGAGGAGCAGGCGAGCGCCAGTTCCTCGTCCCCCAGCCCGAAGGCGTCGAGCGCGCCGCTTTCCACCAGCGGGATCGCCTGCAGCGACTTGATGGCGGAGCGCGGGTAGACGGAGGCGTCGATGTCGCCCCAGCGCGCCAGCACATGACCGCCGGCATCGACGATGCAGGCGCGGGCGCGGTGGACCGATTCCACCAGGCTGCCGCGCGTCACCTCGACGGTGATCGGGCTTTCCGCCGGGCCGGACAGATCGGCGCGGCCCTCGGCGCCCTCGCTATTCTGGTGGGAATGGCCGTGGTGGTGATCCCCACCGCAGCAGGAGTGGTCGTGCGTATGGTCTTGGCTCATGCCGGCAAGCTTGCCTCGGGCGGGCGGCGGCGGCAAGCTCCGGCCCGGTTATCCTTACCTGGAGCAGCGGGTTCTTCATGCGTGGTTATTTCGGAATCGGGGTGGAGCGGATCAGCAAGCCGGGCAATGTCGGCAACCTGATGCGCACCGCCCATGCCTTCGGCGCCTCCTTCTTCTTCGCCATCGATCCGGAACCGGATCTGCGGGAGACGAAGCTGGTCGATACCTCGGGCGCCACGCTGCACCTGCCGCTCTACATCCACGAGCGGGTCGCCGACTTCACCCTGCCCAGGGACTGCATGCTGGTCGGGGTGGAGCTGACCGACGATGCGGTGGAGCTGCCCAGCTTCCGCCACCCGTCGCGCGCCGCCTATGTGCTGGGGCCGGAGCGCGACAGCCTGTCGCCCGCCCTGCTGGCGCGCTGCGACCATGTGGTGAAGATCCCGATGTCCTTCTGCATCAATGTCGGCGTCGCCGGGGCGCTGGTGATGTATGACCGGATGATCTCGCTGGGCCGCTTCGCCGAGCGCCCGGTGCGTCCCGGCGGCCCGCTGGAGGGGCCGGCGCAGCACAAGCATGGCAAGCAGATCATGCGCAAGGAGGACCGCCGCCGCCGCATCCGCGGGGAGCAGAAGCCGGTTCCCGACGACAGCGACGAGTAAGGATGCCTCAGAGCGGCAGCGGATCGTTCCCGGCGACGGCGCAGATCCGCTGCACCACCGCGGGCTTGGGCACTGATATCTCTCCCTGTTCGAAGGCCACCACCTGAAGCGTGCCGCGCACCGCCTCCAGCAGCTCGCCCCGGCGCAGCAGGAAGTCGGGGGAGGACGGGCGGCCGAAGCGGGCGTTGCCGTCGGCGAAGGTCTCGTAGATCAGCACGCCGCCCGGTTCCAGCGCCGCCAGGATGGCGGGGAAGAGCGGGCGGTGCAGGTAGTTGGTGACGACGATCCCGGCGAAGCGGCCGGCGGTCGGCAGGGAGGGGGTGTGGCTGCCCGAGTCGCCGCTCTCCAGATCGGCCTGGATCAGGGTGACGCCCGCGCTGCCGTCCAGGTCGGCGACGCCGCCGAGGTCGCGGTCCAGCCCGGCCACCGGATGGCCGCGCCGGTGGAACAGCCGAAGATGCCGCCCGCCGCCGCAGGCGAGGTCGAGCACCGGGCCGCCCGCCCGCACCAGCGGGGCGAAGCGCTCCACCCAGGGGGAGGGCGGCGAAAGCGGGTGGGGCGTGGACATGGTCGGATTCTCCTCGGCGGGACTTCTTTTCCGGGGCCGCGGGAACGATATCACAGGAGGTATGGACAACGGACCCGCCCGGCGTTTGACGGCGCGGCCCGGTCGTGCTGAATTAGGACAAATACCGAGTCGCGCCGCAACCCGGACCGGCGCACCGGGGCGGATCTTCCAGCTGCGGGTTAGTTTGGGGCTTGTGGGGATATGATCCTCTTCGCGTTGAGATGCTCGGCCGACCACCGGTTCGAGGCGTGGTTCCGCAACGGCGCCGCCTATGACGAACAGGCGGCGGCGCACCAGATCGCCTGCCCGATCTGCGGCGACACCGTCGTCGGCAAGGCGCCGATGGCCCCGCGCATCGCCAAGGGAGTCGCCAGGGCCGCCGACCGCGCCCGCGACCAGGCCGAAGCCGTCGCGGCGAACGCCCCGCCGTCCGCTGCCCCGGCTGCCCCGTCCAACGCCGCGCCCGCAACCCTGCCGGCGCCGATTCCCGCCCCGGTTCCACTGCCCAGCGCCGCCGACATGGTCGCCGCCCTGCCGCCCAGCCTGAACGACGCCCAGCGCGAGGCGGTGGCCGAGGTGATGCGGCAGCTGACCGAGGTGCGGCGCAGCGTGGAGAAGAACTGCGATTATGTCGGCGACCGCTTCGCCGAGGAGGCGCGGCGCATCCATTACGGCGAGACCGATCCCCGCGGCATCTATGGCGAGGCGTCGGACGACGAGGTCGCCGAACTCCACGAGGAGGGTGTGACATTTCACCGCATTCCGTGGATCCCGCGGACCGATTCCTGAGGGACCGGACCGCCGCGCCGGATGCGGCGCACCACTGATTCCCAACGAAACCATTTGAAAAGCTGACTGTTTGTAAGGCGCGCCCGGAAACTGGCGCGCCTTTCTCATGTCCGGCTGCAGCCCTGCCCGAGCCTCGGTTTCCGGGGGATCGTCCCTGGTCGGTGCGCCTTCCCATCGACCAAGGTAGGGGGTGCGCCCAACAATGATCTGTATCAAACAATTGGGCAGGTCAAGGGCGTACGAATTACGGGGAGAAGCCCGGACGCGATCGCCCGGACGGAAAATGCCCGAGTGTCTTAAAGACCGTCGAACAATCGCCGGCACTCGATGAGGGGACGCACATGACTCCAAATGCAACACGGATCCTGAACAATCCAAAGTTCCAGGAACTGGTGGCCAAACGGTCCGCCTTCGCCTGGACTTTGTCGATTGCCATGCTGGTCATCTATTTCGGCTTCATTCTGCTGGTGGCGTTCGGGAAGAGCTTCCTGGGCACGCCGATCGGCTCCGGCGTTACGACCTGGGGCATTCCGGTCGGCGTCTTCACCATCGTGTCCGCCTTCATCCTGACCGGCATCTACGTCTATCGGGCGAACGGCGAATTCGACGAGCTGAACCGCCAGATTCTGGAGGAATCGAAGTGATCCGCGCCGCCACCACCCGCATCGCCGCCCCGGCCGCCGCCCTGGCGTCCATGGCGGGCGCGCTGGTTCCCGCCTCCGCTTACGCCGCCGCCGTCGAAGGCGCCGTGACGAAGCAGGCGACGAACTGGTCCGCCATCATCATGTTCATGATCTTCGTCCTCCTGACGCTGGGCATCACCTTCTGGGCGGCCCGCCGGACGAAGTCGGCCAAGGACTTCTACGCCGCCGGCGGCGGCATCACCGGCTTCCAGAACGGTCTGGCCATCGCCGGCGACTACATGTCGGCCGCGTCCTTCCTGGGCATCGCCGGCCTGGTGTACGCCAACGGCTTCGACGGCCTGATCTTCTCGGTGGGCTGGCTGGTCGGCTGGCCGATCATCCTGTTCCTGATCGCGGAACGGCTGCGCAACCTCGGCAAATACACCTTCGCCGACGTCGCCTCCTACCGCTTCCAGCAGACGCCGATCCGCACCCTGTCGGCCTGCGGCTCGCTGGCGACCGTCACCTTCTACCTGATCGCCCAGATGGTGGGTGCCGGCAAGCTGATCCAGCTGCTGTTCGGCCTCGACTATCTGGTCGCCGTCATCATCGTCGGCGTGCTGATGATCGGTTACGTGACCTTCGGCGGCATGCTGGCCACCACCTGGGTGCAGATCATCAAGGCGGTGATGCTGCTGTCCGGCGCCTCCTTCATGGCCTTCATGATCCTGGCGAAGTTCGGCTTCAGCCCCGAGGCGATGTTCAAGGCCGCCGTCGACATCCACCCGAAGGGTCTGGCGATCATGTCGCCGGGCGCGCTGATCAGCGATCCGGTCTCCGCGATCTCGCTGGGCATGGCGCTGATGTTCGGCACCGCCGGCCTGCCGCATATCCTGATGCGCTTCTTCACCGTCGCCGACGCCAAGGAAGCCCGCAAGTCGGTCTTCTACGCCACCGGCTTCATCGGCTACTTCTACATCCTGACCTTCATCATCGGCTTCGGCGCCATCCTGATGATCCTGGCCCCCGACGCCACCGGCGCCTATCCCTTCCTGACGGCGGCCCCGGCGGCCGGCGCCAAGGCGGTGATCGCCAACGTCATCGGCGGCACCAACATGGCGGCCATCCACACCGCCCATGCGGTCGGCGGCGATCTGTTCTACGGCTTCATCTCGGCGGTCGCCTTCGCCACCATCCTGGCGGTGGTCGCGGGTCTGACGCTGGCCGGCGCCTCGGCGGTCTCCCATGACCTCTACGCCTCGGTCTTCGCCAAGGGCCGCGTCAACGAGGCCGACGAAATCCGCGTCTCGAAGATCACCACCGTCGTCATCGGCGTCCTGTCGATCGTCCTGGGCATCGCCTTCGAGAACCAGAACGTCGCCTTCATGGTCGGTCTGGCCTTCGTCATCGCCGCTTCGGCCAACTTCCCGATCCTGCTGATGTCGATGTTCTGGAACAAGATGACCACCCGCGGCGCCGTCATCGGCGGCACCCTGGGCCTGGTTTCGGCGGTCTCTATGCTGGTCCTGGGTCCGACGGTGTGGAAGGCGGTTCTGGGCAACCCGGCCGCGCTGTTCCCCTACGACAACCCCGGCCTGTTCTCGATCACCATCGCCTTCGTCGGCATCTGGTTCTTCTCGATCACCGACAACAGCGCGCAGGCCGAGAAGGAGCGCAAGGACTTCGAAGCCCAGTACATCCGGTCGCAGACCGGCCTGGGTGCCGAGGGTGCCTCCGCCCACTAAGCGGTCAGCCCACCAAGCGGCTTGCCGTCCGGACAAAACGGGCGGAGCAGGAAGACCAGGGAAGGGATCGCGCCTCGCACCGCACCCTTCCCCCCTTTCGGGGGACGCTCAAGCCCGTGCGGTGACCGAACCACGCCGCCAAATGTCGCACCCGCTTCCGGCACCGCGCCCGGCGGGTGTATCCTGAAAAGCGCCTCCGGATCCGATCCGGGGGCGCTTTTTTATGCCCCGCCCTCCTGTGACGGAGCCCGCCCGTGCAGCACGCGACGCCGACCGCCTCCCCGGACTTCGATTTCGGCCGGCCCCCCTTCGACCTGCTGACGGCGGACCAGCGCGCGGCGCTGGCCGGCGCGCTGGACATCGCCCTTTATCCGCGCGAGGCCGTGATCCTCTGCCGGGAGGAGCCGACCGACTCGCTGTTCGTCGTCCTGCGCGGGAGCGTGCAGGAACGCCGCGGCGGCGAGGTGGCGGCGGTCTACGGGCCGGGTGACCGCTTCGGCCTGCAGGCGCTCTATGGCACGGCGGGAGGAGGGTACGGTACCGGCGCCCGCCGCTTCGTCGCGGCGGAGGACTGCGTCTGCCACCTGATCCCGCGCCCGGCGCTGGAGGCGTTGGCCGCCGAGAATCCCGCCTTCGGCACCGCCATCCTCGGCGATTTCGCCCAGCGCATGCGCGATCTGGCGGCCGAGCGCTCCAACCGCGAGATGGCGGCGCTGACCATGGCCCGCATCCGGCAGGCCTACCTGCACCCGCCGCTGTTCGTGGAGGCCGGCGCCAGCCTGCGCGACGCGGCCGAGGCGATGCGGCAGAACCGCGCCAGCAGCGTTCTGGTGCGCGGGGTCGACGGTGCCGTCGGCATCCTGACCGGCACCGACCTGCGCGATCTGGTGGTGCTGGACGGCCGGCCGGTGACCGACCCGGTCGGGCCGCTCGCCCGCTATGGCCTGCTGACGCTGGACCGCGACGACCTGCTGTTCAACGCGCTGGTCCTGATGACCAAGCATGCGGTGCGCCGCGTCGTGGTGACGGAAAACGGGGCCATCGCCGGGCTGCTGGGGCAGAGCGACCTGCTGGCGGTGCTGTCCAACCATTCCCAGGTCATCGGCGTGCAGGTGGAGCATGCGACCAACCCCGACGACCTGCGCCGGGCCAGCCGCTCCATCGTCGAGCTGATCCGCACCCTGCACGCCACCGGGGTCAAGGTGTCCTTCATCGCCGATCTGGTGACGGAGCTGAACCGCCGCATCTTCCGCAAGCTGTTCGAACTGCTGGCCCCGCCGGAGCTGCTGGCGAACAGCTGCCTGATCGTGATGGGCAGCGAGGGCCGCGGCGAACAGCTGCTGAAGACCGACCAGGACAACGGCCTGATCCTGCGCGACGGCTTCGACTGCCCCGACCTGCCGCGCATCGCCGCCGAGTTCACCAGCCATCTGGTCGCGTTCGGCTATCCGCCCTGTCCGGGCAACATCATGCTGTCCAACCCGGAATGGACGCGGCCGCTCGCCGGCTACAAGGATGCGATCTTCAGCTGGATCCACCGCCCCGACGAGGCGGCGCAGATGAACCTCGCCATCTTCTACGATGCCGCTCCGGTGGCCGGCGACGCCACGCTGCTGCAGGACGCGAAGGACTATCTGCTGGGCCGGCTGCAGGACAACCAGATGTTCTTCACCCAGTTCGCCCGCCCGACCCTGTCCTTCGACACGCCGGGCGGCCTGTTCGCCGCCCTGTTCGACCGGCGGCGGGGGGAGCCGGTGGACATCAAGAAGGCCGGTATCTTCCCGATCGTCCATGGCGTGCGGGCGCTGGCGCTGGAAAAGCACCGGGCGGAGACCAACACGGTGGAGCGCATCCAGGTTCTGGCCGAACTGGGCGCGCTGGACCGCAAGATGGCCGGCGATCTGGTGGAGGCCTTCACCATCCTGTCGACGATCCGGCTGAAGGCGCGCGTCGATCTGCCCCAGGACACCGAAGGGGCGGAGGAGGGGGCGGAACTGGCGATCGACAACCTCGTTTATCCCGACCGGCTGGGCAAGCTCGACCACGACCAGTTCAAGGACTGCCTGGCGTTGGTGAAGAGCTTCAAGGAGCTGATCGCCCATCATTTCCGCCTGAACCACTGAGGCGGCGATGGTCCAGTCAACCCACACCGACATCGACCGTCACGGCGACCGCCACGGCGACCGTCGCGAACATGTGGCGATCCATTGCGAGGCGACCGGCTTCGATCTTGAGGCCGCGAGGCCGCTGGCCTTCGCCGCCATCCGCATCCGCGGGCCGCGCATCCTGACCGGCAGCGCCCTGCTGCTCCATCCCGGCAGCGACAGCGGGCTGGGGGAGGCCGGCGACCTGCTGCATGCCTTCATCGGCGACCGACCACTGGTCGGCTATTACCTGGACTTCTCCGTCGCCATGGCGGAACGGCTGACCGGCCGGCCGCTGACGCAGGAGCGGGTGGAGGTGTCGGGCCTCTATTACGACCGCAAGATCCGCAACGCGGTGAAGCATGCGGTCGACCTGCGGCTGGACAGCATGATCCGCGACCTCGACCTGCCGGTGCGCGCCGAGGGGGCCATCGGCACCGCGCTGGCTGTGGCCATGGCGTGGCTGCGGCTGACCCAGGAGGGGCGCTGAAGGGAGCTGTCCCCGTCCCCTGATGCAGGGCAGGGCTATGGCATGGATTTCGTGCGCATACAAAGCCCCTCTCCCCTTGCGGGAGAGGGGTTGGGGTGAGGGGTCGCGAATCTGATTTCCACCGGCTTTCAGCCGGCAACACCCCTCATCCCAACCCTTCTCCCGCAGGGGGAGAAGGGCATCCGAAGTGCAACGTCGTCGCTCAAACCCCAAACGCGGTTTTCCCAGGTGCCGGGAGAGGGCGCTACCCCACCCGCTCCACCTCGAAGGCACGGTCGTGGGTCAGCGACGGGACCATGCCGCGGGCTTCCGCCACGCGGTCCAGGTCGAGGTCGGCGGTGATGAAGCCGACATCGGTGCCCGCATCGGCCAGCACCTCGCCCCAGGGGGCGATCAGCAGGGAATGGCCGTAGGTCTGGCGGCCCTGGTCGTGGCTGCCGGTCTGGGCCGGGGCGATCACGAAACAGCCGGTCTCGATGGCGCGGGCGCGCAGAAGCGTGTGCCAGTGGGCGCGGCCGGTCGGCACGGTGAAGGCGGCCGGCACGGTCAGGATCGACGCCCCCGCCTGGGCCAGCGCCCGGTACAGATAGGCGAATCGAACGTCGTAGCAGACGGTCATGCCGATGCCGCCCCACGGGCTGGACGCCACCACGGCACGCTCGCCCGGCCGGAAGCTGGCCGATTCGCGATAGGCTTCGCCGTTCTTCAGCGTGACGTCGAACATGTGGATCTTGTCGTAGGAGGCGACGATCCGCCCGCCGGCGTCGAACAGGTAACTGCGGTTGGCGGCGCGCCCGTCGTCGAGCAGGACATGCAGGGTGCCGCCCAGGATCCAGGCCCCGGTCTCCCGCGCCAGATCGGCGAAGAAGGGGATGCCGGGATGCTCCGCCTCGCTGCGGACGCGTTGCATGGTCTTGTCGCGGCCCTGGACGATCCAGCCGACATTCTCGGGCAGGGCGATGAAATCCGCCCCGGCATCGCGGGCGCGGCGGACGAGGTCGCCCGCCGCGCGCAGGTTCGGCTCAAGCTCCGTGCCCGCATTCACCTGGACGCAGGCGGCCTTCAGCATGCCGCTGCCGGCGATGGCTTCGCTCATGCCGCGATGCCGAGCAGCGGATCGAGCTTGCCGGCGCGGTCCAGCGCGTGGATGTCGTCGCTGCCGCCATAGGGCTTCCCGTCGATGAAGATCTGCGGGACGGTGGTCCGGCCTTCCGACCGCTCGATCATCTCGCTGCGGCGGCCGGGCTGGGCGTAGAGGTCGATTTCCTCGTATGTCACGCCCTTGCCGTCGAGCAGGCTCTTGGCCCGCATGCAGTAGGGGCAGAAGGGCGTGGTGTAGATGACGACGTCGGCCATGCCGCTGGGCTCCTTTTGGACGTGGAGAAAGTATAGGATCAACCTGCGAGAGGCGCCAGACGTTGCAACCCGCGCGCAACGCCGGTCAGCATCGCCGATCAGAACCGCCGGATCCGGCCCTTTTCAAGCGTCAGCGGAGCACCACGCGGGCCAGCGTCAGCACATCCACCCTGGCCGCCCCGGCACGCAGCAGGACCCGCGTGCATTCCGCCAGCGTCGCCCCGGTGGTCAACACGTCGTCGACCAGAATCAGCCGCTGCCCCGTCACCAGCCCTTGGACCGATTGCCCCGGCCGCAGGCGGAAGGCGCCCTTGACGTTGCGGTGGCGGCCCTGACGGTCCAGCCCGCCCTGGGTCGGGGTGGCGCGCTGCCGTTGCAGCAGGTCGGGCATGGCCGGCACGCCGCTGTGCCGCGACAGCGCCTGCGCCAGCAGGGCGGCCTGGTTGTAGCGGCGGTGGAACAGCCGGGCGCGGTGCAGCGGCACCGGCACCAGCCGGTCGGCGTCCTCCAGCAACTCCCGCCCGGCGCGGGCCAGCCAGACGCCGTAGGCCTTGGCGGCATGGATGCGGTCGCCATGCTTGAAGCCCAGCACCAGCGGCCGGCTGCCGTCGTCATAGATCAGAACGGCGCGGGCGCGGGCGAAGGGCGGACGGGCGGCCATGCAGGCACCGCACAGGGTGCCCTCCTGCGCCTCGTATTCGAAGGGCAGGCCGCAGCAGGCACACAGCGGCGGGGCGATGAAGGTCAGGCCGCTCCAGCAGCGCGCGCAGAGTCCCCCCTGCCGGTCGACCGCCTCGCCGCAGCTGAGGCAGCGCGGTGGCAGCAGGGCGTCCAGCAGCCGGGTGGCGGCGCCGGCGGCGGTGCGGCCCAATCTTGCAAGGGGAGCGGAGAAGGGAACAGGCGCCTGCATCCGGACGGTCCCGTCACTGCAGCATGGCGATGCGTTCGAAGATCACGCCGGTGTAGTCGCGCAGCGCCAAAAAGATCGCCGGGCCGGTGACGAACAGGATCAGCAACGTGGCGAAGAACTTGGTGTCCTGCTGCAGCGATGCTTCATTGATCTGGGTGGCGCTCTGGAACAGCATGATCACTGCGGACAGAAGGGCGGTGATGCCCAGCGGCGGCAGCGAAATCTTCAGAATGACCATCAGCGCTTCGTGACTGACGGCGATGGCCTCGTCGATGCCCATGCAGATGCCTGTCCGGTTTGAAGGCCCGTTCGGGAGTGGTGCTGTGGAGAAGACGGCTGGGCTGCGAGTGTAGCACGGTTGTCGTGCCGCCGGGCTGGGGTATAGTGCGGCCATGACAAGCCCCGACAGCATGACCGTCTTCGACCGCGCGCTGGTCCGCCGCCGCCGCGACCGCGCCGTCGCCGAATTCTCCGACCACTCCTTCCTGTTCGAGGAGATCGCCGACCGGCTGGCCGACCGGCTGGAGGATGTGATCCGTCCCTTCCCGCTGGCGCTGGACGTCGGCTGCCACGACGGGGCGATGGCCCGCATCCTGAAAGGCCGCAAAGGGATCGAACGGCTGGTCGCCTGCGACCTGTCGCCGGACTTCGCCCGGGCCGCCGGCGGCCTGGGCAACCCAGCCATCGCGGCAGACGAGGAGTTCCTGCCCTTCGCCCCCGGCAGTTTCGATCTGGTGGTCAGCAATCTCAGCCTGCACTGGGTCAACGACCTGCCGGGCGCCCTGGTGCAGATCAGGCAGGCGCTGAAGCCCGACGGCTTCTTCTGCGCCTCGATGCTGGGCGGCCAGACCCTGGCCGAGCTGCGCCGCTGCCTGTACGAGGCGGAGATGGAGGTTGCCGGCGGCGTCTCCCCCCGCGTGTCGCCCTTCGCCGAGATCAAGGATGCCGGCGGGTTGCTGCAACGCGCCGGCTTCGCCCTGCCGGTGGTCGACAGCGACGTCATCACCGTCACCTATTCCGACGCCTTCGCCCTGATGCGCGACCTGCGCGGCATGGGCGAGACCAACGCGGTGCTGGCGCGGCGCAAGGTTCCCGCAAGCCGCGGGCTGCTGTTCGACGCGGCGCGGCGCTATGCCGAACTCTACGCCGAGCCGGACGGGCGCATCCCGGTGACCTTCGAGGTGCTCTATCTCGCCGGCTGGTCACCGCATGAAAGCCAGCAGCAGCCCCTGAAGCCCGGCAGCGGGCAGGTTCCGCTCGGCGACGCGCTGAAGGGCGGCGGCTGCGGTATCCACTGAAGCAGGTTGAGGGGCCGGTTTACGCAACCAGCTTCCAGGCCATCCAGCCCAGCACCCCGGCGTTCACCAGCATGATCGCCGGGGCGACCCGGGCGACGGCGGTGCGCCAGGTGCGGCCGGCGACATGGCCGGCCAGCCCAACCGCCAGCAGGCTCGGCACCGTGCCGAGCGCGAAGGCGGCCATGCCGAGCGCGCCGGTCAGCGCGCTGCCGCTCGCCGCCGCCACCGCGATGGCGCCATAGAGCATCCCGCAGGGAATGAAGCCCAGCGCCACCCCCAGCCCATAGCCGCGCCAGCCGGTCGGGTTGCCGAACAGCGGCCGGGCGATGCCGGACACCCGCTCCCCCCACCAGCGCTGAACTCCGCCGCTTCCCAGCGACGGCGCTTTCGGCAGCCAGGACAGCACGCTGCCCGCGGCATAGCCGAGGAAGAACAGCGCCGCCAGCGCCAGCAGCGCCACCAACAGCCAGCGCAGTCCGGGCAGCGCCCCGATATGGCCGGCGACCGAGGCCGACAGCGCGCCGATCAGCGCATAGGTCGTCGCCCGGCCGGCATGGTAGGGCAGCACCGCCGCCCCGGTCAGGCGCCGGAATTCCGACATCGCCGACAGCGGTACCCGCTCCAGCCGAGCCGAGACCTGGGCCAGCACGAAGGGGCCGCACATGCCGGTGCAATGGGTGGTGCCGCCGACCAGCCCGGCGGTCAGCAGGGCCAGCAGCAGCCCACTGTCGCGGTCGATGACCACGGCGCACTGGTTCAGTCCGGCATCCAGCAGCGACAGGGCGTCCAAGGCGGACCTCTCCGGTTCGGGAACTGGCGGCGATCTTAAGGGGGAGGGGAGGGCGGTCCAATGACGTGGGTCAATGGATTTGGTGCGTTTTCGGGGGTGTGGGGGGAAGCGACCGGGGGGTGATTGCTGCAACTGCCCCCTCCCCATCCCTCCCCCGCTTCGCGGTGGAGGGGGTAGGATGCTTGCGGGCGTAAGGTTAATCGCCAGAGCGGCGGAGTTCCCTCTCCCACCGAAGGTGGGGGAGGGTTAGGGAGGGGGCAAGCGCGACGACGACTTCACCCCGGTCGCTTAACCCCACGCCGTCACGCCAGCAGGCGGGCGATGGGTGGGCGGCTGGGGTGGAGGACGACGCCCTCGTCGGTCGGCTCCACCTTGGCGTCGGGGTAGGCCGCCAGGGCGTATTGCAGGGCCTGCACGAAGCGCGGCTTGAAATGCTTCATCTGGTCGTAGCCGGCGCCGAACTGGGCATAGAGCGACGGCCAGGAGATCGGCTGCGGCCGGCTCAGCGAATGCAGCCGGTAGGCCAGCCAGACATAGAGGTCGAGGCTGAGCGAGCGGTCCTTCAACTGCCGCACCGCCTCCTCCAGCAGCGGGACCGGGTGGTCGCGCAGGGCCTGGAAGAAGGTCTCGTCCAACTGCACCACGTCGTTCCACAGCGTGCCCTGGCGGTCGTCGCCGAGGTCGTCGTGGAAGATCAGGCCGCGCTTGACGATGCCGCCCTTCTCGAACACGTCGGCATTCTCGCCGTCCCAGAAGAATTTCAGGGTGCAGGCGGAGATGCGCAGCGACTGCTCGCGGAAGCCGCGGAAGGTCTCGCCGCCGACGCTGATGCCCATGCGGGTCAGCCAGTCGCGCATGGAGCGGCCGAGCTCCACCTCGCGCCGGCCGGTGCGTACCGCCTGGGTCTGCAGATAGATCAGGATCATCCGCGCCCGCGCGCCATAGGGCACGCCGAACAGCTTCACCTTGCCGTTCACCTTCAGCCGGCCCGGTTCGACCAGCAGCGTCACCTGATGGCCGCGCTTTTCCCAGGGGGCGTCGTCGGCCAGCTTCTTGTGCGGCAGGCTGGTCAGGCAGAAGCCGCTGTAGGTGATGCCGAGATGCTGGTTCTCGTCCGCCAGGATGTCGGCGGCGATGTCCACCAGCGTCCGTTCCTCGGGCCGGACCAGGGCGCGCGCCTTGTCCCGCCCATGTTCGATCACCAGCCTGTGTATGTCGCCCATCGCCGCCCCGCCCAGATGTTGTGGCATCCTGGTGAGCGGCGGGCGCCTGAGTCAATGTGGGGTTAGGCGACCGTGCTAGTCGACGGTTAGTTGTTAGACCTATTAGTTGAGTCGCCGCTTAACCCCATGGGGAAAGCCCGAGTCGCGCCGCTTTTCCCCACGAATCAGCCGCTTTGCCCCACGGGGATGGAGGTGGAAAAGACCGGCCGGTCGCTTTTCCCCACGGGCGGCAAGGGGCGACTCGCGACGGTTGCGGAGGGACTCGGGAGACGGGTGGTCGCTTAACCCCACGGGTGGGGAGGGGGCACCCGAAGCCTACCCCCATCCCGCCTCAATGGCTCATCAGCACCGGAACCGTCATGTGCTGCAGCATGAAGCGGGTCATGCCGCCCAGCACCAGCTCGCGGAAGCGGGAGCGGCCGTAGGCGCCCATCACCAGCAGGTCGCAGCTTTCGTCGGCGGCCATGTTCAGCACGGTGTCGCCGGGCTCCACCACATCGGTGGCGACGTGGGTGGCCTCCACGCGGCAGCCGTGGCGGGACAGGTGGCGGGCGATGTCGGCGCAGGGCTCGTCGCCCAGGCCGTTGGGGCCGGGCTTCGGATTGGCGGCCATCACCACGACGCGCTTGGCGGCGGCCAGCAGGGGCATGGCGTCGCCGATGGCGCGCGCCGCCTCGCGGCTGCCGTTCCAGCCGACCAGCACCCGTTCGCCGACGGTCGGGAAGCGGCCGGCATAGGGTACGACCAGAAGCGGCCGGCCGCATTCGAACAGCAGGTCGGCCGGCTGTGCGACGGGTTGATCGCGGTCGCGCTCCGGCGCCGGCTGGCCGACCACCACCAGATCGGCATAGCGGCCGCGCACCGCGGCGGCGATGGTGGGGTCGCCCTCCTGAACCAGCCATTCCGAGCGGTCGGTCAGGCCATGGTGGCGCATGGCATCCTCGAAGGCCGCAGCCATGCCGGCCGTCTGGTCGTTGCGCGTCTGGCGACGGCTCTCGCGCAGTTCCTGCGGAAATTCGGCCTCGATATAGCCGGGGAACACGATGTCGGTGAAGGCGTAGAGCGCGGTCAGATGCGCATCGCACCGGACCGCGAGCCTGGCCGCGAGGTCGAGACGCGCTGCGGACGCGGGCGTATCGTCGACGACCACCAGAATGTCCTTGAGAGCCATGGCGTGATTCCTGCCCATTGATTGTGACCGTTGCCGTCATCGCCAATCGAGACGGGGGCGATGCACGGGCGGGGCGGTGCCGGGCGGCGGTAACCTCACTTGCGGTGGCCCGCACGCGTTGGCCCCACTTGCCTTGGCAGTATAGAACCGCTGGCGGTTGCCGATGTCTTTCCTTTACAGGGCACAGCCATGCCCTGTTCGCGTTCCTGCAGTGCACACAAACGACTCCGGAGCGGATGGCTGCGCAAGGATACAATCCCAGGCCGCAAGGAGTGTGGCAAGGAGTGCAGCCGAAATATCGATCTTCCCCGAACGAAGGTGCCGGACGACACAAAAAGCCGGGATTGAGGTTCGATTCAGTTTGCAACCCCGGCTTGAGTGAATACTATAATATGCGGCTGTGTCTTCGTCGCACCGGCTGTAGAAACCTCCAAGCTCTGCTGCGACCGGGTGCCTTTGGTTTTGACGGGCGGGTGACACTTCGCGTAAGTGTTGGGTATCGTTTTCCTGATGAGTACCCCGCTCTTACCTCGCCATGAGTCCAGATCCCCGAATCTCCGCGCTGGCCGACGCTCTGTCGGGTGCCGCCTCCGGTGCGCCGGGGCTTGACGCCCTGCGTCAGATTCTCGACGCCATGACCGTGAGGGTGGCGCTGATGGATCCGCAGCGGCGGCACATCTACGCCAATCGTGCCTATCTGGAGATGATGGGGACCAGCCTGGACAAGGCGGTCGGCACCACCATCGGTCAGCATCTGGGACCGGAACTGCAACGCAGCACCAAGGCGCTGGCCGAACGGGCGCTGTCGGGCGAGACGGTGCAGACGGAGGGGTGGGTCACCCAGGCCGACGGGCAGCAGCGCTACGTGACGCGGCTGCACGCCCCGCACCGGTCGGAAGACGGCGCCATAACCGGCTATTTCGTCATCCTGCAGGACATGACCGAACGCCGGCAGGTGCAGGACGACCTGTTCCGCCTCGCCTATTACGATCCCGTGACCGGGCTGGCCAACCGCCTGATGCTGCTGAAGCACATGGCGGACTACGGCAACATGGGCGAGCCGTTCACGCTGGTCATCCTCGACATCGACCGATTCGCCGAAATCCGCAGCAGCATGGGCCAGGGCTTCGCCAACGAGCTGCTGGACGATCTGGCGCAGCGGATGGGGGCGCAGGCCGCCGCCTTCGACCTGATCGCGCGGGTCAGCGACCATGCCTTCGCGATGCTGGCCGGCGGCACCTGCGACCGGCCGGCGCTGGAGGCCGCCATCGACGAGCTGGCGGCGGTGGTGCGCTCCGCCCGCTCCAGCTCCGGCGGTACGGTGTTCCTGTCGGCCAGCATCGGCGTGGTGGAGGCCCAGCCCGGCCACGAGCGGCCGGAGGACGTGCTGCGCGACGCCGAGATCGCCACCGCCCGCGCCCGCGAACAGGGCGGCGGCCGGCAGGCCTGGTTCGATCCGGCGATGCATTCCCATGTGGTCGAACAGGTGCGGCTGGAGCATGACCTGCGCGGCGCGCTGGCCAGCGGCAGCGACCTGTGGGTGGCCTATCAGCCCATCGTGGAGATGGTGACCGGCGGGCTTGCCGGGTTCGAGGCGCTGATGCGCTGGAACCATCCCGAACGCGGCAACATCCCGCCCGGCATCTTCATCCCCATCGCCGAGAGCACCGGCCTTGTGGTGTCGCTCGGCACCTGGGTGCTGCGGCAGGCCTGTCTGCAGATCGCGGAGTGGCAGGACCGGCGCGAACCGGGCTCCGCCCCGCTGTTCATGAGCGTCAACCTGTCCACCCACCAGCTGTCCGATCCCAACTTCGTCCAGGTCGTGCGCGAGGTGCTGCGCGAGACCGGGGTGGAGCCGTCCTGGATCAAGCTGGAGCTGACGGAAAGCGCCGTCATGGACAAGGCCGAGCAGTCGATCCGCCTGCTGCGCGACCTGCGGGCGCTGGGCATCAAGCTGTCGATCGACGATTTCGGCACCGGCTATTCGTCGCTGTCCTACCTGCACAAGCTGCCCATCGACAGCCTGAAGGTCGACCGTTCCTTCGTCTCGGCCATGCACCAGTCGGAGGAAAACCGCGCCATCGTCCGCATCATCATGGATCTGGCGCGCCTGCTGGGCTTCGACGTCATCGCCGAGGGCATCGAGACCAGCGCCGACGCCAATCTGCTGCGGGCGCTGGCCTGCGACTACGGCCAGGGCTATCACTTCGCCCGCCCGCTGCCGCCGGACGTGGCGGGCAAGCTGGTGGGTGGGGAGTTGCCTTGGCAGATGCCGCGGTGAGGGGTGGTTTGGCGGTGCCCCCTCCCTAACCCTCCCCCACCTTCGGTGGGAGAGGGGACTGCCGCTGCCTTTTGCTTAGAACTCCCGCAAGCGTCCTACCCCCTCTCCCTCGAAGAGGGGGAGGGATGGGGAGGGGGCAATACGCCTTACCCCGAACCTCACTTCCCCCGCACGAACTTCGGCGTTCCCGCCGCGCTGGGCAGCAGGCGGATGGCGTAGGGGCTGGTGCGGCTCTGCGCCACTGCCTGGGCCGGGCCGGGAACCGTCTCGCGGTAGCCGACGACCAGATCGGCGCCCTTCTGCTGCACGCTGTCGATGCTGACGCCGTAACCCGCCGTGTCGCGGGGGCCGAGGAACACCGCAACCGCCATCCGGCCGCCGGGCAGGGAGGTCGGGGCCGGTTCGCCGACCCGTGCCCACAGCGCCGTCCATTCGGCGCCGTCGCGGGCGACCACATAGGCGCGTTCGGCGGCGCTGCTGTGGTTGCCCTGCCAGACGGTGCCGGCCTCGGCCTGGGCCGGCAGCAGGTTGCCCCCGGCGCGGTCGGTGCCGGTCTGGCAGCCGGCCAGCAGCAGGATGGGGGCGAAAACCAGCGGGATCAGGCGGAGACGGGACGGCAGCTTCATGGGACGGTCAGGCGCTCCGCGGCAGGATCGTCTCGACCAGCGAGGCCCAATAGCCGGCGCCGGTGGTCAGGATCGCGTCGTTGAAATCGTAATGCGGGTTGTGCAGGCGGCAGGACGGACCGCTGTGGCCGCCATGGCCGAGCCAGATGTAGGCGCCCGGCCGCTCCTTCAGCATATAGCCGAAGTCTTCCGCCGCCATGGTCGGGGCGGGGGCCCAGACGACATTCTCCTCGCCCACCACCCTGGCCGCCGCCGCCGCCGCGACTCGCGCCTCCGGCTCGCTGTTCACCGTGGCGGGATAGCCGGGGCGGAAGCGCAGCTCGGCCTTGGCGCCCAGCCCCTCGGCGATGCTGGAGACGAGGCGGGCGAACTGTTCCTGGATGCGGCGGTGGTTCTCTTCGGTGAAGGTGCGCATGGTGCCGAGCATCCGCGCGCCGTCGGGGATGACGTTGGCCGCGGTTCCGGCCTCCACCACCGTGATCGACACCACCGCGCTGTCGGCCGGGTTGGTGCCGCGGCTGACCAGGCTCTGCGCCGCGGTGATGATGTGGGCGGACACCAGCACCGGGTCGATGCCGCGATGGGGCATGGCGGCATGCGCGCCGTGGCCGGTCACATGGATCTCGAACTGGTTGGCCGCCGCCATCACCGGGCCGGGATGGACGGCGATCTGGCCGGCCGGCAGCTCCGGCCAGTTGTGCAGGCCATAGACCTGCTCGCAGTCGAACTGCCGGAACAGGCCGTCGTCGATCATCCGCTTCGCGCCGCCCAGCCCTTCCTCGGCCGGCTGGAAGATGAAGTGGACGGTGCCGTCGAAGTTCCGCGTCTCTGCCAGATAGCGGGCGGCGCCCAGCAGCATGGCGGTGTGGCCGTCATGGCCGCAGGCATGCATCTTGCCGGCATGGCGCGAGGCATGGTCGAAGTCGTTGGCTTCCGGCATCGGCAGCGCGTCCATGTCGGCGCGCAGGCCGATGGCCCGGCCGCTGCCGGTGCCCAGCCCCTTCAGCGTGCCGACCACGCCGGTCCCGCCCAGGCCGCGATGCACCGCGATGCCGAACTCCGCCAGCTTCGCGGCGACGATGTCGGAGGTGCGCTTTTCCTCGAACCCGAGTTCCGGGTGGGCGTGGATGTCGCGCCGCCACGCGGTCATGTCGTCCTGGAAAGCGGCGATGCGGTTGTTGATCGGCATGTCTCTAACACTGGTTGGAACGGCCGGATGCCGTTCTGGGAAGGTGGTGCAATTGTCGTTACGGAAACGGAATGGCTAACCGGGAGCCGCCGTATCGGGAACGGCCATGTCGGGAACGGCCATGCCGCGCCGCACCGCCGGCCGCTCGGCCATGGCATCGTGCCAGCGCTTCAGGTGGGGGAAGCGGTCGAGCAGCCCGCCGCCCGCCACCGCCGCGGCGGCGATGAAAGGGAAGCAGGCGATGTCGGCGATGGAATAGGTGGTGCCGCCCAGGTGCTCCGCGGCGCCCAGCCGGTCCTCCAGCGCCGAATAGCAGCGCATCAGCTCGCCCTTGTAGAGGTCGATGGCGTGGGGGATGCGGTCGGGGGCGCGGGCGGCGAAGCGCTGCATGTCGATGGCGGTCGGGCCGAGGTCGCTGACGCCCAGCATGAACCAGCTCATCGCCTCCGCCCGCTCGTCCTCGTCCTCGGGCAGCAGGCGGCCGGTGCGCTCGGCGAAATGCAGCAGGATGGCGCCGGAACCGAACAGGCGTCGCACCCGGCCGCCCGGCAGAACCTCCACCAGGGCGGGGATCTTGGTGATCGGGCTGATCGCCAGGAAATCGGGCCGCTTGTTCTCGCCGGCGGCCAGATCGACGCGGTGGACGGCGTAGGTCAGCCCCAGCTCCTCCAGCAGGATGGAGGCCTTGCGTCCGTTGGGCGTGGGGAAGCTGTAGAGCGTAAGCATGCGGTGACGGTCCCTGCGCTCTGCACGGGGCGTTTCCCCGGGAGCGATGGCACAGTCTGGCCGATTTGCGCGGCGAACGCCAGCGACAGCGCTGGCAATTCGGCTGACTTCAGAAAAGTGCGGCGCAGCCGTCCGGCTTCACGATGCGGGTGGCCGAGGGCGGGTTGGCCGCCAGCTTGGCTGCCGGACGGATCGGCCGCCGCACCAGCTCGCCCCCGCAGTTCGGGCAGCGCTGCCCCGGCAGCCGGGCGCGGCAATCCGCGCAGAAGGTGCATTCGAAGGAACAGATATAGGCGTTCTCCGCCGCGGGCGGCAGGTCGCGGTCGCAGCATTCGCAGTTGGGGCGCAGGTCCAGCATGGCGTGGTCTCCGGTGTGGGATGCGCCATGAGGATAGCGGGGGACGCGGCGGGTGGAGAGTGGCGCGGATGCCGATGGGCGTGAAGAACCTGCCAAAAGCGATGCGCCCTCCCCAGGGCCGCCTACATCGCCTCCGCCCGGCGGCCGAAGAGGGCGCGCAGCTTGCGGCCGATGGCGCCGCCCAGCATGCCGTGGCCGCCGCCGGCCTTGGGGAACCAGCCGGGATCGTCGGTCTGGAAGCGGCGGATGACATGGACGAAGGCGTCGACCACGTCGGGGTCGAAGTCGCGCCCGGCCCGTTCGACGATCCAGGAGATCGCGTCCTCCACCGCCCAGGCGCTGCGGTACTGGCGGCTGGTGATCAGCGCGTCGAACACGTCGGCCACCGCCATGATGCGGGCGCCGATGGGAATGGCGTTGCCCTTCAGCCCTTCCAGATAGCCCGACCCGTCATAGCGTTCATGGTGATAGCGCGCTATCTCCGCCGCGATGGACAGCAGCGAGCGCCCGCGCAGCGGCACCGCCGCCTCGGCCAGGATGCGGTGGCCGATCTCGGTGTGGCGCTGGATCATCTGCATGTCGATGCCGGTCAACTCGCCCGGCATGCCCAGCGTCTCGTCGGACACGCTCAGCATGCCGACATCGTGCAGCAGGGCGGCCAGCCCGACCTTCTCGACGAAATCGGCGTCCAGCTCGTCACCGAACTTGCCGCGCTGGTGCAGCTCGCGGGCGATGGACCCCACCAGCCTCTCGATGCGCTGCAGGTGGCCGCTGGCGGCGTTGTCCTTGTATTCGGCGAGCGCCCCCATCGCCAGGACGGTGGCCTTCTGCGAGGTGTTCAGCTCCTCGATCAGCAGGGCGTTCTCGAAGGCGATGGAGCATTTGTTGCGGAACAGCTCCAGCAGCTGCCATTCGCGGGCGGTGCCGTCGTTGCGGCCCTCGACATAGATCATGCCGGTGATGCCGCCGTTGGCACGCAGGCGAAGCGCGCAGAAATCCGGCTCGATGATGGTTTCGCTGCTGGGCGACAGCCGCTCCAGCGCAGCCTCCACCCGCGGTTCGCCGAGCGCCGACACCTCGACGTCCTTCCATTTGGCGAAGCGGCCGGTGGAGGCGCGCACGCGGATCTTGCGGTCGCGCGGCAGCGTGTCGCCCTGGATGCACAAAAGCGCATGGTGGCCGATGCCGAGAAGCCCGACCACGCGCGGCAGGATGTTGGGGAACAGCACGTCGGGCGTGCGCATCTCCAGGAGGCCGGTGGTGGCGACCAGCATGCGGGCCAGCCCCTTGCGCCCGGCGGCCAGCGCCTGGAGGCTGGCGAAGGTGCGCAGCTGTCCGGCCACGGCGGCACGGAGCGCTCGCGGCGTCAGCTCCGCCTTCACCCGCCAGTCGCCGACATCGTTGGCGGCGATTGTCTCGTCCTCCGCCGGCATCCCGGCGTCGCCGGCGCAGACCAGGATACGGGTGCGCTGGTTGCCGAGCTCGCGGCGCAGGTGGGTCACCAGATCCAGCCCGGCCCGTTCGCTTTCCAGCGCGATCTCCAGCAGGATCAGGGCGGTGTCGGGATGCTGCTGCAGCGCGTTGCGCGCTTCGGCGGCGGAGGCGGCACCCACCAGCGCGACGCCGGCGCCTTCGATGGACAGCCCGTCCAGCGCCGCCCGCGATGTCGCCAGCAGCGACGGATCGGGATCGACGACCAGGATCTTGAAGGGCGGCTTGGCGACCGGACCGGCCGTCTCCGGCCGTGCATCGTCGTGGAGCATGGCATTCTCAGCGGTTGCGCGTGCGTGCTGCGCGTCCGCCAAAGTAATCCCATATGACCATTCATTCAACCGATGACGAAAGGTCGGCCGGCGATATCCGCGCCTGCGACGATGGAACCACGCCTGCGGCGCCGTGACGTACCGCCCGACCGGAAATGTCGGCCGGAAACCTCAGCCCTCAACCCGCAACGATGGCCGCCACCACCTCGGACGCGAGAAGGGTCGGGTTGACCGGCTTGGAGATGACGCGCGTCACGCCCAGCCTGGCGAAAGCGGCGGCGGTCAATTCGGACGGAACCTTGTCCTCGATGGCCGACAGGATGACGACCGGCATCTCCGGCCGCAGGGTGCGGGCGGCCTTGATCACTTCGAACCCGTCATGGTCCGGCATGATGATGTCGGTCAGGACGAGATCGAACTTTTCCACATAGAGGATGCCGATGGCTTCCGGAGCGCTGGCGCACAGGGTCAGTTCATGGCCCTCGCGGGTCAGGATCGCGCGGATCAGGTTGCGCGTGACCGGATCGTCTTCCACCACCAGCAGCTTTGCCATGCCAGTCCCCGTCGCGTTCATGCCGGGCGCAGGTATAGCGTGAACCCAGGGTTACGCCAGCGGCAAGTTCATGGCCGATCATTGTCATCAAGCGTGCCGAAATGTCACGCGGCGTGCAATGCCGGCTGTGAGAAACGGGCCAATCCGGACCCGCCGGTCTTGGAATGGTCTGTCCGTTTGGGGTAGTGTCCGCCCCGCACCCCACGGACCAACAACGAGCAGACGCAAGACCGATGTTGCTTCCCAACGCCGTCCGCCGATTTGCCGGGGCCGCCTTTGCCGGTTCTGTCCTCTCCACCCTCTTCGCCGTCGCCCTGACTGCCGCGCCGGCCGCCGCCGCCGATCCGCGCCATCTCGGCACCTTCAAGGATTGGAACGCCTTCGCGTTCGAGGAGAAGGGGCAGAAGGTCTGCTACATCTCCAGCCAGCCCAAGAAGACCGAGCCGAAGGCCAAGCGCGGCGACATCTATGCGCTGGTGACTCACCGCCCGTCGGAAAAGACCCTGGACGTCGTCAGCATCATCGTCGGCTATCCGTTCAAGAAGGGCAGCGAAGCCGAGGTCTCGGTCGACGGCAAGGAGTTCAAGCTGTTCACCGACGGCGAGACCGCCTGGGCCCGCGATGCCGAGAGCGACCGCGCGGTGACGGCGGCGCTTCGCGACGGCAGGCAGATGGTGGTGAAGGGCGTGTCCAGCCGCGGCACCAGGACCACCGACACCTACAGCCTGGCCGGCGTCGGGCAGGCCTACGATGCGATCAACGAGGCCTGCGGCGTGAAGCGCTGATCGCCGCAGCGGTTTACTCGGGTTTTTCCCTTCGAGTCTTTTGACTCCGCACGCTCATGGCCCTATGTAATGGGGCCATGAGCGCCTCCAATCATGCCTCCGCCTTCGTTCTGCCGGCGACCGATGCCGACGGACGCAAGAACCTTGTCGGCCTGTCCCGCGAAGAGCTGGAAGCCGAGATGCTGGCCGTCGGCCTGGAAAAGTTCCGGGCACGCCAGCTCTGGCACTGGATCTATCACCGCGGTTCCACCGATTTCGCCGAGATGACCACGCTGGCCAAGCCGGTGCGGGAAAAGCTGGCCGACGCCTATATCGTGGCGCGGCCGACGGTGGTGAAGGACCTGAAGTCGGCGGACGGCACCCGCAAGTGGCTGCTGCGCATGCCCGACGGGCAGGAGGTGGAGAGCGTCCACATTCCGGAGGAGGATCGCGGCACGCTCTGCGTCTCCTCGCAGGTGGGCTGCACGCTGACCTGCCGCTTCTGCCACACCGGCACCCAGCGTCTGGTCCGCAACCTGGATTCGGCGGAAATCGTCGCGCAGGTGATGCTGGCGCGCGACATGCTGGGCGAATGGCCGGCGCCGCCCGACGGGCGCATGCTGTCCAACATCGTCATGATGGGCATGGGCGAACCGCTGTTCAATTACGACAACGTCGCCAAGGCGCTGAAGATCGTGATGGACGGCGACGGCATCTCGATCTCCAAGCGGCGCATCACCCTGTCGACCTCCGGCGTCGTGCCGATGATGGAGCGCTGCGGCGAGGAGCTGAACGTCAACCTCGCGGTCAGCCTGCATGCGGTGACCGACGAGCTGCGCAACCTCATCATGCCCATCAACCGCAAATATCCGCTGCGGGATTTGATGGAGGCCTGCCGCAATTATCCCGGCCTGTCCAACGCCCGGCGCATCACCTTCGAATATGTGATGCTGAAGGGCGTGAACGACACGCCGGCCGATGCGCGGGCGCTGGTGAAGCTGCTGGAAGGCATCCCGGCCAAGATCAACCTGATCCCCTTCAACGAATGGCCGGGCGCGCCCTACGAGCGGTCGACCGCGCGGGCGATCCAGGTCTTCGGCGACATCGTCAACAATGCCGGCTATGCCAGCCCGGTGCGCACCCCGCGCGGCGAGGACATCATGGCCGCCTGCGGCCAGCTGAAGAGCGCCAGCCTGCGCATGACCGCCGCCGAACGCGCCGCCATAGCCGCCGTCATCGCGGAGAAGGACGCGGCGCTGGCGTCGTAAGGGCGGATTGCAGGGCATTGCGAAAGGACGCTTCGACATGGCCGCGGAAGGCAGCGCAATGGGGATCGGACAAGGCGATCCGGTACCGGTGCCCTGCCGCCTGTGCGGTGCCGACAGCGTTCCCAGGTTCGAATTGCTGCTGATGGGGCGTCACCGGGCCGGCTTCTTCGAATGCAAGGGCTGCGGATCGATGCAGACGGAAAGGCCGTACTGGCTGGCCGACGCCTATGCCGATCCCCGTCCTCTCACCGATGTCGGCATCGTCGCCCGCAGCTTCGATCTGTCGATGCGGGTGGACCTGATCCTGTCGATGCTCGGCGTCGGCGCGGATGCCGTCTGCCTCGACTGGGCCGGCGGCAACGGCCTGTTCGCAAGGATCATGCGGGACCGCGGTTGGAACGTCTTCCTGCACGAGCCCTATACGCCGAACTTCTATGTGCCCTTCCATTCCGCCGAACAGGCCGGGGTGGAGCGGGCGGACGTGGTCACCGCATTCGAGGTGCTGGAGCATCTGCCCGATCCGGCGCGCGACATCGAGGCGTTGTTCGGCTTCGATCCGGACATCCTGATCGTCACGACCGAGCTTTACAGCGGACAGGACCGCAGCTGGTATTACTTCGGCGAGAACAACGGCCAGCATGTCTTCTTCTACAGCCGCAAAGGGTTGGAATCGATCGCGCGCCGGCACGGGCGCGGGCTGATCACCGCCGGATCGATGCATTTCCTGCTGCGCTCCAAACCGCGGCGCTGCGCCTATGGAATGGCGGAAATCCATGCGCTGGCCGCCTTGTTGGGGGATCCTGAGCGGCTGCATGCCAAGGCGATGGAGCGGATGTCGGACCATATGCGCTCTCCCTTCCGTCATGCCCTGCGCGACCACCAGGACATTCTCGCCCGGATGCAGGCGGGCGACCTGCCGGCCTGACCGGCGGACCGCCGGAGCCGGCGAGCGGATTGCGCCATCCCCGCTGTCTGTGACAGGGTGTCGCCATCCACGCCAACCAGACCCGGTTCCAGCATCGGCATGCCCGCCCCCATCGAGGACATCATCGCCAAGGCGATCAAGGACGCCGACAAGTCCTTCTTCAACGAGGATTATGCCAAGCAGGCGAAGGCGGTGACCGCCGCGCTGAAGAAGGCGGGGTACGAGGTGGCGCCGGTGAAGCCGCCGCCGGGCTTGGTCGAATGGGCCAAGGACAACATTCCGTTCGGCCGCCTGCGTCCGGCGGAACTGATTACGCAGATGTACTCGATGATGGTCGAGAACGTGCGCCGCTTCGACAAGTAGCGGGGAGCCAAGCGCGACGGCCTGCGACTGGCCGCTTTCGCTGGTATTACCACAGGACCCGAAGGCCGTTTCTTTTCAGCCACTTCCCGCGCTGCGCCAAAATCGTCACACCAGCACTTTCGGCCACCCCCCGCCGTTGACTCGGATGCTGCGTGAGCGTAATTCATTGCGCCAACCAATAGGACGGACAGCCGTCCCAAAAGGGCACGCACCACCCAGCCGCCGCGGCAATCGTCATGTTGCGCCGCGCCCGGCCGCGAACAGAGGACGACGCAATGGCAAACGGCAGCGGTCGGCCGCTCTCCCCGCACCTTCAAGTCTACAAACTCCCGTTGACCGCAGTCATGTCCATCACGCACCGCATCACGGGCGTCGGGCTGGCTGTGGGCACGCTTCTGCTGGTCTGGTGGCTGGTCGCCGCCGCCGCCGGTCCGGAGGCGTTCGCGCGCGCGCAGGGTTTCATCGGCTCCTTCTTCGGCCTGCTCCTGATGTTCGGCTGGTCGGCGGCGCTGTACTACCACCTGTGCAACGGCGTCCGCCATCTGGTCTGGGATGCCGGCAAGTCGTTCGAACTGACCGACGCCGACCGCAACAACAAGGTCGTCCTCGGCGCGGCGGCGGTGCTGACCGTGCTGACCTGGATCGTCGGCCTGGCCGTGTGGTGAGGAGATAAGACATGGCGTCCAATAGCAAGACCCTCCGTTCGCCGCTGCAGGTCGCGCGCGGTCTGGGTTCCGCCAAGCATGGTACCGAACATTGGTGGTCGCAGCGTCTGACCGCGATCGCCCTGGTCCCGCTGACCGTCTGGTTCGTCTTCGGGGTCATCGGTCACCTGGGTGCCGATCACGCCGCCTTCGTCGCCTGGATGAAGTCGCCCTTCTCGGCCGTCATGATGGTCCTCACCGCCGTGGTCACCTTCCACCATGCCCAGTCCGGGCTGCAGATGGTCATCGAGGACTATGTGCATGTCGAATGGCAGAAGATGGCGCTGATCATCGGCGTCAAGTTCCTGTCCTTCGCCCTGGCGGCCGCCTGCGTGCTGGCCGTCGTGAAGATCTTCATCGGAGCCTGACGACCATGGCGACCGCCTACAACATCATCGACCACACTTATGACGTCGTCGTCGTCGGCGCCGGCGGCGCCGGTCTGCGCGCCACCTTCGGCATGGCCGAAAAGGGCCTGAAGACCGCCTGCATCACCAAGGTGTTCCCGACCCGCAGCCACACCGTGGCGGCGCAGGGCGGCATCTCGGCCGCGCTCGGCAACATGGGCGAGGACGACTGGCGCTACCACATGTACGACACCGTGAAGGGGTCGGACTGGCTGGGCGACCAGGACGCCATCGAGTACATGTGCCGCGAGGCCATTCCGGCGATCATCGAGCTGGAGCATTACGGCGTTCCGTTCAGCCGCACGCCCGAAGGCAAGATCTACCAGCGCGCCTTCGGCGGCATGACCGCGCAGTACGGCAAGACCCAGGCCTACCGGACCTGCGCCGCCGCCGACCGCACCGGCCACGCCATCCTGCACACCCTCTACCAGCAGTCGCTGAAGCACGAGGCGGAGTTCTTCGTCGAATACTTCGCGCTCGACCTCATCATGGAGGACGGCGTCTGCAAGGGCGTGCTGGCCTGGAACCTGGACGACGGCACGCTGCACCGCTTCCGCGGCCAGCTGGTGGTGCTGGCGACCGGCGGCTACGGCCGCGCCTATTTCTCGGCGACCTCGGCCCACACCTGCACCGGCGACGGCGGCGGCATGATCCTGCGCGCCGGCCTGCCGCTGCAGGACATGGAGTTCGTGCAGTTCCACCCGACCGGCATCTACGGCTCCGGCTGCCTCATCACCGAGGGCGTGCGCGGCGAGGGCGGCTATCTGACCAACTCCAACGGCGAGCGCTTCATGGAGCGCTATGCCCCGTCGGCCAAGGATCTGGCGTCGCGCGACGTCGTGTCCCGCTCGATGACCATCGAGATCCGCGAAGGCCGCGGCGTGGGTGAGCACAAGGACCACATCCACCTGCACCTGGAGCATCTGCCGCCGGAGATCATCCACCAGCGCCTGCCCGGCATCGCCGAGACGGCCAAGATCTTCGCCGGCGTGGACGTGACCAAGGAGCCGATCCCGGTCCTGCCGACCGTCCACTACAACATGGGCGGCATCCCGACCAACGTTCACTGCGAGGTGCTGTCGCCGACGGCCGAGAACCCGGACCAGGTGGTCCCGGGCCTGATGGCCATCGGCGAGGCGGCCTGCGTGTCGGTGCACGGCGCCAACCGCCTGGGCTCCAACTCGCTGCTCGATCTGGTGGTGTTCGGCCGTGCGGCCGCCATCCGCGCCGCCGAGATCGTCAAGCCGGGCAAGGCCCCGTCGGTCAAGCCGGACTCTTGCGACAAGGCGCTGGAGCGGTTCGACCGCATCCGCAACGCCAAGGGCTCGATCAAGTCGGCCGACCTGCGGCTGGAGATGCAGCGGACGATGCAGAACAACTGCGCCGTCTTCCGCACCGGCGAGGTCCTGGACGAGGGCGTGAAGAAGATCGACGCGGTCTATGCCAAGAAGGGCGAGATCGCCATCTCCGACCGTTCGCTGGTCTGGAACTCCGATCTGGTCGAGGCGCTGGAACTGGACAACCTGCTGGGTCAGGCGGTCGCCACCCTGCACTCCGCCCAGAACCGTCCGGAAAGCCGCGGCGCGCATGCGCGTGAAGACTATCCGAACCGCGACGACGAAGGCTGGATGAAGCACACCGTCATCTGGGTCGCGGACAATGGCGAGACGAAGATCGATTACCGCCCGGTCCACATGTACACCCTGACCGATGAGGTCGAGGTCTTCCCGCCGAAGGCCCGTGTGTACTAAGGCCCGCCGGATAAAGGAAATCAGCCATGGTTGAATTCAACCTGCCAGCCAACTCCAAGGTCGGTGTCGGCAAGACCGTCAACGTCGCGAACGGCGCCAAGCGGGCCAAGAGCTTCAAGATCTACCGCTGGAACCCGGACGACGGCCAGAACCCGCGCGTCGACACCTATGTGGTCGACCTCGACAAGTTCGGGCCGATGATCCTGGACGCGATCATCTACATCAAGAATCAGGTCGACAGCACGCTGACCTTCCGGCGGTCCTGCCGCGAGGGCATCTGCGGGTCGTGCGCGATGAACATCGACGGCACGAACACGCTGGCCTGCCTGAAGGCCATCGACGAGGTTCCGGGCGACGTCAAGATCTACCCGCTGCCGCACATGCCGGTGGTGAAGGATCTGGTCCCCGACCTGAAGCACATCTATGCCCAGCTCGCCTCGATCAAGCCGTGGCTGCAGTCGCAGTCGCCGGCCCCGAGCCGCGAGCGGCTGCAGTCGCCGGAGGACCGCGCCAAGCTGGACGGCCTCTACGAGTGCATCCTGTGCTTCTGCTGCTCGACCTCCTGCCCCAGCTACTGGTGGAACGGCGACCGTTACCTCGGCCCATCGATCCTGCTCCAGGCCTATCGCTGGATCGTCGACAGCCGCGACGAGATGACGGGCGAGCGCCTCGACAACCTCGAGGATCCGTTCCGCCTCTATCGCTGCCACACCATCATGAACTGCACCAAGGCGTGCCCGAAGGGTCTGAACCCCGCCAAGGCCATCGCCGAGATCAAGAAGCTGATGGTCGTGCGCCGCTGATCGCGGGCAGCGTCTGCGACAAGGAAAAGGCGCCCCTTCGGGGGCGCCTTTTTCGTTTTGCGGGCCTCAGACGAAATCCGGGTCGGTCGGGCGCGACGGCGGCAGGTCGTTGCCGGGAGCCGGGCTGTCGGTGGTGCCGGGGCCGCCGGGATCGGGCAGGTCGGGGTTGTCGGTGCCCGGCAGGTCGACGACCGGGACATCCTCGTGAGGACCGGGGAACGGGCTGGGGGCGGTGGTCGGCATGGGATGCTCTCCCTCTGTTGGCCGGTGGCGATTGCGCGCTCTCCCCTATCAACGGCCGACTCCGCATTCCGCTCCATCGCACGGGACGATTGCGTGCGGACCGGTTGACCGGCGGCGGCGAGGGGGTATGCTCTTCGGGAGATCACCAACGACGACGAACCACCAATGGGCGGCGCGAACCGGCGTCGCCCAGCGGACGAACACATTTCTATCCTAGGGAAGGACCAATCATGGGCGGCATGGCAGGCCAGGCGTGGAGCTGGATCCAGGGCGAATGGGTGGAGGGCAATCCGCCGATTGTCGGACCGCTGTCCCACACGCTGTGGCTCTCTTCGACGGTCTTCGACGGCGCGCGCGCCTTCCAGGGCGTGGCCCCCGACCTGGACCTGCATTGCGCCCGCGCCATCCGCTCGGCCCTGGTCCTGGGGCTGGAGCCGATGGTCACCGCCGGCGAGATCGAGGAGCTGTGCTGGGACGGCATCCGCCGCTTCCCCAAGGATGCGGAGCTGTACATCCGTCCGATGTTCTACGCCGATGACGGCTTCGTCGCCCCGGCGCCGGAGAGCACGCGTTTCGTCCTGTCGATCTACGAGGACCCGCTGCCGCAGCCGACCGGCTTCGCCGCCTGCATCTCCACCCGCCGCCGCCCGATTCCGACCATGGCCCCGACCGAGGCCAAGGCGGCCTGCCTGTATCCCAACGCCGGGCTGGCGCTGACCGAGGCGCGCAAGCGCGGTTTCCAGAACGCGATCATGCTGGACGCCATCGGCAATGTGGCGGAGTTCGCCACGTCGAACATCTTCATCGCCAAGGACGGCGTGGTGCGGACGCCGGTTCCCAACGGCTGCTTCCTGAACGGCATCACCCGCCAGCGCGTCATCGCCCTGCTGCGGGGCGACGGGGTGACGGTGGAGGAATGCACCCTGACCACTCGGGATGTGCTGGAGGCCGACGAGGTCTTCTCCACCGGCAACCACGCCAAATGCGTGCCGGTGACCAAGGTGGAGGACCGCAGCTTCGCGGCCGGTCCGATCTTCCAGCGGGCGCGGGCGCTCTATTGGGAATACGCGTTCCGCTGATCGAGCAGAGCCACCGCCGCCCGGCGGTGATGGGCCAGCGTGGCGGCCAAACGGGTCAGCCACGCGTCGGTCCTGCAGGTTGCGGCGCTCAATGCGCGGCGACGCCGGGCGGTGGCGAGGCGCGCCTCGGCCGCGAGGTCCGTGTGCAGGCGGAGCGTTGCAGCGCGCTTGACGGCGTTGGCGCGGGCGGCACCGCCGAACAAAGCGGTGCGCAGCTCGGGCGTCGGCGGGCGGGCGTCATGGGTGCGGTGAAGGCTGTCCAGGCTTGCGGCGCGGTCCATGGAATGGACGGTAGCGCTTGCCGGGGGCGGCGGTAAAGGGAAATTTTCCTAGGAAGGGTTGGGGGTGCGAGAGGCTTTTGCCCCCTCCCTAACCCTCCCCCACCTTCGGTGGGAGAGGGGACTGCCGCCGTGCGTCGACAAAGCTCCTACCCCCTCTCCCTCGAAGAGGGGGAGGGATGGGGAGGGGGCACCCGAAGCCGAACCCTACCTCACTGGCTCGCCCAGATGATCCGCGCCATCCAGGCGACCTCCGACAGCGGGATGCTGCGGTCGGGGTGGGCGCGGTTGATCGACAGAAGCTCGATCCTGGTCGCGGTCTCGCGGATCAGCTGCTTGGCCATCACCTCGCCGCCCTTGGTGCGGACGACGACGCGGTCGTTGCGGCGGATTTGTGCCGCGGGGGACACGATGATGGTGTCGCCGTCGCGATAGACCGGTTCCATGCTGTCGCCGGAAATCTCCAGCGCATAGGCATGCGGGTCGCCCAGGCTGGGGAACAGCAGCTCGTCCCAGCCGCTGCCGGCGGGGAAGCCGGCGTCGTCGAAATAGCCGGCGGAACCGGCCTGGGCATAGCCGATCACCGGAACCCGCTGCAGCGGGGTGGTGCCGGCGCCGTCGCCGACCAGCGACACGAATTCCGACAGGGACGCGCCGGTGGCGTCCAGCACCTTGGAGATGCTTTCCGTCGATGGCCAGCGCAGCTTGCCGTCGCTGGTCGTGCGCTTGCTCTTGTTGAAGGTGGTCGGGTCCAGTCCGGCGCGCCGCGCCAGCCCGGAGGCGGAGAGCCCGTGCTGTGCCGCGAGGCGGTCGATGGCCCGCCAGATGTCCGTATGTTTCAGCATGGGACGATAATCTCATAAATGGGCGACAGCGTCCCTAGGAACTTTTTCATAAATCTATTGACCGCGTCCATTGGCCGGAACATAACGCAAACAGATGGCGCGGCCGCAATCCTGGCCCGGCGCCGCTCTCTTTCAAAAATCCGAAGCCGCAAGGAGACCAGCATGCTGAGTCCGGCCGCCCCCGCTTTGCCCGCCGCCCGCCTGTCCCATGTCGTTCCGCTGCACGCCGGGCCTTACCGTGCCGATGGCGAGCCCTTCGCCGGGGCGGAGGAGGCGTGGTTCTGGGCGGTGCAGGCACAGGACGCCAAGGCGGCCGGCGCGCGCGTCGTCGCCGGCCGCGGGCTGGTCGAGCGGCCCTGCGAACCGCAGGATGTGCTGCGCGTGGTAGACCGGCTGTATCGGGCGCGCAAGCTGCTGCGCGACCACCTGCATGTGCTGGTCCATTACGGCCGCCGCCAGAGCGCACCGGAGCCGGAGCGCTTCCGCGAACAGCGCGCCCATTCCCTGTGGAAGGAAGCCTTCGAGGTGATCGCCCCAGCGCTGCGCGACAAGGGCATCGCCCGATGACGACGGCCCTGACCGGTGCCTGGGTGGTCTATCGCGGGGAGGCGCCGCTGTGGTGGCTGCGGCTGCTGAAGCCGGGTTTCCGCCACTGTCTGGCCCTGCTGAACGACGGGCGGCGCTGGGTGGCGGTCGATCCGCTGGCGGGCTTCACCGACGTCGCGGTGCTGGATCTGCCGGCCGATTTCGACCTGCCGGGCTGGTACCGCGCCCAGGGGCTGACGGTCGATCCCGCCCCGCTGCGCCGCCCCGACGGCCCCGCCCCCTGGGGACCCTTCACCTGCGTCGAGGCGGTCAAGCGCCTGATCGGCCTGCGCGCCCGCTGGGTGCTGACCCCCTGGCAACTGCACCGCCACCTGATCGGAGGAACCCGCGCATGCCCGCATCCGCAGCCGTGAAACCCGCCGCAGGCAGGTCTAAGGACCTGTCGGAGCCGGAGGCCCTGCTGGAGCGTTACCGCGCCGCCCGCGAACGCCGGGCCGTTTGGGAAAGCCACTGGCAGGATTGCTACGACCATGCGCTGCCCAACGGCCGGCCCTTCCGCGGCGACGGAACGCCGGGCGAGCGGCGCGTCGACCGCCTGTTCGACGGCACCGCCCCCGATGCGGTGGAACAGCTGGCCGCCAGCCTGCTGTCGGAGCTGACGCCGCCCTGGTCGCGCTGGTTCGGCTTCCAGCCCGGTCCGGCACTGGTGGGGGCGGAGCGCGACCGCATCGCTCCGCTGCTCGACCGGGCCGCCGGGATCGTGCAGGCCCATTTCGACCGCTCCAACTTCGCGGTGGAGGTGCATCAGGCCTTCCTCGACCTCGTCACCGTCGGCACCGCCAGCCTCCTGATGGAGGAGGCCGCACCCGGCGCGCCGTCCAGCCTGCGCTTCACCGCCGTGCCGCTGGCCGAAGCGGTGCTGGAGGAGGGGCCGGACGGCCGGCTCGACGCCACCTTCCGCCGCAGCGAGGCGACGCTGGCCCAAATCCTCCAGCGCTTTCCCGGTGCGGAGCTGCCCGACGAGCTGCGCAAACAAGCGGCCGACGAACCCGACAGCCGCTTCCCGCTGGTCGAAGCGGTGCTGCCCGACGGCACGGCCTATCGCTGGGCGGTGGTGCTGGACAGCGGGCTGGCCGAGCCGTCCTGGCTGGCGCAGGGGCGCTTCGCCCAGTCGCCCTTCGTCAATTTCCGCTGGCTGAAGGCGCCGGGGGAGACCTATGGCCGCTCGCCGGTGATGAAGGCGCTGCCCGACATCAAGACCGCCAACAAGGTGGTGGAGCTGGTGCTGAAGAACGCCTCCATCGCCGTCACCGGCATCTGGCAGGCGGAGGATGACGGGGTGCTGAATCCCGCCACCGTCCGGCTGGTGCCCGGCACCATCATCCCGAAGGCGATGGGGTCGGCCGGGCTGACGCCGCTGGCCAATCCCGGCCGGTTCGACGTGTCGCAGCTGGTGCTGGACGACCTGCGCGGGCGCATCCGCCACGCGCTGCTGATCGACCGGCTGGGGCCGGTGGAGTCGGCGCGCATGACTGCGACCGAGGTGCTGGAACGCTCGGTGGAGATGGCCCGGCTGCTCGGCGCCACCTATGGCCGGCTGCAGGCGGAGCTGATGACGCCGCTTCTGCTGCGGGCGGTGGCGATCCTGCGCCGGCGCGGCGAGATCCCCGACATCACCGTGGATGGCCGTCTGGTGGAGTTGCAGCACCGCTCCCCGCTGGCGCAGGCGCAGGCGCAGCGCGACGTCCAGGCGGCGCTGCGCTGGCTGGACAGCGTCAAGGCGCTGGGGCCGGAGGCCGAGACCGCCGTCGACGCGGCGGCGACCGCCCGCTGGCTGGGCGAGGCCTTCGGCGTGCCGGCCAAGCTGATGCGGGCGGAGACCGGGGCGACCCCGGATGCCGAGTTGTCCAATGCCGGGGTCCCCAATGGCTGAGCCGCCGATGGTCGAACGGGCCGGCTGGGATTGGCTGGAGACGCCGCCCCCGGCCGGTCCAATCCCCGCCGCGGCGGCCGGGACCGATCCGGCGCCCAGCTTCGCCCGCTGCTTCGCCGGCGGCGACGGTGCGCGGGTGCTGGCGGTGCTGCGGGCGATGACGCTCGACCGCGCGCTGGGACCCGACGCGCCGGAGGCCGCCCTGCGCCACCTCGAAGGACAGCGCCAGCTGGTCGCCACCATCCTCGCGCTGATCGCGCGCGGGCGGGCGGGCTGACCGGCGGCATGCCCTTCCCCCTTTCCCTATCCTGCAGGAGTTGATGATGGCCGACACTCTGCTGACCGAGGCATCCGCCGCCGCACCCGCTGCCGATGCGGTTCCGCCGCTGCCGATCCCCGAGAAGTTCCGCGATCCCAAGACCGGCGCGCTGCGCGTCGAGGCGCTGCTGAAATCCTATCTGGAGCTGGAGCACCGGCTTTCCCAATCCCAGCAGCAGCAGCCGGCCGAGTCGGCCGTGGCGCCTCCCGACCCCGCGTCCTTCGATCCGGCCAGCCTCGATTTGTCCAGCCTCGATCCGGTGCAGCTTCGTCGCCTGCTGGGCGCGCCGGAGTCGGCGGAGGGCTATTGCATCGCCTGCGACCATGGGCTGTTCCAGCCGGACCCGGAGATCAACGGCCGCCTGTTCGAGGCCGGCTACACCCCGGCGCAGGCGCAGCTTCTGTACGACCTCGCGGCCGAGCGGATGGTCCCGCTGATCCAGACCGTCGCTGCCGAGTTCCAGGCGGAACGCGAGGTCGAACGGCTGGTCGCCCGGTTCGGCGGCGAGGAGCGCTGGCGCGAGGTGTCGCGGCAACTGCTGGCCTGGGCCGGCAAGACTCTGCCGCCGGCCGCGGTCGAAGGGCTGGCGACCTCCTACGAAGGTGTCATGGCGCTCTATTCGATGATGACCGGCAGCGAGCCGTCCGCCCTGTCGATGGCGGGATCCCGCCCCGGCGGCGGGGATGGCGAGGCCGAACTGCGCACCCTGATGCGTGACCCCCGCTATTGGCGCGACCGCGACCCGGCGGTGATCGCCCGCGTCACCGACGGCTTCCAGCGGCTCTATCCCAGCCAGGGCTGAGGCAGGTCGGATGCGGTAAAGCTCTGACACTCAACATCGATCGCCCTTGCCCGGCAGGCCTTTCCGCTTCGGTGGAAGATACGGCCGGGCAAGTCTGCTTGAAACATCGCTGCCTGTAATCGCTAAGAAAGCTTCAGGCGAGGCAAAGCGCCGCAGTCTGCAACCTTCGTATCGATTGGACGGCCGTCTGTTGCGCGTGCGAAGTAAAAATTAAATTGCACGATTGAAACGAAGTCGTCACTTTCCCAAAACGACTAACCATCCGTTATCGTAACGGATAAGAGAGCGACGCCAGGCACGATGACGCTGCGCCGCAAGATTCGCTGGCTGACCTGGATCGGCCTGATCGGCTGCCTGATGGCGGCGATCCCGGCGCTCTACCTGTTGCGCCAGGGCATGATCGCCGAACGCGAACGGGTCGCAGCCGCGCTGGTGGAGTCCGCGGGCGGGCTTCTGCGCGACCTGGACCGGTCGGCCGCGTCGGGCGCCATGTCGGCCGAGGAGGCGCGCGACCGGGCGCAGACGGCCCTGCGGGCGCTGGCGGCCAAGCCTTTCCACGTCACGATTTTCACGGACGGCGTCGTTCGGCCCGGCTGGCCGCCGATGGATCGCTCCGTGACGGCCGAAGGCCGGTTCGAACCATGGGGCTGGGCCATCGCCGCTGCCGGCGATGTCGGCGATCTCGACCGCGCCTTCCTGATGGAGGCGTCGGGATTCCTGCTGTTCCTGGCGGTGTTGCTGGTGCTGAGCTGGCCCGGATCGCTGTTCCTGTCGCAGCATGTCGTCGGCCCGCTGGAAATCCTGTCCGACCGCATGCGCCAGCTGACGGAGGGGCGGACCGACATCGACATTCCCGGCCGCGAGCGTCGCGACGAATTCGGCGCGATGGCCCGCGCCATGGAGTTCTTCCGCCGTGCCGCCATCGCCCTGATCGAACGGGACGAGCGGCTGGCCGGCATCATGAACAATGTCAGCGAGGCGATCCTGCTGGTCGATGCCCGCGGCCGGATCGAGGAGCACAATCCCGCCGCCGTCGCCCTGCTCGGCGTACCTGCCGAAAAGCTGCGCGGGCGTCCGCTGTCCAGCCTGTTCGCCGCCCCCGACCGCGCCCGGATCGAGTCACTGCTGGCCGCCATGGCCGGTGACGCGGAGACGGCGGCGCCGGTGCGGGAGCAGGCGCTGGGGATCGAACGGCCCGGAGAGGGCGGCCGCATCGACGCCTCGCTCAGCGTCTCGCCGCTGGTGGTGCGGGGGCGGCGTGGTTTCGTCTGCGCGCTGGCCGACGTGACCGACCGGCTGCGGCACGAACGCGAGCTGATTCGGCTGGCCACCCGCGACCGGCTGACCGGCCTGCCCAACCGGGCGATGATCGAGTCGCGGCTGGAAAAGGCGGTGGAGCGCAGCCATCGCGACCGCCGCCCCTTCGCCGTGCTGTGCCTGGACCTGTCGCGCTTCAAGCTGATCACCGACACGCTGGGCCATCAGGCCGGCGATGCGCTGCTGCAGGAGGTGGCGCGGCGGATGGCCGCCGCCGTCCGCCCGGACGATCCGGTCGGCCGCATCGGCACCGACGATTTCGCCGTGATCGTCGAGGATATCCGCGGCGCCCAGGAGGCTGCGGCCATCGCCGAACGCATCCTCGATTCCTTCGACGCTCCGGTGACGCTGCCGGGCTGCGAGCATTATGTCCGTCCGGCGGTGGGCATCGCCGTCTACCCCGACGATCTGGCGGGGGCTGCGGGCTGGAACGCGGCGGCTGACGTCATGGACCCACAGGCGTTGCTGCGCGCCGCCGAGACGGCGCTTTATGCCGCCAAGCGGATGGGCGGTCGCCGCCATGCCTTCTTCCGCCCCGAGCTGGCCGAACAGGCGCGGCGCCAGCTGGCGCTGGACGGCGACCTGCGCGCGGCGCTGGCGCTGAAGCAGTTCCGCCTGCATTACCAGCCGAAGGTGTCGTTGATCGACTTCTCGCTGGAGGGGTTCGAGGCGCTGCTGCGCTGGGAAAAGCCGGGGCAGGGGCCGGAGCGGGCAACGATGATCCCGCCCGGCGAGTTCATTCCCGTGGCGGAGGAGACCGGCTTCATCGTTCCGCTCGGCGACTGGGTGCTGGACGAGGCCTGCCGGCAGATGCGCGAGTGGCTGGATGCGGGCATGGAGCCGGTGCCGGTCGCCGTCAACATCTCGCCCAAGCATCTGCGCAACCGCAGCGCCGATGATTTCCGCCGCATCATCGACCGCCATGGCCTGCCCCCCGGATTGATCGAGCTGGAGATCACCGAGGGTGCCGTGATGCAGGACCTCGACCATGCGCTGAGCGTGCTGGCGGCGCTGAAGGCGATGGGCATCCGCGTGGCGGTGGACGATTTCGGCACCGGCCATTCCAGCTTGAGCTATCTGAAGCGGCTGCCGATCACCACGCTGAAGATCGACCGCTCCTTCATCAACGGCGTGCCGAACGAGCGCGAGGATGCCGGCATCGTGTCCACCATCATCGCCATGGCCGACATGCTGGGCCTGCATGTGGTCGCCGAAGGGGTGGAGAAGACCGAGCAGGCCAATTTCCTGCGCCACCACAACTGCACCCAGGTGCAGGGCTGGCTGACCGGCCGCCCGGTGCCGGCGGACGCCGCCTGCGGGCTGCTGACGGAACGGCTGCGGCAGATCGCGTGATCAGGGGGGCGTTTCGCCTTCGGGCGCCTTCTTGCGCCGCTGGCGCGGGACGGTCAGTTCGGCGAGGGTGACGGGGCGGAAATTCCACACATCGACGCCGACATCGATCTGCCGCGGCTGCGGCTTCAACTGGCCATGGCTGTGGCCGTGCAGGTTCAGCGCCTTGCGGTGCATGCCGTTCCAGCTGCGGAAGGCATAGTGGCACATCACCAGATCGACGCCGTCCAGCGTCAGTTCGGCGTAATGCTGCACGCTGGCCCAGCCGGGCAGCGCCAGCGTGGCCGGGCCGTCGTTGTTGCCGGCGATCAGATGCTTGGTGCCGTTCAGCCGGCCGAGCAGCTCCGCCATGGCGTCCGGCCGCATGTGCAGGGCGAAGTCCCCGAGGTGCCAGACCTCGTCGCCGGGGCCGACGGTGGCGTTCCAGTTCGCCTCCATCGCCGCGTCCATCTCGGCCGTCGAGTCGAAGGGGCGGCGGAAGCGCCCGCGGGCGCCGCCATGGCCGAAATGGGTGTCGCTGGTGAAATAGACGGTCATCGACCGGTCAACGCCGCCGTGCGGCGGGCGGTTCCCTGCACCAGGGTCTCACCCGCCGCGCGCCGGTTCGCAGGCTTCAGTGCTTGTGATCGTCCGCCGCCGGGTCGAGGAAGCGGTGCAGGTGGACGATGTAATAGCGGGTGTGGGCGTCGTCGATGGTCTGGCCGGTGGCGCCGCGCCATGCCTTGTAGGCGTCCTCATAGCTCGGGAAGATGCCGACGATGTGCAGCTTCGACGGATCGACGAACTGGTCCGAGTCCGGACGCACGAGTTCGCCGCCGAACACGAGGTGGAGGAGCTGTTTGTCGGGCATGGCCTTTGGTCCTTGTAACCGGGGGGTGAGGGGGAGTTATGGCTGTCTTTGCGCCGGCAGGCCGGCTGATGCGTCGCATTCTCATATCCGCCGGCCGGGCGCCGCTTCAAGCCTGTTGACAGGCCATTCGACCGATGCCACCACGGAACTGCGGCATTCTCAGGATCAGGATAAAGAATCCGTCCCTTTGCCGCAGACGACAAGCGCCGAAATTACGGCCGAACACTGCGAGGATCGAGCGATGGCAAGTGGTCATACCGCGACTCGGGAGAAACATGGGCGTGAGGTTCGGGTCTGGGACCTGCCGACCCGGCTGTTTCATTGGGCGCTGGTCGCAGCGGTGGCTGTCGCGATTCTGTCGGCCGAGCTTGGTATGCTTCCCATTCATATGTTGGCGGGGGAAACAGTCCTAATTCTCGTGCTGTTCCGGCTGGCCTGGGGCGTGGTGGGCAGCCAGACCGCACGCTTCGCCGATTTCGTGAAGGGGCCGGGCGCCATCCTGGACTATCTGAGGCGGTCGCGGGCGGGCGGGGAAGCCGCCTTCACCCTGGGGCACAACCCGCTGGGCGCGCTGATGGTGGTGGCGCTGCTGCTGGTCCTGCTGGTCCAGGCGTCGAGCGGCCTGTTCACCAGCGACGATATCCTGGTCGACGGGCCGCTGGTGCCGATGGCCTCCGGCGCCACGGTGGCGGCGCTGAGCACGGTCCACCGCCTGCTGGCCAACGGCATCTTCGTGCTGGTCGGGCTGCATGTGGCGGCTGTGTTCTTCTATCTGCTGGTCAAGAAGGACAATCTGATCCGGCCGATGGTGACCGGCCGCAAGAGCCTGCCCGGCCGCCTCGCGACGGCGGAGCCGTGGCGGGCGCCTGCGGCATTGGCGCTGGCGATCCTGGTCGCGTCGGCCGGACTGGTCTTCCTGGTGCTGCGCGCCGCCGGCTGAACCCGCCTCCTCCCCCGGATGCGGACATATGTCATTGGTTGTGTGCGACAACTCGTCGTCTATGGCTGGACGCCTGCTTGTCTAGAATGACTCCAGATTGATCCCAGCCAAACCTCAACGAACCAATGACGCAGGCCCGACTTCCGGGATCGATCGGCCTTTGCCTGATTGAAGCCGAAGGTTGTGGTGGATGTCGGCCGCGCCGGGGGATAGCCAGCCATGCACGCACAATCCGGACATCGTCCGACCGCAGCGCTGAAAGGCCTGCTGGTTGCGACCGCCGCCGCCCTGGGCATCCTTGCCGCAACCGCCGGCACGGCGCCGGCCGCCGACCCCCCTGCAGCCGGCGACGCCCTGATGGGCCGTGCGCGCGAACTGTTCAAGCCGCTGCCCGCCACCCTGCCGGCGATCCGCAACAATGCGGTCACGCGCGAGAAGATCGAACTCGGCAAGATGCTGTTCTTCGATCCGCGCCTGTCGGCCAGCGGCATCTTCTCGTGCAACAGCTGCCACAATCTGGGGCTCGGCGGCGTCGACGGGCTGGAGACCTCGGTCGGTCATGGCTGGCAGAAGGGGCCGCGCAACGCGCCGACCGTGCTGAACGCCGTGCTGAACGTCGCCCAGTTCTGGGACGGCCGGGCGGAAGACCTGAAGGCCCAGGCCAAGGGTCCGATCCAGGCCGGCGTCGAAATGAACAGCACGCCCGACCGTGTGATGGCCGTGCTGAACAGCATCCCCACCTACAAGGCCAAGTTCGCCGACGCCTTCCCGAACGAGAAGGATCCGGTGACCTTCGACAATGTCGCCATGGCGATCGAGGCGTTCGAGGCGACGCTGACCACCCCAGCCGCCCCCTTCGACCAGTATCTGGAGGGCAAGGCCGACGCGCTGACCGACACGCAGAAGGCCGGGCTGGAGCTGTTCATCGACAAGGGCTGCGCCGGTTGCCACAACGGCGTCAATGTCGGCGGCCACGATTACTTCCCCTTCGGCGTGGTGGCCAAGCCGGGCGCGGAAATCCTGCCGCCGGGCGACAAGGGCCGCTTCGCCGTCACCAAGACCGCCGACGACGAATATGTCTTCCGCGCGCCCACCCTGCGCAACGTCACGCTGACCGCCCCCTATTTCCATTCCGGCAAGGTGTGGGATCTGCGCCAGGCGGTGGCGGTGATGGGGTCGAGCCAGCTCGGCGCCACCCTGTCCGACCAGGAGATCGACAAGATCACCGCTTTCCTGACGACGCTGACCGGCCAGCAGCCGCGCGTCGAGTATCCGCTGCTGCCGGCCAGCACGCCGGCCACGCCGCAGCCCGTGTTCAAGTAAGGAATCGTGTTCAAGTAAGGATTCAGGCAGCGTTCCGCCAAAGAAAAGGCCCTTCCCCACGTCGGCGGGGAAGGGCCTTTTCCATAAGGGCTGCCGCTTATTCGGAGCGGTAGCGCTGGTGGCAGGCCTTGCAGCTGTCGGCCATGGCGCCGAACGCCTTGCCCGTCGCGGCCTTGTCGCCCGAGGCGGCGGCGACCTTCAGCGCCTTGGCGGAGGCCTGCAGATCCTGTGCCTTGGCGGTGAAGTCCGGGAAATTCGCCCAGATCACTTCCTTGGCCGCCGTCTTGCCCTTGTCGGAGCCGGGCGGGAACAGGCCGGGGATCTTGGCGGCGAAGGCGTCGACGCGGTCGGCCACCGGACCGACGGCGGCCAGATCGCCCTTGCCCACCGCGTCCTTGATCTCGCCCATCGCCTTCTTGTAGTCCTCGAACCCGGCCTTGCGGGTCTGGATGACGTCCTGGGCCAGAGCAACGCCGCCGGTCAGCATCAGTGCGGCCGAGGCCGCAAGCACGATACGGGAAAACACGGTTCTTATCCCTTCCTTGAATTAAGTCCCCCAGGCGAAACTTTACACACCGCAAAGCCCAAGCTGTCAAGTGAAGCGGGTATGACGGGGATGCGCCGTCATGCCGTTCATTTGTGCTGTAAGAAATAATGCTGCGCATGATGGCTGCGGGATTTGGTAATACCGCGGGGTCGACCCGCGCACCGCTGGGAATACCCGCGGATTTTTGCGGGTCTGCCGGCCGACGATGCCTCGGTACGGCGCGGCCACAGCGCGGAAAAACCGCGGAACCGGGCGGTTTTCACCGGCCGACCGGCCTTGCAACCGGGGTGGAGCGGAAGTAAGGTCCGGCCTCGCGCCTTCCACCCGGAGGGGCAGGCGTCTCAACGACGTCTCCGCCACACCGTCACCATAGCCCTGAGGGGGCCCGCCGCCATGTCGATTATCGCGTCCCGTCTCTCGCGCATCAAGCCGTCGCCGACCATCGCCGTGACCAACAAAGCCCGCGAGCTGAAAGCGGCCGGTCGCGACGTCATCGGCCTGGGCGCCGGCGAGCCGGACTTCGACACCCCCGACAACATCAAGGCCGCCGCCATCAAGGCGATCGAGTCCGGTGACACCAAATACACCGCGGTGGACGGCACCCCCGCCCTGAAGAAGGCGATCTGCGCCAAGTTCGAGCGCGAGAACGGCCTGAAATACACGCCGGAGCAGATCACCGTCGGCGTCGGCGGCAAGCAGGTGCTGTACAACGCCCTGATGGCGACGCTGAACCAGGGCGACGAGGTCATCATCCCGGCCCCCTACTGGGTCAGCTATCCGGACATGGTGGAGCTGGCGGAAGGCACGCCGGTCTTCGTCTCCTGCCCGGCCGAGCAGGGCTTCAAGCTGCAGCCCGCCGACCTGGAAAAGGCGATCACGCCGAAGACCAAGTGGCTGATCCTGAACTCGCCGTCGAACCCGTCTGGTGCGGCCTACACCCGCGCCGAGATGAAGGCGCTGACCGACGTGCTGCTCAAGCACCCGCATGTCTGGGTGATGACCGACGACATGTACGAACACCTGCTGTATGACGGCCTGGAGTTCGTCACCCCGGCCCAGGTCGAGCCGTCGCTGTACGACCGCACCCTGACCGTCAACGGCGTGTCGAAGTCCTACGCGATGACCGGCTGGCGCATCGGCTATGCCGGCGGCCCGAAGGATCTCATCAAGGCCATCGGCGTGATCCAGAGCCAGTCGACCTCCAACCCGACCTCCATCGCCCAGGCCGCCGCCGTCGAGGCGCTGAACGGTCCGCAGGACTTCATCAAGGAGCGTGGCGAGGTCTTCCGCGAGCGCCGCGATCTGGTGGTGTCGATGCTGAACCAGGCGACCGGCATCAGCTGCCCGAAGCCGGAAGGCGCCTTCTACGTCTATCCGTCCTGCGCCGGCACCATCGGCAAGACGACGCCGGACGGCAAGGTGATCGAGACCGACGAGGATTTCGTCACCTACCTGCTGGAGTCGGAAGGCGTCGCCGTCGTCCAGGGGTCTGCCTTCGGCCTCGCCCCGCACTTCCGCATCTCCTACGCGACCTCGACGGAAGCGCTGGAAGAGGCGTGCAAGCGCATCCAGCGCGCCTGCGGCAACCTGCGCTGACCGCGCCGCTGCGGTGATTGAGTAATACCAGCGGCTTTAGACATTGACCGCTGCCCACGAGCGTGAGGCGATTGAGCGAATGATTTCGGGTGCCTGGGCGAGAGCGTTCCACGCCTCGCAGCAGGCCTCGACGATGGCGGCATAGGAATCGAAGACGCGATGGCTGAGGTGGTTCTGTCGCAGGAACTGCCAGATGTTTTCGACCGGATTGAGTTCCGGGCAATAGGGCGGGAGATGCAGAAGGCTGATGTTTTCGGGCACGACCAGCTTGTCGCCCGGCTGGTGCCAGCCTGCGCCGTCGAGGATGAGCACCGCATGGTGGCCGTCGCTCACTTGGCCGCTGATCTCGGCCATGTGCAGGGTCATTGCCGCGGCGTTGGCCTTGGGCAGGACCAAGGCCGCGGCGGCGCCACGGCTCGGGCAGACGGCGCCGAACAGGTAGGCCCAGCTATGGCGCTGGTCGCGGGGCGCGCGTGGCCGGCTGCCCTTGGCGGCCCACACCCGGGTCAGGGTCCCTTGCTGGCCGACCCGGGCTTCGTCCTGCCACCAGAGCTCCAGCGGCTTGCCGCGGGCGGTGTCGGGGAGGGCGCCGGCAACCAGAGCGGCAAAGTTTTTTTGTGAGCCTCGAGCGCCTCGCCATCCTGCTGAGGATGCTGGGGGCGCACCGACAGGCGACGGAACCCCAGACGGCGCAACAGCCCGCCAACGCTGCGCTCGGCCAGCACCACGCCGAACCGGCGCTCGATCTTGCGGGCCAGATCGCACCGCCGCCACCGAACCACGCCATCCTCGGCGAGGTCCGGACCGGAGCGGACCCAGGACGCCACCTCCGCTTCCTGCTCCGCCGACAGCTTCGGCTTGGCTCCCGGTGCCTTACGATCCCGCAGCCCCGCCACGCCTTGGGCGTTGTAGCGGTGAACCCAATCCCGCAACGTTTGCCGATCCATCCCGCAAGACCGCGCGGCGTCCTCGCGAGATCGCCCCTCCAAAACCAGAGCTAGGGCGAGAAGGCGCCGCGCTACATCCGGATCGCCAAAACGCACCGCCCGCTGGCGCAACTCCGCTGAACTCAGCTCCAGCCGCGTGATCGCAATCGCCGCCATACCCGCCTCCTTCCGAGAGCTGGCAGCGAATCACAGGGCGGACCAAAAGGGAATCCACCGTGACGAGTCACACTTCAAAGCCGCTGGTATAAGGGAAGGGCCGGCGCCGCAAGGGTGCCGGCCCTTTTCGTTTTGGGCTTAAGGAAAGATCATGCGGACGCGGCGGTTGGCTTCGGCCACGTCCGCCTGATCCGCGGCGGCGGCGAACTGGATGTCGCGAGTCTGGTAATCGACCGAACGCAGGGCCGACAGGATGGCCGCACCCCGCACCTTGCCGGCCGCGATGGGCAGTTCGAAGCCGCTGAGCTTGCCGACCTTCGAGGTGATCGGACACAGCATGCACAGCCCGGTCCCGAGATTGAAGGCGTCGGCGGACAGCACCAAACCGTAATGCGGCCCGGTCATCTCGTGGCCCAGAGCCGGCGCCCAGTCCAGATGCACCACATGGCCCATGGCCGGCACATAGCCGTTGCGGGCGAAATTGTCGCCTGGACGCGGCACCTCAGAGCATTTCCTTGCCGGTTGGCGGATCGGACAGGAAGCCGCCGGCCAGCCGGCGGATCTTGTCGGGATCGTAGCCGTCCAGCATGTCCTCCAGCGATTGCGGCCTGTCGTCGCGCGCGGCTTCAAGCATTTCGTCCAGAGCCTCTTCGCGCAGCAGGACGAAGCTCTGGTTGCGCCGCAGGATGCGCACCGGCCCCTCCGCCGCCCTGTCGAGCACCCTGCCGGATGCCTTGTTGAGGTCCGTCGATGACAGTTGGGCGACCACTGGCACGGTCATGGCTCACTCCGCTACGTTCTTTACGTAAGATACGTATGCGGCGGCGGCCCGGCAAGCCCGTGACCGCCGACACGTTCAGCCTGCCGGCCGTGACCGGGTTCCCCCCTATTGCGCCGCCAGCATGTCCTTGCGGATCTCCACCGCGCGGTCGGCGGCCTTGCCCACCACCTCCTGCAGGCGTTCGAATTCGGCGCTGTAGCTGCCGACGCCGAAGGTCAGCGACCGCAGCTCGACGATCAGGTCCTGCATGTCGGCCTGCGGCATGCACGCCTTCACCTCGTCCCAGCCGGGCCAGCCCGGCCGGGCGTCGAAGCCCAGCAGCTGGCCGCGCCGGCCGCTGACCAGACGCTGCACCTTGGGCGTGAAGGCGCTGGGCACCGCGATGGTGACGGTCAGGATCGGCTCCAGCAGCACCGGCTCGCAGGCCGGCAGGGCTTCGGCCATCGCCTGCCGCGCCACCGTCTTGAAGGCCATGTCGGAACTGTCGACGGCGTGGAACTGGCCGCCGGTCAGCCTCACCGCGAAGTCCACCACCGGGAAGCCGAGCGGCCCGCGCACCGCCGCCTCGCGCACGCCGGCCTCCACCGCCGGGATGTACTGGCGCGGCACGGCGCCGCCGACAACCGCATCCTCGAACTGGATGCCGGAGCCGCGCGGCTGCGGCCGGATCTCCACATGGATGTCGGCGAACTGGCCGTGGCCGCCGGTCTGGCGCTTGAAGCGGGCGTGGTGGCTGGTGCTCTTGCGGATCGTCTCCTTATAGGGAACCTGCGGCGGCTGGCCCTTCACCGCGACGTTGAAGCGGCTGCGCAGCCGGTCCATCGCCAGCTTCAGATGCACGTCGCCCTGGCCCCACAGAACCAGCTCCCCGGTTTCGGGCGACTGGTCGAGCGTCAGGGACGGGTCCTCCTCCCGCAGCTTCTGCAGGGCGGCGGACAGCTTCACCTCGTCATTGCGGTTCTCGGCGCGCAGCGCCAGCCCATGCACCGGCGGGGCGGCGGCCGGCCAGTCGGCGGGCGGGCCGAGATTGGCCTTCTCGGTCAGCCGGTCGCCGGTCGCCGCCTTCTCCAGCCGGCCGAGCGCCACGAGATCGCCCGCCGCCGCCTGCGGCACCTTGGTCTGGTCGCGGCCGAACAGCTGGAAGATGCCGGACACCCGTTCTCCGCCCAGCGTCATGCCGTCGGTGACGGTGCCGCGCCAGATGCGGGCAAGGCTGAGCTTCCCGGCATGGGACCCCACCATCGTCCTGACCACCTGGGCCGCCACCGCCGCATCCGACGGGATATCGATGCGGGCGGCGGCGACGCCGACCTCCGGCCCGTCATGGCGCAGGGCCTTCAGCAGGCGGCGGATGCCGTTGTCGTTCTCCGCCGATCCGAAGAAGACGGGAACGATCAGGTCGTCGGCCAGCTCATGCGCCAGCGTCTCGTACAGCTCCGTACTGTCGGGGGCCATATCCTCCAGCAGTTTTTCCAGCAGGGCGTCGTCGAAGTCGGCGGCCGATTCCAGCATCGCCTGCCGCGCCTCCGCCTCCCAGTCGCGGACGCTGTCGGGCAGGGCCACCAGATCGGACGGCTTGTGCGGGTTGAAGCGCCAGGCGCGCTCGCTGACCAGATCGACCAGCCCGGTGATCTGGCCGTTCTCCCGCAGCGGCACCTCGCGCAGGACCAGCTTGCGGGCCGAGACCTCCTGATAGGCGGCGACGACGTCGCGCACCCGCAGGTCGCCCAGCGTGTCGATCTTGTTGATGAACAGCAGATGCGGGATGCGGTGGTCGTCCAGCACCTTGAACAGCGGGGCCAGCAAGACCGCCTTCTCCGGCGCCGCTTCCGCCACCACGATGGCGATGTCGGCGGCCATCAGCGCCGCCTGCGCTTCGCCCGCCAGCTCCACCGAGCCGGGGCAGTCCAGGATCGACCAGCGTTCACCCAGGTAATCGAAGGAGGCGACGTTCAACTCGGTGCTCATCGACCGGGCTTTCGCCTCCGGCGAATTGTCGCCCACGGCGTTGCCGTCGCGCACGCTGCCCTTGCGGGTGACGGCCCCCGCCGCGAACAGCAGGCTTTCGAGCAGCGTCGTCTTGCCGGCGAGATAGGGGCCGACCAGCGCCGCGCAGCGCGCCGTCCGGATTTGCGTATGCGGCATTCACACCTCCCGTGGAAGCTTCGGACCGTCCTGGCCGGGCCGCGCCGGGGATGGGGCGCTGGTGCCGGCCGCTCTGGCGGCCCGTTCGCGTGTGGCTCTAGACAGTCACTTGGAAAACCGGCACGTCCGGGTGGGGCGACGGGCGGCGGCGGACGGGTGCGGGGATGGCGCATCGGGTCCGGGGCCGGCGGAACGCCCGCATCGGACTTTCGATGCTCCACCCGATCAGCGCGGCTGTCGATGGAAAAAAGGGGCGGCAAACCGTCACGCAGCCGCGGGCGGCGCCGGGGATCCGGCAGGCTCGGCGCGGCGGGGGAGAGGCGTTCGATGCGTCGATAGGCCGCATCTGTGGACAGCGGCCGTTCCGGATCCGGTGCCGATGGCGACCCTGCGCGGATAAGGCGTTTGGATTCAAAGGAGTACGTTTTAAAAGTGTGTGGATCGGGAGGTTTGTGGAAATATTGCTATGTCGCAATGCAGTATGACCGTGTCGAAATAGGACGGACAAATGCATGAAACCTTCTGCTAGTAGCTTGATCGGAATACGGCTGCGCGCGGAAGCGGCGACGGCCGGACAACAATCTGCGGGCCGTCCGGCGTCCGCCGGCTGGCCTCCATTCCTTGGGGATAGAGCACATGCACCTGTGGTTTCGTTTGCTGGTGGCCGGCCTGATCGCCGCCGGGACTGCCGTTTCCGCCCCGATGCCCACCCCCGCCCTGGCCCAGACGGCCAAGCCGACCCAGGAGGACGCGAAGTCCATCACCCTGAAGGCGGCGGAGCTGATCGCCGCCCAGGGACTGGACGAGGCCGCCAAGGCCTTCAACGCCGACGGTCCGTTCAAGTACGGCGAGATCTACGTCAACGTCATCGACTTCGCCGGGGTGTGGAAGGTTTATCCGCCGCGTCCGGCCGGCGTCGGTCAGAGCGTCATCAACGTCAAGGACCCGGATGGCCGTTTCATCGTCCAGGACGTGCTGGCCGTCGCCAAGGACAAGGGCGAGGGCTGGGTCGAGTATCGCTGGCTGAACCCCGCCAGCAACAAGATCGAGCCGAAGATCACCTACGTGAAGCGCGTGCCCGGCCAGGATCTGGTCGCCTATGTCGGCATCTACAAGTGACGACGGCGAATGACGGCCGCCGCGTCCGGCGGTGACCGTACGGCGACGTTGATGGGGGAGTGGGGATGAGCGGCGGTGTCTTTGCGCGTCTGTCGGGCCTGTCGGTGGCGGGCCGGGTGTTCGCGGCACCCCTGATGGGGATCGTCCTGACGGTGGCGGCCCTGGTCCTGGCCGACCGTGAATCGGAGCAGGCGCTCGGCGCCGTGGACGGCATCCACAGCGAGGCGGCGGAGCGTCTGGGCCGCATCGACCGGCTGGTCGCCATCGCCTATGTCATCCACAGTGACGTGTCGCGGCATCTGGCCCTGTCAGGGTCGGGGATCGAAGAGGCGAAGCTCCAGGCCATGCGCGACGCCATCGCCGCCAACCTGGGCAAGGCGCGCAGCGCGATCGCGGAGCTGCGCGCCATTCCGCTGGCCGAGGCGGAGCGGGCGATGCTGGACGAGGTGTCGGTCCGGCTCGGCGCCTATGCCAAGGCGGTGGACGAGATGAACCAGATGGCGGCCATCGACCGCCTGATCGGCATCCCGATGATGGCCCACACCGACGCCCAGTTCGACGCCCTGACCGCCAAGGTGATGGAGACGCAGGCCGCCATCGGCCGCTCCACCTCCGCCGCCACCCAGGCCACCCGCGATGCCACCGCCGCGGCGCGGCGCGACTTCGCGCTGGTCATGGGCGGGCTGCTGCTGGCGATGATGGCGGCCGGGCTGGTGCTCGCCCGCTCCATCACCAGGCCGTTGCAGCAACTCTCGCGCACCACCACGGAGCTCGCCGCCGGAAAGCTGGACGGCGTGGTCGAGGGCGGCTGGATGCGCAACGAGATCGGCGCCATGGCCCGCGCGCTGGAGGTGTTCCAGACCAACGCCCGCGAGGTGGAGCGGCTGACCGCCGACCAGCAGCGCCAGAAGGCGGAGGCCGAAGCCGAAAAACACCGCGCCATCCAGGAGCTGGCCGACCTGTTCGAGGCCCGTGTGGCGGAGGTGGTTCAGCAGGTGGGGGCTGGCGCCCATCAGGTGCGCAGCAACGCCGCCGGCATGCTGGAGCGCGCCGACAGTGCCAACCGGCAGGCCGCCACCGTCGCCGCCGCCAGCGCCCAGGCGGGCTCCAGCGTCCAGACCGCCGCCGCCGCGACGGAGGAGATGTCGGCCTCCATCGCCGAGATCGGCGCCCAGGTCCGCCGCTCCTTCGACATGGTGCGCGGTGCCGTGCGTGCGGTGGAGGAGACCAACGGCCATGTCGTCGGCCTGTCCGACGCCGCCCACCGCATCGGCGAGATCGTCGGTCTGATCAACTCCATCGCGGCGCAAACCAATCTGCTGGCGCTGAACGCGACCATCGAAGCCGCGCGGGCGGGGGAGGCCGGCAAGGGCTTCGCCGTGGTGGCGAGCGAGGTGAAGAACCTCGCCAACCAGACGGCCAAGGCCACCGAGGACATCGGTACCCAGATCGCAACCATGCAGCAGGTGACCGGCGCCGCTGTCACCGCCATCCGCGGGGTGGGCGAGACGGTGGTCGGCATCGACGAGATCGTCGGGTCCATCGCCGGCGCCATGGAACAGCAGGCCGCTGCGACCGAGGAAATCACCCGCAACGTGCAGGAGGCCGCCGCCGGCACCAGCGACGTGTCCCGCACCATCACCACCGTATCCGCCAGCGCAAGCGAGACCGGCACCGCCGCCGGCGAGGTCCTGCGCGCGGCGGAGCTGCTCGACGGGCAGGCGGTGACGCTGAGCCGTGAGGTCAAGCACTTCATCGGCCGGCTGCGGGCGGGCTGAGGAACGCCCGTTCCGCCATTCACCTTCCGTTGGTCTGCCATGCCTTCCGCGAGGATTGGCCGCGAAGATTGGTCGCATCAGCCTTGAAACCATTCGCCCGCGCCCAAGCTGATGTGCGGGGACGGTGGGGTGGCGGCCGGTGACGGCCACGCCGATGCCGGGGTATGATGCAGGACCGAACAAGAAGGATCGAACCATGAAGATCGACATCGGGATCTCGGACGAAGACCGCAAATCCATTGCCGAAGGGCTGAACAAGGTTCTGGCCGACACCTTCGCGCTCTATATCAAGACCCATTCGTTCCACTGGAACGTCACCGGGCCGATGTTCAACACGCTCCACACCATGTTCATGACCCAGTACACGGAGCTGTGGACTGCGCTGGACGAGATCGCGGAGCGCATCCGCGCGCTGGGGTATCCGGCGCCGGGCAGCTTCTCGCAGTTCGCGGAGCTGGCCTCGATCAAGGAGGAAGTGGGCGTTCCGAAGGCGAACGACATGATCCGCCAGCTGGTCGAAGGCCACGAGGCCGCCGCCCGCACCATCCGCAGCGTCTTCCCGGCGGCCGAGCAGGGCAGCGACGAGCCGACCGCCGACCTGCTGACCCAGCGCCTGCAGATCCACGACAAGACCGCCTGGATGCTGCGCAGCATGCTGGAGTAGTCGCGGGAGCGTCTTCCTGGCACGCGTTCGAACGGAAAGGGCCTCCCCGTCCATGGATGGGGAGGCCCTTTCCGTTCGGGCTCCGGCCGCGTCCCGCCTTACGCCGCGTTCCTGGCCTGCTGGCGGATCGGCAGTTTGGGGATGGTCAGGGTGAAGATGGTGCCGCTGTCGCGCTCGATCTTCAGGGTGGCGCCGGCCTGATGCGACAAGGCCTGCACCAGGTTCAGGCCCAGCCCGCTGCCGGCGCCGCCGCGGCTCGGCCGCTTGTGCTGGCTCGGCATGCCGGCGGGCAGGCCGACGCCGTTGTCGCGCACGATCAGCCGCATTCCGTTTTCCTCGCGCTCCAGCATCACGCGCACGGTGCCGGGATGGCCGTGCGGGAAGGCGTGCAGCAGGGCGTTCGACACGAGTTCGCTGGTGGCGATGGCCAGCGGCGTGGCGCGGTCGGCATCGACGATCCAATCCTCCGTCTCCAGCTCCAGCCGGGCGGCGGTCGGGTTGTCGGAACGCACCAGCCCGTCGCACATCTGGCGCAGCGCTTCGGCGAAGTTGATGTGGGCCGGCTCGTCGGACCGGTGGAGCAGTTCGTGCAGCAGGCTCATGGTCTGGATGCGGCGCAGGCTCTCGTCGAAGCCGCGGCGGGCCTGCTCGTCGATGCGGGCCGCCTGCAGGCGCAGCAGGCTGCAGATGACCTGAAGGTTGTTCTTCACCCGGTGCTGGACCTCCTTCAGCAGCACCTCCTTGTCGGTCACTGCGGCTTCCAGCTGGGCATTGGCGCGCTCCAGCTGGGCGGTGCGCTGGTGGACATGCTCCTCCAGCGTGTCGTAGGCGTGCTGAAGGGCGTCCTCCGCCTCGCGCTCGCGCCGGGCCCGCTGGATGGCGAGCGCGCCGATCACCGCCACGGTGGCGCAGGCCGCCGCGGCGAAGGCGGCGTAGATCCACAGCCGCTCCGTCCAGCGCTGCAGAACGCTGCCGGTGGCGATGGTCACCACCGTCGACAGGCCGGTGTCGCCGATCGGGCGCGTCACGGTGATGTCGTCGGCGTGGCTTGCCGTGTTGTCGTCGCCCTTGCGCCCGCCCATGGTGCCGCCGCCCTCCGGCTCGCGCAGCAGCGGCGTGCCGTCCGGCTTCAGGATGGAGATGCTGTGGCCATAGCCGACGTCGAGCGCGCGGTAGACGTCGCGGAAGGCCCGGGCGTCCAGCCCGGCGACCGCCCAGCCGCGCGGCGCGCTGCCGGGAAGCGGCTGCGCCAGCGTGACCACCGCCCGGCCGCCCATGCGGCCGTCGCCGATGGCGCGGCCATCGGGCCGCAGTGCCGGTGAGGCGGCAGGGGGCGCATCCGGCAGGCTGGACAGGCGCAGGGCGCCGGAAGCGTCGCGGATCTCCAACCCCACCATGTGCGGAGTGCTGGCCGCCAGCAGGGCCATGCGGTCACGCGTCGCCCGGTCGTCGGGCAGCGGCGTGCCGGTCGTGCCGGCCAGCGTCGCCGTCTGGGTCAGCAGCAGGTCGCCGGTCTCGATCAGGCGGGCGGCATGCTCCGCCGCCAGCAACCCGATGTTGCCGGCGACCCCGGTCGCCTGCTGCACCGCCTCGTTGCGGTCGCGCCAGGCGAAGACGGCCGACAGCCCGACGGTCAGCAGAACGGCCGCCGTGCAGGCGATCAGGACCAGCGCCGAACCGGGCAGCCGGTAGAGCGGGGAGGATTGGGAACGCAGCGCGCGCAACGGCATCGTGTCGGAAACCATGTGGGGGGTGCGGCCATTCATGCTTGGCCGGAAACGGTAACACCGCCCGGCGGGTGACTGTTCCGCCGAACGCTACCCGTGTTGAAGCGGCAGCGGCCACCACCTATTGCGAGGTGCCGACAAAGTCATCCTGCTTTGTCGGGTGGAATGGCGGATATCCGGAGGATGGTGTTATGCGGATCGACGGGACGGCCTATCGCACCATCTGGTCGGAAGGCGGGGGAAGCGTCGCCATCATCGACCAGACCCGGCTGCCGCATGATTTCGCCGTCGTCCGCCTGACCGGCCTGGAGGAGGCCGCCCACGCTCCCATCGAGGAGCGCGACGGGCTGCTCGGGCTGTTTCCGGAACGGGCCTAGGCCGACAGGCGGGGAAGGAGAAGCGTCAGCGGCGGTCGGCGAGCAGCCGCCGCCACAGCGGCTGCGGCGTGTCTTCCGCATTCTTGGCATCGAGCCACTGGTCCGCCAACTCGCGGACCTGCCAGTCGCCGAGAAAGCGCTCGCAGTCGATGGCGGTGTAAAGGCGCACGCGCTTTTTCCCCAGCCTTTCGAAATAATCCAGCGTTCTTTGGCGGTCGATGTCTTCCATGGGCCCCAATGAAACGGAGATTGTGGACGGTCCATACCAGCTGTTTGTCCGCACTCCGGATATTGGAAGAAGCCCCCTGCCTGTGCAACTGTCCCTTCGTCGCGGTTCCATCCCCCGGAAGGGGTGGAGCCTGTCCCCCTATCGGGAGTCGGCGTCGAGGCGTCCGGTATGGACCGCGACATCCGACAGCGGAATGCCGGCCTGGGCCGCCGCCCGCTCCAGAGACTGGCGGTCGGGCCAATAGAGTCGGCCGCCGACCTCCGTCAGCACACCCTGCCGCTTGATCACCCACAAGCCGCTGAATGCCATCTCGATGATCCGGCCCATCGGCGGGGAGTGGGTGGAGGATCGGTTCCGGTCGGGTGGGCGGCTGTCGTCATAGTGCTTTTCGTCGAACATCATCTCTACTCTTCCCTGTGCCGGCCTTTCATCGCGTGGCTTCGAAATGCCAGCGCAAGGAGCCGATCTCTGTCTCCCCATGAGCACGATGCTTCAGAGGGAAGGCAAGGTCGTAACCAATTCGCGGCCGGATTTCATTCGGAAAGTTGTAATTATTTGTCGGCTAACAAAAACAATTCAAATGGTCTTACCACACCATTTGGTAACCATACTTTGATTGGGGAAAATCGGCCCGGCCGGCTTGGGGAAGTCTTGTCGTTCATTCCCCGTCGTCTTCGTTGATCGCTGTAACGCGAACGATGTGCCCCGCATCGAACGGGTGAGGTCGTTACCCCGAAATGGTCACAGCAGCGCAAGGCGCGGCTCACCAAACATAAGCATGGCCGCAGCGACAGCCCGAGAGAGGCACCCGGCGGCCAAGCCTTTTTTTGAAGGAAGAGAGCGATGAAGACGACCATGGGGACAGTCATCACCAGGGCCACCAACCGGACCGCCAGCAGGGCCACCACCGGGGCGACGGTGCTGCTGATCGGTGCGGCCCTGCTCGGCGGCTGTTCGAACCTGAACCACCGCGAAAACCGTGCCCTGACCGGCGGCGCGATCGGTGCTGCCGGCGGTGCGGCCATCGGCGCGGTTACCGGCGGCAGCGCCATCTATGGCGGGTTGCTGGGCGGTGCGGCCGGCGCCGCGGTCGGCGCCCTGACCGCGGACGAGGGCAAGAAGCACCGCCGCTGACGAATCGATGGCGGGCGGCCCGGGGCATGGTGTCGCCGCCCGCTTGGGCGCTCACTCGTCCTCGTCGTCCTCGAACTGGTCGAGGCTCAGCGACCGGACCTCGGTGCTGGGGTTCGGGGCCGGGGGCGCGGCGGGCGGCATGCCGGCGGGGCGGGGCGGCGCCGGACGGGCGACGCTGCGGCCGGCGGGCAGATGGGCGTTGGGGCCCTTCAGCGGGCTGTTCAGCGTGCCGCGCGGGCCGATGCTGGGCTCGTCGCCGAAATCGGGCAGTGGCGGAATGCGGTCCATCACGCGGCGGATCAGGGCGGCGATGCGGTCGGTCTCGGCACGCAGGGCCTGCCCGCGCTCCCCCTCATAGAGTGGATCGTCGAGGAACTTGCGGATTTCCAGGACGCCGCGCAGTTCCACCCCGCACATCTCGTGGGTGCCGATGGGCAGGGCCTTCACTCGGGCGAAGCTGGAGAAGAAGCCGGCGCTGCCCTCCACGAACTGGACCACCATGCGGGCGTGCAGACGTTCCAGCGCGGTGGTCATGGGATCGATCAGATCCTCCATCTCCTCCGGCGCGGCGTCCAGCCGTTCCTGCGCCAGGGCGGCAAGCGCGAAGAAGTCGCGCACGCGCCGGCTGAAGCGGCGGTAGCGGGCCAGCCCGCCGACCGACACCCGCTCGCGCGCCGTCTGGGCAAGCTCCGCCGACTGCTTCAGCATGGCGTCGAGCCGCATCAGCAGCGTCGCGATCTCGCGCTGGCGCTGGGCCGCGCTGCGGCCGGGCGAGGGGGCCGGCGGGGCGGCCGGGCGGCGGGGTGGGTTGGAACGCATCATGCCGGTACGGGGTGGCTCCTCTGCTGTCCGCGACCCTGCGCCGGGCCTCTGCCGATCACACTCTAGAGTCTGTCTGGTGCTTATTGAAGCACCAGACAGACTCTAAGCTTATGGTTTTCCGTGTGATTCACGGTTCAAGCGTTTCCGCTCGAACCGATCACACTCTAGCGCTGGGTGCGGACGGTCACCGACTTTTGCCCGCCGTTGCGCACCACCGTCAACTGCACCGGCGTGCCGACGCGCAGAAGACCGATGCGGTTGCGGAAATCGGTGGCGCTGCGGATGGCGCGGCCGTCGACCGCCACCACCACGTCGCCGCTGCGCAGGCCGCCGCTGTCGGCGGGCGATCCGCGTTCGATCTTGGCGATCAGCGCGCCCTCGTCGCCCTTAAGGTTCAGGCTTTCCGCCAGATCGGGCGTCAGGTCCTGGATGGCGACGCCCAGCCGGCCGCGCCGCACCTCGCCATATTCGCGCAGCTGTTCCATCACCGAGCGGACGATGGTGACCGGAACGGCGAAGCCGATGCCGACCGAGCCGCCGGCCGGACCGATGATGGCGGTGTTGATGCCGATCAGCTCGCCCTGGAAATTGACCAGCGCGCCGCCGGAGTTGCCGGGGTTGATCGAGGCGTCGGTCTGGATGAAGTCCTCGTACCCCTCGATCTTCAGCCCGCTGCGGCCGAGCGCGGAGACGATGCCGGAGGTCACGGTCTGGCCCAGCCCGAACGGGTTGCCGATGGCGACGACGAAATCGCCGACCTTGGCGCGGTCCGAGTCGCCGAGCGGCAGGGCGGTCAGGCTCTCCGCCTTGATCTGCAGCAGCGCGATGTCGGTGGCGGCGTCGCGGCCGATCAGCTTGGCGCGCAGGCGGCGGCGGTCCTTCAGCGTGACGGCGATCTCCTGCGCATTCTCCACCACATGGCTGTTGGTGACGACATAGCCGTTGGCGGCGTCGACGATCACGCCGGACCCGGCGCTGACCTGCGGCCGGCCCTGCGGCATCTGGTCCGGCAGGTTGAAGAAGCGGCGGAAGAAGGGATCGCGCAGCAGCGGGTTTTCCGCCTGGGGAGCCTGGCTCAGCACCGAGATGTTGACCACCGCCGGGGTCACCTGCTCCAGCATCGGGGCGATGGTGCCACCGCCGCCGACCGCACCCAGCGGCAGCGCCGCCGCGGCTGGCGACGTGCCCAGCCCGAGCACGGAGCCGGCCCGGCCCAGTGCCGAATCGGCCGGTGCGACCAGCGCGCCGCCGGCAAGCGCAGCCATCCCGACCGCAGCCGCAAACACCACCGGACGCACCACCGCTTTCATGGCTTCTTCCTTTCTTGGAGGGGAATTTCTGTCAAAGACCGTTACGAACCGGGGCTGATTTGGGGCAAAAAGCAAGGGGGTTCAAGCCTGTCCGTCCCCCGGCGCCTTCGGCATCCGCCGGCACTCCGATCCGTTCGGAAGAATGATAGCGTGGCGGCGGCGGAAACTCCCGGTAAAGAAATTCGGTGGTATAGGACAGGGCTGGCGCAGTCCCCGGCATGGCGGGAAGGCGTGGCTGCTGGACAAGGCGGGTTGAGCGCAATGAGCGGCGGGTCACTGCTCGAACTGACCGAGCAAGAGTATCTGCAGATGGAGGAGGCCCTGTCGCAGACGGCGCGGGGTCGCGCCTTCCTGCGCATGCGCGACCGGCGCAGCCGCGTCGTCGCCTCCGACGATTTCCAGCGGCTGGTGGATAAGCTGGAAACCCAGGTCGACCGGCTGAGCGGCGCTTCTCCCAGCGCATTCGCCGCCCTGGCGCCGGGCGAGGATCCGCGCATCCAGCAGGAACTGACCGCCATCACCCAGGTGGTGCGCGAGGCGCGCAGCGACATCGCCGCGCTGAAGGCCACCGACACCGGTTCCAACCGGATCGAGGCGGCGACCGGCGAGTTGGACGAGATCGTCGCCGCCACCGAACGCGCCACCACCGATATCCTGAACGCGACGGAGAAGATCCAGGAAATCACCATGTCGATCCCGCGCGACGACGACGATCTGGCCGAGCGGATCGACGCGATCGAGGCGTGGTGCATCGAGATCATGACCGCCTGCTCCTTCCAGGACATCACCGGGCAACGCACCACCAAGGTCGTCAACACGCTGCGCTACATCGAAGAGCGCGTGAACACGATGATCGAGATCTGGGGTGTAGAGCGTCTGGCGGTGGCCGAACAGCATGCCCCCGGCGAGGTCGCCTCCCACCGCAAGATGGGCGACACCCGTCCCGACGCGCATCTGCTGAACGGCCCGCAGCTGGGCGGGCCGGAGGTCAGCCAGGACGCCATCGACGCGCTGTTCGCCAGCGTGCCCGAGGTGGCGGAACGGGCGGAGCCGCTGCCGGCCGGCGTGGAGCCCTCTCCGCCGCCACCCCCGCCTCCACCACCACCACCTCCTCCCCCTCCCCCGCCTCCACCCGTTGCGAAGCCGGCCCCGCCGCCGCCCCCGCCGCCTGCCGATACCGGCGGCGGCGATGGCGGCGGTGCGATCTCCCAGGCCGACATCGACGCCCTGTTCGCGTGACCGGCCATGGCGCAAGACGGCAAATCCCGAATCCGCCTGACCCAGGACCAGCTCGACCGCGTGTGCGAGCGCCATGTCCGATTCGCCGAGGGACGGCCGAACGGTGCCCGCGCCAACCTGCCCTTCTTCGACCTGTCGGGCCTGTCGCTGGCCGGCCGCAACCTGACCGGCGCGCATCTGGCCGGCGCCATCCTGCGCGATGCCGACCTGCGCGGCACCATCCTCGACCATGCCGACCTCTATGGCGCCGACCTGCGCGGGGCCGACCTGTCGGAGGCGCGGCTGTTCCGCACCGACATGCGCGGCGCCAACGTGCGCGGCGCCCGGCTGGACGGCGCCACCATGGTCGAGGTCGACCTGCGCGACGGCAGCATGGTCAACCGCAACAGCGCCGGCGAGCTGAAGGTGGTGGGCTTCGACCCCGGCCCGGCCGACATGGCGTCCGCCCGGCTGACCAACGCCGACATGGCGCGGGCCAAGCTGTCGGGCAGCTTCGCGCGGGCGGCCGACTTCACCAACACCCGGCTGGCCGGCGCCCGGCTGGACCGCACCGACCTGCGCGACGCCAACTTCTCCGGCGCCGACCTGCGCGGGGCGGACCTCAACGGCTCCGACCTGCGCGGCGCCATCCTGGACGGGGCCAGCCTGGACGCGGCCGGGCTCGATCGGGCGATCCGCACCGACGAGCAGGCCAAGGCCGCCCGGCAGGCGCCGCCGCAGGCACCGGCACCCGAACCGGAGCCGGTGGAGACCGCCGCGGCGGCCGAACTGCCGGCTCTGCCGGCCGAGCAGCTGGACGGCATGCTGCGCCAGCACATGATCTGGCTGGGCACCAGCGGCAAGCAGGGATGCCAGCTCGACCTGACGGGGCTGAACCTGGAGGGGGCCGATCTGGCGGGCAAGATCCTGACGCTGGCCAAGGGCACCGGCGCCCGGCTGCGCCATGCCCGGCTGAACGGCGCCCAGCTGCAGGCCGCCCAGTTCGACGGCGCCGATCTGCGCTCCGCCGACCTGCGCTCCGCCGACCTGCGCGGGGTGAAGCTGGACCGCGCCATCCTGATCGACAGCCGGCTGGACGGCGCCAACCTGGGCATGCTGCTGGTCAGCGCCGGGGCCAAGGTGATGCGGGCCTCGCTGGTGCGGGCGCGGTTGGCCGGCGCCTCGCTGGCCCAGACCAACCTGAAGGGCAGCGACCTGACGCTGGCCGACCTGACCGGCTGCGACCGCTCCTCGGCGGTGCTGGAGGGCGCCATCCTGGAGGGGACGCGGCTGGGCGGAGCCTGATCCCTTCGGCGGAGCGTTCCGACTGGCGGGATTTCTTTCGCGAAGCCGTTGATTGCTTTCAAATTTCCGTCACGATCCGTGCCGGAGATTGCCGCCGCTGCCGCGGACGGCACTGTCCGCAAGAGCCGATTTCTTCCCTGACCGGGCGGATGGAGGACTGAAAAAGGGTTGTACCGTAACGGTTTAGCGCCACGGGTGGGGCTTGACGCCTTGGCGGGCCGGTGGCACGCTGATGCTCAAGCGCGGCGCATCGCGACCATAAGCGCCCGCACCGAATGGGGGAACGTCATCGGTCATGACCAAGTCGGAACTGATCCAACGGCTGGCGGAGCGCAATCCGCACCTGTACCAGCGCGACATCGAGAAGATCGTCGGCACCATCTTCGATGAGATCACGGAAGCGCTGGCGCGCGGCGACCGGGTGGAACTGCGCGGCTTCGGCGCCTTCTCCATCAAGAAGCGGGACGCGCGCACGGGTCGCAACCCCCGGACCGGAGAATCGGTTGACGTCGGCGAGAAATGCATTCCTTTCTTCAAGACCGGCAAGCAGCTCCGGGAACGTCTGAACACGGACTGAGCGCCGGGCCGGCCGTCTCTCCCCGCCGCATTTCTGAGGAACCATCGCTTTGCGCCATATCTCCTGGATCGTCACCCTGCCGGTGGCCCTTGTCGCGATCCTGTTCGCGATCTCCAACCGCGGCATCGTGACCCTGTCGCTGTGGCCTCTGCCCTTCACGCTCGACACCCCGGTCTATCTGGCCGCGCTGGTGGCGCTGCTGCTGGGCTTCCTGGCCGGCGGCTTCATCGTCTGGAACAGCCAGCGCCGCCACCGCCGCCGCGCCCGGCGCGAGAGCAACCGCGTGCTGTATCTGGAACGCGAACTGAAGGAGGCGCAGGCCCGCGCCGCCGCCGCCGAGAAGCGGCTGGCCGAGAGCACCCGTCCGCTCTCCGGCCCGCTGCCGGGCTCCAGCGGCGGGCTGCCGGTCCCGGCCGCCGAGACCAGCGCGCCGACGGTGCATTGAGTCCGGCGGGTCCGGCGTAACCGGACGTCGTTTTCCCCTCTTCCGGTCCGTCCTCATACGAAGGGGCGGGGGAGGGTGCCGGTCGGCGGGAGGAGGTCCCATGCGCACGGTCAGCGCCGCCGAGCTTCGGTCCGTCCTGCACCACCGCATGCTGATCGAACGGCTGCGGCAGAGTTTCCGCGCCGGCGTGGAGGCTCCGCCGGCGCATCGCCACCGGGTGGAGACCTACGGGTCCAGCGACGCCACCCTGCTGCTGGCGCCGGCCTGGCAGGTGAACCAGTCGGTCGGCTTGCGGATCGACACCGTCTTTCCCGACAATGCCGGCGGAGACCTGCCGACCACCCAGGGCGTCTATCTGCTGGCCGACGGCAAGACCGGGGTGCCGCAGGCTCTGCTGGACTCCTCCGCGGCGCTTGGCCGGCGCAGCGGTGCCGCGGCCTCGGCGCTCGCCGCCTCCTATCTGGCGCGGCCGGATGCGGAACGCCTGCTGGTGGTCGGCACCGGCCCCCTCGCGCTCGAGTTGGTGGAGGCCCACACCGCCGTGCGGACGATCCGCCATGTGCTGGTCTGGGGCCGCGACCTGCAGAAGGCCAAGCGCCTCGCCGCCCGCTTCCACCGGCCGAAGTTCCGGATCGAGGCGACCGGCGACCTGGAGGGGGCGGTCCGCGGCGCAGACATCGTCGCCTGCGCCACCACGGCGCGCGAGCCGCTGATCCACGGCGACTGGCTGCGGCCGGGCCAGCATCTGGACCTGCTGGGCGGGGTGACGCCGGAGATGCGCGAGGCCGACGACGGCTGCATCCGCCGTGCCCGCGTGTTCGTCGATTGCCGCGACCGCACACCGGTGGAGGCCGGCGACATCGCCCAGCCGGTGGCCTCCGGCCTGCTGACCGCGGACGACATCGCCGGCGACCTGTTCGACCTCAGCCGCGGCGAGCGGGCGGGACGGCGCTTCTACGACCAGATCACCCTGTTCAAGTCCGTGGGCACGGCGCTGGCCGACCTCTGCGCCGCCCAGATGGCGGTGGAGATGGTTCTGCACAACGACTCCATCCGTTAGGGGCCGCCGGGCCTTCTGGACAGGATTGCCCGGCGTCGTGACCTGCGTCTCCGAAAGACAGGGTTACCGGCGGTCCGTCCTGCGCTACTATTCCGCGATTCTTGCCGCTTGTCCGCCATCCGGCGCGGCGGTCCGCAGCTGCGGAAAAGGAACGGCCGCTAGCATGGTTCCGCCTGCCAAGTCATCTGACGAGCCCGCCGGGAGCCCGGCTCCGGCCGCGGACATCGTCCATCCATTCCGCAAGCCGCGGCTGGAGGCGGCCATCGGCTGGCTGGCGGCCTGCGGCTTCCTGTTCCTTGCGATGGTCACCGTGGTGGTCGGGGTGCAATCGCGCGAGCGGGCGCTGAACGGTGCGCAGGAGCGCGCCCAGGCCGCCGTCCGGGTGCTGGCGGAACATGCGGCCCGTCTGTTCGACGCCGCCGACCTTCTGGTGGAATATGCCGCCCAGGAAACCGCCGGGCGCCCGTGGGACGAGATCGCCCGGTCGCGTGCCCTGTGGGACAAGCTGAACGGCCAGCGCGCCCGGCTGCCTTTCCTGGATGCGATCTGGCTGAACGACGGGGCGGGGCTGCTGCGGCTGACGACGCTGGCCTTTCCGGCGCCCTTCTCGGATGCGTCCGACCGCGATGTCTTCCTGTTCCACAGCCGGGCGACCGGAGCGGGCGATGCGCTGGACCAGCCCCATATCGGGCCGCGCATCATCGGCCGGGTGACCAACAAGGCGACCTTCCTGCTCAGCCGCCGGCTGTCGGAACCGGACGGCCGTTTCCGCGGCATGGCCTCGGTCACCATCGATCCCTCCTATCTGTCGGGCTTCTACAAGGAGTTGGACGTTCCCCATCGGCCGGTGACCATCCTGGCGCGGTCCGGCGATCTCGACGTGCTGGTGCGCGAGCCCGACACTGCCGCCGATCCGGCGCCGCTGTCGGTCCTGACCCGCCGTGCGATCCAGGCGCAGCCGGAGGGCGGGGCGGCGCGGGACGACACGGCCATCGTCGCCCATCGCCGGGTCGACAGCTGGCCGGTGCATGTGGTCGTCCGGCTTGATACGGCTCCGGTCCTGGCATCGTGGCACCGGCTGATCGCGCCCTATGCCGGGCTGGGTGCGGCGGCGGCGCTGGCGCTGGCGGCGCTGTCGGTCTTCGGCTTCCGGCAGGCCGGCGCCGCCCGGCAGGTGCAGCGCGAGCTGGAGCGCCGGGTGGTCGAGCGGACCGCGTCGCTCCAGCGCACCATCGGCGAGCGCGACGCGGCGCTGGCGCAGAAGGACCTGCTGATGCGCGAGGTCAACCACCGTATCAAGAACAGCCTGCAGGTGGTGTCCAGCCTGCTGGCCCTGCAGGGGCAGGCGGTGGACGACCCGCGCTTGAGCGACCATCTGCTGGAGGCGGGGCGGCGCGTTCAGGCCATCGCCGACATCCATCGGTTGCTCTACCGCGTCGACGACGTCCATTTCATCCCCTTCCACGACTATCTGACCGAGCTGTGCCGGGAGCTGGAGCGTTCGGCCCGGTCCGAAGGCGGCGACTGGCGGCTGGAACTGGCGGTGGAGCCGGCGGAGGTGCCGACCGATCATGCCGTGCCGCTGGGCCTGCTCGCCAACGAGCTGGTGATGAACGCCATCAAGCATGCCTATCGGCCGCTCGCCACCCCGGTATCCGCCGAGGCGGGCGACGGTGATGGCAACGGTAATGACCGGCCGGGCGGAAGCGGCCGTGACGGCGCCAATGTCATTTCCGTAGGCCTGCGGCCGGACGGCGACGCGCTGCACCTGATCGTCGGCGACCGCGGCGTCGGGTTGCCGCCCGACTTCGACTGGCGCCGCAGCCGCAGCCTGGGCATGCGCCTGATCCACACCCTGTCCAAGCAATTGGGCGCCACCCTGACGGTCGAGAACACCAGCCCCGGTGTGCGGTTCACCATCCGCCTGCCGCACCGGCCCGTCCAATCGGGCTCCATATCGTGAAGACCGCCACACGTCATACGGGAGTATGACCGTAAGGGTCGATTGCATTTCGCTTGCGTCACCCCGGTTATCGTCGGAGGATCATCGCTTAGGTGCCGGTGACGGAAGGTGTTTCGTGCAGCCCGTGTTTGCGCTAACGCGTCAGGCGGCGGCCCGGATCGGACCCTGCCGTCGCAACCGGCCCCAAACAGCTTCCACCGAACGGCTTCCACCGAAACGGCACTCCATGGACGATTGACCGTGACCGTCTCTGCCTCTCCCCCCATGGATGCGGGGCCCGGTCTGCGGGCGCCGGCCAACCGGCTGTTGCTGGGCGCCGGCTTCATGCTGCTGTCGGCGCTGCTGTTCGGGATCGGCAATTCGGCGGTTCGCTGGGCGTCCACCGTCATGGACCCGCTGGAGGTCGTGTTCTTCCGCAACCTGTTCAGCCTGCTGTGGATGCTGCCCTGGGCGCTGACGGCGGGGGTGCCGGCCTGCCGGTCGGTGCTGGCGGAACGGCGGCTGCTGCCCTATGTGACGCGGGCGCTGACCAGCTTGTGCGCGATGGCCGGCTGGTTCTACGCCATCGCCCATATCCCGTTGCCGACGGCGACCTCGGTCAGCTTCGCCATTCCGCTGTTCGTCACGGCGGGGGCGGCACTGATCCTGGGCGAGCGGGTGCGGTTGCGGCGCTGGGCGGCTGTGTGTGCGGGCTTCGTCGGTGTGGTGATCGTGCTGCGGCCGGGCGCTACGCCGGTCGATCTGGCTTTCCTGGCGCTGTTCGTCCATTGCGTCGCCGCGGCGGCCACCGTGCTGCAGATGCGGATGCTCAGCCGCAGGGACAGCGCCTTGGTCATCGTCACCTTCCTTGGCCTGCTGGTCACTCCGATGGCACTGGTGCCGGCGCTGTTCGTCTGGACTTGGCCGAGCTGGAGCGTGCTGGGTGCGCTGGCGCTTCTGGGCGGGGTGTTGACCCTGGGCCAGCTGGCGATGACCAAGGCGCTGTCTCTGGCCGAGTCCTCGGCGATGATGCCCTACGATTACGCCCGGCTGCCCTTCACCGCGTTCGTGGCGTGGCTCGCCTTCGGCCAGACGATGGATGTTTGGGGGTGGGTGGGCGCGCTGGTGATCGCCGGGTCGGCGCTCTACACCATGCACCGCGACGCGGCGGACGGGCGCAAGGCGGCAAGCGAGGCGGCCGGTTAGCCGGCCCGGCCGGCCTCTTCGGCCGCCTCGGCGCGCAGCGTCTCCTTTGCGCGCGTCCAGTGTGCAGGGGTCAGGTTGGCACGCACCGTCTGGATGGCGGCGGCCAGTACCGCTGCATCGTCGGTGAAGCCGGCGATCAGCAGCCAATCGGGCAGGGCGTCCACCGGCAGCACGAAATAGGCCAGCGCTCCCAGCAGGATCCCCTTCGCCCGGTAGGGCGTCGCCGGATCGGTCGCGCAGAAATAGGCGGCCAGCAGCTCTTCCAGGAAAGGAATGCGGTGCAGGTTGGCGCGCAGCTTCGGCCAGAAGCGGCCGCGGACCAGCCGCTCGTCCTGCTCGACCCGCTCGGGATCGGGGATCGCCAGCTCGGTGCCGGTGGGAACGGATGCTGTCATGGACGCTGAAACCCTCCGGGATCTGGACCCTTCTTGAGAAATCCGCCAGCGTCATGGCCGGCGCGGATCGCCACGCTGATGCACCCCGACCATACGGTGTGGTATGGTGGAGCGGCCATCTGGTAGACAATGCCATTCGGCAAACAACAAGTGCGATCGCAGCCTGTTGGACACAAGGCCGGCGCCCCGCAAGGACCGGCCGCAATTAAGGAGGAGATGCCATGAACATCCAGGGTCTGTCCGCCATCGTCACCGGCGGCGCCTCGGGCATGGGGGCGGCGACGGCGCGTCATCTGGCCGGGCTCGGCGCCAAGGTGACCGTGCTGGACGTCAACGAGGACGCGGTGCTGAAGACCGCGCACGAGATCGGCGGGCTGGGCCTGGTCTGCGACGTCACCGACGGCGCGTCGGCCGAGCGGGCGCTCGATCAGGCGCGCTCCGCCCATGGGCCGGCCCGCATCGCGGTGAATTGCGCCGGCATCGCCCCGGCCCAGCGCATCGTCGGCCGCGACGGCCCGATGCCGCTGGAGAGTTTCCGCACGGTGATCGAGGTGAACCTGATCGGCAGCTTCAACATCCTGCGGCTGGCGGCGGCCGACATGGCGAAGCTGGAGCCGCTGGAGAGCGGCGAGCGCGGCGTGATCGTCAACACCGCCTCCGTCGCCGCCTATGAGGGGCAGATCGGGCAGGCGGCCTATGCCGCGTCGAAGGGCGGCATCGTCGCCCTGACCATCTGCGCGGCGCGCGACCTCGCCCGCAACGGCATCCGCGTGATGACGGTGGCCCCCGGCCTGATCGGCACGCCGATGTTGCTGAACATGCCGCAGGAGGTGCAGGACAGCCTCGCGGCCACCGTCCCCTTCCCCAAGCGCTTCGGCAAGCCGGAGGAATATGCCCGTCTCGTCCAGCACATCCTGGAGAACGAGATGCTGAACGGCGACGTCATCCGCCTGGACGGCGCCATCCGCATGGCACCGCAGTAAGGACCGGAGGCGCAGTCCAAGGAGCGGTCCCGCATCGGGGCCGTTCCTTTGCTTTTTGAAAGCTCAGCTTTCGCGCCTTTTGAAAGCTCAGCTTTCGGCCATGGCGGCTTCGTCCGCCCGCTCCGCTTCGCCCAGCAGGTCGATCAGCAGGGTCGTGCAGTGCTGGAGCCGCTGGTCGGCGGTCGCGGTCGCCATGTCGCGGCCGGTCTGCTCCTGCCAATCCTGCAGCATCAGCGCCAGATGTTTCCGGACGTGGTCTTCCCGATCCAGTCGCCGCGTCGCCATGTCGCCTCCCGTCTCCGCTCCGGTCGAACCTGCCGTCGATCCATTCGGTGCCCGCCGGCGTCGGCGGGGCACCCTTCGTGTAATCTCAAATTAGGTAGCCGTCGCCTCGATCAACAGTCGGAGCCCAAGATGGTCACAGCCGGACCGGCATCGTCCGCGCGAGGGGCCGGCGTGCAATCCGCCTATGAATTGTTGGAAAGCTGGGGCTGCCAAGCCCATGTCAGCGCCATCATCGAGGAGGCAACCATGAGCACCACAAGCAACGGCGTCAGCAGGACGGGATTGCCGACCCGCCGCTTCGGCACCACCGACATGGCGATCACCCGCGTCGGCTTTGGCGCCTGGGCGATCGGCGGGCCGGATTGGGCCGCCGGCTGGGGCGCGCAGGACGACAGCCAGTCGGTCACCGCCATCCGCCATGCAGTGGAGCGCGGCATCAACTGGATCGATACCGCCGCCGTCTATGGCCTTGGCCATTCCGAGGAGATCGTGCGCCGCGCCCTGGCCGACATCCCGGAAGCCGAGCGGCCCTATGTCTTCACCAAATGCGGTCTGGTGTGGGACGAGGCCGACCGCAAGGCGATGCCCCGCCGGATCGGCAAGCCCGACAGCATCCGCCGCGAACTGGAAGCGTCGCTGAAGCGGCTGGGCGTCGAGCGCATCGACCTCTACCAGATGCACTGGCCGGCCGAACATGAGGCGGTCGAGGAGTATTGGCAGACCCTGCTGGACCTGAAGGCGGAAGGCAAGGTCCGCGCCGTCGGCCTGTCCAACCACACCGCCGCCCAGCTGGAGGCGGCGGAGCGGCTGGGCCATGTCGACACGCTGCAGCCGCCCTTCTCGGCGATCCGGCGCGACGTCGCCGCGTCGGAACTGCCCTGGTGCCTGTCGCACCGGACCGGCGTCATCGTCTACAGCCCGATGCAGGCCGGCCTGCTGACCGGGCGTTTCACCGTGGAGCGGGCGAAGGCCCTGCCGGCCGACGACTGGCGGTCCAGCAACGCCAACTTCACCGGAGAGGCGTTGGAGCGCAATCTGGCGCTGGCCCAGTCCTTCGGCCCGATCGCCGAGCGGCATGGCACCACCATCGCGGCGGTCGCGGTGGCCTGGGTGCTGTCCTGGCCGGCGATCACCGGGGCCATTGTCGGCGCCCGCACGCCGGCCCAGGTTGATGGCTGGCTGGACGCCGCCACCCTGACCCTGACGCCGGAGGATCTCGACGAGATCGCCGACTCCATCGGCCGGACCGGGGCGGGCAGCGGCCCGTCGCATCCCAACCGCGCCTGATTACGACAGGTTCGACCATAAGAGGAAAGGCAACCGCTTCATGACCGATGCAACGGTGCGTGCCAAACTGCTGGGCCTTCCCGGCAGCCTGCGCAGCAATTCCAACTCGCTGGCCGTTCTGCGCGGGCTGCAGGACGCCCTGCCGGCCGGCGTCAGCATGGACATCCGCGACCTGCGCCTGCCGCTCTACGACCAGGACATCGACACCCCCGATGCCCCGGCGGAGGTCCAGGCCTTCCGTCAGGCCATCGCCGAGGCCGACGGCGTGGTCATCGTCACGCCGGAGTATAATTACGGCATGCCGGGCGTGCTGAAGAACGCGCTCGACTGGGCATCGCGCCCCTACGGCAAGTCGGCGCTGATCGGCAAGCCGGTGCTGGTCATCAGCAACTCCCCCGCCTTCACCGGCGGCGTGCGCGCGCATCAGCAGGTGAACGACACGCTGCTGGCGATCCCGGCCAAGCTGATCGGCGGCGCCCAGGTGGTCATCGGCACCGTCGGCGAGAAGATCAGGGACGGCAAGCTGGCCGACGAGGCGGTGCTGAAGTTCGCGCTGGGCGCCATCGACAAGGTGGTTGCGGCGGCGGGGAAGTGACGGAGCCGGGGGCAACCTGCTGCAGGATTGCCCCCTTTCATCACCGTAAGCTGGAGTTTTTCCAATTCGACCGTCATTCCCGCGAAGGCGGGAATCCATCCGTTTCAGCCGCTTGGATGCGGAGTTTCCTGGATCCCCGCCTTCGCGGGGATGACGCAAAGTTGCTTTGGTTCCAGAGACTTGATGTCGCTCCAAGATCTGTGCATCCCGTAGCGCCTTCGTGGGGATGGCAGGCGATGAGGTGGGCGCGGATCACGTCTTCGAAACACAGAGCCTCATACGCCGTTGCATTCCCCTGAAAGGAATGTAAGTATTTCTTTCAGGAGAAGGAGGCTTGCCATGACCTCGCAAGTTCAGGCGACCAGGGCTCCCGCGGCGGCGTCCGTCGTCACCAAGGCGGTGCTGCGGGCGGCGGAGCAGTTGCGCGTTTCCAACAGCGTGCTTGGCAAGGTCATCGGCGTATCCGAACCGACCCTGTCGCGCATGCGGACCAAGGATTTGCCCTTGTCCGAGCGCAGCAAGGAATTCGAACTGGCGCTTCTGTTCATCCGGCTCTACCGCTCGCTCGACAGCATCGTCGGCGGCGAGGCGGAGGTCGCTGCGGCGTGGCTGCGCAACGACAACCGGGCGCTGGGCGGCAAACCGCTGGAGCAGATCCAGACCATCCCCGGACTGATGAATGTCATCGCGTATCTGGACAGCCGACGCGCTGTCGTCTGAGCGGCGTCCGCTGGCCGGCGAGGCGTGGCGGCTGGTCGAGGCGCAGCACAGGGTCTCCACCCTCAAGCTGGTCGACGACTGGGAGGAGCAGGGGCTTCTGGAAGAGTTGCTGGAGCAGACCAAGCCGCCGGTGCCCGCCGGTTGCCGGGGGCTGCATTTCCTGCTGTCGTCGCCGTTCCGCTACGATGCCGAATATCCGGTCGGATCGCGCTTCCGCCGGGCCGGGCGGACGCCCGGCGTGTTCTATGCCGCGGAGGCGGTGGCGAGCGCGGTGGCCGAACTGGCCTTCTACCGGCTGCTGTTCTTCGCCGACTCTCCCGATACGCCGTTGCCGGCCAATCCGGGCGAGTACACGGCCTTCTGCGTCCTCTATGGAACCGATGGCGGGCTGGACCTGACGGCGGAGCCGCTGAACGGGGACGGCGCCCGCTGGACCCACCCCACCGATTATGTCGCCTGTCAGGATCTGGCCGAGGCGGCGCGGTCGGCCGGAATTCAGGCCATCCGTTATCAGTCGATCCGCGATCCGCGGGGAGGCGCCAATCTGGCGCTGCTGGACTGTGCGGTGTTCCGCAAGCCGGAACCGACGGCTTGGCAGAGTTGGCGGCTGTTCCTGCGCCGCGACAGCGTGCAGGCCCTATGCGAATTTCCGCACCAGACCCTGCATTTCGAGAAATCCGGCTTCAACGACCCGCGCTTGTAAGCCGCGGGGTCGGTCATACCAAGATCAGGTGGATGCGGGAGAGCCGCCGGCCCTCCCGCAACTCCCATGACTTACCCGATCTTCTGCTTGGCCATCGAGCCCAGGCGCAGGCGGAGCGCGTTCAGCTTGATGAAGCCTTCGGCGTCCTTCTGGTTGTAGACGCTGTCCTGCTCGAAGGTCACATAATCCATGCGGTACAGCGAGTTGGGCGACTTGCGGCCGACGACCGTGACGTTGCCCTTGAACAGCTTCAGGCGGACCGTGCCGTTGACCAGCGACTGGGTCTGGTCGATCAGCGCCTGGATGGCCAGACGCTCCGGGCTCCACCAATAGCCGCAATAGATCAGCTCGGCGTAGCGCGGCATCAGCTCGTCCTTCAGGTGCGCGGCACCGCGGTCGAGGGTGATGCTCTCCATGGCGCGGTGCGCCACCAGCAGGATGCTGCCGCCCGGGGTCTCGTAGACGCCGCGCGACTTCATGCCGACATAGCGGTTCTCGACCAGATCGAGGCGGCCGATGCCGTTCTCGCCGCCCAGCCGGTTCAGCTCGGTCAGCAGGGCCGCCGGGGACAGCGCCTTGCCGTCGATGGCGACCGCGTCACCGTTCTTGAACTCGACCTCGATGTAGGTCGGGGTGTCCGGCGCCTTTTCCGGGGCGACGGAACGGGTATACATGTCCTCGTCCGGCTCGACCCACGGGTCCTCCAGCGCCTTGCCCTCGTAGGAGATGTGCAGGAGGTTGGCATCGGTGGAGTAGGGGGCCTCGCCGCGCTTGTCCTTCGCGATCGGAATCTGGTTCTTCTCGGCGTAGTCCAGCAGCGTGGTGCGGCTGTTCAGGGTCCACTCGCGCCACGGCGCGATGACCGTGATGTCCGGGCGCAGGGCGTAATAGCCCAGCTCGAAGCGGACCTGGTCGTTGCCCTTGCCGGTGGCGCCATGGGCGACGGCATCGGCGCCGACCATGTTGGCGATCTCGATCTGGCGCTTGGCGATCAGCGGCCGGGCGATCGAGGTGCCGAGCAGGTAGGTTCCCTCATAGAGCGTGTTGGCGCGGAACATCGGGAAGACGAAGTCCCGCACGAATTCCTCGCGCAGGTCGTCGATGAAGATGTTTTCCGGCTTGATGCCCAGAAGCTCGGCCTTCTTGCGGGCGGGCTCCAGCTCCTCGCCCTGGCCGAGGTCGGCGGTGAAGGTCACCACCTCGCAGGAGTAGGTCTCCTGCAGCCACTTCAGAATGACCGAGGTGTCGAGGCCGCCCGAATAGGCGAGCACCACTTTCTTGATCTGTTTGCCGGACGCGCCGCTCATGGGACTGCTCTTGCAGTAGAGAAAGGTAAGGCCGCGACCGTACGGCCTTTCCCGCCCGCCTTCAAGCCCCCGTACCCGCCCCGGCCCGTGCCGCCGCCCTTTCCCGCAGCGCCGACGCCGCGAACAGCAGGCAGGCGGCCGCCGCGAAGAAGGCCAGTCCATGCCGGGTCAGCTCCATCGCCGCCCCGGCCAGCACCGGCCCGGCCAGCGCGCCGACGCCCCACATCAGCCCCATGGCGGCATAGATGCCGACCAGCTCCGCCCCCTGGAAGCGGCTGCCGACGATGGCCAGCATGATGGTGTAGACGCCGACGAAGGCGCCGCCCCAGACGAACAGAAGGGCGTAGGTCGCGATCTCGCTGCGCAGCGCGAAGGGCCAGGCGAGCGCCCCCAGCGCGGCGCAGGCGGCAAGCGCGATCACCAGAGTCAGCCGGTCCATCTTGTCGCCCAGCCAGCCGATGGGCAGCTGCAGCAGGATGGCGCCGATCATCATGCAGGACATCAGGCTGGTGGCCCCGGTCTCCGACCAACCGAGCTTGGTGGCGTAGATCGCCAGGAAGGACAGGCCGGCGGTCTCGATGGCTGCGTTCAGCACGATGGCGCCGATGGCGACCGGAGCCAGCCGCATGAAATGCAGCGGCCCCTGGCGCGACGGCCGCTCGAACTCCGGCGCCCGGATGCGCGGGGAGGCGACCAGCAGCGCCGCCGCGGCGGCTACGCCGGCGCCGGCCAGATAGGGCAGCGCCCCGGTGGAGCCCAGCACCGACAGCATCAGCGGTCCCAGCGCGAAGCCCGACGACAGCGCCGCGGTGTAGACCGCCATGGCGCGGGCGCGGGTGGCCTCGCTGCTCAGGCTGTTGGTCCAGGTCTCCGACAGGACGAACAGGGTCTCCGACGCCGCGCCCAGCAGGATGCGCAGCGGGAACCACATCCAGACCGGGGTGGCGGGGAACAGGGCGAGCAGCAGCGCCGATCCCACCAGCGCCAGCATCACCAGCCGGCGGATACCCAGCCGGGCGACGATCCGCGGCAGCAGCACCGCCATCGCCAGAACGCCCAGCGCGTGCATCGCCGCGTTGGTCCCGATGGTCAGGTCGTCCAGGTTGCGGCGCGACAGGTCCAGCGCGATCAGGGCGGCGCTGAGGCTGTAGGTCAGGCCGAACATCATCGCGGTGGCGATGACGGCGGCGCGCGACAGAAGGCCGCCGTCATCCGGTCTCGGCTCCGATGTCATGCCTGCTCCTGTTCCAAAGGCGATCGGGTATCCGTCACGACGGCTGCGTATCCGGCCGGCCGTCCATACTGCCCTCCATGCCGCCTTGTGAAGGACGGGGGGTGCCGCGCAGCTGGCCGAGAAAGCCGCCGAGTCGGCGGTGCCAGGACCGGTCGGGGCGGTCGACGACGCGGGCCAGGGCCGCCGCGTAATCCAGTACGAACCCCGGCGTCCAACTCATCGCATCGGCACGGCTGCGGATCAGGGAGGCGACCCAGATATCGGGATCCATCAGCAGGCGCAGCAGACGCACCCAAGGGAAGCGGCTGGTCAAGGCGCCTTCCAGCGTTGCGTCCAGCGCCGCGGCGACGACGACCGAACAGTTCCGGTTTGAGAGATTGTAGGTGTTGTCCTGCCGGTATCCGGCCCAAAAGGCCCGCAGACGCCAGGGATCGTAGGTCCACAGCTCCACGGTCGCATCGGCGGGGCACCAGTCGGCGATCTCTTCCTCGTAGGACGGCAGGAAGCGGCCGGGAACGTCGTTCTCTGCTCCGCTGCGCAAGGCGGTGACGAAGCTGACGCCGGACTGGTCGATCTCGTTGGCCGGATAGTGGCTGATATACAGGTCGGGCGCCAATTCCAGGGCGGAGTGGCCGGTGGACACCACGCCGTTGCGGTCGATGGCGGCGACGTAGCGATCGATCACCAGCCGCCTGTCCAGCGGCGCGGTGGCTGAGCCGACCGGGGTCCACACCCGCACCACCAGCGGCCGGTCCTGCCGGCCTGCCGGCTCCGGACTGTCGCCCACCAGAACGGGGGCGTTGTCGTACCAGCCCCGGCCGGAAAAGATCGGCAGGTTGAGGATCGCCGCCTCGTCCTCCAGGTTGCGCAGCAACACCCCCAGGCGCAGCAGAAGCCAGCCCGACAGGGTGAGGAACAGCCCGATGCACAGCGGCATGTTGCGGTCCGACGGCAGCGGCCATTCCGTCAGCATCATCGCCGCCAGCGCCAGTTCCGCCACCCCGCACAGGACCAGGAACCGCCAGGACCGCACGCGGAACACCACCGCGGCACTGGCGCGGTTCGCCCCGTCGAGCGCCAGGACGGCGGCGAGGGGAAGCGCCAGGGCCCAGCCGCTCAGCAGCGGGGAGGCCAGCATCACCCCACCGGCCAGGATCGCCAGGATCGCGCGCGCCAGGGCGAAACGCCGGTCCGCTCCCGGCGCGGCGGACAGGGCCACCAGCAGGGTGACGAGGCCGGCGGCGGTGAAGGTCAGCCCCAGGGCGGCATAGATGGCTTGGGTCAGCCCGTCCGACATGCCCACCGCGAGCGCGAGGCCCACCGCCATCAACAGCAGGCCGAGCACGGCGACGACATGCCAGTGGGACCGGAAGGCGCGGGGACCGATCAGCAGAAACGCGAGTTTCAGCATTGCTTCGCCGGAATCGGGAGTGACACGGATTTGTGCATCCCCGACTGGTGATCCCGCAATCGGCCGCTGTCAACGATGGCGGCGGCGCAGGGCGTCAGTCCGTAAAGGCGATGTTTACCGGAGACTGCAAGCGGATCACTCGATCTTCTCGCCTGCGTAGGTGCCCCAGAAATCGGCGCGCCTCATCCAGCCGCGATAGCCTTTCAGTTCCACCTCGCACCAGTCGTCGCGGCACTTCTTCAGCGATCCGATGACGCCCGGCTCGGCCCGCGCCACCACCGCGCTGTCGCCGCGCGGCGCCTCGTGCACGCTGCGGGTCTGGCCGACGATCAGGACGCCGCGGCGGCCGGACAGTGCGCTCTGGTGAACCCAGCCTTCCGCCCCCTCCCAGTCGCGGATGCGGCGCCAGGTGTCGAATTCCTGGACGATCTCCACCGGCATGTCCTTGCGGCGGAACACCCATTCGATGGGGTAGCTGCCGTTGGGGCCGGAGCGCAGGTTCACCTCGCCGACGCGCACGGTGACGAAGCGGGGGATCGGCAGGCCCGACGCATGGGTGGGGTCCTTACGGTTCTCCGTGCCTTTCTCCGCGGCCCAGGCCGTGCCGCCAAGGGCCATTCCGCCAAGGGCCGTGCTGCCGCAGGCCGCGCCCAGCCCCAGCATCAGGGCCAGCATGGCGAGGACGGAGCGGCGGACGAGCATGGCGGCACCGGTGTTGGCGAAGGGGGCGGCGAAATCGGGCCGCACTATAGAGACCACCCGTTCGATAGGGCAAGCGCCGCCATCCCCAATCGGAGGCTGCGGTCGGCCCGCCGGACGTCCTGCCGCGGGACGGGCATTCGCGACGGACTTCTGGACAGTCCAACGGCCAGTTGGTATGGCAACCGTGGACCGGAACAGCCACGCAGGACCATCGGATGCGGGCAGGCCGGGGCAAGGGAGGACCAGCACCGATGACCGACAAGAAGAAGCCGCTCGTTGTCGTCACCCGCAAGCTGCCGGACGTCATCGAGACGCGGATGATGGAGCTGTTCGACACCCGGCTCAATCCGGACGACGTTCCGCTGACCCCTGCCCAGATGCAGGAGGCGATGGCCGTCGCCGAGGTGCTGGTGCCCACCGTCACCGACCGCATCGACCGCGCGCTGATCGAGTCCGCCGGCCCGCAGCTGCGGCTGATCGCCTCCTTCGGCACCGGCGTCGACCACATCGACCTGAAGGCGGCGCGCGAGCGCGGCATCATCGTCACCAACACCCCCGGCGTCCTGACCGAGGACACCGCCGACATGACCATGGCGCTGCTGCTGGCCACCGCGCGGCGCGTGGCGGAAGGCGAGCGGCTGGTCCGCTCCGGCCAGTGGACCGGCTGGGGACCGACCACCATGCTGGGCCACCGCATCAGCGGCAAGCGGCTGGGCATCCTGGGCATGGGCCGCATCGGCTCGGCCCTGGCGCGCCGGGCGCGCGCCTTCGGCATGTCGATCCACTACCACAACCGCCGCCGCGTCCATCCCGAACTGGAGCAGGAGCTGGAGGCGACCTACTGGTCCAGCCTGGACCAGATGCTGGCGCGGATGGACATCGTGTCGATCAACTGCCCGCACACGCCGGCCACTTATCATCTGCTGTCGGAGCGCCGGCTGAAGCTGCTGCGGCCGCACTGCTACATCGTCAACACCTCGCGCGGCGAGGTGATCGACGAGGTGGCGCTGACCCGCATGCTGTCGAAGGGCGAGATCGCCGGCGCTGGCCTGGACGTGTTCGAGCATGAGCCGGCCGTCAACCCGAAGCTTCTGCGGCTGGACAATGTCGTCCTGCTGCCGCACATGGGCTCCGCCACCATCGAGGGCCGCATCGACATGGGCGAGAAGGTGGTGATCAACATCAAGACCTTCATCGACGGCCACACCCCGCCCGACCGCGTGCTGGAAGCGCTGCTGTAAGGGGAGGGAAGGGGCAAGCGGCGCTTTGTCGGCCGTCATTCCCCGCGACGGCGCAGGCGTGCCTGCAGCCGTCGCGCGGCGAAGGCTCCGTCAGGATGCGGAGGTTTCCAGCGCCGGCAGGTCCTGCAACTCCGCCTGCAGCCGGGCCTTTGCGGCGGCGGCCAGGGCCTCGTCGGCCTGGATGCGGCTCATGTCCTCCGGCGTGACGGCGCCGGCGGCGATCACCAGCTCGGCGAAGTCCGACAGATAGACGCTGCCCTTCACCGTGCGCTGGACCAGCACGTTGCGCTTGTCCTCCGCATCGCGCTTGCGCTTGACGAAACCCAGCACCGACAGCCGGTCGAGCGCGCGGGTCACGGCGGGCTTGGAAATGTTCAGCAGGGATGCGAGGCCGCGCACGGTGTGCGGCGGATCGGTCAGATAGACCTGGAGCAGGATCGCCAGCTGTCGCGCCGACAGGTCAGGCCCGTCCCGGCGGACGCTGGCGACCAGCGCCGTGCGCCACAACCCCAGCGCCTTCAGGTTCCGTGCCATGCCTCCCCCCGGAAAGCCGCGCCTGGCTCCGCAACCGGAGCACGCGCCGCGAAGTGTCGCCTACCCGAACGATGCAGGCAAGAGATTCGCGTTCACCGGACAGGAGAAGCGGCGCGGCCGGCAGCCTGCATCGCCTCTATTTGCCCTCGCGCTTCAACAGCAGCGGCTTCGCCGTGCCGGTGACCAGCAGGTTGCCGCCGGCCAGCGGGACGATGGTCAGGCTGAAGCCGGCCGACACGGGCGCGAGGCTGACCGCCTGCTTCGCCGCGTTGGGGGCGGCGACAACACCGGCCGCCTTGACCTCCTTCGGGTCGAAGGGGGCGTCCTCGCCCTGGCCGGCGACATCATAGCCGCCGCACTCGCTGCCGACGCAGATGCCGGTGGCGTCGATGCGGGCCTTGCCGGCGGGAGCGTTGAAGGGCGTGTCCTCCGCACCGCCGGTCCAGCTCCAGCTGCCGCGCAGCCAATCGGGAAGGCGGGTGTCCTTCTGGAGTTCCAGATTGTCGGCGATCAGCCCGATGCCGCCGCCCAAGCCCTGGGCGGCCACCGCCTCGGCGATGCGGCGGGCCTCGGCGGTGCCGATGGAATAGCGGCCGGCGATCTGCGGCGTCCAGGCCGCCACCGCCCCATCCACCGCGGCGCGGAGACGCTCGCCCCAGCCCGGCGCGATCCAGCGCGGGTTGCTCCAGCCGGCGGCATCCTTGACCAGCGCCGCCAGTTCCGGCGCGTCGGCGAGGAACAGGCGCGGGTCGACCGCCGACTTCATGCGGTCGATCGCCATCTGGCGGTAGGTGGCGAAGCGGATGGTGCCGGTGCGGTTGGACGCGGCCTCCAGCATCGGGGCCAGCAGGTCGTCCACCGCCGTCCAGGCGGGGGAGGCGAGCAGGGCGTTGTCGTCCGGGCAGGCGGGATGGGCGCCGAAATTGTCGCGGTTGCTGCCATAGAGCGGCTCCATCGCCTTCCAGGCCGCCGCGCCGCGCCGCTCCATCACCGAACAGGGCCACGCCATCTCGACATCGTCGCTGACCACGCGCAAGGCGGTGAGGAAGCCCTCGTCGGTCGTCAGGTCGACGCCCGCCGCGGTTTCGCGCGCATAGGAATCCTCGATGCCCTCGACGGCCTCGCGCAGCAGGGCGTCGGCCTTGGCGCGGTCGGGGGAGGGGCCGAAGCGCAGCACATAGGCGGTCCACCCCTTGCCCAGCCCGCCGCGGATCTCGGCCAGCCGCTTCCCGGCGCCGGCCGGGTCGGCGGCGATCCCGTCGACGATGGCCGCCAGCGCGGTGACCGCCTTGGGCACCGACTCGGCCAACGCGGTGCGGCGGGCGTCGAGGACCGGACCGAGGCAAGCCGTAATGGACGAGCCCGCCGTGGCGCACTGGTTGCGCTGGGCCAGCCACGCCTTCTGCTCCGCCCGCAGCCGTTCGCGGTCGGCGGCGCCGGACAGGGCCTGAAGCGTCTTGTAGGCGTTGGCAATCTCGCTGTCGGCATCGGCCAGCTTGGGATCGGCGCAGATCGCCTTTTCCACCGGCGTGGAGGCTGCCTTGCAGTCGAAGGACGGCTGTGCCCCGGCCGTACCGGCCGCGACCATGACCGACAGGGCCAGCGCCGCGCCGGCAAGCGCCATCCGTCCGGGCGGCGGCAGCGTCAGGCGGATCGACGGTCCCGTAAGGTCCAGCTGGCCCATCATGTCTCCCTGGGATTGTGGCCCGGGGAAGATACGGAATCTGGCGTCCTTTGTCCCGTCCCAGGGCAGGAAGATATCAGGGCAGGAAGGCAACCGAGACGGCGGCGAAATGGCAGCTGGCGGCGGCCAGCACCAGCAGGTGCCAGACCGCGTTGTTGTAGGGCATCCGCTCCATCAGGTGGAAGACGACGCCGACGGTGTAGAGCAGCCCGCCGGCCACCAGCAGCCACAGCGCAGGCGCCGACAGCACCGACCCCAACGGCTCCAGCGCGGTGACGATCGCCCAGCCCAGCCCGAGATACAGCGCCAGCCCCAGCCGGTGGAACCGCCCCGGAAAGCGCAGCTTCAACGCCGCCCCGAAGGCAGCCCCGCCCCAGACGGCGCCGCCCAGCACGATGCCCTGGCCCAGCCCCAGCGTGAAGGGGGTGTAGGTGCCGGCGATCATCACGAAGATCATGGCATGGTCGACCCGCCGCAGCAGGGCCTTGCCGAAACCGGGCGGGGCGAGGTTGTAGGCGGCCGACGCGGTGAGCATGCCGACCAGCCCCAGCCCGTAGATCGCCAGGGCCAGGGCCGTCCGGGTGGGCAGTGTGTCGGAGAGGACCGCGGCATTCAGCAGCCAGACGAATCCCGCGATCCCGGCCGTGACGCCGACGGCATGGACGACCGCATCCGCCCGACGCTCGCCGACGCTGTAGACGGGAAACTGGTGGGCATCCGGCGGCATCGGCACACCACCTCTATCGACGCTGGGAGGGAAGGCGGCCGCCGGAAAGGGGCCTTGCGTCGGAAATGGTGTGGCCGCCGCACCCGCGCCACCGTCCGATGGTGGGATGCGGGCGTGGTGGGTTCGGGCCAACCGCTTATGCGGGAAGAAGCGGTTGGCCTCCCAGCGTTCTTGTTCGGTGTCGTTATTCGGCGGCGTAGGCGATGGTTTCCGGCGCGCGGTGGCGCGGCATCGGCTCCGACAAACCGGCGGCCTTGCGGAAGTAGCAGAGCGCAAAGACGCGGACGCAGCCGGTGAGATTGTCGCTGTCCTGGCGCTCGGCATCGATCTTCGACACCAGTTCGCTCATCGTCATGTGCTCGCGGGTGCAGATTTCCTCCAGCGATTCCCACTCCACCGGCATCAGCTTCATGCTGGTCCGCTTGCCGTTCACCCTGATGTTGCGCATCTGCATGTGGGAGCCCTCCGTTGCTGGTGCATAAACAGGTATGTGAAACCGCTGCAACCTTGCTGTGAAGTTTTTCACAGGCGAGAAAATGACGGTGGGGCTGGACACGTTTTAGGAGCAGCGCCCGGCCGGCCGGGGGCTCGTTCAATCGGACCGGAGGTGGCGATGACCCGAAGCGATGCCTTGCGTTCCATCATGGCAGAAGCCGCCGCAGCGCGTTCGGCCCTGTGCGAGAACGAACTGGTCATCCGCCTGGACAACATCCTGGCCATCGCGCGCGCGGCGCTGGAGGAGGGTGAGGGGGACGAAATGCCGCAGTCTTCCCAGGACATCCGCCGGACTCTCCGCCCATAAAAAAACCGCCGCTAATCCGATGGATTAGCGGCGAGTTGAACAGGGAGGCTTCACGTCTGGGAGACGCTGGGTCCGAAGACCCAACCCCGGAGGGGAGACCTCCGGGACGAAACATCGGGTGCTGCGTCGCAGCATCCAACGGTCAAAATTTGACCATTCTGCTGCCAACTTTCCAGGCACAAATGAATAAATCTACCATGCAAGCCACGCATGGCTTGAAAGAACGCTTAGAAGGCTAATAAAAATGCCGAAATCGGCCGGGCTGCCCCCGAAAGATGGTGCAGCGCGGTCAATTTCGGCAACTCTCTTGCAAACTGTCGGAAAGTGCCCCGGATCAGAACGGGGTTTCTGCCACTTTTTTGACCAGGAAGTCGCGGAATACCGCGATGCGCTTGGAATGGCGCAATTCTTCGGCATAAACGAAGTAGGCGTCGACCTTCGGGCCGTCGACATCGGGCAGGACGCGGGTCACGTCCTTGGAGAAGCTGTCGACCAGGAAGTCGGGCAGTGCGCCGATGCCCAGCCCGCTCTCCACCGCGCGGTAGATGGCGTAGACGCTGTTGACCTGCAGGATCGGCTTCCGGCTGGGCGAGGGATCGCCCATCTCCATGATCCAGTTGACGTTGGGGATCGGCGCCCGCACGTCGGGCGGGTAGGTGATCAGGTCGTGACTGTCCAGATCGGCCAGCGTCTTGGGCGCACCCTTCTTCTTCAGGTAGCTCTGGCTGGCATAGAGATGAAAGCGGATCGACATCAGGTGCCGCTGGATCAGGTCCGGCTGGCGCGGCGTGTTCATGCGGATGGCGATGTCCGCCTCCCGCATCGCCAGGTCCAACTCGTCGTCGTCGATCAGCAGAGTCAGCTGGATGTCGGGGTAGATCGACATGAACTCGTTGATGCGCGGCGTCAGCCAGGTCGATCCGAAGGCCACCGTCGTCGTCACCCGCAGCGGCCCCTTGGGATGCTCCCGGCTTTCGGTCAGCATCGCCTCGGTCATCGACAGCTTGGCGAAGACGTCGCGGGCGGTGCGGTGAAGCAGCTCGCCCTGTTCGGTCAGGATCAGCCCGCGGGCGTGGCGGTGAAACAGCGGAACGCCCAGGCTTTCCTCAAGCGCGCTGATCTGGCGGCTGACCGCCGATTGGCTGAGGTTCAACGTCTCGCCGGCATGCGTGAAGCTGCCGGCTTCGGCCACCGCGTGGAAAACCCGCAGCTTGTCCCAATCCATCATGCTGTCCCGCCCCGGTGCGCAGCCGCCCGGAGCCTCCCATTATCTTGAGGACGGCGCATGGCCGCCATGCATGTTTATAGCGGGAACGCGCCCGGAACGCACGCGCTACCAACCCTGACTCGCACGAAAATTAATCATGATCGCCGGAATTATTCTCATCCGAAGTCTCAGCGATCCAGGGATATCCGCAGAATGGATAGGGCTGTTGCCGATGCTCGGAAACGGCCGGCCGGCGGTTAGACCCAATTTTGCTAATCCGCCGCGTCGGTCAATGCGGCAGCCTTGACCGTTGCGCTGCGCGGGTCGCCGTCCGTTTCGGCCGTCTTGCGGCCGCCGCCGATATGCCCGCTGATCTCGTCGCCGGCATCGGCGGGCAGGCGCCAGAAGGGCAGGCTGGAGGCGCAGGCCAGCAGCCCCACCGTCAGGAAGGCCGGAACGAAGGAGGCGGGGGTGAGCGCGCCGCCGCTCCACTGCACGGTCAGGTGCAGCGCCGTGGCGCCGACGGCGACGCCCAGGCTCAGCGACAGCTGCTGCATCACGCTGGCCAGCGTGTTGGCGCGGCTGGTCATCGCCTGCGGCACCTCGGCATAGCTCAGCGTGTTCATGCCGGTGAATTGCAGCGAACGGAAGAAGCCGCCCAGCAGCAGCGCGCCCAGGATCACCAGATGCGGCGTGTCGGGCCGGAAGGCGCCGTAGCCCATCAGGATCACGCCACTGACCAGGGAGTTCACCGTCAGCACCGGACGGAAGCCGAAGCGGCGCAGGATCGGGCCGGCCAGCGCCTTCATCGTCAGCGCGCCCGCCGCCCCGGCGAAGGTCAGGGCGCCCGACTCGAAGGCGGTCAGGCCGAAGCCGATCTGCAGCATCACCGGCATCAGGAAGGGCACGGCGCCGATGCCGATGCGGAACAGCGTGCCGCCCAACACCGAGGCGCGGTAGGTCGGCAGCCGGAACAGCGACGGGTCCAGCACCGGCCGCGCCACCCGCCGGGCATGGCGCAGATATGCCAGCGACGCCAGCAGCGCCGCCCCCAGCAGCCCCGCCACGGCATAGGCCGGCAGCAGGTCGCGCCCGACATTCTCGAAGCCGAACATGAAGGCGGCGAGCGCGACGGAGCTCCACAGGAAGCCGCGGGCGTCGAAGGGGTCGCGCTGCTCCTCCTTCAGGTTGGGGATCAGCGCCAGAACCAGCGCGATGCCGATCAGCCCGATCGGCACGTTGATGAAGAAGATCCAGCGCCAGGAGGCGTAGGTGGTGATGGCGCCGCCCACCAGCGGACCCAGCGCCGGGCCGATCAGCGCCGGCAGGGTCATCCGCGCCATGGCCGTCACCAGCTGGTCCTTGGGCACCGTGCGCAGCAGGATCAGCCGTCCGACCGGCACCATCATCGCCCCGCCGATGCCCTGGACGATGCGGGCGGCGACCAGCTCCGCCAGCCCGTTCGACAGGCCGCAGGCGATGGAGCCCAGCGTGAAGACGCCGATGGCGCTGGCGAAGACGGTCCGCGCGCCGTAACGGTCCGCCGCCCAGCCGCTGACCGGCAGGAACACCGCCAGCGCCAGCATGTAGGAGGTCATCGCCAGACTGAGCCGCAGGGGATCCTCGCCCATCGACCGCGCGATCTCCGGCAGCGCGGTGGCGATCACCGTCGCGTCGAGATTCTCCATGAACAGGGCGCAGGCGATGATCAGCGGGGTGACACGCGACATGACGGACCGTCAGGCAGGAAGCGGAATCTCACGAATGTGAGGCGTTCCGCCGCCTTGACCATCGCGCATGCGAAAGCCCTGCCATGCGTAAGCCGGAACTTACCGCCGGATCGGCAGTCGGAGTCAGCGCCCCGTGAACACCGGCTTGCGCTTCTCCAGGAAGGCGCGATAGCCCTCGCGAAAATCCTCGGTGCCGAAGCAGCGGTAGCATTCGGCTATCTCGGCCTCGGTCAGCGGCGCCGGGTCGGACAGGCGGCGGACATAGCGCTTGTGCAGGGTCGCGGCCAGCGGTGCGCCGGCGGTTATGCGCTGGACGGTCGCGGCGATCTCCGCCTCGAAACCCTCGTCGGGAACGACTCGGTGGACGAGGTTCTTGTCCTTGGCCTCCGCCGCCCCGAAGACGCGGCCTTCCAGCAGGATTTCCAGCGCCGCCGGGCCGCCGGCCACGTCGGCGACCAGCTTCAGCTCCGTCGGTCCCATCGAGATGCCGAGCCGGCTGACCGGCACCCCGAAGCGGCTGCTCTCCGAACAGACCCTGAGGTCGCAGGCCAGCGCCACCGCCAACCCGATGCCGCAGCAGGGGCCGTCGATGGCGGCCAGCACCGGGTGGCGCAAGGCGCGCAGGCCGTCCAGCCCCTCGTCCATCAGGTCGCCGTAGTCGGCGCCCTGTTCGGGGCTGTTGCGCTCGCTCTCGAACTCCGAGATGTCGGCGCCGGGGGAGAAGGTGCGGGACCCATTGGAACCGGGGCCGCCGCGCATCACCACGACGCGGGTTTCCTCGTCGGCCTCCAGATCCCTCAGATGGCCGATCAGGGCGTGCCACATCGGCTTGTCGAAGGCGTTCAGCTTGTCCGGGTTGGACAGGGTCAGGGTCGCGACGGCTCCATCGCGGCCGAGGGTGATGGTGCCGGCCATGCCGCACTCTCCATCCGTTGCCGTATGGCCGCACACCATAGCGCCCCGCCGCCCGGATACAAGATGGGACGCAAGACGCCCGGTGCCGCAGCGCGGCAGAGCCGGCCGGGGCGTCGGCGAAAAAAGTGACGGAGCCGTGAATTTTCCTCTTGCGGCCGCGGCCGTGTTTCCGTAGAAAGCGGCTCCCGGACGACGGGAGCGCGGGCGTAGCTCAGGGGTAGAGCACAACCTTGCCAAGGTTGGGGTCGAGGGTTCGAATCCCTTCGCCCGCTCCAGTTCTCCGGTAAAGCGAAGACCAAAGGGCCGGGCGGCAACGCACCGGCCCTTCGCTTTTTCGGCCTCCGCTTTTTTGGTCTCCATTGTCCGGAAACGCGTTGTTTGGAAACACCGGGCATCCCGTATCGACACTGGACGTCCGGCGCGCTAGATCCATATCCATGACCGACACTTCCCTCGCCGCCCGCGGCGTTGCGCTCGACTTGCTGCGCGACGTGCTGCGCAAGTCCGTTCCCTTCGACGACGCGTTCGACGCGCATCCCGAACTGGCGGCGCTGCAGCCGCGCGACCGCGGCTTCGTCCGCCTGCTGGTCGCCACCGTCCTGCGCCGGCTGGGCCAGATCGACGAGATGATCCAGGCCAGCCTCGCCAAGCCGGGCCTGCCCAAGGCGGCCATCCACGACATGCTGCGGCTGGGAACGGCGCAGCTGGTGTTCCTGAACACCCCCGCCCATGCCGCGGTCGATACCGCGGTGGAACTGGCGGCGGCGCGCAATGCCGCTCCCTACAAGGGGCTGATCAACGCCGTGCTGCGCCGCATCGGGCGCGAGGGGGCGGAGATGGCGGCGCGGCAGGATGCCGGACGGCTGAACACGCCGGACTGGCTGTGGCTGTCCTGGCGCTCCGCCTATGGCACCGCCCGCACCCGCGGCATCGTCGAGGCGCACCTGCACGAGGCGCCGCTGGACATCACGGTGAAGTCCGACCCCGAGGGCTGGGCCGAGCGGCTGGGCGCCACCCTGCTGCCGACCGGATCGCTGCGCCGCCCGCCCGGCGGATCGGTGATCGAGCTGCCCGGCTTCGAGGACGGGGAGTGGTGGATCCAGGACCTCGCCGCCTCGCTGCCGGCCAAGCTGTTCGGCGATCTTCGGGCCAAGCGGGTGTTCGACCTGTGCGCCGCCCCCGGCGGCAAGACGGCGCAGCTGGTGGTGCAGGGGGCGCAGGTCACCGCCATCGACCGCTCGGCCCGCCGTCTGGAGCGGGTGACGGAGAACCTGAAGCGCCTGCGACTGGAGGCCGAGGTGCTGGCGGCCGATGCCGCCACCTGGGAGCCGGAGGAGCCGGCCGACGCCGTGCTGCTCGATGCGCCCTGCTCGGCCACCGGCGCGATCCGGCGCCATCCCGACATCCTGCGCGTCAAGACGCCCGACGACATCGCCAAGCTGGCCCGTGCCCAGTCGCGGCTGCTCGCCCGCTCGGTCGAGCTGGTCAAGCCCGGCGGCACGCTGGTCTACTGCACCTGCTCCATCCAGCCGGAGGAAGGGGAGGCGCAGATCGCCCGCCTGCTGGAGCAGGACAAGCGGATGGAGCGCTGGCCGGTCACCGCCGAGGAACTGGGCGGCCTGTCGGAGCCGATCAACGAGGCCGGCGAGGTCCGCAGCCTTCCGGGCATGCTGGCCGATCTCGGCGGGATCGACGGCTTCTTCATCGCACGGCTGCGCCGGCGCCCAAACTAAAGGCGCCGGGAATAGCGGCGCCGGGACTAAGGCCGTATCCGTTCCGTAGCGAGGGATAAATCCCAGGCCCGTCTTGCGGTGCGGGCGGCGAATTGATACGACACGACCTATGCTTTCGTCCGTGTTCTCCCGCACCGCATCATCACCATCCGCCGGCCGCCGACGCCGCTCGCGGTCCTGAAGGAGTCGGCGCTGATGGGCGACGGGAACGGACGGTTTCGCAGCGGCATGGCGCGCCTTGCCTATGGGAACCCCCTCTACGCCCTGATGCTGGGCGGCAAGGCGCCGGGAGCGCTGGCGGTGGTCCCGCCCGATCCCTGGCCGGGCGACACCGGCAACGGCAACGCCATTTTGGCCGGACGCATGGGCTTCGCCGGCCAGCCCATCATGGTGGATCCCAATGGCGCGCCCAACTGGCGGCCCCAGGGCGCCAGCCCCGGCTGGCTGCGCGCCGCCCATGGCTTCGAATGGCTGCGCGACCTGCGCGCGGTCGGCGGCGACACGGCGCGGCGCCGGGCGCGGGTGCTGGTGTGGTCGTGGCTGGACCAGAATGGCGGCTGGCATGCGCAGAGCTGGGCGCCCGACGTGCTGGGCACGCGGCTGGCCAGCTGGATCGGCCTGCATGACTTCTACTGCGCCTCGGCCGATGACGAGTTCCGCGCCCGGGTGTTCGAGAGCATGGCGCGCCAGCTTCGCCACCTGCTGCGCGTGGCACCGGCCAGGCTGGACGGCGAGCGGCTGGTCGGCGCGATCAAGGGGCTGCTCTATGGCGGCTATTGCCTGCCCGACCAGGACAAGGCGGCGCGGGAGGCCCTGCGCCTGCTCGACAAGGAGCTGCCGCGCCAGATCCTGCCCGACGGCGGCCATGTGGAGCGCAACCCGTCGATCCAGATGCGGGTGCTGCGCGACCTGATCGACATGCGCGCCGTTCTGCGCGTCGCGAAGGAAGAGGTGCCGGAAAGCCTCCAGCACGCCATCGACCGCATGACGCCGGCGCTCCGCTTCTTCCGCCATGTCGATGGCGGGCTCGCCCTGTTCAACGGCGGGCGGGAGGAGGACCCGGGGCTGATCGACACGGTGCTGGCCCAGGCCGACGCCCGCGGCCGTCCGCTGAAAAGCGCGCCGCACACCGGGTTCGAGCGGCTGCTCGCCGGGCGCACCCTGGTGCTGCTCGACACCGGGGCGCCGCCGTCGGCGGGGCTGGACCGCACCGCCCATGCCGGCACCCTGTCGATGGAGGTCTCCGTCAACAAGGAGCGGCTGATCGTCAATTGCGGCAGCCACCCGTCCCAGCGCGGTCCCTGGCGCGCGGCGCTGGCCGGGACATCGGCGCATTCGACCATGGTGGTCGCCGACACCAACTCGTCGGAAGTTCTGGAGAAGGGCGGGCTGGGCCGCCGGCCGACGAATGTCAGTTGCGAGCGGCAGGAATCGGATGGCGCCATGCTGGTGGTCGCCAGCCACAACGGCTACAGCAAGGGCTTCGGCCTGCTGCACCGCCGCCGCGTCTACCTTGCCGACAATGGCGAGGACCTGCGCGGCGAGGACACGCTGGAACCGGTGATCGGCGCCACGCCGCAGCCGCAGCCCTACGCCATCCGCTTCCACCTGCATCCGAATGTCGAGGTGGTGCCGGTCCAGGCGCAGGGGAATGGAAGCAATGACCAGGTGCTTCTGCGCCTGCCCAGCGGCAATGCCTGGCGCATGCGGGTGACCGGCGCCGTGCTGGAGGTGGCGGAGAGCGTCTATCTCGGCAGCGGGGACGAGCCGCGCCGCACCCGGCAGATCATGATGCAGGGACAATGCGGACCCGAGGGCCTGACGGTGAAATGGGCCTTGCGCCGCGAGCGCAAGGCGGCGTAAATCGCGCCCATCCGCGGTGGCCGGGCCTATTCCCTTCGGGAGGGGCGTGGAAACACGGATGAACACGGGATTTGGGGCACGGACGACCACGGGACTCGTCTCGCCGTGCTTATCCATGTCGGTCCGGGCCGGTATCGCCGGGGGCGGACGGGGATAAGCACAGCCGAGCGGCATTTCCGTGGCCGTCCGTGCTTTTCTTCTTCCGTGCTTGTCCGGGTCTCCCCGGTTGCCTGCGGTCCCAATGCAACGCCCGCAGCGATCAGGATGACGCCATGAGCCCGCCCAAAGCCAACCACGCCCCCGCCCCCGACAAGGTCCGCATCGCCCGCGCCCTGATCTCCGTGTCCGACAAGGCCGGTCTGGTGGAACTGGGCAAGGCGCTCGCCGCCCGCGGCGTCGAGATCCTGTCGACCGGCGGCTCGGCCCAGCGTCTGGCCGAGGCCGGCGTGCCGGTGAAGGAGGTCTCCGACCACACCGGCTTCCCGGAGATCATGGACGGCCGCGTCAAGACGCTGCACCCGCGCGTCCATGGCGGCATCCTGGCCCGCCGCGACATCCACGCCGACGCGATGGCCCAGCACGACATCCCCGGCATCGATCTGGTGGTGGTCAACCTCTATCCGTTCGAGGCGACGGTCGCCAAGGGCGCGGCCTATGACGACTGCGTCGAGAACATCGACATCGGCGGGCCGGCGATGATCCGCGCCGCTGCCAAGAACCATGATTTCGTCGCCATCGTCACCGAGCCGTCCGATTACGAGGCGGTGATGGACGAGCTGGCGACCCATGACGGCTGCGTCACGCTGGCCCTGCGCCGCAAGCTGGCCCAGCGCGCCTATGCCCGCACCGCCGCCTATGACGCCGCCATCTCCACCTGGCTGGCCGGCCAGCTGGGCGAGACCTTCCCGCCGCGCGCCACCCTGTCGGGCGCGCTGGCCCAGACCCTGCGCTATGGCGAGAACCCGCACCAGCAGGCGGCCTTCTACGTCACCGGCGAGAAGCGTCCGGGCGTCGCCACCGCCGTGCAGCTTCAGGGCAAGGAGCTGTCCTACAACAACCTGAACGACACCGACGCCGCCTTCGAGCTGGTGGCGGAGTTCGAGCAGCCGGCCGTCGCCATCATCAAGCACGCCAACCCCTGCGGCGTGGCGCAAGGGTCCAACCTGCTGGAGGCCTACAAGTCGGCCCTGCTGTGCGACCCGGTCAGTGCTTTCGGCGGCATCATCGCCGTCAACCGCAGCCTGGACGCCGAGACGGCCGAGGAGATCTCCAAGCTGTTCGCCGAGGTGGTGATCGCCCCGGACGCCGACGAGGCCGCCCGCGCGCTGCTGGCGACCAAGAAGAACCTGCGCGTGCTGTTGACCAAGGACGTGCCGAACCCGGCCGAGCCCGGCATGATGATCAAGCAGCTGTCGGGCGGCTTCCTGCTGCAGAACCGCGACAACGGCCGCATCAGCCCGGCCGAGCTGAAGGTCGTCACCAAGCGCGCGCCGACCGAACAGGAACTGGCCGACCTGCTGTTCGCCTTCCGCGTCGCCAAGCACGTCAAGTCGAACGCCATCGTCTATGCCAAGAACGGCGCCACGGTGGGCGTCGGCGCCGGCCAGATGAGCCGCGTCGACTCTGCCCGCATCGCCGCGATCAAGTCGGCCGAAGCCGCCAAGGCCGCCGGCCTGTCGGAGCCGCTGACCAAGGGCTCGGTCGTCGCGTCGGACGCCTTCTTCCCGTTTGCCGACGGCCTGCTGGCCGCTGCCGAGGCGGGTGTGACGGCGGTGATCCAGCCGGGCGGCTCGATCCGCGACAACGACGTGATCGCCGCCGCGGACGAGAAGGGTCTGGCGATGGTGCTGACCGGAATGCGGCACTTCCGGCATTGAGTGGGTGGGGGGCTTGGTCGTTGCCCCCTCCCTAACCCTCCCCCGCTTCGCGGGAGAGGGGACTGCCGCTGCACTCCCGCAAAGCTCCTACCCCCTCTCCCGCATCAGCGGGGGAGGGATGGGGAGGGGGCCGTAAGTTTCACGCCTCCGCCAGCAGGTCGTCCGAATCCTCGACCCGCTTCAGCATCGACTGCCGCAGTTTCAGCAGCGCCCGATGCTCCAACTGGCGCACGCGTTCCTTGCTGACGCCCAGTTCGCGGCCGAGTTCCTCCAGCGTGGCGCCTTCCTCGCGCAGGCGGCGTTCGCGGATGATGGTGCGTTCGCGCGGGCTCAACTCGCCCAACGCCTCCGCCAGCCATTGCGAGCGCGTGTTGGCGTCGCGCATTCCGATCACCACATCCTCCGGCGAGGGGCGCTGGTCGGCCAGGAAATCCTGCCAGTCGTCGTCGGAGCCGTCGGCCACCGGCGTGTTCAGCGACTGGTCGGAGCCGGACAGCCGCATCTCCATCGCCTCGACCTCGGCGACATCGACATTCAGTTCGCCCGCGATCCACTCGCGGCCTTCCCTGGTCAAAGGCGCGCCGCTGCCGTTCCGGGTGGCGCTGTCGATCTTGGCGCGCAGGCGGCGCAGGTTGAAGAACAGCGATTTCTGCGCGGCAGTGGTGCCGGTCCGCACGATCGACCAGTTGCGCAGGATATAGTCCTGCATGGCCGAGCGGATCCACCAGGCGGCGTAGGTGGAAAAACGCACCTCGCGGTCGGGCTCGAAGCGGCTGGCCGCCTGCATCAGGCCGACATTGCCCTCCTGGACGAGATCGCCCATCGGCAGGCCGTAGTTGCGGAAGCGCGACGCGGTGGCCACCACCAGACGGGTATAGGCCCGGACCAGCTGATGCAGCGCGCGTTCGTCGTTGCCCTCGCGCCATTTTCGGGCGAGGTCGAATTCATGGTCGCGCGACAGCAACGGTTCGCGCATGGATGCCTTGATGAAGCTCAGATTCGCACGCTGAGTCTCCGGATCGTCGATGTAAGCCATCCGTCCCTTCCTTCCCGTCTGGGCGGCATCGTGTTCCTTTGCATATCCCCGTACTATCGGGTCTTCGCCGCTTTGCCGCCTGCCCCCGGTCGATGCCGTCGGGTTAGACAACAAGCATGAGCGCGCCCTGTTGCGGAATCATACGCAGGTGTAGGGGCAGCGGATCACAAGGGATGGACGTTTTTTACCGGACGCCTATTCCATGGCCTTCCGAAAGATGGCGGGAGCGGTATGCGCGGGCAGGATGGGCGGGCGTAAGGTCCGGGCTGGACCTAAGGGTGGATCACACCTGGAAAAGGTCCAGCATCTCGCCGAAAGAATCGAAACAGGCGCAGACGAGATGCCCGCCGCGGCCGCAGCCGCCGTCCAGCGTTACCGTCACCGGACCCACATCCACATTGGGGGATTCGGGCGACCAGAGAGGGTTGTAGCCGCGCACGAGGCGGCGGAAATTGCCATAGGGCCGGTCCAGCCGGGCGAAGGCGGCGCCGCCCCACCAGAAGGCATCGCCCTGGCCGGTCAGCGGACGCCGCGGGTCGATGCCGGCGCTGACCAGAAGCAGACTGCCGCCGCCGCGGCTGCTGGCGCCGGGAGGTCCGTCATCCGCCCCGTCGCCGCCCAAACTTCCAACCGGGCTTCCGACCGGGCCGCCGGTGTAGGCGGCGCGGCGCAGGGCGTTGAACAGAGCCTCGTGTCCGGGATGGGCGGCCATGGACTGGCGCAGTTCGCGCGTCCAGCGGCCGAGCATCACGGCGCCGCCGCGCGCCGCCGCCATGCCCGCCTCCAGGTTGCCGCCGTAGGCCGCCAGCGTCGGCGCCACGCCCTGGCGCAGCATCCAGTCCAGCACGGTGCGGGGATCGGGAGCGAAGTGGAGTTGCTGCAACTTCTGCCACATCTCCTCCTGCTGGCCGCGGAGATAGACGATGTCCGACGCGATCATGCCCGGCATCGCCAGCAGCCCGATGCGGAAGGCCAGCAGCCGGTCGATGGTTTCCACCACCCGGTCGCCGAAGCCGATCATGTTGCCGAGATAGACCAGCCGGTCGCCGGGGCGGAAGCGCTGGGCGATGGCATGGTGGATCACGTCCAGCCGGTCGGGCTGGGCATGGATCGCGCCGATGGCCCAGACGCGGCGCGGACGGCCGAGCGACGCGAAGCGGCTGTCGTCCTCGACGGCGGCGACGATGGTCCCGGCATGGCGGGCGGCATGACCAAGGCGCGGCGGCAGACCCAAACTCGATCCCCTTCGACGTCGTTCGCGAAGCCGGTGTCAGCGGCCTGTCCGGCGTGCCGGCGGATGCCGGACCGGAAGGCGGCGGGGAGTTTAGGCGTGCCATGCCGCCGAAACAAAGGTGAAAAAACGAGACGGGCGCGCGGCTTGTGGTAGCAGCCGCGCGCCCGTTCGTGTCACTGACGGATTTTTGGGATGTATCCCGGCCTGGCCTTACGCCGCCTTGGACAGCACCGACTCCAGACGCTCCGTCGCCTTGGTTTCGTCGATCTTCTCGACGGCGGCCAGTTCGCGGGCCAGACGCTCCAGGGCGGCCTGATAGATCTGGCGCTCGCTGTAGGACTGGTCGGACTGGTCGGCGCCGCGGTACAGGTCGCGCACCACCTCGGCGATGGACACCGGGTCGCCGGAGTTGATCTTGGCCTCATACTCCTGGGCGCGGCGGCTCCACATCGTGCGGCGGACGCGCGAACGGCCCTGCAGGGTCTCCAGCGCGACCTTGATGCGGTCCTTGGAGGACAGGCGGCGCAGGCCGGCGTTGCGGGCCTTGGTGACGGGAACCTTGAGCGTCATGCGCTCTTTCTCGAACGTGATCGCGTAGAGTTGAACCTCGAGTCCGGCGATGCTGTGGGTCTCGATCCCTTCGACCCGACCGACGCCATGAGCCGGATAAACGACGAAGTCACCGGCTTCGAAGTCAAGCTTGTTCGACATTTGGATTGGCTCTCACTTCTCGCGATCACGCCATTTTGCCGTCCCGGTGGAAGGGACGAAAAAGGACCCCGGACGATTATGGCGCCGTGGGGATGGGGCCCATCCACGACGATCACAAAAGCCACGAGTCCTTGAGCGAAGGGAAAACCGGCAATGGCGCGGAGGCCGGCTCCGGTCGCGCATTATAGCGATGTTACGTCCGAGTTACAAAGGGAACGCGCAAGCACCCGGGCGGAAATCGTCATCGCCCGGCCATGGCCGCCCCGTCGATTTTGCATGGCAACATACGCGGGTGCAATCGGTTGATGCGGCCCGACTCGGAAGAGTCGCGGTTTCTTCCCCTTGGGGATGCCCGGCAAGCCGGGCCGCATCCGGCGGTTCGGTCTCAGCCCGCCTTGGGGGAGAAGTACTTCTCGAACTTGCCGTCGACGCCCTTGAACTCGTCGGCGTCCGCCGGCGCGTCCTTCTTGCGGGTGATGTTCGGCCACTGGCCCGAATAGTCGCGGTTCAGCTCCAGCCACTTGGTCGCGCGGTCGTCGGTGTCTGGGACGATCGCCTCGGCCGGGCATTCCGGCTCGCACACGCCGCAGTCGATGCACTCGTCGGGGTGGATGACCAGCATGTTCTCACCCTCGTAGAAGCAATCCACGGGGCAGACTTCGACGCAGTCGGTGTACTTGCACTTGATGCAGCCGTCGGTGACGACGTAGGGCATGATCTCTTCTCCGCTGTTCCGGCCTGCGGTGTCGGTCGCGCATCGCTGTTCCGGCATCGCCCATCAGGGCGGATCGAGGCCGTTTCCAAAAGGTCGCGCGCATGGCACCGGGCCGGATGGCCAACCCGCGCCTGCCTAGCACGCCGCCGACAAGCCATTCAACCCTGCGTGTGATGTGGGCGACCCTGTCGCAGCTTTTGCCGGGGCGTCGTCCGACACCGCCGCCAGGAAGGCGCGCAGGCTGCCCGTCTCGATGGAGTCGGCGCGGCGGACGAATTGTGTGGGCATGCGGGCCAGCGCGTCGGGCAGCGGCCGGGCCGCCAGCAGCTCGCGCCAGGGATCGCGCTCCACCACCGACCGCGGCATCACCGTCACCCCCATGCCGGCGCCGACGCAGCCCAGGATGGCGTCGAGCGCGCCGAATTCCATGACGCGGAAGGGCACGCGCCCGGCCTCGCGCATCGCCATCTCGGCCCGGCCGCGATAGGCGCAGGCGCGGCCGAAGACGATCAGGGTGCGGCGCGCGCTGTCGGTGGTCAGGCCGGCGGCGGGTTCGGCCAGCACCAGATCCTCGTCGAAGATGCGCCGGGCGGTCAGGTCGGGATGTTCCACCGCGCCGCCGACGAAGGCGCCGTCCAGCCGCCCGGCCAGAACCTCGGCCAGCAGGGTCTCGGTCGGGCCGGGGGCGATGGTCAGCTCCACATCGGGATGGTCGCGGTGGAAGCGGGCCAGGATCGGCGGCAGCCGCACCGCGGCGGTCGATTCCATGCTGCCCACCGCCAGCCGCCCGCCGCGCCCGGCGGCCTCCGCCACCGCGTCGCGGGCCTGGGCGACCAGCCGCAGCACCCGGTCGGCATAGCCGGCCAGCACGCGTCCGGCCGGCGTCGGCTCCATCCCGCGGCTGAGGCGCAGGAACAGGTCGACGCCCAAATCCTCCTCCAGCCGCTTGACCCGCGCGGTGACGTTGGACTGCACGCAGTTCAGCGCCTCGGCAGCCCGGCTGACGCTGCCGGTATCGGCCACTGCCTTCACCACCCGCAAACCGGCGAGATCCATCGCGACGCCTCCTGCCCACTGCCGCCACGCCCCAGTTCAACGCATGGCACCCATCACTGGAAGTGGAGCTTAGCATCAGAACAATTCATTGGAAATGAGGGTGGGGCCGCAGCCATGATGGATGATCGAATCAATCGGCCAGCCGAACCTTTTCTTCCAAATGAGCCGGCCGAAAACCGAGAGGGCGTGGATCATGGTTCGGGTGCTGGTCGGCGGCGTCATCGGGCTTGCCATCGCGATGGGGGTTGCGCGCTTCGCCTTCACCCCGATCCTGCCGGCGATGCAGGCGGCCACCGGGCTGGGGGCCGACGGCGCCGGGCTGCTCGCCTCGCTGAACTATCTGGGATATTTCGTCGGCGCGCTGGGGATGGGGCTCGTGCCGCACGGCGCCACGCGCACCGCCGTGTTCCGGCTGTCGCTGCTGCTCAGCATCGTTACCACCGCGGCGATGGGGCTCGACCTGGGCGATGCCGGACAGGCGATGCCCGTCTGGCTGGTCCTGCGCTTCCTGTCGGGGGTGTCGAGCGCGGGCATCTTCATCCTGGGCGTGGCCATGGTGCTGGACACGCTGGCACGCCAGGGTGGGGAACGCTTCGCCGGCTGGCTCTACACCGGGGTCGGGCTCGGCATCGCCTCGTCCGGGCTGTTCGTGGCGCTGTTCGGCGGGCGGCTGGGCTGGGCCGGCGACTGGCTGGTGCTGGGGGCGATCTGCGCGGTGCTGGGGCTGCTGCCCGGCCTCTGGGTGAGCGATCCGGCGCCGCAGCCGCAAGCCGCCGCGGCCGGGACGGCGGGGAACGCCGCCGCGGCGTGGGCGGGCGGGCTGTCGGCGCCGCTTCTGCTGCTGACGCTGGCCTATTTCCTGGAGGGCGGCGGCTATATCGTGTCGGCCACCTTCCTGGTGTCGATCCTGAAGACCGATCCCGGCACCGCCGCGGTGGGCGAGGCCGCCTGGATGGTGGCCGGGCTGGGGGCGATCGGCGCCGGGGTGTTCTGGGCCGCGGTCGCCCGGCGGACCGGCAGCTGGTGGTCGCTGATCCTGGCGCACCTGACGCAGGCCGTCACCATCCTGCTGCCGATGACCGGTTCGCCGACGGTCGCCGTCATTTCCGCCCTGCTGTTCGGCGGCACCTTCGTCGGCATCGTGTCGCAGGCCTTCGCGCTGGGACGGCAGCTGTCGGCCGGCGCATCGGCCAAGGTGGTGGGGGCGCTGACCGCCGCCTATGGGCTGGGCCAGATCATCGGGCCGCTGCCGGCCGGGCTGGTGGTGACGCACACCGGCAGCTTCAACGCCGCGCTGCTGGGGGCCGCCGCCGCCGTTCTTCTCGGCGCGCTGCTGCTGGCGGTCGGCATGGCGATCGCCGGGCGCCGGTCGTCGGCAGGGCCGGCGCTGGCCTCTCCCAACGCCTGACACAATAATTCGTAAGTATTCGTAAGGTTTGCCTGCGACAATCGGCGCCGCACCCGCAGCAATGCCGTTGTTCTCCCGGATCGTCCGCATTGGCTACAGTCTGGCCCACAACAACCAGACCCCGGGGGATTCGATGAAACGCAAGCTGGTTCCGGACGTCGTGAAGGCGCAGGAACTGATCCTGGTGCCGGAGGATACCTCCGTCGCCACCGTGTCGAAGATGATGGCCGACAAGAACATCGGCGCGGTGCTGGTGGTGGATCATGGGGCGCTGATCGGCATCGTCACCGAGCGCGACCTGAACAACAAGGTGCTGTCGAAGGACCTCGACCCGTCGGCGGTGGAGGTGGGGGCGGTGATGACCCGCAACCCCGACAGCCTGCCGCCCGACGCCGACGCGGTCGATGCGCTGAAGCTGATGCACGACAAGCATTACCGCCACCTGCCCATCACCCAGGGCAAGCGCGCGGTCGGCATCGTGTCGATCCGCGACCTGTTCAAGGTCGCCTACGAGCACATGATGGCCGAACGCGCCGAAGCGTGATGGGGGCGTGACGAAAAAAGGGGGGCGTCCCGGCGGGCGCCCCCTTGTCCCCCATGCACTCTCAATGCCTGGGGGTCGCCTTGCGCTTGGCCAGCAGGTTCAGCGCCTCCACCAGGGTGGAGAAGGCGATGGCGAAGTACAGGTAGCCCTTGGGGATGTGGAAGCCCAGGCCGTCGGCCACCAGCGCCACGCCGACCAGCAGCAGGAAGGACAGCGCCAGCATCTTCACCGTGACGTGACGGTTGACGAAGTCGCCGACCGGGCCGGAGGCGAACAGCATCACCGCCATGGCGATGACGACGGCCGCGACCATCACCGGCAGATGGTCGGACATGCCGACGGCGGTGATGACGCTGTCGAGCGAGAAGACGATGTCCAGGAACATGATCTGGACCACCACCGAGGTGAAGGTGGCGTGCTTCGGCGCCGTGCCCCCCTCCTCATGGCCTTCGACGGTGTGGTGGATCTCCAGCGTGCCCTTGGCCAGCAGGAACAGGCCGCCCAGGACCAGGATCAGGTCGCGCCCCGACACCTCCCATCCGGCGACGGTGAACAGTGGCTGGGTCAGCTGCGCCACCCAGGCGATGGAGGCGAGCAGGGCCAGGCGCGTCAGCAGCGCCAGCGCCAGACCGATCTGGCGGGCGCGTTGCTGCTGTTCGGGCGGCAGCTTCGACGCCATGATCGAGATGAAGATGATGTTGTCGATGCCCAGCACGATCTCCAACGCGGTCAACGTCAGAAGGCTGGCCCAGATATTCGGGTCTGCAAGCAGGTCGAGCATGAAGAAGCGGGGCTCCGGCGGTCGGTTGACGCAGTCAGGGGGCTGTGCGCCGGCACCGCAAGGCGCCAACGTGACGGCGCGCAGATGAGGTCCCGTCCCGCCCTCTGCAAGAGGAGCGGGAGCGATTTCGCCGCAGGAATTCGATTATAGCCGGTCCGGCAGCGATGGAATGCCGGAAAGGGGATGCAAGAGGGCGGATTTGGGGACGGATCAGGATCCGAAGGCCCGGTGCCGCCAGGCTGCGGCATCCGTCCGGCTGGTTTCCATCCGCCCGTTGTCGGTCCTGTCGGTTTCCATGCGGGGAGCCCAGGCGCGGCGGCGCACCGCCATCTGCAGGCGGCAGTCCTGCGAGCAGTAGCGCGGCGCCGGGCCGCGTGCGGACGTGCGGATGAACGGCCTGCCGCAGCAGGCGCAATAGAGAGTGGTCATGGGCGCTTCCTCCGAAACGGGCGGCCGTTTGCCGGCCTTGCCCCCGCGCCGCGGGGGTGAAGATCCCCGCGGCCTTGCTGATGCGTTGGCTGTATTGTGTCCAGAGGTTGCAGGCGCTGCCAGCGTTCAAAAGGCATAAGCCGCGGGGCCGGAAAGTATTCGGCTTGGAAAACCCGAGCAGAGGCAGCAGCTTAGAGGATCGTGCGCGTCAATTCGCCGCGTTGTGTCTGTCGACGGTGGCATCGGCGCTTTTCACTTTCAGCGACTTCCAACGGAAGCCTGACAGACCTATGTATTCTGCCCGATCAACCGCACGGAAAGACGAGATGCGATGATGCTGAGACGCCTCGCCATCTTCCTGAGAACCGAAAGCGCCAGCGGCGTGGTCCTGATGATCGCGGCGGTTCTCGCCCTGCTGTGGGCGAATTCGCCGGCGGCCCCGCTCTATGACGCGATCCTGGCGACGAAGGTGGTGGTGACGGCCGGCGGCGTCGGCGTGGACAAGCCGCTGATCCTGTGGATCAACGACGGGCTGATGGCGATCTTCTTCCTGCTGGTCGGGCTGGAGATCAAGCGCGAGGTGCTGGAGGGCGAGTTGTCGACCCCGGCCAAGGCGATGCTGCCGGGCATCGCCGCCATGGGCGGCATGGCCGTTCCGGCGCTGGTCTATTGCCTGTTCGCCCAGGCCGAGCCGGGAGCCCTGCAGGGTTGGGCGATCCCGGCGGCCACCGACATCGCCTTCGCGCTCGGCGTGCTCGCCCTGCTGGGCAATCGCGTGCCGGGCAGCCTGCGCGTCTTCCTGCTGGCGCTGGCGATCATGGACGATCTGGGCGCCATCGTGATCATCGCCGTCTTCTACAGCCACGGGCTGGTGCCGATGGCGCTGGCTCTGGCGGCGGCGGCGACGGCCGGCCTGTGGCTGATGAACCGGGCGGGGGTGCGGTCGCTGACGCCCTATCTGTTGCTGGGACTGGTCCTGTGGGTGTGCGTGCTGAAGTCTGGCATCCATGCCACGCTGGCCGGCGTGGTGCTGGCCTTCGCCATCCCGCTGCGCGTCACCGATCCGGACGGCAAGCGGACGCAGGACGCGCCGCTCTATTGCCTGGAGCATGCGCTGCATCCCTGGGTCGCCTTCCTGATCATGCCGATCTTCGCGCTGGCCAATGCCGGCGTGCCGCTGGACGGCATCACCCCCGCCACCCTGCTGGAGCCGGTGCCGCTGGGCATCGCGCTGGGCCTGTTCCTGGGCAAGCAGGTGGGCGTGTTCCTGGCGGTGTGGGTCTCCGTGCACATCGGCGTCGTCGACCGGCCCGCACGCGCCAGCTGGAGCCAGATCTACGGCGTCGCCGTGCTGACCGGCATCGGATTCACCATGAGCCTGTTCATCGGCACGCTGGCCTTCGCCGACCCGCATCATGCGGTGGCGGTGCGGCTGGGCGTGCTGACCGGTTCGCTCGCCTCGGCCCTGGTCGGCTATGCGCTGCTCCATGCGGCGGGCGGACGGGCGCGGGCCTCTGCCCGCGTGGCCTGAACCGGTCTTTGCCCTCAAGCCTCCGCTTCCCGGCCGCCGTGCCGAGGCCTATGCGGTTGAGATTGTCGGCATGGATGTCCGGTCATGGTATTTGTTGGGGGCGCGAACTTTGCGCGCCGGGCGCGGAACCCGCGGGGGCGGTGGCGGGTTCTTCCCTTGCGGGCATTCGCGCGTCATGCGCGGGAACCGACAGATCGGGGGGACTTGCGATGATCGACGCCATCCGCACACGCCGGCGCAACCTTGCCGAAGACCTCCCGCCGGGCGGTTCCGGCAGCAGCGTCCCCATCGATTTCCAGCGGCTGGAGCGGCTTCGCCGCCTGTCCCGGCTGATGGACAGCCGCTGGCGCATTCCCTTCACCCGCATCCCCATCGGGCTGGACGGCATCGCCAGCATCGTGCCGGTGGCGGGCGATACCGCGACCGCCGCGGTCTCGGCCTACATCATCATGGAAGCGGCCCGCTTCGACCTGCCCAAGGCGCTGCTGGCCCGCATGGCCTTCAACGTCGCGCTGGACTGGGCGGCCGGGTCGATCCCGGTGGTGGGGACCGTCTTCGACATCGCCTTCAAGGCCAACCGGGCCAACCTGAACCTGCTGCACGAGCATCTGGAGCAGCGTCTGGCCGCAGCCGGGGCGAAGCGCTGAAAAGCCCGCCCCTGCAATCTTGACGTGGATCAAGGCGGGGGTGGGGTGGCTGCGGCACTCTGTCGCTCATGAACGCCATCACCGCCCTGGCCGTACAGCCGGCCCCCGCCAATCCGTCCCATTCCCATGGTGTCGCCCACGGAGTGGATGCCGCGCTGCTCGCCAAGTATGACGGGCTGCGGGTGCCGCGCTACACCAGCTACCCGACCGCGCCGCACTTCACGCCCGAGGTGAACGGCGAGGTCTATGGCGGCTGGCTGGAAGCCATCGATCCCGCGCGCTCCGGATCGCTCTACCTGCATGTGCCCTTCTGCCAGAAGATGTGCTGGTATTGCGGCTGCCACACCAAGATCGTCGCGCGCTATGAGCCGATCTCCGAGTATCTCGGCCATATGCGGCGCGAGATCGCCATGGTGGCCGACCGCATTCCCGGCCGGCTGGCGGTGCGCCACATCCATTTCGGCGGCGGCACCCCGACCATGATGGCGCCCGACGATTTCGAATCGATGATCGCGCTGCTGCGCAGCCGCTTCGACGTCGCCGCCGATGCCGAGCTGGCGGTGGAGATCGACCCCCGCACCCTGACGGCGGAGATGGCGGCGGCGCTGGGCCGCGCCGGGGTCAACCGCGCCTCGCTGGGCGTGCAGGATTTCGACGGGACGGTGCAGGAGGCGATCAACCGCGTCCAGCCGCGCGCCGTGACCGAACAGGCGCTGGCCTGGCTGAAGGAGGCCGGCATTGCCAGCGTCAACCTCGACCTGATGTATGGTCTGCCGCACCAGTCGGTGGAAAGCGTCACCCGCTCCGCCGAGATCGCGCTGGAGATGGCGCCCGACCGTCTGTCGGTCTTCGGCTACGCCCATGTGCCGTGGATGAAGACCCACCAGAAGAAGATCGACGAATCCGTGCTGGCCGGCTCGCTCGGCCGGTGGGAGCAGTTCGCCGCCATCGGCGACACGCTGGCCGCCGCCGGCTACAGCGCCATCGGTCTCGACCATTTCGCCCGCCCCGGCGACGAGCTGGCGGTGCAGCAGGAGGAAGGGCGGCTGGGCCGCAACTTCCAGGGCTACACCACCGACGATGCCGAGGTTCTGCTGGGCTTCGGCTCCTCCTCCATCGGCGCGCTGCCGCAGGGCTATGTGCAGAACGCCGTGCCCTTCGACCACTATGCCGCCGCCGTCGAGGAGGGCCGCCTGCCCACAGGCAAGGGCATCGCGCTGACCCACGACGACAAGGTGCGGCGCGACCTGATCATGCGGCTGATGTGCGACCTGTCGGTCGACACCGCCGCCATCGCCCGTGCCCACGGGTTGGCCGAGTCCGCCTTCGACGCCGAGCTGGAGGGCATGGCCGATCTGGTCGCCGACGGCGTCGCGGTGGTGGAGGGGCGGCGTATCCATGTGCCGGAGAGCGCCCGCCCGCTGATGCGCATCGTCGCCGCCCGCTTCGACACCCACCTGTCCAAGGGCGCCGGCCGGCATAGTCGGGCGGTTTGAGGGCCGGGCGGTTTGAGGGCCGGGCGGGCTGAGGCGGCCCGCGTTCCGGGGAGCGCGCTTCAAAAAAGAAAAGGCGGCCGGCGCCACCCGCCGACCGCCTTCTCCCGTGCCGCGCATCCGAACCCACACGTTTACGCGGCAACCTCGTTGATGCCCTGCATCAAAGTCCGCAGCATGTCGCCGCTGAGGCGGTTGGAGGTCACGCCGCTCTTTTGCTGCGCGGTCCCGCCATAGGCGGCCATCTTCTCTTCTTCCGAGACATAGCCGTCCTGGTTGGTGTCCAGCGGATCGTAGCTGGTCGTGCCGCCCGCAGACGCCGAGGCGGTGCCGCCCGACGAGGCCGAGGACGACGATGAGGCCGCGGATGTGGCGGATGTCGTGCTGGTGCCGCTGGCAGCGCTGCTGTCGTTCGCGGGCGGCGGCGGTGGCGGCGGACGGTTGGCCTCCGCCTCGTCCAGGGCGCTGGTCAGTTCGTCTTCCGAGATCGTGCCGTCCTCGTCGCTGTCGAGGCTGCTGAACAGCTGCGACGCGTCGGTGTCGGTCTGGCCGGCGGAGGTCAGGGCGGAGGAAAGCTCATCGGCGCTGACACCGCCGCTGCTGTCGCTGTCCAGGCTGGAATAGAGGTTCTGCGCGAACTGCTGCCGCATCGCGCCCGCCTGCTCCTGTGCCGCCAGCAGGGCGCTGCCGCTGCCATAGTCGAACTGGCTGGAGAAGGAGCTGAACTCCGTCGCGCTGAGCGATCCGTCGCTGTCGCTGTCCAGGCTCTTGACCAGGCTGTCGACCGCCGAGGACAGCTTGGAACTGTCGGACGCGGCGGAGGTCTCGCCGAGCGTGCTCAGCAGTTCGTCCGTCGTCAGCGACGAGTCGCTGTTGGCGTCGGCCTTCGAGAAGAATTTCTGCAGCGTCGCGGCGCTGCCGGAACTGCCGAGGGAGGAAATCATGGCCCGATGCCCCCTTGATTTGCCGGCGTAATCCGCCGTCGTGAAGGACTGCCGTATTTGGCGCGGACGTCCTCTGACACGGGCCGGCGGGCTCGTCTCGGGCGTCTCGACGATCAAGATACGCGGGCCGGCGGGGACTCCTGCGCAGGGGGGCTGCGGCGAAACAGGCGATTTCACTAAAATTTTCGATGCCGGCCCCGCTTCTTCGATCCGGCCGTCCCAAAAAGCGCATAGCGATCCCGGTTGCGCTGCGGTGGCGAAGAGGAGCCCGCCTCCTGTATGGTCGCGCCGAAGGCCGATGGCCTTCCTGCCTTCACTCTGCCCCGTTCAAGGTGAGCGATGATCCGGCGCGTGCGTACCCTTCCGCTGATGGTGGCCCTGGTCACGCTGACGGTTCCCGGCTGCATGCCGTACCAGCGCATCCCCAACCCGCCGACCGTGCGCACCGCACCGGACAGCGGGGCCGGGCTGGAGCCCATGTATGGGGAATGGCAGGTGGACAGACCGACACCGGTCTATGCAAAGCCCGCCGCCGGGTCGGGCGTCGTCGCCACGCTGGGCGCCGGGCAGGCGGTCAGCACGCTGGGCCGGGTGCGCAACAGCGATTGGGTCGCGGTGAAGGCCGGCGGCTCCACCGCCTATGTCCGGCTGCACCTGCTGAGCCTGAAGGGCAACACGCCACGCGGCAGCCGCGGCACCTCCACCACCCTGGAAAAGCCCGTCGACAATGCCGGCCCGACCATCAAGGCGGCACCGCGCGGCAAGATCGGCGCCACCCCCATCGCCAACTGAACCGGGCGATCCGAGGCCCGGCACATCCGGTCCCAGAACAAGACAGGAGTCGCAGACTCCCCCTCGACAAGGCTCCGTGATAGAACATATCAGGAACATATGCCTGTCGAGCGGAGCCGAGTCATGTCCACCCTGCCGTCCCCCTCCATGCCCGCGGAGTCTGCGCCGCGCGACCGTGCCGGCGTGCTGGCCGAGCTGCGCGCGCGCATCCGGCGGATCGAGGGGGCGGGCGGGGAGGGCGGGCGGACCCTGCCCTTCGGGGTGGAGGCCATCGACGCGCATCTGCCCGATGGCGGGCTGCCGCTGGGCTGCCTGCATGCGGTGACGGCGGAGGATCCGGGTGCGGGCACCGGCTTCGCCGCGACTCTGCTGGGCCGGCTGGCGACGCCGAAGGCTCCGGCATTGTGGATCCTGCGCGGGCGCGACCTTTATGCGCCGGGTCTGGCGGCCTATGGGCTGACGCCGGACCGGCTGGTGGCGGTGCGGGCGGTGCGGGCGGTCGATGCGCTGTGGGCGATGGAGGAGGCGCTGCGCTGCTCCGCCCTGTCGGCGGTGCTGGGCGAGTTGGAGGGGCTGGACCTCACCGCCAGCCGGCGGCTGCAGCTGGCCGCCGAGTCGTCGGGGGTGACCGGCTTCCTGCTGGATCTTGGCGCAGGCATGCCGGGCCGCAGGGGCGGAAGGCCGGAAGGGCTCAGCGCCGCGGTGACGCGCTGGCGGCTGGATGCGGCACCCAGCCGGGATGAGGAAGAGGATGCGGCTCCGCGCCCGGCCGGAGGCTTGCCGGGATTGGGAGCGCCGCGCTGGTCCGTCGCGCTGGAACGCTGCCGTGGCGGCCGTCCGGGCCGCTGGACCCTCATCCGCGAGGAGGAGGGCTGGCGCGATGCTGGAGAGCCCAGGGCCGGAAACCGGTGGCAGATGTCCGACACCCGACAGTCAAGCCGGGAAAGCGGCCTGTCGGATCACCGCCCGGCTGCCGCCGGCCGGTGAGTGCCGTCAGGAGGTGCCGCTCAGTAGTCGGTCGCCCAATCGGGCTCGCGGCGGGCGGCCTGTTCCGAGTCGTCCGGCTCGGTCATCCAGCGGGGATCGTCAGCGTCCAGCGGCGCGTAGAGCGGCAGCTGGCGGGCGAATTCCGCGCTTTCGGCATCGCGGCGCTGCTTCAGCAGGCGGTCGGCAAGGTGGGCGGGCAGCATGGCAGGTCTCCTTCTGAGCGCCGGATGGCACCGCGGATCAGCCTGACAAAGGCCGGTCCTGGCCCACCCGTCGTCCTGTTTGCCTGGATACTAACTACGCAAGTTCCAGGCCAGCTGTTAAGCGCGTCACACGAGGTCCATGACACACGAATAAGTCTCTACAAACGGTTTATACGAAGCCACTTTGAACCCAGATGAACCGGTATGACACGGGGGTGTTGGTGGGGGGATCTGTCGTACATGCCGTGGCGGCGGTCACCGTTCGGTCGGCAGCCGCCGCTCTGCGAGTGAGATGTGTTTCCTTCTTGGCCATTCCAACCCATATTCGCGGCCAATCCTCTTCAAGGAATGCGTACCTCCCATGCACAGCGCCCCCGTACCCGAATCCTGCCCCACCTGCCTAAAGCCTAATCACCTGTGCATTTGCGAGGCAGTGCAGCCGATCGACAACGGCGTGTTCCTGCTGATCCTGCAGCACCCGCAGGAAAAGCGCGAGAATCTCGGCACCGCCCAGATCGCCCATCTGCAGTTCGCCAATTCGATGGTGAAGGTCGGGCTGAGCTGGCCGGGGCTGAAGCGCATCCTGGGGCGCGAGGTCGATCCCAAGCGCTGGGGCGTGCTGTATCTCGGCCCGGTGCAGGAGGGCGGCGCTCCGCGGGCCGAGGTGGCGGTGGTCGACAAGAACGGCCAGCCGCTGCGCGACAGCGCCGAGATCCTGGAGGAGCTGGAGGGCGTCATCGTCCTGGACGGCACCTGGAGCCAGGCCAAGACCCTGTGGTGGCGCAATGCCTGGCTGCTGAAGTGCCGCCGCATCGTGCTGAACCCGCAGTTCCGCTCGCTCTACGGGCAGGCGCGCAAGGAGCCGCGGCGCGACAGCGTCTCCACCCTGGAGGCCGGCGCCTTCCTGCTGTCGCGGCTGGAGGGCGATCAGGCGATCCTCGACACCGCGCTGAAGCCCTTCTCCCTGCTGCTGAAGAAGCTGCGCCAGCCCCGCCCGCGCCCTGCCGCGCAGCCCCCGCGCGACGATGCCGGCGGAGCTGCGGATGGCGAGGACGGAGGGGAGGGCGGCGGGGAGGACTGATCTCCTTCGGCGCATCTCCTTCGCTCGGTCGTGCCGCTGCAACGAACCGGCGACTCGGCCGTTGACGATGGTTGCTGGGCCGGGACCGAGCCGGCCGGAACATCCATCGGACCGAAGGAAGGAGACGCGCCGTGCGAGGCATCCTGCTGTGGCTGGTCGGCATTCCGATCCCGATCATCATCCTGCTGTACCTGTTCAACGTGTTCTGATCGGGCTTATCCGGGCGAAGTGGCCCACATGCGAAGGGTTGCCGGGTTGACGGGGGCGCGGCGCGGGGTGCCAAATGCAGGCCCCGACCCCGCGCTTCCCCCCTTATCCGCAATCGAACGAGAGAATGATGGCCAGCGATTTCGTTCCCTTCGGCCTGACCGTCTGCGGTCTCAGCGAGCTTTGCAATTTCGGCGGCGGCAAGGTCAGCCATGTGCTGTCCATCCTCGACCCCGAGATGACGGAGCCGAGCGACTTCGGCGATTACGGCGAGCATGAGCGGCTGGAACTGCGCTTCCACGACATCATCGAGCCGGCCCGCGGCCAGATCGCGCCGGAACGCGCGGACGTGGAGCGCATCCTGGCCTTCGGCCGCGACCTGCTGGCCGAGCCGGTGGACTGCCGCCATCTGCTGGTCCACTGCCATGCCGGCGTGTCGCGCTCCACCGCCGCCCTGACCATGATCCTGGCCCAGGCCCAGCCCGACCGCCCGGCCGCCGACGCCGTCGCCGCCGTGGTCGCCATCCGCGCCCAGACCTGGCCCAACCTGCGCATGACCGAATTCGCCGACGACATCCTCGGCCGCCGGGGCGAACTGGTCGCCGCCGTGCGCCAGCGCCATGTCACGCTGGGCAAGCAGCGCCCCGAACTGGTCCAGTTCATGATCGACAACGGCCGCATCCGCGAGGTCGAGGATTTGATCGACTGACGGCTGCAACCGCCGCAGGGGCGGATCACCTCAAGACGATGATCCGCCCATGTGGGGTATGCGGGGATTGTGCTAAACTGACCGGATCGAACGGCGGCGGCGTCGAAGGTCCGGGCAGTGAAACTTATGGTAACTGAGAAGACTCCGAAGCAGGACGGCATGGCGATCGCACTGGAGCGCATCGCCGAGGAAGCGGAGCAGCGGACCGGACGGCTGAGCCTGCGGAACCTGGAACTGGAATGGCTGCCGGAGGAATTGTTCGCCCTAAAGCATCTCCAAGAATTGGATTTGGGGGCGGATTGGTGGAGTGATTTTGCTGGGAACAAAATTTGCGCCCAGCAACATAGATTTTCATCTTTTGGACTTCTCCGAACTTTAATAATTGATGCGTCGGACATCGCCGATTTAGTCCTGCTCGATGGTCTGAATGGTTTGCAGCAGTTGGACTGTTCCCTCACGTCGGTTAGCGACCTGTCCCCGCTCAACGGCCTGAACAGCTTGCAGCAGTTGAACTGTTCCGGCACGTCGGTGAGCGACCTGTCCCCGCTCAATGGTTTGAGGGGCTTGCAGCAGTTGGACTGTTCCCTCACGTCTGTGAGCGACCTGTCCCCGCTCAGCGGTCTGAGCGACTTGCAGCAGTTATCCTGTTCCAGCACGTCTGTGAGCGACCTGTCCCCGCTCAGCGGTCTGAGCGGCTTGCAGCAGTTGGACTGTTCCAGCACGTCTGTGAGCGACCTGTTCCCGCTCAGCGGTCTGAGCGGCTTGCAGCAGTTGTCCTGCTCCAGCACGTCTGTGAGCGACCTGTTCCCGCTCAGCGGTCTGAGCGGCTTGCAGGAGTTGTCCTGTTCCGGCACGTCGGTGAGCGACCTGTCCCCTCTCAGCGGTCTGAATGGTTTGCAGCAGTTGGACTGTTCCCTCACGTCTGTGAGCGACCTGTCCCCGCTCAGCGGTCTGAGCGGCTTGCAGGAGTTGTCCTGCTCCGGCACGTCTGTGAGCGACCTGTCCCCGCTCAGCGGTCTGAGCGGCTTGCAGGAGTTGTCCTGCTCCGGCACGTCTGTGAGCGACCTGTCCCCGCTCAGCGGTCTGAGCGGCTTGCAGCAGTTGTACTGTTCCGGTACGTCAGTGAGCGACCTGTCCCCGCTCAGCGGTCTGAGCGGCTTGCAGCAGTTGTCCTGCTCCGGCACGTCGGTGAATGACCTGTCCCCGCTCAGCGGTCTGAGCGGCTTGCAGCAGTTGTACTGTTCCGTCACGTCGGTGAGTGACCTATCCCCGCTCAGCGGTCTGAGCGGCTTGCAGGAGCTATCCTGTTCCGACACGTCTGTGAGCGACCTGTTCCCGCTCAGCGGTCTGAGCAGTTTGCAGGAGTTGTATCTTTACAATGTCGAAATCCCGGGCATTCCCACGGCAGGGGTCTTGTCTCAGGAACCTGATGACAACTGCCTGGATCGGCTGCGTGCCCATTGGGCGGACCTTGCGGCCGGTGAGGAGGCCGTCCCAACGGTGAAGCTGCTATTGCTCGGCAATGGCCGGGTCGGCAAGACGCAGATCGCCCGCAAACTGGCCGGCTTGCCGTTCGAGTCCGAGTCGGTCTCGACCCACGGCATCCGGATCGGGCGGATCGATCTGGATGGGGAGTCGCAGATCCGTCTGCATGTCTGGGATTTCGGCGGCCAGGACATCTATCACGGCGCGCATGCCCTGTTCCTGAGCAGCCCGGCCCTGCTGGCGGTGGTGTGGGCGCGCAAGGTCGAAAACGAGCCGACCCATACGTATGGCGGGCTGGAGTTCCGCAACCAGCCGCTGCCCTATTGGCTGGCTGTGGCGCATCACCAGGGGCACCGCTACAGCCCGCGTCTGGTGATCCAGACCCGGTGCGAACGCAAGGACCAGGAGGAGGCCCGTCCCCCCGCCCCGGACGGGTTGCTGAACGCCCCGGACCGCTACTGCGACATCCTGAGGGTCAGCGCCGAGACCGGACGGCGTTTCGACGCCCTCAGGGACTGCCTGCGCGATGCCGTCGAGTGGATGCGCGATTCGGAACGGCTGGGGGTGGCGAAGGTCGGTGCCGGCCGTCTGCGGGTCCAGCGCCGGCTGGAGCAGATGCGGGACGAGGACGAAGCCCGCCCGCCAGCCGAACGGCGCCACCGCCTGCTGACCATGGAGGCGTTCACGGCGATCTGTGCCGAAAAGGACGACGTGTCCTCGCCGGAGGCTCTGCTGGTCTGGCTGGACGCCGAAGGCACCGTGTTCCATCGGCCCGGCCTGTTCCACAACCATGTCGTGCTGGACCAGAATTGGGCGCTGGAGGCGATCTATGCCGTCTTCGACCGCGACCGCGGCGCCTTGCAGCAGATCCGCCACAACAACGGCCGCTTCACCCGCGACCTGCTCGACCGGCTGGTGTGGGCGGATCATCTGCCGGCCGACCGGGCGCTGTTCGTCAGCATGATGCTGTCCTGCGGCATCTGTTTCAAACACCGCGAGATCCCGGACGGCCGGGAGCGGGTGGTGGAATACATCGCCCCCGACCTGTTGCCGGCGGAGGACAGCGTCCGCGACGATCTCGGCGGGCTGTGGGACGAGGAGTTGCCGACGGAGCAGGCGGTCTTCCGCTATCCCCTGCTGCATGACGGCCTGATCCGCACCATCATGGCGGAGATCGGCGAAAAGGCCGGCGACCGCGCGCTCTACTGGAAGGGCGGGCTCTGCGGCTATGAGAAGACCTGCGGCAGCCGCCTGCGCATCGAACAGGTGCCGACCGGTCCCGAGTCCTGGCAGGGCGAAATCCGGGTGCGGACCCAGAAGGGGCAGGCCGCCCTGCTGCTCGACCGCCTGATCGGGATCGTCGAGCGGGCGCAAAGCCGCATCGGCCTGCGGGCCGAGAATGTGGACCATCCCAAGCGCAGCAAACCCGAACGGGAGGAAACACCCTTGGTTTTCGATAAGCCGCCGCAGGGGCCGGAATGCTTCGTGTCCTATTCCTGGGGCGATGACAGTCCGGAAGGCAGGGAACACACAAAGCTCATCGACGATCTGTGCGCGAAGGCGAAAGAGCGCGGGCACATCATCCGGCGCGACAAGAACGAGTTGAAGATCGGCGACAGCATCACCGACTTCATGCGCCGGATCGGTGCGGGCGACCGTATCTTTGTCATTCTCAGCAAAGGATATCTGGAATCGCCGAACTGTATGTTCGAACTCAGCGAGATATGGCGGACCAGTTGTCAGGACAGTGGCGATTTCCTGAAGCGCGTCCGCGTCTACATCGTGCCGGGCTTCTCGATAAGAAAAGCAGTGGATCGTGTCAAATGGGGGGCTTACTGGCAGGCTGAGTTCAAGGAACTGAACAGCTTTACCCAAGATGGGGCAACAAAGCTGGGGCAGGACGGTATGAATGAACTGCGCCGGATGCAGGCCTACTACCTCTACGTCGCCGACATCCTGGCGACGATGAACAGCATCCTGCGGCCGGGCAATCTTGAGGAGCTGCTGGCCTATGGCTTCGACGATCCGCCGGCCTGACGCTCCGCCTCACCGCAGCGGGTAGGTCACCACGTCGACCGAGGTTTCGGCCACCGTGCCGGCGATGTCCGCGGCGGTGCCGGCGAGGCTTACGGCGCCGCCGGCCACGCCGGTGACGGCACCGCAGCCAGCCAGCGAACCGCCCAGCAGCAGGGCGGCGAGGGGGAGAAGGCGGTGCCTGATGGGGCGGCGGGACATGGCGTCCTCCAGGAACGAGAGCCTAAAAACGAAATCGGTGGGAATTGCAGCACGCAATCCCCACCGATTCGTTAATTCAGGCTTTTAGCGCAAAGGCCGGCTTGTCCCCGCCGCTCAGAACTCCTTCCAGTCGTCGTCGTCGCTGACGCTGTGCTTCAGCACCGGGACCGCCGTCGCCGTGCCGCGCGCCGGGGCGTCGGTGCGGGCCGCGGGCTTGGCCGCGACATGGCCGTGGGCGGTGCCGGCGCCGCGGGCGGCAGGCTTCGCCGCCGGCTTGGCGGCCGTAGCGCGCGCCGGGGCCTGGGTGGAGGCCTGAGTGGAGGTATGGGCCGGGGCGCGGCGGGTGGCCGGGGCGGAGTAGGCGCCGGTCATGGCGTGGGGTGCCGCGGCATAGCCGGAACCGACGGCCTGATCGAACTTGAAGAAGCCGACCAGCGCCTTCAGGTCGCCGGCCTGACCGCTCATCGCCTGGGCGGCGGCGGTGGTCTCCTCCACCAGGGCGGCGTTCTTCTGCGTCATCTCGTCCATGTTGGCGACGGTCGAGTTGATCTCGTCCAGCGCCGTCGCCTGCTCGGCCGAGGCCGAGGCCATCTCGGCGATCAGGGTCGCCACCTGCTGCACGCCCGACACGATGCCCTGCAGCGCCTCGCCGGCCTTGCTGACCAGATCGACGCCGTCCTTGACCTGGGCGTCGCTGTCCAGGATCAGGCCCTTGATCTCCTTCGACGCCTGGGCGGAACGCTGGGCGAGCTGCCGCACCTCCTGCGCCACCACGGCGAAGCCGCGTCCGGCATCGCCGGCACGGGCCGCCTCGACCGCCGCGTTCAGCGCCAGCAGGTTGGTCTGGAAGGCGATCTCGTCGATCACCCCGATGATGTCGGTGATCTTGCGGCTCGATTCCTCGATCCGGCGCATCGCCTCGATGGCGGAGCCGGCGACGCCGCCGCCCGATTCGGCGGAGCTGCGGGCCTGGGTCGCCATCACGTTGGCACGCTGGGCGTTGTCGGCGTTGGAGCGCACGGTCGCCCCCAGTTCCTCCATGCTGGCCGCGGTCTCCTCCAGCGAAGAAGCCTGCTGCTCGGTGCGGTCGGCGAGGTCGGAGGAGCCGAGCGACACCTCGGCGGCGGCGGCGGCGATGGTCTCGGCCGCCTGGGTGATCTGCCCGACGATCTCGGCCAGCCGGGTGGAGGTGGCGTTGACGTCGGTCTTCACCCGCTCGAAGGCACCCTGATAGTCGCGGGTGACGCGGCGGTTCAGGTCGCCCTGGGCCAGCGCGCTCAGCACCTCGCCCAGGTCGGCGATGACCGCCTCCACCGTGTCGGTCAGGCGGTTGATGCCCTCCGACATGGTCCTGTAGAAGCCGTCCTTGCCGGCCAGATCGATGCGGCGTTCCAGGTCGCCCTTCGACACGGCGTCGATCAGGCCGGCGATCTCCTCGCCGATGGCCTGTTCGCGGGCGCGCTGGGCCTCGGCGGTGCGGCGTTCGGCCTCCAGCCGTTCGCGCTCGGCCTCGTCCATCCGCTTCTTCTCGATGGCGTTCTCCTTGAACACCAGGACCGCCTTGGCCATGCGGCCGATCTCGTCGCGGTTCTCAAGGGCGGGAACGTCGACGGCGAGGTTGCCGGCGGCCAGTTCGGTCATCGTGCCGGTCATCTGGACCACCGGGCGGACGATGGAACGCGCGGTGACCAGCGCGATCAGGATGCCGAGGGCGACGGCGCCGACCGCCATGCCGATCAGCAGGGTGGAGGTCTTCTCCATGTCGGCCTGCGCGCCGGTCAGCACCGTCTTGCGCACATCGGACTGCAAGGCGACGGTCTTCTCGACCAGATCGGCGAATTCCTCCGCCTCCTTCGCCATGGTGCTGAAGGCCAGCGTCTGGGCGTCGCCGAGGGCGGTGACCACGCGCTTGAAACTGTCCAGATAGCGGCTCGCGGTCTGCGCCGAATCCTCGGCGGCGCGCTTTTGCGCCGGATCGGTCAGGCGGGCGGCCAGCGCGGTGGCGGTCTTGATGAAGCCGTCCAAGCGGGTGTGCACCTCCCCTTCCCACTTCGCATTCGGGTCGGTCAGGTAGCGTTGTGCGCTGAGGCGGGCGAGAATCAGGGTTTCCTGCGCCTGCCCGGCATAGGCGGCGGATTCGAAGTCGCCGGCGGCGATGGCGGTGGCGGTGACCTGGCTCAGCCCCTCACGCGCCTTGATGCCCAGCGGCATCAGTTCTTCGGACACCAGCCGGTCGCGCTGTTCGCGCAGCTTCACCAGCTTGCCGAAATCGACACTGTAAGCGTCGAACTGCTGGATCATCCGCTCGATGTTGGCGCGGCGGCCGGGGTCCAGCGTGGCATCGCGCGCGATGCGCAGCGATTCGGCAAGCTTCTTCTGCTGCGCCTGGATCGGTGCGATCAGGGCGTTGTTGCCGGAGAAGGAATAGTTGACCACGTTCCGGCGCATGTTGGCGACCGAGCCGTCGATGTCGGAGATCGTGAGCGAGTTGTCCGAAATCGACGCGTAGCGGGTGAAGCCCGCCTCCACCGTCGACAGTGACCGGACTCCCAGCGCGGCCACCAGGACGAGGAGGGCAAGGATCAGAAGGAAACCCACCTGGATGCGGGTACCCACCTTGAAGCGGCCGGCGAAACTGGCGTTCTGCATGGTCAAATGCCTTGGTCTGCGGTGCGGATCGAACGCGATACGCCCGGCAGGGTAGAGGAAGATGGTTTCCAGTCCGTTGCCATGGCGATAGGAAATGCACCGCAGGCTGCCCAATGCCGCGCCAAAAACGTGCCAAAGAGGTGACATGCCCCTTTGACGACGCTGCACGGATCCCTAGGTTAGGTCGCCTGATCCCAACCATTCGCGACGGCTCTTCGGAAGGGCGCCATCCCCGGCACATTTTCCCGAACAGTCCCCGAGACCTGAACAGACCGATGCGCCGCAGTCTTCCGCCAAGCCCCCCGGCCAGCCCCGATTCCAGCGCCTTCTCCCGTCCTTCCGGCGATCTGCGCGCGGCGATCCGCTCGCTTGCCCCCTACATCTGGCCGCAAGAGTCCGTGGAAACGCGGGTGCGGGTGGTGCTGGCGATGCTCCTGCTGGTGGGGGCGAAGGTCGCCAACGTCTATGTGCCGATCTTCTACAAGCATGCGGTGGACGCCCTGACCCCGGCCGGCGGGGCGGGGGTGGGAGCGGCCGTCGCCATCCCCCTGGGACTGATCGTCGCATACGGCCTTGCCCGCGTCACTTCGCTGATCTTCGCCGAGCTGCGCGACGCCGTCTTCGCCACGGTGGCGCAGCGGACCATCCGCAAGGTGGCGCTGTCGGTGTTTCGGCACCTGCACGCGCTGTCGCTGCGCTTCCATCTGGAACGCCAGACCGGCGGCCTGACCCGCTCGCTGGAGCGCGGGACCCGGGCCATCGAGTCGCTGCTGCGCTACACCCTGTTCTCCATCGTGCCGACGCTGGTGGAGATCGCGCTGGTCTGCGCCATCCTGTGGAAGCTGTTCAGCGTCTGGTTCGCGCTGGCCACCTTCGTCACGGTGATGGGCTACATTCTCTACACCTTCTTCGTGTCGGAATGGCGGATCAAGTTCCGCCGCCTGATGAACGACACCGACAGCAAGGCCAACACCAAGGCCATCGACAGCCTGCTGAACTACGAGACGGTCAAGTATTTCGGCAACGAGGAGCATGAGGCCCGCCGCTATGACGGCGCCCTGCAGAGCTATGAGGCGGCGGCCGTGCGCAGCCAGCAGAGCCTGTCGCTGCTGAATGTCGGCCAGTCGGCGATCATTTCGCTGGGGCTGGCGGTGGTGATGGGCATGGCCGCCAAGGGCATCGCCGACGGCACGATGTCGCTGGGCGACTTCGTGCTGGTGAACACCTACCTGTTGCAGCTCTACCAGCCCCTGAACTTCTTCGGCGTCGTGTATCGCGAGATCAAGCAGTCGCTGATCGACATCGAATCGATGGTGACGCTTCTGGCGGTCGACCGCGAGGTGGCCGACTCGCCCCATGCCAAGCCGCTGCAGATCGACGGGGCGGAGCTGCGCTTCGAGAATGTGGAGTTCGGCTACGACCCGCGCCGGGCGATCCTGAAGGATGTCAGCTTCACCGTGCCGGCTGGCAAGACGGTCGCCATCGTCGGCCCGTCCGGGGCGGGCAAATCCACCATCAGCCGGCTGCTGTTCCGCTTCTACGACGTCAATGGCGGTCGGGTGACGATCGACGGACAGGACCTCCGCGACGTCACCCAGGCCTCGCTGCGGGCGTCCATCGGCATCGTCCCGCAGGACACCGTGCTGTTCAACGACACCGTCTTCTACAACATCGCCTATGGCCGCCCCGGCGCCAGCCCGGCGGAGGTGGAGCGGGCGGCAAGGCTGGCCCACATCCACGACTTCATCATGGCGCTTCCCGACGGCTATCAGACCACGGTGGGCGAGCGCGGGCTGAAGCTGTCCGGCGGCGAGAAGCAGCGCGTCGCCATCGCCCGCACCATCCTGAAGGACCCGGCGATCCTGCTGTTCGACGAGGCGACGAGCGCGCTCGACACCCACACGGAGCGCGAAATTCAGGCCAACCTGCGCGAGGTCAGCCGCGGCCGAACCACGCTGGTCATCGCCCACCGGCTGTCCACCGTGATCGACGCCGACGAGATCCTGGTGCTGGAGGCCGGCCGGGTGATCGAGCGCGGCCGTCATGCCGACCTGCTGGCCGCCCGCGGCGCCTATGCCGCCCTGTGGGCGCGGCAGCAGGAGTCCAGTCAGGGGCCGACGCCGCTGCCCGGCGTGCTGGCGCCGACCTGACCGGAACGGGGAACGGGAGGCATGGGACCGGCAAGGCAGGCGCTGCGCGCCGCGACGCGGGAAAGCCACGACCGGCTGGACAAGGCGGCAGTCCTGCAGCCGCTGGTCCGGCCGGACATCACGGCCGACCAGTATGCCCGCGCGCTGGCCGTGCTCCATGGCTTCAACGCGCCGGTCGAGCGGGCGCTGGGGGAGGCTGGTTCGGCGCGGATGGCGCTGCTGCGCCAGGATTTGCGGGTTCTCGGCACCGATCCGGACGCGCTGCCGGAATTGGGGGGCCTGCCGCCGCTCGACAACTCGCCGGCCCGGCTGGCGGCGCGCTACGTCCTGGACGGCTCGGCCCATGGCGGTCGGGCGATGCTGCCGGGGATCACCCGCGCTCTGGGGTTCGATGCCCGGCGCGGCGCGCGCTTCCTGGCGTCGGACGGGCTGGACATGGCCGGCGCCTGGAAGGCGCTGATGGTCCGGCTGGAGGAGGAGCTTGCCGATCCGGCGGCGCTGGCCGTCGCCTGCGCCACCGCCGCCGGCCTGTTCGCAGCGCTGGAACGGTGGACGGCGGAGCAGTGGGGGGAGCAGAGGGGTTGAAACTGGCGCATGGCCCCATCCCTTGCTAGGGTGCCGCACCATTCGCATTCGGGTTTCTGGAGACCGCCTGCCCATGACCGCGCCAGCCTCGCGCATCTATTGCTCCGTCGACACCACCGAGATCGACGCCGCCCGCCGCATCGCCGGGCAGGTGGCCGGGGCCGTCGGCGGCATCAAGCTGGGGCTGGAGTTCTTCATCGCCCAGGGGCCGGCCGGCGTCCGCGCCGTGGTGGGGGAGGACGGGCCGCCGCTGTTCCTCGACCTGAAGCTGCATGACATCCCCAACACGGTGGCGGGCGGCGTGCGCGCGGCGCTGCCGCTGAAGCCGGCCTTCATGACGATCCATAGCTCCGGCGGGCCGGCGATGATGCGCGCGGCGGCGGAGACGGCGGCGACTGCCGGTGCGGATCGTCCGAAGATCCTGGCCGTCACCGTTCTGACCAGCCTGGACGAGGGCGATCTCGGTGCCGTCGGGCAGTCGGTGCCGGTGGCAGACCAGGTGGTGCGGCTGGCCAGGCTCGCCAAGGCGTCCGGGGTGGACGGCGTCGTCTGCTCCCCGGCCGAGGTGGCGCTGGTCCGCGCGGCCTGCGGACCCGATTTCATCCTGATGGTGCCCGGCATCCGCCCGGCCTGGGCCGCCACCAACGACCAGAAGCGCATCATGACCCCGGCGGAGGCGCTGGCCGCCGGGGCCGACCATCTGGTCATCGGCCGCCCGATCACCGCCGATCCCGACCCGGCCGCCGCCGCCCGCCGCATCGTCGCCGAAATCCATGATAATTTTGGGGGGACCGCATGACCGTCGCCGCCAAGATCTGTGGCCTGACCGAGCCCGAGAGCCTGCGCGCCGCCGTCGCCGGCGGGGCGCGCTATGTCGGTTTCGTCTTCTACCCGCGCAGCCCGCGCGCCATCGCGCCGCCGATGGCGGCGGAACTGGCGCGGCTGCTGCCGACCGGCGTGCGCTCCGTCGGGCTATTCGTCGATCCCGACGACGAGTTCCTGGAACATGTCACCGGGCAGGTCCCGCTCGACCTGATCCAGCTGCACGGCAGCGAGACGCCGCGCCGCATCGCCGAGATCAAGGCCCGCTATGCCCTGCCGGTGATGAAGGCGATCCGGGTCGGCGGGCCGGAAGACCTGACCGCGGCGCTGGAGGCGGCGGAGGTGGCCGACCGGCTGCTGTTCGATGCCAAGCCGCCGGCCAAGGTGTCGGCACTGCCCGGCGGCAACGGCATCGCCTTCGACTGGACGATCCTGGCCGGCCGCAGCTGGCCGCGCCCCTGGATGCTGTCGGGTGGTCTGACGGCCGACAATGTGGCGGAGGCGGTGCGCGTCACCGGCGCCACCGAGGTCGACGTGTCGTCGGGCGTGGAGGACCGCCCCGGCCACAAGGATCCGGCGCTGGTCCGCGCCTTCCTGTCGACGGTCACGGGGCTTTAGGGACGTTTTGCCCGAAAGCGACCTGTTTTAGACGAATGCTTCGGCTTATCTTGATCGCATGGCGGGACCTTGCGCCGTCGGGTAGGATGCGCCCATGAGCGATTCGACCACTCCGTCCACAACCGAGGCGCTCGGCGCCGTGCTCGACGAGCATCTGCGCTGGGTCGGCCAGTGGCAGCGCGCCGTTTTCTACCGTGAGGGCCGCGGCGGGGAGCGGTCGTCGGCCCCGGCCTCCTTCGAGGCATGGTGCCAGGCCGCGCGCCGCGACGACCTGCTGCAGCAGCCGGCGGTGCAGAAGCTGGCCAACCTGCACGAGCAGATGCACCGGCAGGCCCGGCTGATCCTGCTGAAGGCGTCCGGCGGCGAGCCGCCGACCGAGGCCGAGTATGAAGGGGTGATCGGCCGCTTCGAGGAGTTCATGCTGCATCTGCGCCGGATGGAGCGCGCCTTCGCCGCCGCCGCCTCCGGCCTGGACCCGCTGACCGGCCTGCGCACGCGGCGCGGCATGGGCGAGGCGCTGGAGCGCGAGCACAACCGCTACAGCCGCACCGGCCAGCCCTTCTGCGTCGCGCTGTGCGACATCGACAAGTTCAAGGGCATCAACGACAGCTACGGCCACGACATCGGCGACCGGGTGCTGGCCGCAACCGCCGCCGTCATCAGCCGCGGCGTCCGCAGCTTCGACGAGGCCTTCCGCATGGGCGGCGAGGAGTTCCTGGTCTGCCTGAAGGAAACCAGGCTTGACGAGGGCTATGAGGTGATCGAGCGGCTGCGCGTCGACCTGATGCGCTCGCCGGTGGTGCTGCCCGATGGCCGGGTGATCCCCGTCACCGCCTCCTTCGGGCTGGTGGAGGCGGTGTCCGACCTCACCGTGGACGATCTGGTGGTCTGTGCCGACCGCGCGCTCTATCAGGCCAAGAATTCCGGCCGCAACCGCGTGATCCGCTACGGCATCGACCGTCCGGAACCGAAGCCGGCGGCGGCGAAGGCGGGGCGTGGATAGGGGTTAACGGCAGCTGTCCGGTCAGCCCCCTTGGCCCCGGCCCCTCTGGCGCGGTACGATCGGGCCAACCTTATTGTCAGCCGCGATCCGGATTCCATGCGCACCCAGCCCGAGTTCCCCAACCTGTTCATCCTCGACCATCCGCTGATCCAGCACAAGCTGACCCACATGCGGAACAAGGAGCGGTCGACCGGCGGGTTCCGCACCCTTCTGCGCGAGATCTCGCTGCTGATGGGCTATGAGCTGACACGCGACATTCCGCTGACCACCGAGCGGATCGAGACGCCGCTGCAGCCGATGGACGCGCCGGTGATCCTGGGCAAGAAGCTGGCAGTCGTGCCGGTTCTGCGCGCCGGGCTCGGCATGTCGGCCGGTCTGCTGGAACTGGTGCCGTCGGCGCGCGAGGGGCATATCGGCCTCTACCGCGACCACGAGACCAAGCAGCCGCACGAATATCTGGTGAAGCTGCCGCCGGCCGAGGGGCGGCTGTTCATCGTCGTCGATCCGATGCTGGCGACCGGCAATTCCGCCGCCCATGCCTGCGACGTGCTGAACCGCCATGGCGTCGACGACCACAACATCCGCTTCATGGCGCTGGTCGCCGCCCCCGAAGGCGTGCGCCGCTTCCACGAGTCGCATCCGGACGTGAAGGTCTTCACCGCCGCCCTGGACAGCCACCTGAACGAGGACGCCTACATCGTTCCCGGCCTGGGCGATGCCGGCGACCGCATGTTCGGCACCAAGTAAGGACCGATCAAGCCAAGGAAAACGGGGCGGGCGCCGGAGGACGGCTCCGCCCCGTTTTCCGTCGGGTCCTTCCGGTCAGCCGGGGCCCCCGTCAGCTGGCCGTGGCCGGCTCCGCCGCCCGCACGGCACCGAACTGGACCAGCGCCTTGCGGTAGCCGATATTGGGAGGCGCATAGCCCGCATCGCCGGCGGCGCGCTGCGGCACCGATGCGTGCAGGTTCTCTTCGCCGTAGGGCAGGACGCAGACCGGGCGGTAATGGCGCGGCTCCACCAGCTTGCCGACCCCGTCCAGAAAGCGGGCATAGGAATCCACGATGGTGCCCAGCGCGTTGTCGGTCGTCACCTCCGGCACCCAGATGGGGTCGATGGCCAGCCCGCAGGATTCGGCGTGCTCCATCATCCATTTCAGCGCGATGTCCGACAGCCTGTCGTCGTCATAGCCGCCGCCGACATTCGAATGGCAGCCGGCGAACCAGCGCTGTTCCATCCGCTGTGCCGGCTTGTCCTTCGGATCCCACAGGTTGGCGGCGAAGGTCTTGCGGTGCTCGTCGATCGCCAGCGCCTGGAAGGCGTTGCGGACAAGGCTGCTGAGTTCGGTGTCGTGGAAGCCGTACAGCTCCTCGTCCAGATGGTCGCAGATGCCGAGCGGCACACCGAGCGCGCCCACCGTGTCCCAGACACCGAGGAAATGGATGGGGATCGGCGTCGATCCATGGGTATCGCGGAACTGCTTCGCCTCGTCCACGTCGGGGCCGTCGTCCCGCTTGCGGTAGAGCGCATAGGCCGCGTCGGTCTGGTTCAACTTGTCGGCCGGCAGCAGCCCGGCATTGCGGATCAGGCCGACGAGGCTGCGGGCGGTGTAGGCGCCGCGCGAGAAGCCCAGAATGAAGACGTGGTCGCCGTCATTGTACTCCGAGGCGAGGAAGCGGTAGCCGTCCTTGATCTTCTTGTCGATGCCGAGGCCGAAGGCGCCGCCGAAAACCTTGTCGAACCAGTCATGGAGGAACCCGCCCTCGTCGTCGGTGCCGACGCCGGAGTCGTAATGGCTGATCTGCGCCATGCCGTCGGGGGCGTTGCCGAGAACCGACTTGTGGAATTTCCAGACGTTGGTCGCCGCCTCGTTGTCCTTGTCGGGCCGATTGCCGCTGCCTGGCGTGTTCCAGGTGCCGTCGAAACACAGGACGATCCGCTTCGCCATCTTGCCCTCCCTGCTGGCCTGCTCGCAGGAGATGATGGCAGCGATATTTTTTCCCCTTCAACAGATTTGTTGAAAATGGACACAACCCCGGAATGCTGCTGCATGTGTGCCGCAACCGTTCGCTGGGGGCGGTGCGGACATACGCACATATTCCTTGATTGCAGCCATGGTTATGCCGAAAGGTTCCGCCCCTGTAATTGCCGTTTCGGTCAAGTCAAGGGTCACATGGCCGTGCTGTCGGCGGGAAGCCGACATACGGCATCCGCAGGACATGGGTGCCTGCCACTTGTGCGAAGGTCCCATATGACATTGGCTTGATTTCGATCAATGCCGGGTGGCGTGACGGTAAGGATCATGCCATCCTCTTCGATGCGCCGACCGAATGGCCTAGCCCATATGCCTTCAACCGGTGCAGCCGACCGTGTGAATGAACGCGAACGGGAACGCGCGATGGATTACGAGACTTTCTTCCGCAACCAGATTGCGACCCTGAAGCAGGACGGCCGCTATCGGGTGTTCGCCAATCTGGAACGCCATGCGGGCAACTTCCCGACGGCGACCTTCCGCGATTCCAACGGGCGCGAGCGTCCGGTCACGGTCTGGTGCTCCAACGACTATCTCGGCATGGGCCAGCACCCCAACGTGCTGAAGGCGATGCACGACGCGCTGGACCAGGTCGGCGCCGGTGCCGGCGGCACCCGCAACATCTCCGGCACCAACATCTACCATGTGCTGCTGGAGCGCGAACTGGCCGACCTGCACCGCAAGGAAGCGGCGCTGCTCTTCACCTCGGGCTATGTGTCGAACGACGCGACGCTGACCACGCTGGGCAAGATCCTGCCCAATTGCGTGATCCTGTCGGACGCGCTGAACCACAACTCGATGATCACCGGCATCCGCAACTCGGGCGCCGAGAAGCACATCTTCCGCCACAACGATCCCAAGCACCTGGACGAGCTGCTGTCCGGCATCGCTCCCGGCCGGCCCAAGGTGGTGGCGTTCGAAAGCGTCTACTCGATGGACGGCGACATCGCCCCCATCCATGACCTGTGCGACGTCGCCGACAAGCACGGCGCCATGACCTATCTGGACGAGGTGCACGCCGTCGGCATGTACGGCGCCCGCGGCGCCGGCGTGGCCGAGCGCGACGGTGCCATGGACCGGCTGACCATCATCGAAGGAACGCTGGGCAAGGCCTTCGGCGTGCAGGGCGGCTACATCACCGGTTCCACCGCGCTGATCGACTGCGTCCGCAGCTTCGCCGCCGGCTTCATCTTCTCCACCTCGCTGTCGCCGGTCCTGGCAGCGGGCGCCCTGGCCTCCATCCGCCACCTGAAGAACAGCCAGACCGAGCGGACGAAGCATCAGGAGCGTGCGGCCACCCTGAAGCGGATGTTCGCCGATGCCGGCCTGCCGGTGATGCCGTCGGTCAGCCACATCGTTCCGCTGATGGTCGGCGATGCCCATCGCTGCAAGCGGGCCTCGGACGAGCTGCTGGAGAGGCATAACATCTACGTCCAGCCGATCAATTACCCCACCGTCCCGCGCGGAACGGAGCGGCTGCGCTTCACCCCGACCCCGCTGCACAGCGATGCGCAGATGGGCATGCTGGTGGACGCGCTGCTGGACGTGTGGAGCCGGCTGGATTTGCGGCTCGCGGCCTGAGGCGAAAGCTCCCCCTCAATAGCCCCTTTGTCGGTAGGGACATTTTGTCCTCTGGACATATGGGTCGGCCATCCCTAACTTAGGGATAGTGTTGCGACCGGTTCGCAGTTTCTTCGCTGCGGGCCGGCTGCGGCCGTGCCGTCCTTTTGTCTTTCCGGGGCATCGCCCAGGGGGTTCGCCATGTACCGTGACAACTCGCTGATGCCGAAGGAGGCCGTGCGCCTCGTCGTCCTGGGCACCCTGATCCAGGGCGGTCCGCTGCGCTACGCCGATCTGGCCGGCTCGGTGCGTCATTTCCTCGACCGCATCATGGGGCCGTCGCTGGACCTGATGGGCACCTCGCTGGAGATGCTGCGCTACGAGGGGCTGATCGAGGCGCTGGACGGCAGCGGCATGGAAGACAATGCCCTGCTGGGGCCGACCGACGCCGGCCGGGCGGAGTTCGGGACGCTGATGCGTGCCAATGTCCGCGCGCCGTCGGCCGACGGGCTGAACAAGCTGGTCATCGCGCTGAAGCTGCGCTTCCTGCACCTGCTGGACGTCGAGTCGCAGCGCGACCAGATCGACAATCTCGTGGCTCTCTGCGAGACCGAGCTGGCCCGGCTGGGCGATCTGAAGCGGGCCGATGTCGGCAGCGACGTCGGCAGCGACAGCCACTTCGCCTCCTGGCTCGATCTGGACATCGCCCAGGCCGAAGACCGTCTGGCCTGGTTCCAGGGGCTGCTGGCGCGGCTCTGACCGTTTCATGACCCGGTGATTTCGTTACGCGCGGCGCGTCCCTGCACATAGGGGCGCGCCGCGTCTGTTTCGGCGCACCGTTTTGGTGTACCTTCGGGGTACTCCTTTCCCCCGTGCCGGAATCCGCTCCATGGCCTCGTACCTGTCGACCGACGACCTCGAAGACCGCTTGCGCATGGAGTTCGTGGACGATGCGCGCGATCGGCTGGAGCTGATGAACGCGACGCTGGCGGACCGCGTGAAGGGCCAGCGCAGCGATGTCGAGACCATCGGCGTGCTGCGGCTGGAGGCCCACAACTTCAAGGGCATGGGCACCAGCTTCGGCTATCCCACCGTCAGCCTCGTCGCCCACCGTCTGGAGGATTACCTCAGCGGCCTGAAGCGGCTGGACGAGAAGCAGCTGATCGACGCCCAGATCTTCATCGACCGCATCTCCGAACTGGTCGACCGCGCCGAACAGCCGCTGCTGGCCGAGACCAACCGGATCATCCGCGCCCTGCCGGTGCGCTACGAATTCCAGGTCACCGACGTCGAGGTCCGCAACGTCGAGATCATGCTGGTCACCCCCTCCAAGGTCGTCGCCAAGAAGCTGGGGACGGAGCTGGCGGCCTGCGGCTTCCGCACCATGACGGTGACCGACCCCATCGAATCGATCAGCCTTGCCGTCCGCGTGCCCCCGGACATGGTCATCGCCTCGATGGTGATGGACGGCCTGTCCGGCCTCGACCTGATCCGCGGATTGCGCGCCATGAGCGTGACCCACCAAGTGCCGATGGCTCTGCTGACCTCGCTGAACCTCGACCACCCGTCGCTGAAGGAAATCCCGCACGGCGTCTCCGTCATCCGCGTCGGCGAGCATTTCGGCGACGATTTCGCCGCGGTGGTGGCCAAGCACAATCTCGGCTGAACGTCATCGTCATATAGCCGCGCTTGCGCCGGCGGGAATCGCCATGATAGGCGTCGGGCCGGTCCAACAGGCTGGAGCAGTGCCCGAATGACGGAGATTCTTCGCCGGTACGGCCCGGTCCTGACCGGGGCGATCCTGCTGGCGGTGGCGCTGTGGCTGGCGCTGCTGGTGGTGCTGCCGCAGTTGATGATGATCGGCTTCTCCTTCCGGCCGTCGCTGCCGCCGTCCAAGCTCGGCGGACCTGAGGATGTGTTCACGGTCAAGAATTACCTGACCCTGTGGACCAACAGCATCCATCTGGCGATCTTCCTGAAGACGATCTGGGCCAGCGCCCTGGTCACGCTGACCACGCTGGCCGTCTGCTATCCGGTCGCCTTCTATCTGGCGCAGGTGGCGCCGAAGCGGCGGCTGCCGCTGCTGATCCTGATGCTGGTCGTGCCCTTCTGGATCAACGAGCTGCTGCGCACCTTCTCCTGGTACATCATCCTGGCCTTCAACGGGCCGCTGAACGCGATCCTGCTGGGGCTCGGCATCATCGACGAGCCGCAGCGCTTCCTGGGCGGCGACGGCGGGGTGATCGTCGGCATGGTGTATGTCTACATCCTGTTCATGGTCTTCCCGCTCTACAACGCCATCGAATCGCTGGACCGCAACCAGATCGAGGCGGCGCGGGATCTGGGCGCCGGCTGGCTGCGCATCCACCGCCGCATCGTGCTGCCCCATGCGAAGCCCGGCATCGCCGTCGGCTGCATCATGACCTTCATGCTGGCGGCCGGCAGCTATGCCGTGCCGGCCCTGCTGGGCGGGCCGAACAGCCGTTGGTTCACCGAGATCATCTACAACTGGTTCTTCGAGGGCGGGAACTGGAACCAGGGGGCGGCCTACGCCTTCATCCTGCTGGTGCTGTGCATCGGCTTCATCCTCGGTGCGATGCGGCTGTTCCGCGTCGGGCTGGCGGATATCGCGAAATGAGCCCGCAACCATGACCGCCGCTCGCCTCCGCCGCCTGCTGACCGGTGCCTATCTGGTGCTGTTCTTCGGCTATCTGTTCCTGCCGCTGGGCATCATGGCGGCGGCGACCTTCAACAGCAGCCGCTTTCCCACCGTGACGCCCTGGATGGGCTTCACGCTGAGCTGGTTCCAGGCGCTGTGGGACGACCAGCGCATGTGGGCGGCGCTGGGCACCAGCCTGCTGGTGGGGGCAGGCGTGATCGCGCTGGCCGTGCCGCTGGGGCTGGCGGCGGCCCTGCTGCTCGACCGGCTGCACAGCCGGGCCAAGACCTTTCTCTATGCGCTGATGGTATCGCCGCTGCTGACGCCGGGGGTGATCGTCGGCATTTCGACGTTGGTGTTCTGGCGGGAGTGGTTCGGGGTCAGCGGCGGGCTGTTCCTGACCGTGGTCGCGCAGTCCAGCTTCATCGCCGCCTATGCCATGCTGCTGTTCTCGGCAAGGCTGGAGCGGTTCGACCCGGTGCTGGAGGAGGCGGCGCTCGACCTCGGCGCCACGCATGGGCAGGTGTTCCGGCGCATCACGCTGCCGTACCTGATGCCGGCGATCCTGTCGGCGTCCCTGCTGGCCTTCCTGCAGAGCTTCGAGAACTACAACACCACGCTGTTCGTGCGCGGGCTGGACACCACCCTGACCGTCTACATCGCGACCAAGGTGCGGACCGGCCTGACCCCGGCGGTCAACGCGCTGTCGCTGGTGCTGATCGCGCTGACCATCCTGGGCGCCGTCGTCTACGAGATCCTGCGCCGGCGCGAGGCGCGCCGGCAGGCAGGTCCCGCAGAAGCCTTGGAGTCGGCCTGAGACTCAGTCCTCTTCCGCCTCGTCGGCGTCCGCCTCGATCTGGGCGGCGAGGTCGCGCAGCATGTCGATCACGTCTTCGTGGCTGGTCTCGTCCACGGCGGCGTTCACCGCGGCCTCGATCATGGCGACGGCGATGTAGGGGCCGAGCGGGCCACCTTCCTTGATCGCCTCATCCAGATGCTTTTCGGCGATCGACAGCGCCTTTTCGAACAGCGCCTCGGCCGTCTGGTTGGTGGTGTCCTTGCTCATCGTCCGGTCCGTTGCGGAGGGTTGGTCCGACTCCAATAACACGCCCAATCGGCGGTTGGCGCGGGAATTCGCGGGGTCCGCCGCAAATAGCGGCCGTAAACGGGAGGCCGGGCTTGCGCCACCCCCGGCCATACGCCACAGTCCGGAAGAGAACTGACCTATACGGCAAGGGAACAGCATGACCGGCACGCCCGACCTGACCAGCCCCGGCCTCTATCGCTTCTGGTGGGAGGAGCGAGTGCGCTTCAACGACCTCGACGCGGTGGGGCACGTCAACAACAACGCCATCGGCGTCTATTTCGAGCAGGCGCGCGTCGCCCTGCTGCACGAGGCCGGCGGCTTCACCGACGAGGTTCCCTGGACCGTCGTGCTGGCCCGCAGCCTGATCGAATACAAGGCGGAGCTGCTCTATCCCAACACGGTGCGGGTCGGTGCGCGGACGCTGCGGGTCGGCACCAGCTCGATCACTCTGGGCTGCGCCATCTTCCTGGGCGACCGCTGCATCGCCACCCAGGAAGCCGTGGCGGTGATCGTCGACAAGGCGGCCCATCGCCCGACCCCCATTCCGGAACCGTTGCGCGCCAAGCTGCTGGAGGCGTAAAGGGGGGCGCCATAGCCCCGCACCATCGGAATCCGCCATGACGCGACCCGCCAAGCGCCCCTTCGCCAAGGGACGCCAGCCCGCCCGCAAGACTCCCCATGCTCCTGCCGAAACGCGGGACCTGGAGGTGGCCATCACCGATGTCGGCGCCCGCGGTGACGGGGTGGCCTTCGCCGACGGCCTGCGTCTGTTCGTGCCCTATACGGTGGCCGGCGACCGCGTGCGCGTACGCATTGCCGACAGCGACGGCAAGGGGGAAGGCGTACGGGCGGAACTTGTTGAAATCCTTGACGCCGGTCCTGGTCGCCGGACGCCGCCCTGCCGCCATTTCGGCCGTTGCGGCGGCTGTACGTTTCAGCAGATGGACGATGCGACGTACGAGACCTGGACCGTCGGGATGGTGCGCGGAGCGCTGGAGAGGGTCGGGCTGGGCGAGGTTCCGTTCGAGCCGCTGGCGCGTACGCCGGCCGGTGCCCGCCGCCGCGCCCGCTTTGCGGCGCTGAAGCGTGGCAAGCGTGTCTGGTTCGGCTTCAACGAGCGGCAGAGCCACCGTCTGGTCGATCTGGAGGAGTGTCCGGTGCTGGCGCCCCGCCTGTTCGCCCTGGTGGAGCCGCTGCGTGCTATGCTGGCGGAGATCCTGCCCGACGGCGGCGACGCCGACGTGGTGCTGACCGATCTGGAGGGCGGGGCCGACCTGCTGCTGGTCGGGCCGCGCAGCCTGGATCGCACCGCCCGCGAGGCGCTGGTCGCTTTCGAGCCGGAGCGCATCGCCCGCATCGCCTGGCAGCCCACGGACCGCACCGCACCGGAACCGGTGGCGAACCGACGCCCGGCCTTCATTCGTTTCGCAGGCGTTCCGATCCAGCCGCCGCCCGGCGCCTTCCTGCAGGCCAGCGCCGAGGGCGAAGCCGCCCTGGTCGCCGCTGTGCGCGAGGGGGTGGGGCCGGCGGCCCGCATCGCCGACCTGTTCGCGGGCATCGGCACCTTTTCCATTCCGCTTTCGCAACAAGCCGCGGTTCATGCGGTGGAAGGTGACGAGCCGGCGGTGGCGGCGCTCGGCCGCTCGGTCCAGGGGTTGCGGCTGACGGTGGAGCGGCGCGACCTGTTCGAGACCCCGCTGAGCGCCAAGGACCTCAATCGTTACGATGCCGTGGTGTTCGATCCGCCGCGCGCCGGTGCGGCGGCCCAGGCGGCGGCATTGGCCGGAAGCAAAGTGCCACGGGTGGTGGGGGTGTCCTGCAATCCGTCGAGCTTCGCCCGCGATGCAAGGGTATTGGTGGATGGCGGCTATCGTCTGGTGAAGGTCTGGCCGGTCGACCAGTTCCTCTGGTCGGCCCATGTGGAACTGGTGGGGTTGTTCGAGCGGTGAGGACGTTGGACACCCACCTATCCTCCCCCGCTCTCAGCGGACCTACGGTCCGCCTGCCGCGTCAGCACAAAGCATAGCTTTGTGTGGGAGCTGGGCGGGGGAGGGACTGCCGTCGCTCTTCCGATCAAGCGCTTATCCCCTCCCCCGCCCAGCGGGGGAGGGTCAGGGTGGGGGCAATCGAAGCCTGAACGCTCTCAATCCAGCTGCAGCACGATGGCCTTGAGATAGGCCGACTCCGGCAGGTGCGGGTGGACCGGGTGGTCCGGACCGGCCCCGGCGCTGCGCAGGATGCGGCCGGTGCGGCCGGCGTCGTGCAGGCCGCGGGCGACCTGCTCGGCAAAAGTCGGCGGATCGACGTTGTGGCTGCACGACCCGCAGAGCAGAAAGCCGCCGGGCGCGGTGATCTTTGCGGCCAGACGCGCCATCTTGCGGTAGGCGCGGCAACCGGCTCCCAGATCCTTCTTCGATTTCACGAAGGCCGGCGGGTCGGCCACCACCACCTGGAAAGTCTCGCCGGCGGCGCCCAGCCGCTCCATCTCCTGGAAGGCGTCGGCCTTGCGCGCCTCGAAGCGCTCGGCGACGCCGTTCGCCTCGGCGGCGCGGGTGGCGTTCTCCAGCGCCAGGGCGGAGCGGTCGACCGCAACCACCTGGGTGGCGCCGGCCACCGCGCACTGGATGCCGAAGCCGCCATTGTAGCTGTAGAAGTCGATGGCCCGGCCGCCCTTGGCGAGCGAGGCGATGAAGGCGCGGTTGTCGCGCTGGTCGTAGAACCAGCCGGTCTTCTGGCCGTCCAGCGGGTTGGCGAAGAAGGTCACGCCGTTCTCTTCCAGCCGGATCGGGCCGTCGAGCTCGCCCTTGGCCAGCCGGGTCTCCTCCGTCAGCCCTTCCAGCGCGCGCTGGCTGCCGTCGTTGCGCAGGATGATCGCGCGCGGGGCCATCACCTCTTCGATGGCGGCCAGGATGTCGTCGATCCGGTTGTCCATGAAGACGGAGTTGGCCTGCACCGTCACCACATCGTCGAAACGGTCGACGATCAGGCCGGGCAGACCGTCGGCCTCGGCATGGACCACGCGGTAGAAGGGACGGGAGAACAGCCGCTCGCGCAACTCGACCGCGCGGCGCATCCGGTCTGCGATGAAGGCGCGATCAACCACGGTCGCCGGATCGCCCGACAGCAGCCGCGCGGCGATCAGCGTGTGCGGATTGAAGGTGTAGATGCCCAGCGGCGTCCCGCCGGGGTCCAGAAGCCGCACCGGGCTGCCGGGCGGGACCGCCTTGGCGATGGTGTCCATCTGGACTTCGTTGGAATAGACCCAGGGATGCCCCTGCATGACGCGCCGCTGGCGGCCGGCCTGCAGGTGGATCGGCGGGTATTTCTTGACGGGTTTGGTGCCGGTGTCGCTCATGGGCAGGCATCCTAACGGCAAATCGCCGCCGCGCAACGGATCCCTGCATCGCCCGGGTAACGCCCGGCCGCCCGGTGCTACTCCACCCCGTGCAGCCCGCCCGCCACCGCGGGGGCGTTGTCGTTGACGACCGCCAGATCCTTGCTGAAGCGGATCGTCTCCTGCCGGTGCCCCTCGGTGCGGAAACAGTCGGGGATCGGGTTGCGCCGGGAGTCCCGTACGAGGTAGCGCTCGGGCAGCGTGGTGTGGATGGCGGCGCAGCCGAGGCGCCGGGCCAGCAGGTCCATCGCCCGCAGCAGAGTCTCGGCGATGCCGGCCAGGTCGAACAGGTCCAGCACCACGAAGTTGTCGACGCTCAGCACCCGGCCGTGGCGCAGGTTCGGCTCCACCCTGTAGGAAAACAGGCCGTGCATATAGCCCAGGGCGTTCTGCACGGTGATGATGCCGGCCTCCGCCGGCGGGCCGGAGCTTCCGGGGCCACTACCCTTGGGTGCAGTGCCCAACAGCGCTGCGGCAAATGCGCGCCATTGGTCGACCCCCAGGCCCGGCGCGATTGCGCAGACCAGCGGGTAGGCCTGATCGATCTGGCGTCGACCAAGGGGTTTCGCGATAAAACCGTCGTCCATTTCAGTCCGGCCGATTGCAAGGACACTGAACGATGGCAGGGCGGGGCCGCCAGGGTCGTTGACGTAGATCAATGTTGTTGAACCCCCCCATACACATAGTGGGGGCCATTGGAGACAGGCGCGCCCGGCGTCCCGCTTGGCATTCCCGAGTGCAACCTGTCCCGCTCCTTAACAGTACGTACCCAGTGGTGGTGCAACCCAGAAGGCGCGGCCTCGCGGCCGCCCGGGGCAAACGGGAGAGATTGTATGACATCAGCGACTCTGACTTCAGGGGCCACCCTGGGCAGCCAGCGGGTGTCGGAAGACGTGCGTTACCATGAGGACGCCATCCGACTCTTCGTGATCGCTGCAGTGTTCTGGGGCGTGGTCGGTTTCCTGGCCGGCACCTTCATCGCTCTGCAGCTGGCCTTCCCGGCGCTGAATCTCGGGCTGGAGTGGACGAGCTTCGGGCGCCTGCGCCCCGTCCACACCTCGGCCGTGATTTTCGCGTTCGGCGGCAATGTGCTGTTCGCCACTTCGCTCTATTCGGTTCAACGGACTTGCCGTCAGCATCTCTTCGGGGGCGAAGGGCTGGCGAAGTTCGTTTTCTGGAACTACAACGTCTTCATCGTGCTCGCGGCGCTGAGCTATGTCCTGGGCTACACCCAGGGCAAGGAATACGCCGAGCCCGAGTGGATCCTCGACCTGTACCTGACGGTCGTCTGGGTGCTCTATGCGGTCCAGTTCATCGGCACCGTGATGACGCGGCGCGAGTCGCACATCTATGTGGCGAACTGGTTCTTCATGGCGTTCATCCTGACCGTCGCCATCCTGCACATCGGCAACAACGTCAACGTCCCGGTGTCGCTGTTCGGCATGAAGTCCTACACCTTCGTGTCGGGCGTGCAGAGCGCGATGGTGCAGTGGTGGTACGGCCACAACGCGGTCGGCTTCTTCCTGACCGCCGGCTTCCTGGGCATCATGTACTATTTCGTGCCCAAGCGCGCCGAGCGGCCGGTCTACTCCTACCGCCTGTCGATCGTCCACTTCTGGACCCTGATCTTCCTCTACATCTGGGCCGGTCCGCACCACCTGCACTACACCTCCCTGCCGGACTGGGCGCAGACGCTGGGCATGACCTTCTCGGTCATGCTGTGGATGCCGTCCTGGGGCGGCATGATCAACGGCATCATGACCCTGTCGGGCGCCTGGGATAAGCTGCGCACCGACCCGGTCCTGCGTTTCCTGGTCACCTCGGTCGCCTTCTACGGCATGTCGACCTTCGAAGGCCCGCTGATGTCGGTGAAGCCGGTCAACGCCCTGTCGCACTACACCGACTGGACCGTCGGCCACGTGCACTCCGGCGCTCTCGGCTGGGTCGCCTTCGTCTCCTTCGGCGCGATCTACTATCTCGTGCCGGTGCTGTGGAAGCGCTCGCAGCTCTACAGCATGCGTCTGGTCAGCTACCACTTCTGGACCGCCACCGTCGGCATCGTGCTCTACATCACCGCCATGTGGGTGTCGGGCATCATGCAGGGCCTGATGTGGCGCGCCTACGACAACCTGGGCTTCCTGCAGTACTCCTTCGTGGAGACCGTCGCGGCGATGCACCCGTTCTACGTGATCCGCGCGATGGGCGGCGTCCTGTTCGTCGCCGGTGCTCTCATCATGGTCTACAACCTGTGGCGCACGGCGAAGGGCGATGTCCGCATCGAGAAGCCCTATGTCACCACCCCGCACAAGGCGGCGGTCGGCGCGGCCTGACGCTAGGGAAGGATGCGAGAAATGGCTCAGGAAAAAAAGGGATTCAGCCACGACCTGATCGAGCGGAACACGCTTCTTCTGATCGTGCTCGTGCTGATCACCGTGTCGATCGGCGGTCTGGTCCAGATCGTCCCGCTCTTCACCATCGAATCGACCATCGAGAAGGTGGAGGGGGTCCGTCCCTACTCCCCGCTCGAACTGGCCGGGCAGAACATCTACTACCGTGAAGGCTGCTACAACTGCCACAGCCAGCAGATCCGTCCGTTCCGTGACGAGGTCGAGCGCTATGGGCACTACTCGCTGGCTGCGGAGTCGATGTACGACCATCCGTTCCAGTGGGGCTCCAAGCGCACGGGTCCGGACCTGGCCCGTGTCGGCGGCAAATACTCCAACGACTGGCAGGTCGCCCATCTGGTGGATCCGCGCGCCGTCGTGCCGGAGTCCATCATGCCGGGCTATGCCTGGATGAAGGACCGTCCGCTGAGCTACGGCGACATCGCCGACCACCTGAAGGCGCTGAAGATCGTCGGCGTTCCCTACACCGACGAGCAGATCGCCAACGCCAAGGCCGACCTGGAAGCGCAGAAGAATCCGGACGGCGACACCGCCGGCCTGGCCAAGCGCTATCCGAAGGCCGTGGTCGCGAACTTCACCGGCAACAAGACCGTCACCGAAATGGACGCTCTGGTCGCCTACCTGCAGGTGCTGGGCACCATGGTGGATTTCACCAAGTACCAGTCGCCGAAGCAGCTGCAGCAGTAATCGGGGGAGGAATCCATGGACTTGGATTCGATCACGGTGATGCTTCGGTCCTTCTGGACGGTGTGGTTGACGCTGCTGCTGACGGGCATCCTGGTTTACGCCATGTGGCCCGGCAACCGCCGCACCTTCGACGACGCCGCCCAGATCCCGCTCAAGGATGATGGTCAGGAGCTTTAGACCATGGCACAGAATTACAAGGACGAGCTGTCCGGCGTCGAGACCACCGGCCACGAGTGGGATGGACTGCGCGAACTGAACAACCCGCTGCCCAAGTGGTGGCTGTACCTCTTCTACGTCTGCATCGCCTGGTCGCTGGTGTACTACGTGTTCTACCCGGCCTGGCCGCTGGGCAAGACCTACACGAAGGGCATCCTCGGCTATTCGCAGCGTGAAGAACTCGACACCAGGATGGCGGAGGCGAAGGCCGGCCAGGCCAAGTACCTGACCGCCATCGCCGCCAAGTCGGTCGACGAAATCCAGAAGGACAAGGACCTGCTGGGCTTCGCCATGGCCGGCGGCCGGTCCTACTTCAACGAGAACTGCGCCGCCTGCCACGGCGCCGGCGGCCAGGGTGCCAAGGGCTTCCCGACGCTGGCCGACGACGTGTGGCTGTGGGGCGGCTCCTCGGCCGACATCTACAAGACCATCCAGCACGGCATCCGTTCGGAAGACGGCGACACCCGTGGCGTGCCGAACGTCGGCATGACCGCCTTCGGCAAGGACGGCATCCTCAACCGCGACCAGATCGATCAGGTGACGGACTATGTGCTGTCGCTGAACGGCAAGACCGCCGATGCGGGCAAGGTCGCCAAGGGCAAGACCGTCTATGACGAGAACTGCGCCGCCTGCCATGGCGACGCGGGTCAGGGTTCGGTCGCCGCCGGTCTCGACGGCATCGGCGCTCCTCCGCTGAAGCAGGCCAACTGGCTCTATGGCAGCGACAAGGCCACGCTGATGGACACGGTGACCAACGGCCGCGCCGGCATGATGCCGGCCTGGTCCAAGCGCCTGGACGATGCGACGATCAAGTCGCTGGCGGTCTACGTCCACAACCTGGGCGGCGGCAAGTAAGCCGATCCCGATCCGGGGACAAGTTCGGAACCGACCGGAAGGGCGTCGGGGAGTTCGCTCCCCGGCGCCTTTTTCCTATGGGAAACGGCCTGCCGGCTGGCGGTTCCGTGAACTTCCTGTCATTTGATCCAGCGCAATGTACCTGCGGCAATCGGTCGCCATAGTGCCCCGACCGGCCAGCAGGATTTGCCGATCAGAAGCCGCCGACCAGTCGAAGGGCAGCCAGCGACCATGACCATCAGCACGACCACCGGAAACCGTTCCGCCGCTCCGAAGCGTGTGAAGCAGCCGCGCCAGAAGGGATGGTACATCCCCTGGATCTTCGTCGGGCTCTTCATGATCGTTCTGGCGGTGAATGCGATCATGGTCCATTTCGCCGTGTCGAGCTGGACCGGGGTGCAGACCGAGAACCACTTCATCAAGGGCATCAACTACAACAAAGATCTCGCCGGCGCCCGCGCCCAGGCCGAACGCGGCTGGCAGGTGCAGGCGGAATTCACCAGCACCGAGCCGCGCAAGGCCCTGGTCGCCATCACCGCCCGCGACAAGGAGGGCCGTGTCCTGAAGGATGCCGTCGTCACCGTGTCGATGATCCGTCCGACCACCGTCGGCCACGACAGGACGCTGACCCTGCCCTATCTGGGCGAGGGCCGGTACGGCGCCCCGGTGGAGCTGGACCTGGAAGGCCAGTGGGACATGCGTTTCGTCATCACCCACGCCACCGGCGACTATCAGGACCAGAAGCGCGTCTGGGTGCAGTGACCTTGGAAGGGGCCGATCGGCAACGATCGTCGGGCCGGGATCATCGGGGTGATGTGAGATGAGCGTCTGCCTCCATTGCGGACAGGAACTGGGCGAGCAAGCCGCCACCAACGGCAACTCCGACACGACCGCCACCGACGGGGCCGGCCCCTTCTGCTGCACCGGCTGCGCCGCCGCCTACGATCTCGTCCGCGGATTGGGGCTGGAACGCTATTACGAGCGCCGCAGCGTCGATCCCACCGCGCGCCCGCTGCGCCCCGACGACACCCCGACGGTGGATTACGAACCGCATGCGCGCGAGGAGTCCGACGGCAGCCGTAGCCTGCACCTGATGGTCGACGGCATGCAGTGCGCGGCCTGCGTCTGGCTGATCGAATCGGCGCTCAGCCGCCAGCCGGGCGTCGGCCATGCCCGCATGAACATGACGACGCGCCGGCTGACGGTGCGCTGGAACCCCAAGGCCACCGACGCCAACGCGGTGGTCGGCACCGTCGCGCAGCTGGGCTATCGCGCCGTGCCCTTCGATCCGGACCGGTTGGGCGGCGTCCAGGCCAAGGGCGAGAAGGAGCTTCTGCGCGCCATGGCCGTGGCGGGCTTCGCCATGGGCAACGTCATGCTGCTGTCGGTGTCGGTCTGGGCCGGCCACAGCCAGGGCATGGGCACCGCCACCCGCGACCTGATGCACTGGATTTCGGCGCTGATCTGCATGCCGGCCATCGCCTATGCGCTGCGTCCCTTCGCGCGCTCGGCGCTGTCGGCCCTGCGCCATGGGCGCACCAACATGGACGTGCCGATCACCATCGGTGTCCTGCTGGCCACCGGCATGAGCCTGTTCGAGACGATCCACAGCGGCGAGCACGCCTATTTCGACGGCGCGGTGATGCTGCTGTTCTTCCTGCTGATCGGCCGCTATCTCGACCAGCGGGCGCGCGGCCGGGCACGCTCGGCGGCGGAACAGCTGCTGGGCCTGCGCGCCAACGCCGTCACCATCCTGCGCGAGGACGGCACCAGCACCGTCGTGCCGCCGGAACAGGTCACCAGCGGTACCACCATCCTGGTCGCGGCGGGCGAGCGCATTCCGGTGGACGGGCGGGTGTCCGACGGCATCTCCGACCTCGACACCGGCCTGATCACCGGCGAGACGGTGCCGGGCACCGCAAGGCCGGGCGACCAGGTCTTCGCCGGAACGCTGAACCTGACCGCGCCGCTGCGCCTGACCGTCACCGCAGTGGGGGAGGGCACGCTGCTGGCCGAGATCGTCCGGCTGATGGAGGTGGCCGAACAGGGCCGCGCCAAATATGTCGCCATCGCCGACCGGGTGTCGCGGCTCTATGCCCCGGTGGTGCATCTGGCAGCCTTGAGCACCTTCGGTGCCTGGATGCTGCTGGGCGGGGCGATGTGGCAGGACGCGCTGATGAACGCCATCGCCGTGCTGATCATCACCTGCCCCTGCGCGCTGGCGTTGGCGGTGCCGGTGGTGCAGGTGATCGCCAGCGGCCGGCTGATGCGCCAGGGCACCCTGTTGAAGAGCCCGACCGCGCTGGAACGACTCGCCGCCATCGACACGGTGGTGTTCGACAAGACCGGCACCCTGACCGAAGGGCGCCCGGTGCCCCAGCTGGACGGAGTGCCGGCGGATGATCTGGCGCTGGCGGCCTCGCTGGCCGCGGCCAGCCGCCATCCGCTGGCCCGCGCGCTCGCCGCCGCCGCGCCGCAGGTGCCGGTGGCCGCAGGCGTGCGCGAGATCGCCGGTGCCGGCCTGTCGCTGCAGACCCCGGATGGGGAGGTGCGGCTGGGCAGCCGCCGCTTCACCGGCGCGCCGCTGGAGGCGGAGGACGCCGCCGGTCCGGAGCTGTGGCTTGCCCGTCCGGGCGAGGAGCCGCGGCGGATCCTGTTCCTCGACGCTCCACGGCCGGACGCCGCCGCCGTGGTGGCGGCGCTGAAGGCGCGCGGGCTGGAGGTGCGGCTGCTGTCGGGCGACCGCAAGGGGGCGGTGGCGGCGGTGGCGGAACGGCTGGGCATCGCCGACTGGCGGGCCGAGCAGACGCCTGCCGACAAGACCACCGTGCTGGCCGAGCTGGCAGCCCAGGGACGCACCGTCCTGATGGTGGGCGATGGGCTGAACGATGCCCCGGCGCTGGCTGCGGCGGCGGTGTCGATGTCGCCATCCACCGCGGTGGATGTCAGCCAGACCGCGGCGGACGTGGTGTTCCAGGGCCGCCTGCTGCGCCCGATCGTCGAGACGGTGGAGGTCGCCCGCCGGTCCGGCCGTCTGGTCCGGCAGAATTTCGGCATCGCGCTGGTGTATAACCTCTGCGCCGTGCCGCTCGCGATGGGCGGAATGCTGACGCCGCTGCTGGCGGCGCTCGCCATGTCGTCGTCGTCGCTGATCGTCATTCTCAACGCGCTGCGGCTGGCCCGCGGTGCCGTCGTCAAGGATATTCCCGTCCAGGATATGGCTGGGCGGGATCTGCCGGGTAAGGATTCGGGTGATGGACGAGCTTCTCTATCTGATCGCGATCGCGCTCAGCCTGGGCGGTCTGGGGCTGACGGCCTTTCTGTGGGCGCTGAAGTCCGGCCAGTTTGACGATCTCGACGGCGCGGCGCACCGCGTCCTGTTCGACGACGACCTGCCGGCGGCCTCCCGGCCGGGGACCGATCCGGCCGCCCCGGAGGCCGTCCGGAGGCAATAGTGCCAAAGCCCGTATGGGCAAAGGAAAGGTTGTATGCGTGCGAGGTTGCGATTCTCGACGATTGCCACCAATATGAGCCCATGCGGAATGAAAGGCTGGGTTCGTCCATGCCACCTTTTGATAGTGTTCGCGCTCGGGAAAAGAGCGCTGCGACGGAAATGAATCCCTGCGGGGCCTGTCCCGTGCGCAGCCTGACGGTTTGCGCCGCGCTGGAACCGGAGGAGCTGCGCCGCCTTGCCGATATTCTGCAGAATGTGCGCATGGATGCCGGCCACACCCTGTTCGCCGAAGGCGACGCGGCCGACGCGCTCTACAACGTCACCTCCGGTACGGTGAAGCTGTACAAGCTGCTGCCGGACGGGCGCCGCCAGATCACCGGCTTCCTGGTGACCGGCGACTTCCTGGGGCTGGCCGTCAACGACAGCTATGCCTATACCGCGGAGACCGTCACCAGCGCCTCGCTCTGCCGCTTCCCGCGCAAGAAGATCGACGCGCTGCTGGAGGAATTCCCCAAGATGCAGCGGCGCCTGTTCTCCATGGCGTCGAACGAGCTGGCCGCCGCGCAGGACCAGATGCTCCTGCTGGGCCGCAAGACGGCGAAGGAGAAGATCTGCTCCTTCCTGCTGATGCTGTCGCAGCGGGCCGCCCGCCGCGGCCACAAGGAAAACCCGGTCTTCGTGCCGATGAGCCGCGCCGACATCGCCGACTATCTGGGCCTGACCACCGAGACGGTCAGCCGCACCTTCACCCAGTTGAAGACTGCGGGCGTGATCTCGTTGCAGGAAGGCAACAAGGTCCTGATCGCGGACATCGATGCGATGTACGATCTGGCCGAAGGGGCGTGACCTTCGCGCTTTTGCCGGGTGCGGGCGTGCTCGGCAATTCTTCCACGGATTTCACGGATGTTCTTCCGGGGAGCCACGGCTTGCCGAAGGGCATCTGCTCTGGCAAGCCATAAAAAAATCCGTGTAATCCGTGTCTAAATCCGTGTAATCCGTGTAAATCTTGCCGGACATACCCGCAGTCCGGCAAGACTACAGCGCGCGTTACTCCCCCCGCACCGGCCGCAGTTCGAACTGCAGCCACACCAGCATCGACACCACCAGGATGGCGCCCGCCTGATGGGCGGCGGCGACCGGGAGCCACACCACGGTCAGCAGCGTGACGATGCCCAGCGCGATCTGCAGCAGGATCATGGCGGCCGACGCCAATGCTGCGCGGCCGGCGCGGCCGGGCAGGCGGGCGTTCAAGACGCGGGCGGACAGCACCAGGACCACGACGCCGGTCAGGATCGCCAGTGTGCGGTGGATGAGCTGGATCGCCGCGGTGTTCTCGAACGGATTGACCCACCAGGGGGTCAGGGTGTTCACCTCCGGCGGAATCCAGTGGCCGGCCATCAGCGGGAAGGTGTTGTAGGCGAGGCCGGCGTCCGACCCGGCAACGAAGGCGCCCCAGACGATGGTGACGGCGACCAGCCCAAGCGCCCAGCCGGCAAGGCGGCGCAGGCCGGCAGCCTCCGGACGCCACCCCGCCAGCGGCAGCGGGTCGAGCAGCCCCAGCGCAGTGCGCAGAAGCAAGGCGTAGATCAGGATCGCGGTGCCGAGATGCAGGGCCAGCCGGTAATGGCTGACGTTCGGCGCATCGACCAGCCCGCTCTTCACCATGAACCAGCCGATGCCGCCCTGCAGCCCGCCCAGTAGGAACAGGCCCATCAGTTTCGGCCACAGTTCGGGCGAGATGCGGCCCTGCATCCAGAAGCGCAGGAAGGGGATGAGGAAGACGAAGCCGATCAACTGGCCCCACAGCCGGTGGAACCACTCCCACCAGAAGATCGACTGGAACCCCGCCAGATCCATGTGGCTGTTGTAGATGCGGAACTCTGGCGTCTGCTTGTAGAGGTCGAAGACCCGGTTCCACTCCGCCTCCGACAAGGGCGGCAGGATGCCGATCAACGGTTTCCATTCCACCATCGACAGGCCGGATTCGGTCAGCCGGGTGATGGCGCCGATCACGGCCATGGCCAGCACCATGGCGGCGCAGACCAGAAGCCAGACGGCAATCGGCCGATTCGGATTGGGGCGGGCGGAGGAGGCGAGGCTGTCGGAGGCAATGGCGGTCACGGCGGTAATCCGGAGCACGGCGGTGGGATGTTCGCCAATGTGGTGCGAACATCCTGCTCCGTCAAACGCCACTTGTCCTGTTTGGGGCGGGCGGTGTCCGCTCAGGCCGTGCCGATGCCGCCCTGGGCCTGGGCGGTCTGGCCCTGGAACAGCGCCGTCTCGGCCGCCCGGCGGGCGACGAGGCCCGGCAATTGGGTCTTCTTGCCGTTCACCGTGGCATAGACCCAGCGGCCGAACTGGCCTGCGGCCTCGTCATAGTCGCGGGCGTTCAGCAGCTTCAGCAGGGTCGAGCTTTGCAGGCTGCCGGCCCCCAGGTTGAAGACGAAGGAGGACAGGGCGCCGCGCTGGTCGTCGTTGAGCGGCACCGTCACCAGCGCGTCCACATGGCCGGCGGCCTCCGTCAGGTCGGAGGCGAGGAAGCTGTCGGCCTGATCGGCGGTGATGGTCTGGCCCATCTTCACGCCGGCCGTGTGGCCGTAGCCGATGGTGGGAACGCCCGCCGGGCAGAGATAGGCTTCGAGATACAGACCTTCGAAATGCTTCACGAGGTCGACCGCGGCTTGGCAGACCGGCTTGGTGGTCATGACTGGAAACTCCCGCTTCGCGAGTCAGGCGGACTTAATCCGCCCTTAATGGGGGCGATCCTAGGCGATACACCCGCGAGCCGGGAAGGATAGATTTCAAACTGTCGCAATCAGCCAGGTTGCGAGGTGTGAGATTCAGGAGGTGTGAGATTCAGGGGGCCAGGGTATGCGCTGCGCCGAACAACACGAACAGGGCGAACAGGAGCGCGAACAGTCCGGCGATGGTCGTGCATTCCAGCAGCGCCTCCACCAGCCTGCCCTCGCGATCCTGCCAACTCGAAGGCCTGCAAGTCGGCTGTCCGACGGCCGGATGGGGGTCGGTGCCGTCTGCCGCCTCGTCGGCCACCTCGCCGGACAGGCCGCCGCCTGCATCACGATCACTCCAGCCTTCGTTCCAGGACTTTGTCCTGCGCTCCGCCATCATCGCGCCCTCCGCAATCTCCACCGCCGGAATTCGCTAAAATTTTAGCTATCCGGGAGGGCGGGCGCTGTGACGGCAATCACAGGGGCGCCGAGGGCGTAACGTCTGTGGTGATGCAGGAAGCCGGAAGGGCGTCAGTGAATATGGAAATCCGCGGCGGCATGGCGCAACTCGCCGGGAGTGATCAGGGTCTGGCTCGCCAGCCGGACCGAATGCAGCTTGCCGTCGAGATTGCGCTGCCAGAAATCGAGAAAGCGGCGCAGCACGGGATATTCCGGCGCCCGATCCAGATCCTGCCACAGGTAGCTCTGCAGAAGGCCGGGATGGTCCGGCATGTGATAGAGGATCTCGGCCGTGGTCAGGCGGAAATCGCGGAGCTGAAGGATGAGATTGGCCATGCGCGGTCTCCCATGCGGTCGGCTGATCGGTCGGGGCTGTGCGGTGTCCGGTTCCTCCGATGCGAACCCGGCGGCGCTGCGCCGGCACCGGGAAGGTCGGGTGCTTGCGTTACCCTTTGAAGAAATCTTGCCCGGCCGCGAGTTCAGCCGCAACACGGAAATTGATTTCTAATCAATGTGTTAGCAGCATTGACCCGTGAGTGCTGCCGGCATTCGCGGCAAATTCCGAAACGAGCCTCTTGAATCCCCAAACTGCTTCGATTAGCTGTCTGGCACTCGCCGGGTGGGAGTGCTAACAGCCGCCGCCCGCGCCAATTCACGTCAGTCAGAACCAAGCCTTGATCCAAGGAGGCATTCCATGAAGTTCCGCCCGCTGCACGACCGCGTCGTCGTCAAGCGTCTGGAGTCCGACACCAAGACCAAGGGTGGGATCATCATCCCCGACACGGCCAAGGAAAAGCCGCAGGAAGGCGAGATCATCGCCGTCGGCCCCGGCGCCCGTGACGAGGCCGGCAAGGTCGTGGCGCTGGACGTCAAGGCCGGCGACCGTATCCTGTTCGGCAAGTGGTCGGGCACGGAAGTGAAGATCGAAGGCGTCGATTACCTGATCATGAAGGAATCGGACATCATGGGCGTCATCGAGGCCTAAGTCCTCCGCCCGTATCCTTCGAAATTTACTAGTAACAAGGAATTGAGACATGGCTGCCAAAGACGTCAAGTTCGGCCCCACCGCGCGCGAGAAGCTGCTGCGTGGCGTTGACATCCTCGCCGACGCCGTGAAGGTCACGCTGGGTCCGAAGGGCCGCAACGTCGTGATCGAGAAGTCCTTCGGCGCTCCGCGCATCACCAAGGACGGTGTGTCGGTCGCCAAGGAAATCGAACTTTCGGACAAGTTCGAGAACATGGGCGCCCAGATGGTCCGCGAGGTCGCCTCGAAGACCAACGATCTGGCCGGTGACGGCACCACCACCGCCACCGTCCTGGCCCAGGCCATCGTCCGCGAAGGCGTGACCAAGGTCGCCGCCGGCCTGAACCCGATGGACCTGAAGCGCGGCATCGACATCGCCGTCGCCGCCGTCGTCGCCGACATCCAGGCTCGCGCCAAGAAGGTCACGACCAACGACGAGATCGCCCAGGTCGGCACCATCTCCGCCAACGGCGAAGCCGAAATCGGCAAGATGATCGCCCAGGCGATGGAGCGCGTCGGCAACGAAGGCGTCATCACGGTGGAAGAGGCCAAGAGCCTGGACACCGAGCTGGACGTCGTCGAGGGCATGCAGTTCGACCGCGGCTACCTGTCGCCGTACTTCATCACCAACGCCGACAAGATGATCGCGGACCTCGAAAACCCGTTCATCCTGCTGCACGAGAAGAAGCTGTCGGGCCTCCAGCCCCTGCTGCCGGTCCTCGAGGCCGTCGTTCAGTCGTCGCGTCCGCTGCTGATCATCGCCGAGGACATCGAGGGCGAGGCCCTGGCCACCCTGGTCGTCAACAAGCTGCGCGGCGGCCTGAAGATCGCCGCCGTGAAGGCCCCGGGCTTCGGTGATCGCCGCAAGGCGATGCTGGAGGACATGGCCATCCTGACCGGCGGCCAGGTCATCAGCGAAGACCTCGGCATCAAGCTCGAGAACGTCACCCTCGACATGCTGGGCACCGCCAAGAAGGTCGTGATCTCCAAGGAGACCACCACGATCGTCGACGGCGCCGGCGAGAAGGCCGACATCGAAGCCCGTTGCGGCCAGATCCGCGCCCAGGCCGAGGAGACCACCTCGGACTACGACCGCGAGAAGCTGCAGGAGCGTCTGGCCAAGCTGGCCGGCGGCGTCGCGGTCATCCGCGTCGGCGGTGCGACCGAGGTCGAGGTGAAGGAGCGCAAGGATCGCGTTGACGACGCCATGCACGCCACCCGCGCCGCGGTGGAAGAGGGCGTGGTCGCCGGTGGCGGTTCGGCCCTGCTGTACGCCGGCAAGGCGCTGGACAAGCTGGTCCCGGTCAACGACGAGCAGCGCGTCGGCATCGACATCATCCGCCGCGCCCTGCAGGCCCCGGTCCGTCAGATCGCCTACAACGCCGGCACCGACGGTTCCATCGTCGTCGGCAAGCTGCTGGACCAGAACGACGCCAACTTCGGCTACGACGCCCAGAAGGGTGAGTTCACCGATCTGGTCGCCGCCGGCATCATCGACCCGGTGAAGGTGGTCCGCACCGCCCTGCAGGATGCGGCCTCGATCGCCGGCCTGCTGATCACCACCGAGGCGATGATCGCCGAGAAGCCGGAGAAGAAGGCTGCTCCGGGCGGCATGCCGGGCGGCATGGGCGGCATGGACGACATGGGCTTCTGATCGGCCCGCAGTCCGTCTATCTGCCGACCGTTCCACGGTTCGGAAAGGGGCGCCTCCGCAAGGGGGCGTCCTTTTTCTTTTCGGGCCGGGGATACTCCGGGTGTACGTGGGCAGGTTGCAGCCACCCCCCGCCATCCTGAAATGTCAAGGCGAAGTCCGCCTTGCTTTGGCGCGGGCGCCTCCCAATAATCCGCCCCTCTCGCCGGCCCCCCAAACGCGGGGTGCCGGCCTTTGACTTCCGTATTTTTCAACGAGGGCCTGTTCCATGCGCTCCTTCGAGGGCCAGCATTCCGACAACGTCGCCATCAAGCGCACCCGCGAGCAGAAGCAGCGCCAGCTGGTTCAGCTCAAGGAGCAGCTGGCGACGCTGAAAGCCCACGCGGCCCCCGCCATCCGTGAAGCGCTGGTCAAGCGCATCGCCGAACTCGACGCCGAACTGCGCCAGCCTGCCAAGCCGCCCCGCGAGGGCCGCGAAGGTCGTGAGGACGCGCCGCGTCCCCCCCGCCGCGAATCGCGCCCCAGCGTCTTCCGCGCCGAAGACGGCGGCGACCGCAGCGCCGCGTTGTCCGCATCCAGCGTCTTCGCCTCGCCCCGCCGCCGCAGCTGAGGACGGACAGCGCGATGCCAGCCGACCGCACCGCTCCCGTCAAAGGATCCCGTCTCGCCGATCAGGCCTGGCTGCTGATGCTGCTGCCGCCGCTGTTCTGGGCAGGCAACGCGGTCCTGGGGCGTGCGGTCGCCGGGGCCGTGCCGCCCATCGGGCTGGCCTTCTGGCGCTGGTGCCTGGGCATGCTGATCGTGCTGCCCTTCGCCTGGCCGCATCTGCGCCACGACATCACGCCGATCCTGGCGCGGTGGAAGAGTGTGCTGCTGCTGGGCACGCTGGGCATCGGCATCTACAACACCTTCCAATACATCGCGCTGAACACGACGACCGCGCTGAACTGCGTGATGCTGCAGTCGTCGATGCCCGTGATGATCGTCCTGATGAGCCTCGTCCTGTTCCGCGACCGGATCGGGGCGATGCAGGGGGTGGGAATCGTCGTGTCGCTGGTCGGCGCGATGACGCTGATCTCCCACGGCGATCCCGCGACGCTGCTGGGGCTGGAGTTGAACGCGGGCGATGTCTGGATGCTGGCGGCGGTGGTGATCTATGCCGCCTACACCACGCTGCTGCGCCGCCGGCCGCCGATCCATGGCCTGAGCTTCATCGTCGTCACCTTCGCCATCGGTGCGGTGGAATTGCTGCCCTTCTATATCTGGGAAAGCCTGAGCGGGCATCCGGTGCAGGCGAGCGGCATCACGCTGCTGGCGGTCGGCTATACCGTGCTGTTCCCGTCCATCGCCGCCTATCTCTGTTTCAACCGGGCGGTGGAACTGCTCGGCCCCAACACGGCGGGCCTCGCCATCCACCTGGTGCCCGTCTTCGGCAGCCTGCTGGCCATTCTGTTCCTGGGCGAGCAGCCGCATCTCTATCACGGGATCGGCATTGCCCTGATCGCCGCCGGCATCGTCCTGGCGACCCGCCGCCGCGTCTGACGGATTTCCGGATTATTTCCAGAGGAGGGTAACTTTCCTCATCCCATGTTGAAGTGATGTTGTTTGAGAGTTATTATCGCTCGCAGGGCGGCGTCGGTCAGGCGGTTTTCTTCAATCGACTATTCGGATTGCCTGAATTGTGTTGAGGATATTCTTGAAGCTCGCCAATTGGTTTTGCGGTGTGTGGTGGGATAGCGCGCCGATTGGACGAATTGAGTGGATGTTCGCGCGTATACTATCCCCGATATCCTTTTAGACACACCCGCTATCCTTCGCGCCAGCGGCGGTCAATAAGGGATGACCGCTAAAATGCAGGTCATGGCGGCGGTTCGCAGATGGATCGGTCGCCATGAGGAGCCGGCGCTGTCCGCCGGTCCGCTGTGGTGGAGGTCCCAAGATGCCCCTGCAAATGCCTGTGCCGGTTTCCGTCAATACCGCCTGCCTCATCCACATCGTCGACGGCGACCTGCTGTCGCGCAGCACGCTCTCGCGGGCACTGGGGGCCGTCGGCATCGCCTGCCGCGTCCACAGCACCGGCGCCGACGCGCTGGCCGTGCTGGGCACCGCCTCCTCCTGCATCGTCGTGCGCAGCGACCTGCCGGACATGACCGCCATCGAGTTCATGGCCGAGGCCTCGCTGCATGGCCATGACCTGCCGGTTCTGGTCGTCACCGAACAGGGCGACGTCGACGCCGCCGTGGCCGCGATGAAGGCCGGGGCGTCCGACTGCATCGCCCGGCCCTTCGCCGTCCCGGCCTTCCTGGATCGGCTGCGCGCCTGCCTTGCGTCCGGCACCCCCCATGCCGAGCAGCGTGACCGCAGCCGCGACGCCGTCCGCCGCCTCACCCTGCTGAGCCGCCGCGAGTCGGAGGTGCTGGAACTGATCGTAGAAGGCAAGCAGAGCAAGACCATCGCCTGGGAGTTGGGCATCAGCATCAAGACGGTGGAGGTCCACCGCGCCCGCATCATGGAGAAGACCGGCTGCCGGTCCATCGTCGGGCTGGGCCGCTTGTGGGAAGCGGCGGAGATGCTGCGCAGCCGCGACCTGCCGCGTGCGCTGCCCATCCGCCAGCCGGCGATGATGGAAGCTATCGCGTCCTGACGGCCGATCCGGGAGTGGCTTTCCGGGGTGGAGTGACGTCGCCGGGACCGAAGCGTCGAAAATCGGTGCCGACCCGGTCCTTCTCGTTGGGATCGGCGGGCAGAGGATTGTAAAGTTCTGGAGAAGAGCAACCAGAACGCCGACAGGAGCGGTCCGATGTTCCCCGACCATGGTCACCGTCGCATTTCCGTGGCGTCGCCCGACGATATCGCCACGGCGCGACGGATCGCGGCGGAGCGGGCCGATGGCGTGCTGGCTGCCGAAGAGGCCGCCCGGTTGGACAGCCTTGTGGCGGCGCTGTCCGGATATGCGCTGGGCCGTCCCGATGGGACGCTGCTGATCGCCCGTATGCGGTCAGGAGCCGGCGTCGAGTGCCTGGCGTACGACCGCGATCCTGCAACGACCGAACTGCCGCCGGACGTTGCCCTGGGGCTCGGCGGCGATCTGGAGGCTGCGCGGCGGTTGGCCGACCGTTTCCACATCCATGCCACGCCGGGCATCGGGTCGGCGCTGCTGGTCCGCGTGCTGCGCCCCGGTGCCGATGATTCTCCGTCTGCCGACGCGATGGCGGAGGCCGGATCGGTGATGGTCGAACGGCAGGATGGCGCAGCCGTCCGGCGCGAGCCCTTCATCGACCATTGGTTCGTCCGCTGCTCTCCTGCCCGCGGACCGGACGGTCCCTGCGGAATCGCGCTGATGATCGACGGCGAAACCGAGCCGGATGATCAGGCGGCGGATCAGGCGGGCGGTGGTGGCGGTGAGGACGCGCGGTCCGGGCCGATCACCAGAATGACGCCGGAGGTGATCGCGCAGGTCGAGACGGTGGTCGCCGCGACGGTGCCCGACCTGCCCGCTCCCGTGGTGGTCAACGCCATCCGGCGCGATCTGAGGGCTCGGCCCGAGTTGGGGCTGTCCCACGATCCGGTCCTGAAGCAGATCGGCCGGTCCGCCCTGGCGATCCTGCGGTTCGACGGCAAGGCGGTCGATTACACGGCGCTCGGCACCCTGGCCGGCGCGATGGTGCGTCCGCAGGAGATCCTGGCTCTCGGTGCCCGCTGGGCGATGGTTGGCTTCAATCCGCTGGCTCCGGCATCGGTCCACCTGCTGTGGGGGCCGGGCGATCATGTGGTCCTCTACACCAGCGGCTGCGCCCGGTTGCCGGCCCTGTTCATCCACCGTGACCTGCACAAGGTCGATCCCACCCTGGCGGCCCTCGTCCTGCTGCGCGACGGTGTCGTGCGCGACGACGACCACACCATCCTGATCCTGCGAAACCGCGCCGACCGCGTTTCCCCTTCCGCCGGCTGAGTGTCCGTCAGCGGCGCCGGCCTTGCGGGCCGCCGGGGCGTTTCCATGCTCGATGGCGGCATCGATCGCGGATCGGGATGGATGAAACAAGAACTATGAATTTAACATATGCTGTGGACGCGGCCATCCTGCGCTTCGACTTCTTCTCCATCCCAGAAGGCGAGGCCATCATGAAAGCCATCGGTTACCGCAAGTGCCTGCCCGTCACCGACGCCGACGCGCTGATCGACGTCGAGATCGACCGTCCGACCCCAACCGGCCGCGACCTGCTGGTCCGGGTGGAGGCGGTTTCCGTCAATCCCGTCGACACCAAGCTGCGCCGCAACGCCGCTCCCGCCGATGGTGATCTGCGCATCCTGGGCTTCGACGCCGCCGGTGTGGTCGAGGCGGTCGGGCCGGATGTCACCCTGTTCCGTCCCGGCGATGCTGTCTTCTATGCGGGCGCCATCGACCGCCCCGGCACCAATGCGGAATTCCATCTGGTCGACGAGTGCATCGTCGGCGCCCGCCCGGCCAGCCTGAGCGTCGCGGAAGCCGCCGCCCTGCCGCTGACCGCCATCACGGCGTGGGAGATGCTGTTCCACCGGCTGGGCCTGCCGCGCGACGGCGGAGAAGGAAAATCGCTGCTGATCGTCGGCGGGGCCGGCGGTGTCGGTTCCATCGCCATCCAGCTGGCCCGCCGGTTGACCAAGGTCCGCGTGCTGGCCACCGCGTCGCGTCAGGAGACCGCCGACTGGGTGCGCGAGTTGGGCGCCCATGACGTGATCGACCACAGCCGGCCGATGGCGGAGCAGGTGAAGGCGCTGGGGCTGTCCGGCGTCGAATACATCTTCTCCACCACCGCGACCGACCGCCATTTCCAGGATCTGGTGGAGCTGGTGGCGCCGCAGGGCTGCATCGGCCTGATCGACGACCCCGAGCCCATCGACGTCCGCCTGCTGAAGCGCAAGAGCGTCTCGCTCCATTGGGAGCTGATGTTCACCCGCCCGCTGTTCCAGACTGACGATATGGTCGCCCAGCATGAGCTGCTGAGCGAGGTGTCACGTCTGGTCGATGCCGGCACCCTGCGCACCACGCTGACGGGAACGCTGGGCCGCATCGACGCCGCCACCCTGCGCAAGGCCCATGCCCTGATCGAATCGGGCAAGGCCCGCGGCAAACTGGTGCTGGAAGGCTTCTGACCGGCCGGCTCGCCCCGCCGTTCAACCCGCCAGGGCAAGCGGCGGGCGGGCCGGGTACATGGTCGACAGGCTGTCCAGGATGAAGCCGACCAGCGGTTCGGCGAGGCGGCGGTTGCGCGGCGTCTCGCCGAAGATCGCCATCTCGACATTGCCCAGTTCGGGCAGGCCGTCCTCCACCCCCAGCCGGCGCACGCCCTCCGGTATGGAGGATTCGCTCAGCACCGCGACGCCTAGCCCGGCGCGGACGGCGGCCTGAACCCCCATGACGCTGCCGCTGGTGTAGACCACCCGCCAGGGGCGCCCGGCCTCGCCCAGCGCCGCCAGCCCTCGGTTGCGGAAGACGCAAGGTGCCGGCAGGGCGCAGAAGGGCAGGGGGCCGTCGGCCGGGATCTCCAACCCGGGGGCTGCGACCCAGCGCATCGGTTCGGTCCAGATGCCGCGTCCCCGGTTGTCGCCCGCATCGCGGCGGGAGATGACGAGGTCCAGCTCACCCGAATCCAGTGCCGAGACCAATTCACCGCACAGGCCCACCCGCACGTCGATGTGCAGGCGCGGGTGCAGCTTGGCGAAGCGGCGCAGCACATGGGGCAGATGGTCGGACAGGAAATATTCGGCCACGCCCAGCCGCAATTCGCCCTCCGCCGCCGGTTCGGCGAAGCGGCGCACTGTCTCGTCGTTCAGGTCCAGCAGGCGGCGGGCATAGCCCATCAGCAATTCGCCGTCATGGGTCAGCGCCAGCGACCGGCTGGTGCGCTCGAACACCCGGCGGCCCAGGGTATCCTCCAGCTTCTTGATCTTGACGCTGATCGCCGACTGCGTCCGGCCCAGCCGTTCGGCCGCCGCGGTGAAGCCGCCGGCCTCCGCCACGGTGACGAAGGCGCGCAGCGCGTCGATTTCCAGGTCGGTCAGGGACATGAGGATATATTCCGGATGGTCATGGGTGAGGCTCATCCTATCGTAATTGCTCATGGATGGCGAGCGGCGCATCGGGGCAGCTTGTGGGACAAGCGGCGTCCGGGCCGTTGAAGCGGGGCGGGGGCGTTCTCATTGTCAGCCCTCCGGGCCACGCCGCCCGGATGCCTGACGATCCTGAGGAGAGAGACGTCCGATGACCCGTTATTCCGCGCCGGCCCGCAGTTTGGCCCTCGCATTTGCCGCTGCGGCGTTGCTCGCCGGCTGCCAGATGCCGGGCCAGATGCCGCCGCCGCAACAGACCGCCGCGCTTCCGCCGCCGGCAGTGCCCAAGCCGCCGCCCGAGGCCCGCGGCATCTGGATCGTCGGCAGCCCGGCCCTGCGCGGCGCCATCGATCAGGCGGCGGCCAAATATGACGGCGGCCCCGACACCAGGCCGCGCCTGGATGCCCGCGGCACCGCCGCCGGCTTTCGTGCCTTCTGCGGCGGGGTCGGGCTGGACCATCCCGACATGGTGGCCTCCGACCGGCCGATCGGTGCGGCCGAATACCAGCGCTGCCGCACCGCCGGCATCACGCTGACCGAATACGTCTTCGGGCCGAAGCGCTTCGTCTACGTCAAGGACTCCCACATGATGGCGGTGCCCGGCGTCAACGACTTCGTCACCAGCTGGGGTCAGACCGGCAAACCGGTGAGCGCACCATCCGCGGGGAGCTGACGGCTCACCCCGCCGCGAACAGTCCGCCCTCGTCGGCGGCATCGGCCGTTTCGTCTGCATTGGGGTCGCCCAGCGCGGTTTCCCAGCCCAGCGCCGGCAGGCTGATGGCGCGGGTGTTGCCCAGGCCGCTGCGGCTGGCGATGAAGCCGCGCTGTTCCATGTAGGTCAGCAGGCGGCGTCCGCGCCCCTTCGACCGGCTGCCGCAGGCCCGCGCCACGTCGGCGTCCGACGGGCAGGGTGCATGGTCCAGGGCGGCGCGGGCCAACAGCAGGAAGACAGGTTGGATGTCCTCCGCCAGGGTGGCGGCGACCTCCGTCGCGCGCTGCCAGGCGGGATCGTCGCCGCTGCCGGCCCCGGCGCGGGCGGTGGCCAGACGGCGGCGGAAGGCGGGAAGGGCCAGCCGGTCGCCATCCACCCCGCGGCCCCGGCAACGCACCAGGAAATCCTGGTACAGTACCGCCAGCGAGCGGTAGGGCGCCTCCGGGTCGGCCAGCACCTCGGCCAGCACCGCCTCGTACTGGGCCTCACGCTCGGCGGCCTGTTCGGGGGTTTCCACCGGCTCCAACGGCAGCAGGGCGGGCTGTTCGGCCTCGGTTTCGCCGAGGGACGGCGGCGGGGCGGCGGGGCGGCCGCGCGCCAGCTGCGCCATCAGGTCGGCGCTGGCCGAGGTCGAGGGGCGGCGCACATAGCGCGGCGGTTCCGGCTCGGTTGTGGTGAAGATCAGGTCGCGGGCATCCTCCACCGGGGTGGCGGGCGGCGGCATCAGCTTCGGACTGCCGGTGCGGCCTTGGGTCTCCACCGCGCCGATGCGCAGCGGCAGCGGCCGGCGCGAGAGTGCGGGGCCGAGCGCGATGAAATGCCCGCGCTCAAGGTCGCGGAACATCTCCGCCTGCCGGCGCTCCATGCCCAACAGGTCGGCGGCGCGCGCCATGTCGATGTCGAGGAAGGTGCGGCCCATCAGGAAGTTGGACGCCTCGGCCGCGACATTCTTCGCCAGCTTCGCCAGACGCTGGGTGGCGATCACCCCGGCCAGCCCGCGCTTGCGCCCGCGGCACATCAGGTTGGTCATGGCGCCGAGCGAGACCTTGCGCGCCTCGTCGGACACCTCGCCGGCGGCGGAGGGGGCGAACAACTGCGCCTCGTCCACCACCACCAGCATCGGATACCAGAAATCGCGGTCGGCATCGAACAGCCCGCCCAGGAAGGCGGCGGCGTGGCGCATCTGCATTTCCGCGTCCAGCCCTTCCAGATTCAGGACGACGGAAACCCGGTGCTGGCGCACGCGGGCGGCCACCGATTGCAGGGCGGCCTCGCTGTGTTCGTCGGCTTCCACCACCACATGGCCGAAACGTTCGGCCAGGGTGACGAAGTCGCCCTCCGGGTCGATCACCGCCTGCTGCACCCATTGGGCGCTTTGTTCGATCAGCCGGCGCAGCAGGTGCGACTTGCCGGAGCCGGAATTGCCCTGCACCAGCAGACGGGTCGCCAGCAGCTCCTCCAGGTCGAGCGTCGCGGCGCTGCCCGCGTTCGTCGCCCCCATGTCGATGCCGACCTTCATCCCGCTCGCCTCCTACTCACCCGAACCGCCTTCGAAACCGGCGGGGCCTTCCTATAGCGCAGGCGGGCGCGGCGATACGAGGATTCGATTCGGGACGGCCGGGCCGCCGCCCGGTTCCCATCGCGGCATGTTTAGGGGCGCATGATGATGCGGGTGAAGGAAACTCTATTTTATGGTGTGCACAGTTGGCTTGCGATCGCTGGTGATCCCGATCCTGCCTGTTCCTCCGCTTTTGCGGTGGGAGGGCATGTTGCGCAACAACGTGACGCTGCGGTCATGAAATCGCAAACAAGCTCTGTTACAAACGGATGTTGATCTTATGCCGGATCGGCGCTGGCGGACCGAGCGATGACTGTGCTGACCACCTCCAAAGCCGGGACCGAAGCCCGACTGACGGATAGCGACCGTGCCGAGTCCTTTGGCGCGAGCTGGAATGCCGTGCGCTCCATCGACGGCGATGCCGCGGCGTTCGATTGGGCATCGGCAGTCGGTGCATTGCGCTATGCCTTCCAACCCATCGTCCAGCTGCGGTCCGGCCGCTGCCATGGCTATGAGGCGCTGCTGCGCGGGTTCGAGCGTACCGGCTTTGCCAATGCCGGAGAGCTGCTGGACGCCGCCGAGGCTGCCGGACTGCTGGCGACGGTGGAGACGGCGCTGCATGCCAAGGCCGTTGCCGCCTATCGCGCGCTGGCGGGCTGGAGCGAAGCGAAGCTGTTCCTGAACCTGGACGCCCGGCTGATCGGCCGGCCCGATTCGCCCTGGCTGGCCCGCGACCCGACGGCGTCCCGCAACAGCGGCATCGTGCTGGAGCTGTCGGAAAGCCGGCCAGTGCCCAGCGGCGTCGCGGTGGATGCGGCGGTGGACCGCTATCGCCATGGCGGGGCCGGCATCGCCATCGACGATTTCGGCGTCGGCCATTCCGGCCTGCGCACGCTGTACGAGGCGCGGCCCGACTATGTGAAGATCGACCGCTTCTTCATCGCCGGCATCGACGCGGATTCGCGCAAGCGGGCGCTGGTGGCGGCTCTGGCCGGCCATGCCCATGCGCTGGGCATCCAGATCGTGGCGGAGGGGGTGGAGACCGTCGCCGAATTCTACACCTGCCGCGATCTCGGCTGCGACTTCGCCCAGGGCTTCCTGATCGCCCGGCCGCGGGTGGATTTGACCGGGCTGCCCAACCGCTATGCCATCGTCGAGGATCTCAACCGCCAGGACCGGCGCCAGCCCAGCGAGTCGCATCGCCGCCTGTCGGAGGTGATCGAGCGGCTGCCGCCGCTGCGGGTCACGTCGCGCAAGACCGAGCTGCTGGATTATTTCCGCCGCGACGGCAGCGCCCCCATCGCGCCCATCGTGGACGAACACGACCGGCCGCTCGGCCTGATCCGCGAGCGCGACCTGAAGCGGTTCGTCTATTCACGTTTCGGTGGGGAGCTGCTGCGCAATCGCGGCCTGGGCGACCGGCTGGACGATCTGGTCATCCGCTCCCCGGTCTGCGACATCTCCACCCCGCTGGACCGGGTGATCGAAGCCTTCTCCACCGAATCCGCCGCCGACGGGATCGTGATCGTGGAGGGCGGCGCCTATGCCGGCGTGCTGTCGAGCGGCGCGCTGCTGCGGCTGGTGCATGAGCGCAATCTGGCGATGGCGACCGACCAGAACCCGCTGACCCGGCTGCCGGGCAATGCGGCGATCCTGCGCCACATCGAAGGGGCGCTGGCCGATGGTGCACGCGGCCATGTGCTGGCCTATCTGGATTTCGACAATTTCAAGCCCTTCAACGACAATTTCGGCTTCCGCCAGGGCGACCGCGCCATCCTGATGTTCAGCGAGCGGCTGAAGGCCTGGGCCGGCAGCGCCGGGGCGGCCATCGACGCCGACGCCTTCGCCGGTCATATCGGCGGCGACGACTTCTTCCTGGGCGTCAGCGGCGGGGAAGAGGGTGACGTGCTGGCCCGGCTGGTGGAGTTGCTGGCCCTGTTCCGCTCCGACGCCGAAAGCCTGTACGACGCCGAAACGCGGGTCAGCGGCGGCTTCCTGGCAAAGGACCGCTATGGCGCCCTGCGGCGCTTCCCTCTGCTGGCGGCCAGCGGTGTGGCCGTGGTGATCCCGCCCGGCTGCCACGGGCTGACTCCGGACACCGTCAACGCCGCCATCGCCGACCACAAGGCCACCGCCAAGGGGGCGGAGGACAAGCTGTGCGTGGTGCGGCTGGGGTGATGTGATATCCCTCTGGCGCCAACTCCGTCATTGACGTAGTGTGGAGTCCAATGGGTGAACCCTTCGATCCCGTCAAGAACCTGCTCAACCGCCGCAAGCACGGCTTGGACCTGTCCTTTGGGGCCGAGGTCCTTCGCGACCGCGATCTGATCGAAGCGCCCGATCTGTCCATGGACTATGGTGAGGAGCGCTTCAACGCGCTGGGCATGATCAATGGCAAGGTCTACGCCGTCACCTACACCGAACGTGCCGAGGGGGTAAGATTCATTTCAGTGCGGGAGGCCGACAAACGCGAGGCGGCCCACTATTTCCAGGCCAACTTCTGAGCAATGGCATCCTAGACCTAAGGTGATCCCGATGAGCGACCACGAAACCTTCACCGATGAGCAACTCGCCGCCATGCGGCATCCGCCCTTGGCGAAGCGGGTTCGCCGTTCGACCGGTCTGTCGCAGGAGGCGTTCGCCGAGCGTTTCGGTATTCCGCTGCGCACGCTACAGGAGTGGGAGCAGGGGCGGCGGGAGCCGGATGCCGCGGTTGCGTCCTACCTGCGCGTCATCGAAAAGCAACCCGACATGGTTGCCCAGGTTCTGGCGGCCGAGTGATGGCAAACCGGGGGCGCTTCCCTCACGCATAATCCCGGAAGCTTTCCGCCGTCGCGCGGTCGTAGCCCTGGCTGGCGCGCAGGAGCTGCAGGGTGTAGGGCTCGCGCGCGGCGCCGCGGCGCAGTTCCTCCACCGTCATCTCCTCCACCAGCCGGCCGCGGTTCATCACCGCCAGCCGGTCGCACAAATTGGCGACGACGGCGAGGTTGTGGGTGACCAGCACCATGGTCAGGCCATGCTCGGCCCGCAGGCGGCGCAGCAGGTTCAGGATCTCCGCCTGGACCGACACATCGAGCGCCGAGGTCGGCTCGTCCAGCAGCAGGACGCGGGGCTCCAGCACCAGGGCGCGGGCGATGGCGACGCGCTGGCGCTGGCCGCCCGACAGCTGGTGCGGATAGCGGAAACGGAAGGAGGGGCCAAGCCCGACATCGCGCAGCACCCGGTCGATGCGCGCGTCGGCATCGCCCAGCCCGTGGATGGCGATGGGTTCGGCCAGGATGCGGTCCACCGTGTGGCGCGGGTGCAGGGAGCCGTAGGGGTCCTGGAACACCATCTGGCAGAGTTTATAGAACCCCTTCTGGCGTTTCGGTCCCTGCTCCGTGCCGGCGACGGCGATGCGGCCGGTCCACTCGTCGTTCAGGCCGCTGACCGCACGCAGGACGGTGGATTTGCCGGAGCCGGACTCGCCGACCAGTCCGAAGCTTTCCCCCTCCCGCACCGACAGGGTGACGCCGTCCACGGCGGTGACGGCGTCCGCGCCCTGACCGAAGCGGACCTGCAGGTCCTGGATATCGATCATCATCCTTACGCCTCCAGCCCATCGGCCGACCAGGCGGGATCGCGGCTCAGCACCGGCAGGTCGCCGGGTGGCTCGTCGATCCTGGGCAGGCTGGCCAGCAGGCCGCGGGTGTAGGGGTGCTGCGCCGCGTGCAGTTCCGACGCGCGGCAACTCTCCACCACCCGGCCGGCATACATGATCAGGATGCGGTCGCAGAAGGAGGCGACGAGGTTCAGGTCGTGGCTGACGAAGATCATGCCCATGCCGCGCTGGGAACAGAGGTCGTCCAGGATCGCCAGCACCTGCATCTGCACGGTGACGTCGAGCGCGGAGGTCGGCTCGTCGGCGATCAGCAGGTCGGGATCGGGGATCAGCATCATCGCGATCATGATGCGCTGGCCCATGCCGCCCGACACCTCGTGCGGGTAGCGGTCATAGACCCGCTCGGGATCGCGGATGCGCACGGCGGCCAGCATCTCCAGTGCGCGGCGCTTGGCTTCCGCCGCGCCGGCCTTGCTGTGGACGCGGTAGGCCTCGGCGATCTGGCGCCCGACGGTCATCACCGGGTTCAGCGAGTATTTCGGATCCTGCATCACAATGGCGATGCGCCGGCCGCGGATGTCGCGCATCCGCCTGGGCGACGCCGCCAGCAGATCCTCGCCGTTGAAGGCCAGCCGGTCGGCGGTGACACGCCCCGGCGGCGGCACGAGGCGCAGGATGGAACGGCCGGTCATCGACTTGCCGGATCCCGATTCGCCGACGATGCCCAGCTTCTCCCGCCCCAGCGTGAAGGAGACGCCGCGCACCGCCTCGGCCATGCCGGTGCGGGTGGGGAAGGCGACGCGGAGGTTGGAGACGTCCAGCAGGGGCGTGTTGTCCGTCATCGTCAGTCCCCCTTCGGGTCCAGCACGTCGCGCAGCCCGTCGCCCAGCAGGTTGAAGCCCAGGCTGACGATGAAGATGGCGAATCCTGGCATGGCGGCGACCCACCATTGTTCCAGCACATATTGCCGGCCGTTGGCGATCATCGCCCCCCATTCCGGCAGCGGCGGTTGGGCGCCGAGGCCGAGGAAGCCGAGGCCGGCGGCGGTCAGGATCACCCCGGCCATGTCCAGCGTTGTCCGCACGATAAGCGAAGCGACGCACAGCGGCATGATGTGGCCCAGGATGATGCGCAGGCTGGACGCGCCCTGCAGCCGGGCGGCGCTGATGAAGTCGGCGCGGCGGACGGTCAGCGTCTCCGCCCGCGCCATGCGGGCATAGGGCGGCCAGGAGGTGATGGCGATGGCGATCACCGCATTCTCGATGCCGGGACCGAGCGCGGCGACGAAGGCCAGCGCCAGGATCAGCTTCGGGAAGGCGAGAGCGATGTCGGTGATGCGCATCAGCACGGTATCGACCCAGCCGCCGAAATAGCCGGCGACCGTGCCGATCACCAGCCCGGCCAGCGGTGCCGTCGCCGCCACCAGCGCGACGATCATCAAGGTCAGCCGAGCGCCGTGGATCAGGCGGGAGAGGATGTCGCGGCCGAAGGCGTCGGTGCCCAGCCAATGGGCGGCGCTCGGCGGCAGCAGCCGGTTGTTCAGATCCTGGGCATAGGGGTGGTAGGGCGCCAGAACCGGGGCCAGTGCCGCGACGACGACCAGGGCCAGCACGATCAGCAGCCCGGCGACGGCCAGACGGTTGCGGCGGAAGGCGGTCCAGCCGGCCCAGGCGCGGCCCAGCCGGGCCTGCGCACGGGACTGCGGCGTGTCGGTGGTCAGCCAGTCGCGCCAGCCGGCGGATCGGGTGTCGGTGCGCGCGGTCATCGGGCCCGGGGATCCAGAAGGCGGTAGAGCAGGTCGGACAGCAGGTTCAGCGCGATGAAGACGGCGCCGACCACCAGCGTCCCGCCCAGCACCGCGTTCATGTCGGCGCTGAGCAGCGAATTGGTGATGTAGAGCCCCAGGCCGGGCCAGGCGAACACCGTCTCGGTCAGCACCGAGCCTTCCAGCAAACTGGCATAGGACAGGGCGATGACGGTGATCAGCGGCACGGTGATGTTGCGCAGCGCATGGCCCCAGACCACGCGGGTCTCCGACAGGCCCTTCACCCGTGCGGTGGTGATGTATTCCTGACGCAGCTGGTCCAGCATGAAGCCGCGCGTCATCCGCGCGATGTAGGCGACGCAATACAAGCCGAGGATGGCCGAGGGCAGAACCAGATGCCCCACCGCGTTCCAGAAGATGTCGGTTTCGCCGGCCAGCAGGGCGTCGACCGTGACGATGCCGGTCACCTGATCGACTATCCCCTCATAGAAGATGTCGACCCGCCCCGGCCCCGGCACCCAGTCCAGCTTGGCGTAAAACAGCAGCAATGCCATCAGACCCAACCAGAAGACCGGGACCGAATGGCCGAGCAGCCCAAGCAGGCGGATGGCATGATCGGGCCAGCGCCCGCGGTTGACGGCGGCAAACACCCCGGCGGGGATGCCCAGCACCGCTCCCACGATGGCGGCGACCGTCGCCAGTTCCAGCGTCGCCGGGAAGACGCGCATCACATCCTCCAGCACCGGGCGGGAGGTCAGCACCGAGGTGCCGAGGTCGCCTTGAGCCACGTCGCCGACATAGCGCAGGAACTGCTGCCACAGCGGCAGGTCGAGGCCCAGCTGCGTGCGCATCTGCGCATAGCTCTCGGCATTGGCGCGGTCGCCGAGCGCCGACAGGACCGGATCGATCGGCACCACGCGCCCGATCAGGAAGGTGACCAGCAGCAGGCCCAGCAGGGTGACGGCCACCGTGACCAGCAGGGTCAGGCCGCGTTTCAGCGTAGGCAAGAGGACTCCCTCGCGGTTCGAACGCCAAGGGAATCACAGTCGGGGCTTTGTGCAAAGCCCGTCAAGGGCATAGGGGATATGGAGGGGGTTGCTGCGGGTGCGCCGCTTGCCCCCTCCCCGACCCTCCCCCGCTTCGCGGGAGAGGGGGGGGCGCATAGCGGCGGAGTTCCCTCCCCCGCCCAGCGGGGGAGGGTTAGGGAGGGGGCATCCGCCGCTTGAACTTAACCCTCAGCTCACCAGGTCCCCGCCGGGCTGGGATCGCCATGGGCACCGGCGGCCGGTTCGTGGTGGGCGAGCCAGCGCTCGGCCTCCAGCGCGGCCATGCAGCCCATGCCGGCGGCGGTGACCGCCTGGCGGTAGATCTTGTCCTTCACGTCGCCGGCGGCGAAGACGCCGGGAATGTCGGTGGCGGTCGAATCGGGGGCGGTGAGGATGTAGCCCGAGTCGTCCATCTTCACCTTGCCCTGGAAGATGCCGGTCGCCGGCACATGGCCGATGGCGACGAAGACGCCGGCCACCGGAATGACGCGCTCCTCGCCCGACTTGACGTTCTTGATGCGCACGCCGGTGACGGCGCGCGGGTTGCCCATCGTCCCGTCGCCCTCGCCGACGATCTCCTCGACCGTGCTGTCCCACACCACCTCGATCTTCGGGTGGCGGAACAGGCGGTCCTGCATGATGCGTTCGGCGCGGAAGCTGTTGCGGCGGTGGATGACCGTCACCTTGGAGGCGTGGTTGGTCAGGTACAGAGCCTCCTCGACAGCGGAGTTGCCGCCGCCGATGACCGCCACCTCCTTGCCGCGGAAGAAGAAGCCGTCGCAGGTGGCGCAGGCCGACACGCCGAAGCCGCGATAGATCTCTTCCGTCGAGATGCCGAGCCAGCGCGCCTGGGCGCCGGTGGCGATGATGACGCTGTCGGCGGTGTAGGTGTCGCCGCTGTCGCCCTTGCAGACGAAGGGGCGCCGGGTGAAGTCGACGTCGGTGATCAGGTCGAACACCATCTTCGTCCCGACATGCTCCGCCTGCTTCTGCATCTGCTCCATCAGCCAGGGGCCCTGGATCGGATCGGCGAAGCCGGGGAAATTCTCCACATCGGTGGTGATCATCAGCTGGCCGCCCGGCTGCATGCCCTGGACCATCAGCGGTTCCAGATTGGCGCGCGCGGCATAGATGGCGGCGGTGTAGCCGGCCGGGCCGGCGCCGATGATGAGGACCTTGGTGTGGTGCGTGGTGGCCATGGGTCTGATCCCGCAGTGATCGGCAGAAGGGAGTTTGCGATTGGAACGGTTCTAGAAACCGAACATATGGTCGAGGCTGAAGGCGCTTTCACCGGCAGCAAGGCAGCCATGGTAGCCGAACAGGCGGCAGGTGGTGTCGCGGATCAGCACATAGGCATGATCGTCCGCCGCAATCCGTTCCGCTTCCGAAAACATCTCGTGATAGCGCCAGAAACGTGAGCCGCCGCAGGGGATTTCCAGCCGCTTCCGCGCCACCTCCACGCCGTCGCGGCGGCGCAGGATCAGCTTGGTGTCGGACAGGGCATGCCATTGCGTCGAGGCTGGGTAGACGAGGTGGCAGAGCGTATCCCACGGGTCGGTGCCCAACCGCAGGAACAGGCGGGTCGACAGGCCGGGCGGGCGGCCATGGTAGCTCTGCGGTTCGTCGCGATAGACCATCGCCATGTTGAACATATGGCTGCCGAAGCTGGTCTCCGCCACATGGCCGGTCCTTACGTCCTCGTAACGGATCAGCGCGTGCAGCCAGCCGTCGGCAATCGTTCCGGCTTCGAAATCATAGACCAGTTCGACATGGCCCCAGCCATCGACCCCTAGTTTATCGATGACCGTCCTGTCGGCGACCAGCCCGGTGACGTCCAGTGCCCTGCTGTCGGAACGCTTGAGATTGCCGAACCGGTGTTCCGCCACCGCGGCGCCGTTGCGGTCATAGACCACGGCCTTCACCGGCAGTTCGGTCTGCGCCGTGCTCATCGGCGTCGGCAGCAGAATGGTGCGCCAGCGGCCCATCGGCAGCAGCGGCGCCGGCAGGATGTGACCCTTGCCGACCACGCCCTTGTCCACGGCGCCGCCGGTCAGCAGCGGCAGCTTGGGGTCCGGCTTCAGATCGGTGCGTTCCACATTGGCGTGGGCCATGCGGCGGCGGCCGTCGGCGGCGACGATCTCGTAACGCGGGCGAACGAAATGCTTGCCAGCCTGTACCTCGAACTGTTGGGGCCAGCGCGCTTCGGGGAACAGGCTGGCGGTGTCCAGCTCGACGGTGGCGAAGGCGGGGATGGCGCGGTCGAGCACGCGGATCTCCGGCGACCCCATCAGGTTCAGACCGACGGCGCCGGCCGGGATCGGCGTCGGGTGACTGTTCTGGATCCACAACGACACCCGCTCTCCCTCGCGCGGGGCGGGCAGGCCGGCATAGAGATCGGCCGGCCAGGCGTTGGCGTCGTGGGTGCAGGACAGCACCGTGTCGTCGTCGCCATAGGTGTCGAGGGCGTATTTGACCACGTCGTGCCCGGCGGCGCCGATGACGTGCAGGAACAGCGAGCCGCAGAAGGGGGACAGGTTGAAGCGCTCGCGCACCTGCCGGCTGTCGATCGCCACGGTGCCGTCGGTCGGCGGCATCGGCTCCGTCCAGTCGGCGATCGGGCGGCCCTCGCCATCGAACAGGCAGGCCCACAGCCGGGTGCCCTTGGCGCCGTAGCGCGGCCAGTAGTTGGCCGACACCACGCGGGTATGATGGCCGTCGCCGTCGCGGAACCAGGCGAAATTGGTCGCCCAGTTGAACTTCGACAGGTAATGGCCGGGGTCGTTCAGCATGTCTTCCGGCACGCGCATGGCGTCCAGCGAGACGACGCCGGCCTGTTTCGGGATCAGATGCGCGATGTGGCCTTCCAAGCGCTGCGAATCGAAGGCGACGATGAAGACGGTGCGGGCGCCGCTGGACGGCAGGTCGGTCACCGGGCGGGCCGCGTGGCCGAACACCTCCTTGCCCACCTGCTCCACGTCCTGGACATAGATGCCGCAAACCGGCACCGCCGACAGGTCATAGAACTCCGCCAGCCCCGACAGCAGGCCCAGCGGGTCATAGACGGCCACCGGGCCGTATGAGGCCAGCCGCGATATCAGGATCGCTGCCTTGGGTGCCGCCAGCGGATGGCCCACCGCCTTGAAGAAGCTGGAACCGCCGGTGACGTTGGAAAAGGTCTCGATCCGAAGGGGCATCAGGGCACACACGCGCGAAAGCAAAGCCAGGGCGTTGGTTATAGCCCCTTCGGCCGGGCGGGCGACAGTGATTTGCAGGAGGCGGCGGTTAGCCGGGGCGCCTGTGCGGCCACCCGAATGCACCCCCTTGTCAAAGAGCGGGTTTCGATATATCTAAGTTTTCGTTATATCGAAACTGCATCAAGAGAGGGTTCCATGCTTCGGCATCTGTTTCATGGTCGCGGGCGCCGTTTTTCACGTCCGGACTTCGACGACGAGGCGCCGGACGGGCGCGGCCGCCACGGGCATCGCGGCGGTTGGGAAGGCTTCGGCGGCGGTCGGGGTGGCGGCTTCGGCGGGGGGCGGGGCGGCCGGGGAGAGCGGCGCGTCTTCGACCATGGCGACCTGCGCCTCGTCCTGTCCTGGCTGATCGCGGAGAAGCCGCGCTCTGGCTATGACCTGATCAAGACCATCGAGGAGATGGTCGGTGGCGCCTACAGCCCCAGCCCCGGCGTCGTCTACCCGACGCTGACCCTGTTGGAGGAGCAGGGCCACATCCGCGTCGGTTCGACGGAAGGCAACAAGAAGCTCTACGAGATCACGCCCGAAGGGACGGAGGCGCTGAAGGCGGCGGAGCCCGCCGTGGCCGCGGTGCGCGAGCGGATCGCCCACGCCAAGGCCCGCCAGCAGCGCGAATCCTCGCCGCAGATCGTCCGCGCCGTCGAGAATTTCAAGCTGGCCCTGCGGCTGCGGTTGTCGCGTGGCGACCTGACGGCGGAGCAGACCCAGGCCATCGCCGAGGCCATCGACGCCGCCGCCCGCGCGGTCGAACGGACCTGATTGGAGGAGAAGAAGACCATGATCGCATCGACCGCCCGCATCGCGACGCCCAACGGCCGCCGCTACATGACCCAGCTGTGCAAGCACTGGGCGCACAAGTTCGAGGTCGCCTATGACGAGAACCAGGGTCTGGTGCCCTTCTCTCCCGACCGCCGTTGCCGGATGGCGGCGGATGCCGAAGGGTTGACGCTGACCATCGAGATGGAGGATGCCGAACAGCTGGAGCGCCTGCAGGGGGTGGTCATCGACCATCTGAAGCGCTTCGCCTTCCGCGAGGATCTGGGGGAGGTGGCCTGGGCCGCCGTATCGTGACGCCCGCCCCACCGGGCGTGACCTGTGTGTAGGAGAGCTTTTCCCGAGTCTGTCTGCGACAAATCCTGTTGTGAATTCCCGCATCTGAGGTGTAAAACGCCTCTAAACCAACAGGCGGAACTGGGGGAGATGACGGCGTTTCCACCGGCGGGCCGGTACGAGGCCGGTGCCGCCGGGATCCGCCGGTTTCCTTGCTGCCGCGGCACGCACAGTCAGAACACCGGGAGTCGCTCGTGATGCTCCGCATCTCCAAGAAGCTGATGTTCGCCATCGAGGCGGTCCTCGACATCGCCTACAACGCGGGCACCGAGCCGGTGCAGTCCGGGGAGATCACCCGGCGCCAGGGCATCCCGAAGCGTTACCTGGAGCAGGTGCTGCAGCAGCTGGTGCGCGAAGGCGTGCTGGCCGGGGTGCGGGGGCCGCGCGGCGGCTATCGGCTGGCGCGCGAGCGGCGGCGGATCACGCTGGGCGAGATCGTGCGGGTGGTCCGCGCCATGGAGACCGCAACGGATCCCATCGAAGAGCCGGCGGGCTCCATCCTCGGCCATCAGGTCGTGCGTCCGCTGTGGGGCGAGTTGCAGGAGGAATGCATGGCGAAGCTCGACACCATCACGGTCGAGGATCTGTGCATGCGCGCCCGACGCGCCGGGGTGGAAAGCGAAACCGAGGACCGGATCGACTTCACGATCTGATGCTCCGGCTGGGGCTTCAACCGAAATCGGCGGGGTCGTACGGACGGCCCGGAGACCCCACTTCCCGTTTGAACCCTACTTCCCGTTTGACAGGCCACCCGCGCTGGATAATGCTCGGCCTGGGGTGTTGAACTTACATATAACACAAATCTCAGAGGTGGAATCATGGCTGCACCCGAATTCCGTGGCAAGATCTATGACAGCATCCTCGACACGATCGGCGCCACGCCGCTGGTGCGGCTGAACCGCCTCGCCGAGGATGCCGGGGTCGAGGCCCAGATCATCGGCAAGCTGGAGTTCTTCAACCCGCTGGCCAGCGTCAAGGACCGCATCGGCCGCGCCATGATCGATGCCGCGGAGGCCGCCGGCACCATCGCCCCCGGCCGCACGACGCTGGTCGAGCCCACCTCCGGCAACACCGGCATCGCGCTGGCCTTCGTCGCCGCCGCCAAGGGCTACAAGCTGATCCTGACCATGCCGGAAAGCATGTCGGTCGAGCGGCGCAAGATGCTGAAGCTGCTGGGTGCCGAGCTGGTGCTGACCCCGGCGTCGGAAGGCATGAAGGGCGCCATCCGCAAGGCTGAGGAGATCCTGGCCGCCGACCCGAACGCCTACCTGCTGCAGCAGTTCAAGAACACCGCCAACCCGGCTGTCCACCGCGCCACCACGGCGGAGGAGATCTGGAAGGACACCGACGGTCAGGTCGATTTCCTGATCTCCGGCGTCGGCACCGGCGGCACCCTGACCGGCACCGCCGAGGTCCTCAAGTCGCGCAAGCCCAGCTTCAAGGCGGTGGCGGTGGAGCCGGAGGACAGCCCCGTCCTGTCCGGCGGCATGCCGGGTCCGCACAAGATCCAGGGCATCGGCGCCGGCTTCGTTCCCGACATCCTGAAGAAGGAGCTGATCGACGAGGTGGTCCGCATCTCCAACCAGCGTGCCTTCGAAACCGCCCGCAAGGTCGCCCGCCTGGAAGGCGTCCCGGTCGGCATCTCGTCGGGTGCGGCGCTCGCCGCGGCGCTGGAGGTCGGCGCCCGTCCGGAGAATGCGGGCAAGCAGATCGTCGTGATCCTGCCCTCCTTCGCCGAGCGTTACCTGTCGACCGCCCTGTTCGAAGGGTTGGAGTAACCGCCGACGCTGCGGAGCGGGAGCATTGCCGTCCCCGCTCCGCAGCCTATCCGCGAAATTCCGGCGCGAAATTTGACGGAATTGGCGGTTTACGCTATTCTCTCCGGCGTCAGCAGAGCAATTTCCGTCCGCGCCGCCGGGGAGTGACCGCCATGTCGGATGTGACCGCCGCCACCTATGTCCCGAACCTGTCGAGCAGCTCCTTCTCGCAGCTCAAGGGGCAGACGACCAAGATCGGTGCCGACGGGGCCAATGCCGACACCCAGACCTTCACGGTCAGCAAGGCCGGCGAGTTCAATTTCAAGGTCAACAACACCTTCACCAACGTCGAGATCCGCAACGACCGCAACGAGGTGGTTACGACCATCCGGTCGAAGGAATCGGCGTCGGACGCCACCGCGCGGCTGGGGCCGGGCACCTACACGGCGACCATTTCGCAGGCCAACCGGGCGGCGGGCGTGCGCGATTATTCGCTGGACGTCACGGAACGGCAGAACATCCTGGTGACGGGAGCCGGCGCGACGCTGAAGGGCACTGCCCAGCCGCCGGGCAACGGCGACACCGGCGTGCAGAAGCACACCTTCAACGTCCTGCAGGGCGGCAGCTTCACCGCCAACATATCGCTTCCCAACACGCGTTGGGCGATGATGGACAAGGACGGCAAGGTCGTCGCCGCCAGCGACTCGGGCAAGCCCGATTCCCAGCAGTCATTCCTGCAGAAGCCGACCTACAAGCTGGAGCCCGGCCAATACACGATGGTGGTGGTCCCGCCGTCGAATTTGAAGTCGCCGACCGATTTCATGCTGAACCTCGTGCCGCGCAACACGGAGCTGTCCGACGCGGGCCTGAACCAGGAAAGCGCCATCTCCAAGACGCTGCGCGAACGCCAGACCCGGTTGCGGCAATGGGCGTCGGAAGCGAAGACCACCTCCACCACCGCCTGACGATTTCCGGCCCGCGGTCCCGTCTCCGCGGATTGAAAAATGCCGCATCGAATGTTGCCGCAATGGCGCCTCCTTGCGCTATGCTACCGGCCATGGACTTCACGGACACCCAGCTTCACCGCTATTCCCGCCACATCGTGCTGCCGGAAGTCGGCGGCATCGGGCAGGAGCGGCTTTTGCGATCCAAGGTGCTGGTCGTCGGCGCCGGCGGCCTTGGCGCGCCCCTGCTTCTCTATCTGGCGGCGGCCGGTGTCGGCACCATCGGCATCGTCGATGACGACACGGTCGACCTGTCGAACCTGCAGCGGCAGGTGATCCATGACGAATCGACGCTCGGCCACCCGAAGGTGGAGAGCGCCGCCGCCCGCATCCATGCGCTGAACCCCGATGTCCGGGTGGAAGCCCACCGGATGCGGCTGAACCGCGACAATGCGATGGACCTGATCGGCGGCTACGATCTGGTCGCCGACGGGTCGGACAATTTCGCCACGCGCTTCCTGCTGAACGACGCCTGCTTTCTGGCCGGCAAGACGCTGGTGTCGGCGGCGATCCTGCGCTTCGATGGGCAGCTGAGCACCTTCAAGGCCCATCTGGGCGCGCCGCACCCCTGCTATCGCTGCCTGTTCCCGGAACCGCCGCCGCGCGGCACCGTACCGTCCTGCTCGGAAGGCGGGGTGCTGGGGGCGCTGGCCGGCTTCGTCGGCTCGCTGCAGGCGACGGAGGTGCTGAAGGAACTGCTGGGATTGGGCGAAAGCCTGTCGGGCAGCCTGCTGATGATGGACACGCTCTATGCGTCCTATCAGCGCATCGCCATCAAGCGGGATCCCGACTGCGCACTTTGCGGCGATCATCCGACCATCCACGACCTCTCCGTCCACTGACGGGCGCGGCGGGAAAGACGGGAGGCGGCCCACCATGTCCACCACCATGTCGCAGTCTTCGGCCGAGAGCACTTTGGCCGAGAGCACCTCGGCCCTGTCGATCGTCCTGTTCGCCGGCGGCTTCGACCGCGTCCATTACGCGCTGGTGATGGCCAGCGCCGCGGCGGCCACCAACCGCAAGGTCACGCTGTTCTTCACCGGCCGTGCGCTCCGCGCCCTGGTGCATGAGAGCGAGCCGGGGGTGCTGGGCTGGCACGATCTGGACCCGGCCGACGACGGCAGCTCGCCGGTGGCGCGCGACCGTTATTTCGCCACCCACGGCCTCGCCACCTTCGAGGAACTGCTGGAGGCCTGCGTCGCCATGGGCGTGACGGTGATGGCCTGCGAGATGGGGCTGCGGGCCCTAGGCCTGCCGCAGGGCGTGCAGCTGCGCGCCGACGTGCCGGTCTCCACCGGCGGCGTCGTCACCTTCCTGAACGACGCGCCCAAGGGCGGCGCCATGCTGTTCATCTGACCCCCATTCTCCAAATCTGTTCATCCGATCTGGCGGAAAAAGCATGAACGACAACCGCGAGATCCTCGACCTCGCCAACCGTTTCGAGTCGATTGCCACCGACGGGTTCGAAGGGCGCCCCTATCGGACGGCACTGGCCGGCCTCGCCCGCCATGTGCGGGGCCATGCCGGGCTGGCGCCGCAGGTCGCCCATGCCCTGGGCGTGATGATCCGGCTGATCGGCGAAAGCGATCCCGAAGGCCGTTTCGCCGCCAAGATCGCCATCCTGCGCGAGGCCGTGGAGTTGCTGACGGAAGGCTGAGGACCGGGACGGCAGCCTTGATCGGGGCGCGAGGCTGCCATGCGTCACGCCGGAGCGGCTCGCCCCGTCATGGGGGCGATGACACTCCATACGAGGATGCGAACCATGGCTTTCCGTTTCACCGTCGCCACCGATGCCCCGTCGCTGTTCGCAGCGATGTATGCCACCACCAAGGCGATCCGCGGCAGCGGCCTGCCGACCGGCCTGATCCATCTGATCGACCTGCGCGTGTCGCAGATCAACGGCTGCACCTATTGCATCGACATGCACAGCAAGGAGGCCCGCCACGACGGCCAGTCGGAGGAGCGGATCGCCGCGCTGGCGGAGTGGGAACATTCGGACCTGTTCCTGCCGGATGAGCGCGCCGCCTTCGCCTGGGCCGAACTGCTGACCCGCGGCCGGCATGACGGCATCGATGCCGCGCACCGGGACCTGCAGCGGCATTTCAGTGCCGAGCAGATTGCCCAGCTGACGGTGACGGTGGCGCAGATCAATGCCTGGAACCGTGTCGGCATCGCCCAGCATATCGAGGGCACCGCAATCGGGATGCCGGCGTGACGGCGCTGGCCGATCCGGGCACCGCGCTCGCCGCCTTCGCGGGCGAGCGGGCGCGGCTGCGCGCCCTGGCCTATCGGCTGCTCGGCTCGGTGGCGGAGGCGGAGGACACGTTGCAGGACGCCTGGCTGCGCTGGTCCGCAGTGGCGCCCGGCAGTGTCGGGTCGGCCCCCGCCTTTCTGACGACGCTTGTGACCCGGCTGGCGCTTGACCGGCTGCGCTCCGCCCGGGTGGCACGGGAACGTTATTACGGGCTGTGGCTGCCCGAACCGGAGGTCGCCGCCTGGGCCGATGCGGCTGACGAGGGACCTGAGTTCGAGTCGGTGCCGATCGCGATGCTCCTGCTGCTGGAACGGCTGGCGCCGGACCAGCGCGTGGTCTTCGTCCTGCGCGAGGCGATGGATCTGGATTACGCGGAGATCGCGGCGACGCTCGGCAAGTCGGCGGAGGCCTGCCGCCAGATCATGCGGCGCGCCCGCAACCGGCTGAACGCACCCTCCGAGCCCCGCGCCGATGCGGATGCCGGACGCCGTCTGGCCGATGCCTTCGCCGAGGCCAGCGTCCGGCGCGACTATGCCGCCATCGTGGCCCTGCTGTCGGACGATGCCCAGTGGCTGAGCGACGGCGGCGGCATGGTGCGGACGGCGGTCAACCCGCTCTTCGGCGCCGACCGCATCGCCCGCTTCCTGATGGGCGTCCAGCGCAAGCGGGGCGTCGGGTTCGGCTTCGTGCCGGTGCGGGTGAATGGCGGACCGGGGCTGCTGGCCGAACTGGGCGGCTCCTTCCGCAGCGTGCTGGCCTTCGACATAGCCGATGGCCGCATCCGGCGGATCTACCAGATCGCCAATCCGCAAAAGCTGGAGCATGTGGCGGGCTTCGGAGACGCCGGCGTCCAATAGGGAAAAGCGGCAGGGCTCATGGCCGGGCCTATGCCGTCGCCTCGTCCAGCCAGCGGTCGAGTGCGGTCAGGTCGACCGGGCGGGGCAGGATGGGGAAGGGGGCGTTCTGCATACGCTGGCCGGTCATCAGGATGCGCGTCTGTGGATAGAGCATCGCCGCCAGCGCCGCGGCACGGTCGCCCTCGTCGCCTTCATGCTCCAGCGGCAGCAAGGCGACAACCGGCGCCTCCGCACCGATGATGGTCAGCGCCGCCATCGCGTCGTCGGTCTGCGAAACCTGGAAACCGCGGCCGGACAGATGGCCGGCCAGCGCCTCGCGCTGGATGCGGTCGGCATCGGCCACCACGGCCCGGCGCCCGCCATAGCCGGGCATCCGGATGTCGGCATCGATGCTGAAGCTCACGGTTCCCCTCCGTCCATCATGTTTTTGTTATGGACGGCTGGGAGTATGCGGGGAGGCAGGCGGGTTGTAAACGGCTGCTACCTGCGGTTCGACCTTCGTCGAATGCGGATCACTTCGCCCTTGTGCATCAGCGCCAGCATCGGCAGGTCGCTGGGGTGGTTGCCGTAGCCCCAGGTGGCAGCGACCGGGCCGTTGCCGGCGATCCAGGCGGTCACCCGCTCCGCCTTGTCCAGGCGCACGCAGTTGGCGGTGCTGAGGCGGCCGGTCAGCTTGCCGTCCACCACCTCCATCCCTGTGGCCAGCAGGTCGTCCACCTCCAGCCCGCGCAGAAGGGCGGGCATGTAGAGGTCGAGCGCGCCGGTGGCGACCACCACCCGGCGACCCTGCCGGCGATGCTCCTTCAGCACCTCCAGCATGGGCTGGTGCCAGCGGACTCGGGGGATCATCCGCTCCGCCGCTGCCAGAGCGTCGGCCACCGGCAGACCGCGCAGGGTGCGCTTCAGATAGATGGCCTTCACCGATCCCGGAAAATCGCAGCCCGGCCCACGGCCGCGGACATGGCGGTGCATCGCGGAGCGGATGGCGTCGGCCAGAGCCAGGGCGGCGCGGCGCCGGCCGATCACCTCACCGACGAACATCGGCAGGCTGTCACCGTGGATCAGCGTGCCGTCGAAGTCGAAGAAGGCGACGCCGGACGGACCGCAGACCGGGGGCGCTGCCGCCGCCGGTCCCGAAACCGGCGAATCGGGGGACAGCGTCGGCAGGAGCGGCGGCGTGAGGCGGGTCCGGGGTGCAGGATCGGAAAGGGGGGAGGTCTCCATGCGCCGTTTATCCGGCCGCCGCTGTGCGGCGGGCAAGGTCTTTTACGGCAACCCTGGGGACGGTTCCCGGTCTGCCGCGAGCCGTGGAACCGTCAATGCAGCATCGTCGGGCCGCAGGGAGCCTCGAACAGCGGGCCGTCCTCTGCCCCCTCCTCGCCCCTGTCCTCGCCCTCTGCGGCATCCTCGGCGTCCTCAAGCTGTGCGATCAGGTCGCCGGAGGCTTCCTCCAGACCGGCCTTGACGGCGATCAGCAGGTTGATGATCTCGCCATTGTCCTGCTCCAGGCTGCGGACCCGCTCCTCCAATCGGTCGAGGCGGCGCAGCAGCAGGTCCGACAGGCGGTCCAGCCGTTCGAGAACGGGATCCGGGCCAACAGGGGTGGGGCCAACAGGGGGCGGGCCGACAAGGGCCGAGGCGGTGCTTCGGGCTTCGATCGGTTCAGCCCCGGACGGGATCGGCGGGCTTTCGGGCCGGGTGTCGGGGCGGTCGTCGTGGCGGTCATCCATGGTGCGGCCGGTTCCGGTCAGTGAGGTTTGCTCCTCGCCTAACCTTGGCCCGTCGCCCCGCAAGGTCCAGACCGGCACCCGATGCACCCCGCAAGCGATGGCCGCCTGACCCGCCCGTTGCGCGTGTGGCGATTCCGGATGGGAGCGAAATCAGCCGCACCTCTTGTGCGCAACGCCGCGGAGGCCGGTATACAGTTAAGACTCAGATTTATCGGCACGCCGCTTGCGCGGAACGCCGTACAGTTCCAGCCGATGGCCGATCAGGTCATAGCCCAGTTCACGGGCAATGCTTTCCTTCAGCCGTTCCATTTCATCATTGGTGAACTCGATGACTTCACCGGAATCGACATCGATCAGATGATGATGGTGATCGGTTCTTGCTTCCTCATAGCGCGCGCGCCCATCGCCGAAATCGAGGCGGTCGATCACATGCGCTTCCTCGAACAGCCGCATCGTCCGGTAGACGGTGGCGATGGAAATGCGCGGGTCGATGGCCGATGCACGGCGGTGCACCTCCTCCACGTCGGGATGGTCCGTCGCCTCCGACAGCACGCGCGAGATCACGCGGCGCTGGTCGGTCATCTTCAATCCCTTCTTCACGCACAATTCTTCGAGGCGCGAGGGCATGGACATCCCCTGTAATCCTGTTCTGTGTGACGGGCGGCGGATCGCCCCTCCGGGTCTCCCTGATGCCCGGGATGCCGGCAGCGGCGGCCGGCCGGGCGGAAAAGCCCGGTCGGCCAAACGCGGCACCCCGAATACCCGACCATCATACTGTGTTTCGGAGCCATTCTCAAATGCCCAGGTCACAGCCGGACGGCCGAGCGTGCAGAAGCTGCGTCTTTCATGGTTATAGGACTTTTGTATAGGACCGCGGCGGAATGGATGGCCGGCTCGGAAACCAATTGCTCATAATCCACTGCTAGGTTTTCCCGAACGAGCGCCGCGCATCCCGCGACCGGTGCCGACCGGACAGGAGTACGCCGGATAGGGAGGGGGTGAGCAGTGACGCCATTCGATCCGCCGCTTCCCGTCCCGGCCGCCGCGCCGGAGGCGCAGATGGACGAACCCGCCTTCACCGCCGCCGGGCTGGCGGTTCCGGTGCCGCCGCTGGCAGCCGGACAGGATTTGTCGGCAGCGATGGCCCGCTTCAACCGCCAGCCTGATTTGCCCGCCCTTCCGGTGGTCGATGGCGAGGGCTGCGTCGTCGGCCTGCTGGAGCGCAGCCATCTTCCGCCGGACGGGGGAAAGGATGCCTCGACGGTGGAGGTGTCCGCGCTCATGGACCCGAATCCGCTGCTGGTGGAGGGGACGACTCCGCTGGCGGAGATCGGGCGGCGGCTGGCCCGGCTGAAGCCGGCGGCGCTGGTGACCGGCTTCCTGGTGGTGGACCAGGGCCGCTATCTCGGCGTCGGCACGGTGACCGGGCTGATGGCGCGCTCCGCCGAACAGACGGATCTGCGCGCCCGCCAGCTGGAGGAGGCGCGCCGGCAGGCCGAACGGGCGATCCGGGCCAAGACCGCCTTCCTCGCCAACATGAGCCACGAGATCCGCACGCCGCTGACCGCGATGATGGGCTTTGCCGAGCTGCTGGAGCAGGAGGTGCTGGGGCCGCACGCCATCCCGCTCTATCGCGACTATGCCCGCGACATCGCCGAGAGCGGCCGGCACCTGATGGAGCTGATCAACGACCTGCTCGACCTGTCCAAGGCCGATGCCGACCGGCTGGAGCTGGCGGACGGGACGGTGGACGTGGTGCGGGTGGCGATCGGGACGGCGCGGCTGCTGACCGAGCGGGCGGCGCGCCATGGCGTGCGCATCGTCACCGCCGTGCCCACCGACCTGCCGCCCTTGCGCGCGGATGAACGCAAGCTGCGCCAGATGCTGCTGAACCTGCTGTCGAACGCGGTGAAGTTCACGCCGGCCGATGGCGTGGTGACGCTGGGCGCCCGCGTGGCGGCCGGCGGCGCGCTGTGGCTGTCGGTGCACGACACCGGCATCGGCATGACCGGGGAGGAATTGGCGAAGGCGCTGGAGCCCTGGGGCCAGATCGACAGTGCGCTGGCCCGCAGCCAGATCGGCACCGGGCTGGGCCTGCCGCTGACCAAGCGCCTGATCGAACTGCATGGCGGCCGCCTGGACGTCGTCAGCCGCCGCGACGAGGGCACCACCATGTCGCTGGTCTTCCCGGCCGAGCGGGTCGGGCGGGGGTAGAATGGAAAAGCCCCCTCCTCCGGGGGAGGAGAGGGCCTTTCCTTCAGGCTTTCCGGTGGATGACGATCCTTATGCCAGCCCCTTCTCCATCGCGCTCGCCAGGCGGCGGGCGAAGGCGGCGGGGTCGGGCAGGGGCTCGCCCTCGACGATGCGGGCCTGATCCAGCAGCAGCCAGGCCGCATCCTCCAGCGCGTCGGTGGCGCCGCTGCCCTTGGCCCGTTCGGCCAGCCGCTTGATCAGGGCGTGCGACGGATTGATCTCCAGGATGCGCTTGCCGACCTCGCCGTTCAGCTGCTTGTGCTGCTTCAGCAGGCGTTCCAGGTGCATGTCCATGTCGTTGTCGTCGGCCACCAGACAGACGGCGCTGTCGGTCAGGCGTTCGGACTTGCGGACATCCTTCACCGCATCGGACAGGGTCAGCTTCAGCAGGGCCAGCAGGTCGGTCAGCTCGCCCTCCGGGGCCTTCTCCTCCGGCTTCTCGGGCTCCTCGCCCTTGATCTTGCCGAGATCGGCGCCGCCGCGGGTCACCGACTTGAAGGGCTTGCCGTCATAGACGCCGACCGACGGCATCCAGAACTCGTCCACCGGGTCGGTCAGCAGCAGCACCTCGACGCCCTTGGCCTTGAAGCCTTCCAGCTGCGGGCTGCGCAGCAGGGTGTCGATGTCGTCGCCGCTGATGGTGTAGATGGCGTCCTGGCCCTCCTTCATGCGGGCGACATACTGCTCCAGCGACACCAGTTCCTCGCCGGCGGTGGTGCGGAAGCGCAGCAGCTTCAGCAGTTCGTCCCGGTGCTCGTAGTCCTCATAGAGGCCTTCCTTCAGCACCGCGCCGAAATTCTCCCAGAACTTGTCGTATTCGGCGGCGTTCTCGCTGTCCTTGGCCTTCTTCGACAGCTCCGACAGGACACGGCGGGTGATGCCGGCCTTGATCTTGGCCAGCATCGGGTTGTGCTGCAGCATCTCGCGGCTGATGTTCAGCGGCAGATCCTCGCTGTCGACCACGCCGCGCAGGAAGCGCAGATAGGGCGGGATCAGCCCTTCCGCCGCGTCGGTGATGAAGACACGCTTGACGTACAGCTTCACCCGGTGGGCGCGCTTGGGGTCGAACAGGTCGAAGGGCTTGGTCGAGGGCACATAGAGCAGGTTGGTGTATTCCAGCGCCCCTTCGGCCCGCCAGTGCAGGGTCAGCCACGGATCGTCGAAGGCGTGGCCGACATGGTGGTAGAATTCCTTGTACTGGTCGGCGGTGATCTCCGACTTCGACCGGGTCCACAGGGCCGACGCGCTGTTCAGCGCCTTGGCGTCCTCGCCCTCGCCGAACAGGATCGGGATGGCGATGTGGTCGGAGTATTTGCGGACGATGCCGCCGAGTCGCGTCTCGTCGAGATACTCGTCGTCGCCGTCGCGCAGATGCAGGACGATCCGCGTGCCGCGCGACAGGCCATCGGCCTCGGCGATGGTGAACTCGCCCTTGCCGTCGGATTCCCAGCGCCAGCCATGGGCCTCGCCGGCCTTGCGGGTCAGCACGGTGACCTTGTCGGCGGCCATGAAGGCGGAATAGAAGCCGACGCCGAACTGACCGATCAGGTTGACGTCCTTCTTGCCGTCACCTTTCTCCGCACCTTCCAGCGACTTCATGAAGGCTGCGGTGCCGGAGCGGGCGATGGTGCCGAGATTCTCGACCAGATCCTCGCGGTTCATGCCGATGCCGTTGTCGGCGACGGTCAGGGTCCGCGCGTCCTTGTCGACCAGCAGGCGGACCTTGAGGGTCGGATCGTCGGCCGAGAGTTCCGGCTGGGTCAGCGCCGCATAGCGCAGGCGGTCGCAGGCATCCGACGCGTTGGAGACCAGTTCGCGCAGGAACACTTCCTTCTCGCTGTAGAGCGAGTGGGCGACGATGTCGAGCAGACGGCTGACCTCGGCTTGAAAACTGAGCCGTTCCTCGGTCATGGGGGCACCTTCGTTGGTTTTGTACGGGTGGTGGCGTCAAGACGGCGGAGATATGTGAAAGCGTCCCGGCCGTTCAAGAGGCTTGTGCCGTGCAACCGCGGGAGGTGTGCGGTGAGGTGTCGCGGTGGGGGGGAAGCGTAGACTTCGGTTGCCCCCTCCCCGACCCTCCCCCGCTAACGCGGGAGAGGGAGTCAGTCGCAGAGCGGCGGCAGTCCCCTCTCCCGCGTTAGCGGGGGAGGGTTAGGGAGGGGGCTCCGACGTGCCCCTTACTTCTTCTTCGGTGCAGGCGCCGGAGCCGGTTCGGCGCCGCCGGCCAGCAGCGGGGTCATGTCGGCGCCGTTCAGCAGCAGCTGGCCGGCCTCCGTCACGTCGATCTTGTAGGTGCGGATGTCGGCGCCGCTGTCGTCCTTGCCGGCCTGGCCCAGGGCCTGGATCATCGCCAGACCGGCCAGCAGATCCTGCGTCTCCTTGTCGGGCTTGGCACCCGGCGCCGGCTGCATCGCCTTCACGGCGGCGTCGATGCCGCGCAGCAGGACGGTGGCGCCGCCGGCGACGCCGAAGGCGGCCGGGGTGGCGACCTTCAGGGCGCCGGTGGCGGTGCCGGCGGTGGCGGGGGTGTCGAGGTTCAGCGCGTCGATGCGCAGCTCGGTCCCGGCCTCGCCCATCGCGGCCATCGCCTGCTGCATGATGACGTCGGACGACGGCGCCGGCGGCGGGGCCTTGGCGCCCTTCTTCGGCGGCGGGGCCTCTTCCGCCTCGGCGGTCTTGGCGAGCTCGGTGAAGGCCTTCCACAGGGCGCCGTTCGGCAGCTTGGCGACCGAAAGCTTCATCTCGAAGGCACGCGGGGTGAAGGCGGCGGGGGTCGGCGACGGCGTCATGACGAAGTCGCGGGCCTCGATGCCCATGCTGACGGTCGACTGCGCCTGGTCCAGATCGGTCAGGCCGCTGCGGAAGGCGAGCTGGCCCAGCGTGATCGTCATGCCGTCCTCGGGATTGACGACCGACAGGTTGGACATGCGCATCGCGCCGGTGATGCCGCCGAACATGCCCTGCATCTTCGGCAGCAGCTCCGACGGCGTCGGCGGCACGCCGCGGGCGGCGGCCTGCTCCGACAGCTTCTGCAGCGCGCTGACCTTGGTCAGGTCGACGCGGCTGTAGGCGGCCTCGGCGGTGACTCCGCCGATCCTCATCAGCTCCTTGTTCTTCTCGTCCAGCACCGACAGACCGCCGAAGGCGAAGGCGGCCGGGCCGCTCCACAGCGTGGCGCCGCCGACACCGGCCTCCGGCTTCAGGTCCTGGACCATGGTCATGGAGGCGATGGAGATCTTGCCCTTGCCGTCGGCGGCGTTGACGGCGATGTCGTTGAAGGCGCCGTCGACCGTCAGCAGGGTCTCCAGCGTGCCCGACCAGGTGCTGGTGAAGGACTGCTTGCCGATGGAGATGGTGGCCGCGTCGACATACTCGTCTTTGTCGTCCAGGTTCTGCACCTTGATCGCGCTGGGCAGCGTGATCGAGACGCCATACTGGCCGTCGTCCTTCGGCGTCACCGACAAGAGGACGGTGCCGATGTCGAACAGGGTGCCTTCGGCATCCTCAGCCGACAGGCGCGGCAGGGCGACGTCGTAATGGTCGCCGGCCGGCTTGACGGTCGGTTCGCCCTGCCATTCGAAACCGATGCCCTCGCCATCCTCGGTGGGCGGCGGGAACCAGCGCGGCAGATCCTTCTTCAGCGACGCGGCGAGCGCCTTGGCGCCGGCATCGTCGACCGCAGGGGCGGCGTGGGCGGCCTGGGAGAGTGGCCAGCCGGCCACCAGCGCCAGCATGCCGCCGGCGATCAGGGCGGGCCGCAGGGAACGGACCGGCAGGGCCGGGACGGACGAAAGACGGCGCAGGCGCATCGAGGAACAACTCCCAACATACGATTTTGGGAGCACGTTAAGCCCGATACGCGAGGCCGGTCCATGCTTCTGATGCGTCGGTTCCCAAGATGGCGTCAAAAATCCAGATCGGCGTAGTGCCGGGGTGGCGGGCAACCGGTGATGTTGTCCGCCAGCAGGGCGCGGAAGCTGGGGCGGGACTTGATCCGGGCGTACCAGTCCTTGGCTTCCGGGCTGCGGTCCCACGGCACGTTGTCGATATAGTCCAGGCAGGACAGTTGGGCCGCGGCGGCGATGTCGGCCAGCGTGAAGGTGGTTCCGGCCAGCCAGGGCCGGCGTTCGGACAGGAAGGCGATGTAGTCGAGGTGATAGGTGATGTTGGCCAGCCCGGCGCGAATCGCCGGCGCGAAGGGATGGCCCTGGCCGGACAGCCGCTTGATCAGCTTTTCGCCCACCAGATTCTCGCCCACCTCGCGTTCGAACTTATGCAGGAACCAGTCGGCGATCCGCCGCACCTCCGCCCGCGCCGCAACTTCCCGCGGCAGCAGGGGCGTGTCGGGATAGGCCTCCTCCAGATATTCGATCACGGCGAGGCCGCCGGCGACGACGGTCCCATCCTCCTCCACCAGCACCGGCACCTCGCCGGCGGGGTTCATCTTCAGGAAATCGGTGCGCCTTTCCCATGGCTTCTCGACCACGGGCTCGAAGGGAAGGCCCTTCTCGGCGAGCATCACGCGCGCGACGCGCGACTGGGGGTGGATCGGGTGGTGGTACAGGGTTCGCATGGCGGCGGGACTTTACCGCAATGCGGCACGCGAAAACAGCCCGCGCATCGGCGCTTGCGCGTCTCGTTGGGGGAGGGTTGACGGGGCTTCCGGCAAGAGAGGCGGCAACGGACGGTGGCGGAAGAGCGGGCTTCTCACCCCGCCCGCGACAGGCGGTAGAGCACCAGCGCGTCCCCTTCGTCGGGCGGCGCGTCCACCGGCGTCCAGCCGTTGCGTTCGTAGAAGGCGCGGGCGGCGGCGTTGCGGGCGGCGCAGGCCAGTTCGGCCGGGCGCTGGCCGCCGTGCAGCAGGCCCAGAGCTTCGCGCAGCAGGGCGGAACCGATGCCGCGCTTGTGCCATCCGGGGTCGATGAACAGGTTGTGGATAATGCGGGCCTGCGGATCGAGGGAGACGAAGCCGACCACCGTCCCCTCCGCTTCCGCGACCAGCACCGCATCCTCGCGCACGCAGTCGTAATAATCGTCCAGCCTGAAGCGGTCGGCGGGCTGCCAGGAAAAGGCTTGGCGGCGGCCATCCAGGAAGATCTCGGCGCAGCGCGGCGCGTCGGCGCTGCGGACGGAACGGATCGCGATGCCCCTCCCTTGGCCGGCCGGCATGCCTCCTCCCCTCTGCCCGTTGCAGTCGACCGCCTGGATCGACCGGATGGGAAACAGGATATTCCGGCGGCGGGTGGTCCGGGAACGCTCCTTTCGTCTCGTCCCGGGAGCGGACGCCTCAGCGTGCCGTCTTCTCCCCGGCCGGCTTGTCTCTGGCGGCTTTGTCGCCGGTACCGGCGCCGGTCTCGGGCGGGGGTGCGGGGGCGCGGTTCTCCTCGTTGGCGGCATTGCCCAGCAGGCCGACCTCCCGGTAATAGCGCTCCGCCCCCGGATGCAGGGGGACCGAGACGTTGGCGACCGCGCGGGCGGGGTCGAAATTGCGGCCCTGCGGATGCCCGTCGGCAAGAACGCGGCGGGTGTTCTCGTGCCACAGCGCGCGGACGATGCCATGGATCAGGTCCGGGTCGCGGTCGGCGCGGGTCAGCAGCTCCGCCCCCAGGCTCAGCGTCGGGGTGGGGGCGCTGCCGGGATAGGCGTTGGCGGGGATTTCGTCTTCGATATAGAAGCGCTGGGTCCGCAGCAGCCGGGCGGCCGGCTCGCCATCCAGCGGCACCAGCCGGATCGGCACGCGCGCCGCCACGTCCGCGACCGCCGACACCGGATAGCCGCCGACCATGAAGAAGCCGTCCAGTTCCCCCTTCGCCAGCCGGTCGGCCGCCATGCCGGGCTTGAGGTAGTGGGGGGTGATCGTCGTTTCCGACAGGCCGTAGGCATCCAGGATCAGTCGCGCCTCCACCAGCGTGCCCGACCCTTCCTCGCCCAATGAGATGCTGCGGCCCTTCAGGTCGGCCATGCGGTCGATGAAGCCGTCGGAGCGGACGACGATCTGGATCGCTTCCGCATAGAGCATGCCGAGCGAGCGCAGCTCCGCGAAGGGGCGCTTGCCGGTGAAGCTGCCGGTGCCGCTGTAGGCCCAGAAGGCGACGTCGGCCTGGGCGAAGCCGGCCTCCACCGTGCCGGCGCGCAGCATCTCGACATTGTCGACCGAACCGTTGCTGGCCTGTGCCACCACGATCAGACCGGGGATGCCGCAGCTTCCGCCCTTGGCGCAGGGCCGGGACCCCGGCGGGTTGGAGATGGCGTTGGCGATCAGCCCGCCGATCGGGAAATAGGTGCCGGCGGTGGTGCCGGTGCCGATGCGGAAATAGCGCAGGTCCTGCGCCGCCGCCGGCTGTCCGCCTCCCAACGCCAGACCGCCGGCGGAGGCCAGCAGCGGCGGCAGCGCCAGCCCGCCCAGCAGGCGGCCCAGCAGGTGCCGGCGGGTCAGTCGGCAGGCCGATTGGGCGGCATCGGAATGCGTCCGAAGCCCCGGCGATGGGAGCCCCGGCGGGGTAAGGCAGGCTTTGGCGGCTGCGCGGGGCACCGGGGCGTTCCGTTCGTCTGGCCCGGTGATCCGGGCTGGTAAGGGGGTGCCTTCAAAGATTTCCGCGCAACCCCCTCATTTCAAGGCGCAACCGGTCAAATCACGCCGACGAGGTCGAGAACGCCCGCTACTGCTACCGCACCGCCACACACGCGCACCGCCCGCTCCGACTCGGCCTGCGTCACCGCGATCGACAGGCCGAGCCCGCCGCAGGCCACCAGCATCAGCCCGGCGGCGAAGCCGGCCCAGTAGAGCGGCGGCCCCTGGTGGGCGTGGCCGTGGAACACCGCGGCGACCGCGGCGACCAGAACCGCCAGCACGGCCGGCGCCCGCACCCCCAGCGCCACCAGCGCTCCGATCACGATCAGCGAAGCCGCCAGCCCCGACCCGGCATAGGGCAGCCGCAGCCCCATCTGCGCGGCGAAGCCCGCCGCCAGCGCCGCGGTCACGGCGGCGGCCGGCACCTGCCAGACCGCGGTGCCGCCGGCCTGTCCCGCCCATAGGCCGATGCCGAGGATGCCCAGCAGATGCTGCAGCACCCACACCGGCGTGGTCAGTCCGTTGCCGAAGGCCCCCGTCACCGTCGTCATGCGCCCGCATCCTCCGTCCGTTCCGAATCACGGGGCCGGTATGGCGGCAGAGCGGGTGTGGGGTCAAGCCGCCGAGGCGGAGCTTGCCGGACGGGTGCTGCCAGGAGATCAGCGCGCCAGCGGGTCGCCCCATTGGCGCAGGTCGTTCTCGCGCCGCATCAGGTCGCGCTGGCCCAGCGGGTCGAGCCGCCCCATGGCGTCGTCGGTGCGCATGCGGTCCACCTCCGGCCGGATCAGGTCGCGCTTGAAGGCGTCGGTGGCGCTCTGCGACGAGGGCGGGGGCGGCACCGGGATCGGGCGCGGCGGCTGCGGCAGGGCCGCCGGGTCGGGCGGGGGCGACGAACTGCCGCGGGGGCGTTTGGGTGGCGGCCGGTCGGTGTCTCCCGAGTCGCGGCGTGTTTGCGGGTCCTCGGCCTGCGGCGGCCGGGCGGCGGTGCCGGAGCCTGAGTCGGTGCGCTGGTCGGTGCGCTGGCCGGCGCGCGACTGCTCCGCCTGGATCTGGCTCCAGGTCCGCCGTTCCCCGCCTCCCGGGACGAATGTCTGGTTGTAGACCGGCGGGAAGGCCTGGGCGCGGCCGGGGGTGTCGTCGCGCAAATCCGACGGTGCGCAGGCGCCTGCGGCCAGCAGAAAAGCCAGTGGAGCCAGTCGGCGGGCGAGGGTCGGGAGATGTGGGGTCATGAACGGAATGTCGGCACTGCCGAACGGTTCGGCAAGATGACCCTAAAGGAGGGACTCCCCTCGCAGCCAAGCTGGCGCTAGAGTGTTCTTTCTTTGTTCCGATTGTTGGTTCCCGTATGACGCGCTTCCTCCCACACCCGGACCTGTCTCCCTCTCCCCCCTGGGGAGAGGGTCGGGGTGAGGGGGAGCCGCTGCAGGATGCTGGCAAAGGTCCCGCAGCGCGTCCCCCTCACCCTAACCCTCTCCCCGGGGGGGAGAGGGGATTGGGTCATTGGGGAGGAAGGCGCCGCATCCTCGCCCTGTGGCTGCCGCGCCTGCCCACCGATGCGCGGGAGCGGACCATGCCGCCCGGGTCGCGGGCGCGCCCCTTCGCCCTGCTGCGGACGGAGCGCCAGCGGCGGATGGTGGTCGCGGTCAACCGGGTGGCGGCATCGGTCGGCATCTCTCCCGGTCATACCCTCAGCGACGCCCGCGCATTGGAGCCGGCGCTGGAGGTGGCGGAGGCGACGCCCGAGACCGATGCGATCCTGCTCGGCCGCATCGCCGATTGGGCGCGGCGCTACAGCCCCTGGACCGCGGCGGACGAGCCGGACGGGGTGGTGATCGACATCACCGGCTGCGCCCACCTGTTTGGGGGCGAGCCGGCGCTGGCCGCCGACCTGACCGGACGGCTGCGCGCCGCCGGCTTCAGTGCCCGTGCCGCCATCGCCGGCACCCCGGCCGCCGCCTGGGGGCTGGTGCGGTTCGGCAGCCCGGAGGACCGGCGGCAGGAGCGGCTGGACGGTCTGCCGCTGGCCGCCCTGCGGCTGCCCGCGGAGACGGTGGAGGGGCTGCATGCGCTGGGATTGCGCCGGATCGGCGACCTGCACGCCATGCCGCGGGCCGGGCTGGCGGCGCGGTTCGGGGCCAGGTTGCTGCAACGCTACGATCAGGCCTTCGGCCGGCTGGACGAGCCGATCTCCCCGCGCCGGCCGGTGCCGGAGCATCGCGAGCGCCTGACCTTCGCCGAGCCGATCGCCACGCCCGAATCGATTGCCGGGGCGCTCCGCCATCTGCTGGGCCGGCTGTGCAAGGGGCTGGAGGCGGCGGGGCAGGGGGCGCGCCGGCTGCGGCTGGACGCCCACCGCACCGACCAGCGGGTGGACGACGAACCGCAGAGCCTGACGCTCGGCACCAGCCGCCCGACCCGCGACCCGGCGGCCCTGGCCCGGCTGGCCGCCCCGCTGCTGGAGCGGATCGACCCCGGTCCGGGGCTGGAGACGCTGGTGCTGTCGGCGACGGAGACGGGGCCGCTCATCGCTGTCCAGACCGGCATCGACGGCGAGGGGATTGACGGCGGACTGGCCGAACTGGTCGACCGGCTGGCTCTACGGCTGGGGGAGCGGGCGGTGCTGCGGCTGGTGCCGCGGGAAAGCTGGTTGCCGGAACGCTGCGTGGCGCCTCTGCCGCCGGTGGACACCTTGCCGGTGCCGAAGCCCTGGCCGGCCGGCCGGCCGCGGCCCTTGCGCCTGCTGACCCCGCCCGAACCGATCGAGGCCACCGCCCCGCTGCCCGACGACCCGCCGCTGCAGTTCGTCTGGCGCGGCCTGCGCCACCGCGTGAACCGGGCTGAGGGGCCGGAACGGATCGAATGCGAATGGTGGCGTCCGGAGGGATCGCTGGGGCTGGCCGTGCGCGATTACTACCGCGTGGAGGATGGCGCCGGCCGCCGCTTCTGGCTGTTCCGCGCCGGATTGTACCGGCCGGGGGAATGGCCGCGCTGGTTCCTGCACGGGTTCTTGGGGTGAGGTGCTTGTGACCCCTCCCTAACCCTCCCCCACCTGCGGTGGGAGAGGGGACTGCCGCTGTACTTTTGCAAAGCTCCTGCCCCCTCCACCGCCGAGGGCGGGGGAGGGATGGGGAGGGGGCATCAGGCATGAGGGGGCACATGGGCCAGGGAACTTACCCCAGCCCCTTCTGCCCCATCTCCAGGAACTTCTCGCGACGCTTGGCGCGCAGCGTGACGCCGTCGAGGCCGTCCAGTTCGCCCAGCGATTCCTCGATGCAGTCGCCGAGCTTCTTGATGATCTCGGCCGGGTCGCGGTGGGCGCCGCCGATGGGCTCGCTCACCACGCGGTCGATGACGCCCAGTTCCTTCAGGTCCTGGCTGATCAGGCGCAGCGCGATGGCCGCCTCGCCCGCCATGTCGGAGCTGCGCCACAGGATCGACGCGCAGCCTTCCGGCGAGATCACCGAATAGATGGCGTGTTCCAGCATCAGCACGCGGTCGGCGGTGGCGATGGCGATGGCGCCGCCCGACCCGCCTTCGCCGATGACCGAGGCGATCATCGGCACGTTCAGCCGCAGGCAGCGCTCGATGCTCTTGGCGATGGCCTCGGCCTGGCCGCGCTCCTCCGCCTGGACGCCGGGGAAGGCGCCGGCGGTGTCGACCAGCGAGACGACCGGCAGCTTGAAGCGGTCGGCCAGATCCATCAGGCGCTGGGCCTTGCGGTAGCCTTCGGGCTTCGCCATGCCGAAATTGTGGCGGACGCGCGATTCGGTGTCGTTGCCCTTTTCCTGGCCGATCACCACCACCGAGCGGCCGCGGAAGCGACCCAGCCCGCCGATGACCGCGCGGTCCTCGGCGAAATGGCGGTCGCCGGCCAGCGGCGTGAAGTCCTCGATCAGGCCACGCACATAGTCCAGGCAGTGCGGCCGATTGGGGTGGCGGGCCACCTGAACCTTCTGCGCGGGCGTGAGCTTGGCGTAGGTCTGCCGCAGGAGCTTGTCGACCTTGGCCTGCAGCTTTGCAACCTCGTCGGCGATGTTGATGTCGCCGGCGTTGGTCAGGTGCCGCAACTCCTCGATCTTGCCTTCAAGCTCGGCGATCGGCTTTTCGAATTCCAGGAAGGTCTGCATGCCGGACACGGGTGGTTGGCGGGGCGCACGGAAAAACGCGCGCTTGGTTAGCACGCCCGGCGCGCCTGCGCCACAGCGGAAAGGTGCGGGACGGCCTGGGAAGGGTTCCGCGACGAACCCACAGGGTTTATCCTCATCCGCCGGGGAATTCCAACCCTAATCGTTCCGGGGCGACTCCTGGCCGATGACCTCCTTCAAGGACCATTTCTCCGGCCATGCCGGCGATTGCCGCGCTTTCCGGCCGACATACCCGGATGGGCTGGCGGCCGTACTGGCCGCCCGCTTCACGACGGTCCACGCCACCGACGCCGGCGCGGAGCAGATCGCCCCGCTCCCACCCGCGTCCGTATCGCGGTCCTACATCGGGTCCAGTTCCGAATCCCAATAAAGAAAATCCCGCCAACTCTCGTGAAGGAAGTTTGGCGGGAAGGCACGTCCATTCTCTTGCAGCTCGTAGGCGGTGGGCTGGAAGGGCGGACTGAGCGGGATCATGCCGCAGACATGGGGAAGTCGGTCGCCCTTCGCCAGATTGCAGGCCGAACAGGAGGTGATGACGTTTTCCCACGTCGTCCGACCGCCGCGGGACCGCGGAATCACATGGTCGAAAGTCAGGTCGTGGGTGGGGAAGGGGCGGCCGCAATATTGGCAGGTGAAGCGGTCGCGCAGGAAGACGTTGAAGCGGGTGAAGGCCGGGCGGCGCGTTGCCGGAATGAACTCTTTCAGAGAGATGACGCTGGGCAACCGGACTTCGAAACTTGGGGATCTGACGACCCGGTCATAGTGCGATACGATGTTGACCCGTTCGAGAAAGACCGCCTTGACCGCTTCCTGCCAGGACCATAGCGACAAGGGGAAGTAACTGAGCGGGCGGAAATCCGCGTTCAGCACCAGAGCCGGACAGTGATCGGGTGGTGGAGCCAATGGCCACTCCCTTGTCTGGAACCGTGTCTGGATCCCGGCACGCGACACTGAGGCGGCTTTGTGCGCGGGGGCGTGTCTACTCCGCCCCGGCGGCCGGCCCAACTGCGGGATCGTCTTCCGGGACAACCAGATACATAGTGGATCGGCGGCCCGGACTCAACATCTTGACCCGGTGGGGCCGAATTTCTTCACCGTTGTGTAACCTTTTTTGCGCTGAGGGCATTGCCGGCAGGGGCGGGGGAGCGGTTCTCCGGCACCACGCGCGGCGGCTGTGACATCGGGAAAAAAGACTCGCGCCTGCCTTGTGCAGTTACCCCTCGTTAACCATAACGGCGCCAAGGTGGACCTCGTTGATCCAAGACGATCAGATCGAACACGATCCCGCCGGCCCGAGCCGGCCGGACGCGACCCCGAGGAAAGTCCGCCATGACCGCAGTCATCATCGACCTCGCCCAGAAGCGCCGCGAACGGGAGGAGCGTGAACGCCAGATCCGCATCGACGCTTTCGACCGCGAGCTGCGCCGTCGTCTGGCGCTCTATCTGGAGGGCGAAGAGATCCCGGTCGAGCCGATCCGCGACAATCCCTACATCTGAGACCAACCGGATCGTCACATCCCGCGCCCTGTCCGGCGCGCGATCCGCTATAAAGCGGGAATGAGCGACCTCGTCACCCGCTTCGCCCCCAGCCCGACCGGCCACCTGCATCTGGGCCATGCCCATTCCGCGCTGTTCGGCTGGACCACAGCCCGCAGCGCCGCCGGCCGCTTCCTGCTGCGGATCGAGGACATCGATCCCAACCGTTGCCGCCCGGACTATGAGCGCGACCTGATCGAGGATCTGGCCTGGCTCGGCCTCGACTGGGATGGCCCGGTCCGGCGCCAGTCCGACCATTTCGACGATTTCCGCGCGGCGCTGGCCCGGCTCGAGTCGCTGGGCGTGCTCTATCCCTGTTTCTGCACCCGCAAGGACATCGCCGCGGAGATCGCGCGGGCCGGCGCCGCGCCGCACGGTCCGGACGGCCCGCTCTATCCCGGTACCTGCCGCCACCGCTCGCCCGAGGAGCGGGCTGAGCGGATCGCCCGTGGCGATCCCTGGGCGCTGCGGCTCGACGTGGCCGCCGCCTGCCGGCTGACCGGGCCGCTGCGCTGGCACGACCGGGCGCAGGGCTGGCAGGAGGCGACTCCGGAACTGCTGGGCGACGTGGTGCTGGCCCGCAAGGACACGCCGACCAGCTATCACCTCAGCGTCACCGTCGACGACCATCTGCAGGGCGTGACGCTGGTCACCCGTGGCGAGGATCTGTTCTTTGCCACCCATCTGCACCGGCTGCTGCAGGCCCTGCTGGGCTACGACCCGCCCGATTACCACCATCACGGCCTGCTGCGGAACGCGTCGGGCGAGCGGCTGGCCAAGCGCGATCGCGCCCAGACCCTGCGCTCGCTCCGCGACGAAGGCCGCAGCCCGGCGGAGGTCCGGGCGCTGGCGGGGTTTGCCGGGGCCGGGTTTGCGGGATAGGGCTCACCCCATCTGCGCCACCGGCAGGGTAGACGCGCAGGCGGCGCTCCGCCCGGTGGCGTTGCGTAGGGACTCGGGCGTCAGGCTTTCCTTGCCCAGCAGGGCTTCGGCGGCCAGCCGGCCGGAGATGGCGCAGGCCTCCACGCCGGGACCGGGGAAGACGCCGGCGCCGGTCAGGCACAGGCCGGGGATCGGGCTGCGGCGGGTCAGGCGTTGCTGGTCGGGAGCGATGCCGTAGATGCTGCCGGCGCTGGTGTGGGCATAGCGGGCGAAGGTGGCGGCGCTGGCCTCCTGTCGGGTGGTGATGTGCCGTTCCAGATCGGGGATCAGGCGGGAAGCGGCGGCGATCATCGCGTCGCCCTCCGCGCGCTTGCGCGCCTTGTAGGACGGATCGGCGCGGTTCCAGCCGGCATCGGCCGGGGCCAGCCGCAGCAGAGCCACCGCGGCATGCCCTTTGGGGGCGAGGCTGCGGTCGTGGGTGGAGGGAACGGCGATGGCCATGCCGAAGCCCGCCCCGTCTTGCGGCAGGAAGGTCATCGCCGGCAGGTCGGGGACGATGTCCAGCCCAAGCGTGACCATGAAGGCCGAGGTGGACGGACGCATCGCCGCGCAGCGGGCGGCATAGGCGGCCGGCAGATGCTCCGGCCCGACCAGTTCCAACATGGTCCGCCGTACGTCGGCGTTGGAGATGACGGCGGGAGCGCGGATGATGCGGCCATCTGCGGTCTCCACCCCGGCGGCGCGGCCGTCCTCGATCAGGATGCGGGTGACGGGAGTGCGCAGCCGGATTTCACCGCCGTCGGCGCGGATCGACTGGGCCAGCGCATCCGCCAGCGCCTGCGACCCGCCGGCCGGATAAAAGCCGCCGGAGAACCAGTAACCGAAGATCGGCGCCATCTGGCCGACGGTCAGCCACTCCGCCCGGTCGCTGAGATAGCCGGTCAGCACGGTCAGCAGGCGCTGGCCGGCGCGGTCGGGGATGTAATGGTCCAGCATCTCCTGGAACGGCCGGGTCATCCAGCGCAAGGCGTGCGGGCTGTCGGTCACATAGCACCGCATCGCCGCCACCGATTGCGGGATGTTGGGCAGGCCGCTGTCGGCGCAGCCGCGATACATGTCGTCATAGACCGCCCGCATCTCCGCCAGGAAGGCGGCGGCTCCGGCGGCGCTTGGCGGGTGGTCGGCAGCGATCTGGGTTGCCAGCCCATCGGCATCGTCGGCCAGGATGCGCAACCGGCCGTCCAGCGCGACGCCGCGGTTCACCGGTTGCCACTCCACCCGGTCCTCGACCCCCAGCGAGCGCAGCAGATGGTCGACCGGACCGCCGGGCTGGGCGCCGCTGATGTCGTGGACGCCGGCATCGAAGACGTAGCGGAAGGGCTCGGCGCCCGGTTCGCTGCGGTTGCGTGCCTTGACCGTCCAGGAGGTGCAGAAGCCGCCGGGACGGTCATGCGCCTCCAGCACGGTCACCCGCGCCCCGGCCCGCGCCAGCAGCGCCGCCGCCGTCAGGCCGCCGATGCCGGAACCGACCACCACCACGTCGCGCTCATCCGCGGCGGTGCGCGTCCGGTTCAGGATCGCCGGAGCCGGCCAGGGGTGCGGATCGGCCTCCGCCAGCCGGATGCGCATCGCCCGCCCGACGATCCAATCCGGAAGCAGCCGGTTGGCGAGCACGCCCAGCGCACTGGCGCCGATGGAGACCGGGGCTTCCCAGCCGGGCAGGGCGGCGAAGCCCACACCGCCGACCAGGAACAGCACGCCCCAGATAGCCGTCATCAGCCGGTTGACGGCGACGAACTGCGGCAGGTGCCAGTACTCGCGCGGCCAGTCGTCGCGCGCATATTGCAGGGTGAAGGGGCTGCCGGCGGCAATGCTGCCGAAGGCCATGGCCGACAGCGCCAGATGGATGGCGAGGCCGATATTGTGGACCGGCCAGTCCCAACCCAGCGGACCGCAGACGGGCAGGGCGGCGAAGAAGGCGGCGGCCACCAGCTCCGGCGCCTTGAGGGAGCCGCGCAGCCTGTCGAGGGCGCAGAGGGCGAGGCTTGCCGCCAGCGCGGTCAGGGAGGCCGGCAGCAACCCGGCGAACGGCAGGACGGCGCCGAACAGCAGCCAGGGAGAGAAGCCCAGCAGGATACGGAACGCGATGGGGAGCTTGCGCATCGGGATGGTGCCTTCGCGGGTGTTGGGTGTTGTGAAGGACCATCGGCGGGAGGCGGGTGTACGTGCCAGCGAGGGTGCGTAAGGAGCCGGCTTGGCTTCGTGAACTGCGGCGTACGGCGGTTGGCGATGCGTGAAGTGCGGGGGCGTACGGGTGAGAGCGGGGTGTACGTATGGGGGAACGTTAAACCCCCACCTATCCTCCCCCGCTCTCAGCGGACCTTCGGTCCGCCTGTCGCGTCAGCACAAAGCATAGCTTTGTGCGAGAGCTGGGCGGGGGAGGGACTGCCACTCTCCCACATCAGCACTTACCCCCTCCCCCGCCCAGCGGGGGAGGGTTGGGGTGGGGGGCACCGAAGCAGCCACCTACAACGGCCGCCGTGCCTTCAGCGCCGCCGTCAGCGTGCCGTCGTCGAGATAGTCCAGCTCACCGCCGACGGGGACGCCATGCGCCAGACGTGAGACGGACACATCGGAGTCGGTCAGGCGGTCGGTCACCACATGGGCGGTGGTCTGGCCGTCGACGGTGGCGTTGAGCGCCAGGATGATCTCGCGAACCGCCGGATCCCTGGCGCGTTCGGCGAGGCCGGCGATGTTCAGGTCGTCGGGGCCGACACCCTGCAGGGCCGACAGCAGGCCGCCCAGCACATGGTAGGTGCCGCGGAAGGCGCGGGTGCGTTCCAGCGCCCACAAATCGCCGGCATCCTCCACCACGCAGATGACCGAGCGGTCGCGGGTGGGGTCGGAGCAGACGGTGCAGGGATCGCGGCTGTCCAGGTTGCCGCAGACGGAGCAGGCGCGGATCGATTCGCCGGCCGCCGCCATCGCTTCCGACAGGGGCACCAGCAGGCTGTCCCGCCGCTTCATCAGATGCAGCGCCGCCCGCCGCGCCGACCGGGGACCGAGCCCCGGCAGCTTGGACAGCAACTGGATCAGGCGTTCGATTTCAGGTCCGATCATTCACTTGGCGGTCGACACACGTCTCCCTCTCCCGCCCCGGGAGAGGGAAGGGGCCCATGGCGTCAGCCATGGGAAGGGTGAGGGGTGATGCGAGGATCAGGGGATCCATGTGCGGATCGCCCCTCACCCTCCCCGCCTTCGGCGGGTCCCCTCCCTCTCCCGGGGCGGGAGAGGGCAAGAAATCAGAACGGCAGCTTCATGCCCGGCGGCAGCTTCAGGCCGCCCATCAGCTTCGAGGTCTCCTCGGCGACGTGCTGCTCGACCTTCTTCTTGGCGTCGTTGAAGGCGGCGACGATCAGGTCCTCCAGCACCTCGACGTCCTCGGGATCGACGACGGACTTGTCGAGCTTGACCTTCTTCATCTCGCTCTTGCCGTTGACGGTCACGACGACCATGCCGGCGGCGCTCTGGCCGGTCACTTCGACCTGCTCCAGGCTCGCCTGCATTTCCTGCATCTTGGCCTGCATCTGCTGGGCCTGCTTCATCATGTTGCCGATATTCTTCATCGGTCAGTACTCTCCTTCGTCGTCGAGGGGGTAATAGACCCCGTCGTCCTGCTGCTGAACCATGAAATCGGGTGTCTCGCCGTCATCCGCAACCGCCGCACTCTCCGCCGCGGCAACTTCGGCGAGGTCGCGGATGTCGATGATCTTCGCACCGGTAAAGGCGTCGAGTACGGCGCGCACCACCGGATTGGCCTCCGCCTCCGATAGCGAACGGCGTTTTTCGGCCTGCTCCTGTTCGGCAAGCGTCGGCTGGGCGTGGCCTTCGGACAGGGCGACGATCCAGCGATGGCCGGTCCATTCGGTCAGGAACTGCCCGACCTTGGCCGGTAGCGTCGGCGGGGCGGCGGGGCGGAGCTTCAGCTCCAGCCGACCCGGCTCCATGCGGACCAGCTGCACCGTCTCCATCAGATAGCCGTAAAGCGCGCCCTCGCGCCGGTCGGAGAACAGTTGCACCAGCGCACGGAAATCCGGCGGCATCGGCGACAGCTCCTCGCCGGCCGGGGCGGCGGCGGGGGCAGGGGCGGCTTGCGCCATGGGAGCGCTCTGCGGCTGGGCCGAGCCCATCGGGCGGGCGACCGCATGGGCTTGCTGACTGGCAACGGCAACCGGTCCGCCGCCACCGCCGGGACCGCGGCCCATCGGCGCGCTGCCTCCGCCGTTGGCCTGCTGGGCCTGGAACTGCCGGATCAGATCGCCCGGCGTCGGCAAATCGGCGGCGTAGGACAGGCGGACGATCACCATCTCCAGCGCCTGCTGCGGCACCGGGGCGGCCTGCACCTCGTTCAGCCCCTTCAGCAGCAATTGCCAGGCGCGGGTCAGCGCCGGCATGCCGAGTCTGGCCGACAGGGTGGAGCCGCGCGTGCGCTCCGCCTCCGGCAGGGAGGGATCGTTGGCGCTGTCGGGCACCACCTTCAGACGGGTCAGATTGTGGACGAGGTCCAGCAGGTCCTGCAGGATCACCACGGGATCGGCGCCGACGCGGTGCAGGTCGGCCAGGATGTCCATCGCCTCGGCCGGACGGGCGGAAACCGCGGCCTCGAACAGGTCGATCACGCGGGTGCGGTCGGCCAGACCCAGCATGTCGCGCACCTGCTGCGCCGTGACGGTGCCGGCAGCCAGCGCAATGGCCTGATCGAGCAGCGACAGCCCGTCGCGCACCGACCCATCGGCGGCGCGCGCGATCAGGGCGGCGGCATCCCCCTCGATGTCGGCGCCTTCCTGGGCGGTGACGCGGGTGAAATGCTCCTTCAGCACCTGGGCGTCGACGCGGCGCAGGTCGAAGCGCTGGCAGCGCGACAGCACCGTGACCGGGACCTTGCGGATCTCGGTGGTGGCGAAGACGAACTTCACATGGCTCGGCGGTTCCTCAAGCGTCTTCAGGAGCGCGTTGAACGCGCTCTTCGACAGCATGTGGACCTCGTCGATGATGTAGAGCTTGTAGCGGGCCGAGACGGGCGAGTAGCGCACGCCGTCGATGATCTCGCGGATGTCGTCGACACCGGTGTGGCTGGCGGCGTCCATCTCCATCACGTCGACGTGGCGGTCCTCGGCGATGGCGCGGCAATTGTCGCAGACGCCGCAGGGGCTGACCGTCGGCCCGCCCTTGCCGTCGGGGCCGGTGCAGTTCAGCGCGCGGGCGATGATGCGTGCGGTGGTGGTCTTGCCGACACCGCGCACGCCGGTCAGCATGAAGGCCTGGGCGATGCGGCCGGACTGGATGGCGTTGGTCAGGGTGCGGACCAGCGCGTCCTGCCCGATCAGCTCGTCGAAGGTCTTCGGCCGGTATTTGCGCGCCAGCACCCGATAGGCCAGCCCGGTGGCGGGAGCCGCGGCGGGGGCGGAAGCGGCGGTGATGTCGGCAGTGGTATCGGTCACGCGGCTGGCCTGTCGAAACGACGGGAGGGGAATTTCGGGCCGCAGGATAGCGTCCCGGCGCCGCGCTGTCGCCGTCTGTTTCGTGCTGGCAATTTTTGCAGAGGGTGGGAGACTGGACGAACGACCCGAGCCGTAACTCGTTGCGGCTGCTTCCTTCCGGACCTGACCGGGTTGGCGAGGGACTCGTCCGACGCCAGTCTCCCGCCGCTGTTATGGGCATTTGCACGGGCGGATGCAAGGGGAAACGGTTCGTGTGCGGGGACGGCAGCGGACTATGGGCAATTATTTTTGGGACTATAATTTATGGTCCCGCCCATAATTGGTCCTAAAGGGGGCTGGGCACGTTCGGCCGGATGTTGGCAAAGGAGGTGCCGTGGCACCTCCCCCGTCCGCCGAGCATTTCTGCCGGATCATTGGCCGGCAAGGTCGTAGGTCATGTGAAGGTTGTACTGATAGCCCGCCGAGCTGTTGATCGTAACCGCCCACCCTGCCGGCACATACAGCGGGTTGGGAAGCGTCGCTGCCCCCTTGATGGTGCTGGAATTGGGTGAACAGGCGACGATTGCCCGCGGAGCGGCACTCGTGCCGGGAGGAACCACATTCACGGTCAGATTCATGGCGCATTCGGCAGCGATGGTGCGCAGGTAGAGTCCATTCGTGTTGGTCGAACCGGCGATCAGGGTCTTGTTGGCCACGGTATCGACTGCCGAGAGGAAGGACCCGCCGATCGGCTCCGCGGCATTGGCGGTGGCGGCGAGGGTCAGCGCAGCGAGGAAAGCGGCAAAAGCGGTCTTCATGGATGACGTCTCCGGTTAGGTTTGACGTCTTTCGGTTACCGCAAGCCGAACGGTTTGGGGGAATAATAGGAAAAAAGTCCGGAAAGCCATTGACCGATCACGGAAATCCGCCACAGAGGCTTTTGGGCTCCAGGTCCGGGATCAACGAAAAAGGGGGCGCCTTGACGCCCCCTTTGCGAACCCATTGGACCGGGCGAAATTTACTTCTTCAGTGCCGCGACACCCGGCAGTTCCTTGCCTTCCAGCCATTCCAGGAAGGCGCCGCCGGCGGCGGAGACGTAGGTGAACTTGTCCTCGACCCCGGCATGGGCCATCGCCGCGACGGTGTCGCCGCCGCCGGCGACCGACAGCAGGCCGCCGGCCTCGGTGCGGGCGGCGACCAGACCGGCAACCGCGTTGGTGCCGGCGTCGAAGGGCTGAATCTCGAAGGCGCCGAGCGGGCCGTTCCACACGACGGTCTTGGCGCCCTGCAGCTTCACGCCCAGGAACTCCACCGTCGCCGGGCCGATGTCGAGAGCCATCTCGTCCGGGCCGATGGCGTCGAAGGCCACCACGCGGTTGGCGGCGCCGGCCTTGAACTCCTTGGCGACGACGAAGTCCTTCGGCAGCAGGATCTCGCAGTTGGCTTCCTTGGCGGTCGCCATGATGGCGCGGGCCTGGTCGGCCATGTCCTTCTCGCACAGCGAGGCGCCGACGTCGGTGCCCTGGGCGAACAGGAAGGTGTTGGCCATGCCGCCGCCCAGCACCAGCAGATCCACCTTGCGGACCATGTTGCCGAGCAGTTCCAGCTTGGTCGAGATCTTCGCACCGCCGACGACGGCGGCGACCGGGCGCTCCGGCTTCTCCAGCGCGAGCGTCAGCGCCTTCAACTCGGCCTCCATCAGGCGGCCGGCGGCGTTCGGCAGCAGGCGGGCGACGCCCTCGGTCGAGGCATGGGCGCGGTGGGCGGCGGAGAAGGCGTCGTTGACGTAGATGTCGCCCAGATCGGCCATCTGCCTGGCGAAAGCCGGGTCGTTCTTTTCCTCTTCGGCGTGGAAGCGGGTGTTCTCCAGCAGCACGATGGCGCCGTCATGCACCTTGGCGATGGCCTCCTTCGCCTTGTCGCCGACGCAATCCTCGGCGAAGGCGACCTTCTGGCCGACGGCGGCGCTGAGCGCGTCCAGCACGTTGCGCAAGGAGTTCTTGGCGTCCGGGCCGTTCTTCGGGCGACCGAAATGCGACAGGACGACGACCTTGGCGCCCTTGGAGGACAGTTCCTTCAGGGTCGGGGCGAGGCGGTCGATGCGGGTGGTGTCGGACACCTTGCCGTCCTGCATCGGGACGTTCAGGTCGGCGCGCACCAGCACCGTCTTGCCGCTGACCTCGAGGTCGTCGATCGTGTTGAAATCGGTCATCTTCACACTTCCCCTTATAATGGCCGTTTCCCGTCCGGGATCGGCCCTCGGTCGATTTGCCGGAACCCAATCACAGCGCCGACCGCATTGCAACGCCCCAAGGGTGGGTGAAATGGGGCATATTGACCCTGCAAACCCTGTCAAAGCGCTGCGAGCGAAAGAAACAGGCGGGGGCGGAGGGTGTTGCAACCTCGGGTTTCTGCAACATTTCCGTAACTTGACCCTGTCCATTGCCTGTGCAAACACCCAACTGTAGGCCAGTGGGCCGCAAAACGGGGGTTGAAGCGCAGGCGATGGCTGAGGCGGACATCAACCGCGAGACGGAATTGAAGCTGGCGGCGAAGCCTGAAGACTTCGACACGCTGCGTGCCTCTCCCGCCATTGCGGACCGGACGACCGGACCGGCAACGGCGAAGACCCTGGAAAGCACCTATTACGACACCGAAGACCGCCGGCTCGCCGCGCGCAAGGTGACGTTGCGGGTGCGCAAGACCGGCGACGGCTATGTCCAGACGGTCAAGTCCGCACCGGACGAGGACGGGCTGGGGCGCGGGGAATGGGAATGCGCGGTGACCTCCGCCGCACCCGACCTGACGCTGATCACCGACGCCGCCGCAATCGAGCTGCTGGGCACGCTCGGCGAATCGGAGCTGCAGCCGGTCTTCACCTCGGTCGTCGAACGCACGATCCAGGATGTGACGCTGGGCGAAGGGGATGGTGCAGCCTCCATCGAGGTCGCCTTCGACCGCGGCCGCATCCAGCTGCCCGACGGCCGGTCGAGCGACCTCTGCGAGGTGGAGCTGGAGCTGAAGAGCGGCCCGCCCGCCGCGCTCTACGATCTGGCGCAGGAATTGACGAAGGCGGCGCCGCTGCGGCTGGAGATGCGCAGCAAGGCGGAGCGTGGCCACGCGCTGGCGAATGGCGCCGCCGACAAGGCGCTGAAGGCGGAAAAGCTGCTGCTCGACCCCGAGACGACGGTGGAAGGGGCGGTTGCCCGCATCGTGCGCGCCTGCCTCGCCCACATGGTCGCGAACGAGGCGGTGACGCTGGCCGGCGAGGATCCGGAGGGCGTGCACCAGATGCGCGTCGCGCTGCGCCGGCTCCGCTCGGCCATCGCGCTGTTCCGGCCCTTCATTCCGGCCGTGCAGTATCTGTGGCTGGTCGGCGAAATCAAATGGCTGGCCGGCAGCCTGGGGCCGGCGCGCGACTGGGACGTGTTCGGCGAGGAGCTGCTGGCCCCGGTGCGCGATGCCTTCCACAAGGCCGACGGGCATGGCCGCTCGGCGGTCGAGGATCTCGACACGCTGGCCGCCGCGGCCGAGGCCAAGCGGCTGCGCGCCTATGAGGGCGTGCGCGAGGCGATCCGGTCGGACCGCTACACCGCCTTCCTGCTCGGCGTCGGCAGCTGGGTGGAGAAGCGCGGCTGGCGCGACCAGCCGGTCAGCGAGGAATCGGTGCGGCTGTTCCAGCCGGTGATCGGGCTGGCCGACCATCTGCTGAACAAGCGCCACAAGAAGGCCAAGCGGGCCGGCCACGGCTTCGCCCATCTGCCGGTGGCCCAGCGCCACCAGCTGCGAATCGCCTTGAAGAAGCTGCGCTATGCCGTGGAGTTCTTCCGCAGCCTGTATGACGACAAGCCGGTGCGCCGCTATATCCAGCAGCTCGCCGCCTTCCAGGACGCGCTGGGGCATCTGAACGACGTGGCAACGGCGACGCGGCTTTTGCACGAACTGCACGACGACGGCAGCCGCTCCGCCCCCGGCGAGCCGCGCGCGGCCGGCATCGTCATCGGTTGGCATGCCCGCGGCGTCGCCGACACCGAAGCGGCGCTGGTCGCCCTGTGGCATGATTTCATCGACACCAAGCATTTCTGGTCGAAGCCGGATACTGCGGTGTAGAGTCCGCAGCCATGCTCACGATCCTCGTCGCCAACATCAAGGGCGGCTGCGGCAAGACGACCGTCGCCACCCATCTCGCCGCCGCGTCCGCCGCAGCGGGCCTGCCCACCGTGCTGGCCGACGTGGACCGTCAGCACTCCTCGCTCGGCTGGCTGGAGCGCCGGCCGGGACAGGCGCCGGCGCTGGTCGGGCTCGACTGGGCCAAGGACTTCTCCGATGCGCCGCGCGGCACCAAGCGGCTGGTGATCGACGCGCCCGCCGCGCTGAAGACCAAGCAGATCGAGGATCTGGTGAAGATGGCCGACATTGTCGTGCTGCCGGTTCTGCCCGGCGCGTTCGACGAGCAGGCGACGCAACGCTTCCTCACCAAGCTCGACGAACTGAAACGCATCGCGAAGAAGAAGACCACGGTGGCGGTGGTCGGCAACCGCATGCGCGCCCGCACCAGGGCTGCCGACCGGCTGGACCGCTTTCTCGGCGGTATCGGCCATCAGGTGGTGACCCGCCTGCGTGACAGCCAGATTTACGCCGACGCGGCCGAAAGCGGCCTCAGCCTGTTCGACATGCCGGGCAAGCGCGCCGCCGAGCATCGCGGCGACTGGCAGCCGCTGCTGAGCTACATCGACGGGGTTTGATGGCGGGGGGGCTGCAGTGCGGCCTCCCCTACACCCGCACCACCACGAACAGCCATTTGGTCGGGATCAGCGTGTTGCCGCTGGAATGCTCCGGATAGGCGGCCTCCAGACGGCGGCGGTAGGCGGCGAGGAAGCGGTCGAGTTCGGGGCCGGTCAGCCGATCCATCACCGGCGCCAGTGCCGCCTGATGCAGCCATTGCACAAGCGGTACGTCGCCGTCGAGGACGTGGAAATACTCGGTCTCCCACAGCTCGATGGAGGCTCCTTCCCGGCCGAGCCAGTCGTAATAGTCCTGGACATCGTAACCCCTGCCCTCGGTCAGCGGAGCCGCGGGCCAGGCGCCATGCAACCGGTCCGCCCAGGGGCCGTCGGCGGCGGTTTCCAGAAGCAGGCTGTGGGTGGTCTGGTTCTGCGGGCGGGGCAGGGCGACGGCCAGCACGCCGCCGGGGCCGAGCGATTGCAACAATTCCGGAAACAGCCGGTCATGCCCGGCCACATGCTGAAGCCCGCCGGCCGAGATGACGAGATCCGTCGGCCAGTGCGGGCGCCAGACCGCCAGGTCGGCGTGGAGATAGCGCACGGGCGACGGCGTGTCGCCGGCCCAGCGCAGCATCGCCCGCGACTGGTCGACCGCCAGCACGTCGGCCTGGGGCCAGCGCGCGGCCAGCAGCCGGGACAGTTGCCCGGCACCGCAGCCGAGATCGACGACCGAGCGCGGTGAGAGAGAGGAGGGAAGCGCCGCCGTCAGATCGATGACGGGACGGCGGCGCAGGACATCGAGCGTCGCGAAGGCGTCAGGGTCCCATGCCATGCTGTGTGTCATGTGGCACCCGCTTTGTTGGGCTCATGCCCTCAAGCCTTCGCGTCGACCGTCGGGACTCCGCAGATGGAAGCCCCTTCAGGTCAGTGGGCGGAGCCCATACGGTCGAAATAACGGCCGATCGACGCGAAGATGAAAAGCACGCAGCCGAGGAAGACGATCAGGCCACCGATGGCGAACGCATCGTCCGCCGCGCGCGAAGAGGCGAGCAGACCGACGAACGCCATGATGCCGGCGAGGATGGAATTGACCCAGTAAGAGAAGGCTTTCACGTCCCGAAGTCCTTTCAGAACAAGGCGTTGTCAGAGGGAAAGCGCCCGCCTCCCGCCCCGCCGGGCTTCCCGCGAACGCTTCGTCATTGAAGGGATTCTGCGGGACGGACCCCGCGGAATCAATGCGACACAAACGACTTGTGCCCTGCACCATCTACCGGATCGGTTTCCGTGTTGCCTTGCGGTATGTCAAGCGCGAAGACCGTTCCGGCCGCATCGCTGCGCACCAGCCGCAGTTCCCCGCCATGGGCGCGCAGCACCTCCCGCGCGATGGCGAGGCCGAGGCCGATACCGCCGGCCCGGGCGGAACCGGCGAAGGGCTGGAACAGGTTCTCCCGCGCCCGCGGGGCAAGGCCCGGCCCGTCGTCGGCGACCGTCAGGGTCAGCAGGCCCGCGGGCCCCGTCCGGGCGGCGATCCGCACCCGGCCGGCGCCGGCCTGCACCGCGTTGCGGCCGAGATTGACGAGCGCGCGGCCAAGCTGTCCCGCATCCACCGGCGCCAGCGTGCCGGCGGGGATGTCGTTGATCCATTCCGCTTCGACCCGTCCGCCGTCGGGGTGGACGGTGGCGAGCACCTCCGCGCCGGCCTCCTCCGCCACATGCTGCAGGTCGGCCGGCTCAGGCGACAGCGGCAGGACGCCGTCGCGGGTGAAGGACAGCGTCTGGCCGCACAGCTCCACCGCCCGGTCGAGCGAGGCGAGCAGCCGCGGCGTCACCCGCCGCACCTCCGGATCCGCGCTCTCCGTCAGCCGTTCGGACAGGAGGGAGGCGGTGGACAGGATGCCGCGCAAATCGTGGTTGATCTTCGCCACCGCGGTGCCCAGCGTGGCCAGCCGTTCGCGCTGGCGCAGGGCGGCGCGCACCGTGCCCTGCATGGCGGCGAGCTCGCGTTCCGCCACCCCGATCTCGTCGCGGCGGCGGCCCGGCACCAGCGGCGGGGCGCCGTCGGGGTCGCGGCGGAAGGCGACGACCTCGGCGGTCAGCCGCCGCATCGGCCGCACCAGCAGGGCATGGAGCGTGAAATAGACCAGGATCGCCGCGATCAGCGAGATGGCGACCGACACCGCCAGGATGCGGCGGGAGAACTCCACCATCGCATCGATCAGCGGCCGCTCGTCCATCGTCACCTCGACACGCTGGGCGGGGTCGTTGGGCGAGCGGTCGATCACCCGGATCACCCGGTTGCCCGGCGAGCCGAAGGCGCCTTCGAAGGCAAGACGCAGGGCGTGGCCGGCATCGACGATCTGCATGCCCATGCCGGTGTTGCGCAGGTCGTACACGGCATCGACCTGCGGCGGCATCGGGCGCGACAGCATGTAGACCCGCGCGCCCGGCTGGATCAGGTCGATGACATGGGTGCCGGTGTAGGCCAGCAGCTTGGCCTGCAACTCCTTCGTCACCATCAGGTCCGGGGCGGCCTCCACCGACAATGCCGCGATGTGGGCGGCGGCCAGCCGCTCCTCCAGGTAGCTCATGCGGAAGCGGGCGATGGAGGGGGTGTAGATCAGCACCTCCGCCAGCAGCACGAACAGGATGGTGAGCAGCAGCAGCTTGGCCGACAGGCTGGACGCGACGCTGGAACGGGGCATGGTGGCTCGCCTTATGCCGGTTTGCGAATGCCGGTTTGCTTGTGCCGGTTTGTCCCTGCGCGGTTGAGCGGGGCTTCCGCGGGATGGCCGTTCTCTAGTACACCAGGATGCCGTCCGCGGTGTGGATATCGCAGGGCGATGGAACGGTGGGACCCGACGATGCAGGCGTTCTTGAAGTACGAGGCGGTGGTCGCCATCGACCGCAACGCGGCCTTGACCGCGGTCGCCGATGCGCTGGCGGCGGCCGGCGGCTGGATCGTCGATCACACGCTGTTCTCGGATGCCATGGCGACCGTCCGCTTCGAGCTGCCGGGCGACCGGGTCGCCGCCTTCGAGCGCTCGCTCGCCGCCGCCGGATTGGCGGTCGAGCCGGCGTCCGTGGAGAGCGCGACAGCGGAGCTGAAGGGGATGATCACCCTGATCTTCTCCCGCGGGACCGGCGATCTGCGCCGCGATGTCCCGGCTTTTTCCTGATTGGCTGCTGCCGGAGTCCGGCCGAGGGGCCGCGGGCCAACTTTGTCCACTGGCGTTACCGCTTTGGCGTTGGTAAGACAGGCGCCATGAGCGACCTTGCCCGTCACATCGACTCCCTGTCGCGCGCCAACGTGCTGTGCCTTGGCGACGTGATGCTCGACCGTTTCGTCTATGGTTCGGTGGACCGGGTTTCGCCGGAGGCGCCGATCCCTGTCCTGCGCGTGGACCGCGATGTGCCCAAGCTGGGTGGCGCCGGCAATGTCGCCGCCAACCTCGTGGCGCTGGAGGCGGCCTGCCGCTTCGTCTCGGTGGTCGGGCGCGACGGCATCGGCACCGACCTGCTGGCCCTGCTGCGGCGCGAGGGCGTCAGCGACGGCGCAATCGTCATCGAGGACGGACGCCAGACCACGGTGAAGACCCGCTTCATCGCCGGCCAGCAGCAGCTTCTCCGCACGGACATCGAGACGGTGGTGCCGATCACCGTCGCCGACCGCGTTCTGGAGCGGGTGCGCGAGCTGTTGCCCGACGTGGGAGGCGTCATCCTGTCCGACTACGGCAAGGGCGTGCTGACCGACGATCTGGTGACGGCGGTGATCGCCGCCGCGCGGGACGCCGGGCGCACGGTGGTGGTCGACCCCAAGGGGCGCGACTACCGCCGCTATCGCGGCGCCGACATCGTGACACCCAACCGCAAGGAGCTGATGGAGGCCACCGGCCTGCCGGCGCGGACGGACGAGGAGGTGATCGCCGCCGCCCGCCACCTGATCGCCACCTGCGGCATCGGCGCCGTCGTCGCCACCCGCAGCGAACAGGGCATGTCGGTGGTCACGGCCGGGGACGCGGTGCATCTGCCGGCCGAGGCGCGCGAGGTGTTCGACGTCTCGGGTGCCGGCGACACCGTGGTGGCGACGCTGACCGCCGCGCTGTCGGTGGGGATCGATCTGGTGGACTCGGCGCGGCTGGCCAATCTGGCGGCCGGCATCGTGGTCGGCAAGGTCGGCACCGCGGTGGTGCGCTCGGCCGAGCTGCTGGCCGGCCTGCACGAGCAGGAATGGCGTCAGGGAGAGGAGAAGGTGGCGACCCGCGACACCGCGGCCGAACGGGCGGAGCGCTGGCGGCTGCGCGGCAAGCGCGTGGGCTTCACCAACGGCTGCTTCGACCTGCTGCACCCCGGCCATATCGCGCTGCTGAAACAGGCGCGGGCGGCCTGCGACGTTCTGGTGGTCGGGCTGAACAGCGACGACTCGGTGAAGCGGCTGAAGGGCGAAAGCCGGCCGGTGCAGAACGAGACGGCCCGCGCCACGGTGCTGGCCTCGCTGGGCTGCGTCGATCTGGTGGTGATCTTCGGCGAGGACACGCCGGAAACCCTGATCCGCACCCTGCGCCCGGACGTGCTGGTCAAGGGGGCCGATTACACCATCGCGACCGTGGTGGGGGCGGATTTCGTCCAGAGCTATGGCGGAAAAGTGGTGCTGGCCGATCTGGTCCAGGGCCAGAGCACGACCAACACCATCAAGCGCATGAAGGGCTGAGACAATCGGGGCGGGCGTCACGGTCCGACGCCGATTGTCACTTGTAAGCGGCCGCCGCGCACCCTACCTGTGAGCGGTCGACGTTGCTCTGGGCTTTGCTATTCCGATCCGTCACACGGATCTGGGTCTCTTTCCCGAAGTGAATTGATGCACCTGCGCACCCTCGCGCAGGGCAACGCCAGGAAGGGAACTGACCCATGGCTATCGGAACCGTCAAGTTTTTCAATTCGACCAAGGGCTTTGGCTTCATTCAGCCGGAAGACGGCACGGCCGACGTGTTCGTCCACATCTCCGCGGTCGAGCGCGCCGGGATCGCCAACCTCGGTGAAGGCCAGAAGCTGTCCTTCGATGCTATTCGCGATCCGCGCCGCGGCAAGGTTGCGGCCGAGAACCTGCGCGCGCTCTGAGCGCAACGGGTTTGAAGAGGAAGGGCGGCTCAGGCCGCCCTTTTTCGTACCGGAAATCGGGCCGGAAATCGGGCCGGAAATCGGGCCGGAAATCGGGAGCGCCGCAGCCGGGATCGCTTATCCCTGGCGCCGCTTCGCCGCCTTCGGTGGCCCTGCCCGATACGGGACTTGCTTGATGGCCTGCCTGCGGGCGCGGCCAAATCACGACCGAAATCACGAGATGGATGGATATGAACGGCTTTAAGAATGCAGGGCTTTCGGAGCGTCTGAGTGCTGCCGCCGGCGCGAAAAAGGCTCTGCTGGAAAAGTTCAAGGCGCAACCCGGTGTGAACGATCCGGTCTTCGCCGAGCGCGAAGAGGCGCGGCGGGCCATCCGCGTCGCCCGTGAGGCCCGCGAGGCCGAACGCAATGCGGCGCGCGAAGCCCGCAAGGCTGCCGAACAGGAAGTGTTGCAGGCCGAACAGGCCGAACTTGCCGCCCGCGAGGCGCTGGCGGTTCAGGAACTGGCCGAGCAGGCCAAGCGTCAGGTGGCGATGGCAGCGGAGGCGAAAGCCGCCCGTGACGCCCGCTATGCCGCCCGCAAGGCCAGGAGCCGCTGAATCGGATCGCGGAAAGTCGGAAATCGGACTGAACCGCGAATCCGACCGTTGAACAAAGCGGTCGTTGAACAAAGCCATGGCTTCCATGCGGTTCGGATCGAACGCATGGGGGCCATGGCTTTTTCATTGTCGGCTCCGGGTGGATCGGTTGCCGGAGCCGTGCCGGCTACCGACTCACATCTTCTTCTGGACGTTGTCGGCGCCCCGCTCGATGGCGCGGCCGCCGGCCTGCACGTCCTGGCCGGCGCCTTCCATGGTGTTGCAGGCGGCGAGCGTGGTGCCCAGCAGCGTGCCCAGCACGGCGAGCAGGGCGAACTTCTTGACGGTGGTCATGGCGGTCTCCGTTGCGGTGGCTGTGTGATGTCCACTGGAACGCAAGCGGAGCCGTAAAGGTTTCCCGATCCGTTGGGGGAGGGGGCTTGCGCAAAAGGGGTGCCCTTCGCTTGGGCATCGTCCGCAGCCCCAGAGACGAAGTGTCCCGTTGCCACCGGGCGTAAGCGCGGGCATAAATCGCCCCGCGGAAGATCCCGCGCGCCCTCCCCGCTGGATGGGACGGCTTTTGGCAACGAGCAAGAATGGCGAAAGGAAAGCCTCTCATGGCTGAAAGCACTTTTGACGTCGTTGTGATCGGCGGCGGCCCCGGCGGGTATGTCTGCGCGATCCGCGCGGCGCAGCTCGGCTTCAAGGTCGCCTGCGTCGAGAAGCGGGGGACGCTGGGCGGCACCTGCCTGAATGTCGGCTGCATCCCGTCCAAGGCTCTGCTGGCGGCGTCGGAGAAGTTCGAGGAAGCGGCCCACGGCCTCGCCAAGTTCGGCATCAAGGTCGGCGGCGTCGAGCTGGACCTGCCGGGCATGCTGGCCCACAAGGACAAGGTCGTTAAGGACAACGTCGGCGGCATCGAGTTCCTGTTCAAGAAGAACAAGGTCGCCTGGCTGAAGGGTGCGGGCAAGATCACCGCCCCGAACACCGTCGAGGTCGATGGCGTCGGCACAATCACCGCGTCGAAGGCGATCGTCATCGCCACCGGTTCGGACGTGACCCCGCTGCCGGGCATCGCCATCGACGAGAAGCGCGTGGTGTCCTCCACCGGCGCCCTGTCGCTGCCGGAGGTGCCGAAGCATCTGGTCGTCATCGGCGGCGGCGTGATCGGGCTGGAGCTGGGCTCCGTCTGGGGCCGGCTGGGCGCCAAGGTGACGGTGGTCGAGTATCTCGACCGCGTCTTGCCGACCATGGACAACGAGCTGTCGAAGCAGGCCCAGCGCATCTTCGCCAAGCAGGGCATGGACTTCAAGCTGAGCACCAAGGTGACCGGCGCGTCGATGACCGAGACCGGCGTGGCCCTGACGGTCGAGCCCGCCGCCGGCGGCGAGGCGCAGACCATCGAGGCCGACACCGTGCTGGTCGCCATCGGCCGCCGTCCCTACACCGAGGGCCTCGGCCTGGAGGCGGTGGGTGTCGAGCTGGAGCGCGGGCGCGTCAAGATCGACCACCATTTCCAGACCAACGTGCCGGGCATCTACGCCATCGGCGACGTGGTGGAAGGCCCGATGCTGGCCCACAAGGCCGAGGAAGAGGGCGTGGCGCTGGCCGAGCAGCTGGCCGGCCAGAAGAGCCACGTCAACCACGACCTCGTCCCCGGCGTCGTCTACACCTGGCCGGAAGTCGCCGCCGTCGGCAAGACCGAGGAGCAGCTGAAGGCCGCGGGCGTCGCCTACAAGACCGGCAAGTTCCCGTTCACCGCCAACGGCCGCGCGCGTGCCGGTGGCAACACCGACGGCTTCGTGAAGATCCTGTCGGATGCCTCCACCGATCAGGTGCTGGGCGTCCACATGATCGGCCCGAACGTGTCGGAGATGATCGGCGAGCTGGTCCTGGCCATGGAGTTCAGCGCGTCCGCCGAAGACGTCGCCCGCACCTGCCACGCCCATCCGACTCTGTCGGAGGCGGTCAAGGAAGCGGCCCTGGCGGTGGACGGGCGTCCGCTGCACATCTGATTGGGCTGTCCGCCCGGAATGCAGGTGCCGAGCGCCCTCTCCCGCATGCGCGGGAGGGGGCGTTTCTTTATCTGATGTTACCTTTAAGTATTAGAATGGTATCTCCTCATCAATTTTATCTCTTATTGGATTCTCCTCGGTCGCGCCTCTTGAAGGAGTCTCGTTATTCTGTCGTATTGGTGGAGGAAGTGCTTTAGTTTGAGAGCTAAGCCTCAGTGCTGCATGAGTCTCTGTTTCAATATCTTTTCCAATTATTTTGAGTATATTCGTGATTGCTGTTCCCCCATCGGCAAAAATTGTTGTCATTGCCCCTACAGTCTGGGCCAATGTCACTAAAATTATAAATCCAACGGCATAGCTGAAGCGGGGCTTATTTAACTCTTCTTCAAAGTCAGATAGGGAAGTTAACAGGGATTTTTTCTTTTCATCCGAAAAATCGGAATCTTCGATTGATGATCGGAGTCGATCGATGTAGTGCTTTATCTTGAATTTCGCGTTATCCGTGAGCAGTACAGATTTTTCTTTTGCACGACCTCGATTTTTGAACCTTATCCTGGCTGTCTCTTTCTTGACAGCTATAGAAAATCTTTGAAAAGTATCATATCCATGATGATCCGGCTCGGCTGCTATAATGGAAGATAGACCACATACATTTGCGAGCCCTATCATGGTTGATACATAGTTAGTTCTAACTAGTTCATCAAAGTCCTGACTTGAATTTTGGTCAATCAACAGCGCCATTTTGTTTAGGCATATTCTATCTGCTTCGGCAAAAGCTTCCTCTGCATCTAGCGGAAGTGATTCATAATCCTCCGGAGACATAAGCTCATATCTGTCGACCATTTTATTATCCTCTCAAATTGGATCTGATATGATCTCAGCGTATCCGCGCCTTACATGCGGAGATTCGAAGGAATCACTACTACATTACTGTCCCGCCAGCAGCGCGCGGGTCGCCGCATTGCGTGCCGGGGTCAGGTCACGCAGCACCTCCGAGTCACGGACGAAGATGTCGATGTCGTAGCTGACGCGCTGGTCATACTGCGCGGCCAGCGCCGTGCCGCCGCCGAAGCTCCAGCGCGGTTTGTCCGGGAGCGACCGAAGCAGACGGAGGGCGTCCGCGAGCAATGCAGGCCAGCGTGAGGGCGGCCATTTCTTCGATCCAGGGGTGGTTTCGTCCATCGGTCATGCCCCATATGCGCGCGGCCCGGTCCAGCTGGTCGAAATCCACCACCCCGGCCAGCACCAGATCGTGCAGCGCTTCGATGGACACCTCGTCGAACAGGGCTTCGATGTGCGGGCGCCAGCGGGGATCGGGGCGGTCGGCGCCGAGGCAGTCGAGCAGCGTCGCCTCATCCATGGCAACCGGGCGGGGGGCGTTGATCGTGCCCAGCACGAGGGCGATGGCCCGCATCGCCCGCTCCGACAGCGTCAGATCCGACATTTCCGCCTCCGGTTTCCGGCATCCAGTGTGGGGAGACGGGGGAGGAGCGTCAACATCCGGAGAAGCCGTGGACGGCAAAGGGCTCCCCCGCCGGCCGGCAGGGGAGCCCTTCTGCGGTTCAGCCCGGTCAGGCGGCGCGGATGGTCGACAGGAAGCCGTTCACCACGCTGCGCAGGCGCCCGGCGTCGCCGGCGAGCTGGCCGGAGACCGACAGGACGTTCTCGGCGGAATGGCCGGCCTCGACGGCGGCGCTGCGGACGTCGGCGATGGTCCTGGTCACCTCCTGGGTGCCGCTGGCGGCCTGCTGGACGTTGCGGGCGATCTCGGCGGTGGCGGAGCCCTGTTCCTCCACCGCGGCGGCGATGGCGGTGGAGATCTCGTCGATCTGGGCGATGATGCCGCCGATCCCCTTGATGGCGCTGGCGGTCTCGTCGGTGACGCGCTGCATGCCGCTGACATGGCCGGCGATGTCCTCCGTCGCGCGGGCGGTCTGGCTGGCGAGGCTCTTCACCTCCTGCGCCACCACGGCGAAGCCCTTGCCGGCCTCGCCCGCGCGGGCGGCCTCGATGGTGGCGTTCAGCGCCAGCAGGTTGGTCTGGCTGGCGATGTCCTGGATCAGCTGCACCACCGTGCCGATCTTCTCCGCCGCCTCGGTCAGGCTCAACACCTGCCCGTTGGCCTGCTGGGCCGCCTCCACCGCCTCGCGGGCGATCTGGGCGGAGCGGTTGACGCGTTCGCCGATCTCCTGGATCGAGGCCGACAGTTCTTCGGTGGCGCTGGCGACCGTCTGGACGTTGCTGCTGGCATCCTGGGAGGCGTTGGCGACCACGCCGGCCTGCTGGCTGGTCTGGGTCGCGGTGGCGGTCATGGTCTGGGCGGTGCCGTTCATCGACCGGGCCGCCCGGTCGACGCCGTCCACCACATTCATCACCTGGGCTTCCAGGGTGTCGGCCAGTTGCAGCATGGCGGCACGGCGTTCGGCGTCGGCCTTGGCCTGATCCTCCGCCCGCTGGTCGATCATCCGCTTCAGGTCGGCCAGCATCTTGCGCAGGGCGTCGGCCAGGGCGCCGACCTCGTCGGACTGGCGGATGTCGAGCGTCTGGTCGAAGCGGCCGGCGGCGATGCCCTCGGCGAAGGCGACGCTGGCGCGGATCGGCCGGGCGACGCCGCCGGCGACAATCCACATCACCGCGACGGCGCCAAGCGCGACCAGGGCGCCGACGGCGACCTGCCACAGGATGTTGGAGTTGGCGCGCTCGCCGAGCGCGGAGGACAGCGCCATGCCGTCGGCCAGCACGATGTCCTTCGGCACCTGGACCAGCACCGCCCACGGCTTCTCGGTGTTGCCCAAGGTGATGGGGGCGAAGCTGCGCAGCATGTTGGTGGAAGCTTCGACGTCGACATGGGCCTTGCCGGACTGGACATTCGCCAGATCGGCCTGCCAGGAGGTGTCGAAGGTGGAGATCGGCTGCCCGATCAGGTCGGGCCGCGCGCTGTGGGCGACGATCAGGCCCATGTTGCTGATGATGACCACCTGGCTGCGGCCGTTGAACACGGCGGCGCTGACCTTGGTCGACAGTTGCTGGACGAAATCGAGGTTGAAGTCGGCGCCGGCCACGCCGCGGAACTTGCCGTTGATGACGATCGGCACAGACAGGGTCGCCAGGAAGACCTGCTTGCCCTGCACGATGTAGGGCAGCGGATCGAGAACGCTTTCGCGCCCATGCTCCTGCGGGCCGATGTACCAGCCGCCCTTCATGACGCCGTTGGGATGGCGCTCGCGGCTGTCATACTCGACCAGGGGCTGCATGGCGACGTGGCCCTTCTGGTCGCGGTTCCAATAGGGAATGAAGCGGCCGGTGGCGTCGGTTCCGGTATCGCGGCGGTTGCGGAACTCCTCGTCCCGGCCATCGAGAGCGTTGGGCTCCCATGCCGAATAGGTGCCGTTGAACAGCGGGTTCTGCTTGAGGACCGACAGAAGCACGCCGTTGAAGGCGTCGCGCCGCCGCTCCCGCTCGACATGTCCGGGCGCCGCGTCGTCGGCGAGGCTGGCGAAACTGCCGGCCATGGTGCGGGCGGCGTTCAGCGCGGTGTCGAACTCCGACCGCAGCAGGCCAGCTTGGGTGGCGGCGAGATTCTGCAGGGATTCGGTCGTCTTGCTTTCGAGGATCCGCTCGACATTCCCGGTTACGAACTCGTTGCTCGAACGTGTCGACAGGATGCCGAAGCCGACGAGCACGGCGACGGTGCCCGCCAGACACATGCCCGACAGCATGGCTATCTTCGTTTGGATAGATTTTGTTTGCATAGGAGTCCCCCCAGTCTTTCGCTGCGCGACTGGATATGACTCTCGATTTTTGAAGTTAATGAAAGTTTAACAAGAAATGAGGGATACGCCCACCCCTACAATGCTTAAGTATTAGTTCGGTGATGAGCGGCAATTTTGTTTTGTGTGATCTGCGAACTATTGAAAGCATCTGCAATCGAAATACAGTAACCCTGCAGAGGTTCTTTGTTGCGCCCTTGGATCGCTCCCCCGGAAGGGAGCGGACTGCGGCTGGAGTGGGTGCGAACTGAATACCTCAGTATGCACAAGGGGTTGGGGAGCAGGAGAGGGCTCAGCCCTTCCGCGCCCGGGGATGGGCGTTGCGGTATACGTTCATCAGCTGCTCGTTCTCCACGTCCGTATAACGCTGGGTTGTGGAGAGCGAGGCGTGGCCGAGCAGGTCCTGGATGGCGCGCAGGTCGCCGCCATCCGCCAAAAGGTGGGTCGCGAAACTATGCCGCAGGGCGTGCGGGGTGGCGCTGTCCGGCATGCCCATCAGAGCGCGCAGCTTCTGCATCTGGTGCTGGGCAACGCTGGCGTTCAGCCGGCCGCCGCGGGTGCCGACGAACAGCGGACCGTCGGGCGCCAGCGTGAAGGGGCAGGACTCGATATAGGCGCGCACCGCCTCGGTCACGGCCGGCAGGACGGGGATCATGCGGTCCTTGCGGCCCTTGCCGGTCACGCGCAGCGTGTCGGTCAGCGGCGCGTCCTTTCGGGCCAGTCCCAGCGCCTCCGAAATGCGCAGACCGCAGCCGTAGAGCAGGGTGAACAGCGCGCGGTCGCGCTTGCCGATCCAGGGCTCCTCGCGGTCGCGCTCGGCCTCCTCCAGCAGGCGGTCGGCGTCGATCTCGGTCAGCGGGCGCGGGGCGGGGCGCTTGACCTTCGGCGTGGCGAGCGTGGCGACGGCGGGATTGTGCAGGCAGCCGCTGCGGTCCAGCCAGCGGAACAGGTTGCGCACCGCCGCCAGCTTGCGGGCGCGGCTGGCCCCGACCAGCCCGTCCATCGCCAGCCGGGACATCCAGGCGCGGAAATCCGCCGCCTTCAGGTCGCCCAGGTCGTTCAGCGAGGGCGGGGTGCCGCCGTGGAATTCGGTGAGGAAGCGCAGGAACTCGGCAACGTCGGCGGTGTAGGCCGACAGGGTGTGAGGGGAGACCGCCTTCTCGCTTTCCATCCAGCGCCGCCAGTGGGCCAGCACGTCCTGGACGTCCGACCTGGCGGAAAACCCCAAAACAGGTTCGCTCACGCCGGCAGCTCCAGCCAGCCGCGGATCACCCGCTCGATCACGCGGGCGAGGAAGCCGACCAGTTCGGTGCCCTGGCCGCTGTGGAAGGTGTCTGGCTCGCGGCTGCCGAAGGCGAGCAGGCCGTCGGGCGTCTCGCTGGAGACCTGGATGCGGATCAGCGCCTCCGACCGGACGAGGCCGGCGCCGGGACCGTAGATCTCGGGATCGCCCTGGATGTCGGTGTTCAGCACCACGTCGGCGCGGCCCAGCCGGTCGGCGATGGCGCCCGGCTCCACCACCCGCACGCCGGAGCGGTGGACATGGGGAATGTCGGTGCCGTTGGATTCGATGACCAGACAGGCGACATCGAGGTCGAGAAGGACCGCGAGGTCGGTGGTGATGGTCTGGATCAGCTGCTCGAAACTCTGGGCGTCGAGCAGGAACAGCACCGCGGCATGGATGCGGTTCTGGCTGTTCAGGTTGGCCCGGCTGGTGCCGATCAGCTCGCGCTGCTGGTCCTTGAGGGTGCGGACCTCGGCGCGCAGCCGGTCGACCATGAAGGCCTGGAGGTCCACCACCCCACGCCCGCGGTCGACCGACGGCGGGGTCAGGTGGTGGACCAGATCGGCGTTCTGGGCCAGGAAGTCCGGGTGGCTCCGCAGATAGGCGCGCACTTCCTCCGAAGAGAGCGTGGTCGTCCGGTGCGGGCTGTGGCCCGGTTCGCGGCCCCTGTCGGCCATGATCGCTCCGGCCCGCCTTACAGGATCGACTGGCCGGTCTTCTTCCAGTCATCGACGAACTGGGAGAGACCCTTGTCGGTCAGCGGGTGGTTGAACAGCTGCTTCAGCACCGACGCCGGGGCGGTCACCACATGGGCGCCCAGGCGGGCAGCCTTGACGATGTGCATCGGGTTGCGGATCGAGGCGACCAGCACCTCGGTCTTGAAGGCGTCGTAGTTGTTATAGATCTCGCAGATGTCCTTGATGATGCCCATGCCGTCCTGGCCGATGTCGTCCAGCCGGCCGACGAAGGGCGACACGAAGCTGGCGCCGGCCTTGGCCGCCAGGATCGCCTGGGCGGGGGAGAAGCACAGCGTGACGTTGACCATCGTCCCTTCGGACGAGATGATCTTGCAGACCTTCAGGCCGGCCGGGGTCAGCGGCACCTTCACCGCGACGCGGTGGGAGATCCTGGCGATCTTGTGGGCCTCGGCGAGCATGGTCTCGAAGTCGGTGGACGCCACCTCGGCGCTGACCGGACCGTTGACGACGTCGCAAATCTCGGCCACGAGGTCGAGGAATTGACGGCCGGACTTGGCGATCAGGGAGGGATTGGTGGTAACACCGTCCAGCAGACCGGTATCGGCCAGATCGCGGATCTCGGCGATGTCGGCGGTGTCGACGAAGAACTTCATGACGAAGGGTCCATGCTTGCTGATGTTGACCGGAACCGGCCGCGCCGGAAAGCTGCCCGACGCGCCGTCCCGCCCGGTGCCCGGGACATGAGGCCACTCTAGCCGATGCGTTCGACTTCCGCCAGTTCCGCCCCGGGCATTCAGGGGGATCTTCTTGGGGACACGCCCGAAACCGGGCAGCCCGAAGGCGATTTTGTGCGTGAAACCGCCGAAGTTCCGGCAAAGCCGCAGCTTCGCGGGCCGGACCGCCGCGTCGCCGTTCTGCTGCCGTTGCCGCTCCGCGAGGCCTACGACTATCGCGTGCCGGACGGGATGGAGCTTGTCGCCGGCGATTACGTCGAGGTGCCGCTGGGGCCGCGGCGGGTGATCGGCGTCGTCTGGGGACCGGGCGCCGGGACGCTGGAGTCCGGCCGGCTGAAGGCGGTGGTGCGCCGGTTCGACGTGCCGCCGATGACCGGGGTCGGCCGCCGCTTCGTCGACTGGGTCGCCGCCTACACCATGACCCCGCCGGGCTTCGTCCTGCGCATGGCGGTCAGCGTGCCGGCGGCGCTGGAGCCGCCCAAGCCGATGCTGGCCTATCTGCGCAAGCCGGACGCCGAGCCGCCGCCCGGCTTCAAGATGACCGACCCGCGCAAGCGTGTCCTGGCGCTGCTGGAGGATGGGCCTCCCCGCACCCCGGCGGAACTGGCCGAGGAGGCCGGCTGCGGCGTCACCGTGGTGCGCGGGCTGGCGGAGGCCGGGCTGCTGGAGCCGGTGATGCTGCAGCCGACCCGGCTCGGCCGGCCGGACTGGCAGCGGCCGGGGCCCAGCCTGTCCGCCGACCAGCGGGCGGCGGCCGACGACCTGCGCGAACGGGTCGCGTCGGGGCGCTACTCCACCGTGCTGCTCGACGGCGTCACCGGGTCGGGCAAGACGGAGGTCTATTACGAGGCGATCTCGGCGGCGCTGGAGCAGGGCAAGCAGGCCCTGGTGCTGCTGCCGGAAATCGCGCTGTCGGCGCAGTGGCTCGACCGCTTCGCCCGGCGCTTCGGCGCGCCGCCGGCGGAATGGCATTCGGAACTGACCGGGGCGCAGCGCCGCGACACCTGGCGCGCGGTGGCCAAGGGCGAGGTGCCGGTGGTGGTCGGCGCGCGCTCGGCCCTGTTCCTGCCCTATCCCGACCTGGGCGTCATCATCGTCGACGAGGAGCACGACTCCGCCTACAAGCAGGAGGAGGGGGCGATCTACCACGCCCGCGACATGGCGGTGGCGCGGGCCCATCTGGGGGGCTTGCCCATCGCGCTGGTCTCCGCCACGCCGTCGCTGGAGACCAAGGTCAACGCCGACAGCCACCGCTATGCCCGCATCGCCCTGCCGGCCCGTCATGGCGGCGCCGTTCTGCCCGACGTGGAACTGGTCGACCTGCGGCGCGACCGTCCTCCCGCCCGGCACTGGCTTGCGCCCAGCCTGCGCAAGGCGCTGACCGACACGCTGGCGGGGGGCGAGCAGGCGATGCTGTTCCTGAACCGCCGCGGCTATGCCCCGCTGACCCTGTGCCGCGCCTGCGGCCACCGCATGCAATGCCCGAACTGCACGGCGTGGCTGGTGGAGCACCGGCTCGCCCGCAAGCTGCAATGCCACCATTGCGGCCTGCAGCAGCCCTTGCCCCATGCCTGCCCGGAATGCGGGGAGGAGGGGACGATGGCGGCCTGCGGCCCCGGCGTGGAGCGCATCGCCGAGGAGGTGGCGGAGCTGTTCCCCGAGGCCCGCGCCGCCATCATGGCGTCCGACACCCTGCACGGCCCGCGCGCCATCCAGGAGATGGTGGAAAGCATCGGCCGGCACGAGCTGGACATCATCATCGGCACCCAGGTGATGGCGAAGGGCCACCATTTCCCGATGCTGACCCTGGTGGGGGTGGTCGATGCCGATCTGGGCCTCAACGGCGGCGACCTGCGGGCGGCGGAGCGCACCTACCAGCTTCTGCATCAGGTGGCCGGGCGCGCCGGGCGCGGCGAGCGGCCGGGACGGGTGATGCTGCAGACCTTCATGCCCGAACATCCGGTGATGCAGGCTCTGGCCGCCGGCGACCGCGACGGCTTCTATCGGCTGGAGGCGGAGATGCGGCTGGAGGCCGGCATGCCGCCCTTTGGCCGGCTGGCGGCGCTGATCGTGTCGGGCGAGGACCCGACGCTGGTGGAGCGGGTGGCGATGGCGCTGGGCCGCGCCGCCCCGCGCAGCGACGACGTCCATGTGCTCGGACCCGCCCCGGCGCCGCTGGCCCTGCTGCGCGGACGTCATCGCCGCCGCCTGCTGCTGAAGGCGCCGCGCAGCACCCAGGTGCAGCCGCTGATCGCGGAATGGCTGGACCGGGTGGAAATCCCGCCGGCCATCCGGGTGCAGATCGATGTCGACCCCTACAGCTTCCTTTAGGCGTCCTTAGCGTCGTTCGGCCAAGCTGCGGCGAATTGACCCGAATCCTTCGCCGCGACGGTAAGACATGGCACCTGTGACGTTTGGTCCATTGCGCGGCAGCGGGCATGGTACTACCACAGCCGGGATGGTTTCGAACCGAAGCATCCCTCCCGGACCCAGAAATCACAGGGACAGGTTCAGGCTGATGGCCGGCATGATCTCCAAGCTTCGTCTGCGCGTACAGCGTCAAACCCTGCTGACCGTGCTGCCGGTTCTGCTGCTGCTGGTGGTCATCGCCTTCGCCGCCGGCGCGCCGGCCCACACCCGCGGCACCGATGCGGAGGCGCTGACCATGATCGACCGCGCCCAGCATCTGCTGGAGCGGATCGGCCCGGATGCGGCGGCCGAAGCCTTTGCCGGCCATGATAGCGCTTTCATCGACCGCGACCTCTACCCGATGCTGTTGGACGACAAGGGCGTGATGATCGCCCATGGCTGGACCGCGACGCTCAACGGGTCGGACCTGCGGGATCTGCGCGACGTCGACGGCAAGCCCTTCATCCGCGAGGCGCTGGCCGGGGTGGCGCGCGACGGGCGCAGCGACGTCACCTATCAGTGGATCGATCCGCTGACCGGGCAGGTCGCGCGCAAGACGATGCATGCCCGCCGTCTGGTTCTGAACGGCAAGCCCTACATGTTGGCTGTCGGGGTCTATCGGTAGGCGGGGACGGATCGGACCGGACGTCCGGCTCGACAATGGAACCCATGCGGCATCCCGCCGCACGTCACTTTTTTACATGGTGGAATACAGGAACCGACCTTCCGGGTCTGCAGAAGCCGTCCGGCGGTCACGGCCTCCGCGGGCGGCGCGGGCGCCAGATCGACAGGCATTCGGCGGCGCTGTCGCCCGCCCCGATGCCGTACCAGCCGGACCGGTCGTTGAAGGACAGGCTGTAGCGGCCCTTGGCGTCGCGCTCGAAGCGGAAGACCGGGCGGTCGACCTCGGGCAGAAGCACCAGCAGGCGGTCATGGTCGCGGCCCGACTCGCGCAGCACGCCGGCCCAATGGCCGTGGCTCAGCTTCGGTTCGGCGACCGCGGAGAAGTCCTCCAGGTCTTCCGGGGTGAAGCGGGCGCGGCAGAACTGGATGACGTTCGGCGGCCGGGATCCGGTGCCGGCATCGGCGACCGCAACGGCATCGGCACTGGGATCGGCACTGGGATCGGACGTCGGCAGGATGGTCATGGCGGAAGGCCCCTGGTCTCTCCGGACCGGCCTCGAGCGTGGCGAAACGACCGGAAACGGTGGCGGATCGGCCGGCTGGGCGGTTCGGTCCGACCGTGGATCAGATTGGTTAACCTTGAATTAAGCCGAGATTGGGGCCACATCGAAGTCACAGCCGGTATGACCAGTCGAGGCCGACTCGAGTCATTGGCCAACGCAGTTGCGACCAATGATTCCGCAGTTGCTCAAAACGCCGCAGTCAAATTGTCCAGACCCCGTTGCGTAGGCGCGATTCCTGTGATATTGGACCGCTCGCTTTCGCGGCCGGGGTGTTTGTGCCTCGGGTTGACACCCTATAAGGCCGCCGAATTCACCGTCTACCGAACTCAATTCGAGGGATCAGGTGGCATCCGAAGGAACAGGCGTATCCGAACTCGCCGCGCGTTACTCCACCGCGCTGTTCGAGCTTGCGGACGAAAACCAGGCGTTGGACACGGTCGCGAGCGACCTGACCACGCTGAAGCAGATCCTGGCCGAGAGCGCTGACCTCCGTCGCCTCGTCCGCAGCCCCGTCATCAGCCGCGCCGACCAGGGCAAGGCCATGGCCGCTGTCCTGGACAGCGCCGGCGTGTCCGATCTGACCAAGCGCTTCATCGGGCTGGTGGCGGCCAACCGCCGCCTGTTCTCGATCGACGGGATGATCGAAGGCTTCCTGGCCGAACTGGCCCGGCGACGCGGCGAGGTCACGGCACAGGTCACGACGGCCCAGCCGCTGAACGACGCCCAGCGCGACGCTGTGATCGACGCGCTCAAGGCGTCCATCGGTTCCAAGGTGCTGGTGAACACCTCCGTCGATCCGGAGCTGATCGGCGGCATGATCGTTAAGTTCGGCTCGCGCATGGTCGATACCTCGGTGCGCACGAAGCTGAACAAATTGCAACTCGCCATGAAGGCCTCAGGGGGATCAGTCTGATGGATATCCGCGCCGCAGAAATCTCTGCGATCCTCAAGCAGCAGATCGCGAATTTCGGGACCGAGGCGGATGTCGCCGAGGTTGGTCAGGTCCTGTCGGTGGGTGACGGCGTCGCCCGCGTGCACGGTCTGGACAACGTCCGCGCCGGCGAAATGGTCGAGTTCCCGGGTGGCCTGCAGGGCATGGCGCTGAACCTCGAGACCGACAATGTCGGTATCGTGATCTTCGGCGACGACCGCGGCATCAAGGAAGGCGACACCGTCAAGCGCACCGGCACCATCGTCGACGTTCCGGTCGGTCGTGGCCTGCTGGGCCGCGTGGTCGACGGCCTGGGCAACCCGATCGACGGCAAGGGTCCGCTGGTCAACGTCGAGCGCAAGCGCGTCGAGGTGAAGGCCCCCGGCATCATCCCGCGCAAGTCGGTGCACGAGCCGATGCAGACCGGCCTGAAGGCCGTCGACAGCCTGGTTCCGATCGGGCGCGGCCAGCGCGAGCTGATCATCGGTGACCGTCAGACCGGCAAGACCGCCGTCGTCATCGACACCTTCCTGAACCAGAAGCCGATCAACCAGGGCGACGACGAGAGCAAGAAGCTCTACTGCATCTACGTCGCCGTCGGCCAGAAGCGTTCGACCGTCGCCCAGATCGTCAAGACCCTGGAAGACGCCGGCGCCATGGAATACTCCATCGTCGTCGCCGCCACCGCGTCGGAGCCGGCTCCGCTGCAGTTCCTGGCGCCGTACACCGGCTGCACGATGGGCGAGTATTTCCGCGACAACGGCATGCACGCCCTGATCGTGTACGACGATCTGTCCAAGCAGGCCGTCGCCTACCGCCAGATGTCGCTGCTGCTCCGCCGTCCGCCGGGCCGCGAAGCCTACCCCGGCGACGTGTTCTACCTCCACAGCCGCCTGCTGGAGCGCGCCGCCAAGATGGGCGACGCCCACGGCAACGGCTCGCTGACCGCCCTGCCGGTCATCGAGACCCAGGCCGGCGACGTGTCCGCCTACATCCCGACCAACGTGATCTCGATCACCGACGGTCAGATCTTCCTGGAAACCGGCCTGTTCTATAAGGGCATCCGCCCCGCCATCAACGTCGGTCTGTCGGTGAGCCGCGTCGGCTCCGCCGCCCAGATCAAGGCGATGAAGCAGGTCGCCGGCACCATCAAGATGGAACTCGCGCAGTACCGCGAGATGGCCGCCTTCGCCCAGTTCGCCTCGGACCTCGACGCCTCGACCCAGCGCCTGCTGGCCCGCGGCGCCCGCCTGACCGAGCTGCTGAAGCAGGGCCAGTTCCAGCCGCTGCCGGTGGAAGAGCAGGTCGTGTCGATCTTCGCCGGCGTGAAGGGCTACCTGGACGCCATCCGCGTCGAGGACGTGAACCGCTTCGAGGCCAAGTTCCTGTCGGAAATCCGCGCCAAGGGCGCCGATATCCTGGCGGCGATCCGCACCGACAAGCAGATCACCTCGGCGACCGAAGAGAAGCTGAAGGCGTTCCTCGACGGCTTCGCCAAGGTCTTCGCCTGACCGACCGCGCGTGGGGGCGGGAAACCGCCCCCCACCGTCTTGTAGAGACGGGCACGGAACGACCTCGAGCGGAATTGAAGGGCCGGCATGCCTAACCTCAAGGACCTAAAGAACCGGATCTCGAGCGTCCAGTCGACGCGCAAGATCACCTCGGCCATGAAGATGGTCGCGGCTTCCAAGCTGCGCCGCGCTCAGGAGCAGGCGGAAGCCAGCGGTCCCTACGCGGAGCGTATGGGCCGCATGCTGTCGTCGCTGGCCGCCAACGTGCAGGACAGCGGCAACGGCCCGAAGCTGATGACCGGGACGGGCGCCGACAAGGTGCACCTGCTGGTCGTGATCAGCTCCGACCGCGGTCTGTGCGGCGCCTTCAACGGCTCCATCGTCCGCGAGGCCAAGCGCCAGATCGTCCGGCTGCAGGGCGAGGGCAAGACCGTGAAGCTGCTGACCGTCGGCCGCAAGGGCCGCGACCAGCTGCGTCGCGAGTTCGCCTCGCTCATCGTCGAGAGCTACGAGGATGTCGGCCGCCGCCGGCTCGGCTTCAGCGACGCCGACATGGTGGCGACGAAGGTGCTGGCGATGTTCGATGCCGGCGAGTTCGACGTCTGCTCGGTCATCTTCAACAAGTTCAAGTCGGCGATCTCCCAGATCGTCACGGTTCAGCAGCTCATTCCCTTCGCCGTCGCCACCGAGGCCGCCGAGGCCGCCGGTGCTGATGCCAAGGCGATGTACGAGTTCGAGCCGGACGAGGAGCAGATCCTCGCCGAACTGCTGCCGCGCAACCTGTCCATCCAGATCTACCGCGCCCTCCTGGAGAGCGCCGCGTCCGAACAGGGCGCCCGGATGACCGCGATGGACAACGCGACGCGCAACGCCGGCGACATGATCAACAAGCTGACGATCACCTACAACCGGACGCGCCAGGCCTACATCACCAAGGAGCTGATCGAGATCATCTCCGGTGCCGAAGCCCTGTAACGGCCGCATCCGACACGTAGGGCCCAGCCTATTTGCGCCGGCGACGGCATACCGACACTTACCGAGTTCCTAGGGAGCTTTACTCCATGGCCACCACCAATTCTGTCGGCAAGATCACGCAGGTCACGGGCGCCGTCGTGGACGTGCAGTTCGACGGCGACCTGCCGGCGATCCTGAACGCGCTGCACACCCAGAACGACGGCAAGACCCTCGTTCTGGAAGTGGCGCAGCACCTGGGTGAGAGCACGGTCCGCACCATCGCCATGGACAGCACCGACGGTCTGGTGCGTGGCTCGGAAGTGACGGACACCGGCAACCCGATCACCGTGCCGGTCGGCCCGGAGACGCTCGGCCGCATCATCAACGTCATCGGCGAGCCGATCGACGAGCGTGGCGCGGTCAACGCCCCCCGCTCGCTGCCGATCCACCGTCAGGCCCCGGACTTCGTCGACCAGTCGACGGACGCCGAAGTCCTGATCACCGGCATCAAGGTCATCGACCTGCTGGCTCCCTACGCCAAGGGCGGCAAGATCGGCCTGTTCGGCGGCGCCGGCGTTGGCAAGACCGTGACGATCATGGAGCTGATCAACAACGTCGCCAAGGCGCACGGCGGCGTGTCGGTGTTCGCCGGCGTGGGTGAGCGTACCCGCGAGGGCAACGACCTCTACCACGAGATGATCGAGTCGGGCGTCATCAAGCTCGACGGCCCGGGTTCCAAGGTGGCCCTGGTGTACGGCCAGATGAACGAGCCGCCGGGCGCCCGCGCCCGCGTCGCGCTGAGCGGCCTGACGCTCGCGGAATATTTCCGCGACGAGGAAGGCCAGGACGTGCTGTTCTTCGTGGACAACATCTTCCGCTTCACCCAGGCCGGTTCGGAAGTGTCGGCCCTGCTGGGCCGCATCCCGTCGGCGGTGGGTTACCAGCCGACGCTGGGCACCGACATGGGCGCCCTGCAGGAGCGCATCACCTCGACGAAGAAGGGCTCGATCACCTCGGTGCAGGCCATTTACGTGCCCGCCGACGATCTGACCGACCCGGCCCCGGCCGCCTCCTTCGCCCACCTCGACGCCACCACGGTGCTGTCGCGCTCGATCGCCGAAATGGCCATCTTCCCGGCCGTGGACCCGCTCGACTCGACCAGCCGCATCCTCGACCCGCGCGTCGTCGGTGAGGAGCACTACTCGGTCGCCCGCTCGGTCCAGAAGGTGCTGCAGACCTACAAGTCGCTGCAGGACATCATCGCCATCCTGGGCATGGACGAGCTGTCGGAAGAGGACAAGCTGGTCGTGGCCCGCGCCCGCAAGATCCAGCGCTTCCTGTCGCAGCCGTTCCACGTCGCCGAGGTCTTCACCGGCACCCCGGGCGTGCTGGTCCCGCTCGAGGACACCATCAAGGGCTTCAAGGGCATCGTGAACGGCGACTACGATCACCTGCCGGAGGCCGCCTTCTACATGGTCGGCACCATCGACGAGGCGATCGCCAAGGCCAAGAAGCTGGCCGCTGCCTGATCCCAACCCGGGATCGCGGCATTCCGACCCGGCCCCATCGGTTTCGAGAAGGCCGGGCGGAAATCGACATCAGCACACCCCCTCCCCCCGTCAGCGGGGGAGGGGGTTCCTATGAAGAGGCACCAGGAAACCCATGGCCGATAAAGTCGAATTCGAGCTGGTCTCGCCGGAAAAGCTGCTGAAGTCGCAGCCCGTGGACATGGTCGTGGTGCCGGGTTCGGAAGGCGATTTCGGCGTGCTCGCCGGCCATTCGCCGATGATCTCGACCGTGCGTCCGGGTGTCATCGACGTCTATGAGGGCGACCGCGTGGTCGACCGCGTCTTCGTCGCCGGCGGCTTCGCCGAGGTCACCGAGGCCCGCTGCACCGTGCTGGCCGAGGAAGCGGTGGCGCTGACCGACCTGGACCGCGCCGCGGTCGAGAAGCAGATCAAGGACCTGTCCGAGGATCTGGACGACAGCAAGTCGGACGCCGAGCGTGCCGTCGCGGAGACCAAGCTGGCCGTCGCGCGCGCCAAGCTGGACGCGCTGAGCCAGTCCTCCGCTCACTGAGCGGAAAGGCCGCCGGTCCGGGGGCTTCCAGGGCTGACGGCATATATTTCTTCGGTCGAACGGGCGGCTTGGACTTCCAGGCCGCCCGTTTCCGTTGCGACTCTGTTGCATCGCCGAAAAGACGAATTACATTCGAAGGCCGGAACCGCAAACCCCGCCGCACCCCGACGGCACTGGTGGGGACGCGGGAAACGGACCTTGCACGATTTTGGACCCGGCCGCCGTCAGGGCGGCCCAAGACGAGGCGGCAGAGCGGATCATGGCGCGTGCGCATTGGCGGATCGAAGAGCTTCCCTGGGACCGTTTCGACGCCACCAAGATCGATCCCGATCTGATCCCGCTGATCAAGGCGGCGGCGCTGGTGGAATTCAACGCCGACGACTACACGGCTTATCTGTGCAACGTCTTCAATGACGATCCGGAATTCCAGGAGGTCGCCCGCGGCTGGGCGGTCGAGGAAGTCCAGCATGGCGAGGCGCTGGGCCGCTGGGCCGAACTGGTCGACCCAACCTTCGATTTCCGGGCGGCGGTCGAGCGTTTCCGCGCCGGCTACCGCGTGCCGATCGATCTGGATGCTTCGGTGCGCGGGTCGCGCACCGGCGAGATGATCGCCCGCTGCATGGTGGAGACCGGCACCAGCTCCTACTACGCCGCCATCGGCGATTCGACCGACGAGCCGGTGCTGAAGGAGATCTGCCGCAACATCGCCGCCGACGAGTTGCGCCACTACAAGATCTTCTACACCTATGCCAAGAAGTATCTGGACCGCGAAGGCTTGAACAAGATCCAGCGCCTGAAGGTGGCGCTGTCGCGCATCGGCGAGTCCGAGGATGACGAGCTGGCCTACGCCTATTACGCCGCCAACGCCCCGGCCGACGCGGCGTATGAGCACAAGCTCTACAATGCCGCCTACAAGCGCCGCGCATTCGGCCGGTATCGTCGCAAGCACGTCGACCGTGCCATCGCCATGGTGTTCAAGGCTTGTGGCCTGAAGCCGCACTCGCGGCTGTGCAGCGTGGCCTCGCGCGGGGCGTGGTGGTTCATCGACCGACAGGCTCGGAAGCTGGCGGCGCAGGCGGTCTGACCACTCCGGAAAAGTGGCGGCGCCGGTCGCTTTGGAGTAGCCATTAGGGCACCAACAACCCAAACGGGGTTCCGGAGACATGAAGCTCTATTACAAGCCGGGTGCCTGCTCGCTGTCGCCGCACATCGTCCTCCGCGAGGCCGGTTTGCCCTTCGATCTGGTCAAGGTCGATCTGGTGGCCAAGACCCTGCCCGACGGCAGCGATTTCCGTGCGGTGAACCCGAAAGGACAGGTCCCGGCCCTGGCGCTGGACGAGGGCGGGATCCTGACCGAAGGCGCCGTGATCGTGCAGTACATCGCCGACAAGGTGCCGGACAGCGGTCTGATCCCGGCGGTCGGCACGATCGAGCGCTACCATGTCCAGGAACTGCTGAACTTCATCGGGTCGGAACTGCACAAGGGCGTCGTCCCGCTGTTCCCGATGCTGAAGGACGTGGTGTCCGACACCCATCGCGACTTCGCCGCCAAGGTGCTGAGCGGCAAGCTGTCGGTGCTGAACCAGCAACTGGAGGGCAAGGCCTATCTGACCGGTGACGTCTTCACCGTCGCCGACGCTTATGCCTATACGGTGCTGAGTTGGCTGCCGCGCATCGGCTTCGACCTGTCGGCCTTCCCCGGTCTGATCGCCTTCAGCGAGCGCGTCGGCGCCCGTCCGGCGGTACAGGCGGCGCATGCCGCGGAAGCCCAAGGCTGACGACTCCGGGGCTGACAACTGAGTTTCTGAACGGAAAAGGCCCCGTCTCGGCGAGAGACGGGGCCTTTTTCCTTATGGGCGCTGTCCGGATCAGGCGGCGCTGGGCTTGCGGCGCATCGGCGTGTTGCCGCCGGGAGTGCCGGCCGCACGCGGAGTCTGCTTGCTGGCCCCATGGGTGTTGCCGTGCGAAACGGCGTGCGGAGCCGGGCGGCGGTCATGCCGGTTCTGGTCGTTGCGGGCGGCGTCCGGCCGCGGCGCGCCGGTCGGCTTGCCGGCCTTCTGCGGGGCCTTGGCGGCGGGCGCGACAGGCTTCGGCTGTGCAGCCTTGGCGGGGGCCGCCGGCTTCGGCGCGGGGTTGGTACCAGCGTTTCTGGGGCGGGCCTGCTGCTGGTTGCGGTTGTTCTGATTGCGGTTGCTGCCCGGCGCCTTGGGGCGGGGCGGCGGCTTGCTGGAGGCGTGGATCTGCGCCACGTCGACCGCGTGGTAGGGGTGGTCGGTGTCGGCCGGGATGGGCTGACGGATCGTCTTCTCGATGTCCTTCAGATAGCCGACCTCTTCATGGTCGCAGAAGGACACCGCGCTGCCGTCGGTGCCGGCACGGGCGGTCCGGCCGATGCGGTGGACGTAGCTTTCCGGCTCGTTCGGCAGGTCGAAGTTGATGACGTGGCTGATGCCGTCGATGTCGATGCCACGGGCGGCGATGTCGGTCGCCACCAGCGCCCGCAACTCGCCGGCGCGGAAGCTTTCCAGCGCGCGGACGCGGGCCGACTGCGACTTGTCGCCATGGATGGCGTCGGCGGCGATGCCGGCCTTCTTCAGGTGGTCGGCGATGCGGTCGGCGCCGTGCTTGGTGCGGGCGAAGACGATGGTGCGGGCCATCGCCGAATCCTCGAGCAGGTCGGCCAGCAGGCGGCGCTTGTCGCTGCGCTCCACGAACAGGACGCGCTGGTTGATGCGCTCCACCGTGGTCGATTGCGGCGTCACTTCGATGCGTTCGGCATCGGTCAGGATGCTGTTGGCCAGATCGACCACGGCGTCCGGCATGGTGGCGGAGAACAGCAGGGTCTGCCGTTCCTTCGGCAGCACCGCGACCACCTTCCGCACATCGCGGATGAAGCCCATGTCGAGCATGCGGTCGGCTTCGTCCAGCACGAACACCTCGATCTGGTCGAGGCGGACATGGTTCTGCGCCATCAGGTCGAGCAGGCGGCCGGGAGTGGCGATCAGCACCTCCGTCCCGCGGGCGATGGCGGCGACCTGCGGGCTTTGGCCGACGCCGCCATGGATGACGGTGCGGCGGATCGGCAGATGGCGGCCGTAGGTGGTGAAGCTGTCACCGATCTGCAGAGCCAGTTCCCGCGTCGGGGTCAGGATCAGCGTGCGCGGCGACTTGGCGGCCACGCGCTTCTTGTTCTGGAACAGCCGCTGCAGGATGGGCAGCGTGAAGGCCGCGGTCTTGCCGGTGCCGGTCTGGGCGAGGCCCAGAACGTCGCGGCCGGCCAGCAGGAGCGGGATGGCGCCGGCCTGGATCGGCGTGGCCGTGGAGTATCCCTCCTCCGCGACGGCGCGCAGAAGAGGCTCGATCAGGCCGAGGCCGGAAAATTCGGTCATGGAAGCGATGGTCCTGGTCACCAGAATGGGGGCCGCGCCAGGAGGGAGCGGCCGGGCTTGCGCGCTCCGCGGCGGGTTGGCGCGGAGCCGTCGGGCGGCGGGCGATCAGGTGCCTGCGCATGCTTGCGCGGCGCCGGGCGCCGTCCGACCCCGGACAGATAGGGCCGGTGGCTTGATTTGGCAAGCAAACTCGGCGCGCGGCAGGGGTGCGCGGGTCAGGACTTGCGGGAAAGGGGCGCGAATCCTCGTCGCGACGCCGCGGCAAATGGTCGCGCCCCGGGACCGTTTAGGCGGTGCTTACGGCTTCTTGATGATGCCGCAGGCGATGCGGTCGCCGGAGTTGCCGGCGGGCTGGCTGAGATAGTCGTCGGGCTGGGCATGGACGATGATGGAGGTGCCGCCCTGCTTGAACAGGCCGTCCGGCCCGTCGGTCAGGGTGACCATGTGGGTGATCGCCTCGAACCCGGCCTTGCCGGCCTCGTTGGCCCAGATGTTGGGCAGCTCGCCGTAATGCATCTTTTCGGACTCGAGCCCGTGCTTGGAGCCCTGGGCGCCGAAATGGCCGCCGGCCGCCTTGAAGTCGGGCGTGCAGGCGCCGTTCTCGTGGATGTGGATGCCATGCCAGCCCGGCGGCAGCCCTTCGAGCTGGCCGTGGACCAGGATGCCGTGCGGGAAGCGGGTGAAGGTGACGGTCCCCAGCGGCTTGCCCTGTGCATCGGCGACGGCGGCCTGGGCGGCGGGAGCGGGAGCCGGGGCCGACTGCTGGGCCAGGGCCGGGGCGGCGAACAGCGACAGGCCGGCGATCAGCAGGGCCTGCGTCGTCGCGATCCGGGGCGGGTGGGCACGGGTCATGCGGGTCAGTCCTCCATCTTGGCCGGTCCATGAGGGGTGCCGGCGGGTTCAGCGACTTTCCGTCGCTGCGAAACCGCTCTGGGATTGCGAACGGTTTTCAGTATGATGGGGGTCTCGGGAAGCAAAGACCAGGGTTGGGGTGATGACGTCGCGTCTGGAAGCATTGTGTATGGAGAAGGGGCTGAAGATGACCGGGCAGCGCCGCGTCATCTCGCAGGTGTTGTCGGATGCCGACGACCATCCCGATGTGGAAGAGGTGCACCGCCGGGCCGTGTTGATCGACCCGCGCATTTCCATCGCCACGGTGTACCGCACCATGCGGCTGCTGGAAGACGCGCAGGTGATCGAGCGCGTCGACCTGGGCGACGGCCGTGCGCGGTACGAGGAGGCGACGGCCGACCACCACCACCACCTGATCGACACCCGCACCGGGCGGATCATCGAGTTCGCCAGCCCGGAGCTGGAGGCGCTGAAGGAACGCATCGCCCGCGAACTCGGCTACAAGATCGTCGGCCACCGGCTGGAAATCTACGGCGTGCCCCTGGATGAGGAGGAGCGTCCATGACCGATCCCCGTTTTCCCGAGGCGGAGCAGCCGATCACCGGCGCCATCGCCTGCCGAGATGCGGTGCAGCGCTGCTATTCCGGCCTGTGCCGCTGCGGCCAGCCGGAACGCTATGCGCTGGAGGCGGCGGTCACCGTCTACCGCTACCACCATCCGGAAATCCCGCCGGCACAGGCGGAGACCATCGTCAGCCATTGGGTGGCGGGGCCGGTCCGGCATTGATATGTGAAAATAGTCCTTGATCATTACTGAATAAAATCCTATAACCAATCTCGTCAAGGCGACAGGTCCGCCCCCGGACCTCGATGCCCGACAGACCCAAAGCTCTCCCCTCGCTTCGGTCCGAAAAGGGCCGGTTGGACACTCGATAGTCCGGCCGGCCCTTTTTGTTTTCGCGTTTCGCCCGCGGCCGGCGCTGCGCCTTGCGCGCGGTCCCGACAACCGGGTGGCGGAACGACTCCTCCCGCCACGCCGTCGCGGGATCCGCAGGAACGCGAAAGGAAAAATCCGTATGTCGACCAGCATCGCCCAGGCGTTCGTCAAGCAGTTCGAACGCGAGGTCCACGAGGCCTACCAGCGCATGGGTTCCAAGCTGCGCAACACGGTGCGCAGCAAGAACAACGTGCAGGGCGCCTCCACCGTCTTCCAGAAGGTCGGCAAGGGCGCCGCCTCCACCAAGTCGCGCCATGGCGCGGTCCCGGTGATGAACCTGGACCACACCCCGGTCGAATGCGCGCTGTATGATTTCTATGCCGGCGACTGGGTCGACCGGCTGGACGAGCTGAAGACCAACATCGACGAGCGGCAGATCATCGCCAATGCCGGCGCCTATGCGCTGGGGCGCAAGACCGACGAGCTGCTGATCGCCGAACTGAACAAATCCGTCAACTATGCCGGCAGCGCCACCGATGGGCTGACCAAGGCCAAGATCCTGGCCGCCTTCGAGATGATGGGCGAGGCCGATGTGCCGGACGACGGCCAGCGCTTCGCCGTCGTCGGCTGGAAGCAGTGGAGCCAGCTGCTGGGCATCGAGGAATTCGCCAGCTCCGACTATGTCGGTTCCGACGAGCTGCCCTGGCGCGGCACCCAGGCCAAGCGCTGGCTCGGCACGCTGTGGCTGCCGCATTCCGGCCTGACGCTGAGCGGCAATGTCCGGCTTTGCCACTGGTATCACAAGACGGCGGTCGGCCACGCGGCGGGCGCCGACGTGAAGACCGACATCACCTGGCACGGCGACCGCGCGGCGCATTTCGTCAACAACATGATGAGCCAGGGCGCCGCGCTGATCGACACCACCGGCGTTGTGACCCTGCGCTGCCTGGAGAGCTGAACTTCGCAGATTGAGCATCCTTTCAGGCACTGAAGCCGCCACGGCATGAGGCGATGTCTTGCCCGCCTCTGACCGCCGTTCCGGCGGCCCTGATCGGAAACTGCCAAGAGCCCAGCGAAACTCGCCCGCATTACGACTTGGCGTTCGAGGTGGACGGCATGGGTCAGTCAGCCATGTCCCATCCTGCCCTCATGTGGCGTTCGGTGGCCAGCCTCGACCTATTCAACCAACCTATGGAGAGCCCTCATGACGACCTGTTCCTGCCTTGTCCCCACCGGTGCCCTTCTGGCTTTCGGCGGCGCCATCGCGCCAGCCGGTTATCTGCTGTGCGACGGCAGCGCAGTCGACCGCACGACATACAGCGATCTGTTCGCTGTTCTCGGCACGTCGTTCGGTGCCGGAGATGGCGCGACCAGCTTCAACCTGCCGGACCTTCGCGGACGCGTCCCCGCCGGCAAAGACGATATGGGAGGGACGGCCGCCAACCGGCTGACCTCCACAGGCTCCAACATTGCCGGAACCACGCTCGGGGCGTCGGGCGGCGCCGAGACGCACACGCTGACGACAGCCCAGATGCCCAATCACTATCACAGCGTCTATCCACATGCCGGTTATGTCTTGCCGTCGTCTGGCACGCGCGGGGCCGGCAGCGAGGATCCTTACGCCACGTCCAACGTGTCATCGTCCGCCACCAGCAGTGTCGGTGGTGGACAGCAGCACAACAACACGCAGCCGAGTCTAATCACCACCTATATCATCAAGGCGTAAAGTAGGGTTTGCTTGATTAGATAGCAAGTTCCATGCCCCTTCTTCTTGCTGCTGTCTTCATATTCTCCGTGACGGAGCCCGCTCGCTGAAAACAGCCCAGCGCTTCCCATGCACCGTAGCTTGCTGGCCGAATTCCTTGACACGGCGTGTCGCGAGATATGTCCCAACCTTCATTTATGGAGTCTTCGATCCATGGCCTATGCGTCCAAGGATTTGAGCGTGCTTGCCTACGCGAACGGCTTCACGCTCTGGCACTACACCACGGCCGATGCGGCGACCGACATCGACACCGCCGGCTATTTCAACGGTGCGGCCGACCTGCTGCGGGTGGGCGACATGCTGCTGGCGAACTGTGCGGTCGGCGGCGCGACGCCGGCGACCGGCGTGCTGGTGGTGGCGGCCAGCGCCAACGGAGCGGTCGACGTCGCCAACCTGACGCCGTTCGGCAGCGCCAACGGCGACTGATCCGCCGAAAGGGAAGGGCGCCGCACGTCGACCATAGAGGGCGGCGTCTTTCCGAAACCCTGGAAAGGGAGACCGTCCATGGCCTTGACCGCCATCGGCCTGTGCGGCCGCGCGCTGATCAAGCTCGGCGCCACCGCCATCGCCTCCTTCGACGACGGCTCCGCCGAGGCGGAGGTCGCCGCCGCCCTCTATGCGCCAACGCGCGACGCACTGCTGTCGGCCAACGCCTGGAGCTTCGCCAGCGTCCAGGCGACGCTGCCGCGGCTGGCCGAACCGCCGGTCGCCGACTATGCCTGCGCCTTCCAACTGCCGGCCGATTTCCTGCGGGCGCTGGGGGCGGGGGGCGACGGGCGGGGGCGCGGTCTGTCCTATCGCATCAGCGGCCGGACGCTGCTGTGCGATGCCGGCGCCGTCACCCTGTCCTATATCGGCCGTCCGGCGGAGGAGCATTTCCCCGCCTTCTTCGATCAGGCGCTGATCGCCCGGCTCGCCGCCGAGTTCTGCCTGCCGCTGACCGAAAGCTCGACGCGGGCGGAGCTGCTGGCCCAGCTGGCCGAGAGCGAGTTCCGCCGCGCCCGCCAGATCGACGCCCAGCAGGACAGCCAGCCGGGCTTCGAGGACTTCACCCTGATCGATGCGAGAGCATGAAGGGGAGGACGTTATGGGACGGCTGCATCAGGTCAAGACCAACTTCACCGCCGGCGAGGTGTCGCGCCGCCTGCTCGGACGCGGCGACCTCAAGGCCTACGACAACGGCGCGCTGGCCCTGCGCAACCTGTTCATCGACCCGACCGGCGGGGTGACGCGGCGGTCGGGTCTTGCCTTCACCGCGCTGGCCCGCGGCGACGGGCGGCTGGTGGCATTCGAGCGGAACAGCGAGCAGACCTATCTGCTGGTCTTCACCGACCGCTGGATCGACGTGTTCCAGGGCGGGAGCAAGCTGGCGTCGGTTGCCGCGCCCTGGACGTTGACGCAACTGGCGCAGATCACCTGGACGCAGAGCGCCGACACGCTGCTGGTCTGCCATCCCGACCTGCCGCCGCGCAAGCTGACGCGCGGCGACGACGGGGCCTGGACCCTGGCCGAGTGGGCCTTTGCGGTGGAAGGGGAGCTGGTGCGGACACCCTTCCACCGCTTCGGCGATCCGGCGGTGACGGTGACGCCGTCCGGCACCGGCGGGGCGATCACCGTCACCGCCTCCGCCCCCGTTTTCGACCCGCGTCATGACGGCACCCGCATCCGCATCGAGGGCAAGCAGTTGCAGGTGACCGGCGTGGTATCGGCCACCCAGCTCAACGCCACGGTGAAGGAGACGCTGGCCGACACCCAGCCGACGACGCAATGGGAGGAGCAGGCCTTCTCGGCATTGCGCGGCTGGCCGGTGTCGGCGGCCTTCCACCAGGACCGGCTGGTGATCGGCGGCTCGCGCGACCTGCCCAACCGGCTGTGGCTGTCGCGCTCCGCCCAGATCTGGAATTTCGATCTGGGGGAGGGGCTGGACGATCAGGCCATCGAATTCGGCATCCTGTCCGATCAGGTGAACGCGGTGCGCGCCGTCTTCTCCGGCCGGCATCTGCAGGTCTTCACGTCGGGCGCCGAATATATGGTGACCGGCGACCCGCTGACCCCGCAGAGCATGCAGGTCAACCGCCAGACGCGCATCGGCTCGCCGATGGACCGCGCCATTCCGCCGCGCGACGTGGAGGGGGCGACGCTGTTCGTGCCGCGCAACCGGCGCGAAATCCGCGAGTTCCTCTATACCGACACCGAGGCGGCCTATCAGGCGAACGACCTCGCCCTGCTGGCCCGCCATCTGCTGTCCAGCCCGCGCGACCAGGATTACGACCAGAACCGCCGGCTGCTGTTCGTCGCGATGGAGGACGGCACGCTGGGGGCGCTCACCGCCTACCGGGCGGAGGACGTCACCGCCTGGACCCTGCTGGAAACCGATGGGGCGGTCCGCTCCGTCGCCGCGGTGGGGGACGAGGTCTATACGCTGGTGGAGCGGCGCGGCGTGTGGTCCATCGAGCGGTTCGACGATGCGCTGAACCTCGATGCGGCGATCGCCGCCGAGCGGGGTGAGGCAACCGCGGTCTGGGGCGGGCTGGCGCATCTGGAGGGACGGACGGTCGCAATCGTCGCCGACGGGGTGATCCGCAACTCCGTCACCGTGCAGGCCGGCAGCGTCACGCTCGACCCGCCGGCGCGCAGGGTCGAGATCGGGCTGCCCTATACCCACCGGATCGAGCCGCTGCCGCCCAACCTGCTGGGTCAGGCGACCGGGGCCGACATCGTCCGGCTGGTCGCCGTCACCTTCCGGCTGGAGGAGACGGCGGCGCTGCGCGTCGATCTGGGGCGCGGGTTGCAAGAACTTCCGCTTCACCGGCTTGGTCCGCAACCCACCGGCGGGGTGCCGCCGCGCGTGTCGGGGGACAGACGGCTGCGGGCGCTCGGCTGGCGCCACGACACCAATGTCCCGCTGTGGCGCATCGAACAGGATGCGCCGCTGCCCTTCACGCTGCTTTCCGTGACCATGGAATTGAAGGTGAACGACTGATGGGTGGAATTGCTCCCCTCGTGACCACGGCACTGCCGCTGGCGAGCTCGGTCATCGGCACCGTGCGCAGCGCCAGTGCCGGCCAGTCCGGTTCCGCTGCACAGCAGGCCGCAGCCCAACAAGCCGCTGCCGAACTGGAATACAAGCGCCAGCAGGACGCGGCACAGGCCGCCGCCGCACAGGCGGCCCTGGAACAGAAGTACCGCGAGGAAGCGGCGGCGGCCGAACGCAACGCCCAGGCCGCCGCCGCCGCCCGCCAGCAGCAGGCCCAGTTAGAGGCCGAGGCGCAGGCCCGCCAGTGGAGCCATGACGCCGAGTTGCGTCAGCGGGAGCAGGAGCTTCAGCGCCAGAAGGACGAGGCGGCCGCTGCGGCGGCTGCGGCGGCGCGGGCGAAGGAAATGGACGATTACCGCTCCTCCCAGGAGCAGACGCTGGCGCAGCTGCGCGCCAGCCAGGAGCAGACCGTCCGCGCCAAGGAATCCGACGCCCAAACCCAGCTGGCCCAATTGACCGCTGCGGCGGATGCGGCCGAACAGCGGCGGCTGGCTGCCCTGCGTCAGGCCGTCAGCAAGACGCGCGCCGGGCTGGGGGCGCGGGGCGTCACGGCGCAGGATGGGTCGGGCGAGGCGATCCTGCTGGGGCTGACCAACTCCAGCGAGACCGAACGGAAGGGCGCGCAGGCGACCGACCAGCTGAAACGCGCCGCCATCCAGCAGAGCCTGGACGAGGCCAAGCGCCGCAACCTGCTGGAGTTGTCGCAACTCGCCGACCGTCAGCGGCTGGAATACATGAGCAAGTTCTTTTGAGCGCGCTTGTGTGCGTATTCGCGGAGATCCCCGATGTCCACGTCGCTTCTCATCCCGCGCGGGATCCCGCGCGTGCAGTATCTTGCCGACGGCGCGCAGCGGGTCTTCACCTACCCGTTCCCGATCTTCGCCGACGAGGATCTCCAGGTCTTCCTGGGCGCCGCGCTGCAGAGCACCGGCTATGCGGTCGGCGGGGCCGGCGCCGGCGCGGGCGGGGCGGTGACCTTCGCTGCGGCGCCGGCGGAGGGTACGGTGGTGCTGCTGCGCCGCCGGCTGCCCATCGAACGGCGCAGCGATTTCGGTGAAAGCGGGCCGCTGCCGGCCTCCGCCCTCAATGGCGAGCTGGACCGGCTGACGGCGATGCTCCAGCAGGTGGCGGGCGATCAGGAGCTGATGCTGCGCTATGCCGACAGCGACCTGCCGGCCTCCCCCCTGCTGCCGGAACGGGGATTGCGCCAGGGCAAGCTGCTGGCCTTCGACAGCGCCGGCAACCCCACGATCCGCCCGCCGGTGGACGAGGAGGCGCTGGCGACCTATCTGCCGCCGGGGGCCGGGGCCACCGCCCGGCCGGTGCGCGACAAGCTGGCCGACCTCGCGTCGGTGAAGGATTTCGGCGCGGTTGGCGACGGTCTGGTCGACGACACGCTGGCCCTGCAGGCGGCGCTGACCTCGGCCCGCGCCGTGTTCGTGCCGCCGGGCACCTACCGCATCGCCAACACGCTGACGCTCGGCTACGGGCAGACGCTGTACGGGGTGGGGCAGGGGTCGGTGATCCGCGGGGCGTCCAACGGCTTCGACCTGATCCATCTGCCGGACGGCTACGCCACCTTGTCGGGCCTGCGGCTGGAGCAGGGCAAGGCGGGAGTGCGGCTGTTCGGCCGCGACGGGCCTTGCGTGCAGAACAGCCTGACCGACCTCACCCTGTGGGAGCCGGAGGTGGGGCTGGTCTTCGACGGCTACATCGACCCGAACCTGCCCTGCTACTGGAACAACATCGCCCGCGTGCTGGTGGCGCGGCCATCACGCCATGGGGTGTGGCTGACGCGGACCGGGGCGGGCGATACGCCGAACGCCAACCGGTTCCATGCGGTGCGCGTCTATTCGCTGTCGGCGCCGATGAGCGGCTGCGGCTTCTTCGTGGAGCAGGGGCGTTTCAACAACGCCTTCTTCGACTGCGAGGCCAATCTGTGGCCGGGGGCGGAGGCCTGTTTCCGCGTCGGCGCCGTCACCGACAAGACGCTGATCGTGAATTTCTACGCCGAGTCGCTGGGCGCCCTGCCGAACCTGCAGCTGGATGCCGGGTCGGTGGAAACGGCGGTGGTCAACCTGTTCTCCGCCGCTGCCGGGCCGGCGATCCTCGATCGCTCGGGCGGGCAATACACCGCGGTCAATGCCGGCTATCCGGAGAAGAACCGGCTTCAGCGCAGCCGCGTCACCGAACTGGTGGTGGAGGCGCTGCGCTACGACACCGACTATGTGGAGCCGGTCCAGGGCGGGTTGGTGGCGCTGGACCTGCGCAGTTCCGTCTATCTGGCCAGCGCCTATGGCGGGCCGGTGGAGTTGCGCCTGCCCAAGGCCGAGGACGCCAACGGCCATGCGGTGACGATCAAGCGCACCGATGCGTCCACCAACCCGCTGACGGTGACGGAGACCGGCGGACCGGGGCCGGACGGGCGGGTGCTGTCGCTCGGCAACCGGTACGATTTCGTCACGCTGGTGTCGAACGGGGCGGGCTGGTGGATCGTCGCCGGCAACAGCCAGCCCGGCAACGCCCACTATCACGACACCCCCGGCCTGTTCGAGCCGGACCTGAACCAGCAGCTCTATCTGGTCAGCGCCTGGAACGGTGCGGTGGAGGTGCGGCTGCCGGCGCCGTCGGCGCCGCATGCGGTGGGGCGGACGGTCACGGTCAAGAAGTCCGACACCGGCGGCAACCGCGTCACCGTCACCCAGGCCGGCGGCGGCGGGCCGGACAGCGAGGCCATCGCGCTGGCCGCCCAGGGCCATGCGGTGACGGTGATGTCGAACGGCGCCGGCTGGCACGTTCTGGGGCGGAATCCATGACGGAGCGGGAGGACGGCAGTTTTTTCGGCTTCGTCGACGGCTGGAACAGGATGGTCGAACTGAAGACCCCCGCCCACCATGCGCGGATGGCAGGATGGCTGGAGGAGCATATGGCCGGGCAGAACCGGCGCATGCTGCTGATGGCCTTCCGCGGCTCGGGCAAATCGACCCTGGTCGGGCTGTTCGCGGCTTGGCTGCTGCTGCGCGATCCCAACCGCCGGCTGCTGGTGCTGGCCGCCGACATGCGGCTGGCGACGAAGATGGTGCGCAACGTCAAGCGCATCCTGGAACGCCATCCCGGCTGCGCCCACCTGAAGCCGCCGGCCAGGGAGCGCGACCAGTGGGCGGCCGACCAGTTCACGGTGGTGCGGCCGATGGAATTGCGCGACCCGTCGATGGCGGCGGCCGGCATCGGCGGCAACATCACCGGCAGCCGTGCCGACGTGGTGATCTGCGACGACGTGGAGGTGCCGCGCAACGCCGACACGGCGGTCAAACGCGCAGCATTGCGCGAACGCCTGTCGGAGCTGGAATATGTGCTGGTGCCGGGCGGGGCGCAGCTCTATGTCGGCACGCCGCATGCGCAGGACAGCCTCTATGCCGAGGAGACCGACGACGGCAGCCCGCCTTTCCTGGATGGATTCGAGCGGCTGGTCCTGCCGGTCTATACCGAGGACGCCGAGGGCAAGCGCACCTATACCTGGAAGGAACGCTTCGGCGAGGCGCATGTCGCCCGCATCCGCAAATCGACCGGCCCCAACAAGTTCACCAGCCAGATGCTGCTGCGTCCGGTCAGCGTCGCCGACGGTATGCTGGATGTCGCCAAGCTCGGCCGCTACGACGCGGAGCTGGTGTATCGCGAGGCGCTGGGCCGTGCGGTGCTGACGCTGGACGGGGTGCGGATGGTTTCCGCCTCCTGCTGGTGGGACCCGGCCTTTGCCCGGCTGGAAGCGGACGGCAAGGGCAAGGGCGGCGACGGCAGCGTGGTCGCCGTGGTTTTCGGCGGCGCCGACAACCGCTTCTACCTGCACCGGGTGCGATATCTGGCGGTCGACCCCCGGTCGGAAGAGACCGAGGCCGACCAGCAATGCGGGCAGGTCTCCCGCTTTCTCGCCGACAACCACCTGTCGTCGATCCACATCGAGATCAACGGCATCGGCCGCTTCCTGCCCGGCATGCTGCGCAAGCGATTGCGCCATGACCGGCTGGCCGTCGGCGTGGTCGAGCAGACCAGCCGCAAGCCCAAGGCCGAGCGCATCATGGAGGCCTTCGACGCCCTGATGGCCGACCGCCGCATGCTGGCCCACCGGTCGGTGTGGGACACGCCGCTGATCCGTGAAATGCGCGACTGGCGTCCGGACGGCAGCTATCGCGGGCCCGACGACGGCCTGGACGCGGTGGCCGGCTGTCTCAATGCCGAACCCTTCCGCTTCGAAGAGGCGTCAGCCCTGCCCGAACGCCGCCCCGATTGGCGGGGTGTCGGCACAGTGGTGGCACCGTCGGACTGGGAGCTTTGAGTCCTATCCTCACCTCAACCACAGGAGACCCCGATGCACGACACCCTGACCGGAGGCCTGGATCTCGCCTGGTGGATCACCGCGGTCGAACTGCCGGCGATGGGCGGTTTGTTCTGGCTGATCGCGCGGGCGCGCAGGGATGCCGACAGCGCGCTGGACGATCTGCGCGCCCGGGCGGAGGAGGCTCAGGCGCAGGTGCGCGAGAGCCTTGCCGCATACAAGCTGGAGGTCGCGAAGACCTATGTCTCCTTCGCGACCCTCAAGGACGTCGAACAGCGCCTGACCGACCATCTGCTGCGGATCGAGACCAAGCTCGATTCGGGCTTCATGCCGTTCGAGGGCGGACGGCGCTGACCGTTGACGGCCGCGACGGGCGAGTCGGCTCAGTCGGCGTGGTGGATCATCGCCTGGTAGATCTTCCAGGCCACCTCGACCGACACGCCGCCGGCCCGCGCGCCCGCCGCCAGCATGGTGGCGCTCGGCTTCAGCGGGACCGCGGTCTGACCCGGCTCGCACAGCGCGCCCATGGCGGTGACCGAGGCGCCCAGGTCCGTGTTGCAGGAGTGGGTCTTCTTCATCAGGCTCATGGAAATCGCGTTCATGACGGGTCCTCCGTTGACTTGCTTCTGTTACAGCAAAAGCGGTGCCACTCTGCGAAGGCGGTTTCGGCCCTTGGAATCGCTGGGGTTGAACTGGATGGCCCGCCGTTTCGGCAGGAACGAAGGTCCCGGAAACTCAAAAATACCCGCAAAATGCCGAATAGTTTCGAGTGTGCTTTGCAAAATGCAACGCGCACCGCGTGCGGAATTGCATTCGGTGAATCGATCTTGCGTTGCGGCAGAGGGCCTGCGGCTTCGATGCGTCTGGCCGGTGGCCGCGCCTTGGGATAGTGTCCGACCATCATGACCGACCGAATCATCCACCACATGTGCCGCGCGGACGAGTGGGACGCCGCCCGCCCGGCCGGCAGCTACCCGGGTTCGTCGCAGGATGCCCAGGACGGCTTCATCCATTTCTCCACCGCCGGACAGGTGGTGGAGAGCGCCGCCAAGCATCGCGCCGGCCAGGACGGCCTGTTGCTGCTGACGGTGGACGCCGACCGGCTGGGCGCCGCCCTGCGTTGGGAGCCCTCGCGCGGCGGACAGCTGTTCCCGCACCTCTACGGGCCGCTGCCGGTCGATGCCGTGCTGCGGGTCGACCCGCTGCCGCTGGGGCCGGATGGGCGCCACGCCTTCCCCGCCGGTTTTCCCTTCACCCTTCAGGACCTCGTTCCGTGATCGACCTCTATCCGCTTGCCGGGCCGCTGCTGTTCCGCTTCGACCCTGAGACCGCGCATGGCCTGACCATCAAGGCGCTGAAGACCGGATTGGTCCCGCCGGCCCGTGGCAAGGACGAACCGGCGCTGCACACCCGCGTCTGGGGGCTGGACTTCACCAACCCGGTCGGGCTCGCCGCCGGCTTCGATAAGAATGCCGAAGTGGTCGACGCCATGCTGAATCTCGGCTTCGGCTTCGTCGAGCCGGGCAGCGTCACCCCGCGGCCGCAGCCCGGCAACCCGCGTCCCCGCCTGTTCCGGCTGGTGGAGCAGCGGGCGGTCATCAACCGCATGGGCTTCAACAACGAGGGGCTGGAAGCCTTCGCCCAGCGGCTGGAGCGCCGCCGCGCGGCGGCCAAGCGCGCGCCCGGAATCGTCGGCGCCAACCTGGGCAAGAACAAGGACACCGCCGACGCCGCCGACGATTACGTGATCGGCGTGCGCCGGCTGGCGCCGCTGGCCGATTATCTGGTCGTCAACGTCTCCTCCCCCAACACGCCGGGGCTGCGCGCGCTGCAGGGCCGCGATCCGCTGCGCGCCCTGCTGGAGCGGGTGCTGGAGGCGCGGGCCGCCTGCGGCCTGACCCGCAACCCGCCGCTTCTGCTGAAGATCGCGCCCGACCTGACGGTGGAGGACAAGAGCGACATCGCCGCGGTGGCGCTGGAGTCCGGCATCGACGGTCTGATCGTCTCCAACACCACCATCGCCCGGCCCGACGGCATCCCGGCGGCGATGCGCAGCGAGGCCGGCGGCCTGTCCGGCCGTCCGCTGTTCGAGCCATCGACCTCCGTCCTGCGCGAGATCTACGCGCTGACCGGCGGCAAGCTGCCGATCGTCGGGGTGGGCGGCGTGGCGACCGGCGAGGACGCCTATGCCAAGATCCGGGCCGGCGCCTCGCTGGTGCAGCTCTATTCGGCGATGGTCTATGCCGGGCCGGCGGTGGTCCACCGCATCCGCCGCGAGCTGGCGGAGCTGCTGCGCCGCGACGGCTTCCGGTCCGTCGCCGAGGCGGTGGGGGCGGATCTCCGCTGAGGGGTCACCACTGAGGAGACAAGTGCCAAGGCCGCGCAGGATGCGGCGGGCAGGGGCGTAGCATTAACGGATCGTCAAGCGGGTGTCCCGACAGTGAGTGGGGATGCCCGCCCGGTCCGTGCCATGCTCGTGCCCAAGGCTGCGCATCCGATGAAGGCCCTGACCGCCGACTTCCGCCCCGGCACTGCCGTTTCCACCACCGTGGTTCCTGCGATGACCCTGCTGACGCACCTTGTCTATGCGCTGGCTTACCTGATCGCCGGAATTTCAGCCGGTGCCGCTCTGTGGGCGCTGCGGCCGGAGGCCGATCCGCTGGTGGCGTGGCTGGCCGGCGCGCTGGTGGTGCTGGCCGGGGCGCTGGTCCATGACGTGGTGACCCGGCTGGAGCGCGAGCGCAAGGCCGCCCGCCGCCTCGCCCGCCTGCACGACCGGGTGGAGGAACTGGCCCATCTTCTGGAGCAGCGGTTCGCCCCCGATCCCGGTGCCCAGCCCGATGGCGGGGTCCGCTACGACGCGGTGATGCAGGAGGTGAAGCTTCTGCAGTCGCTGGTCGCCCGCCTGACCGAACGGCGGGCTCCCCGTCCGCCGGCCGCCAGTGGGGAGCGCCGTCCCGCCCTGTCCCCGTCCTCCGCCACCCCGTCCTCCGCCACCCCGTCCTCCGCCACCCCGTCCGCTACTGCGCCGGCCGTGCCGATGGACGACGCCGCGGTGCTGGAGGCGGTGCGCGACGCGCTGAAGGCCGACCGCATCGACGTCTATCTCCAGCCCATCGTCAGCCTGCCCCAGCGCAAGCACCGATTCTACGAGGTGTTCTCGCGCGTGCGGGCTGCCGACGGGCAGCAGATCATGCCCGACCGCTATCTCGACATCGCCGAGCGCGAGGGGCTGATCGCCACCATCGACAACCTCCAGCTGGTCCGCTGCGTCCAGCTGATCCGCGAGACGGAGCGGCGCCAGCACGCCATCGGCTTCTTCGCCAACATCTCCGCCGCGACGCTGGCCGACGCGGAGTTTATGCGCCAGTTCCTGAACATGATGGCGCAGAACCACGCACTGGTGCCGAAGCTGGTGTTCGAGCTGAGCCAGCACGATCTGCGTGTCGGCGGGGCGGTGACGATGGGCATCCTGTCGCAGTTGGCGCGGCTGGGCTTCCGCTTCTCGATGGATCAGGTGACGGACCTCGCCATCGACCTGGACCGGCTGCTGCGCCACGAGTTCCGCTGCATCAAGCTGGACCGCGCCCTGGTGCTCGACCCCGCCAATGCCGCGCGCATCCGTGAGCTGCGCCACCGCTGCGCCGCCGAGGGCATCGACCTGATCGTCGAGAAGATCGAGACCGAGAACCAGCTGGTCGAGGTGCTCGACACCGGCTTCGACTTCGGCCAGGGCTATCTGTTCGGCGAACCGCGGCTGAGCCGGAAGCCGGAGTAAACTGTTACGCACTCACGACCAACGTCGGGCCCCCAGTCGAAGACATTGCGGAATTGGTCCGGCGACACACCTTCTATCAAGTCTGCCAAATTGTAGCGGACTAGGGGCGGCTCCTCGTTGGCTGACGTGGGCTTGTTCATGGCGGTGCCTTCCTGTTTTGCAGGATTGTAGTTCAGCATTTTGCCCTTTATCAACCGGTTGACTTCTCCCCACCCTAACCCTCCCTCGCCCAGCCCTATGGCATGCACAGATCTCGCGCTTGCGAAAAGACGTGCAGCTTGGCATTGAGGAAAGCCCCTCTCCCCTTGCGGGAGAGGGGTTGGGGTGAGGGGGGGCGCAAATCCGGATCGCACCGGCCTTGCGGCTGGCAGCACCCCTCATCCCAACCCTTCTCCCGCAAGGGGAGAAGGGCTATTCGCTGCCAAAGGCTGCTGTTCTTTCGCAAATGCGAGTTGTGTGCATGCCATAGCCGCCCAGCGGGGGAGGGTTAGGGTGGGGGGCAAGTACCTGCCAAGGAACCGATGCCGGGTTGTGGCGGCAATGCAGCGTTGGTCTGTCCACACCCTTGATTTCCGCCACCGCGCTTGACATTCCCCCACGCGGCGATGGAAATTTCGCGTTCCCGGCCATGTCCGGGCACCCGATGCGGGTGACACGCAACACTAGTGAAATGGTGACTTCGGTGACGTCCAACATCGCCATCACGCTGCCCGACGGCAGCGTGCGGGAGTTCGACCGGCCGGTGACCGGGCTTGAGATTGCCCAGTCCATCGGTTCGCGCCTGGCCAAAGATGCGCTTGCCGTCAAGATCGACGGCACGGTGAAGGACCTCACCACCACCGTCACTACCAACGCCAAGATCGAGATCGTCACGCGCAACCACGCCGACGCTCTCGAGGTCATCCGCCACGACGCCGCCCATGTGCTGGCCGATGCGGTGCAGAAGCTGTATCCCGGCACGCAGGTCACCATCGGCCCGTCGATCGCCACCGGCTTCTATTACGACTTCGCGCGCGACGAGCCGTTCACGCCCGAGGATCTGGAGAAGATCGAGGCGAAGATGCGCGAGATCGTCGGGGCCGACATCCCGATCGTGCGCGAGGTGTGGGACCGCGACGAGGCGGTCGCCTACTTCAAGAAGCTTGGCGAGCATTACAAGGCCGAGCTGATCGAGGCGATCCCGCAGGGCGAGCCGGTGTCGATCTACCGCCAGGGCGACTGGCTGGATCTGTGCCGCGGCCCGCACGCCATGACGACCGGCAAGGTCGGGCAGGGCTTCAAGTTGATGAAGGTGGCCGGTGCCTATTGGCGCGGCGACAGCCGCAACCCCATGCTCCAGCGCATCTACGGCACCGCCTGGCGCGACGAGAAGGAGTTGAAGGCCTACCTGCACCAGATCGAGGAGGCGGAGAAGCGCGACCACCGCAAGCTGGGCAAGGAACTCGACCTGTTCCATGTGCAGGAGGAGGCGGTCGGCTCGGTCTTCTGGCATCCGAAGGGCTGGACGCTCTACCAGACGCTGGAAACCTACATCCGCACCAAGCTGAAGGCCGCCGGCTATGTCGAGGTCAAGACGCCGCAGCTGATCGACAGCTCGCTGTTCAAGGCGTCGGGCCACTGGGACATGTATGGCGACAACATGTTCAAGGTGGAGGCCGACGGCGGCGAGAAGCTGCTGGGCATCAAGCCGATGAACTGCCCCGGCCATGTCCAGATCTTCCGCCACGGCCTGCGCTCCTACCGCGACCTGCCGATCCGCATGGCGGAGTTCGGTGCCTGCCACCGCAACGAGCCGTCGGGCGCCTTGCACGGCATCATGCGCGTGCGCGCCTTCACCCAGGACGACGCCCACATCTTCTGCACCGAGGATCAGGTGCAGAGCGAGGCGGCCGAGTATTTCAAGCTGCAGCTCGGCGTCTACAAGGATCTGGGCTTCGACAAGATCTCGGTGAAGCTGGCTCTGCGTCCGGATGTCCGCACCGGTGCCGACGAGCTTTGGGACCGCGCCGAAGGGGCGCTGGCCCAGGCGCTGCGCGACGCCGGGCTGGAGTATGAGGAGCTGCCGGGCGAGGGCGCCTTCTACGGCCCGAAGGTGGAGTTCCACCTGACCGACGCCATCGGCCGGACCTGGCAGTGCGGCACGTTGCAGTACGATCCGAATCTGCCGGAACGACTCGATGCCAGCTATATCGGCGAGGATGGCGCGCGCCACCGGCCGATCATGCTGCACCGCGCGATCCTGGGGTCGATGGAGCGCTTCATCGGCATGCTGATCGAGCATTACGCCGGCAAGTTCCCGCTGTGGCTGTCGCCGGTCCAGGTGACCGTCGCCACCATCACCAGCGAGGCCGACGGCTATGCCGAGGAAGTGGCCAAGCTGCTGAAGCGCAAGGGCCTGCGCGTCGAGCTCGACACCCGCAACGAGAAGATCAACCTGAAGGTCCGCGAGCACAGCCTGCAGAAGGTGCCGCTGATGCTGGTTGTCGGAAAGCGCGAGGCGGACGAGCGGACGGTCGCGCTCCGCGTGCTGGGCGGCAAGGATCAGGAAATTCTTGCCCTTGATGCGGCCGTGGCTAAACTGGTGGAGGAAGCGAGATCGCCTGCCGGCGAGACCGCGACCGACTCGCCGTTTTAACCGACCGCGTGACGCCGCCGGCCGCTCCTCTGGACGGCCGGCTTCCACGTGGTTTCAGACCATGGAGAAGCGTCCATAGCCAGGATTCCGTCCGAAGCCGCCCCGACCCGCGATGGCCCGCGGGTTAACCGGGAGATCTCGGCTCGTTCCGTTCGTCTCGTCGGCGCAGATGGCGAGATGATCGGGGTGGTGTCGTTGCGCGATGCTTTGCTGGCCGCTGAGGATGCCGGCCTCGACCTGGTCGAGGTTGCTCCCCAGGCCGAACCGCCTGTCTGCAAAATCCTCGACTATGGCAAGTTCAAGTACGAGGCGCAGAAGAAGGCGAACGAGGCCCGCAAGAAGCAGAAGATCATCGAGGTCAAGGAGATCAAGCTCCGGCCGAACATCGATGACAACGACTATGACGTGAAGATGCGCTCGGCGCGCCGTTTCCTCGAGGAAGGCGACAAGGTCAAGGTGACCATGCGCTTCCGCGGTCGTGAAATGGCGCACCAGGATCTGGGTATGAACGTGCTGGTCCGCGTCCGCGACGCGTTGGACGAACTGGCGAAGGTTGAGCAGATGCCGAAGCTCGAAGGCCGTCAGATGATTATGGTGCTGGCCCCGCGCTGACGCGGGGTGAGGTTACGGAAAGGCCCGTCCGGGATGCCGGACGGGCCTTTCTTCTTTTGGGGCGACGACGCCTCACCGCAGGGGCCGGTCGTCGACGATCACCACATAGCAGGTGTGGCGGGTGTATTTGGCGCAGTTGTCCAGGGCGCCGCGGCGGGCGGCATCCTCGCTGGACATGCCGGACTTCCAGCCGAAGGCGCCGTCCCGCGACACCGCGAAAGCTTTGCGGCCGGTGGCTTCGACATAGGCGCTGAATTTCGACCGGTTGGCGTCGGACAGTTCGGGCGGCGGCTCCAGCCTGACGGGCGTACCGAGCGGTCCTTCCTGCGGCGCGGCGGCCATATCGGCGCCGGCACCGGCCGGGCGGTCGTTCAGATAGGCGATGCGGCAGCTTTGGCGGGTGTGCTTCGCGCAGGTTTCCAGCGCGCCTTCCTGCGCCGCGTCCAGGCTGCGCAGGCCGGATTTCCAGCCATAGGCGCCGTCGGGCGACACGGCGAAGGCCTTGTTGCCGCCGGCGGCGACATAGGCGGGGAACTTGGCCCGACTGGCGGCGGACAGTTCGGGCGGCGGCGGCAGAGCCGGCAGGGACAGCGCGATGGGCGTCCGGCGCGGGACCAGCCCGTTCTGCGCCAGGAAGCCGTCGACCATCGGCGTCCATTCCGCGATGGCCGCGCTGAAGAAGGAATGACCGTCCTTGCCGTGCGGCGGTGCGGCGATGAACTCGCCCCGGCCGCCTTCATGGGTGAAGGCCTCCCACAGGCGGCGGGCGAGGTCGGGGCCGAAGAACAGGTCGTTCTCCGCATAGATCCACAGGTTCGGCACGCGCGAGCTGCGGCCCAGCGTGCCGAAGGCGGCGACCAGCCGCTCCTCCCGGCAGACCTCGTTGTCGGCGATGGAACCGCGCCCGCCGGCAAAGCTGATCGCCGCCTGCAGTCCCGGCGGCGGATCGGCGCTGAGCGCGATGCTGGCAAGCCCGCCGGCCGACACGCCCACCGCGATGACGCGGCCGGGATCGGCATAGGGTTGGGTCGCCACATAGCGGACGGCCTGGCGCAGGTCCTCGGCGCTCTGCCGGGCGGAATGCAGATAGTCGGGGTTGTTGCAGCCGCCGGTCGATTCGCTGTAGGGGCCGTCCGATCCGCCATAGCCGCGCCGCATCACCGCCACCGCCGCCCAGCCGCGCCGGGCGAATTCGCGGGCTTCCGGCAGATAGCGCAACGGCGTCATCTGCGCCCGTTCCGCCGGGTCGCGGGGCGTGCCGTGGCTGATGATCGCGATGGGATACGGGCCGGGACCGTCCGGCCGCAGCAGCATCGCCTCCAGCGTGGCGGAACTGCCGTCGGGGAAGCGGGCGGGGATCGACAACGGCGTCTGCACCAGCCCTTCGGCCAGCGCCGGTCCGCACCATGACAGCAAGAACAGCAGGGCGATCAGGCGGCGCAGGGTCATGGCGGGCGCAGTCTCCGCAAGGGAAGGGTCTTGCGCCTTTTGTACGCCATCTTGAGCTTGGCGTCAGTGGGGGAGGTGGCGGGGTGTCGGCTGACGATGCCCCCTCCCTAACCCTCCCCCACCTGCGGTGGGAGAGGGAACAGCCGCCGCTCTCGCGCTCAACTCCCTCTACCGCCGAAGGCGGGGGAGGGAAGGGGCCCATGCGCAAGCATGGGAAGGGAGGGGGCAGCCTCTCTCACTCCACCCCCTGCCGTGCCACCCGCAGCGCCTCCGCCAGTACCTCCGCGTCGCCGATGTGGTTGGCCAGCAGCAGGATCAGCTTGGCGTTCAGGCGGGTGCTCTGGTCGGGGGTCAGGTCGCGGTGGCTGTCGATCAGCAGCTGGTAGACGTCGTCCGGGCTGGCGAAGCGCTGCTCGGTCATCAATTTGGCCATGGGAGGGCTCCAGGAAATCGGGGGATCAGCGGCCGGTGGCGCGGGCGAGCGCGGCGGACAATGCCGCAGCGTCGAAGCGGCGCCAGCGGGCGGCAACGTGCTGGTCGGGGCGGATCAGATAGACGCTGCCCGGCGTCAGGTCGTAGCGCTCGCGCAGGCGGCCGGCGCTGTCCACCAGTTCCCCGGCGATGCCGCGGCGCCGGTCGGTCACCGCGTGCCATGCCAGCGGCAGCGGCCCGGCGGCGAGAGCGTCCAGCGCCTCCGCCACCTCGACCGGGACCGGCTCGTCACCGGCCGCGTAGAGCACGGTGAAACGGCCGTCCAGCGCCTCCATCAGCCAGCCGGGCTGGCCGTCGCGCTCCACCGGCGCGTCGGTGGCCGGCGCGCCCGGCACCATCCGTCCGGCGAAGGCGTCGCCGTCCGGTGTGTTCAGCGGGCTGTCGCTGTAGGTGGTCGGCGTGGACAGCCGGCCGGAATTGACCAGAGAGCGGGCGAAGGGCTGGTCGACCGCCAGCTCCAGAACGGCGTCGCGGAAGACACGGCTCATCTCGCTCTTCGGCGTGATGAAGTCGGTGGAGCGGGTCGAGTTCAGGATGTTCTCCTTCGCCGCCGCCACCCGTTCGTCGCTGTAGCTGTCCAGCAGCGACTCCGGCGCCTTGCCGTCCAGCACCAGCGCCAGCTTCCACACCAGATTGTCGGCGTCGGGCACGCCGCTGTTGGCGCCGCGGGCACCGAAGGGCGAGACCTGATGGGCCGAATCGCCGGCGAACAGGATGCGGCCATGGCGGAACCGCTCGAGCCGCCGGCACTGGAAGGTGTAGACCGACACCCATTCCAGCTCGAACGGGGTGTCGGCGCCCAGCATCGCCTGCACGCGGGGAATGACGCGCTCCGGCTTCTTCTCCTCCTCCGGGTCGGCGTCCCAGCCGAGCTGGAAATCCAGGCGCCAGACATTGTCGGGCTGCATGTGCAGCAGGGCCGATTGCTTGCGGTGGAAGGGCGGGTCGAACCAGAACCAGCGTTCCGCCGGGAAATCGGCCTTCATCACCACGTCGGCGATCAGGAAGCGGTCCTTGAACACCTCGCCCTGGAACTCCAGCCCCAGCATCTTGCGCACCGACGACTTGGCGCCGTCGCAGGCGATCACCCAATCGGCCTCCACCGCATGGACGCCGTCGGGCGTTTCCACCTGCAGCACGACATGGTCGGCCTCCTGCTTGGCCGAGATGACGCGGGACAGCCAGCGCAGGTCGATCAGGTCGCTCTTACGCGCCTCGGTGACCAGGAAATCCTCCAGGTAATATTGCTGGAGGTTGATGAAGGCGGGGATCTTGTGGTCCGGCTCCGGCAGCAGGTCGAACTGGTAGACCATGCGGTCGCCGTTGAAGACCTTGCCGATCTTCCACACCACGCCCTTGTCGATCATGCGCCGGCCGACGCCCAGCCGGTCCCACACCTCCAGCGCCCGCTTGGCATAGCAGACGGCGCGGCTGCCGACGCTGACGGTGTCCTCGGCGTCGAGCACCACCACCGGCACGCCCTTGCGCGCGAAATCGAGCGCGGCGGTCAGCCCGACCGGGCCGGCGCCGATGACCACCACCGGATGGCGCCGGATGCTGCCGGTGCGCTGTTCCTCCGACGGTATGAAGCTGTATTTGGGATAGCTGAAGGTCGCGTGCATTGGGCGTTTCCTCCCCCAGAAACCATGATCGGGCGCTTTTGCGCGCCGGCTTGTAACGAACCGCTATGGTTGCCAACGATACAGTTTCATTTGATACCAATCAAGCGCCCAGCACGGGCGATCTGGAAGCGATACAGGTATGGATACTATGACGGAAAATCGGTATCGCGAACAAGGTTCGGCGGTGTAGCCTTGCGGCAAAAGACCGGACAGAGACACCGAGGAACGCCGACGATGACCGCTCCCACCGTCACGCCCACCTTGCCGCGCCCGACCGTCTACGCCATCGACGGGGTGATTCCCGTCATCGATCCGACCGCCTTCGTCCATCCCTCCGCCGTGCTGATCGGCGATGTGGTGGTCGGCCCCGGCTGCTATGTCGGCCCCTGCGCCAGCCTGCGCGGCGATTTCGGCCGGATCGTGCTGCAGCGGGGCAGCAACGTGCAGGACAATTGCACGCTCCACGCCTTCCCCGGCCATGACGCCATCGTCGAGGAGGACGGGCATGTCGGCCATGGCGCGGTGCTGCACGGCTGCATCGTCCGCCGCAACGCGCTGGTCGGCATGAATGTGGTGGTGATGGACGGGGCGGAGATCGGCGAGGAGTCGGTGGTCGCCGCGATGGCCTTCATCAAGGCCGGCTTCGTCGTACCGCCGCGCACGCTGGTCGCCGGGCTGCCGGGAAAGGTTGTGCGCGACCTGCGACCCGACGAGATCGCCTGGAAATCGGAGGGGACCGACGAGTATCAGCGTCTCGCCCGCCGTTCGCTCGCCACCATGGTCGCCTGCTCAGCCCTGGAGGCGGAGGAACCCGGCCGCGGCCGCGTCGATGCCGGCACCGGCCAGCCGCTGCACAAGGTGAAGGGGGGCTGAGTGGCGCCGGAACTCCTAACGGGATGTCTCCATGAGGAAGTGTTAGAGCCTGACCCGAAAAGAATTGAGTGATTTCAGTCTCTTGTGATTCGATCGATGTTGCGAAGCATGACGAATGACAAGACAATGTGGACTGAAATCACCCGAGCGCAGTATCAGCGAAAAGGATTGAGGTATTCAAGCGACACGACGGACGCGGAGTGGGCGGTGCTCGAACCACTCCTCCCGGCGGCTCGACGCTTGGGACGGCCGCGAACGGTCAACGTGCGCGAGATCGTGAACGGCATCCTCTTTCTGGCGACCTCCGGGTGCCAGTGGCGGCAACTGCCGAAGGATTTCCCGCCGATGACGACGGTCCAGCGCTATTTCTACCGCTGGCGCGACGATGGGACCTGGGAGACGATCAATCACGCCTTGGTGGCGATGGTTCGGGAAAGCATGGGACGGGAGGCCAGCCCGACAGCGGGGGTGATCGACAGCCAGTCGGTCAAGACGACGGAAGCAGGTGGCCCCCGTGGCTACGACGCGGGCAAGTGCATCAAGGGGCGCAAGCGGCATGTGTTGACCGACACCAATGGCTTGCTGGTCGCCGCCATCGTTCATGCCGCCGACATCCAGGACCGTGATGGCGCCCCAGCGCTCCTCGCCTCCGTTCGCACGCTCTTCCCCTGGCTTCGCCACGTCTTCGCGGACGGCAGCTACGCTGGACCCAAGCTGGAAACCGCTTTGGCTCAGATCGGGACATGGACTCTGGAGATCGTCAAGCGGTCCGACGCCGCCAAAGGCTTTGAACTGCTGCCTCGGCGGTGGGTCGTTGAGCGTACAATCGCTTGGCTTAACCGCAATCGCCGCCTCGCCAAGGACTTCGAGGCCACCGTCGAGAGTGCCGTCGCCTGGGTCTTCATCGCCAGCGTCAAACTGCTCTCAAGACGGGTGGCTCGAACATAGACACAGCTTTGCCGATTCCGAGTCGGACTCTTAGTGATTGGAAGACTGGCAGGTCAATGCGATTGTGTCATGTCCAAGCCGTAAACAGTTTCAAGGGAATATAGGGACCAAGGATGATAGTGTCCTGGTCATCGTCATATGTTGTCCAGCCGATATACCGCTTTCCTTGTATTGAGCGAATCAGGTGGGAGGCAAATGAAGTAGATGAGGCTTGTTCAGTTATTTTCCGTTTGCGGCTTTCGCTAGATTGATGAGTTGATCCATGCCATCAAAGGTACCAGGTACAGCCGAAGGATCGAGTGTAATGCCACTAAATACTAATGACTCAAATTTCTCCAATTTCTCCCGCGGGATTTCCTTAGTAAATTCTGCATAGCCTTCAATAAAAGCACAAACGCTGTACCGAAGTTCAAGCTGAAGTATCTGCGCTTTAAGGCTTAGTTGTTCTTTAAGGATAATCCTAAAATAGTATACCAATATTGCTTCTAGTGGTAAAAGAATTGGAGCGCTAAATATTAGTTTATCCTTGAGGTCCTGAACAAGGTTTGTCGAGTGACTCCAAAGCCATATGGTATATAATGCAGAAAGCAGGATTGGTATTAACAACAATATTCCCATTGAAAAAAGGTTTGTGTTGGTGTGTTTTAGGTTTATCTTTTTTTCCCTTATCATAGTTCGAAACGCTTTCGCAAGCCGAACAAAATTAAACTCTTTCGATATGTCCGTTACAGTTTTTCTATATGACGATAATTTTTCTTCAAAAGAATTTATATTGTCGTCATAGGATTTCATTGTACTTATTGAGATATCTGCCTTTTCTTCCATGATTGATTTCATAGATTGGGCATCTGAATAAAATTTCTCAGTATGCTCCTTTATGATGGCGATTTGTATATTAAACTTTGCACTTTCTATATGTAATAGGTCGTCCCTGCTAAGGTATTTATTCCCATCTATCATCATCTTCAAAATTGGAGCATCAATTTCCGCATATGTCTCACTGGTTCTAAGGAGTTTTTCATATAAAATTTGGAAAATAGATTTGAGAATTTTCTTTGAGTTGGTGTGATCTTGGCTATTTCTCTCGCTCATGTAGCTGTTGCTGTAGAAATTAATCATATCCGTTTGTATAAGCCAAGTTATAGCGCATATTTTCTCGTATTCTTTTTCGAGATTAATTAGGCCTTCTAGAGATTTATTTATCGATTTGAGCATATGGCTGATATCATCGTCATCGCTATTTGATATTAAGATACTTGTTTCCCTAATATAACTTTTAACATTATTTTTGAATGCAGATGCTTCAGGCATGGTTCTTTCCCCTAAAATATATATGGACATGAGAGGGTTTAAAGCTCAGCGTATGTAGTATATTATCAACTATTTACTTCACGCTATACGGTAACTTCTTTGTACCCATTTAATGCGTTTAAACGATGTCCAGCTTTTAACATTGTAGAGCTTTCTAAATCTGGCAATATGGTTTGATCGCCGGGCCAGTGACTAGGGGAAAACTTCCGCTAAACGATGATGGATGATGGATGATGGATGATGGATAAGGACCACTATGTCGGGAATCTGACTGTCATACAACAGCGGACAGCAATGACCACACTTCAACTTGGACGGCTGAGGTGTGATCGGAGGCTGAACGAGTACCCAAGAGGGCGTTGCATCCCAGACTGGCTGCCATGCACCTTCGAAATTTTACCAAGTTGAGTTTCGTTAAGTTCTTCTTAGTCCTCATCCACCTGTGCGCTGACCGGCGCCGGGCGGGCGGCCAGCTGGTCGGCGCGGGCCTGCAGCTTCGACAACAGCGTGTCGAGCTGCGCCCGTTCGTCGATCGACAGGGCGTCGGTGACCTCTTCCTCATAGGTCAGGGCCATCGGCACGATCTCGGCATAGATCGCCAGCGCCTTGGGCGTCAGGGTCAGCAGGGCCTTGCGCCGGTCGGTGTCGCCCGATTCGCGCAGGATCAGCGCGGACTCGAGCATGCGGCTGATGGCGCGGCTGACCTGCACCTTGTCCATCGCCGTGCGCTGCGCGATCTCGCCTGCGCTCATCGTCTCGCCGCCGCCCAGCACGGCGATGATCCGCCATTCCGGGATGGTGATGCCGAACCGCTTCTCGTACAGCTTGGCCAGCGTGTGGCTGACCGTGTTGGCCAGCACAGACAGCCGGTAGGGCAGGAAGCGCGTCAGATGCAGCGCCGGCAGTTCTGCCGGGCTGGATGCTGATGCGGGTGAGTCGGTGCGGGAACGGCGGGCGGGCGGCATCGGCGGACATCGTCTGTAAGAAGAATCGCAAGTGCCCCATCCTGCGCTGTAATTTGGCCCTTGCAACAGTTTCAAACGAAACTAAAATGGCGGCAACGGAACGAGCCTGCCGGCGCCCGACATGGAAGCGGCCTGCGGCATTGAGGGGGAAGCGCCATGAAGAACTGGATTTCGTTTCCGAAGGTCGAGGGCACCGCGTCGCGTCAGGCCCATGTCCGGCTTCCCGCCGGCACCTACGAGCGCGAGATGGGGCGCGAGGGCTTCTTCGGCCCGGCGACCCAGATGCACCATGCCCACCCGCCCACCGGCTGGACCAGCTTCGACGGGCCGCTGCGCCCGCGCGCCTTCGACCTGAACCATGTCGACCATATGCCCGGCCAAATTCCGGAATGCCCCCTGGAGGCGCCGGCCCTGATGGGCAACGGGGCGACCCAGCTTCGGCTGTGGCGCTTCAAGGGCAGGATGGAGCATCTGGTCCGCAATGCCGACGGCGACGATCTGCTGTTCTTCCACCAGGGCGGCGGCCACTTGTTCTGCGACTACGGCCATCTGGAGGTGCGTGAGGGCGACTATGTCGTGCTGCCGCGCAACACCAGCTGGCGGCTGGAGACGGACGAGGCGGTGATGGTCCTGATGGTGGAGGCCACCGGCGACGCTTACAAGCTGCCGCACAAGGGGCTGGTCGGCACCCATGCCATCTTCGATCCGGCGGTGCTGGACGTCCCGGCGTTGGACGACGCCTTCCAGGCGCAGAAGCACGAGCGCGAGACCCTGGTCCGGGTGAAGAAGCGCAATCAGCTCTGCGCCATGACCTATCCGTTCAACCCGCTGGACGCGGTGGGCTGGCACGGCGATCTGGCGCCGGTGCGGCTGAACTGGCGCGACATCCGGCCGCTGATGAGCCACCGCTACCACCTGCCGCCTTCGGCGCACAGCACCTGGATCGCCAACGGCTTCGTCGTCTGCACCTTCGTGCCGCGGCCCATCGAATCGGATCCGGAGGCGCTGAAGCTGCCCTACTACCACTCCAACGAGGATTACGACGAGGTGCTGTTCTATCACCGCGGCCAGTTCTTCTCGCGCGACAACATCCATCCGGGCATGGTCACCTATCACCCCTCGGGTTTCCCGCACGGGCCGCATCCGAAGGCCTACGAGGTGGCGCAGAAGTTCGAGCGTAAGGAGACCGACGAGGTCGCGGTGATGATCGACACCCGCGACCCGCTGGATGTCTATCCGGCGATGGAAGGCGTCGAATGGGGCGGCTACGCCGACAGCTGGAAGGCGAAATGAGCGGCCAGCCTGAAACAAGGGTCAAGGTCGCCGGACGCTGAATCTCGAGGAAGGGAAGAGACGAATGAAGCTGGCAAGTTTGAAGGCGGGCGGGCGCGACGGCACCCTGGTGGTGGTGTCGCGCGACCTGACCCGCGCCACCCCGGTGCCGGAGATCGCCCGCACCCTGCAGGCGGCGCTGGACGATTGGACGGCGCTGGCGCCCAGGCTGGAGGAGGCCTATCGCGCCCTGAACGCCGATCCGGCATCGGGCCAGCCCTTCGACCCGGCCGAGGCGGCTTCGCCGCTGCCGCGCGCCTACCAGTGGGCGGACGGATCGGCCTACGTCAACCATGTGGAGCTGGTCCGCAAGGCGCGCGGGGCGGAGATGCCGCCCAGCTTCTGGACCGATCCGCTGATGTATCAGGGCTGCTCCGACGGCTTCCTGGCGCCGACCGACCCGATCCCGGCGGCGACCGAGGCCTGGGGCATCGATTTCGAGGCGGAGATCGCTGTCGTCACCGGCGACGTGCCGATGGGCGTCCCGGCGGAGGCGGCGGGCGGCCATATCCGTCTGCTGATGCTGGTCAACGACGTCAGCTTGCGCAACCTGATCCCGGCGGAATTGGGCAAGGGCTTCGGCTTCTTTCAGTCCAAGCCGGCCTCCAGCTTCTCCCCCGTCGCGGTGACGCCTGACGAGTTGGGCGACGCCTGGGACGGCGGTAAGCTGCACCGGCCGCTGGTGACGACGCTGAACGGCGAAGCCTTCGGCTGCCCGGATGCCGGCGTCGACATGACCTTCGACTTTCCGACGCTGATCGCGCATGCCGCCAAGACCCGCCATCTGGCGGCCGGCAGCATCGTCGGCTCGGGCACGGTGTCGAACAAGTTGGACGGCGGCCCCGGCAAGCCGGTCGGTGCCGGCGGTGTCGGCTATTCCTGCCTGGCCGAGTTGCGGATGATCGAAACCATCGAGCATGGCGCGCCGAAGACGCCCTTCCTGCGCTTCGGCGACCGCGTGCGGATCGAGCTGTTCGACAAGGAGGGTGCCAGCGTGTTCGGCGCCATCGACCAGCAGGTGGTGCGGTATGAGGGGCCGTAAGGAGGGACCGTAAGGCCGCGGCGGCCCGGTCTGGAAGGCTGGGATACGGGCGTCGGCGGGATGTACAAGCATTCCGCAGGCGTCCTTTTCGCGCTTGCAGCAATTCGCCCCGCCGTCGGTATCGCGATTCATGGCCATCCGGGTGATTGAACGGTCTGTCATCGAATCGCAAAAATCAGCATGCCAGACGCTTATTATCGAATATAAGGTGGCCCCCTTTCCCCATTTGGTGCCGCCTTTCCGTTCATTCCGGAGCTTTGGGCGGACCGGACGACGGTGTCGCGATGAAGGCCAATTTCAGGACGAAGATCATCATCGGTGTGGCCACGGTGCTGGCGGCGGGGGCCGCGGCGGTTACGGCGGTGTCGTTGGTTCTGACGCGCGATGCCGCGCACAACGCCGCCGTTCTGCTCGCCGCCGAGACGGCCGACCGCCACGGCACCCGGGTGGCCGCCGATTTGTCCACCGCCCTGAATGCCGCCCGTGCCACCGCGGCGCTGGTGGAGGTGGAGCGCTCCACCGGAAGCCCGCGGCGCGAAACGGTGAACCGCTATCTGCGCCGGACGGCGGAAGCCAATCCGCTCTATGCCGGCGTGTGGGTGGACATGGCCGACGACGGGTTCGACGGGCGCGACCGGGATTTCGCCGATCATGACCGGGCAACCGAGATTCTCGGGCTGCCGAAGACCGGGCGGATGAGCCTGCTGTGGTTGCCGGGGGACAAGGGGGTTCAGGCCGACGACAGCGAGGGCTATCCCTTCTCCGACGTGCAGGAGAAGGAATACTACAAGGCGGCGGCGACCGCGCGGAAAGCGGTGCTGACCGAACCCTATCTCGACGACTTCACCAAGCGGCTGATGACCAGCGCCGCCGCCCCGGTGATGGATGGCGGCGGGAATGGGCGCGTCATCGGTGTGACCGGCGTGGATATGGCGCTGACCGGGCTGACCGATCTGGTGCGCGCGGTGAAGCCCTATGGCGACGGTTATGCTGCGGTGCTGACCGGCTCCGGCCTCTATGTCGCTCATCCCGATGGCGGCCGGCTGTCCAAGGCCGCCGACGACCTGCCGGAGGCCGCCCGCCGCGCCGTGGCCGAAGGGCGCGACTTCGACGGGATCCTGCCGCTGAACGGCGCGCCGCATTATCTGCGGCTGACGCCGATCCATTTCACCGGCGCCGACAGCGTCTGGTCCTTCATGGTGGCGGCGCCGCAGTCCAGCGTGATGGCCGACGCCAACCGGCTGACCCTGCTGACCGTGCTGGTCAGTCTCGGCTGCGTCGCGCTGGGGTGCCTGGTGGCGTGGAAGGTCGGCGACGGCATTGCCCGCCCGGTGGCGTCGCTGACCGGGGCGATGACACGGCTGGCGGCCGGCGACCTGGAGACTGCGGTGCCGGGGGCCGACCGCGACGACGAGGCCGGCGGCATGGCCCGCGCGGTCGAGGTGTTCAAGGATGGGCTGGTCCGCGCCCGCGAGTTGGACTGTCAGCAGAAGGCCGACTGGCAGGCCAAGGAGGCCCGCGCCGCGACGCTCGCCGATCTGCAGAAAGGCTTCGAGGAGCGGGTCGGCGGGCTGACCGGCGCGCTGGCGTCGGCCGCGCAGCAGTTGGAATCGACCGCGCGTGGCCTGACCGGCATCGCCGACCAGAGCCTGGGCCGGTCGGAGCAGGTGGCGGCCTCCGCCCGCGCCGCCGCGGAGAATGTGCAGACCGCCGCCGCCGCGACGGAAGAGCTGTCGGCGTCGGTCCAGGACATCGGCCGGCAGGTCGGCGAATCCGCCCGCATCGCCGACGCCGCGGTGACCGACGTCAAGCGGGCCGACGAGGCCGTCGTCGTGCTGGCGGAAAGCGCCGAGCGGATCGGCGCGGTGGTGGAGCTCATCAACTCCATCGCTGGACAGACCAACCTGCTGGCGCTGAACGCCACCATCGAAGCGGCGCGCGCAGGCGAGGCCGGCAAGGGCTTCGCCGTGGTGGCGTCGGAGGTCAAGAACCTCGCCAACCAGACCGCCAAGGCGACCGAGGACATCGTCGGCCAGATCAAGGGCATCCGCGACGCCACGCAGGAGGCGGTCACCGCCGTCCAGGGCATCAGCGAAACCATCGCCCAGGTCAGCCGCATCGCGTCGGGCATCGCCGCGGCGGTGGACCAGCAGGCGGCGGCGACCCAGGAGATCGCCCGCAGCGTGATCCAGGCCGCCGATGGGGCGCAGGAGGTCAGCGGCGGCATGGGCGACATCCGGGCGGGCGCCGGCGAAACCGGGGCGGCGGCCGATCAGCTTCTCGCCGCCGCCGCCGCGCTTGCCGGCCAGTCGAAGGATCTGAGCCGCGAGATCGACGGCTTCATCGCCGGTGTCCGCAAGGCTTAAGGCGCGTTCGTCCGTTTCAGCCCACAGACATCAGCCGGTCGGCCGGCAGCGTTTCCGGGATGTGCTGGGAGACATAGCCTTCGCTGTGGATCCGGTCGTCCCGGGCGCCCTGCGCGCGGGCGGCGGCGACGCAGGCCTCGACGAAGGCGGGGCTGCCGGCGGTGAAGATGGCGTGGCCGGACAGGTCGGGGAACAGGCCGGGCAGGATGGCGGGAATGCGGCCTTTCAGATGGCCGGCAGCCTCCTCCCGCGTCAGCGTCACCTTGACCTTGAAGTTGCGGTATTTGGCCTGCCAGTAGCTGAGCAGACCCAACTCGTACACATCCGCCCTGGTGCAGGCGGAGAACAGCAATGTCACCGGCGGGCGGTAGCCGCGGCGCAGCGCCGCGTCGGTCAGCGCCAGGATGGGGGCAAGGCCGGAGCCGGCGGCCATGCACAGCACCGGGCTGTCCACCGACGGGTCGCCGATGAAGGTGCCGTATGGGCCGGACAGCTTGACCATGCTGCCGACGGTCAGCGTGTCGTGGATCCAGCCGCTGGTCGGGCCGCCGTCGACGCGGGTCACCTGCAGCACGATCTCGCCGTCAGGACGGGGCGCGTTGGCGATGGAATAGCAGCGCGGCGGCGCGCCGGCCGCGGCATCGCCCAGCATCACATACTGGCCCGGCCAGTAGCGCAGCGGCTGGCCCAGCGGGCGCAGGCGCAGTTCCACGATGCGCGGCGTGCGCGGGATGCGGTCGGTGACGATGAACAGCACATTCTCGCGCGGCGGGAACAGCTTGGGCTGGGCGTCGGCGGTGCCGTATTCGATCACCAACTCGTCGGAGATCGGCTTGGCCATGCACATCAGGCCATAGCCGTCCTTCCGCTCGCCCTGGGACAGCGCCATGTCCAGCACCATGCCCTGGTCGAACTGGCCGCTGAGGACCTTGACCTTGCATTCGCCGCAGGCGCCGGCGCGGCAGTTGTTGGGCAGGGCGTAGCCGGCCTGTTCCAGCGCCGACAGGACGGTCTCGCCGTCACGGCACTCGACCGTGCGGCCCGAGGGGTGGAGGCGGATGCGGCTCACCGGGGGGATCCTTGGGCTGTTCTTTCAGGGGACTCTTGCCCCCACCCCGACCCTCCCCCGCTGGGCGGGGGAGGGGGACAGGAGCTTTGTCGGCTTTCAGCGGCAGTCCCCTCCCCCGCCCAGCTCTCGCACAAAGCTACGCTTTGTGCTGACGCGGCAGGCGGACCGTAGGTCCGCTGAGAGCGGGGGAGGGTTAGGGTGGGGGCAACCGGGCCGGCGCTCTGACGAATCGCCTCAGAACACCGGGATGATCTCGTCCATGTCGACGTCCCGCACTTCCTCGCCGGTGATGCCGACCTCGGGGATCGCCGGGAACGGGATGTTGTAGCGGTCCAGCACGCCCTTCAGGTTCAGCATGGCGTTGCGCCAGTTCTCCTTCTTCGCCTCGTAGTCCGGGATGTGGAAACCGGCGTTGCGGGCGATGGCCTCGGCTTCGCGCTGGGTGGCGATGAAGTCGTCGGGCAGGTCCCAGAACTGGGGCGGCGGTTCGAACAGCACGGCGGACAGGAACAGATAGCCGGCGCGGATCTGCTTGGTGATGATCGACCGGTCCTCCACCGCCAGATGGGGATAGTCGCGCTCCATCACCGACATGCAGATCGCCATATGGCGGCCTTCGTCGCGGCCGATGTTGCGGAAGGCCTCCTTGAACACCGGCTCGCTGCAGCCGGCCGCCATCTGGTGGAAGATGGTCGCCGCCGCGATCTCGCCCATCAGGAAGGAGCTGAACAGCACGGCCAGCGAGTATTTCGGAACCGCCTTCTTGTAGCCGTCCCAATAACGCCCGCCATTGTAGTACAGCCAGTGGGCGTTCTTCTGCAGACGGCGGCCGAGATCGGTCTTCGGCTCGTAGGTCAGCGGGCTGGTGGCCTCCAGCAGCTTGGTGATGGCCAGACCGCACATCTGCTCGTGGTTCTGCTCGTCGCGGGTGACGGAGAAGAAGCAGCGGCGGACGGGATCCTCCTCATGCACCTCGTAGGTCTTGATCAGGGCATGGGCGAAGACCGGCGGGGCCGACGCGTCGAACACCGACAGGATGGTCCACCAGTAGGCGATGGCCTCCCGCTCCTCCCAGCTGTAGCGCGACACGTCGAAGCTGTCCCAGGGCAGCTTGGCCGGATCCCAGTTCTCGCGCTGGGCCGCGGCGTAGACCTCTTCCAGCTTCTTGGTCTGCGACACCCAGGACAGCGGGTAGACGTTCGGCTGCGGCGTGGCGGGGGGGAACTCCATCGTGTTGGCGATGGGGGTGTAGTCCTTGGACATGGGGGCGTTTCCTCCGGGACATTCGGCGGGCGCTCACTTTTCCATCGGCGCCCTGTGGTCTTTATATGACACAGAATTTACGCACCGGCAACGGTATCTGTATCACTTAATCCGGCCCGGAGAATGCGGCCAAGCGCTTGATTTCAAAAGATAATGCGCGCGAATGCGCCGAATTGATCCAGATCAATTCGTTCGCAAAGCTGATTTTATCCGGAAATAGGGTATCGGAAGGCTGGACCCCGGCAGGGTCAGGCGGCCTCGAAGCAGGGGATGCTGCCACGCACCAGAGCGCGGGTCGCGGCATCGACGTCGGCGGCGATGCAGGCATGCATGTAGGCCCGCGCCAGGACGTCCAGCGCGAAGTCGGCATCGTGCGACCGGCGGCGGAACTCCTCGATCCGAATCGGAGAGCCAAAGACCGCCTGCCAGAAGGTCGGGGTGTCGAGCGGCCCGAAATTCATCGCCCAGAAGCCGAAGTTCGGCTGGCCGGCCGAGGTCTCGCGCAAGAGGAGTTCGACATTGCGATGGCGCGGGTCGGCGGCGATGCGGGCGTAAAGCGGCTCCACCACCTCGGCCTCGCCTTCCAGCACCTGGAGGAAGATGCCCTCGAACTCCACGAGGAAGCCGGTCACACCCAGCTCCCGGTTCTTGCGGGCGCTGAACAGGCAAATGTCGGCGAGGGCGCTGTAGGGCAGTCGGTCAACGGCCTCGCTGCGGTAGGCGATGGTCAGCATGGCGGCAGTCCGGTGATGGTCGTTCAGGCGACGGCCTCATCTTACCGCGATAGCTTGCATTTTATATATAAACTTCAGGCCGAAAGAGCGGCTTCCGCCGGTGCTCATTGTCGCAGATCGCTGGTCAGCCCACCGGTATGATCTCCATCCCGCCGAACCGACCGAGGAAGGCGGGCTGTGCATCGGGCAGCGGCCCGTTGGCGGTGGTCGCCGCCTGCATCAGGAAGGCTTCCGACGGGCCGGCCAGCCGGCGGTACAGGTTGCGTGTGAGCATCCGCGATTCCTGGCCCGGCCAGTCGGCCGGCAGCAGGTCGGGGGGCAGCATCGGGTCGCGCAGCAGGATGCGGCGGAAATCGTGGATCATCAGCGTGCGCAGGACGAAGCAGGCTGCCGGATCCGGCGTCTCCGCGCCATCGACCGCCGCCCAGACCGGGCGGAAGTGATCCAGAAATGCCGCATAGTCGTGCTCCAGCTGATCGATATCCCAGCAGCCGCGCACCAGATCGCGCAGCGCCCCGAACCCTTCCGCCCGGTCCAGGCTGGCCTTCATGTGGACGATCCTGTCGGCGACCCCCAGTTCCGCCAGCGAGCGGTGCATTGCCGCCTCGTCGCAGTTGGGGTGGGCGTAGACGGTGGCCGAGGCGGCGCCGAAGCCCTGCCAGGTCAGCTCCCGCCGCAGGGCGTCGCGCGTCTCCGCGTCCAGCGCGTTGGGCGGCACCATCAGCAGGTCCCATCCACGGTCCCACTCGCGGGCCAGCGGCGCGTAGATCCGCCGTTCGGCCGCGGCGAAGCGTTCCTTCCCGCTGTCGGTGACGCGGTAGAAGCTGCGCCGGCCGATCTGGGTGTTGGTCAGCCAATCGTCCTTGCACAGCCGGAAGACGGAGGTGCGGATGATCCGCTCGCTCATCCCGAACAGGCCCATCAGGTCGATCAGGCTGCCCAGCCACAGCGATCCGCCATGCGGCAGCACGGCGTCGCCATAGACGGTGATGATCAGCGACTTCGCCCGCGGTGCGATCGTCTCGGTCAGCTGGGCGGCAAGGTCTTCGGGGCGACGCGGGCGGGCCATGCGGTGGGGACGTCCTTATCGATACGGCTTGTGGTGCGGGTGGAGCCGAATGAGGCGGCGCGACGGAGTTGTATACGAAACCCGGACCCGGTTCTGCCAGTGTCACGACGGCGCGGACGATCGGAACGGAACGAGCAGCGGCGGCAGATAGGAGGCAAGCCGGACTTTCCGTTTGACAACCATTAATGTGATACACTACGTTGACTCATCAAAACAAATTTGTGTCATAAAATGAAATGACGATCCCCCGCACCGAAGCTGGCGGGATCGCAAAGGGAAGGGGAGGCGGCCGGCAATATCCGTACTGAGATTGTGGTCACGACGGCTAAAAATCTTCTTCCGAAATAATTTCGTTTGAAACATTATGCGATGCAAATCGTCCCGCCGCGCCGGGACCGGGCCGCCGCCCGGTCCGGTGTCAAGGTGGGCAGCCCAAGGGAGGACATCATGCGCAAACGCCTGTTCGCCACCATCGCCTTCACCGCACTGACCGCCATGACGGCGGTGTCCGGCCTGCTGTCCGGGGCGGCGCAGGCCGCGGACCCGATCAAGGTCGGCGCCATCGTTTCGGCCACCGGCCCGGCCTCCTTCCTCGGCGATCCGGAGAAGAAGGTGCTGGAGCTGTATGCCGACCGCATCAACAAGGCCGGCGGCGTCGACGGCCGTCCGGTGCAGCTGACCGTCTATGACGACGGCGGCGCGGCCGACAAGGCGGCCTCCTTCACCAAGCGCCTGATCGAGAGCGACGGCGTCGACGTGATCGTCGGCGGTACCACGACCGCGGCGACCATGGCGGCGGTGCCGCTGGTGGAGCGCGCCGGCGTGCCCTTCATCTCGCTGGCCGGCGCCGTGGTGATTGTCGAGCCGGTGAAGAAGTGGGTGTTCAAGACCCCCCACACCGACCGCATGGCCGCGGAAAAGGTGATGGAGGACATGAAGAAGCGCGGGCTGACCAAGCTGGCGCTGCTGTCGGAGGATTCCGGCTTCGGCAAGTCGGGCCGCGATCAGACCATCGCCGTCGCCAAGGAGCGCGGGATCGAACTGGTCGCCGACGAGACCTATGGCGCCAAGGACACCGACGTCACCGCCCAGCTGACCAAGATCAAGAACAACGCCGCGGCGCAGGCGGTGCTGGTGTTCGGCCTGGGCCAGGGGCCTGCGGTGGTGACAAAGAACTACCGCCAGCTCGGCATCTCGCTGCCGCTCTACCAGTCCCACGGCGTGGCGTCGAAGGAGTTCATCCGGCTGGCCGGCGGTGCCGCCGAGGGTGTCCGCCTGCCGGCCGCCGGTCTGGTCGTCGCCGCCCAGCTGCCCGACAGCGACCCGCAGAAGAAGGTCGTGACCGAGTTCACCAAGGTCTACGAGGACAGCTTCAACACCGAGGTCTCGACCTTCGCCGGCCATGCCTATGACGGTCTGATGATCGCGCTGGATGCGGTGAAGCGCGCCGGCGGCACCGACAAGGCCAAGCTGCGCGACGCCATCGAGCAGACCAAGGGCTATGTCGGAACCGGCGGCACCGTGACCATGAGCGCCAAGGACCACATGGGCCTGACGCTGGACGCCTTCCACATGGTGGAGGTGAAGCAGGGCGACTGGTCGCTGGTGAAGTGAGGGGGCTTCCGCCCTTTTTAACTCACGTCACGATGCCCCCTCCCTAACCCTCCCCCACCTCTGGTGGGAGAGGGGACTGCCGCCGCTTTCCCGTGAGGCACCCTCTCCCTCGAAGAGGGGGAGGGGCGGGGAGGGGGCCTGCGAAGCGGAAACCCAACGATGTTCGCGGAACTGCTGCAATACATGCTGTCGGGGCTGACCATCGGCGCGATCTATGCGCTGGCGGGGCTCGGCTTTTCGATCATCTACAACGCCAGCCATGTCATCAACTTCGCCCAGGGCGAGTTCATCATGGTCGGCGGCATGGCGTCGGCCACCCTGACCGCGTCGGGGGTGCCGCTGCCGCTGGCGATCCTGATCGGCTGCGGCGGCGCCATGCTGGTCGGCGTTCTGGTGGCTAAATTCGCGGTCGAACGGGCGCGCAACGCCTCCACCGTCACCCTCATCATCATCACCATCGGCGCGTCGATCTTCCTGCGCGGCATCGCCGAGCTGATCTGGGGCAAGGACTTCAAGCGGCTGGACGCCTTTTCCGGCGAAACGCCGATCCAGGTCCTCGGCGCCTCGATGCAGCCGCAGTCGCTGTGGGTGGTGGGAACGGCGGGCGTGCTGATCGTCGCCATCGGCCTGTTCTTCAACAAGACGCTGACCGGCAAGGCGATCCTCGCCACCTCGCACAACCGGCTGGCCGCGCAGCTGGTCGGCATCGACGTGAAACGGGTGGTGCTGGCCTCCTTCGCGCTGTCGGCGGCGCTGGGCGCCATCGGCGGGGCGGTGGTGGCTCCCATCACCTTCTCCTACACCGAGATGGGCATCATGCTGGGGCTGAAGGGCTTCACCGCCGCGGTGTTGGGCGGCCTCGGCCACGGGCCGGGTGCGGTGGCCGGCGGGCTGATCGTCGGCGTCGCGGAAGCGCTGGGCGCTGGCTACATCTCCTCGGCCTACAAGGATGCGGTGGCCTTCGTCATCATCCTGGCCGTCCTTCTCTTCATGCCGAACGGGCTGTTCGGCAAGCGCGGCACCGAACGGGTGTAAGGACCGGATAACCGATGAACGCACTCCTTCACGGGCGGCTGACCGGGCTTTTGGCGCTGGGCGCGGTGATCGCGGTCCTGCCGGCCTTCCTGCCCAACAACTTCTACCTCGACATCGCCATCCTGGCCGGTTTCAACGCCGTGGTCTGCGTCGGGCTGAACCTGCTGATCGGCTATGCCGGGCAGATCAGCCTGGGCCATGCCGGCTTCTTCGGCATCGGCGCCTATGCGTCGGGCGTGCTGGTCGGCAGCTACGGCTGGCCGCCGGTGCTGGCGCTGCTGGCCGGCGCCGTCTTCGTCGGGCTGCTGGCCTTCCTGGTCGCCAAACCGATCCTGCGGCTGAAGGGCCATTACCTCGCCATGGCGACACTCGGCATCGGCATCATCGTGTCGATCGTGCTGCGCACCGAAAGCGGCCTGACCGGCGGCCCGGACGGCATGATGGTGGAGCCGTTCAGGATCTTCGGCGTCGAGCTGTATGGCGAGAAGGTCTGGTACTGGGTGGTCGGCGTGTTCCTGCTGGGCGTGGTCTGGCTTTCCTTGAACCTGATCGACAGCCCGATGGGCCGGGCGCTGCGCGCCGTCCATGGGTCGGAGGTGGCGGCCGAGGTGGTCGGCGTCGACACCGCGCGCTTCAAAGTGCTGGTCTTCGTGCTGTCTGCAGTGTTCGCCAGCGTGGCCGGCAGCCTGTTCGCCCATTACACCGGCCTGATCACCCCGGCCAAGGCCGACTTCTTCAAGTCGATCGAGCTGGTGACCATGGTGGTGTTCGGCGGCATGGCGTCCACCTTCGGCGCGGTGGTGGGTGCGGTGGTCCTGACTCTGCTGCCGCAGGCGCTGACCGTCTTCCAGGATTACCAGCAGATCGTGCTGGGCGGCATCCTGATGGCGACGATGGTCTTCATGCCGAAGGGCCTTCTTCCCACCCTGGCAGCGCTGGTCCCGGCGCGGAGGCGGGCATGAACATGCTGACCACGACCGACCTCGCCGCCGACACCGCGGCCCAGGCCCGCCGCGTCGGCCCGCCGATCCTGCAGGTGGAGCATCTCAGCCGCGAGTTCGGCGGCGTGCTCGCCGTCGGCGATCTCAGCTTCACCATCGCGGCCGGCGACATCCACTCGATCATCGGCCCGAACGGCGCGGGCAAGACCACGCTGTTCAACCTTGTGACCGGCGTCTACAAGCCGTCGGGCGGCCGGGTTCTGTTCGACGGGGCCGACGTGTCGGGCATGGCGCCTTACAGGCTGGCGGCCCGCGGCATGTCGCGCACCTTCCAGAACCTGCAGATCTTCTTCAACATGACGGCTCTGGAGAACGTCATGGTCGGGCGGCACCTGCACCTGAACACCCGGCTGCTGCCGGCGCTGTTCCGCTTCCCCTCTCTGGTGCGCAAGGACCGCGAGGCGCGCGACCGCGCCGCCCAGCTGATGACCGATGTCGGGCTGGAGAAATACATCGATGCCGACGCCGCCTCCATGCCCTATGGCGCGCTGAAGCGGCTGGAGATCGCCCGCGCGCTGGCGTCGGAACCGAAGCTGCTTCTGCTGGACGAGCCGGCGGCCGGCCTGAACGCCACCGAAAGCCGCGAGATCGACGAGGTGATCAAGACCGTGGCAGGGAGCGGCGTCACCATCGTCCTGGTGGAGCATGACATGAAGATGGTGATGGGCATCTCGCACCGGATCACCGCGCTGAACCAGGGCCGCATGCTGGCCGAGGGCACGCCGCAGGAGGTGGCGGCCAACCCGGACGTCATCGCCGCCTATCTCGGCGCGGCACCGTAAGGGAGGCCCGGACATGCTTCTGGAAATCGATGGCCTGAACAGCCATTACGGCCGCATCCACGCGCTGAAATCGGCCAGCCTGTCCGTGCGGGAGGGCGAGCTGGTGGCGCTGGTCGGTGCCAACGGGGCCGGCAAGACGACGCTGCTGCGCACCCTGTCCGGCGTCCATCCCGCCAGCAGCGGGCGCATCACCTTCGACGGCTGCGACATCACCCGGATGAAGGCCTCGCGCCGCGTCGCCGAAGGGGTGGTGCAGGTGCCGGAGGGCCGGCAGCTGTTCGGCCCGCAGAGCGTGGAGGACAATCTCCGCCTCGGCGCCTACCGCCGCGGCAGCGGCAAGCCCGACGACGACATCGAGCGGCTGTACGAGATGTTCCCGGTGCTGAAGGTCAAGCGCGACCAGCCTGCCGGCACCCTGTCGGGCGGCCAGCAGCAGATCGTGGCGCTTGCCCGCGCGCTGATGGCGAAGCCGCGCCTGCTCCTGCTCGACGAGCCAAGCATGGGGCTGGCGCCGCTGCTGGTGGCGGAGATCTTCGACGCCGTGCAGCTGCTGAAGCGCGAGGGCACGACGATCCTGCTGGTGGAGCAGAACGCCCATGCGGCGCTCGCCATCGCCGACCGCGGCTATGTGATCGAGACCGGCGAGATTGTGCTGAGCGACAGCGGTGCCGCGCTGTTGAGCAACGAGCGGGTGCGGCAGGCTTATCTGGGGCTGTGAGGGTTGGTAGAGTGTCGGCTTCGAATGCCCCCACCTAACCTCCCCCGCTGGGCGGGGGAGGGATTGCCGCCGACCCCCGACAAAGCTCCTGTTTCCCTCCCCCGCCCAGCTCTCGCACAAAGCTATGCTTTGTGCTGACGCGGCAGGCGGACCGTAGGTCCGCTGAGAGCGGGGGAGGGTCAGGGTGGGGGCAAGCGCAGCATCAACCTAGCGGACCCAAGCCCGTGAAACTCCACACCTACTTCCGCTCCTCCGCCGCCTACCGCGTGCGCATCGCCCTGAACCTGAAGGGGCTGGCGCCGGAGCAGGCCTTCGTCCATCTGCGCCGCGGCGAGCAGGCCAAGCCGCCCTATGCCGACCTCAACCCGGAACTTCTGGTGCCGGCGCTGGAGGTCGACGGGCCGGACGGACACCATGTGCTGACCCAGTCGCTTGCCATCATCGAGTATCTGGACGAGACGCATCCCAGCCCACCGCTGCTGCCGGCCGATGCGTTGGGCCGCGCGCGGGTGCGGGCGCTGGCGCTGGCGGTGGCCTGCGACATTCATCCGCTGAACAATCTGCGGGTGCTGGGCCGGCTGAAGGCGATGGGCCACAGCCAGGAGGAGGTCGACGGCTGGTACCGCCACTGGATCGCCGTCGGGCTGACGGCGCTGGAGGCGCATCTGGCCGGCGATCCGCGCACCGGCCGCTTCTGCCACGGCGATTCGCCGGGACTGGCAGACATCCTGCTGGTGCCGCAGGTGTTCAATGCGCGGCGGCTGTCCTGCCCGCTGGACGGCTATCCGACCCTGCTGCGCATCGACGAGGCATGCCGTGCCCTGCCGGCCTTCGCCGCCGCCGCTCCCGACGGCCAGCCCGACGCGGACGCCTGAGGCGTGGGCGTCGGGCATCCGGCTGTTGTCCCGTTCAAATCACATCCCATCATTGGTGTTAGCGGTTTCGCGGCATCCTTCCGTGGTATAGAGGTAGGTGGAGCGATGTAGGGACGACGGCCGGGCGATGTTGGGCAACTTTTCTTCGATGGCCTACGATCTTGCCGAGAACATCGCGGCAAGCGCCTTCGTCGTTCTCGCCTACACCTTCCTGATCCGCCGGTCCGGCGGCTGGAGCCAGTTCACCCGCCAGGCCGTCTTCGGCGCGGTGATGGCGCTGACCGCCCTGTTCTCGATGGTCCACCCCATCCATGTCGGACCGGGCATCTTCATCGATGCGCGGGCCCCGCTGATCGGCTTGTCCGCCCTGTTCGGCGGGCCGATCTCCGCGGCGATGGCGGCGGCGAGCGTGGCCGGCTACCGCTTCTCCCTGGGCGGTGCGGGGATGGAGGCCGGGATCGCCAATGCCGGGCTGTCCTTCCTGGTCGGCGTCGGCTTCTCGGTCTGGGTGAAAAGGCGCCGCGTCGCGCTGGGCGCGATGTCGCTCCTGCTGTTCGGCCTGCTTCTGGGGCTGGCGTCGCTCTGTACCCTCGTCCTGCTTCCCAGCCTGGATCTGGCGCTTCAGGTGGCGGAGCGGACGGCGGCGCCCATGCTTGCCATCGTGCCGCTCGGCACCTTGTTCCTCGGCATCCTGCTGCTGCGCGAACAGCGCCATCATGGCGCTGAGCAGCGGCTGGGCGAGAGCGAGGCCCGTTACCGCCTGCTGGCCGACAACGCCACCGACATGATCCTGGAGATGAAGGCGGACGGATCGGTGCGCTATCTGTCGCCATCGGTGCGCGACATCCTGGGCCATGATCCCGTGGAACTCGTCGGCCATGCCCCCGCCAACCTGTTGCACCCGGACGATCTGGAAAGTGCGGCGATGGCCTTCGCCGGCATCCAGCCGGGGTCGCCGCCCGTCACCTTCACCCACCGGCTGCGCCACCGTGACGGCCATTACCTGTGGGTCGAATCCAGCATGCGCCCCACGGTGGGGGCCGACGGCATGTTCGTCGTGATCGGCGTCGTCCGCGACGTGACCGAGCGCAAGCGTTATGAGGAGGAGTTGTCCGCCGCCCGCGCCGAGGCCGAGGCGGCCAACCGCGTGAAATCGGAATTCCTGGCCTCCATGAGCCACGAGATCCGCACGCCGCTGAACGGCGTCATCGGATTCGCCGACCTGCTGCTGGGCACCGACCTGACGCCGGAACAACGCCAGTATGTCTCGCTCCAGCGCGAGGCCGGGCGCGGGCTGCTGGCGATCATCGGCGACATCCTGGACTATTCGAAGATCGAGGCCGGCAAGCTGGAGCTGGAGGAGCGCGCCTTCGACCTGCACCGGCTGCTGCGCGACTGCCGCGACCTGATGAGCAATGCCGCCTCGCAGAAGGGACTGCTGCTGCAGCTGTCGCTGGGCAGCACGGTGCCGCGCTTCGTCCGCGGCGACGAGGCGCGCATCCGCCAGATCCTGCTGAATCTGGTCGGCAATGCCGTGAAGTTCACCGAACGCGGATCGGTGCTGGTTTCCGTCGGCCTGCTGTCGGGGGAGGCGGGCGGCGGTGGCGAGGAGGCTCCGGCCCTGGTCCGCTTCTCCGTCAGCGACACCGGACCGGGCATCCCGGCGGCCGATCTGACGAACCTGTTCCAGCGCTTCAGCCAGGGCGACCGTTCCACCACGCGGCGATTCGGCGGCACCGGGTTGGGGCTGATCATCTCCAAACAGCTGTCGGAACTGATGGGCGGCCGGATCGGCGTACAGAGCAGCCCGGGCGTCGGCAGCACCTTCTGGTTCGAGCTGCCGCTGCCGGTGGAGGCGGCCCCCAGCCACACGGCGGAGCAGCGGGCGGAGGGGATGGCCAGGCGCAGCGCCCGCATCCTGCTGGCCGAGGACGTGCCGATGAACCAGATCGTCACTTCCTCCATCCTCTGCAAGGCCGGCCACACGGTGGAGGTGGCGGAGGACGGCATTCTGGCGGTGGAGGCGGTGCGCGGCGGCGAGTTCGATCTGGTCCTGATGGACATGCAGATGCCCCGGATGGACGGCCTGCAGGCGACCGCGGCGATTCGTCAGCTGGGCGGACGGCGGGGTAGCGTGCCCATCATCGCGCTGACCGCCAACGCGCTGACCGATCAGCTGCAGCTTTGCCTGGATGTCGGCATGAACGACCATGTGACCAAACCGATCGAGCGCGACACCCTGCTGTCGGCGGTCGACCGCTGGCTGGAGGCCAAGGCGGATGCAGACGCGAAGGCTGCGGCGGGGGCTGCGGCGGATACTGCCCGGCCCGGCGGCGATGCGGAGGAGGCGGCCGTGCTGGCCGGGGTCGCTCCGGTCTCCGACAGCGCGCCGGTGCTGAACCGCGCCACGCTGGACACGCTGGCGGATACGCTGGGCTCCGACGTGCTTCCCCGCTTCGTCACCGGCACGCTCGCGGAACTGGCCCTGCGCGCCGACCGCATCGGCAAGGCGGAGACCATGAAGGACGCCGCCGCCGACGCCCATGCCATGGTGTCGCTGGCCGGCAATGTCGGCCTGCTGGAACTGTCGCGGCTGGCCCGCAAGCTGCAGCATGCCTGCGAACAGGACCGCCCCGACGTGCCGGCCCTCAAGGTGCAGTTGCGCGACTCCGTCAACCGCGCCTCCGCGGCGCTCCAGGCGGCGCTTCCCACCCTGGGTGTCGCGGTGGAGCAGGTGCGCTGAGGCCCGCGTCTATCGGTTGACGATCAGGGCGACGCCGGCCACGGCGACCGCGGCGCCGGCCCAGGCGCCCAGCGACGGGCGTTGGCCGGTCATCAGCCACATCATCGGCAGGATCAGCACCGGGCTCAGGGCCGACAGGGTGGCGACCACCCCGGCATTGCCGTGGGCCAGCCCGACCAGCAGAAGCGTCATCCCCAGACCGACGCCCAGAAGCCCGTTGCCGGCGACCTGCAGGGCCAGCTTCGGCGTCAGGCCCCGCGGCAGGAACAGGCCGCCGCCGGCCGCCGCGGCATCGCCGCCCCGCAGCGCCGACAGGGCGCCGATGGCGGTGAACATCAGCGCCGCCGTCGTCACCCGCACGGTGGCCGACGCGACCGGATCGGCACCGGCCGCCATCACCGGCTTGGCGATCACCGATCCCACCGCCTGCGCCACCGCCGCCACCAGACAGACGCCGACGCCGGCCAGCAGGCTGCCCTGCACCGCTTCCCAATTGTGGGTGGAGCCGGACCGCAGGGCCACCGCCAGCATCACCCCCAGCGTCACCAGCACGATCCCCAGCGTCGTCCACGTCCCCAACGCCTCGCCCAGCAGGGTGTAGCCGAGCAGGGCCGTCAGCGGCGCGTTGGCGGCGTAGATCACCACGTTGCGCCGCGGCCCCAGCCGGCTGAGCGACCAGAACAGCGCCATGTCGCCCATCACGATGCCGGCGGCCCCCGACAGGGCCAGCGTCAGGACCGCGCCGGTGTCCAGCGTCTCCCAGCCGCCCAGCAGCGTGGTGGCGACGAGCAGGACCGCGGCGACGATGGTCAGGCGCACGCGGTTGAACGCGATGGAGCCGAGCACCCGCACCGGCCCGATGGCGATCAGGCCGCCCGCGGCCCAGCACAGCGCCGCGCCGAGCGCAGCCATATTGGCGATCATGATGGGCTTGTGAACCGTTGGTTGAGGGTGGAGGCCGGCACTCTACAGCACCCGGCGACTGCCCGCGAAATGAGCAAGCTGCATGGCCGGATCCCTCTTCCGCCCGGCCATCCGAGTTTGGCCATCGGAACTTGGCCCGGCCGCACGCCGTTGAGTCGGTTGACCTACGCCGTCCGTGGCACAGCCAACCGAGGAGGATGCGACCGATGCGGACAGATTTCACGAGGCTTGGCGCCATCGCCCCCCTCGCGCTTGCGGTGGCGGCCGGGCTACTGGCCGTCCAGCCGGCCGCCGCACAGACCGGGACGCAAACCGAATGCGCCGCGATGGTGGAGCAGTTCGCGGCAAACCGCGGCCTGTCGACCGAACCGCCGCCGGTCGCCGTCCCCGACGGCCCGGCACCCGGCCTGTCCGGCTCGACCCCGCGCGACGAGCTGGGCTCCGGTTCCGGAGCGGGCACCAGCAGCGAGGAACTTGCCCAATCCGGCGGCATGGTGGCGCCGCCCGCCGTCGGCGACCAGGCGGTGATCGAACCTCCGGCAATCGGCAGCAACATGCCGACCGCCCCCTCCGTCGCTCCGCAGGCCAACTCCCGCGCGATGCCGGACAGCGGACCCGGCGGCTCCGGCGGGGCCAACGGGCTGATGGGGCAGGCGGCCAGGAATGCTCAACTGGAGGCCCTGGTCACGGCGGCCCGCAGCGCCGCCCGCGACGGCGACGAGGCCCGCTGCATGCAAAGCCTGAACGATGCCCGCCGCCTGTCGCAGACGGCGCCCGGCGGGCAGGGCGGCTGACCCGCCGCGCTCCTTCCAATCACCGCTGCCCTTTCACCGCTGCAGGACACCGAGCATGAAGTTCAGCCTTGGTCCTTTTCCGCCGTCTCCGCCGCGCGAGCCGTCCATTCCCCCGGTCGGTCCCGACGAGCCGGTGCCGGGCGATCCGTCCCGCCCGCCGCTGGGGGAGCCGCCGGCCCCCATCCCGGTGCCGCCGCGCGAACCGCCGCCGGTGCCCGACCGTCTGATGGATCGCCTGATGGGCTGACGGCCGATGGGCTGAGGCCCCGGCCGTGAGATTTTACAGCCTGTCCGGCCTATTCGGAGCGGTCCCGACTTGCCAAAGCCGCCGGGACGGGCGATGTGTCAGGGGTTGGCGTCCGCCGGTCCATGTCGGGACCGGTGCGGGCGCCGCTTCTGTTCGCCGGAGTTCGGGTTTCCCATGTACAATCAGCCGCCCCGCAGCCACGTCTATCGTCAGCCCAACGTCGTCGCCACCCAGGTGACGGCCACCGTGAAATGGTTCAACCCCGAACGCGGCTATGGCTTCGTCAAGGTCGGGGACAGCGGCAAGGACGCCTTGCTGCCGGCCTCGCTCGTCGTGCCCGCCGGCCATACCACCCTGCCGGACGGCGCCACCGTCGTCGTCGACATCGTCGAGGATCGCAAGGGCCAGCAGGTCAGCGTCCTGCATTCCGTCGACCTTTCCACCGCCGCCGCCCCGGCCCGTCCGCAGGGTCGCGACCGCGGCTTCGGCGAGCGCAGCTTCGGCGATCGGGGTGGGGATCGGGGCGGTGACCGCGGCTTTGGTGATCGGGGTGGGGATCGCGGGTTCGGCGCGCGCCGCGATGCCGGCGGTCCGCGTGACCGCAATTTCGGGGATCGGGGCGGCGACCGCGGCGGCTTCCAGGATCGTGGCCAGGGCCGCGGGTTCCAGGATCGCGGTCCCGGTCGGCCGCAGCAGGCCAGCGGCCCGACCAGCGAGATGGGCGCCACCGTGAAGTGGTTCAACGGCGGCAAGGGCTATGGCTTCGCGCAGCCCGACGGCGGCGGGCGCGACGTGTTCATCCCGGCCCGCGCGCTGGAGAGTGCCGGGCTGCGCGGCCTGGATGACGGACAGCGCGTGCGCATGACCGTCCGCCAGACCGAAAAGGGCATGGAAGCGGTCAGCCTCAAAGTCGAGTGACCGCTTCCGCCGCCCGGCCTACCGGTCGGACGGTACCGTGGACTGCCCCAGATGCTCCGCCGCTTCCCGCTGGTTGCGGGCGGCGGGGTCGTCGGGGACGGCAAGCCCGGCGTCCGGGCTGTTGACGCGGGGACCGCCCGAGTTGCGGCGGTCCTCCTCCTCGATCTCGCGGGCGGCCTGCGCCCAGTGGTCGAGATGGCGGTTTTCGGGCCGCCCCTCGTCTTCCCAAAGCCGATGGGCGCGTTCGCGGACCCGCGGGTCGTCCGGACCCAGTGTGTGTTCCATGATGGTCGGTTCCACTTCGATGGGTTGCGGGCCGGTCAGCTGCGGTCCGGCTGGGAGGGGGAGGAGATCCGCTCCAGAGCGCCCTGCACGGCGCGGTCGTTCTTGGCTTCGGTTGCCAAATCGCCCAGCGAGACGATGCCCGTCAGCCGGTCGTTGCGGTCGACCACCGGCACGCGCCGGATCTGCTGGCCGGCCATCAGTTCGGTGACGCTGCCGACCGGGTCGTCCTCGTAGCAATAGCGGGGATTCGCGGTCATCACCTCCGCCACCTTGCAGCGGTCGGGCAGCTTTCCGGCCGAGATGGCGCGGACGGTGATGTCGCGGTCGGTCACCACGCCGACCAAATCCCGCCCTTCGCAGACGGGCAGGATGCCGACGTTCAACTGGTCCATCAATTGCGCGGCCCGGCGGATGCTGTCGTCGGGCCGGACCGTCTGCACGTCGCGGGTCATGATCTCGCGGATTTTCATGCGGGGGCTTCCTGGCACAGTGGCGGTGAGGCGCGGTACTCCAGTCCCGTCTCAACAGATGCGCCAGTCCACCGTCGCGCTCAACCTATCCAGTAGAGGGGATCCACCCCGAAGAGCCAGGGGTGCAGCAACAGCATGCCCCCATAAGCGGCCAGCCCCCCGGCCAATCGCGCCGGCCCCATTTCCGCCAGTCCCGTCAGCGCGCCGCGCACCCCCTGGGGTCCGGCCAGCGGCAGCAGCGAGGTCTCCGCCCGGAAGGCGCGGCCGGCCGGGCTGCGGCCCAGGACGATCTCGTTCTTGACCAGTGCGAACAGCGCTATGGCCGCCATGGTGCCGAACAGCAGCGCGCGGCGCCCGTCGCCGGTGGCGTTCAGATGCGCACATGCCCACAGCAGCAGCGCCAGGCTGCCCGGCGCGCGGGTCAGGCGAAAGATGCCGCGGGGCGGGTTGGGCTCGCTCTGGCTGCCGAAGCGGGTGGTGACACGGGCGACCAGCAACAGGAAGACCACCGGCATCACCACCGCGACCAGCGGCGCCGCCCAGTCGAAGGGCGTGAACAGCACCTCCCCGCCATCGGCGGCGCGATAGGCCAGCACGAACAGGGTCAGCGTCAGCAGCGAGCCGACGGAATGGATCGTCACGAAACCGCCGCGGCCAAGCCGGGCGATCAGGGCGGGCCGCACCCCCGGCCAGGACGGCAGGGCATGGCTGAGGAACAGCAGGGCGGCGGCGAGGGCGAGGGATGCGGTCATGATGGAGACACTAAACCGTGGATGAACGAGCCGCGCCTTGACTCGGGTCAAGAGGGGCGGGTCAAGAGGGGGCTGGTCAAGAAGGGGGAACGCCCACGCCGGTCGCGCGGTTCACAGTATCGATACTTCCCATTTCACCGCCAAACCCATCGAGCGAATGACCGAGTGGATCATCCAGATCGTGCAGCAGTTCGGCTATCTCGGCATCTTCCTGATGCTGATCCTGGCCCGCGCGCTGCCGCCGATCCCGGCGGAGACGGTGATCCCGCTGGCCGGCATGGGCGCGGCGACGGGGGAGTTCAACCTGCTGCTGGTGGCGCTGGCCGCCGGGCTCGGCTCCGCGGTGGGGGAACTGGTGTGGTATGCGCCGGCGCACTGGATGGGACGCGAGCGGTTCGAGGCCTTCCTCGGCCGTCACGGCCATTGGCTGACGGTGAAGCCGGAACAGGTCCACCGCGCCACCGGATGGTTCGCCCGGCGCGGCGGCCTCGCCGTCCTGCTGTGCCAGCCCCTGCCGGGCCTGCGCACCCTGATTTCCGTCCCCGCCGGGGCCTGCGGGCTGCCGATGGGGGTGTTCCTGCTCTATGCCGCGGCGGGGGCGACGCTGTGGTCGCTGGTGCTGGCCTGCACCGGCTATCTGGTGCGGGTGGGTTTCCCCTGGATCGCCGACCTGATGGTGCCGGCGACGCTGTTGCTGTTCGTCGCCCTGATCGGCGCCTATGTGCTGCGGCTGGTCCGCCACCGCCGCGACAGCCGCCGTGCGGCACAGGCCGGGATGCCGCGCGGCGGCTGATTTACCGTTGAACCGCCACGGAACCTTCATGCCCGCTTGCACGTTGGAGGCACGAACCACCCGAACGGACATGGCCTTACGGCCAGCAGCGTCGGCCAGGATTTCCGGCATGAGCCGCTTCCGAAAGGACCCAATGCGATGACCCGCAATTCCGCAACGACCAACCGGTGGCGTGCCGCCGCCGTCCTGTCGGCGGCGCTCGGCATGGCCGCCTGCGCCTCCGACATACCGCCGCCCACCGCACAGCTCGGCGCCGCCTCCCAGGCGGTGCAGGAGGCCGAGCGCGCCAACGCCCTGCAATATGCGCCGGTCGCCCTGCAGAGCGCCCGCGACAAGCTGGCCGCCGCCGACATGGCGATGCGCGCCGACGAACGCACCCGCGCCCGCCGTCTGGCCGAGGAGGCCCGCGTCGATGCCGAACTGGCGACGGTGACCTCGCAGCGCGCGGTGACCCAGCAGGCTGCCACCGCAGTCCGCCGTTCCGCCACCCCGAACACGCCGCAGTCGGCGACTGCGCCCAATGCCGCACCGGTCTATAGCGGCTCGAGCCATGGCGCTTCGGGCATGAGCGGTTCCAGCCACCCCGCGCCGTCCGCCGTCCCGCCGGCGCCCGCAGGTTCGCTCGGGACCAGCACCGGCAACAGCTGGGGCTACAACCATCCGGAGGTGCGTCAATGAACGGCTTCGCCCCCCGCACCCTTCTGGTGCTGGCCGGCCTCGGGCTCGGCCTTGCCGGCTGCGCCACCCAGCCGACCGACAGCGCCGCCCTGACCCAGGCGCGCCAGGACTACAGCCTCGCCGCCGCCAACCCGCAGATCGCCGGCAACGCCCCGCTGCAGCTGCGCGACGCCGAGCAGGCGCTGCGCCGGGCCGAGGCGCTGCGGGAGCAGGGCGCCGACGCCTCCGAGGTCGATCATCAGGCCTATCTCGTCAGCCGCCGCGTGCAGATCGCGCAGGAGACGGCCGGGGTGAAGGGTGCGCAGACCGTGGTCGCCAATGCCGACACCTACCGCCTCCAGGCCCGCAACACCGAGCTGGAGCAGCAGCTGCGCGACCTGCAGGCCCAGCGCACCGAGCGTGGCCTCGTCATGACGCTCGGCGACATCCTGTTCTCCACCGGCCGGGCGGAACTGACCCCCGGCGCCTATGAGCGCATGGACCGGCTCGCCCAGTTCCTGCAGGCGCATCCGGCACGCACCGTGCGGATCGAGGGCCACACCGACAACACCGGCAGCGACACCACCAACCTGCGCCTGTCGGAAGCCCGCGCCCAGGCCGTCCGCGACGCCCTGTCGGCGCGTGGCGTGTCGCCGTCGCGCATCGTCACCCAGGGCATGGGCGAGGCGCAGCCCGTCGCCTCCAACAGCAACGATGCCGGCCGCCAGCAGAACCGCCGCGTCGAGATCATCATTTCCGACGACGGCACGGTGGCGCAGACCCGCTAAAGGGGGCGCCGCGGCCCCTCCTTACCGCCTCGCACAAGGCCCCCTTCTCCGCGCGCAGCGGGGGAGGGGGCCTTGGCTTTAGGATGAAATGCCCTACCGACCGTGCTCCTCCTTCCGCACCGCCCGCAACACTCCCCACGCACCCGCCGCCAGACCCACGGTCAGCAACGCCGCGGCGGCCACGCGCAAGGCGGAGCGCGGCGGTGCCGGCAGGCGCTTCCACGGCGCCCAGGCTTCCTCCGGATCGTCGGGATCGGCGATGCGCAGGGCGGCGAAGGCCTGTTCGGTCAGGCTGGGATCGGTGGTGGGAAGGTCGACCAGACGGCGGCCGGACTGCCGGCACAGGCGGTCGATGGCGGCGATCAGGCTTCCCGTCTCCCGCAGCTCGGCCTCCAGCCGGTCCTGGTCGATGCCCATATGCTCGGCCAGCAGGCGGTTGCGCACGCCGGCGATGGCGTCCGCCGCCCGGTCGCGCTCGGGACCGTCCTCCTCCGGCGCCTCGATGGTCAGGTCGCATTCGCTGTCGTAGCCCATCGAGCGGTTGTTCAGGTTGGAGGAGCCGATGCGCAGCAGCCGGCCGTCCACCGCCACCACCTTGGAATGGACGATCACCGGCGCCCCCTGCTCGGTCACCGGGGTCATGGCGCGCAGGCGGCCGAAGCGGTCTGCCTCGCGCAGGCAGCGCAGGGCGACCGACCGCGGCGTGTCCATCGCCATGCGGTCGAACCAGCTCGGGCTTTCCATCGACACCACAACCACCACCTCCGGCCCGTTGGGCTCGGCCAGCCGGCGGGCCAGCGCGCCGGCGACGCGGGCGGAGGCGAAATACTGGTTTTCCAGATAGATGGTCCGCTCCGCCGCGGCGATGGCGGCGAAGGTCAGCGCCTCGCTCTCGCGGATCGCCGGGCTGTCGTCCGTCTCCGGCACGGTGCGCGACACGCCGACCACCGCGTCGGTCAGCACCGGGTGGGAGCAGTCGCGCAGCGGGCAGTCGGGCCAGGGGTCGTGATCAGGAGGCGGGCAGGGCTCCAGCACCTCGCCGGTGGCGCAGCGCCAGCGCTCCCGCGCCAGTTCCGCCAGCGCGCGGGCGGCATCGCCGTCGACCATCATCATCACGTCGTGGCGGGGGCCGTAGGGCTCGCCGTCCGGGCCGCGGCGGCGCGGGTCGTCGTCGCGATGCTCCGACGTGTCCCAGCGGTCGAAGGAGAAGTCGATGCCGCCGCAGAAGGCGAGCGCGTCGTCGACCGCCAGGATCTTCTGGTGCTGGGCGGCGCCGACCGGCAACTCCCCGTCCAGCCGGGCGTTCAGCCGGCGGCCGGTGTTGCGGTTCCAGCGCTCCAGCGGTTCATGCGGGTGGTCGAGCGCGATGGGGAAGGGCATGTCCCATTTCAGCGCCCGCACATGCAGGCCGGGGCGCGACCGCATCAGCCGGGCCAGGAAGCGGCCGAGCGTTTCCGGGCTGTGGGGATCGAGCCGCATGCGCGGATCGACGTCCCAGCCGACCAGCAGGATCGAATGCCGCGCCTTTTCCATCGCTGCGCGGGCGGCGACGAAATAATCGGCGCCGTCGACGAGAACCGCCACCCGCCCGGCCCGCTCCGTCCGCCAGCAGGTGACGCCGGGGCGCAGCACCGGCCCGGCTGCGGGCTGTGGGGAATGGATCGGCGGGGCGGAAGGATTGAGCTTCATCGGGAAAAATCGACTCCGGGCACGGCGGAAACGCATGGAAACTGTCCGCCTCGCGGCTTGAACCCCGGCGCGGGCCGGTTGTTCCCGCCGCAGGCCCGGTGTGTCGGGGGCATGCCGAAGGGGGACCTTCCGGCTACGTTTTTGCCGCGGATTCCTGAAAATTGCGCCTCCATCGACCGAAACCATGGTCGGACTGACCTGTTGATCCCGGTGAAAGAGGCGATGGCCCGGCCGGCAAGCGCGACGCCAACGCGGTACGCGATGAGGGTCCGCCATCCGCCCCGATCCGAAAGACGCCCGACTGCGAGGCGTTGCCACCATGAAGGAGTTCGAGGATGCGTAACCTGATGATCGGCGCCGTTTCGGCGGTTCTCCTGATGGCTGCTCCGGCCATGGCGCAGACCGCCCAGCAAGGCAACCCCGGCGCCCTCAAGAGCCCCGGCGCCTACGATACCGCGCCGAGCGGCAGCGCCGGTTCCACCGGTCCGGACGGCGTCGTCCGCACCCCGCCGGGCGCCACCACCTCGCCGTCGGCCGGCGCGACGAGCGGCGGTCCGATGCCCGCCCCAGGCACCTCGGGCTCGACCGGCACCTCCAGCGGCAGCATGTCCGGTTCGTCGACGCCGGGCGTGACCACCGCGCCGTCGGGCATGGGCAACAACACCAGCAGCAACATCCCGCGCGACAACCAGACCGCGACCGGCACCCACTGCCCGCCGGGCACCCCGAACTGCGGCCCGGAACAGTAACGTCCGCATAGCGGCCATGACACCGCGGGCGCCCCGGAGCCATCCCTCCGGCGGCGCCCGCGTCGTTTTCGACCTGCCCGGCTTCGGAGCGGAGCGTCCTCGAAGAGGATGGCGCGACGGGGCGCGCGAGGCGGAGGAAAAGCACCGTGGCCGCCGGGAAGCCGGAAGGCTTCAGCCCTGCGCCCGCACCGGCCGGCGGTCGGGTGGGGCTTCGATCCGCTCGGCGCCCGGCTGCGCGGTTCCGGCGATGTCGTCCAGCGGGGCGGCGCCCATGGCGGTGGCGACTAGCCGGCGGAACAGGCCCTGCTGGCGGCTGTCCGCCACCAGATATTCCGGGTGCCACTGAACGCCGATCATGAAGGGCTCGTCGGGTGCCTCGATGCCCTGGACGATGCCGGCGCGCTCGCGGGCGACGACGCGCAGACCGTCGCCGACGCGGTCCACCGACTGGTGGTGCAGGGCGTTCACCCGGCATTCGGCGATGCCGAGGATGCAGTACAGCCGGCTGTCGGGCTCGATGCGGATGCGCTTGCGCGGCAGCACGGTGCGCATGTGCGGCGCTTCCTCGTACACCTCGTGGATGTCGACGTGCAGCGAGCCGCCGCGGTGGACGTTGATCATCTGCGACCCGCGGCAGATGCCCAGCACCGGCAGGCCGCGCTTGGCGGCGCAGTCCAGCGCGCGCATCTCCAGCCGGTCGCGTTCGGGATCGATGCGGATGTGCGGCCGGGCGGATTCGCCGTAGAGCGCCGCGTCGATGTCGTCGCCGCCGCCGACCACCAGCGCGTCCAGCCGGTCGATAGGGAAGGGCGCCTCGGCCGTGATGCGGACCGACGCGGCGCCGGCTCGCCACAGGGCGAGGCGGTTGGCCATGGCGGCGATGCGGCTGCCATGGACGGAGGCGGTGATGCCGACCAGCGGCCGGGACCTTCCGATGACGGCTGCCATGGCACGCTCCCTTTTCAGCCGGCCTGCCGCAGGGTGCCGTCCGCAGCGTCATCCCCCGAGTCTTCCTCCTCACTGGGAGGGCCATGAATGACGGGGTTCGCGGCCATGAAGCCGTCGATCCGCTCGGCCCAGCGATCGGGCGCCTGCGTTTTGGCCATCTGCCGGTACTCGGCACCCAGCCCGTCCAGCAGGGCGCGGTCGGCCGCAAGCCGCTCCACCGCCACCCAGCGGTTCCAGTCGGCGGCGAGCGACCAGTCCGGATCGCTCAGCCGCGCGTTGGGCAGCCGGTAATGGAAGGTCGGGCGCGGGCGGATATGCGGGTCCTCCATCGCCTTCGCCAAACGGTCGGGATCGAGATGGGCGAACAGCGGGAACAGGTCCAGCTCGCGGTTGCGGGTGGGGTTGTCGGCCAGATAATCGTCGATCAGCCCGCCCAGGTCGGGGCGATAGGCCGGATCGGCCAGCTTGGCGGCATAAGGGGCGGGGAAGGCGGCGATGAAGCCTGACAGGCGGCGGGTCGGATCGACGCGGATCTCCCGCCGCAGCCAGGGCGCCAGGATCAGGAAGGCCTTCAGGTGGTCCAGCACATAGTCGCCGTCCGTCCGCGCCACCTCCGGATTGAAATGCAGGCCGAAGGCGAAGAACGGGCTGGCCTCCGTCCCGGCGGCGCCGCGGTCGCGCAGGCAGGCGACCAGCCTCTCCAGGTCCGCCATCCGCTCCATCGTCACCGGCGGGGCGGCGATCTCGAACGGCATCACCAAGCTGCCGATGTTGCCCCACAGCGGACGCAAGGGGTCCAGCACCGCGGCCCCACCCTTGCCGGGATGGGCGGAGCGCATGTCCAGCTCCACCGTGAAGTCGCCCAGGGCGGTGCCGGTCACCAGACAGCGGTGCGGGTTTTCGACGGTGACCGTCCCCCCGAACAGCTCGCGCACGCAGGACGCCGCCGACGGCGCGTCCAGGTCGGCGAATTCGAGTTCCACCCCGACGCGGCGCGGCGTGCCCTGGGGGGTGGTGCGGAGCGGGGGGAGGAAGAAGGGATGGGTCATTGCAAGCCATCAACACTCCATTCCCGGCGCTGTTCCCGCAGGCCGGAAATCCAGACCCGCGCCGACGGTGCGAAGCCCAGGTCGTGGCAAGGGCATACTCCTTTCGGCGATAACCACTCCTTGGGGGTATGTTTTGAATTTCGATGCAAATGTGGCTGATCGATCGGCATTCTTGAGTGCGTTTCTTGCTTCTGTTCGGGAGGATTTTGCGTGATCTACCCAACTGTTTTCTAAATTAACCGGCGCTTAACCATAAGTGCGATAGCGGTAGGCAAGCGGCACGGTGGCGCGCCTGGTGCGCCATCCGGTCGGCTTCGCGGTGGGAGCCTCGTCTACGCCATGACCCTTCTGGCACGCCTCTTCATCCTGGTCCTGCTCGCGGTGCTGCCGGCGATCGGTATCCAGATCTACAGCGTGCTCGAACAGCGGGCGGAGCGCGAGGCGGAGGTCACCCTCCAGGCCGAACGGCTGCTGCGTCAGGTGGAGAGCGAACATGTCCGCATCCTGGACAGCGCCCGCCTGATGGTCACCGCGGTGACGGAGGCTCCCTTCCTGCGCGGAGACGGGAGCGGGGGCGAGGTCGCCCGTTGCCAAGCCTATCTGGAGAGGCTGTCCGCCCGCTCCGCCGACTACCGCACGCTGTCGGTCACCGATGCCGGCGGGCGCATCAAGTGCAGCGCCGACCCGTCGCGCATCGGCGTCTCCCTGACCTCCCAGCCGCATTTCCGCCGGGCAATGGCCCAGGGCCGCTTCGTCGTCGGCGAATGGACGATCACCCAGTCCGGTATCTCCGGCGGCGAGCTTCCGGTCGCGGTTCCCTACACCGACGCCGACGGCAAGCGGGCCGGCGTGATCGCCCTGTCTCTCGACGTGCCGCGGCTGATCTCGATCTTCGCCACCCACCCGATGCCGGAGAACACGGCCCTGACCGTCGCCGACCGGTCCGGCACCATCCTGGTCAAGCTGCCGGGCGCCCAGGGCCGCGCCGGCGAGCGGTTGCCGGACAACCACCTGCCGCTGCTGTCGGCGACCGACATGGGTGTGACGATGCTGCCCGGACTGGACGGCGTGTCCCGCATCCTGGCCTTCTCCCCGCCTACCGCCGGGATCCGCGACCTGTTCATCAGCGTCGGCGTCGACCGCGTTGCGGCGATGGGGGCGGTGGACCGCGCCACCCGCGACGGGCTGCTGATGACCCTGTCCGGCTTCCTGGTCGCCGCCGCCGCCGCCTGGATCGGCGGCACCCTGTTCATCCGCCGCCCCGTCGACGCGCTGGTCTGCGCCGCCCGCGACTGGAGCGAAGGCAAGACCGCCACCCGCGTCAAGCTGTCCGACCGCTCGTCGGAGATCGGCCAGCTCGGCCATGCCTTCGACATGATGGCCGACCGGCTGGAAGCGCGCGAAGCGGCGCTGCGCCAGTCGGAAGGCCATATCCGCGCCGTTCTGGACGCGTTGCCGGCCTATGTCGGCGTGCTGACGCCGGACGGGGCGGTGGCCCAGGTCAACCGCGCCGCCGCCGATGCCGCCGGGCTGCCGGCCGCCCGCATCGTCGGCCGTCCCTTCGACCAGATCTGCTGGCTGTCCTTCGACGCCGCCGGGCGCGAACGGCTGCGCCAGGCGCTGGCGCTGGGCGCGCACGGCCGTTCCTCCCGCTTCGACTCCGGGCTGCGGCTGGGCGACGGGCGCGAGATGACGGTGGACGTCAACCTGACCCCGATGGTCGATGGCGACGGCCATGTCACCCACCTGATCGCCTCGGGCATCGACATAACCGAGCGCAAGCGCACCGAGGAGGCCCTGCGCGTCGCCGAGGAGCGCGTGCGCACCGGCCTGCGCAATTCGGGGGTGGCGGTGTTCAACCAGGACCGCGACCTGCGTTACACCTGGTCCCATTCCGAACTGCTGGGCTTCTCGCCGGAGACGATGATCGGCCGCACCGACGCCGACCTGTTCGACCATGGCGAGGAGGCCGACACCCTGATGGCGCTGAAGCGCCGCGTGATGGAGAGCGGCATCGGCGCGCGGGAGGAGGTTCGCATCCGCTGCAAGGGCGAGGAGCGCTTCTTCGACCTGACGGTCGATCCGCTGCGCGACCCCTCCGGCCGGGTGGAGGGCGTCACCTGCGCCGCGGTCGAAATCACCGACCGCAAGAAGACCGAGGCCGAACTGCACCGTGCGCGGGAAGAGGCCGATCAGGCCAACGAGGGCAAATCGAAGTTCCTGGCCGCCGCCAGCCACGACCTGCGCCAGCCGGTCCAGTCGCTCTACCTCTTCACCGCGGCGTTGAGCGACCGGCTGCAGGGGCACCCGGCGCTGCCGATCCTCGACAACATCCGTCAGGGGCTGGACACGCTGAAGGGCCTGCTGGACGGCCTGCTCGACATGTCGCGGCTGGAATCCGGCAAGATCGTCGCCGCACCGGTCGAGGTGCGGCTGAACCAGCTGCTCGGCCGTCTGGTCGCCGAATACGGCCCGCGCGCCGCCCAGAAGGGGCTGCAGCTGCGCGCCGTGCCGACCCGCGCCTGGGTGCGCACCGACCCGGCCCATCTGGAGCGCATCCTGCGCAATCTGGTGGAAAACGCCCTGCGCTACACCAGCAGCGGCAAGGTGCTGCTGGGCTGCCGCCGCACGCCGTCGGGCATGCGGGTGGAGGTGTGGGACACCGGCGCCGGCATCCCCGCCGACCGGCTGGAGGACATCTTCGAGGAATTCACCCAGCTGGGCGAGCGCAGCGAGCGCGGCCTGGGCCTGGGGCTGGCCATCGTCAAGCGGCTGTCGCGCCTGCTCGGCCATCCGGTGACGGTGCGGTCGTGGGAAGGCAAGGGCTCGGTCTTCGCGGTGGAACTGCCGCGGGTGATCCTGGGCAATGCCCGTCCCGCCAGCGGCACGGCAGCCGCCGCGGCGACGCTGGCCCGCCGCTCCGCCGCCAACGATGCGGCCAACGCCGCCGCCAACGACCGGGGGCAAGCGATCAGCGCCATCGCCAGCGCGTTCGGCGGCGGCAAGGGCCGGGGGGCGACGGGGGGTGGCGACGTTGCGGTCAAGACGGCGATCCCGCCCAGCAAGGAAGCGGATGCGAAGGGCATGGTGCTGGTGATCGACGACGAGGCGATCATCCTTCTCGGCTTGAAGGCGATCCTGGAAGGCTGGGGCTATGACGTGCTGACCGCCAAGTCGGGCGACCAGGCGCTGGAGCGGCTGCGCGCCGACGGACGCTGCCCACAGATCGTTCTGGCCGACTATCAGCTCCAGCAGGGCCGCACCGGTCCGGAGGCGGTGATCGCGGTCCAGACCATGATGGGCCGGACCGTTCCCGGCATCATCCTGACCGGCGACACCAGCTCCGAACGCCAGGAAGAGGCCGAGCGCCGCGGCTTCCGCCTGCTGCACAAGCCGGTCTTCCCCAACGACCTCCGCCGCATGATGGCGAGCGCCGGGGCGGCGTGAGAGGCGAGCAGGCGGAGGTCAGCCGCCCTCCGCCACGAAGGCGTCGAAGAACAGCCCGGCGGTTTCCTGGTTGGCGTGCCGGCGCGAGAGCTGGTAGCTGAGTTCGAGGATATTCGCTTCCGGGACTTGGCGTTGTACGAACAGCTTGCGCACCAGAAGCGTCGCGGCAAGTTCCTGGACGAGATGGAAGTGGCTGTTGTCCCAGGCCTCTTCCTTGAAATGGACGATCTTGAAGCGGCTCAGCCGGAAAGCCAGGACCCCGGCGATCTTTCCGCGGCTCACTCCACGTGATTTGGAGCGGCGGGCAAGCATTGCCCTGATGTCGATCTCCGCTTCCTTCACTGCCAGCGCAAGTTCGCGGTCGCTGTATTCGATATGCTTCTGGGAAAGTCCGAAAACGCCGCAGGCCTTCCACAGAAAGCGCACATACTCGGAGAATATCCTGGACCACACGTCGGTGGAAAAGGAAAACTCCGGTAACGCCGGGTCGCCATTCTTCATTCGAGGGGAAGCCCCAGCAGCCGCCGGTAGGCGTTCACGTCCACATCGTCGTCCTTGGAAGCATTACGCACCAGCGCGTCAAGTTCCTCGGTCGTGCGGATGCCGTGGTTCAGGCACACTTCGCCTCGTGTCTCACGATACTTCATCATTCGTTCGATGGATTCCGCGAGCAGTTGCGGGTTGTCCATCACGTCCTGAAGATTCGGCATGTCGCTTAGCAACCCATGTTGAACCGCCCAGATGCAGGCCGGAACCGCATCCAAGGCCGGGCTGGTGATGGCCGTTCGGCCGAAAAGCGAAGCGACCGGGAATTCCCGGTCGCGGTTCACATTTCCTAAGCCAGCAGGGCGGCACCCGTCAAGGGAGAAGAGAACAGGTGCCGTCCAACCAAGACTTCGCCCCACGCGGCATTCGCTCACGAATGAAGTGGCGAATGCCGCGCGGGCGCGATCACTTCGCCAGATTCCGCAGCACGAAGTTCAGCACGCCGCCGTTCCTGTAATACTCCACCTCGTCCAGCGTATCGATGCGAAGCAGCAGCGGGTAGGTCTCGACCTTGCCGTCGGCGCGGGTCAGGGTCAGGGTGACATCCTTGCGCGGGCGCAGATCCTGTTCGATGCCGGCGATGTCGAAGGTCTCCGACCCGTCCAGATTCAGGTCGGCGCGGGTGAGGCCGTCCTTGAACTGCAAGGGCAGGATGCCCATGCCGACGAGGTTTGAGCGGTGGATGCGCTCGAAGCTCTCGGCGATCACCGCGCGGATGCCCAGCAGCCGGGTGCCCTTCGCCGCCCAGTCGCGGCTCGACCCTGTGCCGTATTCCTTGCCGGCGACCACGACCAGCGGCACGCCTTCGTCGGCATAGCGCATGGCGGCGGTGTAGATCGGCAGCCGCTCGCCCGACGGATAATGCTTGGTCTCGCCGCCCTCCACGCCGGGGATCAGCTCGTTGCGGATGCGGATGTTGGCGAAGGTGCCGCGCATCATGACTTCATGGTTGCCGCGGCGGGCGCCGTAGCTGTTGAAGTCCTGCGGCCGCACCTGATAGCTCAGCAGATACTCGCCGGCCGGGCTGGTCCGCTTGATCGAGCCGGCGGGGGAGATGTGGTCGGTGGTGATCGAATCGCCCAGCACCGCCAGCGCCCGCGCGCCGCGCACGTCCGATACCGGGTCCGGCGTCTTGGTCAGGCCGGTGAAGAAGGGCGGCAGCTTCACATAGGTGGAGCCTTCCTGCCACTGGTAGGTCTGGCCCTCCGCGGTGGCGATGGCCTGCCACTGCTCCGGCCCCTTGAAGACGTCGGAATAGCGGCTGCGGAACATGTCCGCGGTCAGCGAGGCGTCGATGGCGTCCTGAACCTCGCGGTTGCTCGGCCAGATGTCCTTCAGATAGACCGGACCGTCGGTGCCGGTCCCGATGGGGTCCTTGGTCAGGTCGATGTTCAGGTTGCCGGCCAGCGCATAGGCGACGCATAGCGGCGGAGAGGCCAGATAATTGGCGCGGGTGTGCGGGTTGACGCGGCCTTCGAAGTTGCGGTTGCCCGACAGCACGGCGCCGACCACGAGGTTGCCCTCCTCGACCGCCGCCGCGATCGGTTCCGGCAGCGGGCCGGAATTGCCGATGCAGGTGGTGCAGCCATAGCCGACGATGTTGAAGCCGATGCGGTCCAGATAGGGCTGCAGCCCGGCCTTGGCGAGATAGTCGGTGACCACTTGGCTGCCCGGTGCCAGCGAGGTCTTCACCCACGGCTTCTGCTTCAGCCCTTTTTCCACCGCCTTTTTGGCCAGCAGGCCGGCGGCGACCAGCACCGCCGGGTTGGAGGTGTTGGTGCAGGAGGTGATGGCGGCGATGACGACCGCACCCTGCTCCAGGCTGTAATCGGCGCCCTGGACCGGAACCGCCTTCGTCGGGTCGTCGGCCTTGTAGGCCTCGGTCATGTCCTTGGCGAAGCCCTGGGCGATGCCCGACAGGGCGACGCGGTCCTGCGGGCGCTTCGGGCCGGCCAGCGACGGCTCCACCGTGCCCATGTCCAACTCGAGAATGTCGCTGAAGACCGGGTCGGGGCTGTCCGGTTCGCGCCACATGCCCTGGGCCTTGGCATAGGCCTCGACCAGCGCCACGCGGTCGGGGTCGCGGCCGGTGAAGGTCAGATAGCGGATGGTCTCGGCGTCGATCGGGAAGATGCCGCAGGTGGCGCCATATTCCGGCGCCATGTTGCCGATGGTGGCGCGGTCGGGCAGCGTCATGCTGTCCAGACCCGGCCCGAAGAACTCGACGAACTTGCCGACCACGCCCTTCTTGCGCAGCATCTGGGTGACGGTCAGCACCAGATCGGTGGCGGTCATGCCCTCCTTCAGCCGGCCGGTCAGCTTGAAGCCGATGACTTCCGGGATCAGCATGGAGATCGGCTGGCCCAGCATCGCGGCCTCCGCCTCGATGCCGCCGACGCCCCAGCCCAGCACGGACAGCCCATTGACCATGGTGGTGTGGCTGTCGGTGCCGACCAGCGTGTCGGGATAGGCGACCGGCTTGCCCGACGGGTCGCTGTCGGTCCACACCACCTGGGCGAGATATTCGGTGTTGACCTGATGGCAGATGCCGGTGCCCGGCGGCACCACGCGGAAATTGTCGAAGGCCTTCTGGCCCCAGCGCAGGAAGGCATAGCGCTCCAGGTTGCGCTCGAACTCCAGCTCGACATTCTTCTCGAAGGCGTCGTTGCCGCCGAAGTAATCGACCATCACCGAGTGGTCGATGACGAGGTCGACAGGCACCAGCGGATTGATCTTCGCCGGGTCGCCGCCCAGCGATGCCATCGCCTCGCGCATCGCCGCCAGATCGCAGACCGCCGGCACGCCGGTGAAGTCCTGCATCAGCACGCGCGCGGGCCGATAGGCGATTTCACGGTCGGACCGCTTGTCGACCAGCCATTGGGCCACCGCCTTCACGTCGTCGACGGAGACGGTGCGCCCGTCCTCGAAGCGCAGCAGGTTTTCCAGCAGCACCTTCATCGAGAACGGCAGCCGCGACAGATCGCCGAGACCCGCCTCCTCGGCGGCCTTCAGGCTGAAATAGTCGTAGCTCTTGCCGCCCGCGCTGAGCGAGCGGCGGGTCTTGAGCGTATCCTGACCGGTGAAGGTGGTCACGGGAAGCCTCCTTGGCTTTGGGTCTGGCGCGCGCCTTGAGCGGCGCTTGGGAGAGCGCTTCGGTTACGGTCCAGGTGATGACGGTCAAAAGGACGTCATGGGCCGCCCAAAAGACTGGGGCGGCCGCAACGGCGCCCGCGCGTCATGCAGGCAAGATGTAGGGCGTGGCCGGGGCAGATCAAACGCATGGCTCGAAGAAAGCGGAAGCATGGGCATGGTCATGGAGCATCGCGCCGTACCCATCCTCCGGCCGGCATTCGGACAGGCTCCATCGATCATCCTATGCCGTGCCGGCGGATGCTTTCTTTACTCATATGAACATTAGGGGAGTCTGCTCCGGCGCCTCACGCCGGCTTCATCGCCACATAGCGGACGAAGCGCAGGCCGCTGCCCAGCACGCGCAGCCGCGCCCACCACAGGGCAAGCTCGCGCTTCAGCGCCGCCAGCACCGGTGCCGGCGGAACTGCGGCGGCCAGCGTGTCTGCCAGCTTGCGCACCCGGTCGATGATGTGGCGGCGGTGCAGCTGGGTCAGATCCTCGGAAATGCGCAGGTCGAGGTTGCGTTGCGTCAACTCGTCCGCCATGCGGGTGGCGGTCCAGGGATAGACCTCCATCGGCTCCTCCTCCCGCCAAGCGTTCCAGGCATCCCAGGAGCCGGGGGCGCCGTCGATCACGTAATCGAACAGGGCAATGCCGCCCTTGGGCTTCACGCAGTCGCCGACCCGGTCCAGGAACAGTTCCTTGTCGCGCACCCGGTGGACGATGCGGTCGGCCATGACGAGGTCGAAGCTGCCGGCCTGGTTGAAATGCTCCGGGTCGTAATGGGCGACCGGCGCCTTCTTCGACACTCCCAGCGCCTTGGAGCGGTCCATCGCCAGCTTCGCCAGCAGCGGCGACGGTTCCAGCCCCGTCACCCAGGTGTCGCAGCTCTCCACCAGGGCGCGGGCTGTCCCGCCGAGGCCGGCCGAAAGGTCCAGCACGCTCTTGGCCGGGTTCAGCCCGAAGGAGCGGACGGAGTCGATCATCCACGCCGCTTCCTCCGGCCCGGTCATGTCCTGGCCCCACAGAAGCTGTGCCCCCTCGCTGCGTGCCGGCGACCAGACGGGTTCGCCGTGGCGGTCGAGCTGCATCGACGCCAGCCGGTCCAGCTCCGGATTGCCGCCGGCCGCCGAACCGGATGGAAGCGGATCGCCCGGAGTGGGCAGGGGAGCGGAAAGGCCGGCGCCCACCGCATTGACCGGCCCGTGCCTGCGGTCGTCCATCGAGTTACGCAGGGCAGACCGGTTCGTAACGCGGGGCAGCCGGGACAGGTCATACCCTTCCCACCAGGCGGCCAAACGAATACGCCAGTCGGGGTTTTGCCACCGCTCCAAATCCTGTGGATTAAACTGCGGAGCCACGTAGCTGCCCTTTCCAGGTCAATGGGCGGGCTTCTGCCTCACCCTTTCGGAGTATGACCGCGCCTCTTGCCGTCGCGATTTAGAAGTAAGTGCGGTCGATTTGTCTGTCAAGAAACCATTATTTAACTATTTTGACTTCGTTTTCCCCAATTGTTGGAAAATTTTATCTTTTTTTGTCTGTGACCTGCTGTGGTGCGGCCATTGCGAGCGCGGGGCCGTCTCCCTATACTCCCGTCGCAACCGACGGAGGGGGCCTCGCGTGCCGATCGAAACCGGTGAGTCCACCGGCAATCCCTGGACCGTGCTGACCAGCACGACGAAGTACGAGAATGCCTGGATGGAGGTGGTCGAACATAAGGTTCTGACCCCGAAGGGCGCTCCCGGCATCTACGGCGTCGTCCATCCCCGCAGCCTCGCCACCGGCGTGGTGCCGGTCCACGACGACGGCACGGTGACCCTGGTCGGCCAGTACCGGTTCCCGCTGAAGCAATACAGCTGGGAAATTCCGGAAGGCGGCGGGCGCAAGGGGGTGGAGCCGCAGGAATCGGCGGCGCGCGAGCTGCGCGAGGAAACCGGCCTGACGGCGCGGCGCTGGATGCCGCTGATGAAGCTTCACCTGTCCAACTGCATCACCGACGAGGTCGCCCATACCTTCGTCGCCTGGGGTCTGGAGCAGGGCGAGTCCGCTCCCGACGAGACCGAGGTGCTGGCGGTTCGCCGCGTGCCCTTCGCCGAGGTGATCGACATGGTGCTGGCCGGCGCCATCACCGATGCCATGGCGGTCGCCAGCCTGCTGAAGCTGCGGGTGCTGGCGGCGGAAGAGGCGCTGCCCGAGGATCTCGCCGGCATTCTCCGCCTCTGACCCGCTTGCAAATCGGACATCAATGACCGTCATCACCGGCCACGCCGTCGCCATCGATTTCGAAACCGCCAACGAGGCCCGCACCAGCGCCTGCTCCATCGGCGTCGCCTGGATCGAGAACGGCCGTGTAACCGCGACGGAAGAGCATCTGATCCGCCCGCGCGAGCTGCGCTTCAATTCCTTCAACAGCGCCATCCACGGCATTCGGGCGGAGGACGTGGCCGGAGCGCCCGAATTCCCGGAGGTGTGGGCGGCCTTGCGCGAGCGGGTGCAGGGCCGGCTGATCCTGGCGCACAATGCCGCCTTCGACCTCAGCGTGCTGCGCCATACCCTGACCGACTACGGGCTCGATTGGCCGGCCTGCGACTATCTCTGCACGGTCGTGCTGGCCCGCCGTGCCTGGCCGACGCTGACCGGGCACCGGCTGAACCATCTGGCCGACTTCCTGGGCATCGCGCTCGACCACCACCGTGCCGGCAGCGATGCCGAAGCCTGCGGCCGCATCGCGCTGGCCGCGACGCAGGAGATGGGGCTGCGCGGCTTCGGCGAGATCGAGGGCACCGGCATCAGCCTGGGCCGCATCGCGCCCGGCGGTTATTCCCCCTGCAAAGGCGGCAAGGGCCGCGGCAAGGCGCCGCCGCGGCGTCCGCGCGTGGTGGCGTGACGCTGCAGGCGGCGCTTTCCCGCCGCCGTCCCCTGCGCTAGGCTCCCGCTCCACCGAATGGAGGAGGGGACCGCATGCTGTTCATGTTCCATTGCGTCGACAAGGCGGGTGCCGCCGACGTCCGCGCCGCCAACCGCGCAGAGCATCTGGCTTATCTGGAGGCCAACGCCGACCGCATCTTCGCCGCCGGCCCGCTGCTGTCGGACGACCAGAGCGGCATGGTCGGCAGCCTGCTGATCGTCGAGTGCGCCGATGCCGCCGCCGCGCAGGCGTTCGCCGCCGGCGACCCCTATGCCAAGGCCGGCCTGTTCGACAGCGTGACGATCCGGCCCTGGCGCCGCGTCTACCCCAAGGCCTGAGCGGGAGAGTGCCGGCGATGGCCTACTGGCTGCTGAAGTCCGAGCCGTTCAAATATTCGTGGGACCGCATGGTCGCCGACGGCCGGACCCATTGGGACGGGGTGCGCAATTACCAGGCGTCCAACAATCTGAAGGCAATGGAGGTGGGCGACCGCGCCTTCTTCTATCACTCCAACGAAGGGCTGGAGATCGTCGGCATCGTCGAGATCGTCCGCACCTATTACCCGGACCCCAGCGACGAGTCCGGCCGCTTCGGCATGGTCGACGTCGCCCCGGTGATGCCGGTGAAGACGCCCGTGACGTTGAAGCAGATCAAGGCCGACCCGCTGCTGCAGTCGATGGCTCTGGTCCGCCAGTCCCGCCTGTCGGTCTGCCCGGTCAGCGAGGAGGAATGGGCGCGGGTGTGCGATCTGGCGGGGGTCGGGGTGCCGGCCTGAGGGGCCGTGAGGAACTGAGGTGACACTTGCCCCCACCCTAACCCTCCCCCGCTGGGCGGGGGAGGGGACAAGCGCTTGTTTGGAAGGGCGGCGGCAGTTCCTCCCCCGCCCAGCTCTCGCACAAAGCTCTGCTTTGTGCTGACGCGGCAGGCGGACCGTAGGTCCGCTGAGAGCGGGGGAGGCTAGGTGGGGGCATCGTCAGCCGACACGCCTTGCACTTAATGGAAAAACCTACTCCGCCGCCTCCTGCATCGCGGCGCGGAAGTCGCTGGTCGCCTGCTTCATGCGCCGGGCGATGTCCGCCACGCTGACGGCGGAGTTCGCGTTGAGGGGGGCGCCGAGCGCGCGCAGCGTGGCGTCGATGGCCATCAGGCTGGTGCGGTCGGCCAGACCGGCGAGGCGGTCGCTGCGGTCGCCGGCTTCGGGAAGATCGTCCGCGTTCGTGGTGCTGGGCATTGCGATCCTTGCCGCCGATGATCGTTACCGTAGTGCAGCAACTCTATAGCGGCCACCCGGTTAAGGTCGGGTTAAGCAAGCGAACTTCCGTTACAGAGCGATCACGATGCAGTGTGCAGCGCGGCGCGGCGGATGGTCGCGGCAAGATGGGGCCGTGCTCCGGACCCGACCGGCGCCGGATCCTGCGTGCCCTGAAATGCCTGGGTATGCTTGGGGAAGAAACAGTCTCGCGCTGCAAAATCAGCGACACAATCCTCCTTTGGTCGGGGGGCCTGCGGGGGCCGATTTGCTTGTTAGTCCCGCAACATGTGTGGATAATGCCGCTCAATTCCGGGCGGCGGCCCGCCGCCCTGCAACATCTTCCGGCCAACTCGGAAGCACCACGGGGGAATCGCACTCATGACCGATAACAGCTTGTTTCCGGTGAAGCCCGAGATCGCGGCGACCGCCCACGTGAATGCGGAAGCCTATGCCCGCATGTACGAGCAGTCGGTCAAGGACCCCGAGGCCTTCTGGGGCGAGCAGGGCAAGCGGCTCGACTGGATCAAGCCCTACAGCAAGGTAAAGGACGTCAATTTCAACGACGACGTTCACATCCGCTGGTTCTATGACGGCACGCTGAATGTTTCGGCCAACTGCATCGACCGTCACCTGGCGACCCGCGGCGACCAGACCGCCATCCTGTTCGAAGGCGACGACCCCGGCGTCTCCAAGGCCATCACCTACAAGGAACTGCACGAGAAGGTCTGCCGTCTCGCCAATGTCCTGAAGAAGAACGGCGTCAAGAAGGGCGACCGCGTCACCATCTACCTGCCGATGATCCCGGAGGCGGCCTATGCGATGCTGGCCTGCACCCGCATCGGTGCCGTCCACTCCATCGTCTTCGGCGGCTTCTCGCCCGACAGCCTGAAGGACCGCATCGTCGACTGCGACAGCCATTTCGTCATCACCTCCGACGAGGGCCTGCGCGGCGGCCGCAAGGTGCCGCTGAAGGCCAACGCCGACAAGGCAGTGGCCGGCGCGCCGACGGTCAAGCATGTGCTGGTCGTCAAGCACACCGGCGGCACCGTCGCATGGACCGAGGGTCGCGACCTCTGGTATCATGAAGAGATGGACAGCGTCTCCGCCGACTGCCCGCCGGAGGAGATGAGCGCCGAGGATCCGCTGTTCATCCTCTACACCTCCGGTTCGACCGGCAAGCCGAAGGGCGTGCTGCACACCACCGGCGGCTATCTCGTCTATGCGTCGATGACCCACCAGTATGTCTTCGACTACAAGGACGGCGAGGTCTACTGGTGCACGGCCGACGTGGGCTGGGTCACCGGCCACAGCTACATCGTCTACGGCCCGCTCGCCAACGGCGCGACAACGCTGATGTTCGAAGGCGTGCCCACCTATCCGGACTCCTCGCGCTTCTGGCAGGTCATCGACAAGCACAAGGTCAACATCTTCTACACCGCCCCCACCGCCATCCGCTCGCTGATGCGCGAGGGCGAAGGCCCGGTGAAGAAGACCTCGCGCGCCTCGCTCCGCGTCCTGGGTTCGGTCGGCGAGCCGATCAATCCGGAAGCCTGGCTGTGGTACTACAATGTGGTCGGCGATGCCCGCTGCCCGATCGTCGACACCTGGTGGCAGACGGAGACCGGCGGTATCCTGATCACCCCGCTGATCGGCGCCATCGGCCAGAAGCCGGGCTCGGCGACCAAGCCGTTCTTCGGTGTCCAGCCGGTCGTCGTCGACAACGAAGGCCAGATCCTGGAAGGCGAGACCGAGGGCAACCTCTGCATCGCCGACGCATGGCCCGGCATGATGCGCACGGTGTTCGGCGACCACGAGCGTTTCGTCCAGACCTACTTCTCGACCTTCCCGGGCAAGTACTTCACCGGTGACGGCTGCCGCCGCGACGCCGACGGCTATTACTGGATCACCGGCCGCGTCGACGACGTCATCAACGTGTCCGGCCACCGCATGGGCACCGCCGAGGTCGAAAGCGCGCTGGTCGCCCACCCGAAGGTCGCCGAGGCCGCGGTCGTCGGCTATCCGCACGACCTGAAGGGCCAGGGCATCTACGCCTATGTCACGCTGAACGCCGGCGAGACCCCGACGGAAGAGCTGCGCAAGGAACTGGTCGCCTGGGTCCGCAAGGAGATCGGCCCGATCGCCTCGCCCGACCTGATCCAGTGGGCTCCCGGCCTGCCGAAGACCCGTTCGGGCAAGATCATGCGCCGCATCCTGCGCAAGATCGCCGCGAACGAGCATGACAGCCTGGGCGACACCTCCACGCTGGCCGATCCGGGCGTGGTGACGGACCTGATCGACAACCGCATGAACAACGCGTGATCTGCGGTTGATGGAAGAGGGGGCGCTCCGGTTGGGGCGCCCCTTTTTTCTTGGAATCTCGTTGGCGTTTTGCCCCCTCCCTAACCCTCCCCCGCCTTCGGCGGTGGAGGGGACTGCCGCCGCTTTTCCGTAAGGCCCCCTCTCCCGCCTCGGCCGACCGAAGGTCGGTCCGATAGCGGGGGAGGGATGGGGAGGGGGCATCGTCAGCCGACCACTCTCCAGCACGATTGCCCTCAACGCTCCGGCAGCACCAGCTGCGCGGCGGGGGAGATGGCGAAGGAAGACGGCGAGGGATAGCGTTCGACGATCCGCTTGCGCGCGTCCTCCGCGGTGTCGGCGGCGACGGCGTAGTGGCGCACGCCCGACCATGGGGCGGTGGCGTCCAGCGCCTCCACCGCGACATACCACAGCGGGCCGCCGGAGCGGGCGACGCGGTCGACGGAGTAGAATTCCATCGGCGCAAGCGCGGCCTCGTCGGTCACGGCCGATTGCAGGGACAGGATCTCGCCCTCCACCTCCGCCACCTCGCGGCGCAGGCCGGCCAGTGTTTCCTCCGTCTCCGCCCGGCGGACGGCGGCGAGCTTGGCGTAGTTGGCGTAGACGTCCAGCCGCTCCTTCAAGGCGGCCAACTTCTGCGACTGGCGGCGGGCGCGGATGCCGAGGAACCGTTCTCCCACCACGCCGGCGCCCAGGCTGGCGACCGCCCCCAGCACCCAGAGGATGGTCATGGCGCGGCGGCTCCCGCAACGGCGTCTTCCTCGGCATCTTCGCCGGAAACCGTCACGCCGACGCCTTCATGGAAAATGCTGCGGGTCAGCATCTGGGCGGCGGCGAAATCGGCGGCCCAAACCTGCGCCACATTCTCGAATTGCCAGATGGCGGGATGGACCACCGCCTTGGCGTCGGGCTGGGCGACGAAGCCCGGCGCCATCGCCAGCCGGAAGACGAAGCATTTTCGGCCCGGCTCCGGCCGGCCGATCTCGTGGATGAAGCGGCGCGATGCCGCGGCTCGCTTGCCGCCGCGGCGGCTGAGGACCAGCTTGTCGGTCGACAGCTCGACCAGTTTGGCCTTCATCGCATCGATGTCGGCCTGCATGGATTCCAGCTCGTTGGCCTGGCGTTCCAGCGCGTCGCGTTCCGCCACCAGGATCGCGCCGGTGCGGCGGATTTCCTGGTCGGTGCGAAGGATCAACCCACGCCGGACCGCCAGGAACAGCAGGGTGGCGCCGATGCAGAACAGCGCCAGCAGCATTTCCGACGTCATACGCGCCCGCTCCGCAAACCATCAGGCAAGTCGAGGGGAATTGTAGCGTAAACCGCACGGTCAAGCATCACAAGCAAGTGCCTTGCGGCCATGAAAAACGGCGCCCAGAAGGGCGCCGCTATTCGATATGCGGGCGAGGAATGCCTACTTCCGTTCCGCAATGGCCGTCTGGGCCGCCTTCACCAGATCGGGGCCGATCTGCTTGGTCCACTTGTCGAAGACAGGCTGGGTCGCGGTCTGGAAGGCCTTCTGCTGGTCAGGCGTCAGGCGGACGACCTCGACGCCCTGGGCGGCGATGTCCTTCAGCAGGCTGTCGTCCTCGGCGGTGATGCCCTTGCGGGAGAGGGCGACCTCTTCGGCCGCGGCCTGGACGGCGGCGGCGCGCACCGCCTCCTGGTCTTCCTTCGACCAGCTCGCCCACACCTCCTTGTTGACCACGAAGATCAGCGGGTCGGCGACATAGCCCCACAGGGTCAGGTTCTTCTGGCCCAGCGTCGCCAGCTTGGCGGCGACGAAGATGGTCAGCGGGTTCTCCTGGCCGTCGACGGCGCCGGTGGACAGCGCGGGCTGCGCGTCGGCCCAGCTCATCTGCGTCGGGTTGGCGCCCAGCGCCGAGAAGGTGTCGAGGTAGAGCGGCGAGCCGACGACGCGGATCTTCAGCCCCTTCAGGTCGGCCGGGGTGCGGATCGGGTGCTTGGAGTTGGAGATCTCGCGGAAGCCGTTCTCGCCCCAGGCCAGCGGCACCACGTCCTTGGTGGCGAGCAGGTCGAACAGCTTCTTCCCCACCTCGCCCTTGGTCAGGGCGTCCAGCGCCTTGTGGTCGGGCATCAGGAAGGGCAGGGAGAACAGGTTCAGCTCCTTCACCTGCGGCGACCAGTTGATGGTGGAGCCGACCGCCATGTCGATGGTGCCCTGGCGGAGCGCGGTGAATTCCTTGGTCTGGTCGCCGTTCACCAGCGAGGTGCCGGGATACATCTTGATGTTGATGCGGCCGTTGGTCTTCTCCTTGACCAGTTCGGCCCAGCGGTCACCGCCGATGCCCCAGGGGAAAGGCTTGCCCAGAACGGTGGAAAGCTTGTACTCCGCCTTGTAGTCGGCAGCGGTCGCAGAACCGGCCAGCACGGCGGGAACCGTCAGCGCGGCCAGCGCGATGCCGGCGAGCAGAGCCTTCAGCGATTTCATGCTTGTTTCCTCCCAAGCGCCCTACACGAAAGATACGGACCGGGATCGTACAGATGCACGCAGGACTGTTCCACGGGCAATGTGACACCACCGTCCGCAGTCCGAACAATGCGGCCATGCGGCGGAGCCGCAATGCCGCCACGCGGCTCGGCCTGATGCTCGGTGCTTGTGTCTGGCTGGTTCTGCCGCTCGGGGCAGGCGCTCAGGGGTTGCCGAACCCGGCGATGCCGATGGGACCGAACCCCAGCGAATGCGAGATTCAGGCGGCACTGCTCGGCACCACCGGCCCGAACTGCCCGCCGGTGGCGATGCAGCGCCCCGCCGCTCCGCCGCCGGCAAGCGCTGCCGCTCCTCCCGGACCGGTGGCGCTGCCGCCGCTGCCGGGGCCCGCCGCCCTGCCGGCGCCGGAACTGCGCGCCGCCTTCCGGGTGGAGTTCGACTTCAACTCCGCCGGCATCAAGCCGGAGTCGCGGGCGATCCTGGACAGGGTGGCCGCGGTGATGACGACGGCAGGCAACACGCGCTTCCGCATCGTCGGCCATACAGACGCCGTCGGCGGCGATGCGGCCAACCTCGCCTTGTCCAGGCGGCGGGCGGCGGCGGTGGTCGAGTATCTGGCCTCGCGCCACCATATCCGCCGCGACCGGCTGGAGGCATCGGGCATGGGCGCACGGGACCTGCTGCTGCCCGGCGAACCGAAGGCGGCGGCCAACCGGCGGGTGGAGATCGTCAATCTGGGCGGCTGATTTTTTCGATCCCGCTGGGAACCTTCGGGGGCTTGTGCTGTTGCGCTGGGGCGCCGCCGACCGTTCATCCCTTCGACGTCCACCCCTTCCGACCGGGAGAGCCGATGCCCGACTTCACCCCCGTGCCCATCGAAAGCCGCCGCATCGCCGATGACGAAATCGGCAAGCCGGCGGTCTTCGGCGCCATCCTGTCCGGCCAGCCGCAGGAGATTCACCGCAACCTGTTCGACGGCGATCATGGCCGCTTCAAGTCGGGGGTGTGGCAGTGCACGCCGGGCACCGTGGCGATGAAGGACTGGCCGTACCACGAGTTCTGCGTCCTGCTGTCCGGCCGCGTCATCATCACGCCCGAAGGCGGGGTCCCGCGGGAATACCGGGCCGGCGACGCGCTGGTCCTGCCGATGGGCTTCACCGGCACCTGGGAGATCCTGGAGACGGTGCGCAAATACTACGCGGTTCAGGCGCGCCAGCCGCTGCTGCGGCGGGTGAAGGAGCGGGTGAAGGGCTGGCTGCGTCCGGGTGCCAAGGGCGGGCAGACGGGAGATGCGCAGGCCGGGGCCGCATTCTGACACCTCGCCATCCGCCGGACGCCCGTGTTAGGGTCCGCCGCGCTGTCCGGCAGGGCGGCTCGTGAACACACTGACACCGGTGCTTTCCCATGACCCAGCCCTATCCGACCCAGCTCCACCCGACCCAGGCCCCCCGCACCCTGGCCGAGATCGCCGAAGCGCTGGACGCCCGGATCGAGGGCGACGGCTCCCTCCCGATCCGCCGCGCCGTCCACCCGTCGGAGGCCGAGGGGCCGGAAGATCTGGCGCTGGCGATGGACAAGGACCTGCTGGCCCTGCTGCCCGGCAGCAAGGCGGTCGCCGCCGTGGTCGCCGAGGGGGTCGAGGTGCCGGACGGCATCGAAAACCGCATCGTGGTGAAGCGCCCGCGCTATGCCATGGCCGGGATGCTCGACATCTTCGAGAAGCCGGTCCATGCCGAACCGGGGGTGTCGCCGCAGGCCTATGTCGCGCCCGACGCCGTCGTGGCGCCGGATGCCTCCATCGCCCCCTTCGCCTATATCGGTCCGCGCGCCCGCATCGGGGCCGGCGCCATCGTCCTGCCGCACGTCACCGTCGGTGCCGACGCGGTGATCGGCGACGGCTGCCTGCTCCATCCCGGCGCCCGCATCGGCGAACGGGTGGAGATGGGCGCGCGCTGCATCATCCATCCCAACGCCGCCGTCGGCAATGACGGCTTCAGCTTCGTCACGCCGGAGCCGGGCAGCGTCGAATCGGCCAAGACCACCGGCCGCGTCGTCGGCACCAATGTGCTGATCCGCCGGGTGAATTCCATCGGCACGGTGATTCTGGGCGACGATGTCGAGATCGGCGCCGGCGCCACCATCGACCGCGGCACCGTCACCGCCACCCGCATCGGCAACGGCACCAAGATCGACAACCTCGTCCAGATCGGCCACAACGTCCAGGTCGGCACCAACTGCATGCTGTGCGGCCATGTCGGCGTCGCCGGCAGCACGGTGATCGGCGACCGCGTGGTGCTGGCCGGCAAGGTGGGCGTTGCCGACCATGTGAAGATCGGCAGCGACGCGGTGGTGGCCGCCAATTCCGGCGTCGGCATGGACATCCCGCCGAAGTCGGTGTGGATGGGCTATCCCGCCGTGCCCCGCGCCCGCGCCTTCGAACAATACAAGGGCCTCGCCCGCCTGAAGCGCCTGTTCGCCGACGTCTCCGACCTGAAGAAGCGCCTGACCGCCATCGACGGCGGCCCGGTGAAGGTCGAGGCGGAGAAGGCGGAGCAGCAGGAATAGGCGGCGAGCAGGCCGTCTTCACCGCTCTGTCGTTCAACCACAATCGTTCCCATGACCTCCGGCCAGAACCCCACGCGTGAGTCCATCCTTGGCGGCCCCGCCGTCATCCTGGTGCAGCCGCAGCTCGGCGAGAACATCGGCGCCTGTGCGCGCGCGATGCTGAATTGCGGGCTGACCGACCTGCGCCTCGTCAAGCCGCGCGACGGCTGGCCCAACCCGAAGGCGAGTGCCGCCGCATCGGGCGCCGACCTCGTGATCGACAACGCCAAGATCTTCGAGACGACGGCCGAGGCGGTCGCCGACCTGGAGGCGGTCTATGCCACCACGGTGCGCACCCGCGACATGATCCAGCGCTTCGTCACCCCGCGCGTCGCAGCGGGCGAGATGCGGGAGCGCTATGCCGCCGGGCAGAAGGTCGGCGCCATGTTCGGGCCGGAGCGTACCGGGCTGGTCAACGACGATTTGACCTTCGCCCAGACGCTGGTGACGGTGCCGCTGAACCCGGCCTTTTCCTCGCTCAACCTCGCGCAGGCGGTGCTGCTGATCGGCTACGAGTGGTTCCAGGCCGGCGACCGCACGCCCGACCGCTTCCTGCACACCGGACAGACCCGCCCGGCGACGATGGCGGAGCGGGTGAACTTCTTCGAACGGCTGGAGGCGGCGCTGGACCGCACCGGCTTCTTCACCAGCGAGGAAAAGCGCCCGTCGATGGTCCGCACGCTGCGCAACGCCTTCGAGCGCATGGAGATGACCGAGCAGGAGGTGCGCACCTTCCACGGCGTCGTCGCCGCCCTGGTGCAGGGCAGCCGGCGGAAAGGCGAGAGCCAGGACTGATTCACCGCTATAGTGGGCGTCCATGGACTATGCGTTGCAGAACATGGACGTCGGGCTGGTGCTGCTGGACAGCGCACGGCGGGTGCTGGCCCTGAATCCGGCAGCGGTGCGGCTGCTGGGGCAACGGGCGGCCGGGCTGGTCGGCGCCTATCTGCACGACCTGCACCCGCCCTCGCACCGGGCCAAGGTGGAACTGCTGCTGGCCGCGGCCGGCGATCCGGCCGCTCCCGCCTCCGCCTGTTCGATGATGGTGGCGCTGCCCGGCCGGGTTCTGGTGGTGAAGGCGACCGCGCTGGCGCCCGCCGCGACCGTGGCGGATGGGAGTGCGGTCACCGCATTGATGCTGATGGAGGCGGGGCGGGCGGCGACGGCCGATGCCGATGGTCCGCTCCCGCAGCCCGAACCCCTGGTCAAGCTGCCGGTGGAAAAAGGGCAGGGCATTGTCCTGCTCGACCCGGCGGATGCCGTCTATCTGCAGGCCGACGGCCATTACACCACGGTCCACACCGTCGACGGCGCCTTCTTCTGCGGCCTGCCCCTGTCGGAGCTGGAGGCGCGGCTCGACGCCCGGTCCTTCGTGCGCACCCATCGCGGCTACATCGTCAACCTGCGCCATGCCCGCGCGGTGGAACGGCAGGACGGCCGCGCCGCCTTCGTCATGGCCGCCCCCGGCGCCCCCCGCGTGCCGGTCAGCCGCAACCGGGCCGAGACATTGAAGAAGCGGCTGGCGCTTTAGCCGTCTCCATTCACGCAGCAATTCCACCGTTCGCGCAGGCCGGATGCCGCTGGTGCAGCGCGGCTTGCAGGCAGGGTCGCGGGCGGGGAAGCATCGGTGCCATGTTCCCCACCCCTGGCAACCGGCATCAGGAGGCCGCATCCCGTGGACAGCATCGACGCGCCCGACCGTTACGTCTCGTTCAAGGGAATCGACTGCGAGGGCAACAGCCGCCGCATCGTCGAACGGCTTTACATGCACATCGACGATCCGGCCAAGACCAACGCCTTCTGGGAGCGGTTCCGCGCCAAGCTGGCGGTCGCCGAGGACCCGCTGAAGCGACAGGCCGACGGGCTGTGCCTGCTCTGCTCCAACATCTATTACATCGCCGACCTGTTCGAGGAGCATGACGACGAGGAAGGGCTGGCGATGTTGCGCCAGCTTGAGGACGAGTGCTGCTGAACGGGCCGCGGCACGGTCAGGGCTTCGCGGCCGGCTCCGGCTCGCGGTCGGCCGCGGCATAGGCCACCCGCCAGACCGTGCCGGAGGCGTCCTCGGCGATCAGCAGGGCGCCGTCGGCGGAAATCGCCAGCCCGCTCGGCCGGCCCCAGACCCGCGGGGTCTCGTCGCCGCCCGACCGGCTGTCGATGCGGAAGCCGGTGACGAAGGTCTCATAGGTGCCGGTCGGGCGGTTCTTGTCGAAGGGGGCGCTGTCGAAGGGCACGAAGGCGATGGCGTATCCGGTGGGGCGGGACCGGTTCCATGACCCGTGCAGAGCCACGAAGGCGCCCATGCGGTAGCGCTCCGGGAAATGGGTGGCGTCGCCGAAGACCAGGCCGATCGGCGCGGAATGGGCCTGGAACAGCAGCCCCGGCACCAGCGCCGCCTTGACCAGATCGGGCCGTTGCCCCGCCAGGTCCGGCTGCGGGTTCGCGCCGATGTAGGAATAGGGCCAGCCATAGAATCCGCCGGGGGTCACCGCGGTCAGGAAATCGGGGACCAGCTGGTCGCCCAGCCCGTCGCGCTCGTTCACCACGGCATAGAGGTCGTTCGTGCCCGGCTTGAAGGCGAGGCCGACGGGGTTGCGCAATCCGGCTGCAAACAGGCGCTGGCCACTGCCGTCGATGCGGAATTCCTGGATGGTGGCGCGCGGTTCCGGCTCCACCGCGATGTTCCCCTCCGACCCGATGCCGACGTAGAAATGCCGGCCGTCCGGCGCCACCACGACGGAGCGGGTGTTGTGGCCGCCGCGCTTGCCGAAGGCGCCCTCGGGGGTCAGCCGCCGCCGCTCCCCCGCCTGCGCGGTCCCGGCCGTCCAGGGCAGCCGCCACACCCCGTCCAGGTCGCCGACCAGCACCGCCCCGTCATGGAAGGCGAGCCCGAAGGGATGATCGAAGCCCTCCGCCCAGATCCGGGCCATTTCCGCATGGCCGTTGCTATCGCCATCGCGCAGCAGGGTCAGGGTGCCGGGCCTCTGCTGGGCAACCAGAACGTCGCCGTTCGGCAGGACCAGCAGGTTGCGCGCATTCTCCACCCCGTCACGGAACAGGGTGACGGTGAAGCCGCGCGGCGCCCGCAGCGGCCGGTCGGCGGGACGCGGCACCAGCACCGCCTCGTTGGCGACGGCGGGCGTGGCGTAGGGCTTGGGCAGCGTTTCCATCCGCACATGCACCTCGGCGCCGACCGTCTGCATCGGGTCCGTCCGCACCGGCCCCGTCATCGCCGCCTGTGCCAGCGCCGTCGCGGCCGGGATGATGCAGGCCGCCAGAGCCAGCAGGCCGGCGCCCGACAGGGTGGTTGGAAGATGCTTGACGGGAGCGAGGCGGCGGTCGGCCATCGGTCGGGCGCTTTCAACGGGGCGGGAGCGGAAAGAGCGGCATGACAAATATGGGGTACGATGTCCCCGGCCGCGCGCGAAGGCAGGCGGAGCAAGGGGGGCTGTACCGTCGGGGTCCCCCGCAAGCGCCGGATGCCCCCATCGTAACACTTGCGCCCATCAAGTTGCTTGCGGTCACGGAGCACGCCAGACCATACTCCGGCCGATGTAGGCGGAAAGGCTGGCGGCGGGCGCCGGTCGACGGCAGCGATGCGGCGACGGTTCGGCAATGATGGACAGAAACGCGATCGAAGCTGCGGCAACTGCCCTGTCGCCCACCCGCACCCGCATGCTGCTTGCCGCCGCCTTTTCGCTGATCGCCTTGTTGGGAATCGGATTCTGGGGCTATGTGGTCCGGGCCGACCGGACCGAGACGTTGCGCCATGCGCAGGAGCAGGCGCAGGCGTCGGCGCGGCTCATGCAGGAACATGTGCGGCGGACGGTCGCGACCGCCGATCTCGCCATCCGGCGCACCCAGGATCTCATCGACCGCTATGGCATGTCGGGGCTGGACACCAACCGCGAGGCATGGATAACCGTCCGCGACATGGTGGACAATCTGCCGGAGATCGCGGCCCTGTGGGTCCATGGCTCCACCGGCGACAACGTCCTGTCCAGCCGGCAGTTTCCGGTGCCGCGCGGCAACGTCGCCGACCGAACCTATTTCCAGGTCCACCGCGATGGCGCCGAGTTCCATGTCGGTGAGCGGATCACCGGCAGGTTGACCGGTGCGCAGTCCTTCACGGTCAGCCGGCCGGTCCTGCAGGATGGCCGCTTCCTGGGGGTCATCCACGCCAACATCGACCTCGGCTATTACCGCCAGCTTTACGAAGGCCTCGATCTCGGCGCCGGTTCGGCGGTCGCGGTCTACCGCACCGACGGCAAGCCGGTGCTGCGCTTCCCCGACAGCGAGCCGCTGGACGGGCCGGACGGCAGGATCGTGCTGCGCCATTCCATCGACGCCGCCACCGAGACCTTCGAGGTGGAAGGGCCGGTGCCGGGAGAACTGCGCGTCCTGTCCTATCAGCGGGTGCCGACCCTGCCGCTGGTCGTCTTCGTCGCCTTGTCGGAGCGGACGGAGCTGGCGGCGTGGCGGGAACGGTCGATCCGCGGCAGCATCCTGGTCGGGCTGGCGGTGCTGGCCTGCGCCGGCCTGGCCTATGCCGCCCTTCGCAGTCTGGAGCGCGAGGTGGCCGGCCGCAACCGGCTGGCCGACACCAATGCGGAACTCGACGCCAAGAAGCGGGAACTGGAGTCCGCCAACGAGGCCTTCGCCAACGCCAACCGCCGCCTGAACCTGATCCTTCATTCCGCGTCCGACAGCATCTGCGGCATCGACCGCGAGGGGCGGATCACCTTCGCCAACCCCGCCACCTCGGTGCTGACCGGCTATGCCAACGAAGAGCTTCTGGGCGGCAGCCTGCATGCGCTGATCCATTCCCGCCGCGCCGATGGTTCGCCCTTCCCGGCGCTGGAGTGTCCGGTGACCGCGGTGCTGCTGAGCGGGGAAACCCGGCGCGGGCTGGAGGACACCTACTGGACCAAGGCGGGAAAGCCCTTCCTGGTGGAATACACCGCCTCGCCCATGCTGGCCGACGGCAGGGTGGAGGGTGCGGTGGTGGTCTTCCACGAGATCGCCGAGCGCAAGCGGGCGGAGGCGGCGATGCAGCGCGCCCGGCTGGCGGCGGAGGCGGCGAGCCGCGCCAAGAGCGAGTTCCTGGCCAACATGAGCCACGAGATTCGCACGCCGATGAACGCGATCCTCGGGCTGATCCACCTGCTTCAGCAGACGGAGCTGACCGACCGGCAGGCCGACTACGTGCACAAGGTGCGGGTGTCGGCGCAGTCGCTTCTGGGCATCCTGAACGACATCCTCGACTTCTCCAAGGTGGAGGCCGGCAAGCTGGAACTGGAGCAGGTCGCTTTCCGCCTGGACGACCTGCTGCAGACGCTGGCGGTGATCGTCGGCTCCGCCGCGCAGGAAAAGGACATCGACGTCCTGTTCTCCGTGGCGCCGGACGTGCCGCTGGACCTGATCGGCGACCCGCTGCGCCTGCAGCAGATCCTGATCAACCTCGCCGGAAACGCCATCAAGTTCACCGAGACCGGCGAGGTGGTGGTGGCGGTCAGGGTCCGCTCGCTGTCCAACGACCGCGCCGTGCTGGACTTCGCCGTGCGCGACACCGGCATCGGCATCGCGCCGGAGCAGCGCGACCGGCTGTTCCAGGCCTTCAGCCAGGGCGACAGCTCCACCACCCGGCGCTTCGGCGGCACCGGGTTGGGGCTGGCCATCTGCGCGCGGCTGGTCCGTCTGATGAAGGGCGCCATGGAGGTGGAGAGCGAGCCGGGCAAGGGCAGCGTCTTCCGCTTCCATGCGGAGTTCGGGCTTCATGCCGGGAGCGGTGCGGGGGGCGGGTTCGCGGCCGGGCCGGCTGGACGGCTGCCGCGTCAGGTTCCGCGCGACCTGACGGTGCTGGTTGTCGACGACAATGCCACCGCGCGCGAGGTGCTGAGCGAGATCGCCGCCGCCTTCGGCTGGGCGGTGACCGCCTGCGCCGACGGACAGGCCGCCATCGACGAGCTGGAGCGGGCGGCGGCGGCCGGCAACCCCTATGACGTCGTGTTGATGGACTGGAAGATGCCGGGGATGGACGGCATCGAGGCGGCGCGCCGCATCCGTGTCGATGCCCGCGCCGGCACCCCGATGATCATCGTCATCAGCGGCTATGGCCGCGACCGGCTGGGCGCCCGTTTCGAGGAAGCCGGTGCCGCCGGTTTCCTGGTGAAGCCGGTCACTGCCTCCACCCTGCTCGACGCCGTCACCATCGCCTATGCCCGGACGGCGCCGGACGGCGAGGGCGTCCGCCTGCCCGCCTCCATTCCGGACCCGGCCTATCCCATGCTGCGATTCGAAGCGGGGGGCGGCGGCCGGCCGGATGGAGGGCTTTCCGGAGCGGCCTGGGATGCCAGCCGGGCGCTGCACGGCCGCCGGCTGCTGCTGGCCGACGACAATGCCATCAGCCAGCAGGTGGCGCGCGAGATCCTGGAGCGGGCGGGGGCGGTCGTCACCGTGGCCGCCACCGGCCGGCAAGCGGCGGACTGCGTGCGCGCGGCCGATCAGCCCTTCGACGCGGTGCTGCTGGACGTGCAGATGCCGGACATGGACGGGTTCGCGGCGACCGCGGCGATCCGTGCGCTGCCGGGCGGACGAAATCTGCCGATCATCGCGATGACCGCCAGCGCCCTGCCCGCCGACCGCCAGCGCTGCCTGGACAACGGAATGGACGCCCATGTGCCCAAGCCGCTCGACCTGCCGCAACTGTTCGCCACGCTGACCCGCTGGATCGGGCCGCCGCTGGTGACGATCCGGCCGTGCACGCCCTGCGCTGCCGGACCGATCCCCTCGCGTGGCCAGACCATGCTGACCGCAGCGGCCTCCCCCGGCATCGCCATGCTGCCTGCAGCGGTCTCGGACCGCTCGGCAGGGGATCTGCCAGGCGACTTGCCGGGCATCGATCTGGCAGACGCGCTCAACCGGCTTGGCGGCGATACCGAGCTGCTCCGCCGCTTCATCGGCCAGTTCGCGTCGGGCTACGGCGATGTCGCCGACCGGATTTCGGCGGCGCTGGGCTCCGGCGACCTGACGACGGCCAAGGGCATCGCGCATGAACTGAAGAGCGTCGCCGGCAATGTCGGGGCGGTGCGCCTGTCCGCTGCCGCCGACGCGGTGCAGATCGCCGTGCAGCGGGGCGATGCCGCCGCGGCCGATGCCCAGCTGCCGGTGCTGCATGCCGAACTGGCCCTGGTGCTGGAAAGTGCCGACCGGCTGGCGGCGGAGGCTGCAGGCTCCGGGAATGCGGGGAGCGGCGGCGATTCCGGCCGGTCGGCGGAAAGCCGCAAGGAATTGGCCGGGCGATTGCCGCAGTTCGCAACATTGTTGCATGAGAGCAACTTCGCAGCCGCAGAAGAGTTCGCTATGCTGGCACCGTTGCTGACGGATTCGGTCGAGCCCTCGACGATGAAGGGGCTCTCATCCGCCATCGACGGTCTGGATTTCATCAGGGCGCTTGGGATCGTGCGGCGGATCGCGCGGGACCTCGGCCTTTCGTTACCGATGGTCTGAACGCGCCCATGGCCGAATCCCGCCCGAAGATACTGGTGGTCGACGACATCCCGTCCAACGTCCATGTGCTCAGCCGCATCCTGAAGGACGATTACGACATCTATTTCGCCACCGACGGCGACAAGGCGCTGGATCTCGTCCAGGCGCGTATGCCCGACCTTGTCCTGCTGGACATCATGATGCCGGGGATGGACGGCTTCGAGGTGTGCCGCCGCATCAAGGCCGACCCGGCCACCCACGACATCCCCGTCATCTTCATCTCCGCCAAGAGCGAGGTGGAGGACGAGACCCGCGGGCTGGAGGTCGGGGCCATCGACTTCATAACCAAGCCGATCAGCCCGCCCATCGTGAAGGCGCGGGTGCGCAACCACCTGCTGCTGAAACGCCAGACCGATCTGCTGCGCAGCCTGTCCTTCCTGGACGGGCTGACCGGCATCGCCAACCGCCGGCGCTTCGACGAAGCGATGACCCGCGAATGGCGGCGCTGCGCCCGTTCGCACCAGCCGCTGTCGCTCATCATCCTCGATGTCGATCATTTCAAGGCCTACAACGACCAGTACGGCCATCAGGTCGGCGACGAATGCCTGCGCGTGGTGGCCGAGGTGCTGTCGGACCGGGCGAGGCGGCCGAGCGACCTCGTCGCCCGCTATGGCGGAGAGGAGTTCGTCTGCCTGCTGCCGGAGACCGACGGTCCCGGCGCCACCCGCGTCGCCGAAGGCTTCCGGGCCGGGGTGGCCGAACGGCGCATCCCGCATGCCCAGTCGCCCGTCGCCCCCTATGTCACCATCAGCCTCGGCGTCGCCACGGTGATTCCGTCCGCCGCCGGCAGCCCGGAACGGCTGGCGGAGATGGCCGACCAGCTGCTCTATCGTGCCAAGCGCGCCGGCCGCAACCGCGTGCAGGACGCCACGGTGCCGGTGCTGTGACCGCCCCGCCGTTCAATGATGTCCGCAGCCGCGGCTTCTCCCGCCGGTCGACCCTGGATGCCGCCTGGACCTGGATCGACGGCCGAGCCACCCCGCCGTCTGCCCCGCAATCCGCCCGGCCTTTGCCGCTGGCGGATTGCGCCGGTCTGGTGCTGGCGGAGGCGGTCGCGGCGCTGGGGGATTGGCCGCCGGCCGACCGGGCCGCGACGGACGGCTATGCCGTGGCGGCGGCCGATACGCTGGGTGCAGGATCCTACAATCCGGTGCCGCTGGCGGGCGCAGTTGCGGTGGTGGCCGGCGATCCGCTGCCGCCGGGCTGCGACTCGGTGATCCCCTATGAATCGGCGCAGGTCGCCGGCCCCTTCGTCGAGGCGGTCGATGCCGTGGCACCCGGCAGCGGGGTGGAGCGCCGGGGCGCCTGGATGACGGCCGGAAGCCCGCTGTGGCCGGCCGGCCGGCGCCTGCGCCCCGCCGACCTCGGCCTGCTCGCCGCCGCCGGGCACCGCGACCTGCCGGTCCTGCCGGCGCCGCGGGTGCGCATCCTTCTGGCCGGCGGTCCCAAGGCCGGCGCGCCGGAGCAGTTGGGCGACATGCTGGCCGCGCTGGTCCGGCGCGACGGCGGCGATGTCGAGGCGGTCGTTCTGGTGCCCGCCGACATGGACGCGCTGGCCGATGGCTTCACCCGGCCCGGCGCCGACCTGATCCTGTCGGCCGGACGCACCGGCACCGGCCCGGACGATGTGGCGCCTCCCGCCCTGGCGAAGGCCGGCAGCCTGGACCTTCACGGCATCGCCATGCGGCCGGGCGGCAGTGCCGGGCTGGGAACTTCAGGCGGCGTTCCCGTGCTGCTGGTTCCGGGCGAACCGATGGCGGCGCTGGCGGCTTACGAGCTGCTGGCCGGACGCGCGGTGCGACGTGCCGCCGGCTTGCCCGCCGGGCTGCCCCATGCCACGGTTCGGGCGGTGACCGCGCGCAAGCTGGTTTCGGAGATCGGCTGTGTCGACCTGCACCGGGTCCGGCTGGACGACGGGGGCAGGGTGGAGCCGGTGGGTTCGCCCGGCTGGCCGGGATTGGCGGCTGCGGCGCGGGCCGACGGTTTCGTCCTGATCGGGGCGGACAGCGAAGGCGTGCCGGACGGCGTGGCGGTCACCATGTATCGTTTCGCCTGATTCTTCTCGGGAAGGGTTTGCCGCGTGCACAGTTCCGACCGCAGCCGCGAGGACATCCGCCGTTTCGTCGCCCAGGCCGCCCGCCAGGACCAGTTCCTGGAGGTGGTGAGCGGAGAGGAGGCGCGCGCCCGCTTCCATCGCCATCTCGACCTGTCCCCGCGGGGGGAGGAGCGGGTACCGCTGTCCGCATCCCTCGGCCGCGTGCTGTCCGCCGATGTGGTGGCGGAGGTGGACGTTCCCGGCTTCGACCGTTCGGTGGTCGACGGCTTCGCCGTGCGTGCCGCCGATACGGTCGGTGCGGCGGAGGACAGCCCGGTCGCCCTGCGCCTGAACGACGAGGTGCTGGCCGCCGGCCATGCCCCCGAACTGACGGTGGAGCCCGGAACCGCGACGGTGATCGCCACCGGTGGCATGCTGCCGCGCGGCGCCGATGCGGTGGTGATGGTGGAGACGACGGAGGCGGTGGAGCGGCCCGACGGCCTGTTCGTCACGTTGACCCGGCCCGCCACCCCCGGCGCCTTCGTCGCTGCCGCCGGGTCCGACATCGGCCGGGGCGAGGTGGTGCTGCGCAAGGGCCAGGCCCTGACCTCACGCGAGATCGGCGTTCTCGCCGCCATCGGGCTGGCGGAGGTCGCGGTGGTGCGCCGGCCGCGCGTCGCCATCCTGTCCACCGGCGACGAGATCGTGGCGCCCGGCCAGCCGATCCGCACCGGCGCGGTCTATGACAGCAACGGCGCCATCCTGGCCGCCGCGGTGACCGAACTGGGGGCGGAGCCGGTGCCGCTGGGCATCGCCCCGGACGAGGACGAGGCGCTGGAGCGGCTGGTCGCCCGGGGGCTGCAATGCGACGCGCTGCTGCTGTCGGGCGGCACGTCGAAGGGGGCGGGCGACCGCTCCCACCGCATCGTGGCGCAGCTGAAGGATCCCGGCATCGTCGCCCATGGCGTGGCGCTGAAGCCCGGCAAGCCGCTGTGCCTCGCGGTGACCGGCGGCAAGCCGGTGGTGATCCTGCCGGGTTTCCCGACCTCGGCCATGTTCACCTTCCACAGCTTCGTGGCGCCGGTGATCCGCGCCATGGCCGGCCTGCCGCCCGCGACGGCGGAGGAGGTGCCGGCCACCCTGCCGGTGCGGCTTGGGTCGGAGCGCGGGCGCACCGAATATGTCATGGTCTCGCTGGTCCATGGCGCCGATGGGGACGCGCTGGCGGCCTATCCGCTGTCCAAGGGATCGGGCGCCGTCACCGCCTTCAGCCATGCCGACGGCTTCCTCGCCATCGACGCCCAGGCGGAGGCGGTGGAGGCCGGGACGCCGGTCTCGGTCCAGCTGCTCGGCCGGTCGGTGGTTCCGGCCGACCTGATCGTGGTCGGCAGCCAGTGCATCGGCCTCAACGCCGTGCTCGGCGGCCTGATCGGCGAGGGGATGACGGTGAAGGCGCTGAATGTCGGCTCGATGGGCGGGCTGGCGGCGGCGCGGCGCGGCGAGTGCGACATCGCGCCGGTCCATCTGATGGACCCCGCCACCGGCACCTACAACACGCCCTTCCTGGCGCCGGGGCTGGAGCTCGTCACCGGCTACCGCCGGATGCAGGGCATCGTCTTCCGCCGCGGCGATCCGCGTTTCGAGGGCAGGGCGGCGGCCGAGGCGGTGGCGGCGGTCGCCGGTCTCGCCGACTGCATCCTGATCAACCGCAATGCCGGCAGCGGCACCCGCATCCTGACCGACCGGCTGCTGGGGCCGGCGCGGCCGACCGGCTACTGGACGCAGGCCAAGTCGCACAATGCCGTCGCCGTCGCGGTGGCGCAGAACCGCGCCGACTGGGGTGTGGCCATCGGGACGGCCGCTGATCTCTACGGGCTGGGCTTCCTGCCGCTGCAGGAGGAGCATTACGACTTCATCGTCCCCGCCGCCCGCCGCGACCGTCCGGCTGTCCGCCGCTTCGTCGAGGCGCTGGAGACGCCGGAGGTGGCGAAGGCTCTGCGTGCCATGGGGTTCATCCGATAGAGGCCGACCGATCCTTCCGTCAAATCCGAACAAAATGCCGCAGGCCGGGATTTCTGGTGATCCGACGGCCTGGCGGTTGCGTACCGAGGATCACGATGCGACATACAGCCCGGCTTGACGGCCGGAGGCGTTGGGGACCGGTGCAGGGGACTTGAAAAGGGACCTGGGAAGGGGAGGGTGCCGCGAATTCCGGGAATGGGTGCCATCCCCGGCTTGTGCGGCGGCCGATGTTCCCCTTGAATGGGTTCATGCAGGACCAGCACACCCCCGCGGCCGACATGGCCCCCAGTCTGGAAGATCTGCTCGTCGCCGTCGGGCGCGAGCGGGACCGTCAGGCGTTCGGGGTCCTGTTCGGCCACTTCGCGCCACGGCTGAAGACGTATCTGCGCCGTTTGGGATGCGATTCCGCCGCCGCGGAAGAGCTTGTTCAGGAGGTCATGCTGTTGGTCTGGCGTCGTGCCGAAACCTATGATCCGATCCACGCCTCGGCCGGCACCTGGGTGTTCACCATCGCGCGCAACAAGCGAATCGATGTGTTGCGCCGCGAACAGCGGCCGGAGATCGATCCCGACGATCCGGCCCTGGTCCCCGAACCCCAGGAGGCCGCCGACCGCCGGATCGAGGCGAAGGAGAGCAACGGCCGCCTGCGCGCCGCGCTGAAGGACCTGCCGCCCGAACAGGCCGAACTGCTGCGCATGGCCTATTTCGAGGACAAGCCGCACAGCGTCATCTCCGCGGAGCACGGCATCCCGCTGGGCACGGTGAAATCGCGCCTGCGTCTGGCGATGGAACGCCTGCGCCGGTCGCTGAGGGATGTGGGATGAGGCATTTCCGATGATTCGGCCGAGCCACCATCCGGGCGATACGCTGCTGATCGACTATGCCGGCGGCGCCCTGTGCGAAGGCGCCTCGCTGGCCGTGGCGACCCACCTGGCCTTCTGCCCCGCCTGCCGTCACGAGGTGGCGGAGATGGAGGCGATCGGCGGCGCCCTGCTCGACGAGCTGGAGCCGGAGCCGCTGTCCAACGGCTGCCTGGAAGCGCTGATGGCCCGCCTGGACCACGAGCGGCCGGCGCCTTGCCGCCCCGTGCCGAGGCCGCCGGCCGAGCAGTCGCGCTATCCGGAGCCGCTGCGCAGCTATCTGCGCGGTCGTCTCGGCCGCGACGGACGGATCGCGGAAGAGGGCTGGCGCTTTCTGCAGCCGGGGATGCGCGGCCTGGATCTGCTGTCCGGCCCGAACGGGACGACCCGGCTGATCCGCATGAAGGGCGGCGTCGGCGTGCCCCAGCACACCCATGGCGGCATCGAGTTGACCGTGGTGCTGGAAGGCGGCTTCTCCGACGAGTTCGGCGCCTTCCTGCCCGGCGACCTCGCCATCGGCGACCCGTCGCTGGTCCACCGGCCGGTGTCCGACCCGGAGGGCTGCCTGTGCCTCGCCACCACCATCGGCGGCCTGCGGCTGACCGGTCCGCTGGGGCGGCTGTTCAACCGCTTCATCAAGTTCTGAGGGCTGGGCTGGGCCGGGGCTGGCGCTACCGCGCGCAGTCGGCCAGCCCGTCCCGGCGCACCACCGCCATCCGCCGCTCGATCACCCCCGCCCGCCGGGCGACATAGGGGCCGGGGCGGGTGGGCGACCAGTTGCGCGGGCTGGGCAGCACCACGGCCAGCAGCGCCGCCTCGCGCCGGGTCAGCGCCGCGGCGGACTTGCCGAAATGATGCCGCGCCGCGGCCTCCGCGCCATAGACGCCGTCGTCCCACTCCACGATGTTCAGATAGACCTCCAGGATGCGGCGCTTGGTCCACAGCCCTTCGATCAGAAGGGTGAACCAAGCCTCCGCCCCCTTGCGGGTCCAGCTGCGGTCGGGCCAGAGGAAGGCGTTCTTGGCGGTCTGCTGGCTGATGGTGCTGCCGCCGCGCAGGCGCTTGCCCTCCTCGTTGTCCTCGAAGGCGCCCTCGATGGCGGCCCAGTCGAAGCCGCCATGGCCGCAGAAATTGCTGTCCTCCGAGGCGATCACCGCCTCCACCAGCGAGGGTGAGATGCGCTCCAGCGGTTCCCAGTCACGCGACAGGCCGGAGCCGCCCAGCGCCCGGATCAGCATCAGCGGCGTCGCCGGCGGCGGCACGATCCGGTAGAGCGCGGCCCACAGGATGGTGAAGGCCACCAGACCCGCCACCCCGATCGACGCCCAGCGCAGCAGCTTCCGCATAAAGTCCCGTCTCCGCTCGGCTCCCCCGGACTTCCCTCAATGGGGGTGAAGCGGCGGCCCGTCAACATCCGGCACTCGCTTTGCGGCACGCCGCCGCCATATAGTGCCGCCGATGGACCTGACCGCCGACCCCACCCCGATGCACAGCCTGGACGACGCGCCCGCCATGGTGGCCGGCGCGCGCCGCGTCGTGTCGCTGACGCTCGACGGCGAGGTGGAGGAGCTGTCGCTGGCCGCAGCCGCCTCGAAGGTGCGCCGCCAGCCGCCGCTGGTCTGCCATGCCCGCGCCTTCGCCCGCCGGCTGGGCATCGACGGCTTCCCGGCCTTCGACGTGCTGGAGCTGTTCGCCTTCGTCCATCCCGCCCGCTTCTGCGTCCCCACCCCGCGCGGCATCGCCGAGGCGCTCGACCTGCCCACACCGGAGGGCCACGAGGCGGAGGCGCTGGCGCTCCAGCGCGCCGTGCGCCGCCTGCTGGGCGATCTCGGCGCCCCCCTGACTCCTGGGGGGCGGGAGGAGTCCTCCGACCCCGTCGCCTTCGCCTGGGAGATGGGGCGCGCCGGTTGGCCCTGGGCAGCGGCGGTTCTGGCCGCGCTCGGCAAGCCCGACGGGCCGGAGAAGGGTGCCGCCCGCTCCGGCCTGCGCGTCTGGACCCGCATCAAGGAGTGGGAGGAGGGCGCGCCGCCGCCGCCGCCCGCGCAGAACCCGGTGGACCCGGAGGAGGCGCGCCGCCGCCTCGCCGCCATGCTGTCGGCCAATGTGCTGGGCAAGGTGGCGGAGCCGCGGCCGCAGCAGGCCGATTACTCCAGCGCGGTGTCCGCCGCCTTCGCCCCGCGCCAGCTGCCGGACACCCCCAATGTCGTGCTGGCGGAGGCCGGGACCGGCGTCGGCAAGACTCTCGGTTATCTGGCGCCGGCCACGGTGTGGGCGGAGAAGAATGGCGGCACCGTGTGGATTTCCACCTACACCCGCAACCTCCAGCACCAGATCGACGCCGAGCTGGACCGGCTCTATGCCGACCCGGCGACCAAGGCGCGCAAGGTGGTGCTGCGCAAGGGGCGCGAGAACTACCTGTGCCTGCTGAACCTGGAAGAGGCGGTGCGCGCCATGCCCTTCCAGCCGCACAACGCCATCGGTGTCGGGCTGATGGCGCGCTGGGCGGCGGCGACGCGCGACGGCGACATGACCGGCGGCGACTTTCCCGGCTGGCTGGTCGACATCGCCGGGCGCGGGCCGACCATGGGGCTGGCCGACCGCCGCGGCGAGTGCATCTATTCCGCCTGCGACCATTACGCCCGCTGCTACATCGAGAAGAGCGTGCGCCGCGCCCGCCGCGCCGACATCGTCATCGCCAACCACGCGCTGGTGATGGTGCAGGCGGCGCTTGGCGGCGGCGAGGAGCCGACGCTGCCCAGCCGCTATGTCTTCGACGAGGGCCACCATGTCTTCGACGCCGCCGACAGCGCCTTCGCAGGGCACCTGACCGGACGCGAGACGCAGGAGCTGCGCCGTTGGCTGCTGGGAGCCGAGGAGACCGGCCGCAGCCGCGCCCGCGGCCTGAAGCGCCGGCTGGAGGACATTGTCGCCAACGACGAAGAGGCACTGCGCCACCTCGACGACATCCTGATGGGTGCCCGCGTCCTGCCCGGCGACGGCTGGTCGGCGCGGCTGGCCGCCGACAACCCGCAGGGGCCGACCGAGCGCTTTCTGCTGCTGGCCCGTCAGCAGGTGTATGCCCGCACCGCCGGACAGGGCGGCCCCTACAGCCTGGAGGCCGACAAGGCCTATCCGGTCGACGGGCTGCTGGAAGCGGCGGCGGAGCTGGAGCAGGCGCTGGTCCGCCTGTCCGAACCGGTGGAGGCGCTGGCCCGCCGGCTGGCGCAGCGGCTTGAGGACGAGAGCGCCGAACTGGATTCCGACCAGCGCCGCCGCATCGATGCGCTGTCGCGAAGCCTGCACCGCCGCGGCACCCTGACGGTGGAGGCGTGGCGCGCCATGCTGCGCACCCTGCCGACCGAGACGCCGTCGCACTTCGTCGACTGGTTCGCGGTGGAGCGGATCGACGGCCGCGACGTCGATGTCGGGCTGTACCGCCATTGGGTCGATCCGACGGTTCCGTTTGCAGAGGCGCTGGCCGGTCCCGCCCATGGGCTGGTGGTGACCAGCGCCACGCTGACCGACGGCACCGGCGATGTCGGGCAGGACTGGCGCGCCGCGGAGGACCGCTGCGGCGCCAGCCATCTGCCGGCCCCGGCGATCCGCGCCCAGGTGCCTTCCCCCTTCGACTACCCGAACCGCACCCGCGTCTTCGTGGTCAACGACGTGCGCAAGGACGATCTGGGGCAGGTCTCGGCGGCCTACAAATCGCTGTTCCTGGCGGCGGGCGGGGGAGGGCTCGGCCTGTTCACTGCGATCAGCCGCCTGCGCGCCGTGCGCGACCGCATCGCGGAGCCGCTGGATCAGGTGGGCATCCCACTCTATGCCCAGCATGTCGATCCGCTCGACGTCTCCACCCTGATCGACATCTTCCGCAACGAGGAGCATGCCTGCCTGCTCGGCACCGACGCGGTGCGCGACGGGGTGGACGTGCCGGGCCGCTCGCTGCGGCTCATCGTCTTCGACCGCGTGCCCTGGCCGCGTCCCGACATCCTCCACCGCGCCCGCCGCGATGCCTTCGGCCGCCGGCGCTACGAGGACATGATCACGCGGCTGCGCCTGAAGCAGGCCTTCGGCCGGCTGGTCCGCCGTGCCGACGACACCGGCGTCTTCGTCCTGCTCGACTCCATGATGCCGAGCAGGCTGGCCGGCGCCTTCCCGGAGGGGGTGGAGATGCGCCGGGTCGGGCTGAAGCAGGCGGTGGAGGAGACGGCGGAGTTCCTGCGGGGCTGGTGAGGGTCAGCCCGCGCAGGGGGCGGGAGCAGTGCCGTCCCCTGTGACCGTCTCCAGCGGTCTCGCCGACGGTGCGTCGGCGGCGGGGAACCGAGCGGCGATCTCGGCCAGCGGGGCCGGATGGCCCAGCAGATAGCCCTGCATCTGGTCGCAACCCTTCGATTGCAGGAAATCGAACTGCTCTTCCGTCTCCACCCCCTCGGCGATGGTTTCCATGCCGAGACCGTGGGCCATCATGATGATGGTTTCGACCAGCCGGGCCGCAGCCGCCCCATCGGTGGCATTGGAGACGAAGCAGCGGTCGATCTTCAGCATGTCGAAGGGATAGCGCTGCAGATAGCTCAAGCTGGAATAGCCGGTCCCGAAATCGTCGATGGACAGACGGACGCCGTAGCTGCACAGCCGGTGCAGCGCGTCGGTCACCTCCGGCGCTTCGTCCATCAGGACACCTTCGGTGATCTCCAGCTCCAGACGGCTTGGCGGCAGGCCGTGGGCGGCGAGCGCCTCCGTCACGCGGAAGACGAAGGACGGGTCGCGCAGTTGCCGGGGCGAGACGTTGACGGCGACCCGCGGTGCCGATGCCTCCTTGCCGAACAGGTCGGCGGTTTCGCGGATCGCGGTTTCGATCACCCAGGCGCCGATCTCGCCGATCAGCCCGACCTCTTCCGCCACGCAGATGAAATGTCCCGGCCCCACCAGCGTGCCGTCGGGCTGGCGCCAGCGCAGCAGTGCTTCCAGGGCGACAGGCCGGCGGCCCCCCGCCTCGACGATCGGTTGGTAGTGGAGCACGAATTCGGAGCGCAGGACGGCGAGCCTCAGGCGGCTTTCCAGCATGATCCGCTGCTGGACCCGCTCGTTGATTTCGGCCGTGAAGAATTCGTATCGGTTCCGTCCGCGCTCCTTCGCCCGGTAGAGGGCGAGATCGGCGTTGCGCATCAGCTCCGGCGCGTCGCTGCCGTCCGACGGGTAGAGCGCGATGCCGATGCTGGCCGTCACGAAATGATCGTGGCCGCAGATCCGGAAGGGCGGGGCGAAGGCCTCCAGCACCCGTTCCGCCACGCCGCGCGCCGCGACGTTGCCGGCGATGCAGGGCAGCACGACCAGGAACTCGTCGCCGCCCATGCGGGCCAGGGTATCGCCCTGCCTGATCGATGCCGACAGCCTGTTCGCCGCCTCCCGCAGCAGCGTATCCCCCGCCTCGTGCCCCAGCGTGTCGTTGACGTTCTTGAAATTGTCGAGGTCGATGAACAGGAGCGCGGACGGCAGCTGGTTGCGCCGGGAGCTCAGGATCGCCTGTTCCAGCCGGTCGCGGGTCAGCAGGCGGTTGGCCAGCCCGGTCAGCTCGTCGAAATGCGCCTGCCGGTACAGCTGCTCCTCATAGCTGCGGCGCAGGGCGATGTCGTGCTCCAGCGCGGCGTTCGCCCCGGCCAGTTCGCAGTTGGCGGCATAGAGGTCGCCGGCCAGATCGTTGAAGGATCGGATCAGCTGGTCCAGCTCGTCGGGCCGGCTCGGCGCCGGCCGGTCCAGGGTGAGGAGCGGCGGCGAGGACAGGCGGTCGTGCCGGCGCATGCTGGCGGCGATGGAAATCAGGTGGCGCGTCACCAGCCGGTGGCAGATGAACAGGATGAATCCGGACACCAGGAAGGTCTTGATGCCCTGGCTTATCAGGATCACCTCCGCCGTCGTCAGCAGACGATGGTACACGTCGTCCAGCGTCGCTTCCACCCGCAGCGTTCCCAGCGTCAGGGTCTTCCCCTCCGCCAAGCGGGTCAGCGGCATTTCGGCATGGAGGCCGGGCCGCTCCTGCGGCGTGCCGACGGTGAGCACCAGGGGGTTCTTCGCGGTCGCGCTGTGCTCCCTCACCTCCGCCATCTGGATGTCCGGCAGGCGGATGATGCCGTTGAGCAGCAGACGCAGCTGGTCGTGGTCGACCACCCACAGGCTGTTGCTCATGCTGGGAACGGTGCTGAGCCTTATCTCGTCGAACCGGCCTTCGATCCCGCGTACCTCCCGCCGGAAATCGAAATAGAGTTGGAGCGCCGTGGACACGAGCGTGACGAGGGTGCTGAACAGAAGGATCCAGAAGAGAAGACTGACGGCGATGCCGCCGCCAGCCCAAGGGATGGATAGGCGTCGCCCCAAGGGTGGCGGATTTCCATCATTGCCCGGGCGGATCGTTACGGCCCGGCCCGGAGCGCTTCCGTCAGACATGGCCCGGCTCCGCATTGCTTAGGGGTCGCAAGGTAGCGGAGGGCCGGCGGGTGCGGACAGTTGGGGCTGACGCTGATTCCAAGGCGCGGCATCGCACGACGGATGGATGGAAGCGCGGCGGGCGGGCTGCGGGCGCTTCAGAAAATCGATGGGTCATGGCGTGCTGCATCGCTTCCGCTCCGCTCCATCCCCACTGGTGCGGGGCTGCCGTTTCCAACACCCGCGCCAATGCCGCGCCTTCTTCTCCAAGCCGGGCCGCCTGAATTCTCCGATATGCATTCTTGCAATCGCCAGGCAGCGGAGCAAGAGTTTCATACGACTGCAACAGTTCGCATTATTGAATGCGGAACGAGCCGGTCATGGCGGCATGCACCGGCCATTTCCCCGCCCCCGGCGACCACGTCCGGTGTTCACGTGGTGGACAAGGGGAGCGGGAGCCGAATCCTTGCCGTCTTCTCATCCGTACAGACGGCTCTAGGGCGCCGCATCATCCTGCGGGGGCGTAGACGGCCAGCAGCGCCGACAGGGTCACCACGCTGAACACCGTGGACACCAGGATGGCCGATGAGGTGCGTTCCACATAGGTCTGGTACTGGGTCGCGACCACGAAGGTCAGGGCGCCGGTCGGCAGTGCCGCCAGGATCACGGCGCTGCCGGTCCAGAAGGGGTCCATCGGGAACAGGGTCTGCGTCAGCACCCAGGCCAGCGCCGGATGCACCAGCAGCTTCAACGCGCTGATCCACCCCGCCTCCGCCAGCCCGGCGGTCAGCCGCTGCGAGGCCAGGAACAGGCCGATGGCGAACAGCGCGCAGGGGCCGGCGGGGGAGCCCATCAATTCGCAGAAGGTGGCGATCGGCTTCGGTACCGCGACGCCGGGCAGCAGCGCCGACCAGGCGAGGCCGGCGGCGGTGGACAGGATCAGCGGATTCTTCGCCAGCGCGCGCCCGACATCGCGCAGCGCCTTGCCCACCCCGTTGCCATGGCTGTTGGCGAACTCCATCCAGACCACGGCGATGCCGACCATGATGGCGCTCATGATGACGGTCGCCAGGATGGTGGGGGCCAGGCGGTCCGGGCCGAAGGCGGCCAGGAACAGCGGGATGCCCATGTAGCCGGTGTTGGAGAAGGCGGCGTTCAGCCCCTGCATGCACTGGATCTGCGTGCGTTCCCGCCGCAGGAGCCGGCCGACGATCGCCCCCAGCGCGTAGACCAGCAGCATCGATCCCAGGAAGGCGCCGATGAAGGGGCCGTTGAAGATTTCCGGAATCGACCGCCGCGCCGTGCCCAGGAACAGCACCGGCGGCAGCGCCATCCAATAGACGAACTTGTTGAGCGCCTCCGACGAAGCCGGGCCCAGCAGCTTCGACTTTCCGGACAGGAAGCCGGCCAGGATGATGGCGAATACGGGAAAAGCGACATTGAGGACGACGTTCATGATGCGCGACAATAGGGGTAGCCAACCGTCGCGTCGAGCGACCGACCCCTCCGCCGCGAGCATGGCACCCTTGACGCCGCCCATGCGGCGTTCGAGATTGCGGCAAGGACACGCGACCGCTCCCCAGGGGAGACCGCCTCATGAGAAAGCCGACAGACGCAATGATCGACCACCACAGCGCCCTCATCTATGTCATGGTCCTGGTATCCGCCTGCGACGGCGATATGACCGACGCGGAACTGGAGGCCATCGGCGAGAATGTGCGCTACCTGCCGATCTTCCAGGATTACAGCGGCGATCAGGTGATGGCCGCCACCCGCGAATGCACCGCCATGCTGTCCGACAATGACGGGCTGGACACGGTGCTGACCATCGTCGAGCAGGCGCTGCCGTCCAAGCTGCGCGAAACCGCCTATGCGGTCGCCTGCGACATCGCCGCCGCCGATCCCAAGGCCTCGCAGGAGGAGCTGCGCATGCTGGAGCTGATCCGCCACCGGCTTGGGGTGGACCGGCTGTGCGCCGCCGCCATCGAACGCGGCGCCCGCGCCCGCCATATGCGCCTGTGATCCTGCCGGCCTTCTCCTGAAAGCCCGGAATTTTGCCGGCCCGGAATTTAATCGAAAGCCTGGACATGAGCGACGAGATCACCCGCCCCGACCTTTCCGGCCGGCGCATCGGCTTCATCGGGCTTGGCCTGATGGGCAAGCCGATGGCCCGCGCCCTGGCCCGCGCCGGTGCGGAGCCGGTGGTCAGCAGCCGCAGCCCCGGCCCGGTCGCCGAACTGGCGGCGGAGGGCATGATCGCCGCCACCGGTCCGGCCGCGGTCGCCGGGCAGGCCGACATCGTCATCCTGATGCTGACCGACACGGCGGCGGTGGAGACGGTGGCCGAGGCGCTGCTGCCGGTCCTGCGCCCGGGCCATCTGGTGATCGACATGGGCACGACCGCCGTCGCCGCCACCCGCGCGCTGGCCGAACGGGCCGCCGCGGCCGGCGCGGACTGGCTCGACGCCCCGGTTTCCGGCGGCACGGTGGCGGCGGAGGCCGCGACCCTGACCGTCATGGCCGGCGGAACCGATGCCACCTTCGCCCGCGCCCTGCCGGTTTTGCAGGCGATGGGCCGCCGCATCACCCATGTCGGGGCCAGCGGTGCCGGCCAGATCGCCAAGTCCGCCAATCAGGTCATCGTCGCGTTGACCATTGGCGCGGTGGCGGAAGCGCTGGCCCTGGCGCGGGCGGCCGGCGCCGATCCGGCGAAGGTGCGGGACGCCATCCGCGGCGGTTTCGCCGAATCCCGCATCCTCGACCTGCATGGCGGCCGCATGGTCAGCGGCGACTTCACGCCGGGCGGCCGCGTCACCACCCAGGTCAAGGACCTGCGCCAGGCGGAGGAGCTTGCCCAGCAGTCCGGCATCGACCTTCCGACGCTGGGCCTGTCGCTGGAGCTGTTCGAGATGCTGGTCGACCAGGGAGATGGTGCACTGGACCATTCCGCGCTCTACCGCCTGTTCGCGCGCTGACCTTTCGCGGTTGCCGGCGCCGGTCAGCCGGCCCCCCATCCGCACACCCGTTCTCCCGAGCAAAGATCGGTCGCCGAACAGTCAGGGTTGGCACCAATGTGCCGCACTCCGTCGTCACATAGCTTTGTGGATTAGATCGTCTTTCAGACCCTATGCCTGAAGTCTGGTCTTTTCCTTGCAATTGTGTGACGACGCTCTGGACGGGGAGGTGGCGGATGAGCCTGAGCCTGCGGACGCTTCTGATTGGGGTTCTGGCCATTCTCGGCGTCATGCTGGGCTCCGAGGCGCTGAACGGAATAATGAATCTCCGATCCGCGAACGAGCGCATGAAGTCGGTCTATGAGGATCGCGTCGTTCCCCTGCGCGACCTCAAGATCATCTCCGACGCCTATGCCGTGCTGATCGTCGATACCTCGCACAAGGTGCGATCCGGCGCGCTGTCCTGGCCGGACGGTGGCGCCGCCGTCCGCAAGGCGCAGGCGACGGTGCACGAGCGCTGGGCCGCCTACACCGCCACCATGCTTACCGCGGACGAGGCCCGTCTGGTGACCCAGGCCCGCGCGGCGATGGACAAGGCCGACGCTGCGGTCGCCTCCCTGCTGCGTGTGCTGGATGCTCTGGACAAGGCGGCGCTGGATCGATTCGTCGTCCAGGATCTTTATCGCAGCATCGACCCGGTGACCGATCAGGTTATTGCGCTGATCGACCTGCAGGTCGCGGTCGCCGGAAACGACTTCAAGGACTCGCAGGAGCTTTATCTGAGCGAGAGCCGGCAATCCTGGATGCTGCTGGCCGTGGCGGCGCTATTGCTGGCTGCCGGGATCGGCGTCGTCGCCCGCCGGGTGGTCGCGCCTCTTCGACTGATGACGCAGGCGATGGACCGGCTGGCCGCGGGCGACGTGACCGTCGCCGTGCCGGCGGCCGGGCGCCGGGACGAGATCGGCCGGATGGGCCGCGCCGTCGCCGTCTTTAAGGACAACGCCATCGCCAAGCAGAGGATGGAAGCCGAGCAGGAGCAGGCCAAACAGGCGATGGAGGCCGAACGCCGCCGCATGATGGCCGAACTCGCCGAGCGGTTCGAATGGGCGGTGCAGGGCGTGGTCGGACAGGTGACCGATGCCGCCGGCCGGCTGACCGCCAATGCACAGTCGCTCTCGGCTCTGGCGGAGCAGAGTCGCGCCCAGGCTGCTGCAGTCGCCTCCTCCAGCGGCCAGACCTCTGCCAATGTCCAGACCGTCGCGGCCTCGGCGGAGGAGATGGCGGCGTCGGTCGGCGAGATCACCCGGCAAGTCGGGGAGGCGTCCGCCATCGCCCGCCGGGCGAACGAACGCGCCCGGCACACCGACGGAACCATCCGCCAGCTGGCCGACCATGCCAGGGGCATCGGCGACGTGGTCCAGCTGATCAATTCCATCGCTGCCCAGACCAACCTGCTGGCGCTGAACGCCACCATCGAAGCGGCGCGTGCGGGCGACGCCGGTAAGGGGTTCGCCGTCGTCGCTGGCGAGGTCAAGGCGCTGGCCACCCAGACGGCCAATGCGACGGAGCAGATCGCGACGCAGATCGGCAGCATGCAGGGCATCACCGGGGAAGCGGTGGACGCAATCGCCGAGATCGGCCGGACCATCGACGACATCAACCGCATCGCCGCCACCATCGCCGCCTCCATCGATCAGCAGGACGCCGTCTCGCGCGAGATCGCGCGCAACGTCCAGCAGGCCGCCGTCGGCACCGAGGAGATTTCCACCAGCATCGTGGTGGTGCACAAGGCGGCCGACGACACCGGTGCATCGGCCAGGGAAGTGCTGACGGCGGCGCGCAGCCTGTCCGGCGACGCCGACCGGCTGTCGGTGGAGGTGAGCGGCTTCATCCGGCAGGTGCGGTCGGCCTGACCGGAATGCGGCGGACGGCATCCGCAATCCATCGGCCAATCCCGTCCGTTGCGGCAAGAGCTCGCTTTTCGCAAGTTTCTTCTCAAAACGGTTGAGCGCGGGCGCCGCATCGTCCATTCTCCCGGCTTTCCACGGGGCGGCGGACCTTCCGCCGTTCCATCGGCTTAAGACAGGTCAGGCGGCGATGACGGGCGAACGCATCTATCTTTACGACACCACGCTGCGCGACGGGGCGCAGACCCAGGACGTGGATTTCTCGGTCGCCGACAAGATCGCCATCGCCAAGGACCTCGACCGGCTGGGCGTCGACTATGTCGAGGGCGGCTGGCCCGGCGCCAACCCGACCGACGACCAGTTCTTCGCCGAGGCGCCGCAGCTGACCCGCGCCGTCTTCACCGCCTTCGGCATGACCCGCCGCCCCGGCCGCAGCGCCGCCAACGACCCGCAGCTGACCGCGCTGGCGCAGTCGAGCGCCAAGGCGGTCTGCATGGTCGGCAAGACCTGGGACTTCCATGTCGACGTCGCGCTGAACATCCCGCGCGAGGAGAATCTCGATCTGATCCGCGACAGCATCGCCGCGCTGCACGCCGCCAAGGGCGAGGCTCTGTTCGATGCCGAGCATTTCTTCGACGGCTACAAGCGCAACCCGGCCTATGCCGTCTCCTGCATCAAGGCGGCCTATGAGGCTGGCGCGCGCTGGATCGTGCTGTGCGACACCAACGGCGGCACCCTGCCGCACGAGATCGACGCCATCGTGCGCGAGGTGGTGGAGACCCACGGCATCCCCGGCGACCGGCTGGGCATCCACTGCCACAACGACACCGAGAACGCGGTCGCCAATTCGCTGGCGGCGGTGCTGGCCGGCGCGCGCATGGTCCAGGGCACCATCAACGGCCTTGGCGAGCGCTGCGGCAACGCCAACCTCGTCTCGCTGATCCCGACGCTGATGCTGAAGCTGGGTTACGAGACCGGCATCCGGCGCGAGGATCTGCATCTCCTGACCCAGCTGAGCCGCGCCTTCGACGACCGGCTGAACCGCGCGCCGAACCGGCATGCGCCCTATGTCGGCGCCAGCGCCTTCGCCCATAAGGGCGGGCTGCATGTCTCGGCGGTGGAGAAGGACCCGTCCTCCTACGAGCATGTCGCCCCGGAGGCCATCGGCAACCGCCGCCAGATCGTCATGTCCGACCAGGCCGGCCGCTCCAACCTGATCGTCCGGCTGCGCGACATCGGCATGGCGGTGGACGCGAAGGACGACCGGCTGACCGGCCTGCTCGATCTGGTGAAGCAGCGCGACAGCGACGGCTACGCCTACGACACGGCGGAGGCCAGCTTCGAGCTGCTGGTCCGGCGCGAGCTGGGCGAAGTGCCGCGCTTCTTCGAGCTTCTGCGCTTCCACGTCACCGACGAGCGCCGCTACAACGCGGTCGGCAAGCTGGTGGTGGAATCGGAAGCGGTGGTGCGCGTGCGCGTCGGCGACGCCGTCCGGCTGGAGGTGGCGGACGGCAACGGCCCGGTCCACGCGCTGGACGTCGCCATGCGCAAGGCGCTGGAGCCGGTCTATCCGGCGCTGGCCCAGGTCAGCCTGTCCGACTACCGCGTACGCATTCTGGCCGCCAAGGACGGTACCGGCGCCATGCCGCGCGTGCTGATCCGCAGCGCACGGACCGACGGCACCGAATGGTCGACGCTGGGCGTCTCCACCAACATCATCGAGGCCTCGATGGAAGCGCTGGTGGACAGCTACACCTACGCCCTGATGAAGAGCGAGGCGAAGCCGGTCTGAGGGCCGGTGTGAGGGCTGAATGCCCCTCCCTTCCCATGCTTGCGCATGGGCCCCTTCCCTCCCCGCCTTTGGCGGGAGAGGGTGTATAGCGAGAGCGGCGGCAGTCCCCTCTCCCGCGAAGCGGGGGAAGGCTAGGGAGGGGGCAGACTATACCTTCCCACCATGGCGATGTTCTGTTAGCTAATACCAAGTTCATGAAGTTTTGACCTGTGTGGCCCACGGATAACCACAGGTTGATTGAATGCGGCCTGGCTTGTTGATGAGGGAGTTCCAGGCGCGGCCACAGGCGTCGATAATGTGCTTTGTGTCGGTGAACAGGCGGTGCGAGAGGACGGTTTCCCGCATCACCTGCCAGAGGCGCTCGATGGCATTGAGTTCGGGGCTGTAGGGCGGCAGCGGCAGCAAGGTCAGGTTGGCCGGCACCTCCAACTCATTGGCGATGTGCCAGCCGGCTCCGTCCAGCAGAACGACGGCGTGCCCCTCGTGCGGCACGGCTTGGCTGATCTCGGCGAGCATCAGCGTCATCGCCTCGGTGCTGACGCGCGTCATCACCAAGGCGACGCCGGTGTCGCGCTGCGGGCACACGGCGCCGAAGATGTAGGCCGACTTGAAGCGATGATCGCGCACGGCACGCACCCGGATGGCGCGCGGCGCCCACAGCCGGGTCAGGGTCCCCTTCTGACCGACCCGGGCTTCATCCTGGAACCAGACCTCCAGCCGCTTGCCGGGGTGGCGCTTGGCGATGGCGGCGAGTTGGTCGGGGAAGTTTTTTTAAATGCCTCCTGGGCCGCGGGATCGGTCTTGGGGTGGATCGGGCGCGGGGTCTGCCAGGACAGCCCCATCTGCTGGAGCACGTTGTGCATGCCGCCGCGGCTGTAGTCGGCACCGAAGTGGCGCTTGGCCAAGTCTTGGATGTGGGTCAGCCGATACTCGACCACGCCGTCGCGCTCCAGGTCGGGACCTGCGGCGATCAGCGTCGCCAGCTCCGGGCGCAGTTCATCGGCCAGCAGGCGGGGCCGGCCGCTACGCGAACGGTCGCGCAGGCCGGACACGCCCTCGGCGTTGAAACGATGCACCCAATCGCGCAAGGTCTGCCGGTCCATCCCGCCCAAGCGCGCGGCGTGGGCCCGGCTGTGACCGTCCAGCACGGCGGCGATCGCCAGAAGACGCGCCGCCACCCGCCCGTCCTCCTCCAATCGGGCCTGCCGGCGCAACTCGCAGACCGAGATGTCCTGTCGGATCGCTATCGCTGGCATTCCCGCTCCCCGCTGAATAGAGCGGACAGCGAATCACACCAAAGCCGCAGCCTCAATCCCCTGCGACACAACGCGAGTCAGAAATTTCTGGATGCGGTATAACGCGGTTTCGGGGCGCTCGCATTCACGCGGGGACTGCTCCGGTCACCGGCGCCCGTATTGCCGCGGGTCCGCTTTCGGAGGATCATCGCCATGCTCTGGCTTGCCGCCTATATCGGCAGCATTCTTGCCATCAACTTCGCCTTCAGCCTGTTTCCGCACCTGGATCTGGTCTGGTCCTGCTGGGCCGGGCTGATCTTCATCCTGCGCGACATGGTTCAGGTGCGCTTCGGCCATTGGGCGCTCGCCGCCATGCTGGGCGGCACCGTGCTGTCCTATCTGCTGACCGATCCCTTCGTCGCCACCGCCAGCGTCGTCGCCTTCGCGGTGTCGGAGATGATCGACTGGGCGGTCTTCACCATCACCCGCCGCCCCCTGCGCGACCGTCTGTGGATCAGCGCCGCCCTGTCGGTGCCGGTCGACACCGCCATCTTCTTCGGCATGCTGGACATCTGGGATCCCACCGTGTGGGCCGCCAGCCTCGCGTCGAAGCTGCTGGGCGTCTCGGCGGTGTGGCTGCTGATGCGCACGCGGGAAGGGCGGATGGCCGTAGCGGCCTGAGGCTTCCGGGAGGGCGCCCGTCGCCATGGCGGCGCCCCCCACCTCCACCGAATCTTAACCACGGTCGCGCTACACTCCTCCATGCCCCTGTCCGGCCCGGAGGAGGCCGACCATGGCCACGAACAGAACGCTGCATGGAACGCCGTACCCGGCCCCGCCCCCCGATCCGCTGAGGCGGGATCCGCTGGACACGCTCGCCCCGCAGCCTGCGCCCCATTCAGAAGCCGCCCATCCGGCCCGCACGCTGATCGTCGTCCTGGTCGCGCTGGCGACCCTGGCCGGGCTGGCCTATGGCGGCGGTGTCGCGGTGGACCGCATCATGGAACAGCGGCGGATCGAGGCGCGCATGGGGCCAAAACCCCGCCTCGCGCAATTGCCGGCGATCGAGGTGCCGCTTGGGGGCTTGCGCGCGGTGGAGATGCAGGTCTCGCTGGTGCTTGCGCCGAAGGTGGAGGCCGACCGCGTCCTGCGTTACCAGGACCGCATCGCCGACCGGCTGTTCCAGACCGTCAGCCAGGCCGACACTGAAACCCTGACCGGCACCGGCTCCGCCGACTTCCTGAAAGCGCGGATCAGGGACGCCGTCAACCGCGAGGCCGGGACCGGCCTGATCCGCGACATCTACATCGAACGCATGGTCGTCAAGTGAAGGACGCGGGGCTCGTTCGGCGATGCCCCTTGTCTTGTGCGGCGCAATAGCCTATGTAGGGCGTCTTGATCGCTGGAGGCTCGCGCGTCTCTTGAGCGAGACGCGCTGTGATTGCGCAACGGCAAACGCCCACCAAGGTTCTGGGGCGCCCCGGCCGCTGCATCGGATAGACGCCTCTCCCTCTATCGACCTCCTCCCGGCGAGTCCGCCGGTATGTCCCACGCCCGCCATCGGGGCGCGCGGGGCCGTGCCGTGTTGCTTTGAGAAGGTTGTTACGACTTGACGTTTTCCGAACTCGGCCTGCACCCGCTCGTCCTGAAGGCCCTCGAGGCGTTCGAATACACCACCCCGACCCCGGTCCAGCTCGCCGCCATTCCGCCGGCGCTGCAGGGCCGCGACATCCTCGCCACCGCAGAGACCGGCACCGGCAAGACCGCCGCCTTCATGCTGCCGACGCTGACCCGCACCGCCGAGCTGCCGCTGAACGGCGCCGCCACGCCGCGCGTGCTGGTTCTGGCCCCGACCCGCGAGCTGGCCAAGCAGGTCACCGACGCCGCCCGCAAATACGCGAAGTTCATGAAGCTGAACATCGTGGACGTGGTCGGCGGCATGCCCTACCGCGAGCAGCTGCGCCTGCTGTCGCGTCCGGTCGACGTTCTCGTCTGCACTCCGGGCCGCTTGCTGGACCATGTCGCCCGCCGCCGCATCGCGCTGGACGAGGTCGAGGTGCTGATCCTCGACGAGGCCGACCGCATGCTGGACATGGGCTTCCTCGACGATGTCGAGACCATCGCCAAGTGCTGCCCGCCGACGCGCCAGACCCTGCTGTTCACCGCCACGCTGGACCGCCGCATGGCGCAGCTGGCCGGCAACCTGCTGCGCAATCCGGAGCGCGTGGCCGTCGAGAGCCAGGCGACTGCGATCAACGTCGAGCAGCGTCTGCACCATGCCGACGACCTCGACCACAAGCGCCGCCTGCTGCAGCATTTCGCCGCCCAGGAAGAGGTCGGCAAGGCGATCATCTTCGCCGCCACCAAGCGTGATGCCGACACGCTGGCCGAGGAGCTGAGCGCCGCCGGCCATGCCGCCGCCGCCCTGCATGGCGACATGGACCAGACCAAGCGCAACCGCACGCTCCAGCGTCTGCGCACCGGTCAGGTCCGCCTGTTGGTCGCCACCGACGTCGCCGCCCGCGGCATCGACGTGCGCGACATCACCCACGTCATCAACTTCGACCTGCCGCGCTCGGCGGAGGACTATGTCCACCGCATCGGCCGCACCGGCCGCGCCGGCGCCTCGGGCATCGCCGTGTCCTTCGCCTCCCGTGCCGACCGCGAGACCCTGGTCCGCATCGAGCGCTACACGAAGGCGACGCTCGAAGTGCATGTGGTGCCCGGCCTGGAGCCGACGCGCCCCTTCACCACCGGTGGTGCCGGCCGTCCGGCCGGTCGCAGCGGCCGTCCGGGTGGCGGCGCCGGCAAGCCGTGGCACCGCAACGGCGAGTCCAAGGGTCCGCACGCCCCGCGCGGCCCCCGTCCGGACTATGCCCGCAACGACAACCACCGCGGCGATGCCCGCCCGGACCACGCCCATGCCCGCCGTGAAGCCCACGGCAACGGCAAGCCGGCGGCCCGCGCGAAGAGCTGGTAAGGGTTCGGTTTGAGGTAGGAGTACCAGGGAGGGACGTGCTTCGGCCCCCTCCCTAACCCTCCCCCACCTTCGGTGGGAGAGGGGACTGCCGCCGCTCTCCCGTAAGGCCCCCTCTCCCGCGTTAGCGGGGGAGGGTCGGGGAGGGGGCATGCGGCAGCAAGTCAGGAACTTACGCGCACCTCACTGAAACGCGATCTTCGCGTTGTCGCCGGGATCGGGCGACTGGCCGGTCAGCTTCGCTTTCACATAGCCATAGGCGTAGACCATGGTGCTCGACGGGCTGTCCCAATATTCGGCCTGATCGACCGACACCTTCAGCAGGGCGACCTCCGGGTCGTCAGGCCCCTGGGGGAACCAGGTGGTCATGATGTCGCGCCACAGGAAGCGGATCTTGTCGCGGTCGCGCACCACTTCGGCGATGCCTGAAACCGAAATGTAATCCTGCTTGTCGGGATTGGCGTAGGCGAGGTTGACGCGCCAATGGCGGTCGATCTCCGCCACCTTTTCGGAATGGGCGCGGGTGAAGAACCACAAGGTGCCGTCTTCGAAACCCGCATGGGACAGTGTCGCCATCGGACGGGAGTTCAGCCGGCCGTTGTCGTCCAGCGTCGTCATCATCGCGACCTGAACGCCCTTCATCATCTCCCAGAGCTTTTTGACGTCGCCCTTGTCGGGGCCCTGGTCGGGGCTGTGGCCGGCGGTGCTGCTATGGACCATGGTCTGCCTCTCGTTCGGTCGCCCAGCGGAGACAGGGGAACGCCTTTTGCCGTCAAAAGGTTCCGGGCAGTGCGTTCACTCCCCCGACCGACCAGGATCCTGTCCCGGCGTGGTAGTGGTCGATCCGGGTCAGCGACCAGGGATCGATCCGCAGCCGCAGCGCCGCCTCCGGCGTCAAATCCAATGCCAGCGCCAGCGCGCCGCGGATGGTTCCGGCATGGATCACCGCGACCACGTCGCGTCCGGCATGGAGGCCGGTCAGCCGCCGCAGCGCCGCCGCCGTGCGCTCCATCACCGTGGCGAAGCTCTCGCCGCTGGGCGGGGCGTGGCGGGCCGGGTCGCGCCAGAAGCGGGCCGCCGCCTCCGCATCGCGCATCGCCGCGGTGTCGTGGCTGATGCCCTCCCACTCGCCGAAATCCTGCTCGGCCAGCTCCGGCTCCACCACCGCCGTGTCGGCAAGCCGGGGGTTACGGGTCCACAGCGCCTGCGCGGTCTGCCGGCTGCGGCGGAGCGGGCTGGTCAGCCACAGGGCATCGGCGGGGAGGCTGGCCGAGAGGGATACCGCCGCCGCACGGTTGCCGGTGTCGGCCTCGCGGTCGCTCGACCCGCAGATGACGTTGTCGGGGTTGTGGACCGGCGCATGGCGGATCAGCCACCAGCGGGTGACGGTCAGGGGGGTGAGGCTCACCGCATTCATGCCGCTGCTCCAATGAGGGCCGATAAGGTCAGCAGCACCGCGGCCTCCGCCACCTGCTGGGCGGCGCCGAAGACGTCGCCGGTCTGCCCGCCGAGATGGCGCCGGGCGAGCGCTCCCACCGCGGTCACCCCCAGAAGGGACGCCGCCAGTGTCGGCAGGGCCAGCCCGCCGAGAGCCGCCGCCGCCACCGCAATGCCGAAGACGAGCGCCAGCAGCACCGTCGCCATCGCCGGCCGGCCCTGCGCCGCGGCCAGCCCGTCGCGCCGCGCTGGGGACAGCACACGCGCCATCGCCGCCAGCCCGCAACGCGACAGGGCGCCCGCCGCCACCAGCGCCGCGACCGCCGCCGGCACCGGCAGGGCCGCCAGCGCCGCCGCGCGAATGCCGACCGAAAAGACCAGCGCCAGCACGCCATAGCTGCCGACCCGGCTGTCGCGCATGATCTCCAGCTTCCGCGCCAGATCGCGCCCGCCACCGAATCCGTCGGCGACATCGGCCGCGCCGTCCTCGTGCAGCCCGCCGGTCAGCCGGACGGTCGCCGCCAAGGCCAGCAGCGCCCCGGCCAGCGGCGGCAGGTTCAGCGATGCCGCCAATGCGAACACGGCACCGCCGGCCAGCCCGACCAGCGCCCCCACCAGCGGAAACCACCCCATCGCCCGCGCCGAAGCTCCTTCGGCCAGCGGTCCGTCGAGCGGGCCGATGGCGGGCAAGGGCAGGCGGGTCAGGAACACCAGCGCCAAGGCGGCGTCCTGGGTCCAGCGCGGGGAAGGGGAGGGGGCGGTGGTCGCATCACGCATGATCGGCATCGACTACGCCCAACCGGCGTCCGGCGCAACCCTGCACGGAGGACGGTTCCGCACCGTTCGCATAGGTCCGATTCCTTGACCAAAACACTTGGTCCGCCTACCTTCTCCCTTTGAACTCCCCCTCTCATCATCGAGCACCCATGGCCCGTCTTCCGATCCTCGTCGCCCCGCATCCGATCCTGAAGCGCAAGGCGCAACCCGTTGCCGAAGTGGATGTGCGCGTCGTCAAGCTGATGGACGACATGGTGGAGACCATGTACGACGCCAACGGCATCGGTCTGGCCGCTCCGCAGGTCGGCGTGCTCGACCGCGTCATCGTCGTCGACGTCCATGAGAAGGACGATCCGCCGAACCCGATCCGCCTTGCCAACCCGGAAATCGTCTGGTCGTCCGACGAGAAGGCGGTGTGCGAGGAGGGCTGCCTGTCGGTGCCGGAGCAGTATGCCGACGTCACCCGTCCCCAGCGCATCCGTGTCCGCTATCTGGATGAAAAGAACCGGCAGCAGGAGTTCGAGGCCGACGGGATGCTCGCCACCTGCATCCAGCATGAGATCGACCATCTGAACGGCGTTCTGTTCGTCGATTACCTGTCTATGCTGAAGCGGAACATCCTGCTGAAGAAGGTCCAGAAGCTGCAGAAGGCGACGGCCTGACCAGCCCAAGAACAGAACTGCGATACGATCCGATGACCCCGCTCCGTCTCGTCTTCATGGGCACGCCCGATTTCGCCGTGCCCAGCCTTGCCGCGCTGATCGAGGCGGGGCATCAGGTCGTCTGCGCCTACAGCCAGCCGCCGCGCCCGGCCGGCCGTGGCCAGCAGGTGCAGAAATCGCCCGTCCACCGCTTCGCCGAGGAGCACGGCATCCCCGTGCGCACGCCCAAGAGCCTGCGCAATGCCGAGGCACAGGCGGAGTTCGCCGACCTCAAGGCCGACGTCGCAGTGGTCGCCGCCTATGGCCTGATCCTGCCGCAGCCGATCCTGGATGCGCCGCGGCTGGGTTGCGTCAACGTGCATGGCTCGCTGCTGCCGCGCTGGCGCGGTGCGGCGCCGATCCAGCGCTCCATCCTGGCCGGCGATGCCGAGACCGGGATCACCATCATGCAGATGGACATCGGGCTCGATACCGGCGCCATGCTGTCGAAGGAGGCGGTGGCGATCACCCCCGCCACCACCGCCAGCAGCCTGCATGACGAACTGGCGGCGCTGGGCGCCCGTATGATCGCTCCGGCGCTGGAAGGGCTGGCCGCCGGCACGCTGGCCGCCGTGCCGCAGCCGGAGGAGGGCGTCACCTACGCCGCCAAGCTGACGCGCGAGGATGGCCGGCTCGACTGGACCCAGCCCGCCGCTTATGTCGAGCGGCAGGTCCGCGCGCTCACCCCCTGGCCCGGCTGCTGGTTCGATGCCGCCAACGGCGAACGCATCAAGGTTCTGGCCGCCGAATCCGCGACCGGCGGCGGCACGCCCGGCACGCTTCTGGACGAGCGGCTGACGGTCGCCTGCGCCGACGGCGCGGTGCGGCTGGTCAAGGTGCAACGGCCGGGCAAGGCGCCGGTGGACGGGGCGGCCTTCCTGCGCGGCTTCGCGCTGGCGGTCGGGCAGCCGGTCTCCGCCCCCGTGTCCACCGAAGCCGTCGCGGACTGACCGACGTGCAGCGCTGGAAACTGACCGTCGAGTATGACGGCCGCCCCTTCGTCGGCTGGCAGCGCCAGGACAACGGCCCCTCCGTCCAGCAGAGCCTGGAGGAGGCGGTGCAGCGCCTGTCGGGCGAGGTGGTGCGGGTCCATGGCTCCGGCCGCACCGATGCCGGGGTGCATGCGCTCGGGCAGGTCTGCCATTTCGACCTGGAAAAGCCCTTCACCGGCCTGAAGCTGCGCGACGCCCTGAACTTCCACCTGAAGCCGGCGCCCATCGCGGTGCTGGAGGTGGAGGCGGTCACCGGGGACTTCCACGCCCGCCTGACCTCGACCGGGCGCGCCTATGTCTACCGCATCGTCAACCGCCGGGCGCCGCTGGCTCTCGACGCCGGCCGGGCCTGGCACGTCACCCGCCCGCTGGATGCGGAGGCGATGCACGCGGCGGCGCAGGTGCTGGTCGGCCAGCATGACTTCACCAGCTTCCGCGCGGCGCTGTGTCAGGCCAAGTCGCCGGTGAAGACGCTCGACCGGCTGGATGTGGAGCGCCAGGGCGACGAAATCCGCGTTCACGCCGCCGCGCGCTCCTTCCTGCACCACCAGGTCCGCAACATGGTCGGCACGCTGGAACTGGTGGGGGCCGGCAAATGGAGCGTGGACGATGTCCGCCGCGCGCTGGAGGCCCGCGACCGCGCCAAGGCCGGGCCGACCTGCCCGCCGGATGGGTTGTATTTCAAGTTGGCCCGCTACTAAAGTTATAGAAAAGATGGCCGAGCCACACTGATGAAAGCGATTGCCGGAATCGCTGCTTAATTGTTCCAAGCCAACAACGATTGTTGTATGAAAATCTTCTGAAGGCGCCTCGATGGTCAGCCGCGGTCATTCAGTGACTTTTCTGAAAACAAGCCAGAAACAGCTGTTGCGTTTCAAAGAATTCGATGATCCGAACAGGTATGCTTTGCCAGGGACGACGGCATCGGCAGGCGGAAGCGGAAGGTGGTTTTGGGAGACTGTCGTCTTGCAACACTCAGATCGACCTTCTGATCCCGTCGGCTGTTCGGCCTGACGTCCGTTAGCTCCGGGACTTGGAAGGGACCCAATGCAGACCGCTTGCGCCGCCGAAGTTCGCCCTCCGGTCCCGATTGTATGATGCAGCCTCCGTCACGCGGGCTCCATCCACAGCCGTCACTGCGGTCGCGCCGGTTGCGGACTTGGCTCATCCTGCTGGTCACGGCGGTGGCCGTTCCGCTTGTCCTTTTCTCGGGTTTCCTGCTTGTCCGGAACGTGAACGCCCAGGCGGAGGAAGCCGAGCGGCTGGTGCGTGACAGGGCGCGCCTGCTGGCCGAGGACGTGGACCGGGAAGTGGCGCAACTGATCGCCGCCGCCGAAGTCCTTGCCACCTCCGAAAGTCTGGCGGTGGGTGACCTTGCCACCTTCCACCGACGTGCCGTCGAGGTGAGGGATCGTCTCGGCACCAACGTGGTCCTGCGCAACCTCTCGAACCTGCAGCTCGTCAACAGCCGCGTGCCCTGGGGAACGCCCCTGCCCGCGAATTCCGGCCTGATAGCCGACCAGCGGGCGATCGCGACGGGGAAACCACAGGTATCCGGTCTCATCATGGGGGGTGTGACGCGCACACCGCTTCTGATCGTCGTGGTGCCGGTGATCCGCGAGGGCGATGTCCGCTTTCTGTTGAGCCTGACCATCACCCAGGAACGGCTCCAGACGATCGTCTCTCCGGAGCGCCTTCCGTCCGGCTGGCGGGCGGCGGTGATCGACGAGGACGGAACCGTCATCGCCCGCTCGCATCAGGCCGAACAGTTCGTCGGCAAATCGCTGCCGCTGGACCTGTGGGCCGGGATGCGCGACGCGCCGGAGGGCATCCATCGCGCGACCAATCTGGAGGGGGTATCCGCCTTCCAGGCCTACAGCCGCTCCCACGCGGCCGGCTGGGTGGTCGCCATCAGCGTTCCCCAATCCCTGATAGCGGCGCCGGCCCGTGAGACGCTCCTGCTGTTCACGGGCGGTGGGCTGGCGTTCTTCCTGATCGGCATCGCCGCCGCCTTCTGGCTCGGACGCCGCCTGATGCGCCCGGTCATGCAACTGGCCCAGGCCGCGGAAGCGGTGGGGGCCGGGCATCTGCCCTCCGTCGACACCGGAGGCATCCTGGAGATCGACGCGGTCGGCAAAGCGATCCGGAATGCTGCTGGCCTGATCCAGCAGCGCGAGGCGGATCTGGCCGAAAGCGAGGCCCGGTATCGCGCCATGGTGGAGACGGCGGCGGATGCCATGGTTGTCACCGACGACGCCGGCATCATCCAGTCGTTCAATCCGGCGGCGGAGCGCATCTTCGACCACCGGGCGGAAGAGGCTGTCGGGCGCAGCGTCCGAATCCTGATGCCGGAACCGTGCTCCTCCGCGAGCGACATCCACATCATGACCTGTCTGCGCACGGGGGAGCGGCGGGGCAGCGGTGCCGGCCGGGACCTGATGGGACAGCGCAAGGACGGCACGACCTTCCCCATCGAGCTGGCCATCGCCGAATGGACCTCCGGCAGGCGGCGCTATTTCAGCGGAACCATACGCGACATCACCGAACGCAAGTCTGCCGAGGATGCCCTGCGCGCGTCGAAGGCCGAAGCGGACCGCGCCAATGTCGCCAAGTCGAAGTTCCTCGCCGCGGCCAGCCATGATCTGCGCCAGCCGGTGCAGGCCATGATGCTGTTCCAGAGCGCTCTGGAGGAGAGGCTCGACGGGCATCCGGCCTCCCGCCTGCTGAAGTCGCTGGGCGAGGCGATGGGGGGCTTGCGGATGCTGCTCGACAGCCTGCTCGACGTGTCCAAGCTCGATGCCGGACTGATCGTTCCAACGCCGGTGGATATGCAGATCGGGCCGCTGCTGAATCGGCTCGGTGCCGAATATCATGCCCAGGCCGCGGCCAAGGGGCTGCGCCTGCGGGTCGTCGGCAATAGCGCGACGATCCGCAGCGACCCGGCATTGCTGGAGCGCATCCTGCGCAACCTCATCGAGAACGCGTTGCGCTACACCGAACGGGGCGGTGTGCTGATCGGATGCCGCAGGCAGGGCGGCAACCTGTACATCGCCGTGGTCGATACCGGGATCGGCATCCAATCCGACAAGCATGAGGAAATCTTCGAGGAGTTCTTCCAGGTCGGCAATCCGGAGCGCGACCGCAACAAAGGCCTGGGGCTGGGGTTGGCGGTGGTCCGGCGCCTTGCCCGCCTGCTCGGTCATCGGATCGAACTCCGATCCTTGCCGGGGCGCGGCTCCGCCTTCCGCGTCGAGGTGCCGGCCGTGACCCTGCGCTCGCCCGGTTCCGACCGGTTGAAAAGCGTGCCGGCCATGGATGTCGGCCATGGCCTGATCCTGGTGATCGATGACGAGCCTCTGGTGCGCCAGGGGCTGCAGGCGATGCTGGAGGGCTGGGGCTACCGGGTGCTGACCGCCGGTTCCATCGAGGATGCCGTCCTGCATGTCGAGAGCGGTGAATGGCCGGCCGCCATCCTCGCCGATTACAGGCTGCGCGGCGGCGAAACGGGCCTGGATGCGATCAGGGCGGTGTGCGAACGCCTGAACATGCCGGTGCCGGCAACGGTCATCACCGGCGACACTGCCCCGGAACGCCTGGTCGAGGTGCGGGCGGGTGGGCACGCGCTGCTTCACAAGCCGGTCGCGGCCAACGATCTGCGGAACGCCGTCGTGGAAATGCTGTCCGTCGCGGAGTGACGCCCGTCCGCCCGTCGACAGGAGATCATCCGTGTTCCGGCGGCTGCTCTCGATGGCCGGCGCGGCCCTCCAGCCGCTCCCGCTCGGCGGTGAAGACCGCCACCAGATGCCCGATCACCGCCCGCACCCGCGGCACTTCGCGGCGGTCGCGGTGGACCAGCAGCCATGCCTCACGGGTCAGCGAGGGGCCGGGCAGCGGGCGGCGTTCCAGCCCCGGCACGCCGTCCGCCAGCAGGCAGGGCAGGAAGGCGATGCCGAAGCCGGCGACCGCCGCCGCGAGCTGACCCTGCACACTGTTGGAGCGGAAGGCGACGCGCCGGCCGCCGCCATGGCGGTCCAGCCACAGCGCTTCCGGCAGCTCCGCCATCGACTCGTCATAGGCGATCAGCGCATCGGGCGCGTCCGGTGCGGCATAGAGCCCATAGCCCAGCGTCGCCAGCCGCCTCCCGACCAGATCGCCGCGCTGCGGCCGGGCCAGCCGGATCGCCAGATCGGCCTCCCGCCGGGCAAGGCTGAGGGTGCGGTTGTCGACGATGATTTCCAGGTCCAGGCCAGGGTTGGCCGCGCGCAAGGGCCCCAGGCGGGGGATCAGGAAGATGTCGGCCAACGCCTGGGTCATCGTCAGCCTGACCGTGCCGGTCAATCCGGCGTCGTCGCCTTCACGGCGGCGAATCGCCTGCGCCCGCTCGTCCATCGCTTCGGCCAGGGCGCGGACGCTTTCGCCCTCTTCGGTCAGGACATAGCCCTCGGGCCGGCGCTCCATCAGGCTGCGACCGAGCGCGGACTCCAGCGCAGCCAGCCGGCGCCCGACCGTGGCGTGGCTCAGCCGCAGGCCGCGCGCCGCCGCCGACAGGCTGCCGGCCCGCGCCAGTTCCAGGAAGACGCGCAGATCGTCCCAATCGAGCGGACCTGTGAATTTCTGAACAGCCATCGTGCAAGGATAGCGGATGGCTGCGCATCGGTGAACGGGGCAGCATCGCTTCCATCAACATTCAAACGATTGCGGAGCATCCCCCGATGACGACCCAAACCGCCAAGACCCTGCGCCAGATCGTCGGCGCTCCGGCCACTCCCGCCCCGCTGGACAAGGCGGTGCTGGTGCTGATCGACCTTCAGCGCGAATACACCGACGGCGCCCTGCGGCTGTCGGGTGTCGATGCCGCCGTGGAGAAGGCGGCAGACCTGCTGAGCCTCGCCCGCGCCAACACTGTGCCGGTGATCCACATCGTCCACCACACCGCGGCGGGTGCGCCGGTGTTCGACCCGACCGGATCGATGGCGGAGATCATCCCGGCGGTCGCCCCGCGCGGGGGCGAGCCGGTGATGGTCAAGAAGCTCGCCAATGCCTTCGCCGGGACCGACCTGCAGGCGGTGGCGCGCGACAGCGGGCGGACCGAGATGATCGTCGCCGGCTTCATGACCCACAACTGCGTCAGCAGCACCGTGCGGTCGGCGGTGGATCACGGCTGGCGGGTGACGGTCGTGGCGTCCGCCACTGCGACCCGCGACCTGCCGGATGGCAAGGGCGGCGTGGTGCCGGCGGCCGACATCCAGCGCGGCGTGCTGACCGGCCTGTCCGACAGCCTCGCAGTGGTGGTGGAGGATGCCCGGGCCTGGGGCTGAAATCCCCTCTCCCCCCGGGGAGAGGGGAATTTCTCTCCCGCATCCTTACTTCTTCTCGGCCTTCCAGTAATAGTTGGTGTCGAAGCTCGGACCCCAGACGAGGCCGCTGACGGTCTTCCGCTCCGCCACCATCTCCGTCTGCTGGAACATGATGACGAAGGGCGAATCGGCCAGGACCGAGCGCTGAAGCTCCTCGTACATCCGGGCGCGCTTGGCGCTGTCGCGTTCCTCGACCGCGGCGGCGGTCTTCCTGGTCAGTTCCGGGATATCCCAGGCGTTGCGCCAGGCCAGCGGCTTGGACTTGGCGTTGTCGCTGTTGTCCGGGTTGGAAGCGAAGGTGTCGGCGTTGGAGTTCGGGTCCTGATAGTCCGCACCCCACTGCTGGATCATCAGTTCGTGGTTGCGGGCGCGGTATTTGGTCAGCACCTGCTTGCCGTCGCCGGGGATGATCTCGATCTTCACGCCGGCCTTCGCGGCGCTGGCCTGGATCGCCTGGGCCATGTCCTGGGTCGGGTTGGTGTTGCGCACGTCCATGCTGACGGTGAAGCCGTCGGGATAGCCGGCCTTCGCCAGAAGCTCCTTCGCCTTGGCCGGATCGTATCTGTAGGGGTTGTCGTTGACGGCGCCCAGGAAGCCCTTGGGCAGGAAGGCCTGATGGACGGCGCCGATGCCGTTCATGATCGTGCCGGCCATGCCGTCGTAATCGACCAGATACTTGAACGCCTCGCGCACCTCGGGCTTGGCCAGGATGGCGTTCTTCTGGTTCAGGCTGAGATACCACAGCGTGCCCTTCGGCGCCTGGACCAGACGGATGGTGTCGCTGGACTTCAGCGGTTCGAACTGCTCCGGCTTCAGGTTGCGCGCGACATCGACGTCGCCCTTCTCCAGCAGCAGGCGCTGGGTCGCCGGTTCCGGGATGTGGCGGATCAGCACGCGCTTCAGCTTCGGCGCGCCGCGCCAGTATTTCGGATTGGCGTCGAAGGTCAGCAGCTCACTCGCCTTCCACTGCTTCAGCACGAAGGGGCCGGAGCCGGCCGAGTTGGTCTTCAGCCAGCCGGCGCCGAAATCGCCGTCCTTCTCCTTGCTCTTCACCAGCTTGGAATCGACGATGGAGCCCACGTCGGCGGTCAGGCAGTAGAGCACGAAGGTCGGCGCATAGGTCTTGTCGGTGGTGAAGACCAGCGTGCGCGGGTCGGTGGCGCGGACCATCTGCTCGACATTGTCCGGGGTCAGGCCGAACTGGGTCAGGATGAAGGCCGGACCCTTGTTCATCTTCACCGCACGGGCGAAGGACCAGGCCACGTCGTTCGCCGTCAGCGGGTTGCCGGAATGGAAGGCGATGCCGTCGCGGATCTTGAAGGTGAAGGTCTTGCCGTCGGGCGACACGGTCCAGCTTTCGGCGGCCTCGCCCTCGATCTTGCTCACGTCGTTGACGTCGAAATGGACCAGCCGGTCATAGACCTGGGCGCTGTATTCGGCCCCCGACAGCTCGAAGATCTCGGCCGGGTCGAGGCTGACGATGTCGTCGAACTGCCAGGCCATCACCAGCGCGTCCTTCGGCGTGTCGGCGATGGCGGGGGCGGCGAAACCGGCGAGGGCGAGAGCGGCGGCACCAAGAACCGTCTGCGCGATTAGGCCGCGCTTGAAGCTGGTCATCCGTGATGTCTCCCTGGAGGCCCGTTTGGGCGCTATTGAGGGCGGGCGCTGTTGAGGAAAGGAATCTTCCCGCCGCCTTCCATGGACTGTCAACCCGGTCGGAGGGCAGGTTCCATGAGAGGACGGGTTGCAATTCGCGGGGAAAGCGCCTAGCTCCTATCGCCTTCCGGCACCATTCTTGTATTCGCGGATATTCGGCAGAAGGACACCACCGTCATGGGCTATACCGTCGCGGTCATCGGCGCCACCGGCAATGTCGGGCGCGAGATCCTGCAAACGCTGGCCGAACGGAAGTTCCCGGCCGACAAGGTCATCGCCCTGGCCTCGGAAAAGTCGATCGGCCAGGAGGTGTCCTATGGCGAGGATGACATCCTCAAGGTCGAGGACCTCAACAAGTTCGACTTCCACGGCGTGGACATCGTGCTGTCGTCGCCCGGCGCCAAGGTGTCGGCCGTCCATGTGCCGCGCGCTGCCGCCGCCGGTGCCATGGTGATCGACAACACCTCGCACTTCCGCATGGACCCCGACGTGCCGCTGGTGGTGCCGGAGGTGAACCCGGAGGCGCTGGCCGGCTATCGCAAGCGCGGCATCATCGCCAACCCCAACTGCTCCACCATCCAGATGGCGGTGGCGTTGAAGCCGCTGCACGACCGCTATAAAATCCGCCGCGTCGTGGTCTCGACCTACCAATCGGTTTCGGGCGCCGGCAAGGAGGCGATGGACGAGCTGTTCACCCAGACCCGCGCCATCTTCGTCAACGACCCCATCGCCAAGAGCGTCTTCCCCAAGCAGATCGCCTTCAACGTCATCCCCCAGATCGACGCCTTCATGGAGGACGGTTCCACCAGGGAAGAGTGGAAGATGATGGTGGAGACCAAGAAGATCCTGGACCCCAAGATCAAGGTCGCGGCCACCTGCGTCCGCGTGCCGACCTTCATCGGCCATGCCTTGTCGATCAACATCGAGACGGAGGAGCCGATCAACGCCGAGGAGGCCCGTGTCATCCTGCGCGCCGCCCCCGGCGTGTCGGTGGTCGACCAGCAGAGCAGCGACGGCTATGTCACCCCGGTCGAGGTCGCCGGCGACAACCCGGTCTTCGTCAGCCGCATCCGCGACGACTTCACCGTGGAGAACGGCCTGTCCTTCTGGTGCGTCGCCGACAACCTGCGCAAGGGCGCGGCACTGAACGCGGTGCAGATCGCGGAACTGCTGGTGCGGGATTATATGGTGGAGTGAGGGGGGCGGGCTGAGCTTTTGCCCCCTCCCTAACCCTCCCCCGCCTTTGGCGGGAGAGGGAACCCCGCTGCTTTCGCAATTAAACTACGTTCACGAACATCCTACCCCCTCTCCCGCGAAGCGGGGGAGGGATGGGGAGGGGGCGCAATGCAACCACTCTCCCACCTTCCCACCCTCCCGAATTGCCGTTAGGCTGAACCACCCCACCTGACCGGGCGGTTCCGTGCTCCGCATTCTGCCGCTGTTGTGCCTCGTCCTGCTGGTGCTCACCGGGTGCGGCATCGATGCCGACCAGGATGTGCTGTGCCGGAAGCTGATCCCGGCCTTCGAATCCGGTCCCGTCACAGAGCTGTCCACTCGCAGCTACGCCGAGGACCGGCGGGTTCTGCGCATCGATTACCGCAGCGGCGACCAGCGCCACTGGATCGCCTGCCGCTTCGCCGGAACCGGAATGGAGGAGGGGCGGCATACCCTGGTGTCGGTGGCGACCGACCGCACCGGCTGGCTGACCGACATGCGCTTCGCCATGCTGCAGCAATGGTTGCGCATCAAGCCGCCGCGCGATGCCGGCGGAGCGGCCCCCGCAGCCGGGCGTGCGCCACCGACGCGCTGGACGCCTGTCCTGTTCCTGGTCCAGCAGATCGTGAATGCCGCCACCGTCGCCTGCGTCTATGGGCTGCTGGCGCTGGGCTATACCCTGGTCTACGCCATTCTTGGCCAGATCAATCTGGCGATGGGGGAGCTGACGATGCTCGGCGCCATGCTGACGGCGATGGCGGCGGCCGGGCTGGGCATGGCCGGCTGGGCGACATGGCCGCCGGCTCTGCTGGGCGTGCTGGTGCTGGCGATGGGCTTCACCGCGGTGCAGGGCTGGACCATGGACCGGCTGGTCTTCCGCCGTCTGCGTGGGGTGCGCAGCCACACGCCGCTGATCGTCGCGGTCGGGCTGTCCATCGCCTATCAGGAGGGGGTGCGGCTGCTGCATGGCGCCCGCGACTGGTGGCCGGCGCCGGTGCTGACGGAGCGCTTCACCCTGTTGAGCGACGGCGCCTTCACCGTCACAGCGCTGATGATGCAGTTGGCGATCCTGGTGCTGACCGGCGGGCTCTATGCGGCCCTGTGGGGGATCATGCAGCGCACCGCCTTCGGCCGGGCGCATCGCGCCTGCACCGACGACATCGCGGCGGCGGAGCTGGTCGGGGTGGACGTCAACCGCACGGTGGCGGCGACCTTCGCCATCGGCGGCGGGCTGGCCGCGACGGCGGGGGCGGTGATCGCGCTCTATTACGGCGGGGTGAACTTCTTCACCGGCTACCTGATCGGCTTCAAGGCGCTGGCGGCGGCGGTGGTCGGCGGCATCGGCTCGGTGCCGGGGGCAATGCTGGGCGGCGCCCTGCTGGGGCTGGTGGAAACCTTCTGGTCGGCCTATTTCGCCCTCGCCTACAAGGACATCGTGGCATTCGGGCTGCTGACGCTGTTTCTGATCTTCCGACCGCAAGGGTTGCTGGGGCAGGCGCGGGGCAGAGGGGACTGAACAACGAAGGGCGCCTTGCGGCTTTCGTTGCGTGGGTTGGCGCTCAGCGGTCATCGGTGCTTTTTCAAATCGTCAGCGATTTTACACGAGCGCGTCAGAAAATGCCTCCTCTGGCCATGGAATCTCCGAATACCAACTGAACTTTCAAATATTATCAGGTGATTCCACATCAATCCGCCGTCGCGTCCATTTTATGGGGGGTAAGGAATCAAAATATAAATTAATGAACAATATTTATGAAAACAAGAAACTCGAAATATATCGATGTAAATATTGATTCATGTGCAAAATCTAAACGATAATAACCTGCCATATAATTATAAATTAAAACCTTTGGTTACTTCTGAGTGCTGCTTTAGGATGTGGGTTTCCGTTCGTAAATTCTCGTCACGAATGCTCGCAAAAAATTACATTTAGATTCACTAAATCAATTGCGCAAGAGAGTTAAAAGAGCAAAATACCGCTATGCGTGTATGACAATATAGACTTTCTCGAAAAGTCATCGAGTCCGCGCATTTCCTGACAGAACAAAAGCAATTCGAACGGAGTGTTGAGATGACCCTTCCCGTTTTCGGCCCGAGCTATAACGCCGTCGAGGCTCTGGAGATTCTACAGATCGCCGCAGCTGCCGACACCTTCGTTCCGCTGAACACTCCGACGGGACAAAGCTCGCTGTTGGACCCGACCCTGTCGGCAAGTGGCGCCCCCTTCGATCAGTCGACCGAGCAGGACATTCCGTCGATCTTCTATCAGCGCTGGCCGGGGGACTGGCAGGCGGCCGGTGGGGGGCAGTGGGGGAACTGGATCGTCGATACACGGCTCGGCAACCAGGCGCTGCTTGCGGGACTGGCGTCGCAGACTGAGATCCCGACCTATTGCCTCGCCTTTCGCGGGACGATGGATTTCCTCAACGCCATCGAGGATTTTGCTGCGCTGCCCGTCACGGCGCTGCCCATCCTGGATGGGCTTCAAACCGTGATTCCGGCGGCGATCTGGAACCTGCTGTCAGCGGACGTTCAAGCCCTCCTGAACACGATCACCCTGCCCAAGAGCTACGTCGATCCGGCCAACACCGTCCTTGCCCAGAACGCCAAGGTGCATCTGGGCTTCCGGCTGGCTCTGGAGGCGATGGACTACCTCCTCGCCGAGTTGCCGATCGAAGACACGACGTTCGGCAAACTTATCGTCCCGATCGATCGCAATTCCCTCTCGGGGCGGATCAGATCGATCCTGCTCAACCTGGGCGGCGGCAAGACCGAGATCAATCTCTATGTCACCGGCCATAGCCTGGGTGCCGGCATGGCGGCCTTGGCGGCGGCCTGGCTGGCGACGCAGCCGTTCCCCGGTTATACGATCAATGTGAAGTGCTACTCCTTCGCGCAGCCGAAGCCCGGCAACGACTATTTCTCCTACGCCACCAACATTCTGTTCCAGCAGAAGAATTTCGGCTTCTACACGCTGCTGAACAGCCTGGACACCGTTCCGCAGGTTCCGCTGACCATCCAGACCTCCGGCGACCTGAATTACTGGCAGGGCATCGAAGCGATCGCAACCGCGGCAGAGCAGAGTTCGCCAACGGCACAGGCCATCATCGGCAAGGTCTTCGACGTCATCGCCAGTCTGAACCTGCCCTATAACCTGAACTACATGCATGCCGGGACGCCGATCATTCTGAACGGCACTCCGGTGACGACGGCTTCGCCGGAAACTGCGGCGGACATCTATACCTTCCCGATGAACGGCGCCGAGACGGTCGGCTATCCGGCCTATCTGGTCAATCAAGGGAGCGGCAACGGCTTCGTTCCCATCGGGCAGTGGACGAATGGTGTCACCCAATCGGCCATCACGATGAACTCCACGGCGTCGGTTCTCTGGCAGCATATGCCCTGGACTTATGAACAGCTCATTGTGCTGTCTCCAGCCTATCAGCTGCTTGCGGGTGAAGCGGCAGCCTCCTGAGTCCCGGCATCGATATGGAAAGGGCCTGCCGCGGTGTCCCACGGCAGGCCCTTGTCCGTTCTCGATCGACGATCCGCAATCGGCTCAGGCGAGCGCGCGCACCCTTACAGCGCCCGCACGTCCGCCAGATGCCCCGTCACCGCCGCCGCCACGGCCATTGCCGGGCTGACGAGGTGGGTGCGGCCGCCACGGCCCTGACGGCCTTCGAAGTTGCGGTTGGAGGTGGACGCGCTGCGCTCGCCGGGAGCCAGACGGTCGGCGTTCATCGCCAGGCACATGGAGCAGCCCGGCTCGCGCCACTCGAAGCCGGCCTCGGTGAAGATCTTGTCCAGACCCTCATCCTCGGCCTGCTCCTTGACCAGACCCGAACCGGGGACCACCAGGGCGCGCACGCCCTCGGCGACCTTGCGGCCCTTGGCGACTTCGGCGGCGGCGCGCAGGTCTTCGATGCGGCCGTTGGTGCAGGAGCCGATGAAGACGGTGTCCACCTTCACCTCGGTCAGCGGCTGGCCGGGGGTCAGGCCCATATAGGCGAGCGAGCGCTCGACGGCGGCGCGCTTGCCGGCATCGGCGATCTCGGCCGGGTTCGGCACGGTCGCGGTGATCGGCAGCACGTCTTCCGGGCTGGTGCCCCAGGTGACCTGCGGGACGATGTCGGCGGCGTTCAGCACGACGGTGGCGTCATAGACCGCGCCCTCGTCCGACGGCAGCGTCTTCCAGTACTGGACGGCCTGCTCGAAGGCACCGGCCTTCGGCGCCAGGGCGCGGCCCTTGACGTATTCGAAGGTCTTCTCGTCCGGCGCGATCAGGCCGGCGCGGGCGCCGCCTTCGATCGCCATGTTGCAGACGGTCATGCGGCCTTCCATCGACAGGTCGCGGATGGCTTCGCCCGCGAACTCGATGACGTAGCCGGTGCCGCCGGCGGTGCCGATCTTGCCGATGATGGCCAGCACGATGTCCTTGGCGGTGACGCCCGGGTTCACCTTGCCGTCCACGCGGATCAGCATGTTCTTGGCCGGCTTCTGCAGCAGGGTCTGGGTGGCCAGCACATGCTCCACCTCCGACGTGCCGATGCCGAAGGCCAGCGCGCCGAACGCACCATGCGTGGCGGTGTGGCTGTCGCCGCAGACGATGGTGGCGCCGGGCAGGGTGAAACCCTGTTCCGGACCGACGATGTGGACGATGCCCTGGCGGACGTCGTCCATCGGGAAATAGCGGACGCCGAAGTCGCGGGCGTTCTTGTCCAGCGTCTCCACCTGGATCCGGCTTTCCTCCTCGGTGATGCCCTTGGAGCGGTCGGTGGTGGGGACGTTGTGGTCGGGGACGGCGAGAGTGGCTTCCGGACGCCGCACCTTGCGGCCGGCGACGCGCAGTCCTTCGAACGCCTGCGGGCTGGTCACTTCATGGACCAGATGGCGGTCAATGTAGAGGATGCAGGTGCCGTCGTCCTGGCGATGCACGACGTGGCTGTCCCAAATCTTGTCGAACAGAGTGCGCGGCTTGGACATCGGAAAAACTCTCTCTCGCGGTACGACAGGCGCAGAACAATCGGAGGCCGCACCATAGCCTTGTGTCGCGCCGGGGACAAGCGCGGCCATACGTCTTTCGCCGCAAGCCTGTCCCCCGCAACATTCTATCGCGCTAAGCCCTTACGGCAGCATCTTCCCCGGATTCAGCAGGCCGTTGGGATCGAGCGTCGCCTTGATGGCGCGCAACATGTCGAACTCCACCGGCCCCTTGATGACCGGCATCTCGTCCTTCTTGAAGCGGCCGACGCCATGTTCGGCGGAGATCGAGCCGTCCAGCTTGAAGATCACCTCGTTCACCACGTGGCAGATCTCGTCCCAACGGTCGAGATAGGCCTTGGTGTCGGCCCCCTCGGGCTGGCTGAGGTTGAAGTGGATGTTGCCGTCGCCGACATGGCCGAAGGGGGTCGGACGGATGCCGGGGCAGGCCCGCTCCACCGCCGCCTCGGCCAGTTCGAGGAACTCGGCGACGCGGGAGACCGGGATCGACACGTCGTTCTTGATCGACCCGCCCTCGAACTTCTGCGCCTCGACGATGGCCTCGCGGATGAACCACAGCTGCTTGGCCTGGGCGTCCGACTGGGCAAGCGTGGCGTCGGTCGCCAGTTCGGCCTCGAACGCCTCGCCCAGCGCGGTCTCCACCGTCTCCTGGAAGGCGTCGGACTGGGTGCCGGCGGTCAGCTCGGTCAGGACGTACCAGGGCGACGGCTCCGACAGCGGATCGATGGTGCCGGCGACATGCTTCAGGGCGAAATCCAGGCAGCGGCGCGACATCAGCTCGAAGGCCGAGACGGCGTCGCCCGAGGCGGCGCGCAGGCGGGCCAGCAGCTCGATGGCGGCGTCGGGGCTGGGCACGGCGACGAAGGCGGTGATCGACTGGCGCGGGCGCGGGAACAGCTTCAGCACGGCGGCGGTGACGATGCCCAGCGTGCCTTCGGCGCCGATGAACAGGTTCTTCAGGTCGTAGCCGGTGTTGTTCTTGCGCAGCCGGCGCATGCCGTCCCAGACGCGCCCGTCGGCAAGAACCACCTCCAGCCCCAGCACGAGGTCGCGGGTGTTGCCGTAGCGCAGGACGTTGATGCCGCCGGCGTTGGTGGAGATCAGGCCGCCGATCTGCGCGGTGCCTTCCGCGCCCAGGCTCAAGGGGAACAGGCGGTCGGCGTCGGCCGCGGCCTCCTGGATGCTGGTCAGCACCACGCCGGCCTCCACCGTCATGGTGTAGTTCAGCGTGTCGATGTCGCGGATTCGGTTCATGCGCGACAGGCTGAGAACGATCTCGCGCCCCTCCTCGTAGGGGATGGAGCCGCCGACGAGGCTGGTGTTGCCGCCTTGCGGAACGATGGGGATGCCGGCCTCGGCGCAGATCTTGACGACCGCCGCGACTTCCTCGGTGCTGGCCGGGCGGACCACCGCCGGGCTGTTGCCCTTGAAGCGCCCGCGCCACTCCGACAGGTAGGGCGCCATGTCGGCGGCGTCGGTGAGGATGCCGGACGGGCCGACGATGGCGCGGATCTGGTCGAGGGCGGCGGCAACGGTCATGGCAAGGCGTCCGAAGCAGGTTGGGGGGCTCACAATCGATCCCTTCTAACGTCTTCGGCGACCATTTTCTATCCTTTGGCGGCGGATGCGGATCTGTGTTGCCTCAGCCGTGCGGACAGCCGTCCATCGATGGCGGCGAGGCCGGCGGCAATCAGCGCCATGCCGATGCCATGCCTCACCGCAAGCCGCTCGTTGAGAAACAGGCTGCCCAGCAGGATGGCGCTGACCGGGATCAGGAAGGTGACGAGCATCAGGTTGGTCGCCCCGGCGGAAGCCAGGACGCGGAAGAAGATGACGTAGGCCAGGGCGGTGGACAGCAAGGCCAGGCCGGCGACGGCGCTCCAGGCGGCGGGGGTGGGCAGCGGCAGGCTCCAGGGGCGGTCGACCAGCAGGGCCACCGGCACCAGCATCAGGGCGGATGCGGCGACCTGCCCCGTCGCCGTCACCATCGGCGATATGCCCATCCCCTTGAAACGCCGGCCGAAGATGCCGGCGAAGGCATAGGACAGGGCAGCGCCAAGCACAGCGACCTGCGGCAGCAGCCTGTCGCCCAGCCCGCCAAGGGCCGCCGGCCCGATCATCGCCGCCACGCCGGCAAAGCCGATCAACACGCCTGCCAGCCGGTTGCCCGTCATCCTCTCGTCCTGGGTCAGGACATGCGCCACCACGACGCCGAAAAGCGGTGTGGTGGCGTTGAGGACCGAGGCAAGGCCACTGGCGATCTGCGTCTGCCCCCAGACGATCAGGCAGAAGGGAATCAGGTTGTTCAACGTTCCCATGCCGAAGAACGCCGCCCATGTCTGCCGGTCGCTCGGCATCGGCGATCCCAGCAGCCGTAGCAGCGCACCGAGCGCCAGCGCGGCCAGCGCGACCCGCATGGCGACGATGGTGAGCGGCGGCAACTCCCGCACCGCGATGCCGACGAAGAAGAACGAACCACCCCACAGGATCGAAAGAAAGGCCAGCAGGCTCCAGTCGGTCAGGCCCATCGGCCTGGGGGGGGATGGCGCGATCATCCTTTGGCTCCTTATGCGCGCAGGCCCTGCGCGCAAGAGTGTGTCCGAAGCGTCGCCATCCTGAACGGCGTCGCCGCCGCCCGCTATCCGTTTCTTGCTCTGGAATTTCCTGTCGGTGGGTCCAAATCCCGGTTGGGCAGAAGCCGGGAGGCAATCAGCTCCGCGGAGCCGCCGCCCGGCGCAGGCGGTCGTTGATCGCCATGCCCAGACCGACCTCCGGGATCGGCATCACGGCGATGCGCCTGGCTCCGCTCTGGTCGAGGCTGCGCAGGTGGGAGAACAGGTTGGCCGCCGCCTCGTTCAGGTCGCCTTCCAGGCTCAGGTTCAGGCGGGTGGTGCCGCCGAAGACGAAGCGGTCGGGGCCGAAGGTCAGGAACGCTTCGTCCTCTTCCGCCGAGGAGGCGTTGAGGCGCACCGCGGCGTTGGGGGCGTAGTGGCTTTCCAGCTGGCCGGGCGATTTCGGCGCGGTCGGGTCGCCGGCCGACAGGCGGACCGGGCCGATCAGCCGTTCCATCTCGTCGGGCAGCACGGCGCCGGGGCGCAGAAGCACGGCTTCCGGGCCGGTCAGGTCGATGACGGTGGATTCCAGCCCGACCATGCATTTGCCGCCGGTGACGATGGCGTCGACCCGGTCGCCCAGGCTTTCCAGCACATGCTGCGGCGTGGTCGGGCTGACCGCGCCGGAGCAGTTGGCGCTGGGGGCGGCGATCGGCTTGCCGGCGGCGCGCAGGATGGCCTGGGCCACCGGGTGGTTGGGCACGCGGATGGCGATGCTGTCCAGCCCGGCGCTGACCAGCAGCGACAGGGCGGAGTTGGCCGGGCGCGGCACGACCATGGTCAGCGGACCGGGCCAGAACTGCGTCGCCAGATCGTGGGCGCGGTCGTCGAACAGGCCCCAGGAGTGGGCAGCGGCCAGATCGGGGACATGGACGATCAGCGGGTTGAACTGCGGCCGGCCCTTGGCGGCGAAGATGGCCGCCACGGCGCGGTCGTCGGTGGCGTCGGCGCCCAGGCCATAGACCGTCTCGGTCGGGAAGGCGACCAGACGGCCGGCGCGCAGCAGTTCGGCCGCGCGATTGAGGCCGGCGGGGGTGGCCGGGATCAGCGCCGGGCGCTTCTCACCGGTATCGGGTGCGGAATGGTCGATCACGGCGTCTTTCTAGAGCCTGCGGAACAAGTGTCAATTCGCGCGGTTGCACCGGTGCCATGCCCAAGGTTATGAGGGGAGGCGCAAATCGCCAACGACAACATGATGGGTGCGGGCATGACGGGCAAGGTCTTCACCGTGGCGCAGCAGAAGGGCGGCGCCGGCAAGACCACGCTGGCAGCCCATCTCGCCATCGCCTGGGCGCAACTCGGCTACAGGGTCGCCACCGTCGACATCGACCCGCAGGGCAGCCTGACCCGCTGGCATGCCGTCCGCGCCGAGGCGACCGGTGGGCAGCCCGGCTTCACCCATGTTCAGATCACCGGCTGGCGCACCCAGGCGGAGGTGGAGAAGCTGGCGCGCGCCCATGACATCGTGGTGATCGACAGCCCGCCCCATGCCCAGACGGAGGCGCGCATCGCCGTCCGCGCCGCCTCGCTGGTGATCGCCCCGGTGCAGCCGAGCCCGATGGATTTGTGGGCGGTGCACCCGACCATCGATCTGGCGGCGCAGGAGAAACGCCGGCTGCTGCTGGTGCTGAACCGCGTGCCGCCGCGCGCCCGCATCGCCGACGAACTGATCGCCAAGGTGCATGAACTGGCCAATCCGCCGGCGGTGGAACTGGCGGCGGCGCAGGTGGGCAACCGCACCGCCTATGCCGGCACGCTGATGACCGGCCTGTCGGTGACGGAGGCCGCGCGCAAGACCCAGGCGGCGGCGGAGATGCAGGCGCTGGCGGAGGAGATTTTGGGGCGGGTTTGAGGGGGCGGGGTTGCAGTGATTGCCCCCTCCCTAACCCTCCCCCACCTTCGGTGGGAGAGGGGACTGCCGCCGTCCTTTGCTGAAACTCTACAAGCGTCCCGCCCCCTCTCCCGCGAAGCGGGGGAGGGATGGGGAGGGGGCATCCGGCGCGGACGCCCCCAACCTCAGTCCTTGATCTCGCCCATCGCCGACTGGATGTAGTTGGCCAGGCCGATGTCGTCGATCAGGCTCAGCTGGGTTTCCAGATAGTCGATGCGCTCTTCCGACTCTTCCAGCAGTTCGGACAGCTCGTCGCGCGACACGTAGTCGGCCTTCTCCTCGCACACGGCGATGGCGTGGGCGATGCGGTCGCGGGCTTCCTGCTCGGCGGCGAGGTCGCTGGACAGGATTTCCTGCACATTCTCGCCGATGTGCAGCTTGCCCAGATCCTGCAGGTTGGGAATCGCCTCGATGAACAGGATGCGTTCGATGATCTCGTCCGCGCTCTTCATCACTTCGATGGAGGCGTGATACTCCCACTTGCCCAGGGCCTTGACGCCCCAGTTCTTCAGCATGCGGGCGTGCAGGAAATACTGGTTGATCTGGGTCAGCTGGTCCTTGAGGACGATCTGCAGCTGGGCGATGACGTCGCTGTTGCCTTTCATGTTCCGTCCTCCGTTCAGCTCGGGAAGCCGCCCATGGCCGACTGCAGATAGTTCTGCAGGCCGAGCATGTCGATCAGGCCGAGCTGCTGTTCCAGCCAGTGGGCGTGGTCTTCTTCCGTGTCGACCAGCAGTTCCAGCAGAATGCGGCGGGTGTCGTAATCCTTCACCTGCTCGCAATAGGCGATGGCTTCCTTCAGGGCGGCCACCACCTCATATTCCAGGTTCAGGTCGTTCCGCATCATCTCCGGCACGGTCTTGCCGATGTGCAGCGGATCGCGGCTGGCGACGTCGGGCGTGCCTTCCAGGAACAGGATGCGGCGGATCAGCTTGTCCGCATGCTCCAGCTCTTCCATCCGCTCATGCGAGATGCGCTCGCTCAGCGCCTTGAGGCCCATGTCCTCCATGGTGCGCGCATGGGACAGATACTGGTCGGCCGCGCTCAACTCGCCGGTGAGCAGCTTGTTCAAACGGTCCAGGACCCCTTGATCGCCTTGCATAGTAGAATTCTCCAGAATAGACGATTTGTCGCACCTTGGCACAACGGAAGGACTCGCACAATAAAAATATCCATTTGAAACAGAGATGTAGTTGATAGTCACTATCAATTGGGACGGAATCCGGATGCCCAAAATACAGCCAGGGCCGCTTCCCTGTTTTGCGAATCAATGTCAATTGCGATTGGAAAGGATCGCGGTGAATTCCCCGCCTCGGAATACGGTTTTTGACTTGCGCCGGTGCGGCGATGCTTGAGCGGGGGAACAGGCCGGCCCGCTTGCCGGTTCCCCCGTTGCCATTGGGCCGCCGCATTGAGGCAGGGGCCGTTCCGTGCTAACAGACCGCGGGATTTCTCCAACCCCTGCTTCGCCCTTCTTTCCAACGACAGCCGGATTGCGGCCATGACGACGACCTCCTCCTCGGCCCCTGCCTCGGAGTTTCTGCGCACCCTGCAGGAGCGCGGATTCATCCACCAGTGCACCGACCTCGCCACGCTGGACGAGCGGGCGCAGAAGGGGCCGATCGTCGCCTATATCGGCTTCGACTGCACCGCCGACTCCTTGCATGTCGGCAGCCTGCTGCCGATCATGATGCTGCGCTGGCTGCAGAAGACCGGCCACAAGCCGATCGTCCTGATGGGCGGCGGCACCACCAAGATCGGCGATCCGTCCGGCAAGGACGAGGCGCGCCAGCTGCTGACCGACGAGGTCATCGCCGGCAACATGGCGGGCATCAAGCGCATCTTCGGCCGCTACCTGACCTTCGGGGACGGGCCGACCGATGCGGTGATGGCGAACAACGCCGACTGGCTGGACGAGCTGAAATACATCCCGCTGCTGCGCGACATCGGCCGGCATTTCACCATCAACCGCATGCTGTCCTTCGAATCGGTCAAGCTGCGGCTGGACCGCGAGCAGCCGCTGACCTTCCTCGAATTCAATTATATGATTCTCCAGGCCTACGACTTCGTGGAGCTGAAGCGGCGCTACGGCTGCAGCCTGCAGATGGGCGGGTCGGACCAGTGGGGCAACATCGTCAACGGCGTCGAGCTCGGCCGCCGCACCGATGGGGCGGAGCTGTTCGGCCTGACCACGCCGCTGCTGACCACGTCCTCCGGCGCCAAGATGGGCAAGACCGCCGCCGGTGCGGTGTGGCTGACCGCCGACAAGCTCAGCAGCTACGATTTCTGGCAGTACTGGCGCAACACCGAGGATGCCGACGTCGGCCGCTTCCTGCGCCTCTACACCGAACTGCCGCTGGACGAGGTCGCCCGGCTGGAAAGCCTGCAGGGCGCCGAGATCAACGAGGCCAAGAAGATCCTCGCCAACGAGGTGACCAAGCTCGCCCATGGCGAGGAAGCCGCGCTGGAGGCCGCCGAGACCGCCCGCCGGGCCTTCGAGGAAGGGGCCGCGGCCGAGGGCCTGCCCAGCATCGAGGTCGCCCGCGCCGAGCTGGAAGCCGGGATGCCGGTGGTCGACCTGCTGGTGTCCGCCGGTCTGGCCGCGTCGAAGGGCGAGGCCCGCCGGCTGATCAAGGGCGGCGGCGCCAAGCTGAATGACGGGCCGATCGCGGACGAGGCGGCGAAGGCGACGACGGCCGATCTGAACGCGGACGGCGTGGTGAAGCTCAGCGCCGGCAAGAAGCGGCATGCGCTGGTGAAGGTGGGGTGAGTGTCCGGGGGGCTGCTGCTGGTCGAGGTGCGGCGGCCCCCTCCCTAACCCTCCCCCGCTGGCGCGGGAGAGGGAACTCCGCTGCACTTAACCATAAATTGGTGCAGCCAAGTGTCCTACCCCCTCCACCGCGATCGGACCGGCCTTTGGCCGGCCGAGAGCGGGGGAGGGATGGGGAGGGTGCACACCGCACCGACCACTTCCCCCTCACCGCGTATGCGCCTCCGGCGGCGGCTTGGTGTCGGGCATCGGCGTGCCGTCGCCGCCCAGGAAGAACAGGTTGCGCAGGAAGCCGGGGGCCAGCACCGCCAGCGGGTTGACCGTCACCTCGGGGTCGGACAGCGGCCCCTGGACATGCCAGGTGGCGGAGAAGATGCCCTGGCCCTCGCCGCCGCTCAGCACGTCGCCCAGCAGCGGGATTTGGCCGATCAGACGGTTCAGGCCATAGACCGGAACGATGGTGCCCTGCAGATTGGCGGTCTCCGTCTCCAGGTCGACCTGCCCCTCCAGCGTCAGGCCCAGTGCCGAGCCCGAGGTGCGCAGGTCCTTCAGGGTCAGCAGCCGGCCCTCCTTGCGGAAATCCGCCGACATCCGGCCGAAATTGATGCCCTTGCCGCCGCCCAGCAGTTCGGCGAACCCCGACGGCGAGATGGCGTTGAGGATGCGCGCCAGGGCGGGGACATCGATCAGCGTGTAGTCGAGGATCTCCGCCTTGCCGACGATGGCGGCATCGGCCCGCGGCTCCACCGACCGGCCCGACAGGATCAGGCGGCCACCGCGCATGCGGTCGTTCAGGTCCATCGCCTGCAGGGCGGAGCCGAGATCGTCGGCGGTGATGGCGAGATCGTAGACGCCCTGCGCCCCCGGCCGCCATTTCATCGACACGCCGCCGCCCTCGCTGCGGCCGGTGAGGTCCAGCAGGGTCCAGGCGGCGGTGTCGCGCTGCATCGATCCGGCGACCTGCCGCAGCCGCCGCCCCTCGCCGAACACCACCGAATCGAACTTGATGGCGACGTCCAGCGGCGTCTTGCGGCTGTCGCCGCTCCGGGCCTTTTGCGGGTCGGGAGTGACGGCACCCTCGCCGGACGGCGTCTTGCCGGTCAGGCCGCGGGCATCCAGGCTGCTGCCGGTGATGGTGCCGGCATAGCCGCCGGCCGGGCCGCCGGGCTTGGCGGGGGGCAGAACGGTCAGGTCGGCGCGCAGGTCGGTCCGGCCCAGCTTGAAGCTGGGGGTCTGGATCCGCGCCACCCGCTTGCCACCGTCGGCCAGCTCCAGGTTGGTGACGGCCTTCAGTCCGCCGGCATCGACGGTCAGGTTGCTGATGCGGGTCGGGCGGTCCTTGTCGAACTCCAGCGTCAGCTTGCCGGTGCCGGGCTTGCCGGGCGGCTTGGCCCAGGCCAGCTCCTCAATGGACAGCCGGGTCTTCTCCAGGTTCAGGTTCGCCGTCAGCGCCAGCTTGCGGCGGCGGTCCACCGTGAACAGCACGTCGGCGCCGAACGGGCCCTGCACCCGGTCTTCCAGGTCGATGCCGTGGGCGCGCAGATCGTCGGCGGTGGCGTCGCCCTTCACCGCGATGCGGGTGCGCGGACCCTTGGCCGCGCTGTCGAAGGATTCGTTCCAGTCCACGGTGACTGGGATGCCGTCCAGCTTGGTGGTGCCCTTGATCTGCATGGCCTTGAGGTCGAGCGCCAGCGACAGCTCTCCGTCGGTGGCGTTCAGCCCCGCCGCCACCTTCTCCACCGCCACCTTGTGCAGCTTGCCGGTCACGTCCAGCTCCAGCTGCTCCACCTTCAGGTCGGCCAGCAGCGGGAAGGCGAAGTGAAGCTGCGCCTCCGCCGTGCCCTGGGTCCGCTTCGGGTCCATCTCCAGCTTGGTCGGATAGCCCAGCGGTGGCATGTCGAGCAGGGTCAGGATCGACCGCACCGGCCCCTGGACCGGAATGCGGATGTCCATCGTCTCCTTGCCGGTGTCCAGCCCGCCGATCACCGCCTTGCCGTCGCCGACCTCGATGTCGCCCGATTTCGGATCGGCGATGCGGCCGCCCCTGGTCTGGATCGAGAAGGTCTTGCCGTCGGTGGTCGCCTCCACCCCGGCGCCGGTCACCGGCGTCAGGTCGTGGAAATAGCGGACGCTGACATTCTCCCCGGCCATGGTCGCCAGGAAGCGCGTCATCTCCGGTTCCGCCGGGCGGTCGAGCGGCAGCGACAGCGCCACCTCGGCCCGCGCCTCCGTCACCGTGCCGCGGGACAGGTTGGCAGTCACCCAGTCCCGCGCGTTCGGGCTGGCAACCTTCGGCCAGTAGCGGCGCAGCTCGTCCAGCGCCATGCCGCGCACGCTCGCCTGCGCCTCCACCGCCATGCGGTCGCCCTGGCGCAGGGCGGTGCCGCTGGCCTCGACCCGCGGCTGCGGCCCGCCGGCCTCGCCCAGCACCGCCGTCAGGCCGTCCAGCGCGATGCGGTCGCGGTCGCCATGCAGGCGTAGCCGGGCCGACTCGACGGGCAGCGGCCCTTCGAACAGATCCGGACGGTGCAGATGGCCGGCGCCGGCGGTGAGGTCGGCCTTGCCCGCGGTCGGCTGAAGGGACGGGTCGAAGGCGACCTCCAGCGTGCCGGACAGCGGCAGGGCGGCGTCCTTCAGCGGCGCCAACATCGGGGCGATGCCGGCCAGCGCCGCGGGGGTGACGCCGGTCAGGCGCAGCGCGGCGCGCCCGTCCCTGCCGGGTCCCTGCTGCCCCGACAGCTCGAGCCCGGCGGTCCGGCCGCCGGCGGTCAGCGACAGCGACGCCTGGAGGTCGCGTCCCCCGCCGGTCTCCGTCAACTCGCCCCGGCCGTTCAGCGCCAGCGGTTCGCCGCCGTCCGCAGACGCCGCCTTCAGCGACAGATCCTCCACGCGCAGCCGCCGGCCCGGCACGTCCAGGCTGCCGCGAAGGGCCATGTTCTGCACCGCGAGCGGTTCCGGCCGCAAGGCGGGCAGGGCGACGGTGCCGGCACCGCCGCGCAGGTTCAGATCGAGCGTCGACGGCTCGAACCGGGGATCGAGCTTCGCCGTGACCGTGCCCGACAGCGGCAGCCTCACCGCGGCCAGCGGGGCCAGGGCCGGCCCGACCGCCGCCAGAGCCGCCGGTTCCAGGCCGTCGACGGACAGGGTCAGGTCGGTGGTGGAATCGGCGATGTTGAAATGGCCGGAGGCGGCGACGGTCACCGGATGCCGGTTCGCATCCCCCTGGTTTTGCGTACCGCCCTGGTTCTGGGCACCGAGATCGAGGGTCAGGCGGGCGCGGCCCTGGGCGCCCTCGGCGTCGCGGGTCAGGATCATGTCGGCGCGGGTCGCGTGCCAGGAGAGATCCAGCATGCGGTTCTCGATCCGCAAATCGGCACCCACCACCGAAAGCCGGCGCAGCAGCCCGAGCGGCCGGTCGATGTCGGGCGGCCGGCGCAGGCTGTCCAGCGCCTCGTCCAGCAGGTCGGGGCCGTCGCTTTCGCGCTTCTGCACCGAGTCCGTGTCGGACCGCACATCGAAGGCGATGCTGCCGTCCGCCCGCCGCAGCACGCTGAGGCGCGGCCGGACCAGATCGAGGCGCGTCGGCGACAGCGTGCCGCGCAGCAGCGCCGCGACGGAGAAGCCGATGCCCATCTCCGGCACCGCAGCCAGCTCCGCCCCGTCGGCATTCAGCGCCTGCACCCGCCGGGCACGCAGGTCGAGACGCCGTCCGCCGCCGCTTTCCAGCGTGTCCTCATCCTCCAGCGACAGCACCAGCTCGCCGACATCGATGCGGAACCGGCCGTCGCGGTCGCCCAGCGCCTCTTCGACATAGGGGATCAGCGGGTCGAGCGCGATCGGCCCCTGCGACAGCCGCCAGGCGAACAGCCCGCCCGCCGCCAGCGCGATTGCCCCGATCCCGGTCAGCGTAAGGCCGAGAATCTTCGCGGTGCGCCGGATCATCGGGCACCATGTCGGGAGGAGAGGGGGAGGGGGGAGAGGGCGCGCGAATCGGCCCGATTGACGTTCTCTCCCGACGCGTGCAGCTTTCTGCACATGTTTTGAGCAGGAAAGACCGTCGCCATGTCCAGCCCCGTCCCGTTTTCCGCCCCCTTGCCGAAGCCCTTCGACGCCGCGCAGGCGGCGCTGGGGATGGAGCGCTGGCGCCAGCAGGCCGCCGCGGCGGAGCCGGAGACGCGGGCCTGGGCCGACGCCTTCGCCGATTCGGAGCCCGGCCGTGCGCTGGTCGATGCGGTGTGCGGCAACAGCCCGTATCTGGGCCATATCCTGACGCGGGAGCTGCCCTTCGTCCGGCGGGTGATGGAGGACGGGTTCGACGCCAGCTTCGCCGGGCTGATCGCCGCACTCCATGCCGAGCATGGCGATGAGAAATCGATGGACCGGCTGATGGCCGGCCTGCGGGTGGCGAAGCGGCGGGCCGCCCTGCTGATCGCGCTGGCCGACATCGCTGGGTCGTGGCCGCTGTTCCGCGTCACCGGCGCCCTGTCGGAGCTGGCGGAGACGGGGGTGCAGCTGGCCGCGAATTTCCTGCTGCGCCGCGCCGCGGAGGCGGGGACGCTGACGCTGCCGGATCCGCAGCGACCGTGGATCGGCTCAGGTCTGATCGTGTTGGGCATGGGCAAGCTTGGCGGGCGCGAACTCAACTATTCCAGCGACATCGACCTGATCGTCCTGTACGACGACGCTGTTGTGCAGACGCCCCAGCCGGACAACCTCGCGCGAACCTTCATCAGGCTCGCACGCGATCTTGTCCGCATTATGGATGAACGCACCAAGGACGGCTACGTCTTCCGCACCGACCTTCGGCTTAGGCCGGACCCCGGCGCCACGCCGCTGGCGGTTTCCGTTTCGGCGGCCGAAATTTATTACGGCAGCGTCGGCCAGAACTGGGAACGCGCGGCGATGATCAAGGCCCGCCCGATTGCCGGCGATCCGGAGGCCGGGGCGTCCTTCATCCGCTTCCTGGAGCCCTTCGTCTGGCGCCGCAACCTGGATTTCGCTGCCATCCAGGACATCCATTCGATCAAGCGCCAGATCAACGCCCACAAGGGCCACCGCGAGGTGACGGTCAACGGCCACGACATCAAGGTCGGCCGCGGCGGCATCCGCGAGATCGAGTTCTTCGCCCAGACCCAGCAGCTGATCTTCGGCGGCCGCGACCCGCGCGTGCGCATCGCCCCGACGCTGATGGCGAACGAGGCGCTGCGCGACGTCGGGCGCGTGCCGGCCCAGACGGTGGAGGATCTTGCGGGGGCCTATCATTTCCTGCGCCGTGTCGAACATCGCATCCAGATGATCGACGACCAGCAGACCCACCGTATTCCCGCAGACGATGCCGGGGTGGCGCATCTCGCGACATTCCTCGGCTACGCCGACCCGGACGCCTTCCGGGCGGAGCTGCTGGCGACGCTGGGTCAGGTCGAGGACCGCTATGCCGAACTGTTCGAGGAGGCGCCGTCGCTCTCCGGCCCCGGCAACCTCGTCTTCACCGGCACCGATCCCGATCCCGGCACGGTGGAGACGCTGAGCGGCATGGGCTTTGCCGACGCTGCCCGCGTCATCAACGTGGTGTCGGCCTGGCACCGCGGCCGCTACCGCGCCACCCGGTCGGGCCGGGCGCGGGAACTGCTGACGGAATTGACGCCGGCCCTGCTGAGCGCGCTGGCCAAGACGCCGGCCCCCGATTCGGCGCTGATGAACTTCGACGATTTCCTCGGCAAGCTGCCGGCCGGCGTCGGGCTGTTCTCCCTGTTCGTCGCCAATCCCTGGCTGCTGGAGCTGGTGGCGGAGATCATGGGCATCGCGCCGCAGATGGCGCAGACCCTGTCGCGCAACCCGTCGCTGCTGGACGCCGTGCTGTCGCCGGACTTCTTCGATCCGCTGCCGGGCAGGGAAAACGGCCTTGCCGACGACCATGCCCGCGTGATGGCGCCGGCCCGCGATTTCGAGGATGCGCTGACCCTGTCGCGGCGCTGGACCAACGACCAGCGCTTCCGCGCCGGGGTCCACATCCTGCGCGGCATCACCGACGGCGACCGCTGCGGCGCCTTCCTGGCCGATTTGGCCGACATCGTCGTTCCCGACCTCGCCCGCCGGGTGGAGGAGGAGTTCGCCCAGCGACATGGCCGCATTCCCGGCGGTGCCTGGGTGGTGGTGGCGATGGGCAAGCTGGGCAGCCGGCAGCTGACCATCACCTCGGACATCGACCTGATCGTGATTTACGACGTGGCGCCCGGCGACAGCCCACGCCTGTCCGATGGAGCAAAGCCGCTGTCGCCCAACGAGTATTACATCAAGCTGACCCAGCGGCTGACCAACGCCATCACCGCCCCGATGGGCGACGGCCGGCTCTACGAGGTGGACATGCGGCTGCGCCCGTCCGGCAATGCCGGGCCGCTCGCCACCTCGCTGGACGCCTTCCTGAAATACCAGACGACCGACGCCTGGACCTGGGAACACATGGCGTTGACCCGCGCCCGGGTGATCGGCGGCGATCCCGCTCTGGCCGACCGGGTGTCGGCGGCGATCCGCTCGGTGCTGACGGCGCCGCGCGATGCCGACCGGCTGCTCTGGGACGTCGCCGACATGCGGCGGCGAATCGAGAAGGAGTTCGGGACGACCAACGTCTGGAACGTCAAATACGCCCGCGGCGGCCTGATCGACATCGAGTTCATCGCCCAGTACCTGCAGCTGCGTTTCGGTCATGAGCGGCCGGACATCCTGCACATCGGCACCGCCAAGGCGCTGCAATGCGCCGCCCGCACCGGTGCCCTGGATGCGGAGGTGGCGGCCGATCTGGAAGCGACGCTGCGGGTCTGGCGGCGGGTGCAGGGCTTCCTGCGGCTGACCACCGCGGGTGTGCTGGACCCCAACCAGGTGTCGCCCAGCCTGCTGGCCGGGCTGGTCCGCGCTGCCTTTCCGGACGAGCGTGAGCCTGGCGCTGTTGACTTCCCCGAACTGGACCACAGAATCCGTGCCGTCGCCGCCCGCGCCCATGGCCACTTCAAGGCCCTGGTCGAGGAACCGGCGGGCCGTCTGGCCCCACCCAACACGACCACGCCTCCGGCCTGAGGGATCGCCTCGCCGCCGGCAAGAAGAAGGACATTCGAGCAGCCATGACCGTAGACGTCGGATCGCCCGCCCCGGATTTCACCATGCCGACCGATGGCGGGGGCAGCGTCACCCTGTCGGCCCTGCGCGGCAAGCCGGTGGTTCTGTATTTCTACCCCAAGGACGACACGTCGGGCTGCACCTCGGAGGCCTGCGGCTTCCGCGACCAGCTGCCCGACTTCTCCGCCGTCGATGCGGTGGTGATCGGCGTGTCCAAGGACAGCGTCGCCAGCCACGACAAGTTCAAGGCCAAGCATGAGCTGACCTTCACGCTGGCCTCCGACACCGACGGCGCCGTCTGCGAGGCCTATGGCACCTGGGTCGAGAAGAGCATGTACGGCCGCAAATACATGGGCATCGACCGCGCCACCTTCCTGATCGACAAGGACGGCGTGGTCTGCAACGTCTGGCGCAAGGTGAAGGTGACCGGCCATGTCGCGGCGGTGCTGAAGGCCGTGCAGGCGCTGTAACCTGTCGCGTGAAGGCGGGGCGCCGTTTTCTCCCGGCATGAGCCGTATGGGATGGACGCCCTGCCGCCCCGGCTATTCCTCAGGCGCGAGGGCGTACGCCACAAGGGTATTTTTAGAATCGCCCCAAACCTGCCTACACTCCGTGCATTCCCGCACCAGAGGCCGCGCAACCCACCGCGGTTTTGGTCCTTCGGCTGCCCCAGGGATGCACGACCAATGAACGTTGCGAATATTGCCCGGCGCCTCGTCGCCGGAGAGTTCCACTATGCGCTCGGCCGCTTCGAAACGGTGCGGCGCGGTTACAGTGCCTTGCGCCGACTGTCCCCCCGATCACGGCAGCGTGCCCCGGCCGGGCCGCCCGTCGCCCTGCCCACCCTTCCGGTCAGCCTGTTCGCCGGCCAGACCGCGGACCGGGCGCTGGCCGAGCTGCGCCGCGACTCGATCGCCACCGGCTTCGACCTGCCCTGGGCGATGGTGGAGGAGCTGGTGGAGTTCGCCACCCACTCTCCCCTGCAGCGGCGGCTGCGCGACGAGCGGATGTTCTACCGCCACGACGTCCGCAACGGCCGGCTTGCCGACGGCTCGCCCGCGGTGATGGGCATCGTTCCCGATCCGCTGGACTGCCCGGCGGTGCGGCGGGTCTGCCGCGATCCGCTGCTGATGGAATGCGCCGGGGCCTTCCTGGGATTCCCCGCGACCAAGATCATCCCGCGCCTGTTCTGGAGCTTCGTCACCGACGCCAGCGACGACGAGCGCCGGCAGTTGGGCCAGACCATCGACTGGCATTACGACGTTCACGATTTCCATTTCTGCTCGGCCCAATTCTACCTGACCGACGTCAGCCCCGGTGCGGGGGAGCATGAGCTGGTCCGCGGCAGCCATCACGGCAAGTCGCTGCGCATGCTGCTGGGCTCCGCCAATGCCCGCGACGAGGAACTGTTCACCCGCTTCGCCCGCGACCGCATCCTGGTGGTGGAGGGGCCAGCCGGCACCGGCTTCCTGGAGGACACCTCCTGCTACCATCGTGCCGTGCCGCCGGCCAACCGCGACCGGCTGATGCTGCAGCTTTGGCTCAGCTAGGCTAGTGTGCGTCCGTCACCAAAGCGGGCGCGGAGCAGACGATGAAGAACCGGGACGGGGATGACGGGGAGGGGCTGCGCGCCGTCGTCGGCCTGATGAGCGGCACGTCGATGGACGGCATCGACGCCGCCCTGCTGCGCACCGACGGGCGCGAGCGGGTGGAGGCGCTCTCCTTCCTGACCATTCCCTATGACGACGGCTTCCGCGCGCGGCTGCGCGGTTGCCTCGGCAGGACCGACCATGGCGGGCCGGTGGCGGAGGTCGAGCGCGAGCTGACCGACGCCCATGCCGATGCGGTGCGCCGTCTGCTGGATCAGGCGGGCGTCGCGCCGGCCGACGTCGAGCTGATCGGTTTCCACGGCCACACCATCCATCACGATTCCGACCGGCGCCTCACCCGCCAGATCGGCGACGGCGCCCGGCTGGCCGCGGCGACCGGCATCGCCGTGGTCAACGACTTCCGCAGTGCCGACGTGGCCGCGGGCGGGCAGGGGGCGCCGCTGGTCCCGCTGTTCCACCGCGCGCTGGCGCATGGGCTGGCGCGCCCGCTCGCCGTCCTCAACATCGGCGGCGTCGCCAACGTCAGCTGGATCGGTCCCGAGGCTTCGGACGGGGAAGCCGAGGTCGTCGCCTGCGACACCGGGCCGGGCAACGCCCTGATCGACGATTGGGTTCTGCGCCACGGCCTCGGCCGCTTCGATGCCGGCGGGGCGCTGGCGGCGACCGGCCAAGTGGATGGTCCGGCGCTGGCCGCCCTGATGGCCCATCCCTGGTTCGGCCGCCCGGCGCCCAAGTCGCTGGACCGCGACGCCTTCGACCCGGCGCCGGTGGCCGCCCTGTCCGCCGCCGACGGCGCCGCGACCCTGACCGCCTTTACTGCCGACTCGGTCGCCCGCGTGGTGGCCCATCTGCCGGCCCCGCCGGTGCGCTGGCTGGTCTGCGGCGGCGGCCGCCACAACGCCACGCTGATGGCGATGCTGGCCGGCCGGCTGGGGGTGCCCGTCGACTCGGCCGATCTGGTCGGCTGGGACGGCGACGCGCTGGAGGCCCAGGCCTTCGGCTATCTCGCGGTACGCAGCCGGCTCGGGCTGCCGCTCAGCCTGCCGGCGACCACCGGCGTGCCGGCCCCCCAATGCGGGGGCGTGTTCCACCCGGTAGCCTAACCCGACGCCGACTCCAGCAGATCCGCCAGCGCCGCCTGCTGGTCCACCGCGTGGAAGTCGGTCTTGCGCTCCATCGCGGCGGCAAGGCGGCGGCGGTATTCGGTGCGGGGGATCTCGATGGCGCCGAACCGGCACAGATGCTCGGTCACGAACTGGGTGTCGAGCAGGGCGAATCCGGCGGCGCGCAGGCGGGCGACCAGATGGACCAGCGCCACCTTGCTGGCCCCGGTCTCGCGGCTGAACATGCTCTCGCCGAAATAGGCGCCGCCGATCGACACTCCATAGAGCCCGCCGACCAGCAGGCCGTCGCGCCAGCATTCGACGCTGTGGGCGAATCCGGCATCGAACAGCTCGCTGTAGAGCCGGATGATGTCGTCGTTGATCCAGGTCTTCGGCCGATCCTCCGTCGATTCGGCGCAGCCCTCGATCACCGCGCGGAAGGCGCTGTCGAAGCGCAGTTCGAAGAGGCCGCGGCGCAGGGTCTTGCGCAGGCTGCGCGGCACATGGAAGGCGTCCAGCGGCAGGATGCCGCGGCGCTCCGGATCGAACCAGTGGAGTTCCCGCGACTCCGCGCTTTCGGCCATCGGGAAGATGCCGGCGGCATAGGCGCGCAGAAGCATCGGGGCGGACAGGGTGAACATGCCGATGACTATACCCGATGAAGCGACGCAGGCCATTGTGGCGAAACACCGATGCCGAAGGCGGGAGGCAGCCGTCCGGCCGAGTGATATTGGTGTCGAGACCCCGCGACAGCAACCTCCTTCCATGGTATGCAACGCTGGGAAGCACAGCCGTGGGAAGACTCGTCATGCGCAGCGCCGTCGTCGCCGCCCTGTCCGTTCTGGTTGCCGGACTGTTCGCCGCAAGCCCAGCCTGGGCGCAAAGGAAGGCGGAGCCGGGCGCCTTCGATTACTACATCCTGTCGCTGTCCTGGTCGCCGACCTACTGCGCCCGCGACCGGAATGGTCCCGACCCCGACCAGTGCGGCGAGCGCAAACACGGCTTCGTCGTCCATGGCCTGTGGCCGCAATACAATGACGGCAGCTATCCCGCAACCTGCACCCGCGACCGCAACGTGCCCAAAGCGGTGGTGGACCAGACCATGACAGTGATGCCCAGCGTCGGGCTGATGATGCACCAGTGGCGCAAGCACGGGACCTGTTCCGGCCTGAACGCGACCGATTATTTCGCCAAGCTGCGCGCCGCCGCCGCCAAGGTCGCGATTCCCGATCCGCTGAAGGCTCCCGGCCTGACCGTGCCGGCCGTCCAGGTGGAGCGCCTGTTCCTGGAGGCCAATCCCGGCCTGACCGCGGAGGGGGTGGCGGTCATCTGCTCCCGCCGCGACGTGTCGGAGGTCAGGGTCTGCCTGAACAAGGATCTGGGCTTCATGAACTGCGGCCAGAAGGTGGTCGACCGCTGCCGCGACCGCGACGCCGCCCTGTCGGCGCAGGTGGCGCCGGTCCAGTCCCAAACCTTCAACGCCGTCCCCGCCACCCCGGCCCTGCCGCCGTCCCCGGCCGTGGCGCCCGCTCCGGCCAGCGCTCCGGCGCGCTGAGGCGGTCAATCGCTTTCCACCCCCTCGGCCAGGGCCGCCATCGCCGCCGGGATTTCCGCCAGCAGTTCGCGGGCGAGGAAGCCGAGCGGGCCGATCCGGCGGCTCAGCCGGTTGCCCGCCTCGCCATGCAGATAGACGCCCCAGATGGCCGCCTGCTCCGGGCTGGCGCCGCGGGCCAGCAAGCCGGCGACGATCCCGGCCAGCGTGTCGCCGGAACCGGAGGTGGCGAGCCCCACCGTGCCGCCGCGATAGGCCCAGGCCCGGCCGTCGGGGGTGACGATGCGGGTGCAGCTCCCCTTCAGCGCGACCACCACCTGCAGATGGGCCGCGACCTGTCGGGCCGCGGCGAGCGGATCGGCCTCCACCCGGTCGCGGGCGCAGCCCAGCAGCCCGGCCATCTCGCCGGCATGGGGGGTGATCACAACATTGCCGGCGTGTCGTTGCACCGGCGCCGGGTCACGGCGCAGCCCGGCCAGCGCCCCCGCATCCAGCACGAAGCGCGGCCCTCCGCCGGCCGGACACAGCGCCGGATCCTGAGCCGGATCCCGAGCCGGATCCAGGCGGGTCAGCAGGTCGGCGGTCAGCTCCACCACCGCCGCCTCATCCATCATGCCGGGACCGATCAGCACGGTGTCGCAGCGCGAAGCCCGCTCGGCCAGCGCCTCGCCCGACTCGGCGGCGATGCCACCCTCCGCCGTTTCCGGCAGGCCGGCGACGAGCGCCTCGGGCAGGGCGAGGCCCAGATGCGGGGCGATGCTGGCTGCGGTGGCGATCTGCAGCTTGCCGGCGCCCGCCCGCAGGGCGCCGATTGCGGACAGCAGGGCGCCGCCCGGCACCGGCACGCTGCCGGCAATGACAAGCACCCGGCCGCGGGTTTCCTTGTCGCCGTCGCCGTCCGGCTGGGGCAGGGGCATGCCGCGCAGCAACTCCGCGGTGACGGCAATTTCCTCGATACGATCCACGGGCATGTTCCCTATCGGGCCGCGACGGCGGCGTCCGGCTCGGCGGTGACCGGGGCGCCGGCCTCCTCCAGCGGAGCGACGACGTTGTAGCGGTGCAGGCACAGCCCGCCGCGCGGCCCGGCCTTGGCGTCGAACCGGTATTCGGTGACGGAGCAGTTGGCGACGTCGCCGGCCGCATCGATGGCCAGGATCTCGTCCTCCCTCATGGTCTCCAGCAGGTAGCGCAGGCACAGCACCACCACCTGATGCCCAACGATCAGCACCCGTTGGCCGCCGTGATGCAGACTGATGGTGTCGAGCGCGCTGCGCAGCCGCAGGATCACGTCGCACCAGCTCTCGCCCCCCGGCGGGCGGTGGTAGAACTTGCCCAGAAGGCGGCGGAATCCGGCTTGATCGGGGAACTCCTGCCGGATGCCGGCGGTGGTCAGCCGGTCGAGCACGCCGAATTCCTTCTCGCGCAGCCGCTCGTCGATGACGAAATCGGTCGGATCGACCGGCAGGCCGCCGGCCCGGTGCAGCCGCTCCGCCGTGCTCAGCGCCCGGCGGTAGGGCGAGGTCAGGACAACGTCGGGCCGTTCCTCCGCCGGCATGGTGGCGAACCAGCGGCCGAGCGCGTCGGACTGCCGCTCGCCAAGTGGGCTGAGCGGAACGTCAACGTCGCGTTCGTCGATGTCGATCCGGACGAGGCCGGCCGCGTGCGCCGCATCGCGCGCGACGTTTCCGGCGCTCTCGCCATGGCGGACGATCCAGAGTCGGTCGGGCCAGCGCTGCTGCATCGGCGATCCCGTTGGTTCGTGGTTAATGCTGTCGGGAATAACCGCCGGGCGGGGCGAAAGGTCCCGCGGCCCGGCGGCAGGCGGTATGGCAGCCATGCTGTCCGGTCGCCCGCTGCGTCCAATCGGCACCTTGCCGGTGACGAAGGCCGGGCCACACTTCTGTCCAGTTTCACCATCTGAATGGATCGGACATGACGAGCAGCCAGGACGCGGCCCCCTTGTTCCAGCCGGTGACGATCGGGCGCTACAGCCTGCCCAACCGCATCGCCATGGCACCGCTGACCCGCAGCCGCACCGACAACGCCACCGGCGTGCCGACCGCGATGAACGCCGAATATTACGCCCAGCGCGCCAGTGCCGGCCTGATCATCGCCGAGGCGACGCAGATCTCGCCGCAGGGCAAGGGCTATGCCTACACCCCCGGCATCCACAGCGCCGAACAGGTGGCGGGCTGGAAGCTGGTCACCGACGCCGTCCATGCCAAGGGCGGGCACATCTGCCTGCAGCTGTGGCATGTCGGGCGCATCTCCCACCCCGACCTGCAGCCTGGCGGCGCCCTGCCGGTGGCGCCCTCCGCCGTGAAGCCGGAAATGAAGGCCTTCACCGTCGACGGCTTCAAGGACATCCCGGCTCCGCGCGCGCTGGACATTTCGGAGCTGCCGGGCATCGTCGAGGATTACCGCAATGCCACCCGCAACGCGCTGGCGGCCGGATTCGACATGGTCGAGGTGCATGCCGCCAACGGCTACCTGATCGACCAGTTCCTGCGCGACGGCACCAACAAGCGCACCGACGCTTATGGCGGCTCGGTCGAGAATCGCGCCCGCTTCCTGTTCGAGGTGCTGGACGCCGTGGTGGCGGAGGCCGGGGCCGACCGAGTCGGCATCCGCCTGTCGCCGCTGAGCCCGGCCAACGATGCGCAGGAAAGCGACCCGGTCGGCACCTTCAGCCCGGTGATCCGCCGGCTGAACGATTACGGCCTCGCCTATCTGCATATGATCGAAGGGGTGACCCGCGGGCCGCATCCGGGATTCGGCGGCGACCTCGCCGAACTGCGCGGGCTCTACAAGGGGCGCTACATGGCAAACAACGTCTATGACCGCGCCATGGCGATCCAGGCGACGGCCAGCGGCCATGCCGACATGATCGCCTTCGGCCGCCCCTTCATCGCCAATCCCGATCTGGTGGAGCGGCTGCGCATCGACGCTCCGCTGGCCGAGCCGGACCAGAAGACCTTCTATGGCGGCGACCGCCACGGCTACACCGATTATCCCCCATTGAACCAGTCGGCGGCCTGACCGCCCGCCGCACGGGTGGCGTGCAGATCGCCCCCGAGTCGCCGCGCAAATGGCGAAGCGAAGGGGCCGGTGGTGGAAGGCGGAGCGGCACTTCGGTGCCGTCCGCCCCGTTCCGGAGCGCGGGAGTGCCGGCAAGCGTCAGCCTGGGGTGGGGCATTTAACGGCGATTCGGCCATCTTTCCTTTGGAAGGCTTGACCTGGGACCGGATCCCTGTGACAAAAGACATTCGGCACACTCTATGAGCTTGAAGACACATGTTCGACCGCCCGCCCCGCCAGGGCTTCCGCGCTCCCGAGATCACCAAGTCCAACGTCACCGCCACCGTGAAGTGGTTCAACCCCACCAAGGGGTTCGGCTTCGTGTCGCCTGAGGACGGTTCGCCCGATGCCTTCCTGCACGTCTCTGCGGTTCAGGCCGCAGGCTACGACGCGCTGGACGAAGGCACCACCATCACCTGTGACCTGGCCCGTGGGCCGAAGGGTCCGCAGGTGGCCTCCATCCACACGGTCGATACGTCGACCGCTCAGCGTTCGGCCCGTCCGCGGACCGGCGGCTTCGACCGTGGCGGCTATGACCGCGGCGGCTACGATGCCGGCGGCAGCAGCGGCGGGGAAGAAGTCGACGGCACCGTGAAGTGGTTCAATGCCGACAAGGGCTTTGGCTTCATCACGCCGAGCACCGGTGGCAAGGACGTCTTCGTCCATGTCAACGTGCTGCGCCGCTCGGGCATGCAGACCCTCCAGGAGGGCGATCAGGTGCGCGTCACCGTTCGCCAGGGCCAGAAGGGTCCGGAAGCGGGCAAGGTCGAGTACCTGTAAGGTCCGGGGTATCCCGGACCTCGACCGGACGGCGCCCGTTTTCGGACGCGCGCCGGCTCGGTCGGCTCCGCTCATCTGACAAGCGTATCGAAGGCTCGAGCGGTCATCGTTCCAGTCTTCCCGGTGAAACTCCGGCTTCTTTTCGCACGGTGCCTCCCTTCGGGGGCGCGCCGTGCGTTCTTGTCTTTTCCGTCTCGGTTTTCTGCGGTCCTGGCTCGTGAGTGATCCGGCCGTGGCTCGGTTCGGCCCGGCTGTGCGTTGCGTGTGTCTTCCGCTCTTCCCGTTCGGTACTTTGCTTTCTGCGCCTTCTTTGCGCCGCCCTTCGGGGCGGCCGGCGCCGTTTCCCGCCTCTTTCCCGCCGCCCTTTTCGTTGCTGGGGGGCTTTCCGGCATGATCGAGATGCTGACCGTCCGGCTCCCGGCACTCTTCGGTGCGGCAGGGGAAACGGACATCGGATGGTCCATTGCGCAGCTGGTTGGCTTGTGCGGCATGCTCGGCGGCATGCTTTGGCCCTTTTTCCGCAGCCGGCGGGCGATGCTTCTGGTCCAGCTGGTGCCCTGTCTGGGCTTCGCCCTGCATTTTGCCATGGTGGGCGCCCCGACCGCGGCGGCATTGAATGCGCTTGCGGCGCTGCAGGTTCTGGTGGCGCTGGCGCTCGGCACCTCACCGGCCTTCCGACTCGTCTATCTGCTGATCCTGCCGGTGATCGCCGCGGTGATGGCCATGACCTGGACCGGCCTGCCGTCCGTCTTCGCGGCGGCCGGCATGGCGCTGATCAGCCTCGCCCGTTACCAGACCGGGGTTGCGGTGTTCCGCGGCACCATGCTGGTGGCATTGCCCTGTTGGTTCGTGCACAACTGTCTGGTGGGGTCGATTCCGGGCATGGTCTCCGATCTGACCGGGATCGCCGTCAATGTCTGGAGGCTCCTGAGCGACCGGACGGCACCGCGCCCACCAACACAAACTGGGCCAACACCAACAGGGCCAACACCAACAGGGCCAACACCAATGCCGCCAACGGCCGGGGAGGCGAAGCTGTCATGACCACCCACCGCAGCAACCTGTCGGCGGAAGATGCCGCCGCACTGCGCGGCATTCCGCTGTTCGCCAAGCTGACCGACCGTGCGGTGTCCCTGCTGGGCGGTGTCGCCATCGTGCGCCCTGTGACGCGCGGCACCACACTGTTCCTGCAGGACGAGCCCGCCGACCGCTTCTTCGTGCTGCTCGACGGCTGGGTGAAGCTGTACCGCCTGACCCGCGACGGGACGGAGGCGGTGGTCCATGTCATCGGCCCTGCCGAGAGCTTCGCCGAGGCCGCCATGTTCGCCGACGGCAAGTTTCCCGTTTGTGCGGAGGCGGTGACCGACGCCCGCGTCATGACCCTGACCGCCGACGGATTCGCCCGCTGCCTGCGCGAGGATGACCGGATCGCCTTCGGCATGCTGGGCTCGCTGTCCGTGCGCCTGCGCCATCTGGTGACCCAGATCGAGCAGTTGCAGGTCCAGCCGGCGCCACAGCGGGTCGCCGCCTTCCTGATGCGCGTCTGCCCGCCGGGCGATGGGCCGGCGCAGTTCCAGCTTCCCTTCGACAAGGCGCTGATCGCGCGGCGCCTGGGCATGCAGCCGGAAACCCTGTCGCGGGCGCTCGCCAAGCTGCGCGCTTCGGGCGTGGAAACCCAGGGGCTGACCGTCAGCGTGGCCGAGCGCGCCACCCTGCGCGCCGTGGCCGAGGCGGGCGAGGAGGAGTGACCGCTCCCGCCTGCCGTCGCTTGTGACAGCGTCGGCGGAGCGGTTAGACTGGATTGACGGCGATTGCCGCCGCGTGCGAGTTTGCACCCCTCCCAGTACCGGGTTTGTTCAGGATTTCGAGGCAGCGATGGGCGACAGCAACACGGTGGCGACGGCATCGGATCCGGCGCGGGATCTGGTGGCCTTCGCCGGTGACCGGCGCTTCGCCACCGTGATGGCGGACCCGCCCTGGCGCTTCGTCAACCGCACCGGCAAGATGGCGCCGGAACATCGCCGCCTGTCGCGCTATGGCACCATGACGGTGGAGGACATCTGCGCCCTGCCGGTCGCCGACATCGCCGCCTCCACCGCGCACCTGTATCTGTGGGTTCCCAACGCGCTGCTGCCGGAAGGCCTGCAGGTCATGCGCAGCTGGGGGTTCGAGTACAAGACCAACCTCGTCTGGCACAAGGTGCGCAAGGATGGCGGGTCGGACGGGCGCGGGGTGGGGTTCTATTTCCGCAACGTGACCGAACTGATCCTGTTCGGTGTCCGCGGCAAGAAGGCCCGCACGCTGCCCCCCGGCCGGACCCAGGTCAACCTCATCGAAAGCCGCAAGCGAGAGCACAGCCGTAAGCCCGACGAGCAGTATGAACTGATCGAGGCCTGTAGCCCCGGCCCCTTCCTGGAAATGTTCGCCCGCGGTGCCCGGCCAAACTGGTCGGTCTGGGGCAACCAGGCCGACGACAGCTATGAGCCGACCTGGAAGACCTACGCCTTCAACTCCGCCACCGACCGCGAGGCTGCGGCGGAGTAGGGGGAGTTACATCGTCGCGGCCCCCTCCCTAACCCTCCCCCTCTTCGAGGGAGAGGGGACTGCCGCTGAACTCCCGCAAAGCTCCTACCCCCTCTCCCGCGAAGCGGGGGAGGGATGGGGAGGGGGCCAAACAAGCGCCTACAACACCCCCAACGCCACCAGATCGCGCCGCAGCGCTTCGGCGCCGAGGAACAGGTGCGCCGACATGCCCACCGACTTGGCAGCCTCGACATTGTCGGGGTTGTCGTCGATGAAGTAGCAGTGCTTCGGTTCGAGACCGTAACGATCCATCAGCAGCCGGTAGATCGCCGGGTCGGGCTTCACCAGCCGTTCCTGACCCGAAACGATGATGCCGTCGAAGCCGTTCAGGAAGTCGAAGCGCTTGCGCGTCAGTTCGAACTTGTCGGCCGAGAAGTTGGTGATGGCGTAAACGGGGACGCCGCGCGCCTTCAACTCCGCCAGGATCTCCGGCGTGCCGGGAATCGGGCCCGGCACCATGCGTTCCCACATGTCGTCATAGGCGCGGATCAGCTCGGCGCAGTCCGGATGCTCCTCGGTCAGCTGGGCGACCGCCTCGCTCCAGGGGCGGCCGCGGTCCTGCTCCAGGTTCCAGGCGGGGGTGCAGACCCGGTCGAGGAAATCCTCCATCAGGTCCTCATAGCCGTCGAACAGCTCGCGGTAGAGGTGCCGCGGGTCCCATTCGATCAGCACCTGCCCGATGTCGAACACGACGACGGTCGGCGTCTGCGGCTCAGTCGTTGCGGTCATGGAACGGTCCGCCTCAACCCTTGGCGCGGGCGGCGTCGGTCAGCCGCTTCATGTCGTCCAGCTTGATGGCTCCCGGCACCAGCTCGTCGCCGAAGACGAAGGCCGGGGTGCCGCGGATGTTCAGCTTCTCGGCCAGCGCCTGATTGGCGGCGATCACCTTCAGCACGTCCGGCGACTCCATGTCCTTCTTCAGCCGGTCGGTGTCGAGCCCGACCGACTTGGCCAGCCGCATGATCACCGCCTCGTCCAGCTGGCCGCGGTGAGCCATCAGGGCATTGTGCAGTTCCATGTATTTGCCCTGGCCGCGGGCGGCGAGCGCGGCCTTCGAGGCGAGCAGCGACGCCGGTCCCAGGATCGGGAATTCCTTCAGGACGAAGCGCAGCTTGGGATCGCCCTTGATCAGCGCCTGGGTGTCGGCCTGCACGGCCTTGCAGTAGCCGCACTGGTAATCGAAGAACTCCACCACCGTCACGTCGCCCTGCGGGTTGCCGGCGACCGGATCGGCCGGGTTGCGGGTCAGCTCCTGCCTGTTCTCGACCAGGGCCTTGCGGGCCTGCTCGGCCTCCGCCGCCTTCTGGCGCTCCTGCATGGCGTCGACGGCCTGCAGGATGACCTCGGGATGCTCCATCAGGTAATCGCGGACGATCTTCTCGATGGCGGCCTTCTGGTTGCCGTCGAAGCTCGCCGACTGCGCATGGGCCGGAGCGGCGGCGGACAGCGCCAGTGCCGCGACAGGCAGGGCCAGCAGGGCGGAACGCAGGAACGGCAGGACGGGGCGCATGGTGGGCGGTCTCCGAAACACGGGGGACATTGGGCCGAAGGCCGCCCACACTGGACCGACAATCGGGTCCGGACAAGTGCAAAGCGCTCGCCCGGACCACACTCCCGGTTTCACATTTGCGCGATCAGCGGGCGCGCAGAAGCTCACCCACCGACAGCAGCGCCATCTCGTCGCCGTCGGCCTTGCCGATGGTCCGGCCGGTGGAGTAGGGCAGGTTGTTGTCGTTGACGACCACGATATGGTCGGCATCGACGATGTTCACCCCCTCCGGCCCCAGATGGGGCATGACGAAGCGGCCTTCCGGCGCCTGTCCGGCGCGGGCCTTGCGGTCGGGATCGGCGATGTCGGTCAGGTCGATATAGCCGACCTTGCGGACGAAGCCGTCGGCATCCGCCCCGGCGATGTCGATCTTGTAGACCCGCTTGAAGGCGGCCGGCGCGTTGAAGCAGTCGGGCTTCGCCTCGCCCTGGCAGGCCTGGGTCTTGGCGCCCTCGCTGCTGTCGTCGCGCTCGATCACCAGGGCGGTGCCGGCGTCGATCATCGCCAGATCGGCCACCACGTTGGCATTGTCCTCCAGCTTGTACTTCCAGGACTTGCCGGTGTACGTGCGGCTGGCGACGTCGAACTCCAGGATCCGGGTGTACGCGCGGCCGTCCTTGTTCTCGAAGCCGTTGGCGGCGGCGTTCCACAGCGGGCCTTCCAGCGACGGGTACAGGGTCTTGCCGTCCGGCGACACGCCCATCGGCTCGAACCCGCGCGAGCGGCGAACCTCGAAGGCGACGGCGCCCGGCACCGGCGGCAGGATGCCGTTGCGGTAATGGTCGGGCGAGCGGGCCGGCTTGCCGTCGACCATCGTCTCATGAACGGCGATGACCACGCCGTCGCGGCTCAGCTCCAGAATGTAGGGACCGAACTCCTCGCCGATGAACAGGCGGTCGGCCTGGACCACCAGCGATTCGGGATCGAAGTCGGCGCCGGTCAGGTAGCGCGCGGTGCTGTTCTCGTTGACGATGGCGAAGGGGACCTTGCGGTCGGGATCGCGCAGGAAAATGGTCTCCAGCCGCTGCAGGGCGCCGCTCTGCCAGTCCGGCTTGACGCGATGGACCATCAGCAGCGCATCGACCGAGTTCACCTTGCTGCCGAAGCCGTTGTCGGTCAGCGCCATGAACTCGCCGTTCCCCTGCGGCACGATGGCGGAGAAGCCCTGCACCGCCTGCCCCGCGACCGGCAGCATGATCTCCGTCTGGCGCGGGACCTTGGGGTCGGAGGCGAAGGAGGTGGCGCGGATGCTGCCCACCGTCTCCACCCGCTTGCGGTCGGCATTGGTGAACTTGCCGGCGGTGGCGAACAGCGGCCCGGCATCGGCCGGCGCCTGCACCAACGTGTCGGCCGGAAGCAGGGCATGGCCGGCCAGCGTGGCGGGGAAGCGCTTGGCCTGCTGCTCCTGGGCCTGGGCCGGCACCGCGGCAGCCAGGGCGGCGGACAGCAGGGCGGCGGTGGCGAGCAGGGCGCCGCGCCGGGACTTCGGACGGATGGACGGCATGCGGGAACTCCGTGGACGGAACCGCGCGTCGGGACCGGGGGTGTGGATGACGCGCTCGATGTCCGCGGAATAGCAAGCGGCGGTGACGTTGCGGGGACGGTTCGGTGACCGTTGCGTTACCGGAAGGACGCTTTCGTCATATGACCCGTCCGACCACGATCAGCGTGGCCTGTCGCCGCCGGTCTGGCCGCGGATGTCCTGGGCGCGCAGCCAGCCCGGCGAGCCGGCGGGCAGCAGCTTTTCCGCCCTCTCGGCTTGCGCCTTGGCCATCGGCATGTCGCCTCTCGCCAGCGCTTCCTCGGCGGTGGCATAGGCGACCATGCCGTCGTTCTTCTTCATGCTCCAGGCCTGGGCGGTCAGCCGCCACAGGAAGGCGGACTGGGCCTTGCCCTTCGCCGCGATCTGCAGGTTCTTCAGCGCCTCGTCGGCCAGCCGCGGATCGCGCTGCTCCAGCAGGGCATGGGCAAGGGAGACGCGGATCGTTCCGGCTTCGGAACCGGCAAGCTCGATGGCCTTGCGGTAGGGAGCCACCGCATCCGGCGCGCGGCCGGTCTGCAGCATCAGGTCGCCCTTCATCTCGTGCAGGTAGGGATTCCGCGGCTCGTCCGCTATCAGGCCGTCGACCAGCGGGGTCGCCTGCCTGACGTCGCCCTGGCGGAAATAGGCATAGGCGCGGCCGTAGCGGGCGGCGGGCGACGGATCGTTCGCCTTGTAGCGCTGGAGCGCGCCGCGCGGATCGAGATAGCCGTAAAGCTTGGCCTGGAGCCGCCGCAGGTCGGACTCCGTCGCCGCCGGCAGCCGCGCGTCGGCATAGCGGGACCGGGCGACGAAGGCCTTCACCGCCTCGATGCGCTCGCGGGTCAGCGGGTGGGTCAGGCGATAGCCGGCATCGCGGTCGTTCATCAACGGCTCGCCGACGCCCAGCTTTTCCAGGAAGGCCGCCATCCCCCTGGCGGAGATGCCCGACTGCTCCAGGAAGGACAGGCCGGCCTGATCGGCCGACGCCTCCTGCGTGCGGGAGAAGGACAGGAAGTTCCGCTCCGCCAGATGCTGACCCAGCATGACGCCCGCCGCACCCGCGCCGGCATTGCCCGAGGCAAGGCCGCCGATGACGCCCAGACCCATGCCGAGCAGCGAGGACAGGAAGGCGTTGTCCATCGCCTCCGCCCCGCGCACCAGATGTCCGCCGGAGATGTGGCCGGTCTCATGCGCGATGACGCCCAGCAGCTGGTCGGCGTCGTCGACATTCAGCAGCAGCCCGGTGTGCAGGAAGATGTTCTGCCCGCCGGCGACGAAGGCGTTGACCGAGGGATCGTTGACCAGAAGGATCTGCACCGACTCGGGGTCGATGCCGGCTGCCTGGAAGATTGGCCGGGCCATCTTGCGGATGATATGGTCCGTCTCGGCGTCGCCCAGGATCTGCATGTCCGAGCGGCGCTGCGCGCTCGCCGGTGGCGCTCCCCACACCAGCGACATCAGACACATGGACATGATGGCGACGACCGAAACCAGCCTGCTGGGCTTGCGCACCGTGACGACCTCCGGCTTTGAACAGCGGACCCCCGCGCGGAACCGGCGGAACTCCGGACCGCGATACACTCGCTTGCGAATCTGGCGAGGGTTGGGCGCGGTTGCCATAGCTGCATCACTGCTGGCCGGCTGCGTCAACACGAAGTTCAAGACCGACGCGACGGTCCAGAGCTTCGTCGTCGCCGACGAACCCTATGCCGCCGGGATCGGCCGGGACATCCTCGCCCAGGGCGGCAAGGCCGGCGACGCGGTGGCGGCGATGGCGCTGGCGATGACCGCCAGCCTGCCGTCGCGCGTCGGGCTGACCGGCGGCGGTGTCTGCGTGCTGTTCGACGCCGCTTCCAAGAAGGCGCGCACCATCGACTTCCTGCCGCGACCTGCCGGTGCCGGCGGCGTCGGCATGCCGGCGATGGCGCGCGGCCTGTATGCCGTCCAGGCCTCGGCCGGCGTGCTGCGGTGGGAGCAGGTTGTCGCCCCGGCGGAACAGCTGGCCCAGTTCTCCCCCGGTCTCAGCCGTGCTCTGGTTCAGGATCTGAGCGCATTCGGCGGGCGTCTGGCCGCCGATTCCGATGCGCGCCGCCGCCTGCTGGGCGCCGGTACGCCGGCGGTCGGCACCGTCGCTGCCCAACCAGAACTGGCCGCGACCCTGTCGGTGCTGCGCCGCCAGGGGGTGGGCGCCTTCTATGCCGGGCCGCTCGCCGCGACGGTCGCCCAGGGCATGGGGCTGGACCCGGCGCAGCTGCGCGCCTACCAGCCGCGTGTCGGCGCCACGCTGACGGTGCCCTTCGACATCAGCGACCTGCATGTTCCCGACACGACCGAGCCTGACTCGGGCGCAGCGATTATCCAGGCCTGGAAGGCGGTGGCCGCCCTGCCGCCGGCCGAGCGGGCGACCCGCGCCGCACAGCTGCTGGGCGCCACCGGTGCCGGCGCCACCGCCGCCGGTGCCGGGGTGATGGTGATCGATCCGGACGAGAATGGCGCCGCCTGCGCCTTCACCCAGGGGGCGCCCTTCGGCACCGGCCGCGGCATTCCCGGCACCGGCATGCTGGTGGCCCAGGGGGTGGACCGCGGCGGCTTCGGCGCGCCGGCCCTGATCGCCAATTCCATCATCGGCCGCACCCTGTTCGCCGGCGTCGGCACAGCCGGGGGCAATGACGGCCCCGCCGCCGGTCCGGCCGCCCTGCTGTCGGTGGCGTTGCCGTCGGGACTGGAGGAGAAATCCACCGCGCCGCAGATCCAGGCCGCGCGGCCGCAATCGATTCCCGGGCGGGTCAGCTTCGTCGGTTGCCGGGTGTCGATTGAGGACGGAGTGCGCTATTGCCAGACGGCGACCGATCCGCGCGCCAACAGCCTGGCGTTGACGGTGGAAAGCGAACGCAAGCGGGACTGAACCGCGAATAGCGGCCCGCCCAAAAAAGAGAGCTAGAGACGGACGATCATGAGCAAGCAGCCCAAGGTTTCCAAGCGGGGCGCCATTCCGCCCTTCTTCGTGATGGAAGTGATGCGCGCCGCGGCGGAGCGCGAGGCCGCCGGGCTAGAGGTTCTGCATATGGAGGTGGGGCAGCCCTCCACCGGTGCGCCGAAGGGCGTGGTGCAGGCGGCGGCCACCGCCGTCGTGGGAAGCGATCCGCTTGGCTATACCGGGGCGCTGGGCATCCCGCCGCTGCGTGCGGCCATCGCCAAATGGTACAAGGACCGGTATGGCGTCGATGTGCCGGAGCGGCGGGTGGTGGTCACCACCGGGTCGTCGGGTGCCTTCCAGCTGGGCTTCCTCGCCGCCTTCGATCCGGGCGACCGGGTGGCGATGGCGTCGCCCAGCTATCCGGCCTACCGCCACACCCTGACCGCGGCCGGCGTGGTCCCGGTGGAGCTGCCGACCGGGCCGGAGCACCGTTTCCAGCCGACCATCGAACTGCTGGAGGCGCTGGACGAGCCGGTGCAGGGCCTGATCGTCGCCAGCCCGGCCAACCCGACCGGCACGATGCTGAGCCGGGAGGAACTGACGGCGCTGTCCGACTGGTGCCGCGCCAACGGCGTCCGCATGGTGTCGGACGAGATCTACCACGGGCTGACCTATGGCACCGACGCCGTCACCGCGGCCGAGGTGAACGATCAGGCACTGGTGGTCAACAGCTTCTCCAAGTATTTCTCGATGACCGGCTGGCGGCTGGGCTGGATGATCGTGCCGGACGATTTGCTGCGTTCGGTCGAGTGTCTGGCGCAGAACCTGTTCATTTCGGCGCCGACCCTCAGTCAGGTCTCGGCGGTCGCCGCCTTCGACTGCACGGAGGAACTGGACGGCCACGTCGCCCGCTATGCCCGCAACCGCGCCCTGCTGCTGGAGGAACTGCCGAAGGCGGGCTTCACCCGGATGGCGCCGGCGGACGGCGCCTTCTACATCTATGCCGACGTGTCGGACATGACCGACGACAGCGAGGCGCTGGCGAAACAGATCCTGGAGGAGACGGGCATCGCCTGCACTCCGGGCATCGATTTCGACACCGCCCGCGGCCGGCGTTTCCTGCGCTTCAGCTTCGCCGGGTCGGAGGAAACCATCGCCGAGGCGGCGCGGCGGCTGATCGCCTGGAAGGCGGGGAAGTAGCGTTCGGTTGCGAGGGGGGTGGCTGACGATGCCCCCTCCCTAACCCTCCCCCTCTTCGAGGGAGAGGGGACTGCCGCGGCTTCGGCAGCCAAGCCACGCTGGCAAGCGTCCTGCCCCCTCTCCCTCGATCGGATCGGCCTTTGGCCGACCGAGAGCGGGGGAGGGATGGGGAGGGGGCAAGCGTCCGAAGCCCCCTCAGAACAGATGCTGCCCGCCCGTGATGAAGGTCTCCGTTCCCGTCACGTAGGCCGAATCCGGGCCGCAGAGATAGAAGATGACGGCGGCGACATCCTCCGGCGTGCCCATGCGCTTCAGCGGGATGCGCGGGATCAGCACGTCGTATTCGGGGCCGGTCATCGCCGTTTCGATCTCGCCGGGGGCGACGGCGTTGACGCGGACGCCGATCTCCGCGAACTCCACCGCCATCTCGCGGGTCAGGCCCGACAGAGCCGCCTTGGAGGTGGAATAGGCGGAGCCGGCGAAGGGGTGCACCGAATGGCCGGCGATGGAAGTGACGTTGACGATCGCCCCCTTGCCCTTCGACAGCGGAGCGGCGAAGCCGCGGGCCAGAACCAGCGCAGCGAAGAAATTCAGCTCGAACACCCGGTGCCAGCCCTCGATGGAGCCGTTCAGGCAGCCCAGCCGCTCCTTGATCGGGGTCTTGGGCGAGATGCCGGCGTTGTTGATCAGGGCATGCAGGGGGCCGCCGTCCAGCGCCTTGTTCGCCTCCTCCACGAAGGCGGCGCGGCTGGCGGGATCGGACAGGTCGGCCGGGATGTGATGGGTCCAGTTGGGATCGCGCCGGCAATGCTCCGGCACATCCTCGCGCGAGCAGGAGATCACGCGCCAGCCTTCATTGCTGAACCGGGTGACGGTGGCGTGTCCGATACCCCGGCTGGCGCCGGTGAGAATGACGGTCTTGCGGTGCGGCATGGCGGCGGTGCGCTTCACGAATGATTGCGGTCGGGCGGGGAAAGCGGACGCCCTGGGAACGGCCTCGGGAGTTTACGGATGCCGGCGCGGAAGGCCACCATCCGCCGTCTGTCCACCGCCGGCGCCGATCCTACCCGCCGACGCCCCGCCTGTCATCCGCCGCGGATCTTCGGCGCGGCCGAACGACGCAATCGGTGGCGTTCGCCATTGACCTTGGGTCCGGCAGGTCCAACCTTGGCGCAATGCCTGCGCCGACGGAGCCTCCCTTGCCGCGCCAGATCATCCGTAGCTTTCCCCGCCTCGTTCCGCTGGTCTTCGCGGCGCTGTCCCTCGTTGCCGCATCCGGCGTCCGGGCGGAGGATGCGGCGCGCACCGGCTGCGTGCCGCCGGGCGTGTGGGCCGACGGCACCGGGACGGCGGTGGAGCCGGTGCCGCTGCTGCGCCGGCTCGCCGATGCGCCGGTCGTGCTGCTGGGGGAGCAGCATGACAAGGCCGACCATCACCGCTGGCAGCTCCACACCCTTGCAGGCCTTCATGCGCTGAACCCGGACCTTGCCATCGGGATGGAGATGCTGCCGCGCCGCTTGCAGCTGGTGCTCGACCGCTGGGTGGCGGGGGAGCTGACGGAAAGCGAGTTCCTGAAGGAGACGGACTGGCGCACGGTCTGGGGATTCGATCCGGCCTTCTACCTGCCGATCCTGCAATTCGCCCGCCTGCACCGACTGCCGGTGGTGGCGCTGAATGTGGAACGCTCGCTGATCAGCCGCACCGCCCGCAACGGCTGGGCCGCCATCCCGGCTGCGGAGCGCGAGGGCGTCGGCACCCCTGCCGCCCCGACGGAAACTTACCGCAGCCGCCTGACCGAAACGCTGGCGACGCATGATCGCTCGGAGTCGCAGGCAGCCGCCCCCTCCGATGCCGCCAAGCGCTTCATCGAGGCGCAAAGCGTCTGGGACCGCGCGATGGCGGAGAAGATCGCGGAGACCCGCCGCACCACCGGCCGCGCCGTCGTCGGGATCCTGGGGCAGGGCCATACCCTCTACCGCGACGGCGTTCCGCACCAGCTGGCCGACCTCGGCATCGCCGATGCCGCCGTGCTGCTGCCCTGGGATGCCGACCGCGATTGCGACGAGTTGGACGGGCGCATCGCCGATGCGGTCTTCGGCCTTGGACCGGCCCGCGAGGATGCCGAACCGCAGCGGCCGCGGCTGGGCGTGCAGCTCGACCCCGGTCCGGACGGCATCACGGTGGGGTCGGTCAGCGACGGCAGCGTTGCCGCGGCGGCCGGCCTGCGCAGCGGCGACCGCATCCTCGCCGCCGCCGGAAGCGCGGTGCGGGCGCCGGCCGATCTGGTCGCCGTCATCCGCCGTCAGGCGCCCGGCACCTGGCTGCCGCTGACCATCCGGCGCGACGGCGCCGAGCAGGAGTTGGTGGCGAAGTTTCCGGCGGAGCGACGGTAGGCCGTCCGCTACAGCATCCGTTCCCAGCGGGCGAGCGCGTCCGGGGTGGGGTTGACCGCGGGGGCGCAATCGCTGCGGCCGAGCCGGTCGCGATGCTCGCGCAGGGCCCAGATCACCGTGGGGAAGGCAAGCTCGCCCCAGGGGATCTCGTCCCAGGCGAACAGCCCGACCTCCAGGCTTTCGGGGCCGGGCTCCACGTCCGGCGATAGCAGGCGGGCACGGAAGATCATCTGCACCTGGCTGATTCGCGGGATGTCGTAGATCGCCAGCAGATGATCGATGTCGATGCGGGCGCGCGCCTCCTCCCAGGCTTCGCGGGCGGCGCCCTCGCGGGTGCTCTCGCGCTCCTCCATGAAGCCGGCGGGCAGGGTCCAGAAGCCCTTGCGCGGCTCGATGGCGCGGCGGCACAGCAGGATGCGGCCATCCTCCCAGGTCGCCACCGCCCCGACGACGATCAGCGGATTCTGATAGGCGATATAGCCGCAGTCCGGGCACATCAGCCGCTCGCGGTCCTCGCCGGGCGGAATGGCGCGGACGCGGGGGCCGCCGCAGCCGGGGCCGCAGTCGAGGGATTTGCTGTCGGGAGAATCGGTGTCGGGAGTCTTGTCGTTCGGCATGGCTTCCGATATGGCGCCGCGGCCGTGATAGGGCAAGCGCGGAAAGCGGCGGCTGGGCAATGCCGCGTCATTCGGTCTGTTCGCGACCCGTTCCAATTCGCGTTTCGTTCCGATAGGCTGTGCCCGTTTCAAGTGTTGGGCAGCTGTGGGGCAGGGGTGGGGGAGCGGGTGTGACGCAGTTTCTGGTGAACGGGATGGTGGTCGATGGATTGTCGCTGGCGATCGGGCTGGCGGCCGGCCTGCTGCTGGGCACCGCCATCGCCTGGGCGGTGATGCGCGCCGCCGCCGGCCGGGCGGAGGCCGCGGCTGCCGCCCTGCATGCGGAGTTCGCCACCCGCCTCGACCTCTCCGAGCGGACCGAGGACGACCTGCGTGAGGAGATCGAGGCGCGCGACCACCAGATCGCCCGCCTGCATGGCGAGGTCGCCGACGCCCGCGAACGCCACGCCCAGCTGTCGACCCGGCTGGAGGCCGAACGGACCGCGGCGGCGGAGAAGATGGCCCTGCTGGAGCGCGCCCAGGCGGCGCTGGCCGACAGCTTCAAGGCCCTGTCGGCGGAGGCGCTGCACCAGAACAACCGCAGCTTCCTCGATCTGGCGCGGGAGACGCTGGCCGGCTTTCAGGAGCAGGCGAAGGGCGATCTGGACAAGCGCCAGACCGCCATCGCCGCCATCGTCGATCCGGTGCGCCAGTCGCTGGAGGCGATGGACCGCCAGATTCGCGAGCTGGAAAGCACGCGTGCCGGCGCCTATGAGGGGTTGAAGCAGCAGGTGCTGTCGCTGGTGGAAACCCAGAGCCAGCTGCGGACGGAGACCGGCAACCTCGTCCGGGCGCTGCGCACCCCGGCGGCGCGCGGGCGCTGGGGCGAAATCCAGCTGCGCCGGGTCTGCGAGATGGCCGGCATGCTCGACCATTGCGATTTCGTTGAACAGGTGTCGGTCGACAGCGGCCGGCTGCGCCCCGACCTGATCGTCACGCTGCCCGGCGGCAAGACCATCGTGGTCGATGCCAAGACGCCGCTGGAAGGCTATCTCGACGGTGTCCAGGCGGCGGAGGACGGCGCGCGGCGCGACGGCATGGTCCGCCATGCCCGCCATGTGCGCGAGCATATGAAGCAACTCGGCACCAAGGGTTACTGGGACCAGTTCGACGACAGCCCTGAGTTCGTCGTGCTGTTCCTGCCCGGCGAGAACTTCTTCTCCGCGGCGCTGGAACAGGACCCGGCGCTGATCGAGGCCGGCATCGACCACCGCGTCATCCTGGCCACCCCGACCACGCTGATCGCGCTGCTGCGCGCCGTCGCCTATGGCTGGCGGCAGGAGCGGCTGGCCGACAATGCCCGCGAAATCAGCGCGCTGGGGGCGGAGTTGTACAAGCGCCTGTCCGATCTGGGCGGCCATATGGAGAAGCTGGGCGGGCAGCTGGACAAGGCCGTCGGCTGCTACAACAGCGCGGTCGGCACGCTGGAATCGCGGGTGCTGGTCAGCGCGCGCCGGTTCCGCGACCTGCATGCCGCACCGGAGGGGGCGGAGATGCCGCTGCTGGAGCCCCTGGACCACAGCCCGCGCCGTTTGCAGGCGACGGAACTGCGCGTGCCGCCGGTGGAGTCCTCCGCCGCCGACTGACGGCCTCCCGCCCGGCAACTGCGACATTCCGTCCTGTCCGCAGCGGCGTGCCCGCGCCTGTCTTCACCGCTGCGGCGCAGCGCCGGCCGTGCTATCCATGCGGCCTCACAGGCTTCGACACCATGGAACCCGCCGATGACGGACCAGACCGGAACCGAACAGACCGTCCGCTGCGACCGCTGCAACCATCCCTATTCCGCCGCCGAGGAGAGTTGCCCGCGCTGCCGCTCGATTCGGCGCAGCAATGCGGTGATCGTCACCCTTCTGGTGATGCTGGTGATCCTCGCCCTGGTCGGATGGATCGGTACTTTGGTTCTGACCTAAGCTCATTGCCGGCACCTTGGTTGGCTATTGCGCAGTCACTGCACAATCCGCATGCAAAGCGCACAATGAAACATCATTTCTCTTCTGGCCGATAATCGAGCAAGTTTTTTGCTTGTCATGAATAGTTCAATCTGAGAAGCAACCCTCTGCCGTCGCTTTTGCGCAGGGGTCGCATGATGCTGAAGAACCTCAGGATTGCCGCGCTCACCAACCTGTTCGGCGTGGTGGTCACGCTCGGGTTCCTGGCGGTCGTCCTGACAGGTGCGCTGGCGATCCGCGAGCTGAAGGTGGGCGGGCCGATCTACCAGCGCATCGTGCTGGGCAAGGATCTGATCGCCGACATCCTGCCGCCGCCGGAATATGTGATCGAGGCCTATCTGGAAACCACGCTGGCGATGAACGACCCGGCGTCGGTGGAGCAGCGGCGGGCGCGTCTGGCACAGCTGCGCAAGGATTACGACGACCGGCATGACTATTGGTTGAAGGAGCGCTTCGAACCGTCGCTGGTCGACCAGCTGACCGGAAAGTCCCACGCGCCGGTGATGCGTTTCTGGACCGAGGTCGAAACGAAGTTCCTGCCGGCGCTCGCCCGCAAGGACGAGGCGGCGGCCCGCGCCTCCTACGCCGTCATCGCCGATGCCTATGCGGCCCATCGCGCTGTCGTCGACCGGATCGTTGCGGACACCACCCGCTACAACAGCGAGACGGAGGTCCAGGCTGCCGGCCGCGAAAGCCTGTTCATGAGCGCGGTCTGGGGCGTCTCGGCACTGGTGCTGGCGGTTGTGGTGCTGGGTGTGCTGGGCATCCGGCGCCGGGTGGTGCGGCCGGTGGGCGAGCTGACCGCCGCCATGCGCCGTCTGGCCCAGGGCGACCTCGGCGTCGCCATTCCCGGTTCCGACCGCGGCGACGAGATCGGCGCGATGGCCGGGGCCCTGCGTGTCTTCAAGGAGAATGCCGAGGAGGCCGAGCGGCTGCGCCGCCTGCGCGAGGAAGAGCGGGAGCGCTCCGAACGGGAGAAGCAGGCCGCCTTGCTGCGCATGGCCGAGACGGTGGAGACCGAGGCGTCCAATGCCGTCGATGTGGTCGCCAGCCAGACCAGCCAGATGGCCGGCAACGCCACCCGCATGGCCGAATCGGCCCGTGCGGTCAGCGACAACAGCCAGAATGTCGCCGCCGCCGCGACACAGGCGCTGTCGAACGCCCAGACCGTTGCGGCGGCATCGGAGCAGCTCAGCGCCTCCATCCGCGAGATCGCGACCCAGATCGGCACCGCCACCGCCATGACCGGCGAGGCGGTCGGCGCGTCGCTGCGGGCGGAGGAGACCATCCAGCGCCTTGCCGAGGCGGTGACCCGCATCGGCGAGGTGACCGGCCTGATCAACGACGTCGCCGGCCAGACCAACCTGCTGGCGTTGAACGCCACCATCGAAGCGGCGCGGGCGGGGGAGGCCGGCAAGGGCTTCGCCGTGGTCGCCAGCGAGGTGAAGCAGCTGGCCGGCCAGACCGCGCGGGCGACCGACGAGATCGAAAGCCAGATCGCCGCCATCCAGGCCACCACCGCGGAGGCGGTCAGCGCCGTCCGCGCCATCGCCGACCGGGTGCGCGGGGTGGAGACGGTGTCCGCCACCGTCGCCGCCGCCATCGAGGAGCAGGAGGCGGCGACCGGCGAAATCGCCCGCAACGTCGTCCAGACCTCCAACGCGGCACAGGAGGTGGCGACCCGCATCGCCGCCGTCTCGCAGGAGGCGACGGCCACCGGAGATCGCGCCACCGAGGTCAATGCCCTGTCCACCCGCGTCGCCTCCAGCATCGACCAGCTGCGCCGCGTTCTGATCGAGGCGATCCGCACCGCCACGCCGGAGGTGAACCGCCGCGCCGCCCCGCGCTATCCGCTGAACCGTCCCGGCCGGCTGACCATCGGCGGGCGAGAGGTATCGGTGACGGTCGACAACGCCTCCGAAGGCGGTGCACAGATCAGCGGCCTGCCGCGGGAGTCCTGGGCCGGTCTGGGGCAGGGAACGGTCCTGAACGTCGCGTTGCCGGGGCTGGATCCGGTGCCCGCCACGGTCCGGGCGTTCGACAGCGCGGCGGGCCGCCTGCATGTCACCTTCACCTTGGCCGCAGTCGACCGTGAGCGCTTCGCCGGTCAGTTCCGCCGCATCGTCGCCGGGCTGGTGCCGATGGATAGGGCAGCTTGAGCGTCCCGCCCGCCACAGGCTTGGCGAAGATGGCAAGATGACAGTGATTTCATGACGTTCGGGTGACGGACCGGTCCAGAATGGCGGCAGCTCCACGGCCGCCGGCCCGTTCCGAAAGCCCGTTCGCCATGGTCAACACCACCGCCTGTCCCTATTGCGGTTCCGACTACGGGCATGGTCCCGACGACTGTCCGCTCTGCCGCTCCGCCCGCCGCACCGATCTGATCGTGCGCTGTGCGATCGGGCTGCTGTTCCTGGTGCCGATCCTGACGCTGGTCGTGACGATCCTGCTGGACAACCGTGCGGTGGCGACGATTCTCTCGATGGAGTGACGGGAGCCACCCGGCGGGTCCAGCCGCTTACAGATGCCCCGTCCGCGCCGACTGCTCCAGCGCCTTGATGTGGGACAGGCCGGGCAGGATCTCCGACTTCACGAACTCCATGCGCCGGTTCGGACCGCCGCCGCCGCGGGCGAAGCGGTGCTTCCACAGGTTCATCTTCACCGCCAGACCGCACAGCACCCCGCCGATGGTGACATGGTGGGACGAGATCAGTTCGCGGATCGTGCGGAAGGTCTCGGCGTTGATGTCGCTCCAGAAGTCCTTGGACCGGTTGTCGAAGCTCTCGAAGCGGCCGGTGATGGAGGTGGAGATGTCGGTGAGATCGCGGGCGATCTCGTCCAGCAGCCTGATCTGGCGCGAATCGCGCTTCACCTCGGCGGAGTTGCGGATTTCGCCCATCCAGGTGACGAAGCGCTGCACCTCCGGCACGATCTCGTCCAGGCATTTGCGGAAATAGGCCAGCGACAGGAAGATGTCGCCGTATTCCTCCAGGAACTGCGGGATCTCGTTCAGGCCGATGTCCAGCCGGTCGGCCATCATGCGCAGGTTGCGCAGCGCCTCGTCCCGGTTGGGATTGGCGAACAGCTGGATGATGTCGGTGACGTCGGCGACCTGTACCTCTTCCGTGCCATAGACATACTCCATCAGCGGCCGGGTGAAGACCCGCATGTAGCTGGTCAGCTCCGCCTTCTTGCGGTCCGACAGGGTCAGCGATTCGACGTTGTTGACGTCGATGTTCAGCCGCCGCAGCTCGATGCGCGAGGAGTAGACGTCGAAGCTGGAGGCGGCGCCGATCTTCTCCAGCTTCACCAGATCGCGCTCGATCTCGTCCTTGTAGGATTCGAAATAGGCGGGCAGATGGCGGGCGGTCACCTGACCGCTGCCGGTCTGCGCGTCGCGGAACATCTCGACCACGGTCTGCAGCCGGACATTCTTGATCAGCCGGGCATGCTGCAGGCCAGGGGTTTCCAGCGGAATCGACGACAGCGGCAGGATGTGAAGGGAATCGCGGGCCTCGTCGTCCCACGCCTTGCGCTGCGCCGTCTCGGCAGCGGTCTTCGCATCCACCGCCGTATCGCTTGCTCCGCCGTCCAACCGTCCGCCCCCCCGATGCCTTCTCGCGTCTTGCGTCCGTGATTATCGCAGAGCGCACCTTACAACAGGAGTTAGGGCTGACAAGGATCGAGATGCCGCGCGCTGCAACGGAAAAGCGACATGACGTAACCAAGGATTGCGGATGATCCGGTGCAACCGGGTATGTCGAGCCCGGTGCCGTCCCGCGCCATCGCACCCCTTCCGCCGCAAAGCCCGGCTGTCGGGGCTCCGCGGCAGGATGATGGGCGGTCAGTGGACGCTGACTGGCTCCATGTCGTTCTGCACGATGGCGGCGAAGGCCAGCTCGCGGTCGGTGACGACGCTCAGCGGCGTGCCATCGGCGGCGTGGATCGCGAAGGCGGCGGTGCCCTCAAGCTCCACCGGGCGGACATAGGCGACGTCGCCCAGGCCGAAGCTGGCGAAATCCTGGGTCGACAGCTGGCGCAGCTGGCTGTGGGTATCGTTCATCATGATCGTGGTCTCCCGGCGGCTCCCCGTCATGGGCGGCCGCGCGTGCAGAGTGTCGGGAAGAGGACAGGTGGGAGAAAACAGGGGCCGGGTCAGTCGTCCTTGCCGTCGGCGGACACGTCGATGGTGTGCGGCATGGCACCGCCGGCGGATTTCTTCGGCTGCTCGATCTTGATCGTGCGGACCTTCGGTTCCGGCATCGGACGGGTCAGGTCGATGTTGAGCAGCCCGTTGTCGAGCGAACAGCCCACGACCTCAATGCCTTCGGCCAGGACGAAGCTGCGCTGGAACTGCCGGGCGGCGATGCCGCGATGCAGGTAGACGCGCGACTTGTCGTCGGTCTGGCGGCCGCGGATGACGAGCTGGTTGTCCTCGATCTGCACCGACAGGTCTTCGGAGGTGAAGCCGGCCACGGCAAGGGTGATCCGCAGGCCGTCGTCGCCGATCTGCTCGATGTTGTAGGGGGGATAGCCTTCGGCCGAATTCTTGGCGATGCGGTCGAGCGTCCGCTCGAACTGATCGAAGCCGAGAAGCAGCGGGCTGTTGAAGAGCGAAAGGCGAGTCGTCACGACGCATCCTCCTCACGACGGGAGCGAGTTGCGGGAATTGGGCCCGTTTCCGGCGCCCGGCGGATCGGCGGCCCAGCACATGCCGGCGCCGCCACGCCTATAGATTGGGAGAGCCGCGGTCGTGGTCAAGAACCCTGTGAGCCCCAAGCGCCGCCCATGATCTCGGGAGCCTCGCCTAGCTCCGCCGCCACCGCGTCGGCGATGGCGAGGCAGGAGGTCAGGCCCGGCGATTCGATGCCGAACAGGTTGACCAGCCCATCCACCCCATGGGTCTCCGGCCCCTGGATCAGGAAATCGGCCTGGGGCTGCCCCGGTCCGCTCAGCTTGGGCCGCACGCCCGAATAGGCCGGCACCAGCGCATGGTCGGGCAGCCCCGGCCAATAGGCGCGCACCGCACCGTAGAAGGAGTCGGCCCGGACCGGATCGACGGCGTAGTCGATAGGATCGGCGATATCGCCCAGCCATTCCACGTCCGGGCCGAAGCGGGCCTGCCCGGCGAGGTCCAGTGTCAGGTGGACGCCCAGTCCGCCCTCCACCGGCACCGGATAGACCAGCCGCGAGAAGGGGGAACGGCCGGCGGCCAGCGCATAGTAGTTGCCCTTGGCCAGCACCCGCGGCGGCACATGCACGGCATCCAGCCCCTCCAGCCCGTGCGCGACCGCCCAGGCGCCCAGCCCGGCGGCGTTGACCAGAGTGGAGCAGGCCAGCCGCATCGGCTCCGCCCCGCCGACCTCCAGCTCGAAACCGCCGGCGGTGCGGTGGGAGCGCAGCAGCGGGCTCAGCATCGCCAGCATCGCTCCGGCCTCCTCGGCGTCGCCCAGCAGGGCCAGCATCAACCCATGGCTGTCGATGATGCCGGTGGAGGGCGACAGCAGGGCGCCGACGGTGCGCAGGTTCGGTTCCCACCGCATTGCCGTGGCGGCGTCGACCTCCGTCAGGTCGGTGACGCCGTTGGCGGCGGCCTGGGCACGGATCGCCGCCAGCTTCGGCAGTTGGCTTTCCTCCGTCGCGACGATCAGCTTGCCGATGCGGCTGTGCGCCACGCCATGGGCGGCGCAGTAGTCATAGAGAGCGTCGCGGCCGGGCACGCACAGCCGGGCGCGCAGGCTGCCGGTCGGATAATAGATGCCGGCATGGATGACTTCGGAGTTGCGCGAACTGGTGCCGGTGCCGATGGCGTCCGCCGCTTCCAGTACGATGACCTCGCGCCCGGCCCGTGCCAGCCGGCGCGCCACCGCCAGACCGACCACCCCGGCCCCGACGACCACGCACTCCACCCGTTCCATCGCCTTCGCCCCACCTTGCCGCTGTGACCGGAAGGGGAGCGCAAAGGGCGGAGCATTGCAAGGGGAAGAGGGACGGCGCCGTCAGGCTTGACTCCAGCACGCCAATGGGTATTGTGCGCGCCTTCACCTCCTGGGAAAGCGGGCGCGCGCAAACTTTGGCGCCCCGTCCGCCGCCTGAAAGGGCGGTCGGAACTACCGGGACAACATCAACTCGTGTCCAACGAGGCCTGAGAGTTATGAGCAAGCGTCAAGAGTCCAAGTACAAGATCGACCGCCGCCTTGGCGTCAACCTGTGGGGCCGTGCCAAGAGCCCGCTGAACAAGCGCGAGTATGGCCCGGGTCAGCACGGCCAGCGCCGCAAGAAGCCGTCGGACTACGGTCTGCAGCTGATGGCCAAGCAGAAGCTGAAGGGCTACTACGGCAACATCGGCGAGAAGCAGTTCCGCCGCATCTATGCCGAGGCCGTCCGCCGCAAGGGCGACACCGGCGAGAACCTGGTCGGCCTGCTGGAGCGCCGTCTGGACGCCGTGGTCTACCGCATGAAGTTCGCGCCGACCCCGTTCGCCGCGCGCCAGCTGATCAACCACGGCCACATCCTGGTCAACGGCCGTCGCCTGAACATCGCGTCCGCCCGCATCAAGGACAACGACACCGTCGAGGTGCGCGCCAAGTCCAAGCAGATGGCGCTGATCCTGGAAGCCTCCGCTTCCGGCGAGCGTGACATCCCCGACTATCTGGAAGTCGACAGCAGCGCGCTGAAGGGCCGCTTCGTCCGCGCTCCGCTGCTGGCCGACGTCCCGTACCCGGTCCAGATGGAACCGAACCTGGTCATCGAGTTCTACTCGCGCTGATCGGTCGGCTCCCGCCGAACGCGAAAGGCCGCTCCCCTGGGAGCGGCCTTTTTTGCTTTTGGCCGACGCTTCTGGCCGATGCCTTCGGATGCGACGCCTGACCTTCACATTCCCACTTCGCACGCCCGGCGCGTCAGCAGCAGCGCCGTCAGATCGTCGTCGATGGGCCCCGTGGCATGGAGGTCGCCCAGCAGGCCGTCGAGCAGGCGGGCGCCGTCGGGCTCATGAAGGCGGCGGGAGAGCAGAACGGCGAGGCCCGGTTCGTCCAGCACATCATGACCGTCCGAGCAGAGCGGAATTTCGATCGCGGCGTCGGAGTAGAGGAACAGCCTTGCGCCCGGCGGCATCGGCAGCTGCCGATTGTCGTAGGTGGCGGACGGCAGCAGGCCGAGCGGCAGGCCGCTGCCGTCGCCCATCCGCGGTGCCTCGTCGCCGGGCAGCCACATCATCGGCGCCGTCGATCCGGCCGAGGCGTAATCGAACATGCCCGACGCCGGGTCGATCATGCCGGCCAGCATGGTGGCGAACTGGCCGCAGGGAAGCAGGCCGCACAGCCGGCGGTTCATCGCGGCCAGGAACTCGGCAGGGGTCAGCTCGGTGCCGCCGATCTGGCGGCAGATGGCGTCCAGCCGGAAGGTGTTCAGCGCCGCCCCCACGCCATGGCCGGAGAAATCCACCATATGGACGGCGACCCGGCCGTCCGGCAGCCGGGCGATTCCCCAGAAATCGCCGCCCAGTTCGGATGAGGGGGCGAAATGGGCGTCGATGGCGATGCCGGTGGCCTCCTCCAGTTCCGCCAGCCGGTCGGGACCGGGCATCAGCCGGGCCTGCATGGCGCGGGCAAGCGCCAACTCGCTCTCCGTCCGGCTGTGATACCGCTCCAGGTCGCGCAGCATGGCGCGCTTGCGAAGCTGGATGCGCACGCGGGCCAGCAGCTCCACCGCGTTGATCGGCTTGGTGACGTAATCGGTCGCCCCGGCGCGGAAGGCGCGGGCGCGGTCCTCCACCCGGTTCAAGCTGGACTGCACCAGCACCGGAAGCGATTTCCAGCGCGGGTCGGCGCGCAGGATCCGGCACATCTCGAACCCGTCCATCCGCGGCATCATCAGGTCGAGCAGGACGAGGTCGGGTTTGAAGCGCTCCATCCGGGCCAGCGCCTCCTGCCCATCCTCCGCCTGTTCGATCAGCGAGATCCCGCCGCGCTCCAGCAAGGCCAGCAGGAGATGGCGGTTGATCCGGTTGTCGTCGACGACCAGCACGCGGGCGGCGGCCAATCCGTCCGCGGAGTCCTCTCCTCCGGCAAGCGGGCCGGCCGCCATCATGTCTCCGCTATTCACCTGGCCCTCCGCTCGATCCACAGCAGCGTGTGGTCGTCGCCGCTGACCTGTCCCAGCGCAAAGCCGAGCGAGCGCACGACGGCGTCGAAGCCGTCGCCTTCCGCCACCGCGCGGGCGATCATCCAGCCGAGCCCGATCCCGGTCCCGCCGGCATCCAGCGCCTCCAGCACCGCGACGGAGTAGAGCGCCAGCACGGAACCCGGCGGCAGGTCCATCACCTCGGCGCGATAGCGGGTGCCGGGAGCGATGCCGATCGACATCCCGGTGGCGGCGCCGAATTCCGACCCGCCGTCGCCGCGCAGGATCATCGGCGGAGCCCCTTCGGCGGAGGCGTGGGTGAAGCGCCCGAGCTCGCCATCGACCACGCCGTAGGTCATGGTTGCCGTCTCTCCCGGTGCCAGCAGGCCGGCGGCGCGGTCGTTCAGGGCGCTCAGCAGGGCGGCGGCATCCTCGCCGTGGACAGGGCCGAGTTCCTGAAGAAGGGTATGCAGGCGGAAGGCGTTCAGTGCAGCCGAGACGCCCTGGCCGGCGACGTTCAGCAGATAGACGCCGAAACGCCGGCCCTGCAACGGCAGGAGCCCCCAGAGATCGCCGCCGAGATGGGGCGAGATCGCGCTGTGGGCGCGGAGCGTGCAGCCGGCCGTCGCGGCCACCGCGGTGCATTGCGCGGGCGTCGGCAGCAGATGCTCCTGCATCGAACGGGCGATGGACAGTTCGGCTTCCACCCGCGCGCGGTAGCTTTGCAGCCGGCGGATCAGCACGCGGTCTTCCAGGTGGATGCGGACGCGGGCCAGCAGCTCCGTCCGCTCCAACGGCTTCGCCACGAGGTCGGTGGTGCCGGCGGCGAAGGCCTTGTTGCGGTCCCCGCCCGACGACAGCGCAGTCTGCACCAGGATCGGCAGGTCCGCCGCCTCCGGCATGGCGCGCAGGCGGCGACAGACCTCGTATCCGTCGATCCCCGGCATCATGATGTCGAGGATCAGCAGGTCGGGAACGCCGGCCTCGATCATCGCCAGCGCTTCCATCCCATTGGTGGCGAAGGAGATCCTGCGGAACCCCGCTTCGGCCAGGAAGGTGCCGATCACGGTGCGGTTGAAGGCGGTGTCGTCCACCACCAGGATCGGGCAATCCAGGATTTGCGAGTCGGCGACCAGTGAGTCGGCGACCTGTGAATCGGGGCTCCGGAGTTCCGGATCCCGGCCTTCGAGGCTTTGCGGACGGCCGTAGCCGGAGATGTCCTGCCCGGTCATGGTCACAGCCGGAACCTCAGGCGGATGCGCCGGCCGCCATCCTCGATCTCCAGCCCGTCGGCGATGCTGGCGATCAGGTCGAGTCCGCGGCCCGACGCACCGGCGCGCTCCGGCCTGCGCGGGACAAAGCCGGCGCCCTGGTCGGTGATCTCGACCGTCGCCACTGCCCGGCCATTCTCCGACGCGTCTTGCGGCGGATCGATGCGCACGGCGATGGCGATCCGGCGGGCGGCGAGTACCGGGTCGGCCAACCCGTCGCCCAGATCGCGGGAGAAGCGTTCCAGTTCCTGGGTGCTCAGCTCCTTCATGCCGCTGACGCCGAGATTGCCATGCACCAGCGCGTTGCTGACCGCCTCATGCAGGGCCAGTTCGATATCGTCGCGGCGGTGCCCGGAAAGCGGATGGCGGGCGCCGATGGCGGCCAGCAGGCGACCGCCCAGCTGCAGGTCGTGTGCGGTCGCGGTGGTCAGGTTGACATAGAGATCGGTGCCGGACGCCTCGGCCAGCAATTCGGCCAGTCCGCCGCCATCCTCGTCGCCGGCCACCGGCTCGACCCAGGCTGCGACCGGGGGCAGCCACAACGATTCTGCGTCCGCCGTGGTCCCGTCCATCACCAGCAGCGCCAGCGGTCCGGAACCGGCCGGCCCAACTGCCGGATGCAGGCCCAGCGCCTGTCCCAACCGGTCGCCGCGGTCGGGCGGCAGTCCTGGCGCGATGAATGCGGCGAAGCGCGTGCGGAGCCCGGAAACGTCGCCGCTGGGAAGGGTGGCCCCGTCGGTCAAGCGGATCAGTCCTCGATCGGGACGATCTTGGCGATCTGCGCCACGGTCAGCACCCGCTTCACCTGGCCGGCGGCGGCACGCAGGACGAACTGCTTGTCGGCGCGGTCCATCTCTTCCCGCGCGATCAGCAGCATGCCGATGCCGGCGGAGTCGACGAATTCCAGCGAGGACAGGTCGAGCACCTGGCGGCGGGGCTTGTTCTGGCCCATCTCACCGATCAGGGTGCGCAGCTTTGCATGGTCGTTGAAGGTCAGGCGGCCGCGCAGGCGGACCACCGCCTCCTGGTCGCGCACTTCGATACCGTAATCCATGGTGTCGTCTTTCAGGATTGGTGATTCAGTGTACAAGCGTCGTCTGTTGCGCGCTAGAAAAGTTCAATGTCGCCGCCGGAACTATTGTCCCCTCCGACATCCAGGTCGAGCACGCCGTTCTCGTCCAGCGCGGTGCCCTCCAGCAGCAGTTTGCGCACGAAACGCTCGCGCATCTCGCTCAGCGTGAAACGGCCCATCAGCTGGTTCAGCCATTCCTGCGGCTCCCGCGCGCCGATGCCCGGCGGCACCTGGGCGCGGATGCGGGTTTCCAGTTCGCCCAGCCCGGCGCTCATGATGGCGAGGCTGTCGTTGATCGCCTCGATCCGCTGCTTGGTCAGATCCTGGAACTGCATGCCGGTGATGACATGGGCGATGGTGGCCGACATGTCGGTCGACACCGATGCCGCCGTTTCCAGCACCGCCTGGAAATGGGTGGTCTGGGCCACCAGGCTGTCCATCGTCTTGTCGACGCGTTCCTTCGCCAGCATCTGCGGCGACATGTCGGTGTTGGCGATCTGGCGCAGGATGTCGTGGCCGTTGCGCACGCCTTTGACCACCGCGCCCACCTTGCTGCGCATGCGGTCCGCCAGCTCGCCGGTCGTGCGCGAGAGGTGCCGCACCTCCTGCGCGACCACGGCGAAGGTGCGCCCGGCCTCCCCGGCGCGGCTGGCCTCGATGGTGGCGTTCAGCGCCAGGAAATTGGTCTGGCGGTTGATGCCGTCGATGTCGCCGATCGACTTCTCCAGCTCGGCCACGTCCTTCTGAACGTCGTCCAGCAGATAGACCATGCTCATGGCATGGCGCGACAGGGTGACGATGTTGGTCACCATGTCGGTGATCATGTCCTGCATACCGACGACCAGCGAATCGAGCGGCATCCGTTCGCCGTCGATGTCCACCGATCCCGCCATGGCGACGATCTGCTCCACCCGCTCCGACTGTTCCAGCGCCTTCTGGGCCAGTTCGCGGAAGCGCTCCGACAGGTCGAGGGTGGAGGTCTCCACATGGTTCGACGTGCGCGTCAGCTCGCTCTGGACGATGTCGAGCGTGCGGCGCTGCACGTCGGCGAAGCCGAGCCAGGTCGACAGAAGCTCTGCCGTGACCGAGACCTTGGCCTCTCCGTCCGCAGGGGGCGGTGCCGGGCGGTCCGCCATCGCCGGAGCGGCATCTCGGGCGGCGAACTGGGCGGCATCTCTGGCGGCGGCGGGGTTGAACATACTGGTGCTCCTTGGGAACTCGGCCCGGATGCCCGCTCGGGTCAGGCGGTGCGGGGGCGCTCGCCGACGGCGTCGAAGGCGCGCAGCATTTCGGCGGGGATTTGGGTGAGCGGAAGTTCGACCGCGACCGCACCGGCCTCCTTGGCGGCGCGCGGCATTCCGTAGACGACGCAGCTCGATTCCTGTTCGCCGATGGTGAAGGCGCCGGCATCGAGCATGGCCTTCATGCCAATGGCGCCGTCGCGGCCCATGCCGGACAGGATGACGCCGACCGCGTTGGCGCCGGCCGCCTTGGCGACTGAGGCGAACAGCACGTCCACCGACGGGCGATGGCCGCTGACCGGCGGCGTGTCCTGGATGTGGCAGACGAAACCGGTGGTGTCGCGGGCGATGGCGAGGTGGCGGTCGCCGGGCGCGATCAGCACCAGCCCCTGGGCCGGCCGGTCGCCATGGACGGCCACCCGCACCGTGGGCGCCGACAGCCGGTCGAGCCGGGCGGCGAAGCTGGGCACATAGCTGGGGCCCATATGCTGGGTGATGACGATGGGCGGGCAGTCGGCCGGCATGGCGGCCAGAAGGTCGCGGATGCGCTCCACCCCACCGGTCGAGGCGCCGACGGCGATCAGCCGCTTTCCCGATCCGGCGCGGCGCGGCGTGGGCAGGACGCCATGGACGGCAGGCGGCCGGCGCATGGCCAGCCGGGCGGTGGCGGCGACCCGGATCTTGGAGACCAGCTCCATCGCGGTCGCCTCGAACCCCAGCCCGTCGGAGCCGCCGGGCTTGGCGACGCAGTCGACGGCCCCCAGCTCCAGCGCGCGGATGGCGGCGTCGGATCCCTCGCGCGTGAGGGAGGAGACCATGATCACCGGCGTCGGCCGCAGCGTCATGATCTTTTCCAGGAAGGACAGGCCGTCCATCCTCGGCATCTCGACGTCCAGCGTGATGACGTCGGGGTTGGTCGCCTTGATCACGTCGCGCGCCTCGAAGGCGTCGCGGGCGACGCCGGCGACCTCCATCCCCGGTTCGCGGGTCAGGATGTCCTTCAGCATCTCGCGCATCAGGGCGCTGTCGTCGACGATGACGACGCGGATCGATCTGGGCATAAGTCAGTTCCCTCCCGCATCGGCGGGTCCGAACAGCTCCACCTCGCCCTCCACGGCGGTACGGGCGAGATGGGTGATGAAGGACCGTTCGCGGGTGACGGTGTCGGCCGCCGCCTCCGGCCGCAGCAGGCGGCGCAGGGCGCGGCCGCTGTGCGGGAAATAATGCAGGCGCCGGGCGGAGCAGCCGCCCAGATCCTGCCCGGCCAGCGTCAGCCCCTCCGCCCGCACATAATCCAGTGCGAAGCGGCTGTTCAGACCGCCGATGTCATAACTCGAGTCGATGACGCTGGCGCCGCCGAACAGCTTGACCTGCAGGCGCCTGCGGTCGGCCCCGGCGGCGAGCAGGGCGTTGATCAGCCGTTCCATCGCGACCGATCCGTAGCGCGCGGCGGCGCCGGCGCCCTCCAACTCGCTGGCCGGCAGGTCGGGCAGCATGAAATGGTTCATGCCGCCGATCCCCCGAACCGGATCGTGGATGCAGGCAGCCACGCAGGAGCCCAGCGTGGTCGCGATCATCAGGTCGCCCCGGTCGCTGACCGCCTGCTGGCCCAGCGCGATCTTGATGGTCTCCGCCTTGAATTCCTGGTTGAAATAGCGTCCGCTGCCCAGCCGCCGCGCCGGTGCCGCCGGGCTGGGGCCCGCATGGGAGAGGGTGGGGGCGTTCATCGCTCACTCCCTCCGGTAGATCGTTGGGCCGGCCTGTCGGAACAGGTTCGACACGCCATACAGGCTCTCCGAGTGGCCGAGGAACAGATACCCGCCTGGGCGGAGCATCCGGCCGAAGTTTTCTATCACCTGCGTGCGGCCGCGCCGGTCGAAGTAGATCAGGACGTTGCGGCAAAAGATCGCGTCGAACGGGCCGGACATCGGCCAATGTTCCAGCAGGTTCAGAGGCTTGACCGTCACGAGCCGCTTGAGATCCTCGCCCATCTCCACCGCCGGCTCGCCGTTCATCCGGGTGTCGTGGGTGAAGCGCTGGCGGATGGCGGGCGGAATGCCGGTGGCGCCCGACAGCGGATAGACGCCGCGCCGGGCCGTGTCGACCATGTGGGTGTCGATGTCGGTGGCGAGGATGCGGGCGTCCCAGCGGCGCAGGTCCGCGCCCATGGTCGAGACCAGCACCATCGCCATGGTGTAGGGCTCCGGCCCCGAGGAGCAGCCGGCCGACCACAGCCGCAGCCGCGGACGGGAGGCGCTGGCATTGCGTGTCCGCACCTCCGGCAGGACGGAGGAGGCGAGGAAGTCGAAATGATGCGATTCGCGGTAGAAGCTGGTCAGGTTGGTGGTCAGCGCATTGACCAGGAAGCCGATTTCGTTCACCCCGCCGTCGCCCTGCAGCAGGGCGCAGTAGGCGTCGAAATCGGCCAGCCGGAGTTCGCGCAGGCGGCGCGCCAGCCGGGCATAGACCATCTCCGCCTTGTGCGGAGCCAGCGCGATGCCGGCCAGCTGATAGAGCAGTCCGGCGATCAGGTCGAAGTGATGCCGTTCGAAATGGAACTCGCGCGCGCCGCCGAACACCGCGTCCGGCACCCGGCGTATCGCCGGGGATTCGATCGTCAGGGCGGAGGAGCGGTCGGTCATCGCGGCACCGGCAGCATCGTCAGGCGGGCACCTGCTGCCGCCGGATCTCTCCGGTGGAAGCGGCGGCTGCGGAGGCGGAGCCGCGGGACTGGCGGTCCAGGGTGAAGAAGGTCATCTGCTGACGCAGCTGGTCGGCCTGATCCTCCAGAGAGCGGGCGGCGGCGGTGCTTTCCTCCACCAGGGCTGCGTTCTTCTGTGTCATCTCGTCCATCTGGGCGATGGCGATGTTGACCTCGTCCAGGCCGGACGCCTGTTCGGCCGTGGCCCGCGCGATCTCCGACACGAGATCGGCGACGCGGCCGATGCCCGACACGATCTCCGTCAGGGCGCTGCCAGCGGACCGGACCAGCCCGACGCCCTCGCGCACCTGCCCGCCGCTGTCGAGGATCAGCGACTTGATCTCCTTCGATGCCTGGGCCGAACGCTGGGCGAGCTGCCGCACCTCCTGGGCCACGACGGCGAAGCCGCGCCCGGCATCGCCGGCACGGGCCGCCTCCACCGCGGCGTTCAGCGCCAGCAGGTTGGTCTGGAAGGCGATCTCGTCGATCACGCCGATGATGTCGGCGATCTTCTGCGACGACTGCTCGATCCGGCGCATGGCCTCCACGGCACTGACCGCCACCTCGCCGCCGCGGGACGCGGCGGTGCGCGCCTCGGTGGCATAGCCGTTGACTTGCTGGGCGTTGTCGGCGTTGGAGCGCACGGTGGCGGCGAGCTGTTCCATGCTGGCCGCGGTTTCCTCCAGCGAGGACGCCTGCTGCTCGGTCCGTTCCGACAGGTCCAGGCTGCCTTCCGCCACTTCGCGGCTGGCGACGGCGATGGAACCGGCGGCATGGTCGATGCGCCGGACGATCTCCGACAGATGCGCCACGGTGCCGTTGAAATCGTCCTTCAGCCGCTGGAACACGCCCTCATACTGCTGGTCGATCCGGCGGCTGAGATCTCCTTGCGACAGCGCCTCCAGCACCGATGCCAGTTCTTCGGTGACGGCGGCGACATTCTCCGACAGGCGGTTGATGCCTTCGCTGACCAGCCGGAAGAAGCCGGTCTTGCCGTCGAGCGCGATGCGATGGCTGAAGTCGCCGCGGACGGCATTCTCGACCATCGCGCTGATCTCCGCCTCGATCGCCAGCTCCTCCGTCAGGTCGCGCCATTCGATGACGGTGCCCAGCTTCTCGCCCTGGCGGCTGACCACCGGGTTGGCGATGACCTGGAAGGTGCGGCCGCCGGTCCTGGCCCAGCCGCGGTGGGTCTGCTTCAGGTCGGCCAGCAGGCGGCGCTGGTGCGAGGGGTCGCGATGGAAGGCGTCGAAATTCTGGCCGACGAGCCTGGTCGCGTCGAAGCCCGGCAGCGAGGCGCGCAGATCGGCCTCGGCATTGCGGAACATGGCCATGATCGAGTCGTTGGCGTAGAGGATGCGGCCGTCGGTGTCCGCCATCATGATGTTGGCCGACACCCGTTCCAGCGCGATGCGCGAGCGCAGGGCTTCCACCGCCTCATCCTTGAAGGCCGCGACGGCGCGGGCCATGTCGCCCAGCTCGTCCTGCTGACCGGTGTGGGGGACGGCGACCGACAGCTTGCCGTCGGTCAGCTCGGCCATCACCCGGCGGATGCCGGTGACCGGCGTGACGATGGAGGCGGCGATCCGGTTGGCGGCGACGACGCCGATCACCAGCGACAGCAGCCCCAGCCCCAGCGTCAGGCGGATGGTGAAGGCCGCCATGGTCCCGGCCTCCTCCTCCGTCGCCCTGGCATCGGCGGCGATCCGGCCGACGATGCCGTCGATGGCGTCGTTGACCGCCGTGGCGGCGGCGGCGAGCTGGTCGGCGCGGCGCTTCGCCTCGTCATTGGCGGCGATGACGTCGCGGAAGGCGGCGCGATAGTCGGCGGCGCGGGCATCCACCTCGCGCAGGGCCATCGACAGGCCGCTGTTGCCACGAACGACGGCGGACAGCCGGGCGACGGCGTTGGCCATCGCCTTGCCTTCGGTTTCCACCTGCATGGCCGCTGCGGCGTCGCGCAGGCCGATGGCGCGGTTGGCACTGAAGCGCACCATCAGCCAGCGCTTCTCCACCTCCTGGGTGGCGAAGGCAGCATCCTTGTCGCCGGAGGCGCCGGCCGTCGAGATCACCTCCTCCAGCAGTTTCGTTACCTGGGCGCCCAGCGGGTCCATCCGTTCGCGCAGGCTGCGGTCGGCCTGCTCCCGCATGGCGCGCACCGCCTCGAACCGCTCATGGTAGGTGGTGTGCAGGGCGTCCAGCTCGGCGAAGGCGGCGGCCTGGGGCGAGGCCGCCAGCGTCGCCTGCCGCTGCGCCATCGCCGAATTGAACTCCCCGCGCAGCACGCGCAGCCGGTCAAGTGACTCGGGCGTTCCCAGATTGATGTATTCGCGGGTCTGCAGGCGTTCGGCGGCCAGACGGCTTTCCAGATCCTTGGCGAAGACGGCGAGGTCGCCGGAGGCGATGACCCCGTCGATGCGGCGGTTCAGCCCGTCCAGCCCCAGGATGCCCACGCCGGACTGGGCGGCGATCAGGACCAGCAGAAGGCCGAAGACCAGCCACAGCCGTTTGGCGATGCGCATGTTGCTGAGAAAGCTGCCGGCTTTGGCGGGCATACCGTCGGTGGCCATCGGTGACGTTTCCTCTTCTTATTGTTTCTCGCTGCAGCGGCGCCGAAGGTTCCCTGACTCTTTCCGGTCAGGTGGTTTCGAGTGCCGGCGCGCGCGGGGCGTCCTGGTCGACATGCTCCCCGGCGAACAGCTTCTCGACGTTCAGCAGGGTCACCATCCGGTCATCGGCGGTGTAGAGGCCGCTGAGATATTCGGCGTCGATCAGGCCGCTGTCGACGTCGGGCGGCGGCTTGATCGCGTCATGGCCGATGGCCAGGATGTCGGAGATGGCGTCGACCAGGATGCCGCGCGTGCGCTCGCCCACCTGCATCACCACCACGACATGGCGCTTCGTCACCTGGGTGGGGCCGCCGCCGAAGCGGGCGCGCAGGTCGAAGATCGGGATGATGATGCCGCGCAGGTTGATCACGCCGCGGACATAGTCCGGCAGGTTCGGCAGGCGGCTTTCCGGTGTCCAGCCGCGGATTTCACGCACGGCCAGGATGTTGACGCCATATTCCTCGCTGCCGACCGTGAAGGTGACGTACTGCTCCTCCGTCCCGTTGGCGGTGCCGCCGGCGGTCTGGAGGTCGGTGCGGGAGTTGACGGTGGCGATTGCGGAGGAACTGCTCATCGCTGGGCCTCAAACCGTTTGGCGTTGACGCTGGTCGGACCTGTCCGCCGGGGCGGGCAGGGATGGGGAGGGCGGGGTGGCGCCGCCGGCGCCGTTTCCATAGCCGGCGCCGTGGCGGCTCATTTCGCGCAGGCCGGCGACGTCCAGGATCAGGGCGACCCGGCCGTCGCCCAGGATGGTCGCGGCGGCCACGCCGTCCAGCCGGCGGAAATTGGCCTCCAGGCTCTTGATGACGACCTGCTGCTGGCCCAGCACCTCGTCGACCACGAGGCCGAGGCGGGAGCCGTCCTCCGTCTCCACCAGCACGACCAGCCCCTTGGTGGCGTCGTCGATGGCCTTGGGGATGCCGAACAGCCGGTGCAGGTGGACGAGCCGCACATACTCGCCGCGCGCCATCATCACGTCGCACTTGTTGACCAGCCCATGCAGGTCGGCAGGCTTGGGCCGAAGGCTTTCCACGATGTTGGTCAGCGGCAGGACGAAGCGCTCCTCCCCCACCGAGATCACCATGCCGTCCAGCACGGCCAGCGTCAGCGGCAGCGACAGCACGAAGCGCGAGCCCTCGCCCGGCGTCGAATAGACGCCGATGCGCCCGCCCAGGCTGGAGATGTTCCGCCGCACCACGTCCATGCCGACGCCGCGGCCGGACAGGTTCGACACCTGATCGGCGGTGGAGAAGCCGGGCAGGAAGATCAGGTTGTCGATCTCCTCGTCCGACAGGCTGGATCCGGGCTGGACCAGCCCCTTCTCGATGGCCTTGGACAGCACCTTGGCGCGGTTGATGCCGCGGCCGTCGTCCGTCACCTCGATCACGATGCGGCCGGACCGGTGGGCGGCGGACAGATGCACGGTGCCGGCGCGCGGCTTGCCGAGGCGTTCGCGCTCCTCCGGCCCTTCCAGCCCATGGTCGATGGAGTTGCGGATCATGTGGGTCAGCGGATCGACGAGGTTTTCGACCACCGTCTTGTCGACCTCCGTCGTCTCGCCCGACGTGACCAGCATCACTTCCTTGGCGGTGGCGGCGGCGCATTCGCGCACCAGCCGCGGCATGCGCGAGAAGACGCTGGAGACCGGCTGGGCGCGGATCGACATCACGCTCTCGCGCAGCTCGCGTGTGTGCTGGGCAAGGCTCTCCAGCCCCTCCAGCAGTTCCTGGAACTGGCCGGGCGGCAGGTCGCGCAGATGCTCCGCGATCATCGCCTGGGTGATGACCATCTCGCCGACCATGTTGACCAGCCGGTCGATCTTGTCGAGGTCGACGCGGATGGTGTGGGTGGTCGGCCCCGAATGGTCGCCGCCGGTACTGCCGTTGCCGCGTTTGGCGCCCTCGCCGGCCTTCGCGGCGCCGGGGGAGCCGGAGGTGGTGGCCGGGGTGGCCGCTGCCGGCGGCGAGGCGGGTGCCGCCGGTTCCGGCAGGTTGGCGGCCGGCGCGGTGGCGGCCGGCAGAGGATCGGCCGGCTCGATGATGGCGGGGGGAGGCGCCTCGGCGCTGATGCGGATGTCGCAGTCGTCGGCGACGAACTCGAACACGTCGTCGATCTGGGCGCGGTCGACCTGCGGATCGGCCAGCAGCGTCACCGTCCAGGACAGATGCAGCAACTCGGCGTCGAGGTCGCGCAGGGAGGGCAGCTTGTCCAGGTGGCAGACGACCTCCGCGTCGCCGAGACGGCGCAGGGCGCGCAGCATGTAGGTCGGCTCGTTGCCCGAAAGCAGCAATTCGGCCTTCGGGCGGAAGACGATGGTCCAGCGGACCTTGCCCTCCGGCACCGGGCCTGAAATCGAAGGGGAGGGCTGGTCGTCGCGGGCGGCCTGGATGGCGGCCAGCGCGTCGCCGAAGATGCCGGCCTCGTCATCCTCGTCGTCGGGATAGGGGGCGGATGCGGAAGCGGGCGCCGCAGGCTCCTCCGCCGGAGCCTCGGCGTTGTCCAGGAAGCGGCGCAGCGCCGCGACGGTGTCGTCGGTGGTGCCCGCCGGCGCGTCGGTTTCGTCGGCCGCATGGGCCAGCAGGCGGGCCAGCACGTCGTTGGCGCGGATCAGCGTGTCCACCAGTTCGGTGGTGACGGGAATCTCGGCGTTGCGCACGCCGTCCATCACCGTTTCGAACTCGTGCGCGAAGGCGACGAGGTCGTTGAAGCCGAAGGCGCCGCCGCCGCCCTTGATCGAATGGACGGCGCGGAAGATCGCGTTCACCTCGTCCATGTCGATCTCGCCGGGGGCGAGGCGCAGCAGCCCGGCCTCGGCGACGGCCAGCAATTCGGCGCTTTCGTCGAAGTAGGTCTGCTTGAAGCGGCTGAGATCGTCCACGGCTATGCCTCCTTACCGTCCGCTGCGGTTCAGCCGCAGACCTTCTGCACCACCGACACCAGCTTGTCGGGGTTGAAGGGCTTCACGATCCAGCCGGTCGCTCCGGCGGCCCGGCCCTCCGACTTCTTGCTCTCGTCCGCTTCGGTGGTCAGCATCAGGATCGGCAGGGTGCGGTGGGCGGGAATGGCGCGCAGCTTGCGGATCAGGGTCAGCCCGTCCATCACCGGCATGTTCAGGTCGGTGATGACCAGATCGACCTTGGTGGTGGCGATGGCGCTCATCGCCTGCTGGCCGTCGGCGGCCTCCACCACGTCATAGCCGGCGCCCCGCAGGGTGAAGGACACCATGTCGCGCATGGTCCGCGAATCATCCACCGTCATCACTTTCTTCTTCACGCTCGGCTCCATTGCTTCAGCCAGGCGGCGAGACCCAAATCCTCGCACGCTTCGGACAGGACCTCGGACGGGGCGGCGAGGACGAAGGCGGCCCCGCGTTCGGCTGCATCGCGGGCGGCGACGACCAGGGCCTGGATGCAGGCGGCGCTGATCCGCTCCACCGCGTCCGCCTGCACGGTGACGTCCGCCGACGCCTTGAAGGCGGCACGCAGGCTGTCGAGCAGAGGTTGCGCCATGGGCAAGTCCAGGTCGCTGGGCAGGCCCAGGCGAATCCGCCCGCCATCCTCCTCCGTCCACTTGATCAGCGACACGCCACCCCTCCGTCCACAGCAGACGCACTCTTGCGCATTCCGGTTGCAGGAGCGACGTTGCCAGAAGGCGTCTCAAGGATTCGTTAAGCGGAAGTGGTGGATGGACCGGGTGTCGTTGAGAAGTTGGGGATAACCGCAATCAATTATGGGACATGGGACGGGACCGGCGCAGGGGTATGTGGGTCAGCCCCTTGCCCGTGCGATCAGCGGGCGGAATTCCGCCAGGACCGATTCGTAGACCGGGCGCTTGAAGGCGACGATCAGGCCCGGCAGCTCCTCCGCGTCGACCCATTTCCAGGCATCGAATTCCGGATGCCCGGTGTCGAGCCGGATGTCGGACTCGTCGCCGGTGAAGCGGGCCAGCATCCACATCTGCTCCTGCCCGCGCCAGCGCCCCTTCCACACCTTCCCCAGCAGATCGTCGGGCAGGTCGTAGCGGTGGGGGGCGGTGGTCATGGCGATGAATTCCGCCTTGGCGGTGCCGATCTCCTCCTCCAGCTCGCGGAAGGCGGCGCTGCGGACGTCCTCGCCCTCGTCGACGCCGCCCTGGGGCATCTGCCAGTCGGCATCGGACCCGCAGCGCTTTGCGACGAACACCTCGCCGCGCTCGTTCAGCAGCATGATCCCGACGCAGGGGCGGTAAGGCAGCGTGTTGCGGTCGATGGGGGCGGTCATGCCGGGGAACTCCGTTCGGATCAGGCTTTGGTGATGAAGAAATAGACGGTCATCGACGCACCCACCAGGATCACGACCTTGCGCAGCACGGGCGGCGGGATGTGGCGGGCGACCGAGGCGCCGGCATAGCCGCCGGCCATGGCGGCGACCAGCATGATCATCGCCTCCGTCCAATAGACCGCACCCCCGGCGACGAAGGCCGCCACCGCGACGGCGTTCAGGCAGCCGGACACCAGCGACTTCAACCCGTTCATCGCATGCAGGTCGGTCAGGCCGAAGACGCCCAGCGTCGCCAGGATCAGGATGCCGATGCCGCCGCCGAAATAGCCGCCATAGACGGCGATCAGGAACTGCACGGCCAGCACGGTGCCATGGCCGATGGTGCAGGTGCGGCGGATCCAGGCCGACGCCTTCGGCCCGATGGCGAACAGCAGCGTCGCGAACAGCAGCAGCCAGGGGACGATGGCCTCGAAGGTCCGCTGCGGCGTCCACAGCAGCAAGAGCGCCCCCAGCAGCCCGCCGACCAGGCTGATGCCGAGGAAGGAGGGCAGATGGATGTCGCGGATGCGGCCCAACTCCCGCCGGTAGCCGAAGGCGCTGGCCAGCGCGCCGGGTGACACCGCGACGGTGCTGGTGGCGTTGGCGTTCAGCGGCGGCACGCCGGCCAGGATCAGCGCCGGGAAGGTCAGGAAGCTGCCGCCCCCGGCGACGGCGTTCAACACGCCGGCGAAAAAGGCGGAGACGATCAGCAGCAGCGTCAGCATGTCACCCTACCCGAAAACCTTGCCCCGGCGGGGCCGGCGCGTTGCGTTTTGCACACGCCCGCCCATACCGCAACGCCGAAGTCCCACAACCGCGCGGCTTTCGCAACCCCGAACAATTCGTTAAGGTCGTCGTCCCTTCAACGGATAGAGTGTCCGGAGACCTCCATGTCCGCCCTGCTCGACACCACCGACGCCCTGCACGACCAGATGATCGCCCTCGGCAGCAAGGCCCGCGCCGCCGCGGCCGCGCTGGCGACCGTGCCAGGGCCGTCGAAGGACCGGGCGCTGAGGGCGGCGGCGGCGGCCATCCGCGCCCGTGCCGCCGAGATCAAGGCCGCGAACGCCGAGGACATGGCGAACGCCCGCGACCTGTCCGGCCCCATGCGCGAACGGCTGATGCTGGACGACACGCGCATCGAGGCGATGGCCAAGGGGCTGGAGGACATCGCCGACTTCCCCGATCCCATCGGCGGCGTGCTGGCGGAATGGTCCCGGCCCAACGGCCTGCGCATCCAGCGCGTCCGCGTGCCGCTGGGCGTCGTCGGCATCATCTATGAAAGCCGGCCGAACGTGACGGCGGATGCCGGCGGCATCTGCCTGAAGTCGGGCAACGCCGCCATCCTGCGCGGCGGATCGGAGAGCATCCGCTCGTCCCGCGCCATCGCCGACTGCCTGGTCCAGGGCCTGCGCGAGGCCGGCCTGCCGGAGGCGGCGATCCAGCTGGTCCCCACCACCGACCGCGCCGCCGTCGGCCACATGCTGACCATGCGCGATTACATCGACGTCATCATCCCGCGCGGCGGCAAGTCGCTGATCCAGCGCATCGCCGACGAAAGCCGTGTGCCGGTCATCAAGCATCTGGATGGCAACTGCCACGTCTATGTCGATGCCGCCGCCGACCTGGAGAAGGCGCGCAAGGTGGTGCTGAACGCCAAGATGCGCCGGACCTCGATCTGCGGAGCGGCCGAGACCCTGCTGGTCGACCGCGCCATCGCCGACAAGGCCCTGCCGGTTCTGGTGAAGGATCTGCTGGATGCCGGCTGCGCCGTGCGCGGCGACGCGGCGGCGCAGGCCGTCGATTCGCGCGTGACGGCGGTGGCGCCTGAGGATTGGGACACCGAGTATCTCGACGCCATCATCGCCTGCGGCGTGGTGGACGGGGTGGATGCCGCAATCGACCACATCAACGCCCACAGCTCCCACCACACCGAATCGATCCTGACCGAGGATCCGGCGGCGGCGGAGCGGTTCCTGTCCCGCGTGGACAGCGGCATCGTGCTGTGGAACGCCTCTACCCAGTTCGCCGACGGCGGCGAGTTCGGCATGGGCGCCGAGATCGGCATTTCCACCGACAAGTTCCACGCCCGCGGCCCAGTGGGTGCGGAGCAGCTGACCAGCTACAAGTATGTCGTGCGCGGCGATGGCCAGACGCGGCCTTAAGACCGACCCCTCTCCCACCCGTGAAACCCTCTCCCCCCCGGGGAGAGGGCAGGGTGAGGGGGTTCCGTCCGCCGGACGATCCTCGAAGCGTGACCCCCTCACCCAACCCTCTCCCCGGGGGGGAGAGGGGAAACGCGCCAGGTTGGGGCGCAGTTTTCAGAAAGTCCCCCACCTCTATTCCGGGCCGCTCTATGCCGGGCTCACCGTCGGCATCCTCGGCGGGTCGTTCAACCCGGCCCATGCCGGGCACCGGCACATCAGCCTGTTCGCGCTGAAGGCGCTGGGTCTCGACCGGGTGTGGTGGATGGTCAGCCCGCAGAACCCGCTGAAGCCCACCGCCGGCATGGCCTCCCTGGCCGAACGGCTGGCGGAGGCGCGGGCGGTAGCCGCCCATCCGCGGATCGAGGTGACGGCGATCGAGACCGCGCTCGGCACCCGCTTCACCGCCGATACGCTGGCGAAGCTTCAGCGCCGCTTCCCGAAAACGCGGTTCGTCTGGTTGATGGGAGCGGACAATCTGCGACAAATTTCGCGCTGGAAGCTTTGGACACGAATCTTCGACTCGGTGGCCGTTGCGGTTTTCGCCCGTCCCACCTATTCTCTTAATGCGCTGAGCGGCAAGGCCGCCCAGCGTTTCACCCGTCGACGGGTGTCCGTGTCGGGGGTAAAAGGGCTGGCGCGCCGCAGGCGGCCGGCCTGGGCGTTCTTACGCAACCCCCTGCATCCGGCCTCGGCGACGGCGATCCGGCAGGCACGGGCCGCCGGGTCGTGAAACCGTTGCAAGAGGTTGGAGCCATCACCACGCACACCGAAACGGCCGCGACCGCTCCGCGGCCAGCCGCCGTTCCCCAGATCCTGGAACCTCAGGACCTGAAGGCGCTCATTCAGGCGTCGCTCGACGCCGATCAGGCGGATGACGTGACCGTCATCGATCTCGCCGGGAAAACCACCTTCGCCGATTACATGATCGTGGCGTCGGGCCGCAACACGCGGCATATCGCCGCCATGGCGATGAAGCTGGCCGAGAAGCTGAAGCAGGCCGGCGTCCGCGGCGTCGAGATGGAAGGCATGGCCCAGTGCGACTGGGTGCTGGTCGATGCCGGCGACGTGATCGTCCACCTGTTCAAGCCGGAAGTCCGGACCTTCTACAACATCGAGAAGATGTGGGGTCTGGAGCTGCCGACGCCGTCGGGCACGGCGCGGCTGAGCGCCTGACGGGCCGAGGACGGAAACGAGGGCGGAGGGCCGCTTCATGCGTTTGTGGCTCGCCGCCGTCGGGCGGTCGCGGGGCGGACCGACCCGCGACCTGTTCGACGAGTATGTCGGCCGGCTCGGCTGGCCCTTTACCCTGAAGGAGGTCGAGGTGAAGAAACGCCTCTCCTCCGACGAATTGAAGCGGCAGGAGGCCGAGCTGCTGCTCGCCGCCGTGCCGGCCGGCGCCATCGTCGTGGCGCTGGACGAACGCGGCAAGGCGCTGCCCAGCGAGAGCTTCGCCGCCAAGATCGGCGACTGGCGCGACCGCGGCGCCGGCGACCTCGCCTTTCTGATCGGCGGTGCCGACGGCCATGGTGACGCGGTGCGCGCGCGGGCCGACTTCCTGCTCGCCTTCGGGCCGATGACCTGGCCCCACATGCTGGTGCGCGGCATGCTTGCGGAGCAACTCTATCGCGCCCAACAAATTCTTGCCGGCCACCCCTATCACAGATCCTGATACCGAGCGTCGCATCCGGCGCGCGGAAAAGCGCCGGAGCGGAAGAACACGAAACTCCGAGACCACAACCTTTCGAGAAAGGTAAGCGCGATGACCGAGACCAACCGACCCCGCCCCGTCGTCCTCTGTATCCTGGACGGCTGGGGCTATCGCGAGGAGCGGTCCGACAACGCGATTGCGCTGGGCGACACCCCCAACTGGGATCGCCTGTGGTCGGCCGAGCCGACGGCCTTCCTGAACGCCAGCGAGGAAGAGGTCGGCCTGCCGAAGGGGCAGATGGGCAACTCCGAGGTCGGGCACATGAATCTCGGCGCCGGCCGGGTCGTCATGCAGGACCTCGTGATGATCGACCACGCCATCGTCGAGGGCGATCTCGAGCGCAATCAGGCGCTGAACGATCTTGTGAAGACGATGCACAAGACCGGCGGGCGCGTCCACCTGATGGGCCTGCTGTCACCGGGCGGCGTGCATTCGCACCAGGACCACATCGCGGCGTTGGCCGGCGTGCTGTCGCGCGAGGGCGTGCCGGTGGTGGTCCACGCCTTCACCGACGGCCGCGACGTGCCGCCGCAGAGCGCCAAGGACCAGGTGGCCGAGTTCATGGCCGACGTCTTCGAGTTGCCGGGCGTGGAGGTGGCGACCGTCATCGGCCGCTATTACGCCATGGACCGCGACAAGCGCTGGGACCGCGTCGCCAAGGCCTATGCCGCGATGACCAAGGCGGAGGGCGAGCGCGCCGCCGACCCGATCCAGGCGATCGAGCAGAGCTATGCCGCCGACAAGCATGACGAGTTCATCCTGCCGACGGTGATCGGCGACTATGCCGGCATGAAGGACGGCGACGCCATCCTGATGGCGAATTTCCGCGCCGACCGCGCCCGCGAGATCCTGGCCGCCTATGTCGATAAGGATTTCGACGGTTTCCCGGTGGACGGTGCGCCGAAGCTGGCCGCCGCCGTCGGCATGGTCGAATATTCGTCGTCGCTGGCGAAGCTGATGACCACCATCTTTCCGCCGAAATCCCTGACCAAGGTGCTTGGCGAGGTGGTTTCCGAGGCCGGAATGAAGCAGCTGCGCATCGCCGAGACGGAGAAGTACCCCCACGTCACCTTCTTCTTCAACGGTGGCGAGGAGCGGGTGTATGAGGGCGAGGACCGCATCCTGGTCCCGTCGCCGAAGGTCGCCACCTACGACCTGCAGCCGGAGATGTCCGCCGCCGAAGTCACGGACAAGCTGGTCGGCGCCATCGATTCCGGCAAGTACGACCTGATCGTCGTCAACTTCGCCAATCCCGACATGGTCGGCCACAGCGGCATGCTCGACGCCGCCATCAAGGCGGTGCAGGCGGTGGACGGCAGCCTGGGTCAGGTGGAGGCCGCGGTGCGCCGTGCCGGCGGCACCATGCTGGTCACCGCCGACCACGGCAATTGCGAGCTGATGAAGGACCCGGAGACCGGCGGCCCGCACACCGCCCACACGCTGGACAAGGTTCCGCTGGTGCTGGTCAACGGCCCGGCCGGAGCGCGGATCGAGAGCGGCCGTCTGGCCGACATCGCCCCGACGCTGCTCGACCTGCTGGGCCTGCCCAAGCCGGCCGAGATGACCGGCCGCAACCTGCTGGTCCGCACCGCCGCCCGCGCGGCGGCGGAGTAACGGATGGCGCCCGTCCCCTTCATCTCTTCTTCCCCCTCTCCCCCCCGGGGAGAGGGTCGGGGTGAGGGGGGCGCGTGGAGTGGAGGTGCAAGAGGATTGGGGCGTAGTTCAGCTTTTCAATCTACGTCTCGCACTGCATCCCCCTCACCCAGCCCTCTCCCCGCTTTCGGCGGACCAGAGGTCCGCCTGTCGCGTCAGCGCAAACTTCGTTTGCGCGTGAGCGGGGGGGAGAGGGTATCCGCTGGGGAGAGGGTATCCGGGGCGGGAGAGGGTATCCTCGCCGGCTTCGTGGTCGTCGCCGGCCTGATCCTCGCCCAGCCGGCGAATGCCCAGAACGATGCCCCCAAGGACACGCTGAAGCGCGTCGAGCAGCAGCTTCAGACCGGCAAGCAGCGACAGCAGCAGCTGGAACGCCAATCCCAGGCCCTGCAGACCGAACTGGACGACCTGCGCGGCCGCCTGATCGCGCTGGCCGATCAGGCGCGCGGGCAGGAACAGGCGCTCGACCAGCTGGAAGAGACGCTCACCGCCCTGGAAACGGAGGAGCGCGAGCGGTCCGCCGGGCTCGACAACGAACGCCAGCAGATCGCCACCCTGCTGGCCGCCCTGCAGCGGTTGGCCCGCATCCCGCCGGAAGCGGCGCTGGCCCGGCCGGAAAGTCCGGTCGACACCTTGCGCTCCGCCCTGCTGCTGCGCGACGCCGTGCCGGCGCTGAAGGCGCGGGCCGATGCGCTGGCGCAGGCGTTGACCGCGCTGGCCGACACCCGCGGCAAACTGGTCGATCAGCGCTCCAAGGCGTTGGCGGCGCGGGTGGCGCTGGCCGAGAAGCAGGGCGAGATGAACCGCCTGATCGCCCGGCGCGAGGAGCTGTCGCGCCAGACCGAGGAGGAGCGCGTCCAGGTCGGACAGCGCATGGCGGAGCTGTCGGGCCAAGCCACCGACCTGCGCCAGTTGATGGAGCGGATCGAGGCCGAACGCCGCGCTGCCGCCGAGGCCGCCGCTCGCCGCGAGGCCGAACGGCGCGAGGCGGAGCGCCGGGAAGCGGCCAAGCGCGAAGCGGAGAAGCGCGAGGCCGAGCGGCGCCTTGCCGCCCAGAAGGAGGCGGAGCGCAAGGAGGCCGAACGCAAGCTGGCCGAACTGCGCGCCGCCGAGCAGAAGATCGCCGAACAGAAGGCCGCCGAGGAAAGGCGCGCGAAGGACGAAGCCGCGAAGGAAGCGGCACGCGAGCGCGAACTGGCCGCAAGGGCGCCGGATGGTCCTCCGGCGGTCGCCGGCATGGTGCTGCCCGCCGCCGGAAAGCTGACCACCCGCTTCGGCGAGGCCGACCGCTTTGGCGCGACCAGCCGCGGCGTGACGGTCCAGACCCGCGGCGGGGCCGCCGTGGTGGCGCCGCGCGGTGGCATGATCGTGTTCGCCGGCCCCTTCAAGGGGTATGGCCTTATCTTGATCGTGGAACACGGCAACGGATATCATAGTTTGATTGCGGGTTTGGGCCGGATCGACACGGCTGTCGGGCGTAAGGTGGCCGGCGGGGAACCGCTGGCGGTCATGCCGCCGGACGGCAATCCGGATCTCTATTTCGAGCTGCGACGAAACGGCCAGCCGATCAATCCGCAACGCGGGTTCGGCGCCCCGGAGGGGAAAGGACAAGGGTAGATGAGGATGATCAAGCGCGCCGCCACGGCGGCTGCTCTGGTGTTTCTGGGCGCCGGCGTCGCCACCGTCACCGCTCAGTCCAGCAATTCGTCGGACACCTACCGGCAGCTGAACCTGTTCGGCGACGTCTTCGAGCGCGTCCGCGCCGAATATGTCGAACCGGTCACCGATGAACAGCTGATCGAATCGGCGATCAACGGGATGCTGACCTCGCTCGACCCGCATTCGAGCTATCTGAACAAGAAAAGCTTCCAGGACATGCAGGTCCAGACCCGCGGCGAGTTCGGCGGGCTGGGCATCGAGGTGACGATGGAGAACGGCCTGGTGAAGGTCGTGTCGCCCATCGACGACACCCCGGCCTTCCGCGCCGGCCTGCAGCCGGGCGACCTGATCGTCCAGCTGAACGGCGAGGCGGTGATGGGCCTCAGCCTGAACGAGGCGGTGGAGAAGATGCGCGGGCCCGTGGGCAGCGAACTGAAGGTCACCGTCCGCCGCGGCGAGGCGGGCGAGCCCTTCACCGTGTCGCTGACCCGTGCCGTCATCAAGGTGCAGTCGGTCCGCTACCGCACCGAGGGCGACATCGGCTACATCCGCGTCACCAGCTTCAACGAACAGACGCAGAGCGGGCTGGAGAAGGCGATCTCCTCCATCCAGCAGCAGTTGGGCGACAAGCTGAAGGGCTTCGTGCTCGACCTGCGCAACAATCCGGGCGGCCTGCTCGACCAGGCGGTGTCGGTGTCCGATACCTTCCTGGACAAGGGCGAGATCGTGTCGACCCGCGGCCGGCGCGCGGAGGAGGGCACCCGCTTCAACGCCAAGCCGGGCGACCTGATCAAGGGCATGCCGATGGTGGTGCTGATCAACGGCGGCTCGGCCTCGGCCTCGGAAATCGTCGCCGGCGCGCTGCAGGACCACAAGCGCGCGATCATCATGGGCACCCAGAGCTTCGGCAAGGGATCGGTGCAGACCATCATTCCGCTGCCCGGCCATGGCGCCATGCGGCTGACCACGGCGCGCTACTACACGCCGGCCGGCCGTTCGATCCAGCAGCTGGGCATCACCCCGGACATCGAGGTGCATGTCGCCAAGGTGGAGGATCTGGACAAGAACATCGTCCGCCGCCGCGAGGCCGACCTGAAGGGCGCGCTGGTCAATCCCGACGCCAGCAAGACGCCGCGTCCGGCCACCACCAACCCGGCGGCGCCCGGCACTCCCGCCGCCCCGAATCCGGCGGCTCCTGCGCCGGGGGCCGGTGCGGCTCCGGCAGCTCCCGGTGCCGCTCCCGCGCCGGGGGCTGCGCCGGCCGATGGTGCAGCGGCGGAGGGGGCCGAGCCGCCCTTCGACTTCCAGCTCGCCCGCGCGCTGGATCTGCTTCGCGGCGTCGCCCTGTTCCAGCAGCGCGCCGCGGCGCGCTGACCGGGGCTGGCGACGGTGAAGGTTCCCGCTCTGCTCGGTCGTCTGCGGTTCGATGTCCGGGGCTTCCGCCCCGGGCTCGGCTGGCTGCGTCGCTTCCCCGGCGGGGCGGTGCCTCGCATCCAGTTGTCCAAACCGCTTCTGGGGGCGGCTGCCCTGGTGGCGGTCGGCTATGCCGGGCTGGGCGGCTGGCTGGCGCTGAATGCCGACTCGACACGGGAGGCGTGGCAGGCGTCCATCCCCTCGGCCACGATGGCGGTCGCCCCGCTGCCGCCCCCGCCGAAGCCGGAGCCGAAGGTCGTCGCCCCGGCAACGCCCTTGCCGACCGACGCCGCGCCCTTGCCCTTGCCGGGCGCCCAGGCGGCGGCGGTGACGCTGGTCCCGGCGCCGGTGCCGGGGCTGGTGGAGGACAGCCGCAACGGCCCGCTGCCGCGCATCGCCCAGGACGGGCGCAAGCCCTGGCAGGTCTATGCCCGGCCTTTCCCGGCGACCGACAAGCGCCCGCGCGTCGCCATCGTCATGTCGGACCTGGGACTCAGCGGCGTCACCACCGGCAATGCGCTGGCGAAGCTGCCGCCCGGCATCACGCTGGCCTTCCTGCCCTATGCCGAGCGGCTGGACGACTGGGTCGAGCGTGCCCGCACCAAGGGGCACGAGGTGATGCTGTCGGTGCCGATGGAGCCGTTGAACTATCCGCGGGACGATCCCGGCCCCAATGCGCTGCTGACCATGCTCGGCCCCGACCGCAATATGGAACGGCTGGAATGGTCGCTGGGCAAGGCGGTGGGCTATGTCGGCATCACCAGCACCACCGGCAGCAAATTCACCGCCAACCCGGCGGCGATGCAGCCGGTGATCGATGCGCTGAAGGCGCGCGGCCTGCTGCTGGTCGATTCGCGGATCAATCCCAAGAGCGTGGCCGGTCCGCTTGCCAATCTGGCCGGCGTGCCGCGGGCGCTGGGCGACCGCGTCATCGACCGCGACCTGTCGCGCGGCGCCATCGACGACCAGCTGCGCGAGTTGGAGGAGCTTGCCAAGACCAACGGTGCGGCGGTCGGCTTCGCTTCCCCCTACCCGACGACGATCGAGCGGCTCAATCTTTGGCTGACGGCGCTGGCCGACCGTGGCATCGCGCTGGCCCCGGTGTCGGCGGTGGTCAACATCCAGAAGTAACGGACGCGGGGAGCAGCGTTCATCGGCTCCCCGTCATCCTCACCCGCAAAGCGCGTCCCAATCCAGCGACCCCGGATCCTCCACCAGATGGTCGACGGCGTCGAACACCACGGCGGGGTGCTGGGGCCAGGCGATGGTCAGCATGCCGGCGGCCTTGGCGCTGCGGGCGCCGGTGGGGCTGTCCTCGATCACCGCGCAGGCTTCCGGCGGCAGGCCAAGCATCTTCGCGGCCAGCAGGTAGGGCTCCGGATGGGGCTTGCCGTTGGCGACGTCCTCGCGGGCGATGCTGAAGCGGAAATGCGGGATCGACATGGCGCGCATGTTGGCGTCGACGATCATGCGCCCGCCGTTCGACACGCAGGCCTGCGCCAGCCCGCGGGCGGCGAAGGCCTCCACCAGGGCGAAGGCGCCCTCGCGCGGGCGGACGTGGTGGACGCTGGCGACATACTGGGCGTTGATCTCGTCGGCCCAGGCGTGCAGGTCGATGGGGAAGGGGCGGCGGGCGTGCAGGGCGGCGTAGATCTCGCGGAACGCCACGCCGTGCATCGACCGGCAATCCTCGTCGCTCAGCTCATGGCCGTAGCCGCGGCAGACCTCGACAGTGATCTGCTGGTGCCAGGGCTCGCTGTCCATCAGCGTGCCGTCGATGTCCCACAGGACGGCACGGATCGGGTGACTGACCATGCCGGTCACCGCACCACCAGATCGTCGCGGTGGATCATCTCGTCGCGTCCCCGATAGCCCAGGATCTCCGGAATCTCGGTGCTCTTGTGGCGCAGGATCTTGCGGGCGTCGTCGGCGCTGTAGGCGACCAAGCCGCGAGCGACCTCGCGCCCTTCCTGGGTGCGGACGATCACCACGTCGCCGCGGTCGAATTCGCCCTGCACGGCGGTGACGCCGGCCGGCAGCAGGCTGGCGCCGTGGGACAGGGCGCGCATGGCGCCGTCATCGACCACCAGCACGCCCGTGGCGTTGACATGGCCGGCGATCCAGGCCTTGCGGGCGCTGGTGGGTTCGGCCGAGGGCAGGAACCAGGTGCAGAGCGCACCGCCATCCTCCGGCCGCTGTTCCAGCGCCGCCAGCGGGTTCATGCGCTTGCCCTTGGCGATGACCATGCGGCAGCCGGCCGACAGGGCGACGCGCGCCGCGGCGATCTTGGTCACCATGCCGCCGCTGCTGTAGCCGGGGGGCGGCTCGCCGGCCATGCCCTCGATCTCCGGCGTCAGTTCGCGCACGGTGGGGATGTGGCGCGCGTCCGGGTCCTTGCGCGGGTCGGCTGTGTAGAGGCCGTCGATGTCCGACAGCAGAACCAGCGTGTCGGCGCTGACCATCTGCGCCACGCGGGCGGCCAGCCGGTCATTGTCGCCGAAACGGATTTCCGCGGTAGCGACCGTGTCGTTCTCGTTGATGACGGGAACGGCGCCCAACTTCAGCAGGGTATCGATGGTGTTGCGGGCGTTCAGGTGGCGCCGACGTTCTTCCGTGTCCTCCAGGGTCACCAGCACCTGGGCGACGGTGACGTCGTGGCGGGCCAGCGTTTCCTGATAGGCGTGGGCAAGGCGGATCTGGCCGGTGGCGGCGGCGGCCTGCTTCTCCTCCAGCTTCAGCGCCCGGCCGACGAGGCCGAGATGCTCCCGCCCGCAGGCGACGGCGCCGGAGGTGACGATCACCACCTCCTGTCCGCGCTTGCGGCAGGCGGCGACGTCGTCGGCCAGCGCGTCGAGCCAGTCCCGGCGGATTTGCCGGGTTTCACCATCGACCAGAAGGGCCGAGCCGATCTTCACGACCAGCCGGCGGGATTCGAGAAGGGTAGGGGCGTCAAGCGCCATGGCGGGAGGTTCCGTCCGTATCGTCGTCCGAGCCGTCCTCTTCGCCCTCCGGCTCATCGCCGTCAAGGCCCTCGTCCTCTTCGCCGTCCAGTTCCTCGCCTTCTTCGAGGCCACCCTCTTCGAGGTCATCCTCCTCGAAATCCCCGTTCTCAAGGTCGCCGTCCTCGCCGCCGACCCATTCGCCGGTTTCGTCGTCCCACTGCATCTCGCCGTCGTCGGGCAGCTTCTGGCCGACCGGCGGGCGCGGGATGGAGCGGGTGGCGGGGGCGTTGATGACCTCGGGGTCTTCCGCCTTCGACTCCTTGATGACCGTCAGCAGGCGGTACAGCACCTGCTTCACACCGTCGCCGGTGACGCCGGACAGCACCATCACCTCGGCGCCGGAGGCCTCCTCCAGCGCCTTCTTCTTCTCCTCGATCTCCTCGTCAAGCAGGGCGTCGGACTTGTTCAGCCCGATCACCTCCGGCTTGTCGGCGAGGTTGCCGCCATAGGCCTCCAGCTCGTTCCGGATCGTGCGGTAGGAGGCGACGACGTCGTCGGCCGTGCCGTCGATCAGGTGCAGCAGGATGCGCGAGCGTTCGACGTGACCGAGGAAACGGTCGCCCAGCCCATGACCCTCATGCGCGCCCTCGATCAGGCCGGGGATGTCGGCGATGACGAACTCTTCGTCGCCGGCGCGGACGACGCCCAGGTTGGGAGCCAGCGTGGTGAAGGGGTAATCGGCGATCTTCGGCTTGGCCGCGGTGGTCGCCGCCAGGAAGGTCGATTTGCCGGCATTGGGCAGGCCCAGCAGGCCGGCATCGGCGATCAGCTTCAGCCGCAGCCACACCCACTGCTCCTGCCCCGGCCAGCCGGGGTGGAACTTGCGCGGCGCCCGGTTGGTCGGCGTCTTGAAGTGGGCGTTGCCGTGCCCGCCGTCGCCGCCGCGCAGGAAGACGCGGCGCTGGCCGGCCTCGGTCAGGTCGCACAGCACGGTTTCCTGGTTCTCGTCCAGGATCTGGGTTCCGACCGGAACGCGCAGGACGACATCCTCGCCGCGCGCGCCGTTGCGGTTGCTGCCCATGCCGTGATGGCCGCGTTGCGCCTTGAAATGCTGCTTGTAGCGGTAGTCGATCAGCGTGTTCAGGCCGTCCGCCGCCTCGATGATCACGTCCCCGCCCCGTCCGCCGTCGCCGCCGTCGGGACCGCCGAACTCGATGAACTTCTCGCGCCGGAACGCCACGGCGCCGGGACCGCCGTCACCGCTCTTCAGGAAGACCTTGGCTTGATCGAGAAACTTCATCGGGGGACCTTGCCCGTAAACGGAAGGGAAACCGGCAGCGGGACGGTACCGGACTCAAAACGAAAATCGGGGAGCCGGTCGCCCGGTCCCCCGATCTTATCCCACAAGCGTGCAGGCCTGCGACACAGGCCGCGCAACGACCTTAGAGGTTACTCGGCCCGATCACTCGGCAGCGACGGCCGGAACTTCCTGGTCGTTGGCCGGAACGACGTTCACGAAAGTGCGGCCGTTCGAGCTGTGCTTGAAGTAAACCTGGCCATCGGCCATCGCGAACAGGGTGTGGTCGCGGCCGATGCCGACATTCTCGCCCGGGTGGAACTTCGTGCCACGCTGACGGACGATGATGTTGCCGGAGATGACGTTCTCGCCACCGAAACGCTTCACGCCGAGACGGCGGCCGGCGGAGTCACGGCCGTTGCGGGACGAGCCGCCTGCCTTTTTGTGTGCCATGGGGTGTTGCTCCTAAACTGAAGATGCGCCTGGAAGCCAGACCGGAGGACCCGGATCAGGCCGCGCCGTTGATGCCGGTGATGCGCAGGACGGTCAGGTCCTGGCGGTGGCCGTTCTTGCGGCGATAGTTCTGGCGGCGCTTCTTCTTGAAGACGATGATCTTCGGGCCGCGATCCTGGGCGACGACCTCGGCGACAACCGAGGCGCCGGCCACGGTCGGGGTGCCGATGGTGGTGTTGCCTGCGTCGCCGACCATCAGCACGTCATCGAGCGTGATGGAGGCGCCAGCATCGGCCTCGAGCTTCTCAACACGGATCACGTCGCCATTGGCGACCTTGTACTGCTTGCCGCCGGTGCGGATCACTGCAAACATTGTCGTCACTGCCTATGTCAAAACAAACGGCGGGCTTCTCGCCCACCGTTCGATGCGCAAGCCCGTTCATGGGAGCGACGATCTATACTCAAGGTGGCCCGAGAGTCAACAGGGATGCGGGCCAACGCCTTCGCATTTTTCTGCAAAAAAGGCTTGCACGCCCGAAGGCGTTTATATAGGTTCCGCCCACCCCGCCAAACGGGGCAGCGGATGGGTGGCAGAGCGGTTGAATGCACCGCACTCGAAATGCGGCATACCCTCACGGGTATCGGGAGTTCGAATCTCCCCCCATCCGCCATTCTCTTCCACAGGATTGGAAGAGTAAGCGAATTCCCAGGATAATCCAGAAGTTATCCAGTCCGGTCGAGGCGGAAATGCCTTGAAGCCGGACTTTTAGCATGCCTTGACGCATCCGCCCCTTTCGGTGCGGCGTCGGAGGAAAGCCGGGTGGGGCGGCGGAGGGCCGCCCCGGATCGTCTCAGAGCACCTCCCCCCAGGCGAAAGCATCGGCGGCGATCCTGCGGTAACTGGCGTCGAGCGCCGGCTCCAGCATGACGATGGCGGTCAGGCGGCGGACCATGCCCGTGACGTATTCGACCTCGTCCATCGTCAGAGTGCGGCCGAGAACGGAGCGCTCCCGGTAGGACAGCCACTTCTTGACCACCTGATAGCCGCCGATGCGGTATTCCCACACGGCGGTCGGGACATTCGCCCAATAGGCGGCGTCGTTCAGATACACATCGACCGGCGGACCGAGCCGGTCCAGCAGGGTGGCGGGCAGGGCCGCGTTCGCCAGCGCCTTGCGGATCGCCGAATCGACGGCGGGTTCGTAAGCGGTCCGGGCGGTCAGCCTGCCGCGGCCCGGCATGACGCCGTTGGTGTCGGACCGTCCCCAGCCGGCGGTCACGGCGAGATCGGTCTCCCGCAATACACCGCCGCCGGTCCGGCTGACCACGCCGAAGGGCGTGTAGAGCGGGTCGAGCGGGAAGCCGTCCACACCGTCCACCGCCGTTTCGGTGTCGAGCAGGCTCGCCAGCCGCGCGCCCAGCGCCGCCGACGCCTCCAGCGCCGCCTTGTCGGCGGGCAGGGGCACGCGCGGCCAGTCGCGACGCACCGCCTCGCCATGGTCGGACAGGTAGGCGGGCGAGAAGGTCACGGCCAGCGCATGGTGCCAGAGCAGGGAACCCGCAGCCTCATCCTTGTCCGGGTCCGCCGTGCCAAGTCCGGCCAGATAGGCGCGGGCGCGGGGGGACAGGTTGGCTGTTGAGCTGCTGCCTGATTGAGAAGATGAAAATAGATTTAGGTCCTTCTCATCATGACTTCCTGCATAAATACGGTTTGGTATTGCTTTTGAGTTCGGGTCAAGCAGATGGTAGTTTGGAAGAACACTTGTTGTAGTCGCGGGAATATTTTCATCTGGCTTGCGTCCTGCAATTCGAGTGACAATAGAAAAATTGCGCTCTCTAAGGTGCATGGTGAGCGCGGGGCGCGATCTATTCCATAATCCAGCGATATCTGTAACGTAAGCCCAGCGATTATCAAACGGGAACATAGATATTCTTTTTATTCTGTCAGATTGGTAAGTTTCTTTTTCTATGGCCAGCTCCCTTGACCTCTTCGCATTGAACGCTCCTGCATTTTCTACGGGACCAAAATTGTTGGATCTGACTGTTTCCCAGGACAGGTTTTTATCAAAGTATTTCTTCATCCGATCAGCGAGTTTAGCTTGATCAATATCAATGAGTGCCCATTGCCTCATCTCAAGCAGTCCACTGATCGGTTCGATCATGCATAGTTCATTTAAACGCGGCCACTGGTCGTAATCGCCGAACGCGGCGGCGGGACGGAAGGAAAAGCGGTTGGCCGCATCCGGTGTCGCGATGCTGTAGGCGTCGTCGAAGGATTCGGCAGTCAGGCTGGCGGCCAGTTCCTCCCGTTTCGCGGTTCCCCAGAAATCGCGGTAGCGGACGGCGGGCGGCTCGTGCCGGGCGGTGCGGACGAACAGGCCGACCGCCGTGCCGGCGCGGATGCCTTCGCGGTTGAACTCGGTCGAGAAGATCGACGGGTCCGGCTTGCCGTCCGGCGTCAGCTTTCCGGTTTCGCGGCTGTCGCCGTTCAGCCCGTCGATCCAGACGCGGTCGAAGCCGGTCAGCAGCCGCTGGCGGGCGACGACATAGGAGGGATCGCCGATATAGGAATGGTTGGTGATGTAGCAGACGACGCCCCGGTCGGCCCGCTCGCCGATCTGGCGTTCGGCGATCCGCAGGAACCGGACATACAGGTCGTCGAGATTGAATTTGCGGATGCCCCAAACCTTCGCCAGCCCCTCCTTGTAGGGAGCGACCAGCCCGTCCTCGCCCGGCGGGCTGATGCCGGCATAGGCGTTGTAGGGCGGGTTGCCGAGAATGACGAGGATCGGCACCTTCCGCTTCACATGGTCGGCGGCGTCACGCTCCGCCTCCAGTTCGGGGAACAGCAGGCGGGTCTTCGGCTCGGCCGGCGGCTCCCAACCGGTCAGGGCGTTGGTGAGGTAGACGGCGGCACGTTCCCCCGACTCGCCGTCCAGCGGTACGTCGAGCGCGGAAAGGAAGAATCCGATCTGCCAATGGGCGATGACGAAGGGAGCCGGCATGATCTCGAAGCCGAACACCCGTTTGGTCGCCGCCTCCTTCAGCCGCAGCGCCATCAGCGCCCCGGACCCGGCGAGATTCGCCTTGATCTTGTCGAGCACTGCGATGACGAAGGAGCCGGTGCCGCAGCAGGGATCCAGCACATAGACGTCGGGGTCGGCCAGCCCGGCCTTGATGCCGAGTTCGCTGCGCAACACCCGGTCCACCCGCTCGACCATATAGGTGACGACTTCCGGCGGCGTGTACCAGACGCCGAGATCCTTGCGCAAATCCGGGTCGAAGGCGGCCAGGAACGGCTCGTAGAAATACTGGACGGCGTGTCCGGCATCGAAGGCGGAGAAGAAGGCCGGGCGATCCACCCGGTTCAGCGCGTCCCCCGTCCAGTTCAGCACCTCCGTCAGCCCAAGCGGTCCCAGGCGGGTCGGTTGCGCCACCTGGTCGTAGAGGTTCCGCACCATCGGGACATGCAGCGACCAGCCGGCGCTTTTCCAGTCGAACACCGCCTTGCTTCCCGGCGGCTGCTGGCGCGACCACATCACCCAGGCGGAGAACACGCCGTAGAACAGGGTCTGCACCAGGGTCGAGCGGAAGAAATGGGCACCCTTCGGACCCTCGAACTTCATCCCCAGCGCCTGTTCCAGCGCGGTCTGCAGGGTGGCCAGAGCGGGCAGGTCCGCCGCCTCCACCCGCGCCAGCGCTTCGCGCGCGTAGGAGGCGAGCAGCCATGCCAGATCGCGGGCGGTGGTGATCGGCGCCTTGAGCAGCAGCGCCCGGCGCAGGAACTCGACCAAGCGCGTCCGCTGTTCCGCGGTGACCGTTCGGGGTTTGCGCGTCGCTTCCCAGAAGGCGACGTCGGTGTCGAACAGCGAAAAGCTTTCCAGCTTCGCCGGCTGTCCGTGGTCATCGGTGCCCAGGATGACGAACTGACGGTAGTTGGTGACCAGGACAAGGCCGTAGCGTTTCCAGTACTTCGACACCTGATCGCCGTCGGCGGTCTGCCAGCTGTCGTCACTGGCCGCCTTCACCTCGATGACCCCGCGTTCCGGCGTCTCGCCCTGGCCCTTCTTCGGCTCTCCCTTGGCGCACTGCTCCTGCGTGTACAGGCCGAAATCGGGATGCCCCGCGCCCTGGTTGCGGATCTGGCCGTTGCACATGACCTTGGGCTTCAGGGTCCGGCCGATGTCGTTGAGCAGGGTTTCGAGGGCGCCGTAATAGGAGGTCTCGCCTGTCGCCGCGCCGGTTCCGCGGATCTCCGCCATCCGGCGCAGATAGGTCTCGACAGCATTGTCCATCGCGTTTCCCCGCTTGGCTTTTCTTCGGTCCGGCACGTCCGTAGACGTGCGATGTCCAGGGCCTTCCGCCCGCAGGGGGTGAAAATCCCCGATTGCCACCGGGAAAGCCAGCCGAAAGAACGGCATTCCGGAGCGGCGGGCGACCCCTTCCTCCTCCTCCCGCGGTCCGGCTTCGACCGGTCGAGCCTCCCCTTTTTCGCCGCGCGATCGCGATGGCCGTTCTCCCGGTTGGTTTGTTGGTTATCTCATCGACCGCGACCGGAAGGGCACCGCCGCCATGAACACGCTCAGCCGCCATGATGGGTGCCTGCGCTTCTCCTATGTGGCCGAGGGCGGTCTGCGGGTGGAGGGCATGCATGATCCGGTGGAGCAGGTGCTGATCCTGACGGTGAAGGCTCCGCAGGGGCGGGTGATCCATATGGATGCGATCCCCTGCGACGATCCCCGCGTCATTCTGGCGGCGCTCCGCGAGTGGGGCGAACCGCCGGAGGAGGTGCGCGATGCGCTGCCCGCACTGGGCGGCAACAGCATTCTGCTGGAGACGCGGCTCGGCGACTCGGTGCGGGCCGCGGTCCGGCGCCATGGCATGAAGGTGGAGGTCGTCTTCATCGATGCCGATGGCCGGCGGGTGGCGGAGTTGCGGGCCGGCAGCCTCGAAGCGCTGGACGCCAAGGCCGGCGGGCTGCTGCGCCTGTCGCAGCGGACGCGCGCGGTGCTCGGCGCCTGGCTGTCGGCCGAACCGCTGTGGCTGGCGGCTTTCCTGCTGGGTGGGCCGTTCCTGGGCGCTCTGCTGATCGGCTTCGGGGCGCAGGTGTCGCCGGAACAGGTGCTGGTCACCGCCTATGCCGGGGCGGCCGGGCTGGTCGCCGCCTATGAGCTGCTGCGCGCCGGCTATGCCGAGTGGGTGCTGGCGCCCCCGGACAGTTTTCCGCGCGCCTGACCCGGACCGGCCGGTAAAGGAAACGGCGCCCCGGAACGTCCGGGGCGCCGCATTCATGTCCGCGTCATGCGCGGACGGACCGTGTCAGGCGTCAGGCGGCCTGCCGGGTCAGCGCGGGAGCCGGAGCGGGCGCTTCGACCTGCACCGAGCCGTTGCCGGCGGCGGTGGCGATCGGAATGCTCCGCGGCTTCATCGCTTCGGGTACCTCGCGTGCCAGCTCGATGTGCAGAAGGCCGTTCTGAAGAGACGCGCCGGTAACCTTGATGAAGTCGGCGATCTGAAAGCGGCGCTCGAACGCGCGGCCGGCGATACCCCGGTAGAGGAATTGGCCGGTCGGCTCGTCCTTCTTAGCTTTACCCGTGACGGTCAACGAGTTCTGGTGAGCGACGATGTCGAGGTCGTCGATCCCGAAGCCGGCGACGGCCATGGTGATCCGATACGAATCCTCGCTCAGCTTTTCGATGTTGTAGGGCGGATAGGATGCCGCCTCGTCACCGGTGGTCGCGGTCTCCAGCAGACGCGACAGGCGGTCGAAACCGACGGTGGAACGGAACAGCGGCGAAAGGTCGTAGCTGCGCATGACATATCCTCCGAAAGAGCGATACGGCCGTCGAGGACCACTGCATCGGTCGGTCCTCCAAGGGCTGGCCCGAGGGGCCGGTTGATGGCGGACCCCGTATGGGCATCCGCCGGACGAGCGAGAGATAATCGACGCTTTTCCCTGTTCAAGAGGGCGGGGCCACAACGACCGGTCAATCCCCGCTTGGGGTTGCCGGTCGCCGCCCGGTCACCAATTGTTAATCAGTTGCGGCAAGGCTCAGGCTAGGGCCGTAAGTCCGCAGGAGGGGGCCGACGACCATGACTTCGCATACCTTCTTCTTCAACGGTCCCTATGACGAGACGATGGCCCTCTTGATCGAGGCGCGGAATTACATCGCCTATCATGATGCGGCCGAACACCGGAAGCTGCCGCCGCAGGTCCGCCTGCAGATCTCCTACGAGTCGATGCGGGTCACCAGCCGCCTGACCCAGGTGATGGCCTGGCTGCTGGCGCAGAAGGCCGTGCATGCCGGCGAGATGACGAAGGAGAAGGCGGCGAGCGAGGATTTCGCGCTGTCCGGCGGCGAAATCTGTTCCGATCCCAGCGGTCCCGACAACGAGGAACTGCCGTCCGGCCTGCGCAGCCTGCTGGAGCGCAGCCACAGCCTGTACATGCGCGTCCATCGGCTCGACGCGATGGTTCGCGCCGACGTGGAGCGCGAGGCCGCGGCGGCGGTGGGGTAAAGGAGCCCCGGGACAGGCGGCTTCACGACACGCACAAACGAAAAGGGCGTCCGAACCGGTCGGACGCCCTTTTCGCATCGGCAGGATAGAAGTGCGGTAACGCTTACTTCTTGAGGCCGAAGTTCGCGAAGCGCTTGTTGAACTTGGCGATCTGCCCGCCGGTGTCCAGCAGCTTCTGCACGCCGGTCCAGGCCGGGTGCGACTTCGGGTCGATGTCGAGACGCAGCGTGTCGCCCGGCTTGCCCATGGTGGAGCGGGTCGTGAACGAGCTGCCGTCGGTCATGACCACGGTGATCTCGTGATAGTCGGGATGGATGTCAGTCTTCATGGCCGGGGTTCCTGCAAAGCGAGCGGCGTCTATACCAAAACGTCCCTCGCGATGCAACCCCGATCCCAGGCCGATCTGGCCCATCCCGGTAAAAAATCCCCTCCGGAATGCCGTCTCCAGATCGTATCGGGAGTTTCAGGGTGGCGCATCGCGTGCCCTGCTCTTGCGGGACGGTCGCCGCTCGTATATAAACCGAGTGCTCGATCTATTAATGAGGCGCCGCTCGTTGCAGCGCGTCAAGGAGAGGGAATGCGAACGGTCGATCCGGACAGGCATGCGGCGCGGCGGGGGGCGATCATGGCCGCCGCCGCGCGCTGTTTCAGCGAAAAGGGGTTCCACCGGACCAGCACCGCGGACATCTGCGCGGCGGCCGGGATCAGTTCCGGCAATCTGTTCCATTACTTCCCCAGCAAGCAGGCCATCATCGTGGCGATCGTCGACCGCGAGGCGGAGGAGGTCGTCGCCCTCTTCGCCGGGCTGCGGGAGATGGAGCCGCTGGACGGCCTGTCCCGCTTCCTGGACCTGATTCTCGATCTCGCGGCCGACAGAGCCTATGTCCGGTTGGCGCTGGAGATTTCGGCCGAGGCTTCCCGTGATCCGGCGGTTGCGGCCCGGGTGGCGCGCGGCGACGGTATTCTGCAAGGCGCCCTGCGCGATCTGCTCGCCGATGCCGCCGCATCCGGGGCGATCGATTCGGCGCTCGATCCGGCGGCGGCGGCGGTCTGGATCGGGGCGGTGGTCGATGGCCTGTTCAACCGGGTGTCGCTCGACTCCGCCTTCCGCCCCCAGGACCAGGGCGCGATGGTCCATCGGCTGGTGATGCGCTTTCTGGCGCCGGCCGCAGGGACGGTTGCGCCATGAGCGATCCGGTTTCGCCCGCTCCCGTTGCGGCTGTCCATCGCATCGCCGATGTCGACGCGCTGCGCGGTGCTGCTCTGTTCGGCATTCTGATCGTCAACATCCAGGCATTCGCCTCGGCCGTCTACGGCACCGGCGTCGCCGATCCGGCGTTCCAGGCGCTGGGGGACCGGCTGATCCGCCTGCTGGTCTCCGCACTGGCGGAGATGAAGTTCTACCTGCTGTTCTCCTTTCTGTTCGGATACAGCTTCACCCTGCAGATGGCCGCCGCCGAACGGGCGGGGGAGCCGCTGACCGGCCGGATGCTGCGGCGGCAGGCGGGGTTGCTGGTGATTGGCCTTGCCCATGGCGTGCTGCTGTTCCATGGCGACATCCTGACGATCTATGCCCTGCTGGGGTTGGTCCTGCTGGCGATGCGGGGTGGAAGCGACTCGCGGGCGCTGAGGGTCGCCGTATGGCTGATCGGGATCGGCGGCTGCCTCTGGCTGGCGCTGGGGCTTTTGCAATGGTGGGCCGGCGGGACCATCGACCGGGCGGCCGTCGTCGCCGAGGCTCTCGCTGCCCAGCGGGACTATCGCGGCGATCCGCTGACCATCATCGCCCGGCGGTGGGATGATCTGACCCAGGTCTGGGTGGCCTTGCTGGCGATCCAGGCGCCGTCAGCCCTGGCGATGTTCCTGCTGGGATTCGTCGCCGGCCGGCGGGAACTGCTGCGTTCGGTGCAACGCCACGGCCGGCTGTTCCGCCGCATCCTATGGCTGGGCCTGCTGATCGGCCTGCCGGGAATGCTGGCCAAGGAGTGGCTGGTCCGCAGTGTGGGAGACGCCGGGGGCGAGGCTATCGGGCTGGGGGTGAGCTTGCTGACGGCGCCGATGCTGAGCGCTGCCTATGGCACGGCGATTCTGCTCGGTTTCCAGACGGAAAGGGGGCGGATCGTCGCTGGATGGCTGGCGCCGGCCGGCAGGATGGCCCTTACCAATTATCTGAGCCAGTCGCTGGTCTGCGCCCTGCTGTTCACCGGCTATGGCGCCGGCCTGATTGGGCGGCTGCCGCCGGCGGCCTGTTGCGGGATTGCCCTGTCGCTGTTCGCGGCACAGCTCGTCTGGAGCCGCTGGTGGCTGGGACGCTTCGCCTATGGTCCAGTCGAATGGGTGCTTCGGGCCTTGACCATCGCCCGCCGGCCGTCCTGGCGCCGGCCAACCGCGCCGGTCCGATCCTGAAAGCGGGGCTTGGCCGGGGCCCGACGGGGGCGGGCTGCTTGCCGCGTCACGGCCGCATTGCTATATGGCAACCACCCTTCCAAGCAGCCCGGTTCCCTCCGTGTCCCAATCCTCCGAGTCCGTCGATCCGAAGGCGATGGAGCGTCGTCGCGATCTGTCGCCCCTGCGCCGGCTGGTGCCGTTCCTGCTTCCTTACAAATGGCGCATCCTGGGTGCGATGGTGGCGCTGACGGTGGCGGCCGGCACCGTGCTGGGGCTGGGCCAGGGCATGCGGGTGCTGATCGATCAGGGCTTTGCCGGCGGCGACACCTCGCTGCTCGACCGGGCGCTGCTGGTGCTGCTGGGGGTGATCGCGCTGATGGCGGCCTCCACCTATGGGCGCTTCTATCTGGTCAGCTGGATCGGCGAGCGGGTGGTTGCCGACATCCGGCGCGCCGTCTACGACCATGTGCTGACCCTGTCGCCGGGCTTCTTCGAAACGACCAAGACCGGCGAGATCCTGTCGCGCCTGACCACCGACACCACGTTGCTGCAGGTGGTGGTCGGGTCGTCGGCCTCCATCGCCCTGCGCAACACCCTGCTGTTCCTGGGCGGCACCGGCATGCTGCTGATCACCTCGCCCAAGCTGACCGGGCTGGTGGCGCTGGTGGTTCCGCTGGTGGTCGCGCCCATCGTGTTCTTCGGTCGCCGGGTGCGCAAGCTGTCGCGCGACAGCCAGGACCGCATCGCCGATGTGGGATCCTTCGTCGAGGAGACGCTGGCCGCCATCCGCACGGTCCAGGCCTACACCCACGAGGCCATCGACCGCGCTCTGTTCGGCAAGCGGGTGGAGGAGGCGTTCGACGTCGCCATCCGCCGCGTTCGGGTGCGGGCGCTGATGACGGTGATCGTCATCGTCCTGGTGTTCGGCGCTGTCGGCATCATCCTGTGGATCGGCGGCCATGACGTGGTGGCCGGGCGGCTGACGCCGGGCGAGCTGTCGGCCTTCGTCATCTATTCGGTGGTGGTGGCCGGTTCGGTCGGCGCCATCAGCGAGGTGATCGGCGACCTGCAGCGCGCCGCCGGTGCGACCGAGCGGCTGTTCGGCCTGCTGGCCATCGAGTCGGACATCCGCCCGCCGCCCGCGCCCAAGCCGCTGCCCAGCCCGGCGGCGGGGGCGCTGTCCTTCGACGCCGTCCGCTTCCATTACCCCTCGCGCCCCGACTGGGCAGCGCTGGAGGGCTTTTCGCTGGACGTGAGGCCGGGCGAGCGGGTGGCGCTGGTCGGCCCGTCGGGGGCCGGCAAGTCGACGGTGTTCCAGCTTCTGCTGCGCTATTACGACCCGCAGGCCGGTTCGGTGCGACTCGATGGCGTCGAACTCCGCGATGCCGATCCGGTGGCGGTGCGGCGCCGGCTGGGCCTCGTGGCGCAGGACCCGGTGGTCTTCTCCGCCAATGCCTGGGAGAACATCCGCTACGGCCGCCCCGACGCGTCGGACGCCGAGGTGCGCGCCGCCGCCGAGGCCGCCCATGCGCTGGACTTTCTCGACGCTCTGCCGGAGGGGCTCGGCACCTTCCTGGGCGAGAAGGGCGTGCGGCTGTCGGGCGGCCAGCGCCAGCGCCTCGCCATCGCCCGCGCCATCCTGCGCGACCCGCCGGTCCTGCTGCTGGACGAGGCGACCAGCGCGCTCGATGCCGAGAGCGAGCGGATGGTGCAGGACGCGCTCGACCGGCTGATGCATGGCCGCACCACCCTGATCGTCGCCCACCGGCTGGCGACGGTGCTCAACGCCGACCGCATCGTGGTGATGGACAAGGGCCGCGTGGTGGAGACCGGCACCCATGCCGAACTGGTGGCGCAGGGCGGACTCTATGCAAGGCTGGCGGCGCTGCAGTTCGACCGGGCGGATTTGGCACTGTAGGGGGCTGTCGGCTCCGATGCCCCCTCCCTAACCCTCCCCCGCTGGGCGGGAGAGGGGACTGCCGCCGGGTTCAAATCACTCCCTCTACCGCGATCGGACCGGCCATTGGTCGGCCGAGGGCGGGGGAGGGAAGGGGGCCATGCGGAGCATGGGAAGGGAGGGGGCATCGACGCCTTCACTCGACCGCGCTACCCTCTCTCCCACACCCAACCGGCGGGGCGGTGCGATGGCGCGGATATCGGCGGGCCGTCTGATGGCGGTGATGGTGAAGGAATTCATCCAGATGCGGCGCGACCGGCTGACCTTCGCCATGATGGTGGGGGTGCCGATCCTGCAACTGATCCTGTTCGGCTTCGCCATCAACTCCGACCCCAAGGCGCTGCCGACGGCGGTGCTGGTCGCCGATTCCAGCCCCTTCGCCCGCACGCTCGTCGCGGCGATGGAGAACTCCCGCTATTTCGCCATCACCCGGACCGCGTCGTCGGAGGCCGAGATCGACCGGCTGCTGGCGGAGGGGGAGGTGCAATTCGCCGTCACCATTCCCACCGGCTTCGCCCGCGACCTGCAGCGCGGCACCCGCCCGGTTCTGCTGGTGGAGGCGGATGCGACCGATCCGGCAGCGACCGGCAACGCGCTGTCGGCCCTGTCCACCATCGCCCGGCAGGCGCTGAACCCCGACCTGACCGGACCGCTGACGGGCTTGCGCGCCGGGCCGGACCCGGTGGAACTGCGTATCCACCGCCGCTACAACCCGGAGGGCATCACCCAATACAATGTCGTGCCCGGCCTGATGGGCGTGGTGCTGACCATGACCATGGTGATGATGACGGCCCTGGCCGTCACCCGCGAGCGGGAGCGCGGGACCATGGAGAACCTGCTGGCCATGCCGGTGCGCCCGTTCGAGGTGATGCTGGGCAAGATCGTGCCCTTCGTCGCCGTCGGCTATGTCCAGGTGCTGCTGATCGTGGTGGCGGCGCGGCTGATGTTCGACGTGCCGATCGTCGGCAGCCTCGGCCTGCTGTCCGCCGTGCTGATTCTCTTCATCGCCGCCAACCTCGCCGTCGGCTTCACCTTTTCCACGCTGGCGCGCAATCAGCTGCAGGCGATGCAGATGTCCTTCTTCTTCTTCCTGCCGTCGATGCTGCTGTCGGGCTTCATGTTTCCGTTCCGCGGCATGCCCGGCTGGGCGCAGGCGGTGGGGGAGTTGCTGCCGCTGACCCATTTCCTGCGCATCGTCCGCGGCATCCTGCTGAAGGGGAACGGGCTGGCGGAGATCGCGGCGGAGGTGCTGGCGCTTCTCCTGTTCCTGACGGTGGTGACGGTGGTGGCGCTGAGACGCTATCGCCAGACGCTGGACTGAGCGCCGCAAGCCGCAGCTTCGGCCAAGGGGCTCACCCCGGATGGACCGGACCGGCGCCTGACCGTCCGGTTGTGCGGCCCGGAGGCCTCCTCCATCATTCCTTAACCACGACTCCGCTATAGCCGTAACGGTGACGGTGCTTGGGGGCGGTGCCGACGGCGGTACTGGTGGCGATGCGGGGAACGGATATGGGATTTCGCGCTTTCGGGGGGCGTGCCTTCAGGGGTGTCGCGTGCGCCGGGCTGGCTGTCGCCCTGCTGGCGTCCGGTGGTGCCGACGCCAAGCAGCGGAAGAAGAAGCCGGCGCCGATCCCGGCCTATGCCACCAGCGTCGCCTGGGGCGCGGTGTCCGGTCCGTCGCTGGGGGCGGCGCAGTCCATCGGCGGTTATGCCGCGGGATGTGTCGCCGGCGCCCGCGCCCTGCCGCCGGAGGGGGTCGGCTATCAGGTCATCCGCCTGTCGCGCAAGCGCAACTACGGCCATCCGGTGCTGGTCGACATGCTCCGTGATTTCGGCCAGCGTGTGGCGCTCGCCGGGCTGGGCACCGCGCTGATCGGTGACATGGGGCAGGCGCGCGGCGGCCCGATGCCGTCGGGGCATGCCAGCCACCAGATCGGGCTGGACGCCGATGTCTGGCTGCGGCTGGACCTGCCGCCGATGGGGCGTGCCGGTCGCGAGCGGCTGGAGGAGATCAAGTATGTCGATTACGACCGGATGCGCGTGACCGAGGACTGGTCGGACCGGCAGGCGAAGATGGTCCAGATCGCCGCCAGCGACGCGCGGGTTTCCCGCATCTTCGTCAGCCCGGCGATCAAGCTGGCGATGTGTCAGCGCAACTGGTCCGACCGTGCTTTCCTGAACAAGCTGCGGCCCTGGCACGGCCATGACGGCCATATGCACATCCGCCTGAACTGCCCGGCCGGCAGCCCGCTGTGCGAGCAGCAGACGGCCCCGCCCGACGGCGACGGCTGCGATGACGAGTTGATGTCCTGGCTGAGCAGCGCCTCCCCCGCCATCGAGCGGCCGCTGGGCTACAAGCCGGAACCGCGGGTGGTCCGCAAGATGCCCGCCGCCTGCGCCCCGGTGCTGAATGCGGCGGGCACGCGCATGGCCTCCCTTCCGGACTCGAGCCCGGCGCCGGCCAAGGCGGCGCGCTGACGCCCCAAGGGCGGCGTTACAGCAGGGAAATTTTTCCACTTGCATGCAATTAGCGTCAGTCTAACCTGAGGCGGGAAGGATTCTTGCGGATGGTGTGTTTCAGTGTCACGGAACAACCGCAAGGATGATGCGCCGCGTGGCGCCGAACGGGATGATGCCGGCGGCGCCGGAGGCGTCGATCGGCCGATGGGATGGACGACGGCGATGACGGACAACAACGGATCGTCCGGGCACGGACCGAGCCTGAAGACCCGGCTTTACGCCTGGTGGGAAGGCTATGACCTGTCGGGCCTGAAGACCAGGAAGGGCGACGAACCGCAGCAGGCGCCGGCGGAGCAGCAGCCGTCGAATTCCGGCCCCGGCCCCGGTCCCGGCATGAACCGCTGGGGCAAGCCGCTGTGGACGGCCACCCGCATCGAGGTGGCGGAGAAGATGTGGGGCGAGGGCTTCAACACGCCCGGCGGCGCCGATCATATCCCCTATCTGGTCAAGCCGCTGGGCTTGAACCCGGCGATGAGCGTTCTGGACCTTGCCGCCGGGCTGGGCGGAACCAGCCGCACCATGGCCGGCAAATACGGCTGCTGGGTCACCGGGCTGGAGGCGTCGGAACTGCTGGCGAAGGAAGGGATGGTCCGTTCCTTCAAGCTGGGGCTGGAGAAGAAGGCGCCGGTCGAGACCTTCAACCCCGAGCATTTCGGCTATCCCAAGCGCGTCGACGCCATCGTCTACAAGGAAGGCCTGTTCTTCGTCCGCGACAAGGAGCAGATGTTCGACGGGATGGAGCTGGCGCTGAAGCCGCGCGGCCATCTGCTGATCACCGACTACATCGCCGAGGCGGACGTGATGGACGCCAAGGCGGTGCAGACCTGGTGCGACAAGGAACCGCTGACGCCGAACCTGTGGCCCAAGGACCGCATGGCCAACGCCTTCGCCCAGCGCAACCTCGACCTCCGCATCGCCGAGGACATCACCGACACCCACCGCGGCCTGATCCTGTCAGCCATCCAGGGGCTGGTCGAGCATCTGGAAAGGTTCCAGCTCGACGTCCCCACCAAGCTGGCGGTGATGGAGGAGGTCGAGCTCTGGGCCCGCCGCGTTGCCGCCATCGAGGCCGGCGTGCGGGTTTATCGCTTCTACGCGATCAAGCCGGCGGAGTAGGGCCGCGCATTATGCCCCCTCCCTAGCCCTCCCCCGCTCTCAGCGGACCTTCGGTCCGCCTGCCGCGTCAGCACAAAGCGTAGCTTTGTGCGAGAGCTGGGCGGGAGAGGGGACTGCCGCTTCCTGTCCCTCCACCGCCAAAGGCGGGGGAGGGAAGGGGCCCATGCGACCGCATGGGAAGGGAGGGGGCAATGCGCCGACACATCCACACGTCATCTCCACCCCCGGAAAAACTTTCGCGCGATTGCAATTTTCCTCTTGAGCGCGGCGGCCGGCCTGGGTACATAGAGCGCCCCGCGTGACCCCAAGAAACGCGGGATGCGCTTGTGGCGGAACTGGTAGACGCGCTAGGTTCAGGTCCTAGTGGCTGAAAGGCCGTGGGGGTTCGACTCCCTCCAAGCGCACCAACACCCAAAGTGTTGGTTAAGAGAAGAAAATATAGTGGGGCCATAGCTCAGCTGGGAGAGCGCTACAATGGCATTGTAGAGGTCAGGAGTTCGATCCTCCTTGGCTCCACCATTTCTTCCCGCCAGTCGGAGCGGACTGTTCCCGACATATCCAGAAATTTTTCGGTTTACCGACTGTGGCTTTCCAGCATCACGGAGCCGCGGTCACGGTGTTACCACCTTGGGGCGCATGGCCGAACGGGTGCCGCGCACGGATAATCTCGTCTGCCGATCCACCGGCATCCGATCCGCACGCCATTCCGTTTTTTCCGGAGCGCCCGCCATGTCCACACGGATGGAACACGGGTTGAGGACGCTTGTCCTCGCCCTTTACGATGAAGCTGCATTGACGGCGGCTGCCAAGGGCCTGACCGGGCTTTTGGCCGAACGGGCGGCCCTGTGCGAGGCGGCGAGCCTCGCCGCCGGCCTGGCCCGCCGTGCCGTGTCCGAAGAAGAGGTGCTGCGCATCGTTCTGGCCGCCCGCCGTATCCGGCGCCTCGGCAGCGGCGGGCGCGACGACTTGCCGGCTCTGGTGCCTGCGCTTGCGGCGGCACCGATCCGGCCGGCGGTGGTGATGAAGCCGCGGCGCGGCCGTCTGGCGCTGTGGGCGATGCGGTCGCTCACCCGGCGTCCTTCGGTCGGTCTCGTCTGATCGCGCTTTTCCAGTTGCCATTTTGAAAACTGCGGGAATGGACCGCTGCGGCCCTGCGTCGCGGCGGTCCATTCCGTTTCCGCTGCCCGTCCGATCGGGGGGAGCTATCGCGGATGCGCGCTGGCGCGCCGTGGCGGGGCGGGTTACATACGCAAGGCCGTGCTTGCGCCGCAGCAATTGCGTCGCGAGCATCAGCGTCTTCCTCGGATTGGCCTCCCCCGGAGTAGTGCGTTGCCCAATGGACAGTTGACCAGCCTGCCGCCCGTCATCTCCTCCATGCGCCGGACCTTCGCCGCCGCGTGCCGTCCGGCCTCCCGGTCCTGATACGCAGGGGATCGGAACAGGCATGCGCAGGACGACGATGAAACCGCGGGCCGACTGGCGCCCGGGTCTCCGCAAATATCCCTATGGTGTGCGCGCCATGTCGGCCGGTGCCGGCTGGCGGGAGGACACCGTCTATGAGTTCAGCGCCTCGCAGATCGATCTGATCGAAAGCGTCGCGGACGAACTGCACAGCATGATCGCCGTCGCCGTGCGCCATGTGGTGGAGCACAAGCTGTTCGCCGCACTCGGCATCCGCGGCGATCTGGCGCGGATGCTGGAGGCGTCCTGGGCCGATTACTGGGCCGGCGGGCGGCGCAACGAGCGGGCGGGCGGGCTCGCCGGCCGGCTGACGCTGGCCTATGACGGGCGCGACAGCATCAAGCTGCTGGGCTGCAACTACGACACCGGCGAGGGGCTGTTCGCCGCCTCCATCATCCAGCGCAACTGGCGCGAGGCGATGGCCCCCGACGCCAACCAGTTCAACGGCCTGCACGAGGCGCTGGTCGAGCGGTGGGAGGAGATGGCGGCGGGGGTGCCCGGCCGAGGCCGCATGCATGCGACCTGCGCCACCCCCGACCCGATGCGCGAGGGCGAACTGGTCTATCTGGCCGCCACCGCGGCGGAGGCCGGCATCGACACCCGGCTGCTGCCGCTGCATTCCATCGCCTGGGACGGCCGGCGCTTCATCGACGACGAGGGGCAGGCGATCTCCTGGCTGGCGAAGCTCTATCCCTGGGACGGGCTGGCCGACGACGGGTTCCTGCAGCGGCTGCGCAGCAGCGGCATGAGCGTGCTGTCACCGCTGTGGTGCTGGCTGTGGTCGAACCACGGCCTGCTGGCGGTGCTGTCCTCGCTGTATCCGCGCCACCCCAATCTGTGCCGCGCGGCCCTGGACCCCAGCGGCATCGACGGGGCGGAGAGGGTGACGGTGCGGGCCTTCCACGGGCTGGACGGTGCGCCGACCCGCGTTATCGACCATGGCGCCGTGATCGCCGACGACGGGCCGGAGATCGGCGGCGACGTGGCTGCCCATGGGGCGGTGTGGCTGGAAACCCCGTCCTGCTTCCGCGAGGAGGATACCCGCGCCGTCCTGCATGCCTGGATCGTCGGCGACAAATGCCTGGGCATGGGGGTGCGGGAATTGTCCGATCCGCGGCTTGGCCTTGGCGGCGGCCCGGATTGGGCGATGGTCCCGCACCTGTTCAGGGGCTGATCGCTTCTGGAATCGGCCCGTCAGGGCGCGAAGGGGTTCTTCAGCGCCGGGCCGAAGGTGGCCTTGCGGGCGGCGCGCCAGATGTTCTCGGTCGCCAGATCGTTGCCGCGGTCGGCGATGGCCAGCCCGGCCACGCCCGGCTGATGGTCGAGCCAGCTGCGCAGCATGTCCTCGAAACGGGAAACCTCCCGCGGATCGTCGCTGGCCAGGGTGATGGAGACGGTCAGTTCGGTGGTCATGGTCGGTTCCCTCCTGACGGTTGGACGGGCCGAACCCACGCGGCAAAGCCGCCGGACCGGCGCCGTGGACGAGAAGGCGCCCTCTGGAGTTCGGCGATCGGAGTCACGCTTCGAATCGAGTTCGATTCTGCGCGATCCGATCCATGCGCGATTCAATTCATGCGCGGGCCAAAGCCTGCGCGCCCGATCCGGCCGGCGCAATGAAAAAGGCGGGGTATGCCCCCGCCTTCCGTGCTGACCGTCATTCGGAACCTTATGAGGACCGGTTACTTCGCGTCCGTCTTGCCTGCCGGCTTGGCGATGCTGGCGATCTGCTTCTGCAGTTCGTCGATCTGCTTCTGCAGCTCGTCGAAGGTGGCGCCGGCCGCCGGAGCGGTGGGGGCGGGTCCGGGCTGGGCGGCCGGACGCTGGCCGGCGACGTCGTCCGAAGCGCCGGCGACGCCGAAGGGCGTGAACATCCGCATGGCCCGTTCGAACATCGCCATGTTCTGCTTGCTGACCTCGTCCAGGCGGCCGAACGGGAACATGCCGCCCAGCGTGTTCTGGAAATAGTCGCGCATCTGCTCCTGATTGCGGGAGAAGGCCTGCATCGAATATTCCAGATAGCGCGGCACGACCGACTGCATGTTGTCGCCGTAGAAGCCGATCAGCTGGCGCAGGAAGCTGATGGGCAGCAGGTTCTGGCCCTTGCTCTCCTCCTCCACGATGATCTGGGTCAGGACGGAGCGGGTGATGTCCTCCCCCGTCTTGGCGTCATAGACCACGAAGTCCAGCCCGTCCTTCACCATCTGGCAGAGATGGTCCAGCGTGACATAGCTGCTGGTGGCGGTGTTGTAGAGCCGCCGGTTGGCGTACTTCTTGATCGTGATCGGAGCGGACTTCTGGTCTTCCTTGTCGGCCATCGCGGACTCTTTCAAGAAGGGACACATTCCAGAACCATCATGTTCCAGAATACGGGGACATTGCGGCGGAAATTGTTCCGTCCTTAGGACTACTCGAAGGGATAGCAATTTGTCCAGCGTTGCGCCGCGGCATAGCGCCGCGGTTGCGGTGCGAAGCGCGGCACGGACGGCGAGGAGAGACGCACCCGGACAGCCTCCGACGATACCCGGAAGGACAGGTGGGGAGCCATGCCGCGCTGGTCAATCCACCCTTGCAGCCCTTATAATCCGCCCATGGCCGACCCGTCGCAACCAGACCCCCCCTCCGATCCGCCTTCCTATGAATCGCTGGCGCGCCGCTACCTGGACCTGTGGCAGGACCAATGGACGGCGGGCGCCACCGATCCTGAGATGGCGGACATGATGGCCCGGATGTTCCAGATGATGGGGCAGGGGATGGCGGCTGCGGCCCCCTTCGCCTTCGGACCTGCCGGGTTCGCATTCGGTGGCGGCGGCATGCCCGGCAGCGGTTGGGATCCCCGTCCGGCCGCCTTCTCCCACAACGTCTCTCCGCAAAACGAACGGCCTTTCGATGAGCGAGCGCCCACAGGACAGGACGGGAGAAAAGGGGACGCGGGCGGACGGGGCGCCCCGTCGCATGGGACCGCGTCCGCTGGGCCTGCATCTGACGGCGGCGCTGGGCAGCTTGCTCAGCTCCTCGGCCGCATTGCCGCTCTTGAGGAACGGCTCGCTGCCCTGGAACCCGGCACTGAGGGAACGGGCGGCGGCGCTGAGGGACGAAATGTCGCGGGCCGACCGGCTGCGCGGCAGCGCGGGGCCAAGCGCCGACGACCGGCTGAGCCGGGAAGTTGACCGGGAGGTCCGGCGCCGCATCGACGCGGTCCTGACCGGGATCGAGCGCTACCGCCGCCACCCCTATGTCCGCGATCTGCCCGACCCGCCGGTGGTCTGGACCGAGGGCGGATCCCGCCTGCTGGATTATGGCGCGGGGGGCAGCGGGCTGCCGGTGCTGTTCGTGCCGTCGCTGGTCAACCGCGCCTATATCCTCGACCTGTCGCGGGACAAGAGCCTGATGCGCTGGCTGGCGGCGCGGGGCTTCCGGCCGCTTCTGCTCGACTGGGGCCGGCCGGGGCCGCTGGAACGCCGCTTCACCCTGACCGACTACATCGCCGGCCGGCTGGAGCGCGCGCTGGACGTGGTGGTGGAGGCAGTTGGGCGGCCGGTGCCGGTGGTGGGATATTGCATGGGCGGGCTGCTGGCCGCGGGGCTGGCGCAGCGCCGGCCGCGGTCGCTCGCCGGGCTCGGCCTGATGGCCACGCCCTGGGATTTCCATGCGGAGGATGCCGCCGCCGCTCGCCGGGTTGCGGCCTTCATACAGCCCTGGGGGCCGGCGCTGGAGCGCTGGGGCGAGTTGCCGACCGACGCGCTGCAGGCGCTGTTCGCCCAGCTCGACCCGCTGCTGGCCTTGAAGAAATTCAGCAGCTTCGCCCGCATGGCGCCGGAGTCCCGCACCGCCGCGGCCTTCGTCGCGCTGGAGGACTGGCTGAACGACGGGGTGCCGCTGGTGGCCGCGGTGGCGCGCGATTCGCTGGCGGGCTGGTACGGGCGCAACGATACGATGGCCGGGGCCTGGATGGTCGCGGGCCTGCCGGTCGATCCGGCCGCCATCCGCGTGCCCACCCTGGCCCTGATCCCGGAGCGCGACCGCATCGTGCCGCCCGCATCCGCCCTGGCGCTGCCCGCCGCGATCCCCGGCGCCCGCATTCTGCGCCCGCCGCTGGGCCATATCGGAATGGTCGTGAGCGCCGGCGCCGAGACCGGCGTGTGGAATCCGCTGGCCGAATGGCTTGCTGCGACAGGTTAGCGCCGCGACCTTCGGCCAGCTTGCACCCGTCACATTGCCCGACTTAAGGTGACAATCACTCCGAGCGTCCCACCAGCGCTATAATAAAACTGTCCTATTTCGAGGAGCGTTCAATGACCGAAGTTGTCATCGCCGGTGCCGCCCGTACGCCCATCGGCAGCTTCAACGGTGCTCTCAGCGCCGTTCCCGCCCACGTTCTGGGCGAGGTCGCGATCCGCGAAGCGCTGGCCCGCGCCAAGACCGACGCGGCGGAAGTGGACGAAGTCATCCTGGGCCAGATCCTGACCGCCGGTCAGGGCCAGAACCCGGCCCGCCAGGCCGCCGTCAATGCCGGCATCCCGGTGGAGGCGACCGCCATGGGCATCAACCAGCTCTGCGGTTCCGGCCTGCGCGCCGTCGCGCTCGGCTATCAGGCGATCAAGAACGGCGACGCCGACGTCCTGGTCGTCGGCGGCCAGGAGAGCATGAGCATGGCGCCGCACGTCATGCATCTGCGCAACGGCACCAAGATGGGCTCCGCCGAACTGCTCGACACCATGCTGCGCGACGGCCTGACCGACGCCTTCCATGGCTATCACATGGGCACCACCGCGGAGAACGTCGCCCAGAAGTGGCAGCTGACCCGCGAGGAGCAGGACGCCTTCGCCGCTGCCAGCCAGCAGAAGGCCGAGGCCGCCCAGAAGGCCGGCCGCTTCAAGGACGAGATCGTCCCGGTCACCATCAAGGGCCGCAAGGGCGACGTCGTCGTGTCGGACGACGAGTATCCCAAGCACGGCACCACGCCGGAATCGCTGGCCAAGCTGCGCCCCGCCTTCTCGAAGGACGGCACGGTGACCGCCGGCAACGCCTCGGGCATCAATGACGGCGCCGCCGCCCTGGTTCTGATGACGGCGGAGAACGCGGCCAAGCGCGGCGTCACCCCGCTGGCCCGCATCGTCTCCTGGGCGACCGCCGGCGTCGATCCGGCGATCATGGGCACCGGCCCGATTCCGGCCTCGCGCAAGGCGCTGGAAAAGGCCGGCTGGACCGTCGACGACCTCGACCTGATCGAGGCGAACGAGGCCTTCGCCGCCCAGGCGCTGTCGGTCAACAAGGATCTCGGCTGGGACACCAGCAAGGTCAACGTCAACGGCGGCGCCATCGCGCTCGGCCACCCGGTCGGCGCCTCGGGTGCGCGCGTGCTGACCACGCTGCTGTATGAAATGCAGAAGCGCGACGCCAAGAAGGGTCTCGCCACTCTCTGCATCGGTGGCGGCATGGGCATCGCCCTCTGCGTTCAGCGCGACTGAGGATCGGACGGGCCGCTTTCGAACAGGGAAGCGGCCCGCTTCGCCTAAGGCACGAGGCATCCGCCGGACCTGCGGACGGAGTCTCGCGTCCAAAAATAAAAATCCAAAGAAACCAACCAATCATCACTAAATCTGGGGAGAAGAACTATGGCTCGTGTTGCAGTCGTCACTGGTGGTACCCGCGGCATCGGCGAGGCGGTTGCCGTCGCCCTGAAGAATGCCGGCTACAAGGTCGCCGCCAACTATGCCGGCAACGATCAGGCGGCCGAGGAGTTCACCGCCCGCACCGGTATCCCGACCTACAAGTTCGACGTCGCGGATTTCGACGCCTGCAAGAAGGGTATCGCCGCGATCGAGGCCGACCTGGGCCCGGTCGACGTGCTCATCAACAACGCCGGCATCACCCGTGACGGCGTGATGCACCGCATGACCTACGATCAGTGGGAGAAGGTGATCCACACCAACCTGTCCTCCTGCTTCAACATGTGCCGCAACGTCATCGACGGCATGCGCGAGCGCGGTTTCGGCCGCATCGTCAACATCGGCTCGGTCAACGGCCAGGCCGGCCAGTACGGTCAGGTCAACTACGCCGCGGCGAAGTCCGGCATCCACGGCTTCACCAAGGCGCTGGCGCAGGAGAGCGCGGCCAAGGGCATCACCGTCAACGCCATCGCCCCCGGCTACATCGACACCGACATGGTGCGCGCGGTGCCGCCGAACGTGCTGGAGAAGATCGTTGCCCGCATCCCGGTCGGCCGCCTCGGCCGCGCCTCGGAGATCGCCAAGGCCGTGCTGTACCTCGTCGACGACGACAACGGCTTCATGACCGGCTCGACCCTGTCGGTCAACGGCGGCCAGCACATGTACTGATCCCGCACCGGGTCTCGCACCCCGGTTCGTGAGTTGTGACGAAGCCCCTTTCCCGCGCCCGGCCGGACCCTTGGTCCGCCTGGGGTGGGGAAGGGGTTTTGTTTTGGGCGGGTGGAAGCGTCCTGTACGTTTGAGATGGAGGTGGTCATGACGGCTGACACATCGAAGCTCCCGACCGATGACATGGACGAGCATTCGGAAAGCACGATCGACCTGCTTCGGCGACTGATTGATCAGCGATTGTCCGGGCCGTTCATTGATGCTGAAGAGTTCAGTGCACTGTTGGACGCCAGGCAAAGCCGACATCGTAAGAATGGCTGGGCGAGCTAGGCGCCGACACCGGTCTTTCTCCACATATCTGACCCCACCGCACTTGACGGACCGGCCGCCGAGTTGAAGGTTATCGTCCGTTTCGGACGCACCACCCACACACTGGACACCCTGCGATGCCCTACACCTCGTTGCGTGACTTCATCGACCGGCTGGAGAAGGCGGGGCGGCTGGTGGTGGTGAAGGAGCCGGTGTCCACCGTGCTGGAGATGACCGAGATCCAGACTCGCCTGCTGGCCGAGAACGGCCCGGCAGTGCTGTTCGAGAATGTCGTCAAGGCCGACGGCACGCGCTCGGAGATGCCGGTGCTGGTCAACCTGTTCGGCACGGTGGAGCGGGTCGCCTGGGGCATGGACCGCGAGCCGCACCAGCTGCGCGCCATCGGCGAGACGCTGGCCTTCCTCAAGCAACCGGAACCGCCGGGCGGCTTCCGCGAGGCGCTGGAACTGATCCCGCTCGCCAAGACCGTGCTGTCGATGAAGCCGAAGACCGTCGGCTCGGCCCCCTGCCAGGAGGTGGTGCTGACCGGCGACGACATCGACCTCGGCCGCCTGCCGGTGCAGAGCTGCTGGCCGGGCGAGCCGGCGCCGCTGATCACCTGGCCGCTGGTGGTCACCAAGGGGCCGACGGGGAAGCGCGAGGACGACTTCAATCTCGGCATCTACCGCATGCAGGTGCTGGGAAAGAACAAGACCATCATGCGCTGGCTGAAGCACCGCGGCGGCGCCCAGCATCATCACCGCTGGGCTGCCAGTGGCAAGCGCGAGCCGCTGCCCTGCGCCGTCGTGCTGGGGGCCGACCCCGGCACCATCCTGGCCGCGGTGACGCCGGTGCCCGACACCCTGTCGGAATACCAGTTCGCCGGCCTGCTGCGCGGCAAGAAGGTGGAGCTGGTGGAGTGCAAAACGGTGCCGTTGAAGGTGCCGGCCCAGGCGGAGATTGTGCTGGAAGGGCATGTCAGCCTGGACGAATACGCCGACGAGGGCCCCTACGGCGACCACACCGGCTATTACAATTCGGTCGAGCCCTTCCCGGTCTTCACCGTCACCGCCATGACGATGCGGCGCAAGCCGATCTATCTGTCCACCTTCACCGGCCGCCCGCCCGACGAGCCGTCGGTGCTGGGCGAGGCGCTGAACGAGGTGTTCATTCCGCTGCTGGTCCAGCAGTTTCCGGAGATCGTCGATTTCTGGCTGCCGCCGGAAGGCTGCTCCTACCGTATTGCGGTGGTCAGCATGAAGAAGGCTTATCCCGGCCACGCCAAGCGCGTGATGATGGGCGTCTGGTCCTTCCTGCGCCAGTTCATGTACACGAAATGGGTGATCGTCGTGGACGACGACATCGACGCGCGGAACTGGAAGGACGTGATGTGGGCGATCTCGACCCGCATGGACCCGGCGCGCGACATCACGGTGATCGAGGGCACGCCCATCGACTATCTCGACTTCGCCAGCCCGGAATCGGGACTGGGCGGCAAGGTCGGCCTGGACGCCACCAACAAATGGCCGCCGGAGACCAAGCGCGAATGGGGCGAGAAGCTCCACATGACCGACGATGTCGTGGAGAAGGTCAGCCGAAAATGGGACTTCTACGGCCTGCCGGGCAGCGGGAAACCGATCTGGAAGTGAGGTGTGCTCCCTCTCCCGCCCCGGGAGAGGGAGCCCGTGCCCTACCGCCGCGGGTCGCGGCTCAGGCCCTTGGCCTGAAGCTCCTCCAGATATTCGGCCCACAGGCTCTCCTGTTCGGTGCCGATCTCGTAGAGGTATTTCCAGGTGTAGATACCGCTGTCGTGCAGGTCGTCGAAGACGATGCGGATGGCATAGTTGCCGACCGGCTCCAGCCGCATGATGCCGACATGGCGACGGCCGGCGACGGTCTGTTTCTGGCTGGGGTTGTGGCCCTGCACCTCGGCGGACGGGCTGACGACGCGCAGGAACTCCGCCGGGTAGGAGAAGGTCCGGCCGTCGTCGAAATCGACCTCCAGCCGCTTCTCCTCCTTCTTCAGTCGGATCTCGGTCGGCCAGTGGACCGTGCCGAAGTCATCGCCGCTCATCGCGACGCCCCCGCCTTGTCCAGGCTGCGGGCCTCGTCGATCAGCATGATCGGGATGCCGTCGCGAATCGGGTAGGCCAGCCCGGCGCGCTCGCTGACCAGTTCGCCGCGCTCGGCGTCGTAGCGCAGCGGCCCCTTGGTCAGCGGACAGACCAGGATTTCCAGCAGCTTCGGGTCGACCCGCGCACTGGTTTTCGATTCGCTGCTCTTGTCCTCGGGCGTCGCCATGTCGTGTCTCGCAATCGTCAAGGTAAGGATCAATGCTTGGGTGGCGGGCCGTCCCCGTCGTGGCTGTCGAGAATGGCCATCTCCACCAGCCCGATCAAGAGCTTCCCGCGCTCCGCCAGGGTCGGGGCCTCCAGCAGCGCCTGTTTCTCGCCGGGCGTGAAGGGGCAGATCATGGCGAGCGAGTTGACCAGCCGTTCGTCCAGCGTCGATTCGATGGACTTCCAGTCGACCGACAGGCCCTGGACGCGGAAATAGCTCTTCAGCGCGCCGAGCAGCCGGTTGCGGTCGATGCCGCCGCAGGCCTCTGGCTCCAGGTCGGCGCGGAAGGGACGCCAGTCGGGAACCACCCGGCGGTAGCCGCGCGCACCCTCCACCTCCCGCCCGATCTCGAAGCGGGCGACGCCGGTCAGGGTGATGAGGAAACGGCCGTCGTCGGTCTCGGCGAAGCTGGTGATGCGGCCGGCACAGCCGCAGTCATAGACGGCCGGCTCGCGCTCCCGCCCCGCGGGGTCGAGCGGCTGGACCATGCCGATCATGCGGCCGCTGCCCAGAGCGTCTTCGACCATCGCGAGATAGCGCGGTTCGAAGATGTTCAGCGGTAGCCTGGCCCGCGGCAGCAACAGGACGCCGGCCAGCGGGAAGATGGGCAGCATCCCCGGCAACTGGCCGAAATCGGGGTCGAAGGGGTTTCTGGTTGGGTTCCTGGTCATGCCAATCAGATAGAACCCCTTCGCCGGTGGAACAGCCGTCCGGTGTCCTGAAAAGCGTCAGCTGAACATCATGGTCGACAGGCGCCGGCGGGTCTTCACCGTCAGCGGGTCGGTCTGGCCGAACGCCTCGAAGAACTTCACCAGCTGCTTGCGGGCGCCGTCCTCGTTCCAGGTCCGGTCGCGCTTGAAGATCTCCAGCAGCTCGTCCACCGCCGCTTCGCGCTTGCCGGCGGCGAACAGCGCCATGGCGAGGTCGAAGCGCGAGGCATGGTCATTCGGGTCGTGGGCGACCTTTTCCATCAGCTCCGGGATCGGGCCGGCGTTGGCGGCCTGCTCCGCCACGTCGAGCGCGGCGCGGACATTGACCAGCTCCTTGTCCTTGGCGATTGCTTCCGGCGCCTGGGCCAGCATCTGCTTGGCATTCTCCAGGTCGCCGGCGGCGATCAGGCAGCGGATGAGCCCGGCATAGGCCTGGGCGTTCTCCGGCTCGGCCTGCATGATCTGGCTGTAGAGGTCGAGCGCGCCCTGCAGGTCGCCGCCCTCCATCAGCTCCTTGGCCTGGGCGAAGGCCTCCTCCAGCAGGTCGCCGGCCCCGCCGCCGACGCCGGCCTGCTTGGCCAGCGCCACCAGCTTGTCGACGAAGGCCTTCACCTGCGATTCGGGCAGGGCGCCCATGAAGCCGTCGACCGGCCGGCCCTGGAAGAAGGCGTAGACCGCCGGGATCGACTGCACGCGCAGCTGCGAGGCGATCATCGGGTTGGCGTCGGTGTCGATCTTCACCAGGCGCACCGCGCCCTTGGCGGCGCGCACCACCTTCTCGATGATCGGACCCAGCTGCTTGCAGGGGCCGCACCACGGCGCCCAGAAATCGACGATCACCGGAACGTCGCGCGAGGCCTCGATCACGTCGGCCATGAAGGCGCGGTCGCTGCTGTCCTTGACGACGTCAGCGGCACCGGCGGCGGCAGGAGCGGCGGGCTTGGACCCGTTGGCGGGGGGCATGGAGAACATGGCGTGTTTCGGTCCCGTTGGTGATGCCTGGCCCATTAGGACATCCCGGTGGGCCATGGAGTTGCCGATCCGGCCGTTGCGGTGCCCGGATCCTCGTCGTTGCCGACATATGTGAGCGCGCAAGGCGGCTCAAGCAAGCATTGCGTGGAAACCGCCGCTCGGCCGGTCACTCCTCGGCGCGACCGAACTCGACGATCGCCGGCTCGTGCCCGCAGGCGCGTATGAAGCGCAGCAGATCATCGCGCCGGATCGCCGTGGTGCGGTCGTTCAGCAGTGGGTGATAGTTCAGCAGGTCATGCTCCATCATCGCCTTCTGCAGGACGACGCGCACCTTGTGCCCGGTGTCGTTGACCAGGGCGAAGGGCGTGACCGACCCCGGCCGGATGCCGAGGACGCGCCACAGCCGGTCTGCCGAGGCGAAGGACAGCCGCGCCGACCCGATCGCCTTGTCCAGCCGGTTCAGGTCGACCCTGGCATCCTCCAGCGCCACCACCAGCCAATGCTGGTCCTTCTTGTCCTTCAGGAACAGGTTCTTGCAATGGCCGCCGGGCAGGGCGCCGCGCAGGGCCTTGCTCTCCTCCACCGTGTGCAGCGGCGGGTGGCTGTGCGTGGTCGCCTGGATGCCCAGCGCGTCGAGCCGCGCCAGCAGTTGGTCCGGCGAGGTCGGCAGCGGCGCCGCCTGATCCGGAAGGGGGGTCGATGCGGTGTCCATGACAGTCCTTGTACCGGGCGAGCGGAAAATCGTCCAGCCGGTGAAAAAACTGAAACAAGGCGCTTGCAATGCGTCGGCCGATGAGTATAGTCCGCCGCACACCGCCGGACGGCAGCGACACGCTGCTGAACCACAAGCTGGTTCGAAAGCGGTACGGAGCGCGGGCGTAGCTCAGGGGTAGAGCACAACCTTGCCAAGGTTGGGGTCGAGGGTTCGAATCCCTTCGCCCGCTCCAGTTTCCTCCAGTCTTCCTGCTGGAGCATGCGATTTCAAAAGGCCGGACCTTCGGGTGCCGGCCTTTCGCATTTTCGCGCCCGCACTTGCCGGCCTGTTACCCTCGACCCACGCCTTCACGGTCCTGCCGGCCCCCGGCCCGCCGTCGCGGTTCCTCCGCCATTTCCGCAAAGCTGTGCGCCCGACGTTGGCGGCACGCTCTCACGGGTTGAGTTGGCATATCCATAGATTGTAGTAAGGCAAGCCGTCGGCAGCATACAATTGTAGGATTGGTCGCTGCCCTATACGTCGGCGCGTTTTCTCAACTCCCCTCAATGCCGGTGGCCTGTATCGGCAGTTATGAAGCGCCAAAGCGTGGCCGGTGACTGTCTTGTAATTTCACGTCTCAGGCGCGTGTTGTTTGGTGATAACCAGCAATGCGGGACGAAATTTCCTATGACATATTTACAGATTGTCAACCTCCTTGCGTATGACGGCTTATGCGAGTACACTTCAAAATCTAAATAAATGGCGTCTAAAGCTCCGGGGGTTGTGCCGCTCGCTGAAAATCCGCGAAAAAGCGCGTTGAAGTTCCGAATCCTTCCCGCATAAGGACGTCCGAATCGCTCGACCCGTTCGCCGCTGCCGGTCACCCGGCCGCATGGCGGACGGTTCGGCCGTGTCGGGGCCGCCGGTTACGGGATCGACCGAAGCGGGAACCGTCACCGCCCCCACGCCCCCCTCCGAACCCGATCCAGACACGAAGACCAGACCGAAGAAAGGACCCCGCCATGGCCATGCAACGCTATCTCGTCGACTACCGCCGGCTGTCGACCGACGCCCTCGCCAAATGGTCGTCGGTGCCCAGCAGCGTCGCCTCCGATGCGCTGAACCGCTGCCAGAGCATGGATTCCCGGATCAAGCCGATGGTGCCGGGCATGCGCATCTGCGGCCAGGCCCGCACCGTCGTCACCATGCCCGGCGACAACAGCATGGTTCACCATGCCGTCAGCCTCGCCGAACCGGGCGACGTGGTCGTCGTGGCCGGCGGCGGCCTGGACGACGTTGCGCTGGCCGGCGAATGGGTGGTGCGCTGCTGCAAGCGCCGGGCGCTGGGCGGGCTGGTGGTCGACGGCTCTGTCCGCGATCTGCACGAAATCCGCGGGCTCGGCCTGCCGGTGTTCGCCAAGGGTGCGGTCGCCCGTGGCCCGCACAAGAATTTCGGCGGCAAGATGGACGTCACGGCGGCCATCGGCGGCGTGCCGGTCAATCCCGGCGACCTGATCCTGGGTGACGAGGACGGCGTGGTGGTCGTGCCGCTGGCCTTCGCCGATGCCGCCCTGGCCCAGAGCCTCGCCCTGCTGGAGCGCGAGCGCCAGTGGACCGAGCAGATCGAGGCCGGCGCCACCCTGGTGGATGTGCTGGGCGTCCCGCCGCTGGAGATCGTTCCCGCCGAATGAGCGGATCGGTGTAAGGAAAGCCCCCGCATCGTCGGCCCGCCCGGCCGACCCCGCCCACATGGTGCCGTGTCCATGTCGCTGATTTTCCAGATCGTCCTGCCGATGTTCGGCCTGATCGCCCTTGGCTACTGGGCGGCACGCTACCGTGGGTTCAGCAATGCGATGGTCCAGGGGCTTTCCCGTTTCCTCGGCATCTATGCGCTGCCGGCGCTGCTGTTCTCCAACATGGCGCGGGCGGACATCCCCGACCCGCTGGAATGGGCGGTGCTGGGGTCCTTCTACATCGCGGCGGTGGCGGTCTTCCTGGTGGGCGGGCTGTGGATGCGGATGGCGGGCCGGCGGGAACAGATCGCACCCATCGGCCTCGCCAGTTCCTTTTCCAACATCGCGCTTCTCGGCTCACCCATCATCATGGAGGCCTATGGGCCGACGGTGGCGGTGCCGGTGATGCTGCTGATTGTTTTCCAGTCGCCCTTGCTGTTCACCTCTGCAACCATGCTGGCGGAGACCCAGCGGTCGGCGCGCGGCGGCCGGTCCGGGCGGCCTGTCCAGGCGACGCTGGGGGCGGCCAAGGCGACGCTGACCAGCCCGCTGGTGGTGTCGGTCATCCTCGGGCTGGCGGCCAACCTGATCCATCTGCCGATTCCGCCCATGGTGATGAAGAGCTTCACCATGATGGCCCAGACGGTGCTTCCCTGCGCCTGCTTCACCCTGGGCGCGTCGCTGGCGCTCAGCCCGGCTTCGGGCGCTGTGCTGCCCGCGACGGTCGTGGCCCTGCTCAAGACCGGGCTGCACCCGCTGCTGACCTGGCTGCTGGCCACCCATGTCTTCGACCTGCCGCCGGTGTGGGTCGCTCCGGCCGTGACCGCCGCGGCCCTGCCGATCGGCATCAACGCCTATGTCTTCGCCGAGCGATACAACGCCGGCCGGGACGTGGTGTCGATGTCGCTGCTGATCTCCACCCTGCTGTCGCCGGTGTCGATCTCCATCGCCTTCATGGTCTCGGCCGCGGGCTGAGGCGGCTCGCCGCGCTGACGCCTCTACTTGTCATATATTTGAAAATACTGAGAACCGACTTGCGGGGGTCGACCATGCGCCCGCGGGAAAGGGCGGCTGTTTCAGCGCTGCATGCGGCAGTATGACCTGAAATCGCGCCATTGATGCGAGAGTGAAATCCTGTTAGCCTCTAATTGTATGAATTCCGAAGCATGCATACTGCGTTATGGCTGCTTCCTGTTCTAGAACAGCACGGAAAAGGGGAACTTTTAGCGGGCGCGGTGGTGTTCGGCCAGGTTCGGTTCGGACAATAGAAATCCGCCATGCCTTGGTGCATATGTTGGTATGTTAGAGATTTGCATGCGCGAATATGTCGAGAAGCTGGCGAATGATTGTGACAGATCAAAGATTCTGGCAAAAGAATCGCTGTTAATCATTGAAAAAGATTTTCGGGATGAGATGACGCCGTGGTGGTCGTGCCGGCGGGCCGGCCGCCTCGGATGCGACCCCGGACAGGGTTCTCGTTCCAACCACGTATCGCAGAGCGGTCCGGCGATTGCGGAACGCAGGGCGGCGCCGATGGTGCCGCCGGCGTCGCGCGACCGCCGCCCGTTCCTCCGCCCCAATGCCATGCCGGATGGTTCGCACCATGGACCGACGGCCGACGCAGGTGCCCCATGACCCTCCTCAACAACTTCCACATCCCCGTCAAGATGGCCATTCCGGCGACGACGGCGATCATCGGCATGCTGGTGATCGCGCTGCTCGGCTGGTCGGCGATCACCCAGCAGTCGACGCTGCTGGACACCCTGTTCAACCGCTCCTTCACACGGGAAGCGGAGATCCAGGGACTGACCGACACCTTGACGGTGGCCCACGCCGGCATGTACCGGACCGTGATCCTCAACAGCGCGAACGCCTCGCCCAAGGCGGTGGAAGAGGAGATGAAGGCCCTCAGCGCACAGCTCGACAAGCTGAAGGGGCAATCGGAGGCATTGAAGGGCGCTACCGCTGAAACCGACGAGGAAGCGAAGTATTTCGAGCGGTTCGGCAGCGATGCTGCGACCTATCTTGCAAAGGTGGGAAGTTTCCTCGATCTGCTCAAGATGGGTGTCGATCCACTCGACTTCCTGCAGGAGGTTCAATCGGCTTACACCCGTCTTCAGAGCACCAGCCGCGACTATCTGAATTACAAACGCAAGGTCTCGACGGACGCCTATACCCAGGTCAACGCGTCGGTCGACAACACGACCCAGGCCTTCATGCTGGTGGCGGGGGGCGCGTTGCTGGTGACGGTTGGCGTCGCCCTGTTCATCGGCATGAACATCGCCCGGCCCATCGTGCGCCTGACCGACGTGATGGAACGGCTGGCCCGCGGCAACCTGGAGGCCGACATTCCCGCCGCGGACCGCGGCGACGAGATCGGCCAGATGGCCCGCACCGTCCAGGTGTTCAAGGAGAATGCCATCCGGGTGCAGGAACTGTCCCGCGAACAGGAGGCGATGCGCGTCCGCAACGACCAGGAACGGCGTCAGGCGATGTCGGCGCTCGCCAACGACCTGGAGGCTTCGGTCAAGGCGATGATGGGCGAGGTGGTGCGCTCGGCCACCTCGATGCGCAACGAAGCCAATTCGATGCTCGACAACGCCAAGCAGACCAGCCACCACAGCGACAGCGTCGCCCATTCCGTGCAGGAGGCGACCAGCGAGGTCGAGAGCGTGGCGGCCGGCGCCGAGCAGCTTCGCGCTTCCATCGACGAGATCACCCGCTCCATCAGCCAGTCGGCGCAGCTCGCCCGCGGCGCGGTGGAGGAGGCCGGCCGCACCGACAGCATCGTCCAGGGCCTGAGCGAGGCCAGCCGCAAGATCGAGGAGGTCGTCGGCCTGATCCAGTCCATCGCCGGTCAGACCAACCTGCTGGCTCTGAACGCCACCATCGAGGCGGCACGCGCCGGCGAGGCGGGCAAGGGCTTCGCCGTGGTGGCGCAGGAGGTGAAGAGCCTCGCCAACCAGACCGCCAAGGCGACGGAGGAGATCGGCGCGGAAATCGCCGCGGTCCAGGCCGCCACCCATGCCGCAGTCGGCGCCATCCGCGCCATCGTCGGCACCATCCGTCAGGTCGACGAATCGCTCGGCACCGTCGCCGCCGCGGTGGAGGAGCAGGACGCCGCCACCCGCGACATCAGCGCCCGGTCGCAGCGCGCCGCCGTCGACACCATGGCGGTGATGCAGGAAATGCGTCTGGTCCAGCAGGCCGCCGAGACCACCGGCCATTCCGCCGGTTCGGTCCAGAACACCACGGAAGAGCTGTCGCGCAGCTTCAACCGCCTGGACCACGAGATCGAGGCCTTCATCGCCCGCATCACTGCGGCGTGATGGTGGGGTGACAAGGGTGGTGGGTTCTTGCGGAGTTAGACCCCCACCTATCCTCCCCCGCTGGGCGGGGGAGGGATTGGAGCTTTGTCGGCGTTCGACAGTAGTCCCTCCCCCGCCTAGCTCTCGCACAAAGCTACGCTTTGTGCTGACGCGGCAGGCGGACCGTAGGTCCGCTGAGAGCGGGGGAGGTTAGGTGGGGGCATTCGAAGCCGACGCTTCACCCCACCAGCACGCCCTTGCGCGCATCCGCCCACTCCCGCGCCGTCGTCGGGCGGCCGTCGGCGTCGATCAGGCCGCGGGTGAACAGTTCCTCGGCGTGGCGGATGAAGAAGGCGGCGGTGCTCGGCCGCTCCCAATGCTCCATCCAGTTCTGTTCGAGGAAGGCCAGAATCCCCGGCTGGTCCAGCTCCACCTCCCACAGCACGCCCAGCAGCGAAGTCTGCTGCTCCTCATGCATGCAGTCCTCGAAGCACAGGCGCTTGTCGGCGCGGGCTTCTTTGCGGGCGGTGGTCTCCGGGCCGGGGCCGAGGCCGTAATCGATCAGCGTCCGCCGCTCCGGCGCTGCGCACAGCCAGTGCGCCACCTCATGCACGATCACCGTCGCCTCGACATCGGTGCGGATCACCTTGCCGTCCCACATGAAGGAGCGGCTGGGCGGCTCGTCCAGCGTGTCGATGCCGTGGGCATGGGCCAGCCGCACCGCTTCGGCCCGATGGGCCGGCGTGTCGACGCCGCCGCCGGGTTCGTCCTCCGGCCGCACGGGCCAGGTCGCGGCGATCCGGCGGAAGGCGGCCCGCGCTTGGGCATGGCCGTCCAGATGGGCGTCGAAGGCCGCGATGGCCTTCGGCATGTCGTCGATGGCGATGGGGGTCAGGATCATGGCGCCTATGTGCCCAAGGGGGCGTTCCGGCGCAAGGGGAATGTAACCCGGCAAAAGAGCAGGGCTGCCCGGCAGAAGATGGGCGCCGGCAAGACCCGGTCTGTTCGGGTCATGCCGGCGCCACAACTGTCACAGCCGCGCCGAAGTTCGGTGCCGTTTCTTACGCGGCTCGCATATCGGTCAGGAAGCGCGACACGAAGCCGCGCAGGTCGGTCGCCTCATGGTTCAGCCCGTCGGCGGCGGTCAACACTTCGCGCGAGGCGTCGCCGGTGGATGCCGCGGCCTCCGACACCCCGGCGATGTTGCCGGACACCTGCTGGGTGCCGCGCGCCGCCTGCTGGACGTTGCGGCTGATCTCCTTGGTGGCGGCACCCTGCTCCTCCACCGCGGCGGCGATGGTGGTGGAGATGTGGTTGATCTCGGCGATCACCCGGCCGATCTCGGCGATGGCGCCGGCGGCCTGCCGGCTGATCTCCTGGATGTCGGCGATCTGGCTGCCGATCTCCTCCGTCGCCTTGGCGGTCTGGCTGGCGAGGTTCTTGACCTCCGACGCCACCACGGCGAAGCCCTTGCCGGCTTCACCGGCCCGTGCCGCCTCGATGGTGGCGTTCAGCGCCAGAAGGTTGGTCTGGCTGGCGATGTCGGTGATCAGCTGCACGACCTCGCCGATGCGCTGGGCGGCATCGACAAGCCCGCGGACGGTGCCGTCGGTCTTCTCGGCGGTGGCGACCGCCTGCCCGGCGATGCGGGTGCTTTCGGCCACCTGCCGGCCGATCTCGGCGATGGAGGCGGTCAGCTCCTCGGTCGCGGCGGCCACCGTCTCCACATTGCCGGTGGCTTCATGGGAGGCGTTGGCGACGGCGTCGGCCTGCCGGGTGGTCTGCTCGGCGGTGGCGGACATGGTCTGGGCGGTCGCCTGAAGCTGCGTTGCCGCCGCTGAGACCCGGCCCAGCGCCGCCAGGACCAGCCGGTCGAACTCCTGGGTCAGCCGGTCGATCCGCTCGCCGCGGTTCCGGCGCGCCTCATGGTCGGCCCGTTGGGACTCGGCCAGCCGGTCGCTCTCGATCAGGCTGTCCTTGAAGACCTGCAGGGCCTTGGCCATGCCGCCGATCTCGTCGGCGCGGTCCAGGCCGGGGATGTCGACGCTGCGGTCGCCGCCGGCCAGCCGGGTCATCCGGTCGGTGATCGCCACCACCGGGCGCGACAGCCCACGCCCGATCAGCAGCGCGGTCGCCAGCCCCAGCACCACCGCGACCAGAGAGGCGGCGATCATCACGGTGAGCGCCTTGGTGATGAAGGCGCCGGTTTCCTCGCCCAAAATCTTCTGATGGTCGACGCTGGAGACGGTCAGCTGCTCCGCCTCGGTGGCGATGGAGTCGCCGACGGGGATCAGCACCTCGGTCACCAGCCGGTCGCGCTCGGTTGTCGCCTTAACCACGGCATTGAAGCCGGTGGTGTAGACGCGCAGCATCGCGGTGTAGGACATCGCCATCTTGCGCCGTTCAAGGTCGGTCAGCCTCGCCATCATCGCCCCGCCGCGGCTGGCGGCGTCGGTGAATTGCGAGCGGGTCTGGCTCGCCAGTGCCGGGGAGCCGTCGACGTTGTAGCGCGTGGCCGAGATGCGGGCGGACAGCATGTGGCGCAGGGCCATGCCCGCAAGATAAGCGGCATCGGTGTCGCCGGCGGAACTGGCGCTGTCCATGATCTTGTCCAGTGCGCTTTCCAGCCGGGGTCCGATCTCGTCCAACTCGGCGATGGCCTTGCTACGCTCCGCCTGCAACGCCATCGTTGCGGCGAAGGCCTCCTGATATTGGGCGATTTCCTGCGCCATATGGTCGACGGTCTGCAGCAGGGCCGCGTCGGCGAACAGGCTGCGGGCCTTATCGATGGCCTGCGCCGCCTCGCTGGCAAGGCGGCGGACGCTGGCGCCGACCTCCGGCTCGCCGGTCAGCAAGAATCGGGTGGATTGCTGGCGCATCTCCAGCATCAGGGCCTGGATGTGCCCGGCCTCGTTGGTCTGCTGGCCAAGCCGCCGGTAGGTTTCCACCGCGCCGCCGGCATCGGACAGGCCGACCACGCCGATGCCGCCGATCAGCACCAGGAACACCAGGATGCCGGCGCTGGCCGCCGTGATCTTGGAACCCACGGAAAAGCGATTGAAAAGGCTCATGGTCGAGGCCTCCGTCGGCACAGTGTCGCTGCTCAGCGCTTGGTCAGGGGGGACCGGAAAGGTCAGCCCCCACGACCGGTTTCAGGAAACGTGCCACATGCCCCGGTATGGCCGGGTTGACGGATATCGCGGCCTGGAAGGTCCTGGGTGACGCTTGGCTGGCGCTGGGGAACGCAACGGACGACGGGCTTGGAATAAACGCATGCCTTGCACGTTTGCCCGTTGCGTAGGGGCCGCGGGCTGCCGTCCCGTCGGCGCCATCACGGGCGGAAAGGCCATTTTTTGTGCCGTGGCGGTCACAGGAGAGGCATTTTGAACATCCACTGCTATCGTGGTATATGCCAAAGGGCGCAGCGGCCGTCCGGGGTCGTCGCCGATCCCTCATCCTCCCGGTCTATGACGCTTTGACCCGACGGCTGGCCATGTCCATTCCCGACGCGCCCATTTCCGCGGCCTCTTCGGATGCTCGCACCACGTCCGCATGCCGGCTCGGCACCGATCGTTTAGGCCGCCCGCGGCGCGGACGCCTGTCGGTCGTCATCCCCTTCTATAACGAAGGTCCCAACATCGACGCCCTATTCGCCCGGCTCACTCCGGTGCTGGAGGGGCTGGACATGGATTGGGAGGTGGTCTGCGTCAACGACGGCAGCCGCGACAACACCGTCGACCGGCTGCTGGACGTCCATGACCGCGACCCACGGGTGAAGGTGGTCGACCTGTCGCGCAACTTCGGCAAGGAGTTGGCGCTGTCCGCCGGGCTCAGCCACACCACGGGCGACGCCGTGGTGCCGATGGACGCCGACCTGCAGCATCCGCCGGAACTGCTGCCGGACTTCATCGCCAAGTGGCGTGAGGGGTTCGACGTGGTCGTCGCCGTGCGGCACGCCCGCGTCGGGCAGAGCCTGAAGCACCGGCTGTTCGCCAAGCTGTTCTACTGGGTCTTCGACCATCTGTCGGAGGTCAAGCTGCCGCGCGAGGTCGGCGATTTCCGCCTGATGGACCGCCGCGTGGTCGAGGTAATCAACCGGATGCCGGAGCGCACGCGCTTCATGAAGGGCATCTTTGCCTGGGTCGGCTTCCGTCAGGCCGCCATCCCCTATGAGCAGGGGGAACGCGCCGGCGGTGACACCAAGTGGGGCTTCGTCAAGCTTCTGCGCCTGTCCTTCGACGGACTGACCGCCTTCTCCACCTTCCCCTTGCGGGTGTGGAGTCTGGTGGGCGTGGCCGTGTCGGGCGTCGCCTTCGTCTATATCCTGATCCGGCTGGTCCGCACGCTCTTCCACGGCATCGACGTGCCCGGCTACGAATCGCTGCTGGTCGCGGTGCTGTTCCTGGGCGGCATCCAGCTGATCACGCTGGGCATCATCGGCGATTATCTGGGCCGCGTCTTCGCCGAGGTGAAGGGCAGGCCGCTGTTCATCGTGCGCTCCGCCCACGGCTTCGGCACGGCGGACGATGAGCACGGGCGCGAGTTCGAACCGGTCGGCGATCCGGCGGGGCAGGAGCCGCAGCGATGAGCATCGAGACCCGCCTGGGCACCGGCGACGAAGACGCCGGTGACGGGGCGCCTGCCGCCCGCCGCCGCCCGTCCGCAACCGCCGCGCCATCCTCCGATACCGGCAAGCCTGCCACTGCCTCCGGTCTTACGCTGCCGCGCGGCGAGGCGGCGCTGTGGGACGGGCTGTCGCGTGCGCTGCTGCTGGGGCTGCTGATTCTCGCCGCCCTGACCTTCCTCAGCTACGGCATCAGCACGGACGAGGAGGTGCAGCACATCTACGGCAAGAAGCTGCTGTCCTATTACACCAGCTTCTTCCAGGACCGGTCCGCCTTCCATTTCAAGGATCTGGCCTATTACGGCGGACTGTTCGACCTCGTCACCGCCGTCATCGTGCCGTTCTCCCCCTTCGAGGAGTACGAGACGCGGCATCTGCTCTGCGCGCTGGTCGGTGTGCTGGGCATTGCCGGGACATGGCGCTACACCCGGCTGCTGGCCGGCCCGCGCGCCGGCTTCATCGCCGCGGCGCTGCTGTCGCTGAGCGGCGTCTATTACGGAGCCATGTTCAACAACACCAAGGACGTGCCCTTCGCGGCCGGCATGGTGTGGACGCTCTATTTCGCCACCCGCATCCTGAAGCAGCTGCCGCGGCCCAGCCGCAGCGCGGTGCTGAAATTTGGGCTGGTGCTGGGCCTGACACTGGCGATCCGCGTCGGCGGGGTGCTGGCCGGTTTCTATCTGGCGGTCGCCATGGCGCTGCATTTCGCGCTGGTGACGCAGCAGGAGGGGCATCGCTGGGCGCTCGTCGATGCGCGCCGCGCCTTCCTGTCCTTGTGGCCGGCGATTCCCGTCGCCTATGCGATCATGGCCGTGTTCTGGCCCTGGGTGGTGCAGAGGCCGCTGCGCAATCCGCTGGAGGCGCTGCGCGTCGTCTCGCATTTCCCCATCGACATCCAGACCCTGTTCATGGGCGAACTGGTCCATTCCAACGACCCGCCCGCCCTGTATCTGCCGGTCTATCTGGCGGTGAAGCTGCCGGAAGCGGTGGTGATCGGCGTCGCCGCGGCGGTGGTGCTGGCCGCGGTCTGGCTGGCCCGCGGCGGCTGGCGGCGGACCGGCGCCTTCACGCTGGTGCGCTACACCCCGTTGGCGCTAGCGGGATTCCTGCCGATCCTGCTGTTCATCCTGATGCGGCCGTCGGTCTACAACGGCATCCGCCATTTCCTGTTCCTGGTGCCGCCCTTCGTGGTGATGGCCGCTATCGCCACCGACCGTCTGTGGACGCTGTGCCAGCGCGGCGGACGGGCGCTGGGGCAGGGCTTCGCCGCCGCGATGACCGTGGTCGCTGTGGTGTACGCGTGGCAGCTGGGCGCCATGCATCCGAACCAGTACGTGTACTACAACCAGTTCGTCGGCGGCGTACGGGGCGCCGATGGCAAGTTCGAGCTGGATTACTGGGGCAATTCCCTGCACGAGGCGTTGCAGGAGCTGATCGAGTATGTCGAGCGCGAGAATGACGGCCGCCCGCCGCCGCGGCAGTACACCCTGACCGTCTGCGGCAACACGCTGGCGGTCCGGTTCGAACTGCCGCCCTGGCTGCGTCTGGTCAACGGGATCGAGCCGGACTGGCGCAAGGCCGACTTCTTCCTGGCCTTCACCCAGGTGAAGCGCTGCCCGTCGCTGCTGGACGGCCATCCGATCCTGGAGATAGCGGCCGACGACGTACCGCTGTCCATCGTCAAGGACCGCCGTCCGCCCAAGGCCGACGTTCCTACCGAATAACCCCCCGGCTGAAGTGACCGGTTGAGGCGGCGCGGGTGGTTGGGGAGTACCCCCGACCGCTCCGCCGCCGTCTTTAGCCGGATCGCCCTTCGCGGCTCTGTCCGCCCGCCGGAGCTCTCCCCACTCTCCGAACCTGCGATTTTGAGGCCGGGCGGAGGCGGGGATGCGGCGCAGGCTGCTGCTGTGCGTTTTAAGTCTGCTGCTGTGGAGCGTTCCCTTCGGCCCGACCGGGGCCATCGGTCTCGATCAGTCCGAGGATCGGGCCGGCGACCCGCTGGCCGAACTGGTGACCCGTGCGGTGGAGGAGCGCCGGCCGCCGGCCGGGGCGGGCAGTCTGGTCGTCGGCGTGATCCGCGACGGCCGGTCGCTGGTGGTGGGGCGGGGCGACGCCGGGCGTGCGGACGGCGGTCCGGCGGACGGGCGCACGCTGTTCCAGATCGCCTCCCTCACCAAGCCCTTCACCGGCACCATCATGGCTGAACTGGTGCGGGAGGGCCGCCTGTCCCCGGACGATCCGCTGGAGCGCCATCTGCGGCGCGTCGGCCCGGTGCAGGTCGCCCATCCGCCGGACCATGACGGCCTGAGCGTCCGCCTGCGCGATCTTGCCACCCACACCGCCGGTCTGCCCAGCGTGCCCGAGACTCCGCGCTTTTCCTGGAACCGGCTGGAAGACCCGCGCAACCCCTACAAGCGGCTGTCGCGCGCAGAACTTGGGCTGTGGCTGTCGGGCTATCGGCCGCCGGTGCCGCCGGGCGTGCGTTTCAGCTATTCCAACGCCGGGATGGCGGTGCTGGGCGAGGCGTTGTCCGCCGCGGCCGGACAATCCTTTGACGCCCTGCTGAAGCGGGTGGTGACCGACCGCTTCGGCCTGCGCGACACCACCCTGCAGCCGACGGCGGAGCAGCGGGCGCGCAAGGCGGCCGGCCATGCCCGCGGCCGGATCGTGCCGGATTGGGAGGCGCCGGCGATGCTACCGGCCTTCGGCCTCTATTCCTCCGCCGACGATATGCTGCGCTGGCTGTCCGCCAATCTGGGCGACTGTCCCAGCCGCGCCGCGGGGCCCGCCGGGCAAGGCTGCACGTCCGCGGCATCGGGGACCCTGGCGCTGGCGCAGACGGTCCAGGTCGACGGCCGGACGCTCACCGATGCGGGAAGCCTTGGGGCAGGGGCGATGGCGCTCGGCTGGTTCGTCGCCTGGGCAGGGGATGGAACGCCGATCCATTGGCATTCCGGCTCCACCGGCGGCTTCAACGCCTATATCGCCTTTTCCAAGGCGCATCGCTGGGGGGTGGTGGCGCTGACCAACAGCGATCCCGATCAGGTCACCGCCGACCGGGTCGTGATCGACCTCGTCCGCCACCTGGAGACTCGGCCGGAGGTGGCGAGCTTGCCGTAAGTGGGGTCGCCCTCAATGCAGGCGGCGGGGTGCCTTGGCGGGGACCTCCACATCGGCGCGGGCGTGGGCGATCGGACCGGCCTGATGGTGGGCAAGGCGCCAGCTGCCGTTTTCCCGCGCGAACAGGTTGGTGGCGGCCAGAACGGCTCCGCCCAGCATCTCCTCGCAGACCACCAGGGCGGTGTCGCCGTGCAGGGTGACGCGCTCGTTCCGGGCCTCGACGGTGACGCCGCTGGGAGCGCGCAGAACGTCGCGCCAGCTGGTCAAGACGGCATCGCGGCCGAACAGGGCGGTCCAGCCGGGATGTATGCAGGACACGGGCAGCGTCTCCGCCCACAGCGCTTCCATCGCGGCGGCATCGCGGTTGGTGAAGGCGCGGTAGAAGGCCTGGTTCAGGGCCAGCAGCGTGTCGCGGTCGGTCATGGCTTCTGTCCGGGCGATGGTTCCGGGAACGGGTGAGGCACGGCTCTCCGGCCGGCGTCAGTCCGCTTGTAATGAAGCCACCCGGCATGGGCAAGCGCCGGTCCGGTCGGTTCCGGGCCGGCGCTGTGACAAGTTGGCTGTTAAGAAAGGAGCCTCAGGCAGTCAGGTTGACGCTCTGCGGCTTCGCGGCCGAGCCCGACGACGAGGCCGCCTCCGCCTCCTTCACCGCTGCACCGTCCTTGCCGCCGGACAGCCCGTCCACCGGGGCGGACAGGTCGAGCGTCAGGTGGGTGACGCCGTTCTTGGAGGTGGTCGGCTTCAGCACCGCCAGCCCCTTCATCCCGTCGCCGCCGGCCTTGGAAGCCATGTCGTTCAGCTTGCCGAGGATGTCCTTGATCTCGTCGTCGCTGAAACCTTCGGAACGGACGATCATGCCGGTGGACTTGCCGGTGGCCGTGGTGGTCATGCCCATTGCGCTCAGCTCCATGTCGCCGCCCTTGCCCAGGGAGGCCTGGAGCCGCTGGTCGTCGCGGCGGAAATCCAGAGTCGATTTGGCGAAGGAGATGCGGACGCTGCGGTCGCCGTCCTGGATTTCCAGTTCGATCCCGTGGGATTCGATCGACCACTGCGACTGGGTGGCCTGCATATCCACCGACATCTGGCTGAAGTCCATGCCGTCCAGCTTGGATTTCAGCTTGTCGCCGAAGCCGCTGACCGCGTCGTCGATGCGGTTCTGCGGAACGCCCAGCATGCTCAGCGTGTCGCCGAGCCCCTGCTTCAGCGCGTCGATGCCCTTGCCGAACGCGCCAGCCAGATCCTTGCCGTGGTCCAGCGCCGACTGCATCAGCGACTGCGCCTGCTTGGCGCGGTCGACGCTGCTGTTGCCGGCCGCGAGGGCGCCACCCCCGCCCGCCGCCTGGGCACCGCTCTTGCCGGTCATGCTGTCCAGCAGCGATTCCATCGACTGGCTGATGGTGTAGGCCGGCGACTGGCTCTTCTTCTCCGCCTTGTCGCCGTCGACCGATTTCGCGTCCGACTTGGCCAGCGCGTCCTTCGCCGTGCCGGCCGTCTTTGACGAGCCGTTCTGCACAGCCGTGGACAGCACCGACGGTTTGCCGTTCGGGCCGCTGAGCTCCGCGTAATACATGGATGCCCCCGCATCGCGTAGTTTTTGTGCAAGTGGAAGCATGACGCCGGCAACCTTTACCATTTATTAATTTCGGACATTTCTCCAAAAGATCGTGATAACTTCCTTACCTTACTAAGCATCGAAGACTTTGTTGCTTCTGTCTCTAAGCTTTACGCCATTTGTTCGGCCACTTGTTTCGTTTGCGTGACGACCTGCGACGAGCCGCGGCTTTCGCTCGGCCGGGCGCACTGCTACGCTGATGGCAAAAGGACCCGCAGGAAGGGAACCTGCCATCATGACCGACCGACTTTCCATCGCGCTCGCCCAGATCGATCCGGCCGCCGGCAGCCTCGCCGCCAACGCCGATCTCATCCGCGCCGCCCGGGCGGAGGCCGCGGCGCGCGGCGCCGACCTCGTCGTTTGTCCGGCCGGCGCGCTGTCCGGCCTTCCTCTGCTGGATTTGATCGCTCAGCCCGCCTTCCTCGACTCCGTGGAGGCGATGGCCCGGGCACTGGCGGCGGATACCGCCGATGGAGGGCCGGCCTTGCTGGTCGGTGCCCCCTGGCGTGATGACGCCAAGCGGCACTATGCGGCCCTGCTGCTGGATGCGGGCAAGATCGCCGCAGTTCGTTTCCAGGCCGAAACGGATGGTGGCGAAATCGGCGCGCCCGAGGATGATCGTTTCGATCCCGGTCCGATGCCGGGGCCGGTGAATGTCCGCGGTGTGCGCGTCGGCCTGCTGGTCGGCGGCGATCTGGCGGGCGCCGACGTGGCGGAAACGCTGGCCGAAAGCGGCGCCGAATTGCTGGTCGCGCTGCTGGCCAGCCCCTTCGCCCCTGGCCGTGCCGACGAGCGGGTGCAGGCCGCCGTTGCGCGGGTGGTGGAGTGCGGCCTGCCCCTGGTCGCGGTGAACGCGGTCGGCGGCGACGATGAGCGGGTGTTCGACGGCGGCAGCTTCGCCCTCGCGCCCGGCGGCCGGCTGGTCGCCCAAGCCCCGCTGTTCGCCGAGCATCTGCTGCTCTCCCGCTGGGAGCGTGGCGACGATGATTCCTGGGACAGTTCCGAAGCCGAAATGATTGCGCCGGTCGAGGGGGTGGAGGCGCTTTACAGCGCGCTGGTGCTGGGCCTGCGCGACGCGGTGGCGAAGGGCGGCGCCCCGGGCGTGGTCGTCGGCCTGACCGGCGGGTTGGACTCGGCGCTGACCGCGGCCATCGCCGTCGACGCGCTTGGGCCGGAGCGGGTGCTGGCGGTCCGCGCCCCGCTGCCGGGCAGCGAGGTCGATGCGCTGGCGGACAGCCTGGACGACGCGGCCGAGATCGTGGAGTTGCTGGGGTGCCGCCTGGACAATGTCGCGCTCGCCCCGGTGCTGAAGGCTGCCGACTCGCTGTTGGCCCCTGTCTTTGCCGGGCGCGACTCGGCCGGGGCGGCGGACCGGCTGCACGCCCGCCTGCGCGCCGCGACCCTGGCGGCATTGGCGGAGCGGATGGGAGCGCTGCTTCTGTCGACCGCCGACCGCACCGACCGACTGCTCGGCCTCGTGCCGGAGGAGTCGGGCTGCGGTTATGCCGTGCTGGCCGACATACCGAAGACTGCGGTGCTGGAACTGGCGCGCTGGCGCAACGCCAACCAGCCGGCGGGATCGCGCGGGCCGGCCGGGCGGGTGGTTCCGGAACGGGTGCTGGCGCGCCGGCTGAAGGCCGCGACGCCGGCCGGACTGCCGCCGGTGGAGGTGCTGGACGATCTGCTGGCGGGCCTGCTCGACGGCGGGCTTTCGCCGGTCGATCTCGCCGGGCGCGGACATGGGGCCGAAACGGTGGAGGCGGTTTGGCGGATGGTGGTTCGGGCGGAAGCGGACCGCCGCCGGGCGCCGCCGGGACCGCGCGTTTCGCGCCGGACCGTCGCACGGCTGCGGCGCCTTCCGGTCGGCGGCGATGTCGTCGATCTGGCTTGAGTGCGATTATTGCGGATGCGGGTGGGCAGGGGGAGCGAACGGTCCCCCATTGCCCTTTGCTTTTGCCGGTCCGGGCGTCAGCCGCGGGTCAGCTTGATGATCGTGGCGATCATGCCGAAGCTCCACAGCACGGCCGGCAGCACGATCCAGGTCGGATGGAAGACGATCGCCAGCGGCATGATGAAAATCAGCAGCATGGCCGGGAAGACGAGATAGGGAGAGTTGCCCCAGTTGGTCAGCAACCCGGCCGGGTTCTCGTCTTCACCGAAGTAAGCATCGGCGGTAACCGCTTGGTCCGTCATCTCTATCACCCAAAGTTTTTGTGGTTATTCCCTGTCCCGCACTGCAGCAGGACGTCGGTTCATACGCCACGATGCTTTGGATGACCAGAGCCCAGCCTTGGCCATTGCTTTCGACTTTGGTCGAAGGCTACGCAGCCTCGGTGAGGGCCAGCTGCGGACGGCGCAGGCTGGACTGGATGGTGAAGGGCGCGCGGACGCCGCCGTTGAACATCTCGGCGCATTCCAGGGCCTTCAACACGCGTTCTTCCGGCGGTTGCCCGGCGGTGGAGGCAAGCGAGCCCAACGCATAGTCGGAGCCGCAGCCGATGGCGTGATAACCGCGCACCGCCTCGCCGACCTGATAGTCGGACTGCACGGTGAACAGCCGGCCTTCCAACCCCACCATGAAGGTGCCGCCGGTCTCGACATCGTTGGAACGGTGGGCGTATCCGCCATCCTTCAGGCAGCTGCGGACGGCATCGACGAAGTCCACCACCATGTAGCGGAACAGGTCGACATCGCCGTCACGCGACGGCACTTCCAGCCGGTAATGCAGCAGTTGGCCCATGCGGAAGGAACTGGTGAAGCCGATCAGGCAATCGCCGTTGCGGAACACCTTGGTATCGGCGCGCACCGTGATGTCCAGGCCGTTCACCCCGGCGCTGTCGCCGCCCATCCACACCCGGTCGCCGTCCACCAATCCCACAATGCAGGTCATCGCCAGCCCTCGCCCGAAAAATACGAAACCGAGGCCAAGGGTGTTGGAAGGCGGTTAATGAATTATTGCCCGGCTTTGTGACATTACGGGTGACAAAGGAGGTATCGCTACCCCCTTCGCCATCCTTTCTCTTGGTCACTTCGCCAGATCGACCAGAGCCTTGACCGTATTTTCTGCACCCTCGGCGATTTGCAGCAGATCGGCATCCAGCATGTAGCAGGGCGAGGTGACGATCTTCAGCCCCGGATCGACCACGATTTCGCCATGGCTGGTGGTGTGGTGGATGGCGCCCATGGTTTCCAGCGCGGCGGCGGTGCCGGGGTCGTTGCCGATGGTCAGTTCCACCCCCTGCTGGCCCAGGATCTTGGCGAGGATGGCCGGGGCGATGCACAGCGCGCCGATCGGCTTGCCGGCCGCGCGCATGGCGGCGACGGCTGCCACCACCTGCGGGTTGACCGAGCAGTCCGCCCCCTTGAAGGCGAAATCGCTGAGATTCTTGGCCGCGCCGAAACCGCCGGGGAAGATCAGCGCATCGACGTCGCCGGCCGAGAACTCGCTGAGCGGGGCGATCTTGCCGCGGGCGATGCGGGCCGATTCGACCAGCACGTTGCGGCTCTCGCCGGTCTCGGCACCGGTCAGATGGTTGACGACATGGGCCTGCGGGATGTCGGGGGCGTAGCACACCGCGACCGCCCCCACCTTGGCGATGGCCAGCAGGGTGCAGACCGCCTCGTGGATTTCCGCACCGTCAAAAACGCCGCAGCCCGACAGCACGACGCCGATGCGCAAGCTTTTCTCTGCCATGGAAACTCTCCGGGGGTTGGCTTTGCCGCCACGCTACCCCAGGAGTCTTCCGTTCGCCTAATGCTCCATTAGGGCAACCGGGGCAGGCAACCGGCGAAAGCCCCGGACATTGCCCGAGGCTTTCGCGTGACGGCATCAGCTCCTGATGAAGTCCAGCAGATCCCGGTTGATGATGTCGGCGTGGGTGGAGGCCATGCCGTGCGGGAGGCCCGGATAAACCTTCAGCGTCCCTTTCCGCAGCAGCTTGACCGCCAGCAGGGCGGAATCGGCAATCGGCACGATCTGGTCGTCGTCGCCGTGCATCACCAGAACCGGCACGTCGATCTTCTTCAGATCCTCGGTGAAATCGGTTTCGGAGAAGGCCTTGATGCAATCGTAATGGGCCTTGGCCCCGCCCATCATGCCCTGCCGCCACCAGTTGTCGATCAGACCCTGCGAAACCTTGGCGCCGTCACGGTTGAAGCCATAGAAGGGGCCGGACGGGATGTCGCGGAAGAACTGCGCGCGGTTGGCGGCCAATGCGGCGCGGAAGCCGTCGAACACCTCCAGCGGCAGGCCGCCCGGATTGGCGGCGGTCTTCAGCATGATCGGCGTCACCGCGCCGACCAGCACGGCTTTCGCCACCCGCCCGTTTCCGCCATGCCGGGCGACATAGCGGGCCACTTCGCCGCCGCCGGTGGAATGACCGATGTGGATGGCGTTCTTCAGGCCGAGATGGGAGGTCAGGGCCGCGACATCGTCGGCATAGGTGTCCATGTCGTTGCCGGTTGCGGTCTGCGTCGACCGGCCATGGCCGCGCCGGTCATGGGCGATGACCCGAAAGCCCTGCGACAGGAAATACAGCATCTGGGCGTCCCAGTCGTCCGACGACAGCGGCCAGCCATGATGGAAGACGATCGGCTGACCCGTGCCCCAGTCCTTGAAGAAAATCTGCGTGCCGTCCTTGGTCGTGACGGTGCCGCTGCCCATTACCTTCGCGCCCGATGCGGACGCGGTGGCCGGTTGGGCGGCCTGCGCGGACTGGACGAAGGGCAGGGCGGCGGCGGTGGCGGACAGGCCCAGGCCGACGGTCAGCATGCCGCGCCGCGAGGCGCCGGTCTTCAACGAGGTCATGTCGATCTCCCGACGATCGATTGTGCGACATTGGTTATCGCGATATGCAAATCCTTACACTGCCTGGCTGGGGCTTGTCCAGTCAAATTATTATTACGATATCTTTTTCTGCGATAAGGCTTCCGCACCCAATCGGACAGGAAGAGGCCCCATGTCCGCGCCGCCCGAAAATCCGCCGCCGGTTCGGTTCCGCATTCCGTTGGACGAGAAGCGGCTGGAGCAGGCGGCGCCGGTGGACGCAGCCTCTCGGCGCGCCGGGGGAGGCGCCACAGGCGGCATCCGGGAGTGCGTGCGGCTTCCGGCGGGCGGCGCAGCATGCTAGGACTGCCGACCTGTCCCGTCTGCAATCGAGTCCAGCCAATGTCCACCGCCGTCCGTTTCGCCCCCAGCCCGACCGGCCGCATCCATGTCGGCAATGTGCGCCAGGCGCTCGTCAACTGGCTGTTCGCGCGCAAGACCGGCGGCAGCTTCATGTTCCGTCTGGACGACACCGACGAGGAGCGCTCCACCCAGGAATTCGCCGACGCCATCGCCGCCGACCTGACCTGGCTCGGTCTCACCTGGGATCGTTTCGCCCGCGAAAGCGACCGCTACCCGCGTTATGACGAGGTCGCTGCCGCGCTGAAGGCCGCCGGCCGGCTCTATCCCTGCTACGAGACGCCGGAAGAGCTCAACCTCAAGCGCGCCAGTCTGGTGTCGCAGGGCCGCCCGCCGATCTACGACCGTGCCGCCCTGCGCCTGACCGACGAGGATCGCGCCCGGCTGGAAGGGGAGGGGCGCAAAGCCCATTGGCGCTTCAAGCTGACCCCGACTCCGGTGGAGTGGACCGACCTCGTCCGCGGGCCGGTGCGGTTCGAAGGTACGGCGCTGAGCGACCCTGTGCTGATCCGCGAGGATGGCCGGCCGCTCTACACCCTGACCAGCGTGGTCGACGACGCCGATTTCGCCATCACCCACATCATCCGCGGCGAGGACCATGTCGCCAACACTGCGGTGCAGATCCAGATCTTCGAGGCCATGGGCGCCACGGTGCCGATCTTCGCCCATCTGCCGCTGCTGACCGATGCCGGCGGGCAGGGGCTGTCGAAGCGGCTGGGCAGCCTGTCGGTCGGCAGCCTGCGCGACGAGGACGGCATCGAGCCGATGGCGGTCAACAGCCTGCTGGCCAAGCTCGGCACCTCCGACCCCATCGAGGCGCGGCTGACGCTGGACGAGCTGGTGGCGGAGTTCGACCTGTCCAAGATCGCCCGCGGCACGCCGAAATTCGATCCGGAGGAGCTGGGCCGGCTGAACGCCCGCATCCTGCATCTGACGCCCTTCGAGGCGGTGGCCGCCCGGCTGGAGGCGCTGGGATTGACCGGCGCCGATGCCGCCTTCTGGGATGCGGTGCGGCCCAATCTGGCGCGGCTGAGCGACGCGCGGGACTGGTGGGCGGTGACCCATGCGCCGGTGACGCCGCTGGTCGAGGATGCCGGCTTCCTGGCCCAGGCGGCGGCGCTGCTGCCGGACGAGCCGTGGGACCTCGGCACCTGGGGCGCCTGGACCAACGCGGTGAAGGGGGCGACGGGGCGCAAGGGCAAGGAGCTGTTCCTTCCTCTCCGCCGGGCGCTGACCGGGCGCGACCATGGACCGGAATTGAAGAACCTGCTACCCCTGATCGGACGGGCGCGCAGCCTCCGGCGACTGGCCGGCGAAACCGCCTGAATCCCTCTCACTCCAGGAGTTCGGACCGTGCCGTTGGACCTCTACAACACGCTGACCCGCCGTAAGGAGCGCTTCGAGCCGCTTCGCCCGGACCATGTCGGCATGTATGTCTGTGGTCCGACGGTCTACGACACCGCCCATATCGGCAATGCCCGGCCGGTGGTGGTGTTCGACCTGCTGTTCCGGCTGCTGTCGCGGCTCTACCCGGCGGTGACCTATGTCCGCAACATCACCGATGTGGACGACAAGATCATCGACCGCGCCCGCGACAGCGGCGAGCCGATCGACGCGCTGACCGCGCGCACCACCGACCTGTTCCATGCCGATATGGACGCGCTGAACGCGCTCCGCCCGACCATCGAGCCGCGGGCGACCCAGCATATCGGCCAGATGATCGCGCTGATCGCCACGCTGATCGAACGCGGCAATGCCTATGCGGCGGAAGGGCATGTGCTGTTCTCGGTGCCGTCGATGCCCAGCTATGGCCAGCTGTCCCGCCGCTCGCTGGAGGACATGATCGCCGGCGCGCGGGTGGAGGTGGCACCCTACAAGCGCGATGCCTCGGACTTCGTGCTGTGGAAGCCCAGCACGCCGGACCAGCCCGGCTGGGACAGCCCGTGGGGTCGCGGCCGTCCGGGTTGGCACATCGAATGCTCCGCCATGGCGAAGGAGCATCTGGGCGCCACCTTCGACATCCATGGCGGCGGGCTGGACCTGATCTTCCCGCATCATGAGAACGAGATCGCGCAGAGCTGCTGCGCCAACGGCACCGACCGGCTGGCCCGCACCTGGGTCCACAACGGTTTCGTGACGGTCGAAGGCGAGAAGATGTCGAAGTCCCTCGGCAACTTCTTCACCGTGCATGACCTGCTGGACGAGTTCCCCGGCGAGGCGATCCGCCTGACCCTGTTGAGCGCCCATTACCGCCAGCCGCTGGACTTCACCCGCGAAGGCATCCGGCAGGCCAAGGGCACCCTCGACCGCTGGTATCAGGCCCTGCGCGGCGAACCCGCGGCGATGCCGGGCGAATTGCCCTTCGACGTGCTGGCGGCGCTGGAGGACGATCTGAACAGCCCGCTCGCCATCGCGCATCTGCACGAATTGGCGACCGCGGTGAACAAGGCGAAGAGCGATGCCGAGAAGGCCGCCGCCAAGGGCGCGCTGCTGGCGGCCGGCCGGCAGCTCGGCCTGCTGCAGCAGGACCCGGAGGCATGGTTCCGCTGGCCCCCGACCGGCGGGGCCGAAGGGCTGAGCGACACCGATGTCGAGCAGCTGATCGCCGACCGCAAGGCCGCCCGCGCGGCGAAGAACTTCGCCGAGGCCGACCGCATCCGCAAGGAGCTGGCCGACAAGGGCATCGTTCTTGAGGACGGCCCGCAGGGCACCAGCTGGAAGCGGGGGTGAGCTGGGAGGATCCCCTCTCCCCCCGGGGCTACGGGATGCACACATCTCGCCTCTGCGAAATGGCGGCAACCACCGGTGGTGAAAAGCCCTTCTCCCCTTGCGGGAGAAGGGTTGGGATGAGGGGTGCGACGGGCTGAAAGCCCGTGGCAATCAAGTTTCCGCCCCTCACCTCAACCCCTCTCCCGCAAGGAGAGAGGGGCTGTCCTCAATGTTAAGTTGCGCGTCTTTTCGCAAATGCGAGATGTATGCATCCCGTAGCCCCCCGGGGAGAGGGAGTTGAGGCGGGAGAGGGCACCGCCGGCCAATTGTCCCTCCACCAACAACAAATCTTCGTTGACTCCGCGGATTATCGCGCGCATCGATCCAGCCTAATCTCCTCTGCAGACGAAACGCGGCCGCAACCGACCGCCTGACAGAGGAGACCCTGACCATGATCGACACTCGCACCGCTCCCTATGCCGCCTTCCTGCTGCGCGTTGGCCTTGGCCTGCTGTTCCTGGCCCATGGCCTCGTGCTGAAGGTGATGACCTTCACCATCCCCGGCACCGTCGGCTATTTCGAGAGCATCGGCTTTCCCGGCGTCTTCGCCTATCTCGTGATCCTGGGCGAGATCGGCGGCGGGCTTCTGCTGATCGCCGGTGTCTATACCCGCTGGATCGCGCTGGCCCTGCTGCCGATCATGATCGGCGCCACGCTGCAGCATGTCGGCAATGGCTGGGTGTTCAGCGCGCAGGGTGGCGGCTGGGAGTTTCCGGCCTTCTGGACGGTTCTGCTCGTGGTGCAGTCTCTTTTGGGTGACGGTGCCTTCGCAGTGAAGGTTCCGGCGCTGGGCACTCCCGCCGCCGGCCGGCGCGAACTGGCCTGATCCGGCGAGGCGCACGCCACCCGATGATGAGCGGAACGGGGGAGGGGGCAGATTGCCGCCTCCCCCGTTTCGCTATAGCCCTGCCAATGCCCGGCGGATCGCCTCGCGGAAGGCATCCAGCGATGCGATGTCCAGCAGGAACAGCGCATGTCCGTGCGCATCGCCCGCCGCCAGCGCCATGTCGATGCGCACGAACAGCACGGGGTCGGTGGCGGAGCCGATGACCGCCGCGGGGGCGCCGGCGCCATAACCCGGAACCGCCCCCGACAATTCGCCGCCGATCAGGTTCGACAGGCTGGCGAGGCAGCCGTTCAGGATGATATTGCCGATCTCGGTCAGCGCGTCCTGCTCCATCTCGCCCGGCGCCTCGGCGGCGGGATCGACGGGGACCAGCCGGCCGACGAGGGCCAGCGTTCCGCGTTCGGGGAAGATCAGCATCGCCTCCCCGGTGAAGGGACCGGTGAAGGCGCCGCGGACCGCGCAAACCGGCCGGTCGGCAGCCAGATCGCCGCCGACCTCCCGCGTGATGCGGGCGTGGGTCGACACGGCGAAGGAGGGCACCGACAGAAGCACCTCCTCCCCCAGCATGGAGCTGAGGGCGGCGGCCGGTTCGCCCATGCCGATGTTGAACAACTCGGCGATGGCGTCGGCCTCGTCGTCGTCCAGGCGAAGGAAATCCCCCGATGCGGGCTCTTCCATCGGCGTCACTGCCCGGCCGCAGCGAGGAAGTCGCGGATTTTGTCGGAGGTGATCGGCTTGGCGATGAAACGGACGCCCAGCGCCTCGGCCTTGCGCCGCAGGGCGTCCTGGACGTTGGCGGTCAGCAGGCCGATGGTGAGGCCGGTGAAACGCTCCTTCAGCCGCTCGGCGAGCGCCAGACCGTCCATGCCCGGCATATTGTAGTCGACGATGGCGGCAGCCGGCGGCACCTCCCCGACGATTTCCAGGGCCTCTTCGCCGCTCGCGGCCGTGACGATGGTCCAGTCGGGCCGCAGCGAGGCGATGACGCTGGAAACCATATTGCGTGCCAGTCGGCTGTCGTCGACGACGAGGATGCTGGTCATGCCGATGTTTCCGTCCTAAAGATTCCGTTCAGACCTCGCGGGCTTCTTACCGCAAACCGTTCCGCCCCACAACAAGGGCCTCGCAAGGCAGCTGAGTTCTTCAACCAATACAGCCTTCCGATATATCAATGTTCACACAGGACAACACAGCGTCGGAGACGGTTCGCCCACAGGTCCGCGCCCCGGTCCGTGCCGTGCTCGACACCAACATCCTGGTGGCCTATGCGCTGCTGGGCGACACCGTGATCAGGCGCCAGGACGCGATCCGCCGCTGTGTGGAGCGGGTGCGGGAGGATGGCGGGCTGACCGGCAGCAGCGAAACGCTGGCGGAACTGGAGGAGGTGCTGATGCGCCCGACCTTCGACCGCTACGCCTCCGCGGCGGATCGCCGCGCCTTCCTCGACCGCATCAGGGCGGAGACCGTTCTGGTGACACCGGCGGCGGTCGGGCGCCTGTGCCGCGACCCGGAGGATGACATGTTCCTGGCCGCCGCGGTTGGCGGGTCGGTGCCCTGGCTGGTGACCGTCGACCGTCAACTCCTGTCGGTGCGCCGGGCCGGGGAGACGAGGGTGCTGCGGCCGGAACGGTTCCTGGACGCCCTGGACACGGCGCGCTGATCGGGCAGCCCCACAGAATCCACTCGACAAACCGGATGCTCTTCCTAGAATGAAAAGAGAACACATCGCAAACTGCGAGTGAACGGAAATGGCTGCGGCGACGGTGACGCCATGCCGATGGTGGAGTGCAGGGAGCATCTGCAGCGATGAGCGTCCAACGGCTTCTGTTCGACGACCTGCCGGAGACGGAACCGGCGCGCAAGCCGCGCCGCAGCCGGACGGCCGGCGCTGCGGCAACCATGGCTGCCCAGGTGGCGGTCGACATGGTGCGGGAGGCCGCCCCTCTGCCCAGGGCCGCAGTGCTCACGGCCGGCGTCGCGACCTTGCCCCTCGCCCCGCCTGCTCCGCCGCCTCCGCCCCCTGCGTTCGACCCGGCCGCGCTGTCCAATCCGGAGCTGCGGGCGCTGGTGCAGGCGTTGCCCGACCAGCGGCTGGCTCATTTGCTGATCGAAGCTGCGCGGGAACTGAAGCGTCGCGCCGCGCCCGACCGCAGCGATCCGGACGGCGATGACGGCGATATGCCGCAGGAGCCGAACCAGGCTCTGCTGCGGGCTGCCAGGCAAGCGGTGGGGGAGCTGTCGGGTGACGACTTCTGACCGGCTGGGCGCCCTTGGGGCCACTCCTTAGTCAAGAAAGTTTCCGAGACAAACGTCGCGTCTTTATGTCATGATCCCTTCCAGCCCGCGTTTTATATGCCGCATCGCACAATATAGTGGCTGTCAAACGCCTTTGGGCCCGCTGAACCCACAAGCGACGTCTCCCGGAGGGGGCTTTGGACTGGATCACTTGGTTGCAGGAATGGGGGAACGCCTTTTACCCGCTGGCCTTTGTCTGGGCCTTTTTTGAAGGTGAAACATTTGTAATCTTCGGCGGGATGGGTGCGAAGCTCGGCATCATCAATCTATATTGGTTGGTTGGCACCGTCTGGATCGGCAGCTTCATGGGCGATCAGGTTTGGTTCTGGCTGGGGCGCCGCTGGGGCAACAGGGCACTCGCGCGCTTCCCCTCGGCCGAGGTCCATGCCAGCCGGGTGCTGCGCTGGCTTGAGAAATACGGCGTCGCCTTCATCCTGGTCTTCCGCTTCCTCTATGGCGTGCGGAACATCGCGTCGGTCGCTATCGGCACCTCGCGCATGCCGTGGTCCCGCTTCCTGTTCTGGAACTTCATCGCCGCCGGCATCTGGGCCTGGAGCTTTGCCGGTGCGGGCTACCTGTTCGGCGAAGCAGCTGCCGCCATCGGCGAGGACGGGCCGAAGATCCTGGTGCTGTCCGCTCTGGCCATCGGCGCCCTGTGGATCGCCATCAAGAGCATCCTCTGGGTCCGCCGCCGGGCGCTTGCCGCGACCAATCCGGCGGAGTGAGGCGCCGGACCTGAGAAGGCTGGGGGGCGTCCACCAGTCCTATAAAGTGACACGAATCGAAAGGGGCTGCTTCATCCGAAGCAGCCCCTTTTTCTTACCTTACAGCTCGGCGGCCATGTAATCCGGCAGCCAGCTTTCGTTGGCCTCGCGCAGGCGCTTCAGCGACACGATGTCGCCGCCGCGACCCGACAGCGCCGTACCGCGGGTCTCGCCCAGCACGGTGACCGGAACGCCGGCCGCCTTGGCCTTCTCCTGCACCGTCGCGGCGACATCCGGACGGACGGCCAGGACGTAGCGGCCCTGGTCTTCGCCGAACAGCACGCGCGGGGACGCGCCGTCGAAGGCGGTCAGATAGGCGCCGACGCCGCCGGACAGCGCCATCTCGGCGATGGTGACGATCAGGCCGCCGTCGGCCACGTCATGGCTCGACACCACCAGACCCTCGCGGATCAGGCCGCGGACGAAGTCGCCGTTGCGGCGCTCCACCGCCAGATCGACCGGCGGGGGAGCTCCCTCCTCACGGCCGAGGATCTCGCGCAGGAAGATCGACTGGCCGATGTGGCCTTTCGTCTCACCCACGGCGAGGATCACGTCGCCCTCATTTTTGAAGGCGATGCCGACCGCGATCATCGCGTCCGGCATGATGCCGACGCCGCCGATGGCCGGAGTCGGCAGGATCGCCTCGCCATTCGTCTCGTTGTAGAGCGAGACGTTGCCCGACACGACCGGGAAGTCCAGCGCCTTGCAGGCCTCGCCGATGCCCTGAACGGCACCGACGAACTGGCCCATGATCCGCGGCTTCTCGGGGTTGCCGAAGTTCATGTTGTCGGTGATGGCGAGCGGCAGGGCGCCCACCGCCGACAGGTTGCGCCAAGCCTCGGCCACCGCCTGCTTGCCGCCCTCGACCGGGTCGGCGAGGCAGTAGCGCGGGGTGCAGTCGGTGGTGATGGCGACCGCCTTGGTCTGGCCCGGCACGCGGACGACCGCGGCGTCGGCCTGACCCGACATGAAGCGGGTGTCGCCGCCGACGAGGCTGTCATACTGCTCCCAAATCCAGCGCTTGGAGGCCAGATCGGGGCAGCCGAACAGCTTGGTCAGGGTGTCGCCGAGATCGGCGGAATAGCCGGCCAGCACGCCGTCATCGACGTCCGAAGACTTCGGAGTCGGCTCCCACGGGCGGTTGTATTCCGGCGCGGCGTTGGAGACCGGGGCGATCGGCATGTCGCACCAGGTCTCGCCATACATCTTGATGACGAGATTGCCGGTGTCGGTCAGGTGGCCGATGACGGCGAAGTCCAGCTCCCACTTGTCGAAGATGGCCTTCGCCACCTCCTCGCGGCCGGGCTTCAGGATGATCAGCATGCGCTCCTGGCTTTCGGAGAGCATGATCTCATAGGGCGTCATCGCCTGTTCGCGCATCGGCAGGGTGTCGAGCGTCAGCTCGATGCCCAGGCCGCCCTTGCCGGCCATCTCGACCGAGGAGGAGGTCAGGCCGGCGGCACCCATGTCCTGGATGGCGACGATGGCGTCCGTCTCCATCAGTTCCAGGCAGGCTTCGATCAGCAGCTTCTCGGTGAAGGGATCGCCGACCTGCACGGTCGGGCGCTTCTCCTCCGAATCCTCGGTGAACTCGGCCGACGCCATGGTGGCGCCGTGGATGCCGTCGCGGCCGGTCTTGGACCCGACATAGACGACCGGGTTGCCGATGCCGGCGGCGGCCGAATAGAAGATCTTGTCGGTCTTGGCCACGCCCACGGTCATCGCATTGACCAGGATGTTGCCGTTGAAGGCCGGGTGGAAGTTGGTCTCGCCGCCCACGGTCGGCACGCCGACGCAGTTGCCGTAATGGGCGATGCCGGCGACCACGCCCGACACCAGATGGCGGGTCTTGGAATGGTCGGGCGAGCCGAAGCGCAGGGCGTTCATGTTGGCGATGGGTCGGGCGCCCATGGTGAACACGTCGCGCAGGATGCCGCCGACGCCCGTCGCCGCGCCCTGGAAGGGCTCGATGTAGGACGGGTGGTTGTGGCTTTCCATCTTGAAGATGACGGCGTCGCCGTCGCCGATGTCGACCACGCCGGCATTCTCGCCGGGGCCGCAGATCACCTGCGGGCCGGTGGTCGGCAGCGTCTTCAGCCAGACCTTGGACGACTTATAGGAGCAATGCTCCGACCACATGACCGAAATGATGCCCAGCTCGGTGAAGGTCGGGGTGCGGCCCAGGATGTCCAGGGCGTTCCGGTATTCCTCGGCGGACAGGCCGAACTCCTTGGCGAGCTCGACGGTGACCGGACGCTCCTGCGCCTTGGTAGCTTCAGCGCTCACGACAGGGCCTCCACCAGACCTTCGAACATGGGCTTGCCGTCGGTGTTGCCGTGCAGGGCCTCCACCGCGTCCTCGGGGTGCGGCATCAGGCCCAGCACGGTGCGCTTGGCGTTGAAGATGCCGGCGATGTCGGTGACCGAACCGTTGGGATTGCCGCGCGGATCGGCGCGGGTCTCGTCGGCGATGTAGCGGAAGGCGACCTGGCCCTCGCCGTCCAGACGCTTCACCGTTTCGGCGTCGGTCCAATAGTTGCCGTCGCCATGGGCGATCGGGTAACGGACGACCTGACCCTTGGCGTATTTCGCCGTGAAGGGGCTGTCGGTGTTCTCCACCCGCAGATGCTGGACGCGGCAAATGAACTTCAGTCCGCCGTTGCGCATCAGCGCGCCGGGCAGCAGACCGGCCTCGGTGATGATCTGAAAGCCGTTGCAGATGCCGAGCACCCGCACGCCCTGATCGGCCCGCGCCTTCACCTCGCGCATGATCGGCGAATGCGCCGCCATGGCGCCGGAGCGCAGGTAATCGCCATAGGAGAAGCCGCCGGGCACGACGATCAGGTCGACCTTGGGCAGTTCGGTGTCGCGGTGCCAGACCAGATGCGGCTTGGTCCCGCTGACGGCCTCCAGCGCGGCGACGGCGTCGCGTTCGCGGTTGGAGCCGGGGAAAACGACGATGGCGGCCTTCATGGGGCGGTCAAAATCCGGCGTCGTGAGGGGGAGGAGTTCGCGCCGGACACTAAAGCCGCCGCCCCGGCAAAGCAAGAGTCGGCCAAGGGGCGGCGGAGTTGTGTGCGGCGCATTACATACCCGGCGCATCCTCTTCCGGGTAGGCGGTGATGTGGTGCAACGACAGGTCGGCGCCTTTGTATTCCTGTTCGGGGTCGAGGCGGATGCCGACGGTGACGCGCAGCAGGCCGTAGACCGCCAGACCGGCGGCGAATCCGAAGCCGGCGCCGCCCAGCGTACCGACGATCTGGCTGAGGATCGACACCCCGCCCAGGCCGCCCAGCGCCTCCTGCCCGAACACACCGGCCAGCAGGCCGCCGGTCAGTCCGCACAGGCCGTGCAGCGGCCAGACGCCCAGCACGTCGTCGATCTTCCAGTCGATCTGGCACTTGTTGAAGGCCCAGACGAACAGCAGGCCCGCGACGCCGCCGGTGATCAGCGCCCCCAGCGGGTGCATCACGTCGGAGCCGGCGCAGACCGCGACCAGACCGGCCAGCGCGCCGTTGTGGACGAATCCGGGATCGGTGCGGCTGATGACCAGCGAGGTGACGATGCCGCCGACCATCGCCATCAGCGAATTCAGCGCGACCAGACCGGTCACGCCGTCCAGCACCTGCGCGCTCATCACGTTGAAGCCGAACCAGCCCACGCACAGCACCCAGGCGCCCAGCGCCAGGAACGGGATGTTCGACGGCGGGATGGCGACCAGCGACCCGTTGGCGCGGTAGCGGCCGCGGCGGTTGCCGAGGTTCAGCACCGCACCCAGCGCCACCCAGCCGCCGAAGGCATGGACCACCACCGACCCGGCGAAGTCGTGGAAGGGCTGGCCGAAGCTGGCCGCCATCCAGGCTTGCAGGCCGAAGCGGGTTCCCCACACCGTGCCTTCCATCAGCGGATAGAACAGCGCGATCAGCGCCAGGGTGGCAGCCGCCTGCGGCCAGAAGCGGGCGCGCTCGGCGATGCCGCCCGACACGATGGCGGGCACGGCGGCGGCGAAGGTCGCCAGGAAGAAGAACTTCACCAGATCGTAGCCGTAGGCCGCGAATCCGCCGCTTCCCTTGCCGATCAGCGTTTGGGCGTCGGTGAAGAAATCGATGCCGTAGGCGACGGTGTAGCCGATGAAGAAATAGGCGATGGTCGACATGGCGAAGTCCGACAGGATCTTCACCAGCGCGTTGACCTGATTCTTGCGCCGGACCGTCCCGACCTCCAGCAGGGCGAAGCCACAGTGCATCGCCAGCACCATCACCGCGCCCATCAGAACGAAAAGAACGTCGCCACCCGTCTTTGCCGCATCCATTTGCACAAACCTTCAGCAATGCGCCTAAAAAAGCGGCGAATTGCTATCAGATTGGGCAGATATGCGCAAGGGCGTAGCTGACGTTTGGATAGGCGGAGTGGCGGAAATGCAGCACAAAAAGCGGGCGAACCCGCCAAGGGTTGCCCGCTGTCTGCGCAAGAAGGATGCCAAGTGATGAAGAGGCGGGCGGAGATACCCTCCGCCCGGCCGGTTACATGCCCGCGATGGTCATGCCGTCGATCCGCACGGTCGGCGCATCCATGCCGAAGCGCAGCTCCAGGTCGTCGGCGGCCTCCATGTTCAGGAACATGTCCTTGAGGTTGCCGGCGATGGTGATCTCGTTGACCGGATAGGCGAGCTGGCCGTTCTCGATCCAGAAACCGCCGGCGCCGCGGCTGTAATCGCCGGTGACGCCGTTGACGCCCATCCCCATCAGGTCGGTGACATAGAAGCCGTCCTTGATCTCCGCCAGCATGTCGGCACGGCTGCGCTTGCCGGCGGCCATATAGACGTTGGCCGGGGCCGGACCTGGCGGGCCGGAGGTGCCGCGGGCGGCGTGGCCGGTGGTCTGCAGGCCGAGCTGCCGGGCCGACCGCAGATCGAGCAGCCAGGTGGTCAGCACGCCGTCCTCGATCAGCGTGCGGCGCGTCACCTCGACGCCCTCCGCATCGAAGGGGCGGGAGCGCAGGCCGCGCTTCACATGCGGATCGTCGACGATGGTGATGGAGGGCGCGAAGATCCGCTGCCCCATCTTGTCCTTCAGGAAGCTGGTGCCGCGGGCGATGCTGGGGCCGCTGATGGCGCCGGTCAGGTGGCCGAGCAGGCCGCGCGACACCCGCGGGTCGAACACCACCGGCACCTTGCAGCTCTTGACGCGGCGCGGGTTCAGGCGGCGGACGGCACGCTCGCCGGCCTCGCGGCCGATCTCGGCGGCATCGCGCAGGTCGGCGCCATAGACCTTGCTGTCATAGTCGTAGTCGCGCTCCATCCCCGTCCCGGTCCCGACGATGACGGAGGCCGACAGCGATTGGCGCGACACGCCATAGCTGCCGGCGAAGCCGTTGGACGCGGCAATCGCGATGGTCGACCGGCTCCAGCTGGCATCGGCGCCTTCGGAGTTGGTAACGCCCTCGACCGCCATCGCCGCCTCTTCGGCGATGCGGGCGCGCTCGATCAGCGTTTCCGAGGACGGTTCCTCAGTGTCGCAGATGTCGAGGTCGGGCCAACTGCGGGCCAGCTGTTCGGGATCGGCGATGCCGGCAAATCCGTCCTCCGGCACGACGCGGGCCATGGCGATGGCGCGCTCGACCAGTTCGCCCAGCGCCTTGGCGCTGCGGTCGGTGGAAGAGACGATGGCCTGCCGCTTGCCGACGAACACCCGAAGCCCGAGATCGCCGGATTCGGACCGCTCCAGCTTTTCGGTTTTGCCCAGCCGCTGGGCGAGGGACACGGACGCGCTGTCGAACAGCACGGCGTCGGCGGCATCCGCCCCGGCGGCGCGCGCCTTGGCGATCAGGTCGTCCAGCAGGTTCAGGACCCCGGACGGATCCGTCCGGTGCTGGTCGTTCGGCGAAACGGTCATCAGGCTCTCCGGTTGGTCTCCTGTCTGTCTAGCAAATGGGAGGGCAACGCGGAACGGGGAAGAGGGGAAATGGCCGCTGACCCGTCCAAGCGGCCATGCGATGCATGCGTTTTGTGGAATGGGATGCGGGGAGGGGGGCGCGGACGCCCCCCTCCGCACTCAGCCCTCGATCTTCGAGAAGTCGGCGACCGCGTTCAGAGTCGTGCGGATCTGCGTCAGCAGGCGCAGGCGGTTGGCGCGCAGGTCCTTGTCCTCCGCGTTCACCGTCACCTTGTCGAAGAAGGCGTCGACCGGGCCGCGCAGCTTCGCCAGCGCCGCCATGGTGCCGGTGAAATCCTCCGCCTCCAGCAGCGGCTTGGCGGTGGCCGAGGCCTCGTTCAGCGCGGCGAACAGCGCCTTTTCCTCGTCCTGGGCCAGACGGGCAGCATCGACCGGCTGGTCGAAGCTCGCACCGTCCTTCTTCTCCTCGATGCGGACGATGTTGGAGGCGCGCTTGTAGGCCGCTGCCAAGTTGGCGCCCTCATCGGAGCCGACGAACGCCTGCAGAGCCTTCACGCGGGCCAGCAGCCGCACCAGATCGTCCTCGCCGCCGAGCGCGAACACGGCGTCGACCAGATCGTGGCGGACGCCCTGCTCGCGCAGCACCACCTTCAGGCGGTCGGCGAAGAAGGACATCAGGTCGCCGCCGACGCTGCCGGCCGGGGCGAATCCGCTGACCGTATAGGCGCCGTGAGCAGCCGCAAACACCTCCGACAGCTTCACCCGAAGCCCGTTCTCCAGCACCAGCCGGATTACGCCCAACGCAGCGCGACGCAGCGCGTAGGGGTCCTTCGAGCCCGTCGGCTTCTCGTCGATGGCGAAGAAGCCGACCAGCGTGTCGATCTTGTCGGCCAGCGCCACCGCGACCGAAACCGGCGCGGTCGGGCAGGAATCCGACGGACCCAGCGGCTTGTAATGGTCGGCGATGGCGTTGGCGACGTCGGCGCTCTCGCCCTGGCCCAGGGCATAGTAGCGGCCCATGATCCCCTGGACCTCGGGGAATTCGCCGACCACTTCGGTCACCAGATCGGCCTTGCAGAGCAGGGCGGCGCGGCTGGCGGCGTCGCTGTCGGCACCGATGGCGCGGGCGATCTCGGCGGCCAGCAGCTGAACGCGGGTGACCTTCTCGGCCACCGTACCCAGCTTGGCGTGGAAGGTGATCTTCTCCAGCGCCGGGACGCGGGATTCCAGCTTGGTCTTGCGGTCCTGGTCCCAGAAGAACTTGGCGTCGGACAGGCGGGCGCGCAGCACGCGCTCGTTGCCGGCGACCACGGCCTTGCCGCCGTCCAGCGTCTCGGTGTTGGCGACGACGATGAAGCGCGGGGCCATCTTGCCGTCGGCATCCAGCACGGCGAAATACTTCTGGTGGGTGCGCATGGAGGTGATGAGAACCTCCGACGGCACGTCCATGAAGCTCTCGTCGATGCTGCCCATCAGCACGACCGGCCATTCGACGAGGCCGGCGACCTCCTCCAGCAGCGCGTCGTCGGGCGACAGGGTCAGGCCCTGCGCGGCGGCCAGCGCCTCGGCATCGGCCTTGATCTTGGCCTTGCGCTCCTCGCGGTCGAGCACGACCTTGGCGGCGCGCAGCTTCTCCTTGTAGTCGGCGAAGCTTTCCACCGTGAAGGCGTCGGGCGCCAGGAAGCGGTGGCCGCGGGTGCCGTTGCCGAAGGCGATGCGGCCCTGGGTGCCGCCGATGTCATAGCCGCCGTCGAGCACGCGCCCGCCGAACAGGGCGATGATCGAGTGCAGCGGACGGACCCAGCGCACGGTGCCGGTGCCCCAGCGCATCGACTTCGGCCAGGGCAGTTCCGCCATGGCGGCGGGGATGATCTCCGCCAGCACCTCGGCAGTTTCGCGGCCCTTCTTCTCGGTCACCGCGAAATAGAACACGCCCTTGCCGGTGTCGCGCTGCTCGCACTGGTCGAGGCTGTCGAGGCCGGCCGACTTCAGGAAGCCGGCAACCGCCTGCTCCGGCGAGCCGACGCGCGGACCCTTCTTTTCCTCGCGCACGTCGGCGGTGCGCTCCGGCAGCCCGTCGACCACCAGGGCCAGACGGCGCGGGGTGGAATGGGCGTCGGCCGTCGTGAAGGTCAGGCCGTTCGCCGCCAGCTTGTCGGTGACCAGGCGCTTCAGGTCGTCGGAAGCCCGCGCCTGCATGCGGGCGGGGATTTCCTCGGAGAAGAATTCGATCAGGAGTTCGGTCATTGGATTACTTCGCCCCCGTCCAGACTTCGCAGCAGGCCTTGGCCAGCGTGCGCACGCGGCCGATATAGGCGGCGCGCTCGACAACGCTGATCACGCCGCGGGCGTCCAGCAGGTTGAACAGATGCGACGCCTTGATGCACTGGTCATAGGCGGGCAGCGCAAGGTTCTGCGCCACCAGCGCCTGGCACTCGGCCTCGGCGTCCTTGAAATGCTGGAGCAGCATGTCGGTGTTGGCGAACTCGAAATTGTGCTTCGAATATTCGACCTCGGCGCGCTTGAACACGTCGCCGTACTTCACACCCTGGCCGTTGAAGTCCAGGTCGTAGACATTCTCCACGCCCTGCACATACATGGCGAGGCGTTCCAGACCATAGGTCAGCTCGACCGCGACGGGGTCGCATTCGATGCCGCCGACCTGCTGGAAATAGGTGTACTGCGTCACTTCCATGCCGTCGCACCACACTTCCCAGCCCAGGCCCCAGGCGCCCAGCGTCGGGCTTTCCCAGTCGTCCTCGACGAAGCGGATGTCGTGCAGCGCCGGGTCGATGCCGATGGCGCGCAGGCTGTCCAGGTAAAGCTCCTGCGCGTTGGCCGGCGAGGGCTTCATGATGACCTGATACTGGTAATAATGCTGCAGGCGGTTCGGATTCTCGCCATAGCGGCCGTCCTTCGGCCGGCGCGACGGCTGGACATAGGCCGCCTTCCAGGCATCGGGCCCCAGCGCGCGCAACGTGGTCGCGGGGTGGAAGGTGCCGGCGCCGACCTCCATGTCGTAGGGCTGCAGGATGACGCAACCCTGCTCCGACCAGAACTGGTGGAGCTTGAGGATCAGGGCCTGGAACGACAGGCCGCGGCGGTCGGCGGAATTCCCGCCGTCGGAAGTCCCGATCTGGGAGGCCATGGACGGTCCACAATAGAAATGTTGAAAACGCGCCGCACGATAGGCGGGCGCCACCGTCAAATCAAGCCGCAGCGCGGCAAATCGCGCCGCGGCGGCGCCGTGTCGGGGACCAGGGGAGAGCGCGTGCCGCCGTCAGCGGCCGTAGGGGCAGGCGGGGCGGCCGCAGGACACGGCGGAGCGTGGGGCGACATAGGCGCCGCATTCCGGGCATTTCTCCATATCCTCAGCCTCCGTGGCGGCGGAGGTCCGTGCGTCGCGCGGCGAAGGGCCGGGGGCGGGATCGCGGCGGCCGTCGTGCCGGCGGGGGGTGGTGCGGGCGCGGCCGATGGCCTGGACGCGGTTGATCCAGCGCCAGCCGAACCACACGACGCCGATCACCAGCGCAAGGAGGAGAATCTTGGACAAGGATATCATCGCCGGCTACCCGTCTGCTCTTGCGCGCATTCAGCCCGCGGGCGACGGGAAGTCAAGGGAATAGGGAAGGGGAGGGCCGCCGTCCCCGAAGGGACGGCGGCCCGTCGGATCCGCCGCTTACTTCGCGGCGACGGCCGGGCGCCAGCTGTAGACCGGGGTGACGCCATAGGTGCGGGTCATGTCGGCCTGACGTACACTGCGCACCAGAACCTCCGTACCGCTGGCAACGCGCACGTCGGTGCCCAGCAGGCCGCAATCCTCCGGCAGGATGTTGACGCACTGGCTGGCGTCGACACGGGTCAGCACGATGTCGAAGGGCAGGCCGTTGCGGGCGTAGACGCCGAGCAGGCCGGGGGCGGAGGTCGCCGTGCGCAGGGTGACCACGCCGGCCGGCAGCGCGCGGTCGCTGGCCGCGGTCGGGCGCTGGTTGTGGCTTTCGTCCCAAACGGGCTGGCCCGAGGAATCCAGCTTGGACTGGGCCGCGGCACCGCCGCTGAAGCCGGCGACGGCCAGGGTCGCGCCGCTCACCACCGCCAGGGCCAGGATGGCCATCCGAAACCGCAACATCGTTGTGCTCCGTACTTGTCTCTGTTCTTTTTGTCCGCCCGGGCACAAAGAAGCGACCGGGCTTCGCACCATCATATGGGAACCGATGCGCGCCGTCGCCCTAGCCCAGAATGCCTAGGGTGTTCGGTCAAGGTCCCGCTGCGCAACGGTGGTGCCGACAGTTCGCTCTGGACGCAGGTTTGATGCTTGTGAATGATATTTCTTGTAACCGTTGACGGATTTGTTATCGGCGGCATGTTTAGGTTGTTAATGATTTGCCCATATCTTTTTTGTGGGCGATTTTCGAGAGGGTGTTCGCGGCATGGCTGCGCTTTTTGCTGAGGGTCGAGTCGGCGGGATGAAGGCCTCCATGGATAAACCGATTCTGGAAACCGCTCGTCTGATCCTGCGGCCGACGCGGGCGGAGGATTTCGATGGCTGGGCGGCGATGATGGCCGATCCGGAGGCGACCGAGTTCATCGGTGGCCTGCAGTCCCGTCCGGTCGCCTGGCGCGGATTCCTGTCGATGGCCGGCGCCTGGTCGATCCAGGGCTTCGCCATGTTCTCCGTCATCGAGAAGGAGACCGGCCGCTGGGTCGGCAGAGTCGGCCCTTGGGTGCCGGAAGGCTGGCCGGGACCTGAGGTCGGCTGGGCGATCATGCGGGACTGCTGGGGTCGCGGCTATGCGGTCGAGAGCGCTGTCGCGGCCATCGACTGGGTGTTCGACCATCTCGGCTGGACCGAGGTCATCCATACCATCCATCCCCGCAACACGGCCTCGCAGGCGGTGGCGCGCCGGCTGGGCGCTGAGGTGCGCGGAACCACTCTGCTGCCCGAGCCGGTCAACCCGCCCGAGGCGGATGTCTGGCACCAGACGCGCGTGGAATGGCGGGCGCGGCGGCGGGAAGCGGCGCTTACCGGTTGAGAGCGATTGTTGTCCCGAGTCGCGGCCGCATCATTCCCGCCCCCTTCATATGTGTGCGTTTCAGGCGGTCGCATCGCACCTGATGACGATTGCGGGCCATGATCGGGGCGCAGCCCTGCCTATTCTGCGCCATCCTGTAGGCTTACGGCCGGTCTCCGCCCGAAGCGGACGTTAAATTTCGGTGTCAGGCATAGATTCTTGTGTGTTTTCACTAGAATTTTTGCGGATTGCCTATGCTATTGGTTTAGCCGTTGCATTCCATTCGCAGCAATCCTATTGGCTGACCGATTGCAGGAGGGGCCCGTAAATGGCCAAGGAACAGGCACTCGCCCTCATTAAGCGCCTCGCCACCGACGGCGAATTCCGTAATCAGCTGAACGCCCTCGACATTTCGGGAAAGCAGGCCCTGCTGGCGCAGAGCGGGTTCGGCGGCGTCCTTCCCGACCATGTCCGCAGCGCAGCCGCCGACGCCTTCAACTCCTTGACCGGCAAAGAGACCGGCCTGGACAGCGACGTGGCGGTCGAATCGATCGCGACGGCCGCTTCCGCCTCGGCCACCTCGGCCTCGGCCACGTCTGCTTCCGCCACCTCCGCTTCGGCCACTTCGGCGTCCGCGACCTCCGCCTCCGCGACGTCAGCTTCAGCCACGTCGGCTTCCGCAACCTCCGCTTCGGCCACTTCGGCGTCCGGTTTCTCGGCCTCGGCCCAGTCGGCCTCCGCTGCTCCGGCGCCCGCCTTCTCCGCCTCCGCTCAATCGGCATCCGCGACCTCCGCGGCGGCGCAGTCCGCTTCTGCGGTTCCGACCCCGGTGGCCTTCTCGGCCGTTGCTGCCCCGGCGTCCGCTCACTCTGCGTCGGCAATGTCGGCGTCCGCGGTTCCGGCTCCGGCCTTCTCGGCCGTCGCCGCTCCGGCATCCGCCTTCTCGGCAGCGGCGCAGTCGGCGTCCGCGGTTCCGGCCCCGGCCTTCTCGGCCGTCGCCGCTCCGGCATCCGCCTTCTCGGCTGCGGCACAGTCGGCGTCCGCGGTTCCGGCCCCGGCCTTCTCGGCCGTCGCCGCTCCGGCATCCGCCTTCTCGGCTGCGGCACAGTCTGCGTCCGCGGTTCCGGCTCCGGCCTTCTCCGCGGTGGCCGCTCCGGCATCCGCCTTCTCGGCAGCGGCGCAGTCGGCGTCCGCGGTTCCGGCCCCGGCCTTCTCGGCCGTCGCCGCCCCGGCGTCCGCCTTCTCGGCAGCGGCGCAGTCTGCGTCCGCGGTTCCGGCTCCGGCTTTCTCGGCCGTCGCCGCCCCGGCGTCCGCCTTCTCGGCAGCGGCGCAGTCTGCGTCCGCGGTTCCGGCCCCGGCTTTCTCGGCCGTCGCCGCTCCGGCGTCGGCCTTCTCGGCAGCGGCGCAGTCTGCGTCCGCGGTTCCGGCTCCGGCCTTCTCGGCTGTTGCCGCTCCGGCGTCTGCCTTCTCGGCAGCGGCGCAGTCTGCGTCCGCGGTTCCGGCCCCGGCCTTCTCGGCTGTCGCCGCTCCGGCGTCCGCTCACTCCGCGTCGGCAATGTCGGCGTCGGCGACCTCGGCGTCGGCCACCTCCGCTGCGGCGCAGTCGGCTTCGGCGACCTCGGCCGCGGCCACTCCTGGGGCGTCGGCTTCCGCGTCGCAGGGTCCGGCGGCGAGCGAGGATCCCACGACCGAGGCGTGATAGGATCGGGGCCGGCCTTTCCTGTGGGAGGCGGCCGGCCCCGTCCCTTGGCTTCCCGCGCTCTGCGGAGCCGCGAACCATCTCCACCCGAACCGGCCGGAGCCGCGAGTCCTGACCCATCCCATGGCTGACAGCGTATCGCCCGACACCGTCCATCCGGAGTTCCCCGGCATCCGCCTGGGTGACACCGTTCACCGCGCCGCCAAGCGCTTCTTCCTCGGTACCCACCGCACGGCGACGCCGGAAGAGACGCTGGCCCGCATCTCGCCCCATTTCGCCCGGTGCGGCATCACGCGGCTGGCCGACGTGACCGGGCTGGACCGCCTGGGCATCCACACCGTCATCGGACACCGGCCGAACAGTCCGACCTTGTCGGGCAGCGCCGGCAAGGGTTTCAGCCTCGCCGCCGCGACCGTCTCCGCCGCGATGGAAGCGATCGAATTCCACCATGCCGAGCATCTGCGCCTGCCCCATGTCGAGGCGGCGTGGAACGACCTGCCGGCCGACGGACGCATTCCGCTGGACCGCCTGCCGGGGACCAAGCACGGTTCCTTCCGTCCCGACCGGCCGGAAATCTGGACCTGGGGCTGGGATTTGATGAGCGGCCGTCCGGTCGCGGCACCCTGGACCTCGGTCGGGCTGCACAGCATGCCGCCGGGGACCAAGCCCGGCGCCCGCAGCTTCTACGCCATGGGCACCAACGGGCTGGCCAGCGGCAATCACATCCTGGAGGCGGTCGCCGCCGGCCTCTATGAGGTGATCGAGCGCGATTCCGTCGCCTGCTGGCGCTATGCCGGCGACCGGCTGAACTGGCCGACGCCGCGGGTCGATCTGGCCAGCATCGACGCGCCGTCCGTCCGCGACCTGCTGCATCGTTTCGAGCTGGCCGGCATCCGTCCGCTGCTGTTCGATGTCACAACAGATATGGGCGTGCCGAGCTATATGGCCATCGTCTATGACCGCGAGCTGCGCAAGACCGGCATGAACCGCGGCTATGGCAGCCATCTGGAGCCGGCGGTCGCCATGTGCCGCGCCCTGACCGAGGCGGTGCAGTCGCGGCTGGTCCTGATCGCCGGTTCGCGCGACGACTTCTTCCGCCGCGATCTGGTCCGCAACCAGAATGCCGACGGCAGCGCCGAGATCGCGGCGCTGGAAGCCACGCCGATCAACACCGACGGGCGACGTCACCGGAACCATGCCACGCCGACTTTCGAAGGCGACGTCGCCATTCTGCTGACCGTGCTGCACCGCGCCGGGATCGAGCAGGCGCTCGTCTTCGACCTGACCCTGCCGGAAATCGGCATTCCGGTGGTGCGGGTGCTGGTGCCGGGGCTGGAAGGCTACCAGTTCGACTTCTACACTCCGGGTGCGCGTCCGCTGGCCTTCGCGGAGGCGCTGAAGGCGCATGCATCTCAGGCGCAAATGGGATCGGTCGCATGAAGATCTGTGTGTTCCTGGGGCCCACCATGCCGGTGGAGGATGCCCGCGCCATCCTGCCGGGCGCGGTCTTCCTGCCGCCGGCGGCGCAGGCCGACATCATCAGCGCCATGACCATCCACCGGCCGGACGTGATCGCCCTGATCGACGGGGTGTTCGGTCAGTCGCTGTCGGTCTGGCACAAGGAAATCCTCTATGCCCTGCACAAGGGCGTGGCGGTCTACGGTGCGTCCAGCATGGGCGCCTTGCGGGCGGCCGAATGCCATCCCTTCGGCATGGTGCCGGTCGGCGAGGTGGCGCGCGGCTATGTCGACGGCCGGCTGACCGGTGACGACGAGGTGGCGCTGGCCCATGCCGGGCCGGAAGACGGCTGGTTTCCGCTGTCGGAGCCGCTGGTGAATTTGCGCGCCAGCATGGCTGCGGCGCTGGCCGCCGGTGCGGTGGACCGGAGCCTGCACGACCGGGTGATCGCCGCCGCGAAGGCGCTGTATTTCACCGAACGCACCCGCGACCGCATCCTCGCCGAAGCCGGGCTGAGCCGGGAGGAGACGGACCGGCTGGAGCGCTTCCTGGACAGCGGTGCGATCGACCAGAAGCGCCGCGATGCGGAGGCGCTGCTCGGCCATCTCGCCAGCCTGATCACGCCGCCGCGGCCGGCGCCCTTCGACTTCAACGCCTCCCATTACTTCGACGTGCTGTATGAGCGCGACCGCCGCGTCTGCCATGGCGGCAACACCGTGCCGCTGTCGGAAATCGCGTCGCACGCCGCCCTACACCGGCCGGACTTCGCCGAGATCAACAACGCCGCACTCGGCCGCCTGCTGATCCGCCAGTTCGCCGAGGTCATGGGCGTCACGGTGGATGAGGCGGCGGTGCGGACGGAAACCCAGCGTTTTTGCGCCATGCGCGGCCTGAATGGGGCGGAGGCGCTGGCCGACTGGTGCCGCCGCAACGACCTGACCGATGCCGAGTTCAGCGAGCTGATGACCGAGCTGGCCATCGAGCGGGCGATGCGGCTCTGGCTGATCCCGCGCCGGTTCCTGGCGCGCACGACCAAGCCGGTGCTGAACGAGCTGCGGCTGCGCGGGCTTTACGAGTCCACCGCCGAGGAGGCGGCGCTGGTCGACCGGGTGATGGAGCTGCATTTCGGCGACGCCAGCCGCCAGCCCAAGGAAACGGTGGAGCAACTGCTGGCCGAGCATGTCGCCAGCACCTCCTGCCGGGTTGATGCGCCGGCCGACGTCTGGTCCTATGAATATGGCTTCAAGGACCTGCTGGACCTGCGCATCGACCTGATGCGGGCCAAGCAGGTGCGCGACCTGTTCCGCCAGCTGGCGGTGGAGGCGGAGGCGGCGCTGGCCCAAACGGTGCCGCAGGAGTCCATGCCGGAACAGCCCGTGCCGGAAGAGGAGATGCAGACGTGATAGCCGCAGAAGTGACCATCCGCGTGCCGACCCCGTTGCGCGGCTTCGTCGGCGGGCGCGATCAGGTGACGGTGCCGGGCGCCACGGTGCGCGAGGCGCTGTCGGCGCTGACCGCCGGGCAGGATGCCTTCCGCGACCGGCTGTTTACCGCCGAAGGCGAACTGCGCCGCTTCGTGAACGTCTATCTCGGCCGGGATGACGTTCGGCGGCTGGGCGGGCTGGAGGCGGCCTTGCCGGCCGGCGCCACCCTGACCCTGATGGTCGCCCTGGCCGGCGGTTGAGGAGCGATTCGCCATGAGCCTGAAGGACCGGCGCCTTGCCGACCTGCGCGCCCGCATCGCGGAAGTGACTGCCGCCGACGCGCTCGCCCTGCAGCGGGAGGGCGCCCTGCTGGTCGATGTCCGCGAGGACGAGGAGACGGCGACCGGCAACCCCGCCGGGGCGCTGCGTCTGCCGCGCGGTTTCCTGGAACTGCGGATCGAGGAGAAGGCGCCCGACCCGGCGCGTCCCCTGCTGCTGCTGTGCGCCGGCGGCACCCGGTCGCTGTTCGCGGCGGAGGATCTGCTGCGGCTTGGTTATGCCGATGTTCGCTCGGTCGCCGGCGGCTTCTCCGCCTGGAAGGCCGCGGGTCTGCCGGTGGAGGTGCCGCCGCAGCTCGACGCCGCCCAGCGCGAGCGCTACCGCCGCCACCTTACCATGCCGGAGGTGGGGGAGGCCGGGCAGCACAGGCTGCTGCGCAGCCGCGTCGCCCTGATCGGTGCCGGCGGGCTGGGCTCGCCCATCGCGCTCTACCTCGCCGCCGCAGGCGTTGGGCGCCTGACCCTGATCGACGACGACCGGGTCGAGCGCAGCAACCTGCAGCGCCAGATCCTCCATGCCGAAAGCCGACTCGGCCAGCGCAAGGTGGAAAGCGGCCGGGCCGCCCTGCTCGACCTCAACCCGACCATTGAGGTGGTGTCGCACGACACGAGGCTGGAAGCGGCCAATGTGCTGGACCTGCTGGCCGGCCACGATGTCGTGGTCGACGGGTCCGACAATCTGCCGACGCGCTATCTGGTCAACGACGCCTGCCTGCGGCTGGGCGCGCCGAACGTCTATGGCGCGATCTTCCGCTTCGAGGGGCAGGTGTCGGTGTTCGGCGGCGCTGCACCGGGGCTGCGGCCCTGCTATCGCTGCCTGTTCCCGGAACCGCCGCCGGCCGAATACGCGCCGTCCTGCGCCGAGGCCGGCGTGCTGGGCGTGCTGCCCGGCGTGATCGGCACCATCATGGCGGCCGAGACGATCAAGCTGCTGCTCGGCCTTGGCGAACCTCTGGCCGGCCGCCTGCTGCTCTATGACGGTCTGCGCGGCGAGTTCAACGAGATCGCGGTTCCGGTCGATCCCGACTGTCCGTCCTGCTCGGCGGGCGCGCGGCCGGAATTGATCGACATCGCGGCGGTCTGTGCAGGGTGATCGGTGCGGGGGCGTCCGCCCCCGTCCCACCCGGGGCCGGCGAAAGCCCGCGCTCAGGCCGCCGTCTTCTGGACGATGACGTTCTGGACCAGCTTCTTCAAGGCGACGAAATCGACGGGCTTGGTCACCAGCTCGGTCGCGCCGATGTCCAGCGCGCGGCGGCGGTTTTCGCTGTCGCCATAGGCGGTGACCATGATGACCGGCACCTGCGGGGCTTCCGCGCGGAGGCGCTGCAGGAAGTCGAGACCGCTCATGCCGGGCATATTGATATCGCTCAGGACAAGAACAGCTTCCGGTTGCAGGCCGGTGTTCAAGCTTTGGAGTGCTTCTTCTGCAGAAGAGGCGAAGTGCAGGGCCAGTTCTCCACGGCGCAATTCTGCGCGAAAGCGCTGACGGAACAGATCCTCGATATCCGGTTCGTCGTCGACGACGAGGATTCCCAGGGTCATGTCTTCCGGCGCTCCCCTAACGACATGGCTGTCACGATTCGTGGCAGCGTGATCGCAAACTCGGCATGCTCGTTTTCGATGCTGGATACATCGAAACGGCCCCTGTGTTGATGTACCACGATGTCATAGCTGAGCGAAAGACCTAAGCCTGTTCCTTCGCCGGTGGGTTTCGTCGTGAAAAAAGGCGTGAAAAGCTTGTCGACCACGGCGGGTGGCATGCCGACGCCGTTGTCGTGAATTCTTATGGAAACCTCACTTCCTCTTGCTTCGGTTGTTATCCTCAACGTCGGTTCATAATCCGGGTTGCCGCAAGTCAGCTGCCGCTTGCGGACGGCGTAAAAGCTGTTCGTGAACAAATTGACCAGGACACGCGACATGTCCTGCGGAACCAGCTTCACCTCGCCGACATCCGCCGCGAATCGACGCTCCAGCGTGGCGTTGAAGTTGCGGTCCTGGGCGCGCACGGCGTGATAGGACAGGGACAGGGCCTCTTCCACCAGAGCGTTCAGGTCGGTGGTCTGCCATTCGCCGCCGCCGCCGCGCGAATGGGCCAGCATGCTCTTGACGATGTTGTCGGCGCGCCGGCCATGGTCGGCGATCTTGCGCAGGTTGCTTTGCAGACTGTCGACCAGATCGTCCACGTCGCCGCGGGTCGCGTCGTCCAGATGGTCGTTCAGCGGCTCCAGCAGTGCCAGCATCTCGTCCAGCAACTCTCCCGACAGCTCGGCGAAGTTGTTGACGAAGTTCAGCGGGTTCTTCAGCTCGTGGGCGATGCCGGCGGTGAGCTGGCCGAGCGAGGCCATCTTCTCCTGCACGATCAGCTGCTGCTGGGTCTCGCGCAGCTCCTTCAGGATCGCTTCGGCCCGCTCCTTGGCCTCCCGCAATTCATCCTCGATGCGCTTGCGGTCGGTGATGTCGTGTTGGGTGATGACGTATCCGCCATCGGCGCGCGGGGCGGTGCGGATGTCCAGGATGCGGCCGTTCGTCGGAACCTGGCGTTCGGAATTGATGACGCCCTTGACCAGGAAGCGGGTGCACAGCTCCGCCACCGTCTCCTCGCAGGGGACGTCGCCGTAATCGCCGCGCCGGTGGTTGTAATAGAGCGTCTCGGCCACCGGGGTGCCGGGCGGGAACATGCCGGGGGGATAGTCCCACAGCCGGAAATATTCGCTGTTGGCCCCTTCCAGCCGCAGGTCGCGGTCCAGCATCAGCACGCCGTTGGGCATGGCGTCGATGGCCGCCTGCAGCAATTGTCCCTGATGCGGCACCTCGGCGTTGGCGGCCTCCGGGCGCATCTGGGTCAGCATCTCCATCACGGCGGGCGCGCCGCCCCAGTCCACCGGCTCCAGCAGTTGGTCGAACCACTGGATGCTGGTGTCGGCGCGGTGGCGCTTGATGCGGCGGGCCAGCGGTTGGGTCGGGCCTTCTTGCAGGCAACGGGCATAGGCGTTGCGCTCTGCCAGACGGGCGTCTTCAGGGACCAGCGCCATGACGTCGGGCAGGGCCATCACCTGTTCGGCCGACTGGTAGCCCAGCAGGCGGGCCAGCGTGCCGCTGCAATGGAGGATCGCACCCTCGCGATGGACGATCAGGCCCGGCATCGCCGCGACCAGCTGGTCATGGTAGAGCCGCGCCCGGTCCAGCGAGTGCGCCACCGACTCCTCCGGGGAATAGGACGACAGCGGGGGCAGGGATCGCAGCAGATCGGTCTTGTCGTCCATGGAGGGGTCCCGAAGATGTCGTCTGCAGGGCTTCTGCCGCCGATTCGGCAGGATCGGGGGCCGGGTCAGGGGGCGTCCAGCGGCAACCGCAGGATTGCGCTGGTGCCACGGCCGACCTCGCTGTCGATGTCGATCTCGCCGCCGAGCTTTCCGGTAACCAGGTTGAACACGGCGTAGAGCCCCAGCCCCATGCTGCCGGCACCGCGGCGGGTGGTGGTGAAGGGCTGGAACAGCCGCGGCCGGATATCGGCCGGGATGCCGCGGCCGTTGTCGGAAACGCGCAGCTCCACCCGGTCCTCCCCCAGCATCCGCACCGAAACCGTCACCTTGCCGCCGGGACGGCGGACGGCAGCCTCATCCTCCCGCGTCCCGTCCCCGGCATGCGCGCCGATGGCGGTGATCGCCGGCACCTGCTCGAACGCATGGGCGAAGGCGTTGGTCAGCAGGGCCAGCAGCACCTCGGTCAGCGCGCCGGGATAGGTGTCCAGCGCCAGCCCGTCCGGGCAGTCCAGAGCCAGCTGGTGCCCGGCCGCGGCCGGCTGCACCTGCACCGCCAGCACGATATCGGACAGGTAGTCGCGCAGGCCGACGCGGCTGCGCGGCGAGCTGGCCTTGCCCTCCGTCACCAGCTTCAGGCTCTGGATCAGGGCGGCGGCGCGTTCGATGTTGGCGACCAGCAGGGTGGAAACCTCGCTGGCGGTGCCGACATAGTCCTGGAAGTCGCTCTTGCGCAGCTGGCCGCCCTTGAAGGTCATGATGATCGCTTCCGACGCCGTCTGCAGATGGGTGGCGGCGGTCAGCGCGATGCCGACGGGGGTGTTGATCTCGTGTGCGACCGCGGCGATCAACTGGGCGATCACCGCCATCTTCTCCGCCCGGATCAGGTCGGATTGCATGCGCTCCAGGTCGGCCAGGGCCTTTTCGGCCGAATCCTTGGCACTGCGCAGCGCTTCCGCCTGCACCTTGCGCTCGGTGATGTCGTAGAGCCAGACGATGAAGACCGGCTGGTTCTCGTAAGAGGTGCGGTCGACGGACATCGCCATCCACACCGTCCGCCCGTCTTCGCGCATATAGTCGATTTCGTCCGACGCTGGCACGGCTCCGGGCGCCCGGTCCGGCAGCCTTTCCCGCACATGGCGGAACAGGGTGGGGGCGCAGCGCTGGTGCATCGCCTCCGCCGGCACGCCGAACAGGTCGGCACAGCGCTGGTTGCAGTAGAGCAGCTCGCCCGTTTCGGTGATGATCGACACGCCGATGGGGCTGCCGTCCAGCACCCGGCGCAGGCGGGCGGCCTGGGCGCGCGACGCCGCTTCGGCCGTCCGCGTCTCCTGCAATGCATCGCGCAGCCGCCGCACGGCACGGCAGGCCTCCAGCGTCTTGTGGATGGTGGCTTCCAGGTCGCTGAAATCGATGGGCTTGATGATGAAGTCGAAGGCGCCGCGGTTCATCGCCGCCCGCACGTTGCCGAGGTCGCCATAGGCCGAGACCATCACCGCGCGGATGTCGGCATTCACCTGCGGCAGATGGTCGAGGAGGGTCAGCCCGTCCATCCCCGGCATGTTGATGTCGCTCAGCACCATGTCGATGTCGGGCCGGGCGCGCAGGGTCTCCAGCGCCTCTTGCCCGTCATGGGCGAACAGGAACTCCAGTTCACCGGCGCGGACGGCGCGACGGAAACGCTGCATGATCAGCGTCTCGACGTCCCTCTCGTCGTCGACAACCAGAATCTTTCCCATCCCGCCTTCCTACCGCCAACCCGCCCGACCCGTGCCGCAACCGGATCCGGGGCCCCCACCATAAGCGCGGATCGTTCGAACGGGAAGCACCGTGGCGTACGGTGCCCCATCGGTTGCATGGCACTGTGGCCGCAAATCCGGATCGGGCCGCAAGACGGAAATCCCCACTTGATTATCGTGCGCGGTCGGCAGGCAGGATAACACGGGATTGCATGGCGGCCAGACGGTTGTGAACGGGCCATGGCCGATCAGTCGGCGGAACTCCGCGGCAGTGCTTCCGAGGCCGCATCGGCAGGCGTCCCGGCAAGCGGAAGGGTGAACCAGAAGGCGGCCCCCTTGCCCGAATCGGCGTCCAGACCGGCGGGGGCGTCCTCCACCCCGATCCGGCCGCCGAGATGCCCGACGATGCGGCTGGCGATGGCAAGTCCCAGGCCGGTGCCGGCCGGCTTGCCGATCAGCGTGTCGCCGGCCTGACGGAAACGCTCGAACACCAGCTTGCGGTCTTTCGGTGCCACGCCCGGGCCGCTGTCGGTCACTGTGACACGCAGCATTCCCCCTTCCGGCCGGGCCTCCAGCCGGGTCCGGCCGCCGGACGGCGTGAACTTCGCGGCGTTGGACAACAGGTTCACCACCACCTGGATCACCCGGTCCTCGTCGCCGCGCACCGGCGGCAGGTCGCCGGGGATATCCACCGACAGGGCGATGCCGCGTTCCAGGAACAGCGCCTCCGTCGCCGCGACCGCCTGGGTCAGCAGGGCGGCCGGATCGATGGCCTCGATCCGCCAGTCGAGCGCGCCGGCCTCGATCTTCGCCATGTCGAGCACCTGGTTGATCAGGCGGGTCAGCCGCTCGCTCTCCTTGATGATGACGGCCAGGAATTCCTGCCGCTGGTCCGCCTCCAGCTCCGGATCGTCGTGCAGGATCTCGCTCAGCGCGCGAATCGAGGTCAGCGGCGTGCGCAGTTCATGCGTCACGGTGGACAGGAAATCGTCCTTCAGCCGGTCCAGCTCGGTCAGCCTTTCGTTGGCGGCGCGCAGTGCGTCGGTGGCGCGCTCCAGTTCCGCCGTCTTCAGTTCCAGCTGGCGGCTGTGGGCGATGACGTCGCTGGTCTCGTCCAGCATGCGCAGAAGCTCCGCCGCCTCCACCGCCCCCGCCGAGACGGAGGAGGCGAGCGCCACCCGCGCCGACGCCCCGCCGATGGCGCCGGCCAGCAGCCGTTCGGCCAGCCGCAGCCGCTCCGGTCCCGCCGGCTCGTCCGGGTCGGCACCGGCGAAGGCCTGTTCGGCGCGCTGCGGTCCGAGGAAGCGGGCGACCACGCGGGCGAGATCGCCGACGCTGGCGGCACTGCGCCAGTCCGCCGGCGAGGTCTGCGGACTGGCGGCGGACGTCGGTTCGAACACATCGACGAAGGCGGCGGCCTGCGCCCGCTCCGCCGCGTCGGGACGGTCGAACAGCGACAGCCCGACATAGGCGCCGATGTTGGCAAGCGCGCTCCAGAACAGGGCATGGGCCAGCGGGTCCCAGCCCTCCAGCCCGAACAGCGCATAGGGCCGCAGCGCCGCGATGCTCCACGGCCCGTCGGCGATGAAGCTGGCGGGCAGCCAGCCCGACCGCGCGAAGCTGGGCAGCAGCAGCGTGTAGGCCCAGACCAGCGTGCCCGCCGCCACCCCGGCGATGGCGCCGCGCCGGGTCGCCCCGCGCCAGTAGAGCCCGCCGATCAGGGCCGGGGCGAACTGTGCCACCGCCGCGAAGGAGATCAACCCGATCGACACCAGCGCATAGGCCGATCCCGCCAGCCGGTAATAGCCGTAGCCGAACAGCAGGATCGCGACGATGGCGACCCGCCGGACCATCAGCAGCAGCGGCGCCGGATCGGTCGAGCGCGCCAGCGCCGCCGGCCGGAAGCGCAGCAGGATGGGCACCACAAGGTCGTTGCACAGCATGGTGGACAGCGCCACCGTCTCCACCACGATCATCCCCGCTGCGGCCGACAATCCGCCGAGGAAGGCCAGCAGGGCCAGCCACTCCGCCCCGCCATGCAGGGGCAGGGCGACCACGAACAGGTCGGGGTCCACCCGCCCGCCGAAGGTCAGCAGCCCCGACAGCGCCACCGGCAGGACGAACAGGTTGATCAGCAGCAGATAGAGCGGGAACAGCCAGACGGCGCGGTCCAGCTGGCGTTCGTCCACCGATTCGATGACCATCACCTGGAACTGGCGCGGCAGGCACAGCATCGCCGCCGCCGACAGGATGGTGGTGGTGACCCAGACCCCGGATGCCGCCCCTTCCAGCGCAATGTCGCCGCCGAACAGCCGGGCGAGGTCGGGGCGGGAGGCGGCAGCGGTGAACAGGCTGTCCAGCCCGCCGTGCAGGCCCCAGACCACGAAGATTCCCACGGCCAGGAAGGCGATCAGCTTCACCAGCGATTCGAGTGCGATGGCAGCGACCATGCCGGGGTGATGCTCCGCCGCGTCGATCTGGCGGGCGCCGAAGACGATGGCGAACAGCGCCATCACCGCGGCGATCAGGAATCCCTGGTCGAGGATGGGGGCCGGGGCCGTCTCCAGCCCGCCGCCGGTCAGCGCGTCGAAGCTGACGGCGACCGCTTTCAGCTGTAGGGCGATGTAAGGGGTGACGCCGACGGTGGCGGTCAGCGCCACCAGCCCGCCCAGCAGGGGGCTGTGGCCATAGCGGCTGGCCAGGAAATCGGCGATGGAGGTGATGCGCTGCGCCTTGGCGATGCGCAGGATCTTGCGCAGGACCAGCGGGGCCAGCAGCATCAGCAGGGTGGGGCCGAGATAGACCGGCAGGAAGCCGATCCCCAGCGTCGCCGCCCGCCCGACCGAGCCGTAGAATGTCCAGGTCGTGCAATAGACCGCCAAGGACAGGGCGAAGACGGTGGGCGAGGCGATGATACTGCGCCCCGCCGCTTCCCGCCGGTCGGCCCAATGGGCGATGGCGAACAGGGCGGACAGGTAGGCCAGCGCCGCGACCAGGACCGTGCCCCAATCGAGCCCGACCTCCATGCGGCCCCCCTATCGGGTCCGGCCGGCGAGCGCCGCCAGCAGGATCACCGCCGCCCACACGCCGAAGACCCCTGCATAGAGGGCCGGCACCCCGAGAATCGTGCCCTCCACCCCGAACAGGCCGAGCAGCGGCGGGCTGAACAGCACGGCGGCCAGCAGGAACAGCCCGGCCATGCGCTCGCGGCGGCGGGGGGCGCGCTGTTCGTCGCGGTCCGGCGCGCTCAAAAGGCGCGTTCCCTTGCGGCGAGTTCGACCAGGATGTTGGCGCCGCGGATGGCGTCGTCCAGCGTCCGCACGTCGCGTTCGCGCAGCATCTCGATCATCCGCAGGAACACCGCGGCGGTGACCAGGCTGTCGCCCAGCGCGGTGTGGCGGTCGACCACCTCGATGCCCAGCCGCTCGGCGATGCCGTCCAGCGTGTGGTCGCCGTCATTGCCCAGCAGCATCCGCGACAGCAGCATGGTGTCCAGCACCGGGCAGTCGAAGGCCACCCCCGCCGCCCGTTCCTTCATCTTCAGGAATTTCAGGTCGAAGGCGGCATTGTGCGCCACCATCACCGCGCCGGAGACGAAGCCGCGGAACTGCGGCAGCACGGCGTCGATGGTCGGCTTGCCGGCCACCATGCCGTCGGTGATGCCGTGGAAGGGGACCGACTCCGGCGGGATCGGCCGCTTCGGGTCGACCAGCGTGTTGAAGGTCTCCCCCGTCAGGATGCGCCCGCCGACGACGCGGACGGCGGCGATCTGGATGATCTCGTCGCCCGTGCTGGGCGACAGGCCGGTGGTTTCGGTGTCGAACACCACGTAATGCAGCCGGTCCAGCGGCGTACGGCCAAGCTCGCTGGTTGCCAGCGGCTGGTGCAGCAGCCCGAAATCGAAGAACTCCGGCCGGGCGCCGGCCCGTGGCCGGGGATGGGCGGAGCGGGGCGACTGCGCCGGCGGCAGCGGCACGCGCAGCCGCGCCCGGCCGGCCGACCCGTCGGAGGTTGGCAGCGGCTCGCTCCAGGCGGTGCTGCGGTGATGCTGCAGCACGTCGCCGGCGCTGAGTCCCCCCAGCCCGCCCGGCAGGGTCTGGTCCAGCCAGCTGTCCAGCGTGGCGCTGGGCACCGCCGGCCCTTCCCACACCAGATCCAGATAGACCCAGCGGTCGCCGTCCTGCGGCCCGGCGGCTTCCAGGTCGAAGGCGGTGGCGCCGGTCAGGCCATGCACCTTTTCGATCAGATAGGCGAATAGCAGGACCAGGCCGTGGCTGTCGCCATGCACCCATTGCGGCAGGCCGGTCAGCGTGACCGTGGTGGGGGATTCGGTCCCGACCCGGTGGGCCACGAGATTGATCAGGTTGTTGGAGTGGATGTCGCTCATCGGCCAGCTGCCGGTGACGACGCTGCGGTAGGCGGCACTCACCTGCTCCAGCCGGCGGGACAGGCTGTCGCAGGAGTCCAGCATCGAGCTTTCGAAGGCCGCCCGGTCGACGGGGCCGAGGTCCGGCGCGTCATACAGGGTCTCCACCGCGGCGCGCAGGTTGGCGATCGGCGCGCGGAACCCCTCCGTCGCCTCGCGCAGCAGGGCGTCGCGCTGGCCCAGCGCCGCAAGCTCGCTGGTGGCGTCGGACAGGGTCAGCACATAACCGGTGATGACCGGCGGCTCGTCCGATCCCGGTTCCGGGTCCTGCAGGATCGCGCTCATGCGGCCTTCCAGCAGGATGCGGCCGTCGGTGGTGGCGCCGACGAACTGTGCGGTGGTGCCGTGCTCGTGGTTGACGTGCCGGCCTTCGCGCACGCGCAAGGACAGCCGTTCCAGCGTGTGGGTCAGCGGCTCCGCCACCACGAAATGCAGCATGGAGCGGCCCAGCCCCAGCTCCCCCGTCAGGTGCAGGATGTCGAGGGCGGTCTGGTTGTAGAGCAGGATCTGGTGCCGGGTGTTGCAGACCAGGACGCCTTCATGCAGGTCGCGCAGCACGGCGGCGAGCTGGGTCTTCTGCTCCTCCGCCTTGGCGGTCGACTCCGCGACGGTGCGGGCGATGTCGCGGCGGACCTGGGCCAGCTTGTCCGACAGGTCGTTGACCGCGCGGGCGATCGGCTGCAGGTCGCCGTAGCGCGCCAGCGGCACCCGGCCGCCGACCGCACCCTCCGCATTGCCGTGGGCGATCAACCCGGCCTCCCGGCCCAGCGTTTCCGCGGCGCGCAACAGGTAACGGTCGACCGCCAGCCACAACCCCCAAACCGCCGCCGCGCAGGCCGCCGTCATCACCACGGCATAGGTCAGCAGCGGATCCGCCGCGTCCGACCCGCGCACCGCCATCGCCAGCCCGACCGACAGTCCCACCAGACCCAGGCCGGCGGCACGGAAGGCCAGCGGCACCATCCGCCGGGGCGGCGCGGAAGCGGCCGTCGGGGCGGTCACGGTTGCTGTCTTGGGGGCTGTCACGGCGCCGGCTCCACCCTGCCGGTGGCCGGCAGGCCCAGATGGCGGCGGACGGTGGTCAGCAGGTCGCGGGTGGAGAAGGGTTTGGTGATGTAGTCGGTGGCGCCCAGCGCCAGCCCCTTCTGCCGTTCGACGTCGCGGCTGCGCGCCGTCAGCATGATGATGGGCAGGGATTTCCAGGCCGGGTTGGTCCGCAGGGTCTGGCAGACGTCGAAGCCGTCGCGCTTGGGCATCATGGCGTCGAGCAGGATCAGGTCGGGGGTATAGTCCTCCACCGAGCGCAGCGCCTCGTCCCCGTCGCGGGCGATGCGCACGTCGAACCCGGCGCGCTGCATGAGGACCTGGAGCGACAGGACGATGCTGGGTTCGTCGTCGACGACCAGGATGGTCGGCTTCATGGCGGGGCGTCCTCCGGTGCGCCGGTCTGCTGCCGGCTTCCCAAATTTGTGGCCTGGGCAATGCATTCGTGCCCTGGAATGTCCATGGTACGAGCAAAGACTAGCGGGGATCAAGCGGCACTCCCCGCTCCCCCGACCAAAGAACGGGGGTAAACGGCGCAAGAAAAAGCCCGGCCGCGACCAAATGTCGCCGCCGGGCCATCGCTTGCATGACACGTTGTCGCAGGGAAAGGACCGGCGCCGTGCCTCCACCGGTCCGGCGGGGGATCAGCGGGCGGTGATCACGACCGGGTTGAGCCCCATCTTCGTTTTCAACTGTTCCGCCTCGCGCCTTGCCGCGGTCTGATCGGCGAATCCGCCGACGCGCACCGCCCGCCAGGACCGGTTGGAGCTGTCGGTCCAATCCACCGTATAGGCCTGGAAGCCGCCGCCCTGCAGACGCTGCGCCAGCGAATCGGCATTCGCCGTCACCGAGAAGGTGCCGACCTGCACGGTGTAGCGCCCGGCCGGCGCGGAAGCCGGCGGCGTGGCGGCCTTGGCCGGGGGCTTCGCTTCGCCATTGGCGGACGGGGGAGCCGATGCCGTGGCCGGCGGAGCCGGCGGTGCAGCCGGAGTCGCGGCGGGGGCTGCGCCGGCGGGCGGACGCTTGGCAGCCTCCTTCGGCGGGGCCAGCATCGCCTGGAGGGAGCCGGTATCGGCGGGCTCCCCAGCTTCCGGCTTCTGGGCAACCGGCGGCGGAGCGGGTTCGGCCGGGACCGAAGCGCGCGGCTTGGGTGCTGCGGCGGGCGCCGTGGCCGGGACGGGCGGCGGTTCCGGCACCTTCAGCACCGGCGGCGGGCTGGCGGGCAGGGCGGCGACCGGCGGCGGCGGTGCGGCGGACACGGCCGGCGGAGCCATCGGCGTCGCCGGGGCCGCCTGGGTGGGGGGCGTCGGTGCCGGCGGTGTGACGGCCGCGGCCGGCGCGCCGTTGGTCGCTGCGCCGGACGGCGCCGGATTGGACGGCGTCGCGTTTTGGGGCGCACGGGTGATGGCCGGGGCCGGCACCATTGGCGAGGAGCCGTTGGCCGCCGTCGTCACCGGCTCCGGATCGCCCGATCCGAAATAGACGACGCCGACGGCGATGCCGCCCGCCGCCAGCAGGGCAAGCGCGATCTTGCCCAGCGGCAGGCCACGGCTTGCCGGCTCTTCCTCGTCGTCCTCGACCTCGTCCTGCTGATCCGCGTGCAGATCCTCGTTCAAGGCACGAAGCAGCTTGGCGATGTCCTCATTCTCCGGCGGCGGAGTATCGGAAGGTTTGCCGTTTGCTTTCATCTCGTCCTTGAACGTCGGTGTCGACAGGGTGGGAGCCTGCCGGGGCGGTGGCTTGAGCGTCACGGTCGACCTGCGCTTGCCCGTCATGGCGGGCCGGCTGGAAACAAGGAGGGGCCTTCCGCCGGCCGCTCCGCGGAAAACGGACCGACTGCGGAAAGCCCCTTCTCTTTATCGTATTTTGCCGCCCCATCAAACCGCCAAGCGGCCGCGCCCGGCGGACGGGCGATGCAAAAGAAGGGGCTGCCGTCCTGGTTTGCCGGTCAGCCCTGATGCGGCTTGGCCGGATCGACCGGGTGCGGCTGGGTGGCGGCCGGGGAAGTTGACTGGGAAGCAGCCGGGGGCACCGGAGCCTGCGTGACCGGCTGCTGGGCGGCAGGCTGGACGGGCGCCGGGTTGATCGCGGCGGGCGGGGCCTGGGAAGCGGTCTGGGCGGGAGCGGGCTGCGTCTCGTCCTCCTCGTCCTTCAGGCCGGACTTGAAGGCCTTCACGCCCTTGGCGATGTCGCCCATCACGTTGGGCAGCTTGCCGGCGCCGAACAGGAGAAGCACGATGACCAGAACGATCAACCAGTGCCAGATGCTGAAACTGCCCATCGATCAATACCTCTGCAAATCGGTCGAAGCGGACGACGTCGCGGTCGCCACCAATGTGAGTGCCCCTTCCGCGCCGCACAAGAGGCGTGCGCCGAAGGAACCCGATAAAGGCGGCGCCCTCAGGCGGCCGGTCCGCTTTCCGCCGGCTCGTCCGGCAGTTGGTGGCGCATGATCAGCGGTGCCTGGAAGGCGCTGAAGACCAGGGTCAGCGGCATGATGCCGAACACCTTGAAGTTCACCCACATGTCGGTGGAGAAGTTCCGCCACACCACCTCGTTCAACACAGCCAGGACCAGGAAGAACCAGGCCCAGCGGATGCTCAGCGTGCGCCACCCGTCGTCCGACAGGTTCAGCACGGTGCCCAGCAGCCGCTTCATCACGTTGCGGCGCATCGCATGGGCGACGAACAGCACCGTGGCGAACAGCAGGTTGACCAGGGTCGGCTTGATCTTGATGAACAGGTCGTCCTGCAGCCACAGGGTCAGGCCGCCGAACAGCAGCACGAAGCCTGCGCCGACCACCGGCATGATCGGGATGCGGCGTTCCAGCCGCCATGACACCGCGACCGCGATGCTGATGGCGACCATGAAGACAGCGGTGCCGGTCATGATGCCGGCCTGGGAATTGGCGACGAAGAAGGCGGCCAGCGGACCGGCCTCGATCGCCAGGCGTGCGAACTGGTTCATTCCCCTGACATAGCCCGAACCGGCCGCCCGTGAAAGGGGCGAATGGTGGCGGGCGGGGCATTCGGACGGATGATGCCGGCCGCTCAGAACTGCGCCGACAGCCGGAGCGAGCCGTAATTGGTCAGCGACTTCTGCCCGCGGAACTCCGGCGTCTGCAGGGTCTGGGCATAGGTCAGGCCATAGCGGCCGTAGCGCAGCGTCAGCCCGGCCTGCACGCTGCCGACGAAGGGATGCTTGTCGACGGACCGGCTTTCCCGGAAGCTGTTGCCGTCCAGGAAGATGTTGCGCGCGATGGCCCGCCCCTCGGCGCTGGCATAGACGTACCAGGAAAAGCGCCCCGGCCGCTCAGAATAGGGGGAGTCCTGGTAGGGGATGCTGGAGGTGGGGCGGGTCGCCAGGGCGCCGACCGGCGGCGGCATGTTGCCGCCCAGCCGGACCGTGCTCCCCACCGCGGCGAAGGTCAGCACATTGCCCAGGCTGCCGGCGACATGGGGGCTGAAATCCCATTCCAGCGGCCCCAGACTGTTCGGCTTCTCGCTGCGCCAGACATGCTCATAGCTCAGCACCACGCCCGGCTCGTCGCGCAGTTGGTAGTTCCAGCCCTCCGGGTAGGTGGCGCCGCCGACGATCTTGTGGACCGTCTTCTGCGTCTGCTCCGCCAGCGAGGACGGTCCGACCATGCCGAGGTCGAGATCGATGCGGTCCACCGCCGTCGGCGCCTCGTTCAGCACCGACACCCGGCCATAGAGCCAGCCGGCATAGGGCCGGTCGCTGGGGTCCGGATTGCGGACCTTGAGGTTGCTCGGCGTATAGATGTTCTGGCCGAAGGCGAAACCGTAGCGGCGCACCCCGCCCGGCTCGATCCAGGGCACGAGGTTGGCCAGCCAGTCGATGCTGCCGTAGGTCGGCCGCGCGCCGGAGAAGTAATAGAACTGGAATCCGTTCGAGTAGTAGCGGTCGGTCCCGCCGCCGAACAGGTCGTTGTCGATCCAGAAACCGATGGCCGGGCCGGAGGCCGCGGGCGCATCGCCCGGCGGCGGGGTGGTTTCCTGGGCGTCGGCCGTCGATGCGGTCAGCAGCAGGGCCGCGATTGCTGCAGACAAGGTGAGGCCGCTGTTCGTCGCCATTCCGGCACGCTCCATCCGTTTCGCAGGGTAACGGATGGAGGGGGAGTGTGTTGCGATGCGGTGCCGCTTCTTTGGGGGTAGGGGTGTTCTGGCTATTGCCCCCTCCCCATCCCTCCCCCGCTTTGCGGGAGAGGGGGTAGGACGCTTGTTCGCGTAATGTAACTGCCAAAGCGACGGCAGTCCCCTCTCCCGCGTTAGCGGGGGAGGGCTAGGGAGGGGGCATTCGCCAGCCGACACCTCCCCAACAAAGCCCTCACACCCCCGCTCTCAGCGCCTCCACCGCGTCCTCCAGCGTCATGTCGATCCGCTTGATCCCGTGCAGCGCCAGGAAGCGCGCCTCGTTCTTCGACAACTCGCCGGGAATCACCGCCCAATGGCTGTCGGAGGAGCGCTTGGAGATCTGCCGGGCGAAGGTGCGCTGGATCTCGTGGTCGAAGCGGCAGCCCAGGAACAGGAAATGGCGGCCAGCGCGACGGTCCTTCACCACTGCGGGAATCGGCGTCTGGATGTCGATCTCCGTCAGGATCTCGACATAGTCGCTGTCGGAGATCAGATAGTTGCCGGCCGGCGTCACCGCACCCGACGGCTTGTAGAGCACAGTGTCCCAGCCGATCGCCGCCTCCGCCGTCGTCTCCGTGCCGTCGGGGGCGTAGTAGCGCACCCATTCGCCGGTCGACTGCGGGTGCGACACCCCCTGGATCTGGCCCCAGGTCCGGTCGGCCGCGGCGCTCAGCAGGCTGTCCAGGACATTGTCATACCAGACATCGACCACCAGCGGCGGGGCCGGGACCGCCGCCAGCAGGCCATGCACCGGAGTCGCCGGCACCGTCTGGCGGAAGATCTCGTTGAGGATGGTCTCCAGCGTCTTGCGGTGCTTGCGCGTCTCGATGAACTGGGCGACGGCGGTCAGGTTGGAGCGGATGCGGCCGGGGGCGGCGACCTTGGCGTTCAGGCGCTGCACCAGCTCCGCCGAATTGCGCGGGATCGGGCACCGGTCGGGCGGCAGCAGGGCGAAGGCGCCGGGGCCGAGATAGGGCACCACCTGCCTCGCCGCCAGCGCGGCGGCGATGTCGGCCAGCGCCGCCGCGGCGTCCGGAACCGTGACGGAGTCGGAATCGGTTGCAAGCGTGGTGACGGTCATGGATGCCTCTTCCCTTCGGGTCTTCACAGATAGATCGCGGCGCCGGCGCCGGTGTTGACGCTGGCGTCCTTCAGCGTTTCCACGATGAAGGCGACCTGATCGCGGGTGATCTTGCGGTGCAGCGGCAGGGCGAGCACGCGGTCGGCCGTCTTGGTGCAGACCGGGCAGGCGCCGCGGCCGGCCCGATCCTCGCCCAGCGCTTCGATGTAGTATTGCTGGGTGTGCAGCGGCTGGCCGAAGTCGCTGGCGTCGATGTCGTGGGTGTCCAGATCCTCGATGATCGACCGGCGCCCGGACGCGGTGAAGCGGGTGCCGAGATGGACGCAATAGACCATCGGGTTGACCACCTCGGCCCCCGGCCCACGATAGGGCGGCTTGATCCCCTCGAAGCTCGCCATCGCCGCGTCGTAATAGGCGATGACCAGATTGCGGCGGGTCAGGATCTCCGGCAGGCGCTTCAACTGCACCAGGGCCAGCGCGGCATTCAGGTCGCTCATCCCCGCCTGCCAAGGCAGGGTGCGGGTGATGACCACGGTGTTGCGGTGCTCGGTCTCGCGCTGGCGCATGTAGCGCAGCCGGTGGGCGAGATCGCGGTCGTCGGTGACGATCATGCCGCCCTCGCCGGCCAGCAGGATGCCGGGTTCGGAAAAATCGAAGACCGCAGCGTCGCCGAAGGTGCCGACCATCTGGCCCTTGTATGTGGAGCCGATGGCCTCGCTCGAATCCTCCAGCAGCAGAAGGCCCTTGGCATCGGCCAGGGCGCGCAGCTCGTCCCAATGGGCAGGGTGGCCGTTGACGTTGGCGGCCAGGATCGCCTTGGTCTTCTCCGTGACCAGGGCCGCTGCCTTTTCCGGGTTGATGGTGTGCTGCCAATAGTCGATGTCGACCAGCACCGGCGTGGCCCCGGACAGCGCCACCGCATGCTGCACCTGATGCCAGCCGAAGGGGCTGCACAGCACCTCGTCGCCCTCGCCGATGCCATAGCCCTTCAGCATCAGCAGCGTGGCCATGGTGCCGCTCGATACCGCAACCGCATGGTCGCGGCCGACATAGGCGGCGAAGGCGTCCTCGAACGCCCGCACCATCCGCCCATCGCTCAAGGCCCCGGAGGACAGCAGGCGGCCGAGCATCTCGACCTCGGCGCCCGAGATGTCGGGGTCGGTCAGCGGGATGTAGTCGTCCACTTCACCAATATCGGTGGGGTCGTCATCGGCGGGGGAAGGCTCGTGCAGAACCGCGGCGGCATCGCTCATTCACTCGTCCTCGTCCCGTTGGGCGATCACGACGCCGGTGGCAAGCTCCGGCTTGTCGGTGATGAGCCAGCAGTGGTTGTTGCCGTCCACCAGATGCAGGTCGAAGCCCGCCTCCTCCCGGAAGGGATCCTCGGCCATCACCGCGGCCATGGCGCCGGTGACGGTCTTCAGGTCCGGGTTGGCCTCGCGCACGCCGCGGACCACGGCGTCGAGTTTGCCGCCACCGGCGAACAGCCGGCCGGCAAGCGTGGCGATGCTGTCGATGCGCTCGGGAGACAGGGCCATGGGCGTCACTCCGTTCCGCGTTTCTTGGCGTCTACGGTGATCGGCAGGCGGGTGTCCGCCGGCATCTCCGGCAGGTCGAGCGTCCAGCCGTTGGCGACCTTGATCCAGCCGCCCCACAGGTCCGGCTTCTCCATCTCGACGATGGGTTCCTCCAGGTCCTTCTTGGCGACGTAGATCGTGTATTGCTCGGACGCCTTGCGGATCATCACCTTCATCACGGACACTCCAGCCTGTTGTTATCGTTGATATTTCGTCTCAAGCGGCGACCAGCCGGGCATGCAGGGCCGGCAATTCCGACAGGACGGCGTCCACCTCCGCCGCGGTGGTGTAGCGGCTCAGCGAAAAGCGCAGGCTGGCGGCGGCCTGTTCGCCGCTCAGTCCCATGGCGGTCAGCACATGGCTCGGCTCGTTGCCGCCGGAGGAGCAGGCGGCGCCCATCGACACGGCGATGTCGGCGCGGTCGAGCCGCATCAGCAACTCCTCCGCATCCAGCGGATGGCCACGGCCGTCGGCGAAGCGGATGTTGCTGGTGTTGGGCAGCCGGGCGGCGCCGGCGCCGTTCACCACCGCGCCGGGCCAGCGGGCGAGGATGCCCTGTTCCAGCCGGTCGCGCAGGAAGGCGATCAGGTCGGCCTCGTCCAGCCAGAGCGACGCCAGCGACGCGGCGGCGCCGAAGCCGACGATACCCGGCACATTCTCCGTGCCGCCCCTGCGGCGGCGCTCCTGATGGCCGTGGATCAGCGCGTGGAAGGGGACGCCCTTCCGGACATAAAGCGCGCCGACACCCTTCGGCCCGTGCATCTTGTGGGCGGACAGCGTCAGGTAATCGGCGATGCCGCAATCGACCGGCACCCGGCCCGCCGCCTGCACCGCGTCGCTGTGGAACAGCGCGCCATGGGCATGGGCGATGGCGGACGCACCTTCCACCGGCATCAGCACGCCGGTCTCGTTGTTGGCCCACATCATGGAGACCAGCGCCGTCGCCTCCGTCACCACGGCGGCGAGATCGACCAGCGAGGGCAGGCCGTCGCGGTTCACCGGCAGGATGGTGACGCGCCAGCCGCGCTGGCGCAGGTCGCCGAACAATGCCAGCGTCGCCGGGTGCTCCACCGCGGTGGTGACGATGTGGTCGCGGCGGTGGTCGGTCTCCTCGATGACGCGGAGCGCGCCGAGGATGGCGGCGTGCGTCGCCTCGGTGGCGCTGCCGGTCATCACCAGATCGGCCGGCTTGGCGCCGATCAAGGCGGCGACCTGGGCCTTGGCCTCGCTGACCGCGCGGCGGGCGGCCATGCCGGCGGAATGGGGGCTGGACGGGTTGGCGAATTCGCCGAACAGGTGCGGCATCATTGCGTCGCGCACTTCCGCAGCCAGGGCGGTGGTGGCGTTGTTGTCGAGGTAGATGGTCATCGCATCGCCCCCCATCACATCACGCCGGGCACGCCGCGCCGCGACCCGTCGGCCGGGGCGATTTCCTCCTCCAGGCAGCCGACGACAGTGCCGCCGGGGAACTCCACCAGATAGACCGGCAGGCTGCCTTCCTCGGTACGGCCGACGCGGACGATCACGCCCGGCGTGCCCTTCGGCGCCAGCAGCGCGCCGTCCGGCACCTGGGGGTGGCTGCCGTCGTTGAACAGGTCCTCCTGCACCGTGACCCGCAGGCCCCAGTCGTACAGCGGTTCGCGCGGCGGGATGAAACCGGGCTTGGCGGCGGCTTCGACGTCGGACATCGCGAGGCTCCTTATCGGGTGTGGACCAGTGTTCATTGCGGGTCGTTGCAGTGGGCGTCGATCACCTCCAGCTCGCGCGCGCGCATGCCGACGACGACCCGTTTTTCATAAAAATCAACGGCATAGATGTAGTACATCTGCAGATAGGTCCCGATGGAGATGACGTAGCCGACATCGCCTTCGCGGATCAGGAAGTCGCCGACCGGCCGGCCGGGATAGGTCCCGTCGTTGCGCACGTCGCGCAGCGCCTTGACCTTGAAGCCCTGTTCCAGCACCGGCGGGCCGACCAGCTCGTTGGCATCCTCGGCGCTGCGGGCGCGCTCGCGGCGGTATGGGGCGGCGGCTTCGATGTCGGTCATGGCGCTGGCGCTCCGTCCGTTGATGGCTGCTAGAGGGGCGGGAGATCGTTGGCGATGGCGAGGCCGGCGGCGCGTTGGCGGGCGATGGCGCGCACCTCCTCCTCCGGGTCGTCGAGCAGCGGGCCGAGTTGCCCGGTATCGATCCGACCGGCGACGGCGAGGCGGACCATCCAGTCGGCATCCGGCAGCAGCACATGCAGCTTCGACGCCGGCAGCCGCTGCGCCACCACCAACCGCACCCGCGGGCTGTCGTCCCAGGCGAGGCTGGGCAGCCAATCCATGGAAAGGCGGCGGGCGACCTCCACCCGCACCTCCGGGTCCTCGTCATGCATCATCGCCGGCAGCATGCCGTCGGGGATCCGCCGCACCACGCGCAGCCGCACCGAACAGTCGGGATCGCGCATCAGCGGGGCGAGGTCGGCATCCTCCAGCCGGGTGGCGACGGCGATCCGCACCTCGCAGTCGGGGTCGTCGCGCAGCTTCAGCAGCAGGCGGCGCGGCAGCCGGCGGGCCAGGACGGAGCGCACCGTCTCGTCCGGGTCGTTCATCAGCCGGGGAAGCTGGAAGATCGGCGCGAAGCGCGCGGCGTTCGCCCGCACTTCGAAATAGGGATGGTTGAGATGGCCGGCGGACAGCTCCGGATTCCACTCGAAGAAACGCTGGATGCGCTTGGCGTAGCGGTCCTGCACGCAGGCCTTCGACAGCAGGCAGTGTCCGGTCAGCTTGCCGCCAGCGGGAAGGGCTGCGGTATCCGGGTCGAGCCGGCGCTCCTTGTGGGTGCAGGCGGTGCAGTCCACCGGCTCGCCGCGCCAATCCAGGGATTCGAGGATGTCGTCGCTCATGCGCCGGCCTCCTCACGCTCATGCTGGTCGGCAATGGCGATCAGGCGGGATGCGCCGAAGCGGTCGTCGGGGTCGAGGTCGCGGACCTTGCCCAACGCCTCCCGCCCGGCTTCGAGCCGACCGGTGCGCAGCAGCAGGTAGCCGATGGCCACCAGGGCGAACAGGAACAGGCGGGGAGCCGGCTCCAGCCCGCGAAAATCGGCGGTGGCCGGGGTGACGGCGCGCCAGTCGGCATGGTTGACGCCGAGCGCGGCCATGGCGTGGCCGATCATGCGCTCGCCATAGACCAGCGCCCGGTCGAGGTTCGCCTTGTAGAAGTGGAACTTGTAATGGCCGAGATCGACGAGGCGATGACCGGGGGCAACCTCCGCCGCGCGGGCGAGATGGGCGAGCGCCGCCTCGCTGTCGGCATAGCTGGCGGCGGCCAGATGCAGGCAGCGTTCCGCCTCGGGCGGAAGATCCCCGCCGTAGTAGCGGCGGGCGAGCCAGTCCTCATCCACCTCGTCCAGCATGGCGCGGTGCTCCTGGTTTCCTCAGGTCCCTCTCCCGCCCCGGGAGAGGGAAGGGACCCATGCGGAGCATGGGAAGGGTGGGGGTGATCCAAGGATCGAGAATCCATGTCCACCGTGCCCCTCACCCTCCCGCCTTCGGCGGGTCCCTCCCTCTCCCGGGGCGGGAGAGGGGGCTCAACTCACGCCGGGACGCAGCAGTCGGCCGGGCAGACGGCGGCGCATTGCGGGCTGTCGAACTGGCCCTGGCATTCGGTGCATTTGGCCGGGTCGATGACGTAGGTGCCCTTCTTCAGGCTGATGGCGATGTTCGGGCACTCGGCCTCGCAGGCGCCGCAGACGGTGCATTCGGCGGACTTGATCTTGTAGGCCATGGCTCTCTCCTTCGGTGATGGGATGGCTGTGGAAGGGGGAAGGGGAACGGGAGGTCAGGCGCGCCGCGCGGTCAGCGCCCCGGTGCGGATCACCGCATCCTGGCCGGCGCGGGACTGGACGACGCCCTGGCCGAGCCGCTCGGCATAGTCCTTGAAATAGGCCAGCGCCGATTCCTCGATGTAGTCGAAGGCGAAGCGGTCGACCGGCTCGATCCCGGCCTGGGCCAGCGACTTGGACGGGCAGCCGCCGATCTTGGCGACGAACACCGCGGTGCAGTCGTTGATGGCGGCCAGCACGCCGTCCAGCGTGTCGACGTCGCCGGAACCGCCTTCGCAATACTGGTCGACGCGGCGATGGCCGACGAACTTTGCGCCGTTGGGGCCGACCTCGTAGATCTGGAATTCCTTGGCGTGGCCGAAATGCTCGTTGATGCGCTCGCCGCCCTTGGTGGCGACGGCGATCAGGATCGGATCGGCCGTGGTGCCGACGCTGTCGCGGACATCGGCCTGCGCCGCCGCCTTAGAGGCATGGCGGCCAGCGCGTTCGGCCTCGACATGCTCGCGGTAGCTGCGGCGGGCCTCGTCGTCATAGTCGATGGCGCCCATCGCCTCGATCTTGTCGGCGGTGAACTCCTCGCCGCGATCCTCGCCCAGCAGGCCGACCGCATCGGCGCGGCACTGGCGGCAATGGCGCATCAGCTTGGCCCCGCCCTCGCAGGCGTCCTGCACCACCTTCAGCTCCTGCGCGGTGGGGCCGCGCTGGCCGTTCAGACCGAAATACGTCCCGTGGGCGGGGTCGGAGATCAGCGGCATGATGTTGTGCAGGAAGGCGCCGCGGCTCTTCACCGCCTTGTTCACCTCCAGCAGGTGCTCGTCGTTGATCCCCGGGATCATGACGGAGTTCACCTTCACCAGGATGCCGCGCGAGGTCAGCATCTCCAGCCCCAGCATCTGCTGCTCATGGAGAATTTTCGCGGCGTCGAGCCCGGTCCAGCGCTTGTGCTTGTAGAAGATCCACGGGTAGATCTGCGCGCCGATCTCCGGATCGACCATGTTGATGGTGATGGTGACGTGGTCGATGTTGTATTGCGCGATGGTGTCCACATGCTCGGGCAGGGCCAGGCCGTTGGTGGACAGGCACAGCTTCAGGTCCGGCGCCTTCTTCTGCAGCATCTCGAAGGTGGCGAAGGTGTTCTTGCCGTTGGCCGCCAGACTGTCGCCGGGGCCGGCGATGCCGATCACCGACAACTGCGGGATTTCCTGGGCGACGGCGAGGATCTTCTTGAGCGCCTGATCGGGGGTCAGCTTTTCGGAGACCACGCCCGGCCGGCTCTCGTTCGAGCAATCGTATTTGCGGTTGCAGTAATTGCACTGGATGTTGCAGGCCGGGGCGACCGCGACATGCATGCGGGCGAAATAGTGATGCGCCTCTTCCGAATAGCAGGGGTGGTTCTTCACCTTCTCCCACACCGCCGGGTCCATGTCGGCCGGACCATCGGATGAGCCGCAGGACGACGACGAACAGCCGGACGCCGCCTCTGGCGCTGCCGGCATCGTCAAGGGCGGAGCCAGTTCTCCCAGCCCGAAGATGCTGTCGAGCGAAACCACGTTGCCCATCATCCACTCCTTCCCTGCCGTGCCGGACGACACCGTTGGATGAAGTGGAGAAAAGCAAGTTCGGGGCCAGAGGCAGAAATGAAGCGTTTACAAAGGCTTATAGAGATTTGTCGGCATCGCGGACGCTGTCGTCATTGCGACAATGGCGGGACCGGCAGGGGGCTTTGTCGGGGTGCCGACAAAGCGGTCAGGCCAGTTCGCCGCGGAAGGCGACGACATGGTCCTGGCTCTCGTCCAGCGCCTCCGCCCCGAAGCCGATCAGGCCGCTGCCGACCAGCTTGGTCGAATCGCGGCGCAGCACCAGCGGCGGCGACCCGCCGCTGCGGATGAAGGTGCCGTTGGTGGAATGGTCGGTCAGCAGGAAGCTCTCGCGGGTGAAGTCGATCACCGCATGCTGGCGCGAGGTCTGGCGCGAGGCGATGCGCAGGCCGCTGCTGTCCTCCCGCCCGATGGTGACGCGGGGCAGCGCGCGGCTCATCGTGATGTCCTGTCCGCGGTAGGACAGATGCAGCGTCACCATGGCATCGCCGGCCTCCGTCACCATCGAGAAGCCGAGCGTGGTGCTTTCCACGGCGTCGTCGGCGTCGTCGGCGCTGCGGACCCGATGGACGCGGACCGGTGCGGTCTTGCCCTTCATGGCAACGTTGCTCAGCGGTTTGGTCCGCTCGCGCAGGTTGGGCGACAGGCCGTCCACCAATGCCTGGGTGACCAGGATTTCGCCCTGGCGCGCGATCTGCTGCACCCGCGCGGCGACGTTGCAGGCGTCGCCGTACAGGTCGCCCACCCCTTCGATCACCGCGCCGTGATGGATGCCGACGCGCAGCCGCAGGCCAAAGCGGTCCTGACTGTCGATCATGGCGCAGGCGGCGCGGATGCTGTCGTCGCAGGCCGGGAAGGCGGCCAGCAGCCCATCGCCCAGGCTCTTGATCACCCCGCCCTTGTGTTCCTCGACCAGCTGGCGCAGGTGGGCCAGCACCCGCTGCGTCAGAGCCGCGGCGGTGGCGTTGCCGATGCGCTCGTACAACATCGTGCTGTCCGCGATGTCGACGAACATCAGGGCGAGGGGCTTCTCAAGCGAGGGCAAGACCGGAGATCCGTTCGATCGGAAAGATGCCATCGAACCGAAGGCGCGGCAGGGTAGCATGAAACCGCGGCGGAGCGCGACGGCAGTGGTCGCACCCCGCAGGGTTCCGGTTGCGGCATCCGTCAGCCGACCGCCTTAGAACCTCTTGATTTCGATGTTGTATTTGCGGAGCGCGTAGCTGACTTGGCGGGTGGTCATGCCCAGCAGGCGGGCGGCCTTGGCCTGCACCCAGCCGGTGCGTTCCATCGCCCACACCAGACGGTCGCGCAGGGGACCCGACTCCGGCTCGTCCAGCGGCAGGTCGGGGGTGTCGGCGGGCTGCGGCGCCGGGGCGGAGGGAACCGCGGGGGCGGCGGCGGCCGGCTGGGGAGCGGGCAGGGGAGCGATGGCGGTCGGCGGCAGCGGCTTTGACGCGCCGCAGACCGGCGCCGGACCGGCGGAACAGCCCGACGCGCAAGCCGGCCATTGTGTTCCGTTCGACACCCCATTCGCCGCCCCGTTCGCCGGTGCCGGTGCCGGCACCGCAGGAGGCATGCCGGCGATGGGCGGCTGCTGCGGGCGTCCCAAAGCCGGGTTGGCGCCTGACGGGTTTATCGGGGTGCCGCTCATCGACGGGGCCAGCCCGCCGACCGCCGCCCCCATGGTGCGGTACTGGAACAGCACCGACGAATTGCAGAGATTCATGCTGCAGGACAGGTCGGGCACGCGAATGGTGCCGTTGCGGCATTGGGTCGCCGCGCGCTCGATGCAGTTCTCCAGCTCGCGCACGTTGCCGGGCCAGGTGCAGCGGTTCAGAACCTCCAGCGCGTCACGGTCGATGTCCAGGGCCAGACCATTGTCGCGGGCGAATTTGGCGACGAAATGCTTGGCCAGCATGGCGATGTCGCCGCGCCGTTCGCGCAGCGGCGGCAGGTGGATCGTCACCACATTGATGCGGAAATACAGATCGGCGCGGAACTTGCCGTGGCCGACCGCCTCCTCCAGGTTCAGGTTGGTGGCGCAGATCAGGCGGACGTCGGTCTTGATCGTCTTCGACCCGCCGACCCGCTCGAACTCCTGCTCCTGCAGCACGCGCAGCAGCTTGGCCTGGAAGTTGGAGGAGATGTCGCCGATCTCGTCCAGGAACAGCGTGCCGCCCGAGGCCAGTTCGAACCGGCCCTTGTGGTCCTTCTGGGCGCCGGTGAAGGATCCCTTCTCGTGGCCGAACAGTTCCGACTCCAGCAGCGATTCCGGCAGGGCGGCGCAGTTGACGCGGATGAAGGGGGCATCCTTGCGCGGCGACAGGTTGTGGATGGCCCGCGCGATCAGCTCCTTGCCGGTGCCGCTCTCGCCGCGGATCAGCACGGTGGACTTGAAGGGCGCCACCCGGTGCACCTGGGCCAGCACGTCGACCATGTTGGGGCTGGTGCAGACCACGTCGTTGACCGGCGCCACCACCGGCCGCAGTTCCTTCTGGACGCGGAAGGTCTCGCGCATCATGAAGCGCCGCTCCTCCGCCACCGTCCGGTGCAGGCGCACGGTCTGGCCGATCAGGTTGGCGACCATGGTCAGGAAACGGACGTCGGAGCCGAAATGGCCGCTGGGGCCGTCGTCGGAAATGCGGTCGATGGTCAGCACGCCGACGACGGTGCCGGCCGCCTTGATCGGGACCCCGACCAGCGACGCCACCTGTTCGTCCAGGTCGTCGCGCCCGCCGGAGCGGTTGTTGAACAGCGGCTCCTCGGCCAGATTGGGGACGACGGCCGGCATGCCGGTCTTCAGGATGCGGCCGCTGATGCCTTCGCCCTGGCTGTAGTCGATCTCCTGCGCCGTCGAATCCTTCGGCAGCCCCAGTGCCGCGACCAGACGCAGCGCATTGTCCTCCCCCTGGAGGTAGACGCGGCCACGGTGCATCTGCAGCTGGTAGGACAAGGCGCGCAGCACTTCGCGCAGGGTCTGTTCCAAATCCAGCGACGACCCGAGGATCTTGCTGACCTCATAGATCGTCAGCAGCTCGAGGCTGGAAGATGACGCGGACTGGGCAGCACTCGGCATGATCGATCCCCTCGCTCGGCTTGGGACCCGGCCACGCGCCGGATGGAATGATCCGGCCATCTCAAAGCAGCGGGTCCTGGCGTCAGCGCCTTGATCCGTCCCTCCGGAAAACCGCGGCGGCCGTTGGTCCGGCCGCGCTGTTCGTGCCCTGATTTCTCGATGCCCGATTCTTGATGCCCGCTCGCCGGACCGGGCTTGGCCGCGGCCTGTTCGCACGCTGCCAGCCGGTGGAAAGTGTCCGTGACTACTCGCCGAAAGGCAAGACCTTTTGCATAGATTCTGTTGCGCTGCACAACGGGCTTAGCCATTGGTGGCAAGGCGATTTCATGTTAATTACTGACTGGTCAGTTATGAAGATGGCTGCGCCATGCCCGACCGCGTTTCCCGTTCCGAACCGGAAGCCCCGCCGCGCTGGCGCCGCCGCAAGGATGCCCGCCCGCAGGAGATCGTCGCCGCGGCGATGGATGTCTTCGCCGAACGCGGCTTCGCCGCCGCGAGGCTGGAGGAGGTGGCGGCACGCGCCGGCGTCAGCAAGGGCACGCTCTATCTCTATTTCCCCAGCAAGGACGAGCTGTTCAAGGCGGTGATCCGCGCCGCCATACTGCCCAATCTGGAGCAGGCCGAAGCCCTGGCCGCCGCCGCCGCAGGGCCGAGCTTTCCGGTGCTGGAGCGGCTGCTGCGCATGGTGGCGCATCTGGTCGCGACCACGCGTGCCGCCACCATCCCGCGGCTGGTGATCGCCGAGGCGGGCAATTTTCCGGATCTTGCAGCTTTCTACCATCGCGAGGTGATCCGCCGCGGTTTCGGCGTGCTGGCCTCCCTGCTGCAGCGGGGGATCGCGAGCGGGGAGTTCCGACCGGTGGCCGTCGATTCAACCGTCCGCCTGATCGTCGCTCCGCTGCTGATGAGCGCTGTCTGGCGGACCTCCTTCGACGGGCTGGACGGCGAAGCGCCGCTGGACGTGCCGGCACTGGTGGAGACGCATATCTGCAATCTGCGCTGGGTGCTGCTGCGCGATGCGGGGGAGACGACGCCATGAGCGGTATCCTGGCCGGTCTCGCGGATGGGCTGGCGGCCTTCGCGCTGGCGCTCGGGCTTCCCTTCGGTGCCGGCGGGCCGCCGCCGCTCGCCAACGGCTATGTCGAGGGGGAGTATCTACGCATTGCCGCCCCCAGCGCCGGAACCCTGGAAAGCCTGTCGGTGGTCCGCGGCGCGCAGGTGGCGGCAGGGGCGCCGCTGTTTGCCATCGACAGGGCCACGGCCAATGCGGAGCGCGACCGGCTGGCCGCGGTACTGGCCCAGGCGCGGGCTCAGCGTGCCGACCTCGCCACCGGCAAGCGGCCGCAGGAGGTGGCGGTGCTGACCGCACAGAAGGCACGGGCGGAGGCGGCCCTGCGCTATTCCTCCGCCGAACTGGCCCGCCAGCAGGAACTGGTCGCCCGCAAGGTCACCTCGCCCGACAAGCTCGATCAGGCGCGCGCCGCCTATGACCGCGACCGCGGCCAGTTGGCGGAGGCCGAGGCGCAGCTGGCGGTCGCGGCGTTGCCCGCGCGGCCCGAGCAGCTGCGCGCCGCCGACGAGGCGGTGTCCCAGGCCGAAGCGGCGCTGGTCCAGGCGGAGCGGCGGCTGGCCGATCTGGCGCCCGCCGCGCCGGTCGCGGCCCTGGTGGAGGACACGCTCTACAACCCCGGCGAATGGGTGCCGGCGGGTTCCCCGGTGGTGTCGCTGCTGCCGCCGGAGCGGGTGAAGCTGGTGCTGTTCGTTCCGGAACCCGCCATGGCGGCGGTGGCGCCGGGTACGGTGCTGTCGGTGCGCTGCGACGGCTGCCCGCCCGGCCTGTCGGCGCGGGTCACGCGCATCGCCTCGCAGGCGGAATATACCCCGCCGGTGATCTACAGCGTCGGCAGCCGCGAAAAGCTGGTCTTCCGGGTGGAGGCGATGCCGGGCCGGCCGCTGAATCCGGGGCTGCCTGTCGATGTCTGGCCCGCGGATGTCCGGCCCATGGATGTCGGGCCGGTGGGAAGGCCGCAATGACGGCGGATGCTCCTCCCGCCATCGACGTGCGCGGGCTGGTGAAGCGGTTCGGCAGCAAGACCGTGGTCGACGATGTGTCGATCCGGGTGGAGACCGGCGAGATCTATGGCTTTCTCGGTCCCAACGGGTCGGGCAAGACCACGACGATCCGCCTGTTGTGCGGGCTGCTGACCGCCGATGCGGGGGAGGGGACCTGCCTCGGCCTCGACATCCGGCGGCAGAGTGCGGAGATCAAGCGGCAGGTCGGCTACATGACCCAGAAGTTCAGCTTCTGGGAGGATCTGAGCATCGCCGAGAATCTGGATTTCGTCGCCCGCATGTATGGCCTGCCCGACCGGCGGCGGCGGGTGGCCGAGGCGCTGGACCGGCTGGGACTGTCCAACCGCCGCACGCAGCTGGCCGGCGAATTGTCGGGGGGCTGGAAACAGCGCCTCGCGCTGGCCGCCTGCATCCTGCACGAGCCGAAGCTTCTGCTTCTCGACGAGCCGACAGCCGGCGTCGATCCCAAGGCGCGGCGGGAGTTCTGGGACGAGATCCACCGGCTGGCCGGCGAAGGACTGACCGTGCTGGTCAGCACCCATTACATGGACGAGGCGGAGCGCTGCCACCGCATCGCCTACATCGCCTACGGCACGATGATGGCCCATGGCACGGTGGAGCAGGTCATCGCCGATTCGGGCCTGCACACCCGTCTGGTCGCCGGCGAAGGCCTGCACCGGATCGCCGCGACGCTGGAAGGCCAGCCGGGGGTGGAAATGGTGGCGGTCTTCGGTAGCCGCCTGCATGTCAGCGGCACCGATCCGGTCGCCCTCGACCGGGCGCTCGCCCCCTGGGGCGGACGGCGGGAACTGCGGATCACCGCGACGGACCCGACGCTGGAAGACGTCTTCATCCACCTGATGAACCGCAGCACCGACAACTTCCGCTGAGGAACTTACTCGGTCTGGGCCGAGGTGACGCCGGTGTTCTTGTTCCACTTCAGCGTCAGCTTGGAGATTTGGCACAGGTTCAGGCCACTCCAGACCGCCGACTCGCCGTCGTCATAGACGACCTTCATGTCCCACTTGCAGACCTTTTCGGCCTTGCCGAAGGAAACCTCGAAATATTCGCCGTTCTCCAGGACATCACGGCCGAGGATGTCCTCGTCCCAGCTGTTGTTGTTGTTCTCGGATACATAGATGTGCTTCAGCGCATAGCCGGTCTTGTTGACAATCGTGAAATCCTGCTGGCCGGCGAGTGCCGCGCCGTGCATCAGGAACAGCGAGGACACAACCAGCAGGGCCTTGGCGGCGACGTTCTTCAAGATGATCTCCGTTGGGACAGCAAGTTTATGGCGAATTCTGGGCATTGTAATCGAGATGCGTCAACAGTCGAGTTAACCTAAAAGTTAAGTAAGACGCTAAACTGATATTTGCTTTCTTCGCTGGAAACAATGTTTCGGCGGATTTCCGTTGCCTCCCGGTAAAGACGGCTGGCAACCGTTCATTGCTTGTGAGGACATTTTCGGCCTGTCAGCGGCATCGTCGGTTTGGAGGTGCCGCAGGGCCGTTCGTCGGTTGCAAGAGGCCAATGGTCGCAAGCGCTTGGCGCGTCGGGAACTTTGTCGCGGCGCACACGATGTGGTACATGATGAAAACCGGCATCGGACGCCGGGCAAGATCATGACCAAGTTCTGGACCGCTGCCGGTCCCGCCGGGGCGGTCCCAATCCAGGGGAAGGAACAACGCATGTCGGGATTCAAGGACGCGCCGCCGGATGACCGTTCGGAGATGACTCCGGAGCAGGAAAGCGCCATCCGCATCGTCGCCAACAACCTGCACCGCCTGAACGACGCCGTCGTCAAGGCGGTCGAGGCCGGCGTGACGGTGGAGCTGATGCGCACCGCCCGTTATCACAATGAAGCCGGCAACTGGGGCGACCAGCTCACCCCGGTGATCCGTCCCGGCAAGTGAGCTCATCCGGCCGATCTGGCCGGATCGCGTGCGAAAAGGCCCCATCCGTCCAGCGGGTGGCGGCCTTTTTTCGTATGCCGATAAAATTTCACCGATGACGGAAGAAAGGGTGGCCGGCGGCGGAGGCGGGCACAAGTTTCCTGGGCATTCCACCATCGATGCGAGGCCCAGCCATGCCGTCACGCGACCCCGACCGGCGCGCAGCCGCAAGCCGTGAACCCACCAGCCCCCCCAACGCCGCGGATGACGCCACCCCGACGCCCGGCGACGTGAACGCGATGTGGAAGCTGCACCGCCTGGAACAGCCGACCTTCGACGACTTCACCCGCGGCCTGTGCCTGGGCCTCGTCTGGTGCATGGCGATGTGGACGCCGATGTTCGTCAGCGCCCTGACCTGATCCCGGCAGCCGCCGGATCGGAGCACCGAGCCTACGCGCCGGCCAGGGACCTGATGCGTGCGGCCAGCTGGTCGGGTGTGAAGGGCTTGGCAAGCACCGATGCGGTGTCCGCCCCCATGGACGCCAGCGACTCCGGGCTGTAGCCGGACGCCAGCAGGACGCGCAGCTGCGGCCAGCGCTCGCGGATGTGCCGTGCCAGGTCGATGCCCGACACGCCGCGGGGCATGACCACGTCCGACACGACCAGATCGAAGTCGCGGTCGGTTTCCAGCAGTTCCAGCGCGGCCACGCCGTCTTCGGCGGTCTCCACGGTGAAGCCCTCCTGGATCAGCCCTTCCACCGTCGCCATCAGGACCAGCGGGTTGTCCTCCACCACCAGGATGCGCAGCGGGCGGTGCTCGGCCGCCGGCGCGGTGGGGGCGGGGGCCGGTTCCGGCGGCCTCATCTCGGTCAGCGGCAGGTCGATGCGGACGCGGGTGCCTTCGCCCGGCCGGCTGTCGATGGCGGCATTGCCGCCGGACTGGCGGGCGAAGCCGTAGACCATCGACAAGCCGAGCCCGGTGCCCTTGCCGACGCCCTTGGTGGTGAAGAAGGGATCGAAGGCGCGGGCGATCACCTCCGGCGGCATGCCGGCCCCGGTGTCCGACACCTCGATGCGCACGCTGCGCGGTTCCGGTCCGGGAGACGCGGCTATGCGGATCCGTCCGCCGCCGGGCATGGCGTCGCGGGCGTTCAGAACCAGGTTCAGCACCGCCATCTCCAGCTGGATGGAATCGACGGCGACCAACATCGGCACCGGCGCGATATCCCATTCCAGCGCGATATCGGCCCGCACCGACCGTTCCAGCAGGTCGCCCATCCGGCGCAGGCTGTCGCCCAGATCGACCACGGTCGGATTCACCGCGTCCTGGCGCGAGAAGGACAGCAACTGGCGGGTCAGCTTCTCCGCCCGTTCCAGCGCGGTGTTGGCGCCCGTCAGGAAACGCTGCCCCTCCGGCGGCAGGTGGCGGCCCAGCAGATGCATGTTGGCCATCGCCGCGGTCAGCAGATTGTTGAAGTCGTGGGCGACCCCGCCGGTCAGCTGGCCCAGCGCCTCCATCTTCTGGCTCTGGCGCAGGGCCTCCTCCAGCCTTTCGCGGTTGCGCACCTCCTCCGCCCAGCGGCGCACCGCCGCAGCCTCGGACGCGGCACGGCTGTAGGCCAGCCAGGCGATCAGCGCGAGCGCCAGGGTGGCCGGGGCGACGAAGGCGCCGTCCAGCGCGATGTTGCGCCACCAGGACCGGGCGATCTGCGCCTGATCCAACCCATAGACGACATAGACCGGAAAATTGCTGACCCGTTTGTAGGCGAACACGCGGGCCAGACCCTGCACATGGCTGGCGTCGGTGCGGAACAGCCCTTCGTTCGGCTGCTTTTCGATTTCGCCGCGCAGGCCGCTGTCGGTCGGCAGGGTGGGGAGCGTTGCGGCCCCTTCCAGCGGCGGGTATCGCATCAGGATCACGCCGTCTTCGCGGATCAGCGAGATGGATTCGCCTTCCGTCCCGATGACCTGCCGGTAGAAGCTGAAGAAATAATCCGGATCGACGATGGCGGCGATGATCCCGTCGAAGCTGGCATCGGGACCGCCGGGGCTGCTGCGGCGCCGGCTGATGCCGAAGGTGGCCCGGCCGGTGGCCGCATCCGCGATCGGCCCGGCGATGAGCAGGCCGGCGTCGCTTTCCCGTTGTTCCCGGAAGTCGGCGCGGTCTCCGATATAGCTGTTGCGCGATGGGAAGACGCGGCTGGAGTTGCGCACGGTACCGGTGGCATCGGTCAGCCCTATGGCGCCGACCTGATCCAATTCCCCCACCATGGTCCGCAGATAGCGGTGCAGCGACTCCGATTCGCCGATCTCACGCCAGCTTCGGCCGTGGACGCGCTCATCCACGCGATCCAGAACCTGCGCCATGGTGTCGAACACCTTCAGCACATGTTCGTGCAGGATCAGCGCGTTCTTGCGGCTGTTCCGTTCGGCCTCCTCCTGGGCCTCACCCCGTTCGCGCCATCCGATGCCGGCGAACAGCACCAGCGGCAAGGCCACCGATACCGCGAGCAGGAGGCGAAGCAGCCGCAGGGAGCCCTTGCGATCGGTCCGGCTTTCGGGGCTGCGAAAGGGCATTGCCATCCAATGCTGGGGAAAGGAGCTGGACGGCCATGGGGGCGCCACCCCCGCCACCTTGGACGATGGACCGAAGCCGGGGCAACTCCGACTTCCGGCAGGTCCGGCTCTACTATTCGCAGGTGCAGGCGCGCGGGAACCGCCCCTCGGTCCAGCGTCGGCGGCGGGTGTCATCCTCGTCCTCGCCAGGACGCGGCATGTTGCAGGCGGCGCCCAGCCGGTCGCGCAGATGGTCGAGATGGGCGTTGGTCAGGATGGCGATGCCGGCGAAGAAAGGTTCCCGGCAGCGGGTGGCGATCCGGCTGCAGAAATTCGGCACCCAGCGCAACGGATGGCGGTCGAGGAACCGAACCGCGTCGGCCGCCCGGCCGCGGTCGAGTAGTTCCGCCAGCATCGCCAGCTCCACCGCGACATGGTCGTCGGGCAACCGGTCGAACGGCGGGCGGCGGAGTTCCGTCTCCATCCCGGTCCGCCAGCGCTGGAGCGAGGCGGCGGCCTCGGCCCTGACCCGTTCGTCCATCCACGGTCCCTCGGTCGGGCAGGCGCGCAACTCGCCGCTGTGGTGGATGGCGGTGAAATCGGCGGCCAGTGCGGCGAGGCAGCGGCGGGTGATCCGGTCGGGAAGATCGCTCACCACCTCGTCCACCAGGGCGGCGGCCTGCAGGGCATCGTCACGGTCAAGCGCCAGCGGACCGCGGCCGACCGGGCTCTCGCGCAGCGCCGTGAACAAAGCCGGCGTCGGCTCCTCCGCATGGAAGTGAGCGAGACGGAGCAGGGCCTCGGCCGAGTCGCGGAGGCCCGCGTCTTCCGGAGGGATGGCAGGGGAGTTGGCCGTTCCAAGACGCTCGACCGTTTCGAGAACCATGCTCTCCACGCTGTTCCTCCCGGCAGTCGGGCCTGACCGGGCGTGTGCCGGAACCGGGCCGCATGGGAACGTTGCACGAATGGGTTTCGTGTCTTGTCGGCTTCTTGGCTTGGTACCGTCGGCGGCTGATCGGCGGCCCGAACGTTTGCGCGATCTTGTGCCTTGTCTTTACTACCAGCGGGGCGACCCATGGTCAACGCGGCCGATGGGCATGAACCGCACGGCGGTTGGCATAGACCGGCGGTTGCCTTGCGGCACGATGTCCGGCCATATCGACGGGTCACAACCCCGTGCAGGAGCCCGTCCGCCATGCCGCTTCCCCCCATCGACCAGGCCGATGCCGCACCGGAGGTGCGCGCCGTCTACGACGACATCAAGGCGACGCGCAGCGTCCCGGACGTGAATAATTTCTGGAAGATGATCGCCCACCACCCGCCGACACTGGCGCGGACATGGGACAGCCTGAAGGAGGTGATGGCTCCCGGCGCGCTGGATCCGCTGGTGAAGGAGATGATCTTCGTCGCGGTCAGCGTGACCAACAACTGCCAGTACTGCATCCGCTCGCACGAGGCGGCGGCGCGCCGGCTGGGCATGACCGACGCGCAGTTCGGCGAACTGATGGCGGTGGTGGGAATGGCCAACGAGACCAACCGCCTCGCCGTCGGCTATCAGGTGGAACTGGACGAGCGGCTGAAGTGAAGCGGCGTCAGGCGGCCCGCTTCTGCGGCCGGGCCGCCGCCTCGTCCTGATGCTGGTCGATGCACTGTTTCGAGCGCCGCTCCAGACGACGTTGCGGCAGGCCGTTGATCAGGTCGCTGCGGACGGTGAAATGGGCGATGCTGCGCCCGTCGCCCAGTTCCTCGCTGGCGATGCGCTCCACCCGCACCTCCACATCCCAGCCGATCCTGGCCCAGGCCTCGCGGATGCGGCGGGCCAATTCGCGGGCGCCGCGCTCGCTGAAGCTGTCGAGCCGCCCGCCGGACGGGCCGGGATGGAAGCGGGGATAGAGCTGGGGCATGACCGTTTCTCCTTGGCTGGGGCGGTGCACCGGGCATGTCCGGCGATCCGCGCAGCGAAGGAATAATCCAATATGGATTATAAGGGCCAATGAATACCGATACCGGATCGGTATAGCCTCAGGGCTCCTGCAGCCCCACGACGGTGTGCAGGGTATCGAGATCCTCCAGCGGAACGGCGAACTCGCGGTCCGCCGGCTGATATTCGCGCAGCACCACCGCCTCGGGGCCGCGGCGCACGAACTCCTTCACCAGCACCGCCTTGTTGCGCTTGACCACCACCACCCCGGCCCCCGGTGCCGGCGGCTTGTGCGGGTTGACGTGCAGCAGCTGGGCCGGCCGAAAGCGCGGCATCATCGATTCGCCGACGACATACATGGCGTAGGGATCGCGGGCGTTCTTCAGATAGTCGGGACGGGCGATCCAGTCGATGGGACCATCCTCCAGGAACATCTCCTGGTCCACCCCGCCGCGCGCCGCCGCCCTGACCGGCATGGATGCGGCCGCCTGGGCCTGTTGCGCCCCGGCCGGCGGCGTTCGCAGCAGCGGCGGCATCGCAGGCCGCGCCGGGCGTGCCGCCGCCGGAACGGCCGGCAGGTCGAGGCCGAGCAGCACCGCGGGCTCAACGCCCAGCGGCTGGGCGAGCTTGACCGCCCAATCGACGGTCATCTTGCGCTGGCCGGTCTCCAGCTTGTTGATCTGGGGCTGGGAGGTGCCGGCCAGATCGGCCAGCTTCTCCTGGCTCAGCCCGGCGGCCTGCCGCAGTTCGCGCATGGTGGTCATAGGCTTGTTCATACCAAAACGGCTTTGGAAAGTCCAACGTCGCGGAATAAATCCAGTTGCGCGCAGAAGCCGGCTTGGTCTAAACCATTGCGGTATGACGCTCGATGATTGGCTCACCCGGACCGCAACCAAGGAAGAGGCCTTCGCCGCCCTGATCGGGACGAGTCAGGCCACGGTCAACCGCTACCGCCACGGCCGCCGGGTTCCCCGTCCGGCGGTGATGGCGCGCATTGCCACCGCGACCGGCGGGCAGGTGACGGCGAACGACTTCCACGGGCTGGCGGGGGAGGGCTGAGGGCAAATGTGCGCAACAAAAAAGGCCCTCTCCCATCGGGAAAGGGCCTTTCCTGTAAAGCTGCCGCTGGTTACGAGAACAGGCTCGACACCGACCGCTCCTCGCTGATGCGCATGATCGCTTCGGCGAGCAGGGGGGCGATGGTCAACTGGCGGATGTTGCGCGACACGCGGACCGCCTCGGTCGCCTGGATGCTGTCGGTGGTGACCAGCTGTTCCAGCGGGGAGACGGCGACGCGGGCGACCGCACCGCCGGACAGGACGCCGTGGGTGCAGAAGGCGTGGACCGACTTGGCGCCGGCTTCCATCAGCGCGACGGCGGCGTTGCACAGCGTGCCGCCCGAGTCGACGATGTCGTCCAGCAGGATGCAGCGGCGGCCGTTGGCATCGCCGATGATGTTCATCACCTCCGACACGCCGGCGCGCTCACGCCGCTTGTCGATGATGGCGAGATCGGCGTCCAGGCGCTTGGCCAGCGCGCGGGCGCGCACCACGCCGCCGACGTCCGGCGACACGATGGTGACCTCACCGATGTTCTCGAAGGACTGGCGGATGTCCTTCTCGAAGACCGGGGCAGCCATCAGGTTGTCGGTGGGGATGTCGAAGAAGCCCTGGATCTGGCCGGCGTGCAGGTCCATCGTCAGCACGCGGTTGGCGCCGGCCTGGGTGATCAGGTTGGCGACCAGCTTGGCCGAGATCGGCGTGCGCGGGCCGGTCTTGCGATCCTGCCGGGCATAGCCATAGTACGGGATGACCGCCGTGATGCGCCGGGCCGACCCGCGCCGCAGCGCGTCGATCGTCACCAGCAGTTCCATCAGGTTGTCGTTGGCCGGGAACGAGGTCGACTGGACGACGAACACGTCCTCGCCGCGCACGTTCTCCAGGATCTCGACGAACACCTCCATGTCGGAGAAACGGCGCACGCTCGCTTTCGTCAGCGGCACGCCGAGACAGGTGGAGATCGCCTCGGCCAGCGGACGGTTGCTGTTGCCGGCAAGCACCTTCATCGGGGTCGGCTCTCTTTGCAGGGATACGGCTCAAGGCACGTTCGCCGCTTGCGCGCCGCCGCCCCTTGAAAACGGGGCGGACCATAACAAAGGGGCGTGCCCGTGTAAACGTTCGATGACGGTGGGGTCTTTCCCCATTGGGGAATGCCGCCCTGCGCGGGCGGCATGACCGTGGCGCGATCAGCGCCCGTTCGGGGTGGTTCAGTTCTGGAGGACGATGGCCGAAAGGCCGCGGCCGTAATCCGGTTCGCCCCGAAGGCAGGAGCGGCGGTAGCTGAAAAAGCGGTCCTCCTCCGCCACCGTGTCGTTGGGGCAGCGCTGGATCACCGTGACGCCGGAGTCGCCCAGCCGCCGGGTGACGTAGGCGGCCAGATCGAACAGGAAATGGTCGGGCTTGCGGGCGGGGGCGAAGTAGTCGCGGTTGCGCGGGTCCTCCTCCTCGAACGGGGCGGGGAATTCCGGCCCGACCTCGTAGGAGCGCTGGGCGATGCAGGGGCCGATGCAGGCGACGATACGGTTGGGCTTGGCGCCCAGCTCCACCATGCGGGCGACGGTCGCCTCGATGACGCCGGCCCGGGCGCCCTTCCAGCCGGCATGGGCGGCACCGATCACGCGGGCCTTGCTGTCGGCGAACAGAACGGGCGCACAGTCGGCGGTGAGGATGCCCAGAGCGATGCCCGGCCGGCGGGTGGCCATGGCGTCGGCCTTGGGGGCCGTCTCCGGCGTCCATGGCTCCTCCACCACGACGCAGGTCGGGCTGTGGACCTGATGGCAGGTGACGAGGTTTTCGGGCGCCACCTCCATGCGGGCCGCGGCGCGGGCGCGGTTCTCGCGCACCGCCGCGGTTGAGTCGTTGGACCCCAGCCCGCAATTCAGCGAGGCGTACCGCCCGGTGGACACCCCGCCGGTGCGGGTGAAAAAGGCGTGGCGGATATGGGTGATGTCGTTCAGCGCGCCGAGTGTGATCACGAACGCCGTCCTTCCCTGTTCTGTGGCTCCCGCTTGCCCGACAGGGCAGGGGGCCGCGATGCACGGTCCGCCCGGTTTGTCCCGATGGCGGTTCCGGTGCTCTTGTCTCTAACCGGTTGTCTGCGTTTGGCCGTCAGAAGCCCGCCGGCGGGGAGGCGTCGGCGAAGGCTCCGGGCGTGGCCAGCGCGACCAGCTTGAACAGCCTGCCCATTTGCGCAGGATCGATCAAGCGGTCCATCGCGCTTCGGATATCCTTGGCCTGGGCCGGTGTGGCCTTGGCCATCAGGGAGGACGCCCGCTGGTGGATGCCCAGGCGGGTCAGCCATTCCCCCTGCTCCACCGGGCCGAAGGATTGGGCACCGCCCTCCCGCGCCGCGGCGGCGATGCTGGCGAAATCGACATGCGCGGTCAGGTCGGCCTCGCCCGGCGCCTCCAGCACCGGGGCGAAGGCATGGCGGCGCAGGGCCTGCAGCGTGTCGCCCACCGCCGGACCCTGTGCATAGCCATAGTCGATCGCCAGCGCCGCGCCGGGGGCGGCGGCCAGCCGGGCGCCGATCAACTGCGCCACCGCCTGCGAGGCGGGGGAGACCTCCACCACGCTGCCGTCCGGCGCATCGCGGAGGGCATCAGGCACCAGCCGGCTGCCGGAACTGCCGAAGGCCTCCAGGACGAAACGGAAGCGTGGATCATCCTTGCTGCTGTCGGGCTCGACATCGACCAGACGTTCGAACCAGCCATGGCCGGTCTTCTGCACCTGACGGATCGGCAGGGCGTCGAAGAATTCGTTGGCGATCAGGATGGTCGGGCCATCGGGCACATCCTCCAGCCGGTCGTGCCACTGGATGGCATCGCCGAGGATGGGCTGCAGCGTCCGGCGCTGGCGCTCGCGCAGGGCCGGGCTGGTCTCCACCAGATGAACCGTCGCGTTGTCGCGGAACAGCGGCAGCACGGCTGCCGCCCGCAGCACGTCCGCCATCAGCGTGCCACGGCCGGGGCCGAGCTCCACCAGATGGAAGGGGCCGGGGCCGCCGAGCCGCATCCAGCTGTCGACGCACCACAGACCGACCAGTTCGCCGAACATCTGGCTGATCTCCGGCGCGGTCGTGAAGTCGCCGTCGCTGCCGAACGGGTCCTGGCGGATGTAATAGCCGAGCCGCGGGTGCCCCAGCGCTTCCGCCATGAAGGCGCCGACGCTGATCGGGCCGTCCACCAGGATGCGGCGGGCCAGCAGATGGGCCAGTGTGTCCGAACCGGCGCTTTCGTCCGCCATGGCGTCAGGCCGGGATGGCGTGGCGCCGGCCGCGCAGGACCAGCCACAGGCCGGCCGCGACCATCGGCAGCGACAGCAGCTGTCCCATCGTGGCGCCGGCGAACAGGAAGCCCAGCTGCGGATCGGGTTCGCGGAAGAACTCCACGATGATGCGCGACAGGCCGTAGCCGATCAGGAACAGCCCGCCGACCGTGCCGGGCCGGTTGCGCAGCGCCGGGCTGCGGATGGCGATCGCCAGCAGGATGAACAGAACCACGCCCTCCAGTGCCGCCTCGTAGAGCTGGCTCGGATGGCGCGGCACCTGGAGCGGATCGCGCGGAAACACCATGGCATAGGCGAAGTCGGGCGCAGCCCGGCCATACAGTTCGCCATTGATGAAGTTGGCGATGCGGCCGAAGAACAGGCCGATGGGCGCGCAGGCGGCGATGATGTCGCCGAAGACGAAGGGCGAGATGCCGCGCCGCCAGCAGAACAGCCCGATGGCGGTCAGCACGCCGACCATGCCGCCATGGAAGGACATGCCGCCATGCCAGACTTGCAAGGCGTCCAGCGGATTTTCGATATAGTAGGGCAGGTTGTAGAACAGCACATAGCCGAGCCGCCCGCCCAGGATGGTGCCGATCACCGCCCAGGTCAGGAAGTCGTCGAACTCCTCAGGCTTCGGCCGGCGGTCGGCATCGAGCCGCGCCAGCCCCAGGCAATAGCGCCAGCCCAGCACGAAGCCGGCCAGATAGGCCAACGCATACCAGCGGACGACGACCGGGCCGATGGCGAAGGCGACCGGGTCGATGGTGGGGAAGGCCACGACAGGCAGGGCGGCAAACATGGGAACTCCGGTCAGCGATACGGGTCGGGCTGCGACAGGAATTCCTGCACATAGCGCCGGACACCCTCTTCCAGCTCGGTGAAGGGCTGGTCGAACCCGGCGGCGCGCAGGCGATCCGTCGTCGCCTGCGTGAAATATTGGTATTTGCCGCGCAGATGCTCGGGCATGTCGAAGTACTCAATCCGGGGGGGCAGCCCCAGGGCCGAGAAGGTCGCCAGCGCCAGATCCTTGAAGCTGCGCGCCTTGCCGGTGCCGACGTTGAACAGGCCGCTGACCTCCGGATGGTCGTACAGCCACAGCATCACCGCGATGCAATCGTCGACGTGGATGAAGTCGCGCAGCTGGCCGCCATCTTCGAAGCCGTCCTTGTGCGACTTGAACAGGCGTGCCGGATTGCCGGCCGTCAGCTGCGGATGCAGCTTGGCGACCACGCTCATCATGTCGCCCTTGTGCGCCTCGTTGGGGCCGTAGACGTTGAAGAACTTCAGCCCGGCCCATTGCGGCGGCACGAGGTCGCCGGTGGCGACGGCGCGGGCGATGCGACGGTCGACCAGATGCTTGGACCAGCCATAGGCGTTGAGCGGCCGCAGCCGCGCCAGCCCGTCGCAGGATCCGTCATCGTCGAATCCGGCGGAGCCGTCGCCATAGGTGGCGGCGGAGGAGGCGTAGATCAGCCGGCAACCGCGCCAGGAACACCAGCGCCACAGGTCCAACGTCAGCGCCACGTTGTTGGCGACGATCTTGTCGACGTCCCGCTCGGTGGTGGCGGAGATGGCGCCGAGATGGAAGACGGTGTCGATTTCCGCCGCATGCTGGTCGAGGAAGGCCAGCGTCTGTTCCGGCGGAACCAGGGTCGCGACCTCGCGCTTGGCAAGGTTCTGCCACTTCTCGCCGTCGCGGAAGCGGTCGACGACCGCCACGTCGGTGATGCCGCGCGCGGCCAATGCCGCGACAAGGTTGGACCCGATGAAGCCGGCCCCGCCGGTGACCACGATCATAGCGCTGTCCGCTGTTGCTCGACGCGTTTCGTGGGGACTTATAGGCGGGCAGGCGCGTGGGGGCAAGGTTGGGGGAGTGCGGGCGGGCGATGCCCCCTCCCTCCCGCTCTTGCGAGCGGGCCCCTCCCTCCCCCGCTTTCAGCGGTGGAGGGTAAGGTCGCGGCAGTCCCCTCTCCCGCAAAGCGGGGGAGGGTTAGGGAGGGGGCCGCAGTCCGACCCCTTACCGCGCCGCGCGGTTGGCAGCACTCACCAGCGCCCGCAGGCTTGCCGTCACGATGTCGGCATCGATGCCCACGCCGAACAGGGTCTTGTCGCCGGCCTTCACCTCGACATAGGCGCAGGCCTGGGCGTCCTCGCCGGAGCCGATGGCGTGCTCGCGGTAGTCGACGACATGCATATCGGTGCCGCAGCCCTGGCGCAGGGCGTCCAGGAAGGCGTCGATCGGGCCGTTGCCCTTGCCCTTGGTGGTGACGATCTCGCCGTTGCGGCGCATCACCACGCTCATGACGCGGGCGCCGGAGTTCGGGCCGCGCGGCTCGGTCGAATGCTCGACCAGTTCCAGCGGGCTGTCGGCGTCCAGATACTCGGCCTTGAAGGCGGCGTGGATGTCGGCGGGCGACAGCTCCTTGCCGGTCTCGTCGGCCACGCGCTGGACGACCTTTGAGAACTCGATCTGCAGGCGGCGCGGGATCTGCAGGCCGTAATCCTTCTCCAGCACATAGGCGATGCCGCCCTTGCCGGATTGGCTGTTGATGCGGATCACCGCCTCGTAGCTGCGGCCCAGATCCTGCGGGTCGATGGGCAGATACGGGACCTCCCACTTGCCGGTGTTGGACTTGGTCAGCGCCTTCAGCCCCTTGTTGATGGCGTCCTGGTGCGAGCCCGAGAAGGCGGTGAACACCAGCTCGCCGGCATAGGGGTGGCGCGGATGGACCGGCAGCTGCGTGCAGTATTCGGAAACGCGGACGATCTCGTTGATGTCGTCGATGTTCAGTTCTGGATCGACGCCCTGGGTGAACATGTTCAGCGCCAGCGTGACGACATCGACGTTGCCGGTGCGCTCGCCGTTGCCGAACAGGGTGCCCTCGACGCGGTCGGCACCGGCCAGCAGGCCCAGCTCGGCCGCAGCGACGCCGGTGCCGCGGTCGTTGTGCGGGTGCAGCGAGATGATCGCCGACTCGCGGTTCTTCAGGGTGCGGCAGAACCACTCGATCTGGTCGGCATGCACGTTCGGCATCGACATCTCGACCGTGGCCGGCAGGTTCAGGATGACCTTGTTGGTCGGCGAGGCGCCCCAGGTCTCCATCACCGCCTCGCAGATCTCGACCGCGAAGTCCAATTCGGTGCCGGTGAAGCTCTCCGGCGAGTATTGCAGGACGATCTCGGTTTCCGGCGTCTCGGCGGCCAGCTGCTTGATCAGCTTGGTGCCGGCGACGGCGATGTCGATGATGCCCTGGCGGTCCAGCCCGAACACCACGCGGCGCTGCAGTTCCGAGGTGGAGTTGTACAGGTGGACGATGGCGCGCTTGGCGCCCTTGATGCCGTCGAAGGTGCGGCGGATCAGCTCCTCACGCGACTGGGTCAGCACCTGGATGGTGACGCCGTCGGGGATCTTGCCCTCGTCGATGACCTCGCGGCAGAAGTCGAAATCGGTCTGCGACGCGGCGGGGAAGCCGACCTCGATCTCCTTGAAGCCCATGCGCAGCAGCAGGTCGTACATCGCGCGCTTGCGGTCCGGCCCCATCGGCTCGATCAGCGCCTGGTTGCCGTCGCGCAGGTCGACCGAGCACCACATCGGCGCCTTGTCCAGGGTGCGCGACGGCCATTGGCGGTCGGTCAGCTTCACCTGGGGGAAGGGGGCGTATTTGGACGGGGACTTCGGCAGGGTCGGGATATTGGTCGCGGTGCTGGTTTGGATCGCGGTGCTCATGGCGTCGTTCGGCTCCAGTGGCGGCCCCGAGGCTCTCTTTGCGGCCGGGGGCGGCGAATCGAAATTTGAAAGGCGGAGGGACCGGCGAGGGGTACGGCCGCGGAGCCGCCGGACGTGGCTCAGCGACCGTCGGTAAGTCGCAGTCCCGGCCCCTGCCGGGTGACGCCGATACCGGCGCCATTGCAAACATCGCTCATGGAACAGACACTTCGACCGATGGAAATGGTGTGCGAACGCGACAAACCCGGACGCTTAAAGCGCCGGGCCGAGAAGTCGAAGAAGGGCGTTCTGGCGGTCGATGGTGGTCATAAACCGCACTGTGCGCAGGTGCGGCATGGCTGTCAAGCCCGGATTGGCGGGAAACTGACTGCGGGACAGGCGAACCATAGCCCCGCTCAGCCCCAGATCAGGTGATAGAGCGTCGGCAGCAGCAGAGCCGTCGCCAGCCCGTTCAACCCCATGCCGAGTCCGGCGAAGGCGCCTGCCACCTCGTTGACCTGCAGGGCGCGGGCGGTGCCGATGCCGTGCGCCGCCACCCCCATGCCGAATCCGCGGGCGCGCCAGTCCTTCACCCGCACAAGGTTCAGCACCCAGGTGCCGAGGCTGGCCGCCACGATGCCGGTGATGATGACGAACACCGCGGTCAGCGACGGCAGGCCGCCGATCTGCTCCGACACGCCCATGGCGATGGGGGAGGTGACGGATTTGGGCGCCATCGACAGGATCGTCACCGCCGACCCGCCGAAGGCCCAGACCAGCGCCACCGCGCTCAGCGCCGAGGCCGCCGATCCCACCAGCAGCGCCACCACCAGCGCCAGGGCGGAGCGGCGCACCTCCTGGAATTGGTTGTAGAGCGGGATGGCCAGCGCCACCGTGGCCGGACCCAGCAGGAAATGGACGAACTGCGCGCCGTCGAAATAGGTGCGGTAATCGATGCCCGACAGGCTCAGCACCCCGGCGATCAGGACGACCGCGATCAGCACCGGGTTCAGCACCGGGCGCCGGCCCAGCTTCTCGAACAGCCACAGCCCGCATTGGTAGGCGACCAGGGTCAGGGTCAGCCCGGCCAGCGGGTTTGCCGACAGATAGACCCAGATCTGGTGAAGATCGTCGCTCATGCCCGGTCCCCTTCCGCCGAATTCCCGGCCGCCGGGTCTTCCTCCAACCGCGGATCGGTGCGACTCAGCAGGAAGGCCATCAGCTTCGCCGTCACGGCGATGCCGAACAGCGTGCTGCCGAACAGCGCGATGACGATGGGCAGCGCCTCCGTCTCCAGGCGGGTGACATGGACCATCACGCCGACGCCGGCCGGCACGAACAGCAGGGACAGGTGCCGCAACAGCCCGCCGGCCGTTTCCTGCACCGCCGCCGGAACGCCGCCGCGCAACAGAAGTCCGGCGAACAGCAGCAGCATGCCCAGCACCGGTCCGGGGACCGGCAGGTGCAGCAGGCGGGCGGCCAGTTCGCCCGCCAGTTGGCAAAGCAGGAGAAGCGTCAGGGTTCCGAGCATCGCGGACTCCGGTGGAAAGGGCGCTGTCCGTCCTTCTACCGCAGTGGCGAAGCCGCCGGGCTGCATTCCGCGAATGCGAGCATCGCGAATCGGTGATGTGGTGGTGTGGGTTCGGAGGGGGCTTACTGCAGCTTGCTGCGGGCGTAGTGGCCACGGCGGACGATGGATTGCGCTTCCACCGTCACTTCCTTTTTACCGAACAGGCGCAGGAAGATGGCGTTGACGCTGGCATGGGCACTGACGGTGAGGGTGCCGGCCGCCGCGTCCTCCGCGATGGTCAGGGGCGACAGGTTCGATCCCAGGAACCCCCTGGGGAAGGCCTTGTCGAAGAAGCTGCGGATGTGTCCGTCACGCTGGGAATCGAACATCACCCGCCCGCCGGCCAGGGCCGCGGCGTCGACCGCCTGCGCCAGCCGCGCCTCCACCGCATAGCTGCGCAGGGCGTCGACGGTGCAGCCGGCACCGAGCACGGTCGGAATGGCAAGGATCAGGGCGACCACCAGAAGCAGGTGGCGGCCTGTCCGCCGGTCTTCGTGCCCGCCATAGGGCAGGGGACGATAGACCAAAGTCATTGCCGGCCTCCCAAGGAAATGCCTATGCGGAAAGGAGTGTTGTCGTTGGATGGCTTACTCTTAGCATCATCCGGCAAGCAGGCAAACCAGGAAATGCAACAGAGCGATAGCAAAAGATAGGATCGGAGTTGCCATGTATTTTACGCAAAGGCGGTAATCCGAGTTTGCACGAGCGGCAACAAAGGGTAACTCGAACGGCGTGAAGCTGAAAGCGTGGCCTCGACTTTAAAAATGCCTCCAAATAGCGGCTTTCCGGTGTCAAAAGCAGGACAAGCGGTCCCGTTCCCGCGCCGTTAGGCATTCGTTGGGTTTTTCCGCCGGTAGGCTGGCGCCGCCGTCCATTCCCCGTTTTCTTCCCGTGCCGGAGCAAGCCTGTGATGCCGCCGATCCGTCCGTTCTTCCGCACCCAGCCGAATCGCCCCCTCCTTGACCATGCGTTGGCCGTTGCGGTGGTGGCGCTGCTGATGATCGGCCTTTCGGGCGAGGTCAGGGGGGCGCTGGCCGGTCTGATGGAGCAGGTGGAGGGCGCGCGGACCACACTGCTGGCGCACTGAACACGCGCGTCGCTTCTCCGTTTCCTTTCGGCCCGCTAGAGTGCGATCGGTTCAAGCGGAACCGCCTGAAGCGTGAATCGCACGGATAGCCAAAAGTCCAAAGTCTGGGTGCAACGAGGGGGGAGGCGGCCCGATGAAGGGCGGCGTTTGGCGCGTGGCGATGCTGGGGCTGGCGGTGACGGCGGCCACGCTGGTCTTTCTGGGCGTGGAGATCACGCAGTTGGCGGCGGCGGACCGGACCGTATTCACGCGCGACCTGACGGTCTGCGGAATCGGCCTGCTGGCGGTCTGGTTCGTCTTCTCCCGGCTGACCCGCCATTTCGGCGATCTGGAGCGACTGGCGGACCGACTGTCCGGCGGGCGCAACCGCATCGATCTGGAACCCTGGGCGGGCGGAAGCGGCGGCGAGGTCGGGCGTCTGGCCGCGGTGGCCTCTGGGCTGATCCGGGGCGGTGAGCAGATCGTGGCCGATGGCCCCCTCGCAGTTGGCCCTCTCGCAGATGGTCCATTGGGGCGCGGGCCGCTGGGTGGCGGACGCATGGACCGGGCGGTTCGCGCGGCTCTCGTCCTCACCGACGACCCGGTGCTGATCATCGACGAGCTGGGACGGGTGGAGCGGCTGAACGCCGCCGCCGCCCGGCTGCTGGAGGTGGAGGAAGGCGCCGACATCGGCAAGGCCCTGCTGCGCGACGATCTGGCCCGCGCCATCGAACGGGCGCGTGGCGGCGGGGCGCCCGTCTCCGCGGTGCTGCGCCGAACGGAGGAGGGCGAACTGTCCGCGAGGCTGGTCGATCTCGGCCTGAATTCCGGAGTGATGCTATCCTTTCCCGCCCGCGGCATGGCCAATGGCGCCGGGTTGACGGCCAAGCGAGCGCTCACCCTTCGGCCGGCCCAGCCCGCCGCCCCTTTGGGAGACGACGAACCGCTGGCCGCACTGCCGTTCGTCGCGCTGTGGGTGGCGACGGCGGGGGTGGAACCGGACAGCGGTCCGGTCATCGCGGTGGGCACGGTGCGGCTGGCGGGAACGCGCATCTTCCCGACCGTGTCGCTTACCCTTCTGATCGACCCCATCGATCCGGTGCCGGAGGAGGCGACCGCCCGTCACGGCATCGGTACAGCCATGGTGGCGGGCGAGCGTCCCTTCGCGGCGGTCTGGCCGGCGATCCAGGATGCGCTGCACAATTGCATCGCCGTCGGCATCGGTGTCGACCAGGCGCTTGCCGCCCTGGCGCGGTCCGCCGCGCTGGCGGGCGTCGCTGACCCCGTCCTGCCGCAGGGCCTGGACCTCGGCGTGCTGGCGGCGGCGCTGGACCCGGCACTGGCCGGCGCGCCCCCCGACCGGCTCGCCGCCGCCTTCGGCCTGCCCCATCGCCTGCGCACCGGCCCCCAGGGGGAGGCGCTGGCCGTGGCCGAACTGGCTGCCGCGCTGTTCACCCGTCTGACCGAACGTGGCGTCCTGACCCAGGGGCAGGCGCGGGCACTGGTGGCTGAGCGTGTGGAGGCCGGCGCGGCGGGGGCGTCCGGCCAAATCTCCTAAGCCGCATCCTCCGCCAGCCGGAAGCCGCTCACCGACAGGCGGGTCTCCGGCCGCAGGTAGTGTCGCGTCCAGGGACCGGCATGGTCGAAGGGGGTCAGGCAGCTGCCGCCGCGCAGGACCATGCGGTTGCCGGCGAGTCGGCCGTTGACCGCCTCGTCCGGGCCGTCGGGGCGACGGTAGCCCGGATATGTGGCGAAGGCGTCGGCGGTCCATTCCCACACGTCGCCGCACATCTGCCAGGGGCCGGTGCCGTGACAGGTGCCGCAGCGCGGGTGGCGGTGGCCGGTGCCCAGCAGATTGCCCATGCTGGCGCAGCCGGCGGCGACCGTCTCCCATTCCGCTTCGCGCGGCAGGCGCTTGCCGGCCCAGCGGGCATAGGCGTCGGCCTCGTACCAACTGACATGGCAGACCGGCTCGTCCGGGTCGAGCGGCTGCATGCCGTAGAGGGTGAAGACCCGCCAGCCGGAACCGCTGTTCCGGTCACCGCCCTGCCCGCCGTTGCCGCGCTCCCAATAGAGCGGTGCGCTCCAGCCCTCCGCCCGCGCGGTCTCCCACCCGTCGGACAGCCAAAGCGAGCGGTCGCTGTAGCCACCGGCCTCGATGAAGGCCAGGAACTCGCCGCAGGTGACCGGGCGGGCGGCCAAGCGATAGGGATCCAGCCAGACGCGGTGGCGCGGCCCCTCATGATCGAATCCGGGCAGCGGGGTGAGGCGGCCGATCTCGACCAGCCCGCCGGCCTGGTCCACCCAGCCATCGGGCGGTGCCCCAAGATGCGGATGGTCCGGCGCCGGTTCATAGGCTGGGCGCAGCGGGTTGGACCACAGGGCGTGCTTGATGTGCAGGAGCATGCGCTCCTGGTGGCGGCGTTCGTGGGCGATGGCCATCACCAGCGCCGGTTCGACGGCATTCCACAGCCCGTCGTCCACCTGCTCGATCAGATGCAGCACCGCGGCGTTGATCTGGTCGCGGTGACGCATGATCTCCGCCGCACTCGGGCGGGACAGCACGCGGGGCGGGGCGGCGAATCGCTCACCGCGCGCCGCGAACAGGTCGAGGAAGACCGGGTCGCAAGGGCGGTAGCCGGGGCTGAAGGGGATCAGCACCGCCGCCTCGAACAGCCAGCTGGTGTGGGCGAGGTGCCATTTCGCAGGGGCGCCGTCGGGCACGGTCTGAACCATCAGGTCTTCCGGCGACAGGGTGGCGACCAGTTCGGCCGTGCGGGCGCGCGCCTTCTGGAAACGGGTGGCGAGAGCCTGCCGCCGGTCGCCGTCCGGCACGGTCGCGCCGGAGTCGGCAAGTGGGCCGGGGGGCGGGATAACTTGCGTGTCGGGCATGGTCGGTCCCTCCGGAGTCGGTTACCGTCCGAAGAGTGTCCGCCCGAAATGTCCTATTTGGAATGCACGCATCCGTGGTGCGGCGGTCACCGCAAATAGCGACAGCGACCCGACGCGGCACCGGCCCTGTCGCGGAAAATGCAAAGCTTCGGCCCAAAAACGAAAAGGCCGCCAGAAAGGCGGCCTTGTTCATTCGAAGCACAGCTCAGTGTCGGACAAGACTTACTTGATCTTGGCTTCCTTGAACTCGACGTGCTTGCGCGCCACCGGGTCGTACTTGCGGAACGACAGCTTCTCGGTGGTCTTCTTGGGGTTCTTCTTCTTCACGTAGAAGAAACCGGTGTCAGCCGTGCTCACCAGCTTGATGAGGACGGTGTTCTGCTTGGCCATGATCTCGATCCCGACAAAAAATCCGTGCCCCGCCGGCCCGGCGGGGGCGGCGTCGTAGCGGCGGAAAATACCGTCTGACGCCGCAATGTCAAGCCTTATGGACGGTGAAATCGGTGCCCGACTTCGATTGCCACAGGTCCTGTCGCCTCATTGGCAGGACTCAGCGCTCCGCCACCGTGTTGACCACGGCGCTGGCGACCGCGCGCTGGTACAGAGCCGGCTCGGCCAGCAGCCGCATGGCGACCTTCAGGTCCAGGTCGGGCTCATGCTCCTTCCAGGGGCAGGCTTCGCGCAGGGCGCTCAGCGCCTTTTCGTCGTCGGCCGCCTTGGACCGCCAGCTGGCGATCTGTGCCGGACGCAAGCGCCCTTCGCGCAGGTCGGACAGCAGGGAGTCCGGATCGGTCTGTCCGGCCCGGCTGGTGCAGACGGTGGGCTGCACGCCCTGGCGGTGCAGGGTGTAGCCGGCCGGCGTGTAGATGCGGCTCCAGGTCAGGAACAGCTCGCCGTCGTTGGGCAGCCGGGTGACGGTCTGGACGCTGCCCTTGCCGTAGCTGGACGCACCCACCACCACAGCGCGGCCGGAGTCCTGCAGCGCCGACGCCACCACCTCCGCCGAGGAGGCGGAGCGGCCGTCGACCAGCACCACCAGCGGCAGCCCGTCCAGCAGGTCGTCGGGGTTGGCATCGAAGCGCTGGCGGCTTTCCGGATTGCGCCCTTCGGTGGAGATGATCCGGCCGCGGCGCATGAACAGGTCCGCCACCGCGACCGCCTGATCCAGCAGCCCGCCCGGATTGCCGCGCAAATCCAGCACCATTCCGTTCAGGGTCGGGCCGGCGGTCTGGCGGAGGGTGTTGACCGCCGTTCGCAGGCTGGAGGCGGTGGTGGCGTTGAAGCGGTCGAGCTTGACGATGCCGACGTCGCCGGACAGCGAATAGGTGATGGTGTTGGGCACCACACGCTCCCGCCGCAGCGGCAGGCGGCGCGGCGGACCGTTGTCGCGGGCGACGGTCAGCGTGACCAGGGTGCCCGTCGGGCCGCGCAGCCGGTCGCGCATCTCGGCCTGGGTCATCCGCGCCGTCAGGTCGCCGTCGATCGCCAGAAGCTGTTCGCCGTCGATGATGCCGGCGCGTTCGGCCGGGCTGTGCGGCATGATGTCATGCACGGTGACGCGGCCGTTGGCGTTGCTGTCCAGCGAGATGCCGACGCCGCCATAGCCTTCGCGCTGCGCCCGCTCGTTGGTCGCGCGCTGGACGCCGGTATAGCGGGAATAGCCGTCGAGATCGGCGGTGATGCCGTCGAACACCACCTGGTACAGCCGTTCCGGCGTCGCCTTGGACAGGACGGGGGAATGGCTGCGCGCGCGGTCGATGACGCGGGTGGTCAGCGCCGCCCAGCCGCCGGCGTCGGCGTCGGGTGCCGCCCCGTACTCCGCGGCGAGCGTACCCGACACGTACAGGCGTACGGTGCCGCCGGCGCGCTCCACCGTCACGGCGGGATCGAGGGCGCTCAGGCCCTTCAGCCCGTCCAGGCCCAGGCGGTTGAAGGACACGGAGTCCAGATAGACCTCGGCGATCTTGCCGAAGCCGACGGCGAAGACCTGCTCGCTGACGGGCGGCGGCGCGCTGGCCGGAAGGGATTGGCTGGGGGCCGCGACGGCGGTGGAAGCGAGCAGCGCCGAGGCGGATAGCTGGAAGGCGGAAAGGCGAATGGAGCGGCGCAGGCGGCGTGCCATGCTCGACATCGCGGGGATCCGAAACGGCGACACGCGTGACGGTACGGTGTGATCGCACGCGCTGTGATCGCAATTGGCCATGGGGCGAACCGCGGCCTCCCTTTCCTGCGGCCGGACCGGACGGGGATGATGCCGGTCCCGGATGGGGGATAGATACACCTTCGGCCGGAAGGGCGTGCGGGACAAAATTGCGGAGCGATTCGCAATGTTGCGGATTGTCTCTGCCTGTGTCGTCAAGGTCACGCTTGTATGGTGCGGCTATGGTACAGCTGTGGCGAACCCTTGGCTTTGTCACGAGTCCGCCATCGGTTCGCCACACTGTTTAAGCGTTGCCTCGAAGCAACGGTATCGGATGGAGACCGCGAGTCAGTCGGAGTCGGCCAGCCGGAAGAGCATGCTGCCGCTGACCGGATCGGCCTCCGTCAGGACCACCTTGACCGGGCTGCTGAGACGGTACGTCCGGCCCGTACGCTGCCCGACCAGGGCGTGCGCCGCCTCGTCATGGTCGTACCTGTCGTCGGGCAGGGTGCTGGCGGGGATCAGCCCGTCGGCGCCGCTCTCGTCCAGCCGCACGAACAGTCCGAAGCGGCTGACGCCGGCGATGCGGCCGCTGAAGCGCTCCCCGATCCGGTCGGCCAGGAACGCCGCGGTGTAGCGGTCGACCGCGTCGCGCTCCGCTGCGGCGGCGCGGCGTTCGGTTCCCGACAGATGCTCCCCGATCTCCGCCAGCCGGCCCAGCGTCTCGTCGTCCAGCCCGCCGACGCCCAGCCCCAGCGTGCGGATCAGCGCCCGGTGGACGATCAGGTCGGCATAGCGGCGGATCGGCGAGGTGAAATGGGCGTAGCGGTGCAGCGCCAGCCCGAAATGGCCGATGTTGTCCGGGCTGTAGGCGGCCTGCGCCTGGGCGCGCAGGATCACCTCGCTGACCAGCGGCGCGTGCGACGTGCCCGCCACCTTGCGCAGGATGCGGGTGAAGTGGCTGGGCGTGAGATCGGCGCTCTTGCCCAGCGGATGGCCGATGTCGGCGAGGAAGCCGCGCAGCGCCTCCATCTTGTCCATGGAGGGGCGGTCGTGGATGCGGTAGAGGCCGGGCATGGTGCGCCGTTCCAGCACTTCCGCCGCCGCGACGTTGGCGGCGATCATGAACTCCTCGATCAGCCGGTGGCTGTCGTGGCGCTCGCGCACCGCGATCTCCGCGACCCGCCCGCGCTCGTCGATGCGGACGCGGCGTTCCGGCAGGTCGAGTTCCAGCGTGCCGCGCTTGGCACGGGCGGCGGCGAGCCGGGCGTAGGCGCCGAACAGCGGGGCGATCACGCTTTCGGCCAGCGGCGCCGTCACGTCGTCCGGCAGGCCATCGTGGCAACTCTGCACCTGTTCATAGGTCAGCCGCGCCGCCGACCGCATGAGTCCGCGGACCAGCCGGTGCCGAATCAGCACACCGTTGCGGTCGATCCACAGGTGGAAGGCCAGACAGGCGCGGTCCTCCCCCGGCCGCAGCGAGCACAGCCCGTTCGACAGCGCTTCCGGCAGCATCGGCACGACGCGGTCGGGGAAGTACACCGAGTTGCCGCGCTCGTACGCCGCCCGGTCGAGCGCCGATCCGGGGCGTACGTAGTAGGACACGTCGGCGATGGCGACGATCAGGTGCCAGCCTTCCGGATTCTCCGGGTCGCTGTCCGCCTCCGCCCACACCGCATCGTCGAAGTCGCGGGCGTCGGCACCGTCGATGGTCACCAGCGGGATGTCGCGCAGATCCTCCCGCTGCATCAGCGCCGGCACCGCCGCCAATTCCGCCTCGCGCAGAGCCGCGTGCGGGAACACGGTGGGGATGCCGTGGGCGTGGATGGCGATCAGGCTGAAGGCGCGCGGTTCGTCGGTGGAGCCCAGCCGTTCAACCACGCGGGCCTGCGGCTGGCCGGCGCGCCCGGCCGGCAGGATGTCGGCGAAGACGAGGTCGCCGGCCTCGGCGTCGCCGCGGTTGGGCGGCAGCACCAGGAACTCGGTCTTGTGGCGGCGGTCGGTCGGCAGGATGCGCCCGCCATCGGCGCTCGGCCGGTAGACGCCGAGGATACGGCCCTCGCGCTCTCCGTCGATGCGGCGGATGACGCGGGCCTCATAGAGGCGGTCGTTGATGCGGGCGAGCTTCGCCAGCAACGTGTCGCCCACCGCCAGCGGCTTTCCCTCGCCCCGCGATTTCTTTTCCGGCAGCAGGAAGATGCGCGGCGGGTTGCCCTCGCCGGTCCAGGTCAGCGGGCGGGCCGACAACTCGCCGTCCGCATCGACGCCGGTGATCAGCAGCACGGCGACGGCCGGCAGCGACTGCGGCGGGGCCATGCGCTTGTTGCGGCCCCGCTCCACCGCGCCATCGGCCTCCAACTCGCGCAGGAGATCCTTCAGCATCTCGCGGTCCGCCGATCCGGACAGCTTGAAGGCGCGGGCGATCTCGCGCTTGCCGACGGGGGTGGTGCTGGACCGGATGAAGGCGAGAATGGCATCCTTGCCGGGGAAATGGCTGTCGGTCACGGGGCGGGGGGTCCGTCGGTTCTTGTCGCTGGGATGGCTATATATAGGAATCAATCGCCATCGGGTCTGGTCGCCCACGGTCTGCCTGCCATCGCGCGGATGGCATCGCTGCGTTCCAGCGCTTCACGGAAGCCGGCGAGCGGGAAACGCACCTCCGTCTTCTCGCCGGCCGGCGACTGGCCGACGATGGAGACCTCCGGCGCCGGGGCGATCCGCTCCACCATGCGGCGGTTGATGTCGGGATCGGTCACCGCACAGGTGTTGGTCTCGAACCGGTAGGGCTTGCAGGGAGAATCCGGCTTGAACACCGACCGGTCGGACCAGACACGCACCAGCTTGTCGAGATCCAGCGATTCGGCGGACACCCGGAAGCGCAGCCCCTCGCGCCATTTCTCGGTCGAGCGCAGCCAGACCAGCCGCGCGGTGCGGTCGTTGGTGCCGCGGGCGGTCAGTTCGCATTCGACCTGACGCGTCGCGGTCCAGAGTTGGCAGTAGAGCTTCCAGGACTTGAAGGTCTCGTCGAACTCCTGGAAGGGCCTGTCGTTCGCCATGGCCGTGGGGGCAGCACCGGCAGAGAGAGCGGCCAGCATCGCCAGGGCGAGGATCAGGCGCTGTCCGTGGCGGGGGGCGGGCATGGGGCGGTCCTGTGGTGTGGGAGGCTATGGGCGGTCAGGTCTTGCCCCCACCCTAACCCTCCCCCGCTGGGCGGGGGAGGGGACAAGTGCTTAAGCGGCAAAGCAGCGGCAGTCCCTCCCCCACCCAGCTCTCGCACAAAGCTCCGCTTTGTGCTGACGCGGCAGGCGGACCGTAGGTCCGCTGAGAGCGGGGGAGGCTAGGTGGGGGTCTAAGTCCGCAAGAAGCCCTACCCCTCACTCCCTACGCTCGGCCCGCCGCCGCAGGAGGTGGTCGGCCAGCACGCAGGCCATCATCGCCTCGCCCACCGGCACGGCGCGGATGCCGACGCAGGGGTCGTGGCGGCCCTTGGTCAGGATATCGGTGTCGTTGCCGGCGGTGTCCACCGTCTGGCGCGGCGTCAGGATCGAACTGGTCGGCTTCACCGCGAAACGCAGGACGATGTCCTGCCCGGTGGAGATGCCGCCCAGGATGCCGCCGGCATTGTTGGACAGGAACTGCGGCTGGCCGTCCGGGCCCATGCGCATCTCGTCGGCGTTCAGCTCGCCGGTCAGTTCGGCGGCGGCGAAGCCGTTGCCGATCTCGACACCCTTCACCGCGTTGATCGTCATCATCGCGCAGGCGAGGTCGCTGTCCAGCTTGTCATAGAGCGGGTCGCCGAGACCTACCGGCACGCCGGACGCCACCAGTTCGACCACCGCGCCGACCGACGAGCCGCTCTTGCGGATGCCGTCGAGATACTCGGCCCACTGGGTGGCGGCGACCGGGTCGGGGCAGAAGAAGGGGTTGTTGTCGATCTCCGCCCAGTCCCAGCGGCTGCGGTCGACCTTGTGCGGGCCGATCTGCACCAGCGCGCCGCGCAGCTGGATGGCGCTGCCCAGCACCTTGCGCGCCACCGCACCGGCGGCGACCCGGCAGGCGGTTTCCCGCGCCGAGGAGCGGCCGCCGCCGCGGTAATCGCGGATGCCGTATTTCTGCCAGTAGGTATAGTCGGCATGGCCCGGACGGAATTTGCCGGCGATGTCGCTGTAGTCCTTGGAGCGCTGGTCGGTGTTCTCGATCAGCAGCGAGATCGGGGTGCCGGTCGTCTTGCCCTCGAACACGCCGGACAGGATCTTCACCTGATCGGGTTCCTGGCGCTGGGTGGTGTAGCGCGACTGGCCGGGCCGGCGCTTGTCCATCCAGGGCTGGATGTCCGTTTCCGCAACGAGGTCGATCAGCGACGGGCAGCCGTCCACGACGACGCCGATGGCCGGACCGTGGCTCTCGCCCCAGGTGGTGAAGCGGAAAAGCGTGCCGAAGCTGTTGCCGGCCATGGTGACATCCTCCCGAAACGAACCCGCACCTGTGACTTCACAAAATGTGAAGAAGAAGTGGGGGGTTTCTTGCGGCCTTTCGGCGGCAAGGTCAAGGAAGCGATGAACCGATTTTTAAGGGGATTTTTTAAAGAGGGGATGGTGCTGCCAGAGAGGATTGAACTCTCGACCTCTCCCTTACCAAGGGAGTGCTCTACCACTGAGCTACGGCAGCGCCGGATACGAACGCCTGATGACAGGATCGGAGGAATGGTGCTGCCAGAGAGGATTGAACTCTCGACCTCTCCCTTACCAAGGGAGTGCTCTACCACTGAGCTACGGCAGCCCCGATATCCGATCATCGCGAAGGCGATGCGTCCGGGTGAGGCGTTCAGGCTTGACCGCCCCCCGAAGTGGCGCGGGTTATGCCACAGGCCTTTTGGGGATGCAAGCGCTTAAAATCACCTCGTCACTCACTTTTTTTCACGCCCGGAATAAAGCCGGAGATCAAGCCTGCGTCGCAGCGGACGGAAGCACCGCTTCGGCGCGGAAATCGGGCACGACGGTGCCGAGGATGGACAGCACGCGCTCGCCGTCGCCGGCCCGCGCCGCCGCTTCCAGCTCGCCCACCGCGCGGTTGACCAGCGCATAATCGATCAGGCGGGGGGAGGCGAGGAAGACGCCGTCGGCCTCCGTGCGGCTCGGTGCCTCCGCGGCGGTCAGGATCTCCTCGAACAGCTTCTCGCCGGGACGCAGGCCGGTGAAGGCGATCTCGATGTCCACGCCCGGCCGGTAGCCGGCCAGCCGGATCATCTGGCGGGCGAGGTCGGCGATCTTCACCGGCTCGCCCATGTCCAGCACCAGGATCTTGCCGCGATCCTCCGCGCGGGTGGCGCCGTGGGCCGACGCCTGCAGCACCAGTTCCACCGCCTCGCGCACGGTCATGAAATAGCGGCGCATGTCGGGATGGGTGACGGTCAGCGGCCCGCCCTTGGCCAGCTGCCGGGTGAAGAGCGGGACCACCGAGCCCGAGGATCCCAGCACATTGCCGAAACGCACGGTCATGTAGCGGGTGGCATGCTCGGTCCCATCGCGCGGCGGCAGCACGTCCAGCGCCTGGCAATAGGTCTCGGCGAAGCGCTTGGCCGCGCCCATCACGCTGGTCGGGCGGATCGCCTTGTCGGTGGAGATCAGCACCATGGCGAGGCAGCCGGCGGCGCGCGCCGCGTCGGCCACGTTGCGGGTGCCGACCACGTTGGTCAGCGCGCCCTCGCACGGGTTGGCCTCCACCAGCGGCACATGCTTGAGCGCGGCGGCATGGAAGACCAGGGCGGGGCGTTCGTCCTGGAACAGGCGCATGATGCGGTCGCGGTCGCGCACGTCGGCGATCACCGCGCGGGTGTCGAGGCTTGGGAACTTCTCCCGCACCTCCATCTCGATGCTGTAGAGGTTGAACTCCCCGGCATCGAGCAGGATCAGCCGTTCCGGACCAAGCGCGGCGATCTGGCGGACCAGCTCGCTGCCGATGGTGCCGCCGGCGCCGGTGACGATCACCCGCCGCCCGCCGATCAGTCCGGATATGGCACCGCGGTCCAGCACCGCCTGCGGCCGGCCCAGCAGATCCTCCAGCGCGATGGGACGCACCTCCACGCCCTTGCCTTCGCCGAGCGCCGACTTGAACTCGGTCAGGCTGGGCAGGCGGGACATGACCAGCCCCAGCGCCTCCGCCCGGTCGAGCAGGCTGCGCAGGGTCGATCCCTTCAGCTCGGCATTGCCCTTGGTGACGATCAGCCGCTGCGGCCGTTCGCCCTTGCGTTCCAGCGCCTGGACCACCTGTTCGAGGTCGTCGGGGCCGCCCAGCACCGGCACGCCGCGCACGGCATGGCCGATGCGCCGGCCCTTGTCGTCGAGGATGCCGACGACGCGGTAGGCCGACTGTCCCGGCTGGTCGAGCGAGCGGATGAACAGCTCCGCCGCGTCGCCGACGCCCAGCAGCAGGACGGGAATGCGCGGCACGCCCTCCACAGCCTCGGCCCAGCTGAACCGGCGGTCCTTCAGGAAGCGGTAGGCGAAGCGCGGGCCGCCCAGCAGCAGCATCTGCACCAGCCAGAGGATCGGCGGCAGCGAGCGGGGCAGCAGTTCGGCGCGCGTCAGCAGGAACATCGCCAGCACGAAGCACAGCACCGCCACGGTGACGGCGCGCACCACCTGCATCAGGTCGGGGATGGAGGCGTAGCGCCAGATGCCGCGGTACAGTCCGAACAGCACGAAGACCGCTGCGGAAACGCCGACCAGCACCGGCAGCGCGATGGACAGCGCATCGGAATAGAGACCGAAGGCGGAACCGCCCACCCGCAGATAGAGGGCCACGACCAGGGCCACCCCGGTCATCACCAGATCATGCAGGAACACCAGGGATGCCCGTGCGGACGGGATGCGCATGCCGCTAAACCTTGTTCATTCGTTCGGCTTGTTTCGACGTCGCGATCAGCCGCGGGAAGCTTTGAACCATTCCGCGGTGGCGCGCAACCCGGTCGCAAGGTCATGCGGCGGGCGCCAGCCAAGCCTGTTGCGGATGGGGCCGTCATCCACCGTCAGCGTGCCGGCCAGACGGTCGAACACCGCCCGCGTCCCGGTCAGCGCTGCGCCCAGCGCCATCAGCCCCTGCGGCACCGGGATCAGCCGGGCCGGCCGGTCGAGCGCTGCGGCAATGGCGCGCACCAGATCGGCGGTCGACAGCGGCTCGCCGTCCTGGACCAGGAAGGTCCGGCCGGCGGCGTCGGGATGCTCCAGCACCGTCACCACCGCGTCGGCGAGATTGCCGACATAGATCAGGCTGCGCCGGTTGCGGATGCCGCCCAGGGGCAAGGGCAGGCCGGTCGCCACCAGCTTCACCAGCGCCCGCATGTTGCCGGCGGCACCCGGGCCATAGACCAGCGGCGGACGGATCACCACCACCTCCATGCCGGTGCGGGCGGAGATCGCCGCCAGCGCCCGTTCCGCCTCCAGCTTCGAGATGCCGTAGGGGCTGGTCGGGTTGGGCGGGGTCGCCTCGTCCAGCGGTGCGGGGCGGCTTTCGTCCACCATCGCCTTGATGCTGCTGAGGAAGACGAAGCGCTTCACCCCGGCGGCGGCGGCCTGCTCCGCCAAACGGATGGTGCCGGCGGTGTTGACACGGCGGAACTCCGCCAGCGGGTCGGCGGCGGTGTCGCGCATCACATGGACGCGGGCCGCCATGTGGATCACGGCATCCACGCCGGTGAGCGCGGCCGTCCAGTCGGTGTCGGGGCCGATGTCGCCGACGACGGCCGGCTCCCACGGCCCTTCGGAGGCGGTGCGCAGGGCCGCGCGCACCCGGTGTTCGTGGGCGGCCAGCAGCGGGACGGTGTGGCGGCCGACGAAGCCGGTGGCGCCGGTCAGGAGAACGCGCATGTGCGGGATGGTCCGGACTTGGTTCGTATGGTGGACTGAGCGACGATTTATTATCCGGTTTGGCCAGGGTGCGCCACGGCGCAAAGTCCGAAGCCCCTTTTCCGACTTTCGGTCGATGAAGGGAATGGTTATAAGCTGGACAGGGACGCGTGAATAAGGACGCTACCAAGACATGTCACATTTCGTGGACGATGCGAATGATCGGCACAGCCGAATCATCATCGTCAGCTTTAATTGCGCCGACTTCGTCAACCGCGTCATTGGCTGTCTGCTCGACCAGACCGATCCCGCTTTCGAAGTGGTGATCGTCGACAATGCCTCCAAGGACGTCGACGGCATCGCTCTGCCTGCCGATCCGCGATTCCGCATGATCCGGTCGGACACGAATGTCGGCTTCGCCAAGGCCAACAACATCGGCGCGGCCGGTGCCACCGTTCCCTGGATCGTCACGCTGAACCCCGACGCCTTTCCGCGGCGCGACTGGATGGAGCGGTTGCAGGCCGCCGCCCAGGCGCAGCCCGACGTGGCGATGTTCGGCTCGACCCAGCTCTTCTCGCACGATCCCCGCATGATCGACGGCGAGGGCGACCAGTATTCCATCTTCGGCTTCGCCTGGCGGGTCAATTACCGCCGCATGCTGAAGCCGCCCTATTACAGCGGATCGGTCTTTTCGCCCTGTGCCGCCGCGGCTATGTACCGGCGCGACTATTTCGAGGCCGTCGGCGGCTTCGACGAGGATTTCTTCTGCTATTGCGAGGATGTCGACCTCGGCTTCCGCATCCGGCTCAACGGCGGCCCGGCGGTGCAGGTCGGCGACGCGGTGGTGGAGCATGTCAGCAGCGGCGTGTCCAAGCAGTACGGCACCTTCGCCCAGTATCACGGCGTCCGCAATCTGGTGTGGACGATGGTGAAGAACATGCCGTTGCCGCTGCTGCCGCTGGCCTTCGTGGGCCATGCGCTGCTGGTGGTCTATCTGGTGGTGCGCAGCCTGGGCAGCGGGCGCACCGGCGCCATCGGCCGCGGCATCCGCGATGCGTTGCGCGGGCTGCCGCGCATGATCGCCAAGCGCCGCGCCATCCAGCGCGACCGCAAGGCCACTCTGGGGCAGGTCGCCCGCATGATCGCCTGGAACCCGCTGCTGCTGAAGACCCGCGGCCGGCCGGGGCTGCGGAAACCGCACAGCTCAGACCAGCCGCCATCCGTGGGTGTTGAAAAAGCGTAGGGCGGAACGGGCGAACATCCTGATATGCGCGCTGCCCTTGCGCGCTGCCTTGCCGCCGAAATGCACCATGCGCACATCCGGCACATAGGCGATCTCGCCCAGCGCCATCGCCCGGCGCGACAGGTCGAAATCCTCGAAATACAGGAAATAACCGTCGTCGAAGCCGCCCAGCCGGTTCAGCGCTTCGCGCCGGAACAGCATGAAGGCGCCGCTGACCTGCTCCAGTCCGGTGACGACCGAGTCGCGGGTGACGTCGCGCATCTCGTAGCGGTCGAGCCGCCGGGCGAACATCCGCTTGACCGATGCGGGGGCGAAGGCGCGCAGGCCCAGATCCAGCACGGTCGGCCGGCGCTTGCACAGGAACTCCTGCTCCCCCGACGGGCCGAACACCTTGGGCGTCAGCAGCACGGTGCGCGGGTGCGCCTCCATATAGCGCCAGCCGGCCAGCAGAGCGTCGGGCTCCAGCAGGATGTCGTAGTTCAGGATCAGGTGATAGGGCGCGTCGCCCTGACGGATCGCCAGATTGTGCCCGGCGCCATAGCCGACATTGCCGTGCCCGGCGATCAGCGTCACCGGCGGCCGGCCGGCTTCCGCATAGCGGTCCAGCAGCGCCCGGAACGGGTTGGAGCTTGGGTCGCTGCCCTCCGGTGCGCCATTGTCGACGATCCACAGCCGGGTCTGCACCCCGGCCCCCTCGGCCAGCCGGTCGGCGGCGGCACCGATGGTGTCGAGGGAGCGGACCAGCAGGTCCGGATCGGGGTGGTAGAGGACGACCGACAGGTCGAGGAAAGCGGAGGTCATGAGGATCAGGCCTTCGACATGCGCGTCAGCGTCGCCAGCAGCAGCGCGACGGTCACGGCACCGGGCACGAGCGTCCAGGCGCCGAAAATTCCGGCGGCCAGCGCCGCGACGACGAGGACGAGGCTGTAGCCGATGATGGTCAGCACCACCCGGTCATGCCGGCCGACGCCCTTGGCGGCCTTCTGATAGAAATGTTCGCGGTGGGCCTGCCAGATCTTCTCGCCGCGCAGCAACCGGCGCAGCAGCGTGATGGTGGCGTCGGTCAGGTAATAGGCGGGCAGGATCAGCGCCGCCGCCCAATCGCCGCGCGCCGCCAGCGAGGCCAGCAGGAAGGCCAGGATATGGCCGAGCGGAATGCTGCCGACATCGCCCATGAACATGCGCGCCGGCCGCCAGTTGTGGGTCAGGAACCCCGCCGCCGCCCCGGCCAGCGCCGCCCCGGCGACTCCGGTCAGACCGAATTCTCCCATCGCCAGCGACACCAGCGCGACGCCGCCGCCGATCAGGATGGTCTCGCTGCCGGCCAGCCCGTCGATCCCGTCCATGAAATTGTAGAGGTTGACGAACCACAGCCACAGGAAGGCGGTCGCCGCCCGGTCGAGCCCCCAGGGCAGCCAGCCCTGCCACACCAGCTGGTCGGACGGCAGCGCCAGCAACCCGAAGGCCACCGCCAGTGCCTGCACCGCCAGCCGCAGCAGCGGCGACAATTCCCGCCGGTCGTCCATCCACGACACCCCTATCAGCGCCAGCGTTCCCAGCAGCATCGCCCCCGTTTCCAGCGGCCGGCCGAAGGCGATCCCGGCGATGGCGAAGACCGGCACCACCGTCAGCATCACCGCCCAGCCGCCGCCGCGCGGGGTTGGGGCCTGATGGCTCGACCGCTCGTTCGGGATGTCCATGATGCTGCTGGCGAGGAGATAGCGCAGCACGCGGGTGGACAGATACCAGCCGGCGGCCAGACACAGCAGGAAGACGCCGATCAGCGCGGACGAATAGGCGGTGGAGGTCATGATGGCTCGGGTGGTGGAGGGGTAGGGGAAAGACGGTCAGAGCTTATGATAGCCCTTGTACCACTCCACGAAGCGGGGCAGGCCGATCTCGATCGGGGTCTTCGGCTCGAAGCCCAGCACTTGGCGGCTCAGTTCGATGTCGGCGGCGGTTTCCTGCACGTCGCCTGCCTGCATCGGTTCCATCACCTTCACCGCCTCGCGGCCGAATGCCTGTTCCAGCACGCCGATGAAGCGCATCAGCTCCTCGCACCGGTTGTTGCCGAGGTTGAAGACGCGGTGCGGGGCGCCGGTCTCCGCATCGACCGGTGCGGGGCGGTCGAGGGCGGCCAGCACGCCGGCGACGATGTCGTCGATAAAGGTGAAGTCGCGCTTCATCTTGCCGCCGTTGAAGACGCGGATCGGCCGGCCGGCGGTGATGGCGTCGGCGAACAGCCAGGTCGCCATGTCCGGGCGGCTCCACGGGCCATAGACCGTGAAGAAGCGCAGGCCGGTCATCGGCATCCGGTAGAGATGGCTGTAAGTGAAGGCCAGCATCTCCGCCGCCTTCTTGGTCGCGGCATAGACCGATACCGGGCTGTCCACCCGGTCCTCCACCGAGAACGGCATCTTGCGGTTGGCGCCATAGACGGACGAGGTCGAGGCATAGACGAAATGCCGCAAGCCGGGCATGCGCCGTGCCGCCTCCAGCAAGGTCACCTGACCGGTGACGTTGGCGTCGACATAGGCGTAGGGATTCTCGATGGAGTAGCGGACGCCCGGCTGCGCCGCCAGATGGACCACGCCGGTCACATCTTTGAGCTGCGGCCACAGACCCTCGACCGTCGAACGGTCGGAAATGTCCGCCTTGACGAAGCGGAAGCCGGGGCGGCCGGTCAGCCGGGCCAGCCGCGCCTCCTTGAGCGCCACCGCATAATAGTCGTTCAGGTTGTCGAGGCCGAGCACGCTTTCCCCGCGGTCCAGCAGAGCCGCCGCGACATGCGATCCGATGAAGCCGGCGGCACCGGTGACGAGGATGGTCATGGTCTCAAGGTCCTTATGACGATGGTCCGACGGACTTATGCCCCAGCGGCGACCGGGGCGCCAGCCTGCATCCGTCTGTGTCCGGTGACCGGTTCGCATGCTTGACAGCCGCTCCGCCCTGCCGGTCTACTGCGCGACCGCGACACATCAGGACCGATGGAACCATCGATGCCCCCGAAGAAGAATCCGCTGAACCTGAACCCGCTGCAGCTGCGCACCCTGACCCTGCTGCAGGAACTCGCCCGTCTGGAGAACAAGCCGGCCGAGGACGAGGAGGGTGGCTTCCAGATCACCGCCCTGCCGCATGCCCACGGCAACCACTTCCATCTCGGCCATTCCGTCGTCGCCGCCAAGGACGCCACCGGCCTGCAGAACGACGCCGTCTGGACCATTCTGGAGCGCAAGGGCATCGTGAAGCGCACCCCCGCCGCCGCGATCCTGACCGCCACCGGCGTCGGGTACGACACCGGCCTGCGCGACCAGATCCTGCACCAGTCCAATCACTGAGGCCGATCCCTGAGGCCTGCTGCGGAGCCTCTCCGATGGACGACAGCGCCGAGACGATGAAGGAACCGCCGGCTCCGGTGAAGCCGAAGCCGGCGGCGTCGGCCCGCGACGAACGCCTCGCCGCCCGCCTGCGCGAGAACCTGCGCAAGCGCAAGGAACAGGCGCGGCAGCGGGGGGAGTGAGGTGGGAAATGTGGGGCGTCGGTGCCCCCTCCCTAACCCTCCCCCGCCCAGCGGGGGAGGGTTAGGTGGGGGTATAACCCTCCACAATCCGCACGCCCCTAAGCCAAATCCTTCCTGAACCAGATCTGCCTGTGCCCCGGCGGATAGCCCTCCATCTCCGCCCACACCCGATAACCCTGCTTCGGATAGAAGCCCGGCGCCTGGAAGTCGTAGGTGTAGAGCCGCGACCAGCGGCAGCCGCGCGCCTTCGCCTCCGTCTCCGCCGCAGCCATCAACTGACCGCCGAGACCGCTGCCGCGGGTCGATTCGTCCACCCACAGCAGGTCGACATACAGCCATTCCCAGTTGGTGTAGCCGACCAGCCCGCCCTTCAGCGTGCCGTCCGCGTCGCGGGCGACCACCACCAGGTCGCGGCGGTCATAGGCGCGGCCGAGCGACGCCTCGTTGTAGGCGCGCAGGCCGTCGAAGACTCCGGCCAGATCGGCCGGGGCGGGAGTGTCCGTCACGGACAGGGTGAAGGTCTGGATCATGGTGGAGAGCTTAGCCTCCGCCGCGCGCAAGACCAGCGCCGTGATAAAGAACCGTCCATGCGCGCCAAGCGGCCTAGCTTTTCTTGAGCCCCGCCGCGTGCTCGGCTACAAACCAGCCTTCACGACCCCTTCATCCAATATATACGCCAAGGAGTACCCCCGCGATGGGCATCATGCCGGACAGCTGGATCCGCGAGATGGCCGAGACCAAGGGCATGATCGAGCCCTTCGTCGAGACCCAGAAGCGCGAAGGCGTGATCTCCTACGGCGTGTCGTCCTACGGCTACGACGCCCGGGTCGCCGATGAGTTCAAGATCTTCACCAACGTCGACAACGCCATCGTCGACCCGAAGCGCTTCGACGATTCGAGCTTCGTCGACCGCAAGACCGACGTCTGCATCATCCCGCCGAACAGCTTCGCGCTGGCCCGCACGGTTGAGTATTTCCGCATCCCGCGCGACGTCCTGGTCATCTGCCTGGGCAAGAGCACCTATGCCCGCTGCGGCCTGATCGTGAACGTCACCCCGCTGGAGCCGGAGTGGGAAGGCCACGTCACGCTGGAAATCTCCAACACCACCCCGCTGCCCGCCAAGGTCTATGCGAACGAGGGGCTGTGCCAGTTCCTGTTCCTGAAGGGCGACAGCGTGTGCGAGGTGTCCTACGCCGACAAGTCCGGCAAATACATGGGGCAGAAGGGCGTCACGCTGCCCCGGCTCTGAGCGCTCCTAATCCGACGCCTTTTCCGAAGGCGTATCCGCGAAAGAAACAGGTCCATGGACAAGATCCGCATCCGCGGCGGCCGCCCGCTGAACGGCTCCATCACCGTTGGTGGCGCCAAGAACGCCGCCCTGCCGCTGATGACGGCGTCGCTGCTCACCGACGAGACGTTGACGCTGACCAACCTGCCGATCCTGGCGGACATCAACACGCTGTGCAATCTGCTGCTGCAGCACGGCGTGGCGATCCACATGGCCGGTGCCGGCGGCGATTGCGCCGGCCGCGCCGTGGACTTCACCGCGCGCGACATCACCAACACCACCGCTCCCTACGATCTGGTCCGCAAGATGCGCGCCAGCGTGCTGGTGCTGGGACCGCTGCTGGCCCGCTGCGGCGAGGCCAGGGTGTCGCTGCCCGGCGGTTGTGCCATCGGCGCGCGCCCGGTCGACCTGCACATCAAGGGTCTGGAGGCGATGGGCGCCGACATCCGGATCGAGGCGGGCTACATCGTCGCCAAGGCCCCGGCCGGCGGTCTGCGCGGTGCGGAATACGTCTTCCCCAAGGTGTCGGTGGGCGCGACCGAGAACCTGCTGATGGCCGCCACGCTGGCCAAGGGCACCACCATCCTGGTCAATGCGGCGCGCGAGCCGGAAGTGACCGACCTCGCCGAATGCCTGGTCAAGATGGGGGCGAAGATCACCGGCATCGGCAGCGACCGGCTGGTGATCGAGGGGGTCGACCGATTGCATGCCGCCCGCCACATGGTGGTGGCCGACCGCATCGAGACCGGCACCTACGCCATGGCCGCGGCGATCACCGGCGGCCGTCTTGACATCATGAACACCCGTCTCGATTTGATCAAAGCGGCGGTCAAGGCGCTGGCACCGGCCGGCGTCGCCTTCGAGGAGATCGAGAACGGGATCCGCGTTTCGCGCGCCAACGGTGAACTGCACGGCGTCGATGTGATGACCGAGCCGTTCCCTGGCTTCCCCACCGACCTTCAGGCCCAGATGATGGCCCTGATGTGCACGGCCAAGGGTGCGGCGATGATCACGGAAACGATCTTCGAGAACCGCTTCATGCACGCACCGGAACTGACGCGCATGGGCGCGCGGATCACGGTCCACGGCTCGTCGGCCCTGGTGCGCGGTGTGGAGCGGCTGACCGGTGCGCCCGTGATGGCGACGGACCTGCGCGCTTCGGTGTCGCTGGTGCTCGCCGGGCTGGCGGCGGAGGGGGAGACGATGGTCAACCGCGTCTACCACCTCGACCGCGGCTATGAGCGGGTGGAGGAGAAGCTGGCGGCCTGCGGTGCGGAGATCGAGCGCATCCACGGCGGCGACGAGTAAACGGCGGGGGCGCCCCTCCCGCCTTCCCATTGAGGTTGGCCTTTCCCGAGAGGTGCCCCTGATTATGACGGCCATCACCCCGATCCGCCTGCGTGCCGAGGATGAGGAGGACCTGAAGGTCGTCTCCGCCTGCCTGCAGGACGCCATCCTGCCGGTCGGCGACATGTGCTTCCAGCCCGACGAGAAGCGGTTCGTCATGGTCGTCAACCGCTTCCGCTGGGAGTCGGCCGACCGGCCCCGGCCCGGTCCCACCGCCGACGACGACGATCTTGCTCCCTATGAGCGGGTCCATTGCGGCGTGCGGGTGGAGGGGGTGACCGGGGCCAAGCTGCGCGGATTCGACCTGAAGGATCGCGGGCAACTCCTGGAACTGCTGTCGATGGAGACGGTGGAGGGTGGGGTCGCCCTTCATTTCGCCGGCGGCGGCTGCGTCCGGCTCGACGGGCCGTCCTGGCGCATGGTGGTGGAGGATCTGGGCGAACCCTGGCCCACCGGCTGCAAACCCTGCCATCCCGACGAAACCGGCCTCGACCGGATCGCCTGAGCGGGCGGGCGGCGAGACGGGCAGGCGGAGCGCCGGTTCAGCGCTCCGCGACTTTGTTCAACGCTCCGCGACCTGGGTGTCGCTGTGCAGGCGGCGGATCACGTCCTCTGCGGTCTTCCTGTAGGTGACGGTGTCCACGTCCTCGCCCGGCGCCAGCTGCGAGCGGTGGACGGTGAAGAAGCGGTGGCCGACGTCCAGCATGCCGCTGGCCTCGACCAGGACGCTGTCGTCCTTGCCGGTGGCGGCAGGGGAAACGGAAACGATCTGGCCCAGCTCTTCGCCGAGCAGGCCGGTCACCTCGACGCCGACGAGGTCGTCACCGCTGCGCGGATCGGCGGCCAGCGCCGACTCGGCATGGGTGAAGGAAAAGGTCATCGCCAGCGCAAGGCCGGCCAACATGGTCTGGAACCTCATGGATCGGGCTCCCATCGCTGATGTGTGTCTCGTATGTCACAATCAACATAGGAATTGCGGAACGGTTCCCAGGGAACCATCCAGGGGTAATCCGGTTGCTGCGGCATAGGCCAACGCAATGGCCTTCAACGGCATGCACAGCGAAGGAGATCCCTGCATGGCTCAGAAACTCGACGGCAAGACCGTCGCCGTCCTCGCCACCGACGGCTTCGAACAGGTGGAACTGACCGAACCGGTGAAGGCGCTGCGCGACGCCGGCGCCACCGTGCATGTGGTCGCGCCCAAGGCCGGGCAGATCCAGGGCTGGAATCACCATGACCGCGGCGACATGGTCGATGTGGACGTCACGCTCGACCAGGCCGATGCCGGCCGCTATGACGCACTGCTTTTGCCCGGCGGCGTGATGAACCCGGATTCCCTGCGTCTGGAGCCCAAGGCGATCGAGTTCGTGAAGAGCTTCGTCAATTCCGACCGGCCCATCGCCGCGATCTGCCACGGCCCCTGGACGCTGATCGATGCCGGCGGCGTGCGCGGCAAGCGCATGACCAGCTGGCCGTCGCTGCAGACGGACCTGCGCAATGCCGGGGCGAACTGGGTCGACGAGCAGGTTGTGACCGACCACGGGCTGGTCACCTCGCGCAAGCCCGACGACATTCCGGCCTTCTGCCGCAAGATGATCGAGGAGTTCTGCGAAGGCCGCCACGCCGGCCATCGCAACGCTGCGGAGTAGGGGACGCTTCTACCCCCTCCCTAACCCTCCCCCGCTTCGCGGGAGAGGGGACTGGTCCGGCAATCGCAAACGTCACCCTCTCCCGCAATCGGACCGGCCTTCGGCCGGCCGAGGGCGGGGGAGGGAAGGGACCCATGCGAAAGCATGGGAAGGGAGGGGGCATCCCCTACGGAGCGTTGGATCTACGCCGTCACCAGCGGCGACAACCCGTTCTGGATCGCCCACACCGCGGCCTGCGTGCGGTTCTGCGCGTTGATCTTCCGCATCACGTTCTTGAAATGCATCTTCACGGTCGATTCCGTGATGTGCAGGTTGCGCGCAATGGCCTTGTTCGACTGGCCGGCCAGAAGGCAGCGCAGGATCTGCACCTCGCGTTTCGACAGGTCGCCGCTGGGCGGCATGGCGATGGGCGTCGGGGTGTGCTGCGGGCGTTCGTTGGCGGCGGCCATCAGCAGCCCGGCGACATGGGTGGGATAGACCACCTCGCCCAGCATCACCAGCCGCAGGGAGCGCAGCAGGCTCTCGCTCGACATGCTCTTGTTCAGATAGGCGTCGGCGCCCGCCTTCAGCGACTGCGACAGGCTGCGGTCGGCGATGGTGTCGGCCAGCACGACGATCCGCGCCGACGTGCCTTCGCGCAGGCGGCGGATGCCGGCTATCTCCTCGGGCATGCCGTCCTGCAGCGCCAGCACGATCAGGTCGGGCTGGTCGCCGTCGGCGATCAAGTCGAGCGCGTCGTCGGCGCTGGCCGCGTGGGCGCTGACCCGGAAGGGGCCGCCGCCGATCAGCGTCGCCAAGGCCGCCGAGAAAAGCCGGTCATGGTCGACCAGCATCACAGTCCATGTCTTCATCGATCATCCTCCGCTGGGCCGCCCATTGCCGGGCGGCGGCGATCCCCCCTTTGATCTGCATCCCCTGGACCCCGGTCGGAAGACCAGCGCCAAGGACCGGGCCGACTGATCCGGTCCAGGCAGACTCCGAACATGAAAAATTAGAACAATATTGTTCGGAACAGCGGGCTTTACGCTTCGTGCCGGGATGATTTATACGGTTCATTAACCAACGGCGCAAGATGAGAACAGGAAAGTCACAGCCAATAGATCGGATTTAGCCAGAAATTGAACGGAGATCCGTTCATTCGATATTGAGAGGTAGCCGCGCCATAGAGCGGCGCGAATGAACCGCTTTCCCGATGGGGCCTTTTGGGTGTTCTTGGCCCTTCTGAAAAGCGGTCCGCTGAGCATAAGGGGACACGATGGAGTTCGAGCTTCAAGCGCGCGGCAGTTCGCGCAGCGCGGGCAATCCGACGCGGATTTTTCTGGTGGTCGACGAGCAGCCGATGGTTCGCCACGGCTTCGCCCTGTCCATCGGCGAAATCTGCCCCGGAACGCGCGTGCTGGAGGCCGGGTCGTTGGATGAAGCGCTGGACGTCGGCCGCAAGACTCCCGAACTGGCCTTGGTCCTGTACGATCCCGGCCCGCCGCGCGGTGACGATGCGGATGCCGGCGGCGGCGCCATCGACGGGCTGCGCCGCCTGAAGGAAGCGCTGGGCGAGGTGCCTGTGCTGATCCTCACCAACTCCGACGAGGTGGCGGACATCGTCGACAGCGTCCGCATGGGCGCCCGCGGCTATGTGCTGAAGACCAGCCCGCCGGAAGTGCTGGAGCATGCCATCTCGCTGGCGCTCAGCGGCGACGTCTTCCTGCCGCTGCCGCGCGCCGTGCTGAACGGGGCGCTGAGCGAGGGGCCGCGCGGCAACGACGACATCCTGGACCGGCTGACCGACCGCCAGCGCGACGTGTTCGAACTGCTGCTGGCCGGCCATTCCAACAAGGAGATCGCCCGCGGCCTTGGCGTGCTGGAAGGCACGGTGAAGGTGCATGTCCGCGCCATCATGCAGAAGCTGGGCGTGCGCAACCGCACCCAGGTCGCGGTGGTCGCCGCCCGCAACGGCTGCTTCAACGGCGAGGGCTGAGCGGGGCGGGGTGTCCGTCCGCATTGCCTGAACGGCTCCGCTTCCGGCAGACTGGCGCCCGCAACATCCAGGGTGGGAGCGGGCGCTTGGTTCAGGTGGCGGTGGCCGACAGGCCGGAAGACGCAGGTCGCGAGGAAAAGAAGGTCGCCGTCCATGGCGCCGCCACCGTCCGGTTCGAACATCGGCACGGCGAAACGCGACTGGCGACGCTCTACCACCACGACCCGCTGCGGGTGCTGATGCCGACGCCGCGTCGCGGCGATCTTCCCATCGCGGTGCTCGCCACCACCTCCGGCGGGATGGTCGGCGGCGACCGCATGGACATCGCCCTCGCGGTCGGGCCGGGGGCGAAGGCCCTGGTCACCACCCAGGCGGCCGAGAAGGTCTATCGCTCCACCGGGGCCGACTGCCGCATCGACACTGTGTTGTCGGTGGAGGACGGCGCGTGGCTGGAGTGGATGCCGCAGGAAGCCATCGTTTTCGAAGGCTCCCGCCTGCGCCGCCTGACCCGGATCGACCTGTCGGGCAATGGGCGCGCCATCGCCGGCGAGATGCTGGTCTTCGGCCGCGCCGCCTTCGGCGAGACGGTGACCCGCGGCCTGATCCGCGATGCCTGGGAGGTCGCCCGGGACGGCCGCCTGATCTGGGCCGACGCCCTGCATCTGGACGACGACATCGCCGAGGCGCTGGCCCACCCCGCCGGCTTCGGGGGAGCCGCCGCCTGCGCCACCCTGCTGCACGCCGCCCCCGACGCCGCCCGCCACCTCGACGCGATCCGTGCGCTGACCGAGCCGCTTGAGGGCGTGCGCATTGGCGCCACCGCGCTGGACGGTCTGCTGGTCGTCCGCATCCTCGGCGGCGACGCCCGCGCGGTGCGCCGCGCCTATGCGGCGCTGTGGTCGGGTTTGCGTAGTGAGGCTGCCGGGCTGCCGACGCGCCTGCCACGGCTGTGGGAGGTTTGACGGTCGCGTCGAAGCCTTCCCGCCAGCACTTTCAACCCCCTACGTCATACGACGCACTTGGCGCACCGCATCATCGTGGCATAATCGCCACCAACCGGCCGGCAACGATCCGGCAATGAACAGGGCGGCGAAAGGGCAATCCCCCGATGAACCTGACAGGGCGCGAGAAGGACAAGCTGCTCGTCGCGATGGCGGCGATGGTGGCGCGGCGGCGGCTGGAGCGCGGCGTCAAGCTGAACCATCCGGAGGCGGTCGCCCTCATCACCGACTATGTGGTGGAGGGCGCGCGCGACGGCCGCACGGTGGCCGAGTTGATGCGCGACGGCGCCACCGTGCTGACCCGCGATCAGGTGATGGAGGGCATCCCCGAGATGATCCACGACATCCAGGTCGAGGCCACCTTCCCCGACGGCACCAAGCTCGTCACCGTCCACCAGCCGATCCGTTGAGGGGGACTGCCCGATGAAACCCGGTGAAATCTTCCCGGCGGCCGGCGAGATCGTGCTGAACGACGGCCGCGCCACCGTCGAACTCGACGTCGCCAATGCCGGCGACCGGCCGATCCAGGTCGGCTCGCACTTCCACTTCTACGAAACCAACAGCGCGCTGACCTTCGACCGTGAAAAGGCGCGGGGCTTCCGGCTCGACATTCCCGCCGGGACGGCGGTGCGCTTCGAGCCCGGCCAGACCCGCCATGTGAAGCTGGTCGCCTATGGCGGCGACCGGGTGGTGATCGGCTTCAACCGCAAGGTCAACGGCGCCCTCTGACGGGCCGACAGGGAAGGGCGAAGGATTATGGCGCACCGCATCGACCGGGCCGAATATGCGGCCCTCTACGGCCCGACCACCGGCGACCGTGTCCGGCTGGCCGACACCGACCTGATCGTGGAGGTCGAGCGCGACCACACCGTCTATGGCGAGGAGGTGAAGTTCGGCGGCGGCAAGGTGATCCGCGACGGCATGGGCCAAAGCCAGCGCTCGCGTCACCAGGGGGCGGTCGACACCGTCATCACCAACGCGCTGATCATCGACCATTGGGGCATCGTCAAGGCCGACATCGGCATCACCGGCGGGCGCATCGCCGCCATCGGCAAGGCCGGCAATCCAGACGTCCAGCCCGGCGTCGACATCATCGTCGGTCCGGGCACCGAGGTGATCGCGGGCGAAGGCAAGATCGTCACCGCCGGCGGCATCGACGCCCATATCCACTTCATCTGCCCGCAGCAGGTGGACGAGGCGCTGAACAGCGGCGTCACCACCATGCTGGGCGGCGGCACCGGCCCGGCCGCCGGCACCGCGGCCACCACCTGCACGCCGGGACCCTGGCATATGGAGCGGATGCTCCAGGCCGCCGAAGGGCTGCCGATCAACCTGGGCTTCTTCGGCAAGGGCAACACCAGCCGCCCCGACGCGCTACTGGAGCAAATCGCCGCCGGCGCCTGCGGCCTGAAGCTGCACGAGGATTGGGGCACCACGCCCGACGCCATCGACACCTGCCTGACCGTCGCCGACCAACTCGACGTCCAGGTGGCGATCCACACCGACACGCTGAACGAATCCGGCTTCGTCGAGGACACCATCGCGGCGTTCAAGGGCCGCACCATCCACACCTTCCACACCGAAGGGGCGGGCGGCGGCCATGCGCCGGACATCATCCGGGTGGCGAGCCTCGGCAACGTGCTGCCCAGCTCCACCAACCCGACGCGGCCCTTCACCATCAACACGGTGGACGAGCATCTGGACATGCTGATGGTGTGCCACCACCTCAGCGCCCGCATTCCCGAAGACGTCGCCTTCGCCGAAAGCCGCATCCGGCGCGAGACCATCGCGGCGGAGGACATCCTGCACGACCTGGGCGTCTTCTCCATGATCTCGTCGGACAGCCAGGCGATGGGCCGGCTGGGCGAAGTGATCATCCGCACCTGGCAGACCGCCCACAAGATGAAGCTGCAGCGCGGCCGGCTGCCGCAGGAGACGGGCGACAACGACAATTTCCGGGTCAAGCGCTACATCGCCAAATACACCATCAACCCGGCGCTGTCGCACGGCATCGGCCATGTCGTCGGCTCCGTCGAGGTCGGCAAGCTGGCCGATCTGGTGGTGTGGTCGCCGGCCTTCTTCGGGGTGAAGCCGGACATGGTGATCAAGTGCGGCACCATCGCCGCCGCGCTGATGGGCGACCCCAACGCCTCGATCCCGACGCCGCAGCCGGTGCATTACCGCCCGATGTTCGGCGCCTTCGGCCGGGCGATGCAGGCCAGCAGCGTCACCTTCGTCAGCGCCAAGGCGATGGAGCTGGAGGTCGGCCGGCAGCTTGGCCTGCACCGCGAGCTGATCGCCGTCCAGGGCACCCGCACCGTCGGCAAGAAGCACATGATCCACAACGACGCGACCCCGCACATCGAAGTGGATCCGGAAACCTACGAGGTGCGGGCGGACGGGCAGCTGCTGACCTGCGAACCGGCGGACGTCCTCCCGATGGCGCAGCGGTATTTCCTGTTCTGAGGCGCTTTATTTAATCCCCTCTCCCGCCCGGGGAGAGGGTTAGGGTGGGGGCACGTGGCGTGGGCGGTCTTCGGCTGCGCCGAACCCCCTCATCCCGACCTTCTCCCTAGGGGGGAGAAGGGGATTCAAGCAAGGTTTCGTCGGTGATCGGTGTATTCGACTCAGGACATGGCGGATTGACGGTGCTGCGAGCCCTGGTGGACGCCGCCCCCGACCGGCCCTTCGTCTATCTCGGCGACCATGCCGCCGCTCCCTACGGCCCGCGCAGCGAGGACGACATCTACCGGCTGACCATCGCCGGGATGGACCGGCTGTTCGCCCAGGGTTGCCGGCTGGTCGTCATCGCTTGCAACACCGCCGCGGCCGTCGCGCTGCGCCGATTGCAGCAGGAATGGCTGCCGTCGGCCCATCCCGGCCGCAATGTGCTGGGCGTGCTGGTGCCGATGGTGGAGGCGATCACCCGCGTGCCCTGGATGATCGACACCGTGCCGCCGGACCATCTGGCCGAACCACGCAGCGTCGGCATCTTCGCCACCGCGGCCACCGTCAATTCCGGCTCCTTCCCGCGCGAGATCGGCAAGCGCGCCCCCTCCATCCGCGTCGTGCAGCAGGCCTGTCCCGACCTCGTGCCGCTGATCGAGCGCGGGGCGTCGGATGCGGAGATCGAACCGGCGGTCGCCGGCTATGTCGGGGTGCTGCTGGACAAGATGGGCAGCCAGCCGCTGGACACGGTGGTGCTGGGCTGCACCCATTACCCGCTGGTCCGCCACCTGTTCGCCCGCGCGCTGCCGCCGGGTGTGGAGGTGCTGTGCCAGCCGACGCTGACCGCCCGCTCGCTGGAGCAGTATCTCGACCGCCACCCCGAATACCGCCCTAACCCAGCCGAACGGGGCCTGCGCTTCTTCACCACCGGGGACGCGGCGCTGGTCAGCGAGCTGGCCAGCCGCTTCTTCGGCCACCCGACCCCCTTCGAACGGCTTAGCTGATGACCGACCCCACCCGCCGCGCCACCCGAGTCCATGCCCGCGGCCATTGGCCCGCCGAGCAGGCGGCCGGCACCGTGACGCTCGCCTTCGACGACCGCTTCCGCCGCCGCATGGCGATGACCGACGATGCCGGCGGCGCCTTTCTGCTCGACCTGCCGCGGGCGGTGGCGCTGGACGACGGCGACGGGCTGGAACTGGGGGACGGCAGCTTCCTGCGCGTGGTCGCCGCGCCTGAGGAACTGATGGAGGTCCGCGTGCCCGGCCCGGTGGAGGCCTTCGCGCGGGTGGCCTGGCATCTCGGCAACCGTCACCTGCCGGTGCAGATCGTCGGCGACACCATCCGCCTGCGCCGCGACCATGTGATCGAGGATATGCTGCGCGGGCTGGGCGCCGAGGTGCGTGACGTGACCGCGCCCTTCATGCCGGAAGGCGGCGCCTATGGCGGACATTCGCATGGCGGCGGGCATGGGCATTCGCACTGAGGTGGAGGGCGGCGTCTCCACCCACGCCCTGACGCGCCTGCTGGCGTGGCTGTCGCCGAGCTTCCCGGTCGGCGGCTTCTCCTACAGCCATGGAATCGAGGCGGCGGTGGAGCAGGGGCTGGTGCGCGACCGCGCCACGCTGATCGTCTGGCTCGACGGCATCCTGCGCCATGGCGCCGGGCGGACCGACGGCATGCTGTTCGCCGCCGCCCATCGCGCCGTGCGGTCGGGGGACGAGGCCGCCTTCGCCTGGGCGGTGGAGCGCGCCGACATCCTGCGCGCCTCCTCCGAAACCGCGCTCGAATCGCGGGCGCAGGGGCAGGCTTTCCTGTTGGCGATCCGCGCCGCATGGCCGCTCGAAGACCTGCCGCGCTGGGATGCGGTGATCGCCGCCACCGGCCGACCGGTCGCCTATGCGGTGGCGGTGGCGCTGGTGTCGGCGTTGGTCGGCGTGGCGGAGGGGCCGGCGCTTACCGCCTACCTCCACGCCTTCGCCGCCAATCTGGTGTCGGCCGGCGTCCGGCTGGTGCCGCTGGGCCAGACCGACGGGCAGCGGGCGCTGGCCGCACTCGACCCCATCACCCACAAGGCGGCGGAGGCGGCATTGGCAGCCCCGCTCGACGATCTCGGCGGCCGGGCAATGGCCGTCGACTGGACCTCGATGATCCACGAAACCCAATATACGAGGCTGTTCCGCTCATGAGCGCTCTCCCCGCTATCGAAAAGAGCCACGCCGGTCCGCTTCGCGTCGGCATCGGCGGCCCCGTCGGCTCCGGCAAGACCGCGCTGACCGACGCGCTGTGCAAGCGCATGCGCGACGATTGGGAGGTCGCGGCGATCACCAACGACATCTACACCAAGGAGGATGCGGAATTCCTCACCCGCTCCGGCGCGCTGAAGCCGGAACGGATCATGGGTGTGGAGACCGGCGGCTGCCCGCACACCGCGATCCGTGAGGATGCCTCGATCAACCTCGCCGCCGTCGACCAGATGAACGCGAAGTTCCCCAACCTCGACCTGATCTTCATCGAATCGGGCGGCGACAACCTCGCGGCCACCTTCTCGCCGGAACTGGCGGACATCACCATCTACGTCATCGACGTGTCGGCCGGCGACAAGATCCCGCGCAAGGGCGGGCCGGGCATCACCCGCTCGGACCTGCTGGTGATCAATAAGACCGACCTCGCCCCGATGGTCGGCGCAAGCCTGGAGGTGATGGACCGCGACGCCCGCAAGATGCGCGGCGACCGTCCCTTCGTCTTCGCCAACGTCAAGGCTGGCGAGGGCGTGGACGCCATCCAGTCCTTCATCGTCCAGCGCGGCGGCCTGCCCCTGCCGGGTTGAGGGTCTTACACCCGAAGACACAACCGCGGGACGACCGGCGCACGGGAACCTCCGGCTTGACCATGCTGTTCATGCAGCATGAGACGATTCAAGCCGGAGGATGTCCCGATGACGCGCCCGACCCCTGCAACGGCCCTGGGCACAGCCCTGCTTCTGGCCGCGCTGGGCCACTTCGCCGCGCCCGCGCTTGCCGCCGACGACTGCGCGGCCGGGCTCGACCGGCTGGGACAGCAGGCGGCGGCCCTGGAGGCCGCGGCACCCAACACTCCGGCGCCGGTGACCCAGCAGGAGATGGCGCAGCTGCGTGCCCTGCAGCAGGCCGCCCAGGGCGCGGCGCAGAAGGGCAACGCACCGGCCTGCCAGGCTATCCTGGGCGAGGCCGCTGCGCTGCAGGACTCCATCGCCCACCCCCGCGCGATTGCCGCCGACGACCTTGAGGACGCCAAGCTGCGCAGTCCGGACGGCAAGGATATGGGCGAGATCTCCGAACTGGTGATCGATCCGGCGACCGGCCGCATCGCCTATGCTGTGGTCGAACTGGGCGGCTTCCTCGGCATCGGCGACAGCGACTTTCCCGTTCCGTGGGCATTGTTCGCGCCGTCCGGCGACGGCTATGTCCTGAATGTGCCGAAGGACAAGCTGACCAACGCGCCGCGCTTCAACGACAGCAACCGCCCGAACATGAACGACCGCCAGTGGGCGATGGCGGTGCACACCTATTACGGCGTCTCTCCCTATTGGATGCAGCAGTCGGCGACGCTGGCCGCCATCGCCGGCTCGACGGGCGGCGGCGACGCGGCGGCGGCGCCCCTGCGCCAGGAGGTCCAGCGCCTGTCCCAGGAGGTGGAGCGGCTGAACCGGGAATTGCAGCAGGCGCGGGCATCCGGCTCCAGCGCCGCGCCGGCTGACGGCGCAAGCGGGCAGGGTGGCGCCTCCCAGGCAACTCCGCAGGCAACTCCGCAGGCACCGTCGGGGAACGACAGCCCCCAGCCGCCGGTTTCCCAACAGTGACACGATAACGATCCGATCGCGGGCGCACCCGGATCAGGGGCGCCGCATCCAGGAGGACCGACATGGAACTCTCTTCCATCACCGATACGGCCCAGCGCAGCCTGCGCGGCTTCAACGACCGCATCCATGGTCCCGGCGGCGGCTATACCATCAATGTCGGCCATGGCGAGCGGCTGGCCTCGCTGGCCGGTGGCGTGGCGCTGGCGGTGCTGGGCCTGCGCCGGCCGAACTGGACCGGTGCCGCCATGGCGCTGGCCGGTGGGGTCCTGGTGGCGCGGGGGTTGACCGGCTTCTGCCCCGGCAAGTCGATGCTGGCCGATTGGGCACGTGGCGACCGCGCGGCCATTCCGTCGCAGGATGTGGAACGCGGCATCGACCGCTATTCCCGCCACCCCGGCGACATCTATCAGGATGCCGGCGAGGGGGAGATCGTCGACGAGGCCTCCCAGGAATCCTTCCCGGCCAGCGATCCGCCCTCCTTCACGCCGGGAGTTGCCCGGTAAGATGTTGGTTGGACAAGCAGCTGTCACGGCATAACAAAAATTTCATCAAGAAACGGCCTTCCAGCCCGACCATGGCAGGCCGTCTTGATATGGATCAATGAAAGGGATCGCGGTTAGGACTTCCACGTTTACTGAACATATCGGCGTCAATGCTGCACGATGATTGGGGTGCGGGGGCGGATTGCATCCAATACACGTTGCGGGCCTCTCGCGATTGGTTTATGGTGCACCGCACAAGGAACGCCGCCTGTCCTGGCTCGGCCTGAAGCCGCCGGGGTTGCGGCCGCTCCTCCCGTCACACCGACCGCAGGACCGTCCGCCATGACCACGATCATTCCCGCCGCCGCCACGCTCGAAGGCAAGAAGGGGCTCGTCCTTGGCATCGCCAACGACCAATCGATCGCCTGGGGCTGCGCCCGCGCCTTCCGCGCGCTGGGTGCCGACCTTGCGGTGAGCTATCTGAACGACAAGGCCAAGAAGTTCGTCGAACCGCTGGCTCACCAGTTGGAGGCCGAGATCTTCGAACCGGTGGACGTCACCGGCGAAGGCGAGCTGAAGGCCATGTTCGACAAGATCGGCGAGAAGTGGGGCAAGCTGGACTTCGCGCTGCACAGCATCGCCTTCGCCCCGAAGGAGGATCTGCACGGCCGCGTCGTCGACTGCTCGCGCGAAGGCTTCCAGCAGGCGATGGATGTCTCCTGCCACTCCTTCATCCGCATGGCCCGGTATGCGGAGCCGCTGATGAAGGACGGCGGCTCGCTGTTCACCATGTCCTATTTCGGCGCCAACCGCGTCATCGACAATTACGGCGTCATGGGTCCGGTCAAGGCCGCGCTGGAGGCCAGCGTGCGCTATCTGGCGGCTGAACTCGGCCCGAAGGGCATCCGTGTCCATGCCATCTCCCCCGGCCCGATCAAGACCCGCGCCGCCTCCGGCATCGCCCATTTCGACGAGCTGATGAACAAGGCTGCCGAGCGCGCGCCGGAAGGCCGGCTGGTGACCATCGAGGAGGTCGGCTACACCACCGCCTTCCTCGCCACCGACGGCGCCAAGGGCATCACCGGCGACACCACCTATGTCGATTGCGGTTATTCCATCATCGGCTGAGGTCGGCGGATTTACGGTTGAAGAACGGGGCGGGTGCGGCGACGCATCCGCCCCGTTCCGTTTGGAACGCCTCTCCAAGGTGCGTCAAATTGCCGTGTGACGTCCCGACTGTTTGGGTGCGGTGGTAGCACCAGCCATAATCCGCCCAAACGGGGTGCCGGTACGGGGGGAGGCGGCAAGGTCATGGGCGCCATCACATGGCGACGGCAGTTGAGCGTCGGCCAGCCGGCCATCGACGACGATCACAAGCATCTGATCGAGTATCTGAACGAACTCGACGCAGCGCTGGCCGCCCCGCGGTTCCAGCCGGTTCGCGTTGCCAAGATTCTGGTCAAGCTGCTGGAATACACCAAGGAGCATTTCGCCCGCGAGGAGCGGATCATGCAGATCGTGCGCTACCCGAAATTCGAGGAGCATGTCGCCATGCACCGCGCCGCGGTCAAGATGGTCAGCGAGCTGTCCAACCGCTTCTCCATCGAGCCCACCCACGAGAACGCCGAGAAGCTGTACAAATTCACCGCCGACTGGCTTGTCCGCCACATCATCCTGATGGACACGCAGCTCACGCCCTATGTGCGGGGCGTCTGGGCGTGAGCGGATAGAGGCAGGCGCTTACCCCACGAACTCTGTGGCGCGATAGCCCTGGGCATAGAGCAGGGCGGTCAGGTCGCCATGGTCGACGCGCGCGCGGGCCTCGGCGGCGACCACCGCCTTGGCATGGAAGGCGACGCCGAGCCCGGCGGCCAGCAGCATCGGCAGGTCATTGGCGCCGTCGCCGACGGCCATGGTCTCCGCCATCGGCACGCGGTGCTCGCCGGCATAGGCCATCAGCGCCTGCAGCTTGCTGTCCTTGTCCAGGATCGGTTCGATCACCGCGCCGGTCATCACGCCGTCGACCACTTCCAGATCGTTGCCGCGGTCGTCGTCAAAGCCGATCCAGCTGCGCACCCGGCCGGTGAAGCAGCGGAAGCCGCCCGATACCAGCACGCAGACGGCGCCGTTGGCGCGCATGGTGCCGACCAGCTGGGCCGCCCCCGGCATCAGGGTGGCGCGCTGCCACACCTCGTCGATCACCGTCTCCTTCAGGCCCTTCAGCAGGGCGACGCGCTCGCGTACCGCGTCCTTGAAGTCGATCTCGCCATTCATGGCGCGCGCGGTGATGGCGGCGATGTGGTCCTTCAGCCCGACATAGTCGCCGAGCTCGTCCAGCATCTCCTGCTCGATGATCGTCGATTCCATATCGGCGACCAGCAGCCGTTTGCGCCGGGTCGCCGCCGGCTGGGCGACGATGTCCAGGGGCACGCCGGTCAGGGCATGGCGGATCGCCGCCTCCGCCTGTTCCGGCGCGAGGTTGCCGAAGGGCAGGTCGCAGGCGGTGCCGGGGGCCAGCCAATCCGGCGCTCCGGCGTCGGCGCCCAGCCCGACCAGCGCCGCCTTGGCGGTCTGGACGACGGACTCGTCGAGCGTGGCGGTGCGGGGGGCGATCAGCGTGGCGACGGCGTTCATCGGCGGGTATCCCGAGGAAAAGAGGGCCTTTGCGCGCTGCCTACCACAGGCGGGGAGCCGGGTCCAACGAAGCTTCGGCGTCGTCATGCGGTTGGGTGTTGCAATGGAAGCGCGGGGACGCCATGGAAGGGGGATGAGCGACCTTACCACCCACCTCACCGACGTCGTCGTCATCGGCGGGCCGACCGCGTCGGGCAAGTCGGGACTGGCACTCGCTGTCGCCGAGGCGTTCGGCGGCACGGTCATCAATGCCGACAGCATGCAGCTCTACGCCGACCTGGATGTGCTGACCGCCCGCCCGCCGGCCGACGATCTGGCGCGGGCGCCGCACCGCCTCTATGGCGTGCTGCCGGCGGCAGAGCGCGGGTCGGCGGCGCGCTGGCGCGACATGGCTCTGGCGGAGATCGACGCCGCCAAGAAAGACGGCCGGCTGCCCGTGGTGGTCGGAGGCACCGGTCTCTACCTGCGTGCGCTGATGCAGGGCTTGAGCGAGGTCCCGCCCATCCCGGACGAGGTGCGCGCCGCTGCCCATGCCCGGCTGGAGACCATCGGCGGCGAAACCTTCCGTGCCGAGCTGGTCGCCCGCGACCCGGCATCGGCCAAGCTGAATCCCGGCGACACCACCCGCCTGACCCGCGCCTGGGAGGTGCTGGAGGCGACCGGCCATCCGCTGTCCCACTGGCAGAGCCAGACCGCCCAGGGTGCGCCGGAGAACCTGCGCTTCACCGTCATCGTGCTCGACCCGCCGCGCGCCGACCTCTATGCCCAGTGCGACAGGCGTTTCCACCTGATGATGGAGCAGGGGGCGCTGGAGGAGGTGCGGCGGCTGGACGCCCTGGCGCGCGATCAGGGCCTCGCCGCCGACCTGCCGGTGCTGAAGGCGCTGGGCGTGCCGGAACTGCGCCGCCACCTGCATGGCGAAATCCCGCTCGCCGAGGCGGTCGCCCTGGCCCAGCAATCCACCCGGCGCTATGCCAAACGGCAGGTGACATGGTTCCGGCATCAGATTGTTGGCAAAACACCTGAAATGCTGGTAAGTCATACAGGACAGCATAGCTGCCATACCATCGATCTGCCTTGTTCGCCCGCGGTACGAAATGCAATGCTCGACCGCCTGAGAACGATACTAAATTACTGATCCGAAGGAGAAGCACCGTGTCGGTTGATTGGGGTCATGTGTTCGCGGGCCGCGTGGGCGGCATGACGGCGTCCGAAATCCGGGAACTGCTGAAGCTGATCGATCGTCCGGAGATCATCTCCTTCGCCGGTGGCATTCCCGATCCGGACCTGTTCCCCAGCTCGGCCATCGCTCGGTCCTACGAGAAGATCTTCCAGTCCAATTCCGGTGCCGGTGCCGCGCTGCAGTATTCCATCACCGAAGGCTACACGCCGCTGCGGGAATGGATCTGCGATTACATGGGCGGCAAGGGCGTTAACATCGGCCTGGACGGCGTGCTGGTCACCAACGGCTCTCAGCAGGTGCTGGAGTTCGTCGGCAAGCTGCTGATCGGCCCCGGCGACAAGATCGTGGTCACCCGCCCGACCTATCTCGGCGCGCTGCAGGCCTTCTCGCCCTACGAGCCGACCTATCTCTCCATTCCGATGGACGAGGAAGGGCCGGAGATGACCGCGCTGACCGAGGCGCTGGCGCAGAAGCCGAAGTTCTTCTACCTCGTCCCCGATTTCCAGAATCCCAACGGCACCACGGTGACGCTGGCCCGCCGCCACGCCATCCTGGACGCCTGCGATGCGGCCGGCGTGCCGGTGATCGAGGACACCGCCTATTGCGAGCTGCGCTATGACGGCGAGCATCTGCCGCTGATGGCGGCGCTGGATTGCGAGCGCAACGGCGGCAAGCTGACCAACGTCATCTTCGGCGGCACCTTCTCCAAGACGATGGTGCCGGCGATGCGCGTCGGCTGGGTCAATGCGGCGCCGGAGGTGGTGAACCGGCTGGTGCTGATGAAGCAGGCGGCCGACCTGCATGCCAGCACGATCAACCAGATCGTCATGCACGACGTCGTCTCGCAGATCTTCGACAGCCACCTCAAGCTGCTGCGCACCCAGTACAAGGAGCGCCGCGACGCCATGCTGGCGGCCCTGGACGAATACGCCCCGCCGGGCGTCACCTGGACCAAGCCGGAAGGCGGCCTGTTCGTCTGGATCGAGGCGCCGGAGGGCGTCGACGGCACCGAGCTGCTGGCCCGCGCCATCAAGGAGGCCAACGTCGCCTTCGTCCCCGGATCGGCCTTCCACGCCGACCGGTCGGGCAAGAACACGCTGCGCCTCGCCTTCTCCGTCACCAAGCCGGCCCAGATCCGCGAGGGCATCCGCCGGCTGTGCGAGTTGCTGAAGACCGCCGCCTGACGGTTCGTCCATCCCACTCGTCGCCTGTTCGGAACGGCGGCCGCGCTTCGGTGCGGCCGCCGTTTGCGTTTGCGGCAGACTGGGGCCGGGCGGGATCGCCACCCCCTATCGATGCGCAACAATTGGAAAAACTGCGGCAAAAAAACTTTGCGAACATTCGCGAATTGGGTTGACCTATGACGGATGATTTGACTAATTTGCCGGTCCCAGCACAAGCCATCGGGGCTAAGCCGTTGTTCTGAACGGCATCCCCTCCCGGCAGGGTTGGTGTTCCCAAGGAACCGGGTGCCCTAGAGGAGGCGCCCACATGAGAAGGTCGTGAGCGATGTCCGAACAGAAGCTGACCGGCGCCCAGATCGTCATCAAGGCCCTGAAGGATCAGGGCGTTGACATCATCTTCGGCTATCCCGGCGGCGCCGTACTTCCCATCTACGACGCGCTGTTCCAGCAGAACGACCTGAAGCATGTCCTTGTACGCCACGAGCAGGCCGCGGTTCACGCGGCGGAGGGCTATGCGCGCTCGACCGGCAAGGTCGGCTGCGTGCTGGTGACCTCCGGCCCCGGCGCCACCAACGCGGTGACCGGCCTGCTGGATGCGCTGTGCGACAGCATTCCGCTCGTCTGCCTGTCGGGGCAGGTGCCGACCCACCTGATCGGCAACGACGCCTTCCAGGAAGCCGACACCACCGGCATCACCCGTCCCTGCACCAAGCACAATTACCTGGTGAAAGACGTCGACAATCTGGCCCGCACCCTGCACGAGGCCTTCTATGTCGCGCGCAGCGGCCGTCCCGGCCCGGTGCTGGTCGACATCCCGAAGGACGTGCAGTTCGCCGACGGCACCTATGTCCCGCCGGCAGAGGTCAAGCACAAGACCTACCGGCCTCAGGTGAAGCCGGAGATGGCCCGCATCGAGGAGGCGATCGAGCTGATCGCCAACGCCAAGCGGCCGGTCTTCTACACCGGCGGCGGCGTGATCAATGCCGGCCCCTTCGCCGCCAAGCTGCTGACGCAGTTCGTCAAGGCGACCGGCTTCCCGATCACCTCCACCCTGATGGGGCTGGGCGCCTTCCCGGCGTCCGAAAGCCAGTGGCTGGGGATGCTCGGCATGCACGGCACGTACGAGGCGAACCTCGCCATGTACGAATGCGACGTCATGATCAACATCGGCGCCCGCTTCGACGACCGCGTGACCGGCAAGCTGTCGGCCTTCTCGCCGGGGTCCAAGAAGATCCATGTCGACATCGACCCCAGCTCGATCAACAAGAACGTCGCGGTCGACATTCCCATCGTCGGCGATTGCGGCGCCGTGCTGGAAGACATGCTGCGCATCTGGAAGGCGCGCGCCAAGAGCGCCGACAAGGCCGCGCTGAAGGAGTGGTGGGGCAGGATCGAGGGATGGCGTGCCCGCAACTGCCTGAACTACAACCGCACCGAATCGGTCATCAAGCCGCAATATGCGCTGGAACGCCTGCGCGAGGCTCTGCGCGGCAAGGACCACTACATCACGACGGAAGTCGGCCAGCACCAGATGTGGGCGGCGCAGTTCCTGCCCTTCGACCAGCCGAACCGCTGGCTGACGTCGGGCGGGCTCGGCACCATGGGCTACGGCCTGCCGGCCGCCATCGGCGCCCAGCTCGCCCACCCCGACGCCATCGTGGTGGACGTGTCGGGCGAGGCCAGCTTCCTGATGAACATGCAGGAGATCGGCACCGCCGTGCAGTACCGCGCGCCGGTCAAGATCTTCATCCTGAACAACCAGTATATGGGCATGGTGCGCCAGTGGCAGGAACTGCTGCATGGCTCGCGCTATTCCCAGAGCTATTCGGAAGCCCTGCCGGACTTCGTGAAGCTGGCGGAGGCCTGGGGCTGCGTCGGCCTGCGCGCCACCACCGTGGCCGAGGTCGATCAGGTGATCGAGAAGATGCTGACGGTCACCGACCGCCCCTGCATCATCGACATCGCCGTCGATCCCAAGGAAAACTGTTTCCCGATGATCCCGGGCGGCAAGGCCCACAACGAGATCCTGTTCGGTCCGGACGACAGCCCGTCCGACGCCACGCCGGAAGACGGCATGGTGCTGGTCTGATCGGCTGACGACGAACGAACGGGGGGAATGGGTCTCATGGAAAACGCGATCGAAAAGCACACCATCGCCGTGCTGGTGGACAACGAGCCGGGCGTTCTCGCCCGCGTCATCGGGCTGTTCTCCGGCCGCGGCTACAACATCGAAAGCCTGACGGTGGCCGAGGTGAACAACGCCGACCACCTGTCGCGCATCACGCTGGTCACCTCCGGCACCCGGATGATCATCGAGCAGATCAAGGCGCAGCTCGGCCGGCTGGTTCCGGTCCACCGCGTCCACGACCTGACCGACGAAGGACCATCGGTGGAACGCGAACTGGCGCTGGTCAAGGTGGCCGGCACCGGCGACCGCCGGATCGAGGCGCTCCGTCTCGCCGACATCTTCCAGGCCAAGGTGGTCGACGCGACGCTCACCAGCTTCGTCTTCGAGCTGACCGGCACCACCGAACAGGTCGACGATTTCGTCGGCCTGATGGGCCAGCTCGGCCTCGTTGAAGCCAGCCGCACCGGCGTGGTCGCCATGTCGAAGGGACCGGCGGCGTTCTGACGCTCCCCCCGAGGGTCTCTTCGGTCTCCATCGCCGTCCGGTCCGTTCTGGGCTAGGATGTCCTGCCGGCACGGCCGGGCGGCGAGCAGCGGGGAACGGTCATGAAGATGCTGTCGGTGGAAGAGGCGAAAGACCAGCTCGGCGCGCTGATCGAGGCCGCCAAGCGTGGCGAGGAGATCGTGCTGACCGAGAACGGTACCCCGGTGGCCCGCCTTTCGGCGACCGAACCGGCGTCTGAAGCGCTTTCCGATGAGGAGCGTCGCAGGCAGGCTGGAGAGCGGTTGTTGCGAAAGCTGCGCAAGGGCTACGACCTGGGCGGCCGTGACTGGACCCGTGACGACCTGCACGAGCGTGGTTCCTTGCCATGAGTCGACCGTTGGTCAGTTTCGACACGAACATCCTGTTTTATGCGGCCGACCAGCGTGATCCCGTCAAATATGAAATCGCGCTGGATTTGTTGGAGAGAGCGGCGGCGGCCGGTTCGGCTGTCGTGATCGCAGGACAGGTGTTGTGCGAGCTTTATGCGTCGCTGACCCGCAAGCGGATCCTCCCGCCGGCCGAAGCATTGGATTTGGTTCGTGATTACGAGCAGACCTTCGAACGTCTTCCCGTTGCCACCGACGCTTTCCGGCGCGCCTTCGAGGTCGTAGCCGCGCACGGCTTGCAAATCTGGGATGCGGTCTTGTGGGCGAATGCCGATGCATATGGCTGCAAGTACCTTGTGTCCGAAGATTTTCAAGGCGGACGGCGGCTTGGCGGCGTCACTTTCCTGAACCCCTTCACCGCGGACGGACGGCTTTTGCTTGACGCGGCCTTGCCGCCGATGGACTAATCCGCTCCGCGCACTAATCGCTTCGTACAACACCCGGCTAGTGAAATTTAAGGAACCATCTCCATGCGCGTCTATTACGATCGTGATGCCGACGTCAACCTGATCAAGGGCAAGAAGGTCGTCATCGTCGGCTACGGCAGCCAGGGCCATGCCCACGCCCACAACCTGCGTGACAGCGGCGTGAAGGACGTGCGGATCGCGCTCCGCCCGGGTTCGGCCACCATCAAGAAGGCCGAGACTGCCGGCTTCACCGTGATGACCCCGGCCGAAGCCGCCGCCTGGGCCGACGTCGTGATGGTTCTGACCCCGGACGAGCTGCAGGCCGACCTGTACCGTGACGATCTGGCCCCGAACATGAAGCAGGGCGCCGCCCTGGCCTTCGCCCACGGCCTGAACGTCCACTTCAACCTGATCGAGCCGCGCGCCGACCTCGACGTGTTCATGATCGCGCCGAAGGGCCCCGGTCACACCGTGCGCAGCGAATACCAGCGTGGCGGCGGCGTGCCGTCGCTGGTCGCCGTTCACCAGAACGCCTCGGGCAACGCGCTGGACATCGCCCTGTCCTACGCCTCGGCCAATGGCGGCGGTCGCGCCGGCATCATCGAGACCACCTTCAAGGAAGAGTGCGAGACCGACCTGTTCGGTGAGCAGGCCGTGCTCTGCGGCGGCCTGACCGAGCTCATCCGCGCCGGCTACGAGACGCTGGTCGAGGCGGGCTACGCCCCCGAGATGGCCTATTTCGAGTGCCTGCACGAAGTCAAGCTGATCGTCGACCTGATGTACGAGGGCGGCATGGCCAACATGCGCTACTCGATCTCCAACACGGCCGAATACGGCGACTACCGCACCGGCCCGCGCATCATCACGCCCGAGACCAAGGCCGAGATGAAGCGCGTTCTGACCGACATCCAGGAAGGCCGCTTCGTCCGCGACTGGATGCTGGAATGCAAGGCCGGCCAGCCGTCCTTCAAGGCGATCCGCCGCCGCAACGCCGAGCACGAGATCGAGAAGGTCGGCGAGAAGCTGCGCGCCATGATGCCGTGGATCGCCGAGCGCCGTCTGGTCGACAAGTCGAAGAACTGATCGGGCGAAAGCCAAGTCGGTTTTCCGGAAAGCGCGTCCCTTCGGGGGCGCGCTTTTCTTTTGGGAGTGGCTGGGGCGGTGCCCCCTCCCTGACCCTCCCCCATTTTTGGTGGGAGAGGGGACTGCCGCAATACGTCCGCGAAGCTCCTGCCCCTCTCACCGAAGGTGGGGCAGGGATGGGGAGGGAGCAATCCCGGCAGACACTTTATCCCCGCGGGTCCCTGAAGCTCGTCGGCGGGGTTTCGGCCACCGCGGCGCGGCCGGGGTCGCGCTTCTGGGTTTCCAGCAGGATGTCGCGGGCAATCGGCGCCGCCGCGGTGGAGCCGCCGCCGCCATGTTCGACGAACACGGCGCAGGCATAGCGCGGCGCCTGGACGGGCGCGAAGGCGACGAACAGCGCGTGGTCACGTTCGCGCCAGGGCAGATCCTCGTTCTTCTTCACGCCGGAGGTGCGTTCCGCCATGGTGATGCGGCGGACCTGGGCGGAGCCGGTCTTGCCCGCCATCTCATACCCGACCTCGGTGATGCGCGACTTGAAGGCGGTGCCGTTGGGCGCGTTGGTCACCTCGTTCATGCCGCGCAGGACGATGTCGAGATTCTCCTTCTTCACGCCGATGCTGGGCCAGGCGGTCTGCTCGCCGCTGACGGTCTTGATCTGCTTGGTCAGATGCGGCTTGACCGCATAGCCGCCATTGGCCAGCCGGCAGGTCATCACCGCCAGCTGCAGCGGCGTGGCCAGCACATAGCCCTGGCCGATGGAGGCGACCAGCGTCTCGCCCATGTCCCAGCCCTTGCCCAGGGTCGCCTTCTTCCAGGCGATGGACGGCATCAGCCCGGCGCGCTCATGCGGCAGGTCGATGCCGGTGCGGGCGCCGAGGCCGAAGCGGTTCGACATCTCGGAGATGCGGTCGATGCCGATGCGGCGCGACACGTCGTAGAAGAACACGTCGCAGGAATGGCGCAGCGCCCCGACGAAATCGACCGTGCCGTGGCCGCCGCGTTTCCAGCAGTGGAAGCGATGGTCGCCCAGCTCCATGTGGCCGGGGCAGAAGACGGTGTGCCTGCTGCTGACGATTCCCGATTCGAGAGCCGCCAGCGCCGCCATCATCTTGAAGGTGGAGCCCGGCGGATACTGGCCGACCACCGCCTTGTTGTTCAGCGGCGTCGCCTGGTTGGACAGCAGCTCCTCCCACAATTCGGCGCTGATGCCCATGGTGAACTGGTTGGGGTCGTAGCTGGGGTGGGAACACAGCGCATAGATGCCGCCGGTGTGAACGTCCATCACCACCGCCGACGCGCTGACCTCCTGCGACAGGCGTTCCTGCACGAAGCGCTGCAGCGCCATGTCGATGGTCAGCTGAATCTCGCGGCCCGACTGCCCCTCGTCGCGCGACAACTCGCGGATGACGCGGCCGACCGCGTTGACCTCCAGCTGGCTGGTGCCGGCGGTGCCGCGCAGGACCTTCTCGTGATACTTCTCGATACCGGCCTTGCCGATGCGGAAGCCGGGGAGGGACAGCACCGGATCGCTGTTGCCGCTCAGCTCCGCTTCCGACACCGCGCCGACATAGCCCAGGATATGGGCGGTCGCCTCCGCCTGCGGGTAATGGCGCAGCTCGCCCACCTCGATCGCCACGCCGGGCAGATCGGGGGTGTTGGTCTCCAGCGTCGCCACCTGCTCCCAGGTCAGGTTCTCGCGCACGGTGACCGGGACGAAGCGGCGCTTGCGGTGCAGCTCGCGCAGCACGCGGCGGCGGTCGCCGTCGGTCAGCGGCACGATGCGGGAGATCTTGTCGAGCGTCTCCTGGATGTTGTGGGTGCGCTCCGACACGACGACGACCCGGTAGTTCTGTTCGTTCACCGCCAGCGGCACGCCGAACCGGTCGACGATGTTGCCGCGCGACGGGGCGATCAGCCGCAGGCTGATGCGGTTCTCCTCCGCCAGCATGGTGTAGCGCGCGGATTCGACCACCTGCAGGTAATAGAGCCGACCGACCAGCGCGGACAGTCCGGCCAGCTTGATGCCGCCCAGCACCAGGGCGCGGCGCGCCAGCAGGCGGGAACGGTCGGTATCGCGATCGATCGAACTCATGAAACCGCCGGGACCCTTTACCCGTTCAAGAAGGCGCGATGGACGCGGATCAGCAGCCAGCCCACCGCAGGAAACACCGCCACCGTCAGCAGGCCCTGGAACAGCGCCGGCAGGATCGACAGCGCGGCCGCATCCAGTGCCGTGAAGGCCAGCCATTGCAGAACCACGGCCCCGGCCGTCACCAGGGTGAAGCCGAACCACAGCAACGCGAAGGTGCTGGCCAGGAACACCCGGCGCTGGTTCAGCACCGCCCATTGCGCCACGATCAGCAGCAGGGCATTGACGCCCAACGGACCGCCGATCAGGAAATCCTGCAGCAGCCCGATCAGAAAGGCCACCCCCGGACGCATCAGGTCAGGCCTGTGGATCGTCCAGTAATAGACGGACACCAGCGTCAGGTTCGGCGCCACCGGAGCGTAGCCCGGCACCGGCACCGGGATCATGCCGACCAGAACCATCATGACGGTGACGGCGAAGGGCGCCAGATTGCGTCCCGCCTTGTCGACCCGTTGCCAGAAGGTAGCCGTCATACCGGCGGCCTTCCCGCCGGGGCGCTGTAGGAGCGGCTCACTTCCACTCCGGCGACGGGTCCAGGTCGGTGCCGGGCAGTCCGAAATCCACCAAACGCAGATGTTCGATCCGCGACAGGTCGGCGCTGGGCAGCACGCGCACGCCGCGCTCGCTGACCGCGGTCACCACGCCGACCGGCAGGCCGGATGGGAACAGCCCGCCGTCGCCCGAGGTCACCACCTGCTCACCCACCTGGATCGGCGACTCCGGCGGCAGATAAAGAAGCTTGGCCTGATCGGAATTGTCTCCGGCCAGGATGGCGCGCTGGCGCGTGTTGGCCAGGACCACCGGGACGCGGGCGTTGATGTCGGTCAGCAGCAGGATGCGGGAGGACCATTCGCCGACCTCGATCACCCGGCCGACCAGACCGGCCCCGGCCAGCGCCGCCTGTCCCTTGCGCACCCCGTCGCGCTTGCCGGCGGTCACCACCAGCGTACGGACGAAGGAACTGCCGGGGGTGGCGATGACGCGGGCGGCGATGTAGTTGACGGAGGGCTCCGGACGGACGCGCAGCAGGCTGCGCAGGCTGCTGTTCTCCGCCTCCAGCCGCAATGCCGCCTGCTTCCATTGCAGCAGCCGGGCGTTCTCCGCCTTCAGGCGCTGGTTCTCGTCGAAGGCGTTTTCAAGCTCCACCACCGACTCGACGACGCGCGCCGCGGTCGCGGCGGGGCGGGAGATGGCGTCGAGGATCGGGGCGAAGGCGTCGGTCACGCGGGCGCGGGCGCTGTCCACCGACACGGACTCGATCTTGCCGACCATCATCAGCGCGATGGAGGCCAGGACGAGCAGGAGGAAGGAGAAACGCTGCGCGAGGGCCCGCAAAGGCGCGGCAAGGCGGATGACGGAGCCGGATGAGCGTGACTTCACAGGAAATTCCCGTCCAGATACGCGGTCCGTCTCCGGCCCTCACCGCCCGGGGATTGGGCGACGGGCCGGAGGCCTTCCAATCAGGGATACACCAATCAGTAAGCGCTGACCAAGACGTTTCGCAGCGTCTTCATCTCCTCCAGCGCGCGGCCGGTGCCGAGCGCGACGCAGGAGAGGGGATCGTCGGCGATCGACACCGGCAGGCCGGTGGCGTGGCGCAGGACGAAGTCCAGGTTGCCCAGCAGGGCGCCGCCGCCGGTCAGCACGATGCCCTTGTCGACGATGTCGGCGGCCAGTTCCGGAGCGGTGTGTTCCAGCGCCACCTTCACCGCCTCGACGATGGCCGAAACGGGTTCGGCCAGCGACTCGGCGATCTGCCGTTCGGAGATGATCAGTTCCTTGGGTACGCCGTTCATCAGGTCGCGGCCCTTGATCTCGAGGATGCGGCCCTCGCCGTCCTCGGGCGGGCAGGCGGAGCCGATTTCCTTCTTGATCCGCTCGGCCGAGCCTTCGCCGACCAGCAGATTGTGGCTGCGGCGGATGTAGCCGATGATGGCTTCGTCCATCTTGTCGCCGCCGACGCGGACCGACCGCGAATAGACGATGCCGCCCAGCGACAGCACGGCCACCTCGGTGGTGCCGCCGCCGATGTCGACGACCATCGAGCCCGTCGGTTCCGTCACCGGAAGCCCGGCGCCGATCGCGGCGGCCATCGGCTCCTCGATCAGGAAGACGCGGCGGGCGCCTGCGGCCTCTGCCGATTCCTGGATCGCCCGGCGTTCCACCGCGGTCGAACCCGACGGCACGCAGATGATGACCTGCGGGCTGGCGAAGCTGCGGCGGTTGTGAACCTTGCGGATGAAATGCTTGATCATTTCCTCCGCGACTTCGAAATCGGCGATGACGCCGTCGCGAAGCGGCCGGATGGCCTGGATGTTGCCGGGGGTTCGGCCGAGCATCATCTTCGCCTCGTCACCGACGGCGAGGACCTGCTTCTTGCCGCGCACGTTGGCGATGGCGACGACGGACGGCTCGTTCAGGACGATGCCGCGGCCCTTGACATAGACCAGGGTGTTGGCCGTCCCCAGATCGATCGCCATGTCGGCGGACAGAACGCCCAGCAGTTTGGAGAGCATGGAGCTGACGAACTCTATCAAAGCGGTTGAGACGGCCGAGCCGGCGGAGACTGGCATAGCATGCCCGCCGACGGTTCCATAGTCGAATGCGTCCGCGCGCTCAAGCGGAGAGTGCGCCCGGCAGTCCTGACCCGTGTCGCGAAAGCAGGTTCCGGATGGCCGGTACCCGCCGCCTCTTGCGGTGTCTGGTGAAGGCGAAACTGGCGGATCAGGGTTAATTTTCCGTCAACGGCCGAGCTCTTGCGGGCGAGCCCTTGCGGTAAACCCCATCCTGATCTGCCGACAGCCTCTGTGCCGGTGTAACGGTTCAGTGTCTAGTCCGAACCTTGTTGCGCCGCAACGGGCAATTGGCCGCCAATCCGTGGAGATTTTCAGTGACCCCCGGTTCCAGGCTTGCCGGCCGGCTTGGCCGCAGGGGCGTGGTGGCCCTCCAGCCGGTCCATGAAGGCCAGCAGAACGCCGGACACAACGAAGGTCATGTGGATGATGACCAGCCACATCAACTCCTCTTTCGAGGTCTGGGCCAGATTCATGAAGGCCTTGAGCAGATGAATCCCGGAGATGGCGACGATGGAGGCGATCAGCTTCAGCTTCAGCCCGCCGAAATCGACCTTGCCCATCCAGTCCGGCCGATCTTCGTGATTGGCCACGTCGATCTTCGAGACGAAGTTCTCGTAGCCGGCGAAGATCACCATCAGCAGAAGGTTGCCGGCGAAGGACAGGTCGATCAGCGTCAGCACGGCCAGCAGCACGTCCTTCTCGCTCATGTCCAGCACATGCGGAATGATGTGGAGGATTTCCTGGGTGAACTTCACCAGCAGGGCCGCCAGCGAGACCACGAGCCCGAGATAGAAGGGGGCGAGCAGCCAGCGGCTGGCGAAGATGATCTGTTCAAAGCGGCGTTCGATCATGGCGGGTTCGGCACGTCGTTGATTAGGGAAGTCGTGGAGACGGCGGATGTTTCGCAATGCTGCGCCGCAAAATCAACCGGGCATTTCATTCTTCGTGCGGAGAGGGTCGGATCATCCGTTCGCATAGGCATTGTCATCGTACCGTAACGTCCGGGCGCTATGGTCCCGGCTTGGGAAGAGACCGTCGGGAAGGGTTTGGCGACCATGAAGACCTCCGCGCCGCACATCGTGTCCGCGTTCGAGGACGCGTTGAAGCGGATGAAATCCGCCATCGTACAGATGGCCGGCGCTGCGGAGACGCAGATTGATCAGGCCCTGACCTGTCTGGCCCAGCGCAACCCCGATCTGGCGCGTGAAATCGTCGAGTCGGATGCGCGACTCGACTCCTTCGAGCATGACATCGAAGCGCATTGCATGCGCCTGCTGGCCCTGCGCCAGCCGGTGGCCGACGACCTGCGCGAGGTCGTGGCGGCGCTGAAGATCGCCGGCAATCTGGAGCGTATCGGCGACCATGCCGCCAACACCGCCAAGCGCGCGGTCGCCATCTTCAGCCTTACGGAATCGGCCTCGCTGCCCGGCCTGCCGCAACTCGGCCGGCTGGTGCGCGAGCGGCTCGGCGCCGTGGTCGACGCCTATGTCGATTGCGACAGCGAGGCGGCCCTGCGCATTTGGCGCACCGACGACGAGGTGGATGCACTCTACACCAGCCTCGTTGCGGAAGTGGAACGGTCTGCCCTTTCGGCTCCGGACCAGTTCATGGCGCACATGCACCTGATGATGATCGCCAAGAACCTGGAGCGCATCGGCGACCACGCCACCAACATCGCCGAGGTCGTGTATTTCGTCAGCACCGGCCAGACTCTGCTGGACGAGCGTCCGAAGGCCGACCATTCCTATGATCCGGCTGGCTGAGGCTGGTTGTCACCGCAAGGCATAAGGCGATCGTTCGGCCTGGAACCGGGCCGATGGGGGATAGCATCTTCGTTGCGGAGCGATCACGTTAACGGGATGCCGTTCCCGCCCGCAGACGAGACAAACCCTTCCCGATGACCGACGACCTGATCCGCCTCTATGACGCCATACTCGACCGCCAGCAGATGGACCCCGCCCAGTCCAAGACCGCCCGGCTGATCGCCGCCGGTCCGAAGAAGATCGCCAAGAAGGTGGGTGAGGAGGCGGTCGAGGTGGCGCTGGACGCCATGAACGAGGATCGCCAGGGGGTCATCAACGAAAGTGCGGACCTGCTGTACAACCTGTCGGTTCTGTGGGCGACGCTGAACATCCACCCGGACGACGTGTTCGCCGAAATCCGGCGGCGTGAAGCGCTTTACGGCATCGCCGAGAAGCTGCCCAAGGTCGTCGCCGAGCGCTGAGAGGGCTGTCGGGGCAACGACGCCGACGCTCCCAGGCCTCAAACCACTCCCAACACTTCCAGCAACGGCAACCGCCGCTGGGCGAAGGCTGCATGCCGGCGCGCCAGTTCCGCCCGGTTGGCCTCATCTCCCTCGCAGCGCTCGCCGTCGCGGCCGAGCGTGATTCCGTCGGCGGACAGGTGGCGCCAGGCGAAGGCGGCGGGATCCTCGCCCAGCCGGGCGGCCAGCAGGAACAGCGCCTCGATCCGCGACACCGGCACCCCGGCGCCCAGCAGCGGGGAGGCGAGCTGCCCCGGCGTGTCGCCGAAGCGGTGGCGTTGCAGAACGGCGGCGTTGAAGCGGTCGCTGGAGATCTTGCGTTCGGCAAATCCGTCCTCCGGCATGAGCGGCGCGGCCAGCGACAGGCTGGTCAGCAGGATCAGCGCGCGCAGCACCGCCTCCTCCCCCTGCGCCGCCAGGGCAGGCCGGGCAAGCAGCGCGTCGAGGCTCTGCGGCCCCTCGGCCAGCGCCTCGCCCAGCGGTTGGTAGAGCGCCCGCGGGAAGGGCAGGCGGCCGACGGGGGTGGAGGCGACCTCCGGCAGGTCGTCGGCGGCCACCAGAAGCGCGAACCGGGTCTCACCCAACAGCGTGCGCCGCTCGGCCGGACCCAGCCGCTCGCCGCCCTTCACGAACAGGTCGCGGCGGAAGCTGCGGTTGGTCATCACGTCGCGCAAGGTCTCGGCCTGGGCCGGGTCGCGCGATTCCGCTGCCAATGCCTGCTGCGCGGGGGAGAGGCTGAGGTCGTGCAACTGCTCCATCGGCACGGCGGCGCCGGCGAACTCCAGCTTGGCGGCGGCCAGCTCGCGCGCAACGTCGGCGTGGTAGAAGGCCGTCCAGTCGCCGTTGAGATATTCGTGGGCGATGTAGTTCGGCGACTTGTGGCGCAGCTGTTCGATCCGCTCCACCACGCCGTCGGTGCTGCCGAACCAGCCGCCGCCCTGGGCAGCCATCCGCGAGGCGAATTCGACCGCCCGCGCGATGCGGTCGGGCAGGGGGCCGTCGCCCTCGGCGCAACGCTCCACCAGAAGGCGGCGCAGCGGCATATGGGTCAACGTGCCGGGCAGGGCATTGTAGCTGACGAACACGACCCCGCCGGGCGCCAGCCGGCGGCGCAGCGTGTCGAGCAGGATCGCCCGGTTCTCCGCGCTCACCCAGGACCAGACGCCGTGCAGGGCCACCACGTCCAGCATCGGCCCCTCGCGCCGGGCATGGTCGGCGAAGCTCTCCTCCAGGAAGGTGGCGTTGGCGAGCCCGGCATCGTCGGCCAGCCGCCGGACGCCGGCGATGTGGGAGGGGTTGAAGTCCATCGCCTCGAACCGCGCCGCCGGGTGGGCGCCGGCCAGCAGCGCGCTGGTCAGCCCATGACCGCAGCCGGGCTCCGCCATGGTGAAGCTGCCGCGGCGCAGCGCTTCGGGCGGGCGCCAGCCGCGCAGGATCAGGGCGAAGCAGAGCAGGGCCGGCGACCAGTCGCGATAGACGGCGCGGATATAGTCGATGCCGCCGACATAGCCTTCGGTCCAGCCGCCCATTCCCGATCTCCCGTTTCGATGCCCGTTCTCGAAAGCGCCGGTGTAGCCGCCGGGGGTCGAGTCCGGCCACCGAAAAGCGCGCGCCAAAAAATTCACATGGGGTGCGATTTTGCTATCGACAGGCCAAAAGCCCTTCGTTATAAACCGCGCCACACCGGCCGGGACAACGGCTTGGCCGGGGCGATGAACAGTCGGCTGATTTCTGCAGGGATTTCAGCCAGGTTCGCCGCAGCAAGAGATGGGCGCATAGCTCAGTTGGTAGAGCAGCTGACTCTTAATCAGCGGGTCCAAGGTTCGAGTCCTTGTGCGCCCACCATCTCTTGAACATTTCCTACGGATGGGCGCATAGCTCAGTTGGTAGAGCAGCTGACTCTTAATCAGCGGGTCCAAGGTTCGAGTCCTTGTGCGCCCACCATCCATAAGGGGCTGGAACCGAGCAGGTTCCGGCCCCTTTCCAGTTTTGGGGTTCTGTTTGGGAGTGGTCGTGGCGTCCGCGTGGTGCCCCCTCCCTAACCCTCCCCCGCCATCGGACGGACCTTCGGTCCGCCGAGAGCGGGAGAGGGGACTGCCGCCGCTTTGCACATCTGTCACGCCGACAAGCGTCCGCCCCCCTCTCCCGCGCTGCGGGGGAGGGATGGGGAGGGGGCAACCGGCTGCCGAACCCTCACCCCGCCGCATGCGCCAGGAAATCCGCGGTCACCCGGTCCATCGTCGCCAGATGGGTGTGGAACCAGTCGGGGAAATGCTCGGTCACATACAGGCGGGCGCGGTCTTCCTTGCCCTCCGCCAGTTCCGCTTCCAGGGTCGCGACCACCTTCAGGACGCGGGCGTGCTCGTCCATGTGGCAATGCAGGGCGAAGAAGCCGTGCTGGGTCATCAGCGCGTTCTCGCGGGCGAAATGCTCGCGCAGATGCTTGGCGAAGATGGCGAAGGGCGCCCGGAGTTCGCCGGCCGGGGCATCGCAGGCCGCCTGCAGCAGGGCGACGGAATCGATATGGTCGCGGTCCATGACCGCTTGGCCGAGCATGGGGACATCGCTGGCGGTGGCGGCGGGCGTGGCGGTTGCAAGCATGGCGGGGCTTCCTGAAACGAAGATGGCCTTCGGAGACGACGCTCCGAAGGCCACCATACCCGCACTGCCGTCATGGTCTCTTGACGGCGGTCAAGACAGCCGGATCGTCAGCCCTTCGCCTCGCCGGCCTCCAGTTCGTCGATGAAGCCGCGGATGACGCCGAGACCCTTCTGCCAGAAGGCCGGGTCGGAGGCATCCAGCCCGAACGGGGCCAGCAGCTCCTTGTGGCGCAGCGTGCCGCCGGCCGACAGCATCGCCAGATACTTCTCGGCGAAGCCCTTCTCGGCATCCTGATAGACCGCGTAGAGCGAGTTCACCAGACAGTCGCCGAAGGCATAGGCGTAGACATAGAAGGGCGAATGGATGAAGTGGGGAATGTAGGACCAGTAGTGCCGGTATCCCTCGTCGAAGCGCAGCGCCGGGCCGAGGCTCTCGGTCTGCACCGCCATCCAGATTTCGCCGATGCGGTCGGAGGTCAGTTCGCCCTCGCGCCGCTCGGTGTGGACGCGGCGTTCGAAATCGAAGAAGGCGATCTGGCGCACCACCGTGTTCAGCATGTCCTCGACCTTGCCGGCCAGCATGATGCGGCGGCGCTTGGGGTCGGTCTCCGCCGCCAGCAGGGCGCGGAAGGTCAGCATCTCGCCGAACACCGACGCGGTTTCCGCCAGCGTCAGCGGGGTGTCGGACAGGAAATGCCCCTGCTTGCCCGCCAGGATCTGGTGGACGCCATGCCCCAGCTCATGGGCCAGCGTCATCACGTCGCGGGTCTTGCCCTGGTAATTGACCAGCAGATAGGGGTGGACGCTGGGCACGGTCGGGTGGGCGAAGGCTCCCGGCGCCTTGCCGGGGCGGACCGGCGCGTCGATCCAGGGATTGTCGAAGAAGCGTTTGCCCAGGCTGGCGAGGTCGGGGGAAAAGCGGGCATAGGCGCCGAGCACGATGTCGCGCGCCTCCTCCCAGGGGATGCTGCGGTCGGCATCCTCCGGCAGGGGGGCGTTGCGGTCCCAATAATCCAGATGGTCCTGGCCGAACCACTTGGCCTTCATCGCATAATAGCGGTGGGACAGGTCCGGATAGGCGCCCCTGACGGCGGAGACCAGCGCGTCGACCACCTCGTCCTCGACCCGGTTGGACAGGTTGCGGGCGGAGGTCGGCGTCGGATAGTTGCGCCAGTCGTCCTCGATCTCCTTGTCCTTGGCGAGCGTGTTGGTGACCAGCGCGAACAGCCGCGCATTCTCGCCCAACACCTTGCCGACCACCTCGCCGGCCTCGCGGCGGATGGCGGGGTTGCGGTCGGACAGGCGGTTCAGCGCCTCCGCACAGGTCAGATCCTTCCCGCCCATGGGGAAGCGCAGACTGGCGATGGTCTCGTCGAACAGGCGGTTCCAGGCGGCGCGGCCGACGACATGCTTTTCGTGCAGCAGCCGCTCGATCTCGTCGGACAGCTGGTGGTCGCGGTAGAGGCGGACGTCGCGCAGCCACGGCTCGTAATGGCGCAGCGCCGGGGACGTCTTCTGCTTGGCCGCGAGATCGGCCTCGTCCAGCCGGTTGATCTCCAGCGTGAAGAAGATCAGGTGGGCGGAGATGTCGTTCACCCGCTCCTGCGCGGACTGGTAGAACTTGGCGATGGTCGGGTCGATCATGTTGCCGTTGTAGACCAGCCCGGCATAGGACATGACGCGCGACAGCGTCTCGTCGATGCTCTCATAGCTGCGGATCGCCGCGGCCAGTTCATCGCCCTTCAGCGCGGCCAGCTTGCCGGCGTAGCGTTCGCGGAAGGCCTTGCACTCCCGCTCCATCCGGTCGAGGTCGGCCTTCAGCTCCGGCGAGTCCATGCCGGGATAGAGGTCGCTCAGGTCCCAGGTGGGAAGCGCACCCAGTTCGGGGGTGTCGTTTGCGGCCATGGCGGCGCTGCTGGTCATCGAATCCCTCCAGAGATTGGTTGGATCCATATAAGCGCGCACGCGCCGCGGGCAAAGTCCTCATGCGGGGTCCTGCAGCGCCCGCCGGCCGGCGCGCAGCACGGCACGCGACAGCTCGGCCAGCGCCGTTCCGGCAATGCGGCTCTGCTGCCAATGGAGCGGCACGTCCAACGGCTGGCCGGGCACCAGCTCCACCAGCCGGCCGGCGGCGAGATGGTCGGCGACCAGCGGGTCCGGGTTCATCCCCCATCCCAGCCCGGCCAGCGCCCCGTCGACGAAGGCGTGGGTAGAGGGCAGCCAATGGGTGGGCGGAGTCGGCGTTTGTGAATCGCGGTCGCCCAGCACCGTCCGCAGCCATTGCGCCTGCAGCCGGTCCTTGCGGTTGAAGGTCAGGCAGGGCGCGCGGGCCAGGGCGTCGGGCGTCACGCCGTCCGGGAAATGGCGGCGCATGTAGTCGGGGCTTGCGGTCGCGCGGTAGCGCAGCGCGCCCAGCGGATGGCTGTTGCAGCCGGGGACCGGTGCCGCGCTGGCGGTGACGGCGGCCAGCACCTCGCCCTTGCGCAGCCATTCGGCGCTGTGGTCCTGGTCGTCCAGCACCAGATCGAACAGGCAATCGGGCATCTCGGCCATCGCCGCGACGAACCAGGTGGCGAGGCTGTCGGCGTTCACCGCGATGCGCAGGGTGGTCGGCCCCTCTGCCGGGAGCAAGCCGGGCAGGGCGCCGCGCAGTTCGCTTTCCAGCAGGGCAACCCGCTCCACATGCTGGCACAGGCGCTGGCCGGCGGCCGTCCCGGTACAGGGCTGGCCGCGCACCACCAGGACGCTGCCCAGCCGTTCCTCCAGCAGCTTGACCCGCTGCGACACCGCCGAGGGCGTGACGTGCAGCTGCTGGGCGGCGCGTTCGAAACTGCCGGTGCGGATCACGGCGGCCAGTGCCGCCAGCAGCGGATAGTCCAGCATGGATTAGCTCCGCTTAATCGGGGCAAGGAGTGTTAAGTAGGGCAAAGGGCGGTCCGATGGTAGCGGATTGGCATCCACCGACTCCGGAACCGCGCCATGACCGACCCCTTTGCCGCCTCCCTGTTTTCCTCCGCCCTGCTCACCGCCTTCCTGCCCGGCCTGTTCCTGGGATTTAGCCTGATCGTCGCCATCGGGGCGCAGAACGCCTTCGTGCTGCGCCAGGGCCTGCGCAACGAGCATGTGCTGGCGATCTGCGCCACCTGCGCCCTGTCCGACGCGGTGCTGATCCTGATCGGCGTCAGCGGTTTCGCCACGGCCGGCGCGCGCTGGCCCTGGCTGGAGCCGCTGATGCGCTATGCCGGTGCCGCGTTCCTGCTGGTCTATGGCCTGCGCAGCGCCCGATCCGCCCTGCGCAGCGGAACCGGGCTGACCCCGGCGGAGCGGGAGCCGGCGGGGCTGCTGCCGGCGCTGCTGACCTGTCTGGCGCTGACCTGGCTGAACCCGCATGTCTATCTGGACACGGTGGTGCTGGTCGGCTCCGTCTCAGCCCGCTTTGCCGAGGCGCGGGAGGCCTTCGCGCTGGGGGCGATGACGGCGTCCTTCCTGTTCTTCTTCGGGCTCGGCTATGGCGCCCGCCTGCTGCGCCCGCTGTTCGCCCGGCCGGCCTCCTGGCGGGTGATGGACGGTGTCATCGCCCTGGTGATGTGGGCCATTGCCGCCGGATTGCTGATCGGGGAGGCCGGAGCCTAAGCGTGCTCCCCCTCCTGCGCCCGCCGGATCGCCGCCTCGACGCATTGCAGGTGCAGCTTCTTGCGGGCGAGCTGGCGGGCGCGGCGTTCCTCCAGGTCGGTGGTCGCCATCGCTTCGATGCTGCAGCCGCGCCAGCCGTTGGCGTCCAGCGCGCGGGCGACCTCGGCATAGCCGAAATAGCCCTTCTCCGGCTGCTCCCACGGTGCGCGGAAGTCGGCGCGGCGCAGGACGAAGCGGTTGGACTGGCTGCCGCCGCCCAGGTTGGTGAGACGGGCCACGATCAGGCGCTCGCCGTTGCCGTGGACGACGGTCAGGATCGGGCGAATCCCGGTGATGGGTGGATCGATGGCCATGATCCATGCATAACGGTCCGTGGGCGTCCTGACCAGAGCGTCGCTGATCCAGATGCCGCCCGCCTGACTTGACGTGCCATCCCTCGCCCGAACGGAGACTCGCCGATGCGCCCCGTCCCGACTCTGCCGTCCGTTCTTCTCCCGCTCCTGTTGCTGAGCGCGCCGGCCGCGGCACAGCTGGCCCCCATGCAGCCCGCCTTCGCTCCGGCCGCGGCTCCGCTCGCGTGCGAGGCCTATTCCGCCGCCCCGATGATCGAGGCGCAGCTGTTCTTCGGCCGCAACATCGGTGCGGATGTCGGCGTCAGCGAGCGCGACTGGGCCGATTTCCTGGATGGCGAGGTGACGCCGCGCTTTCCCAACGGTCTGACCGTCATCGACGCTTCCGGCCATTGGCGCGACAGCGAGACCGGCCGGCTGATCCGGGAGCCGAGCAAGGTGCTGACCCTGCTGGCCGAAGGAGGGCCGGCGACGCTGTCGCTCATCCGCGAAATCGTCGAATCGTACAAGGAGCGATTCCACCAGCAGTCCGTCGGACTCGCCATAAGGCCGGTCTGTGTTTCCTTTTGAATTCCAGGGGTCGGAACGGCGTTTCACGAACGGGGAATGCGACAGCTCGCCGCACCCCCGACCTTCTGACATTTGCCTGCACTTATGCTTTTGTCGCAGATTGTGGAGGCTGCGAAATTGATCGTTTCGTGGCCGAGAGGAAATGCGCACCGAATAGTACCAAAATAGAACGAGGGACGCCCCGCCATGAGCCCGACCGCCAGCACCACGACTGCAGAGCTTTTCGACCAGATGCATGCCCGTTCCCTGTCGGACCCCGCCGGGTTCTGGGGCGAGGCGGCGAAGGACATTTCCTGGTTCAAGCCGTGGGACAAGGTGCTGGACGACAGCAACGCGCCCTTCTACCGCTGGTTCACCGGCGGGGAGCTGAACACCTGCTACAACGCGGTCGATCGTCATGTGGAAGACGGGCGCGGCGCCCAGGCGGCGATCATCTATGACAGCCCGGTCACCCAGACCGTCCAGACCATCACCTATGCCGAGCTGCGGGAACAGGTCGCCCGCTTCGCCGGCGCGCTGCGCGCCCAGGGCGTGGAGAAGGGCGACCGCGTCCTCCTCTACATGCCGATGATCCCGCAATCGGTCGTCGCGATGCTGGCCTGCGCCCGTCTGGGTGCCGTCCATTCGGTGGTGTTCGGCGGCTTCGCCCCGCACGAGCTGGCGACCCGCATCGACGACGCCAAGCCGAAGGCCATCGTCTCGGCCTCCTGCGGCATCGAGCCGAACCGCATCGTCAAGTACAAGCCGATGCTGGACTCCGCCATCGAGCAGTCGGCCCACAAGCCCAGCAGCGTCATCGTCTATCAGCGCCCGCAGGAGACCGCGACGCTGGTCGCCGGCCGCGACGTCGACTGGATGGAGGCCGTGGCGAAGGCCGAACCGGCGGAATGCGTGCCCGTCAAGGCGACCGACCCGCTCTATATCCTCTACACCTCCGGCACGACCGGCCAGCCCAAGGGCGTGGTGCGCGACAACGGCGGCCATGCGGTGGCGCTGCGCTGGACCATGACCAACATCTACAACGTCAAGCCCGGCGAGGTTTACTGGGCGGCGTCGGATGTGGGCTGGGTCGTCGGCCATTCCTACATCGTCTATGCGCCGCTGCTGACCGGCTGCACCACCGTGGTGTTCGAAGGCAAGCCGGTCGGCACCCCCGATCCGGGCACCTTCTGGCGCGTGATCGAGCAGCACAAGGTCGGCACGCTGTTCACCGCGCCCACCGCCTTCCGCGCCATCAAGCGCGAGGATCCGGACGCCAATCACCTGAAGAAATACGACCTGTCGCATTTCCGCGCCCTGTTCCTTGCCGGCGAGCGGTCGGACCCCGACACGCTGCACTGGGCCGAGGACAATCTGAACGTCCCGGTCATCGACCACTGGTGGCAGACCGAGACCGGCTGGGCGATTTCCGGCAATCCGCTGGGCGTCCACCTGTTCCCGATCAAATACGGCTCCGCCACCCGCCCGATGCCGGGCTGGGACGTGCGTGTGCTGAACGCCGAGCTGAAGGAGGTTCCGCGCGGCGACATCGGCGCCATCTGCGTCAAGCTGCCGCTGCCTCCGGGCACGCTGCCGACGCTGTGGAACGCCGACGAGCGCTTCAAGAAATCCTACCTCGCCGACTACCCGGGCTATTACCAGACCGGCGACGCCGGCTTCATCGACGATGACGGCTATGTCTATGTCATGGCGCGCACCGACGACATCATCAACGTCGCCGGCCATCGCCTGTCGACCGGCGCCATGGAAGAGGTGCTGTCGAGCCACAAGGACGTCGCCGAATGCGCGGTGATCGGCGTCGCCGACGACCTGAAGGGCCAGGTGCCGCTGGGCTTCGTCTGCCTGAAGGCCGGCGTCACCCGCCCGCATGAGGAGATCGTCAAGGAGGTTGTCCAGCTGGTGCGCGAGCAGATCGGCCCGGTCGCCGACTTCAAGCGCGCCCTGGTGGTCGACCGCCTGCCGAAGACGCGGTCGGGCAAGATCCTGCGCGGCACCATGCAGAAGATCGCCGACAGCCAGGATTACAAGATGCCGGCGACCATCGACGATCCGGGCATCCTGCCGGAGATCGCCGATGCGCTGAAGACGCTGGGCTACGCCAAGACCAGCAGCACGCCGGCCTGACCGGGCGGACAGGGAAAAGGGCGGCTCTCGGGCCGCCCTTTCTCGTTGGGCTGTGTCAGCCGGATACGACCGACAAATTCTCCGGCTCTTCGCTGCCGAGGTCCAGCAGCGGCAGAAAGCTCGCCGGCTCCTGCGCGCCGGACAGGGCGTAACGGCGGTTGAAGATATAGCAGGGCACCGCCTGCAGTCCCATCTGGCGGGCCAGCGCGTCGGCGGCATGCACGGACGCCGATTCGGCGTCGGTGGACAGCTGGCGCCGCGTCTCGGCGAAATCCATTCCCAGCCCGGCGGCGACGCTGGCCAATGCGTCCCGGTCGCCGATGTCCACGCCCTCGACGAAATAGGCGGCGAACAGCGCATCGGCCATCGCGTTGCCCAGCCCGTGGCGCCCGGCGATCCGGACCAGCCGGTGCGCGTCGAAGCTGTTGGGCGTGCGCTGGATGCGGTCGAGCGCCAGCGGCAGCCCGTCGCGCGCCGCCGTATCCTCGACCACCCGGTGAATCTGCCGGGCGCGCTCCCCGCCGCCGAACTTGGCAGCCAGATAATCGTCGCGCGACATCCCCCCGCGCGGCATGTCCGGGTTCAGCTGGAACGGCTGCCAGCGGAGTTCCGGGCGCAGGCCCGGCCGCTGCATCAGCGCGCGGTCGAGCCGGCGCTTGCCGATGTAGCACCAGGGGCAGATCAGGTCGGCGAAGGTTTCGATCAGCATCCCGCCACTATCCGCGCCTCCCCGGCCGGCGGCAACCGCTTCTTCCATTCCTTCCGCAAAGCGCAAAGGCCCCCGCAACCGTTTGTTAACCGAGTTGGCCCGACAGTCCTCCGTGGTTCCCGCGGTCGTGACGCGGCGGGCGGACATATCCCGGTGGACGATTCCCGATGAGCAATTCCTACGTCGACGGCAAGGTCCGCGAAGCGATCCTGGCGGCCAAGGGCAGCCGGATGAACGCGCAGAAGCTCCTGATGGCCTGGGCCGTCGAAGACCCCGACCTGCTGCGCGGGATTGCCCAGCCCTTCCTGAAGGCCATCGCCGCCGCCGCCATCGAGCGTGCCGGCCGTCCGCCCAGCCGGAACGCGCCCGCGCGACCGGCCGCCGGCGGCGGGGCAGGGGGAGGGCGGCCGTCCGCCTCGGGTCTCAGCCGCGATGCGCTTGAAAACCTGCTGAACCAGTTGGGCCGCGATTCGGGAGATCCGGTTCCACAGCGCGGCGCCGCCGCCGGCAAGGCTGCGGCGGCTGCAAAGGGGGCTGTCGTTCACGACGCTCCGGCCGGCGGGCCGACGCACGAGAAGGCGATGATGGCGATCGCCAAGGCCTTCGTCGCCAAGAAGGTGCGCTGAGCAGTCTCAGCTTCCGTTGTTCGCCGAATAGGGCGTGGCGTCGTCGAACAAGCTCTTTCGGCGCGGCACCGTCCGGATATCCGGCGGCGGGCTGGCGAGCGCCGTGTTGCCGTTGCGGTAGGGGTCGGGGATGTGGTGGCACTCGACATCGGCCAGCGTGCGGTAGCAATAGACCCGCGAGCGGTCGACCTCCACCTTGTCCGGACAGTAATCGCCGCTCTGCTCGAAGTTGAGGATCGAACAGTCGCGGCCGGTCGCCGCCGACACCAGATGATCGCCGATGGTCTTCTTGGTGGCGTTCAGCGTCACCACATCCGCGCCGGCCGCCGCCAACCCGAGCGGGGAGGTGCAGCCGGCCAAGGCCATCACCGGCGCCGCAACTGCAATGGCCAGCCATCCCCGCACCGACGCCGTCCGTCCCATGCCCATCGTCATCCGGCCCCTGTTGCCATGCGCGCACCGGCCCCGATCCGCCGGACTCCGCCATTGCGCGCGAGCGCGGTTAACAAGCGGTGAATTCACTCATACGGCTCGACCTTGCGGATCTCAGCGCGCCAACGCACAGATGCGCGACCGGCATTGCACGACGACGAAGGCATCCTTGTCCTCGCTGCAGCCGATCTTGAAGGTCGTCGATCCCTCGCGCCCGACGGTATAGCGCAGCACCTCGACCTTGGCCGGGGTGCAGTTGCCCATGGACTTGGCGATCTCCTTGGCCTCCGCCTGCGCGGCGGAGACATTGGAGGCGGCCTGCGCCGGTCTCGCCGCCATGACGACGCTGGCGGTCAGTAGAAGGGCGACGAGGCTGCGGCGGGACGGAACAAGGAATGGCATGGCCGGACTATCGCATGACGAGACGCCGAATCGGAAGAGGTGCCTCCGAAATGTCGCAGCGTGCGATTCCCGCCGCTCCGCTGCAGCGAAACTGCTATTCTGCCTGTTCAACCGAAACAAGGGCGGCCGATGGCCGGCCGCAGAAATTCACGGGTTGGGGAAACGCATGACTTCGAACGACCGGCGGCTCGGCGACCGCATCCTCGCCGCACTCGAACTGGCGCTGGAACAAAAGCATCTGGACGTCGCCGAACATCTGGCGCGGGCCCTGGAAGAAACACTGACCCGCTTCGGCGGACCCGATGCCGTCGACCACCGCGAACTGTCGGCGGGCATGATCCAGGCCTTCGACCGCCTGGAAGCCCTGCGCCGGGAAGCGCATCGACTGCCTTGAGCAGACTGGGGAAACCGCCGGAATCCGAGGTGCCGGCTCGACATTAATTTTTTGCAATTTGGTGATTGACAGGCGGCCTCCCGGGCGACTACAAACCGCCCACCGAACGACGGGGCCACAACGGTCCGGGTGAAAACGGTAGGCGGTTCAAAGCTTTGGCTTTGAGATTTGCCGATGTTGAAGCCAAGTCGCTCAGCGCGGGTGTAGCTCAGTTGGTTAGAGCGCCGGCCTGTCACGCCGGAGGCCGCGGGTTCAAGTCCCGTCACTCGCGCCACTTTCTCTTTGAAAATCGCTGTCGTTCGCCAGTATGGCCCAAGGACTCGCAGATCGCGGGTCCTTTTTCGCATGCGAATAGTCTACCCTTTGCCCGATTTTAAAAACGTGGTATTACCAGGATCTACCGCTGGGACCGGCTTGTCCTTCCGCGTAGTGAAAAGCGATTCAAAGCGCTTTCCTTGCCCACGGTCTCGGCATATATTCCGGCCCGTCTGATGGGCTAATCCAAGGCATGGCTGCCACGGCTTTGCGCTTCCACCGATTTCCGGCTGGAACGGCGCCCGTGGTCGTGGGCTTATGGGAGGAACGCGGTGTCGACTCCGCTGATCATTGAGTATCTTCCGATCCTGGTGTTTCTGCTGATCGGCATCGCGCTGGCCGCGGTGATGGTTGGGGCATCCTACGTCATCAGCCCGAAGAACCCGGACGCCGAGAAGGTCTCCCCCTACGAATGCGGCTTCGAGCCGTTCGAGGACGCGCGCACCAAGTTCGACGTGCGGTTCTATTTGGTCTCGATCCTGTTCATCATCTTCGACCTGGAAGTCGCCTTCCTGTTCCCCTGGGCGATCGCCCTCGGCGACATCGGGCTGTTCGGCTTCTGGTCGATGATGCTGTTCCTGGGCATCCTGACCATCGGCTTCATTTATGAGTGGAAGAAAGGAGCTCTGGAATGGGAGTAGAGGTCGCCAAGCCGCTGGCGCCGATTCCGCCCGGACCGGAACAGGACGCCTACATCCGCGCGGTCTCCGACGAGATCCAGGACAAGGGCTTCGTGCTGGCGAAGTACGAGGACCTGCTGTCCTGGGCCCGCACCGGTTCGCTGTGGCCGATGACCTTCGGTCTGGCCTGCTGCGCGGTGGAGATGATCCACGCCTATATGAGCCGGTATGACCTGGACCGTTTCGGCGTGATCCCGCGTCCCAGCCCGCGCCAGTCCGACTGCATGATCGTCGCCGGCACCCTGACCAACAAGATGGCCCCCGCTCTCCGCAAGGTCTACGACCAGATGCCGGAGCCGCGCTGGGTGATCTCCATGGGGTCCTGCGCCAACGGCGGCGGTTATTACCACTATTCCTACGCCGTGGTCCGTGGCTGCGACCGGATCGTTCCGGTCGACATCTATGTTCCCGGCTGCCCGCCGACGGCGGAGGCGCTGATCTACGGCATCCTCCAGCTCCAGAAGAAGATCAAGCGCGGCAACCGCATCGCCCGCTGACCACGGCGTACCGTTCCCGCCCGCAGCCATGCCGCTGCCGGGCGGGACGAACGACAAGCGCGCTGAAGACAAGTAGGAAGGCAGGGTCCCACCCATGTCCGAACAGGCGTTGAAGGAACTCGGGGACGTCATCGCGGCCAAACTCGGCGGCGACGTCCTGAAGGTCGAGGTGAGGCTCGGCGAGCTGATGGTGACGGTCAAACGGCCGGCCATCCTGACGGTGCTGACCGCGCTGCGCGACGATCCGGCCACCCGGTTCGAGCAGCTGACCGACATCACCGCGGTCGATTACCCGGATCGCGTCGAGCGGTTCGAGGTCGTCTACCAGCTGCTCAGCTACACCCACAACCGGCGCATGCGCGTGAAGCTGGCCACCGACGAGGACACGCCGGTCCCGTCGGCCGTGTCCGTCTTCAGCGCGGCCAACTGGTTCGAGCGCGAGGTGTGGGACCTGTTCGGCATCTTCTTCGAGAATCACCCGGACCTGCGCCGCATCCTCACCGATTACGGATTCGAGGGGCACCCGTTCCGCAAGGACTTCCCGCTGACCGGCTATGTCGAAGCCCGCTACGACGAGGACCAGAAGCGCGTGATCTACGAGCCGGTCCGTCTGACCCAGGATTTCCGCGCCTTCGACTTCCTCAGCCCGTGGGAAGGCATGACCAACGTCATGCTGCCCGGCGACGAGAAGGCGGCCCTCCAGGACGGGAGCAAGAAGCCGTGAGCATGACCGTTTCGACCGAATCGGCGACCGGCGTCGTCACGACTGGCCCCACCGGGCCGATCAGCGCGTCGGGTCCCGAGACCAAGACGCAGATCAAGCCCTATACGATGAATTTCGGGCCGCAGCACCCGGCCGCCCACGGCGTGCTCCGTCTGGTGATGGAGCTGAACGGCGAGGTGGTGGAGCGCTGCGACCCGCACATCGGCCTGCTGCACCGCGGCACCGAGAAGCTGATCGAGTACAAGACCTACGTCCAGGCCGTGCCGTATTTCGACCGGCTGGACTATGTCAGCCCGATGTGCATGGAGCATGCCTATGTGCTCGGCATCGAGAACCTGCTGCAGATCAAGGCGCCGCTGCGCGCCCAGTATATCCGCGTCCTGTTCTCGGAGATCACGCGCATCCTGAACCATATCCTGTCGATCACGACGGGTGCGCTCGACGTCGGCGCCATCACGCCGGCCCTGTGGGGCTTCGAGGAACGCGAAATCCTCATGGAGTTCTACGAGCGCGTTTCGGGTGCCCGCCTGCACGCCAATTATTTCCGGCCGGGCGGCGTCGCCTGGGACCTGCCGGACGGGCTGCTGGACGACATCTGGGCCTTCACCGAGCGTTATCCGAAGTTCATGGACGACCTCGAAAGCCTGCTGACCGAGAACCGCATCTTCAAGCAGCGCACGGTCGACATCGGCATCGTCACCAAGGAGGAGGCGCTGGACTGGGCCTTCACCGGTCCGATGCTGCGCGGCTCCGGCGTCGCCTGGGACCTGCGCAAGTCGCAGCCCTACGAGGTCTATGACCGCATGGAGTTCGACGTCCCGGTCGGCGTGACCGGCGACTGCTGGGCGCGCTATCTCGTGCGCATGGAAGAGATGCGGCAGTCGCTGCGCATCATCCGCCAGTGCTGCAAGGAGATGCCGGCCGGCCCCTACAAGATCGAGGACCGCAAGGTGTCGCCGCCGCCGCGCGGCGAGATGAAGCGCTCGATGGAAGCGCTGATCCACCACTTCAAGCTCTTCACCGAGGGCTTCCACGTCCCCGCCGGCGAGACCTATACCGCCATCGAAGCGCCCAAGGGCGAATTCGGCGTGTATCTGGTGTCGGACGGCACCAACAAGCCCTACCGCTGCAAGATCCGCGCGCCGGGCTTCGCCCATCTTCAGGGCCTGGACTTCATGTCGAAGGGTCACATGCTGGCCGACGCCGTCGCCAACATCGCCTCGATGGACATCGTTTTCGGAGAAATCGATCGATGAGCGCGCCCGCTTCCGATCACGGCCACGCCGAGCCGACCAGCTTCACCTTCACTCCGGAAAACCTGGAGCTGGCGAAGCGCATCATCGCCAAGTACCCGCAGGGCAAGCAGGCCAGCGCCTGCATGCCGCTGCTGGACGTGGCCCAGCGCCAGAACGGCGGCTGGCTGCCTCGCGTCGCCATGGACGCCGTGGCCGACCTGCTCGGCATGCCGCGCATCCGCGTGTACGAGGTCGCGACCTTCTACACGATGTACAACAAGAACCCGGTCGGCAGGCACCACATCCAGGTCTGCACCACCACGCCCTGCTGGCTGCGCGGGTCGGACGACATTGTCCACACCTGCAAGAAGAAGCTCGGCATCGAGGTGGGCGAGACCACGGCCGACGGCCAGTTCACGCTGGGCGAGGTCGAGTGCTCGGGCGCCTGCGTCAACGCGCCGGTTGTGCAGATCGGTGACGATTACTACGAAGACGTGGCCCCGGAGCATATGGAGCGCATCCTCGACGCGCTGGCGCGCGGCGAGACGCCGAAGCCCGGTTCGCAGACCGGCCGTCAGTCCTCGGAGCCGGTCGGCGGCCCGACGACGCTGAAGGCTTTCACCACCGCGCAAGCGGACGCCAACACCGCGCAAGCGGACGATTGAGGGGGAGGGGACAGCGATGCTTCGCGATGAGGACCGCATCTTCACCAACCTCTACGGCTACCAGGACTTCGGTCTCGAGGCGGCCCGCAAGCGCGGTGACTGGGACAACACGGCGTCCTTCCTGGCCAACGGTCGGGACTGGATCATCGAGCAGGTGAAGGAATCGGGGCTGCGCGGCCGCGGCGGCGCCGGCTTCTCGACCGGCATGAAGTGGTCCTTCATGCCCAAGAACGTGACCGACAAGCCCGTCTACCTCGTCATCAACGCCGACGAGGGCGAGCCCGGCACCTGTAAGGACCGCGACATCCTGCGCCACGATCCGCACAAGCTGATCGAAGGCTGCCTGATCGCCGGTTTCGCCATCGGCGCAAGCGCCTGCTACATCTACATCCGCGGCGAGTTCTACAACGAGGGCTCCAACGTCCAGCGCGCCATCGACGAGGCGTATGCGGCGGGGCTGATCGGCAAGAACGCCTGCGGCACCGGCTATAACTACGACGTCTACATCCACCGGGGTGCGGGCGCGTATATCTGTGGCGAGGAAACCGCGCTCATCGAGTCGATCGAGGGCAAGAAGGGGCAGCCGCGCAACAAGCCGCCATTCCCCGCCCAGGCCGGTCTCTATTCCTGCCCGACCACGGTGAACAACGTCGAATCCATCGCCGTCGTTCCGACCATCCTGCGTCGCGGCGCCTCCTGGTTCGCCGGCCTCGGCCGTCCGAAGAACTCGGGCACCAAGCTCTTCTGCATCTCCGGGCACGTCAACAAGCCGTGCAACGTCGAAGAAGAGATGGGCATCCCGCTGAAGGAGCTGATCGAGAAGCATGCCGGCGGCGTGCGCGGCGGCTGGGACAATCTGCTGGGCATCATCCCCGGCGGCTCGTCGGTCCCGGTGCTGCCGAAGTCGATCTGCGACACCGTGCTGATGGATTTCGACTCCTTGCGCGAAGTGCAGTCGGGCCTCGGCACCGCCGCGGTGATCGTGATGGACAAGTCCACCGACATCGTGAAGGCCATCGCCCGTCTGTCGTCCTTCTACGCCCATGAGTCCTGCGGCCAGTGCACGCCGTGCCGCGAAGGCACCGGCTGGATGAGCCGCGTCATGCAGCGCATGGTCACCGGCAATGCGCGCATGGAAGAGATCGACATGCTGCTGCAGGTCACCAAGCAGGTCGAAGGCCACACCATCTGCGCGCTCGGCGACGCCGCCGCCTGGCCGATCCAGGGCCTGTTCCGCCACTTCCGTCCGGAAGTCGAGCGGCGCATCCAGGCCTACCGCAACAGCGCCCCGCTGGCGGCCGAGTAAGGAGTTCCCGTTCCCATGCCGAAACTGACCATCGACGGGATCGAGATCGAGGTCGAGCCGGGCACCTCGATCCTCCAGGCTTGCGAGCAGCTGGGGATCGAGATTCCGCGCTTCTGCTACCATGAGCGCCTGAGCGTGCCGGCCAACTGCCGCATGTGTCTGGTGGAGATGGAGCGCGCGCCCAAGCCGGTCGCGTCCTGCGCCATGCCCTGCGGCGACGGAATGGTCGTCCGCACCAACAGCGAGACAGTCCTGAAGGCCCGCAAGGGCGTCATGGAGTTCCTGCTGATCAACCACCCGCTCGATTGCCCGATCTGCGACCAGGGCGGCGAGTGCGATCTGCAGGACCAAGCCATGGCCTACGGTTTCGACCGCGGCCGCTACGGCGAGAACAAGCGGGCGGTCAAGGACAAGTATATGGGTCCGGTCATCAAGACCATCATGACCCGTTGCATCCACTGCACCCGCTGCGTCCGCTTCATCAACGAAGTGGCCGGTGTCCCCGATGTCGGCGCCGTCTATCGCGGCGAGCATATGGAGATCACCACCTTCGTCGAGAAGGCCATCGGGTCGGAGCTGTCGGGCAACCTTGCCGACGTCTGCCCGGTCGGCGCGCTGACCCACAAGCCCTACGCCTTCACGGCCCGTCCGTGGGAGCTGCGCAAGACCGAGACCATCGACGTCCTCGACGCCGTCGGCTCGAACATCCGCGTCGACGCCCGTGGCGCCGAGGTGATGCGCGTCCTGCCGCGCGTGAACGACGACATCAACGAGGAGTGGCTGAACGACAAGAGCCGCTACTCCTATGACGGTCTGAAGCGCCAGCGCCTGGATCGCCCCTACATTCGTCAGAACGGCAAGCTGGTTCCGGCCAGCTGGGCCGATGCCTTCACCGCCATCGCGGCGCGCCTGAAGGGCCTGCCCGGCAACCGCATCGCCGCCATCTCCGGCGATCTGGTCGACGTCGAGGCCCAGTTCGCGCTGAAGGAACTGCTGTCGCGCCTGGGTTCCACGAACTTGGATTGCCGCCAGGACGGTGCGCGGTTCGACACCTCGGTGCGGGCCGGCTACCTGTTCAACTCGGGCATCGCCGGCATCGAGAAGGCCGACGTCATCCTGCTGGTCGGCACCAACCCGCGCTGGGAAGGCACGCTGGTCAACGCCCGCATCCGCAAGCGCTATCTGGCCGGCGGCGTCACCATCGCCTCCATCGGCGAGCAGCGTGACCTGACCTACCCCTACAGCGTGATCGGCTCCGGCCCGGAGACTCTGCAGCAGCTGGTCGACGGCAGCCACCCGTTCTCCGAGACCCTGCGCGCCGCCAAGAATCCGATGATCATCGTCGGCATGGGCGCCTTCCAGCGCGCCGACGGTCTCGCGGTGCAGGCCGCCGCCCGTCTGGTCGGCGAGGTGTACGGCATGTTCCGCGACGACTGGAGCGGCTTCAACGTGCTGCACACCGCCGCGGCGCGGGTCGGCGGCATCGAAGCCGGCTTCCTGCCGGGCGAGGGTGGCCGCGATCTCCACGGCATTCTCGACGGTGCGTCGAAGGGCGAGATCGACGTCGTCTATCTGCTGGGCGCCGACGAGATCGATACGGCGAAGCTGGGCAACGCCTTCGTCGTCTATCAGGGCCACCATGGCGACGCCGGCGCCCACCGCGCCGACGTGATCCTGCCGGGTGCCGCCTACACCGAGAAGAACGCGGTCTACGTCAACACCGAAGGCCGTCCACAGCTCGCCCGCCTCGCGGTTTTCCCGCCTGGGGAAGCGCGCGAGGACTGGAAGATCGTCCGCGCCCTGTCGGAAGTCCTGGGCGCCACGCTGCCCTTCGACACCCATGGCCAGCTGCGCCAGCGGCTGATGGCGGCCAATCCGATCTTCGGTGCGATCGGCGAGATGACCCCGGCCGCCTGGGCGCCCTTCGGCGCGCAGGGTCCGGTCGATGCCGCTCCCTTCGTGACGCCGATCACCAACTTCTACATGACCGACCCGATCAGCCGGGCATCGGTGACGATGGCCAACTGCACGGAAGCGCTGGTGGGCCCTGCTCAGGAGAGGACTGGCACCCATGGCTGAGTTCTGGAGCGGCTTCCTCCTGCCGCTGATCATTATGGTCCTGCAAATCCTGGCGATCACCGTGCCTCTGCTGGTGGCGGTCGCCTTCATGACCTATGCCGAGCGCAAGATCATGGGCGCGATGCAGCTGCGCCAGGGTCCGGCCATCGTCGGTCCCTTCGGCCTGATGCAGCCCTTCGCCGACGGCCTGAAGCTGTTCGCGAAGGAGCAGGTCCTGCCGGAAGGCGCCAACCGCATCGTCTTCTACATCGCGCCAATGATTACCTTCTTCCTGGCGCTGATCGCCTGGGCGGTCATCCCGTTCGATTACGGGGTGGTGCTGTCCAACATCAATGTCGGCGTGCTGTACCTGTTCGCGATCTCGTCGCTGGGCGTGTACGGCATCGTGATGGCCGGCTGGGCGTCGAACTCGCGCTACGCCTTCCTGGGTGCGCTGCGCTCCGCAGCACAGATGGTGTCATACGAGGTCTCGATGGGCCTCATCATCATCACCGTTCTGCTCTGCGTCGGTTCGCTGAACCTGACCGACATCGTGAAGGCGCAGGAAACGGTGTGGTTCGCCATCCCGCTGCTGCCGATGTTCGTGATGTTCTTCATCTCGGCGCTGGCAGAAACCAACCGCGCCCCCTTCGACCTGCCGGAAGGTGAGTCGGAGCTGGTCGCCGGCTTCATGGTGGAATACAGCTCCGCTCCCTTCGCGCTCTTCTTCCTTGGCGAATACGCCAACATGATCCTGATGAGCGCGATGACGAGCATCCTGTTCCTCGGTGGCTGGCTGCCCCCGCTGCCCTTCGCACCCTTCACCTGGGTGCCGGGTATCGTGTGGTTTGCGCTGAAGATCGCGCTGTGCCTGTTCACCTTTGTCTGGGTTCGCGCCACCATGCCGCGCTACCGCTACGACCAGCTGATGCGGCTGGGTTGGAAGGTCTTCCTGCCCTTCTCGCTGTTCTGGGTCGTGCTGACCGCTGGCGTGCTGGTGACCTTCGGCTGGCTGCCCAAGTGATCCGGACGTAACAACCGGGCTTAGACAAGCCAGCCTGCACCGAACCCACCATCGTGTGTCGATTTGAGTGCCGGCGAGCCGTCCACAAAACGGGCGACCGCCGGCGAGGAAGGAGACGAAGAGGCCATGGCGTTCCTCGACCGCGCGGCGCGCAGCCTGTTCCTGACCGAGCTGCTGGGCGGCATGGCGCTGACCTTGCGCTACATGTTCAAGCCCAAGGTCACGATCAACTATCCCTATGAGAAGGGCCCCATCAGCTCCCGCTTCCGCGGCGAGCATGTGCTCCGACGCTATGCGAATGGCGAGGAGCGCTGCATCGCGTGCAAGCTGTGCGAAGCGGTGTGCCCGGCTCTCGCCATCACCATCGAGGCCGAACCGCGTGACGACGGCAGCCGCCGCACCACGCGCTACGACATCGACATGACCAAGTGCATCTACTGCGGCCTGTGCCAGGAGGCCTGCCCGGTCGACGCGGTGGTCATGGGGCCGAACTTCGAGTTCTCCACCGAATCCCGTGAAGAGCTCTTCTACAACAAGCAGAAGCTGCTGGCGAACGGCGACCGCTGGGAGGCGGAAATCGCCCAGAACCTCGCGGCCGAGGCTCCTTACCGGTAAGCGGAAGCGAGAAAAACGATGATACTCCAAGGCATCGCCTTCTACGTGTTCGCCGCGCTGCTGGTGGCCTCCGGTGTGATGGTCATCTCGGCGCGGAACCCCGTTCATTCGGTCCTTTTCCTGATCCTCGCCTTTTTCCAGGCGGCCGGTCTCTGCGTCCTGATGGGCGCCGAGTTCATCGCGATGATCCTGGTCATCGTCTATGTCGGCGCCGTCGCCGTGCTGTTCCTGTTCGTGGTGATGATGCTCGACATCAACTTCCGCGAACTGCGCAAGGGCGCGATGGAAGCGCTGCCGCTGGGCGCGCTCGTCGGGCTGATCCTGCTGGCGGAACTGGCGGCCGTGCTGGGCGGTTGGATCGTCGCTCCGAATGTGGCGACGGTGGCCGGTGCGCCGACGCCGGCGCTCGATCAGGTGACGAACACCCATGCGCTGGGCCGGCTGATGTACACGCAGTACGTCTACCTGTTCCAGGCGTCGGGCATCGTCCTGCTGATCGCCATGATCGGCGCCATCGTGCTGACGCTGCGGCACCGTCCGGGCGTGCGCAAACAGAATGTCGGCGCCCAGATCTCCCGTCGCCGGGAAGACGTGGTCGTCATTCGCAAGGTCACGACCGGGGAGGGCGTGTGATCATGGAGATCGGTCTCGGACATTACCTGACGGTCTCGGCCATCATCTTCACGCTGGGTGTGCTGGGAATCTTCCTGAACCGGAAGAACGTCATCATCATCCTGATGTCGATCGAGATGATGCTGCTGGCGGTGAACCTGAACCTCGTCGCCTTCTCGACCTTCCTGCACGATCTGGTCGGCCAGATCTTCGCCATGATCATCCTGACCGTCGCCGCCGCCGAGGCGGCCATCGGCCTCGCCATCCTGGTGGTCTACTTCCGCAACCGCGGCTCGATCCGAGTCGAAGACATCAACATGATGAAGGGCTGAGGCGGCGCCATGGAAGTGCTAGTCGTATTCCTTCCGTTCCTGGCGTTCCTCGTCGCCGGATCGATCGCGCTGTTCGGCGGGCCGAAGGCCGAGCCGGCAGCTGCGGGTCACGGAAGCCACGGTCATGGCCATGACGATCACGGGCACGCCCAGATCGCCCACGCCCATGACGACCATTCCCACGACGATCATGGCCACGACGACGGGCATGACGACCATCATGCCGTCGCCGGCCCGCCGACCGTCGGCGACCGCGTCTCGCAGTTCGTGACCGCCGGCGCCGTGCTGGTGTCGGCGATCCTCTCCTGGGTGCTGTTCTTCGACGTCGCCGTCGGCGGTCACCCGCGCACCATCGAGCTGATGACCTGGATCCAGAGCGGCACGCTGGACGTTAAGTGGGCGCTGCGCGTCGACCAGCTCACCGCGGTGATGCTGATCGTCGTGAACACCGTCTCGGCCTGCGTGCATGTCTACTCCATCGGCTACATGGCCGAGGATCCGCAGAAGCCGCGCTTCATGGGCTACCTGTCGCTGTTCACCTTCGCCATGCTGATGCTGGTGACTGCGGACAACCTCGTTCAGCTGTTCTTCGGCTGGGAGGGCGTCGGTCTCGCCTCCTACCTGCTGATCAACTTCTGGTACGAGAAGCCCTCGGCCAACGCCGCCGCCATGAAGGCCTTCCTGGTCAACCGTGTCGGCGACTTCGGCTTCGCGCTCGGTATCTTCGCGATCTTCGTGCTGACCGGCTCGGTCCAGTTCGACGCGATCTTCGCCAAGGCCCCGACGCTGACCGGCGAGACGCTGCATTTCCTCAGCTGGGATTTCAACGGCCTGACCGTTGCCTGCCTGCTGCTGTTCATGGGCGCCATGGGCAAGTCGGCGCAGCTCGGCCTGCACACCTGGCTGCCGGACGCGATGGAAGGCCCGACTCCGGTGTCGGCGCTCATCCACGCGGCCACCATGGTGACCGCCGGCGTCTTCATGCTCTGCCGCCTGTCCCCGGTGTTCGAATACGCGCCGACGGCGCTGGAAGTCGTCGCGGTGGTCGGCGGCCTGACCGCCTTCGTCGCCGCGACCATCGGCTTCACCCAGTTCGACATCAAGCGGGTCATCGCCTATTCGACGATGTCGCAGCTCGGCTACATGTTCTTCGCCATCGGCGTGTCGGCCTATGGCGCCGCCATGTTCCACCTGTTCACGCACGCCTTCTTCAAGGCGCTGCTATTCCTCGGCGCCGGCTCCGTCATCCATGCCCTGCACCATGAGCAGGATATGCGCAAGATGGGCGGCGTCTGGCGCAAGATCCCCGCTACCTACGCGATGATGTGGATCGGCAACCTGGCACTGGCCGGTCTGCCCTTCTTCGCCGGCTATTATTCCAAGGACATGATCCTTGAGGCGGCCTTCGCCTCGGGCAGCGGGGTGGGGCGCTTCGCCTTCGCGCTCGGCATTGCCGCCGCGCTGCTGACCGCCTTCTACTCCTGGCGCCTTCTGTTCATGACCTTCCACGGCACGCCGCGGATGGACAAGAAGGTCTACGATCACGCCCATGAGTCGCCGGTCGTCATGCTGGTGCCGCTGGCGGTGCTGACCCTGGGCGCGCTGTTCGCCGGCGTCGGCTTCCACGAGTGGTTCATCGGCCACGACCGCGCCGAGTTCTGGGGCAAGGCCCTGATGGTCCTGCACGACCACGACACCATCGAGGCGGCGCACCACCACACCCCGGGCTGGGTCAAGCTGGCCCCGCTGGTGGTCGGCCTGATCGGCATCGCCATGGCTTATGTCGGCTACATCATGATGCCGCGCCTGCCGGGCCAGATCGCCGGTACCTTCCGCGGCATCCACCAGTTCCTCTACAACAAGTGGTACTTCGACGAGCTGTATGACGCGCTGTTCACCCGTCCGGCCAAGGCCCTGGGCTATGGGCTGTGGAAGGCGGGCGACGGTGCGGTGATCGACGGCGTCGGTCCCGACGGCGTCGCCGCCGCCACCCGCGATGTCGCGGCGCGCGCCAGCCGTCTGCAGTCCGGTTACGTCTATCACTACGCCTTTGCCATGGTGATCGGGGTCGTCCTGTTCGTCGCCTGGCTGTCGGTCTTCGGCTGAGCGGTATCGAAGGAGAACAACAACAATGGCTAGCTGGCCGATCCTGTCGTTCGCGACCTTCCTGCCGCTTGTGGGCGTCGCGCTGATCCTGCTGTTCTGCCGGGGCAATTCCCCGGACGTGCTGCGGAACGTGCGGTACATCTCGCTGTGGACGACGCTCGTCACCTTCGTGCTGACGCTGCTCGTCTGGGCCAACTTCGATCCGCGCAATCCCGGCTATCAGATGGTCGAGAAGGCGGGCTGGATCCCGGAATTCGGCATCAACTACCACATGGGCGTCGACGGCATCTCGGTGCTGTTCGTCGTCTTGTCCGGCTTCCTGATGCCGCTGTGCATCCTGGCGAGCTGGGAGTCGGTGCAGGTCCGGGTGAAGGAATACATGATGGCCTTCCTCGCGCTGGAAACCCTGATGATCGGGATGTTCTGCGCGCTGGACTTCGTGCTGTTCTACATGTTCTTCGAAGGTGTCCTGATCCCGATGTTCCTGATCATCGGTGTCTGGGGCGGTCCGCGCCGCGTCTATGCCGCCTTCAAGTTCTTCCTCTACACGCTGCTCGGCTCGGTCCTGATGCTGCTGGCGATCCTGGCCATGTATTTCGTGGCCGGCACCACCGACATCCCGACCATCACCGCCACCCAGTTCCCGCGCAACATGCAGCTGTGGCTGTGGCTGGCCTTCTTCGCCTCTTTCGCGGTGAAGGTGCCGATGTGGCCGGTCCACACCTGGCTGCCGGACGCCCACGTCGAGGCGCCGACCGCCGGTTCGGTCATCCTGGCCGGCGTACTGCTGAAGATGGGCGGCTACGGCTTCCTGCGCTTCAACATTCCGATCCTGCCGGAAGCCACCGAGTATTTCGCGCCGCTGATCTACACCCTGTCGGTCGTCGCCGTGATCTACACCTCGCTGGTCGCTCTCGCGCAGGAGGACATGAAGAAGCTGATCGCCTACTCGTCGGTCGCCCACATGGGCTTCGTCACCATCGGCATGTTCGCGCTGAACCAGCAGGGCATCGAAGGCTCGGTGTTCCAGATGCTGTCGCACGGCGTGGTGTCGGGTGCGTTGTTCCTGTGCGTCGGCGTCGTCTATGACCGGCTGCACACCCGCGAAATCTCCCGCTACGGCGGCCTCGTGAAGAACATGCCGAAATACGCGGTGGTCTTCCTGTTCATGACCATGGCCTCGGTCGGTCTGCCGGGCACCGCCGGCTTCGTCGGCGAGTTCCTGGTGCTGCTCGGCGTCTTCCAGGACAACACCTGGGTCGCCGCGCTTGCCGCCACCGGCATGGTGCTGGGCGCCGCCTATGCGCTGTGGCTGTACCGCCGCATCGTCTACGGCAAGCTGGTGAAGCCGGACGTCAAGGCGATGTTCGACATGACCCCGCGCGAGATCGCGGTGTTCCTGCCGCTGGTCGCCGTCGTCCTGTGGATGGGCGTCTATCCCAGCAGCTTCCTGAACGTCACCTCGGCATCGGTCGAGCAGCTGATCCAGACCTACCAGACCAAGCTGGCCGCGTCGCACGCCGCGTCCGGCGTCTCGGTCGCCGCTCGGTAAGGGGTTCTTCGACATGACCGCAGTGTTTCCCGACATCTGGCCGGCCCTGCCGGAGATCTTCCTGGCACTTTCGGGCGTCGCCCTGCTGATGCTGGGCGTGTTCCGCGGCGACGGCTTCACCCGTCCCGTCTCCTACCTGGCGATCGTCTGCATGCTGCTCGCCGCCGTTCTGGCGATGGGCTACGGCAGCGGCCGTATCGTCACCTTCAACGGCATGTTCGTAATGGACGCCTTCGGCGTCTTCATGAAGGTGCTGGTGCTGGTGTCGGCGGCCTTCGCGGTCGTCCTCTCGCTCGGGTTCAATGAGCGGGAGCAGATGGCCCGCTTCGAGTTCCCGGTCCTGATGGTCTTCGCGACCCTCGGCATGCTGATGATGATCTCGGCCAACGATTTCATCTCGCTGTATGTCGGGCTGGAGACGCAGAGCCTCGCGCTCTATGTCATCGCGGCCTTCCGCCGCGACAGCGCCAAGTCGTCGGAAGCCGGCCTGAAGTATTTCGTCCTCGGCTCGCTCTCCTCGGGCATGCTGCTGTACGGCGCCTCGCTGGTCTACGGCTTCGCCGGCACGACATCCTTCGACAAGGTGGCGGCTCTGTTCGCCGGCGGCGCCCATGTGTCGCCGGGTCTGGTGATCGGCCTCGTGTTCGTGATGGCCGGACTGGCCTTCAAGGTCTCCGCCGCTCCGTTCCACATGTGGACCCCGGACGTCTATGAGGGCGCGCCGACCCCGGTCACCGCCTTCTTCGCGGCTGCCCCGAAGGTCGCGGCCATCGCCCTGCTGACCCGCGTGGTGATCGAGCCGTTCGGCCATCTCGCCGACCAGTGGCATCAGGTACTGGTCGCCGCCGCCGTGCTGTCGATGGTGATCGGGTCCTTCGTCGCCATCATGCAGACCAACATCAAGCGCCTGATGGCCTACAGCTCCATCGGCCATGTCGGTTACGCGCTGGTCGGCCTGACCACCGGGACCCAGGACGGCGTGCGCGGCGTGCTGATCTACATGGCGCTCTACATCGCCATGAACATCGGCGCCTTCGCGGTCATCCTCAGCATGAAGGCCAAGGGCCAAATGCTGGAGGAGATCAAGGACTTCGCCGGCCTGTCGAAGACCAACCCGATGCTGGCCGCCACCATGGCGATCTTCATGTTCTCCATGGCCGGCATCCCGCCGATGGCCGGCTTCTTCGGCAAGCTCTATGTCTTCCTCGCCGCCGTCGCGGCGCAGGAATACACGCTGGCCGTGATCGGCGTGCTGACCAGTGTCGTCGGCGCCTTCTACTACCTGCGCATCATCAAGATCATGTATTTCGATGAGCCCGCGGTGGTGGTCGACAAGGTGGACGACGACGGCATGACCGGCGTCCTGGTCGTCACCAGCCTGTTCACCCTGCTGTTCTTCGTCGCCCCGGCGCCGATCCTGAACGGTGCGGCGGCTGCCGCGGCGGCCCTGTTCGCCGGCTGACGGCGGACCGATGACGTCATCGCTCGAAGCGGAGGCGGCGCGTCTGCGCCTGCCTCCGGGCTTCCAGGTCAAGGCCTTCGACTCCGTCGGCAGCACGAACGACGAAGCGAAGGCCTTGTCGCGTTCAGGGGCACCGGAAGGCACCATCGTCTGGGCGCGCCGGCAAGAAAGCGGGCGTGGCCGGCGCGGCCGGGCCTGGACCTCTCCCGAAGGCAACCTCTACAGCACGACGATCCTGCGGCCCGGACTGCCGGCGGCGGCGGCTGCCCAGGTCTCCTTCGTCGCCGCCCTCGCCATCGCCGAGACTGCGGAATCGGTGCTGCCCGATCCCGGCGGGGTTCGCTGCAAATGGCCGAACGACGTGCTGGTGCATGACCGCAAGCTGTCGGGCATCCTCCTCGAGTCGGAACCTGCCGCGGACGGTACGGTCGCCTGGGTGGTGCTTGGCGTCGGCATCAACCTGCGGCATTTTCCCGCGACCGCCGACTATGGCGCGACATCGCTGATTGCCGAAGGGGCACCGCCGATGGGAACCGGCGCCCTGCTGGAGGTCTTCGCCGGCCATCTGGCGGACTGGTATGGCCGCTGGCGCGCCCATGGCTTCGCTCCGGTGCGGGAGGCGTGGCTGTCGCGCGCCCGCGGATTGGGCGGGCCGATCGTGGTCAGGCTGGCGGATCGGACGATCCCCGGCACCTTCGCCGATCTGGACAGCGACGGCGTTCTGTTGCTTGATCCAACGGACGGCGGACCGCGCCAGCGGATCGCCGCCGGGGACGTGTTCTTCGCGCCCCCCGCCGCCAGCTAATCCCAAGTGCCCATCGCCCTCAGGACCACGCCATGCTGCTAGCCATCGACGCCGGAAACACGAATGTGGTGTTCGCCATCTATGACGGCGACCGCCAGCGCGGCATCTGGCGCACGGCGACCGACCCCAAACGCACCTCCGACGAATACATGGTGTGGCTGACGCACCTGATGGCGCTGAAGGGACTGAAGCCGGTCGACATCCATGGCGCGATCATCGCCAGCGTCGTTCCCGGAGCCACCTTCAACCTGAAGCGCCTGTGCAAGGATCATTTCGGCTGCGAACCGGTGATCGTCGGCCAGCCCGGCGTCGATCTGGGCGCCAAGGCGCTGGTCGACCGGCCGGAGGAGGTCGGGGCCGACCGGCTGGTCAACACGGTGGCCGCCGCCGCGACCTACAAGACTCCGCTGATCGTTATCGATTTCGGCACGGCGACGACCTTCGACGTGGTGGATGCCGACGGCAACTATTGCGGCGGCGTGATCGCGCCGGGGCTGAACCTGTCGCTGGAGGCGCTGCAGATGGCCGCCTCCAAGCTGCCGCGGGTGGAAATCCAGCCGCCGGCCGAGGTCATCGGCAAGAACACCATCGCCTGCATGCAGTCGGGCATCTTCTGGGGGTATGTCGGCCTGATCGAAGGGCTGGTGGCCCGCATCCGGGCGGAGTACGGCGAACCGATGCGGGTCGTCGCCACCGGCGGGTTGGCTGTTCTTTTCGCCAAGGCCACCCATGTGATCGAACACACCGACAATGAGCTGACGCTCCGCGGTCTCCTCCTGATCCACAAGCGCAACACGGTCCAATGACACAATCCTCCAAGACAGCCGCCGGAATTCCTGCAGCCCCGGCGGACACCTTCGTTCCGGAGGATGGCGGCCTGTATTTCCTCCCGCTCGGCGGTTCCGGCGAGATCGGGATGAACCTCAACCTCTACGGCCACCGGGGCAAATGGCTGATGGTGGACCTCGGCATCTCCTTTGCCGACGACACCATGCCCGGGTTGGACGTGATCATGCCCGACCCGTCCTTCATCGCCGAGCGGCGGGAGGATCTGGTCGGGCTGGTGCTGACCCATGCGCATGAGGACCATCTCGGCGCCGTGCAGTATCTGTGGCCGGACCTGCGCTGCCCCGTCTATTGCACGCCCTTCACCGCGGCCTTCCTGCGCGCCAAGCTGCACGAGAAGGGGCTGAGCGCAACGGTTCCGATCCATGAGATCCCGCTGGGCGGCACGGTGGAGATCGGTCCCTTCTCCGTCGAATACGTCACAATGACGCACTCGATTCCGGAGCCGAACGCGCTCGCCATCCGCACCTCCGCCGGCACCGTCCTGCACACCGGCGACTGGAAGCTGGATCCCGATCCGCTGGTCGGCGACACCGCCGACGAGGCGCGGCTGCGCGCCATCGGCGACGAGGGCGTGCTGGCTCTGGTCGGCGACAGCACCAATGCGCTGGTTCCGGGCTCCGCCGGGTCGGAGGCGACGGTGCGCGCCTCGCTGATGGAGCTGTTCGGCCGCTACCGCGACTCGCGCATCGCCGTCAGCTGCTTCGCCACCAACGTGGCGCGGCTGGAGAGCATCGCTGCCGCCGCCGCCGCGCATGACCGTCATGTGGCGCTGGTCGGCCGGTCGCTGTGGCGGATCAACGAGGCGGCGCGGGCCAGCGGCTATCTGGCCGACGTGCCGAAATTCCTGTCGGAGCATGACGCCAGTTATCTGCCGCGGGAAAAGCTGGTGCTGATCTGCACCGGCAGCCAGGGGGAGCCGCGCTCCGCCCTTGCCCGCATCGCCGCCAACGACCATCCGCAGGTGACGCTGTCGCGCGGCGACGTGGTGATCTTCTCCTCCCGCGAGATACCCGGCAACGAACGCGCCATCGGCCGCATGCAGAACCAGCTGGTCGCCCAGGGCGTGGAGCTGGTCACGGCAGACGAGGCGGCGGTCCATGTCTCCGGTCATCCGGCGCGGGACGAGCTTGTGCGCATGTACCAGTGGGTGCGTCCGCGCATCGCCGTGCCGGTTCATGGCGAGCAGCGCCACCAGCAGGCGCATGCCGTTTTGGCGGAGGATTGCCAGGTCGCCCACAGCATCGTGCCGGCCAATGGCGAACTGATCCGGCTCGATGCGGCGGAGGGTGCGCAGGTGGTGGCCCATGTGCGGGCCGGCCGCATGGCGGTGGACGGCAAGCGGCTGGTGCCGCTCGACACCGGCATGATGCGGGCGCGCAACCGGATGGTGAACAACGGCGCCGCCGTGGTGACGCTGGTGATGACCGGGACCGGCGAACTGCTGACGGCGCCGCAGGTGGCGGTGATGGGGCTGATCGATGAGGCGACCGACCGCGACCTGCTGCTGGACGTGATCGATGCGGTGCGCGAATCGGTGGCGATGCTGCCCAGATCGGCACGGGCCGACGACGCCCAGGTGAAGGAGGCGGCGCGGATCGCCGTGCGCCGCTGCTTCAATGCGTCCCATGGCAAGAAGCCGGTGACCGAGGTCCATCTGGTCCGCGTCTGACGGAATCCGTGTATAAGAGGCTTATCAGAGCCCGCTAACGGGCCGAATGGACAGCCAGCGAGAGGACACGCATGATCGGGAAGCTCAACCACGTCGCCATTGTCGTTCCGGACCTGCCGGCGGCGACGGCGCTCTACCGCGACACGCTGGGGGCCGCGGTGTCACAGCCGGTGGATCTGCCGCCGCACGGTGTGACCGTGGTTTTCGTCACCCTGCCCAACACCAAGATCGAGTTGCTGCATCCGTTCGGCGAAAAGTCGCCCATCGCCGGCTTCCTGGAAAAGAACCCGTCCGGCGGCATCCACCACATCTGCTACGAGGTGGACGATATCCTCGCCGCCCGCGACCGGATGAAGGAACAGGGCGCCCGCGTGCTCGGCGACGGCGAGCCGAAGATCGGCGCCCACGACAAGCCGGTCCTGTTCCTGCACCCCAAGGACTTCTGCGGGACGCTGGTGGAACTGGAACAGGCCTGATCCCTCCGCCGGACTGTGCGGGTCGGGAAAGGCAAGAGAGGCGGCGGAGGGGGCGATGGACAACTGGGTGACGGCGGTCTTCGTCTACATCGTCGTTTGGTGGGTGGTGCTGTTCGCGGTGCTGCCCTGGGGTGTCAGGACGCCGGACGAGCCGGAACCTGGAATGGCCTCGTCCGCGCCGGTAGAGCCGCGCATCCTGCGCAAATTCATGATCACCTCGGTGGTCGCGCTGCTGGTGTGGCTGGTGATCTTCGGCGTGGAGCGGTCGGGGATCATCTCCTTCCGCGAAATGGCGCGCCATATGTACTGACCGACTGGAGAGGAGAGGGCGGGTTGAGCCTGACCTATTGCGCGGCCGCACCCGGCCACCCCCACCACGGCCCCTACCATGATGAGGAATACGGCTTCCCGAGCAGCGACGACCGGGTGCTGTTCGAACGGCTGGTGCTGGAAATCAACCAGGCCGGGCTGTCCTGGCTGACCATCCTGAAGAAGCGCGAGGCGTTCCGCGCCGCCTTCGACGATTTCGACATCGACCGGGTCGCCGTCTATGGCGAGGCGGAGCGGGCGCGGCTTCTGGCCGACGCCGGTATCGTTCGCAACCGGCTGAAGGTCGACGCGGTAATCGAAAATGCCCGCCGCATCATCGCGCTGCGCCAGACCCACGGTTCCTTCGACGGTTGGCTGCGCGCTCACCACCCCCTGACCAAGGCGGAATGGGTAAAGCTGTTCGGCCGGACGTTCCGTTTCACCGGCGGCGAGATCGTCGGCGAGTTCCTGATGAGCCTGGGCTATCTGCCGGGCGCGCATCAGCCGGATTGTCCGGTCCATGCCACCGTGTTGGCGCAGAGTCCGCCCTGGAAAACCGCTGTGGACGGCGGCTATCGCGGGTACGAGCCCATGAAATAGGCAAGGCTCCGGTCAGAACGGTGGCAATCGCTGAAAGGTTGGGCAAAAATGCAAAAACTTTGGGCATGACGGGGTGTTGCCTCAGTTTTAGGCTTGCCATGGGGTCGGCTCGGGTCCACACTTTTGCTGTGACGAGGGAGGTTCTTCCTCCCTTTCCGACGCCTGGTGGCGATTCCTCCCTAAACTCGACAGGCCGCGCCGCATTTGCCGCGCGGCCTTTCTTTATCGGCCATGCGGATGATTTGCCTACGGACAGGAAATTTCCGCGGCAGGTCCAGAAAACGTTAACGGTTTACTTGTTAGCGTTGCTCGGGCCAACATCGGCCCTGGGGTTTTCCCCAATCCGGCCGGACTGGCCGTAAGATACCGCCGGGAGGCACGCGCCGCCCGGAGGGTGTGTCCGTATTGGCCGATCGGGGCAGCCGATCATTCGCCCGCTCCTGCGGGTGTCAGAAGAAGGACGACAGTCGAGACGCCGATGGCCGCGAACGAAAACGAACGGTTCGATCAGTTCGCCGCGGTTCTGACGACCGAACTGTTGGAGCGGACCAGGAAAAGCATGGAGTTGCTGGCGCCGGATCAGCAGCCCTGCTCAATGCTGCCCTTTATCCAGACGCCGTCCTTCGTCGAGTTCTATCAGGACCTCGTGCGTGTCGGCATTCTGCCGGTCGTGCTCAGCCGCCGGCCGGTGCGCGCCATCGTCGGCGACGTCGATTGGGCGCGGGAGGGCCGTGAATATCTGCTGACGGTCCTCGACGACCGATCCAACGCCATCTTCACCTCCTGGGAATACGCCTGGGATTCGCTGTGGGACGAGCGCAAGGTCGGGCAGGACAGCGGCGGGGCGGGCGGCGGCACCAAGCAGAAGAAGGGCTTTTTCAGCGCCCTGTTCAGCCGCAAGCGCCAGGAAAAGGCCGACAACGGGCATGGCGGCGGTGCGGAAGGCGGCGTGATGGCCGGGCTGCACATCATGCTGACCGAACTGGCGGAGAAGCGGGGTTTCCTGCCGTTGTTCCACGACGATGTCCGCATCCTGAAGGCTCTGCCGCGGGTGAAGCCCGGCCGGGTCGCCCAGGCTTGAAAGGAGATTTCGCAGTACCACCACCAGGAATTCTACCTGCCCGAACCGGAACAGGCGAAGCCCGGCGTGACCTCCGACTGCCTGCAGAAATGGCATTACAATCTGCCGGACAAGATCGGCGAGTTCCTGGTGCTGAAGGCCGCGGTGGACCTGGAGCATGTGAACAAGCCCTTCATCGGCAAATACATCCGCCAGTCGGCGCGGACCCAGGAGGAGGCGGAGAAAGGAATGCCCTACCTGTCGCTCTACTGGAAAACCATGCGCAACCCGGCCCCGGTGGCCGAGCGGCACTCGCTGTGACGGCGCAGAAGGCCCTGCGCGCCGGCCTGAGCGCGTGCCTGCTGACAGCGTGCCTGCTGGCCTTGACGGCCGGTGCCGCTTCGGCGCAATCGCAGCCGCAACTGCCGGGACCGATCCCCCTGACCCCCGATGCCGCCCGCGAACGGCCGGCGATCGATCTGTCGCTGTGCCAGCGGCTGACCCGCCATGTGCCGGCCGCCGACGTGGAATACCGGCCGGGGGTGGATGTGAACGGCCGCCCGGTGACGCCGGCAGACCTGCCGGGCAGTGCGGGCGCGCAGCCGCCAATCCCCATCGACCTGCCGCTGTCGGTCGATCTTGTTCGGCGGATGGGCATCGCCCTGCCTTCGGTGCCCTTCCTGCCCGACGATGTGACGGCGGTGTGGCTCAGCGTGGTCGGCGACCGGCTCTATCTCAACGGCCAGCCGATCGATCCGGGAGCGGAGGACCGCCTCTACGCCTATTGCCGCACCCGATAGCCGACGGGGGCGGCCGGGGCGGGGGCTTACAGTGGACAAGTGCGGGCGACCTTCCTAAAGTCGCTCACCCGCCGCCCGAGTGCGCTCCCGTTCGATAAGGAGCATGTCCGCGCGGCCTTGTCGAACACCTCGCACACGAGAGCAGAGCCATGCGGCTGTCCAGCTTCTTCATGCCGACCCTCAAGGAGACCCCGACCGAGGCGCAGATCGTCTCGCACCGCCTGATGCTGCGGGCCGGGATGATCCGCCAGACCAGCGCCGGCATCTATGCCTGGCTGCCGCTGGGCTATCGGGTTCTGCGCAAGATCGAGCAGATCGTCCGCGAGGAGCAGGACGCCGCCGGCGCGCAGGAACTGCTGATGCCGACGATCCAGTCGGCCGACCTGTGGCGCGAGAGCGGCCGCTACGACGATTACGGCAAGGAGATGCTGCGCATCACCGACCGCCACGACCGCGAGATGTTGTTCGGTCCGACGAACGAGGAGATGATCACCGACATCTTCCGCTCCTTCGTCAAGAGCTACCGCCAGTTGCCGCTGAACCTCTACCATATCCAGTGGAAGTTCCGTGATGAGATCCGTCCGCGTTTCGGCGTGATGCGGGGTCGCGAATTCCTGATGAAGGATGCCTATTCCTTCGACATCGATGCGGACAGCGCGCGCCGTTCCTACCAGAAGATGTTCCTGGCCTATCTCCGCACCTTCGCCCGCATCGGGCTGAAGGCGATTCCGATGCGCGCCGACACCGGCCCCATCGGCGGCGACCTGAGCCACGAATTCATCATCCTGGCCGAGACCGGCGAGAGCGGCGTCTTCTGCCACAAGGAGTGGATGAACCTGGACGTGCTCAAGGACGCTCCGGGCATCGACGACGATCTGCAGCCCTTCTTCGACCGCATCACCTCCATCTATGCGGCGACCGACGAGAAGCACGACCCGGCCAACAGCCCGGTTCCGGAGGCCGATCTGGTGTCGGCCCGCGGCATCGAGGTCGGACACATCTTCAACTTCGGCACCAAATACTCCAAGCCGATGAACGCCGTGGTCGCCGGTCCGAACGGCGAGTCGATCCCGGTGGAGATGGGCAGCTACGGCATCGGCGTGTCGCGTCTGATGGGTGCGATCATCGAGGCCAGCCACGACGACAACGGCATCATCTGGCCGGACGCCGTTGCCCCCTTCAATGTCGGCCTGATCAACCTGAAGTCCGGCGACGCCGAGACCGACCGCGTCTGCGCCGAGCTGTATGCGAAGCTGGAAGCGGCCGGGCTGGAAGTCGCCTATGACGATCGAGAGGAGCGTCCCGGCGCCAAGTTCGCCGACATGGACCTGATCGGCGTTCCCTGGCAGCTGGTCGTCGGCCCGCGCGGCCTGAAGAACGGCGTCGTCGAGCTGAAGCGCCGCGCCACCGGCGAGAAGGAAGAGTTGCCGGTCGAGGCGGCGCTGGCGAAGCTGCTGGGCTGATCGGTCCGGGCCTCCCTTTCCCGTCCCCCCTCTCCCCCCCGGGGAGAGGGTCGGGGTGAGGGGGATGCGTTGCGTGCCTTGGCCAAGAATCCTTGCCGTGCGTCCCCCTCACCCTAACCCTCTCCCCGGGGGGGAGAGGGGATCTGTGCGGGCCTTCCCTCTCCCGGGGCGGGAGAGGGATAAAGTGCAGGGCACCGGTTCGCCCTTTTTCCGCCACGCTCACGTTCCCATGTAGGGCATCGTTTCAGCCCACCCACAGGATCCCAGCCGCATGATCTTCACCGCCTTCGAACGCATGGTCGCGATGCGTTACCTCCGGGCGCGCCGCCAGGAAGGGTTCATCTCGGTCATCGCGGGGTTCTCGCTGCTGGGCATCGCGCTTGGCGTCGCGACCCTCATCATCGTGATGGCGGTGATGAACGGTTTCCGGGCGGAGCTGCTGGGCCGCGTGCTCGGCCTCAACGGGCACCTCAACGTCTACAATGTGCGTGGCGGGCCGCTGCCGGACTTCGACATCCTGGCCGGCAAGCTTCGCAACACGCCGGGCGTCAACACTGTCACCCCGACGGTTGAAGGGCAGGCACTGGTGTCGGTGCGCGGCGTCGCCTCGGGTGCGGTCATCCGCGGCGTGCGGGCGGAAGACTTCAAGGCGCGGCCGACGCTTGCCAACAACGTCATCCGCGGCTCGGCCGAGGAGTTCGGGGAGGACCGCATCGCCATCGGCTCGCGCATGGCCCAGCGGCTGGGCCTGAGCGTCGGCGACCAGATCACGCTGATCGCGCCGCAGGGCAACGTCACCGCCTTCGGCACCGTGCCGCGGATGCGCAGCTATCCCATCGGCGCGATCTTCGACGTCGGCATGTTCGAATACGACAACAGCTTCATCTTCCTGCCGCTGGAGGAGGCGCAGGCCTTCTTCCGCACCGGCGACGCGGTGACCTCGCTTGAGGTCTTCGTCGACGATCCGATGCAGATCGTTGCCGCGCGGGCCGCCGTCCAGTCGGCGGTGGCCGGGGAAGGGCGTGTGGTCGACTGGCAGCAGTCGAACGCCAGCTTCTTCACCGCCCTTCAGGTCGAACGCAACGTGATGTTCCTGATCCTGTCGCTGATCATCATGGTCGCGGCCTTCAACATCATCTCCAGCCTGATCATGCTGGTGAAGGACAAGGGGCGCGACATCGCGATCCTGCGCACCATGGGGGCGACTCGCGGCATGGTCATGCGCATCTTCTTCCTGTCCGGCGCCAGCGTGGGCGTGACGGGGACTCTGCTGGGTCTGGCGCTGGGCGTGTCCTTCGCGCTGAACATCGAGAGCATCCGGCAGGTGATCCAGGGCTTGACCGGCACCAACCTGTTCAACGCCGAGATCTATTTCCTCTCCCACCTGCCGGCCAAGATCGACTGGAGCGAGGTGGTGCAGGTGACGCTGATGGCGCTGGGCCTGTCCTTCGCCGCCACCATCTACCCGTCCTGGCGCGCCGCCCGGCTCGATCCGGTGGAGGCTCTGCGATATGAGTGACGCGGTCATGCAGCCGATGCTGGAGTTGAAGGGCATCGTCCGCCGTTTCGAACAGGCGGGCGAGACGCTTGAGGTGCTGCGCGGGGTCGATCTGACCGTCGGCGCCGGCGAACTGGTGGCGCTGGTCGGTCCGTCGGGCGCCGGCAAATCGACGCTGCTGCACATCGCCGGCCTGCTGGAACGGCCGACCGGCGGCACGGTGCGCATCGCCGGAACCGACGTGTCGAATCTCGACGACGGCAAGCGGACCGAGGTGCGCCGCCGCTCCATCGGCTTCGTCTACCAGTTCCACCATCTGCTGCCGGAATTCTCGGCGCGGGAGAACATCGTGCTACCGCAGATGATCGCCGCCGTGCCGAAATCCGTCGCCCGCCAGCGCGCGGACGAGCTTCTGCGCATGGTCGGGCTGGAACAGCGCGGCACCCACCGTCCGGCCCGCCTGTCGGGCGGCGAGCAGCAGCGCGTCGCCATCGCCCGCGCGCTGGCCAACGCGCCGTCGCTGCTGATCGCCGACGAGCCGACCGGCAACCTCGACCCCCACACGGCGGAGCATGTCTTCGCCATGCTGTCGGCCATCGTCCGGCAGGCCAAGGTCGGCGCCCTGGTCGCCACTCACAATCTGGACCTCGCCCGCCGCATGGACCGGGTTCTAGAGATGCGCGACGGCCGGCTGGTCGAATATCAGCCGTCGGACCTGGTTCCCCTGGCCGAAGCGGCGCCGGACGCGTCATAGACCGAAAGCGCGTCGTCCCCCCGGTTGCCAAGCCGGTTCCGTGCCCCCACTCTCATGCGCGACCGCACCGGCTGAGCTGCGGCACACGCAAGAACAGGGGGCATCGGGGATGGACCAGCGTATCATAGACCTCTACGACGAATACACCCATGCGCCGCTGCCGCGCCGCGTCTTTCTGGAACGCTTGGCGGCACTGGCCGGCAGCGCGGCGGCGATCCCGGCCATTCTGTCGGCAATCGAGCCGAACTATGCCCACGCGGCCATCGTCGGCGAGGACGACACCCGTCTGGCGGCGGAAAAGGTGAGCTTCCAGGGGGCGACCGGCGACGTGGCGGGCTATCTCGCCCGGCCGAAGCTGGCGGACAAGGCCCCGGCGGTCATCGTCATCCACGAGAATCGCGGCCTGAATGCCTATGTCGAGGACGTCACCCGCCGGCTCGCCACCGAAGGCTTCGTGGCATTGGCGCCCGACCTGCTGTCGCCGCTGGGCGGCACGCCGCAGGATCCCGACAAGGCCCGCGACCTGATCGGCCAGCTCGACGGCGACAAGACGGTCAACAACCTGATCGCGGCCATGAGCTATCTGATGGCCTACCGCTATTCCTCGGCCAAGGTCGGCGCCATCGGCTTCTGCTGGGGCGGCGGCATGGTCAACCGGCTGGCGCTGAAGGCGCCCGATCTGAAAGCCGGCGTCGCCTTCTACGGCCCGGCGCCCGACCCGGCGCTGGTCACCACCGTCAAGGCGCCGCTGATGCTGCATTATGCCGGGCTCGACCAGCGCATCAACGCCGGGATTCCCGCCTATGAAGAGGCGCTGAAGAAGGCCGGCGTCGAACACCAGATCCACATGTACGAGGGCGTCAACCACGCCTTCCACAACGACACGTCGGCCGAACGCTACAACAAGGAGGCCGCCGATCTGGCCTGGAAGCGGACGGTGGAGTTTTTGAGGGCGAAGCTGGCGTAGTCGGGCGTGCTGTTGCCCCCTCCCTAACCCTCCCCCGCTAACGCGGGAGAGGGAACTCCGCCGGACTTCCCGCAAAGCTCCTACCCCCTCTCCCGCGAAGCGGGGGAGGGATGGGGAGGGGGCATCACCGCAACACCGCTCCCAACACCTCGGCCGTCTCCACCACCGTCGCATATTCGCCGTCCATGTTGGCGAGCGACAGGTCGTGCACCTCGTCCGCCGTCCACACTCTGCCCGACCGGTCCAGCCGGGCGAAGGTGAAGCAGGCGTCGGCGACCAGATGCACGTCGTAGCCCAGGTTGCCGGCCATCCGCACCGTCGCCTCGACGCTGTTGTTGGTGATGACGCCGCCCACCACCAGCGCGCCGATGCCGCGGCCGTGCAGCCACTCGTCCAGGTCCGTGCCGATGAAGGCGCTGTTCACCCGCTTGCCGATCACCGTCTCGCCCGGCAGCGGCATGGCCTCCTCCTTGAAGACATGGCCGGGGCAGCCCGGACGGTAGGTGGAGCCGGGCTCCACCGAATCGTGGCGGATGTGGATGATGGGCCGCCCGTCCCGCCGCCAGGCGGCCAGCAAGGCAGCGATATTGGCTTCGGCCTGCTGGTTGTTGCGCGGGCCGACGCGGCTCCAGCGCGGGTCGTCGATGGCCTTTTGCAGGTCGACGATCAGCAGGGCGGCGTTGTGGGGGAGCGTTTCCATGCCGACGATCCTGCCGCGATTGTCCATCGCGTGACAAGTGGCGCGGTTTCTGGCTCTAATCCGGCGCTCGTCACCCATTTCCCACCGTCCTGCGCTGAACCGGAGGCGCCGTGCTCGCATCCCCGCTGTCCTTGCTTGCCGTCGCCGTCGGTGGTGCCGCCGGATCGGTGGCGCGTTACCTGATGCTGATGATGGTCATGCAATGGGCCGGCACCCGCTTTCCGGTGGGGACGATCGTCGTCAACGTGATCGGCTGCACGGCGATGGGGGTGCTGTCCGAGCTGGCGGCGCTGGCATGGTCGCCGTCGCCGGAGCTGCGCGCCCTGCTGCTGGTCGGCGTGCTCGGCGGCTTCACCACCTTCTCCTCCTTCACGCTGGACATCGGTGTTCTCGTCGCCCGGGACGAGTTCGCCGCGGCGGCGGGATACTTCCTCGCCTCGACGCTGTTCAGCGTGGTGGGCTTCTTTGCCGGCCTGTGGGCCGTGCGTTCTCTTGTTTCGGTGTCCCTCTGATGACTGACTCTCGCAATCCCGCTGCCGATCACGCCGATACCGCGTCGACCGAATCCAAAGGCGACAGCAAGGTCGAAACCCGCACCGTGACGGCCGACGAGGCCGACATGCGGCTCGACCGCTGGTTCAAGCGGCATTTCCCCGACGTGAACCACAGCTATCTGCAGAAGCTGCTGCGTACGGGCCAAGTCCGCATCGACGGCAAGCGGGCGGAGACATCGTCGCGGCTGGTGGCAGGGCAGGGCGTGCGCATTCCGCCGCTTGCCGCCTGGGCCGCACCGGTCAAGGGTCCCAATCCGGGGGCGGGCAAGCCCAAGGGCATGTCGGACAAGCAGATCGCCGAGCTGCAGGCGCTGGTGCTCTACCGTGACGCCGACGTGATCGCCATCAACAAGCCGGCCGGTCTGGCGGTGCAGGGCGGCACCGGCACCTCCAAGCACCTCGACGCCATGCTGGATGCCCTGCGCTTCGACGGCAACGAGCGGCCGAAGCTGGTCCACCGGCTGGACAAGGACACCTCGGGCGTCCTGCTGCTGGCCCGCACCACCTTCGCCGCCAGCAAGTTGACGGAACTGTTCCGCGGCAGCGCGGTGCGCAAGATCTACTGGGCCGTCACCGTCGGCGTTCCGACGCCCTACCAGGGCAAGATCGACCTCGCGCTGGCCAAGGAAGGCGGTCCCCATGGCGAGCGGGTGGCCGAGAACAAGGAAGAGGGCAAGCGCGCCGTCACCGTCTATTCGGTGCAGGAGAATGTCGGCAAGCAGGCGGCCTTCGTCGCCATGTGGCCGCTGACCGGCCGCACCCACCAGCTGCGCGTCCACATGGCCGCGGTGGGCACGCCGATCCTCGGCGACGGCAAATATGCCGGGCAGGGCGCCTTCCTGGCCGGGGCGGAGGTGACGAAGAAGCTGCACCTGCATGCGCGCCGGCTGATCCTGCCGCACCCGCGCGGCGGCAAGACCATCGACGTCACCGCGCCGCTGCCCGACCACATGCAGGCGACCTGGAAGTATTTCGGCTTCAGCCCGAACCTGCGCGACGATCCGTTCGAGGATTTCGAGTGATGTCCGCTTCCGGGAAATCGCCCCTGCGTCTCGCCCTGTTCGATTGCGACGGCACGCTGGTCGACAGCCAGTTCGCCATCATCGACGCCATGACCCAGGCCTGGGCGGAGCACGGGCTGGGCGAGCCCGACCCGATGGAGGTCCGCCGCATGGTCGGGCTGTCGCTGGTGGAGGCGGTGTCCCTTCTGCTGCCCACCCACGACGCCGAGACCCATGCCGCGGTGGCGGAAAGCTACAAGCGGGCCTTCTCCGCCGCGCGCAGCCGGGGCGATGTGGACGAGCCGCTGTTTCCCGGCATCGTCGACACGCTGGCGGCGCTGGAGGAGGCGGGTGTCCTGCTGGGCGTCGCGACCGGCAAGTCGCGGCGCGGGCTGGACGCGGTGCTGAAGGGGCACGGGCTGACCGGGCGCTTCGTCACGCTGCAGACCGCCGATGTCGGTCCCGGCAAGCCCAACCCGCACATGGTCCAGCGCGCGCTGGCGGAGACCGGCGCGGAAGAGGCAGGCACGGTTGTGATCGGTGATACGACCTACGACATTCAGATGGCCCGCAACGCGCGGGTGCGGTCGGTCGGCGTTTCCTGGGGCTATCACGCGGTGCCGGAGCTGGAGCGGGCCGGGGCGGACCGCATCGTTCACCGCGGGCGGGATGTCGCCACCGCGGTGCTGGAGCTTTTGGAAGGGTAAGCGATGAAGCGTTTCTACAAGGCGGCGGGGGTCGGCGAGACCGAGGGCGGCTTCCGGGTCGAGCTGGACGGCCGTCCGGTGCGCAGCCCGGCCAAGGCGCCGCTGGTCTTCCCCAGCCGGCCGCTGGCCCAGGGGGTGGCCGACGAATGGGCGGCGCAGGGCGACCAGATCGACGCCCATTCCATGCCGCTGATGCAGCTGTCGAGCACCGCCGTCGACCTGATCCCGGCCAAGCGGTCCGACATCGTCCAGGCCATCAGCGCCTATGCCGGAACCGACCTGCTGTGCTACCGCGCCGAGCATCCGCAGCCGCTGGTGGACCGTCAGGCCCAGCTGTGGCAGCCGCTGCTGGACTGGGCGGCGCTGACCTACGACGCGCCGCTGCATGTCTGCGCCGGCCTGATGCCCAAGCCGCAGCCGGAGGAGGCGCTGGCTGCCCTGCGCCGGGTGGTGGAACGGACGGATGACTGGTACCTGTCGGCGCTGCAGACCACGACCGGCGTCTGCGGCTCGATCATCGTGGCGCTGGCCCTGCTGGAAGGCCGCATCGGTGCCGAGGAGGCCTTCGAGGTCTCGCAGCTGGACGAGACCTACCAGATCGAACAATGGGGCGAGGACGCCGAGGCCACGAAGCGCCGCGCCAACGTGCGCGCGGAGATCGTGGCCTGCCGGCGCTTCGTGGATCTGCTGCGGGGGTGAGGCGCTGGGATAGTTGCCCCCTCCCTCCCACGGCTCCGCCGCGGGTCCCTCCCTCCCCCGCCTACGGCAGGAGAGGGGGGATTTCCGATTGCGGCGGCAGTCCCCTCTCCCTCGAAGAGGGGGAGGGTTAGGGAGGGGGCAAAGTCGGCGTTACTGTGCTGTGCTGCCTCCAGTGGTGCTGCCGCCGGTGGTGCCCATCGAACCGCCCGTCGGCGCGGCGCCCGGCGCCGTTGTTCCGGCTTCGGCCGGCTTCCGGTTCTTGTTCAGCGACGTCATGGTGTCGTCGTACTCGAACTCCGGCATCGCCTTCACGTCCTCGCGGCTCATGCCGGCCAGGTTCAGGCGGTCGTTCTGCGAATCCCAGTTGGCAGCGGTGTAGTCGACCGCGACCTGCTTCTCACCGATGCCGAGGAAGCCGCCGGAGCTGACCACCAGCTGCTTGGCCTGCCCGTTGGCGTCGAGGATCACGTCGTCGACCTCGCCGATCTTCTCATTGTCGCGACCGTAGACGTTCTTGCCGATCAACTCGTCGGCGCTGGCCAACTGGCCGCCCGTTGCGCCGGAGGTGGCCGAGCTGCCGGCCGTGCCGCCCGTGGTGGCGCTGTCCGGCGACGCGCTGTTCGACATGCTGGGGGTCGACGAGGACGGATTGCCCACGGTCGGCGAGGTGGTCTGTGCAACGGCGGCGCCGGAGAGCAAAGCCAGCGTGGCGGCGGTGGCGATCAGGGTGCGACGCATGGGGTGGCTCCTTTGTCGTTGTGTCGAAAGACACCAGAACAACAGGCGCAGGCCCCGTTTGATTCCACCCTCCGCGAACTCTTTCGGCGTGGCGCTAGCCTTTGGTGGTAGAATCCCAATCCGGCTCCTGCGGCGTCAGCGTCGCGGCACCGGCCTGGAAGGAAAGCCCGTTTTCGGCCGCGCGCTGCACCTCCTCCAGCCGCAGAAGGGCGAGTGCCGCGCCGTCGCGGGCGCTGCGGATTTCCCCGGCGTCCTTGCCATCCAGCGTCACCGGGGTGCCGGGCTCCGGCGTCGGCCCGTCGATGGCGGCGGGGAACAGCTTCTTCTTGATCAGGGCGCGGTACTTGGTGCGGGCGGTCAACTCCTGCCCCATGTAGCAGCCCTTGTCCCAGGAGATGGCGTTCAGCGCGTCCATCCGGTTTTCCAGGGGAATCGACTTCTCCGGAATCAGCTCGCCGGTGCCGTCCGGCACGCCGAGCGACAGGCGGAGGCGGTCGTACTCCGCGGCATCCCGTCGCACCAGCCCGGCCTCTTCCAGCGCCGCGATGCCCTCCGCCGGCCCCTCCACCGGCAGGAACAGGCGGGCGCCAAGCGCCGGCAGGCGGGGGTCGGTGAAGGCGATGCCGCCGCCGAAGGGCCGTGCCGCGCCCGGCTCCGCCGGCAGTCCAAGCGCCGCGAGCGCGCCCTCCCCGAAGGCCACCACGACGCGCAGCGCCTCGGCCCGGTCCTCCAGCGCGATCTTCGAGCGCAGCTTGTACATCTTCAGCCGGCGCAGCAGGTCGGCGCGCCGGTCCGTCTCCGGATCGAGCAGAAGTGCCGCGGCCGCATCCGAACCCGATTCGACGGCAGCCGATTCGACGACGGTGAAATCATGCAGGAATTTGCCCTGCGGGGTCAGGAACATGGCATAGGCGGCATGGTCGGGCGTGACGCGCAGCATGTCGTTGGACACCAGCCCCTGCAGGAAGGCCTTGCGGTCCTCCCCTGTCACTGCCACCACGCTCCGCCGGTCCAGCACCGCATAACCCGCCGACATCCTTGCCTCCACCCTGTCCGATCGGCCGAACTGCCGACCGTCCGGAGTGTTGGTCCGAATGGGCCGTCTGGCAAGGGCCTGCCGCATCGCAACAGCCCCCCGGGCGAAAGGCTGGGTTGCCGCCTCCGACTGTGGCATGATGACCGAAGCGGCAAATGCATTGCGTATAGGCAGAGGATCGGCTGTTGACGGCCGGTGGTGCCACCGGATTACTCTGTTGGTAGCGGTGGCACGGCTTTGGCATTGCCATGCAGGTTTGACCTTATCCCGGATTGCCCCTCCTTGCCTTCGCACGCCGAGACCTTTCCCCCGGACGCTCCGCCGCCCCGCCTGGAGCTGCGCGGCATTACCAAGCGATTCCCCGGATGCCTCGCCAACGACCATGTCGATCTCGTCCTCCAGCCGGGCGAGATCCATGCGCTGCTGGGTGAGAACGGCGCCGGCAAATCCACCCTGGTCAAGATGATCTATGGGGTGCTGCATCCCGATTCCGGAACCATGCTGTGGCAGGGGGTGGCGACCGATGTCCCCGACCCGGCCGGCGCCCGGCGGCTGGGCATCGGCATGGTGTTCCAGCATTTCTCGCTGTTCGACACGCTGACGGTGACGGAGAACATCGCGCTCGGCCTGGACGATGCCGGCCGGATGGACGAGCTGGCCGACCGCATCCGCAGCGTGTCCGAGCGCTATGGCCTTGCGCTCGACCCCGAACGCCATGTCTTCCACCTGTCGGTGGGCGAGCGGCAGCGGGTGGAGATCGTGCGCTGCCTGCTGCAGGACCCGAAGCTGCTGATCATGGACGAGCCGACCTCGGTCCTGACGCCGCAGGAGGCCGCCAAGCTGTTCGAGACGCTGCGCGTCCTGGCGGCGGAGGGCTGCACGATCCTCTACATCTCGCACAAGCTTGAGGAAATCCGCGCGCTATGCAGCCGCGCCACCGTTCTGCGCGCCGGCAAGGTGGTGGGCGCCGCGGACCCGCGGCAGGAGACCGCGCGCAGCCTTGCCGAGATGATGATGGGGGCGGAACTCTCCACGCCCGAGCGGTCGCCGCAGGGTGCCGCCGGGGCCGCGCGCCTGTCGGTGCGCCATCTGTCCACCACCTCCGACAATCCTTTCGCCACCAACCTGAAGGACGTCGGTTTCGAGGTGCGGGCTGGCGAGATCCTGGGCATCGCCGGTGTTGCCGGCAATGGGCAGGCGGAGCTGATGGCCGCGCTCAGCGGTGAGATGCTGGTCGCCGACGCCGAATCCGTGGTGATCGAGGGCACGTCGGCCGGGCATCTCGGGCCGCGGGCGCGCCGCGCGCTCGGCCTTGCCTTCGTGCCGGAGGAGCGGCTGGGCCGCGGCGCCGTGCCGGAACTGAGTTTGTCGGAGAATGCGCTGCTGTCGGGTTATGCCCGCGAACCGCTGGTGCGCGGCGGCATGGTCCATTTCGGCCGGGCGCGGGCCTATGCCGAGACGATCATCCGCGGCTTCAACGTGGTCGCCCACGGCCACCGGGCGGAAGCGCGATCCCTGTCGGGCGGCAATTTGCAGAAATTCATCATCGGCCGCGAGATCCTGCAGAAACCCAAGCTGCTGGTGGTCGGCCAGCCGACCTGGGGCGTCGATGCCGGCGCCGCGGCGGCGATCCACAAGGCGCTGATCGGGCTGGCGCGCTCGGGCGCCGCGGTTCTGGTCATCAGCCAGGACCTGGACGAGCTGTTCGTGCTGAGCGACCGGATTTCCGTGCTGTTCCACGGCCGCCTGTCCGACAGCCGGCCGACGCATGAGACGACGGTGGAACGCATCGGCCTGCTGATGGGTGGCCTGTTCGGCACGCCGCCGGACGAAGACGGGGAGATCACGCGTGCGGTCTGATGGTTTCGCGATTGCCGGAGACGCCGCATGAGCCTCATCCGTTTGGAACCGCGCGGGCAGGCGTCGAAGACGATGGTCTACGCCACGCCGCTGCTGGCGGTGGCGCTGACCCTGCTCAGCGGCTTCATCCTGTTCCTTGCGATGGGGTTCGATCCCGTCAAGGCGCTCCATGCCTTCTTCATCGCCCCGTTGACCTCGGTGCGCGGGCTGGGCGAGCTGGTGGTGAAGGCCACTCCGCTGGTGCTGTGCGCCGTCGGCCTCGCCATCGGCTTCCGCGCCAATGTCTGGAACATCGGTGCCGAAGGACAGCTGACGCTGGGCGCCATCGCCGGCGGTGGGCTGGCGTTGGCCTTTTATGGCGAGGGCGGCTGGTGGCTGCTGCCGCTGATGGTGATCGGCGGCGCGGTCGGCGGTGCGGTCTGGGCAGCGGTGCCGGCCTTCCTGCGGCTGCGCTTCAACGCCAGCGAGATCCTGACCAGCCTGATGCTGAATTATGTGGCGCTGCTGCTGCTGAACTATCTGGTCCACGGCCCCTACCGCGACCCCGACGGCTTTGCCTTCCCTGAGTCGCGCCTGTTCGAGGCCGACGCGGTGCTGCCGATCCTGTGGACGGGCACCCGCGTCCATCTGGGCGCGCTGTTCGCCCTGCTGGCGGTGGCGGGCGGCTGGCTGCTGATCGCGCGGACCTTCATCGGCTTCCAGATCAAGGTGATCGGCCTGACCCCGGCAGCCGCCGGCTATGCCGGATTCGACCAAAAGCGGATCGTCTGGCTGGCCCTGCTGCTATCGGGTGCCTTGGCCGGCATCGCCGGCATGGGCGAGGTCGCCGGCCCGATCGGGCAGGTCACTGCCGGCATTTCGCCGGGCTACGGCTACACCGCCATCATCGTCGCCTTCCTGGGCCGCCTGCATCCGGTCGGCATCCTGCTGGCGGCGCTGCTGATGGCGCTGTCCTTCATCGGCGGCGAGGCGGCACAGATCGCCATGGGCCTGCCCAAGGCCATCACCGGAGTGTTCCAGGGCATGCTTCTGTTCTTCCTGCTGGCGAGCGACGTGCTGATCCGCTACCGGGTCCGCTTCGGGGCGCGGAGGGCCACGGCATGAACGACTTTGCCCTGATCGGCCCGATCCTGGCCGCCATGTTCGCCGCGGCGACGCCGCTGCTGTTCGCGGCCTTGGGCGAGCTGGTGGTCGAGAAGTCCGGCGTCCTCAACCTGGGTGTCGAGGGCATGATGCTGGTGGGCGCCGTCTGCGGCTTCGCCGTGACGATCCAGACCGGCAGCGCCGTTACCGGATTCCTGGTCGCGGCGCTGGCCGGTGCCGCCACCGCCTCGCTGTTCGCCGTGCTGACGCTGTTCCTGCTGGCCAACCAGGTGGCGACCGGTCTGGCGCTCACCCTGTTCGGCGTCGGCCTGTCGGCGCTGATCGGGCAGGGTTTCGTCGGCATCCCGCTGGAAGGGCTGCCCAAGCTGTATATCCCCGGCCTCACCGACCTGCCGGTGGTGGGGCAGGCGCTGTTCGGCCAGGACATCATGGTCTATCTGGCGGTCGCCGCCGTGCCGCTGGTCCACCTGTTCCTCTACCGTACCCGCGCCGGGCTGGTCCTGCGCGCGGTGGGGGAGAACCACACGGCCGCCCATGCGCTGGGCTACAAGGTGCTGCGCATCCGCTTCCTCGCCGTGCTGTTCGGCGGCGCCATGGCCGGGCTGGGCGGCGCCTTCCTGTCGATGGACTACACGCCGATGTGGGCGGAGAACATGACGTCGGGCCGCGGCTGGATCGCGCTGGCGCTGGTGGTCTTCGCCACCTGGAAGCCGGTGCGCGCCATGCTGGGCGCGTGGCTGTTCGGCGGCGTCACCATCCTGCAACTGCACGTTCAGGGGCTGGGCATCGACGTGCCCTCGCAGCTCTTGTCGATGCTGCCGTATCTGGCTACCGTTCTGGTCCTGGTGCTGATTTCGCGGGACGTCGCCCGCATCCGCCTGAACGCGCCGGCCTGTCTGGGAAAACTGTTTCATCCCGATGCTTGACGCGTCGTTTTGAAATCGAAACAAAGCCCATATCGCTGAGATATCAAGAACAAGGAGCTTCGACGTGAACAGAAGGACGATGGGCAAGGCGGTGCTGGGTCTGGCCGGCGCCGCCATCGCGCTGAGCGTGGGCATGGGCTCTGCGCTCGCGCAGGACAAGCTGAAGGTCGGCTTCGTCTATGTCGGTCCGGTCAGCGACCACGGCTACAGCTACCAGCACGACCAGGGCCGTCTGGCCGTGGAGAAGGCGCTGGGCGACAAGGTCACCACCACCTTCGTCGAGAATGTGCCGGAAGGCGCCGACGCCGAGCGCGTGATCGAGCAGCTGGCCGCCAGCGGCCACAAGCTGATCTTCACCACCTCCTTCGGCTTCATGAACCCGACGCTGAAGGTGGCCAAGCGCTATCCCGACGTGAAGTTCGAGCACGCCACCGGCTACAAGCGCGCCGAGAACGTCGCGACCTACTCGGGCCGCTTCTATGAGGGCCGCACGGTCATCGGCGCCATCGCCGGCAAGATGACCAAGTCGAACATCATCGGCTATGTCGGTTCCTATCCGATTCCCGAGGTGGTCGGCGGCATCAACGCCTTCACCATCGCCCTGCGCGAGCAGAACCCGAAGGCCGAGGTCCGCGTGGTCTGGGTCAACAGCTGGTACGATCCCGGCAAGGAAGCCGAGGCGGCCAAGGCGCTGATCGACCAGGGCGCCGACGTCATCGTCCAGCACACCGACAGCCCGGCCCCGATCCAGACCGCGCAGGAGCGCGGGCTGTGGTCGGTCGGCCAGTCGTCCGACATGACCCGTTTCGGTCCGAAGTCGCACCTGACCGCGATCGTCGAGGACTGGAACGGCTACTACGTCCAGCGCGTCAAGGCGGTGCTGGACGGCAGCTGGAAGCCGATCGACACCTGGGGCGGCATCGGCACCGGCATGGTCGAGCTGGCCCCCTACAACCCGGCCATCCCGGCCGACGTCGTGAAGATGGCCGACCAGCTCAAGGCCGACATCGTGTCGGGCAAGCGTCACTCCTTCCAGGGTCCGGTCAAGGACCAGGCCGGCAAGGTCGTGATCCCGGAAGGCAAGACCGCCACCGACGAGCAGATCCTGAAGATGGACTGGTATGTCGAGGGCGTGCAGGGCAAGGTTCCGAAGTAAGCACTGCGATGCGCCGGCGGCGGACCGGAGGCGGGTGCCTCCGGCCTGCCGCCGGCGCGGCGGCGATGTGGGGAGGTGGGCCATGGACGGAAGCAGCCTCTACGACCGCGATTTCTACGCCTGGGCGAACGAACAGGCGGCCCTCCTGCGGGCCGGCAAACTCGACGCGGCGGATATCGAGCACATCGCCGAGGAGATCGAGAGCATGGGGCGCCGGGAACGGCGTGAACTCCTCAACCGTCTCCGGGTCCTTCTTCGGCACCTGCTGGTTTGGACTTGCTTGCCGTCTGGACAGTGCGGTTCCTGGCGATCCGCCATCACCGGCGATCGCAAAGAAATAGAATATCTTTTGCGCGACAGCCCGAGCTTGGCAGACAAGTTGGATGACTTGGTGGCCGAAGCATACTTGCGGGCACGGCTCGATGCCGTCATCAGGACGGGCATGGACGAAGCGACCTTCCCGCCGGAGTGCCCCTGGAGCTTCGCCGAAATGATGGACGAGTCGTTCTGGCCGGATGCTTGAGCGGCGCCTTTCGACGCCGCCCAACTTACAGATATTCGCCCAGCAGCCGCAGGAACGGGCGCGCTTCCTGCAGGACCAGGGTGGTCTGGTGGAACAGGTCCTCGGGCGAGGCGTGGTGTTCCAGCCTGACTTCCGAAAACAGGATGATCTTCTGCCCGCCCTGGACGATGAAGCGGACATGGGGCAGCCCCTCGATCCCGCGCAGGACGGCCAGCAGGGCGCGGCGGCGTTCCGGCGCCTGGGCGGTGTAGGGCACATGGCCGACATCGGCCCAGATCTGGCAGATCGACCCGCCGCCTTCCTCGTCGCTCTCGTGCCGGACGGCGACGTTGAAGGGCAGGCCGTCGGCCATGAAGGTCAGCTTGCAGGGGCGGGGCGCCTTGGCGATGCCCAGCACGCCTTCCGGGGTCATCTCGATGGAGCCGGGGCTGATCGGCAGGGCGCCGTCGGGCACCTCGGCCAGCGATTGAATGGTCTTCAGATCGGGAACGGACAAGGCGGCACGCTCGGCTTCTGGGGCGATTGAGACGACAGCATGGCCTCCGCCAGCTAAAATTCTGTAAAGGCCCGGAACGCACGTCTAGAATGGCTGTTCGCTGTGGTCTGAAAATACGAAGAAAGCAGGCGATGTCCGCCATCGATACCGTCGTCGTCCCCATCCACCGTGCCGGCTGGCCCTTCATCGCCGGATTCGCGGTGGTCTCCCTGGTTCTCGGTCTCGCCGTCTGGGCGCCGCTCGGCTGGATCGGGCTGGTCCTCACGCTCTGGTGCGCCTACTTCTTCCGCGATCCGGACCGCGTGACGCCGACCCGGCCCGGATTGCTGGTCAGCCCGGCCGATGGGCGCGTCACCATGATCGTCCAGGCCGTGCCGCCCAAGGAACTGGGCATGGGCGACAAGCCGCTGACCCGGATCAGCGTGTTCCTCAACGTCTTCAACGTCCACGTCAACCGCGTGCCGGCCGACGGCACCATCGTGGCGGCCGAATACCACAAGGGCACCTTCGTCAACGCCGCGCTCGACAAGGCCAGCGACGAGAACGAGCGGATGGCCTTCCGCCATCGCCTGCCCGACGGGCGCGAGATCGCCTATGTCCAGATCGCCGGTCTGGTGGCGCGCCGCATCCTGTGGTGGGTCAAGGCGGGGCAGGAGGTGAAGGCGGGCGAGCGGTTCGGCCTGATCCGATTCGGCAGCCGCACCGACATCTACCTGCCGGACGGCGTCGCCCCGCTGGTCTGCGTCGGCCAGACCGCCATCGGCGGCGAGACGATCCTGGCCGACCTGGACGGGACGGAAGCGCAACGGCAGGGGGATGTGCGTCGATGAAACGACCGCCCGTCTTCCGCCAGCAGATCTTCCGCCCGCACCGGGCGCGCCGCCCCGGCCGGCCGCATCCGCGGCTGAAGGGCCTGTCGATCAACCACCTGCTGCCGAACGTGCTGACGGTGCTGGCGCTCTGCTCCGGCCTGACCGCGATCCGATTCGCCATGCAGGGGCGGTGGGAGCCGGCGGTCATCGCCATCGTCATCGCCGCCATTTTGGACGCGCTCGACGGCCGGATCGCCCGCCTGCTGAACGGCCAGAGCAAGTTCGGCGAGGAGTTGGACAGCCTGTCCGACGCGATCAGCTTCGGCGTCGCGCCCGCCTTCATGATGTATCTGTGGGGGTTGAACGGCGCGGGCAGCCTGGGCTGGATCGCCTCCATGGCCTATGCCGTGTGCTGCGCGCTGCGTCTTGCCCGCTTCAACTCGCGACTCGGCGTGGTCGATCTGCCGCCCTGGGCCTACAACTACTTCACCGGGGTTCCGGCTCCGGCCGGTGCCGGCCTCGTCCTGCTGCCGATGATCCTGGGGTTCGAGATCGGGCCCGAGTTCCTCGGCCATCCGGCGGTGATCGTGCCCTGGACCCTGCTGATCGGCGGGCTGATGGTCAGCACCCTGCCGACCTTCTCCTTCAAGGGCGCCCGCGTGCCGGCACAATGGGTGGTTCCGGCACTGGCCGGCGTCGGCCTGCTGGCGGCGATGCTGGTCAGCCAGCCCTGGTGGACCCTGTCCATCGTCGGGTTGGCCTATCTGTCGATGCTGCCCTTTTCCGTCCTCCAGTTCCGCAAGCTGCAGAGTGCCGCGGAATTGATGCGGACGGAGATCGCGGAACCGGGGCCGGACGTTGAGGCCGGAGCCTCTCCCGGGACTAAGCCGTCGGACGATACCGCAGCGCCCGGAGAGGAGCCGCGGAAGCCGGTCTGACCGGCTTTCCGCCTTTCTCCGTTTCGCCGCCGCTACAGCGTCGTGCGTTTAACATGAAACGCACGACGCTGTAGCTTTATGTTTGGCGGTCGGATTCACGCTCCAAATCGATTCCGATTTTACGCGATCCGATCTACTCCGCCGCAACCAGTTCCGCGGCGGACGCGGTGGCGGCAAGCTCCGCGACGGTGACCCGCGCCACCATCGGGATTTGTCCCAGGCAGCGGCCGATATGGTCGGTCTCCGCCTGGGGCAGGTCGCCCACTTCCATGGCGATGGCGAGCGTATCGTCGGTCAGGCGGCTGTGCAGGGCCAGCGGGACCAGTCCGCGCTTTGCCACGAATTCCAAGATGCGGGGCAGGGTGCCGGGATCGGCATCGGCGACCAGGGAAAAGGCGACCCGGCGGCCGGGCGCGGTGACGCGCGCATCGGACGCGGATGCGGCGGTGGTCTTCACGGTGACGGACATGGCGTGATCGGGCCTTCAAACGGTACTGCGGAATGGACGAGCGAAATCCCCGGCTCTCAAAGGAGAACCGGGCCGCTAATTCGCAGAATGCCGTCGAAGCGATGCGTGATCATGGAAGCAGCCTAAGCCGCCGCAACTGCCTCGTCAACAGGGGCCGAACAGCCGGATGTTCGCAGAGGTCGCGTTCGGGGAGCATCGGAGGAGCCGAATCCCCCCTTGGTGGTGGCGGAATGTCACGTTCGAGCCGGACAGGAACAATGTCCACGGATACCCGTTCCGGTCCCGCTTGTCCGTCACGAAAGCTCCACCGGAAGGGAGAAGGCCATGCTCGGCACGATACTGCTCATCATCCTGATTCTGTTGCTGCTCGGTGCCGTCCCGGCTTGGCCGCACAGCCGCGGCTGGGGGTATGGACCCAGCGGTATCCTCGGCGTGCTGCTGATCGTCCTGATCGTTCTGCTGCTGATGGGCCGGCTCTGATCCGCCGCCTATCGGGCAGTCCGTCCGTTCGATGCAGGGCGGGGCCGGCGGAGGGCGAACATCAGCCAGCCGACCGGCCCCAGCATCAGCACCATCACCAGCCAGCCGGCGCGCGGGCCGAAGGGGCAGCGTGATCCGGCAGGCGGGCGCCATCCGCCGCCGCGGCGCGACAGCGCCACATGGAGCAGCGGCAGCCCATAGAAGGCGAACAGGACCAGCCAGGGAATGGCGGCCCAGAGACCGCTGGCGGAGGAATCGGCATTCATCGCTCCAGGATAGCACCGAAGCCGGAGCGTTTGCGACCGATCGTCACGGCATAGTACGGCCGCATGCGGTCTCGGTTGCGTTGCACACAGGGCAGCGAGGTTGAAGGTGGGCGCGACTTTCGGTTAGGGTCGTCGGCGTACTCGTCCGAAGGGCCCGGTCATGGCACTGGAAATCGAGCGACGATTCCTGGTTCGCAAGGATATCCGGCACCTCTGCCGGGACGGCGTGCGAATCGTCCAGGGATATCTGCCGTCCGACGGTATCAGCACGGTTCGCGTCCGCATTGCCGACGACCGTGCGACACTCACCATCAAATCCTTGAAACACGGCGCCTGCCGCGAAGAGATGGAGCATCCCCTATCGCTGGATTTTGCCCGGCGCCTGATGCTCTACGCCTGCGAGGGGCGGGTGATCCACAAGACGCGCTACCGTCATTGCCAGGATGGTCTGTGCTGGGAAATCGACGTCTTCCACGGGGAGAACACCGGCCTGATCATCGCAGAGGTTGAACTGGAAGACCCCGACCAGACCGTTCCGCTGCCTGACTGGATCGGGGCGGAGGTCACCACTCTGCGGGCCTACGGCAACTCGTCCCTGTCGCGCGCCCCCATCCAACGCTGGTCGTCGTCGGCGGCCGCCTAGCGGATATGTGCCGTTGCGGGTGCCGGCTCCCCTCGCCACCGAATTGGCGGGAGGAACCGGAGAAACCGCATCAAGCCTTAGTCCCTGTAAAAGCTACGCCGTCCGCACCTTGTCGAGGAAGCCCTGCACCTCGCCGCGCAGGCGGTCGGCCTGGGCGGTCAGCGTGCGGCTGGCATTCAGGACCGCATCCGCGGCGCCGCCGGTCTTGGTGGCGGCGGTGGTCACTTCGGCGATGTTGCGCATCACCTGCTGGGTGCCTTCGGCCGCCTGCTGGACATTCTGGGCGATCTCGCGGGTTGCGCTGCCCTGCTGCTCCATTTCGTGGGCGATGTCGGTGACGGTGCCGCTGATGGCGGTCACCGCTTCCGAAATGGTGCGGATGGCCGCCACGGCGCTGGAGGTGGCGGTCTGCATTTCCGCGACCTGGGCGGAGATCTCCTCCGTCGCCTTGGCGGTCTGGCCGGCGAGATTCTTCACCTCCGTCGCCACCACGGCGAAGCCCTTGCCGGCCTCGCCGGCGCGGGCCGCTTCGATGGTGGCGTTCAGCGCCAGTAGATTGGTCTGCTCGGCGATCTCGCCGATCAGCCCGACGACCTGACCGATCCGCTCGGCGGCGAGCGACAGGCCCTCGACGATGCTGTTGGTCTGCACCGCCTTGTCGGCGGCACCGGATGCGGTGGCGGAACTGGCGTTCAGCTGGCGCGAGATCTCGGCGATGGAGGCGGACAGCTGTTCCGCTGCGGCGGCGACGGTCTGGACATTCGCCGTCGCCTGTTGCGAAGCGGTGGCGACGGCGGAGGACTTGGCGGTGGTCAGCGCCGCATCGGACGACATCTCCTGCGCGTCGCGGCCCAGCGACCCCGCCGACTCGGTCAGCGACATCACCACGCCGGACACCGCCTGCTCGAAGCCGTTGGCGAACTCGTTCATGGTGCGGCGGCGGTCGGCATCGATCTGGATGCGCATTTCCTCGCGTTCGCGCTCCATCCGCTGCATCTCCAGGGCATTGTCCTTGAAGATGGTCATGGCATCGGCCATGTGGCGCATCTCGTCCTTGCGGTCGCCGCCGGGGATCTCGACCGTCAGGTCACCTTCGGCCAACCGGCCCATGGCGCCGGTCATGGCGTGCAGCGGGTGGGTGATCGCACGGTCGATGATCCAGGCCATCAGCGCGCCCAGCAGCAGGGCGACCGCCGCGCCGACGGCGATCACCATACCGGCGCTGGCGCGGCCGGCCTCGCGGTCCTCACGCTGGAGGGTGACCAGCCGGCCGACCTGTCCGCTGACCGCGGCAGAGGCCTGCGCCATAGCCGCCGACGCCTCATGCTGCTTGGCGGCGGCGGCCGATAGCGCTGCGAATTCCGAATCGAAAGCGCGGGCGGCGTCGGTGATGGCGGCGATCAGTGCGCGCCCTTCCTGGTCGACCAGCACGGCTCCAGCCTGTCCGGCGATGTCGAGGATCTCCTTGACCGCCGCGCCGACCGCCGCCTTTGCGCCGGCCGTGGCGTCCGACGTGCCGGACAGCAGAAAATCGCGCTGGCCCAGCATCGCGGCCTGGGCACCCTGCACCAGGCGCATCGCCAGCCCGCGCAGCATCACCGCCTCGTTCACTTCGCTCTGGGCGAATTTGGAGGCTTCGCGCAACGCTTCGGTCACGATGGCCTGGTTCTGCTGAAGCTCCACGGCGCGTTCCTGCACGCCGTGGGCGGCCTCGTCCAGCCCGGCGGCCACCCCGGCATCGGCCAGCGCCGCGGCCCCTTTGCCGCGCAGGGCCTGCACCGCGTCGCGGTAGGCGCGGGTATCGTCGGCGATCCTTGCCGCCAGCGCCTCGTCATTGGTGCCGACAAGGTCCTTGGCGACGGTGTCGGTGGTCTGCACCAGCTCGTCCAGCGCCTCCACGATCTGGGTGGCCAGCGCCTCCTCGGCGTTGCGCCGCAGTTCGCTCTGCTGGCGGCGGACCTCCAGCACCCGTTCGATCACGCGGTTGGCGCGCTCGGCGGTGTCCATGGCATGGCGCAGTTCGGCGTCGGCGTCGCGCTTGCTGGCCATGTTCAGGTCATAGCGCTCCGACTGCTGCTTGCCGATCTTCTCGGCGATCTCGCGCAGTGCGCGTGCGCGCATTTCCATGCTGGCGGTGCGGGCGTGCGCCTCGCTGTCCAGGGTGACGAAGTTGGTGAAGGCGGCGCGGTAGCCGTCGATGCCCGAACGTACCTCGTCCAGCAGGCGCCGGCCTTCGCCGTCGGCGAGTGCCGCGCGCGTCTCCTGCGCCTCGGTCTGCAGGGCGTCCAGCATGCCGGGAACATTGGCCGCGGCCTTGGCGTCGCGTTCGGTAACGAAGCGCGCCTCCTCCAGCCGCACCGACTTCAGCCGCGTGTCGAGATCGGCTGTGTGGGCCGCCAGATCGACACGCTCGGCATAGGTGCTGAGGCTGTTCCAGCCGACGAACGCCACGCCAACCGTCAGAAGGAGCACGGTGGCGAAGCCAAGCGCGATCCGCGTTCCGATCGTCATGAATGGTGGACTCCCCGCTGGCGTCGCCTTTCCGGAGACGCTTTTCTCCCGTTCATTGCCGGATTGAACCACAGATCGGTTAACGTCCGGTTTGATTCAGGTCAGGAAATCGTCTTATTTCAGAAGCGGTCAGGCATCCAGGGTGCCGCGCCGCAAAAGATGCGCTGCAGCCTGTCGATCATCTTTTCTTCACCATAAAGCAAACCCGCCCGCCACAATGCGCGAGCGCTTGCATGTCCTGTGAACAGACTGGCGAAGGTCCCGATCTCCATCCTGGCCGGTGTTTCGACAACTTGCTCGATTTGAGAGATATTCCCCCTCGCGTGGGCAACCTCAAGGCGATAGAGCCCGCAATTGCCGAAAGTTAAGGAATCTTTTACCTCGAAGGTAGCCGTTTCAGTGAGGCCGGCCGGATAACCGCGCTTCTCCAATGCCGCCGCAACGTTCAACGGGCGGACCAGCCATTCTTCCCGTCCTTCGAGCCGCAAGCCGTCGCCGGCCAGGAGCGCCAGAAGGTCCTCGGGGCCGCCGGACCATGTTACCCGGTCCACCTGGGCGCGGAAGCCTGCCAGCAGGGCCGTCGCCCCGCCCAGCGATGCGCCGGAGGGCAGGCAGTGGTCGGCGACCGCAAGCCGCCGTTCCCGTGGCGGCAAGATAGCGATGTATCCGTCGTCGTCGCGGAAGAGGTCGGCCGGATCGCCGTCCGGACAGAGGGCAAGCGTCCACAGTGCCTCCGTCCGTTCCGGCAACCCGTTCCCGTCGGCCAGCAATGGACGGCGGAGTAGGGCCAGCGGCGCGGCGTCGAGCGGATCCGCCGGCCGAAGCACCGCGGCGACGGAACGCGGCGCGGCGAAGGCGGTGGGCGGTGCGCTCCACTGGCAGGTGATGCCTCCGCATCCGTACCCCAGTCCGCGATAGAAGGGCAGCGTGGCGGGGCAGAGGACCGACAGGACCGCTCCGGCGGCATGCGCCTCCATCAGCAGCGCGTGCATCATTGCCTTGCCATGGCCGGCGCCGCGCAGTGCGGGATCGACCGCCACCATGGCGACCGCCTGTACCGGAACCGGCCGCCCGCCGAACCACTGGTCCATCATCCAGTGCGCGGCACAGGCCACCGGGGTGGTGCCGGTGCATTGCGGACGTCTCAGCACCCGGATGCTGTCGAGGCCGAACAGAGCCGCATAACGGTCGAACAGGTCGCGCGACAGCCCGAAGCCGAGTCGGGCCAGCCGGGCGACGGCGCTCAGTTCGTCCGGACGGGCCGGACCATAGTCGGGCTGTGGCGGGGGGAGGGAAACGGCCGGACTCCGCTCATTCGGCGGCAGGCGGCACCGCGGCGACGCGGGTCGGGATCAGCGCGGCGAGGATGCGCGACTGCTCGTCCAGGCGGCCTTCCATCCGGCTGATGCGTTCACCCTGATTGTGGGTGGTGACCTGCAGGTCCTTGAGGCGGTGGTTCATGTCGTCCAGGCGGTGGTTCATGCCGTCCAGGCGCTGGTCCATGCGATCCAGGCGCTGGTCGACTCCATCGGCCCGCTGCTCCAGGCGGTCGAGGCGCTGCTCCACCCGCTCGAATCTTCCGTCGATATGGGTCTTCAGGTCCAGGATCGCGTTCAGAATTTCGGCATTGTTGGACATGCACGCCTCCACGAGAATAGTAGCGCAACAGCGCCGGCGGCGACAAGGTAAGCGCAGGCCATCGTCGCGCAGAAGAAATGTCACTCAGGCGTGTGTATCTGCCGCACCGCTCAACCGCGCCGCCGCCCATCCGGCAGCCTCGCGCACCACGTCGCTCGGATCCTCGCACAGAGCCGCCGCAACCGGCCGCAACGCCGGGTCGCCGCTGTTCCCGATGGCGACCAGCACGTTGCGGACGAAGCGGTCGCGGCCGATGCGCTTGATCGGGGAGCCGCTGAACACCTGCCGGAAGCCGGCATCGTCCAACTGGGCAAGGTCGGCCAGCCGCGGCGCCGTCAGTTCGGCGCGCGGAAGAAAGGCGGGCTCGCCCGTCGCGCGGGCGAATTTGTTCCAGGGACAGGCGGCGAGGCAGTCGTCGCAGCCATAAATGCGGTTGCCCATCAGCGGCTTGAGCTCGTCGGGGATCGGTCCCTTGTGCTCGATGGTCAGGTAGCTGATGCAGCGCCGGGCGTCGATCTGGTAGGGCGCCGGAAAGGCGGCGGTCGGGCAGGCGGTCTGACAGCGGTCGCAGGAACCGCAGCGGTCGCGCGCCGGCGGGTCGGGCGGCAGTTCCAGCGTCGTGTAGATCTCGCCGAGGAACAGCCAGGAGCCATGGTCGCGCGACACCAGATTGGTGTGCTTGCCCTGCCACCCCAGTCCTGCCTGCGCCGCCAGCGGCTTTTCCATCACCGGCGCGGTGTCGACGAACACCTTCACCCCGGCCTTGGTCTGGTGCGCCAGCCATTGGGCCAGAGTCTTCAGCCGCCCCTTGATCAGGTCGTGGTAATCGCGGTTGCGGGCATAGACGGAAACGATGCCGCGGTCGGGATGCTCCGCCAGCCGGCGCGGGTCGTCGTGGGGGGCGTAGCTGGTGCCCAGCGCGATGACGGTGCGCGCCTCGTCCCACAGGGATTGCGGATGGCTGCGCTGGTCGCTGCGCTCGGCCATCCATCCCATGTCGCCGTGCCGCCCCTCCGCCACGAAGCGGGCGAGGCGTTCGCGCGCTTCCGGTCCCAACGCGGCGGGGGCGAATCCCACCGCGTCGAAACCCACCGCAAGCGCGCGGTCGCGGATGGCGTCCCGCAGCCGCGCCGGGTCGGCGGAAGCCAGGGGAGTGGGCTTAGCCGCGGCCACGGTAGGTCGGGACGTCCTGCGACGGGATCCAGACGCCCTTCGGCGGCTCGCCGGTCTGGAAGAAGACGTCGATGGGGATGCCGCCGCGCGGATACCAATAGCCGCCGATGCGCAGCCACACCGGCGACAGCTCGTCCACCAGCCGCTTGCCGATGCCGACCGTGCAGGCCTCGTGGAAGGCACCGTGGTTGCGGAAGCTGGTCAGGAACAGCTTCAGCGACTTCGATTCGACCAGCCAGTCGCCCGGCACATAGTCGATGACCAGATGGGCAAAGTCCGGCTGGCCGGTGATCGGGCAGAGCGAGGTGAATTCCGGCGCGGTGAAGCGCACGCAATAGGGATCGCCGGGATTCGGGTTCGGCACCCGTTCCAGCACCGCCTCTTCCGGGGTCCTGGGCTGGACGGTGGAGCCGCCGAGCTGGGTCAGGCCGGCATAGATGTTTTCAGTCATCGGTCTTTTCCTCTGCCTCCCGCCCGATCTTCGGCGGGGCGCTGTCTTTGCCCGCCTTCGGCGGGGCGCTGTCTTTGCCCGCCTTCGGCGGATCGCTGTCTTTGCCCGCCTTCGGCGGGCGGCCCTGTTTCGGCGGCTTGCCGGGCTTGGCGATGGGGTCCACGGTCGCTTCGATGTCGCCTTCGTTCAGGCGGGCTTCCATGGCGCCGGCCACCTCCTCGAAGTTGCCGTCGGCGATGGCCTGCCGCATCGTCCGCATCACGTCCTGGTAGTAATGCAGGTTGTGCCAGGTCAGCAGCATCGGCCCCAGCATCTCGTCGGCCTTGAACAGATGATGCAGATAGCCCCGGCTGTAGCTGCGGCAAGCGGGGCAGCCGCATTCGGCGTCGAGCGGGCGCTCGTCATGGGCATGGCGGGCGTTGCGGATGTTGATGGTGCCGCGGCGGACGAAGGCCTGTCCGGTGCGGCCCGAGCGGGTCGGCATCACGCAGTCGAACATGTCGACGCCGCGCCGCACCGCACCGATCAGGTCGCTCGGCCGGCCGACGCCCATCAGGTAGCGCGGGCGGTCCTTGACCATCAGCGGCTCGGTGAAGTCCAGCACGCGGAACATGGTCTCCTGCCCCTCGCCGACCGCCAGCCCGCCGATGGCGTAGCCGTCGAATCCGATGTCGGTCAGGGCGGCCACGCTCTCCGCCCGCTGCTCCGGATAGATGCCGCCCTGGACGATGCCGAACAGGCCATAGCCCGGCCGCTCGACGAAGGCGTCCTTGCTGCGCCGCGCCCAGCGCATCGACAGGCGCATGGAGGATTCGGCCTGCGCCTCGGTGGCCGGGAAGGGCGTGCACTCGTCCAGGCACATGGTGATGTTGCTGTCCAACATGTGCTGGATCTGGATCGAGCGTTCCGGCGTCAGGTGATGGCGGCTGCCGTCCAGGTGCGATTTGAAGGTGACGCCTTCCTCCGACATGGTGCGCAGGTCGGACAGGCTCATCACCTGGAAGCCGCCGCTGTCGGTCAGGATCGGCTTGTTCCAGTTCATGAAGCGGTGCAGGCCGCCCAGCTGCGCCACCCGCTCCGCCGTCGGACGCAGCATCAGGTGATAGGTGTTGCCGAGCAGGATTTCCGCACCGGTCGAGGCCACCGCGTCGGTGGTCATCGCCTTCACCGTCGCCGCGGTGCCCACCGGCATGAAGGCCGGCGTCTCGATGGTGCCGTGGGCGGTGGTCACGCGGCCGCGCCGCGCCCGCCCGTCGGTCGCCAGAAGGTCAAAGCCGATGCCGGTCATGATGGGTCCGTCCTGTGCAGCAGCGAGGCGTCGCCGTAGCTGAAGAAGCGATAGTTGGTGTCGATGGCGTGCTGATAGGCCGCCCGCATGCGGTCATAGCCGGCGAAGGCGCAGACCAGCATGAACAGGGTCGATTTCGGCAGGTGGAAGTTCGTCCACAAGAGATCGACGATGCGGAAACGGTAGCCGGGGGTGATGAAGATGTCGGTGTCGCCGCTGAAGGGAACCAGCGTCCCGTCCGGCTGCCCCGCCGTCTCCAGGATGCGCAGCGCGGTGGTGCCGACCGAGACGATCCGGCCGCCGGCCTTGCGCGTCTCGTTCACCGCGGCGGCGGTCTCCGGGGAGATCTCGCCCCATTCGCTGTGCATCTTGTGGTCGGCGATGTCGTCGACCTTCACCGGCAGGAAGGTGCCGGCGCCGACATGCAGCGTAACCGGCACCCGCCGCACCCCGCGCGCGTCCAGCGCCGCCAGCAGCTCCGGCGTGAAGTGCAGCCCGGCGGTGGGAGCGGCGACGGCGCCCTCGCGCGCGGCGAAGACGGTCTGGTAATCGGCGTTGTCGCCCTCGTCGGCCTTGCGGCGGATGTAGGGTGGCAGCGGCATCCGGCCATGGCGGTGCAGCGCCTCCATCAGCTCCGCCCCGCCGGCGGAGAAGCGCAGACGCACCTCCATGCCATCCTTGGCGATCACTTCGGCGCTGAAACCGTCTGCGATGTCGATGGTGTCGCCGGGCTTCAGTCGCTTGCCGGGCTTGGAGAAGGTCGCCCATTCCCGTTCGCCCAGCCGCTTGTGCAGCGTGATCTCCACCGCCACCTCGCCGCGCCGGCCGTCGAGCCGGGCGGGGATGACCCGGGTGTCGTTGACGACCATCAGGTCGCCCGGCTGCAGCAGCGCCGGCAGGTCCCGCACGATCAAGTCGCGCAAGGGCAAGTCGCGCAAGGTGGAACCCACCTCCAGCAGGCGGGCGGCGTCACGCGGCCGGACGGGATGCTCGGCGATCCGGTCGGGCGGCAGGTCGAAGTCGAAATCGGCGGTCTTCATGGGAGGGGCAAGCTATAGACTGAACGGTGGGCGGATGGGAAGGGTTTGGACTGTGCCAATCCTATGCCCCCTCCCTAACCCTCCCCCGCTTCGCGGGAGAGGGAACTGCCGCCGTATCTCGCCAAAGCTCCTGCCCCCTCTCCCGCCAACGGCGGGGGAGGGATGGGGAGGGGGCAGTCACTTGCCACCCCCTCACTCCGCCTGCGGCAACCCCTGCGCCGCCAGCGCCGCGCTTTGCCGTGCCGCCAACGCATCGACGTCGAAGTCGCGGATCAGCCCCTGGAACATCTGGTACCAGTTCAGCTCCGCCTTCAGATGCAGGAAGACCGAGCCCAGCCCGACCGCGGCGCGGTCCATGAAGACGAACTCGCGCGGGATTTCGACGCCGCCGACGCGGCGCAGTTCGGCATGGACCTTTGTGGCGGTCTCCCGGCCGTAATGGCCGCCGTTGGTCTCCTCGATCTTGCGCTGGCGGTCTTCCATGATCGGGGCGTAGACGAAGCGCGCCCAGATGTTCAGCACGTCGACCAGCTCGTTCGACGGGTTGACGAAGCCCCAGGTGCGATAGGCCTCCACCGCCTGCTCGCGGTTTTCGGTGCGCAGGGCGTTGTAGAGGTCGATCACGCCCTTGACGAAGCTGGGCTTGAAGACGCGAATGCAGCCGAAGTCGAGCAGGTTGATCGAGCGGTCGGGCCGGACCGTGTAGTTGCCCAGATGCGGGTCGCCATGGATGACGCCGTAATTGTAGAAGGGCACATACCAGGCGCGGAACATGTTGATCGCCAGCTCGTCGCGCGCCTCGGGATGTTCGGCGACGAAGTCCAGGATCTTGCGGCCATGCACCCAGCCCATCGTCAGCAGCCGCTTGGTCGACAGCTCCGGCACCACGTCCGGTACATGGACGCCCTGTGTGCCGGCCAGCATCGACCGGTAGAGGCGGGCCTGCTTCGCCTCGCGTTCGTAATCCAGCTCCTCGCGCAGGCGGGCGCCGATCTCCGCCTGGATCTGGCGGGTGGAGATGGCGCTGTCAGTACGCTCGAAGATCGCGAAGATCAGGCCCAGCTGCCGCAGGTCGGCCTCCACCGCCGAGGCCATGTCGGGATATTGCAGCTTGCAGGCAAGCTCCCGCCCGTCCGGCCCGATGGCCTTGTGGACCTGGCCCAGCGACGCGGCGGCGGCGGCCGTGCGCTCGAAGCTCTGGAAGCGCGACTGCCAGTTGGGGCCGAGTTCGCTCGCCATCCGTCGCTTGACGAAGGGCCAGCCCATCGACGGCGCGTCGGCCTGAAGCTGCGTCAGTTCCTGGGTGTATTCCTTCGGCAGGGCGTCGGGGATGGTGGACAGGATCTGCGCCACCTTCATCAAAGGCCCTTTCAGCCCGCCGAGCGCCGCCCGCAGCTCCGCCGCATGGCGTTCCCGCTCCACGCGGATTCCCAGCACGCGCTCGCCCGCCAACCGCGCGGCCAGCCCGCCAACGGCGGTGCCGACCCGCGCATACCGCGCGACCCGTCCGCCCCATGTGTTCTCATCGTGTTCCGGCATGCCCACAAGGTGGGTTCGCCCCCGGCAAAAGGCCAGCCCTCTCCCGGTCGGAGACTGCCGACCGATGCCCCCCGAATGGTGCTGCGCCGCAATGTGTGATTTTCTTGACAGGCCCCGGAAAGGGGAGCAGGCTTCGTCTTACAGTAATCGACATCGAGGTGAAGTGAGCGAAGTTCGGAAACGCCTAACCGCACAAGCTGATGGCTTGGGCGGAGCAGTAAAAACCGATACCAGGGAGGGTGAGTAAGATCATGACTCCACCGGCGCTTACGTGATCATGCCGATCTGCTCGGCCACGACAACTGAGATTTCAGTTCCGAATTCATTCGCCTGACTGGCGCCATCATGCGGGCCGTAGATGCCCGATGCGAAAACCCTCGCTCCACATCGGAGCGAGGGTTTTTGTTTTGCCCGGCAACCGGCGCAGGGGTGACCTGCGGGGCAGGGCCGGCGTGATCGCGGTCGAGAGGGGTTCCCGCCGGACTGCGATCCGGGTTACACTCCGCTCTTTAGGCGCGGGCGGGGACGGTACGTGGATCTACAGGTGCAAAGCGAGCGGCAGAACGACACCGGACGGTTGCGTTCGTCGGCGCTGGCGCGCCCGGTCTTCGCCGCGCTGGACCTCGGCACCAACAATTGCCGCCTGCTGATCGCCAAATCCGCACCCGGCGGCTTCCGCGTGATCGATGCCTTTTCCCGCATCGTCCGGCTGGGCGAAGGGTTGAGTCGCAATGACCATCTGTCGGAACCGGCGATGGAACGCACCATCGCGGCTCTGCGAGTCTGCGGCTCCAAGATCGAACGGCGCGGTGTCACATCCGTGCGCGCCGTGGGGACGGAGGCCTGCCGCCGCGCCGCCAACGGCATCGCCTTCGTCGAGGCGGTGGAGCGCGAGACCGGCATTGCGCTGGAGATCATCTCCAGCCAGGAGGAAGGGCGGCTGGCGCTTGCCGGCTGCGCCGCCCTGCTGGAGCCGACTCATCCCTATGCCATCGTGTTCGACATCGGCGGCGGCTCCACCGAGCTGATGTGGCTGGCGGTGGAGAAGGGGCGGGTGCCGCGCCTGCTGGACCAGACCTCCATCCGCTGCGGCGTGATCGGCCTGACCGAGGAATATGGCGGCCCCAACGTCACCCGCGTCAACTATGACCGGATGGTGGAGGCGGTGGCCGACGCCATCGCCCCGTTCGAGGCGCGCAACCGCATCCAGGAGAGCATCGCCGCCGGCAAGGTGCAGATGCTGGGCACTTCCGGCACGGTGACGACGCTGGCCGGCGTGCATCTGGGGCTATGCCGCTACGACCGCCGGGCGGTGGACGGCAGCTATCTGCGCGTGGACCATGCCCGCACGGTGATCGACCATCTGGTCTCCCAGGATTTCGACGGCCGCGCCCGCCATCCCTGCATCGGGCAGGACCGCGCCGATCTGGTGGTCGCCGGCTGCGCCGTTCTGGACGCGCTGTGCGACGTCTGGCCGGTGGAACGGCTGCGCATCGCCGACCGCGGCCTGCGCGAAGGGATTCTGGTGGACCTGATGGGGGCCGCCGGCGAGTGACCGGATTTGGCCGGCGAACGGCCGGACTTATATAGGCGGGGCAGGGGAGACGGTTCCCCGCCCGTGCCGGATGACCGAGGAACTGCAGCGATCATGACCGAAAAGACTCCGTCGACGCGCCCGGGCGGGCGCCGTGCCACGGTCCGTGTGAAGACCGCCGGCAAGCGCACGGAATCCTCCAAGCGCTGGCTGGAGCGCCACCTGAACGACCCCTATGTGGCCGAGGCGACCAAGCGCGGCTACCGCTCGCGCGCCGCGTTCAAGCTGCTGCAGCTGGACGAGAAGTTCCGCCTGCTCGCCCCCGGCAAGCGCGTGGTCGATCTGGGTGCCGCCCCCGGCGGCTGGACGCAGATTGCGGTGGAGAAGGTGCAGACTGCCAAGGACGGCTGGAAGGTCGTCGGGCTCGACATCCTCCCGATGGACCCGGTCCCCGGCGCCACCACCATGCAGGCCGACTTCCTTGAGGAAGGAGCTGCCGAGGCGCTGAAGGAAGCGCTGGGGGGCCCGGCCGACCTGGTTCTGAGCGACATGGCCGCCCCCACCACCGGCCACCAGCAGACCGATCACCTCCGCATCATGGGGCTGGCCGAGGCCGCCTATGACTTCGCCGAGGAGGTGCTGGCCCCCGGCGGCGCCTTCGTCGCCAAGCTGTTCCAGGGCGGGGCGGAGCGTTCGCTGCTCGACCGGCTGCGGCGCGACTTCGCCGTGGTCAAGCACGCCAAGCCGCCGGCCAGCCGTGCCGAGTCGTCGGAGACCTATGTGGTCGCCACCGGCTTCCGCGGCGGCAGCGCGAACGACGACATGCGCTGATTTTCGCAGTTGCATAACAGATGCTGTGTGCGCACGGGTTCACAAGCCCATGGTCTTGTGTATAAGTGCGCCACGTTTATCTTCCGGGAGATTCACACATGGCGCGCGACACCAAAATCCGCGAAGCCCTGACCTTCGACGACGTGCTGCTGGTTCCGGCCGAAAGCTCGGTCCTGCCGAACGACGTGGACACCCGGACAAGACTGACGAAGACCATCGAGCTGGGCATCCCGCTGATGTCCTCGGCGATGGACACGGTGACCGAGAGCCGCCTTGCCATCGCCATGGCCCAGGCCGGCGGCATCGGCGTCGTCCACCGCAACCTGACCATCGAGCAGCAGGCCGAAGAGGTCCGCAAGGTCAAGCGGTTCGAATCGGGCATGGTCGTCAACCCGATCACCATCACGCCGAACGCCACGCTGGCCGACGCGCTGCAGCTGATGGCCGATTACCGCATCTCCGGCATCCCGGTGGTGGAGAGCCGCGACCAACTCGGCAGCGGCAAGCTGGTCGGCATGCTGACCAACCGCGACGTCCGCTTCGCCACCGATCCCAAGCAGCCGGTCAGCGAACTGATGACCAAGGAGCTGGTGACCGTCCGCGAGGGCGTCAGCCAGGAGGAAGGCAAGCGCCTGCTCCACCAGCACCGCATCGAGAAGCTGCTGGTCGTCGACGAGGATTACCGCTGCATCGGCCTCGTCACTGTCAAGGACATCGAGAAGGCCCAGGCCTATCCGAACGCCTGCAAGGACAGCAAGGGCCGCCTGCGCGTCGCCGCCGCCACCGGCACCGGCAATGACGGTCTGGCCCGTGCAGAGGCGCTGTTCGACGCCGGAGTCGACGTGCTGGTGGTCGACACCGCGCACGGCCATTCCGCCAAGGTGCTGGAGCAGGTCCGCGCCGCCCGCGCCATGTCCAGCTACACCCAGGTGATCGCCGGCAACGTCGCCACCGCCGAAGCGGCCAAGGCGCTGATCGATGCCGGTGCGGATGCCGTGAAGGTCGGCATCGGTCCGGGCTCCATCTGCACCACCCGCATCATCGCCGGTGTCGGCGTTCCGCAGCTGACCGCGGTCATGGATGTGGTGGACGAGTGCGAGAAGCACGGCATCCCGGTGATCGCCGATGGCGGCATCAAGTATTCGGGCGATCTGGCCAAGGCCATCGCCGGCGGCGCCAGCGTCGCCATGCTGGGCAGCCTGTTCGCCGGCACTGACGAGAGCCCGGGCGAGGTCATCCTGTTCCAGGGCCGTTCCTACAAGAGCTATCGCGGCATGGGCTCGGTCGGCGCCATGGCGCGCGGCTCGGCGGACCGTTACTTCCAGCAGGAGGTTTCGACCATGAAGCTGGTGCCGGAAGGCGTCGAAGGCCGCGTCCCCTACAAGGGTCCGGTCTCGGCGGTCATCCACCAGCTGGTCGGCGGCCTGCGCGCGGCCATGGGCTATACCGGCAGCGCCTCCATCGCCGAGATGCGCGAGAAGTGCCAGTTCGTCCGCATCACCAACGCGGGCCTGCGCGAAAGCCACGTCCACGACATCACCATCACCAACGAGTCGCCGAACTACCGGCAGGGGTGAGGTGAGGTTGGGGGTAGGCGTCGGCTGACGAATGCCCCCTCCCTAACCCTCCCCCACCTTCGGTGGGAGAGGGGACTGCCGCTGCTTTGGCAGTTAAGTCACGCATACAAGCATTCTACCCCCTCTCCCGCGAAGCGGGGGAGGGATGGGGAGGGGGCAGCATACGACGCCGCGACTCACCCGGCGGTGCCCGCCCCCTCAGCCACCTGCTTCCAGAACTGCCACCCGCCCAGCCGCACGCCGACGGCCATGCTGGTGAAGGGAATCCGCAGTTCGATGTCCCGCGGCTGGAAGAAGGTCAGCCGTTCCGGCTCGCCATGCGCGTCGAACTCCAGCCGGGCGCCCTTCGGCTCCGGCGCGTATTCGTCGCTCATCACCTGCCAGATTTCCAGGTCGCCGCCATGGTTGGTGATCTTGTACTGGCCGCAGCGCCAGGCGGTCGATTCGCCGACGCTGCCCTCCACCACCTTCTTGTCGCCCTCCATCCGCACGTCGCCGACTCCGGCGGCCTCGCCCTTCACCGAAGGACCCTGGGTCTCGGCACGGAATCCCAGCCGCAGCCAGCCGGAGCGGCCGTAGGGGATCAGGCGGCGCACGGTGCGCGCATCCTCCGCCGCGAAATGGTCGGGATCGTCGTAGAGGATGCGGTCCAGAGCGGCGGCGACGATCATGCGGTCGTCGATGCGCAGGTCCGGGAGATGGGCTTTGCTCATCAGGCAGGCGGACTCCGAAAAGATGTGCCCGTCAGTATATAGGCACTCCGTCCGGCCGTCGCCCCGATGCGCGGCGTCCGTCCCGACAGACTCCCGAAACCGGTCTTCAGGCGCTATCCTGCGCGGCCCTTCTTCGGAAGCCCCCGATTCGTCACGAGACGCGCCATGCAGGACCTGTTCGACACGCCGCCCAATCCCCGCAGCATCGATGTCGAGGCGCTGACGCCGGATCAGGCGGCGGCGGACCTGGCGGCGCTGGCCGCCGAGATCGCCCACCATGACCGGCTCTATCACCAGCAGGACCAGCCGGAGATCTCCGATGCCGAGTATGACGCGCTGGTTCGCCGCAACCTCGCCATCGAGGCGCGCTTCCCCGATCTTCGCCGCGCCGATTCGCCCAGCCTGCAGGTCGGCGCCGCTCCGGCGGCCGGCTTCGGCAAGGTGCGTCACGCCATCCCCATGCTGTCGCTGGGCAACGCCTTCGCGCCCGAGGATGTGGCGGAGTTCGATGCTCGCGTCCGCCGCTTCCTCGGCCTGTCCGACGAGGCGCCGCTGACCTTCGTGGCGGAGCCGAAGATCGACGGCCTGTCCTGCTCGCTGCGCTACGAACGCGGTGAGCTGGTGCTGGCCGCCACCCGCGGCGACGGGGCGGAGGGCGAGAACGTCACCGCCAACGTCCGCACCATCCGCGACGTGCCGCACCGCCTGCCGGCCCCTTTCCCCGATGTGCTGGAGGTCCGCGGCGAGGTCTATATGAACCGCGACGACTTCCTGGCGATGAACGCCGCCCGTGCCGAGAAGGGCGAGCAGCTGTTCGCCAACCCGCGCAACGCGGCGGCCGGCAGCCTGCGTCAGCTCGACCCCTCCATCACCGCCGCCCGGCCGCTCTGCTTCTTCGGCTATGCGCTGGGCGAGGTGTCGGAGCCGATTGCCGAAACCCAATGGGGCATTCGCGAGCGGCTGAAAGGCTGGGGCTTCCAGCTGAACCGGCCGGCGGAGCTGTGCGACGGCAAGGACAAGCTGCTGGCCTATTACGAGGGCATCGGCCGACGGCGCGCAGGCCTTCCCTTCGACATCGACGGCGTCGTCTACAAGGTCGACAGCCTGGAGCTTCAGCAGAGGCTCGGCTTCGTCAGCCGGGCGCCGCGCTGGGCCATCGCCCACAAATTCCCGGCCGAACAGGCGCAGACTCGGCTGAAGGCGATCACCATCCAGGTCGGCCGCACCGGCGCGCTGACCCCCGTCGCCGAACTGGAGGACATCACCGTCGGCGGCGTCGTGGTCAGTCGCGCCACCCTGCACAATGAGGACGAGATCGCCCGCAAGGACATCCGCGTCGGCGACCTCGTGGTCGTCCAGCGCGCCGGCGACGTCATCCCGCAGGTGGTGGAGGTGGTGCTGTCGCAGCGCCCGGCCGACTCCGTGCCCTATGTCGCGCCGGAGACCTGCCCGGTCTGCGGCAGCCTCGCCATCCGCGAGGCGGGGGAAGTGGTGCGCCGCTGCACCGGCGGCCTGATCTGCGCCGCCCAAGCGAAGGAGCGGCTGCGCCATTTCGTGTCCCGCGACGCCTTCGACATCGAAGGGCTGGGCGAGAAGATCATCGAGGAGTTCTGGGACGAGGGCTTCATCAAGTCGCCGGTCGATATTTTCACCCTTGAGGGCCGGGTCGAACTGATCGGCCGGCCGGGCTGGAAGGAGAAGTCGGTCCAGAACCTGTTCAAGGCGATCGAGCAGCGCCGCAGCGGCATCGACCTGCACCGGGTGATCTACGCGCTCGGCATCCGCCATATTGGCGAGGTGACGGCGAAGTCGCTGGCCCGCCAGTACAAGACCATGCAGGGCTGGGTCGACGGCATGCTGGCGGCGGAACGGGCGATGCCGGGGCAGGAATGGCGCGACCTGCATGCGTTGAGTGGCGTCGGCCCGGTCACCGCCGACACCATCCTCGCCTGGTTCGTCGATCCGGAAAGTGCGGCCAAGCTGGACTTCTATGCCGGCAGTGAAGCACTGCGGCTGGAGACGATCATCGGTTCGCTCGGCATCAAGCGGCTGAACACGCGCGCTGCCCAGGCGCTGGCCACCCGCTACGGCACTCTCGCCGATTGGCGGGCGGCGATGGAGCGCGCAACGGCGCAGGCGCCGGGGCAGCCCTGGCTCGATCTGGTCGCCACCCCCGATGTCGGCGAGGTTGCGGCGGAGGAGCTCGCCGGCTTCTTCGCGGAGGAGCGCAACCTCGTCATCGTCCGCGGCCTGATGGAGCGGCTGACCGTGCTGGCGGCCGAGGCGCCGAAGGCCAGCAATTCCCCGATTGCCGGCAAGACCGTGGTCTTCACCGGCACGCTGGAGCGGATGACCCGCTCTGAAGCCAAGGCGCGGGCCGAGTCGCTGGGCGCCAAGGTCGCCGGTTCGGTCTCCGGCAAGACCGACTATCTGGTCGCCGGGGCGGACGCCGGCAGCAAGGCGGCCAAGGCCAAGGAGCTGGGCGTCGAGATCCTGACCGAGGATGAATGGCTGGCCAAGATCGGCGGCTGACCGGACGCCGGCCTTGGCCAAAATGTCGCATCTCCGTTCGGTCGGATTGACGGACGGAGACAGCGGGAGTGAGATCAGACATTGCTTATAATCAGAAGCGCAACGATGCCAGACAGGCGGCCCGACCCTGGATCAGGGCGGTGCCGACGGGCGGACAACGCCCGCATCCGCCGGCCCGGCAGCCAACGAAGGGGATGAAGGAAACGCCATGGAGCCAATTCAGTGGTCGCGCTGGATGAGCGTCGGCAACGACGCTCTGGACGAGGATCACCGCGTCCTGATCGGCATCGTCAACAAACTGTATGACGATGCCAACCGCCGGGATCCCGCCCTGATCGAAGCGATCCTGGACGAACTGATCGCCTACACCCGCCACCATTTCGCGGAGGAAGAGGCGCAGATGCAGCGCCTGAACTACCCGACCTTCGCTGCGCACAAGGCTCTGCACGACAATCTGACCCGCCAGGTCGAAAGCTACCGCGATGACTTCCGCTCCAATGGCGGGTCGACCAGCGGCGAAGAGGTTTTCCTGTTCTGCTCCGACTGGCTCGGCAAGCACATTCTGAAGGAAGACACGCGCTTCGGCGAATATGCCGGCAGCGAAGCGGAACTGGCGGTGGCGGGGTAGGGGCGCTCCCTCTCCCGTCCCGGGAGAGGGAAGGGGCCCAAGCGAAGCTTGGGAAGGGTGAGGGGTTAGGCACGAAGCCATGCGGTTCGGGACTTTTGCTATACCCCTCACCCTCCCCACGCCTAGCGGCGCGGGTCCCCTCCCTCTCCCGAGACGGGAGAGGGCGATTTCAGTGTTCTCGAAGCGCTGTCTAAAGAAAATTGCCTAAAATACTGAAATAATTCAGAAAAGCGTAAGCAGCCAAGAAAATCCGGTGAGCGCCCAACCCGAGAGGGGAGGGCGCTTTTTCTTTCGCGCGACTCATCGCCCCGGCAGGGGAGGGGAGTGCGCGCAAAGAAAAAGCCCTCCCCGGTAGGGGAGGGCAGGGGCAAACCCAATCGAAAACGGCCCAATCGAAAACAGGCTGTGGTCAGGCGACCGCCAGCTGCTCCAAACCGCGGCGCGCAACCGGCAGCGACACCGCCGTCTCATAGCGCCAAGCGCTGCGGTCGGCGAACAGGGCGCGCAGCAGCTGGTTGTTCAGGGCGTGGCCGGAGCGCACGCCATGGAAGTGCCCGACGATGGGCGCACCGGCCAGATACAGGTCGCCGACGGCGTCCAGGATCTTGTGGCGCACGAACTCGTCGCTGAAGCGCAGGCCGTCGGCGTTCATCACCGTGTCGCCGGAGATGACCACCGCGTTGTCCAGCGAGCCGCCGCGGGCGAGGCCCATCTTGCGCAGCCCCTCCACCTCGTGCAGGAAGCCGAAGGTGCGGGCGCGGCTGATCTCGTCCTTGAAGCTGTCCGTGTCGATCTCCAGCGCATGCGCCTGACGGGAGATGGCGGCGCTGTCGAAGTCGATCTCGAAGCTGTAGGTGGTGGCGTCGTCGGGGGTGAAGGACGCGCTCTTCACGCCGTCACCGATGACGACCGGCTTCAGGATGCGGATGACGCGGCGCGGGGCCTTCTGCACGGCGATGCCGGCCTGCTCGATGGCGGCGACGAAGGGGGCGGCGCTGCCGTCCATGATCGGCACCTCGATGCCGTCCAGCGAAACGACGGCATTGTCGATGCCGCAGCCGGCCAGCGCGGACATCAGATGCTCGATCGTGCCGACGGTGGTGCCATGCTCGTTGCCGATCACGGTGCACAGGCGGGTGTCGACCACCGTGTCCCAGCGCGCCGGAATGACGGCGGCGGCGCCACGGATGTCGGTGCGATGAAAGGTGATCCCGGAATTCGCATCGGCCGGGGAAATCGTCAGCGTGACGATGACGCCCGAATGCAGACCGACGCCGGCAATCGTCACCGACTTCTTCAGGGTCTGCTGGAACATGCCGTCCGCGTTGCTGCGATTGTTGGCCACGATGTCTTTTCCATCTTGGTCATGAAGGGGAGGTTCCCGGCGATGCCGCGCCGGATGATCTTGGAAGATCATCGCGTCGGCGGCTTTCGCTTTCGACCATGCTGATAGGTAACACCGGGGCTTGGAAATCGGCAAATCACTCATTGTTACCGTTTGTTGCAAGGCAAAAGAGGCGGGAATCGCAAGCAATCGGGTATACGCACAATAGTGATGCAATAAAAAAATCCCCGGAAACGCACGAAGGCGTCCCGGGGTCCGAGAGGTTCGGTCAGGTTGTGGAGCCACCGGCGCCGCGATTAGCAGGCTGCGGCGCCGGCGGTTATCTCCGGCTTTCGCCGGGATCGGCCGACCGCCGCGGATGAGGCCGCGGCGGTCCGGAACGGTGGGCGCTCAGTTCGCCTGACGGCGCAGGAAGGCCGGGATGTCCAGCTCTTCCTGCTCGCCCGGCTTGGCATCGGCGCGCGGGGCCGGGGCCATCTGCTGCGGAGCGGCAGGATAGCTGGGCGCCTGCGGGGCCTGCTGCGGAGCCGACTGCTGCTGCGGATAGACCGGCGCCTGCTGCGGAGCGGCCGGGTAGGACGGGGCCGGCTGATAGGCCTGCGGCGCCTGCGGCTGCTGAGGATAGGCCGGCTGCTGCTGCGGATAGCCTTGCTGCGGGTGCTGCTGCGGCTGCGGGGCCGGTTGGTACTGCTGCGGGGCCGGCTGCGGCTGGTAGGCCTGGGGCGCGGGCTGCGGAGCCGGCGGGTGCGCCGGTTCCGACTTGCGGCCGAGGCCGGTCACCAGACCGAACAGGAAGTTCCCCTTGCGGGCGGGCGCCGGTTCCGGCGCGGGGGCCGGCGCCGGAGCAGGACCGACCGACAGGCCGCCCGGATGCGGCTGGTGGGCCTGCGGGGCGGCGTGATGGTGATGCTGCTGGGCCTGCGGGGCCGGCTGCTGCGGCTGATGGGGCTGCTGCGGCTGCTGGTGGATCTGCGGGGCCTGCGGCGCGTGCTGGTGGGCGGCGGGCTGCTGCGGCTGGGGAGCGGACAGCGGGGCGGCGCCGACGGTCACCGGCTGGCGCGGACCGGCATCGGCCGGCTTCGGTGCGAAGAAATGGCCGCCCTGGTTCTCGCCATGCAGCGGACCGGCGGCCGGCCTCGGCGCCTCGCCATGGTGTTGGGGGGCATGCTGCTGGGCCGGGTCGTGCTGGATCGCGGCGGCGCCGGCGGTCACCGGCTGCGGGGTGCGCAGGCCGGCGGCGGCACTGGGAATCGCCGAGGCCGGGGCGGCAGCCGGCGCGCCGGTCAGGTTGCCGGGAGCGGCCGGCTTCTTGGCGCGGTCGCCGGGGATCAGCGACAGGTTGACCGGATGCAGGGTGCGCGGGTTGCTCATCGCCGCGGCGTCGATACCGGTGGCGACGACCGACACGCGCATCACGCCGTCCAGCGAGCTGTCGAAGGTCGAGCCGAAGATGATGTTGGCGTCGGGATCGACCTCGTCACGGACGCGGTTAGCGGCCTCGTCAACCTCGAACAGGGTCATGTCGTAACCGCCGGTGATGTTGATGAGGACGCCGCGGGCACCCTTCATCGACACGTCGTCCAGCAGCGGGTTGGAGATGGCGGCCTCGGCGGCTTCGATGGCGCGGCGCTCGCCGCCGGCCTCGCCGGTGCCCATCATCGCCTTGCCCATCTCGGTCATGACGGACCGGATGTCGGCGAAATCCAGGTTGATCAGGCCGGGCATCACCATCAGGTCGGTGACGCCGCGCACGCCCGAATGCAGAACGTCGTCGGCCATCTTGAAGGCGTCCGCGAAGGTCGTCTTCTCGTTGGCGATGCGGAACAGGTTCTGGTTCGGGATGATGATCAGGGTGTCGACATACTGCTGCAGCTCGGCAATGCCGCCCTCGGCCAGCCGCATGCGGTGGCCGCCCTCGAAATGGAAGGGCTTGGTGACGACGCCGACGGTCAGGATGCCGCGCTCGCGGGCCGCACGCGCGATGACCGGGGCCGCGCCGGTGCCGGTGCCGCCGCCCATGCCGGCGGTGATGAACACCATGTTGGAGCCTTCGAGATACTGGACGATCTCGTCGATCTGCTCCTCGGCCGAGGCACGGCCGACATCCGGCTTGGAGCCGGCGCCGAGGCCGCGGGTGGTGCCGGTGCCCAGCTGGATGCGCTTCTCGCACAAGGAACCCTTCAGCGCCTGCGCGTCGGTGTTGCCGACGACGAAGTCCACGCCTTCCAGGTTCGACTTGATCATGTTGTTGACGGCGTTGCCGCCGGCACCGCCGACGCCGAACACGGTGATGCGCGGCTTCAGTTCGGGCTCGATTTGGGGAATGGTCACGTTGATCATGGTGTTCAGGCCTCCACAACCTGTTTTCGTTGGGTTTGATGTTCGATATGCCGCGACCGGCGCCCGGTTGTGTCCGGTGTCTGTCCGTTCGGGAATCGGTGGATGGCGGCGGGAATCATCACAGATTCTCCCGCAGCCAGAGGCCGACGCGGCCGATGAGCCCGGTGGACGCGACCGCCTCTTGGCCGGTCACCATCAGCTCCGTCGGGTTGCGGACGGCGTGTAGCAGAAGGCCCGCGACCGTCGCGAAGGCCGGTCCGCCATGGGCCTCGTTGAGGCCGGCGATCCGGGTCGGGCGGGCGATGCGGACCTGTTTGTCCAGGATCGGGGCGGCCATGTCGCGCGTGTTCGGCAACTGGCTGGCGCCGCCGGTCAGCACGACGCGCCGGCCGACCAGCCGGGCATGGCCCGACTGCTCGATGGCGCTGCGCACCTCTTCGAAGATCTCTTCCATCCGCGCCTGGATGATGCTGACCAGGAAGGAGCGCGGGTGGCTGGCGGTGCCGCTGCCGCTGCGCTCGTCCTCGCCGATCTGCGGCACCTCGATCATTTCGCGCTCGTCGGCCGGGTTCACCCGGGCGCTGCCGTAGAGCACCTTCAGCCGTTCGGCATGGACCAGCGGCGTTGCCAGCCCGTGGGCGATGTCGTTGGTGACATGCCGGCCGCCCAGGGGCACGAAGCCGGTCCACACCAGATTGCCTTCGGCGAAGATCGAGATGGTGGTGCCGCCGCCGCCGATATCGACGCAGGCCGCCCCCATCTCCATCTCGTCCTCCACCAGACAGGCGAGGCCGGAGGCGAAGGGGCTGACCACGATGGACTCGATGTTCAGGTGGCAGCGGGCGACGCAGGCGTGCAGCGTGCGGATGGCGCCGGCCGCCGCGGTGACGACATGCAGCTGGGCGCCCAGCGAATGGCCGCTCATCCCCTTGGGATCGCGGATGCCGCGGCTGCCGTCCAGGCTGAAGCCCAGCGGGATGGTGTGGATCAGCGCCTGATCGGGGCCGGCCTGCAGGGTGCGGGCATGGGCCATGGCGCGGCGGATGTCGCCCTCCGTCACCTCCTGGCCGGAGACGGGGACCGTGGCGGTGAAGGCGTGGGACCGCGGATGGCCCATCGACAGGTTGACGACGACGTCGTGCACCGTCTCGCCGGCCATCTGTTCGGCGGCATGCACGGCGGCACCGATCGAGGTTTCCGCCGCCTCCATGTCGATGATGGTCCCGGCGCGGATGCCCGTGGCGATCTGGTGGCCGACGCCGATCACGCGGAGGGAGCCGGGCTCCTCCATCCGCGCGATGACGCAGCACACCTTCGTCGAGCCGACGTCCAGCGCCGTGACGATTCCGCCACGGGTCGGCCGCTTCGGCTTCTTGGCACCGTTGAATCCCATCCCGAACATGCCCCCCAAACGTCCCCTCTACTCCTGTCTGCCGGCGGCGGGCTTTTCCCGGAAAGGCCCGCCGCCGGTCCGTCCTTTTACGATTTCTTGCCGTTCTTCTTCTTCGACTCATCCTCCCAGCCCGGAAGCTGGGCGGTGGCGGAGGTCTGGATCGCGGCGCGGCCGGGCAGCCGCAGGTCGATGGCGACGATGTCGCGGTCCAGCACATGGCTGGCCGCATGCATCTGCTCCAGCTGCTGAAGGGCGCGGCGCATCTCCGCGGTGCCTTCCGGCAGCTTCACCGTCACGCCGTTGCTGAGCTGCAGGTTCCAGCGCCGGTCGCTGATCCAGCTGGCCGAGGACAGCATCGGGGCGATGGTTGGCGCGCTGTCCAGCGCCGACAGCAGGGTGTGGACCTGCTGCGGGGCGTTGGCGCCGATCACCTGGGGCAGCGTGTCGATGCGCTGGTTGCCGCGGCGCGCCAGCTCCGCCGCGTCGGCCAGCGGACGGCCGGCGCGGTCGATGACGGTGAACTGCCGCTCATGCTGCCAAATCGCCATCGGCTGGCGTTCCGACAGGCGGATATAGAGGAAACCGGGCAGCCGGCGCTCGATGGAGGCCGACGACACCCAGGGAAGCTCTTCAAGGCGCTGCTTGGCCTCCGCGAGGTCGATGGACAGGATCGGCTCGCCCCGGCGCACGCCCAGCGCGTCGAGCACGGCGTCGCGTTCGGTCTCGCTGCGGCCGACCACCAGGATCTCCGACAGGCGGAAGCCCAGGTCGCCGGTGGTCTGGATGACGCTTTCCCGCGCCGCGTCCAGCGTGTCGGCCAGGGTGCCGCGCTTCCAGGCGGAGCCGGCGGTGGCGGTCAGCCCCAGCACCGGCACCAGGATCAGCGCCGCCTTGACGGCCGAACGGGTCCAGCGCGGCCAGGCGCGGCGTCGCTTGCCTTTCTGCGCCGACGCGGCCATGGCGCGCGGCGGGGTCGGCATCTCGTCCCGGGCGCGCGCACCGGCGGCGGCGGCGCGGAAGTCCGGGTCGGCCATCAGGCGAGCTGACATGCGGCATTCTCCACCAGCCAGCCGACCAGCGCGCCGTAGGAAATTCCCACATGCGCCGCCTGTTCGGGCACCAGCGACAGGGGCGTCATGCCCGGCTGGTTGTTGATCTCCAGGAAGTACAGCCCGTCCGTTCCCGGCCGGCCGTCATCCCAGCGGAAGTCGCTGCGCGAGACACCCCGGCAGCCCAGGGTGTGGTGCGCCAGCACCGCCATCCGTTTCGCCTCCTCCGCCACGGCCTCGGGGATCGCGGCGGGGATGGTGTGGACGGCATGGCCGGCGCTGTATTTCGCGGTGTAGTCGTAGACCTGAGCCTGGAAGACGATTTCGGTCACCGCCAAAGCGCGGTCACCCATGACGCCCACGGTCAGTTCGCGACCGGGGATGAACTCCTCGACCAGCACGCGTTCTCCGAAGGTCCCCCCGAAGAAGCCATCGTCGCCGACCGGGCTGTTCTGCCCCTCGCGGACCAGGGTTACGCCAACGGTCGAGCCCTCGTCCACAGGCTTGACGATATAGGGCGCCGGCATGGGGTGGGCGCCGCCGGCGATCTCCCCACGGGACAGCACCATTCCTTTGGGGGAGCGGATGCCGACGGTGTCCAGCACGCGCTTGGTCATCGCCTTGTCCATGGCGATGGCCGCCGCCTGGACGCCCGAATGGGTGTAGGGCAGGCCCAGGAACTCCAGCACGCCCTGGATCGTTCCGTCCTCGCCGCCGCGGCCGTGCAGGGCGTTGAACACCACGTCGGGGCGCGGGTTGGTCAGGGCGTGCATCAGCCCACCCAGGTCGCGCTGCACGTCGATGGCGGTGACGCGGTAGCCTTCCTCTTCCAGCGCCTTGGCGACGCCGGCACCGCTGACCAGCGACACCTCGCGCTCGGCCGACCAGCCGCCCATCAGGACGGCGACATGCTTCTTGTGGGCGTGGAGCAGGACTTCGGTCATGCGTGGCCTCCGTCGGCGGGAATGCCGATGCGCTTGATTTCCCACTCCAGCGTCACGCCGCTGGTCTCGAACACGCGGCGGCGGACCTCGTCGCCCAGCGCTTCCAGCTGGGCGGCGGTGGCCGTGCCGTTGTTGATCAGGAAGTTGCAGTGCTTTTCCGACACCTGGGCGTCGCCGATGGACAGGCCGCGGCAGCCGGCCTTGTCGATGAGCTCCCAGGCCTTGTAGCCTTCCGGGTTCTTGAAGGTCGAACCGCCGGTGCGCGAGCGGACGGGCTGGCTGTCGGCCCGCTTGTCGGAGATCTCGGCCATGCGCCGCGCGATCTCCAGCGGGTTGCCGGGCTCGCCGCGCAGGACGGCGCCGGTGAAGATGCAATCCTCCGGCGCCGCGCTGTGGCGATAGGTGAAGCCCATGCCGGCATGGCTGAATTCCAGCCGCCGGCCGTCCCGCGCGACCGCGGTGGCGGAGACCAGCACGTCGGCCAGCTCGCGGCCATAGGCGCCGCCGTTCATGCGCAGCGCGCCGCCGATGGTGCCGGGGATGCCGGAGAGGAACTCCAGCCCCTCGATCCCGGCATCGCGGGCGACCATGGCGACGTTGAGGTCGAGCGCCGCCGCACCGGCGGTCAGCGTCATCCCATCCGCCAGGATGTCGGTGAAGCCGCGGCCGAGCCGGATGGTGACGCCCGGCACGCCGCCGTCCCGCACCAGCAGGTTGGAGGCGACGCCGATCACCGTCACCGGCACCTCGGCCGGCAGGGCCGCCAGGAAGCCGGCGAGGTCGTCGGCATCGGCGGGGCGGAACATCACCTCGGCCGGGCCGCCGACGCGGAACCACGTCACCGGCGCCAGCGGGGCGTCGGCGGTCAGCCGGCCGCGCACGGTCGGCATGCGTCCGATCAGGTGGCCGTCCGCCGGGCTCATGCGGGGCGCCGCCGTCATCGACGGGCGCCGTAGAGGGCGGTCAACTCGCCCGGCAGGGCATTCGCCCACTGGGTGATGTTGCCGGCGCCCAGGCAGACGACGAAGTCGCCGGGCTTGGCCATCTCGCGCACGACCTGCGCCAGCTCCTGCTGGTTGTGCAGGGCCACGACATGGCGGTGGCCGTGCATGCGCAGGCCCTCCACCAGGCTGTCGCGGCTGACGCCCTCGATGGGGGCCTCACCGGCGGCATAGACGTCGGCGACGATCACGGCGTCGGCGTCGTTGAAGCAGGTGCAGAACTCCTCGAACAGGGCGGCGAGGCGGGAATAGCGGTGCGGCTGGACCACGGCGATGGTTCGGCCGGTGCCGGCGGTGCGCGCGGCCTTCAGCACCGCGGCGATCTCCACCGGGTGGTGGCCGTAATCGTCGATGACCGTGATGCCGTTGGCCTCGCCGGTCTTGGTGAAGCGGCGCTTCACGCCCTGGAATCTGGCCATGCTGTCGCGCATCACCACGTCGGGCAGGCCCATCTCGTTGCCCACCGCGAAGCAGGCCAGCGAGTTCTGGACGTTGTGCGGCCCGTACATCGGCAGGCGCACGCCGGCGATGGCGCGGCTCTCGCCGCTGTGGCGGTCGTAGATCAGCACGTCGTACTTGGCGCCGTCGGGCCCCAGCTCCACGTTCACCGCGCGGATGTCGGCCTGCGGCGAGAAGCCGTAGGTGACGATGCGGCGGTCGGACACGCGGGGGATCATCGCCTGCACCTCGGGATGGTCGATGCAGAGCGCGGCAAAGCCGTAGAAGGGGATGTTCTGGACGAAGCTGTCGAAGGCGGCGCGCGCGTTGTCGAAGGTGCCGTAGAAGTCCAGATGCTCCGGATCCATGTTGGTGACGACGGCGATGCAGGCCGGCAGCTTCACGAAGGTGCCGTCGCTCTCGTCCGCCTCGACCACCATCCAGTCACCGGTGCCGAGCCGGGTGTTGGAGCCGTAGGCGTTGATGATGCCGCCGTTGATGACGGTCGGGTCGAGGTTGGCATGCTCCAGCATGTGGCCGACCATCGAGGTCGTCGTGGTCTTGCCATGGGTGCCGCCGATGGCGATGGCCCATTTCAGCCGCATCAGCTCGCCGAGCATCTCGGCGCGGCGGACCACCGGCACCAGGGCGGCGCGGGCGGCGACCACTTCCGGATTGTCGCGCTTGACCGCGGAGGAGACGACGACCACGGCGGCACCGGCGATGTTCTCGCCGCGATGGCCGACGAACACCTTGATGCCCAGTTCGCGCAGGCGCTTGACGTTGGCGTTCTCGGCGAGGTCGGAGCCCTGGACGGTATAGCCCAGGTTCCGCAGCACCTCGGCGATGCCGCTCATGCCGATGCCGCCGATGCCGACGAAGTGGATGGTGCCGATCGAGAGGGGGAGGGCGCGCATGTCAGGCTTACTTTCCGCGGCGAAGCATCAGGCGAAGGGTGGCGTCGACCGCCCCGTCGGACAGGTCGTTGGGAAGGGGTTGCGATCCGTGGATCATCGACAGGCGATCCCGCAGAAAGCCGCCTTCGGCGAGGAAGCGCGGCACCAGCGGACAGCCCGGACGGTTGTACCAGCCGCCTTCGGTCCGCGTCATGTCCGCAGGCCAGTCCTGCAGCGGGCGCGGCGTCGGGCGGGTCAGAGACCTGGTCTTGTTGATCATTCCGCGGCCCCCTTGGCGCTGGCACCGGCGGCGGCCCGCCGGGCGTTGTGGGATCGGTCGTGGTCGGTCGTGGTCGGATCGGAACCGGTGTCGGCGTAGTGAGCCTGTCGCATGCCGCCATCCAGCATCGCCAGAACGGCGTCGGCCAGGGCGCTGACGGCGTCGGCGGTGCCCCAGCCATGGGCGGCCTGCGCCGAAGCTGCGAGCGCCTGCGGATCGGCCAGCAGGGCGGACAGCCGCTCGGCCAGCGCGCTCGCGGTGAAGGCGGGCTGCGGCACCAGCCATGCGGCACCGGCGTCGGCCAGATGGCGGGCGTTGGCGGTCTGGTGGTCGTCGGTGGCGTGCGGGTAGGGCACCAGGATCGCCGGACGGCCGACGCAGGTCAGTTCGGCGATGGTGGAGGCACCGGCGCGGGTGATGGCGAGATGGCAGGCGGCCAGCCGTTCCGGCACGTCGCGGAAGAAGGTCTGCAGTTCCAGCCGGGCGAGGCCCAGCGGCTCCAGCGCGTCGCGGGCGGCCTCCAGGTCTTCGGCGCGGCATTGCTGCGCCAGATGGATGCGGGCGCGCAGGTCGTCCGGCAACAGGGCCAGCGCCGCGGGGATCACTTCGGAGAAGACGCGGGCGCCCTGGCTGCCGCCCATCACCAGCAGGCGGACGGGACCGCCGGGCTGCGGCGCTTCGTAGGGGGAGAGGCGGCGGGCGGCGACGGCGGGGCGGACCGGGTTGCCGGTGCGGACGATCTTGCCGCGCTGCGCCTCGCCCAGCTTCTCGATGCCTGGGAAGGCGACGGCGATGCGGCGGGCGCCTGCGATCAGCATCCGGTTGGCGCGGCCGAGAACGGCGTTCTGTTCGTGCAGCAGGGCCGGCAGCCTGGACTGGATGGCGGCATAGACGGTGGGGACGGACGGGTAGCCGCCGAAGCCGACCACTGCGGCGGGTTCGAGCCGCCGCATCAGCGCGCGCGCTTCCAGCAGGCCCAGCCCCATCTGCAGGGCGGCCTTCAGCTTGCCGGCGATCCCGGCGCCGGGGGAGGCGGCGCGGATGCGGTGGACCGGCACCTCCGGCAGATTGTCGCCGAAGGCATGGCCGCGCTTGTCGGTGACCAGCGTCACGGCGCGGCCGCGGGCCAGCAGCTCGCGCGCCAGCGCCTCGGCCGGGAACATATGCCCGCCGGTGCCGCCTGCGGCCAGCACGATCACCTTGTGCGCGGTGGGATCCAAGTCGGTCGGCCTCCTCATTCCGCGGGGCCGAAGCGTTTGCGTGTCAAAGCCAGAACCATACCCATGCCGAACCCGAGTGCCAGCAGCGAGGAGCCGCCGTAGGAAATGAACGGCAGGGTCATGCCCTTCGTCGGCATAAGATGCAAGGCCGATCCCATGTTGATCGCCGCCTGAAGCCCGAACTGGATCAGAAGACCGGCGGTCGCCAGCAAAACGAAATAATTGTTGTCGTTGAAGACACGAGCGAACCCGCGCAGCACAACGAATGCAAACAAAACCACCAGCCCGAGGCAGAAGATCAGCCCCAGCTCCTCCCCGGCGACGGCGAAGATGAAGTCGGCATGGCTGTCCGGCAGATAGAACTTCACCGTGCCCTGTCCGGGGCCGGTGCCCATCAGCCCGCCGTTGGCGAAGGCCTCCAGCGACCGGTTGATCTGATAATTGTCGCCGGCATTCGGGTCGAGGAAGCGGTCGATGCGGCTGGTGACGTGCGGCAGCGTGTAATAGGCGCCGATCAGCCCGACCACGCCCAGCCCGCCGAGCCCCATCACCAGCACGAGGTTCAGCCCGGCCAGGAAGAACTGGGTGAACCACACGGCGGAGACCACGAAGGTCATGCCCAGGTCGGGCTGCAGGATCAGGCCGGCCACGGTGATGCCGTAGAGCACGATCGACACCAGCGCGCCGGGAAAGCCGGGGTTGGTGCGCGACAGCGAGAACAGCCAAGCCGCCACCACCGCGAAGGCGGGCTTGACGAACTCCGACGGTTGGATGGACAGGCCGGGGATATGGATCCAGCGCCGCGCGCCCTTGATTTCCATGCCCACCACCAGGGTGGCGAAGACCAGCAGAACCGAGAACAGGAACACGCCCAGCGCCACCCGCCGCACCCCGCGCGGGCTGAGCAGCGAGACGCCGACCATGATGATGGTCGCCGGGATCAGCATCATCAGGTGGCGTTCGACGAAATAGAAGGTGTCCTGGATGCCGATGCGTTCGGCGACCGGCGGGCTGGCCGCGGTGATCAGGACCGTGCCGAGGAACATCAGCAGGGCGATGGCGCCCAGCTGCCAGCGGTCGACGGTCCACCACCAGCGGCCGAAGATCGATTGGTCGGTACGGTCGAAGGTGATCATTCAGCGCCCCCGCTCGTCGCGTCGCGTGCGCCGAGTATGCCCGCGACGTAAGTTGCGAAGGCCTCGCCACGCTTCTCGAAATTGGCGAACTGGTCCCATGACGCACAGGCTGGGGACAGCAGCACGCAAGCACCCTCCAGCCGTTCCGCCAGGGCCAGACCGGCCGCCTTCGCGGTTGCAATATCCAGCGTTCCGCACCGTGTATAAGCAACAGCTTGCACGTCAAGCCATGCGGCGAATTGTTCCTGCGCCTCGCCGATCAGGAAGGCGTGGCGGACGCGGCCCATATAGCCCTCCAGCCCGTTCAGCCCGGTGTCCTTGGCCTGTCCGCCGAGGATCCAGTAGATCGGGTCGAAGGTCGCCAGCGCCTTTTCCGTCGCGTCGGCGTTGGTCGCCTTGCTGTCGTTGACGAAGCGCACGCCGTCCGCCTCGCCGACCAGCTGCTGCCGGTGGGCGAGGCCGGGGAAGGTCGCCATCGCCGCGGCGATGGCCGGCACCGGCAGGCCGGCGGCCTTGCAGGCGGCGAAGGCGGCGGCGGCGTTCTGCCAGTTGTGGGTGCCGAGCAGGGTGGGCAGGGTGGACAGCTCCACCACGCGGGCGGCCTCGCCGTCGGTGTCGTCGACCAGCCAGCCGTCGGCGGCATAGACCCCGCCCGCGACCGGCCCCAGGGCGGAGACCGGCCAGATGCGCTGGTCGCCGGCCGCCACGAGCTCGGCGTGGATCGTCCGGCAATGCTCGTCGTCCACGCCGATCACCGCGGTGCGCGGCCAAGTCTGGCGGTGGAAGATCAGTTTCTTGGCGGCGATGTAGCCGTCCATCCCGCCATGGCGGGCCAGATGGTCGGGCGTGATGTTCAGCAGGACGGCGATGTCGAAGGTGATGGAGTGGGTCAGCTCCAACTGATAGCTCGACATCTCGAGGACACAGGTGCCGCCGGACCCGATGGGGTCGAAGGTCAGCACCGGCGTGCCCAGGTTGCCGCCGACGGCGGCCTTGCGCCCGGCGGCGGCCATGATGTGGCCGATCAGCGTGGTGGTGGTCGATTTGCCGTTGGTGCCGGTGATGCCGATGAAGGCGCAGTCGCGCTCCGCCCGGCCCAGCAGCTCGATGTCGCAGATCAGCTCGATCCCCATCGCCTTGGCACGCTCGGCGACCGGGTGCGGCTTGGGGAAGGTGTGGGGGATGCCGGGCGACCAGACGATGGTGGTCAGGTCCGACAGGTCGGCGGTGGCGAGATCGACCACGGCGAAGCCCTCGGCCTCTGCCGCGGCGCGGGAGGCGGGGTTGTCGTCCCACACCCGCACCTCGGCCCCGCTGTCGCGCAGCGCGCGGGCGGTGGCGAGGCCGGACTTGCCCAGCCCCATCACCGCGACCGGCAGCTCCTGCATGTAGAACAGGTCGATCATCGCCTTAGCCCCCCCTCAGCGCAGCTTCAGCGTGGACAGGCCGACCAGCGCCAGGATCGAGGCGATGATCCAGAATCGGATCACCACCGTCGGTTCGGCCCAGCCCTTCTTCTCGAAATGATGGTGCAGCGGCGCCATGCGGAACACGCGCTTGCCGGTCAGCTTGAAGGACGCGACCTGCACGATGACCGACACCGTTTCCAGCACGAACAGGCCGCCGATGATGGCGAGCACGATCTCGTGCTTGGTCACCACGCTGACGGCGCCCAGCGCACCGCCCAGCGACAGCGAGCCGGTGTCGCCCATGAAGACCATGGCCGGCGGGGCGTTGTACCAGAGGAAGCCCAGCCCGGCGCCGACCAGGGCGCCGCAGAAGACCGCCAGCTCGCCGGAGCCCGGCACATGGTGGATCTGCAGGTAGTTGGCGAAGATCGCGTTGCCCGACAGGTAGGAGATCAGGCCGAAGCAGCCGGCCGCGATCATCGTCGGCACGATGGCGAGCCCGTCCAGCCCGTCGGTCAGGTTCACCGAGTTCGACGCACCCACCATGATGAAGGCGCCGAAGGGGACGAAGAACCAGGACAGCTGGATCAGGAAATCCTTCACGAAGGGCACCGCGACGCCGCCCGACAGCGGCGGGGCCGACACCCACATGATGAGTGCGGAGGCGACGAGCCCGATGGCGATCTCCCAACCCAGGCGGAAGCGGCCGGACAGCCCCTTTGTGTTGCGCTTGGTCAGCTTCAGGTAATCGTCGCCGAAGCCGATCAGGCCATAGCCGATGGTCACCAGCAGGACGATCCAGACATAGGCGTTGGTCAGGTCGCCCCACAGCAGGGTGCTGACCGTCATGGCGATCAGGATCATCAGGCCGCCCATGGTGGGCGTGCCCTTCTTCTTGAAGTGGCTCTCCGGGCCGTCGGCGCGGATGGGCTGTCCTTCGCCCTGCTTGCGCTTCAGCCAGGCGATCAGGCGCGGAAAGAACACGAAGCTGATGACCAGCGACGTGATCACGGCGCCGCCGGTGCGGAAGGTCAGGTAGCGGAACAGGTTGAACGGCGTGAAGACGTCGGCCAGTCCGAAGAGGAGGTTATAGAGCATTTGGATCCGTCAGCCTCGCGGGCCTTGCTGGCCGTGTGCGGCCGCCTGCGGCTGGTTGTTGGATTGGGAGGCGGCTTTGTCCTCGCTTTCGCGTCCGCTGTCGAGTGCCGCGAGCGCATCGACGACCAGACCTGTACGACTGCCCAAGGACCCCTTGACCATGATAACGTCGCCGCCTTTTACGGTCGCGGTCACGATGGGAGCGAGGTCGACGCTGGTCTCGGTCCAGGCGCCGCGCATGGCTTCCGGCAACCGGTCGAACAGTGCCTTCATGTGCGGGCCGCAGGCATAGACGGTATCGACCTGCGCGGCGAGCAGCGGATCGGCCAGGGCGATGTGCAGCGTGTCAGCACGGTCGCCAAGCTCGCGCATGTCGCCCAGCACCGCGATGCGGCGTCCGCCGGCGCCGGGATCGATCTTGCCCAGCACCTCCAGCGTCGCAGCCATGGCGGCCGGGCTGGCGTTGTAGCTCTCGTCGATCAGGGTGAAGGCGCCCTGCGGCAGCTTGATCCGCTTGCGGGTGCCGCGACCCTTGACCGGCTGCAGGCTGGACAGGGAGCGTGCGGCCGTGGCGACGTCGGCGCCCAGCGCCTTCACTGCCAGCAGCACCGCGAGGCTGTTCATCACCCAGTGCCGGCCGGGCTGCGACAGGCAATATTGCAGCCGCTCGCCGCGGATGACCGCGGTCACCGCGCTGCAGGTGGCGTGCAGCGAACAGTCGATCAGGCGGGCGTCGGCCTCCTCATGGGCGCCGAAGCTCCAGATGCGGGTCAGGCCATGGCGGCGCGCGGCGGCGGCCAGCCGGGCATACTGGCCATTGTCGCGGTTCAGCACGACGACGCCGTTGGCATCCAGCCCCTCGAAGATCTCGGCCTTGGCGTCGGCGATGGCCTCGACGCCGGAGAAGAACTCCAGATGCGCCGCTTCCACCGTGGTGACGATGGCGACATGCGGCTTGACCTGCCGCGACAGCGGACCGATCTCGCCGGCGTGGTTCATCCCCAGCTCGAACACGCCATAGGCGCTGGCTTCCGGCAGGCGGGCGAGCGACAGCGGCACGCCCCAATGGTTGTTCAGGCTGCCTTCGGTGGCGTAGGTCGGCCCTTGCGCCGACAGGACGTGGCGCAGCGTCTCCTTGGTGCCGGTCTTGCCGACGGAGCCGGTGACGCCGACGACCCGCGCGCCGCAGCGGGCGCGCGCCACGACGCCCAGCGCCGCCATCGATTGCAGCGTGTCCGCGGGGGCGATCAGCAAGGGGGCGTCGGCCGGAAGCCCGTCCGGGACATGGTCGACCAGCGCCGCGGCGGCCCCGGCGGCCAGCGCGGCGCCGACGAAGGCGTGCCCGTCGAAGTTCGGGCCGCGGATGGCGACGAACAGGTCGCCCGGCGCCACCTTGCGGCTGTCGATGGTGACGCCGGTGGCGCTCCAGGCGGCCGGGCCGCTCAGGTGCCCGCCGGTGGCGGCGGCCGCATCCGGGGCAGTCCAGAGGACCGTCTTGTCCGTCTCGTCCTGGCTCATGCTCCAACCTCCGCTACGGCTTTCCGGGCCTCGTCCGCGTCGTCGAACGGACGCACCTCGGTGCCGATCGTTTGTCCCTGCTCATGGCCCTTGCCGGCGATGACCAGCACGTCGCCGGGCTGAAGCTGCCGCACCGCGGTGCGGATCGCCTCGGCCCGGTCGCCGATCTCCTCCAGCTTTCCGGCCAGGTCCCCGGTGGCGCCGGCCAGCACCTGCCCCCGCACGAAGGCGGGATCCTCGGTGCGCGGGTTGTCGTCGGTGACGATGGCGCGGTCGGCCAGCCTGGCCCCCAGCGCCCCCATCACCGGTCGCTTGCTGCGGTCGCGGTCGCCGCCGCAGCCGAACACCGTCACCAGATGGCGCGCAGCATGCGGCTTCAGCGCCCGCAGCACCGTTTCCAGCGCGTCGGGCGTGTGGGCGTAATCGACATAGACCGTCGCCCCGTTGGGGTGGGTCGCGACATGCTGCAGCCGGCCCGGCACGCCTTCCAGCGAGGGAAGGGTGGCGAGCGCCTGCTCGGTGTCGCCGCCCGAGCCGATCACCAGCCCCAGCGCGCAGAGCACGTTCCAGGCCTGGAAGCGACCGGCCAGCGGCAGGTCCACCGTCACGTCGCGGCCGAGCACGGACAGGGAGAGGCGCTGGCCATGGGCCAACGGCTCCACCCCGGTCACCCGAAGCTCGGTTCCGGCCAGACCATAGGACAGGACCCGGTGGCCACGTTCGTTACAAATTGCGGCAAAAAAGTGGAAGTCGTCACTGTCCGCGTTCAGGACGGCCGTGCATCCTGCGGGTAGTATACGCTGGAAGAGCTTCGCCTTCGCATCGCGATAGGCGTCCATCGTGCCGTGATAGTCCAGATGGTCCAGCGTCAGGTTGGTGAAGCCGGCGGCCCGGATCGCGACACCGTCCAACCGGAACTGCTCCAGCCCGTGGCTCGACGCCTCCATCGCCAGATGGTCGATCCCGGCATCCTTGGCGGCGGCGAGGTCGCGGTGGAGCGACACGGGGTCCGGCGTCGTCATCCCGCCATAGCCTTGCAGGCCGGGGCCGAGCAGCCCCAGCGTGCCCAGGCTGCCGGCGGGCAGGCCCATGCGGGTCCAGATCTGGGCGGCGAACTGGACGGTGGAGGTCTTGCCGTTGGTGCCCGTCACCGCCACCACCGTCTCCGGCTGGCGCCCGCCATGGAAGGCGGCGGCCATGCGCGCGAAGGCGAGGCGGGGCTGGGGATCGGTCAGCAGGACGGCGGTCGAACCGGCGGGCAGCTCCGTACCCTCGGGCGCCAGCACCGCGACGGCGCCCTTGGCGAGCGCGTCGGCGATGAAGGCGCGGCCGTCGGCCTTGACGCCGGGCAGGGCGGCAAAGACAAAGCCGGGCCTGACCGCGCGGCTGTCGGCGGTCAGCCCGGCGATGTCGGGATCGGCAGCGCCGACAGTGGCGTCAGCGCGGTTTGGTCTGAGTTGGGAAAGACGCAACGGTGCTTCCCTTCGACGGGGGTGGGGCTGAGACGGGGGGCAGGGATTGCTGCCAGTTGGTGGAGCCGGCGGCGTTCAGGAAGGTGGAGTTCAGGATTTCGGGCGAACTCTCGTCCACCGTTGGAACGTTCAGCAGCGGGCCGACCTGCTTGATGATGCGGCCCACCGCCGGGGCGGCGACCCAGCCGCCGGTGGCGTAGCCATAGGTCTTGGCCGTCGCCTTGGGCTCGTCGACAAGAACATAGACGACATAGCGCGGATCGTTCATCGGGAAGGCCCCCAGGAACGACGACATGCGCGAGTTCTTCTGGTAATGCCGACCCTTCTGCTTGTCGGCGGTGCCGGTCTTGCCACCGACGACATAGCCCTTCACATCGGCCGACTTGCCGGTTCCTTCGGTGACCACGAAGCGGAACATGCGCCGCATCAAATCGGAGGTCTGGCGCGACACCACCTGTTCGGTCGGAATGTCGGCGTCCGATTTGCGCTTCAGCAGCGTCGGCTTGTGGAAGAGGCCGCCGTTGATGACGGACGCGGCGGCGGCCACCGTGTGCATCGGGCTGACCGAGAGGCCGTGGCCGAAGGAGATGGTATAGCTGTTGACCTCGCGCCACGGATTGGGCACCAGCGGCCAGCCGCTTTCCGGCAGCTCCAGCCCGGTGGGCTTGGTGAAGCCCATCTTGGTCATGAAGGCCTTCTGCGCCGCGACGCCCACCTGCTGGACCATGCGCACGGACCCGAGGTTGGAGGAGTGCTGGAACACTTCCGCCACTGTCAGGGCGCGATGCAGGCTGTGGTAGTCGTTGATGGTGAAGCGGCCGATCTTGATCGGATTCTTGGCGTCGAACAGGTCCGACGGCCGGATCCTGCCGGTGTCGAACGCCAACGCGGAGTTGAAGATCTTGAAGGTCGAACCCATCTCGTACACGCCGAGCGTCGCCCGGTTGAACAGCGTGTCGGGGTTGAGGCCGGTCGGGTCCTGCGGATCGAAGTCGGGCAGCGAAACCATCGCCAGGACTTCGCCGCTGCGCACGTCGAAGACGATGCCGGCGGCGCCGATGGCGCTGAACTCCTGCACCGTCGCCGTCAGCTCCTTCTTCAGGACGTGCTGCAGCCGCAGGTCGATGGACAGCTGCAGCGGCGTGCCGGGATCCTCGGTCAGGCGCTTGTTGAAGCCCTGCTCCATGCCGGCGAGGCCGTTGTTGTCGATGCCGGTGAAGCCGACCACATGCGAGGTCAGCGGGCCGGCCGGGTAGAAGCGGCGCTCCTCCCGTTCGAAGGCGACGCCGGGAATGCCCAGCCGGTGGACGGCGGCCTGCTGCTTCGGCGTCAGGTTGCGCTTCAGCCAGACGAAGCGGCGGTCGCCGCTCAGCTTGCCCACCAGATCCTTGTAGTCCAGTTCCGGCAGGACGCTGACCAGCTTCTGCGCAGCCTCTTCCGGGCGCGAGACCAGCTTGGGATCGGCGAAGAGCGACTGGGTGACCAGCGAGGTCGCCAGCAGGTTGCCGTTGCGGTCGACGATGTCGGCCCGGTTGGTGGTGGTGTTGTCCACCTCCAGCGCCACATGCTGGCGCGGCTCGCCGCCGCCGGCGAACAGCGTCGCCATCGCCAGCTTGACGCTGATCGCGGTGAAGACCGTCGTGACCACGGCAGCCGTCACCAGCAGGCGGTAACGGCTCTGCTCCAGCGCAACCGCCAGCGACGTCCGCGGCCTGGCGGACGGCTGCTGGGGCGGCTGCTGGTAGGGCGAGGGCGCCGGCGGCGGGACATAGGTGCTGCCCGGGCTGCCGGGCACGCCGCCACCGGTTCCGCCGCCGGGCTGGCCGTAACCGGCCGGGCCGCCATGGTCGTAACCGCTCATCGATTGGCCCCCAGCCGCGCGACGAGCAGACCCAGGCTGTCGGTCGGCTTGGGCTGGTAGGGCTGCTGTGCCGCCGCCTTGGGTGCGGGCGCCGGAGCCGGAGCCGCGGCGGGCGGCATCGGCCGGGTCGCCACCTCGGTCGCCCGGTTGGGCGCGGTCGGGGCGTTCGGAGCGAGCTTGCCGGCGGCGCGGTCGGTCGCCGCCCTCTCAGGGGTCTTCTCCACCGGCGCGCGGGCCGCCCCCGGCACCAGGGCGGAGGGCTTGACGCGGGGAGCCGGATCGGCGAGGCCGCCGCCCGACGGCAGGGAGGCCGGCACGACGACCGCCGCGCGTTCCAGCGCCTTGTCCATCGGCAACGGCTTCGCAGCCGCCGGCGCGCGGACCGGAACGATTCCGGCGGCGGCGGTGTTGGGAACGGCGGGGACGCGGGCGGAGGCGACCTGGGAGGTTCCGGTGCCGGGCGCGCGGACCATCGGCGGCAGCGGAGCGGCGCCGGGCTGGCCGGGCAGGGCAGGGGCCGGCGGGTTGACCGCGTCGGCCGGGCGCATCGGGATCAGGTCCATCGCCAGATACTGGCGCGGCTCCGTCGGCTGCAGCGCCAGATAGCTTTGGGCCATCTGCTCCAGCTTGGTCGGATCGTTCAGGTAGCTCCACTCGGCCTTCAGGACCTGGATGGACTCCTGTTCATGGATGATCTTGCGGTTCAGCCCGGCGAGCTTCTCCTCCAGATCCTGGACGTCGTAGCTGGTCTGGAACAGCACGCCACCGGCGGCCGCGATCAGGCCACCCCAGAACAGCCAGGTCTTGCCCTTCATGCTGCCTCCTTGCCGGGCGCCGGAAACGCGGGCGCCTCGGTACGTTCAGCCGCGCGCAGCCGGGCGGACCGGGCGCGAGGATTGTTGCGGGCTTCGGCCTCGCTCGGGTCCACGGGTTTCCGGGAGAGCAGGCGGAAGGATGGGTGATGCGCCGCGACCGCGGTCACGGGCGTATGGCGGGACGGGGAGGACGGCGGCGAGGAGCGTTCGCGCAGGAACGCCTTGACCTCGCGGTCCTCCAGCGAATGGAAGGAGACGACGGCCAGACGCCCGCCGGGCGCCAGCAGCGACTCGGCGGCGGACAGGCCGCGCCGCAATTCGCCCAATTCGTCGTTCACATGGATGCGCAGCGCCTGGAAGCTGCGGGTCGCCGGGTCGATCCCGTCGCCCTTCCCCTTCGGCACCACGGAGCGGATGATCTCGGCCAGCCGCGCCGTGCGCTCGATCGGCGCCTCGCGGCGGGCGGCGACGATGGCGCGGGCGACTCGGCGCGCCATCCGCTCCTCGCCCAGATGATAGATGATGTCGGCCAGCTCCGCCTCGTCGACGGTGTTGACCACGTCGGCGGCGGTCGGCCCATCCCGTCCCATCCGCATGTCGAGCGGGCCGTCGAAGCGGAAGGAGAATCCGCGCTCCGGCTCGTCGATCTGGGGGGAGGAGACGCCGACGTCGAGCGCCACGCCGTCCACGCTGGTCACGCCATGGTCGGCCAGCAGCCGGTCCATGTCGCCGAAGCGGCCCTCGATCACCTCCAGCCGGCCCGGGAATTCCTGGGCCAGCGCACGGCCGCGCTCGATCGCGGCGGGATCGCGGTCGATGCCGATCACGCGGCAGGAGGCGGAGCGCAGAAGGGCACGGCTGTAGCCTCCGGCGCCGAAGGTGCCGTCGACATAGAGGCCGCCGTCGCGCGGGGCCAAGGCCGCGATCACCTCGTCCAGCAGGACGGGAATATGGATGGGGGTGTTTCCGGTCATCAGGCGCCCTCCCCGCTCCGGCTGGCGGCGCCGCGGGAGGCCTTGGCGACGATCTGGCTGAGGGAGATGTCCTTGCGCACGACCTGCTCGCGGAGCGCGGCCTCGTGGGCTTTCAAAGCGTCGGGTTCCCAGATCTGGAAGGTCTTGCGGCGGCCGATGAAGGCGGCCTCCTCGGTGATGCCGGCGAATTCCGCCAGCTCCTTGGGCAGGACGATGCGGCCTTCGGCGTCGGAGGAGACGGGGATCAGCTTTCCGAAGATGAAGGTCTCGATCATGTCGCGCTCGTCGGCATCGAGGTCGGGGGATTCGAGGCTTTCGGAGAGGACGTCGAGATAGTCCTGGTCGGCGCCTTCCAGCGCCTGGTGGTTCAGCGAGGGCCAGAGATAGACGGTGCTGGGAGCCGACGTCTTGGCAAGCGACTGCCTGAACTGTGCCGGGATGGACACACGCCCTTTCCTGTCAACCTTGTTGACGTATGTGGACAGGAAAACGGCCATAGGCCCGGCGATCCCCCCTGCTATCCCCCGTGCGCGGTCGGGTGCTCCGCGCTAGCCCCGCTTGGCCCATTCAGCTCCCGCCCCCGGTGTTAACCAGAATGGGTAAGAGCCCCCCTTAAATGGGCATTCTTGGGATAGCATGGGACGGCATGGGCGTCAACGGCCCCCCGAGTATTCAGACGGGGGTGTCAAGACTTTCGAGTCTGGCTGTGGCATCCGAGCAAGTTGGTGTACGAAATTTCTGAATCGTCGCAGTATTATGTTGGAAACGGGCAATGTGGATAAAGTTATCCACACACGTTCTTCAAACGTTCCAAAATTTTAAGAAAATGTGATTGATCCATGGTTTGTTGCACTGTCGAATCGACCCCTTCCGACGGCATAGAACCTTGGGTGGGAAAGCCCGGTCCGGCATGGGACAGCATGGGAAATCGCCCCACAGTTATCCACCGGCTGTGGATTAGTCTGGGGAAAATGTGGATGGGGCCGTGCACATCCTGGGGATGGCCGCGGGAAAGCCCGGCAAACTGCGGGATGTGGGCGAGGGGGGCGGAGCCCGGCCTGTGCCCGGCCTGTGGATGACGCCGGAGAGCGCCCATGCCGTCCCATGCCGAACCATCCGATTGGGCGGGGCGGGGGCAAAATAGTGTCGCCATGGGGCGGCATGGGTCAGGACTGCCGCCATTGGGGCGGCATGGGACCATGCGGCCCGGCCGGCTGCCCGAACCGGGATGGAATGGGCGATGGTGCGGGAAAAGCGCCAGATGGCCTGTAAGCCGGGTTCTGTATCCCGCCCCGAAGGGCAGGCGATGGCCATTCGTCTGGGACGCCGGTTGCCCGGACGCCTCGCGCGACCAACCCGAGCGGCGGCGCGGAAACGCGCTTGACCCACGCCCGTCCCGTTGCGGGGACGGTGGTCGGGCCGCTCCTATTCGGTCTTGCTCCCGGTGGGGTTTACCGTGCCGTCCCCGTTGCCGGGTCCGCGGTGCGCTCTTACCGCACCCTTTCACCCTTACCTGCGTCGAAACGCCGGCGGTTTGCTTTCTGTGGCACTTTCCCTAGGGTCGCCCCCGCCGGCCGTTAGCCGGCACCGTGTTTCCGTGGAGCCCGGACTTTCCTCCCCCGGTCGAAACCGAAGGCGGCCATCCGGCCATCTGGCGCGACCGTTCATATAGAGAAGCGGCAGTGGGGGCAAATCCCAAATAGCGAATTCGGAGCAAGGGGCAGATCAGGGAGCCTGTTCGACGTCCGACGGCTCCGGTCCCAGTTCCACATTGGCGTAGAGTGCCGACACCGGCACCTCGACGCCTATGCTGTCCAGTCGAAGCACGTCCCCAGGCTCCACCAGCAGGTCGCATTGCCAGCGGCTGTCGTCCAGCCGGCGATGCACCTCGACGAACAGGAACTCGCTCTGCACCAGCAGGATTTCCTGCACCGACGGGATGGAGCGGTAGACCGGCAGCTTCACCCTGCGGTCGTGGTCCTCGGTGGATCGCGACAGGATCTCGACGATCACCAGCGGGTCGGGCGTGTGGTACTGCCCATGCCGGTGCGGCGTGCAGGTGACGGCAAGATCGGCCTGAAAGAAGTTGCGGAAGCTGTTGGGCTTCAGGATGCCGGCTTCGGATCGGACATGGCAGGGCGGACGTTTGTCGAGCGCGTTGCCGACATGGCGGGCGATGTTTCCTGCGACGATCTGGTGGGCACCGTAACTGGGCGCCATCGCCACCGGCACGCCGTCGATCAACTCGTAGCGGGTCTGCGTCCCATCGTCCCACGACAGGAACTCGTCGAGGCTCATCCGCTTGTAGGCCAGGGACGACATGCCGCTCTCCCGCTCAGCTGGGCCGGAGTGCCTAATATAAGGGATCGGCGCCGCCGGGGCGAGTGGCCATCACCGCCCCGTCAGCCGCAGCAGCGCGCGCAGGCGCCGCAGCGTCTCGGCATCCGGGGTGCCGGTCAGGCAATCGGGATGGAAATGGCGCTGGAAAGCCAGCAGCGCTCGCGGCTCGGCCGGGTCGTACCCATAGCGTCCCAGCAGCGCGGCGACTTCGGCGCCGGTGACGGGGGCATCGGTGAAGGAACCCTCATCGGCCTGGGACGGCGTGGGCCAGAGCCCGATCCCCTGGGTGGCAAGGCCCGGCCAGTCGAACAGCTCGCCCGGATCCTCCTTGCGGGAGGGCGCCACGTCGCTGTGGCCCAGCACGTCGGCGGGGGCGATCCCGTGGCGCTCCACGATGCCGCGGCAAAGCTCCGCCACCGCCGCCATCTGCACCGGCGGGAAGGGGCGATAGCCGAACTCGTGGCCGGGGTTGACGATCTCGACGCCGATGGAGCGGCTGTTCACGTCCTCCACCCCACCCCAGCTCGACCGGCCGGCATGCCAGGCGCGCCGGTCCTCCGGCACATGGGCGTAGACGGTGCCGTCCTCGTCCACTGTGTAATGGGCGCTGACCTGGGCCGCCGGATCGCACAGCCGGTCAAGCGCATCGGCGGCGGTCGGCATGCCGGTGTAGTGCAGGATCAACAGCTCCACCCGCGCACCCTCGGCCCGAGGGCCATGGTTGGGGGAGGGGAGGTCGATCCGGCGGAAGGCGTTCATGTTGGATTGGTGACCGTTTCGTTGACCGCCTTCGGCCCGCGCCGGACGATCACCGCGACGCCGCCGACGGTCAGCAACCCGCCGATGGCGAGGTTGATCGTCAGCGGATCCCCCATCAGCAGCGCGCCCGATGCGACGCCGAAGATCGGCACCGTCAGCAGATAGGGCATGGTCTGGTTGACGGAGTAGCGGCCGAGCAGCGGATACCACAGCCCATAGGCGATGATGGTGACGGCGACCGCCATGTAGACGATCGATGCCCAGCCCACCCAGGTGGAATTCGCCAGCGCCTCCATCTGGCCATGCTCCAGCAGCAGCGACAGGACCAGCAACTGCGGCATGGCGAACAGCGCCATCCAGCCGTTGACGGCGAAGCCGTTCACCGCGCCGATCAGCTTCATCTGCACGCTCGCCACCGCAAAGGCGAAGCTCGCGGCCAGGATCAGCAGCAGCGAAAAGAGCGATTCGCCCAGCCGCGGCTCGCCCGCGATCACCGCCACCCCGGCGAAGGCGGCGGCCATGCCGATGCCGCGGCGCCAGCCCAGCTTGTCCTTGAAAACCACCGCCGCCAGAAGCGAGGAGAAGGGCACCTGCGCCTGTGCCGCCAGCGATGCGGTGGCGGCGTCGATCCCCTGCAGCCCGGTGAACATCATCGGGAAATGGATGCTGCCGAGCGTCACCGACAGCAGCGCGATCTTCCACAGCTTGTCCCGCGGCATGCGGAAGAAGGGGATGATCAGCACCGCCACCAGGGCGAAGCGAATGAACATGACGAACAGCGGCGGGAATTCCGCCAGCGCCCATTTCGCCACGACGAAGTTCAGCCCCCACAGCGCCATCACCGCCAGCGCCTGGAGCGTGTGGGCGAAACTCATGCCCGGCCGCCTTCCAGCTCCTCGCGCATCGCCTCCAGCTCCAGCCAGCGCTCCTCCGCCGCGGCGAGGTCGGCCTGCTTGGCGTGCAGCTGTTCGCTGGTCTTCTGGAATTTGGCGGGATCGCGGGTGAACAGGTCGGGGTCGGCCAGCGCCTTCTCCAGCTTGGCGATCTCCGCCCCCAGCCCATCCATGCGGGCCGGCAGCTCGTCCAGCTCGCGCTGGTCCTTGTAGCTCAGCTTGCCGCGCGGCTTGGCCGCGGCGGCCGGCGCCGTGGTGGCCGGCTTCGGCTTGGCGGCGACGGCGGGGGCCGCCTTGGCCGGCCGCTGCACCAGATAGTCGGAATAGCCGCCGGCATATTCGGTGGCGGTGCCGTCACCCTCCAGCGCGATGGTGGCGGTCACCAGCCGGTCGAGGAAGTCGCGGTCGTGGCTGACCAGCAGCAGCGTGCCCTGATAGTCGCCCAGCACGTCCTCCAGCAGGTCCAGCGTGTCCATGTCGAGGTCGTTGGTCGGCTCGTCGAGGATCATCATGTTGCTGGGCTTGGCGAACAGGCGGGCCAGCAGCAGCCGGTTGCGCTCGCCGCCCGACAGCGCCTTGACCGGGCTGTCCAGCTGCCGGGTGTCGAAGAGGAAGTCCTTGATGTAGCCGGCGACATGGCGCGACACGCCGTTGACCATCACCGCATCGCCGCCGAACGGGCACAGCACCTTGCGGATGGTGTCCTCCGGATCCAGGCCCTCGCGCCGCTGGTCGAAATAGGCGGTGTCGAGGTTGGTGCCGAGCTTCACCGTGCCCTCGTCGGGATCGAGCTGGCCGGTCAGCATCTTCAGCAGGGTGGACTTGCCGGCGCCGTTCGGCCCGATCAGACCCACCCGGTCGCCGCGCAGGATGCGGGTGGAGAAGTTCTTCACGATGGTCTTGCGGCCGTCGGGCGTGTCGAAGCCCTTGGAGATGCCGGTCGCCTCGATCACCAGCCGGCCGCCGCGCTCCGCCTCGGCGATGGCGAGCTTGGCCTGCTGGCCTCCCTTGATCTGCTCGGCACGTCCGGCGCGCAGGTCCAGCAGGTTGCGCACGCGCCCCATGTTGCGGGTGCGCCGGGCGGAAATGCCCTCGCGCAACCACTTCATCTCGCTTTCGATCTTGCGGTCCAGCTTGTGGGCCGCGGCCTCCTCCGCCTCGAACACCTCGGCCTGCCAGGTCTCGAACTCGGCGAAGCCGCGATCGGTGGCGCGCACCGTGCCGCGGTCGAGCCACAGCGTGCGCTTGGCCAGCCGGTTCAGGAAGGCGCGGTCGTGGCTGATCAGCAGCAGCCCGCCGCGGAAGGACAGCAGTTCCTCCTCCAGCCACTCGATGGTGGGGAGGTCGAGGTGGTTGGTCGGCTCGTCCAGCAACATGACGTCGGGGTTGCCGACCAGCGTGCGGGCCAGCGCCGTGCGGCGCGACTCGCCGCCTGACAGGGTGCGGGGGTCGAGGCTGCCGTCCACCTGCAGCCGGTCCAGCACGGCGTCGACCCGGTGGGCCTCGTCCTGCTCGTCGGCGGGCAGGCCCTGCACGACATAGTCGTGAACGGTGGCGCAGCCGGTGAAGTCCGGCTCCTGCGGCAGATAGGCGAGGCGGGCGCCCGGCTGGACGAAGACGGTGCCGCCGTCGGGGTGGATCATCCCGGCCAGCACCTTCATCAGCGTCGACTTGCCCGACCCGTTGCGGCCGACCAGACAGGCGCGGTCGCCGCGGGCGATGGACAGGTCGATGCCGTCGAACAGCGGACGGCCGCCGAAGGTGACGGTGACGCCCTGGAGCGCCGTGATGGGTGCGGGAGGAGCCATGGACCGTTCGTGCGCCGGAAAATCGAGGGAAGGGGATGGGTTATAGCGCGCCATCCCCCTCCACCGCGACCCGGAAAAACGGTTGGGCGGGTTGCGTCCTGCGGAGCCGGGCTCCCCTTACCCCGCCGCCGGAGCCGGTCCGGTCGGCGTCGCCACCTGCTGCTCCTGCAGCTTGAAGCCGAAATAGGTGCCGTTGCTGATGCCGGTCAGGGCCAGCAGGTTGGCCGACAGCTCCGGCATGCCCAGCGTGCGGGTGACCTCGTAGAGGAAGGTGATGCCCAGCACCATGGTCCAGGCCAGCAGCTGCAGGCGGTGGATGTTGTAGCCGGCGGCATCGCTCAGCAGGTCCGGCAGCAGCCCCTGCGTCGGCGGATAGACCTCGTCCAGGCTGGCGGCCATCGTCGCCTGATCGGGCGGGTTGGCCGCGGCGGCGGCGCGGTAGGTGGCGGCATGCTGCTGGCGCCGGGTCTCGTCGTCGCCCGGCCGGCGGTCCTGGAAGGCGGCGAGCACGGAGGTGCCGCCGACGATCCCCATCAGCGCCATGGTGCCGGTGGTGACGGTGTCCATCGATCCGGTGATGGTCAGGATGGCGACGTAGGAGGCGGTGACGATCCCGCTCCACCACAGAAGCTGGAAGCGGGCGAGGCTGTAGGGCGCCCGGTAATTGGCAGGCATCGGCACGCCCTGCACCGGGGTGATCGAATCCATGCGGCCGAAATGGCGGAAGAAGGCGAACAGGAACCCCGCAGCCACAAGCGCGAACCACAGGCCGGCCAGCCCGAGATCGCGGTCACTCGCGCCCTGGATGGCGACCAGCTTCGGCGCGGTGGTCATGCCGCCGGTGGCCGGGCCGAAGGCGACCGGCAGTGTCTTGGTGCCGGAAAGGCTGAAGAAGCCGCTGAAGGCGGTTTGCCATGCCGCCCGGCGCTGTGCCGCGTCGTCACCGTTGCCGGCGATGGAGGTGGAGGCGGTGCCGACCAGTTCGCCCTTGGCCGAGCAGCCGAAGCTGGCGCGGGCGCCCGGAATGGTCTGGCCGTTGGCGACCAGGACCAGCCCTTGCGCGTTGAGCGCCGCGGCCTGGGTCGGGCAGTCGGTGCCGGACGGCGGAGCCCCCAGATTAAGCGTCAGCGGCTGACCCAGCACCACCGGGCTGTCGATGGATGCGGTCTGCGCCTGAGCGGCGCAGAGCGTTCCTGCCGCCAATGTGGTTCCCAAAGCTGCAGCGAAGATCGTTCGGATGATCGTGCGTTGCATGTCGTCTCGTTCCCAGATCCTGCGGGCAACCGGTCGCCCGCCCCATCGGGAACGATATGTCAGAAAGCGGGATAAAGCCCACGACAAAGCAATTTAAAATCCAGTCACATCGTGACGAATCGCGACATGCTAGAGCAGCGCGGCACTGCCTTCCCGTTCACGGCGGATGCGGTCATAGGCAGCGTTGACGAGCGCGAGCTTCTGCGTCGCCAGATCCACGAACTCCTGCGGCATGCCCTGGGCGATCAGCCGGTCGGGGTGGTGTTCGCGCACCAGCGCGCGGTGGGCGGCCTTGATCGCGTCGTCGCCGGCGGTGCGCGGCACGCCCAGCACCGCATAGGGGTCCGAATCGGTCGGGCCGCCGGCCATATGGTGCCCGGCGACGATGCGGCGGAATTCCGCCTCGTCGAAGCCGAAGATCACGGCGATGGCGCGCAGATACTCCACCTCCGTCTCGTGCAACTCGTCGTCGGCCTCGGCTATCAACAGCAGGCTGTCGAGCAGTTCCTCCAGCACCGCGTGCCTGTCCTCGAACAGGTTGGCGATCTGGCGGGCATATTCCTCGAAACCATGGGTGTCGCGGCGGGCGAGGTCGAAGACGCGGCCGACATTGGCCAACTCGTCGGCCGGGACGCGGAACAGCCGCTTGAAGGTGTCGACCTCCACCCGCTTCACCACGCCGTCGGCCCGCGCCATCTTCGCGGCGAGGGCGATCACGCCGATGGTGAAGGCGACGGTCTGCTTGGCCTCCTCGGCCTCCGCATCGGTCATGGCCTTGCGCTGGTCGCCGGCGCCGCAGGGCGACCACAGGTCCACCGCCTGCCCGGCAAGCCCGCCGAGAAGGCTGCCCAGCGGCCCGCCGCTGAACAGGCTAGCCGCGCTGTTCAGGATCCTGCCCCAAATGCTCATGCTTCGCCTTCCGCGTTCCGCCCGCCCGTCATCCCGTCGGCCGGCAGCATAGCCGCCGTCCGGTTATCGGCCAACTGTGGCGCAGCCGCAACATACCAGCATTGTTCGCATTGCGAATTTCTAATAAGCGCTTGCGAATCTCGGCGAGAAGGCCATGTTGCACTGCAGTAAAGGGCGCCGCAGAGAGCGCCGGTTTCGACAACAACGGCGACCGCCTGGCGCTTGTCACGGGCGTGCGCCGCCGGGTCCTGGGGAAAAACGTTCTGCGCGAATGCGTTTTCGAATTTCGAGAACCGTGAGCAGAGCCATGCCTGTCATCCGTAAGATCATGCCGACCGAACTGCCGCAGTATCGGGCGCATCTCCTCCGTCTGAACCGTTCCGACCGCTATGCCCGCTTCACCGGCACGCTGTCGGACGAGGCGGTGGAGCGCCATTGCGCTGCCATCGACTGGGGCCGGACGGTGTTGCTGGGCGCGTTCGAGGACGGCGTCCTGCGCGGAGCCGCGGAACTGTGCGGCGACCGCATCCTCTGGCCCGATCAGGCCGAATTCGGCATCAGCGTCGAATCGGGACTGCAGGGCAAGGGCGTCGGCAGCACGCTGGTCCGCCGCATCCTGACCGTCGCCCGCAACCGCGGCATCCGCCATGTCCATATGATGTGTCTGCCGGAGAATGTCCGGACGCGTGCCCTGGCCCGCCGTTTCGGCGGCCGGCTGGCCCTGGAAGGCGGCGAGGTCACGGCCCTGTTCGAACTGCCGCCGCCCAACCAGTTCTCCTTCGCCCTGGAAGCGCTGGAGGACGGCAGCGGCGCCTTCAACAGCATCCTGACCGGCAACGCCATCCTGTCCCGCCTGTCGGGCGCGCTGCCACAACGGCTTGCCGCATGAAATAGGTAGCGGCTCGTTGCCTGACCGAAGGGCCGCTTCATCGGTGATCCTGTGTTCTTTCCGCCGCGGCCGCCTGTCTTGATCGCTGCCCTGATGGGCGTGGGTCACGCTGGCGGTTGAAATTCGCAGCCGGATCGCGAAACTCCGGCCCACGCGCGGTGCGGTTGCCGCGCAGGGATTCGGCGGGTGCGACGACGATGGCTGAGAATCAAGGCGCGGCGATGGGCGGGACGGCGGCGGTCAAGCCCGCCCGGTGGCAGTTCTGGGTGGATCGCGGCGGCACCTTCACCGACATCGTCGGCCGCCGCCCGGACGGCTCGGTCGTCACCCACAAGCTGCTGTCGGAGAATCCCGAGCGCTATGCCGACGCCGCCGTCCAGGGCATCCGCGAGCTGCTGGGCCTGAAACCCGGCCAGCCGATCCCGCCGGATACGGTGGAGGTGGTGAAGATGGGCACCACCGTCGCCACCAACGCCCTGCTGGAACGCAAGGGCGAGCCGACCGTCCTGCTGATCACCGAAGGGCTGGGCGACCAGCTGCGCATCGGCCATCAGGCCCGGCCGAAGATCTTCGCCCGCCACATCCATCTGCCCGACCAGCTCTATTCCCATGTGGTGGAGGTGCCGGAACGGGTGATGGCCGACGGCCGGGTGCTGAAGCCAGTCGACCTGCATGCCGTCCGCCGCGGGCTGGAGGAGGCCTACCGCCAGGGCTTCCGCGCCGCCGCCATCGCGCTGATGCACGGCTACCGCTATCCCGAGCATGAGCGGCAGGTCGCCTCGCTGGCCCGCGCGGTCGGCTTCACCCAGGTCTCGGTCAGCCATCTGGTCAGCCCGCTGATGAAGCTGGTCGGCCGTGGCGACACCACGGTCGCCGACGCCTATCTCTCTCCGGTGCTGCGCCGCTATGTCGACCGGGTCGCCAACGACCTCAGCGTCGACGGCACGCCGGTGCCGCTGATGTTCATGCAGTCGAACGGCGGCCTGACCGACGCCCGGCGCTTTCAGGGCAAGGACGCCATCCTGTCGGGTCCGGCCGGCGGCGTGGTCGGGGCGGTGCGCACCGCCGAGATGGCCGGCTTCGACCGGGTCATCGGCTTCGACATGGGCGGCACCTCCACCGACGTGTCGCATTATGCCGGCGAATATGAGCGCGCCTTCGACGCGGTGGTGGCTGGCGTGCGGGTGCGGGCGCCGATGATGCACATCCACACGGTTGCGGCCGGCGGCGGCTCTCTCTGCGTCTTCGACGGCACCCGCTTCCGCGTCGGGCCGGACAGCGCCGGCGCCAATCCGGGTCCGGCCTGCTACCGCCGCGGCGGCCCACTGACCGTCACCGACTGCAACGTGATGGTCGGCAAGATCCAGCCGCGCTTCTTCCCGCAGGTCTTCGGACCCAACGGCGACCAGCCGCTGGACGCCGAGGTGGTGAAGGCCCGCTTCACCGAACTGGCCGCCACCGTCAACGCCAAGCTCGGCACGACGATGACCCCGCAGGAGGTCGCCGAAGGCTTCCTGCGTATCGCCGTCGACAATATGGCGAACGCCATCAAGAAGATCTCGGTGGAGCGCGGCTATGACGTCACCGGCTACACACTGAACGGCTTTGGCGGCGCGGCGGGCCAGCATGTCTGTGCCGTCGCCGACGCGTTGGGCATGACGCGGGTCTTCCTGCACCCGCAGGCCGGCGTGCTGTCCGCCTACGGCATCGGTCTGGCCGACACCGTCGCCATCCGCGAGCGCGCGGTCGAAGGGCCGCTGAGCGACGCGGTGGTCGACCGGCTGACCATGCTGTTCACCGATCTGGAGACCGAGGGGCGGGCGGAGCTGGCCCGCCAGGGCGTCGCTGCCGACCGGCAGGTGATCAACCGCCGCGTCCACCTGAAGGCCGCCGGCTCCGACACCACGTTGACCGTCGCCTTCGGCTCCAAGGTCGCGATGACCAAGGCCTTCGAGGAGGCGCACCGCCGCCGCTACGGCTTCCTCACCCCCGGCACCGCGCTGGAGGTCGAATCCGTGACGCTGGAGGCGGTCGGCCTGACCGATGTGCTGGAGGATCCGGAGCTTCCCGCCACCACCGCGGTGCTGCCGCGCCGGCTCGCCACCGTCGCCATCCACAGCGGCGGCCCCGGGGACGTCCAGCGCCGCGAGGCGCCGCTCTACGACCGCCGCCAGCTTCAGCCCGGCAACCGCGTCGTCGGCCCGGCGATCCTTGCCGAAGCGGTCTCCACGACCGTGGTCGAGCCCGGCTGGATGGCGGAGGTCACCCGCAAGAACCATCTGGTGCTGACCCGGCTGGAGCCGGCGACCCAGCGTCAGGCCGCCGGCATTAAGGGGGCTGCGAAGGTCGACCCGGTGATGCTGGAGGTCTTCAACAACCTGTTCATGTCCATCGCCGAGCGGATGGGCGTGACGCTGGAGAAGACCGCCCGCTCGGTGAACATCAAGGAGCGGCTGGACTTCTCCTGCGCCCTGTTCGACCGCGACGGCGGGCTGATCGCCAACGCGCCGCACATGCCGGTGCATCTGGGATCGATGGGCGAAAGCGTGCGCGCCGTCATCCAGCGCCGCGGCGGCGCCTTCACCGCGGGCGAGTGCTTCGCGCTGAACGATCCCTATCACGGCGGCACCCATCTGCCGGACATCACCGTCGTCTCGCCGGTGTTCGACGAGGCGGGCAAGGAGCTGCTGTTCTTCGTCGCCTCGCGCGGACACCATGCCGATGTCGGCGGCATCACCCCCGGCTCCATGCCGCCCGACAGCAAGACCATCGCCGACGAGGGCGTGCTGCTGGACTGCGTGCCCCTGGTGGAGAACGGCCGGTTCCGCGAGGAGGCCATGCTGGAGCTTCTACGATCCGGCCCGCACCCCGCGCGCAACCCGGCGCAGAACATCGGCGATCTCAAGGCGCAGGTCGCGGCGAACGAACAGGGGACCCGCGAACTGCACCGCGTCGTCCGCCTGCATGGCCTGTCCACCGTCACCGCCTATATGCGCCACGTCCAGGACAATGCCGAGGAGCAGGTCCGCCGCGCCATCGGCGTACTGAGCGACGGCGATTTCGCGGTGACGCTGGACAATGGCGCGGTGATCAAGCTGCGGGTTTCCATCGACCATGCCGCCCGCTCGGCCATCGTCGATTTCTCCGGGACCAGCACCCAGCTGACCAACAACTTCAACGCCCCCTCGGCGGTCTGCCGGGCGGCGGTGCTCTATGTCTTCCGCTGTCTGGTGGATGACGAGATTCCGATGAACGAGGGCTGCCTGCGCCCCATCGAGATCGTCATTCCGCCCGGCTCCATGCTGTCGCCCAACCCGCCGGCCGCGGTGGTCGCCGGCAATGTGGAGACCAGCCAGTGCATCGTCGACGCGCTGTTCGGCGCGCTGGGGGTGATGGCGTCGGCGCAAGGCACGATGAACAACACCACCTTCGGCAACGAGTGGCATCAGTATTACGAGACGGTCTGCGGCGGGTCCGGTGCCGGCAACGGATTCGACGGCACCGACGCGGTGCAGACCCACATGACCAACTCGCGCCTGACCGACCCGGAGGTGCTGGAATGGCGCTTCCCCGTGCTGGTGGAGAGCTTCCGCATCCGCCGTGGTTCGGGTGGGGCAGGGCGCTGGCGTGGCGGCGACGGCGTGATCCGCCGCCTGCGCTTCCTGGAGCCGATGACCGCCGCCATCCTCGCCAACCATCGCAAGATCGCTCCCTTCGGGCTGAAGGGCGGCGCGGACGGCGCGCTCGGCCGCAGCTGGGTCCAGCGCACCGACGGCAGCGTGCAGGAACTCGCCTCCCAGGACAGCACCGCGATGCGGCCGGGCGACGCCCTGGTGGTGGAGACGCCGGGCGGCGGCGGGTTCGGGGCTGTGGGGTGAGGGGGGAGTGTGATGCCCCCTCCCTAACCCTCCCCCGCTCTCGGCCGGCCGAAGGCCGGTCCGATTGCGGGAGAGGGGACTGCCGCTGAACCCTTGCAAAGCTCCTGCCCCCTCTCCCGCGCAGCGGGGGAGGGATGGGGTGGGGGCACCTGCCGTAGCACTTCCCCCCTCACTCCGCCCGATGCGGCGCCACGATGCCGAAGCGGTGCATCTGCCGGTGGATGGTCGACCGGTCGACCCCCAGCGCCCGCGCCGTCGCCGACACGTTCCAATGGTGCCGCCGCAGCGTCTCGCGCAGCCGCGCGGCGGGATCCTCCTCCGCCGCCACCGTTTCCGCCGCCTCCGCCGGCCAGGCCTGGAACAGGCCGCTGTGCTGCACCGGCTCCGGAATGTCGGCGAGGTCGATCAGCCCGCCGTCGCTGACCGCGCAGGCATAGTCCAGCGCATTCACCAACTCCCGCACATTGCCCGGCCAGCCGTGGCCGCGCAGTGCCGCCAGCGCCGCCGGGGTCAGGCGGTAGGCGACGCCGTCACGCTCCGCCCGCTCGGCCAGCAGCCTTTCGATCAGCCAGTCCAGGTCCCCGCGCTGGCGCAGCGGCGGCACGGTGAACACCGCGCCGTTGAGACGAAAGTACAAGTCGTCGCGGAATTTGCCGGCCTTGACCAGTTCCACCAGATCGCGGTGGGTGGCGCCGATGACGCGGACATCCACCGACACCGCCTTGGTCCGGCCGATGGGCGTCACCTCCCGTTCCGCCAGCACGCGCAGCAGGCGGGTTTGCGACGATAGCGGCATGTCGCCGATCTCGTCCAGGAACAGGGTGCCGCCGTCGGCCTCCAGGATCAGACCCTTCTTGCCGCGCGCCGTCGCCCCGGTGAAGGAGCCCGGCTCGTAGCCGAACAGCTCGCTCTCGATCAGGTTTTCCGGCAAGGCGGCGCAGTTGACGGCGACGAAGGGCTTGTTGCGGCGGACGCTGGACTTGTGCAGAGCCTTGGCCAGATGCTCCTTGCCCGTGCCGGTCTCGCCATGGATCAACAGGCTCATGCGGGTGTTGACCAGCTTTGCCGCCCGCGTCAGCACCGCCTTCAGCGCCGGGTCGCCGCCGGACACCACGCGCAGCGGCTCCGGCAACGGGTCGTTCCCCAGGTCATGAGGGTGGTTGCGGGGCAGGGACACCGCCGGCGGCGGCATTGCCTGGGCGAACAGCGGCAGGCCGGTGCGGCGCAGGCGCAGCGTGCGCTGCTCTGTCGGCAGGGCGCGGACGAAGCGGACCAACTCGTCCACTTCGCAGTCGAACAGCTCGGCGAAGGAGCGGCCGAGCGGCGACACACCGTCCTCTGCCAGCAGGTCATGGGCCTTGTGGTTGAAGCCGACCACCCGCCCGCCGCCGTCCAGCGCGAGGACGAAGTCGGGATCGACCTCCGCGAACTCCTGCGACGCCGACAGCTTCACCACCCAGTCGCGGCGGAAGTTGTTGTAGAGGTTGGCGGTTTCGATCTTGTGGACATAGGCCTTCACCATCTGCAGCGCCAGATACTGGCTGATCTTCGGCTCCGGCGAATGCAGGGCGGAGATGTCCAGAACTGCCGCCAGTTCTCCCCCGCTGTCGAACACCGGGGCGGCGGTGCAGGTCAGCGGGATGTGGGTGGCGTCGAAATGGTCGGTCTGGTGCACGGTCAGCGCCTGGGCCGTGGCGATGCAGGTGCCGACGGCGCAGGTGCCGGCATGCCCCTCGTTCCAATCGGAGCCCAGATACAGCCCGGCCCGGCGCAGATGGTTGTCGAAGGTCGGGTCGCCGATGAAGTCCACCGTGACGCCGTTGCTGTCGGTCAGCAGCAGGACATAGCCCATGCCGGCGACCTGCCGGTACAGCGCCTCCAGCCCGAAGCGGGCCATGCGCAGGAATTCGTCCATCGCATCGCGGTGCTCGCGCAGCCGTTCCTGCGGCAGGATGTGGGCCTCGCGCCCGATGGTGGGGTCCAGCTTGTGGTCGATGACGCAGCGGCGCCAGGAGTTTTCGATGATCGCGTCGCGGACTGACGGCACGCCTGCGGAGACACGGACGAGTTCATCGATGTGGGCCGCGCGCGCGCTGTCCATGGTCGTGCCTCCCGCAATATCGTCCGCTTGTCCCGCGAACAAATTTGGATGAGACATTAGCAACCGGGCGACCCGGTAGGCAACATGTGCAAAAGCATCAGACAGGCCGCGGCAGCCGGACGCGGACACGCCCTACGACATACTTGCGTATGACCCCCCGCTTTTCGTTATCGTTCTGCGACATGACGTTAAGGACATTTGCACAAGTCGGGTCTCATGCTCCATAAACGGGCAGGGATCGCCGGGAGCTTTCGATTTGCGGATTCTGATCGTCGACGATTCGCCGCGTCACCTGACCATGATGGTGTATGAGCTGACGAGGCTGGGCTACGCGACGAGCGTGGTCGAGACCGGCGCCGCCGCCATCGAGGCGGTGGCGAACGAGCGCTTCGACGTGGTGATGGCCGACATCCGCCTTGCCGACATGACGGGGATCGAGCTGTGCTGGCACCTGCGCACCGCCCAGGGTCTGCGCCACCTCTACCTGATCCTGATGATCCCCGGCAGCATGACCGACCAGTTCCACGAGCTGGTGGAGGCTGGCGCCGACGAGTTCCTGCGCAAGCCCTTGGATTGGAAATGGACGGCGGCGCGCCTGCTGGCCGCTTCGCGCGTCGTGGCGATGCAGCGCGACCTGGAGCGGCTGGCGACCACCGACGCCCTGACCGGCGCCCTGAACCGCCGCCGCTTCCTGGAGAGGGGGGCTGAAGAGGTTGTCCGCTCGCGACGATACGAGCGCCCGCTGTCGGTGATGATGCTGGACATCGACCATTTCAAGCGGGTCAACGACACCTATGGCCACGCCACCGGCGACGAGGCGATCCGCAGCACGGTGCGGGCCTGCAAGGAGACGCTGCGCACCAGCGACCTCATCGGCCGCCTGGGTGGCGAGGAATTCGCCGTGGTGATGCCCGAAACCCCGCCGGTCAACGCCTACGCCGTCGCCCAGCGCCTGCGCCAGGCCATCGCCGCCATGCCGGTCCGGCTGGAGACCGGAGGCGAGATGTCGGTGACCGTCAGCCTGGGGCTGAGCTGGCTGAACGCGACCGACACCGGCATCGAACCCCTGCTGGCCCGCGCCGACGCCGCCCTCTACCGCGCCAAGAACGCCGGCCGCAACCGCGTGGAGGTCGAACCGCAGATCGCGCTGCCGAAGTCGATGATGGGGTAGGGTAGGCCGCAGTCGGCATTGCGCATCGGTCTAATTGCAATCGACGGCGCGTCAACCCGGTGATGTGTAAAGAAAAAAATTCCCTGACATCCTTCCGGAAACCAGGGGGTTCTCTATGATGGTAGCAGCGGAGTGCTCTCATCGTTATAGTCCTATTATCGAGATCGACTGCTGAGAGTTCGGCGTCATTCGCCCACTGATGCTCAGCTCTCCGGCGGGGCCCTCGCACTGCGTGTTGCGTCCTGGTATGGCTCGACCTCGCCTGAGCCGGCGCGCCCGCATACCATAGCGAAATCGGCGTTGCTCCTGCCGTGGGTCTCGTCCGCGTGCTGGGTCTCCGTCGCGGCCAAAGCGAGGCGCTCTTCCAGTTTGCGCTCAACCTCCGACAACAGCGGCCGGCGATCCGGATCCTGGACAGTGAGCGCCTTCTCGAGAACGTTGAGGCGGCACTGAAAAAGCCCGCGGCCGAGGTCCAGCAGGCCCTGTGTGACCTGGGCGTCAGCGCCGGCGCCGTTGACGGCGAGTTCGGGCCTCGCTCCAAGGCCGACCTGGAACACGTCCTCGCGACCTAAAGAGGACCGCTACGGGCAGGGCATCCTCGCCCATGTCCACGCCGTGCGGGACTGAACCGCCCCGGGTTTGTCGGAGGCCATTTGTGTTGAGTCACGCCGCCCTGGCGACGTCCTCGGTTTGGGCATAGTACCGCGCTTCGGCCTCGGCGGGAGGACTGTTGCCGATGGGTTCGAGCAGGCGCCGGTGGTTGAACCAGGCGACCCATTCCAGAGTGGCGAACTCGACAGCCTCCAAGGTGCGCCATGGCCCGCGGCGCCGGATCACCTCGGTCTTGTAGAGACCGTTGATGGTCTCGGCCAACGCGTTATCGTAGGAATCGCCAACGCTGCCCACGGAAGGCTCGACCCCAGCTTCGGTGAGACGCTCGGTGTAGCGAATCGCAACGTATTGCGATCCCCTGTCGGAGTGATGGATGAGGCCGCAGCCCTTGGCCGGTCGGCGGTCGTGAAGTGCCTGTTCGAGCGCATCCAGAACGAAGCCGGCGTGGGCTGTGCTGGACACCCGCCAGCCCACGATGCGGCGCGCGAAGGCGTCGATGACGAAGGCCACGTAGACGAAGCCCTGCCATGTCGATACGTACGTGAAATCGGCCAACCACAGGGCGTTTGGGCGTGGCGCCTGGAATTGGCGGTTCACCCGGTCAGCAGGGCATGACGCCGCCCGGTCGCTGATCGTGGTGCGCACCACCTTGCCACGCATCGCTCCTTTCAAGCCCATCTGCTTCATCAGTCGAGCCACTGTGCAGCGTGCCACGTCGATACCCTCCCGCCGCAACTGCCGCCAAACTTTACGTACCCCATAGACCTGGAAGTTCGCGTCCCAGACCCGCCGGATAGCCTCCCTCAGCACTGCGTCGCTTCGCGAACGGGCCGGCGCCTTGGACGGATCGGCCTGTCGGGCGGCATGGGCGTAATAGGTGGACGGGGCGATCGGCAGCACTCGGCAGATCGGCTCGACCCCGTGAACGGCGCGGTGCGCGTCGATGAAGGCGATCATTTCTTGAACGGGCGGTCGAGCTCCGCCTGGGCGAAATACGCCGACGCCTTGCGTAGGATCTCATTCGCCTGGCGCAGCTCCCGCACCTCACGCTCCAAAGCCTTGATCCGTTCCTGCTCGTCCGTTGTCGGCCCCGGCCGCTTGCCCTGGTCACGCTCGGCCTGCCGGACCCAGCCCCGCAGCGTTTCCGGAGTGCAGCCGATCTTCGCCGCGATCGAACTGATCGCCGCCCACTGCGAGGCATGCTCGCCTTCGTGCTCGAACACCATCCGAACCGCGCGCTCGCGCACTTCAGGGGCGTATTTGGGTGATGCCTGTTTCGTCATGAGGACCCCAGTCTCTCAGAAGATGGGGCCTCCGACAAACCCGGGGCGGTTCAAAAATCCCATTCGCTTCTTCTCATTGTTTTGAAAATCAAAGATAAATTTGTCCCAGACAGCCTCGCAGGAAGCGGGCGACCGCCTGCTGGGCAACGCTACCAACATCTTCCGGGGAAGCCGATTCGTATACACCCCACAGGCATTTCTCATGCAGACCGGCTTCACAGAGAGCCCGGAAATGAGCAGCAGCGCCGGGCAGTGCCAGAAAGTTCCAGCCGGGTACGTCACTCCGCTCTGCCAAACGCTGCAATATGGCTGCGATTTGACTTTCCGCGCGCCGAATTCCGCGCTCGTAGAAGATGCGGCCAATCTCCGGAAAACGACCGGTTTCAGCCATCACGAGGCGGGTCACGGCAAGCGCTGAAGGGGACAGTATCAAGTCCAGATAGGCTCGCGCCGTGTCCTCCAGTACAGCCTCGGTTCCCTTTTCCTCCACCTGTACAGCGGCAAGAGCGGACCAGGTCAAAGTCCCGATTTCCTCGACATAGGCTGCGAACAGCGCCGCTTTGGAAGGGAAATAACGATAGAGCGTGCTCTTGGAGCCGCCCACCTCGGCGGCGATACCATCCATCGAGGCATCGGCATAGCCCTGTCGAAGAAAGGCTCGGCCGGCGATCGTCAGGATTGCGGTTCGCCGGACGGATGTACCTGCTGGCATGGTCAAACACCCTCCGATCGACCAGTTCACGGTGTGGTCATGCCCGGTCACGCGGCGGCAATATTCCGGACTTGCGCAGCAGCCGTATCCAGAAAGGCCTGAGCAAAGCCGGGATCGTTGACGACACGCGAGAGCGTCAGCGCACCGACCATCAGTGATAGAATCGCCATTGCCCTGCTTTTGAACTCTTCGCCCTGCGTTTCCGAAATCAGGCGTTCGAGGATGTCGAGATGAGTCCTGATCCCGGCTTCGAACGACGCCTTCACCGCGACGCCATGTCTGGCGGCATCGGAACCGAGCGCCACGATCGGGCAGCCGTCGGACTTTTCCTCGCGGTGCCCGGCGCTGAGATAGAAGCCGATCACCGGGCCAAGCGGATCCTCTGGATTTGCAGTGGCCGCAGCGGTCCATCGGCAGTAAGCGCTCTCCAACGCCCGCGTCGACGCCTGAGCCGCCAAATCCTCCTTAGAGGCAAACTGCTTGTAGAAGGCACCCTGGGTCAGGCCCGCCGTCTCCATCAAATCCTTGAGACCGATGCCGTCGAAACCGTGCTCCCGAAAAAGACGGCTGGCCACGTTGATCACAGTCTGCCGGTTTTCCTCAGCCTGAATGCGACTCACACGCATGGTACGCTCCTATTTAGATTTCGACTGACATCTATAGGAGATATGGATGACTGACACAATTCTCCACCTCGACCTACTCCGCAGGGCGTCTCCGAGGTAGCGGATGGGACGCGTGATGCCGGCCCCAGGCATCGCCTATCATCGCGGCGGCCGTCAGAAGACCATACGAAACCGCTGCCAGGGCCGTGATCTGGAACAGGGTCGAAAGTCCGGCACCGAACCAGATCACCGCCGCCCAGCCGATGAAGGCGGCGATGATCATGCGGACGGTGCCGGCCAGGACGGGAAACAGGACACGCTTGGCTCCCTGGCTGGCGAAATAGAGCGCCAGCCCCAGCCCGACCGCACCGTAAACCGGCGCCACGATCCGCAGATAGAGGGTGCCCATCGCCAGCACCTGGGGATCGTCGCTGAACAGGCCGATCCAGGCTTGTGGGAAGAATGCGGCGGCAAGGCCGATGACCTCGGTCAGCCCGAAGGCGAAAGCGGCCCCGATCCAGGCGACGCGGCGTGCCCGCGCCACCTGCCCGGCCCCGATGTTGTGGCCGACCATGGTGACCAAGGCGGTGCCGAGCCCGAAGATCAGCGGAATCTGGATGTAATCGAGCCGCGAGGCTATGCCGTACCCGGCGATGGCATCGGCGCCGAACCGGCCGACCGCGGCGGTGACGAGGGTGACGGTGAGATTGACCTGGACGGTGCCAATCGCCGAGAGGAAACCGACCCCGAGGATATCCTTGAACAGGCCGGCACGCAGGGGAACAATCCTCAGCATCAGGAGGCTCTTCGAAGAGCGCAGATACAGCGTCAGCGCAAGCGCCGCGAACAGATAGTAGACGACCACCGCGGCCCCGCCGCCGGCAACGCCGAGACGGGGAAACGGGCCCCAGCCGAAGATCAGGGCCGGCGACAGGAGGATGAGGAGCACGGTGCCGGCCGAGATCACCAGCGCCGGCACCCTCACATTCCCGGCGCCGCGAAGGGCCGACGACAGCAGGGCGGTGAGCCAGACCGGGATGGAGCCGGCGAACACGACCCCGGAATAGGTGAGCGCCGCCGTCAGCGCCGGTCCGGTTCCCCCCATCGCGCTATAGAGGATCGGTCCGGCAAGGAGTGCCGCCACCGTGAAGAGGATGCCGAATGCGCCGGCCAGGACGACCGCGTGCCAGACCAGCGCTTCGGCCTCCTCGCGGCGTTTCGCCCCCAAGGCCCGCGCGACGGCAGAGGAGACGCCGCCGCCGATGCCGCCATTCGCCATCATCTGCATGAGCATGAGCACGGGAAAGACCAGGGCGACCCCGGCGAGCGCATCGGTCCCGAGAAAGCCGACGAACCAGGTCTCAACCACCCCGACCAGCGTCTGGACGATCAGCACCAGGGTCGTCGGCACCGCGAGGCGGAGCATCGTCGGCACCACCGGCCCGTCGAGAACGCCGGGCGGCATTTTGTAGGCGGGCGCCGGGGCCGCCGGACCCTCCCGACGGGACAGGGCGGTCATGGACTCTCCTTCCTTGCAGCGGATGCGACGGATTTCCTCACGAAACGGGATCAGACCGGCAGCCGCAGCATCTTGCGCAGGCTCTTGTCGAAGGCGGCGGCCGGGACGAATCGGCGCAGGAGGCTGACTTGGCGGGCCAGTTTCCCCGCCGGGTAGCGCAGCTTAGGTTCGGAGTCCGTCGCGGCCTTGACGATGGTTTCGGCCACGGTCTCGGGCGTGTCGCCCTTCCTGATCGCATCCTCGACGGCCACGGTCACGCCGGCAAGCGCCGACGCATAGGCGTCGAGCGACCGGTCCGGCTTGATGAGGTTTCCATCGAACGAGGTCCGGGTATAGGCGGGCTCGACCAGCGTCACCCGAATGCCGAGCGTGCGCAGTTCATGGTCAAGCGATTGGGAGTAACCCTCCACCGCATGTTTCGTCGCCGCGTAGAGCGCGAAATAGGGGGCCGGAATGAATCCGTGCGCCGAGCTGAGATTGATGATCCTGCCGCTTTTCTGGCGCCGCATGATCGGCAGCACGGCGTTGGTCATGCGGATGACGCCGAACATGTTCACGTCGAACAATGCCCGTGCCTGGGCGACCGAGGATTCCTCCGCACCGCCGAAAAGCCCAACGCCAGCATTGTTGACCAGCAGATCGATGCGGCCGGCGTCGTCCATCACCTCCTCGACCAGGGCCGCTACGGATGAGTCGTCGGTGACGTCGCAGGTCAGCATGGTAACGCCCTCGGGGCCTTCAGCGCCCGCGTGACGGCTGGTTCCGAACACGTCGAATCCCGCGGCTTGCAGGGCCTTGGCCGCCGCGTAACCGATGCCGGACGATGCACCCGTCACCAGAGCGGTGCCACGATCGATCTTTGCCATCGAATTCTCTCTTTCTTCCTTGTGTCGGGATCGGCCCCGGAAGCGCCCTGAAAGCGGTGCCGCCACGCGAAAGCGCCCCGTCATTTAGATTGCGTTCGACCTCTATAATCGATATAGATGTCGTACGCAATCTAAATTGACGTGAGGCGGCGGGCATGAAAAAGAGACCCATGGTCGTGGCGGGTGGCATTCTGACGGCGGCGCTCGGCGCCGCCGCGGTCGTGACGCTGTCCATGCACACACAAGAGGCGTCGGCGGTGAGCGACCCCCGGCAGGAGGCGCCGATCGTCCGGCTTGCCGCGGCGGTTCCGGTCGCCGGATCCGAGCGCGGCTTCACCGGCGTCGTCGGGGCGAGGGTGCAGAGCAATCTCGGCTTCCGCGTCCCCGGCAAGATCATCGAGCGGCTGGCGACGGTCGGGCAGCCGGTCAAGGCCGGCCAGCCGCTGATGCGCATCGACGAGACGGACCTGCGCCTCGCCCTCACGGCAAAGCGCAACGCGGTCGCCGCGGCGCGGGCAACGGCCGTGCAGACCCAGGCGGACGAGCGGCGCTACGCCAGTCTGGTCAACGACGGCTGGGCCACCCGGCAGCGTCATGAACAGGCGAAGGCTGCGCTGGACACCGCCAGGGCGCAGCTCGCCAGTGCGGAAGCCGATGCGCGGGTCGCCGAGAACGAGGCGACTTATTCGGTCCTGGTGGCCGACAGCGATGGCACGGTGGTCGAAACGCTCGGCGAACCGGGACAAGTCGTCGCCGCCGGCCAGACCGTCGTCCGGATCGCCCAGGCCGGCCCGCGGGAGGCGGTGGTGGCGCTGCCCGAAACCATCCGGCCGCAGATCGGCTCGCCGGCTGAGGCCAGCCTCTACGGCGCAGACGGGAAGCGCTACGGCGCGCATCTGCGGCAGCTGTCGGACGCCGCCGATGCCCAGACCCGCACCTACGAGGCGCGCTACGTGCTCGACGGCGACGCCGCCTCGGCACCGCTCGGGGCGACGGTCACCATCAGGCTGGCCGGATGGACGGCGGGCCGGGCAGTGGATCCGGCAGTGGATCGGGCGGGTCAGGCGGACATGCAGGTGCCGCTGGGAGCGGTGCTGGACGACGGCCGGAGGACCGGTGTCTGGACCCTGGACCGCGCCAGTTCGACGGTGCGCTTCCAGACGGTCCGGCTGGTCCGGGTGAGCGGCGAAACCGCCGTAATCTCCGGGCTTGGCCTCGGCGACCCGGTGGTGTCGCTCGGCGCCCATCTTCTCCAGGACGGAGTCCGCGTAAGGACCGCCGCCGAGAGCGGGGGCCAGTGATGAGCCTCAATCTTTCCGCCATCGCCGTCCGTGAACAGGCCGTCACCCTGTTCTTCATCCTCCTGCTGGCGGCAGGAGGCGCCTTCGCCTTCGTCATGCTCGGCCGGGCGGAGGATCCCTCCTTCACCATCAAGACCCTGACCGTCACCAGCGTGTGGCCGGGTGCCACCGCGCGCGAGATGCAGGATCTCGTCGCCGAACCGTTGGAGAAACGCCTTCAGGAACTGAGCTGGTACGACCGGGTGGAGACGACCACGCGGCCTGGCTACGCCTATATGACGCTCACGCTGAAGGACAGCACGCCGCCGGCCAAAGTGCAGGAGGAGTTCTATCAGGCCCGCAAGAAGATGGGCGACGAGACGCGCAACCTGCCGCCCGGCGTGCTCGGCCCCTTCGTCAACGACGAATATTCCGACGTCAGCTTCGCGCTCTATGCGCTGAAGGCCAAGGGCCTGCCGATGCGCGAACTGGCCCGGCAGGCGGAGACGATCCGCCAGGACCTGCTGCATGTGCCCGGCGTCAAGAAGGTCAACATCCTGGGCGAGCGTCCGGAACGGATCTTCGTCGAATTCTCCTATGCCAAGCTGGCGACGCTCGGCGTGTCGGCCCAGGACATCATCGCCGCCTTGCAGCGGCAGAACACCGTCACGCCGTCCGGTTCGATCGACACCCAGGGGCCGCAGGTCTTCATCCGGATCGACGGCGCCTATGACGGCGTGCAGGCGATCGCCGACACGCCAATCGTCGCCGCCGGGCGGACGCTGAAGCTGTCGGACATCGCGGAAGTCCGCCGCGGCTACGAGGATCCGCCGACCTACATCATCCGCCACCAGGGCGAACCCACCGTCATGCTGGCGACGGTCATGCAGGAGGGCTGGGACGGCCTCGCGCTGGGCAAGGCGCTGGAGGAGCGGGCGGCCGGCATCGCGCGGTCGCTGCCGCTCGGGATGACGCTCGACAAGGTGACCGATCAGGCCGTCAACATCACCTCGGCGGTCGACGAGTTCATGATCAAATTCGCCATGGCGCTGGGCGTGGTGCTGCTGGTCAGCCTGCTCAGCCTCGGCTGGCGCGTCGGCATTGTCGTGGCCGCCGCCGTGCCGCTGACGCTCGCCGTCGTCTTCCTGATCATGCTGGAAACCGGCCGTTTCTTCGACCGCATCACGCTCGGCGCGCTGATCCTGTCGCTCGGCCTGCTGGTGGACGACGCCATCATCGCCATCGAGGTGATGGTGGTGAAGATGGAGGAGGGCGTCGACCGCATCAGGGCGGCGGCCTATGCCTGGAGCCACACGGCGGCGCCGATGCTGTCCGGCACGCTGGTGACGATCGCCGGCTTCCTGCCGGTGGGGTTCGCGCGCTCGACCGCCGGCGAATATGCCGGCAACATCTTCTGGGTCGTGGGATTCTCCCTCATCGTCTCCTGGATCGTGGCGGTGATCTTCACGCCCTATCTGGGCGTCAAGATGCTGCCGGCGATCAAACCGGTCGCCGGCGGTCACGAGGCGATCTACGGCACTCCGAACTACCAGCGCCTGCGGCGGGTCATCAGCTTCGCCGTGCGGCACAAGGTCCTGACCTGCGGCGTCGTCGGCCTCGCCTTTGCCGTCGCCATCGTCGGCATGGGCGGCGTGAAGCAGCAGTTCTTCCCGACCTCCGACCGTCCCGAGGTGCTGGTGGAGGTCCGCCTGCCGGAAGGCACCAGCATCGAGACGACGACGGCCTCGGTCGAGAAGATCGAACGCTGGCTGGCCGATCAGGCAGAGGCGAAGATCGTCACCAGCTATGTCGGCCAGGGCGCTCCCCGCTTCTTCATCGCCCTGTCGCCTGAGCTGCCCGATCCGGCCTTTGCCAAGATCGTCGTGCTCACCCCGGACGCCGAGGCACGCGAGGCCCTGAAGCACCGGCTGCGGCAGAGTGTGGCGCAGGGATTGGTGCCTGAGGCCTATGTCCGCGTCACCCAGCTCGTGTTCGGACCCTACACGCCGTTCCCGGTCGAATTCCGGGTGATGGGCCCCGATCCGGCGCAGCTGTACGCCATTTCCGAAAAGGCCCTCGCCATCATGCGGAGCGTGCCGGATGTCCGGCAGGCCAACCGGGATTGGGGCAACCGCACGCCGGTGCTTCGCTTCACCCCGGACCAGGATCGGCTGAACCTCATCGGCCTCTCACCGGCGGAGGTCGGGCAGCAACTCCAATTCCTTCTGACCGGGATCGCCGTCACCCAGGTGCGCGAGGACATCCGCAATGTCCCCATCGTGGCGCGCAGCGCCGGCGGCGAACGTCTGGACCCGGCGCGTCTGACCGACTTCTCGCTGACGAGCCGGACCGGCCAGCAAATCCCGCTCGACCAGATCGGCCATGCCGACATCAGGCTGGAAGAGCCGATGATGAAGCGCCGGGACCGGACATCCGTCATCACGATCCGCTCGGACTACAACGAGACGACCCAGCCTCCGGAGGTCTCCAAGCAGATCATGACGGCTCTTGAACCGCTGATCGCCTCGCTTCCGGCCGGCTATCGCATCGAAGCGGGCGGGTCGATCGAGGAGGCCAACAAGGCCAACACCGCCCTCGGCAAAGTCTTCCCGGTCATGATCGCCGCCATGTTGGTCTTCATCATGCTGCAGGTTCGGTCCTTCTCGATGATGGCCATGGTCCTGCTGACCGCACCGCTCGGCGTCGTCGGCGTCGTGCCCATGCTGCTCGCCTTCAACCAGCCTTTCGGCTTCAACGCCATCCTCGGGCTGATCGGTCTGGCCGGCATCCTGATGCGCAACACGCTGATCCTGACCGAACAGATCAAGGAGAACCAGGCGGCCGGCCTCGACGATTATCACGCCGTCATCGAAGCCACGGTGCAGCGGACGCGGCCGGTGATCCTGACCGCCCTTGCCGCGGTGCTGGCCTTCATCCCCCTCACGCACTCGGTCTTCTGGGGGTCGATGGCCTACACACTGATCGGCGGCACGGCGGTCGGCACCGTGCTGATCCTGCTGTTCCTCCCCGCCCTCTATGCGGCATGGTTCCGCATCAAGCCGGCGGCTGTCAGCGACACGTCAAGCTCCCATGCCCGTCTGGGAGTAATCTGACGGGCTTTCGAGGTGGTCGCTCGACAAGAGGGGCCACCTCACGCTGGTTCTGCCGGCTTGGCCTGGAAGGGACCGTTCCTGATCACTCGACCTTTTCCAAGAACCGCCACGGCCGCTTCCGGGACAGCGACCTCCTGAGCAAGCGGTTCGAAACGACCGTACAGCGCTGCAAGGAGGCCGGGCTTGTCGGCGGTGACGGCTTCGCGGTCGATGCCAGCCTGATCCGCGCGGACGCCAACAAGCAGCGCTCGGCGGCGGGATCGGAGGAGGTCGACTGGGAGGCGATGGCGGCGACCCGAGGCGTGTACTTCTTCGACGAGTTCGACGCGCTTGGCGCCCGCCGCACGGCCGATAACGATGTCGGTGAAATCCGGCGTGTTCTCAATTCCTTCCTGCAATTCCTGGAGCAGGACGACAGCCAGAGCCTGATCGTCGCGGCGACGAATCATGCGGATTTGCTTGATCGGGCCTTGTTCCGCCGGTTCGACGACATCCTGGAGTACACGCTGCCCGACGCCGCCTTGATCGGGCGGTTGCTCAAGGCGCGTCTCGCAGCGTTCACGGTGGGCCGGATCGACTGGAAAGCCGTCGCGGAGGCTGCCGTCGGCCTGAGCCATGCCGAATCGACCCGCGCTGCGGATGAAGCCGCCAAAGCCGCCGTGCTCGACGGCGGCATCACGATCACCACCGAAGCGTTGCTCGCGGCCATCGCGGAGCGGCGCGCCACCACGGAATAGCCGCTGACCGTGCCGGCGACCGGTGGCGACGGCTGGCTGCTCGGCACCCTGCGCGACCGCGGCTCGATCCATTCGGACTGGTGGCGGGGAACCGCGGCCGAGCTGGCGTCGCGCGACGCCGTTGGCGTCTTCCCGGTCGGTGGCTGGTGGAAGGAGAAGCCCTTCCTGGATCGCTGGAACACGCCGGCCCGTTACGCCTTGATCGTCTCGATTCGCGCCCCCGGCGCACCGGTGGACATCTACACGCCGGTCGCCACGCGTTTGGCGATCCCGACCGTGATCGGACTCCGCCGGTAGTTCGTCGGCCGCGTGCTTACCGGGTGCTTACTGTCACCCCCGAAGACCGCGTCGGCCAGAAAGCAAAAAGCCAGCCAACCCATTGGATTGACTGGATTTCTTGATGGTAGCAGCGGAGTGCTCTCATCGTTATAGTCCTATGATCGAGATCGACTGCTGACCTCCAGTAAGTCGGCGAGGAACTCCGAACCCGGCTCCACGCCCGTGATGCAGACACGATCGCGGGCACGGGTGCAGGCGACGTAGAGCAGGTGGCGCTCGGTCTCGAAGATCTCGTCCAGCTCGGACTCCTCCGAGGCCGATTCGATGCGCTCCTGAAGCGGCATGACCTCGTCATCGCAGGCCATCACGACGACGGCCTTGAACTCGAGCCCCTTGGCGAGGTGCATGGTGCCGATCGCGATGCGGCCGTTCTCGGCGTCGCCGCGGTCCTGCAGGGTGACCCAGGGGTGACCTGACTGCTTGGCGGCGGCCTTGGCGCGGTCGATCTGGTCGGACGTGCGAACGAAGATGCCGACCTCCTCCGGGGCCACGCCATCGGCGACGATGCCGGCAATCCAGGCGGCGACGTAGGCGGTCTCGTCCTCTGCCGTGTCGAACAGGCCGACGTCCGGCTCCGGTCCGTCGAAGACGGAGATCGTGCCCTTGCGCTGGTCCTCGACGCCGTCCACGTCGCGCACCTGCGCCGGCAACAGCAGGTCTGCCCGCCGGCGGATCTGGTGGGAGGTGCGGTAGTTGACCTTCAGCGTAGAGGAGCGCCCGCGGACATCCACCCCCTGCGACAGCCAGGAGAAGGGCTGCTGGAAGATGCGCTGGCCCAGATCGCCGGCGAAGAACAGGGCGTCGGGACCGTCCGGCACCAGGGCGGCGAGGAAGCGCAGCTGCGGGATGCTGATGTCCTGCGCCTCGTCGATCACGGCGGCGGTGAAGGGCTTCTTCTCGCGACCACGATGGTGTTCGGCAACGCGGGCGACGGCCTCGGCCCAGGTGACCACGTTGCGCGCCTTCAGGATGGCCTGGGCGCGCTCGAACAGCGCCCACAGCGCCTCGCGCTGGTTGCCGCCGATCCGGGTGCGGCGGCCGAGGCGAGAGACGTCCCGGTAGGCCTCCCAGGTCCGGAGCTGCCAGGCATCCACCACATGGCGCCACTCGTTGACCAGGAAGCGGTGCGAGAAGCGCGTCTCACCCCGCTCCTTCGCCGCCGCGGTGAGCGCGGCCTCGACCTGCGAGACCGACGCGATGTTCGGCGTGACCCCGAAAGCGTCCTCGAACAGGCGGTGTGCGACTCCGTCCACGTAGGTGACGGTGATGTGCCCCGCGGCCGGGTCCCCGGAGTCGAGTAGGTGGGAAAGCTTCACCTTCAGCGCCTGGGCCAGCGCCTTGGAAAAGGTGGCGAGAAGCACACGGGCGTCGTCGGAGCGGCGCGCCAGATGGACCGCGCGGTGCAGCGCCACCACCGTCTTGCCCGTGCCGGCCGAGCCGGTGACCCGCGCCGGCCCGCCGTAGCGCCGCTCCACCAGCTCTCGCTGGCTGGGGTGGAGGAAGACCGTCCACTTGTCCCACGGCGACTCCAACGCCTGCCGGAGTTCGTCGACGTTAGCGACGGTGCGGAAGCGGCGCTGGGCGTCGGGATGAGCAAAGGGATCGGCCGAGGGCGGGGCCACGACGGGCGGCGCCGGCTTGCCGCCGACCGCCAGCTCCAGCAGCGCCTCGAGGGCCTCCTGCGGGAGATGCCCTTCCAGGTCGAACAGCCCGTCCTCGTCGGTCTGGCGGATCCAGTCCAGCCAGTCCGGCGGGACGCCGTAGCGCAACAGCGTCTCATCGGTCAGTTGGTCGAAGACGCCGGGCGCGGCCGGCGCCAGCGGCGCCTGTGCGCCGTAGCCGGAGCGCGGCGCCGCGCCGCCGAACGCGGTCTCCTCCACCACATGGTGGACGAACTCGACGAACTGGGCGGCGCCAGTGGTTGGATGCGCCTCGATGCGCCGTTTCTCCGCCCAGCCGTAGGCGTCGTCGTGACGATCGACGTAGCAGAGCAGGAAGTTGCCGTCGGTCTTGTGAACGACGATCCGCAGATCGTCGTTCACCCGCACCGTCCAGAAATGCGGATCCCGCGATCGCTCCACCCGATGGAACTTCAACCCCGGCGAGGACGGGTCGATCTGAAGGTCGAAGGCTGTCGTCTTGGCGGCCTTCTGCTCCTTCGCCGGCAGCCGGGCGAGGCTCTGGGTGAAGGTTTCGGCGATGCGGAATTCCATGGCTATATTCTCAGAACCAACGGTCAGACTCAGCCAATCGCGTGCCGAGCATGTACAGCCCACTGTGGACGTCCAGCAAGCTCCAGTTTAATCGACCCTTTAGAATATTTTCCATGAGTGCGTTGTTATTGTATAGTGACGAATAATCAGTTTCTTTGTCGTTCAGAGCTTTCTCAAAAGGCTTTTCAGACAAAATGTGATGTTCATAAAGGATGGATAGACCTTTATGAACAGGGCCTCCAGGTGGTAGCATGATCACTGGCGAATCCAGATGCACAGACAAATCGTTGTTTGAAAACAAAGCAACCATAAACATTGCGGTTGCATTCCAACTTCCCATGTATTTTGGTCTGCTTGGCCCCATAATAGGTTTTAGCCAACGCTCTTGGGCTTTTTGGTATTCTTTAAGGCTGTCGGGCAAATTCGGGGATGGCGTGATAATTTTGAACATTGAATGCCCGCCTGACAAGGATTCTTCAATCGGCATAGGCCCCCGTTCATAATGATATTTCTTTGCAGTATTCAAATCCTCTGAATTCCAGTCTTTCAGCAGTCTAACCGCCGGAGCAATGAATTCTGGGGTTAGCTGGGCAAGGCGGCCCCAGCAAATACCAATAGCAAAGCAGACATGCCACGGATTTTCCTCAGAAAATTCCGCGAGCATCGCTGTCACTTCTTTGTGTGCATGCCGATTGAGTGTACTGCCCGATTCGTAGAGAAGTTCAAGGACCTTGCCGCGCGCTGGGCCTCCTTTCTGCCCTCCGCCTAACCTGCATAATTCAGCGAAGCGACGTTGTGTTTCATTCACCGGCTCTGGTAATGGCATCGGAATATCTCCCAATCATACAGCAGGCGCGGGCTCTGGATCGGACTCGGCATCTTGAATACAAGCCGGCCCCTCGCAGAGGATTGATTTGGCGGCGTAACCGATCTGTCGGGTCATGTAGCCGTTCAATCCACCGCTGACCAAGCCGCCGACGACGGGCACGAGCTTCGTTAGATTGATAATCCCGGTAGTGCCGGCTTTCGTGAACAGCTTGATGCCAATGGCCTTGTTGATCTCGATCAGCACCCGCCCAGGAATCTTCGCGATGACCCGGGCAGTCAGTTTGGTTCCGACCTTTACCCCGGCTGACCGAAGCACCTCGCCGCCGCTAGAACCGAGCATGCTGAGAAGTGCCAGTGTCTTCAGGCGGTCTGACTTCGCATCCCAACCGTAGAGAAGCGCAATGACGGCAATCATTCGCATCTGAAGGTAGGTGGTAATGGTCAGGTCGGCTGGGATGGTCACCGCACCGAAGACCAATCCCGGCATACCGAGAACAAATCCCGTGCCTGCCGCCTTTGCTGTTTGCCAATCGATAAAATTTTCGACGCACTCGTCTGGCGTCCTGCCACTCTTCTTGTATTCTTCATACAAATCATAACAAGATTGCTCAGGATTCCAGCTGTTATCCGCCAGAACGACCCCGCTCCAGGCTTTATCCAGTAGCTGGACAGCCCAATTTTTCTGGTTGCCTAAGTCACCATCATCATCATTCTTCATTACAAACCTCTCAGAATTCATTTGGGAGTTTAAAATACTCGAACGGTTGGTCACACCCGATACACCTTCATCACCTCATCCCCGAAGTGGTTGATCACCTTCACGGCGATCCTCCCACTGGTCGGGCGGGGGAAGGGGCGGGAGGTGTCGCGGTAGAGGCTTTCCCAGGCTTCCTCGTCGATTTCGGCCTTCAGGGTCGTCTTCAGCGACTTGTAGGGGTCCTGGGCGCCGAGGAAGTAGGCGTGGCGGACGAAGAAGCTCTCCTCGTCGTAGTCGGTGTCGATGAACCAGGCGGCGATGTCGTCGGTGCCGCCGGCGCGGACCTCGCCCTTCTGCGGGTCGAAGATGTCCAGGCCCAGGATGCGTACCCGCAGCTCACCGTCCTCCTCCTTCCGGATCTCGATGTCCGGTTCGCCGAAGACGACGAACAGGTTGCCGGAGCCCGTGTTCTTCAGGTCGTCGGCCATGTGCAGGTCCGGGTTCATGCGGGCGCGGACGATCTGCAACGGGCCCATCTTCGCCAGTTCCGAGGCGTGGGCGTCGAAGTTGAAGGCGCAGGCGATCAGCAGCTCGAAGCCGGCGTCCCGTGCCTCGCGCGCGGCGGCGGTCAGGTCGGGGCGGGAGACGGTGCCGAACTCCGGGCCGATGAAGATGGCGGCGCGGCGCTCGCGGTCACCCTCCATGTAGCGGGCGTCGGCGGCGACGTACTCGCCGGGCCAGGGGGTCAGGCTGGTAAAGGTGATGCGGTCCTTCTTGTCGCCCTGGTGGACACCGCTGGTCTTCAGGTGGTCGAGCATGACCGTGGCGAAGTCGGTCTCCTCCCACTGGTGCGGAGCCTTCTTGCGGGCCGGTGCCTGGGTGCGGCGCGGCTCCGGTCGGCCGGCCTCCACGGCGTCGGCGGCCACCAGTTCCTCCCACAGTTCCTCTTCCTCGGTGGGGAGGACGCGGTGGGGCGACAGGCTCTCCACGGTGAAGGGGCCGGCGACGCGGACGCGGTCGGGGTCGTCGTAGGGCTTGTCGTAGAGGAACTCCTGGTCGGCCTTGTCGGCGATCGACTTGTCGATCTCCTTCTGGCGGGCGATGCGCGCCTCCCACCAGCGGCCGTGCAGGTCGATGGCCTTGGCGTCGGTCCAGGGGTCGTCCGGGTACTCCGGCAGGGTGTCCGCCGTGTAGTCGAGCTTGAGGATGCCGTTCAACTTCTTGAGCGGTTGCGCGACCGAGGCCCCGTCGGCGAGGCGTTTGCGGATGGCGGCGTGCAGGGTCTGCGCCGCCTCCAGCCAGGGATCGGCGGGGCGGCGGGGGATCTCCCACTCCTGCCAGTTCCGGCCGAGTGCGGCGTTGAGGTCGTGGCGCAGCGGTTCCAGCACCGCCTGCCAGCGGTCCCAGATGACGTCGATCTCGGCGTTGTTGGCGATGGACTTCAGCGTGATGTGCGGCACGCGGCGGTAGACGAAGCCCTGGCGGATGTCGCCGTAGGTCGCCCGCTGCGCCGGCGGGGTGCCGGACGCCTGCGCCTCCTTCACCAGCCCGTCGGGCGAGTCGGCGAGGTGGTAGTAGGGGTACTTGGCGCCCATCAGCCGCGCGCGGGCGAGCGCCAGCGCCACCCGCGAGGTGTCGATGGTGATCCAGCGCCGCCCCCATTGCTCGGCGACATAGGCCGTTGTGCCCGACCCGCAGGTGGGGTCGAGGACGATGTCACCGGGGTCGGTGGTCATCTGAATGCAGCGTTCAATTACTTTTGGTGCAGTTTCAACTACGTAGCGCTTCTGATCTATGTACCCAGCTCGTGTGGTATCAGACCAAATGTTTGTTATTGGTTCGATGGAAAAGTCAGAGAGGCACCTAACATACCGGATGCTGTTCGTTGAAGAGTCAATTCTATCAGCTTTTGCAAGGCGCTCCATCCCTTGCAAATGAGTTTTCCAGTGCGAATTTCTTGGAGGAGAATAAGATCTCCCGAAACAATTAAACGGGAGAGAGCCTTCCGGAGTGGCGCCCTGTGATGCAAGGTTATCCTGATAGTACGGATCTAGTGTCATGCCTTCTGCAATTAGCCTAGAAATTTCCGTCTGGCCGAGATTTACCTTCGTTCCATCTGAAAGGCGAGCTCGCGAATGCGACCAACCGCCACCAGTGCGAAGTTCCCTCTCAAAATAAATCTGCCGATATTTGATTAGATCATAGTTCTTACAATACCAAATGATGTTGTCAAATATATTGCCAAGCCCTACCGTGGATTGGCCGCCAGTCGTAACGAAGGGTATCATATTAACAAAATTGCCGTCGCCAAACACCTCATCCATCAACGCCCGCACGCGGTGGACGTTCTCATCTCCGATCTGCACGAAAATCGACCCGCTCTCCGTCAGCAGGTCGCGCGCCACGGTCAGGCGGTCGCGCAGATAGGTCATGTAGGAGTGGATGCCGTCCTTCCAGGTGTCGCGGAAGGCCTTGACCTGCTCCGGCTCGCGGCTGATCTGGTCGATCTTGCCGTCCTTCACGTCGCGGGAGCGGGTGGACACCTGCCAGTTGGAGTTGAACTTGATGCCGTAGGGCGGGTCGAAGTAGATGCACTGCACCTGCCCGCGCAGTCCCTCCTTCTCCGCCAGCGAGGCCATGACCTGGAGGCTGTCGCCCAGGATCATGCGGTTCGCCCAGTGCTTGTCGTGCTGGTAGAATTCCAGCTTCGCTTCCTCGTCGGGCAGACCGTTGAAGTCGTTGAAGAAGTCGAACTGGGAGCCGGCCGCCTCGCCGCGCGCGGCCTCGCTGCGGCGGCGCAGGTCGTCGATGATGGCCTGGGGGTGGATCTTCTCCTGGATGTAGATCGGCGGCGCCTGCACCACGAGGTCGGACCAGTCCTGCTGGTCCTTGCCGCGCCAGACGAGCTGCGGGTCGAGGTCGGGGTTGCGCGGGCGGGTGGCGCCGGGCTCCAGCGGCGTGTCGCGCGGGTATGTCACGGGTTTCGGCGCCGCGTCCTCCGCCTCGACGAAGGATTGCTGCTCGGCCGTCGGGATGTTCTTCCGCGTCGCCTTCTTGTGGACGAGGGAATCGACGTCCTTACCGTTGCGCGCCATCACGCAGTCTCCAGCTCAACCATGTTGTCCGTGTCGCCAGCCTCGGCCATCTCCTGGGCCATCTCCTCGGCGGCGACCTCCTCTTCGGCCTCATCGGCCCCGTGTTCGTCAACCACCGCCTTGCCCAGTGCCCCGGCGACGACGCCGGCCAGCGCGTCCATGCGTGCGGCGAAGAAGGCGTCGAAGTCGTCGTTGCGCAGGTGCGCCGGCTCGATCAGGTGGCTGCGCAGGATGTCGTCCAGCGCCTCGGGGCTCAACCCCTGCCGCTGCTCGATGCGCCGCAGATAGACGGACGGCGCGTCGCCGCCGATGGCGATGTTGGACGCCTTGGACAGCGGGGTCTTGTTGACGATGGAGTTGAAGACGTTGGGCGGGATGCCCTTCTTCTTGCACCAGGCCTGCGGGAAGATGTGGTGGATGTCGATCTTGTCGTTGAAAAAGGTCATCAGGTCGGTGGGCCGGCCGTTGATGAAGTCGCGGCAGCCGGAGCGCATCAGCAGCGCGTGCAGCCCCTTGTAGGCCGCGGAGATGCGCTGGCGGAGCGAGCCCAGGCGGTCGCGCTGGAACAGCGCCTCGTCCACCGACCGCGGGTGCGGGCCGGCGCCGGACAGCCACTCGGCCAGTTCCGGCACGTCGCGGGCGAGGCGCGATTCCGTGCTCGACCCGTAGAGTTCGCCCAGCGTGATCGACCAGAACCAGCGCGCCAGCTTCTCCTTCGCCGCCGCGGTCTGCGCTGCCTTGCCAAGGATGGCGAAGGTCGCGGCCAACCCGACGATCAGCGTGGGATAGGGCACGTCCTTGTGCCAGATGATCTTGTGCTCGTTCAGGAAGCCGCCGGCCTCGACGAAGCCCTTCTCCACCGCGTCGGCGTGCTTCCGGTAGGCGTGCAGCGGCAGGCCCAGCAGGGCGTCGCGGTTGCAGCTGACCTGCGGCAGTTCCTTGACCTCGATCTTGCCCTTGTCCCGCATCAGCTCGGCGGCGCGGGCGAGGCGCAGCTCGCGGGTGTGCAGCAGCGTACAGGCCTGGAGGAAGTCGGTGCTGGCGATCTGGCTGAGGACGTCGCGCCGGTTCGGCGACCCGATGATGCGGGCGCGGCGGGCCGCCCAGTCCTCCCGCAGGTTGGCGCCGCTGGCGGCGTAGATGGCGGTGACCAGTTCGAAGGCGTCCAGCTTCTTGCCGCCGACGTTCACCTTCTCGAACACAAGGCAGATGGCCTCGCGGCTGTTGCGCTTGTCGAGGCGGATGATCGGCATCTTGTAGTGCTGGATTTGCTCGAGCACGTCGTTGTCGAAGTCTTTTTCCAGGCCGCTCACATCCCGCTGGCGGGCATTCCAATAGTTCCACCAGCCGCGAAACCAGCTCTTCGTATCGAAGACCCGGTTGAGCGGGAACAGGTCGTGTTCGAATTCATGCTCCTGGGTGCTCAGGTCCAGGGCCACGTCCTTGCCGAAATTGCGCCGAACCACCTTGTCGGCGGGAACGCCGAGGATGGCTTCCTCGAAATCCACGCCAACGGTCAGGGACTTCTTGATGTCGATGTAGTAGTAGCGCTTCACCACCGTGCTCTTGGTGGTGGTCGTACAAACCGGGTCTGCCGACCACGTCGCCTGATAGAGCGAGGTGATGCGCTGCTGCCCATCGAGCAGCAGTTCCGCAGGTCGGACCTCCTTCGCCGGGACGCCTTCAAGAAGGCGCGGCTTGAACTCGATCTCGCCGCCGGTCTCCAGCGTCAACAGGGCGCCCACGGGAAAGCCCTTGGCAACGGAAGCGACGAGGCTGCGCACGTCGGCGTCACCCCAGACATAGTTGCGCTGGAACTCCGGCAACTGGAGGCGGCCTTCCTCCGCCGAACGGAGAATGTCCTTGAGGTCTGCCTTGGTGGCGTCGAACATCAGGCGGCCTTTTCCTGCAGGAATGACTGGATCAGCTCGCCGAAGCGCTGCTCGATCTCGAAGACGTGGTGGAACTCGGCGAAGGCCCAGCGGCCGTAGCGGCCGAGGTTGTTCACGCCCGGCACCCAGAGAGTGTTCATCGTCTCCGCCTTGAGCTGGGCGTCGCCGCGCCGATAGCCCTTGATCTCGACAATCAGGTTGAGCGGGTCCGGCCGGCCGTCATCAACGCGCAGGATGAAGTCGGGGATGTACTTGCGCGGCGTGGAGCCGTCGCGGTACGGCACCTCGAAGCCCAGGCCCTGGTTCTTCACGTAGGCGAGGACGCTGGGATGCTCCTCGGCGACGCGGGCGAACTCCGCCTCCCACTCGCTGTCGCAGATGACGAGGTTGACGTGGCAGTGCTTCGCACTGGTCTCCCACCGCAGTTCCTTGCTGGTGGTGAAGTTGACGAAGCGGGTGGAGCCGGTCGGGTTGTAGGGATCGAGGATCGCCTTGATGCGGCGCTCCCCCTCCAGCCCGGCCTGACAGGCGAGGTAGATGCGCTCCGCCGCCTGATCGGCGATCTCCTGGTACATCAGCTGGGCCGGGAAGGTGCCGCCGGCGCATTTCAGGTGGCCGGCGTCCAGCCACTGCTTGGTGATGCGCTTCAGCGGACCGAAGAGGTGCAGCTTCGGCTCCTCCCCCGGATCGCGGAAGTGCTTGAACAGCAGGTGCTTGGCGAGGTTGTAGGCGATCGTGCTGGGGCGGACCTTCTCCAGATGGTCGACGTTCAGCGTCACGCCCTCGCCGACGATGCCCTCGAGGAGGACGGAGCAGGGGCCGACCAGTTCCGGCGTCAGGTAGAGGGTCGAGTTCTCGGAGAAGGTCGCCGACAGCCGGTCGTTGGGCAGTTCGACGCGGTAGCCCTCGACGCGCGGGTAGAGGATCTCCAGGTCCGCCCGCTCCTTCACCGCTTGCACGCGCACCGTCTCCCGCGGCGTGGCCGGCTTGGCGACGACCGGCTTGGCGGTGAAGTCGAAGGGGATGCCGAGGACGTCCGCGTACTCCGCGTTGAACAGGCCCTGGTCGTTCAGCTCGTAGGATTGGCGGCGGAGCGCCCGGCCGACGACCTGTTCGCAGAGAAGCTGCGTTCCGAAGGCGCGCACGCCAAGGATGTGGGTGACGGTGTTGGTGTCCCAGCCTTCGGTCAGCATCGACACCGACACGACGCAGCGGACCTGCTCGCCCAGCCGGCCCTTGCGGCCGACCGTGTTCATCACCTCGCGCAGCAAGTCCTTGTCGGTCAGCTTGTCGGCCGCGCCGGCGCCGTCGCGTTGGATCAACTCACGCTTGAACTGGTCGATCTCCTCGGCGGCGGCGGCGCGGAACTCCGTGTCCAACGCCTCGTCGGACTCCAGCTGCTCGCTGTCGATCAGCAGGGTGCGCATGCGCGGCAGGCGGTTGCCGTAGTCGTCGTAGTTCCGGAACAGCTCCAGCCGGCCCTGGTTGAACTGGGTGTTGCCGTTCTCGTCCGTCCGCGTCCAGCCGGAGATGAACTCGTAGACCAGCTTGGACGACGACGTGTTGTTGCAGACGATGATGAACACCGGCGGCACGCCGATGCCCTTCTCCTCCCACAGGTCGAAAACCTTTGTGTAGTGGCCGTAGAGGGCGTCGAGCGCGGTCTGAAGCTCTGAGGGAAGGTTGCGCGGATCGAGCTCGCCGCCCTTGCCGCGTCCCTTCTTCGGCATCTTCTTGCCGATGTGCTCCCACAGGTTCCGATAGACCGGCATCTCTCCGGTCGGCAGGTTGTCGGCGACCGGGACGCGGGGCAGCTTGACGATGCCGCACTCGATCGCGTCCATCAGCGAGAAGTCGCTGACCGTCCACGGGAACAGCGTGCCTTCCGCGTAGCCCGAGCCGCGCAGGAAGAAGGGGGTCGCCGACAGGTCGTAGACGCCGCGGACGCCCAGGTGGCGCTTCACCGTCTCGATGCCGGTGATCCAGAGGCGGGCGGCCTCGTTGTTCTTCTCCGCTTCCTTCTTCTCGTCGCCGGTGAGTCCGTCGTCCACACCGGGCCGCTCGCGGTAGCAGTGGTGCGCCTCGTCGTTCAGGACGACGATGCTCTTCATGCCCATCAGATCGGGCATGACGCGCTGAAGCATCTGCCCTTCCGTCTCGGCGGTGTTCAGGTCGCCGTCGCGTCCCTTCAACAGGGCGCGGCCGAGCTTCGACACCTCCATGCGCTCCCGCAGCTTGAAGGCGTGGTAGTTGGTGATGACGATCTTGGCCTTGTCGATGTCCGGCAGCATGTCCGCCGGCACCAGCTCCCGGTTCTTGTAGTAGCTGTCCGGGTCGTTCGGCTGGAGGACGCGCAGGCGGTCCTTGATGGTGATGCCTGGGGTGACGATCAGGAAGCCCTTGCTGAAGCGCTTGCTGTTGGGATGGCGGACGGCGTTCACCGTCTGCCACGCGATCAGCATCGCCATGACCGTCGTCTTGCCGCTGCCGGTCGCCATCTTCATGGCCATGCGCAGCAGTTCCGGGTTCGCCTGAAGATTCGCGCCCTCGACGTGCTCCAGGACCTTCTTGTACTGGCTGTTGCCCGGCGCGACCTCGGTCAGCCAGATGATCGTCTCGACCGCCTCGACCTGGCAGAAGAAGGGACGAACCCCGCTGAACTCGTGATGGCGCCAGTGCTGAAGCAGCCTCGCCGTCGCCGGGGTCACCTTCCAGTGCGCGGGGTTGGGCAGGTTGCGCCAGGACTCAACGTGTTGCCGGATCTCGTTGATGATCGGGGTCGGGTTGTACTCGACCTCCGCGGTCGTCAGCCCTTGCTGATCCGCGAACACGAAGCCGGTCTGTTCGGCGGGCGCCGCCTTGCCCTTCTTCTTCTTCGGCTTCGGAACCGGCGTGATCAGTTCCGACCGGCGCCGGCCGGCGACCGGAGGAAGATCCGTCGGCTGACCGTCGGCGTCGAGATCGTGATGGAACCGGGGCGGCTCGTAAGGAGAGTTCAGGATCGGCTGCTCAAAGAACCGTTCACTCATCGAATGACCTTACGCTTCGTTCTTGTTGGTTGCCCGACCGCGACCGGTGCTGCCGTCAATCCCGTTGCAGGACGAGCCGCCTTCCGGAAAGACCACCCACTTGGAGGTAACCTATCCGACAGGCCTTGGCCGTTCCAGCGATTCCAACCTGAGAATGCAACTTCTGCCGGACTACATGCGCGAGTATGTAAGGTCGAGCTCGGGATGGTCGCTCCCTGCTCCTGATCAACGGCTCTGGAACCGGAACGATCGGTTCGGCCCCTTCAAGAAGGGAGTATTGTCGCATTCGCGATTCCCGTCGAAGGGCCGGAAGAAATTTCGTGTTCGAGGGATGTGCACTTTCTCACGGACCTATCTGGGAGGCGTCCGCAACCAAGACAGCGAGCGCTCTCATGAAAATCGGATACACCTACTGCTCCACCGCCACCCTCGACGAGAACACCACGGCTCTCATGGATGCCGGCGCCGAACGCGTTCAGCATGACACTCTCGGCCAGGACCGCGTGTCTCTCGCGGTCATCCGCCGCCTTCTTCGGGCCGGCGACACACTGGTCGTTCCGACGGTGCCGCAAGCCGCGGACAGCGTTCAGGCGCTGGATGCGCTGGTCCAGGACATCCGCGCCATGGACGCCGATTTGGCCATCCTTGCCGACGGCTGGACGCCCGAGGCGCTCGTCCACGGGCTGGCGGTGCTGCGCAGCTTCCCGATGCCGGACAGCCGTCCCACTGGTGCGGGCGACGCCGCTCCGACCACGGCGCTGCGTCGCCGGAGGTCGAGCCAGACAGTCCCGGAAGATGAAGTCCTGCGCCGGCTGAACGCCGGCGACAAGGTCAACGCCATCGCTCGCGATCTCGACGTGACCTGGGCGGCCATCGACAGGGTCCGCAAGCGCCACCAGTCGACCTGACCTCGTCGCGGACCGCGGTCCCGCCGTCCACGGCACCCGCGCTTGCGCCCGTCCCCGGTTCCCCCAACTGCCCAGCAACGAGGAGGGCCCGAGCTTGCCGGCTCGGGCCCTCGAACCCGGATGGCGCTTGGGCTGTGGCGGCCTGGGCGCCGGCCGCGCACGTGAGACCGCACATGCGACAGCCCTGTGAAGATGGGGTCATCCCCGCCGTCCCTCCAGCGGTCTCCGGCATGCAGGAGACCTCACCGTGACCGCCTTGCCGACCACCGCCCCACATATCCTGCCGGCACCACCGATGGTTCCCGAGGACCGCCTCGAGGGCAGGGTGTTGCCCGCCTCCGGCTGGTGGACGCTGAACCAGCTTGAGCGTGGAGGTTCCATGAGGCAGGACCACCATCGGCTCGACGAACTCGCCTTCGTCCTCGCCAAGAAGGGGAACGGAACCGACATCTACGCTTCGCAGAGCTTTTTCGAAAGACCCTCGCGGCGCGCAGTTCATCTGGCCTACATGACGCACGCCTACGTGGATCTCGACGTCTACAAGACGCCGGTGATGTCCGACGGGAAGGGCATCGAGGTGGTCGCTCGCTTGGTGTTGTGGGACTGCGACGAGTGGGGCATCCCCCGCCCGTCCTGCATCGTCCATTCCGGCCGTGGGCTGTATCTGAAGTGGTTCTGGCGGCAGCCGGTTCCCCGCGCCGAGGCCGGCCGAGCTATGGCCATCAACCGGGCGCTGGTCCGCTCCTTCCGGGACTTCGGTGCCGACCCCGCGGCGGTCGACCTGAGCCGCATCCTGCAGGTGGTCGGCTCCGTCAACAGCCGGTCCGGCAAGACGGTGGAGGTCATCTGGAGCAACGACGCGGACGGCAACATCGTGCGCTACGACTTCGGGACCTTCGCGGAAGCCTTTCTTCCCTCCAGTGGGGATGGGCCGGCTCCTCGCTCGGCGGAGATCGTGCCGTTGCGGCGCGCCCGGGGCGAACGGACAGTCGCGTCCCGCGAAGCCGTCGAGGAGCACCAGCGGCTCGGCCACAAGCTCTTCAACCGCGAGCACTGGCATTGGGGCGTCCTCGAAGATCTGCGCTGTCTCGCGAAGCTTCGGCACGAGTCCGGCGTCGTCCAGGCCACCGGCGCCGGACGGCGGGCCGGACTCGACCTCTTCGGTCACCTCGGCGCCTGCCGGCTCGCCAGGGTCATTCCCGCCCACCGGCTCGCGGCGGAGATCGACGCGTGGGCGCGCCTCATCCTGCCCGACTGGTACGTCGACGGCGACTTCGGCCGGCACTGCTCGACGCTGCTCGAGCTCGCTCACCGGGCCGCCGCAGGCGAACGGGTCCAGTACGGCGGCAAGACCGTAAGCCCGATCTGGACGTACAAGAAGACGCGTCTCCTCGAGCTCCTCGAGATCAATTCCGAGGAGATGAGGCACATGACGCGCCTGATCGATGACGACGAGAAGCGCCGCCGCGACCGCGAAAAGTGGCGCGCGGACCACACCGGCCAAGACCGCGCCGCCTACTTGGCGGCCAACAGCATCAGCAACGACAAGCCCTGGGAGGCCGAAGGCGTGTCCCGGGCGACCTGGTACCGACGGAAGCAGAAGCAGGAGGCAGCAGCCAAGGCAAGGTGAGACAGGTCCTCCCTACATCTACGCATAACGACACGGATAAGCCCCTCAGGGCAGAGGAACCGATCAGGGGGAGCCAGGAACCCTCCCCCTCGCCACCCAGCAGGCACACGCGCCAACCCCCGCACACTCCGCCGCCAGCCAGCAGCGGGCTGCGAGGAGGGTGGCGGCGTGTGCGGGGGTTGGCGCGGCCGGTGAACCCTCCCACGACGCGGCATCGGCCGACCGGTGTCTCGCTCTCCTTCTCACATGGCGGGCTTGAGGTTGACCGTTGCCGTCGAGGAGGCCGCGCTTGGCTGCGGCAATCGCCCTGCCGGACCTGCCGACGTCACGAACCGGCACCCCCGCCACCACACCGCCGGCGAGCACGGGGCGCGTCCTGCGGAGGAAGCCCGGCTGCGATGCGGGCCAGCCGCCCGAGAACGTCCGCACGGTCATTCGGCGCCAGTGCGGCGAAGCTCTGGCTCTGAGGTGCCGCGCACAGGGCCTGATGCGCCTCAGCAATCGTCGGCGGCCGGTCGAGAATCACGCTGGAGTCATAGAGCCCGTCGGGCGTGTAGCGGTTGCTCATGACGACGCACCGCTCGAGCGATACGGCGACCGTCTTCAGCGAACGGGGCCCGTCGAGATGGATCACGATGCAGCGATTCGGCTTCATGACGTCGGCTCCATGGCGGCAGGATCAGTCGGCGTTGCCCAGGCACTCGACGAGGCCGTCGACGGGCCAGGGCGCGCGCGGGACGCCCCGATGGGCGCGCCGGACGCGCATGACCGTGCTGACGGAAAGCCCGACGATCGCTGCAATCTCCCGAACCACGACGCCGGCCGCGGACAGAGCGACGATCTCGGAAACGCGCCCCGGCGTTGCCCGGACGTAGGCGCGGCACTCCGTGCGCGGTCGCGACCGCGTATCGCCGTTGTCCGACAGAGCTTCGAGAAGAGCGGCGACCTGCAGTACGACGCCACCATCGAGCCCGTCCCGCAGCAGGGTGACGCGCACTCCAGCTTCCGCCGCACGGCGCAACGACGCCAGCGTCGCATCGGCAGTGTCGCTGAGATCCCGAACGCCTGGAACGAGCAGATCGTCGCCGTCGGCGAGGGTCGCGAGCAGGAATTCGAGACCAGCCTGGTCGGCGCTGCTGTCGTACAGGACGAGGGCGCCGGTGATCGTGGCGTGCTCGTCGGGCAGGTCGGCCGGCGCCGAGATCGGGCAGGTGCGGGAGCGGATGTAGACAGCGCGCATGGAACCTCCTGTCGTGATGATGGCGACCGATCTGTGGATCGGCGCGTCAAGACTGGAGGCTGGAGCCCATATGGGGGCACGCCCGCGGGACAGTTCCCGGAAACTGTGCGGTCCCGCCGGGGTTCATGCGACGCGCGGCCGCCGCGTGTAGGAGTGGCGATCCTCGAGGCTGATCCGGCATAGAAGCTTCCGGCAGCCATCCGGCTCTCGGTGCCCCGCTCCCTTGCCCCGCCGCCGGCATTCCGCCGGGCACCGACATGGGCACGGAGACCGCCATGCTTCTTCCCTTCGCCCCGATCGCCGCCGCACACGCCTCCGCCCGCCATCGTCCGGGTTCCCTCGTCGGCGATGCCCTGTCTGTGCTTCGTCATCCGAGCCACCTCGGAAGCTGGCTTCATGCCAACCGCCTCGCCGAGATGCTGGCCGCCAATCATGTCCCGCACCGCGCCGGGAAACGCACGCAGCAGATCGCCAACGAGTTGCGCGCCAAGCTTCTACCGCCGGCTCGAAGCGGACGCTACGCGGACATCGAGGTGCAACCGGGCTCTCTCATTCGCGCGATCTCGTTGGCGGGCACCGGTGCCCCAACGGCCGCCCCTGGCGCGCTCCGGCCGCTGTCACGGCACGAGCGCCTTCAGGGACTGCTGGCCGGCTTCCATCTCATGCTGGGCAACGCAGTCTACCTGCCGGCAAGCGATCGTGGGAGGCATCCAGGCCTGCATGATCGCCTGACCAGGACTCTCCCCGGCCTCGGCGACGCGGCGGCCGACCGGAGCCTCGCCCAGGTCGACGTCGTCGTGCTGCGCGCCGGCCAGCCCTTCCGCCTCTACGAGATCGAGACCAGCGCCGGCAAGGCGACCAAGGCTCTGGTTCGGCTGAGCGACGTCTTCATGACCGCCGGCCAGCCCCCGGGAGGACTCTTCATTGCGGTGGCCGATGGGCAGGTCGACCGCCTGCGCCTCGAGCTCGAGCGTCCGACCCTGCGCGGACTGCGCGGCGTCGGCCGAATCCTGCCGTTCGCCAGCGTCGAGGACCTCCTCGGCCCGTGAGCCCCCTGCGAACCGTCCTCTGCCTGCGAGAGGACGCTGCGCGCGGACGATCCGACATGGCTCAAGGGAAGGCACCATACCGTATCAGGTGTACCGCACCATACCGATGATACCGTACTGGTTGCGTCTTCGGGTGGATCGCCTTCCTGCCGCCCCTATGTCGGGCACAACGATAGGAGGTAGTTCCATGTCCATTACGAAAGCAACGCGCGAGGCGGTGCAGGCCGCCTATGACGGGTATCTCGCCAGAGGGATCGTCCCGACCGTCGGCGACATCATTCAGCAGACTGGTGGGTCGAAGTCGACGGTCTGCGGGCATCTCCGCGCGATCCGGGCCACGCCGATCCCGTCGACAACGGCTCCTCCCTCCCCGTCCACCTCTCCCTCGATGGACGGGCCGCCGGAACTGCCGCTCGAATGGCTCGAGGTCGCCGACCTGTCGTCTCGGACCGTGGCCAGCCTCCTGACGCGGACGATCGCCGACGAGAGGAAGCGTACTGCCCAGCTTCTCGATGCGGAGGTGGCGGCTCGGTCTTCCGCCCTCGCGTCCGCGCGAGCGGAGACCGAAGAGCTGCGACGTGCCTTCGGACATGCTGAAGCGGACTTCGATACCGCCGCCAGCGAAGTGACGGCACTGCTGGAAGTCGTCGCCATCCTACTGGAAGCCGTTGGCCTGGACGCCTCGGATGATCTCGGCGACCTGCGCGCCGCCGCCGACGACGCGGTGAACCGGATCCGTGACCTGACTGGGAGTGCGGCGCGTATCCCGGCTCTGGAAGCTGAGCTCGAGCAGCGCATCTCCGAGGTTCGGACGGCCGAGGCCCGCATCGCGGACCTGCAGGACGCCGCCAACCGGGCCGAGCGTCGGCACCAGGAGCTGCTCGGGATCGCCTCGCGCGTCCCGGAGCTGGAAGCCACCGTGCAGGCTGCCGAGGTCCGCATCGCCGGGCTGTCGGCCCAGCTCGTCGCCAGCGCCAAGACCGCCGGGAAGGTCGAGGCGCTGGAGGGGATGATTGTCCATCTGACCAGCGCGATGGCCCGCCCTGCCGCGCCGCCAGCGGCGCCCCCGGTTCAGCCCCGTTCCCGCCCGGCGAAGCGCGCCGCCGCCACCCCAGCGGCGCGCGCAGAGAAGAACGGCGCCGCTGCCCTGCCGGAGCCGGAGACGACCTCGGCCGACCAGCCCCTGGCCAACCTGGTGCTGACCGCACCGTCCCCGGCCGACGGCGGATCGTCCGACGCGCCAGCTTCGCCGGTCACCGCCACCTGACGCGGAGGACGGCGTCGACGCGTCGACCGCCGGCGCCGTCCTCCCTGCGGTCCCGATCGTCCTTCTCCCCGTTGCGCCTTCATCGTCAGCCGCCATCTCCCCCCTCGTCCCGCCCCTTGGGGCGGACGGCCAGCCATGCGCGGTTTTCGCCCCAAGGAGACTCCAACTCGCGCAGGCCGGCCAGGGGCTCCGCCCCGTGGACCCCGCCAGGGAGGGACACCCTCCCATGGACCCGCCCGCCGGAGAGGCCTGCCTCCCCGGACCCCACCGCGAGGAGGCCGCGATGCCGAAGACACCCCGACGCCCCTCCCGCACCGAGAGCGGAAGCGAGCAGCGCGCCAGAGCCTGTCAGATCAGCTACCGCGTGTCGGCGGACGAGTTCGACCGGCTCCAGCGCGCCGGCGAGGAGCGCGACCTGTCGGTGGCCCAGTTCGCCCGCGCCGTTGCCCTGTCCTCCCAAGGACAGGCCATCCCAAAGGTCCGCCGCGTCAGAGCGATCGCGGCACCACCGGAACTTCAAGCGGCGCTCCCTCTTCTCAGCGCTCTTCAAAGCGACCTTCGGCATGTCCGTACGCTCCTCAACCAGCTGGCGGCGCGGGCCAACGCCGGCGCCGTCAGGCCGGCCATGGACGGCTACGCGAAGGCCGAGAAGGCCGTTCTGGAGCTGGCCGAACGGATCATCGCGGCGGTGTCGGGGAAGCGGCCCTCATGATCATCAAGACAACCCAGCGCGGTGACGCGGCTTGGCTCTCCGCCCACCTCACCCGGACCGACGCCAACGAGGCCGTGACGATCATCGACGGGCGCGGCGTGGTCGCGCTGGACGTCCATGTCGCCCTGCGCCAGTTCGAGGCGCAGTGGCGGATCGCCAACTCATACCGCATCCAGAAATTTCTGACTCGGGTTGTGTCGCAGGGGATTGAGGCTGCGGCTTTGGTGTGATTCGCTGTCCGCTCTATTCAGCGGGGGAGCGGGAATGCCAGCGATAGCGATCCGACAGGACATCTCGGTCTGCGAGTTGCGCCGGCAGGCCCGATTGGAGGAGGACGGGCGGGTGGCGGCGCGTCTTCTGGCGATCGCCGCCGTGCTGGACGGTCACAGCCGGGCCCACGCCGCGCGCTTGGGCGGGATGGACCGGCAGACCTTGCGCGATTGGGTGCATCGTTTCAACGCCGAGGGCGTGTCCGGCCTGCGCGACCGTTCGCGTAGCGGCCGGCCCCGCCTGCTGGCCGATGAACTGCGCCCGGAGCTGGCGACGCTGATCGCCGCAGGTCCCGACCTGGAGCGCGACGGCGTGGTCGAGTATCGGCTGACCCACATCCAAGACTTGGCCAAGCGCCACTTCGGTGCCGACTACAGCCGCGGCGGCATGCACAACGTGCTCCAGCAGATGGGGCTGTCCTGGCAGACCCCGCGCCCGATCCACCCCAAGACCGATCCCGCGGCCCAGGAGGCATTTAAAAAAACTTCCCCGATCAACTCGCCGCCATCGCCAAGCGCCACCCCGGCAAGCGGCTGGAGGTCTGGTTCCAGGATGAAGCCCGGGTCGGTCAGAAGGGGACCCTGACCCGGCTGTGGGCGCCGCGCGCCATCCGGGTGCGTGCCGTGCGCGATCATCGCTTCAAGTCGGCCTACATCTTCGGCGCCGTGTGCCCGCAGCGCGACACCGGCGTCGCCTTGGTGATGACGCGCGTCAGCACCGAGGCGATGACGCTGATGCTCGCCGAGATCAGCCAAGCCGTGCCGCACGAGGGGCACGCCGTCGTTCTGCTGGACGGAGCCGGCTGGCACATCGCCAATGAGTTGGAGGTGCCGGCCAACCTGACCTTGCTGCCGCTGCCGCCCTACAGCCCCGAACTCAATGCCATCGAGCGCCTCTGGCAGGTGATGCGGGAAACCGTCCTCTCGCACCGCCTGTTCACCGACACAAAGCACATTATCGACGCCTGTGGCCGCGCCTGGAACTCCCTCATCAACAAGCCAGGCCGCATTCAATCAACCTGTGGTTATCCGTGGGCCACACAGGTCAAAACTTCATGAACTTGGTATCACGGGCGCGCGACTTCCTCGTCCATGCCTCCATCTCGCCCGCCCAGCCCCTGGCGAACGATCAGTGGGCCGATGCCTGGGGGCTCTACGAGGAGCAGCATGGCCTCTTCGGGCAGCCCTACATCGAGGTCGAGCACGCCAAGCCGGGGGACTCCGGCCGGCCCAGTCACCGGCACCGCGCCTACCTGCGCATCCGCCCCGACGGCAGAGCCGTCCATCTTGGACATTCCTTCCAGGCGAACGAGGTCGTCGCCCGTCTCTGCGAACTGCACTTCGGGCACCCCCTGACGAAGGGCGCCCACAACCGGGCCGTCGTGGCCTACCTCGAGCGGAACGGGTTCAGCGAGGAAGCCGGACAACTCCGCGGCCTGACCGAACGGCGGCGTCCGCGCGCCGGCCGCTCGGAAGCCGAGGCGCAGCAGGAGAGCCGCTCGGGCTCCCGCAAGGCGACCGCCGCCGAGTGCGCCGCCGCGGCGTGGCTGCTCGCCGACAGCCCGCTCGCGCGCCGCGCCGCCCTGGCCGAGGCCGGATTCGCCCTCGCCCGGGGCGATCGGCGCAACGCGGTGCTCGCGGTCGACGCCGCCGGCGAGGCCTGGGCGCTCCATCGCCTGCTGGCGGCCGGCGAACGCGGCGCCTGGACGGCGGTTCGGGTACGCAAGGATCTCGAGGGCGTCGTTGACGCCTTGCCGACCGTCGAGGAGCTTCGCGGCCGCCTGCGCGAGGGCGTGGGCCCGGAGAAGGTGCGGTCAACCTCCGAGGAGACAGGCGGGCCCGCCGCCCACCTTGTCACATCGCAGGCGGCGCTGGAGGATCACGTCGCGCCGGCGCCGATCGACGATGCGGACTCCTACTGGCCGACCGAGCCCGACGACGTGGCCCTGACGGGAGCATCCCCGGCGCCGATCGTCTGCCGGCTGGGCGCCGACGCGACCATCATGACGCCGGACGCAGCAGATGACATCGCCTCTCCGGAGATGAGGGACGTGGAAGGGCACGCATCGCCGCCCGCGCCAACCTGGTCCACCGCTCCTTCGTCGCCGACCACCGGTATGGTCCCCATGAAGCCATCGTCGGACGGCCGGCGCGTGGCCGAGCCGAGCGCAAGTCCGCCGCCAACATCCGTTCGTGTCGTGACGCCGGCCCCACGGCGGACAAGGCAAACGGCGGACAACGGAGAACTCCGGTCAGGCGCTTTGGCCTCTCGGCGAGCGACGTCGAAGACGGAGGCGGGGGAAGGCGCCTGGACGGGCGTATCGCCTCCGCATCCAACTCAACAGCAATCCATGGTTGAGATGGAGCGGAGAGTCGCGGCTTCTGGGCGGAGCGATCCCGGATCGGCCGCCTGGGCCCACCCGCAAGACGGGATCGGGCCGGTGACGCCGTCCAGCACGCTGGCTGCCGACCGCCATATGAACGCCCCGCGCCCCTTGGACAAGCGGCGGCACGACCCCATCCCACCTCTCGCGCCCGCGCTTCGCGGATCGGTCCGTGCCAATGATCGTGGTCGTCGGTTCCAGGAGCCGAACTCCAGCCCGCTGTCGTCGGAAGAAACGCGCCGACGTGACGCCCACAGTCTCAAGCTGGCCACCCGTCGGATCAGGGATCTGACGACGACGGCGCCGCGCCGGACGGCCTCGACGCCGGTGCAGGCCCCGGCAGGGATGCCGCCTCTTCCCTCCGATGATCCCATCATGAGGCTCCTTGCGTCCTACGTCGGCGCCCTCATGGACTGGTGGGCGGCCCGGCAGCGGCATGGCGGAGGCGCCGCCGACGCTCCCCCTCGTCGTCGCCTGGACAAGGCGTGGCGGGGGCTTCTCGTCGCCGCCCGGGCATGGTTGTCCGGAAAGGGTGCTGGCGAGGGCGCGGACCAAGTCCAGACCCTTCTGACCCGCGAGATCGCGCGCAACTACCAGCACGCGTGCGATGCGCATGAGCGTTGGCTCGACCGGATGTATCAGCCGAGCGTGGCGGCCGTCCGCGTCATGGACCATACGTCCGACGGCACCGCCCTCGCCGGAGAACGCTTCAACTCCAGGCTCCAGACGGGATCGGAGCGGGAAACCACTGGACCGTAGAAACCTCATTACCAGCTTCGCGCACTTTTTTCTGCGATCCGGGGGACGCCGAAAAACGGCGGACCGAAATGGCCCCAGCCGAGGCAGCAGCCAGACATTCCGTCCGGCGCCCCGGCCGAACAGGGGGCAGGATGAGCGTACAGGGGAAGGTCACGATGGTCGGGGACGCGGAGCGGACCGACAGCGTCCCGCGCCCGCTCCGCGGGTTGTGCTCATGGCCGAAGATGTCGGGCCGATGCGCTTCCGCTCCGTCCGGGAGTGGTTGTGCTGCGTCCCTCCATCCCGCCCTCGAGACGGGGAATGCTCCGTGGCGACCGCCCGTTCCCGCCAGCAACTGACTCCGGAGATCCCGCAGGAGTCCAACGACAACAACTCCGCTGCCAGGGCCGAGCAGCTTCTGGAAGATCTCATCCGGGCGCTGGCGCGTGGTGCCGCGCACAAGGATCACGAAAAGGAGTTGGCCGCGAAGAGCGGGCACGTCGACTGACGGGCTCGACGCGAAAACTTCCAACGCTGGTGCGCTGCGACCAGCACTATCCATCCAGCACACACGAACACGCCTTCAGAGGACAAGACCAGCATGAAAGCCGCGATCTACGCACGCTACTCCTCCGACAATCAGCATGAACGGTCGATCGAGGACCAAGTCCGTATCTGTCGGCAGCATGCGGAGCGGCACGGCGGAACGATTGTGGACGTCTACCCCGACTACGCGATCTCCGGCTCTCACCTGAAGACCCGTCCTCAGGCGCAGAAGCTGCTCGAGGATGCGAAGGCTGGCCTTTTCGACACCGTCATCACCGAGGGTCTGGATCGCCTGTCGCGCGATCAGGAGGACATCGCGGCGATCTTCAAGCGCCTCAAGCATCACGGAATCGTCATCGACACGGTGCAGGAAGGGGTCATTTCCGAGCTGCACATCGGCGTCAAGGGCACGATGAACGCCCTGTTCCTGCGTGATCTCGCCACCAAGGTGCGTCGCGGACAAGAGGGACGGGCGAAGGCGGGCAGCGTCCCCGCCGGCCTGAGCTATGGCTACGACGTGGTGCGGGAATTCGACGAAAAGGGAGAGCCCGTTCGCGGCAAGCGGCGCGTGAACGAGCAGCAGGCCGCTGTCATCCGGGAAATATTCGACAAGGTCGCCTTGGGGTTCAGCCCCCGGGCGATCGCGAAGGATCTGAACAGCCGCGGCATTCCCTCGCCGGAGGGCAAGACGTGGAACGCGTCGACGATCAACGGGAACGCCGCCCGACGGAACGGTATTCTCTACAACGAAGCGTACATCGGGTTCCTGATCTACAACCGCCTGCGGATGGACAAGGATCCCGACACGGGCAAGCACGTGCCCCGGCTGAACAAGCCCGAGTCCTGGACGATCACCGAAGTTCCCGGACTTCGGATCGTGACGGACGAGCAGTGGGACCGGGTGCAGGCGGTCAAGGCCGGCTTCGCCAATCGGCGGGGAGCGGAGCACGCCCGCCGGCCGAAGCACCTCCTCTCCGGGCTGGTCCGCTGTGGCTGCTGCGGCGGGTCCTACACCGTCAAGTCCAAGGACCAGCTCGCCTGCTCCACGTACCGGGAGTCGGGAACCTGCACGAACAACCGGACGATCCGCGTCGGCGACCTTCAGGAGCGGGTCATCGTCGGCATCAAGAGCCGCCTCCTGTCGTCCGCGTCCGTCGCTCTCTTCGTGAAGGTCTACGGCGAGGAGCGTCGGCGCCTGGAGAAGGAGGGGCAGCGCGGGCGCGAGGACATCGCCGCGCGCCTCGGGAAGCTCACGCGGCAGATCGACAACATCGTCAACGCGATCGCGGACGGCGTCGCGAGCGCGACCATGCGCCAGAAGCTGGCCTCGCTCGAGGAGGAGAAGGGCGCGGCGGAGGCCGAGCTCGCCACCATCGTCAGGATGGAGGCGAAGGCCGGCGGCGTGGTCGAGTTCCCCACGGCGACGATCGACTCCTACCGGCAGCAGGTCGAGTCGCTGGGCGAGGACGCCTTCGTGAACGACGACGCGCGGCAGGAAGCGATGAACGCTGTCCGGGCTCTGATCGCCCGCATCGATGTGCATCCCGGGGAGCGGCGGGGCCAGACCCAAGTCAAGGCGTTCGGGCTGATCGAAAAACTGATAAGCCCCGCCCAGGATTATCTGGGCGGGGCTTCCAGTGCAGTCGGGAGGACTGCAACGATGGTAGCAGCGGAGGGATTTGAACCCCCGACCAAGGGATTATGATTCCCCTGCTCCTGCTATCCGAAAGCTCTCCAAAGCACGCCGTGGTGCTATTTATCTAGATAATTCAACGCATTGTCTACTCCATACTTTTCCGCAGTTGCCCGCGACTCTCTTGCTGCTGCTTACTGGGTGCTTACTGGCGGGCAGCGGCGAAGGTGGAAGCATCATGGCGACCAGGCTCACCAAGCGAACCGTCGATGCGGCCCAGCCGGGGACCGGCGACACGTTCATATGGGATAAAGACATCAAGGGGTTCGGCCTCAAGGTGACCGCCAGCGGCGGTAAAGTCTACGTTCTGCAATACCGAAATCGCGAAGGTCAGAGCCGTCGCTACACCATTGGCAAGCACGGCTCCCCGTGGACGCCTGAGCTTGCCCGAAACGAAGCCGAACGGCTGCTGCGCCGTGTCGCCGAAGGGGAGGATCCGCAGACCGAGAAAAAGGCGGCACGAACACCTGACGCCACGCTCACCGTTGCTGCCGTCTTCGAAACGTTCATGCAGCGGCATGTCAGCCTGACGCGCGTCGAAACGGAGTATCGCGGCGCCTTCAAGAACGAGGTGCTGCCATACTGGGGCAGCCGGGTGATCGACCGCGTCGAACGGCGCGACATCATTGCCATGCTCGACCGGATCGTCGACCGGGGAGTGCCGATGCGGGCCAACCGGGTGTTCGCCTATGTCCGCAAGTTCTTCAACTGGTGCGTCTCCCGCGATCTCATCGCCGCATCGCCGTGCACTGGCGTCCGGCCACCGATGCCGGAACGGGATCGTGACCGGGTACTGTCGGACGATGAAGTGCGGGTGCTCCGACTCGCCGCCGAAACCCTGGACTGGCCGTTCGGTCCCTTCGTGATCCTGCTCCTGCTGACGGCCCAGCGCCTCAACGAGGTGGCGGGAATGCGATGGTCGGAACTCGATCTGGATGCGGCCTTGTGGACGCTTCCGGCTGAGCGGGCAAAGAACGGCCAGGCTCACCACGTCCCCCTGTCGCCTGCAGCGGTGGACCTGATCCGTTCATTGCCGCGGCTGGCTCATTCCGACTTCGTGTTCACCACCACAGGCGCCACCCCGATCTCCGGCTTCAGCCGCGCCAAGAGGCGGCTCGACGCTGCCATGCTGAGCGTTCTGCGCAAGGAGGCTGAGGAGCGGGGTGAGAACCCCGACGCAGTTGTCACGCTGCCGGAATGGCGCTTTCACGATATTCGCCGGACCGCGACCACCGGAATGGCCCAGATGGGGATCGCGCCGCATGTCGCCGACCGGGTTCTCAACCACGTCCAGGGAACCATTCGAGGCGTCGCGGCGGTTTACAATCGGCACACCTACCTGACGGAGCGCCGACAGGCGCTGGAGCTCTGGGCCGAACGGCTCATCACCATCAAGGTGCAGGGTGCGAAGCAGGCGGATCGGGCGTGACCCCACTATTCAAAGGACTGTTCCCGCCGGGCGCGTTGCTGCTCGTCCCGGCGTGCGGCATCCGCCGCATTCGCGAGGGTCCGGTCGGCCTCTTCCGCCCAGGCCTTGGCGGCAGCATCGGCGTGAGCCAGCAGCGGGCTCAACCGATTACGCCGGATTTCCAGTTCATCGGACAGATTGCCCGACCAACCGCTGGGCATCAATGTTGGTTCGAATGCGGTGAGAACGGCGGCCTTGTCGGGGGCGTGGTCGAGCAGGGTCGCCGCGAGGGAAATCGAACCATCGTCTTCCCTGACTTCATCGAAAGCGATGCGCTCGAACGTCCCAAGGTGCGCCGCAAGCCGAGGAATGCGCTCAGCCGGATCACCGTCCGCCCACGCCAGAAGCGACTATTTGGGAATAGCGAGCAGAGGATTGCGAAAAGTCCTGTGGGAGAAACGGTAAGGGTCAGCCGTCGCGTCGTCCCTTTCGTTCCCGACGAACACGTCGAGGAAGGTGCCCGGCTGTAGGGAAGCTAGGGCCAGAGCAGTATCCTGGAAATCATGTACGGTCTGCCAGGACGTCAGTAGTGCTCCGGCGATGGCCCGGCACAGGCTGCGGGCCGGATCGACGGCATCGGTCCCGGACAGGCACCCCTTTACCATCTCGGACAAGCGATAATCGTCGTTGGCGCGGTGATTGCCCACGTCGTAGCGCCTGAGTAACCCACGGCCGGTGTCGGTTTTCCAGGATTGCTGGACAGGAGCCGGAAATCGCGGAAACGGTCGGATTACTGCCCAGGATCTCCGGACAAGTGGTGCCAGGATCACCGGACTCGAACCGGGCTCGGCGGACAGGTTCCGTCTTCCAGACCCTCCCGGTTCCCCTTCATGACCGCATTCTCACCGCTGTAGGCTGGTTGGCGGCCCTCTGCAACCGAGGCGGAACGCGGCCACTTCAATTCCGTCCGACAAGAGGCGACCGGAGGATTGTTGACCGGCGATTGGAGAATCGCAGGCCCCCCATAACGATCGGTCGAGTCGCCCTTTCAACCGCCGGGGCAACTCGCGCCGGTGGTGTCCAGCATCGGTTCGGCCCCGGTGGGCAGCACGCGAAAACGGATCAGGGAGCAGAAATTCGTGATCCCGGTTCCATATACCTGCTGATCGACCAGCACGTTGTACGCCATGGTGCAACCGGCCGTGTCGGGGAACTGCACCGCGGTCTGCGCCTGTTCGCCGAACTTCATGGCGATGGGGCGGGTCTTCAGCCACTGATTGCCGAACAGAATGTCCACGGAAATCGTTTTCTTTCCGGGGCCGCTGATTTCGTTGGTGATCTTGAATTGGCCGCAGGGGCCAGGCGCACTCTGCGCCAACGCCGTCCCCGCCAACAGCGACGCGACTGCACCGACGCCCAAGACACGGAGGATACACTTCATGGATCTCCCTCCCGAAAAACAATTTAAAATTGCACTATGCGCCAATCAAATGATTGCTGTTGCGCATATTCGATGATCAATATAACCATAAAGAGAAAGCGCTCCACAAATATCATCATATGTCGAGCCTTAAGCGCGGAAACATGACCCTCTGGTTGCTTTTGTATTCTATTGGCAACCAGTTGAAGCGCCTGTAGCCGCGCCCCGGTGCTCAGGGAGGTTTGACCGTGTCCACTCCTGCCACCCCATCATCCTGGAGCAACCCGCTCGGTGGCATCCGCTTCACCTCCACCCCGCTGGGGGAGATGGTGGAGATCGGCGATCCGACCACGACGACGTGGCGCGACCAGCTCATCAAGCTTCTGCATATCGACGCGGCCATCGAACATGGGCTGATGGTGGCCTATCTCTACGCCGCCTATTCACTGGCGGACGTGGATTTGCCGGCCAACCTGGACGCGGCCACGCGCGACCGCCGGCGCAAGGCACTGACGGGCTGGCAGGAGGAAATCCTCGCCATCGCCAAGGAAGAGATGGGCCATCTGGTGATGGTGCAGAACGTTCTGTCGCTGCTGGGCGCGCCGCTGTGCCTGTCGCGGGAGGATTTTCCGTGGGACAGCCAGTTCTACCCGTTCCCGATCAAGCTGGAACCGTTGAGCCGCGGGTCGCTCGCCGCCTATGTCGTGGCGGAGATGCCCAAGGGTTGGTTGGACGGCGTCATCCCGGCGGCGGCGGGCGACACCGGCTCGCCGACTGACGACGCCTATGTCAAGCGGCGGCTGCTGGCCGATCTGAACGCCTATCTGGGCTATACCCCGACGGCGGAAAAGCCCGTCGGCGTGAACCGGGTCGGGGCGCTGTTCAACGCGGTTCTCGCCATCCTGGAGGATCCCGACCGGCTGCCCGACTGGCACTTCAACGACAACCGTTACGCTTTGCAGGCGCAAGAGGCCGAATGGGCCAAGTATTTCCCGTCGCCGCTCCAGGAACGGGATGCCGTTTACCGCGACAATCCGGAATTGCGGCGCGGCAACCGCACCGGCGACGCCCAGATGATCATCGAACCGCTGGCGACCCGTGACGAAGCGGCGGCGGCCCTGAAACTGGTGGCGCATCAGGGGGAAAGCCCCGATACCACGCCCCCCGCCTCCAAGACCCCGTCGCAGGAGGCGAAATCGCATTTCGAACGCTTCTTCGCCATCTACAAGGAATGGCTGACCCTGGGGATCGACGCCAACCCGGCGGCCCGCATCCCGGTCAACCCCACCGAGATCCGGGTGGACGAGCGGCGGGATCCCGGAACCTCCACCTACATCGCCGACGCCCGCTCGAACCGCTGGGCCAAGCTGTTCAATCTGCGCTACCGGCTGTTGCTGACCTCGCTCGGCCATACCCTGCAAACCCGTCGCCACGCCGATTGCAGCGGAACGCCGGGGCTGCGCGGCACGCTGAACCACATGTGCTTCGGCGAAATGTACAATCTGAAGGCCATCGCCAACATTCTGGTGCGGTCGCCCCGCGACTCCCGCCGGGATCCCAAGCGCGCCGGGCCGCCCTTCCAGATGCCCTACGGAACCCAGCTTCCGGCGGCGGAACTGGATCGCTGGCTGCTCTACGCCGACATTCTGGAGGCGTCGCAGTCGATCACCTCCTGGCTGCTCGACGGCGACTCGAATCAGGCGGAGCGCGCCTACCTCACCCATCTGAGCGCCATGGACCGCAACACCCTGACGATGGTCAACGGCCTGATCGCGCGCTTCACTCTGACCAAGGGGGCGGAATGACCTCGCAACCCATAACCATCCTGGGCCTGCGCATTCTGCCGCCCATCGCCTTCGGCCGTCTGGGGTCCTCGGACACGCCGATGGACAATTATTCGGTGCAGCCCGACCCGAACGATCCGTTGGGCTACCGCCATCTCGCGGGCGAGGAGACCTTTCTGGTCGATCCGACGTCGGGGAACATCGTCCGGTCCTACGTTCCCGACACGCTGCGGCTGCGCGACGGCGGGAAGATCCGCCCGGTCTCACCCTTCCTGGAGGTTTGGGCGATCACGGCGGCCGACCGGATGGAGCCGTTGACGACCAGCCTGCTGACCGCCAACGGCCTGACGGCCCAAAGCGTGGTCTGGACCATCCAGGTGAAGAACAGCAAGGTGTTCCGCCGCACCGCCGACCCCAAGGACGATGTGGTGGCGGCACCGAAGCCCTTCAGCGACCATGCCAATTATGAGCTGCGCGGCACGGCGGCGAATTTCACCCCGAACAGCGCCATCAGCCTGGGATGGGTCCGCTATATCAAGCCGACCGCGGACTTCCCGCAAATTCGCCTGCGCTTCACGCCGGGCAAGGGCGGCGTCTATGGCCCGGCGGGGCAGAACGATCCCTCCGTTCCTCCGGCGAACCGGATCTACGCCCCGGCCAAGGGGGTGGGCTGGTACGGCTGGCGCAACCGCGACGCCAACGGCAAGCAGAAGACACCGGAAACGCTGGGACCGACGCTTTACGCCATCGAGCCGCCGGCCCCCGTCTGGATCAATCAGGGGGACATCGTCAGCCGGGGCTATCTGGACGATACCTGCGACGGCATCGTGACGGTTGGCATCGCCGGCAAGCCGACCCTGACGGCCACCGCCCGCATCGCCTCGGCCCCGCACAACTTCGTGCTCGACGCCGGCTTCCCGCGCACCCTGGCCGACGATCTGGAGCAGGCGTTGCTGGGGCCGACCGTCGATCCCAACGAGCCGCACGAGGTGACGTTGCAGCGGACGGAGGAGATCATGCGGCGGGCCTTCGAAACCGTCCGCTTCATGAACGTGCCGGTGCTGAACAACAATCTGGTGAAGGGTCGTCCCAACCTGGCGGACAACATGCCGGTGAACGACGCCATCGACGCCCGTCGTCCCTCCCAGCCGGCGGTCGCCACCGAAAACACCGACACGCTGGCGGTGACGCGCCTGCACCAGCAGGTGCTGACCACCATGCGGGCGTCGGTTCCCAGTTGGTTCCTGCGCCTGCTGCGCCAGCCGGAAGAGATCGGCGATCTGACGCCGCTGGGACGACGCAAGATGCCGGCCCTGATGAGCGGGGCGGAGGGGCGTTACATGACCCTGACCCGCCGCCAGATCAGCTTCTTCCGCAAGGCGGCGGAAAGCGCGCTGTTCCGTCCTGACGGCTCGAAGGATGTGAAGTGATGAGCGACCAGAACAAACGGCCCACGGTCCTCGACCCCCGGAACCTGTCGGCCCAACTGCATTACCGGCCGGCGGGGAACCCGCCGCCGGCGACGCTCGACACCACCATCGGCAACACCTGCCCCGGTCTGGAGTTCGACTTCCGGGCGGCGTGGCGGACGCTGCTGGTTGGCGTCACCCTGCTGGAACATGACAATCTGGTCATTGCGACCGAACCCGCCTTCGCCGCGATGAAGGGGCGGCGTCTGCTGCGGGTCGACGGCAAGCCGGTCATCACCAAGGTGATCGGCCCCTCCACCGACCTGACCACCACGGAGCTGCTGACGTCGGAGGACTACCCTGCCGGCGTCATCACCATGGAATGGTCGAACGGCTTCGCCGAGGTGCTGCGCAAGGCCGGCCAATCCGTGTCCTGCGAGTTCACCGCCCGCCCGCAGGAGGAGCGGATTTCCTACGAACAGGCGGTGAAGGACCGCAACGTCCAGGCCATCCAGTTCCAGGTCCGTCCCTTCTTCACCGCCAACACGGCGGCGATCGAACCGGCCACGGTTCCCGCCGGGGTGATGACCCAGGGCCTGTGCTCGCCCTGGCAGAACGATTACCGGGAGTGCGTCTGCTATTACTGGGCCTCCAGCCGTCCCGATTTCGTGAACGCCGAGGTCACGCCCACCGGCGAGGTGCGCGGCGACAACTGGATGCAGAAGGAACGCACCGGCACGTACGTCATCGACAATTACGAAGACAGCCGGATGATCACCTATGACGACCTGTTCCAGAATTGGGAAGAGGCGCTGAAGTTCCAGCTTGCGGGGCACGATGCCCCGGACGAGATCCCCCTGCCTTTCCCGAAGGACAAGGCATGACCGCAAGGCCCCGTTTTGCCCCTGCCATCGCAAGCGCGGCGGACCACTGTCACTCCGACGCCGCCGCGCTGGTGGCGGCGTCGGCTCCGCGGTCGGACGCCCTTCATCTGGTGGGGAGGGACGGGGACGATCATTTGTTCCTGGTCGATGGCAGCCGCCTGTTCCGCATCGATTCCGACCTGAGGATCCGCTTGGAACAGGCGACGGCCAACGGGCGGCTCGCCGGGCTTCTGGCCGAGCTGGGGTTGGACGGACCGCCCCTGATCGACGACCAGCCGGTCGCCGATCCGCCGCTGCACGCGCTGTCGCTGGCGGTCTCGCAGGCGTGCAATCTGGGCTGCGGCTATTGCTATGCCGGTCAGGGCAGCTTCGGCAAGGCGCCGCGCCGGATGCCGCTGGACACCGCCCTGGCGGCGGTCGAGCGGCTGGTGAACGGCGCGCCGGAGGGAGGGCGGGTGACCCTGGCCTTCATGGGCGGGGAACCGCTGGTCAACCGCCCGGTGATCCAGGCGGCGACCCGCCATGCCTTCGCCCTGGCGGCGCAACGCGACGTGCGGGTCAACGGCTCCATCACCACCAACGGCACGCTGGTGATCCCGGAAGACGGCGATTTCTTCGAAGAGTTCGGTTTCGCCGTCACCGTCAGCCTGGACGGCCCGGCGGACCGGCACGACCGCTTGCGGCCCTTCAAGGATGGGCGCGGCAGCTTCGACCGCATCATGGCCAACGTCGCCCCGCTGCTGAAGCGTCAGCGGCGGATGCAGGTGTCGGCGCGGGTGACGGTGACGCCGGACAATCTCGATCTGCCCGATACGCTGGACCGCTTCATCGCCGACGGCTTCCATTCGGTGGGATTCTCGCCCCTGCTGCGCGCCTCAGCCGGACGGAATGTGGCCGGACGCAACGAGATGGACGGGGACGCTCTGCTGGTCATGCTGGATCAGATGATCGCCTGCGGGGCGGCGTTCGAGGCGGCGGTGATGGCCGGGCGGCGCTATCCCTTCGCCAATCTGGTGAACGCCCTGCGGGAAATCCATCGCGGCACCCACCGCCCCTACCCCTGCGGAGCCGGGGCCGGCTATCTCGGCGTGTCGGCGGACGGTGATCTCTCGGCCTGCCATCGCTTCGTGGAGGACGAGGCCGGGGCGATGGGCGACCTGACCACCGGAGTCGACGCCGCCCGGCAGGCGGAGTGGCTGCGCGACCGCCATGTCCATCGCCAGGAACCCTGCCGGTCCTGCTGGGCGCGCTATCTGTGCGGCGGCGGCTGCCATCACGAGGTGCTGGGCGGCGGCCGCACCTCCTGCGATTACGTGCGCGGCTGGCTGCATTATTGCCTGGAAACCTATCTGCGCCTGTCGGACGCCCGCCCGGATTGGTTCGCCGGACCGCCCGCCGCGACGGCGGCGCCGTGACCCTGGACGCCGACATCGCAGTGGTTGGAGCCGGCCCGGCAGGCTGCGCGCTCGCCATCCGGCTGACCCAGCTGGGCTGGCGCGTGCTGCTGCTGGAGCGCAGCAGTCAGCCCCGGCGGCAGTCCGGCCAATCGCTGACGCCGGGGGTGCGGCTGCAACTGGCCCAGCTTGGGCTGGACGGGATGTTGCGGCTGTGCGGCGCCCGCCCGGCTCCCCGCTCGCGGGTACGGTGGCAGGGGGTGGAGGCGGAGGACCGCCTCATCCCGCAGGATCCGCCGCTGCTGATCGATCGTGGCCGCTTCGACGGGCTTCTGCGTGGGGCCGCCGCGGGGGTCGGTGTTCGGCTGCTGTGCCCCGCCGTTCTGATCGACCGCCACCCGACCCCCGAGGGCTGGATTCTGGCAATCGGCGACGCCGCGGGCGAACGGCGGGTCTCCGTCGCGACGCTGGTGGACGCGACCGGGCGGGCCGGTCTGCTGGCACGCGCGCGGACAGCCTGCGGACCGGCGACGCTGGCGCTGTACGCCGATTGGCAGGGGCCGGCTTTCCCCGACCTTCCCTGCATCGACACCGGGCCGGAGCATTGGGCCTGGGGCCTGCCGCGCGAGGATGGGTTGTTTTCCACCCTGGTCTTCATCGATCCCGACGCGACGCCCCGGCGGGCGGGCTTGGAGGCCTTTCTACGCCGCCTGCTTGCGGCCTCGCCCCTGCTGGGGGATTTCGCGGCGGCGACGCCGGTCGGGCCGGTGCGGGCGGTGGACGCCACCGCCTATCGCGCCGATGCGGTGAGCGGCCCCGGCTGGATCGCCGTCGGCGACGCGGCGATGGCGCTGGACCCCCTGTCGTCCAGCGGCGTCCAGAAGGCGATTCGCACCGCCCTGGCGGCGGCCATCGTCCTCAACACCCGCCTGCGCCGGCCCGAGGCGGCGGCATTGGCCGACCGTTTCTATGCCGACGACGTACGGGATGGGGCCGAGCAGCACCAGCGCTGGACCGATGGCTTTTTCGCCGCCGCCCGGCAATCGGTCGCCAGCCCCTCGGACGACGCTCCTTCCGGCCGCGGAACCTTCTGGCATCGCCGGTCCGGGAGGATGGCGGCCTTGCCGGCGGCCCCGCCCACCCCGCACTCGGCGGTGCTGTACCCAGACCAGCCGCTCACCCTGGCCCCGACAGCGCGGTTGGCGACGACCAGTTGTCTGGTCGGGGATTTCGTGGAGGAGCGCGTGGCCCTGCACCACCCCGCGCTCGGCCGCCCCGTCGCCTGGCTGGCGGGGGTGGAACTGGCTCCGCTAATGTCGGCCCTGCCGGCTGTCACCAACCGACGCGCCCTGATCGCCGACTGGTCGATCACCCTCGGTCCGCAACGGGCGGCCAGTCTGGTCGGCTGGCTGACCGGACACGACATCCTCCAAGCGGCGTGTGCCGAACGGTAAGCGGCATGGGGTGACGCCATAGATACCGCGGCGTTTGTGAAGCGGCAAAGCGGGTTGGAGGCCAGACCGGCCGCCCCGGGTCAAGGCGGGCGCTGACGCGCCCCCGCCTACGGCGACTGCGGCCTTGACCCGCGCCGTCCGGCCCGGCGATGGCTTGGCATGGGTCGGTCGGGGCGACCGACCGCTGGAGCTCAGGCGGTCGTCTCCTGAGGTGGTGAGGGCGACCAGGTGCGCCGCTGTTTGGCGACGGTCCAGACGGCGACCATCAGCTTGCGCATCGCGGCGATCAGCGCGACCCATCGTGGTTATTCGGTAGAGTCTGGTCACCACAACACAACCTCCACCGAAGGGTGACCACGATGACCGACGAGATGATGGCGCTTCGCGCGATGCTTGAGAAGGGCGCGGATGCCGATGTTCTGCGTGAGATGATCGGCTTTGCCGCCGAGCGGCTGATGGAGTTGGAGGTGCAGGGGCTGACCGGCGCCGGTCATGGCGAACGGTCAGCCGAGCGGCTGGTCCAGCGCAACGGCTACCGGGATCGCGACTGGGAAACCCGGAGCGGTTCAATCCTCTCAAGAAACGGGGCCTCCGGGAAACCCGGAGCGGTTCAGGTCGAGCAGATCCTATGGATCGTCGGGCCGGACCGGTCAGGGCAGGGTGGGAACACCCCGGAGGTGCTCAAGCATTTCGTTGGAAAGCTCGACCAGACCGTCATCGAAACCTTCGTCGATGACATAATTCCCAAGCTGTCCCTTCCCGGTGGCGAGCGAGCGCTGAGCCGGTTCAAGATCGAGTTCATCGAGCGGTGCCAGGATCTGCTCGACAAAGCCGCATCCGCGGGGCGCGGGAAATACGAGGCGAACGCCATGATCGAGTTCAGCCTCAAGGACGGCGTCGCGACGGTCAACGTCAGCGATCGCAATCCCCCGGCGTTGCGGCGATCTCCCCACGAACCCGGTCGCGTCCTGTGCTTGAAGGTCGTTCCCGTGCGGGACGAGCTCTGCCTCCTGGCGGCGTAGCCGCCCACCATTCCCCCACTCACCCCCCCGCCAGGCGGGCCGCCACGCTGCGGAAGCGTTGGAGGGCGGATTCCAAGCTTTCGGCGATTTCGGCGGCGATCTCGTCGGGGGGTGGAAGGCTGTCGGGGTCGTCCTGGGCGGAGTCCTTCAGCCAGAAGAGCTGGTCCAGGTTCAGCTTGTCGCGCCCGATCAGCTCCTCGTAGGGGAAGCTGCGGAAGCGTTCCGAGGGCTGGCGCGCCGCCCGTTCCGACAGCTTGGCGACGGCGACGAAGTCGTCGAGGTGGCTGCGCTTCAGCGGCCGTTCCTTCAAGGTGAAACGCTGGTTGGTGCGGAAGTCGTAGACCCACAAGGCCCGCGTCCAGGGCTGCTCCCGCCCCGGTTTCTTGTCGAAGAACAGGACGTTGGCCTTGACGCCCGGCTTGTAGAAGATGCCGGTGGGCAGCCGCAGCAGGGTGTGGAAGTCGAAGGAATCGAGCAGGCGGCGGCGGATCCGCTCGCCGGCCCCGGCCTCGAACAGCACGTTGTCGGGCAGCACGACGGCGGCCGTGCCATCCTCCTTCAGGATGGTCATGACGTGCTGGAGGAAGTTCAGCTGCTTGTTCGAGGTGGTGACGGTGAAGTCCGGGCGCTGGTAGTCGTCGCGCTCCGTGTCGATCTCGCCGTCGTCGGTGAAGACCTTGAAGCTCTGCTTGCGGCCGAAGGGCGGGTTGGTCAGCACATAGTTCCACCGGGTGCCGGGGTCGGCCAGAAGCGCGTCGGCGCGGTGGATGGGGGAGGCGCCGTCGCCGATGCCGTGCAGATAGAGGTTCATGGCGGCCAGACGCACCACGCCCGGCACGATGTCGTAGCCGGTGAAGGTCGCCTTGCGCAGCTTCTCCGCCATCCTGCGGTCGCGGGCGGCGGGATGGGTCTTCATATGGGCGTGGGCGGACAGCAGGAAGCCGCCGGTGCCGCTGGCGGGGTCGCAGACGGTGCGGCCGGGCTGCGGGTCCACCACCTCCACGATGGCGTCGATCAGGGGGCGCGGGGTGAAATACTGGCCGGCGCCCGACTTCACCTCCGCCGCGTTGCGCTCCAGCAACCCTTCGTAGATGGCGCCCTTCACATCGACGTTCAGGCCCAGCCACGTCTCCCCGTCGATTAGGCGGATCAGGCGCTCCAGCTTGGCCGGGTCCTCGATGGCGTTGCGCGCCTTCTGGTAGATGGTGCCGAGCAGCCCGTCCCGGCGGGCGAGGGTGGCGAGGATCCGGGCGTAGGCGTCCCCCAGCTTCTCCCCGCGCAGCGGCCTCAGCACGGCCCAGCGGCACCCCTCCGGCAGGATCGACGGCTCGCCCAGATTGTCCGTCCGCTCCTCGTCCATCTTCAGGAACAGCAGGCAGGTGATCTGCTCGACATAGTCGCCGTAGGACACGCCCGCGTCGCGCAGCACATGGGCGTAGTTCCAGACCTTGCCGACCAGGGCCGAATAGTAATCGTTGCTCACGCCGGGGTCTCCTTGGCGGGGGTCTTGCGCGGGCGCCCGCGGGGGCGGCCGGCGGGGCGGGTCACGGCGTCGGCCGTCGCGGCCTTGGCGGGTGGCCGGCCGCGCCGCTTGGGAGCCGGAGCGCCGGCCTTGGCCGCGCGCAGGCGGGCCAGCAGCGCCTCGGCCGGCTCGTCGTTCGGATCCTGCGGCACCAGCTTGCCGGAGAAGGCGGCGGCGAGGATGGATTGGCGGAGGCGGGTGGCTGCCTTTGATTGAGTTTCTATGTAGCTTTCGCCTTCAGACAATTGCTCGAAAAGAGTGGAAAGCGAGTTAATGATGACTTCGATTTCAGAATACGGCGGGAGCGGAATTGGCGTCATGCGCAACGATGATCCTGAGATTCCGTGCTGACCGGCCGAAGTGCTAATGCGGCTCTTCACAAACGACCTGGAATGCCCGCAGTTAATGAAAAGCTCGATGCAATCAGATACTCGGGATTTTCTCACGATAGGCTGCGCTCGCATAATTTTATCTGGATAGATTATTGCTCTTTTGCTGCGCAATATGCCGCAAACGCCTACGAAACTCGGCGAGCCATTGTAGCGAGTAAAAAGAAGATCCCCAGGGTGAGCATGAAATTTTTCGGCGCCAGTTGCCTCGGTATTTGCCAAATACCGGTAATCATCAGAATCTACGAATAGCGGGCGCACCGCGGAAATGCGAAGAATCGGTATGCCAGGAGGATCATTGCGTGGTGGGATGGAAATCCCATTTCCTTTAAAGACTGTGCATTGATCGAGAGTGGCCCAAACCCAGCCGGTTGGCAATGCAGGGAGCTTGGTTGTATCGGGTGCAATTGGCTCAACATACCGTGCTTTCCAAGCATTTTCCTTGGGCACCTCACCTTTGGCCTTCAGTTTGGCCAATTCATTCCGTTCCCATGCCTTGCGGCGCTCGGAAAGGCATTTCCGGAGAAGGTCCTCGCCGGTCTCGTCGGGCGGATTCGCCTCTCGCCATGCGCGCGTCAACTGTCCGGTGACGGCCGCGTTCAGCATCGCGCTGCGCAGTGCGGAAAGCCCTTCGTTCGCTTTCTCCAGTTCCTGCTCGCCGGCTTCGATCTCGCCGAACAGCTCCTCGATGCGGGCAACGATGCGGCGTTGTTCTTCGATCGGAGCAATTCGGTACGGTACCTTCTTCAAGGCCACGCCTGGAAGATGCTTGATGGTCGTTCCCGTGAAGAACTGTTCCAGCGCAGGGCCGGCGGCCAAATACTGGATTTGGTAGGCGATGTATTCCGGGAGAATGCTGTCGAAGCACCGCAGCCGATGCAACGCTTTCTGGAGCTTGATTTCCGTAGGACCAGCCCGCCACACGGCGCACCGTCCGGGTTCTCCGCCCTCGCAAACCAGAATGTCGCCGTCCTCTATGCCGTAGCGGTCGAGCTCGCCGGCTTCGAACGGCATCTCCAGCAGTTCGCCGAGATCGAAGCGCCCCCAGCGGACGTTGATGTTGCGCAGATAGGGCAACGGCTTTCCCGGCCGCTTTTTGCCCTTGTCCAGCATTTTGCCGAGGCAATGGTCCGCGAAGTCGTCAACCGTCGCCCACGCCCAGCCCGGCGGCAGGGCTGGCCGCGTGTCGGTGTCGTCGGTCATGGGGTCAGGCCACTTGCAGGGTTTCGGTCAGATCGTCCAGCAGCGCCGGCAGGCGGTCGCGGCCGAACAGGCGGTTGGCGGCGATGCGCCCGCCGCGTTCGGCGAAGCGGCCGATCTCCTGCAGGTCGGCGGGCGTCATCTCGACGTTCACCGCGATATGGTCCCTGAACAACCGCAACCAGTTCATCTGCTCATCCGTGTAGGGGCGCCCGGCCTTCTTCTCGCGGCCGATCCATAGATTGAATTGCCGCTCCACGTCCACCGAGAACGGATGCAATTCTCCGGTAAGGCCCAGCGCGAAGCGGGTCAGCGCGATCAGGTCGGCCAGCACGCGGCCCGGCGTCGGGTCGCGCACCTTGCCGCGCTCCAGCCGCTGATAGGCGGCCCAGATCGCCAGCGGCTCCAGTTCCCACGGCGGTCGGGTCATGGCGGCGCGCATCTCGTCCACCATGGCGTAGGTGAGGCGGCGGGCGGCGTAGGGGCGGCCATAGAGGATTTGGAGGGCGGCCAACTCGTCCCCCTTCTCTTCCAGGAAGCGGCGGAAGGCGGCCACCTTCTCCTCCGCCTGCCGGGCCTCGAAACCGCCGGAGATGACGCGGTCGGTGGAGATGCAGTCGATGGTCAGCTCCGACTGGTGCTGCAACTCCTTCAGCAGCCTGCGCAGTCGCGGGTCGTCGAAGAGGCGGGCCGCAGCCTCCTTCATGTCCGCCGCCACCCTGGCCTTGCCGGCATCGGACAGGGTGCCGCGCCGGCGCGCCTCCGCCTCCACCGCGTCCGCGTCGGTGGCCTCGAACAGGGTGCGGGCGATGGCGTGCAGGTCGCGGCCGGCGACGGCCTCCACCCGCGCGCGCTCCTCCGGCGGCAGTTTGGCGTTGAGCTTCGCCAGCCGGCCGGCGAGGGAGGACAGCGCGTCGTCCGTCCGCGCGCCGGCGGCGATGCGGTCGAGCAGCGTGTCGAACGGCACGGTGCGCTTGCGTTCCAGCGGCTGGGAGGGGGTCTTGGCGCTTTCCGACACGCCGACGGCGTCGATGACGATGAAGCGGTCCTTCACGGCGGCGTCGGGCGTGACCTGCCGCAGCTCGGTGGAGCCGATGGTGCGGGCGCCGCGGCCCTTCATCTGCTCGTAATAGATCTCCGACCGCACGTCGCGCAGGAACATCACCACCTCCAGCGGCTTGATGTCCGTGCCGGTCGCGATCATGTCCACCGTCACCGCGATGCGCGGGTTGTATTCGTTGCGGAACTCGTTGATCAGCTGGGCGGGGTCGGTGCCGGTGACGCGGTAGGTGATCTTCTTGGCGAAGGCGTTGCCCTTGCCGAACACCTCCCAGGCGGCCTTGACGATCTCCTCCGCGTGGTGGTCGTCCTTGGCGAAGATCAGGGTCTTCGGCACCTCCTTGCGGCCGGGGAAGAGCTGGGTCGGCAGCGCGTCGCGATAGGCCTCCAGCACCGTGCGGATCTGGTTGGGGACGAGGACGGAGCGGTCGAGGTCCTTCTTGGTGTAGGCGAGATCGGCCTCCAGCGTCTCGTACCGCTCGCGCCTCGTGTGGCGGTCGCGCTTGGGCACGCTGTAGCCGGCCTTGATCCGGCCGCCCTGCTCGCCGCGCTCCGTCCGGATGCGGAAGATCTCGTGGCCGACGTTCACCTCGTCGATCACCGACCGCTCGTAGGGATATTCCGACACCAGGTTGCGGTTGAAGAAGCCCAGCGTGTGGCCCGACGGCGTGGCGGTCAGCCCGACGACGAAGGCGTCGAAGTAATCCAGCACCTGCCGCCACACCCCGTAGATGGAGCGGTGGCATTCATCGACGATGATCAGGTCGAAGGTCTCGATGGGGATGTCGGGGTTGTAGGTGACCGGCCGCTCCTCCGCCGGATCGCCCAGCTCGAAGCCGGAGGTCTCGTCCAGCTCCTCGTCGATGTCCTCGCCGCGCAGCGTGGCGTAGAGGCGCTGGACGGTGGAGATGACGACGCTGCTGGACGGATCGACCCGCCTGCCGGAGAGATGCTGGATGTTGTACAGCTCCGTGAACAGCTTGCCGGTGCCCGGCGGTTGGAATCGCTGGAACTCCTTCCTGGTCTGGTCGCCCAGGTTCTTGCGATCGACCAGGAACAGGACGCGCCCGATGTCGGCGTGGGCGAGCAGGCGCATGACGAGGTTGCAGGCGGTGAAGGTCTTGCCGGCCCCCGTCGCCATCTGCACCAGCGCCCGCGGGTCCGCGCGCTTCAGAGACGCCTCCAGCCCCTCGATTGCCTCGACCTGGCACGCGCGCAGGCCGCGGGGGTCGAGCGGCGGCAGGGACTGGAGCCGGGCGCGCAGGCTGGAGCCCTTCTCCAGAGTCGCCAGCAGCGCCTCCGGCCGGTGGAAGGCGAAGACCCGGCGGGACCGCGGTTCCGGATCGCGCAGATCGCGGAACAGCGTCTCCGCCCCCGTGCTCTCGTAATCGAACAGCAGGTTGGGCGCCCAGGATTGCAGGTGCGCGGGTAAAGCACCCATGTAGCCGGCCGACTGCTCCGCCACGCCGGTCAGGGTCACGCCCTCCGGCTTCGCCTCGATCACGCCGCAGGCCTTGCGGTCCACGAACAGCAGGTAGTCGCAGGGACCGGCGGGCAACGGATATTCCCGCACCGCCACCCCCAACCCGGCGCCGAGGTTCATCTCCTCACGCTCCTGCACCATCCAGCCCGCGGCGGCGAGCAGGCTGTCGATGGTTTGGCGCGCTTTGGATTCAGGGGTCATGGGGATTGCGCCGACGGGATGTGGCGGGAACCGACAGAATAATGAATGGTTGAGACCAAGTCATTCCATAACGCGCCGTACGCGGCTCCGGGGTTGCGCCGCCTTTGCGTTCCGGCTCCTACGGCGCGGCGACCCGGTACCAGACGCCCAGCACGGGCGCGATCTCCAACGCCGTCGCAACGGTGTCGAAGCCTTCGGGCACGGGGCCGGGAAGGCGGGCGGGCAGGCTGTCTCCGGACAGCCCGAGGCTGTCGAGCAGGCGCACCCGGCCATCCCTGTCCAAGCGGCGGCCGAGCCGCTTCAGGACATGGTCGTCGGGCAGGCGCACCGCCATCGGCGTCCCCTCGACGGGCCAGCCATCAAGCGGTGCGCCGATCAGCGCGGCGTCGCCGACGCCCAGCATCGGATCGGCGCTGTGGCCCGTCACCACCGGCACGGCGGCCTTGAGCTTCGCCATCAGGGTCGGCTCGTCGCAGGCGGCGACCACCCCGCCGGCCGCCGCCACCGCCTGGAACAGGATGCCGGCGACGGGATGCACGACCTGCCGTTCCGGGTCGATCTCCATCAGGAAGGAATGGTCGGGGTTGCCGTCCAGGAACATGGCGCCCGATGTCGACGAGCGGCGCAGCCAGCCGGCGAAGCCCGTCAGGCCGTCCCAGACCACGGACAGCCCTTCCCCCGTCCGCGGTTCGCGCTCCACGACCAGCACGTCGCCCGGCCGGCAGAACGGCGTCAGCCACTTCAGGCCGGACCCGCAGGCGAACAGCGTGAAGCGGTTGGGATCGATGGCGAGATCGTCGACCGGTTCCGGGGCGCTCGCGTCGTCGGCGCTGGTGCCATCCCGCGCCGCCAGGGCGCCCTGCACCGGAATGGACAGGGAGGCGAAAGGCCGGGCCGGCAGCACGGCCGGGGTGTCGCTCGCCGGGGCGCGGCCGGCGGCGACCACCTTGTCCAACGCCTTCTGGCACTCCTCGATCAGGCCGACGATGGCGTTGATGTGCGGCTCCAATTGCTCGGCATGCCCTGGCTTCAGGTCGGCCAGCGGCACCCCGTGATGCGCCCAGTTGATGGCATCGCGAACCGTCTTGTCCTTCCAGGCCTCATGCTTGACGAGCGCGCGGAAACAGGCCTTGTCGTAGGGCGCGCCGCGCTTCGTCAGGTTTTCCAGCTTGTTGAACAGCGGTTCCAACGACTCGCTGCCGTCGATGGCGATCCGGCTCGACCATAGGAGGTCGCACAACGCCGTTTCCAGATAACGGCGGGCTTCGGCACAGAAGGCGGTGACGCAGCGCAAATCCTGATCCTGCTGCTTCCAGGCCCGCCTTGCGCGCTCCAACTCGGTGGCCAGCGGACGGACATTGGCGCGAAGCTCCCGGCTGGAGCGCGGCTGAATTTCGAAGCTGCGGACCGACCCCGCGGGCGCGTTGCGGCGCAGGGCCGCGGCGAAATGGTGGTTGAAGGTGACGATCAGCGGGCGCGTGCCGTCCTTCGGCAGCGACCCGAGCCCCGCGCCCAGCCGGCGCTGGTTGGCCTCGTCGAACAGCGACTGCGGGTCGTCGAGAAGGAGGAGGGAAAGCCCGCCATCGCGCTCCCGGATACGTTCGAGCAGCGCGATCGCGAAGGCGAACAGCCACGCGCGGTCGCGCGAGGCGTTCAGCACCTCCCCGCCGTCGCCCGTCACGTCATCGAACCGCGCCCAACGCTTCAGGCTGCCATCGACGACCTCCACGCGGTCGAGGTCCGGGCCGGCGGTGTTGGTGCGCTCGTAGAACCGGCCGCACAGCTTTTCCGTCCGGTCGTGCAGCGCCTTCATCAGCGTGTCGACCTGCGCATCGACCAGACCGGCGAGACCTTCCAGCTCGGCCACGGAACCGGCCGCGGCCTTGGCCCGGCGGATGTTCCGGCAGGGCAGGTCCCATTGGTTCTTCTTGCCTTGCAGGTCGTTCGCCGCGTCCCGCGCGATCTTGAGCGGCTGCTGGGCTTCGAGAATCTTCCGGATCTCGTCGAGCGCACGGAACAGGTTGAAGCCGGCGTCCCCCTGCGGCTCCACCAGCCCGGCCAGCGCCGCCACCGCGGCGTCCGACGCGCGCACCCAGTCGGCACCACCGATGGCCGCGGCGACGGCGGCCAGACGACCGGCGCAGCTTCCTTCCGCCAGCGCGTCGGGCAGGCCCGGCAGCACCGGGTTCGTCACCGGTGGGAAGCCGGCGGCGACGGCCGCGACCTCCTCCCGCAGCCGTGTGGCGAGGCCGCCCAGATGCCCGGTCAGGTTGGCCGCCTTGACGAGGCCATCGGCGAACGCCTGGGCCAGGGCGACCGCAGGCCCGGTGCCTGTCCGTTCGGATGCCTGCCGTACGCTTGCCGACAACTCCTGGTCCAGGCGGGCGCAGGCGGCACGCTCCCACTGCGTCGCATCGACGTGGGAGGCGGCCTGTTGGCGGTCGACCTCCGCCATCGCTTCCGTGATCTCGACCGCCAGTGTCCGGTCGGTCAATCCCTTCAGGGGAGTTTCGCACACCGGGCATTCACCCGGCGGCCAAGCCCCCGGCGCGTTGGCGTCGGCCCAGCGGCGCAGCGTGGCGTAGAGGCGCAAGCGCGCCGCGGACTGCCGGTCGGCGTCGATGCGGGCGAAGGCGTGGGCATCGCCCGCGATGGCGGTGGCGAGTTGGGTGGCGGTTTCGGCGTCCTCCGGGGCGATGGCGCGCCAGGGTGCCAGGGCGCTGTCGATGCGCTGGCGCACGGCCTCCGCCTCGCAAACCGTCAACGCTCGCCGCACCTGGTCGAGGAGGGTGCCGATGACATCCGGCTCCAGATCGAGCCCCGTCGAGTCCTTGATGATCCGCTTCGCCTGCGCCTCCCGTTCGGCGAGCGCCGCATCGAGCGCCGCGAGGGCCTTGGCGTAGGCGGCCCCCTCGTCCTTCACGTCCGGGGCGTCCGGAATGGCCACGGTCAGCGGCGGCTGTACGCCCTCCAGCGCGGAGCGCAGGGTCGTGGCGGCCCTTTTGAAGTCCGGCTCGAACTTCTTGAGAGCGTTGCGCTGTTTCTTCGGGTACTCCTCCTTCAACCAGCGTGCAAGACCATCGGCCGCCCGTTCGCCCAGCCGTTTCAGCGGGGCGACGCCGGTCAGTTCGGCGACGCCGCGGGTCAGGGCGTTCGGCCCGTCCAGCCGGATGAAGGGCAGCCGCGCCATGGTGAGCGCGCTGGACTCCAGCGCCAGCTCGGACACGCCGAGGGCGGCGGCCACGCCCACCGTCCGCTCACCGTCGTCGCTGACGATGCGCACGGCGGACTCGAAGCCGTCCCCGGCCCGCCGGATCTCCCGCCGGAGCGTCAGGCGCCTGCCCCCGTCGTCCTCCAGGTTCAGCGTGACCGATGTGGCGAGCAGAGGCGTGCCGCCGCAACCCTCCAGGTGCGATCGGCCGGGGATGGGAACGATGGTGGGCAGCTCGAAGCCGGCGGTGCCCGCCGCGGCGTCCGGCGGGGTGTAGCGGTTGACCAGGGTCGTGAAGGAGGCGGGCTCATTGTGGGTGCGCGGCACCTGGCCGGTCAGCCCCCAGCACAGAGCCTTGGCAATCTGGCTCTTGCCGGCACCGTTGGGGCCGATCAGCAGAAGGATGTCGCCATCGGTGGACAGCGGCAGTTCCGGTGGGGCCTGCCCGTTGCCGTCGCAATGGGCGTGCAGGCCGCCGAACTGGCCGATGGAGGCACTCACCAGATGCCAGCGCGGACGCGTTCCGTCGGCCGGAAGATCGACGGCCCAACCGGCCGGAAGGGGGCCGTCCAGCGCATCGAGCAAATCGTCGATCTCGCGTTCCCGCACCTGTTCCCGCTTCGTCGTGTCCCAGAGCGTCCGGCGCGCCTCCTGCGCGTAGAAGGCCAGCGCCTTGCGCGCCCCGTCGCCCAGCGCGAACGGCGTTCCGGTTCCGGGCAACAGCGCGCGCCCGGCCAGCAGCGCGCCGATCGCCTGGTCCGGCGTCAGGCGCGACAGGTCGATGGGCCCGTCCTCGGCGGACGGAGGGGCGACCAGGAGATCGCCGGAAGCGGTGTCGGTCATCGAACGGTATCCGCGGCTGCAACCGAAGAGTGGCGGGTAAGGGAGGATAGAAGGCGTCCGTTAACTCTTCGTTTCGCGGAAATGAATATGAAAGTATGTCGCCCTGGTCGGAAAGTTCGAGATCCTTGTCGTATCCCGCGCGCTCTGGTTTCATCGTGCTGCCCTGTGGGGGATGGCGTTCCGTACCTGACCATTCCCCCGTGCGATTTTGGTGGGAGGCGGGATGGACTCGGGTGATCTGAAGGCGCATGTCGACGCCGCCGAGTCCGCCTGGCTCGACGACCGCGACGCGGACGTCGACGCCCACCGGCAGGCCGCCACGGCCATGCTGGCCGACGCCGACCCGACCGACCCGGCGGTGATCGCGGCGGGGCTCCGGCTGGCCTGGCTCGACAGCGAACGGCTGATCGATGACGCCAGGGCGTCCGGTGACTGGGCCGCCGCCCTCGATCACGTCACACGCGCGCTGACACGTTTCGGAGACCACCAGGTCGCCCCGATCGACGCGGCCCTCCTCCATCTGGCCCTGTTCTGTTGCGAGCGATCACGAGACGACCGGTGGCACGATCCGGCGCTCGATGGCCTCGAACGGGCCGAGGCCCTTCTTTCCAATCAGGACGACTCGCTCCCCCGCTGCCGCTTCGCCTGGGCGCGGTCGTGGAGCTACCGTGGTCACACACACAGAACGCAGGACACGCCGTCGGCGTTGGCGGCGGCAGTGGAGTCGTTCGACCGCGCCATCGCGCTTCGCGAGCCGCTCGACCTCGCCCGGCCGGCCTATCGCGATGCCCTGGCGACGGCGTGGACCAACCGCGGCGATGCCCTTCAGGCGCAGGGCACGCCGTCGGCGCTGGCGGCGGCGGTGGAGTCGTACGACCGCGCCATCGCGATCCGCGAGCCGCTCGACCTCGCCCGGCCGGACCACCGCCATGCCCTGGCAGGTGCGTGGACCAACCGCGGCCTTGCCCTTGAGGCGCAGGGCACGCCGTCGGCGCTGGCGGCGGCGGTGGAGTCGTACGACCGCGCCATCGCGCTTCGCGAACCGCTCGACCTCGCCCGGTCGAACCACCGCCATGCCCTGGCGGCAGCGTGGACCAACCGCGGCAATGCCCTTGCGGCGCAGGGCACGCCATCGGCGCTGGCGGCGGCGGTGGCGTCGTACGACCGCGCCATCGCGCTTGGCGAGCGGCTCGACCTCGCCCGGCCGGACCACCGCCATGCCCTGGCAGCAGCGTGGACCAACCGCGGCATTGCCCTTGCGGCGCAGGGCACGCCGTCGGCGCTGGCAGCGGCGGTGGCGTCGTACGACCGCGCCATCGCGCTTCGCGAGCCGCTCGACCTCGCCCGGCCGGACCACCGCGATTCCCTGGCGGCGGCGTGGAACGGCCGCGGCAATGCCCTTTGGGCGCAGGGCACGCCGTCGGCGCTGGCGGCGGCGGTGGAGTCGTACGACCGCGACATCGCGCTTCGCGAGCCGCTCGACCTCGCCCGGCCGGCCTACCGCGATGCCCTGGCGGCGGCGTGGACCAACCGCGGCAATGCCCTTTGGGCGCAAGGCACGCCGTCGGCGCTGGCGGCGGCGGTGGAGTCGTACGACAGCGCCATCGCGCTTCGCGAGCCGCTCGACCTCGCCCGGCCGGCCTATCGCGATGCCCTGGCGACGGCGTGGACCAACCGCGGCATTGCCCTTGCGGCGCAGGGCACGCCGTCGGCGCTGGCGGCGGCGGTGGAGTCGTACGACAGCGCCATCGCGCTTCGCGAGCCGCTCGACCTCGCCCGGCCAGCCTACCGCGATGCCCTGGCGTCGGCGTGGACCAAACGCGGCAATGCCCTTCGGGCGCAGGGCACGCCGTCGGCGCTGGCGGCAGCGGTGGAGTCGTACAACCGTGCGATCCATCTCCTCAACGCCACCGAACTTATCACCGCAGGCCAGCGAACGACGCTTGGGGGCGCCCAATGCAACCTTGGCCACGCGCTGTCGGGGCTTGGCCGCCAATCCGATGCCCACCGTGCCTACTGTGCGAGCCTCGATACCCTGCGGCCGTCGGTTGCGGGCGAACAACTCGAAATCAAAGGCGCCGAGTTCTTCTGCAACGCCTCGATCGGGTTCCTTTTGATCGCCGTGCCGGATGGCGCCGACCGCGACGCGACCGATGTGGGGGATGACGCGCTGGAAGTGCTGCGGCGGCTGGAATGGCAGGGTGCGCAGGTCTGGCGGAGCAAGCGGGAACGATTGTTCGACATGACCATCCGGGCCTACATCGACTCAGGCCGGCCGCAGTTCGTGCCGGAGCTGGTGATCGACCATCTCGATCCGACCAACCCCGGCGCGGCGCCGGACTCCCCGCGGATGCAGCAGGCGGCGGTAGAGGGGCTGGCGGCGGCGCTGGCGGCGGTCATGGCGTCCGGCAGGGATGGCGGCGGTGCGATGGCGCAGCCGATGTCCCGCATCCTCGGTGCCCGGCAGCGGCTGGACGTCGTCTGGACGCTGTATTTCGGCGGCACCGCGGACGGCGCCGCTCTTCGGGCCATGGCCGCGGAGCGCCGGGGCGACCCCGCGGAGGCGGACCGGATCCTGGGGGCGTTCCTGTCCGAACGGCCGACGGACGCCGCCGGCCATCTGCATCGCGCCGGCATTCTGATCGCCCGACGGCGGATCGGGGACGGCATCGCAAGCCTGTGGACCGGTGCGGGGCTTCTGCTGGGGGCCACGCTCCCCGCGGCCCGTCCGGTGATGGACACCGTCATCGGTCTGGCGGCCGCCGTCTGGCGGCTGGAGTTCGCGACGGCCTTGCCCGCCATGTCCGCCCGGGACGTGCGTGGCCGCGGGGCGGAGGCCGGGCGCTGGCTGCGCGACGCCATCGCGCGCCTGGACGGCGCCTTGCGGGAACACGCGCCGCTCGACGGCGCGGAGATCGACCGGCGCGTCAAATCCCTGATGGAGGTCGCCTGGGAGCAGGAGCCCCGGCTGGAGGAGCACGCCGGGGCCTTGGCCGCCGAGGCCCGTCTGCACGACGGCGGTGTCGCGGGCCGGAGCCGCGCGTCCTGGGTCGCCCTGTGCCGTGACGACGCCTTGAGGCAACTGCTGGACGCGCTGACCGGGGCGATCGACGCGACAAGAACGCTTCCCCTCGGCCTTGGCGACGTGCGAGCGATCCTGCGGGCGGCGCTGACGGAGAACCGCCGGATCCTCGACCGGGCCGTGTTTCGCCCGGACGAGCGGGAGCGTTTGTTGGCGGAGATGGCGGAGGGCCTGTCATCGCGCCTGCAATCCGACATGGCACGCGTCGACAGGGCCGAACTGGTGGATGGAGAGGCGGTGGCCCGCGGCCGGCTGGGCGCGCTGTGGGACGGGGCGCTCACCGACGACGAGCGGCGCCTGCTTGCCGAAGCCGGCCAGCTTCTCCAGGAACCGGCGCTGGCGCGGCTCGTGCCGTTCAGCCTGGGGAAGGCCGTCGAGCGGATGCTGCACGCGCGGCTGATGGAACCCGCGCGCGACCTCGTCCGCGCGGGCGCCGCCCGCATCGGGACGGATGCCGCGCCGAACAGCCGGGAGGCGAACGCCGCGGCCTTCCTGGCCGGGCGGACGACGCTGACGCTGGGGCAACTCGTGGGCATCTTCCAAAGGGCGGTGTCGCTTGCGGATGGTGGCGCCGATGCGACCTTCGCGCCGCTGGTCGCCCATCTGCGTGCGCTGCCCCGCGCCGACCTTCTGTTCCCGGCCGACGCCGCGCGGCGGAAGCGCCGGATCGACGCCCTCGGGCGGTTCATCGGGCTGCGCAACGAGGCCGCGCATTACCAGGGGGAGCCCGACGACCCACGCGGCGACGCCGACGATGCGGCGGACAGCTGGGCCATCATCGTCGGCCGCGGGCCGGGGGATGAGGACGCCTTCGTGACCTATTTCTGCGGCGCCTGTGCGCCTCCCCCCGCCACCGCAAGCGCCCAGCGACCGCCTTTCGAGCCGAACCCATGAGGATCGATCACCGGTGAGCCTCCCACTCAAGGATTTCCTGGACGGCGTTGCCCGCGCCAGACCCGCCCGCGTCGTTCTCGAGAAGGGCCATGTCGATGACGGCGGCCCCTGCCTGCACGTCGGCTGCGGTCGCTGGCCGGCGGCCGGGACGCCGCTGCTGCCGGGCCGCTGGCTGCTCAACAACAAGGGGACGCGGGCCCGCTTCGGCCGCGATTACTCCAGCGTCACCGCCCTGGTGACCGATCCGCCCGACGAGCTTGCGCGGGCCTGGGCGTCCTGGGCGGAGACGGCGCGGACGCCCGACGCGGCGCTTGCCGGGCTGACGCTGGTGGTGGAGGACGCCAGTCCGGATTCCGTCTTCGGAGTCCTGCTGCTGCTGGCGCGGCTCGCCGGGGTCACGCTCGGGGAGCTGGGGGCCGCGTGGGGCGCTGCCGTCGACGATTGGGAACGCACCGGCAACGCCGACGACCCCTGGACCTCCTGGTGCGCCCTGGCCTCGGCGCACGTCCACAGCCACTTCCCGCCCGAGGAGGAGCCGGGGCCGGAGGCGCTGGCGGACGCCTGGGCCGATGCGCTTGGTTTCGCCGCCCTGTGCCTCCAGCGGTCCGTGCTGCCCCACGCGGTCCCGACGCTTTCCGACGCCGCGCCCTGGAGGCGGGCGACCGCCGCCCTGCGGCAGGAACACGCCACCTACCTCGACTGGCTGTCCCATGCCGCCATGGTCCAGCTCTCGCTGCCCCTGACCGGTACGCGGGGGCGGCGTCTGCTGGTCGACGCGCTGCTCTTCGTCGAGGACCAGCCGACGGGCACGGCCAAGGTCTTCTACCGGAACGACCGCGAGCGTTCGCCCCTGGGCCAGGGTTTCGCGATGGCCGTCCATCACCGGCCCTCCTGCGCCGGCACCGGAAACGACATCACCATCACCGTCGATCCCCGTCTCGGGCTGGACCTGCGCGAACTGTGGGCCGAGCTGGAGATGCGGGAATCGGCCGCCTGGAGGGATTCCGGGGAGGAGCGGCCGGCCGGGGCGCCTCGCCCCCTGACCGGCGTGGACAGCCGCCATGACGAGCCCTGGTACATCACACCGGACGGCACCCTGATCGGTGCGCCGAAAAGGCTGCTCGACGGGCGGGCGGGGTCGAAGCTCGGCTGGGGCGACGTCCGCGACGCCGTCTGGACCGCCTGCCACCCCTTGTGGAACGTCCAGGTCTGCTCCGCCCGCGGCAGCAGCCCCGTCTGCGTGTGGGAACTGCCCAGGACAACCGCGGCGGACCACGACAAGACGCTCCTCGTGGCCCACTGGCCGGGGCCATCCGACGCCGCGGCGGTCGGGGGAACCCGCGCGCTGTCCGGTGCCCCCATCACCATGCGGGTGCTGGCCGCCCTGCTCGACCGGCAGGGATCGCCCGGGCTGGATGATCTCCCCGGTGGCGGGGCTTGGGAGCGACTGGATCTGGCCGGTGGATTCGCGATCGTCACCGACGGTGGCCTGTTCCTCCTCGACGATTGGCGGGAGAGGCCGTTGGCGGTGGATGGCATCCGCGCCGCGTTCGAGGAGGCCGCTCTGCTCGACCGACGGCTGAAGACCGTCGAGACGGAGGCGATCCGCCCCTTGGTCGTCGAGGTTCGGGCCATCCTGGACGCGAAGAGGCGATGGCCCAACCTGGACGATCCTGTCCGGCGTGCGGCGCTGGCGGCGAGCCGTCTGACCGAAATGCGCGGCAGTCACGCGCTGCCGCCGGGTGAACCGGACGTCCGCCTCGTGCGCGACGCGCTTGACCGGCGCTGGAGTCTCGATCGACGACTGACCGCCATGGAGGCCGAGGTCAAGGCGATCGAGGCCGCGTTGCGCTCGCTGGCCGAGTTGCGGCTCGCCGGGGTGGGGCGCTTCATCGCGCTCTACGCTTTTCCCGTCGTGGTCGCCGACGTGTTCGGCTCGACCCTCGGCAAGACCCTTTACCCGATGGTGGCCGAAAATCCGCCGCCGGGCGATCCGCCTGCCTGGGTGCTGCTGTCGTCCATCACGGGTATCTGGTTGCTTGCGTCAGCCATCATTGCCTGTTGGCTTTGGAAGAATGGAGAAAGCAAAGCGTGACCTGCGAGTCCAACCCTATGGACTCGGCAACCATGCTACCTGACGGAGCGCCGACAGGCGTTGGAGCTCTGGGCCGAGCGGCTTGTGCATCGGACTGCAACACTGAAGTGGTCCCCGTTTCCCGGACAGTGGGCTGAGCTTGGTTCGCCCAGGAAGAAGGACGGACCCGATGACGGGGAAACGGAAGCGGTATTCGGCAGAGTTCAAGGCGAAGGTGGCGCTGGAGGCGATCCGGGGCGAGCTTACAGTGTCGCAGTTGGTCGCCAAGCACGGCGTACACCAGACGCTGATCAACGCGTGGAAGAAGCAGGCGATGGAGGGGATGGCCGGGGTGTTCTCCGGCAAGGCTGAAGCGGCTGAATCCAGCCATCAGAGCGAGGTGGAGAAGCTGCACGCCATGATCGGCCAGTTGGTCGTAGAGCGGGATTTTTTGCGCAAGGCCTCCGGTCGATGAGCATCGGTCGGAGGCGGGAGCTGGTCGAGGCGGATCATCCACGCCTGTCGATCACTCGGCAGTGCGAGTTGGTTTCGATCAGCCGGTCCAGCTACTACGGGCCGGCCAGAGGCGAGCCGGCCGAGAACCTGGAGTTGATGCGGCTGATCGACGAGCAGTTCCTGGAAACGCCTTGGTACGGCAGCCGGCAGATGACCCGGCATCTGCGCCGGCACAGCCATCAGGTCATCCGCAAGCGGGTTCGCCGCCTGATGGTGCGGATGGGCTTGCAGGCGATTTACCAGCGCCCGAAGACGACAGTGCCACACCCCGAACACAAGATCTGGCCATACCTGCTGCGCGACCTGACCATCGACCGCCCCGATCAGGTGTGGTGCAGCGACATCACGTACATTCCCATGCGCCGCGGCTTTCTGTACTTGGTGGCGGTGATGGACTGGGCGACACGCAAGGTTCTGAGCTGGCGGTTGTCGAACACCATGGACGTCGAGTTCTGCATCGAGGCCGTAGAGGAGGCGATGACACACTACGGTCGGCCGGACATCTTCAACACCGATCAGGGCAGCCAGTTCACCAGCCCGCGCTTCACCGGCCTCTTGACCGCGGCCGGCATCCGGGTATCGATGGACGGGCGTGGTCGGTGGATGGACAACGTCTTCATCGAACGGCTGTGGCGATCGATGAAATACGAGTGCGCCTACCTCCACGCCTTCGAGACCGGCAGCGAGGCCAGAGCCGGGATCGGCCGCTGGATCGATTACTACAACGCCGACCGCCCGCACTCGGCGCTCGGCGGCAGAACCCCGGCAGAGGTCTACGAGGGCACACTCAACCAGATCAGAATGGCGGCGTGACACGAACCTAAACCAAGCTTATTCCAGCCGCCAAACTGTCCGGGAAACGGGGACCACTTCATGTTTCGGTTTCGCCGACGACTGGGCACCGGCGGCGGCGGCGCTGGCGGCGGCGGTGCGCAACGGCCTTTCCGCCGGGGTCGGCGCGCCGGGCCGCGGCACGGTTTCCGCCGGGGGACGGGCGGTGGAGGTGGTGACCGCCTGGCGCGCGCTGGCCGCCCATCGCCCCGGCGGCGCGTCCCCCGGCCCGGCCGCTCCCCGCCTGCTGGATCGCCGCCTGGAGACGGTCGAGGGCGTGCCGGTGCCCCCGGCGGCGGAGGCGGTGGCGCTGGAGTTCGTCACCCCGGTCTGTCCGCGCGGCGGTGCCGATCTGCGCCACGGGCTGGCCGGCTTCGCCGGGGCTCTGCTGAACCGGGTCTTCGGCCTGGCCCGCTGGCTGGACACCGACGTGGACTGCGACCGCCGCGCCCTGCTGGCCGCCGCCGACGCGGTGCGGGTGGACGCCGCCGGCCTGTGGCCGATGGCATGGCGGCGCGGCTCCGCCAAGCAGGACCGCTGGCTGCCGATGGAGGGCGAAGCCGGAACCGTCTTCCTGGAAGGCCCGCTGGGACCGCTGCTGCCCCTGCTCGCCCTGGGCGCCGTCGTCCACGCCGGCGCCCGCACCACCTTCGGCCTCGGCGCCTACCGCCTGCGCGTGGTGGCGTAGACGGCAGGCGGCGCTATCGGGGGCGTCATCGGGGGGGGGAGCCGGCGAACAGGCCGGAGTCGGTCAGAAGAAGGTCGATGCCGGTGGCCAGAACGATGTCGATGGCGTCCTCGATGGTCTCCGCCAGGGGCTCACCGGCGCGGTTGAGCGACGTGTTCGCGAGGAAGGGCACGTTCGCGGTCGCCTCGAACCGCTCCAGAAGGGGGCCGAGCGGATCGTCGGCGGCGACCGCCTGGAACCGGCAGGTTCCGTCGATGTGAAGGACGGGACGCAACCGCTCGCGCCAGGGTCCGCCGACAGGTCCCGCGATCTCCATATGCCGGGACAGGCGCGCGTGCGGACAGGCTTCGGCAACCCGGTGGGCCGGTCCGACGATGCCGAAGGGCCGGAACCAGCCTCTGCGCTTGATCGATGCGCCAAGCCGGTGAAGCGACGCGGCGTCGCCGGGATGGCACAGGATAGACCGGTGGCCCAGGGCGCGCGGGCCGAACTCCGATCTGCCGGTGAAAACGGCGACAATCGCACCGCCGGCGAGCCGCCGGGCGGCCATCTCCAGCGCGTCGAAGCCGCAAGCCAGCGGTTGCCCCAGCCGCCTGACCGCCCGCTCCGCAACGACTCCGCGATCCTCCTCCACGCCGAGAAAAGGTTGGCGCAGCATTTCCGGCGCCTCGGCGCCGAGCAGGGCAAGGCCGTAAAGCGCGTTTCCGATCGCCTGCCCGGTGTCGCCGGGAGCGTACGGAGCGCGCACGGCCAGTTCTGGCATCGCGCCGGCCAGCGCACCCAGCAGCCGGCAGTTGGTTCCCACGCCACCCGCCACGCAGAGCTGCGGAACCGGGTACCTCGCCAGCAGCCGCTCGACCGTGGCGACCACCGCCGCCTCCATCTGCGCTTGAACCGTGGCCGCCAGATCGGCGCGCTGGCGGAAGGTCACGGGATGGGGCAGTGGCCCGCCACCCGCGACGATGGCGCCCGACGGTGCATCGGCAAGCAGCAACCGGGGGTCGGCGCCAGCCCGGCCATAGGCTGCCAGCGCCATCGTCTTGCCCGCTTCGGTATCGCCGCACCAGCCGATCGCCTCTGTCGCCAGCGCATAGGCCGCGCCGATCCCGCCGCGGGCCGCTGCCGCCGTGTCGCTTTGGACGAGGCGCAGACTGCCCCCGCCGGCGAGGTAGTAGCTGTTGCGCTCCCCCGTGTTTCCCTCCTTGTCGAAAACGCAGACCAGGGCCTGCCGGGCGTTCGTTGCATGGGCCGCGTGCAACGCGTGCGACAGATGGTGCGACGGGCACCAGACGATCCGGTCCGGCGGGATTCCCAAATCCTGCAGGCTCCAGCGTCCGTCGGTGCGCAGGAACGCCGGGGCTCCCGGCGACGGGACCGGCTCGCCGCAGGTGGACAGCACGAACAGGTCGATGTCCGGCAATTCCATGCCGGCGGCGGCCAGCACCGCGGACAACGCCCGCTCCGCCCCTCCAGCATTCTTGCGCCGGGGCAGCCGCTCTTCGGCGATGGCCCACGCTCGCTCGCCATGAACCAGACAGGCGGCCCCGTCGATGTGCGGCCGACCGTCCTGGGTCCGCCCGGCGGTCAGTCCGGCGACGACGGGCGGGCCGCGCATGTCAAAGCCTTTTCGACTAGGTCAAGATCCCGCGGCAGGCGGGTGCTCAGGGGTGGATGTTCCTCGGCGAGTTCCGCCAGCCATTTGTCGCGGCAGTCACAGCGGACGGCTGCCGCCACATCCAAGAGGGCCGGATCGCGGGAGAAGTTGTGGGCGACCAGCGCGCCGGACAGGATGTGGTCACACAGCGGGCAGGATCGCGGCCGGCCATGCGCCGGGATGCCGGAGGTGATCCCCATGAACAGGGTCCGCGCCGCGCGCGACGGCGCCAGCATCCGCAGCACCTCGAACGCACTGTGGTAATAGGCCGTCGCATACCGCAGCGGACGGACGAACCCGTCCTGCCGGTGGAGGAAGTCGCAGAGGGTGTTCTCCTTGATCGAGGACAGGAACACCGAGACGGTGTCGGCACCCCGGTCGAACGCCCAGTCGATGGACCGCACCGCGTCGTCGATCGCCTCCCGTTCGCTGAGGAACGGCGGTTTCAGCAGGACATACAGATCGAAGACGATCCGCCGCGTGGGGTCGCTGCTGCCGCGGATGATCTCGAACGCCCGCTCCAGCCGCTTGCGTGGCACCTTCTTGTTCACCGCGACCAGCCGGACGAGGTCGTCGGCACTCTCAAGCCCGATGCCGGTTGTGAACTCCCGCACGGTGGAGGGCAGCCACGCCAGCGCCTCGGCGATATACTCCGGCGTCACCAGCTCCGCCCGGCATTCGATCCCCACCCCCTCCAGAAAGCGCAGGCGGTGAAGTTCGCCGTAGATGGTCCGCCGGGCGTCGGGATTCAGTTCATGCCAGTCGAGGAACGACCCGCCGGGTCCCAGATGCAGGTAGCGCGTTCCGGGATCCAGGCGATCGATCTGCTCCTTGAAGGAGCGCACCACATCGTCATCGCTGGGGCGGGTCGCCGCCTGGCCGAAGTTGCACATGGTGCAGCCGCTCTTGATCGACCATTGGCACCCCTCGGTTTCGTACCAGACCAGGGTCTTGGCCGCCGGGCGTCCGTCGAGACGGATCGGCAGCATGTAGATGCCGGCCGGCCAATGCTTGGCGGACAACGGATGATCCTGGCGGAAGCGCCGCATCAGTCGGACCATCCGCCGCGCCAGCGCCGCGACGTCGGGCTGAGAGTCAGGGCTTGAGGTCATGGCAGCTTGCCACCAGCCGGTCCAGGCCTGCCGCGTCGGGCGCGACCGCCATTGTGGCGCTGCCATTTCCATACCGCGGCCCCAGCAGCAACACGCCGGCGCGGCCGTCGAAGGCGAGTCCGGCTGCGGCAACCGTAGTCGGGTCGGCTCCTGCAAGGCATTCCCAGGACCGCATCGCCACCCGGTCCGGCCAGTCGGGTCCGAACAGCCGCCTCATGGCCAGGTGCTGGTCCAGCGGAGCGGAGCGGCGAACGTTGATCTCCGCCAGGGCCAGCCTGCCTTCCGGCGGCAGGATGAAGTCCAGATTGAACGGGCCGGAGAAGCCGCGGCGGGCCATGGCGCGGCCGACGGCGGTTCCGACCGACGCGACGGACGCCAGCACCGCAGGCGCCACCGCACCCGGAGACCATGCGATCCCACGGTAGCGGGTGAAGTCGTCAAGCACCTGCAAGGCGGCTCCCTCGAACGCCACCGTGCCGCCGGGCATCACGGTAAAGTCCGCAGTCAGCGAACGGTTGCGCCGCGGGTCGCCGATGCCGACCTCCAGCAGAAGCGGCTCGTCCAGCGGCAACGGCCAGAGGCCGTTCTTGCCGGCGCCGGTGGTATGGTCCGGTCGAGTCAGCCGGGCGGCCAGCCCGGTTTCCCCGCCGGTGACCCAGAGGATCCCCGATCCGCCGGCCCCCATGTTGGCTTTGAGCACGTACCGCTCGGACGCCGGGTGACCCGCCAGCATCGCCTCCGCATGGAGCGGGGTATGGCACACCACCGCATCGGGGACCAACGCAGCCGCCGCCGGCACTCCGCGCAGCAGGTCACGCCCGCCGATCTTGGTGTTCCAATAGCGGACCAGCCCCGGCGGGCAATCCGGCACGCCCACGACCTCCAAGCCCGCCGCGGTGGCGAGCCGGTCGGCCATCCGGCGCAGGCCGGCGCTGTTGACGGTCGCGAGCAGTCGGACCCGTCTGGCCTCCTGTACGAAACGGCGTACGCGGCTCCACAATCGCGCATCTTCCAACAGCCGCGCCGCCGTCCGACCGTCGGCATCCGGGACCACCAGCCGCTCAGCGGGTTCCTTCCGGATACCCGCCGGTACCGGCGGCAGGTCGAGCGAGGTGGGTGCGATCAGGAGAAAGCCGTCCTCCTCCGGCCACCACCCGGCCTTGTGCCCGGCGGCATGGCCGAGCGGAACGCCGTCCGCCTCGCCCAGTACGGATGCGGGCGCATCGGGATCCTCGAACAGCTCGCCGAAATTGGCGATGGCGATGACCCGCTCGCCGCCCATGGCATTTTGGTCCGTTTCCACCATCAGCCGGCGGCGGCCGAAAAGCCGGCCAGGCGCCCGACCGCGGCGATGTAGCGCGCCAGCGTCATGGCGCAGGTTGCGGTGTTGGACGACTGACGCTTGTCGGGCATGTAGAAATCGGTCCAGAAGCCGTCGCGCGCCTCACCCAGCAGGACGGCGACCGCCTCCTCGATCCGGCTCCAGGTCGCCGGGGCGGGCGTATAGCCGAAATCGAGGAATGCCTCGATGAAGGCGGACACCGCCTTGGCGTGGCCCGGCTGTTCCCAGGTCATGTTGATCTGGGCCGGCCCGGTGGCGGTGGGGGCGCGCAGCTTGACCTGATCGATGTTCTGCTTGCCCTCGCGCCCGACCCGCCAGTGCCGTTCGGCCCAGGCCAACCCGCGAAAAGCGGCGTCGCGCAACGCTCCGTCGTCGCCCACCACATTCCCGATCTTCAGCAGGCTCATCGCCGCCTGGAGCGTCGCGTAGACGCTGAGCTGCCCGGTTTCCTCGAACCGGTCATGCCAGGCGAGCCCGTCCTCGCCCTCGTCCCTGGCTTCGGCGAGGATGAAACCGGCGCAGCGGTGGAGCGCGTCGTGACTGGCGGCCTTCAGGTCGTTGTCCAGCACCGGTTGGGCAATCTTCAGCGCCGTGACGGTGATCGCAGTGAAATAGGGATCGGGCAAGAAACGGTAGTCAAGGCCAGAGAATGCCCCTGGGATGTAGCGGTGAATGCTCCATGCCCCGCTCTCCAGCTGCATCGTCAGCAGGAAGCGGACGCAGCCGGGCACCGCGGCGGAAAGCATCACGTTCGGTTCCAGGCCACCGACAATGCGGGCCGTAGCAGAAAGACGCAGCGCGATGACGAAGAGTGCGTTAGTCGGAACCGTGGGCAGAGTACCGCCCGGATAATCATCATCGTCGGGTACGCACAGGGCGCCGGAGTAGCCGTGGCGGTGACCATCGGGCACAATGTATTGAAGGCAGCGTTCGAGCAGCGCTTCGGCCGTCGCCAGCCCTTCGCGCCATGCCGGGCAGTTGAGAGTTGGCACCAGCAGGGGTGCCTCCGCGAACAAAGAGAACTGGTCGGCGGCAGCAGTCGACGACGGATAAGCGCTGAACAGGGCAAGACCACCATCGGCGTCGACCCGCCAGAATGGAGGCGGACAAGGCAGGCCGCTCCTTTCGGTTGCCCGCTCGACATCCAGAACGTTCGACCAAGCCTGCCGCAAAGTCGCCATTGCCGCCACGACACCTGGCGAAACCCGGCCGCCCAATTGCTCTTGAACGTCGATCAGCAGGGACGGAGTCGTATGCCGGTTGGAATCGCCTGCTCCCGCCTCCACCAGATCCGCGAGAAAGATGCGGTCCCGGCGGCGGAAGGTGCCGTCGTCCCGCCTCTCGAACATCTGGAGGTCGCGAACTAAACGCAGAATCTCCGCGTCCGGCCGGGCACCGGCGAAATCCTCGACCGCTGCCAACAGGTCGAAACGGTCGAACCCGTCCTCTCCCTCGCGCGGTGCCAGCCGCGACAGAACGTCGAAGGCGCGGATCTTGAAGTCGATGTCGTCCAGGGTGCGGCCACCGAACAGGGCGGCGGCGGCGACCAAAACGTCCACCGGGCGCAACGTGGTCATGACCGGTCTCCGAACATCGCCTGCATGCGGGTGAAGATGCCGGGCAGGTAGGGCGGAGGACGGCGGATGTAGCTGCCGTCGTCGCGCACCTCGGGCGTGCCGATGGAAGAGATGATGCCGATGCGGGCGAGCGGTTCCACCACATCGGCCATGAAGGCGTCGTCGGGCCGACCGCCGACGATGGCGGCAAGATCGTCGAGCGACCACGGCGCGATCTGGCGGTCGCCCTCGCGGAACCGGGGACGTAGATGCGCGACCAAGGCATCCAGGCAGCCCTGCTGCGTGTCAGTCAGCTTCTTTCCTGCCTGCCCGGCCAGCCACCTGATGGCTTCGTCCGGTCCGATCCGGGCCGGGGCATCGGTCACCGGGATGTGATGGCCGAGTTCGGTCAGGGTGCGGAACACCTCCCGGAACGTGGCGTTGGTGGCCTGCCATGGCGGCACCACGCAGTCGAGAACGTCGCGGTCGATGAAGGCCGCGTCCTCCTTCGATACCGTCTCGTAAGAGGAGTCGGCACCGTACCGCGCCTTGAAGGCGAACCACAGGCGCTGGCGCATGGCCAGTTCGAAGAAGGGCTGGCTCAACGGCTCCATGGGGATGTCGCTCACCACTCCCAGCGCCTCCAGCCGCTTTCTCACCCAGGGCGAGCGCAGGGTGTAGTCGCCGATCAGGACAGCCGGGTGGCTTTCGGCGTTGAAGTACTCCTCCAGCCAGATCAGCCCCTTCTCGAAAGCCTTCGGGTTGGCCTTGATGTCCCATTCATCGACGAACACCGCACCGCCGCTGCGCGCCGATGCAAGCATCGCTTCGGTCTTGTTCCGCCCGCACAGGAGAAGCTGGGTTTCCTTCATCTCCGTCATTTCAGAGATGACCATCTCGACCAGGAAGGTCTTTCCGGTACCCAGCATGTCGGCAATCAGCGCGATCTGCTTGTTTTCGATGGACTGTTGCAGCGACTGCTTGAGCTGGCTGCGTGAGTCGAACCGGTTGGCGAAGGCCGCCGGCAGGTTGTAGGCGGCGGTGTGGGCGAACAGGATTTCCGCCTGATCGATCACATCTTTGCAGGTGAACCCCATCGTCCAGCTCCCCGAATCAATCGCGTGGTACAAGCATGTACTGGATGCGCCCCGGATCGATGTCCAAGGCGTGCAGCATGTCCTTGCGGATAGCCTCGATCATTTCTTCCAGAGGGCGTCCTTCAGCCCATGCGCGTTTGACGAAGTCCTGGGAGAAGACGGCACCGAGGGGAACCTCCCGCCCGCCCGATTTCGGCCGGAAATGGGCGGCCAGGATTGCGAAGACCTCGGCCTCGTTGTATGGCGGGAACTCCACCGTATTATAGTCGCGCTGCCAGACGGTATAGGCGATATCGGCCTGCTCTCTCGTCAGGAAATAGGCTTCGGAGAAGGCAGCGACCGGGAAACCATCCCCTTTGTCATTCTCGTCAAACCATTTCACTTCGCGGAATGCGGTGGAGACGACATCTTCGTCTGCCCGGTATGGGAAATCCATGATCAGCGTCGTCGACAACCCGATCTGGGTGTAGAGCGTGGCGTAGAGTTCGGCCAACCGATTTGCATAGCTATCCGAGATCGCCGTCAGTTTAACCCGTCCCGCTTGTACTGCGGTAAGGTCGCTCTGCTGCAATTGGTAGCGAAGGTCGATCAGCGGCGTCTCGTTAGGCGCGTTGAAGAGTTGGAACAGCTTCTGCCGGCGGGTTCCGTAGAATGCCTCGTCCCAGTACCCCATCAGAAGTTGCTCGAAGATCGCCTCCCGGATGCGCCTTTCCATCTCCTCCCGGAAATCGTCCGCGTCGCAACAGGCAACCGGATCAAGCACAACGAACAACCCCTGAACTCGAACCGACGACGTACGCGCGCGGCGGATCACCTCCCCCAGGATGGTCGAGGTGCCCTGTCCTGGGGGGAAGATCGCCATCGTCCGCGCGCTTCCCTGGATGGCTGCCATGATGCGATCTACCTCACGGCCACCCTCACGAAGGAACAGGCTTTCGCTGGTCAGCTTGCCCGCTTCTCGGCGGATGTCGGGGAAGGTCAATGGGAGCAGATGAATTTTCTGCCATTTCTCGAGATTTTCATTTGGATGTGGCAATTTATTCATCTCTCGACAATTCTGAAACTATATCTTCTACAAGTTCTCGGTCTTTTTGCATTTTCCAAAAATTTACATTTATCCTAAGAAGTTTCTTTAACAACCATGCAGTATAATCGGCAGGGTGCTGAATTTGGCCATTCCCTGCGAAACCAAGCTCACTAGAGATATAGAAGCATTTTATTGAACTATTTGCAAATGCCGCTTTAAGAATAAGAATAGGAGATAATCCGCTTCTGGGATTTTCTGTCTTTTCCAAATTTTTGTCGACAATTATAGCGTTGTATTTTTCTGAATCTGATTCTATTTTATCCCATCCGTCTTTAAAATTCAAGCAATACTCTGACGATATAACAATTTTGTGTTTCCTTCCACATTGAATGAGAGCTGTTTGCAAGTGTTTGCAGAATTTTTCTTCGTCGTCTACAATTAACACATTGGCGTTCTTTGGAAATTCCATTCTTTCGATCATCTTCCGGACTCCGATAAATCACGCTGAATCGTGGCAATTCTGAATCTTAGATAGTCTCTATAGCTATAACCCCCATGAATTGATTTAAGATTTTTGTCAATAACGTCAACAATATTGCTCAATGTTTTCGGTAAATTTACTAGCAGTCCCTTTGCAATGATTTTACTTGCACTGACGATAACGGCTTTGCATCGAGGGTGCTTTTTAGCAAGGGCTGTAGCAAGTCGGATTCCCTCGAAAGCACCAAGATCGGGAGGGGCCAAATCCTTCTGTTGCTCAAGTGTTGGCTCCTCTTGCAGCAGGAGATCGAGGATGGCGGCATCGAAGGACTGTGCAGCGATGGCGGCTTCCGCGCTAGCCTCGTCATGGCACACGACGAACTCGGCGTCTGGTAGCACTTCGCGCAGGGCATTCGCCACTTGCCTTGCCTGACCCCCCTCGTCGTCGACGATCAGGATGCGCATCAAGCAATCTCCTCGAACAACGGTAGGGTCAGGCGGAAGGTAGCGCCGTCGCCAACTATTCCGACTTCGACGATGTCGCCGCCATGGTTCTCCACGATCGTCCGCGCAATGGCGAGCCCATGCCCGCTGCCCTCCTTGCGCGTCGTCACATACGGGGTGAAGATCCGCTCCTTCATGTCAGGGCGAATGCCGGGGCCATTATCCTTCACCACCACTGTTAGCGTATGCGGCGCAGCGCTTGAATGGTCTTGCGTTCCAGTGTCGGTGATCGAAACCTCGTAGCGGACGGTTATGTGTGGCGTGCGCCCACTGTTGGCCGCCCAGTATTCGGCATTCTTGAACAGCTCGTCGAAAACCTGCCTCATCTTCTCTTCATCGAGCAAGACGGCACCGTTGGGTGGCGTTTCACGCACCGTGGCGTGTCCGCCGCGCTGCGCGAAGAGCCGGGTGGCATCGCCGATCATGGCGTGCAGGCGCTGGGTCGGCGTCATGACGAGCTGGATACCGGTTGCAGCGGCGTAGTCGCGCAGCTCGTGCAGAAGCTGGGTGATGCGGGTCACGCAGGTGGCGAGGTCGTCCAGGCACTCGACGCCCGCCGGGTCGGTCACGTAGGGGCGCAGATTGCCTTCGATCAGGTCAATGGTGGCGGTGGGGTTGCCGATCTTGTGGGCGATGCGCCAGGACAGTTCGCGCCAGACTGCATCGCGTTCGGCGCGTGCCCGCGCGCGCTGTTCGCGCTTCAGCGCCTCTAGCATGCGCTGGGCTTCCTTGCGGCGGGCCTCCGCCTCCTCGAAGGCGCGGGTGCGCTCGCCAAGCTGCCGCTTCAGCGCCACCGCGGCAGGCGAAAAGAAGCGGCGCAGCAGCACCGGCCGTTCCTGAAGCCGCCGTTCCAGATCGGTCCGGCCGAGAAAGCGGATCCGCACGGGGTGGGCAAGCCGGGCCTCGGCCAGCCATCGCGGCTCCTCGCTCTGACGGCGGCTGATCACCACGAGACACAGCGGCAGCTCCGGCGGCAGAAGGTTGGCGTGCGCCAACGGCCCCAACCTTGTGGACAGACGGTCGCGCAGGGGCGTGGTGCCGGCGCGATCGAGCAACCGCACCAGTTCATCCTCGTCGGCCGGGTTGTCGGGGGCGAAGACCGCCCACAGCTCGCGGAAGCTCTGCCCGTCGGCATCGGTGCGGCCGAACACCGCGAGGTGGGAGACGACGCCCGCTGCGGGCCGGCACCGTTCCGCTCCCAGCGCATCCAGCAGCGCGCCGACCAGTGCCCGGAACTCCACCGGCGAAGGCGCTTCCCAATCGATCAGATAGCCACCCGAATCGCCCCCGGCGACGATGGCCGCGGCGACCGCTTCGGCAAGTGCCTGAGGCTCCTCCGCGGCGCCGACCACCGCCTCCAGCCCCACCGGTCGTGCTGGTCCGCCCGACAGGGCGACGCCGGCAATCACCCGACGGCCTGTCTCCTCCGCCAGGGCGGCGACCCCGGACAGATCGTTCCCGAGCAGCACCAGCGTCTTGCTGCTGGCTTCTCCCACATCCACGCCGCCCAACGCCTGCACCGCGGCAGTCAGATGGCGTTCCAGGTTGGCGCCATCGACGCCTACCGCGACCCGCACGTCTACCCCACCGCGAACAGTATGCATTCCGACGGTTCCGCTACGGAGATCCAGATTTGAAAAAAATTAAGGACTATCCAGAAAGGGAGTCAAACCGTTTTTATCTATGACTTCTCCCATACGTTTGTATTCGATGTGAAATGTTTGAACCGTTATAGGTTTAGTGATTGTTTCCATAATTTTCAGGAGCGTTACAAGTCCACGATCCAGTAATTATTTTTTCTTTCTATCTTCTTTGTTTAGCCTGCGTCACCGCGTCGCAGGGCTGCATTTTCCAAAGAGCTGGAAACTTTCACCGACAGCACGAGCGTATCAACTTCATTCTCGGAATGGTTGGCCGTGCAATCGGCTGGGGACTGATAGCGTAGACCCAACTTGGGTGCAGCAGGGCAGTGGTTGTGCCACACGACAGAGCGTTGAGACGTCTTGACCAGGATGCCGACTGAAAAACCAGAGAGACTCTACACATAAAACATATGTAGGAATGCTTACTCAGTGAGTCCGCCAGAAATCGTCGGCATTCAGGCCACTTCGCAGCAACAGCAGCACCGGCTCGCCGGCGTCCAGCGTAATGACGGGCGCCCGGTCGAGCAGGTCCTTGGCCGCCTTGTCGAGCGGGCGGTCGATGCCGTGCCCGAGGATGCCGCCGATCAGGCTGCCGCCGCCGGTCAACGCCGCCGCCGCGACATCCACCGCGGTGCTGGCGGCGATCAGCAGCCCGGTCTGGAGCCACTGCACCTGCACCGCCCCGGCCAACCCCGCCGCACCGGTGGCGTCCCCTCCGATCGCCGCCACGCGCACCGTGTCGTTACGCGGCCAGGGCCGGGTGATCACCGGGTTGGCCACCTCGATGCGCTTTTGCCCCTTGGTGACGCCGCTCCCCACGTCCAGCGTCACCACCGAACCGGCCGGCACCGCCAGACAGGAGAAGCCGGCGTCCCAGACGTCCTGCGTCACCCGCGCGGTGACGATCCCGCCGCGCTCGGTCACCACCCGGTTCACCGTCAGCAAGGGAATCGGCGTGCCCGGCGGCACGAGGCAATCGGACCCGGTAGCGGCGAAGTCCGACGCCCCGGCCTGAGCGGCGGAGGCAACGCTGGTGCCCTCTTCCTTGCGGCTCCAGCCGCCGACGCCGGCCTCCATCGCCTTCTTGCGCAGCTCGTCCTCCTTCGGTGGCGCCTTGGCCTGCGTCCGTGCTGGCGGAGGCGGTTCCTTCTTCTCGATGCGGGGTGCCGGTGGCGGGGCTGGCTCCGGCTTGGGCGCCATGTCCTCGTAGCTGGGCAGCCGCAGCTCCGGCTGGGTCGGGCCGAGAGCGACCGACAGCTTCGGCAAGCTTCCCGCTCCCTGGCTGCGGCCCAGCATGTAGGCGGCAAGCCCCAGCCCGATCACGGCGGCCAACACCAGCAGGATGCGGACGACGTGCGGACCGGAGGTGATCACCCGGTGACGGGCCAGCGGATCAGGCGGCAGCGGCGGCGGGGTGTCGTTAACCGATGTCACGGGCGGGTCCTCCGGATGTGCACCTCCTGCGCGCCGATGGCGAGCAGCAGGTGGTCGTGAATGCCGGCGACGCGGTAGGTGGCGTTCATCCGGCCGTACTGGACGGGGATGCGGGTGCCGTCGGCGCCGATGCGCCAGAGGATCGGCGCCCCGTAGGCGCCGAGCGCGCCGGGGGTGAAGTTGATCACCGTCACCTCGCCGTCGTCGCACACCGGCGGCTGGCCGTCGGGGGTCGGCACCGGCCGCCACTCCGGCGTGTCGCCGTCCAGCGCGTAGGTGCAGCGTCGGTCGCGGTAGGCCAGCTCGGTGGTGCGGTCGCGCCGGTCGCTTTCCACCGCGGCAGGACGGACGGTGACCTGACCGTTCAGCGTGGCGAGATAGTCCTCGGGATAGCGCCAGCGGACCTCGACATGGTGGACCTGCCGGTGCGTCTCAACGTTGAGGTCGTATTTCCGCTCGCTGGTGAAGAGGGAGATCTGCTGGTTGAGGCCGGCGCGGCGCGGCATGAAGGCGATGCACTCGGTGCGCTGCGCGCCCTTGCCGAAGCTGTAGGGCTGGTGGGGAATCCACACCTGGGCGCCGGGGGCGACGATGTCGCGCACCACCTCGCCCGGCTTCAGGCAGACCAGCGTCTGGTTGCCCTCGGCCATGTAGACGAGGTACTGCAGGTCCGGCTGGTACCAGTATTCGCAGCTCTTGCCCTTGAAGCAGGTCAGCGTCGGCAGGTCGAGCGCCGCCTCGTTGGCCTGCCCAACCCAGCTGCGGGTCTGTGCCCGCGACGGCCGCGGTCCCGCCGTCTCCCTCGGCTCCCGCTCCATCGCCGTCGGCGGGATATGCAGGTCGGCCAGGGTGTAGGGGCGCTGCGGTGCTGCTCCTGCCGACGGGGCGGGCGGCGCGTCGGTGGCGCAGGCGGCGAGCAGGGACACCGCCAGCAGGGGAACGGGAAGTCTCATGGCTGGGGCTCGGTCGTCTCGGACGGGGGCATTGGGTGGGCCTTGGCCGGTTCCCTGGCCTCGGCCTTCAGCGGCGTGCCGCTCGGCTCGGAAAAGCCGGAGATCGAGACGCCGTCGAGCGCGCCGTCGCGCGAGGGGCCGTCCACGGTCACCACGGCGGCACTCATCAAGGTCTTCCCGCGCGGCTTCAAGTCCCGGTAGACCGTCTCGGTCCACACCACGTAGAAGGCCGAGGTGCCGGTCTTCGGGTCGGCCTCGCGCTCCTGGACGCGGATGTCGGCGACGTCGCGGGTCCAGCCCTCGGCCGGGGCGAGGTCGGCGGCCAGCAGGGCGTCCCATTTGCGCTCGGCGCCACCGGTCAGCCGGGCGCGGGCGGCGGCGCGGTCCCTGGCCAACATCACCGGGTCGGTACCGATCTGGCGCTGCCAGCGCACGAACCACTGGACGGCGTTGAGCCGGGCACCCTTGGTCACGGTGATGGTGTTGTCGAGCAGCACGAGGCGCTGGTGGCCGTCCATCGCCTGCTCGACGCGGTAGACCGGCTTGAACTTGGCGATCTCCACCAGCTTGTCGGCGATGCGCAGGTTGTCCCAGGTCATCAGCGAACCCCAGGACAGGCCGAGCACGGCCAGGGCGAAGGTCCAGCGTTTCAACCGCAGCGCCTTGGCCTCGCGGCTGGCGCGGTAGGTCATGGCGGCGAGGTACTTCGCACTGTCGGGCACGGCTGCCGGCGGCGGGTCGTAGACGTTGACGACGCGCTCCTTCATGACGGGTCGGTCTCCTTGTCGGCGGCGCGGCGATCCGATCCGGGCGTCTGGCCCGGCGGGTCCTGCGGCCGTTCGGTGGCGTTGGAGGCGGAGCGGCGCAGCCACGACTCCTCACCGCCCCAGCGTTCGATGAGCCGGCTGGCCTGCCCGCGAGTGAGGGTGGGATCGACGGGCCGGCCGGCGGCGAGGCGGTCGAGTTCGCCACGCTGGGCGTCGGTCATCGGCTTGTCCCAGCCGCTGCCGCGCGGGGCCGGGGACCGGGATCCACCGAAGCGGCCGGCCGGGTAGCGGCGCCCGGCCGAGGTGCCGGCGGAATCACCGCTGGTCCCGCCACCAACGCCGCCACCGGTCCTGCCGGTGCTGCCGACGGACGCTGTTGCACCCGTCGTCACATGACGCAGGCCGCTCCACAGCGCCGACGCGCCGACGGCGAGGCTGCCGGGCGCCCCGGTGGTGGCGGCCGCCGCACCGGCCATGCTGCGCATGCCGACCCAGCCGGCGGTCCACAGCGCGGCCAGCGCGGTGATGCCGTCCATCACCGGCCCGCCGTTGACCAGACCGGCGGCGGCACGCGGCGCCTTGATCGCCAGCACGAAGATGGCGGCGGCCAGCACCGCCACGCCGAAGGCCTGGGCCAGGGTCGGTGTGCCCTGGAAATTCAGGCTGGTCAGGGTGGCGCCGCAGATGGCGATGATGCAGCCGAGCACCAGCAGCTTCAGCGCGGAGGCGGCGATGTAGCCGATGGCGCGCTCGGCGATGAAGCTGGTCGGCCCCAGCACCGCGAAGGGAATCGCCAGATAGGCGGCGAGCGAGAGCAGGCGGTATTCCAGGAAGGCGAGGAACACCTGGATCGCCAGGATGCCGAAGCTGACGATCACCACCAATGCTGCCAGCAGGAAGATGACGATCTCGACGAAGTTCAGGAAGAAATCGACCGGCCCCAGCATCTCCTTGACGCGCAGCATCAGCGGGATCACCGCCTGGATGCCGAGATGGGCGATGGCGCCGGGGTCGTCCAGCGACATGCCGCCGCCGGAGCCGAGGCTCAGTCCCTGGTCGGCCGCCGCCCGCATCAGAGCGGCGGAACCGGCGGGGAACCAGTCGACGAGGGCGCCGATGGCGGCGAATTTCAGCAGCATGCGCAGGAAGGGGCCGTGCACCGCCGGCTTGCCCTCGAACAGCCAGAGCAGCAAGGCCAGGGTGTAGGACAGCGTCATCAGCATCCGCAGCGCGGCGTGGGCGTCCGGCCCGAGCAGGCCGAGGCCGGTGACCACGGCGGCGGTGAGCTGGTGCAGGGCAATCGACAGACCGCTGACGTCCATGGCAGATCACTCCCGCTCAGGGCGGGCCGGCACCGGCGTCTGGTAGCGGCCGATGCCTTCCCAGGCCGGGTTGCTGCGTTCCAGCCGCTCCAGCGGGGTCAGCCCCTCCTCCTCCTGGCTGCGGGCGTAGAGCACGAGAGCGACGGCGGCGGCGATGCCGACCAGCAGCATGACGCCGAGAGCGATCAGGATGCGGCGGAGGGGCATGGCTCAGCTCCCCGGTGCGCCGTAGGTGTCAAGGCCCTGCCAGCTGAGGCGCGTGTGCTGGCGGGCACGCTCGACGGCGGCCTGTTCGTAGTCGAGCCGGGCTTCCGCCGCCCGGTGGTGGGCGGCCTGCATCATCAGGAGCTGGCCGGCGACCTCGGCGGTGAGCAGCGTCGCCTGGGTGCCGGCGTCGATGGCGCAGGTCTGGCCGTCGCACGCCTTCAGCGCTGCCATCAGCGCGCGGGCGCGGGCCGGGTAGTCCTCGATGCCGGTCATCACCTCAGCCGAGACCAGCTTGCTGGCCCGGCTGGCATCGCGGGCCAGCCGCGCCTGTTCGGCCTGGTGCTCCGCCAGGGCCGCGGCGCTCATCCCCTCGGGAAGGGCATCGGGGTAGAGGTCGGCGAACTGCCGCCCGACGCCGTCCAGGCTCCACAGCACCCGGTCCACCAGACCGGCGGCGCGGTGAACCTCGCCGAGGCGGACAGCCACCGTGGCACCGCTGTCCAGGTCGGACAGGGCACGCATGCGGATCATGTTGTCGATCTGGGTCAGCATGTGCGCGGTCTGGGCGATGATCTCGACCTCCTGGCGCTGGACCATACCCTCGACCATCAGCGGCTTGCTCTCGACGATCGGGCAGCCGCGCGCCTGGGCGCCGCCATTCCCGGTCAGACTGGAGCCGGCCCCCACGGCAGCACCGACCGGGCCGCCGGTGACATAACCGGCAGCGGCGGATAGCGCGGTGCCGAACAGCCCGTCGCCCTGTTCGGAAAAGCAGCCTCCTCCGCCACCACCGCCGAAGAAGCTGTTGAGCAGCCCGCCCAGGAAGGCGTGGGCCGGAGGCGGTGAACTGACGGTGACGGCAAGAACCACGGCCATGGCCGTGGAGGTGCGCATCCAGCGCGTCTTCATGATGGTCCTCCTTCATGGGGTGTCTCCAGGGTGTCGGCGGCCTCGGTCAGGCCCTGGCGGCGCAGCCATGCCGCGGCGAAACGCTGCGGCCCGACGTCGGCCCTCAGTTCGAAGGCCCGGCGCTTGTGGGCGGCCCCGCCGCAGCCGCAGACCGCCAGGGCGGTGGGGTCGAGGGAGAGCTGGCCGAGCCGGCTGCCCTCGGGGGTCTTGAAGAAGAGGTCACGGCGCGGCATGGCGCGGGCGACCTGAGCGGCCTGGGTGGCGTTCAGCCCCCAGTCGCGCAGGATGCTCCGCTTGGCGGCGTTGGGGTCGGCGAGCAGCACCAGGACCTGGATGGTCTTGAGCATCGCCGCGATGGCCGAGCCCTCGATGTCGTCGAGCTGGTGGGTGGCGAGCACCAGGGCGACGTTCTTCTTCGGCCCGCGCCGGCGCAGCTCGTCCAGCTCGGCCGGTTGGTGCTTGAGCGCCTTGAAGGCCTCGTCGACCAGGAACAGGGTCGGCCGCCCGTCCTCGAACAGCCGGTAGAAGCGGCGGAACAGCGCCTTGATCACCGGGGCGGCGCCGGGGCCGCGGTCGATCAGCGCGCCGATGTCCACCGTGGTCCAGGCGGAGCCGAGGAAACGGTCCTCGGCGGCATCGACGAGGTCGCCATACGGGCCGCCGCGGCAATAAGGCTCCAGCGCGATGCGGACGATGTTGTCCTGCACCAGATGGGCGAGATGCGACAACGTGCGTTCGGCCGGCGGCGAGACGGCCAGCAGGTGCAGCGCCGCATCCACCGCGTCGCCGGCTTGCGCCGCCGACAGGTTGCCCGGCGCCAGCACGCCCTGAAGGCGCAGCAGGTCCATGACGAAGCCGTGGCCCCAGGCAAAGCCGTTGGGGGTGTCGACATCGGCCAGCGGCTGCAAGGCGAGGTCGCCCAATGCTGCGTCGCCGGAGCCCATGGAGAGGAACTCGCCGCCGGCCGCCCAAGTCGCCACCAGCGACGTGCTCTCGGTGGCGTCCACGTCGATCCAGACGACACGTCCCTGTGGAACACGGGCGAGGAACTGGTGTCCCATGAAGGCGAGCACGGTGGACTTGCCGGTGCGCGGCGGGCCGATCACCAGCGCCGCCCCGTCCTGGCCCTGGTGAATATCGATCATCAACGGAGTTCCGCCCTCGGCCTCGACCTGCATCAGCGGATCGCATTTGAGGTGCGGGTTGCGCTCCGGCCCGCCCCAGGCCGACGACAGGATGAGGAAATCCGCAAGCTGGAGCTGGGTCAGCGGCACCTTGCGGGGATTGGGGCGGACATGGCCGGGCAGTGTGCCGTACCACGCCCGCTCCGCCCCCCAGCTCTCCTCGATCGCGGTGAAGCCCAGGGTGCGCAGCGCCTTGACCAACTCGTCGCGGCGCTCTTCGACCTCTTCGACCGAGCGGCCCCACAGCACCGCGGTGGGCGTCATCCAGCCCGAGCTGGAGCCGGCCTGCTCGGCCTCCAGCCGGGCGGCCTCGGCCTCCAGCGCTTCCATGACGCCGACCGGGTCGTGACGCAGGGCGGCGTAGCCGCCGACCGCGCGCAGCAGAACCGAGCGCCAGTCGTAGGCGGTGTCGTCGTGCTTGCGCCACAGCGCGGCGAAGACGCCGCGTGCCTGGACGTGGTCCATCGCCTCGAAACGCACCGACCAGCGGAACGGAAAGGGCAGCTTGTCCAGCAGGTTGAGCAGGCCGGGGTGGCTGACCTTGGGATAGCCGCCGATGCCGATCAGGCGGACCGGCCACTCGGCCCCGCCGTTGCTCCAGGCCGGGAACGAACCGGGCTTGAAGCCGACGTCCAGGAGGTTGGCCTTGATCGGAAAGCCGGGGATGTCAGGGGCGGTGACGTGCCGCTGGTACAGAGGCGAGGCGCAGTTGTGCAGCAGGGTCTGCACGCCGTCGTCGTCCAGCATCCTGGCCCAGCCGACGGCGCGGCCGAGCAGGCTGGCAAACTGGAGCACCAGTTGGCGGAACGGCTCGACATGGTCGCGCATCACGTCCGGCCGGGCACGCTCGGGCGGGTTGCGGGTGAACCAGGACGCCACCGTGCGGGTGGTGGGCCGCGACGGCATGTAGGTGATCGCCACGAAGGTGCGGGTGCGCAGTTGCCGGCCGGCCTCGTCGACACGGTCACGCCGCTCCCGGTCGATCAGCTCTGACACCGGGTGCGTCCCGGTGGAACGCGGATAACCGCCGGCTTCCCGCCGCTGCATCTCGAAATGGAAGGTCCAGCCGCCGGTGAAGGGGTACAGCACGTTGCCGGCGGCGAGCGCCGTCTGCATCCGCTCGGCCGGGTCCTGGCCGTCCTGGTCGCGCCCGCCGTACTCCACCACCGCCATCAGCGCGCCGTCCTCCTCCAGCAGCACCACGCCGGGCCAGACGAAGCAGTCCCAGGGCAGATGCCGGGACAGGGAATCGAAGCCGTCGTCGAAAGCGGTCAGGTCGAGCATGCCTCACCTCGGGGCGCGGTAGGACGAGAAGGACAGCGAGCGGCCGCGGGTGCGCAGCGCCCGCAGCAGCCAGGCCGCGGCGGTCTGGCGGACGATCTCCAGCCACCAGGGATCGCGGCGGGTGAGATACCGCGCCGTCAGGAAGACCAGCAGGAACCCCGCCACCGCCTGTGGGATGGCGCCCAGCGCCAGCCACAGCTCGGCGGCCAGCCAGACGGCGATGGCCAGCAATTCCATCGGTACGCCGAGCGGCATCTTGGTCGGCCGCACCGAGGTGCGGCGCACCGGCTTCTCCCAGCCGTCGGGGATGGGCGGAGACGGCAGCGGGGATTCCAACGCTCAGCCCCCCGCCAGCGCGATGATGGCGTCGCGCGCCCCGTAGGCGGCGGCCCCCGCCACGGTGAAGACGAACACCACCACCCCGGCGATGCGGGAGAACATCGCGGCCACCAGCGCCAGCAGCAGCCCGGCGGTCACCGCGATCGGCACGAAGTTGGTGTCGAACACCGCCTGCCAGGACAGCAGCTCGGCGCCGAGGTTGGCGATCACCTGCGCGTGCGCCGGCATCGCCGTCCAGGCCAGCATCAGCGCCAGGGCGGTCGCCCGGCGCGCGTTACCGTTGCTCCGCATGCTCACCCCCATCGTCAGGGTCCCCCGCCCCCAGCGGGTGGAGGACGAATCCCCGCTCCGGATCGAAGCGCTCAACCCGGACGATCTCGTTCACGAAGCGGCGCCCGTCGGGGCGGCGGGCGAGATGCACCACCGCGTGCACGGCCTTGGCGATCCAGCGCATCTGCAGGGCGTCCATGACGACGCCGCCGAGGCCGACCATCTGGGCGATGCGGTCGAGGGCGTCCCAGGCCGAGCCGGCGTGCACGGTGCACAGCCCCGGGTGCCCGGTGGTCCAGCCCACCACCATCTGCCGCGCCTCGGCCCGGCGCACCTCGCCCAGGACCAGATGCGTCATCGGCACGCGCAGGGCGTTGGCGACCAGCGTCTCCAGGGTCACCGGCGGGTCGGCCCAGGGGTCGGCGACCATGGCGTAGGCGTGTGGGCACGGCGGCTCGAACTCATAGGGGTCCTGCAACACCGCCGGCAGCCCGGTGCGGAAGGCGGCTTCCTCCAGGCAGGCGCGCAGCAGCGTGGTCTTGCCGGTGTCGACGTCGCCGGCGATCACCACGGTGCGGCGCCCGTCGATCAGCCGGCGGAGCGTTCGCGCCTGGACTGTTGTCGCGGCGCCGGAGCGCACCCAGTCGTCGAGCGTGATGCGGCCGCGGTAGGGCTTGCGGATCGAGCAGGCCGGGCCGGTGGTGACCGGCTCGACGTCGGCGTGGATGCGCTCGCCGCTCTCCGGCAGGGTGACGTCGAGGGTCGGCCGGTCGCGGCGCAACTCCTTGCGCGCAAAGCCGGCGACGTAGGCCAGGAAGCGGCGGACCTGATCGGGGTCGACCTCGCGCACGAACTCCGGCGACGGCCCGTTCTTGACCAGCACCCGGCAGGTGCCCTGCCCGCGCAGGGGCGGCAGCACCAGGACGTTGGCGACGTCCTCGCGGGACAGCAGGTCGCCGAACAGCCCGTCCATCAGCCGGCGCAGGGCGACCAGCAGCATCTCGCGCCGTGCCGGCCCGTCGATCGCCACCAGCTCGGTCATGACCCGGCCTCCTTCGGGTGGAAGCCGTCGCGCACGCTGGGCACGGTGCGCCGGGGATGGCCGAGCTGCTGCTGAACGGCCGCCTTGGTCTCGGCCACCGCCGCCGGGTCGAGGTCGTGCACGAGGTTGAGCACCGCGACCACGGTGATCAGCAGATCGTCGATGCGGGCGACGGTCGCCTCCAGCCGCTCGGTCTTCGCCCGCTCGTTGGCGATGGCGTCGAGCCCCTTGTCGAGCACGTGGATCACCGCGTCGCTCAGCGTGCGCAACCCCTGGCGGGCCTGGACCAGGGCGATCTGGTCGGCCAGCAGCGCCGGCACGCGGGCGGAAACCGGGCGGGTGCCGGCGGTATCGGGGGTGTCCGTCATGTCCAGACCCTCGGGGGTTTGCCGGAACGCCGGGGAGCCGCGGGCGTGTCGGGCACCATGGGCACGCGGCCCTCGGGGGCCGGGCCGGCGGCGCCGAACCAGCGGTTGGCGTCGGGGTTGGAAGTCCAGGCCGCCGCGGCGCGGCCGTAAAGCGGGCGCCAGCGCGGATCGGCGTAGGGGTGCAGGCGGGTGGCGCGGATCGGCTTGCCGTAGCCGAAGACGATCAGCTCGTCCCCGCCCATCTCCAGCGCCTCGTGCATCGGCATCACCGGCCGGCGGTCCACCCGCACGCCGCGGCTGACGGTGGGGAAGAGGTCGAACAGCCCCTTGGAGGTCGAGCGGGTCGGCACCTCCTCGATGGCCTCGCCGACCATCCGGCTGATCCGCTCGGCCTCGTCCGACGAGTTGGGACGGAAGACCACCAGCCGGCAGTTGGCGGTGAGGCCGCGGCCGTACTCCTCCTCCACCTCCCACAGGCTCTGGGCCAGCAGCAGCAGGCGGATGCCGTACTCGCGGACGTACTTGATCCACTCCGCCGCCTCGCGGAGGTGAAATTGCAGGAACTCGTCGAGCACCACCAGCAGCCGCCAGCGCCGCGCCCGGCCGTCGTCGGCCAGGGCGCGGTCGATGGTGAGGAAGTCCACCATCTGCGTCAGGATCAGCTTGAACACCCGGCGCAGGCGGCGGGCGTCGAGCGGGCGGGCGACGATGTAGAGGGTGACCGGCCGCTCGCCCGCCACGAGGTCGGCGATTGAGAAGTCGCTGGCGGCGGTCTGCTCCTCCAGGACGGAATCCTCGAACTCGGCGAGCAGCACCGACGCGGTGACGTAAACCGACTTGCGGTAGTGCAGGCTTTTGTCGGGCGGGGTGGAGCCGCCGCCCGGCCGCCCCTTCCCCTCGCCCTCGCCGGAGCCGCGCTCCTCGGCGAGCGCCAGGCTCTTGTCCCACAGCTCCTGGGCGGCGCGCTGGGCGGTCGGGTGGACCCCCTCGGCCAGCATCAGCTTGAGCCCGTCGTCACCGAGCAGGATGTGCCGGCGCGCACCCGCCAGCGACTTCTCGCCGTCGGCCGCCGATGTGAGCAGGTAGACGAAGACGCCGGTGAGGTAGGAGAAGGCGGCGTTGCGCCAGTGGCCCTCCTGCTCGCCCTCGGTGAGGACGCGGGCAGCGTGCTGGCAGTCGGGGACGAGGTATGGCTCCGGCCGCACCGCCACCAGCGGGTTGTAGCGGGGGCCGCCCGCGCGGGCGAGGTCGAGGACGATGACGTCACCGAAGCGGGTGCGGGCGCGGCTGGTGTCCTCGGTGACCGAGCCCTTGAAGTCCCAGACCACCGCGCTCTCGTCCCAGGCCGCCAGCAGCGTCGGGTGCACGGTGGTGGTGGTCTTGCCCGAGCCGGTCGGACCGATCACCAGCACCGGCTGCATGGTGCGCTCGTGCAGCAGGTCGCGGCCCCAGGCGCCGAGGATGACGGAGGAACGGTCGGTCATCGCCGTCCCCCGTCCAGCAGGCCGCTGCGGCGCACGGCGGCGCGGTCGGCCCAGCGGCCGGCGCCGAAGCCCGGCCGGCGGGTCCCCCGCAGGTCGAGGACGACGCGGGCGGCCAGCGCCAGCGCGCAGAGCCCCGACACCACGGCGGCGCCATCGACGATCCAGCGGTGGCCGGGGGCCAGCAGCCCGCGCCAGCCGAGGAACTGGCCGGGCCAGTACAGGGCGATGGGACCGGCGCGCCACCCGCCGAAGACGGCCGGCCAGGCGAACAGCCAGCCGGTCAGCTCGGTGATGGCGAACACCGCCGCGAACCAGACCAGCAGCAGGGCTCCGAAACGAAGGAGGTACGGCATCACAGCTCGCGCCCTCCCAGATCGCGGAGGTCGTCGCGCCCGTCCTCGCGGTCCCGCTGCTGCTCGCGCAGCCGCTGCATCTCGACGAGCTGGCGCTCGAAGTCGCGGCGCTCACGCTCGGTCATGTAGCCGAGGCGGTCGGTGGTCACCTCGACGGCATAATGGCGCAGCCAGCGCGAGACGACGTCCGGGTCGAGGTGGAGGTCGCGGTCGTGCTGGACGCCGCGCACCATGATGTGCAGGTGCTGGTTGCCGTCGGGATGCGCCATGTCGGGCTTGCGCTCGACCGAGGCCACCCACTCCAGCGGGCCGACCCGGCGCTCCCAGGCGGCAACGACGTCGCGGCCGTAGGAGACCATGTCGTCGATGCGGTGCCCGTCGTTCGGGCTGACGATGAGGTGGAACACCCGGCGGTCGGCCGACCACGCGTCCACGATGTCCTGCTTGTCGATGCCGAGCCGATCGCGGTCGAACAGCGGCCCCTCCTTGGCGAGGTAGTTGGCCAGTGCCGAAACGGTGTTCGGGTAGGCGCCGCGGGCGCGGTCGTGGTAGAGCACCTTGACCATCACCGGGCGGGCGTGGGGGCCGGCCTGCGGCGGTGCCCCCTTGACGCGGACCTTCTGCATCGGCCGGCGGGTGTAGGCGCGGGCAAGGCGGCGGCCACGGTCGGCTAGCGCCTTCATGCGCGCCTTGAAGCCGTCGTTGTCGAGGATGCCGCCGAACAGGCCGAACCGCCTTCCCATGCTCCACCCCATAGATCACCGGATACAAATCCGGCACGATCATCGTTGAGCCTTGCGCCGCTCTGTCTCAACATCTCGGACGGATTATGGCAGTCGATGCGGTGAATACGTCTGCATTCCCAAGCAACTCCGGAATACAGATAAGCGGTTGATCTGGAACGGGACGAAACGACGGTGTAAACGCTCTTTTATCTTGCTGAATGGTCCTTCTTAATTCCCAAACCACCGATACCTATTCTTCCCCATGGCCGCCGATCGCCTGTCTTTGCCGCCGTTCCTGCGCCATGCCACGCCCGGTCCCGGACCCCAACCCGCTCAGCCCGTTTCCCCCGCCCGGCCGTGACCGAATACCTCACCGGCCAGCCGCCGGACATCGACCTCGGCCGGCCCGACAAAGTCGATCTCCTGCACCAGCAGCCCGGTGCTCCGGCTCATGGCGAAGCTCATCCGCTCACCCACCACCGCGGCGGCCACGGGCAGACGCAGGCCGCAGACGGTCATTTCGGTGCCCGGCTCGATCTCCAGGCCCGCGGGGGCCTGCGTCAGGACCATCGACGCCGTCAGGGCCGGCTCGGCCGCCAGCGCCTCGACCACCAGCTGCAAGGTGGCGGCGCAGCGCCCCACGGCGTCCCGTTCGGGATGGGTCGGCACCAGCACGGTGTCCGCCGCCAGCAGCGCCGCGCGCAGGGCCGTGGTGGACGCCGCCGGGGTGTCGATGATCACGTGGTCGAAGCCGGCGTGCAGGCCCCAGACGCCGCAACGCAGGTCCGGGCTGGCGATGCCGATGGTCTCGAACAGCGCCGGCAGACCGTTGCGCCGCCGGCAGTCGGCCCACTCCAGGGCACCGGAGCGCAGGTCGGTGTCGAGCACCGCCACCCGCCTGCCTTGCAGGGCCAACTCGCCAGCGAGGTGCACCGCCAGCGTCGTCCGCCCGGCCCCCCGGGTTTGGTTCACAAGCGCCACGATCATGGCGCCGCTCCCCGCACCGCGGCACCGGACCGGTTTTCCCCGTCCTCCCCGCGGCCCATCAACAAAGACTCGTTAGATTCTTTGTTAGATAAGTTAAGGGCGCGAATCGGCCCGGTATACCAAGGGCTTGCAGGGTGTTCGTGCACCCGATAGCACGGGTGCCGTGCACCTGATGGCACGAGCGTTTGCACACCCGATAGCACGAGCGGTGTCACCGGTTTATCCCCCGTGTCTGTGGATAAGTCTGCGGCGCAAAGCGCAGCCGTTCGCCGCCGTCCGGCCGGCGCTCGACGGCCAGCCGGTAGCCGGGCAGCCGCTGGCGCCGGGCGACGGTGCGCAGGTCGATGGCGAAGTTGGCGAAGCGGGCAAGGCTGCCCGACTTGGCGTGCAGGTGGCGGAAGTCGAAGGCCCAGCCCTCGGCCTGGCGGCCGGCGTGCTTGCGGGCGAGCCGGTACAGCCAGCGTTCGATGCCGCCGGTCAGGCCGAAATAGTCCCGCTCGATGGTCAGCACGAAGGCGTCGGCGAGGACGCCCTGGTAGAACCAGTCCGGCAGGATCAGCTCCAGCCCCAGCGGCCGGCCGGCGGCGTCGGTGCGCTCCTTCCACTCGTTGATCCAGGAGAAGCGATGCCGGCGCCGCAGGTCGGGCTGGCGCAGGTTGGTGACCACCGTGGTCGCCTGCAGCCGGTCGAGCGCGGCGCGCAGGCGTTGGTAGTCGCGCAGCGAGGTGCCGCGGCCGGTGAAGGTGAGGATCTGATGCGGCGTGGCGCTGAGCAGGCGGGCGGTGCGCAGGCCGGCGTCGCGCGCCTCAACGAGCTGGCTGGCCGCCCAGATCAGCACGTCGGCGTCCCAGATGGTGGCGATGCCGTGCTCGACGGTGCCCTCGACGCGGATGCGGGTGTCGCCGGCGGCGTAGTCGATCGGCTCGGTTCGCTTGGTCTTGGCGAGCGAGAAGAACGGATGCGCCATCAGGTCCTGCTGGTCGCGCACCGCCATGTCGCCGGGCAGCGCCACGAACAGGTCGAGCTGCATCTGGCGGTCGCCGGTGGGGAAGTCCCCGCCCATGGCGCGGCCTCAGCGGCGAGCCGGCCGGGCGGGGCGCACGGTACCGGTGCCCGGATCGGAGGTGGAGGTGCGCAGGCCCTGGTCGGCCCAGCTCCTCAGGTCCTCGACGGCATAGACCACCCGGCCGCCGATCTTGCGGTAGCGCGGGCCGGTGCCGTAGAGCCGGTGTTTTTCCATCGTCCGGCCGGACAGACCGAGGAAGCGGGCCGCCTCCGGCGTGCGCAGGAAGCGTGGGGGAAGGCCGGCGGTCTTGTCGTCCATTCGTCCGTCTCCGTGGTCTGCGGGCGCCCCTGGGACAGAGGGGCGCGTCGTGGAGCACGGTGGCGGAGGGGAGGACCGATCAGGGAGGGGAAAGACCTCGCAGGGGTGAGTCCCCCGGAGGGGAGCGATCAATGCCTTGAGAAGGCTTGGTTTCAGCGCTGTTCAATCACCGAGGGAAGGCAGAGTGGATAGCAATCTTGCCCGAAGAACAGCGTGATGACGCCGGATCAGCGGCAATCCGGATTTCCGGATCGGCTTTTCTCCGGATAGTGAGGGTGTCGGCTTTGACCTTCCCCCGGGAGAAAGGACAGATCGTGCCCCTTAGCGTGGTGTAGGAGCTGGGTCGCTCATCATGTTCTCCGGCTGGTCTGGCCGGGATTGTCAGGCGGCCACGGCGGGCAGGCTGACGAGGGGATCATCGCCGAGCGGGGCGATTGTTTCCAACGTCATATAACGAGCCCGCTGAACGGCCCATTCGTCATTCTGCTCCAAGAGGATAGCGCCGATGAGGCGTGTAATCGTTTCTTCGTTCGGAAATATACCCACCACCTCGGTGCGTCGCTTGATCTCGCCGTTGAGACGTTCAATCGGGTTTGTTGAGTGAAGCTTGGCCCGATGCTCCTTAGGGAAGGTCATGTAGGCCAGGACGTCTTCCTCCGCCTCGTCCATCAGGGCGGCTAGCTTCGGCAGCTTTGAACGGACCTGATCAGCAACTTGCCGCCACTGCGTTCGGGCGGATGTCGCATCGTCCTGTGCGAAGGCGGTGGCGATGAAGGCCGCAACGACGCGGCGCCCGCTCTTGCCGGCATGGGCGAGGGCGGTCCTGGAAAAATGCACGCGGCACCTTTGCCACGTCGCCTGGAAGACGCGGGTGACGGCGGCCTTGATGCCGCCATGGGCGTCGGAGATCACCAGCTTGACGCCGTTCAAACCACGGCGCTTGAGCTTACGCAGGAACTCGATCCAGAAGGTCTCGGCCTCGGACGGGCCGATGTCCATCCCCAGGACCTCGCGCCGGCCGTCGGTGTTGACCGCCACCGCGATGGTGACGGCGACCGAAACGATGCGCCCGTTCTGGCGCACCTTCACGTAAGTGGCGTCGAGCCACAGGTAAGGCCAGTCGCCCTCGATGGGACGGCCGAGAAAGGTCTTCACCCGCTCGTCGATCTCGGCGCACAACCGGCTGACCTGGCTCTTGGAGATGCCAGACATTCCCATGGCCTGGACCAGATCGTCCACCGAGCGCGTCGAGATGCCCTGGATGTAGGCCTCCTGGATCACCGCCGTCAGCGCCTTCTCGGCCATCCGCCGTGGCTCCAGAAAGCCGGGGAAGTAAGAGCCCTTGCGCAGTTTGGGAATGCGCAGCTCGACGGTCCCGGCTCGGGTCTACCAGTCGCGATCCCGGTAGCCATTGCGCTGAACGAGCCGCTCGGCCGAGCGTTCGCCGTGGACGGCGCCGGTCAGGCCCTGCACTTCCAGTTCCATCAGACGCTCGGCGGCAAAGCCGATCATCTCACGCAGAACATCGGCATCCGCGCCCTTCTCAAGCATCGCGCGAAGCGCCATCATCTCGTCGGTCATCGTGGTCACCCTTCGTGTGGGTTGAGGTGTGGTGACCAGACTCTATCGAAGAACCGCGATGACCGCCCCGCTGTGGATAACCGGCCCGCCTACGCCAGCCATAGGAGGGCGCTACGGCGGGCCGGTTCCCCACAGCAGCTCCTAAACCACGCTCAGGGGCACGATCTTGTGGCCAGCCTTCGGCTGCTGCCACTTGCTTCAATGAGGCCCGGGCGTTTCCGCCCGGGAAGGCCCGGACTGGACCGCCATCGCCATTTTCCTGGCGGAGCTGCTTCAATGAGGCCCGGGCGTTTCCGCCCGGGAAGGCTTTCGTTGCTGCCACCGACCCGTCTTTCCCGCACGAGCTTCAATGAGGCCCGGGCGTTTCCGCCCGGGAAGGCGACGTACAGCCTGCCACCGCTTGCTTTGGCGACATAGCGCTTCAATGAGGCCCGGGCGTTTCCGCCCGGGAAGGCCATTCCAGGCCATCCGCAGGGCCTCGCTGAGGTAGCTGCGCTTCAATGAGGCCCGGGCGTTTCCGCCCGGGAATGCCGGAGGTGATCCAGGCGGCCATGCAGCTGGCGGTCGTGCTTCAATGAGGCCCGGGCGTTTCCGCCCGGGAAGGCACCTCGGGCCGCCGGTGGAAACTCCCAGCAGCGTGTTGCTTCAATGAGGCCCGGGCGTTTCCGCCCGGGAAGGCGGGCAAAGGAGCCGGTGGCGCCCTGCCCCAGGAAGATGCTTCAATGAGGCCCGGGCGTTTCCGCCCGGGAAGGCATCGACAGCCCAACCCACGGGATGCCCAGCTTCGCCTTGCTTCAATGAGGCCCGGGCGTTTCCGCCCGGGAAGGCCATGGGCGTGACCTACGAGCAGCTGACCGGCGACCTGGCTTCAATGAGGCCCGGGCGTTTCCGCCCGGGAAGGCTCGTCCTACACGTCAGAGATTGCCGCTGCGATTTGTGCTTCAATGAGGCCCGGGCGTTTCCGCCCGGGAAGGCCCTCCAAGGTGATCGTCATGTCAGACGTCGTGCTGACGCTTCAATGAGGCCCGGGCGTTTCCGCCCGGGAAGGCGGACGGGTCCGCGTCGAGTTGCCAGAGCACGGCACGCTTCAATGAGGCCCGGGCGTTTCCGCCCGGGAAGGCAAAGCGGTCGACCCGGCCCCGGCGCGGATGGTGCTTGCTTCAATGAGGCCCGGGCGTTTCCGCCCGGGAAGGCCGCGGCCTCGGGATCGCTGGTGACCTTGGCCAAATCGCTTCAATGAGGCCCGGGCGTTTCCGCCCGGGAAGGCGCTTCTGGCAGGGCACCACGTCGGCCGCGGAGATCGAGCTTCAATGAGGCCCGGGCGTTTCCGCCCGGGAAGGCGTCTGCCACGCGCTGACCTCGATCGTCTGGGAGCAGCTTCAATGAGGCCCGGGCGTTTCCGCCCGGGAAGGCGACGGGAATGAGGGTCGGGAGGTCTACCGGAAGGGCGGCTTCAATGAGGCCCGGGCGTTTCCGCCCGGGAAGGCCAGCGATGGCGACACAGCGGGGTGCCACCGTTGGGCAGCTTCAATGAGGCCCGGGCGTTTCCGCCCGGGAAGGCCGTCTTGGCCTTGCCCTCGGCGTCGATCGACAGGCCGCTTCAATGAGGCCCGGGCGTTTCCGCCCGGGAAGGCCAGGGCTTCATCGCCGCGCAGGCGCCGGGCCAGCGCGTGCTTCAATGAGGCCCGGGCGTTTCCGCCCGGGAAGGCCGCCACGCACCAGACCGTCAACGTTGTGCTCGAACTTGCTTCAATGAGGCCCGGGCGTTTCCGCCCGGGAAGGCCCTATTGGAAAAAGTGAAGTGGCTGGGCCGGGTTCTGGCTTCAATGAGGCCCGGGCGTTTCCGCCCGGGAAGGCCACCAGTTCCCCGCATCGTCGGTCGTGCCGATGGGATCGCTTCAATGAGGCCCGGGCGTTTCCGCCCGGGAAGGCAAGGGCCTGAACGACAAGGTCTACACCGCCGGTATCAGGCTTCAATGAGGCCCGGGCGTTTCCGCCCGGGAAGGCGCCTACTGCAACGACGAAGCCGCCACCCTGATCCACGCTTCAATGAGGCCCGGGCGTTTCCGCCCGGGAAGGCCGCGTTATTTCACCGCCACCATTCCACCCATAGGTGGCTTCAATGAGGCCCGGGCGTTTCCGCCCGGGAAGGCCGTTTGCCACGCCACGCAGTCCATCGTCATGAGCGAGCTTCAATGAGGCCCGGGCGTTTCCGCCCGGGAAGGCTGGCCTTGGCCGCAACGGGCAGGGCGTTCATGTGGGCGCTTCAATGAGGCCCGGGCGTTTCCGCCCGGGAAGGCCGCCTGCGTCAACAGATCATCTGCGCGGCTATCTTTGCTTCAATGAGGCCCGGGCGTTTCCGCTCGGGAAGGCGCGTTGGTCCCCGTGATCTTCGGCGCACCGGTCGAGGTGTAGCTTCAATGAGGCCCGGGCGTTTCCGCCCGGGAAGGCGGTCGATCTGGTCGGCCCGTCTGGTCTCCGCTTCCTTGCTTCAATGAGGCCCGGGCGTTTCCGCCCGGGAAGGCCATGGTCGCCGCATCTCCACCTCCACCGGGAGCCGAGGCTTCAATGAGGCCCGGGCGTTTCCGCCCGGGAAGGCGAACGCCGCCTAACCGGGGCTGGCTACCAGGGTATTGCTTCAATGAGGCCCGGGCGTTTCCGCCCGGGAAGGCACCCGTACCCCGGCCAGTTCGAGTTGATCGTCGACGCGCTTCAATGAGGCCCGGGCGTTTCCGCCCGGGAAGGCCCGCGCGGCTCAGGGCTTCGCCCCCGCCGATCTGGCTGCTTCAATGAGGCCCGGGCGTTTCCGCCCGGGAAGGCGATCGTCACGCACGAAGACGGGCGCCGCAAACGCTTGCTTCAATGAGGCCCGGGCGTTTCCGCCCGGGAAGGCGCGGAGATATTATCGGTGTCGTGGTCGATGTCCCGGCTGGCTTCAATGAGGCCCGGGCGTTTCCGCCCGGGAAGGCCAGGCGTTGCAGGTTGTTGCCCGTCTCGCCCAGGTGCGCTTCAATGAGGCCCGGGCGTTTCCGCCCGGGAAGGCCTTGCCCTATGCTGGAGGTGCTCACGTCACCAGCAAGGGCTTCAATGAGGCCCGGGCGTTTCCGCCCGGGAAGGCGCACGCCGCGGCGACGGGCGGTGAATGGCTCCACGGAGGCTTCAATGAGGCCCGGGCGTTTCCGCCCGGGAAGGCATCGCAGACATCCAGGCGCGCATTGATCGGCCAAGTTGCTTCAATGAGGCCCGGGCGTTTCCGCCCGGGAAGGCCCTGCCCGTCCGCAGATGGCACAGACTCCGGAAAGCGAGCTTCAATGAGGCCCGGGCGTTTCCGCCCGGGAAGGCCCCGCCGCCACAGTGCGTCTTTGGTTTCCTTGTGTGGCTTCAATGAGGCCCGGGCGTTTCCGCCCGGGAAGGCCGCAGCACCACCATACAGACACTCACGGACAGTTGTTGCGAGCTTCAATGAGGCCCGGGCGTTTCCGCCCGGGAAGGCGCAGCGAGGTCTATGCCGCTGTGCATGGTGGAGACCTTGCTTCAATGAGGCCCGGGCGTTTCCGCCCGGGAAGGCACGCCCACACACTGGAGCGGCAGGCCATGGCAGCATCCGCTTCAATGAGGCCCGGGCGTTTCCGCCCGGGAAGGCGCGGCGATGGTGCGGCGCTGACCGGCGCCGGTGCCGGCTTCAATGAGGCCCGGGCGTTTCCGCCCGGGAAGGCTGGCGACGTCGGCCGAACGGTGCTGGCTGTCAGACATGCTTCAATGAGGCCCGGGCGTTTCCGCCCGGGAAGGCGGACGGGGACGAGCCGGCCCTGATCGAGCCGGTGACGCTTCAATGAGGCCCGGGCGTTTCCGCCCGGGAAGGCGTGCTCTACGCCGACAATGTTCTGCGCCCCGGTGCCACCATGCTTCAATGAGGCCCGGGCGTTTCCGCCCGGGAAGGCCTCGACTGGGCGCTCAGCAACTGCGCGATACCGATCCTTGCTTCAATGAGGCCCGGGCGTTTCCGCCCGGGAAGGCTGGCAACCGACGTCGACAGGGCTAAACTCCTCTCCGCTTGGCTTCAATGAGGCCCGGGCGTTTCCGCCCGGGAAGGCCGGGGCGAGGCGGACGCCAACCGTCCATGGACGGTGGAAGCTTCAATGAGGCCCGGGCGTTTCCGCCCGGGAAGGCGTCTGCGGGGGGCTATCGCCGATCTGCGGGAGTGCATTGCTTCAATGAGGCCCGGGCGTTTCCGCCCGGGAAGGCGGGATCGTGGACTGAGGTCTACCCGGCGATTTCCATGGCTTCAATGAGGCCCGGGCGTTTCCGCCCGGGAAGGCCCTTCACATGGCGTACAGAGCGCGGATCCGGATTCGTGCTTCAATGAGGCCCGGGCGTTTCCGCCCGGGAAGGCCGCCGCGTTGGCGAGATGGTCGGCCCGCCGCCGGAGGCGCTTCAATGAGGCCCGGGCGTTTCCGCCCGGGAAGGCACCGATGACTTCATCATCTTGCGCCAGACCGATCACTGCTTCAATGAGGCCCGGGCGTTTCCGCCCGGGAAGGCCGTGAGTGCAGCGACTGAGCGCCTCCTCACCAAGTAGCTTCAATGAGGCCCGGGCGTTTCCGCCCGGGAAGGCAATGGCCGGCCAATATTCCAAAGTTGGCTTGTCACGCTTCAATGAGGCCCGGGCGTTTCCGCCCGGGAAGGCTCTGACGTGACGCGGCCCTCGTTGACGAGTTTCCTGCTTCAATGAGGCCCGGGCGTTTCCGCCCGGGAAGGCAATGCCGCCGCCGGGGATGGACTGTCTGTCGTTGAGGGCTTCAATGAGGCCCGGGCGTTTCCGCCCGGGAAGGCGCATTGAGGGTATCCGGGGTCGCTAATGCGACTAACAGCTTCAATGAGGCCCGGGCGTTTCCGCCCGGGAAGGCAACGGTTGGCGGGCGAGAAACAGGCATTGCGCGTCGACGCTTCAATGAGGCCCGGGCGTTTCCGCCCGGGAAGGCCTGCTCCACCGACTGGACGGGCGTCATTCGCGTGACGCTTCAATGAGGCCCGGGCGTTTCCGCCCGGGAAGGCGCGCCACCCGCGACATCGAGGCATTCAGCGCCCTCAACAAGCTTCAATGAGGCCCGGGCGTTTCCGCCCGGGAAGGCCTGACGGCGAAATACGGCATGCTGGACCCGGCCCAGGTGCTTCAATGAGGCCCGGGCGTTTCCGCCCGGGAAGGCGTTGGCTCACCTGATTGAGCGTCATCGCGCTGCGCTCGCTTCAATGAGGCCCGGGCGTTTCCGCCCGGGAAGGCGTGCGTTGCCCACGGATCCGGACGATCGTGACGCCAACTGCGCTTCAATGAGGCCCGGGCGTTTCCGCCCGGGAAGGCGGCGGCGCGGGGCCGGGGCACCGGCCCCGCGCCGGGTAAGCTTCAATGAGGCCCGGGCGTTTCCGCCCGGGAAGGCTCACCCACGATATTGAGGCTGTTCAGGTCCACCGTCTCGCTTCAATGAGGCCCGGGCGTTTCCGCCCGGGAAGGCTCTCCGACCTCGGTCTGCATCTGCTTGGACAGCGAGCTTCAATGAGGCCCGGGCGTTTCCGCCCGGGAAGGCAGGTGGGCTGTACTCTCCTGTTCTATAGCTGAAAATCGGCTCGGATTCGAGCGGTCCGCGAAAAGTTCGTCGCGAGCCGCCGATCGCGGTTACGTTTCGTTCTTCACGTTGTCCAAAATTCCCGCAGAATCAATGGCCCAACTACATGCGAGCGGGTCCCGGGATTCCGCATGCGCCGGACCGCTCGCGCGGCACCCGGCAGTGCGGTAGTCTACACGCGCCGCGCGGGTCACACCACCACCGCCTCGCGCTTGATGCTCTCGAACGGACGGCCCAGGCTTTCCACGCGGGGGTCTACCGCGTCGGCCGGGCCGATGTCGATGATCAGCACATGGTCCTCGCTGGGCTTGATGATGCCGTCCAGCCGGGCGCCCAGCGCGGCGCGGCGGCGTGGGGTCAGGCGGCACTGGAAGACCGAGAATTGCAGCCAGCGCCCATAGGCCTCCATCACCTTGAACACACGGCGCCAGCGCTTCTGATCGCCGATGTCGTAGGTCACGATGTAGAGGCGTTCGTTGCCGGCCATGCGAACCTCCTTTCTGTCCTCGGCGCGGGCCTCAGCGCGGGCAGTAATGCGGGTAGCTGTCGATCTCGCCCAGCAGGTGCCGGGCGAACAGGCGGGCCTGGACGTGCAGCATCCGGCGCATGGAGATCTGATAGCCGAAGGTCGGGTGCGAGGCTTCCTGGTCCAGCCGGCGCTCGAAGGCCCGGATCAGCGTGCGGCGACCGCCAGCGGTCAGGTTGCAGCCCGGCCCGGCGGTAATGAAGTCGCCCGGCGCCAGCTCGCCGTTGTTCAGCGCCGTCAGCACCGTGGAGTCCGCCAGAATCGGGCGCAGCGGTTCCATGAAGTCCAGCGCCAGCGACGGCCGGCCCGGCCGGTCGGCGTGGTAGAGCCCGGCCCACGGGTCCAGCCCGGCGATTTCCAGCGCCGTGGCGCAGGTCCGTGTCAGCAGGGCATAGCACAGCGACAGGCAGGCATTGACCGGGTCGGCGGGCGGGCGGCGCGAGCGGCGCTCGAAGGAAAAGGCGGGCAGGTCCTTCACCTTGTCGGTGAACAGCGCGGGCAGGGCACGGAAATACACCGCCGCGCCTTCGCCCTCCACGCCCAGCAGCTCGGGCAGGCCGGAGGCCTTGGCGGTGCGGTCGGCCAGGCGCTTCAGCGTCTCCGCGGCGTGGTCGCGCTCGGCCTCGGTGCCGCGCCAGTTGCGGCGCAGGATGGTGCGCTGGTTGCGCAACTTGGCGCGCACCAGGTCGCGGGCGAACAGCAGGCGGCGGAAGGCGTCGGTGCGGGCGGCGTATTGGCCCTCGCGGACATGGGCGCTGCGCGGACCGCGCGCGCCGGTGGTGGCAATGAACCAGAAACCACTGCTCATCCAGGCGATCGGGATCTCCTCCTTGACCAGGGCATGCAGGGCCGGGGTGGACAGCGACACCGGGCCGGCCAGCACCAGTTCCGACACCTCGCCCAGGGGGACCTCGCGGTCGGGCTCGTTCTCGACGGCGATGATCAACAGGTCGCCCTTCTTGGCGACGCGGGCGCCGGGCTGCTGGACGTAGAGGGGCAGGGCGGCGTCGGCGGCCGGCGGAGGCGTCCGCGGTGCGCCGCCGCTGCGGAACAGGTTGACCTCGTCGGGCAGGCAGATGGGCAGCAGCGAACAGCGCGCGCATTTGCGGCTGTTATCCAGCGGAGGCGGCACGCGCCGGGCCGCGGCGGCGAGGCGCAGGCCGGCGGCGGCCTCGCGGGTGCGGGCGCGCAGTTCCTCGTCGAAGCTGACGGGGACGCGCTCGCGGCTGCCGGCGAACCACAGGAAGCCCTCGCCGACGCGGTAGCCGTTATCCTCCAGCACCAGGGCCTGAACGCAGAGCTGCACGCGCTCCGGCTCGTAGGCGCCGCCCTCGACGTGGGGGCGCTTGCCCTTTTTGAAGTCGATGGGGGTCAGCACGCCGTCCTCGCCCTCGATGACGTCCATCTTTGCGATCAGGCCGAGCCGGTCGGAGGCCAGCTCGATGGAGCGCACCTCGAAGGGCGGGGCGGTGTCGGCCTCCTCGGGCGGGGGCAGCTTGCCGCGGCCGGCGTCGACGCGGGCGTGGGCGCGCTTGCCTTCCTCGGTGTCGGCGTTGGCCGCCCAGGCGCCCTCCACCCACTCCAGATAGGCCAGCCGCGGGCAATAGACCCACTCGTTCACCATGCGCGCCGGCACCAGCAGGTCCGGGTCCGTCTCCGGCGGGGCTGGGAGGGGCAGGGTCAGCTGGTCGGTCATCGCCGCGGCTCCGTGGTTGAAGGACGGTCAGTCTTCGGGTATTGGCAGGACGGTCTTTTCCTGGTCGCTTTCTTCTTCTGTGGGAACGAACAGCCCCAGTCCGAAATGGCAGGCGTAGCCCAGCGCCAGCGGACCGCGATGCGGCTCCGGCAGGGTGATACGCAGGAACGCGCCGGCCGCGTCATGCTGCGCCTCGCCCCGGCCGCTGCGGAAGCGGTGGAAGTGAAGGGGGAGAAGGACGCGGTTCTTGATTTGAATCGACTTCCTTTCCTTGATTTTCAACCGGTCGACCTGATCGGCCGTGACGATGCCGCGGCGGACCAGCAGGCGCCGGGCTTCCGCAACGTGTCCGCCGGCTTTCAGATGGCCGGATGCCAGGAAGGGAGTGGCGCTGATCCAGTGGCGGCTTTCGCCAAGGAAGGGAACGTCGTCCTCGAAATCCTCCGGCATGCCGAAGCCTTCCAGCGCCAGCCGCCATTCCTGCCGGATGTCCGGACTCTCGTCCGTTTCTTCATCCGTCCCCCTGGCGGAGCGGCGGGGCCGGTCCTGTTCGCGCACCCACAGCCGCGTCACCTGATCGAGGGCGCTTCTCTCCCGCGCATCGAAGCCGTCGGCCGCATAGACCACGACATGGTCGATGAACCCGTCGCCGTCCGCGTCCTGCGGCAGCCAGAAGGCGTGGGCATGGGCGGGATCGTCGGCCAGCGGGCGGCCGTCGGCGTTCTTGCCCACGAACACCGCCGGGGCGCGGGGGAGCCGCCTGCCGGTCGCCGGATCGCTGTCCCAGCCGAAGCGCGCCATCGTGGCAAGCCGCATCAACTCGCCGATCTTCACCGCATCCTCGATGCGCGGGCGCGGCCGTCCCGCCAGCAGGAAGCGGGCGACTTTGGGGGGATCCCCGTCGGTTCGGGCGGGCCGTCCGGTGTTGCGGCGGGGCAGGGGCGATAGAGGCAAGGGCGACAGGGGCACGCAGCGGTACAGCAGGTCCCGGCTGGCCGGCGGGCGGTTCCAGCCCTGGTTCTGGAAGTCACCGGTGTCGAGCGCCAGGGCGCCGACGAGCCTGTCGGGAAGGATCGCGGCGGTCGGCGCGATCAGCTTCGCCATCGCCTTGTCGGTCGGCGGCTTGGGCTTGGTCCAGGAGGCGAGAACGCGGTCCTGCGCCATCCCCAGCAGGCGGGCGCGTTCCTGCGCATAGGCGGCGGGCGGCAGCGGGGCGATGACGCGGACGGCCTCCGTCTCGTCGGTCAGCCCATAGGACTGGTCCGCCGACGTCTCCCGGCAATTGATGGTCCACGCCCCCGTCTCGGTCCACACCGTGCATTCCGCCCAGCTTTCCGCCCGGCCGAGATAGCCGATCCGTTCCGCCAGATGGCGCAGCAGGGCCAGCGCGTCGCCTTCCAGCGTCAGCCGCGGCCATTCCGCGACGATGGGGTCCGAGGCGGGAAAACGGGCGAAGGCGTCGAACACCAGCTTGGTGTCCTTGGGATTGGCTTGCGGCATGTAATGCCGGCTGTGGGCATGGACCACCTGGGCCGGCAGTGCGTAATCCGGCGGTTCTTCCGCCAGCCGGTCGATCAGCGTCGCCAGCGCCTCCTCGGGGAAGGCGGCGTGATCGGCCTTGCGGTACCATGTGGCGACCAGCGCGCGCAGGATCCGCCAGGGTTCCGGCGGCCAAGCCACATCGGCCTCGTTGACATGGCGGCCCCAGGGCGTGGCGTGGTAGCGCCCGGCGGGGAAGGTGAAGACGAGAGCCAGCATCGGCGGCTCACTTGCGCCAGGTGACGGTCAGGGCCGGCGGATCGTTGAACAGCCCCTCCGCCGCCACCGCGCCGATCAGGCCGGGCAGCGCCTCCTCCAGATCCGCCAGCGCCGGCAGGACGAAAGCCTTGGGCGCCGTCACCTCCGGCTTATCGACCAGCCCCAGGTCGCAGGCGGTGCGCAGCCGCAGGCTTCCGTCCAGGAACCGCCGGATCTTGTAGAGCGCCAGCGCGATCAGCAGCGCCTCCACCGCGGTGCCCAGGCCGAAGGCGCGGATCTGGTGCAGGTCGAGGTTGAAGTAGGCGAATATGTGCTTCGCGACCCATTCCTCGCGGGCGAAGGGGACGTTGCCGAACCCCTTGGCGGCGTCGCCGCTGGGATTGACGATGTCGTTCTTGACGCCGCCGCTGACCGCTTCGCGCGCATCCTCCGCCTCGATGAAGGCGGAAAGCGCGCGGGGCAGGCGCAGACGCCCGCCGGCCAGATCCTTCTTCGCCAGGAACAGCCCGTGCAGCAGCGCGTTGGTGTCGAGCTTCAGGACCACGCGCGCCAGTTTGCGCAGGTCGACGCGGCCCTCCTCCATCGCCGCAAGCTCCTCCTTCAGGAGGGTGAAGACCGACTTGTCCTTGCCTTCCAGGATGTAGGGGGAGTTCAGCCGGTGCGCTTCCAGGACGGAGTTGGTGACGAATTCGCCCTTGTCGTCGACGACCTTGACCAGCGGCAGTCCCGCCAGCGGTGCCTGCCAGTCGTCGGCGGCCTCGTCCCAGCATACGGTTTCCAGGCGGTTCGCCATGCTCTGGGCGCTTTCCACCAGGATCATGCGGCCGATGCCTTCCGGTGCGGCGTAGACCGCGTGGCCCAGGTTGGGGAAGCCGGTCGGCTGGAAGCGCGATCCCTGGAGCGGCCGCAGCTCCGCCTTGATCAGCAGGCGCGGCGCGGTGGCGAGGAGGGAGAGATCAAGCGGCATGGTCGGCGGTCTCCGTATCGGCATCGGTGTCGTGTTCGGGTTGCGGGTAGGCGCGCTCGATCACGCGGTCCAACCCGTAATCGTCGATGGGAATCAGCAGCGAGGCGGCGAGGCGGCGGGGATCGACGCCGCCCTTCGCGAATGTCTCGATCCGTGACCGGCTGTCCAGGAAGGGCGAGGCGATCCCCGAAGCATGGGCGCGCAGAAGCGTGTCGCGTACCGCCTGTGCCAGCCCGTCGCCGCGGCTCAGGCGGGCCACCAGCCCCGGCGGAACGGGCAACGCCTGATCTTGCGGCAGCAGGCTGCGGAGGCGCTTTCCGATCTGGCGTTCCCGGTGCAACTGGTCGGCGGGCGTGAACAGCGGCTTCAGGGCCGCGTAGGGCAACGGCATGGGAACCTTTGTCGACTTTGACGGTGAACGCCGCCGGCCCGGCCGGACCCAGACCAGACCGGTCAGCAGGGCGGCGCAGCGGGCGTGGTCGAAGGTCGCGTCGCCGAGGAAGGCCAGCACCGCCGGCAGCGGCGCGCCGGTGGCGGCGCAGAGCGGGTCGTCGGTTCCCCTTTCCCGGCCTGTGCGGTCGATCAGGCGGCGGTTCAGAACGGCCAGCAAATTGCGGGTTAGATCGCCGTCGCCCCACACCACCTCCGTGCTGCGCCCGCTCCCGCTCCATGCCCGGCCATGCCTGGACGGCCGGGTAAGGTCGAGCGGGGCGAAATGGGCGGCCATCGGCGGGGCAGGCTCCTTTCCGGCCGCATCCTCCGCCTTGTCGACGTCGTCCGGTGCGTACCCCAGGCTTGCCAGCGCCTCGGCCACCTGGAATTCCGGCGAGGAATCGTCTGCCATCCACAGCCAGCGCGAGGTCAGCACCGGCGGTGGCGGCACGAATTCCCATAGCTTCGTCGCGATGGCGAGATGGCGGGCCACTGCCCCCAGCGCGATCAGCGCCGCCTGCACCGCCTGCACCGCCTGCACCGCCTGAACCGCCGGCTTCCTCTGCTTCTCGACGTCCGGTTCGGTCAGGGCGAACAGCGCGTCGTCCAGGCGCCGGGCCAGCGCGCGGGCGCGCGCGCCATCCTCGCCCCTGCGCAGCCGGTAGCGCAGCCGGTCGAGCCAATGCCCGTCTTCCAGGTCGGCAATCAGCGTCGCGGTCGGCGGCACGTTGCCCGTCACCTTGCGGCGGCCGAGCGGGGTGGCGAGATAGGCCTTGCCGGCCCGCATCATGAAGCCGAAGCGCTGGAAGGCGTCGATCCCGCGCGAGGTGCCCAGCATCGCCACGGCGCGGGCGAATTCCAGCCCGTCGCGGGCGGTGCGGCCGTTCAGCACGGCGCGGCCCTCCGCCATGAACTGCCGGATCTCGCCGGCGCCGGCGGGGCGGGACCACAGCGGTGCCCAGAACTCGGCCCGCGCGTCGTCCTCATCCTCCACGCCGACCCCGCCCCAGCCGGCGCCGGTCGGCTTGACGGTGAAGGGGAAGCTGGCGCCGGACTGCCGTGCGCTCTCGTTGCGCCGGGTCAGCGCGCCGGCGAACAGCAGCGCCCCTTCGATCATCAGCACGAAGTCCCAGGGGTTGAGGTTCGGAGCACCCTCGAACCCGGCCGTGGAGTTGGGGCCGCCGGCGGCTCCGGGGGCGAACTGGCCGATGGCGGCGTCGGTCAGCCCGTCCGTCGCCTCGCCGAACAGGGCGGCGCGCAGCATCGGTTCCGCCTCCGGACGGGGCGCGCCGGTGTCGGCGTCGAACAGGCCGCGCGGTGTCTTCGCCGACACGAGACGGCGCATGAAGTTGTTGGTGAAGTCCAGCCGCCCGTCATTGCCGCCGGTGCCGAGCAGCGGCGGGAACAGCAGCTCCTCCCGCGACAGGGCGAGCGCGGCGTCGGTCCAGTTCAGCGCCTCGTCCGGCAATTGCCCGCGCAAGGACAGGACGAAGGCCAGCTTCGCCTCGCCCTGCGGGCGTTCGACAAGAGCGGCATCGGCCACCGCCCGTTCGCACACCTCCATCGCGGCGCGCAGGCCGGAGAACCGCGCCGCCGGGCTGTTGCGCAAGGGGGTGAAGCCGTCGCGGTTGTCGCCGTCGAAGAAGCCGCTGCCGCCGTTCCACGGCGCCACCACCGCGCTGGGCCGGTAGCGGTTCAGGAAGAAGTCAACCAGCGCGTCGCGGTCCAGCCGGCTGCGCAGGCGGAAGGTCTCGCCCTGCCACCAGCCGCTGGCGGTTCCGTCCGCCTGTTCGGCGATCAGGCGCAGGACGCCCAGCGCCTTCAGATAGCCGGCCAGCGGAATCGGCGCGCAGCCGGTCAGCGCGTGGTCGTGCCGTTCACCGCCCGTCATCGCCATCCTCCCGTCCCACCACCGCTTTACCGGCCTTCTCTTGCCGGGCCTTCTCCTGTTCGGCCGCCGAAGCCCGCCAGTCGGCGATGCGCACCAGGCTTTCCAGCCAGGCGAGCCGGAACGGCCGGTGGTCCGCCAGCAGCCGGGCGGTGCGGCTTGCCCAGCTCGGATCGCCGTCCTCGTCGGCGCCCAGTTCCATCAGGCGCAGCGACAGCGACAGCGCTTCGGACCGGCTGCCGTCGCCGAGATCGACCGCCGGCAGCGGGTCGCCTTCGTGGATGCCACGGGCGAAGCGGCATATGTCGGCCGGTGGCTTCTCCTGAGGAAGGGCGCGCAGCGACAGCCGCACCTTGCCGTGGTGGGCGGCGATCAGATAGGCGACCAGATCGGCGCTCGCGGTGCCGCCATTCTGGTCGAGATAGGCGAGTGCCGAGGCCAGCTCGTGCCGGAAATAGGGACGCCCCTTCGCGCGCTCGTACTTCTCCGCCTTCGCCAGCAGCGTGCCCGGCGGGCGGGCGGGTTCCACCATGCGCGCCTGGAACTCGTCATGCGCCTTGCCGACATCGTGCCAGCGGGCGGCGGTCACCACCGCGGCATGGTCCGGTGCGGGCATCGCGACCGTTCTATGCAGGTCGGCACACAGCCTCTCCGCCGCCGCCGCGACGTTGCCGAGATGCTCGGCCAGCAGGACCGCGTGATCCTGGCGCGAATCGCGGTCGTCGTTGGGACTTTCGATGTGGGGGGCGGTGGCCGTGTCCTCCGGCCCGTCGGGTGGTGCCAGGACCGGGACCTTCTCCTTGGTCATTTCCGGCGCGAGGCCGATGTCCGGGTCATAGCCGCCCTGCGCCGCGTCCAGCATGACGACAAGGCCCGGCCAGGGCTTTCCGTCCAGGCGCATCCAGGTGGAATCGCTCCCCTTCGCCTGCGGGTTCAGGCGCCAGCCCTGACGGCCCTTCAGCAGGTCCTCGGCCCGGCGGATCGGCACGCTGCACAGCTCGTCCCGGTCGGGCAGGGGTTGCCGCCGCGCGGTGGCCTCGTCGGGGATGTCGCGCCAGAGCACCTGGAAATCGGTGTCCTTGGCATCGCGGATGAAGGGGCTGACGTCGATGTCGAAGCCGGTCAGGTCGGGATCGGTGTCGAACAGGTCCAGCAGATCCTTGCGCCGCAGCACATGGCGGACCGGTGGCGGCCGATCCGTGGGCGACAGCTTGGCCGGTGCGGCGTCGTTGTCGTCGAGGCCGGCGAGCCGGTCGCGCGCCGCCGCCAGATCCTCCGCCGCATAGGGAAGGGCCATTTCGCCCTTGGGATCCTCCTCCTTCGACAGGGACAGGTCGATCCAGCGGATTTCGGCGCCGTTCTGGCATTCGCCATAGCGGTTGACCCGCCCGAACCGCTGCACCAGCGACGACCAGGGCGCCAGTTCGGTGACAAGCAGGGCGGAGGAGACGTCGATGCCGGCCTCGACCGCCTGGGTGGCGACGACGATGCGGTCCCGCCCGGCCCCCTCGCCGGTCAGGCGCTTCAGCTGTTCCGTCCGTTCACGCGGGCGGAAGCGGGCGTGGATCAGCAGCAGCCTGTCTCCGGCCGCAGCACCCATTTGCTTTTTCAGCGTCCCATAGACCGCCTGGGCGCGCGCCACCGTGTTCAGGATGACCAGCGTGGTGGTGCCGTGCCGATGCGCCTCCAGCACCTCGCCGGCCAGGGCGGTGGTGTACGCGTCCCTGTCCTTGGCGCCGGCGCCCGCCGGCCGTGTCGCGGCAGGGCGGAGATGCTTGCGGGCGTCGATCAGCCGGCGGAGATCGGGATTGTCCTGGTCCGCCGGCACATCGTGGGGCACCCGCAGGACCCGGTCGGGAGCCTTGTGATCCACGGTCGCCAGCCATGCCGGATCCAGCGTCGCCGACATCCACAGCGACCGGCTGGGACGGGCCGTTCCCATCGCCGTCCGCAGGCCTTGCAACTGGGTCGAGGTCGCCAGCCCGGCGCCCATCGCCTGCACCTCGTCGAACACCCACTGCGCATCGTTGTGCAGAAGCGCGAAATCCACCGGCCAGCGGAAGCGGCTGATGCCGTAACCGCGCATCAAGGCGCGGCTGAGCAGCATGTCCTGGGTGCCGATCAGGATGGCCGGCCGTTCGGGAGTCTGCACCCAGGCGGGCGGCTGCTTCTCCCGCTCCCCGCCGCCCATCAGCACGGCCAGACCATGCTCGGGGTGGGGCAGGGACGGGTCGGTGCGGGCGCCCAGCTTCTTCAGCCAGTCCTCGACGCGATCACGGGTCTGTTCGACGAGCGAGCGCATCGGCAGGCACAGCACCAGCCGCAGGGGCGTGTCATCCGGCGCGTTTTGGCGGCGCCACAGCCATCCCAGCACGACCGCCGCCGTCTTGCCCACCCCGGTCGGGGCGATCATCACCTCCGGCCAAGGCTCCAGTGCCAAGCGCCGTTGGTATTCATAAGACTGGCAGGAATCGCCCATCGCACGGGCGAAGAAGGAATCGAAGGAGGTCACGTCGAAGCCTTTCGCGATCCCTTGCGCTCATTTTCTACCGGCATGCTAGATGCTGACCAGTATAAAAGGCAAGGGTTGCGAATATTGTGACCATATTCGATTAAAGACGCAACCCCCGCGGCGTTAACCGTCGCGAGGGTTGTGGCAACGAGGCCCGATACGCTTCCGCCCGGAGACCGGACGGAAGCGCATGGGAAGTGGGTCGTTACTCGATCGACACCATCAATCGAACGCTAGCTTCAAAGAGGCTGGCTGCCAGCATCACTTCCAAACGTCGCCTTTGCGTCGTTATGGAGAACGTGATATACATCTGACGCTCGGCCTGATGGCCGGACGGAGGCTTGGGGGTGATCATCTTCTTTAGGTGGTTTCTCATCCTAGTACTCCGGCGTATGTGAAAAGCCGCTGTTATGAACCCTTTAGGCCTGGAACCTGAGGAGGGCTCATCAGCGGCTTTTCCTTTTTTGATCCACTAATCGGGTTTCGTCAAGCTTTGACACCAGCGATCAAACGCTAGAACCGAAAATCTGCGCCGCTGGCGTTCTTTGGCACAACAGAAGGTCGTTTGGATGGCGCAATAACATTCATATGAATGATTTGTCTGCGAATGCAGATGTGCTTGGATCTTCTCTGCGAGCGCCCGTTAAACTCTTTATTCATTTGACTCCCACCACCATCCCCCTGGGCATCAGGCGGGAGTGTATCCATGCGGATACTGTTCGGGTGGCATCTGGACGGGCCGAGCTGGCCGGAATCCCTTGACGGCACGGCCGCCAGCCTGGACACCGACATCGTCGGGCCAGCCGGGCTGATCCGCATTCTTGAAACCATCCTGGCGCTTGGCGGGCCGGAGGTTTCGCCCGCCCTGCGCATCGCGCAATATCTGGCCCGGCTGCGCGCGGTCGATGACGGGCAGCACTTCTACAGCCGGTCGCTGGCCGCCGATGGATGGTCGGTCGCCCGCATGCTGCTGGGCTGGCGCGATTCGCTGGTCGAGGCGGGCTGGGACGGCAGCGTGCCGGGCGGCGGGGGGCGGCTCGACACGCTGGCGGAGGTCGAACGCGCGCCCGGAGCGCTGGCGCCTGGACCCGGCGACCGCCTGCGCGCAGTCACCGCCGCCCTGGAGCCGCCGCGGCCGACCTGCCTGACGGAACTGCGCCTCGCCACCCCGGAAGAGCTTCTGCCGGAGCCGTGGCGCCGCCTGCTGCGGCGGCTGGCGGCCGGCGGGACGGCGGTGTGCCCCTGCCGGCTGCCGGTACCGGCGGGGAATGGCGACCTTGCGGCGCTGGGGCGGCGGCTGGGCGGCTTTACCGAAGGGGCCGCATGGCGGGGCGATGGCTCCCTGACCCTGCTGGAGGCCGACGACGAATGGCTGGCGGCGGAAGCGGTGGCCGGCTGGCTCGCAGCCGCGCCGGGGGACAACCATGCCATCGCGATCATCCGCGGCCAGCGCACCATGCTGCTGGACGAGGCCTGCCACCGGTTGGGCCTGCCGCGCGTCGGCGGGGCGGGGCGGTCGCGCTGGCGGGCCGCCGTCCAGGTGCTGCCGCTGGCCTTCGCCACGGCATGGGAACCGGTGGACGTCCACCGCTTGATGGAACTGCTGACCCTGCCGCAATCGCCGATTCCCATGGGCGTGGCCGAGTTCTTTGCGGCTGCCTTGCAGAAGGCCCCCGGCATCGGCGGTCCGGTCTGGCAGGAGGCATGGCGCGACGCCCTCGGCCGCCGCCGCACCCGGCTTGAGGAGCGCGGCCTTGCCGAGCGGGACATCGCCCGCCGCCTTGCCGAGGAGGAGCGGCTGTGGCGCGGCTGGCTTGAGATGCCGCGCATCGCCGAGGCCGACGGCATCCCGGCGCAGGTGGCCGCCGCCCTGTGCCGCCGGGTCGCCGACTGGGCGGCCGGGCGCGCCCTGCAGGGTGACGAGATGCTGGCCGTGGTCGCCGCTCAGGCTGGCGCGATGGCCGAGGTGGTGGCCGCCAGCGGGCTGGCCCGCATTCCAAAGCCGCAGATCGACCGCATGCTGGATTCGGTGATCGCCGACGGGGCGGCGGTGCCGGCGGGCGGGGCGGAGGCAGCGCCCTGGACGGTGGTGGACGAACCGGGGCAAATCTGGGGGCCGGCGCGCGCCGTGGTCTGGTGGGGCTTCCTCGACGGCAGCGCCGGCATGGCCGCCGTACCGTGGAGCGGGGCGGAACGGGCGGCGCTGGCCGCCGCCGGCTGCCTGCCGGAAGCGGCAACGCAGGCTCTGCGGCGCGAGGCATGGGCATGGCGCCTGCCGGTCCTGAACGCCGCCGAACGGCTGATCCTGGTGAAACCGCGCGCCATCGCCGGGGAGCCGGCGGCGGCCCACCCGCTTTGGCACGAGATCGAGCCGGTTCTGCACGACCTGACGCAGGACCGCCTGACGCACGGCCGGGGCTGCGCGGTGCAGGCATCGGCCCTGCTGCTGGCCGACCGCACGCCGCTGGCCGGGCGGGTGGTGCAGCGTGCGGCGCTCGACGGCGGCCGTCCGCCCGAACCGCGCCGGCTGTGGCGGGTGCCGGCCGACGCCGTGCCGATGCGGGACCGGGAATCTGCGACCAGCCTGAACCGCCTGCTCGGCTGCCCCTTCGCCTGGACGCTGCAATATGCCGCGGGGGTGCGGCCGGGCGCCCTGCGCCGGATTCCCGACGGATCGCAACTGGTTGGCACGCTGACCCACGCCGTCCTGGCGGAGCTGTTCACCGAACGCCCGTCCTGGTCGGCGGAGGAGGCGGCGCGGCGGGCGGCCGCCCTGTTCGACCGTCTGCTTCCGGTTCTGGCGGCACCGCTGCTGCGGCTGGGCCAGGGGCTGGAGCTGGAACGCGCCCGCGCCGCGGTAGCAGACGCGGCGCGCATGCTGGCCGGCCTGATCGGCGGCGCCGGGCTGACCGTGCGCGGCTGCGAGGTGGAGTTTCAGGAAACCCTGGCGGGCGACATGGGCGGCGGCATCGCCGGGGACATCGTTGTCGACGGCACGGTGGACATGCTTCTGGAGGACGAAACGGGCGGCCCGGTCATCCTCGACCTGAAATGGAGCAGGACCGACAGGCACCGCCGGCAGGAGATCGCCGAGGGCCGCGCCATCCAGCTTGCCGTCTATGGCCGGCTGGTGGGCGGGGGCGTGACGACCTCCGTCCCTGCCGGCTATTTCATGCTGGCCCAGCAGCGCCTGCTGTTCACCGAACCGGCACCCTTTCCGGCCCATGCCCACATTCCCGGCAGCGACCTGCCGGAGGTCTGGCGCAGCGCCTGGGACAGCCGGACCCGCCAGCTCGACCGCCTGCGAAGCGGGGAGATCGTGGCGGCGGGCATCGCCGATACCGGCTGCGACGGCGCCGGGCCGCCGGCCATCGTCCTTACCCCTCCCTGCCGCATCTGCGATTACGGACGCCTGTGCGGCGTCGGGAGCATCCAGCCTTGAGCACCCATTCCCCGATTGCCGCCACCTCCTTTCCATCCCTGTCCCCCATCGACGTGGTGACGGCCAGCGCCGGCACCGGCAAGACCTATCGCCTCGCCACCGCCTTCCGCGACGCGGTGGCGGCGGGGACGGAGCCGGGGCGCATCCTGGCCACCACCTTCACTCGCAAAGCGGCGGCGGAACTGCTGGAACGGGTGCGCCAGCGCCTGATCGCGGAGGGGCATGGCGATGCCGCGCGGGACGTCCTGACCGGCGCCATCGGCACGGTCAACGCCGTCTTCGGCTGCATCGCGGCGGCCTTCGCGCTGGAGGCGGGGCGATCCCCGGTGGCCGACGTGATCGGCGAGGACCGGATGGCCGCCCTGTTCGCCGCCGCCGCCGACACCGTGATCCGCCGCCACGGTTCCGCCATCGAACCGGCGGCGTGGCGCCTGCGGGTGGAGGACTGGCGCGACCTTGTCCGCAGGGTCAGCGCGCTTGCCCGGCAGAACGCCATCGCCCCGGCGGATCTGGCGGCGTCGGCCGCGCGGTCGCTCGACGGGCTGCTGACGCTGCTGCCGCCACCGGCTGCTGATGGTGCCGCTCTCGACGCCGCGCTGGGGCGGGCGGTGCGGGACGCCGTGTCGGCCATCGAAGGCGGCGGCGAGGTCACGGTTAAAAAGACCCAGGATGCGTTCGCCCTGCTGAAGGAGGCCGCGGCGGCGCTGGCCAACGGCCGGCCGCTCGCCTGGGCCGACTGGGTGCGGCTTGCCAAGCTCGACGCCGGGGCGCGCTGGAAGGGGGTGGCTGAGGCCGTCGTCACCGCCGCCGAGGCGCATGACCGCCATCCCCGCCTGCACGCCGACCTGCGCGCCCTGGTGGACGGCGTGTTCAGTTGCGCCGCCGAAGCCATGGCCGATTATGCGGAGTTCAAGCGGATCCAGGGTCTGGTCGATTTCGTCGACCAGGAACAGGAAGCCCTGGCCCTGCTGCGCCGTTCCGACGTGCGCAGCCTGCTGGCGGAGCGCTTCGAACTGGCGCTGGTGGACGAATTCCAGGACACCAGCCCGATCCAGCTCGCCCTGTTCCTGGAACTGGCGGGGATCGTCCGCCGCTCCGTCTGGGTCGGTGACGCCAAGCAGGCGATCTACGGCTTCCGCGGCACCGACCCCGACCTGATCCGCGCCGTCGTCGCCCGGGTGCCGCCGGCGACCGGCGGGTGGCTGGAACGGCTGCCGCGCAGCTACCGCTCCCGTCCCGGTCTGGTGGCCTTCCACAACGACCTGTTCGGCGCCGCCTTTCCGCCCACCGGCATTCCACAGGACCAGGCCATCGTCAGCGAGTGCGACCGCAGCGACCGGCCGGGCGAACCGTCGCCGCTGGAGATATGGACGCTGGAGGGCAAGAACTGGGACAAGGCGCTGGCCGCCCTCGCCCGTGGCGTCGCCAACCGGCTGGCTGCGGAGGGTGTGGATGGCGCGCTCCGCGGATCGGACGTCGCCGTGCTGTGCCGGTCCAACGAGCGTTGCGCGGCGGTGGCCGCCACCTTCGCCGCCGCCGGGCTGAAGGTCGCCATCGGACGCTCCGGGTTGACCGCGACGCCGGAGGCCGGTCTGGCGCTTGCCGCCCTGCGCTATCTGGTCGATCCCGGCGACACCCTGGCGATGGTCGAGCTGGCCCATCTGGCGACAATGCCGGATACGGCCGAAGATGCCGCAGCGGGGCAGCCGGATTGGCTGGAGACCTGGCTGGCGCCGGACGCCGCCCGGCGCGCGCGGGAGGGTTCGCCGGTCCTGCGCGCCCTGGACGCCGCCCGAGACCGGCTGCTGCACCTGACACCGGTGGAGGCGCTGGAGGTGGCGATCGCCGCCGGGTCGGTGACCGACGCGGTCCTGCGCTGGGGCGGCGGCGCTGAACGGCTTGGCAATCTCGACGCGCTGCGCGGGCTTGCCAGGGCCTACGAGGACGATTGCCGGGCGCGCCGCGCCGCCGCGACCGCCGGCGGTCTGATCGGCTTTCTGTCCGATGCCGAAAAGGGCGGCGAACAGCCGCCCAGCGGCGACCGCAACGCCGTGCAGGTGATGACCTATCACCAGTCGAAGGGGCTGGAATGGCCGATGGTCGTCCTGCTCGACCTCCAGGGCGGGCCGGAACCGTCGGCCTTCGGCCTCACGGTGGAGGGGCCGGCGGCAGAGGATGGGGCGGCGGTCGACCCCTGGTGTCCGCTGGACGGTCGGTGGCTGCGGTTCTGGCCCTGGCCGTATGACAAGCAGCGCGCGCGGATCCCGCTCGCCGATGCCACGGACGCCGCACCGGAAATGGCGGTCGCCCGCCGCCGTGCCCATGCCGAAGCCGTGCGCCTGATGTATGTCGGCATGACGCGCGCGCGAGACCGGCTGATCCTGGCGGCACGGCCTGCGAAGGCCGGCGGGCTGGAGACGGACTGGCTCGACGCCCTTGTCGACGCACGGGGGCTGCCGGTGCTGGCACTTCCGGCCGGACAGGGCGCCGTGACCGTCCATGCCGCCGGACGGCCCCATCCGGCCACCGCCATCACCATCGCCGCCCCGGAGGAGGACGGTGCTGCGCCGCAGCCCGCTGCGGTTCATGCCGTCTTTTCGCTGCCGCCCGCGCCGGCCGCCGTCCCCGATCATCCGCCGCTCCGCCTCGCTCCCAGCCATTTCGGCATCCCGGCTCCGGTTGTCGCCGCGGCCGGCGCTCCGGCGGCGATCGCCCTGGGGGACCGCCTGCCGCTGGCCGGAGGCGTCGACGTGACGCGCCTTGGCGAGGCCATCCACTCCTTCCTGGCGGTCGACCGTCCGGATGCCGCGCCGGAGGATCGGCTGGCCTGTGCCGCGCGGCTGCTGGAGCGCTGGGGGATCGAGCCGACGGCCGCCGCTCCTCTGGTGGAGGCCGGTGACCGCCTGTGGCGCGCGCTGTCACGGCTTTGGCCGGGGGCGGGCTGGCGGACGGAGGTGCCCGTGCATGGGCGCCTGGGTCTCCAGCGGATCGGCGGGCGGATCGACCTGCTGGTGGATGCCGCCGACGGGGTGGTGATCATCGACCACAAGGCCTTTCCGGGGGCTTTCGACCAATGGGCCGCCCGCGCGCTGGCACACGCACCGCAACTGTCGCTCTATCGCCGCATGGTGGAGGAGGCGACGGGATCCCCGGTGCGCGGATGCTTCATCCATATGCCGGTGGTCGGGATGCTGCTTGACCTGACGCGCGAGACCGGGACGCGTGAGATGGGGGCGACCTGCTTCCATGCCCGCTGATCCGCCGGCTGGCGCATCGGTCCCGGCGATCGGTATGCGGTATTACATGGGCCGGCCCAGGGTACCGCGACACCCGATCCGGGCGCAGTTCGGTCAGTCCGTGCAGCCGTTTACCGTGCGGCGCCGATCTTGCGCCAATACTCGACGGCATCCTTCGATCCTTCGGCTGCGGCCAGACGCAGCTAGCGGAGCCCGGTCTCTGGAGCCTTCGCCACGCCGCGCCCCTCGCACAGCGCAACCCCGTAATGATAGCAGGCAAGCGTGGAGTATCCGGCCTCGTCGTTCGTCTCGGCTCCACGGCGCATCAGGTCCGTGGCACGGCCCGGGTCCTTCTGCACCCCCGAACTGGTTTCAAACAGTTCCGCCAGATCATGATAGTGTCCGCGAACGTGGTGGAAATTTGGTGATCGCCCGGGGGTGGGGCATGCCCCACCCCCGGGCGGCGGCTTGCGCGAAAGAGGTGGTCATTGGGCCGGTCGGCTAGAGTGGAGTTGCGACACTTCCTCTTGCCCGAAGGACCACCCCAATGACCGAGGACAGTATGGCACTGGCAGACCTGCTCCAGAAGGCCGGCGACGGCGATTTTCTGCGCGCCGTCGCCGAGACGGTGCTGCAGATGCTGATGGAAGCCGACGTCGAAGGCCAGATCGGCGCCGGGCGTCACGAACGGAGCGCCGAGCGGCAGACCTACCGCAACGGCTACCGCGACCGGGCGCTGGATACGCGCCTGGGCACGCTGAACCTGCGCATCCCCAAGCTGCGCCAGGGCAGCTACTTCCCGCCCTTCCTGGAGGCCTGCAAGACCAGCGAGAAAGCCCTGGTGGCGGTGATCCAGGAAGCCTGGATCGGCGGTGTCTCGACCCGCCGCGTTGACGAGTTGACCCAGGCGATGGGTCTGTCGGGGATCTCGAAGTCGACGGTCTCCAAGCTGTGCCGAGACATCGACGAGCGGGTCAACGCCTTCCTCGACCGTCCGCTGGAGGGCGACTGGCCTTACCTGTGGCTGGACGCCACCTTCCTCAAGCAGCGCGAGGGTGGACGCATCGTCTCCGTCGCCGCCATAATCGCCGTGGCCGCCAACACCGAGGGCAAGCGCGAGATCGTCGGCCTACACATCGGCCCTTCGGAAGCCGAGGTGTTCTGGAGCGATTTTCTCAAGAAACTCAAGGGCCGCGGCCTGAAGGGCGTGAAGCTGGTGATTTCCGATGCCCATGAAGGGCTGAAGGCCGCCATCGCCCGTGTCATGGGCGCCACTTGGCAGCGCTGCCGAGTCCACTGGATGCGCAACGCGCTCGCCTATGTGCCCAGGGCCCAGAACTCCATGGCCGCCGCCGCTCTGCGCCAGGCCTTTCTCCAGCCCGACGCCGAAGCCGCTCACCAAGCCTTCCGCCATATCGCCGAGCAGATGCGCGGCCGATGGCCCAAGCTGGCCTCCTTCATGGACAGCAGCGAGCATGACGTGCTTGCCTACATGGGCTTTCCCGCCCAGCATCGCACCAAGCTGCACGGCACCAACACTTTGGAACGCTTGAACAAGGAGGTCAAACGCCGCGCCGACGTCGTCGGCATCTTCCCAGGAGAGGCATCGATCATCCGACTGATCGGCGCGGTGCTCCTCGAACAGAATGACGAATGGCAGACCCAGAACCGCTACATGTAGGTCGAGGCCATGGCCGAGCTGACGCCGGCCAGTGAAAGCCAACCGGCCATCACCTTTCCACCCAAGGCCGCCTGAACAATGGCAACCTCAGCGGGTACACGAATTTCCACCATCTTGACGGACGCTATCAAGACGCGACGCGACGCGGCATGGCAAGGCGATCAATAATGGCTTGACGCTCCGCAGATGCAATCCGTCAAGGTCGAAAGCTGGCCCGCCCACACTTCCAGCGCCTGATGACGCTCATTCGGTTAAGAGTGCTTGTTATAGGCAACATACTACCACGGGCTGGGGGACGATCTTCGATCCGAGCTTCAGGGTATGCTTAAGGAGATGGGCTGACGCTACAGGAAGGTGTTTTCCACTTCTGGCGGATAGTGTTGAAAAAGTCGGTGTTGCCGGCCGTTTGAGGCCCTGATTCAATCTTCCTTAGCAGAAGGAGGGCACGGCGATGATGGGCGAGCGGACGGTGATGCAGGAAGCGCTGTTCTACGAGTTCAGCCTCGAGCGGCACGTCCCATCGGATCACCTGCTTCGCTCGATCGACCGGTTCGTCGATCTGTCCGGCATCCGTGCCCATCTGCGGCCGTTCTACAGTGAGATGGGGGCGGCCCTCGGTCGACCCGGAGCTGATGGTCCGCATGCTCATCATCGGATACTGCTTCGGCATCCGCTCCGAGCGCCGGCTGTGCGAGGAGGTGCATCTGAACCTCGCCTACCGCTGGTTCTGCCGGCTTGGCCTGGAAGGGGCCGTTCCCGATCACTCGACCTTTTCCAAGAATCGCCACGGCCGCTTCCGGGACAGCGACCTCCTGCGGAAGCTGTTCGAAACGACCGTACAGCGCTGCATGGAGGCCGGGCTTGTCGGCGGTGACGGCTTCGCGGTCGATGCCAGCCTGATCCGCGCGGACGCCAACAAGTAGCGCTCGGCGGCGGGATCGGAGGAGGTCGACTGGGAGGCGATGGCGGCGACCCGCCGCTCGGTCCGGGAGTATCTCGACACGTTGGACGAGGCCACCTGGGGTGCCGCCAGCGAGGTGAAGCCCGAGTTCGTCTCGCGCTCGGATCCCACCGCGCAATGGACGGGGGCGCACAAGGGCCATGCCTTCTTCGCCTATGCCACCAACTACCTGATCGACCTCGACCACGCCGTCATCGTCGATGTCGAGGCGAGCCGTGCCATCCACCAGGCGGAGGTCGGCGCCGCCCGCACCATGCTCGACCGCACCCAGGAGCATTTCGCGCTTTATCCCGAGCGGCTGGCCGCCGACAGTGCCTACGGCTCGGCCGAGATGCTGGGCTGGCTGGTTCATGAGCGCGGGATCGAGCCGCACATCCCGGTCTTCGACAAATCCGAACGCCGCGACGGGACCTTCGAACGGGCCGATTTCACCTACGATCACGAGGCCGACGCCTATGTCTGCCCCACCGGCAAGGAGCTTCGACCGCGGCAGAAGACCTATCGGACGCCGCGCCCGCTTGCCGATACGGACGGTATGATTCGCTACCGCGCCAGCACGCTGGACTGCGCGCCCTGTCCGCTCAAGCCGCGCTGCTGCCCGAACACGCCCGCGCGCAAGGTCCCGCGCTCCATCCATGAAGGAGCCCGCGATTTGGCGCGCGCCATCGCCACCACGGACGCCTACGCCACCTCGCGGCGCGAGCGGAAGAAGGTCGAGATGCTGTTCGCCCACCTCAAACGCATCCTGAGGCTGGACCGGTTGCGACTGAGGGGGCCGAACGGCGCGCGCGACGAATTCCACCTCGCAGCCACCGCCCAGAACCTCCGCAAGCTCGCCAAGCTCATCCCGATGCTGGAACCCAGGCCGGCATGAGGGGAGGTTCCCCGCTGACCCTTTTCTGGCGCCATAGCGGCTCGCTGGCGACAACCGACTTTTTCAACGATATCCGCGCAAAGCGGATGAATCGGCAATTCCCGTCTGTGTCTTCGCACTTTCAGCTCCTGCACCGGGACTACAGCGCCCCCCTCCGCAACAACTCCCGATACCCGCCCTCCATCAGCCAACGCCCCCGGCGGATCAGGTACCGCACCTGATCGCGCAACGGCGTGTCCCGGTACCAGTCGGCGTTGACGCGCTCGGCACCGAACAGCGCTTCGGCCGTTTGCCGGATGCTGGCGCCGTCGAGGTGGGCGTCGAGTGCCTGGAGGGTGCGCATGAGCATGCGGGTCTGGTACGGCGTCAGGTCGGGGGGAGCGGCCGGGTTGGTCACCGCCTCGTAGAACCGGCGGAGTGCTGCGACCTGGGCGTCGAGGTCACCGTCCAGCGCGATCAGCGCCCGCAGCGGCGTGCCGCGTCCGGGCAGGCGCTTGCCCTCGATCCAGAAGCGACGCTCGCGCGGCCCTTCGGCCAGCGCAACGTGGAAGCCCTCTGCGGTGTGGAAGATGGCTTGGCGCGACATCCCCCACCAGGGATCGAGGTCGGTGCCCGGACCGGCATACGTCCTGGGGGCCGGCGACAGCCGGACCAGGGCCGGCAGCACCTCGGACCGCCAGAACACCAGGGTCTCAGCCCCGCTCTTGCCCGGATCCTCCAGGACTGTGCAACCCCCAATCGCCGGCTCCATCGGCGGAGGCCGGCTCGCCGAGCTGTCCCGCCGCATCCGCCTGATAATCCCTGTTGCGGCGCAGGAACTCCCACGCCCAACAGGATGCGGGGACGGTCAGGACATACTGGTAGGCGGTCGATGTTCGCCAGTCATTCATCGCCGTCATGGTGCCTTCGCTGCGTGGACAGCGTCAGGTTACGCCCAGGTTGAAGAGTGACCTGCCGCCGTAAATTTGCGATGGCGCCGATGGCGAAGAACGGGGCGGGAACGGCGTACACCGGCGGAATCAGCGCCAGACTCATCGCCAGACTCACCGGCAAAGTCCGCCGATCCGGCCATTCGGAACGGCGGATTTCCGGAAATCCGGCAATGCGGATTTCAGTGCATGCCCTGGCGGAGAAGGTGGCGGTAGCCGACGCGGGTCATCCATTGCGCCCGTGCCAGATGGGTGGCGTGGGCGTGCCGGGCGCGGTCGGGCTCACGGGCGGGATCGATGCGCAGCACGATGCGGGCGACTTCGTCCGGGTCGGCCCCCTCCGCATCGGCGTCGAGTAGGCGCAGATAGGTGACGAGGTGCAAGCGGTCGTAATCGGTCAGACTGTCCGAACCGGGCGGTTCGTCGGCCACCGGCGGTTCGAGCTGCGGCTTCGTCATCGACTGGTCTCCCCCCTCTGTGTGGCCTGCACCGAAGCTATGGGCGGGCGCATATTATAATATGCCGGCATGATCCGAAGCGGTGTCGAAGACCGGCCCCGAAAGATCACCGAATTGCCCGGCCGGATCCGAACGGGCGATGTCTTCGGTGGAAACCTGTCCCGCAATCCCGCGCCATCCCGCCGATGGAGGACATGCCCGACATCCTGGCTCTGAACCTCCGCCGCCTGCGCCTTGCCAAGGGCACCACGCAAGAGGAGGAGCGGGGGCGCCGTGCCGACATCGACCGCAGCTATCTCGGCACCATCGAGCGGGCGGAACATAAGGCCACGGTCGTCATTGTCGGCCGCCTGACGGCGGCGCTCCCGGTACTCCCCCGCGGTCTTCTGGAACTTCCCGCCAATCACCCCCACCTCGCGCGGCTTTCCGAAAATCCGTAGATCCGGAACGACGGCGGCGCGTCCTGGATATCACAGTGCCGCTGTGTCTTTAGATGCTCGATAGTGGGTGATCGCCAACGGCGCATCCGGTGGGTTTTAGCTAAACCTTTATCCTATTCCGTTGATCGGCCATTCGTCCGGGCAAGTATGGTGTCGGTTCGGACCGCAGAGCGGGCGTGAGCGACCCGGACTACGTTTCCCTTGCAGTCAGCGCGGTCAGGTCGGCGAGGGCGCCGCGGATGAAGTCCCAGGGGTAGCCGTCGGCTCCCGGTTCCAGCTCGCCCCATTCGGCAGCGATGGCGAGCTTGGCGATCACGCCGGGGATCGATCGTGCGGGTGTGCGGGAGGCGGATTTGAGGATCTCGCCCGCCCGCCGGTCCGCGGCGGCCTCCCGCTCGATGGCGCTGGAGAGGCCGACCGCCGCTGCCTCGGCGTCCCAGCGCGCCTGTGCCGCGGCGAGGTCGCGCTTCAGCCGCCGACGCAACGACCGTGCAGCCGGCGCCGTCCCCAGCAGCCGGTCGATCTGACGAGCAGCGGTGGCGACGACCGGGGGGTGCTCCGGGTCTTCAAGAGGGACCTCGACACGGGGAAAGCCGATCCTTTCGGCCAGCTCCCGTTCCAGGCGCTGGGCCTCCTGGCACAGCCGCTGCGAGGAGGCGAAGGTTTCCCGCCAGTCCTGCCAGAGGGCAATGAGCGGGTCGGTGTCCCGTTGATCGGATACGGCAACCGTCAGAAGGCGAGCTGCCGCAGCTAAGCTCGTCCGGCGAGGCACATGGCGTGCCCTTGGTGCTCGCGCCTTTGGAGACACGCTCACCTCCTTTGCGGGAAGCAGGGTAACTGATATTCTGGCGTTTGACAGCAATCAGGTCAACAGAAAAGATGCCTAACGACAGAAAAGACGTCATAACGCCCGCACAATGCCGGGCGGGGCGGGGCTTGGTCCGTATGAGCCAGGAGCAGCTTGCGGAAGCTGCGGAGGTCGGTGAGAAGACCATCGCGGACTTTGAGCGCGAGTCTGGGCGACAGCTCCATATCCGCACCCTTCGCGCCCTCCGTGCAGCGCTGGAGGCTGCCGGTGTGGAAATCATCCCGGAGAACGGCGGCGGTGAAGGGGTTCGTCTGAAGAAGGATCGGCCGAAGGAGGCGGACGTCATTTGATCACGTCCTCGACCGCGTCCACCGTCGCCTTGACCAAGTCGAAGACCCCACGGCGCACGCGCGGATCCCTGATGCGGTAGTAGCATTTTACCAATTCCAGCGTCTCCCGCCGCCCCATCGGCGGCGCTTCGGGATCGGACAGCCCGGATGCACGGGGCGCCACGTCGGGCATATCGTCGAAGAAGAAGCTGACCGGAACATCGAGGACGTCCGCCAACTGCCAGAGCCGCGAGGCGGCGATGCCGTTGGCGCCGCGCTCGTACTTCTGGATTTGCTGGAAGGTCAGGCCGACCCTCTGCCCCAGTTCGGTCTGCGACAGGCCGAGCAGTGTGCGGCGCAGCCGCAGCCGGCCGCCGACATGGGTGTCCACCCTGTCCAGGCCGGTCCCGACCTTCGGCGTGCGACCGCGCCCCCTGTGTCTCGCCTCTGGTACGACGTTCACGAAGCCTTCTCCTGCATCACGCCTTCGCTTACGGGATGCCGTTGCACCGTTTCTCCCGCGCCGGCTGTGCAGCATGGACCGTAACGCGCAGGCTCTCAACAAAATGTTACTCATAGTCTGTAGACCGATAGGCTACATGCCGGCTAGCTGTCCGGATGGATATCTGCAGGCAGGTCGGGCTCAACGTTCAGCGGATCAGGCGCACGCGCGGCTGGTCGCAGGAGCAGCTTGCCTTCGAGTCGGGCCTGCACCGCACCTACATCAGCGGCATCGAACGCGGCGCCCGCAACCCCACCATCACCGTGCTGAAGGAACTGGCCGACGCGCTGGGCGTGCCCGCGAGTGTGTTGCTGGAGTCGGATGCGGCCGCGGTTGACGAAGAAGGGACCATCGCACCGATTCGGTCATCCTAGGAAACAGCGCCTCAATCGGGCGCCGGGTCGTCGGCGGCCAGGGTCTTGAAAGCGCCTTCCCGGTCCGCGTGCCGGGCGAGGAGGGTGTCCAGCTCCCGCCGGGCCTGGACACGCTCGCGACGGGTCAGGAAGCAAGCAGCCAGTTCCATGCGGAGTTCCTGGATTTGCCGGTCGATGGTCAGCATCGGTCCCTCCTGTGTTTGAAGACAGGAGGGCTCGCACGGTGCCGGAGCGGTCCGGGTCGAGGATCGCCACAGGCGACCGGCCGGCCGGCGAGCGGGGGAGCCGAAATGCGCAGCATTTTGGGGGCACCGCTCGTCCTCGATGCGGGGCGATCCGGCATGGTAGGCTGGGAGGTCTGAAAAGGCAGATAGAACGTTCGGGAAAACGGGGATGCCGCAGGTCGGACCGCGGCGGCCGTAATGGACCAGACGGACAGACCTGCCGGTTGCAGTTCCCCGGACGGAACGCTGCAACCGGCGTGTCACCTCAGCGGGACCAGATCAGCGCGTAACCGCCATCGACTTCGATCAGGCTGGCGTAGATCGGGGCCGGAAAGCTGGGATCGTCGAGCTTGACCGAGTGGTAGGGCCGGCCGGTGTCCTTGGCGGCCTTCCGCCAGCCGGCGCCGATCTCGATCGGCCCGCACAGGGCGCGCAGGTCAGGGGACTTGTCGTGCTCCTTCTCCATAGGAACGAAGCGGGCCTTGATGTTGAGGGTGAGGGTCTTGATCGTGCCGGCGAAGGAACCGTCGTCGCCGCGGGTAAAGCTGCCGATCTGGGCCATCTGTCGTCTCCTTGATGGGGTGCGGTCGCGACCATCGCGGCCTTGATGGCGATCAAAGGGCGCCGGGCGACCGGCCCGCACCCAAAGGGCCGCAGCGCAGCGGAGGACCGGCGGGAGCCGGGCGTCTTGCCTCGCGAGGAAGCCGCGCGCCGGCCTTGGCCGAGCACGACGGGGAAGACGGTTGGCGTTCGCCGGTTGCGGGATCGAGGTCGGGCTGCCGAGGCAGCCGTCCCTGGCGCCAGAGTCGCCAGCAGACAAAGCCGCGCTGGCCGCACCGGACTCCAGACCGCTGGGGATGCCGGATGGCTCAGCGGTTTCGACCCGGAGAGGGATGGTCATGCTGGGCGCTCCCAGGCGCTCCACCATCGGCGCACTGCGGTGGCCACACCGGCAGAAGAGGTACGAACCAACCCGACCGGCCATGATTGCGCCTCGATAGAGCGGTGGAGATAGGACGCGCACCCGAACAGTGCCGAACCTTCCGAAGCCAGCATCAATGGTCCCAGGAGACCCTGGCCGATAAGGCGACCTTGTCCGTGCCGGCCGTCCGCCGTTTCGAGAGCGGCGGGAGATCGTTGCGCGGCTACGCACCGGGCAGCCTTCAACGGGCCTTCGAGGCGGCCGACCTCAGCGGCGATCCAACGGCATGACCGGGTGGTCGTTCCCTGCCTGACTGGCTGCTCCCGCGCACCGATGCTGAAGGATGCACCGGCCCGTCGCCCTCGCTTCCGCCAAAACAACGACCGCGGTAGGGATCGAAGCCCGGAGGGCCGAGACGCCGTAGGTGGCTCGGTTCACGAGAGCCCGATGGGCGGGCTTGCCCGCACAGCCGCCAGAAGCACTTATAAACCCTATGACAATACGGGATTTATGAGAAAATCACTGCGGCTTTTGAACCCACAGCGAGCGTGCAAAACATTACAAGCTAGTCTAAGTTCCACCCAAGAGATGTCTGGCGTATTTACTATTTATAATAGCGTGAGGCTTTGGTTATATGGAAAATTTTCCCAGTATTCCCGGCTACGCTGCCATTTCGTTGAAGCAACTTCATGCTTTCTCTCCTAATGAGCGGGGCGATCCCATAAAAATACAGAAACAAATTCGCAGCGCTCTTATTGGGCGTGATGCATTATCTATTCTTGCGAAATCTGGACAACAGCTTCTTATTGATTTATTGTCAGATCCCAAAAGAGAAGACGGATCATGCTTTATTGACCAACCTGCAGCTGAGATTTTACAAGCTTATATTCTTGCTTGGGGGACGGGGCGGCCTGTTCTTTCTTCGCCTCGTAGTATAATTAAATTATGGAAGCTACTTGGCGAAGATCTTTGGGCTCGCCAAGGGCCTGCACCATCAAAAAACGATGAAGGTCTCGATATAGTTATACGATTGACAAGACTGCAGACTACTTACTATCGAAATATTTTTAGCAGCGATGAAGCAGAAAAAATTTTACCGGAGATTTTTTCTCGTATTGATGCCGCCGCTGTAAAAGAAATTGGCTTCCCTCTCTCTGATTTGGTAAGGTCTCTATTTTCATTAATAGGGATAATAGTAGAGCGTGCATATAAATCATCTGATATTATGAGGGAACTATTGGGCGGACGCCTAGATAATGTCGATCTAGATAAATTGTTTTCAGAAACACCAATCGCAGCAAAGCTCTGGAATAGATGCTCAAAATACTTGCGCAGGGACGATGAACGAGCATTTACTATATTTCAGATAGCAGAGACGGCGCATGCACCTATGTTCTGCTTTGATAGATCTGACCTTGTAGACAAATTTGGCGAAAATGTTTCTAACGCTTTATTTTCTCTCGCCTTAACCCCTGGATCAATTTCAGAAAACGATTTATCGGGAGTTCACCTAAATAATCCGGTTTGGCGGCGTCCTTTTGTTAAGATAAGCCATGATACACTCATGCTGCCCTTGCCGGGGCTCATTATTAGTTTTCCTTTCTGGATAATTGAGCAAACTATACCAAAGGGCGGAAAATTGGATGCCGCTTATTCGTTGGCGCGCGCCAATTATTTAGAGGATGAGATTGAGCGACTTCTCCAAGTAGGATTGCCATCTGCTAGCGTGCATCGTGGCGTTAAATGGACTGATCCAGCAACAAACAAGACATGGGAGCACGACGTAGTAGCCATTCTTGGAAATCATGTGTTTATATTTGAGGCCAAAGCAGGGAGAATTAAAGATGCAACCCGCCGTGGCGGAAAAGAAAGTCTCGTTAAAAATTTCCGAGAATTATTTGTTGCGCCAGGGACTCAAGCTCGTCGCTTGCGCGACTTGCTGTCTACAGGATCTCTAGCTACAGGAATGCTCCATGATCGGAAAGGACAAGCCTTACCCATCAATCACAATACACCAAAGATTGTTTTTATGTTTGGAGTTTGCATTGAACACATGGCTCATTTGAGCAGTGCTCGCCATTGGTATATAGAACTTAAGCTATCAGAGCCAAAAACTCCTTGGGCTCCAATCTTATCTCTTGGTGAACTTCGCATGATATGCAGTAGACTTGATACAGAAGCCTCTTTGTTTCATTACCTAGCAAGACGATCATCAATTGATGAGTTGATAAAATTCCATGGAGATGAGCAAGATTTATTGTCAATGTACCTAATAAATGGCTTTGCTATTAACGGGTCGGATTTGGCGGGCGCAGATATAATAATGCATCAGGCTGATGCTATGGTTCGCGGTCGGTCACCGGTACCAGGTGATCGAACTCGCTTTGAGAACATCGGCGTTACTCTAACGGCATGGTGGCGACTTATCGCGGCCGAAATATACGCGACTAAGAGTTCAAAGCACCGCTTCGATATACTCGAAGCGCTTCTCAATCAACATCCTGGTGTTCTGGCTGGGATTGAGCAAAGAGTGAAGAGATGGCGATCAGGTGGAGGATTAGGTGGCGGCAATACAGCAGTAGGGCGGGTGGAGGTCGGAAATAGGGTGTTTGTAGTCGCCGTACATATGACAAAAGAGACTCCCGCAGATATTGAAGAGTTGAAATTTATATCTCGAACAATTTCAAGCGATATGGCGTCAAATATAGGGGCGACTGATTGCGTTATAATAGTAAGATCGAAAAAATCCAAAATCTCGACGTATGATGGGATTTGCTTTTTCAGATTTCAAATTAATTCAGAAGAGGAAAATTGAGATTTAATGATATATTCTTCATAAATTGTGGAAATCCGGCAGTGCGTCTTTGCGGATCGCCGGATGGGCGGAGGCTCACGCCCCACCATCACCGAAGCGCCAGACCGGAATGCCCATCGCCCGTGCCTTGTCGGCCAGGTTCTGCACGATGCCCGAGCCAGGGAAGGCGACGACCCCGATCGGCAGCGCCTCCAGCAGCCGGTCGTTGCGCTTGAAGGGGGCGGCCTTGGCATGGCGCGCCCAGTCGGGCCGGAACAGCACCTGCGCCACCTTGCGATGCTCGGCCCAGCAGGCTGCGATCCGCTCCGCCCCCTTCGGGCTGCCGCCGTGCAGCAGCACCATGTCCGGGTGCTTGGCGCGCACCTTGTCGAGCACCGCCCAGATGCGGTGATGGTCGTTGCACTCGACGCCACCGGTGAAGGCGATGCGGGGACCGGGCGGCAGCAGCGGCTCGGTCTCGGCCCGGCGCTTGGCGGCGAGGAAGTCGCGGCTGTCGATCAGCGATGCCGTCAGGGTGCGGCGGCTGACCAGCGAACCGGCGCGCGGCCGCCAGGCGGAACCGGTGTGGACCTCGAACAGCTCGGCGGCGTGGTCGCGGAAGATTTCCATGGCGGTGCGACGCTCGATCAGCGTCAGCCCTTCGGCCAGCAGCCGCTCCAGCTCGACCGAGCGGATCTCCGAACCGTCCTGCTCGCGCTGGCTGCGCTTCTGGGCGTCCTCGTTGTCGTCGAGTTCACGCTGCACCCGGTCGGCGGCGCGGTGGAACAGGTTGACGGTGGACCACAGCAGGTCGGCCAGATCGGGCTCCAACCGGGTGTCCGTCAGGGTGGAAACCAGGGCGTCGAAAACGTCGGCCAAGGCACCGCGGATGGCGGTCTCGTCCGGCAGCGGCCGGGGGTCGGGATCGTCCTGGAAGGGGCGGTGGCCGTAGAGCTGGAGTTCGACCAGCGCGTGGTCGGTGGCGGAGGCGGCGTGGCGGGGCTCGATGTCGTCGGTGTCGGGGGCGGTGACCATGACGGATCGTCCTTCGGCTGGGACCGGCCGCGCCCATCGCGGCCTTCGTGGCGATCCCTTCGCGGCGGGCGGGGCGGGTCCGCACCCTCTTGGGCCGCAGCGCGAGCGGAGGACGGCGGCGGGCGGCTTTCTTGTTTCGCGAGGAAGGCCGGCTTGGCCGGCCGGGGAAGAAAGTTGACCGCCACCGTTGCGGTCCTGCCGCGGCTGCCGCCCGATCGCCCGCTGGAAGGCCGTGGCCGCGGCCTCTCCCGGACCGGAGGGGCTGCCCGGCTCCAACCAGCGCCCCGCCCGACACTTGCCCGCTTCCCGCCTGCCTATCCGTTGCGCCCCGGATCGCCAGTCTCCCAGCCCGCTGCGCCCTCCTCTGGAGCGAGCTGCGCCCGCAGATGCGCCCGCAGCATCGCCAGACCGTGGTCCCGCAGGTCGTCGTTGAGGTCCTTGGCCTGCGGCGCCAGCACCCGGACCTCGACGCCGGCCGCGTCAGCACGGTCGCCCAACCGGTCCACGGCCCGCTGCCCGGCCGCGTCGTTGTCGCGGGCGATGTAGAGACGCCGCAGCGCCGACGGCAGCCGCAGGGCGGCAAGGTGCCCGGCTGAGAGTGCCGCCACCGCAGGCAGGACCGGCAGGGCGAGCCGCAGCGCCAGCATGGTCTCGATGCCTTCCCCCGCCGCCAGCACGTCGCGCGCCACGCCGAAGCGGACGCCGTTGCCGAGCAGGTGCCCCAGCGCCCGGCGCGGTGACGGCATCGCCGCCTTGCCCCGGCCGGAGGGATCGAGCCAGAGCCGCTGCACCCCGGTGAGCCGGCCGTCCAGGTCGGTGACCGCCGCCACCAGCGCCGGGCCGGCGACGAACCGGTCCCCGGCATCCCGGTACCAGCAGCGTGGCTGGAAGCGCAGGGGGCCGGAATTCCGGATGTCCGGAAGTCCGCGGTTGCGCAGATACGCCTCGGCCAGCGTGCCGGCGACCGGCAGGGACCGGGCGAACAGCCGGCGGGCGGCCTCCGGCGATCCGGCCGACACCGGCGCCTCACGATCGCCGGGACCAGGGCCGATCCTCGGTTGGCCGAGAAACGCCCGGGCCTCGGCCAGAACGTCGCGCAGGCGGTCGAGCCCCCGGTTCGCCCCGATGAGATCGAGCAGGTCGCCGTGCTCGCCGGTGGCGGCGTCGGCCCATTTGCCGGCGGCGACGCCGTGCAGGTGGACGTAAAGGCTGCCCCCTGGCGTGCCCTGAACGTCGCCGATCCGCCAGTAGTGGCCCTCCCGCCGGCCAACCGGCAGGTAGCGCCGGCACACCGCCTCGGCCTCCCGCGCGAGGCGTTGCGCAATCTCCGACGCCGCGGACATGGTGCCGGCCGCTCACGCCACCGTCCGCTCGACGACGCGCAGCAGCGGGTGCCGTGCGAGCAGTGCCGCGAACACCGCCGCTCCCCGCTCGCCCACCGGCACGAACAGCCGCAGGCTCCAGGCGATGATCTCCCCCGTCAGCCCCAGCGCCTTCAGCCGGTCCACCATCCCGCCGGTGAAGCCGAACAGCTCGACGCGATGCGCGCCCGCCACCGTCACCCGGCGCAGCCACAGCCCGTCGGCCAAATGCAGGGCCACCCGCTCGCCTTGCAGCCGCGTCCAGGCCTCCTCGACCGACGGCACGGGAACCGCCGCCCCGGCCCCAACGCCGAAGTTCCGCTCGACCTCGGGCAGAACGTCCGGCGCCACCACGCGGCCGATGATCCGCTCGCCCGCGTCGGTCTGCAACCGCACCACCCGCAGGTTCGTGTCCGGCAGGCGCCGCCACACCGGCAGCAGCAGCCCGGTCACGAGGTGGAGCGTGCTGGTGGAGAAGTCCGGCACCGTGGCGACCTCCGCCTCCCAGGCGGCCGAGAAGGCCGGTGGTTCGGCCGGACGCCATTGGCTCTGGGCAAGTTCGGCCAGCGTCACCGTCACCCGCTCCATCGGCCGCAGCAGCCGCACCCGGCGCTCCACCGTCCCGTCGTCCAGCATCAGGCTCGCCGCCGGCACCGCCACCGCCGCCCGCCCCGAGCGCGTGTTCACCAGCAACCGGGCCTGCGGTCCGGCACCGCGTTCCAGCGCGTCCTCCGCACCCATCGGCTGGTTGCGGTCGCGCCGGGCCAGGGTGAACAGCCGGGTTTCCGCCCCGGTCGCCGCGTGGGTGTGGAGCGTCCGCCGCCCGGTGACGGTGAAGCTGTCGGCCACCAGCGTCTCGACGCCGCGGTCGTAGGTGCCCGACGAGATGGCCCCCTCGATCCTGGCGGTCAGCAACTGCTCGAACACGCCGAACAGCGTGTTCTGCAAGCCGATGGTCAGCGCCAGCAGCCGGTTGAGGAAGGTGGTGATCGGCGGCAGCTCGTCCCGCAGGCCACCGTCGCGGTCGCTCAGGGACAGCCCGGTCGCCGCCTCGAAGTCCCCCAGCGAACAGCCCTCGACCTTGCCGGCGTGCAGCAGGCCGTAGAGCTGGCGCAGGGCGGCACGGGCGTAGACGGATTCGAGGTTGTCGTCGGCGCGGAACAGGCCCTGACCGCCGGTCTGGCGCTGGCCGCGGGTGATAGCCCCCAGCGTGTCGAGCCGGCGGGCAATGGTGGAGAGGAAGCGCTTCTCGCCTCGGACATCGGTGGCGATCGGGCGGAACAGCGGCGGTTGCGCCTGGTTGGTGCGGTTGGTCCGCCCCAGCCCCTGGATGGCGGCGTCGGCCTTCCAGCCGGCCTCCAGCAGGTAATGCACCCGCAGCCTCTGGTTCTTCGCCCCGAGGTCGGCGTGATAGCTGCGGCCGGTGCCGCCGGCGTCGGAGAAGACCAGGATGCGCTTGTCGTCGTCGAGGAAGGCCTGGGTCTCGGCGAGGTTGGCCGAACCGGGGCGGCTCTCCACCGCCAGCCGCTCCAGCCCGCCGGGGTCGAGCTTGCGCACGATGCGCCGCGAGCGGCCGGTGACCTCGGCCACCATCTCGACGCCGAAGCGCTGGACGATCTGGTCGAGCGCCCCCGGCACCGGGTCGAGCGCCGCCAGCCGCTCGATCATGCGGTCGCGCCGCTCGACCGCCTCCCGGCACAGCACCGGCTGGCCGTCCCGCCACACCGGCCGCGACGACAGGGTGCCGTCACCGTCGGTGAAGGGCTCGTGCAGGTGCACCGGGAAGGAGTGGGCCAGATAGTCGAGCACGTACTCGCGCGGCGTGACGTCGATGCGGATGTCGCCCCATTCCTCGGTGGGCAGATCGGCCAGCCGGCGCTCCATCAGCGCCTCGCCGGTGGAGACAAGCTGCACTACAACCGCGTGGCCGGCGGCGAGGTCGCGCTCGATCGCGCGCAGCAGGGTCGGCGTCTTCATCGCGGTGATCAGGTGGTTGAAGAAGCGCTGTTTGGCGCTCTCGAAGGCGGAACGGGCGGCGGCCTTGGCGGCGCGGTTCAGGGTGCCGCCGCTTCCGGTGACATTGCTGGCCTCCAGCGCTGCGTTCAGGTTGGCGTGGATGACCTGGAAGGCGGCGGCGTAGGCGTCGTAGATCGCGATCTGTCCCGGCGTCAGCCGGTGCTCGACCATCTCGTAGGCGACGCCGTCGAAGGAGAGCGAGCGGGCGCTGTAGAGGCCGAGGGCCTTGAGGTCGCGGGCCAGCACCTCCATGGCGGCGACCCCGCCGGCCTCGATGGCCTGGACGAACTCGGCACGGGTGGCGAAGGGGAAATCCTCGCCGCCCCACAGCCCGAGGCGCTGGGCATAGGCGAGGTTGTGCACGGTGGTGGCGCCGGTGGCGGAGACGTAGAGGATTCGGGCCTCCGGCAGGGCATGCTGGAGCCGCAGGCCGGCGCGGCCCTGCTGGGACGGGGTGCCGGCGCTGCCCTCGCCGCCGAAGCCGGCGGTGCCGCCGGCGTTGCGCAGGGCATGGGACTCGTCGAAGACGATGACGCCGTCGAAGTCGCGGCCGAGCCAGTCGACGATCTGCTGCACGCGCGGCACGGCGTTCTCGCCGCCGTCGCCGCGCAGCGTGGCGTAGGTGGTGAAGAGGATGCCGCGTTCCAGCGTGATCGGCACGCCGGGCCGAAAGCGCGACAGCGGAGTCACCAGCAGCCGCTCCTGGCCGAGGGCCGACCAGTCGCGCTGGGCGTCCTCGATCAGGGTGTTGGACTTCGAGACCCAGAGTGCGCGCTGGCGGCCTTTCAGCCAGTTGTCGAGCAGGATGCCGGCGACCTGCCGGCCCTTGCCGGCGCCGGTGCCGTCGCCAAGGAACCAGCCGCGGCGGAAACGCACCGCCCCATCGGCCCCCTCCGGCGCGGCCGAGACGCTGTCGAAGGTCTCGTCCACGATCCAAAAGCCGGCGAGGTGGCCAGCGTGCGCCTCGCCGGCGAGGATGACGCTCTCCAACTGGGCGTCGGAGAGGGTGCCGCCGGTGACCAGGGCGGCCGGCAGATGCGGGCGGTAGCGCGGTTTGGGCGGCGCGACCGAAGCCATGGCGGCGGACTGCACCAGCGGCGTCGGGTGTGGCCGGGCGCCGGGGATGACAATGGATTGCAGTGCGTAGGGCTCGTAGAGGCCGGCGGTGAGCCGGGCGTCGGCGGGCGGCGTCCAGTCGCGCGTCTCGTAGACCAGTTCGACCGCCGTCGGCTCCATCGGCGCCATGGTCCTGGGGCTGGGCATTGCCCGGCGCGCCTTTCGTCCCGCCGCAGGCCGGGCCATCATCGGCCGGAGCGGCGTTGTGGACGCGGCCATCGGTGCACGGTATGGAACGGCCTGTCGGACCCAGCCGAGCAGCGTCGCAACGTCGGGGGCGGTGCCCAAGGAGGACGGAAAGACGGTCGGGTCCTCGGCCGGGATGCGGTCGATGACGGTGAGGCGGGTGTCGACGGTGGTGCCGTGGCGGGCGTAGACCTTGCCGTCAACGGCGGCGGAGAAAATGACCCGGCCACGCTCCTGCACGCGGGTGAAGGCGTCCCGCCACGCCGGATGATCCGGGGACAGCCCGGCACCGGTGACGGCGACGAGACGCCCACCCTCGGCCAGCCGGGCCAGGGCCGCGGCGATGTGCCGGAGCGCGGCGTCGGCCACCCGGCCGTCCACCGCGGCCAGGGCCGAGAAAGGCGGGTTCATCAGCACCACCGTCGGCACCACCGCCGGATCGAGGTGATCGTGCAGGCTGGCGGCGTCGAACCGGGTTACCGGCACGCCGGGAAACAGCCGTTCCAGCAGGCCGGCCCGGCTGTCCGCCAACTCGTTGAGAACGAGCGAGGCCCCGGCCAGCTCGGCGAAGATGGCCAGCAGGCCGGTGCCGGCGGACGGTTCCAGCACACGGTCGGCCGGGGTCAGCGCCGCGGCCGCGGCGACCGCAGCAGCCAGCGGCAGCGGGGTCGAGAACTGCTGGCGGGCCTGGCTCTCCTCGGAGCGGCGGGTCTGGGACGGCAGCAGCGCCGCCACCCGCGCCAGCAGCGCCGCGAAGGCCGCCGGGTCACCGGCCCGGAGGCGTATGGCGGCGCCGAAGCGACGGAGGAACAGAAGCTGCGCGGCCTCGCCGGCATCGTAGGCCAGCTTCCAGGTCCAGGCGCCCTCGGCGTCGGTGCCGCCGAAGGCCGCCGTCATCGCGGTGCGCAACGCTGCGATGTCGATGGCACGGCCGCGTTCGAGGTCGGGCAGCAGCCGCTCGGCGACGGCGAACAGGGCGGCGCCCGCGGTTCCGCGCGCGGCGGCACGGGCGTCCGCGGGGAAACCGCGGGCATCGGCGATCATGGTCATGGCGAACCTCCGGATGAAGGAAGGGAAGAAGGCGGAGCGGCCGGGCGCCACTCCGCCACACCGCGATCAGGCCGCCTTGGCGGGAGCCTCCTCTTCCTCATCCCCCGGACCACCGGCGCCGGTCAGGAAAGCGGGCAGAGCATCGGTGCCCGCACCGCCGACGCTGTCGCCGCTGTCAACCGCGTCCCCATGATCGACCACGTCTCCATCCCCGGCCGTCGGGGCTTCCTCCGGCCGGGCGCGCAGCGGTTCCGGCAGCCAGCCGCTGCCGGCGAGCAGCCGCTCGGCCTCCTTCGCCATGTCGCCTTTGCGCAGATGGTCGATCAGCCGGGCTGCCTCGGCGCCCCGCGCCTCCCGCACCGCTTCGAGGATGCGCATCTTCGGCACCCGGCCGAGATAGCTGTCCACCGTTGCCGTCCAGCCTGCCGCCACCATGTCCAGCCCGACCGCCCCGGCCAGCACGTCGGCATGGGCGGCACGCTGCGGCGCCCGGTTCCAGGACTCATGCACGGCGTTGACGCCCAGAGAGACGCAGTGGGCGAACAGCGCCACCCGGCTGGCGCCGTCGAACCCCAGCAGCACCGTCCACAGCTCGTCCGGCTCCCGCGGCAACTGCTCGGCCCACAGGCGCTGGCGGGCGTCGATCGCCTTCGCCGCGGCGCTGGCGGCGAGGTCCGGCGGCTGCACGCTGAAGGTCGCGCTCTTCACCTCCAGGTCGAGGCAGGAGCCGCTGCCCCGGTGATAGAACAGGCGCAGGCACAGCGCGTGGAGCGCCGCCAGGAAGGCGGTGTCCGGCTCCCGCGCGAGCGCGTCGCGCAGCGCCAGGGTGCGGTGGACGCTCAGCTCGGTCAGCAGCCGGTCGGGCAGCGGGCGGATGGCGTCCTCCTCATCCGCACCGTCCGATCCGGTGGCGGGGATCGGCGCGGGTGCCGAGACCCGGCTGCCGCCGATGATGACGGCGGGTTGAGCCGCGACAGTGCCGCCGGCACCGCTCACCGGTTCGGCTGCCGGGGCGTCATTGCTGCCGGCCACCGGCACCGGCTCGACCGGCGCCTCGTCCTCCGGCCGCACGTAGCCGCGGTCGATCTGGAGCCGGCCCTCGGCATCGACGCTGACGAACACCCCCGCCCGCGCCACCTCGGCCGACTCGAAGACCAGCGGCCGCTCCTCCAGCTCCCGCAGCGCGACGTCGATGGCGTTGAGCCGCTGCGACGAGGTCTCCAGCGCCTCCAGGTCGGCTGGATCGGTGTTCTCCAGTTCCTCGTACTCGGTGTGCAGCGCGTCGTAGGTGGCCTGTTCGGCCTCGGTCAGCGGCACCGGCTCGCCGGCCAGACGGCGCAGGCTCCGGCTGTGGCCATAGGGGAAGGCCAGCGCCGCCTCCACCCACTTCCAGCCCTCGGCCCGGATGATGGCGGCCTCGGCCTCCAGCTTCTCGGCGACCAGCCGGTCGAGCAGCGCCGGATCCTGCAACCAGCCGCCGTCGTCGAGCTGGAACAGGTCGCGCATCACCATGCCGCCGGCCGCCGCATAGCTCTCCAGCCCGACGAACAGCGCCCGCTTGTCCGAGGCCCGCACCGCCCCCTCGGTCAGCAACCGGCGGATCTGATAAGGTTCGCGGCTGTAGGCGCGCGACAGCGTCTCCCACACCTGCTCCTGGCGCGCCCGGTCGTCGGTGACAGTGAAGGCCGTCAACTGCTCCAGCGTCATCCGCTCCTCGGCGTAGGCGTCGAGAAGGGCCGGGGCGACGGCGGCCAGCTTGAGGCGCTGCTTCACCACGGCGGGGGCGACGAAGAAGCGGGCGGCGATCTCCTCCTCGCCCAGACCCGCCTCGCGCAGGGTCTGGAAGGCGCGGAACTGGTCGAGCGGATGCAGCGGCTCGCGCTGCAGGTTCTCGGCCAGCGAGTCCTCCTCGGCGAGGCCGCCGCTACGCACCACGCAGGGGACCGGCTGGGTCCGGCTCATGCGCTTCTGCCGGACCAGCAGTTCCAGCGCCCGGAAGCGGCGGCCGCCGACCGGCACCTCATAGACTCCGGTCTCGTTGCCCTCGGCGTCGAGCACCGGCCGGACGGTGAGCCCGTGCAGCAGGGTGCGCCGGGCGATGTCCTCGGCGAGCTGCTCGATCGAGACGCCGGCCTTGAGCTTGCGGACGTTGGCCTGGGACAGCACCAGCTTGTTGAAGGGGATGTCGCGCGAGGTGCTGAGGACGATCTTGGCGACGGCCATGGGGATGATCTCCGCGACGGGCGGCCGGGAGCCTCTCTCCCGATCTCCTCACCCGTCCCCCCGATCCCCACCCCCCTCTTCCTCTCTTCCGGGCATGGTGCCTTCGGGCAGGCAAGCAAGCAGATAATCAGCGGCTCGGCTGGCCTGACTGGCGGCCCGGACGATGGCGCGATCGTCCTCGCGCAGCACCTCCAGCCAGGTGCCGATGTAGTCGGCATGGCGGACGGTGGGTACGATGCCGAGGGCCGCGCAGAGAAAGGCCGAGGCGATCTCAGCCACCAGCTCCTCGAACGCGTATTTCCGGGAGCCGAAGGCGCCGGACAGGTCGCGGCCCAGCCGGCTGGGATGGCCGGTGCTGTGACCCAGCTCATGGAGGGCTGTGCGGTGCCAGTTGACCGGCTCGAAGAAGCTCTGGGGAGCCGGCACCTGCACGCAATCGTGCTGGAGATGGTAAAAGGCCCGGTCGCCGCCGATGCGGACCTCCACCCCGCTGGCGCGGATCAGCGCTTCGGCCCGCGGCAGGATCAGTCCCGCCGGAATCGGCGGCGGCATCGGGGCGATGTTCTCGGGCAGGCCGTCGCACTGGTCGGTGTTGAAGACAGTGAAGCGCTTGAGGAACGGGATCGGCTGGGCGGTCTCACCTTCCTCGCGCGCCCTAAGGCGCTCGCGGTCGGGAACGAAGCGGGCAGCGTAGACGATTGTGGTGCCGCGCTCGCCCCGGCGGACGGTGCCGCCCAGCGCCTGGGCCTGCCGGTAGGTGAGCCATGTCTGGCCTGAGAAGCCGCCGGCGAAGACGGCTCCCCACAGGATCAGAACGTTGATGCCGCTGTAGGGGCGGCCGGAAGAGGCGTTGCGCGGCAGGCCGAGGGAGGCGGTGTCCGCGCCTCCCCACGGCTGGACCCAGGGCAGCCGCCCGGCTTCCAGTTCGGCGATGATGCGGGTGGTGATCTCGGCGTACAGGCTGGCGCGCCCGGAAGCAGGCTGGGCGTCTCGCAGGGCATGAGGCATGACAGGTCTCCGCGACGGACCGGCCGGAGGCCTTTCCTCCCGCTTCCAAGCCCGTCATGGTTCCCCTCCCGGCCCTCTCCCTTTTCGGCGCGGTGCCGCAACAGATGACAGGGGGTTCCGGATTGCCGATTTCGATCCTCTGGCGCCCTCTCACCCAAGCTCCATTGGCGGGGAGCTTGGCGCGGATGGCCTATGTCATGGTTGGAGTCCCCCCTCAGGATGGTTATCCACACCAAAATCGACGGGCCGCTCAATGGCAGGATACAATGTGGCAAGAAGCCGTTAGACTCCGTGCGCGCCAAGCGCGTCTGCCGATCCTTGGTGTTGACCCCTTTGTTCCTATATCGTTCTCATTATGACCGCCGCACGCCACATCATTGCCCTGCTCAAGAGCCACATCGCCGGGGATGAACAGCAGTTCCTCTCGGTGGCGATGCAGGTTGCTGCGCTTGAAGCGCGCCAGGGACACGGCAAGCTGGCCCAGGAACTGCGCGACCTGATCGATGCAGCCAAGGTCCGGCCGAGCGCGGTCGAGCGGCGGCCCGGCGGCCCCGTACCGCTGGTTCAGCCGAAGGGCGAGCTGGCGAACCTGTTGTCTGTCCGATATTCGGACGTGCGGCTCAATAGCATGGTGCTGACCGACGGCGTCGAGCGGCGCCTGCGGCGTACGCTTCTGGAACAGACGCAGCAGGAACGGCTTCGCGCACATGGCCTCGTGCCGCGCCGCAAGCTCCTGCTCGTCGGACCGCCCGGGGCGGGCAAGACGATGACGGCAGCGGCGTTGGCCGGTGAACTGCGGCTGCCGCTGTTCACCGTCGTGCTCGACGGTCTCATCTCCAAGTTCATGGGGGACACGGCGGGCAAGCTGCGGCTCGTGTTCGAGGCGATGGCGGCGACTCGGGGTGTGTACTTCTTCGACGAGTTCGACGCGCTTGGCGCCCGCCGCACGACCGAGAACGATGTCGGTGAAATCCGGCGCGTTCTCAACTCCTTCCTGCAATTCCTGGAGCAGGACGACAGTCAGGGCCTGATCGTCGCGGCGACGAATCATGCGGATTTGCTTGATCGGGCGTTGTTCCGCCGGTTCGACGACGTCCTGGAGTACACGCTGCCCGACGCCACCTTGATCGAGCGGTTGCTCAAGGCGCGTCTCGCCGCGTTCACGGTGGACTGGATCGACTGGAAAGCCGTCGCGGAGGCTGCCGTCGGCCTGAGCCATGCCGAATCGACCCGCGCTGCGGATGAAGCCGCCAAAGCCGCCGTGCTCGACGGCGGCATCACGATCACCACCGAAGCGTTGCTCGCGGCCATCGCGGAGCGGCGCGCCACCACGGAATAGCCGCAGACCGTGCCGATGCCCGATACTCCGCGCGACCGGCCGCACCTCCACGTCGAAGGCGGCGGCACCTCCGAGCCCTACAGCCGCCCACCGCAGAAGATCACGCCCCGTCCACTGCCGTTGCGCGACCGTGAGGGCCACGCGCAGGCGCTCGAACGGGCCATCGGCGAAGCGCTCGCGGGCGGACGCCGCGAGATGGCGGCGCGGGAGCCCGACATCGCGGAAGGCAGGCCGGGCTTCTATCTGGAGGTCGAGATCGCCGCTGCCGAACGGGCCGCCATCGACCAGCTCGGCGACCGCCGCAAGGCCGTGGAGGTCGTCGCCGTTCGCGATCCCGGCGATCCGGCCGGGCCGGTTGCCGCCACGGTGTTCATCCCGGCCGGCGCCGAGTCGTTCTACCTGGACAAGGTGGAAGCCTATCGAACCGAACAGACGGCCAAGGGCCACCCGAAGAACCAAGCTCTGGTCACCCGCCTGGAAACGGTGCGCGTGGCCACCGTGCGCTCACTGTTCACTGATGCGGACGCGCTGTATCCGCCCCCCGGTCAGGCAATCTGGTGGGAGGTGTGGCTGCGCCGCGACACACGCCCGCTGTTCGAGCGAGTCGCCGGACGGTTGAACGTGCCTGTGAAACCGCACGCCGTCCGCTTTCCCGAACGGGACGTGGTGCTAGCCCTGGCCGATGAGGCCACGATGACCCGGCTGGTGCGCAACAGCGACGCGGTGGCTGAATTGCGGGCGGCCAAGGACACGCCGGCCATGTTCCTCGCCATGGATGGGGCCGCCCAGCGGGAGTGGACGGATGAGCTTCTCGGTCGCCTGACGCCGCCGGATGGCGCTGCCAGCGCTGTTTGCCTGCTCGACAGCGGCGCTACGGCGGGACACCCGCTGCTGCGTCCGGCTCTCGCCGACGAGGACCTGCACACGGTCAATCCTGATTGGGGCGTGGCCGACTCCGCTGGCCGGTGGTTGGGGCACGGTACGGCCATGGCGGGGGCCGCACTCTACGGCGACCTGCATGCGGTCCTGGAGACGGCCGATCCGGTCACCCTGTCCCATCGGCTGGAAAGTGTAAAGATCCTGCCGCCCGACGGCGTTCCGGACAACGAGCCGGAGTTGTACGGCGCGCTCACCGGTGAAGCCATCGCCCGCGCCGAGGTGCAGGCGCCGTTCCGCAACCGAGTCGTTTGCATGGCGGTGACCAGCCCGAGCCCGTCACGCGGGAGGCCGTCGTCGTGGTCGTCCGCCATCGATCAGCTTTGCTTCGACGAAACCGGGCGCCGCCTCGTGGTGGTGTCCGCCGGCAACATCCGGGATGACCTCGATCCGGCCGCCTACCTCGACCGGAACGATCTGGAGCCGGTCGAAGACCCCGCCCAGGCGTGGAACGCGCTGACGGTCGGCGCCTGCACGGACAAGATTACCATCACCCATCCGGCTTACGACGGCTGGGCGCCTCTGGCTCCAGCGGGAGACCTTTCACCGCGCAGCCGGACGTCGGTGTTGTGGGAGCGCCAATGGCCGATCAAGCCCGAGGTGACGTTCGAAGGCGGCAATCTCGCTGGGGATGGCCGCTTTCCGCCGGAAGCCATCGACGACCTGCAACTGCTGACGACCCATTACCGGCCCGCGCGGCGCCTGTTCGACACGCTGGGCGACACCAGCGGTGCCACGGCCCTGGCGGCCAACATGGCCGCCCGGATCAGGACGGCCCGGCCCCGGCTGTGGCCGGAGACGGTGCGCGGGCTGATCGTCCATGCCGCGGAATGGACTCCGGCGATGCGGGCGCGGTTCGACGCCTGTGGCGGGAAGCGCGAGATGCAGGCGCTGTTGCGCCGCTATGGTTATGGTGTGCCGGACCTCGGGCGGGCTCTGCTGAGCGCCAGCAACGACCTTACCCTCATGGTCGAGGACGAGGTGCAGCCGTTTCAGCGCGACGGCAGCACGGCGACGATGAAGAACATGAACCTGCACCGGCTGCCCTGGCCGCGCGACGAACTGGAGGCGCTTGGCGAACTGCCCGTGGAACTGCGCCTTACGTTGTCGTACTTCGTCGAGCCCAATCCCGGCGAGCGCGGCTGGACGCGGCGGCACCGCTACGCGTCGCACGCCCTGCGTTTCGCCGTCAAACGCGCGACCGAGCCGCTGGACGACTTCCGACGCCGTATCAACAAGGCGGCCCGTGAGGAGGAGGAAGGGGGCACGGCCACAGCGACCGGTGGCGACGGCTGGCTGCTCGGCACCCTGCGCGACCGCGGCTCGATCCATTCGGACTGGTGGCGGGGAACCGCGGCCGAGCTGGCGTCGCGCGACGCTATCGGCGTCTTCCCGGTCGGTGGCTGGTGGAAGGAGAAGCCCTTCCTGGACCGCTGGAGCACGCCGGCCCGTTACGCCCTGATCGTCTCGATTCGCGCCCCCGGCGCACCGGTGGACATCTACACACCGGTCGCCATGCGCCTGGCGATTCCGACCGTGATCGGAACCCGCCGGTAGTTCGTCGGCCGCGTGCTTACTGGGTGCTTACTGGCGCCCCCGAAGACCGCGTCGGCCAGAAAGCAAAAGGCCAGTCAATCCGTTGGATTGACTGGCCTTTCTGATGGTAGCAGCGGAGGGATTTGAACCCCCGACCAAGGGATTATGATTCCCCTGCTCTACCACTGAGCTACGCTGCCATCGTGTTCGCCGTTGTTGGCGTTTCCGCCGCCGTTGGCTACCATCGTGTCCCGTCGTTGCCGCCGGGAGCCGCTATATAGGATAGGGCGAGTTGGCCTGTCAACGCGGAATTTTCGGGGGGTGCGTTTTTTTTCGGCCGGTCGGCGGAAAACCGCTTAACCCCCTGATTCAAGCCACCGTTTCACCCACCTCGGCGCCCTCGGCCACACCTCCGGCGGTGCCGGCAATCCAGCCGCCGCCCAGCACGCGGTCGCCCTGGTAGACGACGCAGGCCTGACCGGGGGCGATGCCGTGCTGGGCCTCCAGCAGTTCGACGCGCGCGCTGCCGTCCGGCCCGGCGCGCCACAGGGCGGGGGCCGCCGGCTGGGCGGAGCGCAGCTTCACCGACACCTCGATCCCCGCACCGTCGGCGAGATCGGGGCCGAGCCAGTTCACGTCGCGCACCATTACCAGCGAGCGGGCGAGGTCGCGGCGTGGGCCAACCACGACGCGGCGGCGGGCCGGCTCCAGGCGGACGACGTAGAGCGCTTCCTCCTCCTGACCGCGGATGCCGCCGATGCCCAGCCCCTTGCGCTGGCCGACCGTGTAGTGGACGACGCCCTTGTGGCGGCCCAGAACGCGGCCGTCGACATGGACGATGTCGCCGGGCTCGACGGAGCCGGGGCGCAGCTTCGCCACCACCTCGGCATAATTGCCGTTGGGCACGAAGCAGATGTCCTGACTGTCGGGCTTGGCGGCGACCTCCAGCCCGTGGCGCTCGGCCAGCGCGCGGGTTTCCGGCTTGGTCAGGCCGCCCAGCGGGAAGCGCAGGAACTCCAGCTGTTCGCGCGTGGTGGCGAACAGGAAATAGCTCTGGTCCTTGGCGGGATCGACGGCGCGGTGCAGTTCGGCGCCCTGCGGACCGGCGATGCGGCGGACGTAATGGCCGGTGGCGAGCGCGTCGGCGCCAAGGTCGCGGGCGGTGTTGAGCAGGTCGCGGAACTTGACGCGCTGGTTGCAGCGCACGCAGGGGATCGGCGTTTCGCCGCGCAGATAGCTGTCGGCGAAATCATCCATCACGTCCTGGCTGAAGCGGCCTTCGTAATCCAGGACGTAATGCGGGATGCCGATGCGGTCGGCGACCTGACGGGCGTCGTAGATGTCCTGGCCGGCGCAGCATGCGCCCGGCTTCTGCAAGGCGAGGCCGTGGTCGTAAAGCTGCAGCGTGATGCCGACGACGTCATAGCCCTCCTCCCGCAGCACGGCGGCGGTGACGGAGGAATCCACCCCGCCGGACATCGCGACGACGACGCGGGTGTCCTGGGGGCGCTTTGAAAGACCGAGGGAGTTCATGGCGCCCTATATGGTACGGGCAGGCGCCCGGGAAAGTAGGAAATCGAAACAGGGGACGGGCAGGGGAAAGAGGCCGCCGGGTCTTGCGTCGCGTGACGCCGTCTCCGGCGGCCGGAACAGGGTTCCCCCGCGCCGTTACTTCATCGCGTTGTTGCTGCCGCCCGGCAGGCGGACGACCAGACCGTCCAGCTCTTCGGTCATGATGATCTGGCAGCCGAGGCGCGAGGTCTTGGTCAGGCCGAAGGCGAGGTCCAGCATGTCCTCCTCGTCCTCCTGCGCTTCCGGCAGGACGTCGAACCATTCCGGCTCGATCACGACATGGCAGGTGGAGCAGGCCAGCGAGCCCTCGCAGGCGCCTTCCAGGTCCAGGCTGTTCTTGTGCGCGATCTCCAGCACGGACAGGCCGAGCGGGGCGTCCACCTCGCGGCGGCTGCCATCGGGCTCGATGAAGGTCATCTTGGGCATGGGGTCCTCGTTCTTCTAAGGTTGCCTAGCGATTGAAAGGGCAGGGGTTGGAAAGGGTTAGGCCGGGTCAGGGGCGCGGCGGCGTCAGGGCGGCACGGCGGTCGCGGACGTCGGCTGCCAGCGCCTCCAGCCGTTCCAGCCGGGCCAGGATGCGGGCGGCGCCATCGGTGGCCGGCGGGCTGTCCGGGCCGGAGGCCGTCTGCGCCTTGCGGAAGGCGGGGGCGAGATACTTGATGCAGGCCTCGATCCGCTGGCCGAGGTCCAGGCCGATGCGGTCCAGTTCCAGCGCGTCGTCGGCACGGGTCAGCCGGGCGGCGAGGTCGGCGATCTCCTCATCGCCGTTATCGGCCCCATTCCCGGCCCCGTCGCTCGCGGCCGGCGCGCCGCCCAGCAGTGACAGCAGCGCATGGGCGCGGCGGATGGGATCGCGCAGCACCTCGTAGGCTTCGCGCAGCGCGTCGACCTGGGCCTTGGCGTTGGCCTGCTGGCGCGGGCCGCGGGCGGCGAAGCGTTCCGGGTCCATGGCGCGGGTGAAGCCGGCATGCTGCTTCGACAGCTGCTCCAGATCGATGTCGAAGCGCCGTTCCAGCCCCAGCCGGGTGAAGGGGTCGAGCGGCCGCGGCGGCTGCGCCGCACCGCAGGCGTGGCAGAACAGGGCGCGCGGCGCCACCGAGCGGCCGCAGGCGCCGCAGGGCTCCAGATCGCCGGCGATGGCGCCGGAAATTCCGCCGCTGTTGTTGCCGGGCGGGCCGGATTTGGAACGGGTCATGCGCGCTGTCCGTCAAAACGCCGAAAGGCTCGGCCGATAGGATGGTGTACCCGACATCATACCCCCGCCGCCATCCGGCCCGACATCATAGAGGCCTTCCGCGGCGTCATACCCAGAAGCCGCATTCGGCGCAATGCGCGAATGCAGGCTTTCCGGACAGGAGACAGATGGTCGCGCAGCCATGCCGGCACCGGGGGCTCAGCCATTCGCGGGCGCGCTTCGCCGCGCCATCGCGGTCCAGGCCGTCAGGAAGCGGTCGACCGCCTCTTCGTCGCTGGTCCAGCCCAGGCTGACGCGGATGGCGCTGGCGGCGGAGCGGTCGTCCTCGCCCATCGCCGCCAGTACATGCGACGGCTTCACCTTGCCGCTGGAGCAGGCCGAGCCGGCGCTGACCGCCACCCCGGCGAGGTCGAGCGTCATCACCTGGGTCTCGCCGGGCAGGCCGGGCAGCATCAGGCAGCTGGTGTTGGCGACGCGCGCCGCACCGGCGCCCATCACGCGGGCGCGCGGCATGGCGGCCAGCGCCTCGCGCTCCAGCCGGTCGCGCAGGGCGGCGAGGTCGGCGGCCGCCGCCAGCCCGTCCAGCGCCAGACGCGCCGCGGCACCGAAGCCGACGATGCCCAGCAGATTCTCAGTGCCGGCGCGCTTGCGCCGTTCCTGGCCGCCGCCGCGGATCAGCGCATCGGGTTCCAGCCCCTCGGCCAGGATCAGCGCCCCGACGCCGGTCGGGCCGCCCAGCTTGTGGGCCGACAGCGTCATCAGGTCGATGCCGAGGCCGGACAGCGACAGAGGCAGCCGTCCCGCCGCCTGCACGGCGTCGCAATGGACCAGCGCGCCATGGGCGTGGGCGATCCTGGACGTGTCCGCCACCGGCTGGATCACCCCGGTCTCGTTGTTGACCAGCATCAGCGAGACCAGCGCCGGTTCGTCCCCACCGGCCAGGCGGCTCTCCAGATCCTGCAGGTCGGCGATGCCGTCGCGGGTCACGCCGAAACGCTCTGCGTCGGGCCGGGCGGCCAGCACCGATTCATGCTCGATGGCCGAGGTCAGCACCCGGCGGCCGGCGAAGCCGCGCAGCGCGAAGTTGTTGGCCTCCGTCCCGCTGCCGGTGAACAGCACCTGCGCCGGCCTGACCCCGGCGAGCGCGGCCACGGCGGCGCGCGCCTCTTCCACCGCGCGCCGGGCGCTGCGGCCGAAGGCATGCACGGAGGACGGGTTGCCGACCAGATCCATCGCCTGACCCATCGCCGCCTTCACCTCCGGCTTCAGCGGGGCGGTGGCGTTGTGGTCGAGATAGACTCCGGTCCGCCGGAACAGGTTGGCGGGTAGGGTGGTCACTTTTCAGGCGTGCTCGTGTCCGGAAAGGGTCGTCTTCACTCGGCGGCGGCGACCGCGGCGCTGTCGGCGGCCGGGGCCGGGCGCAGCAGGTTCAGGCCGCTGGTGCCGATGATCCGCCGCTCCACCACGTCGGCCACGGTGACCGAGCTGAGATACATGTGGATCTGGTTGCCCAGTTCCTCCCACAGGTCGTGGGTCAGGCAGCGCGATCGGTTGGTGCGGCAGCCCTGCGGCGTGCCATTGGCGCAGCGGGTGGTGCGGATCGGTTCGTCCACCGCCAGGATGATGTCGGACACCCGGGTGGCATCGGCCGGGTGGGCCAGCAGATAGCCGCCGCCGGGACCGCGCACGCTCTTGACCAGCCCGCCCTTGCGCAGCTTGGCGAACAGCTGCTCTAGATAGGACAGCGAGATCTCCTGCCGTTCCGCGATGTCCGCCAGCGCGACCGGGCTGCCCTGGCTGGTGGCGGCCAGATCGACCATCGCCATCACGGCATAGCGTCCCTTGGTGCTGAGTCTCATCGCGGTTCTCCTTGGGCTTCTTGCATCCCGACGGGGTGGGACGCCACCGCTTCCAGCGGTGTGGGTGTTGAACGGGGTAGTAAGGCTGCGGCCGATGGCGGGTTCGCCGCCTCCAACTCGCCGACACGGGCCTGCAGCGCCGTCACCTGATCGAGCAGGCCGGTCAGTGCGCGGGCCACCGGATCGGGGATTTCGCCGCAGGGGGTGCCGTAGGGCATGAACTTGCGCGTTTCCGCCCGGTCGCGCGGGGTGACCGGCTTGGCCGGGATGCCGACGACAGCGGTGTCGGCAGGCACGTCGGCCACCACGACGGCATTGGCGCCGATGCGGGCGCCGCGCCCGATGGTGACGGCGCCCAGGATCTTGGCGCCGGCGCCGACGATCACGCCGTCGCCCAGCGTCGGATGGCGCTTGCCGGGATCGAGCGAGGTGCCGCCCAGCGTCACGCCGTGATAGAGCATGACGTCGTCGCCGATCTCCGCCGTCTCGCCGATCACGACGCCCATGCCGTGGTCGATGAAGAAGCGGCGGCCGATGGTGGCGCCGGGATGGATTTCGATGCCCGTCAGCGAGCGGGCGATCTGCGAGACGAGGCGGGCGGTCAGGTGCCAGCCGGCGTCGCGGGCACGCCGGGCAAGGCGATGGAGCACGATCGCATGAAATCCGGGGTAGCAGACCGCCACCTCCAGCCGGGACCGCGCCGCCGGGTCGCGCGCCATGATCCCGTCGATCTCTTCGCGAAGATGCTTGAACACGCCATCACCCGCCGTGGTATAGTCCGCCGCTCTCATCGGTCGCCCGCGCCCGGCTTCGGCCGGTCGGAACCTTGCGGTTCAGGACCTTCCGGTCCGGAACCTTGCGGATCCGACCGGCATGGACCCGGTCTTTCGGCCGGTCCCGCTAGCGCTGGGCCGATCGGGCGGGTCAGGCGGGTTGCCCCGGAGGACGTTACGACGCATATATGATGACCAAGCAAAACGGTCAAGAATTGTGTGCGAAAAACCCCACTCCAAAGCGGGAAAATCCGTGAGGGGCTCGTAAGGCCCCGTGCGTCGGGGCGGCAGGCCGGATCATCCCCGGTTCGCCGCTGCGGCGGTTCCAACAACCCTTTGTCCGCGTCAGGAACGTCGTTCCCATGCCTGAAGTGCTCTTCAACGGTCCCGCCGGTCGCCTGGAAGGCCGTTACACCCACGGCAAGCAGCCGAACGCCCCGGTCGCGCTGCTGTTGCACCCGCACCCGCAGCACAATGGGACGATGAACAACAAGGTGGTCTTCACCCTGTTCCAGTCCTTCACCAAGCGCGGCTATTCGGCGCTTCGCTTCAATTTCCGCGGTGTCGGGCGCAGCCAGGGTACCTACGACAAGGGGGAGGGGGAACTGGCCGACGCCGCGGCGGCGCTTGACTGGCTGCAGACCTACAACCCGAATGCGCCGGTCTGCTGGATCGGCGGCGTGTCGTTCGGCGCCTGGATCGGCATGCAGCTTCTGATGCGCCGTCCGGAGATCGACGGCTTCGTGTCGGTCTCGCCGCCGGCCAACCTGTTCGACTTCTCCTTCCTGGCGCCGTGCCCGTCCTCGGGCCTGATCATCCATGGCGACAAGGACGAGGTGGTGCCCCAGGCTGCGGTGAGCAAGCTGGTGACCAAGCTGTCGCACCAGAAGGACATCCGCATCGACCACCGCGTGGTCCCCGGCGCCAGCCACTTCTTCGTCAACCGCACCGACGATCTGGCGACGCAGGTCGACGACTATCTGGACAAGGCGCTGGGCAATCCCATCGCGGCGGTGGCGGAGTAAGGGATCGGTATCGCGGCGCGTGCCCCCTCCCTAACCCTCCCCCGCCCTCGGCCGGCCAAAGGCCGGTCCGATCGCGGGAGAGGGGACTGCCGCCGCTTCGACGATTAGGTCACGCCGGCAAGCGTCCTACCCCCTCTCCCGCATAGCGGGGGAGGGATGGGGAGGGGGCAATAAGCCCGACCCTCCCCGACGCCCTCACTGCTCGCAGCCCAGAACCCACACGTCGTAGATCGGGTTTTCCATCGCCGACAGGGCAGGGCTGGAGGCGAACATCCAGCCGCTGAAGACCTGTTCCGCCTGCTCGCCGGGCTTGATTTCCGTCACCTCCAGGAAGGCCGCGGATTCCGGTGTTTCGATCGGCGGGTTCTCGCGGCAGGCGCGCAGCGTGATGCGCAGGCTGCTCATCGCCCTGGTTTCCCCGACCTTCATGGTGAAGGTGGAGGTGCGGGCGGTCACCTTGTCCAGCCATTGCAGCTTTGCCGCCGGCCGCTCCAACATCTGGTTCGGGACCGGGGCAGCCTGGACGGCCAGCGGGACCAGCACCGCCGCGGTACCCATCAACCGGGCGGCCGGCCGGAAACATCTTGAGAGTCGCGTCACGTCGGATCGCTTCCGTTATTGCGGACGGCGCCCTCGCGGCCGGGACCTGCCTGTCGGCGCGGGTTCTGCCGGGGGCGCTCCGCCTTCTAGCCCGGAAGCGGGTCAGCGTCCAGTGGCGGGGACGCCGGGATGGGTTGTCCGTGGCGGATGGTTCAGCGCGTGACGCTGCTGCGCGATGCAGGGGCGCTGTAGGTGGAGCCGGACCCGCTCTGGGCCGTGTCGTGGTCTTCGATCTTCTGGGTCGCCGCACCGGCGCCAGCACCGCCAAGCCGTTCGCTGGCGGTTTTCTCTTGCATGTCGGCGCCGCAGGCAGCGGTCGCCAGGGCCAAGCCGAACGCGGCCAAATGGGAAAGACGCATCGAACTCCTCCTGCTACAGGATCCGGCGGCAGTCGCCGTCCGGACAGCAGGAAGAACGCCGGAGCGTGGCCGTCTGTTCCGGCCACGCCCAGGGTTGGCGATTACAGCTTCGGCGGCTGTGCCGGCGGCTGGGAGGATTGGCCGTTCGACGACTCGCCCGGCTTGCTCATGCTCTGCAGCGAGAAGATGACCTGACCCAGCAGCTGTTCCAGGCCCGGCGTGCTCTGCGTGAACTCGATCTTGCCGTTCGGCTTGATCATGTCGGGATCGCCGCCCGGCTCCAGCGACAGGAACTTGCCGCCCAGCAGGCTTTCCGACGCGATGACCGCAGCGGTGTCCTTCGGCAGCTTCACCGAATTGTCGACCGACAGGTGGACCACCGCCTGATAGCTGGTGGGGTCGAGGGACAGTCCGGTGACCGTGCCGACCTTCACGCCGCTGATGCGGACGTCGGCGCCGCCCTGCAGGCCGGTGATGCTGGTGAAGTTGGCGGTGATGTCATAGCCCTGCACCTTGCGCAGATCGGCGCTTTTGTAGGCGAAGACAAGGAACACGGCGGCCACGGCGAGCACGACGCCGCCCAGCACGGTTTCGATCACATTCCGGCGCATAGAGCTATCCTGCTGCGAGTTCCAGAAACGAAACCCGGCCCGAAAGGGGCCGGGCTTTCCGCTCTGACGTGAGGGTCAGTCCCAGGCAGGGGTCAGTTCGGCGTCCAGGGCTCGTAATCGCCGGTGGCCGGCACGCGCTTCCCGCCGGCCAGCGCATGGCCGGGCGGACGATAGGCCTGGACCGAGCCCGACATGTTGGGCAGATGTTCCTTCTGCCAGGGCTTGTGGAAGGCGCTCGACCCCTCGGGCAGCGGATCCTTGGTGGTGTGGTGCAGCCAGCCGTGCCATTCCGGCGGGATCTTGGAGGCGTCGGGCTCACCGGCATACAGGACCCAGCGGCGCTCACGCGTGCCGGCCTTGGTGTCCTTGCTGCGGTAATAGACGTTGCCGAAGCGGTCGCTGCCGACCTTGGCGCCCCGACGCCACGTGACGTAACGGATGTGGATGTTCGCCAGTTTGGTGAACAGGGAGATCGGCTCGCTCATCGTCGCTCACGAATTCCGGAGTCTGGCCCCGCGGACACGGGGCTGGTCGAATGCGGGCCGCACTATGACACCGCAAGGGACGCGCGTCCACCGTTGGTGAGGCCCAAGCTGCTCCGCAGGGTGGAAAGAGGTGCCTATTGCAAGCGGGTCGCGGCGATCTTGGCGGTGTCGACCGGGGTGGCGGTGCAGCCGCCCAGCGTCGGCCCGACCGGAAGCTCCCCAAAGGCGCCGAGCGCGCCCTCCGCCTTCAGCCGGCCGACGAATCCGGGCTCCGTCCCGCGGGCGACCCAGGCGAATCCGAGCCAGGTGGAACGCACCGGCTCGCCCCCGGCCCGCGCCATCGCCGCCATGGCATCGGCGTCGCTGGTGCCGGGGGAGAAGACCGCCAGCATCATGCCGTCGGTCGCGTCCGGCAGGGCGGCACGTTGCAGCGACAGCCCCATCAGCCCCGCCCACACCAGCAGGACGCCGCCGAACAGCGCCGCGGCAAGGCCGTGGCCGATGGGGAGACCGGAAGAGGAGGGGGTGGGGCGGTCGCTCATGACACCTACCTTACGCCTTCGCCTCGGCCGCCGCCAGCGATGGTGCGGGCTTCTCGGCGATCGGCCAGTGGACGATGGTCGCGAACATGGCCAGCGCCACGCCCAGCCACCAGACGACGTCGTAGGACCCCGTGCGCTCATACAGGACGCCGCCCAGCCAGACGCCCAGGAAGCCGCCGACCTGATGGCTGAAGAAGGCGAAGCCGTAGAGCGTGCCCATGTAGCGGGTGCCGAACATCAGCGCGACGAGGCCGGAGGTCGGCGGCACGGTGGACAGCCACAGCAGCCCCATCACCGCAGCGTAGACGATCACCGTCACCGACGAGATCGGCAGCAGGATGAAGATGGCGGTCGCGATGCCGCGCGAGAAATAGTTGGCGCACAGCAGATAGCGCTTGCTGACCTTGCCCGCCAGCACGCCGGATGCGTAGGAACCGATGACGTTGAACAGGCCGATCAGCGCCAGTGCCCAGGCGGCGAGCGACGCACTGATGCCGGCCTCGGTCAGGTAGGGCGGCAGGTGGGTGGTGATGAAGGCCAGCTGGAAGCCGCAGACGAAGAAGCCGGCGACCAGCAGCACATAGCTTCGATGCTGGAAGGCCTGCCGCACCGCGGCGATGTAGCCGATGTTGGCGCCGGTCACCGCCGGGGTGCCGCTCGCCGTCATGCCCTTCGGGCCGGGAAAGACGCCGGCCAGCAGCGGCACCGCGATCATCGATGCCGCCAGCAGGAGCAGGGCGGTCTGCCAGCCGAAGCCGGCGATGAAGGCCTGGCCCATCGGCGCGAACAGGAACTGGCCCATCGAGCCGGCCGCGGTGGCGATGCCGACCGACCAGCTGCGCTGTTCCGGCGGCAGCAGCCGGGTGAAGCCGGCGATGATGATGCCGAAGGAGGCGCCGGACAGCCCCAGCCCGATCAGCACGCCGGCCGTCAGGTACAGTTCGACGCTGGTGGTGGCGTAGGGCATCAGCGCCAGCCCGGCGGCATAGAGCAGCCCGCCGCCGGCCAGCACCGGAGCGGGGCCGTAGCGGTCGGTCAGCGCCCCGGCGAAGGGGCCGCCGGCCCCCCACAGGATGTTCTGGATCGCCATCGCCAGCGCGAAGACATCGCGGCCCCAGCCGCGGGTTTCCGAAAGCGGCCCGATGAACAGGCCCATGCTGGACCGCGGTCCGAAGGCCAGCATCGAGATCAGGCAGCCGCAGACGACGACGAGTGCTGGCGTCCTCCAGGAGGGCGCCGGTGCGGGGGTGGCGGTGGTCAAGGCGTCCTCCGGGGTCGGGTGCCGATGCGTGCCAATCCGGCGCGGCAGCGCGGAAGCGGAAGACGCATCGTGGCGTTGTGTCGCCTCCGACGATAGGCAGGCATCAACAGTTCGGCAAATTCATAATCGGCAACCGGGTCATTCCGCGGCGGAATGCAAGAGGGCGACCTGTTCCATCGCCTGCTTCACCGGCTGAGCGGTGGCCAACTCGCGCCGCAGCGCCTCCTCCAGCCGGTCGAACACCGGGGCGATGCGTCCGGTCGTCCGCGATTGGATCAGCCAGATGGTCACCGACATCCGGAAGCCGGGCAGCTCGACCGGCCGCACCAGGGCGGCACCGGGGATCGGCGCGATCAGGCCCATCGGCGCCAGCCCGAATCCGACACCGCGCGCGACCAGCGACACCAGCAGGCTCTGGTCGTAGGCCTCCACCGTCACGTTCGGCTGCAGTCCCAGCGGCGCCAGCGCTTGATGGAGCGCCTCGCGATACCGGCAGCCGTTGGGCTGCAACACCCATCCATGTTCGTTCATCGATGCCAGATCGGCGCCGACCGACCGGTCGGGGGAGGCGACGATGCTGACATCCTCGGTCCTGATCCGGCGGGCGGGCAGGTCGTCGGGCGGCGTCTGCTCCTCGCACATCAGGATCAGCCCGCCATCGAGCGTACCGGCGCGAACCTGCTCGATCAGCGGGTTGCTCCAGTCGGAATGCAGCCGCAACGTCAGGCCCGGAAAGCCGGCGCGCAGATCGTCCAGCGGCCGTCCGGCGGCAAGCGCGGTCAGCACATGCGCCACGCCCAGCCGCAGCAGCCCGCGCGGTTCGGCGGACCCGGCGAACGCGTCGGCGAAGTCGCTGGCCGCCGCCAGGATGCGCCGCGCATGGGCAAGCGCCAGCTCCCCGTCGCGGGTCAGCGCCAACGGCTTGGTCTGCCGGTCGAACAGCACGACGCCCAATTCCGCCTCCAGCCGCTGGATCAGCCGCGACACCGCCGACTGCGTCAGCCCCAACCGGTTGCCGGCCTCCTGCACCGACTGCGCATCGGCCACGGCGATGAAGGTGCGGATTTCGTTGAGCTTCATGGGACGGCCATGGGGCTGTGAATGTGAGCCGGCAAAAGGCGGCGGCGCGTCGTCGCGTCTGGTGTGCCAGTGTCGGATCGCGTTAACGTCGGGTCAAGCCATCGATAGGGAGCCACGCATGTCCTCCACCCAGCCCGACCGTTCCAGCCGCGAATATCCCGACCGTCCCTGGGTGGGGGTGGGGGTCGTCGTCTGGCGCGGGGACCGGGTCCTGCTGATCCGGCGGGGCAAGGCGCCGCGGCTGGGGCAATGGAGCCTGCCGGGCGGGGCGCAGTCGGTGGGCGAGACCGTGTTCGAGACCGCGATCCGCGAGGTGCGGGAGGAAACCGGGCTGGAGGTGGTGCCGACCGGCATCGTCACCGTGGTGGACGCCATCACCCCCGATGCCGAGGGCCGCGTCCATTACCACTACACGCTGGTGGAGGTGGCGGCGGACAGTGCGGAGGGCGACCCGATCTGCGCCGACGATGCGCTGGAAGCCTGCTGGGCCACCGCCGATGAGGCCGGCGACCTGACGGAGTGGGACGAGACCCGCCGGGTCATCCTGATGTCGGCGGAACAGCGGAAGGCCCGCCCGGCTTCAGGCCGATGACGACGCTGCGTTCGGCCAGGAACTCCGCCACGCCGTCGGCGGTCAGCGGGCGCGACAGCCAATAGCCCTGCAGCGTGTCGCAGCGGTAGGCCTGGAGGTACAGGCGCTGTTCGGCCGTCTCCACCCCCTCCGCCACCACACCGAGGTCGAGGGCATGGGCAAGCGCCACCACCGCCTGGACGATGGCGGCGGAGTCGCGATCCTCCACCATCGCCTGGACGAACTGCTTGTCGATCTTCAGCGCTTCCACCGGCACCCGCCGCAGGGTGGCGAGCGACGACCAGCCGGTGCCGAAATCGTCCAGCACCATCCGGATTCCGGCGCCGCGCAGCTGCAGCAGGGCCTCCCGCGCGTCGGCGGTCTGGCTGAACATCGCGGTTTCGGTCAGTTCCAGCTTGAGGTTCGCAGCGGGCAGGCCGGTTTCGGCCAGGATCCCCAGTACCTTCAGCACAAGACCCGGATCGTCGAGCTGACGGGCCGACAGGTTCACCGATACCGGAACGTCGACGATGCCGGCGCGGAGCCAGCCGGCCGCCGCCGAGCAGGCCTCGCGCAGGGTCCATTCGCCCAGCAGGTGGATTGCCTCCCCCTGTTCGGCCATCGGCACGAAGACGTCGGGGGGCAGCATGGTGCCGTCGGACAGGCGCCAGCGCGACAGCGCCTCGAACCCGGTCAGGCGGTTGGTGAAGACGTCGGCCTGTGGTTGGAAGACCAGCGACAGCTCCTGCCGGTCGATGGCGTCGCGGACCCGCTCGACGAATCCGGCGTCGGATGTCCCCGGTGTATCCGGCCCGTTCGACGTCGCGCGCGTGTTCGCCACCGTCCGCTCCATTCCGCCAACCTTCGCCGGTCGATGCCCGGCACTCCCTGGCATAACAACCACGGCAATGGTTTGTTAACCATGTCGCGAAAGAGCTTGACGAATTTTAGATGGTTACGAAAGAGTTAACGTTACTGGGGCGGTGACAAGAAAAGGGCGAAGCGTGGGCCTCGCCTCACCCCGTCTTTGGGCAGGTTCGTCACCCATGGGTTGCCCCGTGCTTGAGACGGCTGGGCAGCAACTCCCCCGATTGATCGAGCACCGGGTAGGCGGCGGCGACCAGATGGGCGTTGATGCGGCGCAGGTCGCGCAGGATGTCCAGATGCAGGGCGCTGGTCTCCACGCTTTCGGTCCGTCCGGCACGCAGGCGGGCGAAATGCGCCTCGGTGGCGCTGGTCTCCAGGTCGCGGATCACTTCCTTCTCGCGCATCAGCGCGCGGGCGGAGCGGATGTCGCCGGACACGAAGACGGCGGCGGCCAGCCGCTGGGTTTCGCTCAGCCGTTCCAGCATGCCGGCGATTTCGGCCGCCCCTTCGGTGGAAAAGCGCAGCTTGCGCCGAATCTTCTTGGACGCCGCCTCCATCAGGTTGCGGTCGACGATGTCGCCGACATGTTCGAGGTTGATGGTGAAGGTCAGCACGTCCGACACCCGGCGGGCGTCGCGTTCGTCCAGATCCTCCACGTTGATCTGGGTGAGATAGTGCTTGATCGCGTCATGCAGCCGGTCCAGCACGTCGTCCATCCGCCGGATTTCCTGCACCCGCTTGCGGTCGTCGCTGTGCAGCACGTCCAGGGCGCCGCGCAGCATGCTGTCCACCGCGTCGGCCATGCGCAGCGCCTCGCGTGCCGCGTTGGCGATGGCGAGGTGGGGGACGCGGAGCGCGCTGCGGTCGAGATAGAGCGGCATTCCCGGATCGGCGACGGCTACCCGTTCCGGGAACAGCCGGGTCAGAACCCGGGCGAACCAGGGCAGCGGACCGATGAACAGCGCGGCCATCGCCAGATTGAAGGCGAGGTGGAAGTTGGCGGCCAGCCGGGTGGCATCCGGCGACAGCGTCTGCAGCCCGGCGGTGATCGGCCCAAGCAGCGGCAGGACGATCAGGCATCCGGCGATGCGGTTGACCAGATTGCCCACCGGCAGCCGCCGGGCCGCCGGATTGTGGCCGTCGCCGCCCGGCCCCTCGACGATGGGATTGATCGCGCTGCCCAGATTGGCGCCGGCCACCATGGCGACGGCGGCCTCCGGCCCGATCACCCCGCCGCCGGCCAGCGAGGCGATCAGCAGGATCGCGGCGACGCTGGAATGGGCGGCCCAGGACAGGATGGCGGCCAACAGCACCGCCACCACCGGATCGGCGGTCAGCATGCCCAGCATCCGCCGCAGCATCGGCGCGTTCTCTGCCGGAGCGATGGTGGCGACCAGCAGGTGCAGCGACAGCAGCATCAGCCCCAGACCGATGGCGACCCGGCCCAGGTCGCGGCTGCGCGTCCGGCCGCCGCGGCGGAAGGCAAGGAAGCCGCCGAGCAGCAGCACCGGCGCCACATGGGTGACGTCGAAGGCGAGGACCTGGACGATCAGGGTGGAGCCGACATTGGCCCCCAGCATCACCGCCAGCGCCGGCATCAGCGACACCAGCCCGTTGGCGGTGAAGCCGGTCGCCATCAGGCCGGTGGCGGTGCTGCTCTGCAACAGCATGGTGATGCCCATGCCGGACAGGAAGGCGGTCCAGCGGTTGCGCAGCCCGGCGCCCAGGATGCGGCGCAGGTCGCCGCCCAGCGCGCGGGTCAGCCCGCTCTGCACCATGTGCAGCCCCCACAGGAGCAGCACGACATTCCCGGCCAGTTCCAGCAGCACCCGCGTCGCCTGCATCGCACCCCCTCTGTCGGATCGGGGCGGTCAGGTCGCACCCCTAACTGAAGGGTGGGGTGTGCGAATTGTTACGACAATATGACAGTTGGGTGACGGCGGAGGTGGAGTAGGGGGGCGGTTGAGCCCTCGCCCCCCAGACCCCGCTTTCTTAAACGTTGAAGCGGAAGTGGAAGATGTCGCCATCCTGGACGACGTATTCCTTGCCTTCCTGGCGCATCTTGCCGGCGTCCTTCGCCCCCTGCTCGCCACCCAGCGTGACATAGCTGGTGTAGTCGATGGTTTCGGCGCGGATGAAGCCGCGTTCGAAGTCGGTGTGGATGACGCCCGCCGCTTCCGGGGCCTTGGCGTTGCGGCGCACGGTCCAGGCGCGCGTCTCCTTGGGGCCGACGGTGAAGAAGGTGATCAGGTCCAGCAGCTTGAAGCCGGCGCGGATCAGCTTGTTCAGGCCGGTTTCCTCCAGCCCCATCGATTCCAGGAACTCCGCCTTCTCGGCCGGGTCGGTGAGCTGGGCGACCTCGGACTCGATGGCGGCGGAAATCACGACGACTTCGGCATTCTCGGCCTTGGCCTTTTCGGCGACCTTGGCGGAGAATGCGTTGCCGGTGGCGGCGGACGCCTCCTCCACATTGCAGACATAGAGCACCGGCTTGGCGGTCAGCAGCATGAACTGCTTGAACACCGGCCGCTCCTCGTCCGACACCTCGACCACGCGGGCCGGCTTGCCGTCCTGCAGCACCTTCAGGGCGCGCTCCATCAGGTCGGCCTTGATCTTGCTGTCCTTGTCGCCGCCCTTGGCCTTCTTCTGCAGGCTGGTCAGCTGGCGTTCCAGGCTTTCCATGTCGGCAAGCATCAGCTCGGTCTCGACCACCTCGGCATCGCGCAGCGGGTCGACGCTGCCCTCGACATGGGTGATGTCGTCGTCCTCGAAGCAGCGCAGCACATGGACGATGGCGTCGACCTCGCGGATGTTGGCGAGGAACTGGTTGCCCAGCCCTTCACCCTTCGACGCGCCGCGGATCAGGCCGGCGATGTCCACGAACTCCAGCTGGGTCGGGATGACCTTCTGCGACTTGGCGATTTCCGCCAGCTTGTCCTGCCGCGGGTCGGGCACGCTGACGCGGCCGACGTTCGGCTCCTTGGTGCAGAAGGGGAAATTCGCCGCCTCCGCCGCCTGGGTGGCGGTCAGCGCGTTGAAAAGGGTCGACTTGCCGACGTTCGGCAGGCCGACGATGCCGCAATTGAAGCCCATGGGTGGGTGCTCGCCGTCGGAAATGCTGGAATTGTTGCGCTTTATCCTACGAAGGGGGGCAAAGCGCAAACGCGAAGTGGGGGAGGGGACGGGCAGGCGGCGGCTTATCGCGCCTGCGTCGCCACCGTCACCTTGTTCATGAACAGCTCCGGCTGGCCTTCCACCATCAGGGGCAGGTTGTCGGAGACGGCGTCGAGCAGCGGGTCGATCCAGCCCTGGTCGGCCTTGGCGAAGTCGTGCAGGACATAGCCGCTGACCAGATCCTTGTTGCCGGGATGGCCGATGCCCAGCCGGATGCGCCAGTAGTCCTTGCCGATATGCGCGTCGATGGAGCGCAGGCCGTTGTGGCCGCCATGGCCGCCACCCTTCTTCACCCGGATCTTGCCGGGGGGCAGGTCCAGCTCGTCATGGATGACGACGACGTTCTCGGGCTTCAGCTTGTAGAATTGCAGGGCCGCCACCACCGACTGGCCCGACAGGTTCATGAAGGTGGCGGGCTCCAGCGCCAGAACCTTGTCGCCGGCGACGGTGCCCTCGGCGGTCTGGCCCTGGAAGCGCTTCTTCCATGGGGTGAAGCGATGGCGTTGGGCGATGGTCTCCACCGCCATGAAACCGATGTTGTGGCGGTTGCGGGCATACTCGTTGCCGGGGTTGCCCAGTCCGACCAGAAGCAGCATGTCCCTCACCCTTTGAAAGGCAACTCCACAAAACGAAGCGGGGGGCCGAAGCCCCCCACTGTAACCATCGTCGAAGAACGAACGCTCCGGTTAGGAAGCGGCGTTCTCGTCCGACTTCAGGCCCGACGGGGCAACGATGGTCGCGATGGTGAAATCGCGGTCGGTGATCGTCGAGGTCACACCCTCCGGCAGCTTGACCGAGGAGATGTGGATCGAGTCGCCGACGTCGAAGCCCTCGCACGAGATCGTGATGTGCTCGGGGATGCTGTCGGCCGGGCAGCTCAGCTCCAGCTCGTGACGGACGATGTTCAGCACACCGCCGCGCTTCAGGCCGGCCGACTTCTCCTGGTCGACGAACTCGACCGGAACCTGCACGTTGGTGCGGGTGTCGGCCGAAACGCGCAGGAAGTCGACATGCAGCGGGACGTCGGTCACCGGGTGGAACTGCACGTCGCGCGGCAGGACGCGATGGGCGGTGCCGTCGACGGTCACCTCGAACAGGTGGGTGAAGAAGCCCGGCTGATGCAGGACGCGGGTGAACTCGAACTTCTCGAGCGAAATGGTCAGGGGAGCCTGCTTGCCACCGTAGATGACGGCCGGAATGCGGCCGTCACGGCGGGTCTGGCGGGCGGTCCCCTTGCCGGCCCGTTCGCGCGTCTCAGCGCCGAGCGGAATGATCTTGGTCATGACGATGCTCCAAAACGAAAAGGGCGCCGGCCTCCAGGGGTGCCGACGCGTGCGCGGCGTGCTTACGGCAATCGGGGGGCTGCGTCAAGGGGCGTGGCGGGATTTCGCAGGGGATCGCTAGTCACACCCTCTCCCGGGGCGGGAGAGGGCGATTGAAGCCGATGTCGACGCCATTCCGGAGGGGCGGTCAATGCCGCCGCAGGCTGCGGTAGGCGGCAAAGGCGGCGACTGCGGCGCCGGCCACCAGCACGGGAGAGACCCAGGCGGGCGGTGGGGTGTAGAAGCCGCCGGTGATGTCCCGGCCGCGCTCCACCGGCTGGAACAGGTTGCCGTCGCTGTGCGGCGCCGGGGGCTGGCGGTCGAAATGACGGTGGGCGCCATAGCCGGCCACCGCCTCCACCAGACGCGGCGCCACGGCGTGGCCGAGCCGGGCCAGCGGCGTCAGCGCCCCGACCATCGCCTTGGCACGCGGCCGGCGGGCGACGGACACCATCGTCGCCGCCACGTCCTCGGGATCGTCGTAGATCGGGCCTTCCGGCGACAGCTCGTGCCCGGTGTAGTTGGCGCCGTGCATCATGCCGGGCGTGTCGGTGAAGGCGGGATAGACGCCGCAGACATGCAGGCCGGGGCTGTCGACCTGCTCGGCCCGCAGGCTTTCCAGCAGCCCGTCCAGACCGTATTTGCTGGCGGCATAGGCCGCGGCATAGGGAGCGGGCGCGAAGGCACCGACCGATACGGTGGCGATGAAGGTGCCGTGGCCCTGGCGGCGGAACAGCGGCAGCACCGCATGGGCGCCGTGGAGCGGCCCCAGCAGGTTGGTTTCGATCACCCGGCGGTGCGCCTCGACCGGGGTATCCTCGAAGCGGCCGACCGCGCCGACGCCGGCATTGGCGATCCAGATGTCGATGGAGCCGAATTCCTCCACCGTACGCTCGGCGAGGCGCTTCACCGCGTCGGCATCGGTGACATCGGTGGGGATGACGACGGCGCCGGCGCCCAAGCGGCGGCACTCCTCCGCCACCTCCTCCAGCAGCTCCTCCCGGCGGGCGGCCAGCGCCAGCCGGGCGCCTTCGCGGGCGAAGGCCAGTGCGGTGGCCCGCCCGATTCCGCTCGATGCTCCGGCCACCACGACGGCGGCGCCTTGCAGATCCCGCATCCTTCTCCCCTCCGGTTTGCGCTGTATCGACAGCCTCAACAGGAGGGGGCGGCGGTTGTCGCGGTCACCAAAGCCGACCCTACAGGCCGGCCGGCGCCGGGCGGGTGTCGGCGGTGCGGGTGGCGCCCTGGTCGATCAGGGGCTGCAGCGCGGGAGCGAGGCTTTTCAGCAGCTGGGCCGGCAGGGCGCTGGTGAAGCGGTAGTCGTCGGCCTCCGGCCCCTGGACGAAGGCGGTCATGGTGCCGAAGAAGCGGTCGCCGATGTAGAAGACGAAGGTGGCGGTGCGGGCCACCGCCTTCGATTCCAGCAGCACGCCGCCCGGCCCCCAGCGCTCCAGCCGGTGGTCGCCGGTGCCGGTCTTGCCGCCCATCGGGACCGCGGTGCCGGCCGGATCCTTGAAGGAGCCCCAGACCCGCTTGGCGGTGCCGTTCTGCGCCACGTCCATCAGCGCGCGGCGCAGGGTGGCGCAGACCTCCGGATGCAGCACGCGCTCGCCCTTCAGCGGACCTAGGCCCAGCTTCGCTTCGTAGGGCGTGCCGGCGGCGAAATGCAGCGAGCGGATGCGCACGGTGGGCTGGCGCACCCCGTCGTTCAGGATCAGCCCCATCAGCTCCGCCAGCGCGGCCGGACGGTCGGCGGAGCTGCCGATGGAGGTCGCCAGCGACGGCACCAGCGTGTCGAAGGGGTAGCCGACGCTGCGCCACTGGGCGGTGATGCGCTTGAACGCCTCCTCCTCCAGCCCGATGCGGATGCGGGTGTTCTGGGCGGCCATGCCCTTCTTGAACAGCCAGCGGTAGCTTTCCTGGCGTTCGTCGGCACTGGCGGCCAGCACCTCGGCCCGCGTGGCGTTCGGATTGTTCTGGAGATGGGCGACCAGCCAGAGTTCCAGCGGATGGACGCGGGCGAGATAGCCGAGATCGTTCAGCGGGAAGCGGCCCGGCCCGTATTTGGCGTAGAGCGCCGACAGCTCGCCGTCCGACAGCGTGCTTCCCGGCAGCCGGGCGCGCAGGAAGGCGGAGAATTCGGCCAGCCCGGCCTTGGGCCGCACGGTGCGGAAGATCACCGCCAGCCGGTAGGGTACCGGTCGCGACCGCGCCGCCAGCCGGACCAGAGCCTCGTCCGGCGTCCGCTTGCGGTAGTCGTTGTAGAAGCGGTTGAGGAAGTCCGAGCCCTCGCGGTCGGCGAAGCGGGCCAGATAGGCCTGACGGGCGGGATGGTCGGGCGTGCGCAGGATCTCGGCGCCGTCGTCGGCCCCCTCGTCCATATAGAACTGGACGATGTCGCGCATCAGCCGGATGAAGGGCAGGTTGACGCTGCTGCGCAGCGCTTCCTGCAAGGTCATGATGCGGCCGTTGTCGTCCTTGTTGAAGTTCACGAAGCTGTGCTGGCCGCCGCCGGTGAAGAACACCTCGCCCGGGTTGGCGGAATAGCGCCGCTCCATCGCCGCGTCGAGCATCGCGGGCAGGCGCCGGTCCTGTGCGGTCGTCAGCCAGGAGGCCGCCCAGCGCGTCAGGTTGTCCGACGCCTCGTCCTCGACATCGGCGAGGAAATCCTTGGGCAGATGGGCGTAGCGGCTGTGCAGCTCCGCTACGATCTGCAGATATGTCACCAGCGTGCGCAGCTTGGCGGTGGATCCCAAATCGAGCTTGGCGCCTTCGTTGATGTCGAGCGGCTGGTCGAGATTGTCGGCCTGGACGCGCAGATAGTTGGCCTCGGGCCCCCGCTCGTACAGGGTGATCGAATAGACCAGCTTGGACAGGTCGTTGTTGCGGGCGTCGAGCAGCCGTTCGCCTGTCAGCCCCAGCGTGCGGGCGTAATCGGGATCGTTCAGCTTGCCCAGCACCTCCACCACGCGGGCCTGGGTTTCCGCATCCAGGGTCGATTGCGCGGTCAGGTCGAGCCGGTCGAGCTGGTAGAGGCTGGGCACCCCGAGCATGCCGAGCAGCCGGGCGCGGACGGCGTTGGTCGCCTTCTGTTCGATGAAGGAGGTGGCGGGGGGCGACGGCGCCTCCTCGCGGAAGGCCAGCCGGATGGCGAGGGCGGCGTCGCGCAGAGCAGGGTCGATCACGCCGGCCTGGGCCAGCGCCCGCAGATGGGCATCGGCCAGCCGGTCGAGCGCCGTGCGGTCCTGGATCAGGTAATAGGACGGACGCCGCTGGGCCAGCAGCAGAGCCAGCACCTGTTTGTAGGCCAGCGCCTTCAGCCGCAGGGTGCGCGGCTCGGCAGCGGGTTCGGCCAGCACGCGCTTGGCGATCGACAGGTCGGTGCCGAACCAGGCCCACAGCCCGTCGCCCAGCCCGTTCACCTCGCCGAAGCCGGCCCTCGCGGTCAGCGGGGTGGAGTTCAGGTAATCGACCAGCACGCGCCGGCGCGCCTCGGTGGTGTCCTCGCCGTCGCGATAGGCGCGGATGCTGGCCGACATCATCTGGCGCAGCTTCTCCACGCCGCCGGTGGTCTGGCCGTCCGGCGAATGGCGGTATTTCTCGATCTGGGTGGCGAGCGTCGAGCCGCCGGGGGAGCGCTGGCCCGGCCGGACCATCTGCAAAGGCAGCATCGCCACCGCGGCGCCGAAACGGTCCCACTCCACCGCCGGGTTGCGGCGCGGCTCGTCCTCGTTCAGCAATTCGCGGTTCTCGATGAACAGCAGGGTGTCGGCGACCAGCTTCGGCACGTCGTCGAAGCCGTCGAACACCCGTTCGGGATAGCGCGCGGCGTACATCGGCACGCCATTGCGGTCGAGCAGGGTCAGGCCGGCCTGGGTCTTTTCCCGGTAGATCGGAAAGCCGCCGCCGGCCATGAAACGGTCGAGCGCCGGGGACAGCACCGCCTGCTGTTCGACGGCATAGATGTCGCGGGTCAGCAGGTCGAGCTGGCCGGGCAGGGCGGTGTAGCCGAGGCGTTCGTTATAGGGACCATGCGCGGGATAGCGCGCCGCCGGGTTGGGGCCTTCGCGCAAGGACACGGTCATCGACTGGGCGACGCCGGACAGCAGCCGCGCCTGGAGCCGCGACGTTTCCATCTCGCGCCATCCGGCATAGCCGACCGCGGCCACGGTGGTCGTCAAGGCGACCCCGATCACCGCCCGCCGCGCCCAGCGCCCCGCCTGCACCCACGCCTTTGCCATACCGGATGCGTGTCCCCTGCCGCCCGACCCACATGATCGGTGTCGGCCGGAACGGTAGGGGATTCATGGTTAACGGGGATTTAAAGTGGTGCCTCTTATCCCTCCAGCAACGCCTTCGCCCGCTCGGCCAGTTCAGCCAGCGGGACCTCGACCTGTTCGCCCTTGACCAGATGCTTCAGGGTGGCGGTGCCGCGGGCCTTCTCGTCGGAGCCCATGAGCAGGACGACGGGGATGCCGGCGCGGTCGGCGTATTTCATCTGCTTGGCGATCTTGCCGCCGTCCAGCTGGATTTCCGTGTTGATGCCGGCAGCGCGCAGCTCGCTCGCCATGCGGAAATAATCGGCGGACAGGGCCGGGTCCATCTGCGTCACCAGCAGCTGGGCGGTGGGGGCGGCGTCCTTGATCAGGCCGGCCTCCATCAGCTGGTAGAATAGGCGGGTGGCGCCGATGGAGATGCCGACGCCCGGCAGCTTCGACTTGGTGTAGTGGCTGGCGAGATTCTCATATCGCCCGCCGGAGCAGACCGAGCCGATGCCGGGATGGTCGTTCAGGAAGGTCTCGTAGACGGTGCCGGTGTAGTAATCGAGGCCCCGCGCGATGGCGAGGTTGATGCGCACCGTCCCCTCCGGCACCTGGAAGGCGTTCAGCCCCTCGATGACGGTGGTCAGCTCGCCCACGCCCTCGCGGAAGATAGCGTTCTCGATGTCGAGGGCGCCGAGTGCGGCCAGCGTCTCGGCATTGGTGCCCTTCATGGCGATCAGCGACAGGATGGTGTCGGCGGCATGCTCGGTCACGCCGAGGCCGAGCAGGCTGTCGCGCACCTTGTCGCGGCCGATCTTGTCCAGCTTGTCGATCTCGCGCAGCACCAGCACGCGGGTGTCGGCGTCGGCGACGCCCAGACCGTCGAGCAGGCCCAGCAGGATCTTGCGGTTGTTCACGTTGATGGTGAAGCCGCCGAAGTTCAGCTCGGTGAAGACATGGTGGATGACCGCCGGGATCTCGGCGTCGTAATGGGCGGACAGGCTGTCCTTGCCGATCACGTCGATGTCGCACTGGTAGAATTCGCGGAAGCGCCCGCGCTGCGCCCGCTCGCCGCGATAGACCCGCTGGATCTGGTAGCGGCGGAAGGGGAAGGCGAGGTCGCGCTCATGCTCCGCCACATAGCGGGCGAGCGGCACGGTCAGGTCGAAGCGCAGGGCCAGCTCCGGCTTGTTGCCCTGCTGAATGGCGCCGGTGGACTGGACGAAATAGACCTGCTTCTCCGTCTCGCCGCCCGACTTGGTCAGCAGCGTGTCCACCGTCTCGAACACCGGGGTTTCGACGGGGACGAAGCCGAACCGCTCGTAACCGCGGCGGATGGTGTCCAGCATGCGCTGGAAGGCCACCTGCTGGCGCGGCAGCAGCTCCATCGTTCCGGGCGGGGTGCGGGGCGTGATCAGGCTCATCGGAGAAGGTCCGCGCTTGGAATAGGAAAAGCGTGTGTTTTCTAGACCCTTTCGCCGGTCCCGTCACCTGCGCCCAAAAACGCGGGGGAAAATTTTTCGTGGGGCACGAAAATTTTTTGGAAGGGCGTGGAATGAACGGCAGCGGGGCCGCGTTCATCTAAGCACGATCCCGCAACGAGGATCGCTCACCGAAATGGAGAAACCAAATGTCCGGCACTGTCTTTGGGTCGCGTATCCGCTCGTCCGTTTCGACCTTTGCGTTTGTCGCCCTGATGGCGACGGCCCCCGTGCTGAGCGCGGGTGCGGCAACGGTCGCGCCGGCCGTCCCGGCCACGCCGGCCCCCGCCGCGACGACCGACTCCACCACGACGACCCCCGCCCCGGCTGTGAAGGCCGAGCAGAAGGCCGTCACCAAGAGCGAGGCCACCAAGACCGAAGCCACCAAGACCGAGGCTCCGAAGGCGGACGCCACCAAGGCCGACGCCACCAAGGCGGACGCCGGCAAGAGCAAGCATGAGCAGGTCGCAGCGACCCCGAAGGCCGAAGTGACCAAGACCCAGGCCGACGCCGTCGCCAAGGAACTGGGCGCCAAGCCGTCCGACCAGCTGTCCGCCCAGCTCGGCAAGTATCACGAGCAGATGCTGGCCGCCCATGCGCTGAAGGACGGCGCCGCCCGCGACAAGGCCGTGGCCGAGGCCCGGCAGCAGCTCTCCAGCATCGGCGGCAAGCCGGTGACGGCGGAGCAGGCCGCGAAGATCGACGGCATCCTGGGGGTGAAGAGCTCGACCAACATCCAGTAAGGCTCTCTGGAACGGCCAGCCCCACCCGCCAACGCCGGCCGGCGGGTGGGGCGCCGGTCCAGATCCGCGTCCCGCCTCTGGGGACCGCCTCTGTTGAGATGCCGCGGCGATGGCGATAGAACGTCGTCCAGGCTCACCGCCCCATCCGACAGCAGCGCCGGGACCCGATCCATGCCGAACGACCGAATTGTCATCCGCCGTCCCGACGACTGGCATGTCCATCTGCGCGACGGCGCCATGCTGAAGGCGGTCCTGCCCTTCACCGCCCGCCAGTTCGGCCGCGCCATCGTGATGCCGAACCTGAAGCCGCCGGTCGCGACCTCCGCCGATGCCGTCGCCTACCGCGAGCGCATCCTGGCGGCCTTGCCGGACGGCGTCGCCTTCACTCCGCTGATGACCGCCTACCTGACCGACGGCACCGATGCCGCCGATCTGGCGCAGGGCTTCGAGGACGGGGTGTTCGCCGCCGCCAAGCTCTATCCCGCCAATGCCACCACCAACAGCGCCCATGGCGTCACCGACATCGCCCGCATCGCCCCGGTGCTGGAGCGCATGGCGGAGATCGGCATGCCGCTGCTGATCCATGGCGAGGTGACCGACCAGTCCGTCGACATCTTCGACCGCGAGGCGGTGTTCATCGACACCATCCTGGCCCCGCTGCTGGAACGCCACCCGAGCCTGCGCGTCGTGCTGGAGCATGTGACGACCTCCGACGCCGTGCAGTTCGTGCGGGCGCATGCCGCCAGCGGCCGGATCGGCGCCACCATCACCGCGCACCATCTGCTGATCAACCGCAGCCACATCTTCCAGGGCGGCATCCGCCCGCACCTGTATTGCCTGCCGATCGCCAAGCGCGAGACGCACCGGGTTGCCCTGGTCGAGGCGGCGACCAGCGGCGAGGGGCCGTTCTTCCTCGGCACCGACACCGCGCCGCACACCGTCACCGCCAAGGAATCGGCCTGCGGCTGCGCCGGCTGCTTCACAGCCGCCAATGCGCTGGAACTCTATGCCGAAGCCTTCGAGGAGGCCGGGGCGCTCGACCGGCTGGAGGCCTTCGCCAGCCTCAACGGCCCGCGCTTCTACGGCATGCCGGTCAGCGAGGAGCAGGTGGCGCTGGAGCGCCGCCCGACGGTCGCCCCCGACCTGATCCTGGTCAGCGAAGGCGACGCCGTGCTGCCCTTCCGCAGCGGCGAAACCCTGCGCTGGCGCTTCGCCGGTTCGGTCTGAGGCAGGGCAGCTACCCGGCCGGCCCGTCCTTCAGGCGGGCGGCCGGTTGCGGGCCTCTGCCTGCCGCTCCATCGCCGCCCGCAGCAGGGCGGCGACGCGGAATGGCGCGTGCAGGAACTTGCCATAGGGCAGCGTTGCGAACAGGCCGAGCACGATGCCGAGATGGAGCAGCAGCATCGGCCCCATCGCCGCCGTCCCGCGTAAGCCCAGCAGGGCGAAGCCGCTGGCCGCCGTCAGGAACAGCAGCACCAGCAGCGCGTAATCGGCGCCGGTCACGCTCTCGGCCACCGGTGCGGGATCGGCCCGGCGCTTCAGCAGGGCGAGCCCGGCCGTGCCGGCCAGCATTCCGGCGCCGCCCAGGCTGCCCAGCAGGACCGGCAGGCTGAAAAGCGGATAGGGCGCCTGCCAGCCCAGCAGATGATCGTACAGCGTGGCGACGCCGGTGGCGGCGAAGCAGAGCGCCACGCCGTAGAACAGCGCATGGTGGCAGCGCCGCCGCGCCTGGGACAGACCGCCATCCCTACCGTCGCAGCCGGCCCCGCCGCCGCCCAGATTGCGCAGGGTGGCGGCGTCGCGCAAGGTCTCCCGCAACGCCGGCAGCAGCGGCACGCCTGAGGGGGCCGGACCCATGCTGCGCCAGAAATCGGCGACGCTGCAGCCGATGGCCAGCAGCGACCACAGCAGGACGCCTCCCGCCAGTCCGGCCATGATCTCCCACGGCACCACCCGGTAGAAGGCGCCGGGGCCGGAATGCCGTCCGAACAGCGCTTCCGGCGGAACTGCCAGGAACGCTGCAAACGAGAGGACCAGAACCGCGAACAGGGCGGCAAGGATCACCGGCTTGCCGGTGTAGCGCAGCCTTCCCCGCAGGAATGGCGGCCAGGCATGGTCGCGGTAGGAGTGCTGCCGGACCAGGCTGAGGCTCTTCGGCAGGTTGACGGCGAAGGCGTGCGGCGGCGCGTATTGGCAGGCGTGATAGCAGGACCGGCAATTGTGGCAGAGATTTGCCAGAAAGAGCATGTCGGCCGTCCCCACCTGCCGCCGCGATTTCAGTGCCCGGAACACCGCGCAATAGCCGTTGCAGTATTGGCAGGCGTTGCAGATCTCCAGCGCCCGCCGCGCCTCCGCCGCGATGGAGTCCGGGCTGTCGTCAGTGCAGGGCATGGGCCGCGGCCTCCAGGCCGGCGATGCGTCCGAACACCGCCCCGATGGACATGGCGCTCCCCGCCAGATAGCCGCGGCCGAGGATGTTGGGCGCCATGATGACGCCTGCGGCGAAAACGCCGTCGATGGCCCGTCCGTCCTCCCGCAGGACCCGCGCCTGTCCGTCGACCCGTACGCCGAGGCAGGTGGAGGTGACGCCGGCCCGCATCGGGTAGGCGCCGAAGGGTGGGACCCGGATCGGCGTGGCCAGCCGCGACTTCGGCGGCTGGAGGCCCATGGCGGAGCCGTCGCCGCCGATGGCAGCGTTGAAGCCGGTCACCGTGGCTTCCAGCGCCGCCGGATCGATGCCCAGCTTCACCGCCAGTTCGCCGATGCCGTCCGCCCGGATCGCCGGGAAGATGGAGGGGCGGAAGCGTGTCTCGATGGCCGCGTCGAAGATCGAGAAGGCGACGGCGCCCGGACAGCGGGCCACGCGCTCCCCCCAGACCGAGAAGCGCGTCGGCCCGGTGTGGGAGCCCTCGTCGGCGAAGCGCCTGCCGTCGCGGTCCACCACGATGCCGTGGGCGATTCCGTCCAGCCGGGTGACGATACCGGCATCGAAACCGGGGGATCGGCTGTCCACCGCGACCATGTGGCAATGGCCGGCGACACCCACCGGCTGCGCCCCGTCCTCCAGCAGAGCCCGAAGCATGGTGCCGGTCGCATGGGGCGTGCCGCGGATCACGAAGCCGTCGGCCGCCTCGCCCCACTGGTCGCGCAGCCAGTCGCGGTCGGCCTGGAACCCGCCGGAGGCGACGACGACCGCTCGCGCCCGGATCACCCGCATCGCCTTGGGATGGCGGACGGTGACGGAGGGCAGCCCGTCCTTGGCATGAAGCGCGCAGGCCTCGCTGTCGTAATGGATGGTGACGCCCAGCCCTTCGGCGGTGGTGTAGAGCGCATTCACCAACGCCTTGCCGCCGCCGAGGAAGAAGGCGGTCTTGCGCGAATAGGGCAGGACGTCGTCGTCACCGCTCTGGAAGCGAACGCCGTTTTCGCCCATCCAGCCGACGATGCCGGCGGACTCGGCGATCAGCAGGCGCGCCAGCCTTTCGTCGGCAGCGCCATCGGTCACCGCCTCCAGGTCGGACCAGTAATCCTGCGCGAGGTAACTGCCCTGCAGCCAGGGCGTTGGCCGGTCATGCATGACGCGGAAATTGCGGGAATGACGGGCGTTGCCGCCGCGCAATGCCTTGGGCGCGCTTTCCAGCAGAGTGACGGCGGCACCGGAGCGGCGGGCGGAAATGGCGGCGCAGAGCCCTGCGTTCCCGCCCCCGATCACCAGGACGTCGCAGTCGCGCGGGACAATCGTCATCGAACAGCCATCGGAGGACGGCTCGCCTCGGTGTGTCCGGAGCGGGCCTGTGAAGCCGATGGCTTTAGTCCCGGCGGCTGCCGCCTGGGAAGGGCCGCCGCCTGCGACAGATGGCAGCGGCCGGCAGGGCTATGCCGTCAGAACAGCGTGCCCTGCACCGGCGCCACCCGCGGCTTGGCCTTCTTCTCCGGCTTCGGCTCGGGCTTGGGCTCAGCCTTGACCTCCGCCTCCGCCTTGGGCGCGCCGCCGTCGATGGTTGCTGCAACTTTGGCGTCATCGGCGAAGACGATGTTGACGGCCAGACCCGGAATCGCCTGATCGGCGCGGGTGACGGGGCGGCCGTCGCGGTCCTCGACCAGGGCGAAGCCGCGGGCAAGCACGCCCTTGTAGCTGTAGCTCTCCAGCAACTGGCCCAGCGACGCCAGCTTGACCGCCTTGTCGGCAACCCCCTTGGCATAGCTGCGGTCCAGCCGCGGGGTCAGGTCGGCGATGCGGCGGGCGCCCTCTTCCTGCTTCACCCGCGCCGGGGACAGCGACAGCCGGCCCGCGATGCGGTCGAAGCGGCCGGCGGCGGTGGTCAGGGCATGGCGCAAGCCTGAGTCGAGCGCCCGGCTCTCCGACGCCAGCTTTTGCCCGGCCTGGGCCAGCTTCTCGCGCGGGTGGCGCAGCTTGGCGGCCAGTTCGCCGACGCGGGTGCGGCGGCGCTCCAGCATGGCGGAGGCGGCAAGGTTCAGGCGTTCGGCCCGGTCGTCCAGCCGCTGGGCATGGCCCTCCAGCAGGGCGCGGGGATCGCCCAGGCCGCGCGCCAGCCCCTCCACCCGGTTGCGGCGGTCCTCCACCGCGCGCGAGGCGCAGGCCAGCAGGCGGCGCTCGTCGTCGAGGATCTGGGCCAGCAACTCGCCGCGCACCGGCACTGCCATCTCGGCGGCGGCGGTCGGGGTGGGGGCGCGCAGGTCGGAGGCGAAGTCGATCAGCGTGGTGTCGGTCTCGTGCCCGACGGCGGAGATCAGCGGGATGGCGCTGGCCGCGGCGGCGCGGACGACGTTCTCCTCGTTGAAGGCCATCAGGTCTTCCAGCGAGCCGCCGCCGCGCGCCACGATGATCAGGTCGGGTCGCGGGACCGGGCCACCGGGCTGGATGCGGTTGAAGCCCTCGATGGCCGCCGTCACCTCGGCCGCCGCGCGCTCGCCCTGCACGGCGACCGGCCACAGCAGGACATGGCGGGGGAAGCGGTCGTTCAGCCGGTGCAGGATGTCGCGGATGACCGCGCCGGTGGGGGAGGTGACGACGCCGATCACGTCGGGCAGGAAGGGGATGCGCTTTTTGCGGGCAGGGTCGAACAGCCCCTCCGCCGCCAGCCGGCGCTTGCGCTCCTCCAGCATCTTCAGCAGCGCGCCTTCGCCGGCCAGTTCCATCGACTCGACGATCAGCTGGTATTGCGAGCGGCCGGGGTAGGTGGTCATCCGCCCGGTGACGATGACCTCCAGCCCTTCCTCCGGCCGCACCGCCAGCTTCGCCATGGTGCCGCGCCAGCACACCGCCTCGATCACCGCGGTGTCGTCCTTCAGGCGCATGTAGCAGTGGCCGGAGCTGTGCTTCTTCGGCTGGCTGATCTCGCCGCGGACGCGGACGAAGCCGAATTCCTCCTCGATGCTGCGCTTCAGCCGGCGGGCGAGGTCGCCGACGGTGAATTCCGGCAGGTTGGAACCGGGGCGCGGTTCCGGGGCGATCAGGGGCAGGGAGTCGGTGTCGGAGGTCATGGCGCTCTTGAGTTGGGACGCCGCCATGATACAAGGCGCGCAGTTCGCAACAAGGCGGAAGGAGCGCCACCCCATGAAAGTCCTCGTCGTCGGATCGGGCGGTCGTGAGCATGCGCTCTGCTGGGCCATTTCCAATTCGCCGCTGTGCGACGCGCTCTATTGCGCGCCGGGCAATGCCGGCATCGCCGACGTCGCCACGTTGGTGCCCATCGGGTCGGAGGATGTCGACGCGCTGGTGCGCTTCGTCCAGGACAACGCCATCGACTTCGTCGTCGTCGGCCCGGAAGGCCCGCTGGTGCTGGGTCTGGTCGACCGGCTGACCGCACTGGGCGTCAAGGCCTTCGGGCCGAGCGCGGCGGCGGCGGAGCTTGAAGGCTCCAAGGGGTTCATGAAGGACATCCTGGCGAAATACGGGGTGCCCACCGCCTTCTACGAGCGCTTCAAGGATCCGGATGCCGCCAAGGCCTATGTCCGCAAGCATGGCGCCCCCATCGTGGTGAAGGCCGACGGGCTGGCCGCCGGCAAGGGCGTCACCGTCGCCCGCACCGAGCAGGAGGCGTGTGATGCCATCGACGACGCGCTGGTCGGCGGCCGCTTCGGCGCCGCCGGTGCCGAGGTGGTGGTGGAAGAGTTCCTGGACGGCGAGGAGGTCAGCTTCTTCGCGCTGTGCGACGGCGAGAACGCGCTGCCGCTGGCCTCGGCCCAGGACCACAAGGCGGTCGGCGACGGCGACACCGGCCCCAACACCGGCGGCATGGGCGCCTATTCCCCGGCCCCGGTGCTGACCCCCGACCTGCAGGACCGCGTGATGCGCGAGATCATCCTGCCGACGGTCAAGGGCATGGCGGCGGAAGGCAAGCCGTTCAAGGGCGTGCTGTTCGCCGGGCTGATGATCATGCAGACGCCGGCCGGCCCGGTGCCAAAGACGCTGGAGTTCAATGTCCGCTTCGGCGACCCGGAATGCCAGACGCTGATGATGCGGCTGAAGTCCGACGCGCTGGCGGCGCTGGTGGCGGCGGCCGACGGGGTGCTGGACAGCATCGACCTGCGCTGGCACGACCGGACCGCCCTGTGCGTGGTGATGGCGGCCAACGGCTATCCGGGCGACTACGCCAAGAACACCGAGATCCGCGGGCTGGACAAGGCCGGAGCGGTTGAGAATGTGACCGTGTTCCATGCCGGCACCAAGCGCGCCGAGGATGGCCGGGTTCTGTCGGTCGGCGGTCGGGTGCTGGGCGTCACCGCGCTGGCGCCGACGGTGGCCGAGGCGCAGGCGGCGGCCTACAAGGCGGTCGACGCGCTGGACTGGCCGGACGGCTTCTGCCGCCGCGACATCGGCTGGCGGGCGGTGGGGCGGTAAGGGAGCTACAAATGCAGTCCGAGAAGGGCTATTTTTAGCTTGGTCCCAACAGATGCCGTGTGCTCCGGTATGGACACCGCTCCCCAGACCCGCGCGGCCATCGCCGCATTCCGCCAGGGGGCCGAAGCCGTCTTCGGCTCCCGCCTTGAGTCCATCCTGCTGTTCGGGTCGCGTTCACGCGACGATTACACAGACGAGTCCGATCTGGATTTGGCGGTGATCCTGAAGGACGAACCGGCGGATCCGCTGGAGGAAGCCGACCGCGTCATGGACATCGCCTTCGTGCCGACCATGGAAGCGGGCAGGATCGTCCAGCCTTTCGTCTGGTCGGCGCGGACATTGCGCACGTCCCAGCATCCGCTGATCCGGACGGTGAGGGAGCAGGGGGTTCCGGTGTGAACGGGACCTGACGGCCGCTCTCTGACATAGGCCGCGACATACCTGTTCGACAAAGATGCGGGGGCGCATCGCTGCGCCCCCTTGTTCATTTCCGCCTCACGCCCGCAGCCGTTCCGATGCGCTGGCGATGTTCTGCGACACCACTTCGATGTCGCGGACCACGCGGGTGACGCTGTGGGCGATCTCCCTGGTTGCCGACTCCTGCTGCGACACGGCGGCGGCGATGGTGGTGGAGATCTGCTGGACGTCGGTGACGATGGCGCCGATCCGGCGGATGGCATCCACCGCGTGCAGCGCCTCCTGCTGGACCGAGGCGATCTGCGCGGCGATGTCGTCGGCGGCGCTGCCGCTCTGCTGGGCCAGCGACTTCACCTCGTTCGCCACCACGGCGAAGCCGCGGCCCGCGTCGCCGGCGCGGGCGGCCTCGATGGTCGCGTTCAGCGCCAGCAGGTTGGTTTGCGAGGCGATGGAGTTGATCAGCTTGGTGATGGCGCCGATGCGCTCGGCCGAGGTGACGAGCGCCTCCACCGCGGCGTTGGTGCGGCTCGCCTCCTCCGAAGCCTTGAGCGAGGCGCCGGAGGCCTCGTTGGCGCGGGTGCTGATGTCGGAGATCGAGGCCGACAGCTCCTCCGTCGCGGCGGCGACGGTCTGGGCGTTGGCGGTGGCGCGGTCGGCGGCGGTGCCGACCTCGCTGTCCAGCGTCTCGGCGAGGCTGGTGACGCTGCGGCGGCGCTCGCCGTCCATCTCGGCTTGCCGCAACTCGGCAACCTTCTGCCCGTCGATGTCGATCAGCGAGCCGCAGGCGCGCAGGGCCAGACCGCTGCCGTCGCGGGCGACGCCGCCGATGGCGCGGAACCAGCGATAGCTGCCGTCCCTCAGCTTCAGCCGGTAATCGACATCGTAGCCGGTGCGGCCGCTTCGGTCGTTCAGGCAGGCCATGAAGGCGTCGAAGGTGCGCTTGGCGTCGTCCGGATGCAGCCGGTCGGCCCAGGAGCCGACCTTGTCGGGGAAGCCCGCCTTGTCGTCACGGTCGAAGCCGACGAGCCGGCGGAACTCCGGCGACCAGTGCCAGCGGCTCTGCGCATGCATCGGGTCGCCATTGTGGAAGACCGCGTCCCACAGCCCGACGCCGGCGTGGCGGTCGAGCAGCTTGGCCCGCTCCAGCTCCCGCCGTTCGGCATCGATGTCGATCAGCGAGCCGCAGGCGCGCAGGGCCAGACCGCTGCTGTCGCGGGCGACGCCGCCGATGGCGCGGAACCAGCGATAGCTGCCGTCCTTCACCTTCAGCCGGTAGTTCACGTCATAGCCGGTGCGGCCGCTGCGGTCGTTCAGGCAGGCCATGAAGGCATCGAAGGTGGGCTTGGCATCGTCCGCATGCAGCCGGTCGGCCCAGGAACCGACCTTGTCGGGGAAGCCCGTCTTGTCGTCGCGGTCGAAGCCCACGAGCCGGCGGAACTCCGGCGACCAATGCCAATTGCTTTGCGCGTGCATCGGATCGCCATTGTGGATGACCGCGTCCCAAAGCCCGACTCCCGCATGGCGGCCCAGCAGGGCCAACTCTTCGGCCGCTTGATTTTCCTGCGGCTTGCGGAACGAAAACATTCGTAACTCCTGATGGCTGGAAGCGGTCAGCCCATCATGCGCATATGTTCGCTAAACAAACACTTAACAGACTATATTGTCTTGTGCGTATGGATTTCGCCCGGTTGTATGGTAGAGCGAGTTTTTCGTTTGGCCTCTTGGTGAAGAGCCGGGGTCGATTGCGAATGGCTTCGAGAAATTTTATTGCTACTTTTTCAAAACAACATTGCGCCGCGTGCGTATCCGGCTGGGGGCTCACCGCCGCTCCCTGAAGAAGTCGCGCAGCAGCGCCCCGGCCCGTGTCTCGCCGATGCCGCTGTAGACCTCCGGCACGTGATGGCAGGTGGGCTGAGTGAAGAAGCGCGGACCGTGGTCCACCGCGCCGCCCTTGGGATCGTAGGCGCCGTAATAGACCCGCCGGATGCGGGCGAAGCTGATCGCGGCGGCGCATAGCGCGCAGGGCTCCAGCGTCACATACAGGTCGCAGCCGGGCAGGCGGGGCTGGCCGCGCTGCGCACAGGCTTCGCGGATCGCCAGCAGTTCGGCATGGGCCGACGGGTCGCACAGCTCCTCCGTCCGGTTGCCGGCGCTGGATAGTACGGCGCCCGTCGCGGGATCGACGACGACGGCGCCGACCGGCACCTCGCCGCGCGCGGCGGCGGCCTCGGCGGCGGCGAAGGCGAGGTCCATATAGCGGGGAGAGGGCATGGCCGGGCAGGGTGCCAACCGCCCGCCGGGCGCGTCAACCGGATTCCGGTGTCCGGGCGCCGAACTCGTGTTGCGGGCGGCGCGTCCAGGCCCTATGGTCCGGCCATGGACCGCTCCGATACTGCCAAGAAATCCGATTCCGCCACAAATGGCGGTGAACGCATCGCCAAGCGACTGGCGCGCGCTGGGCTCTGCTCGCGCCGCGACGCCGAACGCTGGATCGCCGAGGGCCGCGTCGCGGTCAACAGCCGCGTGCTCGACAGCCCCGCCTGCGTGGTTCGCCCCGGCGACATCGTCCAGGTCGACGGCAAGGTCATTCCGGAGCCGGAACCCGCCCGCCTGTGGCGCTACCACAAGCCGTCCGGGCTGGTCACCACCGCGCGCGACGAGAAGGGGCGCGAGACCGTCTTCGACCGGCTGCCGGCCGACCTGCCGCGCGTGGTCTCCATCGGCCGCCTCGACCTGACGACCGAGGGGCTGCTTCTGCTGACCAACGACGGCGAGCTGGCCCGCTTCCTGGAACTGCCGGCCACCGGCTGGACCCGCCGCTACCGCGTGCGCGTCTTCGGCGAGGTGGACGAGAGGCAATTGGCGGCGCTGGAGAAGGGCCCGACCATCGAAGGCGTGAAGTACGGCCCGATCGAGGCCGTGCTGGACCGCATCCAGGGCCGCAACGCCTGGCTGACCGTCAGCCTGAAGGAAGGCAAGAACCGCGAGATCCGCAAGGTGATGGAGTCGCTGGGGCTCCAGGTGAACCGGCTGATCCGCGTCGCCTATGGTCCCTTCCAGCTCGGCAAGCTGGAGGAAGGCGCCGTCGAGGAGGTGCCGAAGCGCGTCGTCCGCGAACAGATCGCCCCCTTCTTCGGCACCCCCGAAGGGGCGGAGCCCGCCGAATCCGGCACCAAGCAGCGTGCCAAGGCGAGAGCCGACGCGGCGGTGAAGTCTGCCCCCGCCAAGTCTGCCCCCGCCAAGTCCGCGCCGGGGAAGACCGTAGCGGCGAAGGCCGACGCCAAGGCCGCTCCGAAGCGTGCGCCGCGGTCCGCCACCAAGCGGCACGAGGCCGAAGCTGCCCGTGTTGAAGAGACCAAGCCCGCCCGGCGCGGCACGCTGTCGCTCAGCAAGTCGGGGCCCGCTGCGGCCAAGTCCGGCCGGCCCGGCAAGCCGGAAGGCCGCGATGCCGCCAAGCCGGCCGGTGCTGCCGGTCCGCGGGGGGCGAAGCCCGGCGGGTTCAAGGCCGGTGCCGCGAAGTCGGACGGCCCGCGTTCCGAGGGCGCCCGTTCCGAGGGGGCAAGGTCCCGGGATGCGAAGCCCCGGGACGACAAGCCGAGGGACGCCAAATTTGCCGCTCCGAAATCGGCGGCCTCCAGGTCCGCGGGTCCGAAGGCCGCCGGTTCGGCGCCGAAGGGTGGTCCGAAGGCCGGCGGCGACAGGTCGGGCGGCGGTGCCGGCGGACGGACGGAGCGCCCGCGTGCGGATCGTCGGCGGTAAGCACCGCGGCCGCAGTCTGGTGGCACCGGGCGGGCGCGACACCCGCCCCACCACCGACCGCACCCGGCAAGCCATCTTCAACATCCTGGCCCATGCCAACTGGGCGCCCGAGTTCGAGGGCGCGGCGGTCGTCGATGCCTTTTGCGGAACCGGTGCGCTGGGGCTGGAGGCCCTGTCGCGCGGGGCCGCCTGGTGCGGCTTCCTCGACATGGGCCGGCCGGCGCTGGACGCCGTGCGCGCCAATGTCGATGCCCTGGGCGAAGCCGGCAATGCGCGGATCCTGCGCGCCGATGCCACCAAGCCGCCGCCGGCCCCGCGGGCCTGCGCCTTGGCCTTCCTCGATCCCCCCTATGGCCAGGATCTGGCGCCGCGTGCGCTGGACGGGCTGCTGAAGGCCGGCTGGCTCGCCGACGGCGCCCTCGCCGTGGTCGAGGTGGCCGAACGCGACCCCCTGCCTCTGCCCGACGGCTTCAGCGCCGTCGATGAACGCCGCTATGGCGACACCCGCGTCGCTTTCCTGACGGTCCGTCGCCCGGCCTGACCCATCGGCGGCGTGGCCCGCCCATTTCCGTTCCTCCCGGTCCGAGTTTCATTTTCCGCGCCCGCGCCCATCGGCCGGGTGACGAAGAGCCCTGCCTGTCCCAAGGCGCTCTCCGGTGTTTTTCCATGATACGGAAAGCCCGAATGGACTGTTGAGTTCCAAAACAATCCGAGCAAAAGATTATGTGTCGCCGATGCGGTTCCTCTATGGAAACGGCGGCATCTATCTATCTCCTAAGACTGCACACCCTCGTTCGAGGGGGCCGTGCAGGTACCGGCACGGCTTCTTTTTACAGGATGTGCGTCGCACCGAGTGATCGGACACAAGAACCGATGTGGACCGGACATTCGAAGCGGCACGAGACGTAAGTTTTACTTGGTCAGCAGGTGTGTATACGGCGTCGGACCGTCCGTCCGGGTCTTTTTGTCCCCGGTTTTGGCATACCAGATTTCATATCTGGCATGCCGAAACCGGGACAATCGAACTCCGAGCGATTGTCGGCATCCGCGCCGAGTTCCGGAATGGAACCGTCAGCAAGAGCGGTCCGTCCGGGTCATTCCGCAATCGTGATTGGTGCGCCGGTCCCCGGGAGAGGGGCCGCGCCACCGGCTCAGGCAAGATCATTGGGAGGCACGATGGCTCATATGAATTCACAACCGGCGGCGGCACAGGCGCCGGTGTCCGATACCGTCCGCTGGATGCAGATCGTCGTCGGCATCGTTTGCATGGTGGCTGCGGCCAACATCCAGTATGCCTGGACGCTGTTCGTCCCGGAAATCCAGGCGACCCACGGCTGGACGCGCGCTTCGATCCAGACCGCCTTCACCATCTTCGTCGTCGTGCAGACCTGGCTGACGCCGATCGAGGGTTATTTCATCGACAAGTACGGCCCCCGCGTGATCGTCGGCGCCGGCGGCTTCTTCACCGGCCTGTCCTGGGTCATCGACAGCTATGCCGGCTCGCTCGGCATGCTGTATGTCGGCTCGGCCATCGGCGGCATCGGCGTCGGCTGCGTCTATGCCACCTGCGTCAACAACGCGCTGAAGTGGTTCCCGGAAAAGCGCGGTCTGGCGGTCGGCCTGACGGCGGGCGGCTATGGCGCCGGCTCGGCCCTCACCATCCTGCCGATCTCCGCGATGATCCACAGCAGCGGCTATCAGACCACTTTCTTCTGGTTCGGCCTGCTGCAGGGCGCGATCATCATCGCCGCCGCCTTCTTCCTGCGCATGCCGCAGAAGGAGCACGTCAAGGCCTCCACCAAGGTCGCCCAGACCCGCCGCGACTACACGCTGGGCGAAGCCATCCGCACCCCGGTGTTCTGGGTGATGTGGGCGATGTTCATCGGCACCGTCACCGGCGGCCTGATGGCGGTGGCCCAGCTGGGCGTCATCGCCCACGATCTGGGCGTGAAGGAGACCCCGGTCAGCGTCCTGGGCATCACCATGGCGGCTCTGCCCTTCGCCCTGATGCTGGACCGCGTGATGAACGGCATCTCCCGTCCGCTGTTCGGCTTCATCTCCGACCACATCGGCCGTGAGGCGACCATGTTCGTCGCCTTCACCCTGGAAGGCCTGGGCATCATCATGCTCAGCAAGTTCGGCCACGACCCGATGATGTTCCTGATCCTCAGCGGCATGGTCTTCCTGGCCTGGGGTGAAGTGTACAGCCTGTTCAGCGCCACCTCGGCCGACACCTTCGGCACCAAGCATGCCGGCAAGATCTACGGCGTCCTGTACTGCGCCAAGGGTGTCGCCGCCCTGCTGGTCCCGCTGGGCAACCTGCTGATGGAAGCCACCGGCACCTGGGCGACCGTGCTGTACGTCACCGCCACCATGGACCTCACCGCCGCGGCCTGTGCGCTGCTGGTTCTCAAGCCGATGCTGGCCCGCCACCATGCCCGCAACGAGGAGCTGGCTCGCCGTGCCGAACAGGGCGACATCGCCCGCACCGTCCCGGTCGGAGCGGCAACGGGTGCGGCCAACGGCTGAAAGCACAAGCGCAAGGGCTTGGCCTGAGGGATCGGCCTGAGGGGTCGACTTAGGAGAGAAGACAGGCGACGGGCCGGGGACGCGACGAGCGGTCCCGGTCCGTCCGTCATTCCAGCCAGAAGGGACGATCCTCGCCCTTTTCGGTCCCGGGCTTCTTCTGGGGCGTCTGCTGGAACCGGTCGGAGGTGAACAGGATGGTCTCCTCCTCCGTCTCCTCCTTCTCCGGCTCGATCACGGTGAAGCCGCCCCGGCCGCTGGCCATGTAGACGGCGTGGCCGATCATGCCGGTCAGCGCGAGGAACAGAAGGGCCTGGGTCTCGATCATGGCGGGGCATCCTTATCGCAAGCGAGGGGCCAAGGGAGGGCCGAGGGGAGAGGGGTTCGACAAGGGACAACAGCGCATGAGGCCGAAAAGCATCGCTGCCGGAAGCTCAGTTCCGGCGGCCAAGCCAGGGCCATGCTGTAACGCAACATAAGGAAACTGGCATACCTTCGCAAAAAGTTTTGCATGCCAGATACCGGGTGCCTGACCTGCAACTTTGACGCAGTGCTACCGACCCAAATGGTCAGTCAGTTCAGCAACATTGCCCCGCAACCAAAACGGCCTTGCCGCTGTTGCCCGCCTGTCGATCCCGCATCGGGACGGCGATCGCCACCGGCACGACGCGGGACGGAACGGCCATGATCGGGGACCTCTGGTACAAGAATGCGGTGATCTACAATCTGGCGCTGTCGACTTTCATGGACGCCAGCGGCGACGGCATCGGCGATTTCCAGGGGCTGCTGCGCCGGCTGGATTACCTGCACGGGCTGGGCGTGACCTGCATTTGGCTGGGGCCGTTCCAGACATCGCCGATGAAGGACGACGGCTATGACGTCGCCGACTACTACACTGTCGATCCGCGATACGGCACTCTGGGCGACTTCGTGGAATTCACCCATGCCTGCGAGCAGCGCGGCATCCGGGTCATCATCGATCTGGTGATCAACCACACCTCCGACCGGCATCCCTGGTTCAAGGCGGCCCGCAGCGATCCGGGCAGCAAGTATCGCAACTGGTACGTCTGGTCAGACAGGAAGCCGGCGAATGCCGACACCGGCATGGTCTTTCCCGGCGTGCAGGAATCGACCTGGACCTATGACCGCGAGGCGAAGGCCTGGTACTTCCACCGCTTCTACAAATTCCAGCCCGACCTGAACACAGCCCACCCGGAGGTGCATGCCGAGCTGCTGAAGATCATGGGCTTCTGGATCCAGCTGGGCGTCGCCGGATTCCGCATGGACGCCGTTCCCTTCATCATCGCCGAGAAGGGGGCGGAGGTGACCGAGCCGAAAGAGCAGTTCGGCATGCTGCGCAGTTTCCGCGAATTCGTGCAGTGGCGCCGCGGCGATGCCGTTCTGCTGGCGGAGGCCAACATCCTGCCGGAGGACGACCTGCATTACTTCGGCGACGACGGCGACCGCTGCCACATGATGTTCAATTTCCAGGTCAACCAGACTCTGTTCTATGCGCTGGCCACCGCCGACACCGCGCCGCTGGTGACGGCGCTGAAGGTGACGAAACCGCGCCCGGCCACCGCCCAATGGGGCTGTTTCCTGCGCAACCACGACGAGTTGGATCTCGGCCGCCTGACGGAGGAGCAGCGCCAAGCCGTCTTTGCCGCCTTCGGGCCGGAGAAATGCATGCAGCTCTACGACCGCGGCATCCGGCGGAGGCTGGCGCCGATGCTGCACGACGACCGGCGGCGGATCGAGCTGGCCTACAGCCTGATGTTCACCCTGCCGGGGACGCCGGTCATCCGCTATGGCGACGAGATCGGCATGGGCGACGACCTGTCGCTGCCGGAGCGCAACTGCGCCCGCACGCCGATGCAATGGTCGGACGAACCGCATGGCGGCTTCACCAAGTCGGACGGGCCGGAAATCCCGGTGATCGCCGGCGGGGTCTTCGGCTATGAGCGGATCAACGCCGCGGTGCAGCGCCGCGACCCCGAATCGCTGCTGAACTGGACCGAGCGCATCATCCGCATGCGCAAGGAATGCCCGGAGATCGGCTGGGGCGACTTCCAAATCCTGAAGACCGGCCGGCCGGAGGTGCTGGCTCTGCGCTATGACTGGCGCAACAACGGGGTGGTCGTCCTGCACAACCTGTCGGACAAGCCCTGCGAGATCCTGCTGGACGTCGAGGGCCACGGCGAGGCCTGCCGGCTGGTCAACCTGCTGTCGGAGGACCACAGCGAGCCCGACAGCGAGGGGCGCCATGATCTGGTGCTGGAAGCCTACGGCTATCGCTGGTTCCGCGTCGGCGGGCTGGATTACCTGCTGCGCCGGACGGAGGCGGACAAGAAACCCGGCGAGGGGGGTTAGGCGACGTCCAGCCGGGCCGGGGCGTCGCTCTCGTCCCGGTCATAGGCGGCGCGCGATTCCAACAGCTGGGCGATGTGGGTCTCGGCCCAGATGCGCAGCGGCACCAGCGTTTCCGCCAGCGTGGCGCCCAGCGGGGTGATGGCGTATTCGACGGTGACCGGCACGGTGGCGAAGACCTTGCGGCTGACCAGCCCGTCGCGCTCCAGGCTTTTCAGCGTCTGCGACAGCATCTTCTGCGAAATGCCCTCGATCTCCCGGCGCAGCTGGTTGAAGCGCATCGGCCCGCCTTCCAGCAAACCCAGGATCAGCACCGTCCATTTGTCGGCGATGCGGTCCAGCGCCTGCCGCGTCGGGCAGCCGGAGGCATAGGCGTCGGGCAGCTGATCCACCTCCGACGGCCGTTTGCCGCCCAGCCCCAGCAAGGTCCTGTCCATCCCCATCCACTCCCAAGCGGGCCGCCCGGCGGTTACACACGGGTGACCATGTCACGAAAAGGTGCCTTCTTTACACCAGATTTCCAAACCGGCATCAAGTCACCATTGGAAACCCAGTCAGAGGACACCTGCCATGAACATCGCCATCATCGGCGCCGCCGGCCGCGCCGGCAGCCGTATCCAGGCCGAACTGCTCCGCCGTGGGCATGCCGTGACCGCCATCGTTCGCGATCCGTCCAAGGTCGCCGCCGCCCCCGGCCTGACGGTGAAGACCGGCGACGCCAACGATGCCGCGACGCTGGCCCCGCTGCTGGCCGGCCATGACGCCGTGGTCAGCGCCGTGATGTTCCTGCTGGGCGATGCCGACAGCCTGATCGGCGCGGTGAAGGCGTCGGGCGTGCCGCGCTATTTGGTGGTCGGCGGCGCCGGCAGCCTGGAGGTGGCGCCGGGCGTGCGCGTGCTCGACCTGCCGGAATTTCCCGAAGCCTACCGCGCCGAAGCCACCAAGGGCGCCGAGTTCCTCGACCGCCTGAAGGCCGAGCCCGACCTGAACTGGACCTTCCTGTCGCCGTCCGCCGAGTTCGTGCTGGGCGAGCGGACAGCCAAGTTCCGGCTGGGGGCCGATGGGTTGCTGGCGGACGAGAGCGGCCGCAGCTGGATCAGCTACGAGGACTTCGCCGTGGCGCTGGCCGACGAGATCGAGACGCCGAAGCACGAGCGCAAGCGGTTCACGGTGGGGTATTGAGGGGAGGCGGGCGGCGTTCGCAAGGGAGCGCCGCCCGTTGGTGTTTGGCAGTCTGGTCAGGCCGCCCGTTGGACGGGATAGTCGCGCACCAGGATATCGACGGGGATTTTCAACCCTTCCGACAGCCGCCGGATCATCGGCAAGGTCAAGGCCCGCTTGCGGTTCAGGATTTCGGCGACACGGGCGCGGCTGCCGATCATCGGTTCCAGATCGTGCCGGGTTAGCCCGCGCTGGTCCATCATGAACTCGATGGCGCTGATCGGGTCGCTCGGCGGAATCGGATGGTTGGCCTCTTCATAGGCGTCCACCAGCATCATCAGGATTTCGAGCCGCGCACCGTCGTCGGTGTCGGGATCGGCGCCCCACAGGCGTTCGATCTCCTCCAGGGCGGTGGCGTGGTCCTCATCGGACCGGATTGGGCGGATGTCCATGATTACACCGTCCTCACGTCGATGGCGTCGTATTCCCGATGCGTGCCGACCCATTTCACATAAACCGTGCGATACCGGTAATCGATCCCGGCAACGAGCCGGTACTTGTTGCCGGCAATGTTGAAGACCACCCGGTCACCCACGAAAGACGCCGAGCGGAACTGAGCCTTGACGGCTGCCGTATCCGGCCAGTCGACGTTGCGAACGACGTTGAACCAATCCGTCAACGGCGCCTCGCTGTCACTCCGGCCAGGCTTCTCCCAGTGCTCCCGCAGAGTTCGCCGTGAAATGATCCGCATGGAGGGAGTTTATAGCGCTCCCGTGGTGGGAGCAAGATTTGCCATTGCTTGACACTGCCGTTCGGTGGCCGGTGTCAGAGGCGGAGCGACAGCAGGGGCGCCAGTTTGGCAAGCACCTGCTGGAGCACCGCCTCGGGCACCGAGCCGACCGGGTCGAGTTGGCGGACGCGGCGGTCGAGGCTTTTCACCTGATCGGCCAGCACGACTCCGCTGCCGGCGGCGCCATTTCGAACGGCTAGCCCAGCACCTTCCTAGTGATCTTCCCATTGTTGCTCGATCCTGGCCTCTTCGGCAATTTGCGATATTTCTTTTGGATTAGGAAGATGCTATGCAACGCAAAAAATTGCGAGTTAAAGATGGCTCCTCCTTTAAAAGACTTCCGCCTTGCCGGTACACCCGTTACGGTAAATAGATATGGGACTTCTGCGTATAACGCCTGGAGAGCAGATGTCTATAACGCTAGCGTCAGTGGAGTGGCTCCGGGAACAATTGTAGTACCTGGCTTGTGCACGGTACGTGTTCGATACTATCGAAGAACGGATCCCGTGAAGGATGTTGACAATATTTTGAAGCCAATTATGGATGCGCTTCAAGGATTATATGTTGGGCGGACACGGAATCCAACGCGCTTAATAGATGATGACAGGTATGTCGAAGAAGTTCGCAGTCGTCGAACAGATTTGGCGATTCATACGAGACTAACTGGATCAGCCTTCACCAGAAGTGAGTTTGATGCTTTGCAAGATGCAAGGCTTGGCGCTGCCGCAATTTACGTTCGGATTGACAATCCGCCAAATCAAAGAACTAGGATTTAGCAATGAAGCAGAGTGACCAAATTAAGCTCCTGATTGGGCAGTACTCTGTCGGAGGGGCTGAGGTTTTCCATGATGTCCGTATAGGACAAATCAAAAATCTCGAGAACAGGGATCGTCTACTGAAATATGATATAAAGGCTGATATAGTAGTAGACTACAAAGGGGGTGGTGAAAGCGTTGGTCTTGCGCGACCGCATCTTCTGATTGTCGAAATTGCAAATCGCGATAGAGTCGGGTGGCCAAGCCCTGATACAGAACTCTACAACAAAAAAGCTGGTGATCGCTTTGAAGACTTGCAGAGAATAGTATTAGAAAATAATGATGTATTTTCCGATATCGAAATTAGATTCTTGGACGGGTCGGCAGATAGATTTCGTGCAAGAAAAATGAAAGGAGCTACGGCTAGGAATTGGAATGCCTTGGAGGCAGAAATTGAAATTGCGCTATCACAAATTGAATCTCTTAATAAATCTGATCCAGGTATCCAGGATGCAGTTCTGGGAAGAATATGGGCTAGATGGCTTCGAATTCTCTCATACCGTTTTCCTGGATGGAGGCGTAAAGAGATGAAAGAAGCCGACCTATCAACAATACAGAGTGACTTGTATGCTCACAATATTATCTCATTAACCCCCAAAGATTACAAGATAATTAACCAGAATTTGATGGCGATTGCTGAGGGTGGTGATGTGGATTGGAATCAAATCCGCAAGCTATCTTCAGAAATGCAAAAAATACTGGCTTTTGCTAAAGAAAGGCTCGTGAGAGTTTCGGATCGCGGTTAACGAGTGATCGTCCCTTAACTTTTTATTGCTCTCTTTTTGCTTTTATTAGGTGCTTATGCAGGCTTCCTACCTCCGCCCAAACAACCTCTCAATATCCGCCAGCTTCAGCTCCACGTATGTCGGCCGGCCGTGGTTGCACTGGCCGCTGTGCGGAGTCGCCTCCATCTGCCGCAGCAATGCGTTCATCTCGTCGACGCTGAGCGTGCGGCCGGCGCGGACGGACCCGTGGCAGGCCATGGTCGCGCAGACCTCCTCAAGGCGTTCCTTCAGGGACAGGGCGTCGCCCAGTTCGGACAGTTCCTCGGCAAGGTCGCGGATCAGGTTCTTCACGTCGGACTGGCCGAGCAGGGCCGGAACCTCGCGCACCATGACGCAGCCATGGCCGAAGCCCTCGATCACCAGACCCAGCTCGGCCAGTTCGGCGCTGCGGGCGAGCAGGCGGTTGGCGGAGGGTTCGTCCAGCTCGATCAGCTCGGGGATCAGCAGGGCCTGCCGCTTCACGCCGCCTTCCAGCAGGGCGGTCTTCATCCGCTCATAGACCAGCCGTTCATGGGCGGCGTGCTGGTCGACGATGACGATGCCCTCGCGGGTCTGGGCCACGATGTAGGTGGTGTGGACCTGCGCCCGCGCCGCGCCCAGCGGATGGCTGTCGAGCGGCGGCTCGGGCTTTTGCGCGGACGGGTCGGGGGTGCGGTATTCCGGCGGGCGGGCCGACGGGGCGAAGCCGTTGCCGAAGCCGCTGAGACGGCCCTGCAGCGGCGGCAGCCCCGTTTGGGTCGGCGCCTGGAAGGCGGCGGAGCGCTCCGCCAATCCGCGCGGCACGGCGGCCGGCGTGTAGGAGCCGCCCCAACTCCCGCCCCAACTCCCGCCCGAACCTCCGCCGCCGCCGGAACGGCCGTAGGGCAGGGGGGAGGGGGTGAAGCCCCCATCCCTTTGGCCGTCGGTCTCTCCCGCCGATTCGGGCCGCAGGGCGCCCAGCGTGGCGAGGCCGACGGTGGTGGAGGCACGGTGGCCGGCCTCGGCCAGCGCGTGCTTCAGCGATCCGACGATCAGGCCGCGCACCAGACCCTGGTCGCGGAAGCGCACCTCGGCCTTGGCCGGATGGACGTTGACGTCGACCTCCTGCGGGTCGATGTCGAGGAACAGCGCCAGCATCGGGTGACGGTCGCGCGGCAGGAAATCGGCATAGGCGGCGCGCACCGCGCCCACCATCAGCTTGTCGCGCACCGGGCGGCCGTTGACGAACAGGTGCTGGTGCTTGGCAGTCGGGCGGTGCAGGGTGGGCAGGCCGATCCAGCCGGCCAGCGTCACACCCTCGCGCGCCGCCGTCACCGACACGGCATTCTCCTGGAAATCGCGGCCCATCAGAGCGCCCAGCCGAGTCAGCCGGGCGTCCAGCAGGTCGCCCTGCGCCGCGCTCAGCCGCAATCCCCCGCGCCCGCCGTCGCTGAGCGTGAAGGCGACGCCGGGATGGGCCATCGCCAGACGTTCCAGGCAATCGGCGATGTGGTCGTATTCGGTGCGCGAGGCCTTGAGGAACTTCAGCCGGGCCGGCACGGCGGCGAACAGGTCGCGCACCTCGATCCGCGTGCCCTGGGCCAGCGCCGCCGGCTGCGGCTGGCCCTTCGCCCCGGCATCCACCGTCAGGCTCCAGGCGCTGTCGGCGCCGCGGGCGCGGCTGGTGATGGTCAGGCAGCTGACCGCGCCGATGGACGGCAGCGCCTCCCCCCGGAAGCCGAGGGAGCGGATGTCGAGCAGGTCGTCGCCCGGCAGCTTGGAGGTGGCATGGCGTTCGACCGCCAGCACCAGCTCGTCCGCGGTCATGCCGCAGCCGTCGTCGGTGACGGCGATCAGCGACTTGCCGCCGTCGCGCGCCACCACGTCTATGCGGGTGGCGCCGGCGTCGATGGCGTTCTCCACCAGCTCCTTCACGGCGGCGGCGGGACGTTCGACCACCTCGCCGGCGGCGATGCGGTTGACGAGCGTTTCAGGGAGAAGACGGATCGGCATGCCCATAGATATAGTGGCAGCCGGCGCGCGGCACCACCATCTTCGGGCGGAGCCAGTGCATTACAGGCCCCGCAGCGCCTTCAGATAGTCGATCAGCTTGCGTTCGTAGAAGGGTTGCGGCGACTGGTAGCGGGCGACGAGGCCGGACTCCTCCGTCAGCTTCACCACCATGCCGATGCAGGAGACGTCCACCGGATCGCCGCCAAGGTCGAACTGCAGGCGGAAATCGAACTTCTGCTTGGCGATCAGGTCGCCGTCATAGGGTCGGATGCGGAAGGAGCCGAGGACGAACTCCTCCGGCACATACTCATGGTGGTCGATGACGATGGTCGGCGGCGCGGATGGGCGTTCCTTTTGCGGTCCGCTGCTTGTTTTCGCGTCGCCGGACGCCTTGTTGCCCCCGGAGAAGATCGACAGCCAAGACATGAAGAGCGATGTCCCCTCGTTCCGGAAGCCAAAAAATCGTACCGACATACCCCGTCAGTTTCGGGGTCATCTCCTTTAGCAACGGTTAACGACGTAAGGATCGGTTACGGCGCCGTAACTTTCGCGCCGCAAACACGGCCCAGCGGCAACGATGCGCCCTGCAATCGGGGGGCTGCGTCCTGCCGCGACGGCCGGGGCCATGCTATCCTGCCTGAAATGCGGCCGGCTCCGGCCCATTCCAGGAGAGCGGAGGTGCCGCCATGCCATTTTTGCCGGTGATCCGCGACTTCGCCGCCGACGCCTCGGACCCGCGACGCTACGCGGCGCTGGGCGACGGCTGGTCGCTGGCGGTCGCCGACGTCACCGGCAGCACCCGGCTGGCGGATCAGGGGCGTCACCGCGACGTCAATTTCGTCGCCGCCGGGGTGGTCGCCGTGCTGTCCGACGCGGTGCGGATGGAGGGCGAGCCGGCGGCCTGCCAGTTCGGCGGCGACGGCGCCATCGCCGCCGTTCCGCCGGGGCGCGAGGATGCGGCGCGGGCGGCTCTGTCCGCCCTTGCCCACTGGTCGGCGGAGGTGATGGACGTTCCGCTGCGCGTCGGTCTGGTGCCGGTGCGGGCCCTGCTCGACCAGGGGCTGGAAGTTCTGGCCGCCCTGCAGGATGTCGGCAACGGCAACAGCTTCGGCCTGTTCCTGGGGGCGGGGGTGGTGGCCGCCGACGCCTGGGTGAAGGAGGATGCGCGCTGGCGGCTGCCGCCGCGGCCGGGGCCGCTGCCAGGGCTGGAGGCGGTGTCCTGCCGCTGGAACCCGGTTCCGCCGCGCCGCGGCACGGTGCTGTGTGTGATCGTCGACGCCGTCGATCCCGGGGCGGCCGGGCTGCTGGAACTGGCCCGCGTCCAGCGCGCCATCGAGACCATCGTGCCCACCGCCGGCGCCGCCCCGCTCGGCGGCGGCGAAAGGCTGGAGGCGCGCTGGCCGCCCGCCTGGCGGTCGCTGTGGATGGAGGCGCGCGGCAGCCGGGACGGGGACATGGCCGGATTCGGCGCGCGTGCCGGCCGGGTGGCCAAGGCGCTGGCCGGGTCGGGCCTGCTCGCCGTGCTGCTGGCGATGGGGTGGAGGCTGCGCAATTTCGATCCGCAATCCTATCGCCGCCGGATGGCTGAGCGGACCGACTTCCGCAAATCGGCGGGCGGTCCGCGGCTGGTGTTGGACGTGACGGAGGAGGAGGCCGATGCGATCGAGCATCTGCTCGCCCGTGCCGCCGCCGCCGGTTCGATCCGCTACGGCACGGCGCGGGCCGATGCCACCACGGTGACCTGTCTGGTCGGCGACGTCACCGCCGACCGCCATGTCCATTTCGTCGACGGCGCCGGCCTCGGATTCTGGCGCGCCTCGGTGATGCTGAAGGCGATGAAGGCGCGGGAAGCGGCGGCGGGCGAGGGCGGAGCGGCGAGGGAGCTTGAAGCCGGCGGCGCCTTGCCGGTCCCGGTTCCGGCCCCAGCTCCAGCCAAGCCCTGACCGGAGCGGGAGCCGGCGGCAGTGCGGACCGTCACATCCGGGACAGTCAGATCCGGCCCGGCATGCGGCGGCGGTCGGCGTCGTCGGCCGGCACGATCTCGGTCCCGACCGGCCAGAGCGCCAGCAGGGCCAGCTTCAGATGCGCCCAGGCGAAGGGCAGGCCGATGATGGTGATGGCGAGCCCCACCGCGGAGATCAGGTGGCCGAGGGCCAGCCACCAGCCGGCCAGCACGAACCACACCACGTTGCCGATGAAGCCCAGCGCGCCGGTGCCCATGTCCTCGCGCCCGCGGAACTCATCCCGGCGTACGGCGGTTTGTCCAAAGGGAAGCAGGGTGTAAAAGGCGATGGTCAGGGCGGACCGGGCCCAGGGCAGGCCGATGATGGACAGAGCCATCAGGACCGCGGCCAGGAGCCAGCCGAGCGCCATCCAGATGCCGCCCGTGATCAACCACAGCGCATTGAGAAGAAGACTGAGCAGAGGCATGACAGGAACCCTCCCTTTCGCCGCAGATGTGGGGACGGCCCGTGCCGTGGACCAGAGGGGCGGCTTTCGATTGCGGGACCTGCCGCAAAGATGGGGCACCCCGTCCGGCGGCGCAAAAGAGGGGGAGGTCCGCGCAATCCATGCCTTGAACAGGATCCGCAGAGTCCACAGATCAGGTATTGGCATCATGACGACGCGTCCGGACGGGTCCTCCGCCGACAGTACCGCCGGCGGGACGCCCGTTTCCGGACCTTACGGATCGGAGGCCGCATGAACGAGGCTTTGAACACCGACCCCGGCGACGATGCGCCGACCATGCCGCGCGAGGGCGATTCGCTGTCGCCGGTGGTCGCCGCCATCCTCGGCACCGCCGTCGCGGCGGCGGCCAAGCGCGGCAGCGGAGGCGACGTCGTCCGCGGGCTGATCGCCGGACTGCGCGTCCTGCGCGCCACCGTCGAGGAAGAGGCCGGTTACACCATGGCCGCCGCGGTCGACAATGCCATCCGCACCCGCCTGCTGGCCGACAACCTGTCGCGCCTGCGCGTCAGCGGGGAAAAGCCGAAGGCCATCCCGCTGCCCGATCACGGGCCGGGCAGCAGCGCCGCCGCCGCCATCTTCGAAAGCGCGGCCGAGTCCTGCCTGACCGTCAACGCCCATGCCGAGGACAACGGGCCGCTGGAGCATGCCGTCTTCGCCTTCACCGCGCAGTTGCTGCAACAGCTGGGCGGGGCGCCGGAATGGCGGAGCCTAGCGGGTGAACTGCGCCGCCCGATGGCGGTGGCGCCGGACGGCGAGGAGATGGAGGTGACGCTGCATTGAGCAGCCTTTGACGGCGCCGGCCAAAAAAGCAGCACCGGCCAAAAAAAACAGCACCGGCAAGTAATGGAATTTGGTTTGCTTTTGAGCCGTTTCGGCGGCGGCTGAAACCTTTTGCGGGCAAGGCGGCTCTTGGGGCCGTGTTAAGGGTTTTGCCCGATTTATCGTACGGGACGACTTGCGTTCGGCTTCGTTAGGGTTTGCTTCGGCGGTGGGACCGTCCCATCGCGGAACGCCAGCACCGGGGAACCCGAACGTGTTCTTTCACACCCAGCCCTCCACCGTCCGCACCGGACGGGCAGAGTCCGTCCGCTTCGCGGTGACCGGCACGGCGTCGGACCGGATGGATGCCGGCATCGGTCTCGGCATGGCCGGCGACCGCACGGCGGACCGGGCGGGCGATCCGTTGGGCCGGCGGGTGATCTTCCTCCATCCCGGCAAGGGTGCCTGGTGGCGCCTGCTCGACCAAGTCCCGTCGGGCCAGGAATGGCTGACCTTGCCCGCCTCCGCCGCGGCGCGGCTGTCGTCGATGCTGGTGGAGCGGGGCGGCCGGCGGCCGGTGCTGGTGGCGAGTGCGATGACGGCACCGCTCGCCATCGTCGCGGCGCTGGATTTTTCCGATCGGGTCGGCGGCGTGATGATCGTCGACGATGTCGGGGCCGATTCGCCGCTGCGGCGGCGCTGGAACGCCCTGTCCGTCCGGTTCGGCCGGCCGCGGCCCATGGACCTGACCGACCGCCTCGGCGAATTGGAGGCGGAGCTGCCGGCGGTGCGGGTGCCGGTGACCCTGATGCAGGGAAGCGAACCGGCGGGACTGTTCGCCCTGCTGGAGAACCGGCTGACCGGCTGCCGGACGCTGACCGTCGTCGCGGTGCCCGATGCCGCCGCTGTCCGCCCGCGCACCCATGCCGCCGAACTGCGCGGCGCCTTGCTGGCCCTGGTCTCCGCGGTGGAGCGGGCGCAGAGGTAGGGAATCGCGCCGGGATGAATGTTTGTCGGTCATCATTCCCGCAAAGGCGCATAGGCGCTAACTTTGAGGACTTTGCCCGTTTCCCAAGGGGTCGGCACTTCTTTCAGCGTCATCCCCGCGAAGGCGGGGATCCAGGCTTGCCCATTGGTTCTGCTTGGAAAACCCTGGATCCCCGCCTTCGCGGGGATGACGCAAAGTCCCTTTGGTTCCAAAGACTTAATGCCGCTCCAGGACCTGTGCATCCCGTAGCGCCTTCGCAGGCATGACCGTGGAAGAGAAACGCTTAACGGCCTAAAGGCTCTGCGCCGTCAGGGCGGCCTGCGTGCGGTTGCGCACGCCCAGATGCCGCAGGATGGCGGTGACGTGGACCTTCACGGTTCCTTCCGTCAGCCCCAGCTCATGGGCGATCTGCTTGTTGGACTTGCCGTCGCGCAGGCGGGCCAGAACGTCGCGCTGGCGCGGCGTCAGCTGGTCGCCGGTGCCGTTGCCCAGCGCCGCGGACTCGTCCGTCTGGTCGCCGGCAGAGCCGCCGCCGTAGCCGCCCTGCATCTGGTCGACGCGGTCGCCGCCGCGGATCGCCTGCTCGGGAAGATAGATGCCGCCGGCAAGCACCAGCTGCAGCGCGCCCAGCAGCACCTTGGCGCTGGAGGATTTCGGGATGTAGCCGGCCGCACCGTTCTCCAGCGCGGCCAGAAGGTCGGAGCGCTTCTCCGATCCCGACACCACCACCAGCAGGGCCTTGGGCAGGCTGGCATGGATGTCGCCCAGCGCCGAGAAGCCGGTCCAGCCCGGCATCCCGAGATCGAGCAGGATCAGGTCGAAGGGCCTCGTCCCGTCGCAGAGCGCCCGCACCTCGTCATAGGTGCTGGCCTCGAAGAATGTCATGTCGGCGTCGAATTGCGCCAGCAGGCGGCGCAGACCGTCTCGGAACAACAGGTGATCGTCGGCGATCAGCACGTTCATCGCGGGCATTTCCAGGAAGGTTGCGGCGATGGCACACCGGGATGGCGTCATCGGCCCGGACGTTCACATAGGCACGGACAATCCGACGCTGTAGTTCGCTTTTGGTCTTAGACCGCTTCCTCTATGCCGGTGCCTTCCGCAACCGCGACGCGGGAATCGGGAAAGGGGCCGGAATCGGAAAACGGCACCGCGCCGCTCCGCCGACCGCCTGCCCCGGATGGAAGGGGCGGGCGGGACGGACAGCGGGCGAGACCTTTGGCGAAACGCTGGAGTTGGAGGGGATCAGACGGTGGCGGCGACGCCGGTCTCGGCGGCCTGGTCGCCGATGCCGTTGTTCAGCACCCAGATGGCGGCCTGGGTACGGTTGGACGCGTTGATCTTGCGCAGCAGGCTCTTCAGGTGAACCTTCACGGTGGCTTCCGTGATGCTCAGGTGGTTGGCGATCATCTTGTTGCTGTTGCCGTTCAGCAGGCAGCGCAGGATCTGCACCTCGCGCTGCGACAGGCCCTTGCGGCGGGTCGGCAGCTCGGTGCCCATGTCTTCGGTGCGGCCGCTGACCAGCAGCTCGGCCAGATGGGTCGGGAACACCTTCTCGCCCATCATCACCAGCTTCAGCGACTGCATCAGCGCCTCGCAGGCGATGTCCTTCAGCAGGTAGCCGCCGGCACCGGCGCCCAGCGCGGCCGACAGGCGGCGGGTGTCCAGGTCGTTGGTCAGGATGACGATCCGGATCGACGGGTGTCCCTCACGCAGCGTGCGCATCGCCTCGACTTCCTCGTCGGCGCCACTCGGCAGATCGATCAGGATCAGGTCGGGGGTGGTGCCGGTGCCGAGCGCCGTCAGGCCCTCGCGCAGGCTGCCGGCCTCGCCGACGACGTTGAAGGGCGTGCTCTCGAAAAGGCGCTTCATGCCTTCACGGAAAAGCTTGTTGGCATCGATGAGGAAAACGTTGATGGCATCCATGGTCTCAGCCCGCCTTTTGTTCCGTTCCGATCGAAGTGGCGCCGAATGGCGCTTTCGAGGCATCCCCGACCGCCCGCTCCCGCGTTCGGCCCGCTTCCCCCCTCAGGGTGCGGGGTGCCTCGTTGTGATCCATAGATACCCCCGATTTGCGCCGCGCAAAATTTCGCTTAGGTAAATTTCGCGTCGAGCAATGGGCATATGTCGTAAGCCTGGATAAGACAAGATGCGGACATAATTCGAACTTTGATGGTCGGGTGGAATAAAGACCTGTGATAGAAAAGGGGAAATCGTTAACCGACTGGCTCTGATTTGGTCGTGTTTCTCGGATGCGATATGGCGGGACTTCATTGCCGGCCGGCGTATGTCGCATGAGGATTGTTCCCCCGTCCGATGGTTGGAGTCCTATATCCCGAACGGCGTCCCTTCGGCCTGGGCTTGGCCGTGCAACCGCGCAATCCCGAATGGGAAACGCGGTCTGTCGCGGGGTTCGTGCCGCTGCGCTCTGTGCTATATACGTTCCGACCGCAAGACAGCATTCCCATGCTTGAGCCGATTTTTCCTCTTTTCCCCAAGCCGGGCCGCCCATGTCAGACGCGTACGACGACGATCCGTTGAGCCATGCCGCTCCCCCCACCGCCGCTTCGGCCACGGGTTTTCCAAGCGCGGCACAGCGCTTCGCCTATCTGGACGGGCTGAATCCGACCCAGCGGGCGGCGGTGGAGGCGCTGGACGGGCCGGTGCTGGTTCTGGCGGGCGCCGGCACCGGCAAGACGCGGGTGCTGACCACCCGGCTCGCCCATCTGCTGATGACCCGCCGCGCCGCCGCCTTCCAGGTCCTGGCCGTGACCTTCACCAACAAGGCCGCCCGCGAGATGCGCGAGCGCGTCGCCCATCTGGTGGGGATCGAGCCGGAAGGCTGGTGGCTCGGCACCTTCCACGCGCTGGCCGCGCGCATCCTGCGCCGCCATGCCGAGTTGGTCGGGCTGAAGTCGAACTTCACCATCCTCGACACCGACGATCAGGTGCGGCTGATCAAGCAGCTTCTGGCGGCCGAGAACATCGATTCCAAGAAATGGCCGCCCCGGCAGGTTCTGGGCGCCATCGAACGCTGGAAGGACCGCGGCCTGACCCCCGACCGGCTGAGCGACGCCGACGGCGGCGACGTGGCCGGCGGCCGGGTGGTGGCGATCTACCGCGCCTATCAGGAGCGCCTGCGCACCCTGAATGCCTGCGACTTCGGCGACCTGCTGCTGCACAACCTCGCCATCTTCCAGAACCATCCGGACGTGCTGGCGGAGTATCATCGTAAGTTCAAGTATCTTCTGGTGGACGAGTATCAGGACACCAACGTCGCGCAGTATCTTTGGCTGAGGATACTGTCCCAGGCTCACAAGAATATTTGCTGTGTCGGCGACGAGGATCAATCGATATACGCCTGGCGTGGAGCGGAAATTGGAAATATTCTTAGATTTGAGACGGATTTTCCTGGTGCTACTATAATTAAACTTGAGCAGAACTACCGCTCCACCGGCCATATCCTGGCGGCGGCATCCGGCCTGATCGCCAACAACCAGGGCCGTCTCGGCAAGACGCTGTGGACCGAGGCCGACGGCGGCGAGCCGGTCAAGGTCAAGGCGGTGTGGGACGGCGAGGAGGAGGCGCGCTGGGTCGGCGAGGAGATCGAGGCGCTGCAGCGCAAGGGCACGTCGCTGGCGCAGATCGCGGTGCTGGTCCGCGCCGGCTTCCAGACCCGCGAGTTCGAAGAGCGCTTCATCACCCTGGGGATGCCTTACAAGGTGCTGGGCGGTCCGCGCTTCTACGAGCGGCAGGAAATCCGCGACGCGATGGCCTATTTCCGCGTGGTCAATTCCGGCGACGACGATCTCGCCTTCGAACGCATCGTCAACCTGCCCAAGCGCGGCGTCGGCCCGGCGGCGATGCAGACCCTCTACACCGCGGCGCGGGCGCAAGGCATCTCGCTGACCGAGGCCGGCTGGGCGCTGACCGAGACGGACGAGCTGAAGCCGAAGCTGCGCGCCACCCTGCGCGGGCTGCTGCAGGACTTCTTCCGCTGGCGCACGCTGATGGCGACGGTGCCGCACACCGAGCTTGCCCGCACCATCCTGGACGAATCCGGCTACACCCGCATGTGGCAGGAGGACAAGACGCCCGAGGCTCCGGGCCGGCTGGAGAACCTGAAGGAACTGATCACCGCCATGGCGGAGTTCGAGAACCTGCCGGGCTTCCTGGAGCATGTCGCGCTGGTGATGGAGAATGCCGAGGCCGCCGGGATCGAGCAGGTCACGGTGATGACCCTGCACGGGGCCAAGGGGCTGGAGTTCGACCATGTCTTCCTGCCGGGCTGGGAGGAGGGCGTGTTCCCCAACCAGCGCGCGCTGGACGAAACCGGCATCGCCGGGCTGGAGGAGGAGCGGCGGCTGGCCTATGTCGGCCTGACCCGCGCGCGCCGCCGCGCCTATGTCAGCCATGCCGCCAACCGCCGGCTCTATGGCAACTGGGTCAGCGCCGTGCCGTCCCGCTTCGTCGAGGAAATCCCGCAGGACAATGTCGAGGCCGAGGCGGCCAACGGCCTGTTCGCCGGCAGCGGCGGGCGCGGCAGCTTCGGCGGAGGTTTCGGCGGCGGGGCAGCAGGTGGCTATGGCGGGGGTGCCGGCGGCTTCCAGTTCCGCGGCTCCACCCGGCAGGCGCCGGCGCCGAAGACCATCACGCTGGACCAGGGCGCCTATGCCGTGGCGCCGCGGCCGCGGCCCGATGCGCCCTTCGCCAAGGGCGCGCGCGTGTTCCACCAGAAATTCGGTTACGGCACCGTCGTCGCCGTGTCGGAGGACAAGCTGGAGATCGACTTCGACCATTCCGGCAATAAGAAGGTGATGGACAGCTTCGTCGTGCCCGCCGACAAGGCGGGTTGAGGGGTGGCAGGTTGAGGGGGCCGGCTGACGGTTTGCCGCACTGTGACGGCCGTCACAGCCGCAGCCCCCGCCACCGGCCAGTATTGCAGCATTGCAACAGAGCCGGAGGCAATCCGCCGTGTTCGGAACGGGCAGCGTCAGTTACGAGGTGCAGAGCCGTCGCGAGGGGCGCTGGCTCATCGAAGGCGCCTATACCGACCAGGAGGCGGCCCTGTCGGCCGCCCGCTCCCAACTGGCCGCCTCCGGGGTGGAGGAGGCGAAGGTGGTGAAGTTCCGCACCATCGCCGGCCTGTCGCTGGAAACGGTGATCCTGCACAAGACCTCCCCCCAGGGCACGCGCAAGGGGCTGACCCTGGGCGGCACGGCGGAAGGGGCGCCGCTCTGCCGCAAGCCGGAGGACCTGCGCGAATTCGAAAGCCGGGTGGTCATCGGCCGGCTGCTGCGCCCCTATCTGGATGCCCAGCGCATCACCCCGACCGAGCTGCTGCATTCCTGGCCGCTGTTCCGCCGTCTGGAGGAGCAGGGCGCGCTGCTGGGCGCCGCCATCCATGCGGTGGCCCGCCATCATGCCGATCTTCACGGCGTGTCGCATGCCGCCCGTGCCCGCGAGTTGCGGCAGTTGGTGGAGGCGGTCTCCGGGGCTGCCCGCGACGCGCTGGCCGAACGGCGCCGCCTGCCGCGCTTCGACTCCGCCGACCTGCCCGGCACCAGCAACCGGATCGAGGAGTCGGTGGGGGAGGCGGGGCATGATGGGCTGTTCCTGGTCCTGCTCTGCCAGCATCTGGAGGGTGGCGGGACATTGGCCGGCAAGCTCGATTTGCTGCTGGCGATGATCGACGACGATGTCTGGCCGCGGCATCTGGCGCTGCTGGACGGGGTGATCGCCGACATCATGGGGTCCGCCGACACGATGAAGGAGCTGCTGGGCACGCAGCCCAGCCTGCATGACGGGCTCTGCGCGCTGGCCGACGCGCTGTTCGACCGCGATCCCGACCCGGCGCTGGCGCCGATGGCCGCCTCGCTGCGTCAGGTCTGCCGCCTCGCCCTGCAGGGCCGCGCGCCGCAGAGCCGGGCCGTCCTGCTGGAGCGGTTGCGCCAGAGCATCGCCGGCGACCAGCCGCTCGACCGCCGCGACCCGAAGGCGGAAGGGGTGCTGACCCGCGACCTTGCCGACCGGCTGAAGGGGGCGGACGGCGAGCTGCTCGGCGGGGCGGCGATGGAGAAGGCGTTGGAGCGCCGCCTGGTGCGCCACCGTCAGTCGGTCCTGCGCGCCCAGGGCATGCACGACATCGCCGACCGGCTGTCGGGGCGGTAGACGCGCACGGATAAGGGTTCCGCCATTGTCCGGAATCCTTGGTCTCTTTCCGGCTTGATGCTAAAAACGCCGCTTCTTCTCGCGTCGTCGTCGGAAAGCCCCTGTCATGTCGCAAACCCCGCTCTGGCGCATCGCGCTGGTCGTCCCCGAAGCCCATGCGCCCGCTTTCGCCGAGGCGGTGGGCGACCATGCCGATGCGGTGTCGACCTTCGAACTGGAGGAGGGCGGCAACTGGCTGGTCGAGGCGACGCTGTACGGCGCCCCGGACGAGGCACGGCTGCAGTCGCGCGTCGCCGTGCTGGCCAAGGCGCTGGGGATCGAGGAGCCGCGTCTGGCGGTCGAGAACCTGCCGCCCATCGACTGGGTGTCGCACAGCTACCAGGGCTTCCCGCCGATTCGCGCCGGCCGCTTCTTCGTCCACGGCTCCCACCATGAGGGCATCGTGCCGGCCGGCAGCATCCCGCTGCTGGTCGATGCCGCCACCGCCTTCGGCACCGGCGAGCATGGCTCGACCAACGGCTGCCTGCAGGCGCTCGACCGGCTGTCGCGCCATCTGAAGCTGCCGCGCGGCGGCCGGCGCGGCGCGCTCGACATGGGCTGCGGCTCCGGCATCCTGGCGCTGGCGGTGGCCAAGCGCTGGCGCGTCGCCGTGACCGCTGTCGACATCGATCCCGAGGCGGTACGCGTCACCCGGATCAACGCGGCGCTGAACGGGGCGAAGAACAGCATCCGCGCCCAGGGCGGCGACGGCTACAACACCCGGATCGTCGGCCGGCACAAGCCCTACACCCTGATCACCGCCAACATCCTGGCCCGCCCGCTGTCGCGCATGGCGCCGCAGCTGCGCCGCCACCTGAAGAAGGGTGGCTATGCCGTGCTGGCCGGCCTGCTGAACCGGCAGGAGCGCCACGTCATCCAGGCCCACCGCAACCAGGGCCTGCGTCTGGTCGCGCGCATCCCGGTCGGGGAATGGACCACTCTTGTGGTCAAGCGTTAAGCGAGGCGCCGTTGAAACCGAAGGACCGGGTTGCGACTTCCCCTAGTGACGATGTTTCGACATTCACCTGGGGAGCCACCATGCTGAACCGCATCCGGTCCTTGTTCGCAGGCGACGACGACGGCGCCGAGCCGGGCGAGGACGCCCTGCAGGCCGCCGCCGCCGCCCTGATGGTCGAGGCCGCGCGCACCGACGACACCATCACCCAGGCGGAGCGCGACCGCATCATCGCCGTCGCCCGGCGCCACTTCCACCTGACCGAGGAAGAGGCGCAGGACCTGCTGTCCGCCGCCGTCTTCGACACCGAGGACGTGTCGCCCTACCACCGCTATATCAGCGTCATCATGGACCGCTGCCCGCCGGGCAGCCGCGTCTGGATCGTCGAGATGCTGTGGGAGGTCGCCTACGCTGACGGCGTGTTGAACGATCTGGAGGCCAGCCTGCTGCGCCGCATCGGCGGCCTGCTGCATGTCTCCGACATCGAACGCGGCGAGGCCCGCAAGCGCGTGCTGGAGCGGCTGGGTCTGCCGGACGACGCGGGGTTGCCGGCTTGAGGGTGTTGCTTCGGGTGCCCCCTCCCTAACCCTCCCCCTCTTCGAGGGAGAGGGGACTGCCGCCGCTTCGACATTTACGTTCCGCTGACCAGCGTCCAACCCCCTCCACCGCCATCGGACCGCCTTTGGCCGGCCGAGGGCGGCGGAGGGATGGGGAGGGGGCATTCGCTTTTGCACCCCCACCCCAACCGGCATAGCCGCCACCCCGCCGCTTGCACCGGACCGGCCGGGTGCCTAGCCTGGGACCACAGGCTCCACCCTTCCGAGGAACACGTTCCGTGTCCAGCGCGACTCCCTCCGGCGCTTACCGTGGCGACGACGCCCTTGCGACCCTGTTGACCGAGGCCGGGACCGGCCGCTCCCCCGCGGATGTCCGCGCGCTGCTGGCCGGCGTGCTGGCGGCGCCGGAAGGGGAGGACCCGGCGGCGTGGCTGGTGCTGGTGGGCGAGACCCTGCCGCCGGCATTGGCCGAACAGCTCCAGGCGCTGAAGGCGGTCCTGGCGGCGGAGGCGCCGGCCGCCCGGCCGGGACCCGCCCAGCGGCTGGCCGACCTGCGTGCCGCGCTGAAGCGCCGGGAACTCGACGGCTTCATCGTTCCGCGCGGCGATGAGCATCAGGGCGAGTATGTGCCGCCGCGCGCCCAGCGGCTGGGCTGGCTGACCGGCTTCACCGGGTCCGCCGGCAACGCGGTGGTGACATCCGACCGCGCCGCGATCTTCGTCGACGGCCGCTACACCCTGCAGGTTCGCAGCGAGGTTCCGTCCGACCTGTACGAGTACAAGCATCTGGTCGAGGATCCGCTGACCGACTGGATCGTCGCGGCATTGCCGGAAGGCGGGCGCTTCGGCTTCGATCCCTGGCTGCACACCATCGGTTGGGTGGAGAAGACCCGCGCCGCTCTGGAACGCGCCGGCATCCTGCTGATCGCCTGCGAGGACAATCCGCTCGATTCGGTGTGGCAGGGCCAGCCGCCGGCCCCGCTCACCCCCGTGGTGCCGCAGGACGAGGCCTTCGCCGGCGAAAGCTCCGCCGACAAGCGCGCCCGGCTGGCCGACGATCTGGGGCAGTCGGGCATCGCCGCCGCGGTGCTGACCCAGCCGGACAGCATCGCCTGGCTGCTGAACATCCGCGGTGCCGACGTGCCCTGCACGCCGCTGCCGCTGTCCTTCGCCATCCTGTCGGCCGATGCGTCGGTGGACCTGTTCCTCGACCCGCGCAAGCTGGCGCCGCCGACCCGCGCCCATCTGGGCAACCGGGTGCGGGTGCGGCCGGTGGAGGAGTTCGGGCCGGCGCTGGACGCCGTCGCCCGCGGCTCCGCCCGCGTGCTGGCCGACCCGACCTGCACCTCGGCCTGGATCGTCGACCGGCTGCATCTGGCCGGTGCGAAGGTGGAGCGCGACGGCGATCCCTGCGCCCTGCCCAAGGCCTGCAAGAACCCGGCGGAGCTGGCCGGTACCCGTGCCGCCCACACCCGCGACGGCGCCGCCATCGTCCGCTTCCTGCACTGGTTCTCGGAGGAGGCGCCGAAGGGCGGGCTGACCGAGCTGGCGGTGGTGGAGCGGCTGCTGGCCTTCCGGCGGGAGAATGAGCGGTTCCGCGGCGTCAGCTTCGACACCATCGCCGGGGCCGGTCCGAACGGCGCCATCGTCCATTACCGCGTGACGCCCGAGACCGACCGCCGGCTGGAGCCGGGCAGCCTGTTCCTGCTGGACAGCGGCGCGCAGTATCTCGACGGCACCACCGACGTCACCCGCACGCTGGCGGTCGGCGAACTGGACCCGGCACTGGCCGCGGAGATGCGCGACCGCTTCACCCGCGTGCTGAAGGGCCACATCGCGCTGTCCACCGTCCGCTTTCCGCACGGCACCACCGGCTCCCAGCTGGACGCGCTGGCGCGGCTGCCGCTGTGGCAGGCGGGGCTCGACTACGACCACGGCACCGGCCACGGCGTCGGCAGCTTCCTGTCGGTGCATGAGGGGCCGCAGCGCATCTCCAAGGTCGGCAACACGGTGGCCCTGCAGCCGGGCATGATCCTGTCCAACGAGCCCGGCTATTACAAGACCGGCGCCTACGGTATCCGCATCGAGAACCTGATCGTCGTGCAGCCGGTGGAGCCGCAGGGCGCGCTTGCCGGCGCGGAGCGCGGGATGCCGACCGGCGCGGAGCGCCGGATGATGGAGTTCGAGCCGCTGACCCTGGTGCCGATCGACCGCTCGGCAATCGAGCGCGCGCTGCTGTCCGATGCGGAGGCCGCCTGGGTCGATGCCTATCATGCGCGGGTACGCGAGTCGCTGTCTCCGCTGCTGGACGAGGCGGCCCGCCGCTGGCTCGCCGGGGCCACGGCGCCGCTGTGATCGGGGGCGATACTGCATCGAATCGGGTGCGGCCGTCCGCCCCGGACGCGATCGGCCGTGGGGATGACCCTGATTCGGCAAGATGATGTCCCGCGTGGTAACACGTTCTTTACCAGGCTGATGCAGTGTGTCCCAAGGGGATGACTTTTGGCGGCAGTTAGGGCACTACAGTCGGCATCACTTCCCGGATTACGGCGCAGCCCCCGCGCCGGGTGGGCGTAACGGCCGGTCAGACACCGGCAACGGATTATTGCGGAGACGTCTAGATGAAGATCCTCGTCGTCGATGATTACGCCACCATGCGGCGCATCGTTCGGAACCTGTTGACCCAGATCGGCTACACCGACATCGACGAGGCCGGCGACGGTGTGTCGGCGCTGGCGAAGCTGCGTGAGAGCAAGTTCGGCCTCATCATTTCCGACTGGAACATGGAGCCGATGACCGGCCTCCAGCTGCTGAAGGAAATCCGCGCGGATGCGAAGCTGGCGGCGACGCCCTTCATCATGGTCACCGCCGAAAGCAAGACCGAGAACGTGATCGCCGCCAAGCAGGCCGGCGTGAACAACTACATCGTCAAGCCTTTCAACGCCGACACGCTGAAGCAGAAGATCCAGGCCGTCATCGGCGGCTGATCCCGCGAGGGCAAATCCCGCAAGGGGCGATCGGAGCTTATCGTGACCGGTCCGGGTGGGCGGCGGCACATGCCGCCCGGCGCCCGGTCCTTGGGGCGGCTGGCGAATCCAGTTTGGGGAGTGGACCGGTTTGGAGCAGCTTCCGCAGCTGTCCGATGAGGAGTTCGAGCAGATCGAGGACGCCATCGCCCGATCGGCGAAGGGCAGGGCGTTTCTGCGGCGGCTTCACCGGCGGTCCCTCGGGGCCGCGACGGAAGAGGTGCGCGCCATGCTCCAGGAGTTCCGCGACTCCTGGAACCGGCAGAACGAAGCGGTGGAGGCCGGCAAGCATGTCGGCGTCCTGCGCCGCGAGCTGATGGAAATGGCGGCGTCGATCGAACAGGCGCGGCGGGAGGTTGCGGCACTGCGGCCGCCCGACGGGTCGGGCGACAAGATCCTCTCCGCCACGAACGAACTCGATGCCATCGTCATCTCGACCGAACGCGCGTCCTTCGAAATCCTGAATGCGGCCGAACGGCTGATGGATCTGGCGGGAAAGCTGCGCGCGAGCGGGGCCGATCCCGCCATGTGCGGCGAGATCGACACGCAGGTGAACGACATCTTCACCGCCTGTTCCTTCCAGGACCTGACCGGCCAGCGCACCAGCAAGGTGGTCAACGCGCTCCGCTACATCGAGCAGCGCGTCATGGCCATGATCAGCATCTGGGGCGAGGATGGGCTGGCCGGCATCGTCGTCAAGGAGGAGCAGACCGACAGCCGGCCGGATGCGCATCTGCTGAACGGTCCGCAGCTGGACGGTCACGGCGTCAGCCAGGCCGATGTCGACAGCATGTTCGACAGCCCGGCCGCCGTTCCGGCGCCCGCCCCCGCGCCACCTCCGCCCCCGCCGCCCGCCCCGGTGAAGGCGAGCCAGGCCGACATCGACAGCATGTTCGACGCCCCCGCGCCCGCCGCTCCGATACAGTCGAGCCAGGCGGACATCGACAGCATGTTCGACGCCCCGGCGCCCGCCGCCGCACCGGTACAGGCGAGTCAGGCCGACATCGACAGCATGTTCGACAGCCCGGCCCCGGCACCCGCCCCGGCGAAGAAGCCGGTGCCGAAGCCGCCCGGCGCGGCGCCGAAGGCCAAGGCCGCTCCCAAGCCGGCCGCACCGCCCCCGCCGCCCGCAGCGGCGGAGCCACCGGTGCCGCTCGATCAGGCGGCCATCGACGCTCTCTTCGGATAGGGCGGGGAAGCTGTGCCGGCCCGTCCGGCAGGGCTCTTCCTCTAGGTTTCCCCCGATTGACCCGCCCTGCAGGCCGATGGCCCCATGTGGCGCGGTCGACGGCTCCAGAACGCAGACCCGGTACGCAACCAGACATTCCACCATCCCACACATATTCACCACCCAGGCCATAGGCGGCCGTTTCCGAGAGGCGGGACCGAGGATGAAGCAGATGACCAAGCCCTTCATGGCCGAGCTTCAGAAAGCCCGCAAGTCCGGGCACCCGTTCCAGGCATTGATCGAAGACGGCGCCGCCGCCGCGGCGCTTCCGGTGCCGACCCAGGTGGTGCAGGCCGACAACACCGAGGTGCTGCGGGCCGTCAGCGAACTGGGCGCCAAGCTCGACCGCTTCCTCGCCATGGATGCGGCGCAGATCGACCAGATCCAGGTCGAGATCGCCGACATCTCCGGCCGCATCAAGGCGACCAAGGTGGAGATGGCCGCCATCCGCCACCCGCTGGCCGGCGATGACAAGTTCGAGCAGGCCAGCCAGGAACTGAGCGCCGTCGTCGCCGCGACGGAGGCCGCGACCAACACCATCATGGCCTGCGCCGAAGAGCTGGAAGAGGTGGTGTCGGAGCTGAAGTCGTCCTTGCCGGAGGGCTATCACAACGACCGCGTCAACGACATGGTCGACGTCATCGTCCGCATCTACGAGGCCTGCAACTTCCAGGATCTGACCGGCCAGCGCATCACCAAGGTCGTCCGCGCCATGTCCTTCATCGAGGAGCGTGTCGACGCCATGATGGGCCTGTGGAACAAGCGCGAGTTCGAGGCGATGCCGCTGCCGCCGTCCGTCACCAAGAAGGACGACAATCTCGACCTGCACGGCCCGGCCGAAGCCACCCCCGACAGCGGCAACATCAGCCAGGCCGACATCGACGCGCTGTTCGGGTAGGGGGAGAAAAAGCCCTTCTCCCCTGGCGGGGCGGGATCGGCCAAATGCCAAGGGCGTTTTGCCGACCCGCGGGTTGGGATGAGGGGGATCCCGGCCGCAAGGCTGGTGGCGATCCAGATTTGCGCCCCCTCCCCCCAACCCCTCTCCCGCGAGGGGAGACGGGCTCGACCAAATCTGCGCTCCTCAAATCCGATTGCCCGGCCCACCCCCGCGTTACCGCTTGCGGCGCCCTCACCCCGGCGTGCTATACAGGGGCAACTTCGAAAGCGCCCAAGACGACGATGCTTCCTCGCCCGTACCGCCTGCCGCTGACGGCCATCCTCCTGTCCGCCGCCCTGACCGCCTGCTCCTCCACCAAGGAGGACGCGTATGTCGAACGTCCGGCCGACCAGCTTCTGTCGGAAGCCGACGCGGCGATGCGCGAGGAGGCCTTCAAGAAGGCCGCAAAGCTCTACGACGAGGTGGAGCGGCAGCATCCCTATTCCGAGTCGGCCAGCAAGGCGCAGCTTCTTGCCGCCTACGCCCACTATCAGGATTTGAAGTACGACGACGCCATCCTGGCGCTCGACCGCTTCATCCAGCTTCATCCGGGCAGCCCGGATGTCGACTACGCCTATTACATGCGGGCGCTGTGCTATTACGAGCAGATCACCGATGTGCGCCGCGACCAGCGGATGACCCGGCAGGCGCTCGACGCCCTGTCGGAGGTGGTGCGCCGTTTCCCCGACAGCAAATATGCCCGCGACGCGAAGCTGAAGATCGACCTGACCAACGACCACCTTGCCGGCAAGGAAATGGAGGTCGGTCGCTTCTACCTGCGTCAGCATCAGTATACCGCCGCGATCAACCGCTTCCGCGTCGTCGTTGAAAATTACCAGACCACGTCCCATGTGGCGGAGGCGCTGCACCGGCTGGTGGAGTGCTATCTGGCGCTGGGCGTGACCGACGAGGCGAAGGCCGCCGCGGCCGTGCTCGGCCACAACTTCCCCGGCAGCGAATGGTACACGGACAGCTACGCACTGCTGGTGGACGCCAATCTGCGTCCCGAGCGAAACGAGAAGTCGTGGATCAGCAAAGCCTGGAACTCCCTGTTCTAGGACGCTCCATGCTCGTGTCGCTGACGATCCGGGACGTCGTCCTGATCGAGCGGCTGAGCCTGTCCTTCCGCAAGGGCCTGTGCGCCCTGACCGGCGAGACCGGAGCCGGCAAGTCGATCCTGCTCGACGCGCTGGGGCTTGCCCTCGGCGCGCGGGCCGATTCCGGTCTGGTCCGCCATGGCGCCGATCAGGCCTCCGTCACCGCGGAATTCGAGCTGTCGGGCGACCACCCCGCCTTCGCCATCCTGAAGGAACAGGGGCTGGACGCCGATTCAGGTGACGGCTCGCTGGTGATCCGCCGCACCGTCAACACCGACGGCCGCAGCCGTGCCTGGGTCAACGACCAGCCGGTCGGCGTCGGCCTGCTGAAGTCGCTCGGCGCCGAACTGGTCGAGGTCCATGGGCAATTCGACACCCATGGCCTGTTGAACCCGCAGACCCACCGTAGCGTGCTGGATGCTTATGCCGGCCTGTCGGCGCAGGCGGCGCAGGTCGCCGCTGCCTACCGCGCCTGGAGGCAGGTCGAGGACGCGCGCCATTCCGCCGCCGCCGACATCGCCCGTGCCCGCTCCGAAGAGGAATATCTCCGCCACGCGGTGGCCGAGCTGGACGCGCTCGCCCCCAAGGCCGGCGAGGAGGCGGAGCTGTCGGAGACCCGCGCGGTGCTGATGCACCGGGAAAAGCTGGTCGACGGCATGAACGCCGCCTATGCGGAGCTTTCGGGCGACCGCGGTGTCGAACGGGCGCTGTCCTCCGCCATCCGCACGCTGAGCCGCATCGCCGACCGGGCCGGCGGCACGCTGGACCCGGTGATCGCCGCGCTCGACCGCGCCGCGACCGAGGCGGGGGAGGCCATCGCCGCCCTGCAGGCCGTCTCCAGCGGCGTCGACATGGATCCGCGGGCGCTGGAAAAGCTGGAGGAGCGGCTGTTCGCGCTGCGCGCCGCCGCCCGCAAGCATGGCGTCGATGTGGACGCGCTGGCCGCTTTGCGCGAGGAGATGGCAGGCCGCCTGCTGCTGATCGAGGATCAGGGCGACCTGCTGGCCAAGCTGGCGAAGGAGGCGGAGCAGGCCCGCACCACCTTCCACAAGGCCGCCGAGGCGCTGAGCGCCGCCCGCCGCGAGGCCGCCGGCCGGCTTGACGTGGCGGTGGCCGGCGAGTTGGCGCCGCTGAAGATGGAAAAGGCCAAGTTCCGCACGCTGGTCGAGCCGCTTGACGAGCCGGAATGGAACGCGTCCGGCATCGACCGCGTCGCCTTCCAGGTCGCGACCAACCCCGGCTCCCCTCCGGGTGCGCTGAACAAGATCGCGTCGGGCGGCGAACTTGCGCGCTTCATGCTGGCGCTGAAGGTGGTGCTGGCTCAGACCTCCACCGTCGGCACGCTGGTGTTCGACGAGGTTGACACCGGCATCGGCGGCGCCGTCGCCGCGGCGGTGGGCGAACGGCTGGAAACGCTGGGCCATGGCCTGCAGGTTCTGGTCGTCACCCACAGCCCGCAGGTCGCGGCGCGCGGCGCCGTCCACCTGAAGGTTCAGAAGTCGCAGAAGGGCGAGCAGGTCACCACCGGCGTCGCCGAACTGGACGGCGACGAGCGGCGCGAGGAGATCGCCCGCATGCTGTCCGGCGCCACCGTCACGGCGGAAGCCCGCGCAGCGGCCGACAGCCTGATCGCCGGCCGCGGCTGAGCGGTCAGCCTCCCGCCAGCGCCTTTGCATGGCGGCGGAACGGCCGCGCCAACGACTCCACCGCCCGCACGTCGCGCCGGTCGCGGTGGACCGGCAGAGGGACCTCCTGGCGAAAGGCGGCCGGTGGATCGATCATGTGGAGCAGCCCATCGAGCCTGAAACGCCCTTTCCAGAATTGGCGAGGTGACGGTCTCGGGGGCCCGTCCTATTCTCGCACCGCCGCAAACCGCGCGAAAAGCGCCACGCTGACCGCCACGGTGGCGTTCAGCGACTCCACCGCGCCGGTCGTCGGCACCGACAGCCGCGTCGCCGGACAGTCGGCCGGCACGCCCTGGCCTTCCTCGCCCAGGATCAGCCGCATGTCCGCCGGCCAGTCGAAGCGGGTCAAATCCTCTCCCCCGCCGTCCAGCGCATAGAGCGGCCCCGCCGCCTCGTTCACCGCCGCCCAGCGCGGGCCGCGCAGCAGGGTCAGCGCGAACTGCGCGTTGGACCCCGCCCGCAGGCATTTGGGGTGGAAGGGATGCGCCGCCCCCTCCAGAAGCACGATCCGTGACACGCCGAAGGATGCTGCGCTGCGCAGCAACGCGCCCAGATTGCTGGGATCGCCCAGCGCGCACAGCAGTTCAAGCCCTTGCGGCGGCTGCGACAGATCGATGGCCGGCATCTTCGGCACCGCGCCGACCAGCAGCGGGAAGCCGGTGCCGGACACGTCGAGCGTCCTGAACAGGGCAGGCGCGAGCTGCACCGGCTCCACTCCGGGAGGCAGGCGCCAGGACGATATCTGCGCCGGGTCGGTGAACAGGATGCGCTCGAACCGGTCGGGATGCTGGCGCAGCGCCTCCGGCACGGTTTTCAGCCCGGCCAGCAGGAACTTGCCGTTCTTCTTCAGCCCGCGGCTTTCCAGCGCCGATTCCCACAGCTTGAACTGCGGGTTCTGCGGGCTTTCGATCAGCAGGGGCGGGCGGGTCATGGCAACGGGCTTTCCGGCAGGGAGATGCCTTCTGCCTAGCACAGCCGTGCCGATGGAGTCAGGTCTTCAGGTTCCGGCCCAGGAGCAGCAGCGGTCCGCGCTGGCAGGCGTCGGTGAAGCCGGCGCGCCGGTAGAACTCGACATTGCGGGCGAAGACGGCGGTGACCAGATGCACGCCGGGCAGGCCGTCGCCCCGGCAATCCTCGGCGAAGCGGTCGACCAGCCGGCGGCCAAGCCCGTGCTCCCGCCAGCCCGGCCGGACATTCACATGGAAATGCGCGGGATAGGCGGCAAAATGGTCGGCGAAGACCTCATATTTCGGAATGCGGCGGGCAAGCTCCGGCGTGCCCGCGCTGTCCTTGCAGCCGGTGAGATAGCCCACCACCAGCCCGTCGCCCGCCACCGCCATCCAGATGTCGCGCGGTGCGTCGGCCACGTACCAGCCGGTCCAAGTGGCGAGGAAGGCGGCGCGATCCGCGTCCGATGCGAACTCCGTCCGGGTGGTGGAGGCGAAGAAGATCTCCTCCAGCGCCGCCAGCGCCGCCTCCCGGTCCGGCAGGTCGGTCAGCCGTTCCAGCCGGATGCCCCCTCCAGCCGTCATCGCTTCCGCCGTCCTCACTTCCGCTGGGCGGTCTCGACCGACAGGTTGCGCGGCGCCAGCATGGTGTAGCGGCCGCGCGCCTTCATCACGCCGGCCCCTTCCTCCGCCTGCGGACCGTGGCCCCAGAACAGGTCGCCGCGCACCGGGCCCTTGATGGCGCCGCCGGTGTCCTGCGCCACAACCAGCCGCTTGATCGCGCCGCCCGGCACCGGGGCGTCGCGCACCTCCAGCCACAGCGGCACGCCCAGCGGGATATGCTCGGCATCCACGGCAAGGCTGCGGCCGGGCGTCAGCTCCATGTTGCGGGCGCCGCGGGCACCGACCTCTGGCTTCACCTTGAAGAAGACGTAGGAGGGGTTGAGGTTCATCACCCGCTGGGCCTCGGCCGGATGGTCCTTCAGCCAGCGGCGGATCAGCTGCAGCGACATCTGTTCCGGCGTGGCGTCGCCGCGGTCGATGATATGGCGGCCGATGGGATAATAGCTGTGACCGTTCTGGCCGCCGTAATGGATGCCCACCACCGACCCGTCGGCCATGATAGCTCGGCCGGAGCCCTGGATTTCCAGGAAGAAGGCGTCGACCGGGTCATCCACCCACATCAGCTCCAGCCCCTTGCCCTTCAGCGCGCCGGCTTCGATCCGCGCACGGGTGGGCAGGCCGCGCTTGCCGCGCGGCGGCATTCGGTAGAGCGGGACGTTGTAGCGCTCGGTGCGCGTCCAGCTGCCGCGCAGTTCGATCTCGTAATAGCCGGTGAACAGGCCATCCTCGCCGTTGGCGACGTCGCGCGGGGCGAAAAAGGCCTCGAAGAAGCGGCGCGCCGCCTCGCTGTCGCCGGGGGGCAGGTCGCGGGCGGCGGCGCAGATGGCGCGCCAGTCGTCGGTGGTGCCGGCGGCGCGCAATGGCCCCAGCGGCTTGCCGGGCGGCTGGTTCCTCACCCAGCCGCAGGTGCGCTGCAGGGCGGGGACCGCCTGGGCATGGTCGTCGTCGATCCAGCCGGCAAGATGGCGGAAGTCGGGGGCCACCTGATCCAGCGTCGGGCGCTGTGCCGTCGGGCGCTGGCCCTCGACCATCTGAGTGGTGCCGGCACAGGCCGCCAGCGTCGCCAGAAGGCCCGCGACCAGCGACAGCCTTCCGGCCCGCTTCAACACGCGCACACACGCCACCCCAGCCGCAGCCGCCATCGCGCAACTCCGCCGCAAAGATCCATCATTTCCGTCGAAGACCCGGCCGCCCGCCGGCCGCAGGGGCCGCACCGGTCACGCGAAGGTCACATCACCCGAACGTTTGTGCCGGTGGTTACCCCGAGTCGTCAATATCCAACCTGCACTTTCGGATAGGTCGCGGCCGCTTGTCACGGGGGAGGGTGCCGAGCGGCCTTCCCGAGTCGCGGTCTGGGCAGCCGCGCGGCGGGGACGCGTGACAGCGCGCGGCAAACGCGGTATCGACAGCCCATACGCGAAGGACCGCCCGAACCCCGGATCATCGACCCGGACCATGCCGGCCCCGGTCCTGTTCGCCGCCATGAGACACCCCAAGGGACCAGACGCCATGACACCCGCCGCCCGCCTCCAGGCGGTCATCGATCTGCTGACCGAGATCGACGAGACCCCTCGCCCCGCCGACGCGGTGATGAGCGCCTATTTCCGCAACCGCCGCTACATCGGGTCGAAGGACCGCACTGCCGTCGCCCAGATGGCCTACGCGATCCTGCGGCGCCACGCGCGGCTCGGCTGGTGGATCGAGTGGGCGGGCTACGAGCGTCCCACCCCGCGCGCCCGCGTGCTGGCCTATCTGCTGCTGGAAGAGAACCGCAACGCCGGCGTGGTGCTGGAGATGTTCAGCGGCGGCAAATTCGCCCCCGCCCGCCTGACCGACGACGAGCTGGCGATGGTCGGCAAGCTGGAAAGCCACACGATGGACCATCCCGACATGCCGGAGACGGTGCGGGTGGAGTGTCCGGAATGGGCGGAAGCGCCGATGCGCGCCTCGCTGGGCGACCGCTTCGGGGTTGAGATGGAGAAGCTGCTGGAGGCGGCGCCGCTCGACCTGCGCATCAACCCGCTGAAGGCGAACCAGCAGAGCGCCATCAAGGCGCTGGCCAAGGCGCAGATCACGGCGGAGACCACGCGCTGGTCGCCGCTCGGCCTGCGGGTGAAGGGCCGGCCACCGCTGGGCAGCGTCGACGCCTTCAAGGACGGTCTGGTCGAGATCCAGGACGAGGGTTCGCAGCTGGTTGCGCTGGCGGTCGCGCCGAAGCCCGGCCATCAGGTGGTCGATTTCTGCGCCGGGGCCGGCGGCAAGACGCTGGCCATCGCCGCGCTGATGAAGAACAAGGGGCGTGTCGTCGCCTGCGACGTGCTGGACAAGCGCCTGAAGCGCGCCGCCGAGCGCTTCCGCCGCGCCGGCCTGCACAACATCGAAGCCCATCCGCTGACCAGCGAGCGCGACCCCTGGGTGAAGCGCCACAAGCGCAAGTTCGACCGCGTGCTGGTGGATGCGCCCTGCTCCGGCACCGGCACCTGGCGCCGCAACCCGGATGCCCGCTGGCGCCAGCTCGGCCCGGGGCTGGAACAGCTGCTGCCGCTTCAGGCCAACATCCTGGACAGCGCCGCGCGTCTGGTGAAGCCGGGCGGGCGTCTGATCTATGCCACCTGCTCCATGCTGCATGACGAGAACGAAGCGCAGGTCGAGGCCTTCCTGCAGACCCACCACGACTTCATCGTGAAGTCCGTCGCCGAGGTGTGGGCGGAGGAGGAGGCCGGCGCCCCGCCGGTCGAGGGTCCGTATCTGCGCCTGACGCCGGCCAAGCACGATACCGACGGCTTCTTCGCCGCCGTGCTGGAACGCCGCGCGGAGGAGAGCGTGTCGGAGGAGAACGTGTCCGACGTCGGTCTGGAGCAGGGCGAGGTCGATCCGGTCGAGCTGGGCAAGGCGATCGATGCGTGAGTGAGTGGGGGCGTCGGCTTCGATTGCCCCCACCCTAACCCTCCCCCGCTCTCGGCCGGCCGAAGGCCGGTCCGATCACGGGAGAGGGGACTGCCGCCGCATTGCAAGTCCACCCTCTCCCGCAAAGCGGGGGAGGGAGGGACCCGCGAAGCGGGAGGGAGGGGGCATCGCGAGGAACCCTCCCACCCTTGACAGCCGGGGTGGCGCGCTCCTTATCGGTGGGGTAGGCTTTCCGCCGCTGAATTCGTCCGGGCATATCCGCCCCACCTCCCAAGAGGACCAGATGAAGTTCTCCTTCGCCAAGCCGTCCCTGCCTGCCTCCGGCGTGCTCGCCGTGACCGTCGCCGCCGACCGCGGTCTTGGCCCGCTCGGGCGCGAGCTCGATCAGAAGACCGGCGGGGCGCTGGCCCGCGCCATGGCCGCCGGCCGCTTCACCGGCAAGAAGGACGAGACGCTGACGCTCCTCGCCCCGGCCGGGACCGAGCTGGACCGCATCCTGCTGGTCGGCATCGGCAAGGGTGCCGACCTCACCGACCTGATCCTCCAGGCCGCCGGCGGCGCCATTGCCGTCGCCCTGGACAAGGCCACCGAAGAGGCGGCGCTGCTGGTCGAGCTGCCGGAAGGCGCCACGCAGTCGCCCGCCGCCGCGGCGGCCGAGATCGCCTTCGGCGCGCAGCTGCGCTCTTACAAGTTCGACAAGTACCGGACCAACGACCGCAAGGCCGACAAGAAGGAGCCGAAGCCCAGCCTGCGCAAGCTGACGCTGCTGGTCGAGGAAGAGGGTGCCGCCAAGGCCGCCTTCAAGAAGCTGGACACGCTGGCCGACGCCATCCGCTTCACCCGCGATCTGGTGTCGGAGCCGGCCAACGTCATCTATCCGGAATCCCTCGCCGAGAAGACGAAGGAACTGGAGCAGTTCGGCGTCGAGGTCGAGATCCTCGACCAGAAGAAGCTGAAGAAGATCGGCATGGGCGCCCTGCTGGGCGTCGCCCAGGGCAGCGCCTTCGAGCCGCGCGTGGTCGTCATGCGCTGGAACGGCAACCCGGATGCCGACGACAAGCGCCCGGTCGCCTTCATCGGCAAGGGCGTGACCTTCGACAGCGGCGGCATCTCCATCAAGGGTGCGGCCGGCATGGAAGACATGAAGTGGGACATGGGCGGCTCCGCCACCGTGATCGGCACCATGTATGCGCTCGCCGCCCGCAAGGCGAAGGTCAACGCCATCGGCATCGTCGGTCTGGTGGAGAACATGCCGTCGGGCACGGCGCAGCGTCCGGGCGACATCGTCACCTCGCTGTCGGGCCAGACCATCGAGGTCATCAACACCGACGCCGAAGGCCGTCTGGTGCTGGCCGACTGCCTGTGGTACGCGCAGGACGTCTACAAGCCCAAGCTGATGATCGACCTCGCCACCCTGACCGGCGCCGTCATCGTGGCGCTGGGCCATGAGCATGCCGGCCTGTTCGCCAACGACGACGACCTCGCCATGAACCTGACGGCCGCCGGCCTGAAGGTGGGCCAGCCGGTGTGGCGCATGCCGCTGGGCGACGCCTATGACAAGGAGATCGAATCGCCGGCCGCCGACATGAAGAACACCGGGTCGGGCGGCGGCGCCGGCAGCATCGTCGGCGCGCAGTTCCTGAAGCGCTTCGTCAACGACGTGCCGTGGGCGCACATCGACATCGCCGGTGTCGCCTGGGCGAAGAAGGACGGCGCGACCGTGCCGAAGGGCGCCTCCGCCTTCGGCGTGCGCCTGCTCGACCGCTTCGTGGCGGATTTCCACGAAGGCTGACAGGCGTGCGTGAAGGAGCCATGACCGAAGTCCGCTTCTACCACCTGCAACGGCGCACGATGGAGCAGGCGCTGCCCAAGATCCTGGAGAAGGTTCTTGAGCGGAGCTGGCGCGCCGTCGTGCTCGCCGGTTCGCCGGAGCGGGTGGACATGCTGAACCAGCATCTGTGGACCTACGATCCCGGCTCCTTCTTGCCGCACGGGGCGGCGCGCGACGGCTTCGCCGAAAAGCAGCCGGTGTGGCTGACCGATGCCGACGAGAACCCCAACGGCGCCACCGTGCTGGTCACGGTGGACGGCTGCGTCAGCGACCGGATGGACAGCTACGACCTCGTCTGCGACCTGTTCGACGGCAACGACGACGAGGCGGTGCTTGCCGCCCGTCAGCGCTGGAAGGCCTGCAAGGCCGCCGGCCACGCCCTGACCTATTGGCAGCAGACCGAGCGCGGCGGCTGGGAGAAGCGTGCCTGACCGGGGTGGCGCCGCAGACAACCATTCCTGATCATTTCATTTGCATTTGATCCGTTCGGAGGCAAATCTATTTGCCCGTATGGATGGTCAAAGGTGCAAGCTCCCCAATGAACAGGAGCCAGTTCGACCCGGCGCTCGCCCAGCAGGTCAGGGACGCCAGCATCCTGATCGTGGACGACAACCAGTCCAACGTCGATCTTCTGCGCGAAATCCTCGGTCACGACGGCTACACCCGCGTTCTCGGCGAGACCGATCCGCGCAAGGTGCCGGACCTCTGCGCGGCCGAGGCGTTCGACCTGCTGCTGATCGACATCCGCATGCCGCACATGAGCGGCTTCGAACTGATGGAGCGGCTGAAGCCGGTCTTCGGCGACGATTACGTGCCGGTGCTGGTGCTGACCGCCCAGACCGACCAGGAAACCCGGCGCAAGTCGCTGGAACTTGGCGCCAACGACTTCCTGACCAAGCCCTTCATCGCCTGGGAACTGCTGCACCGCGTCCGCAACATGGTGGAGATCCGCAAGCTCTACCGCCGTGCCGCGGAGCAGAACCGCGAGCTGGAACGCCGGGTGTCGGAACGCACGGCCGAGCTGTCGGACGCGCTGGAGGCGGCGCGCAAGGCCGACCGCGCCAAGCTGGATTTCCTGGCGGTGGTCAGCCACGAGCTGCGCACGCCGCTGAACTCCATCATCGGCTTCGCCGACGTGCTGGCGGGGGAGGGGATGGGCAAGCTGGGCCATCCCGACTATCTGGAATATGTGAAGCTGATCGAGGACAGCGGCCGGTCGCTGCTGACCATGGTCAACAACATCCTGGACTACACGCGCGGCTCGACCGGCTCGATCGAGATCCAGGAGAGCGACGTCGACGTCCCCCAGCTGCTGGCCGGCTGCGCCGACCTGCTGGCGCCGAAGGCGGCCGCCAAGCGGCTGGCGGTGACGGTCCATCCCTGTCCGGCCTTCCGCATGCGCCTCGACCGCCGCCGGCTGCGCGAGATGGTGCTAAACCTGCTGGACAATGCGGTGAAGTTCACCCAGCCCGGCGGCCATGTCGCGCTGGCGGTGGAGGACCGCGGCGATTTCGTCGGCGTGACCGTGCGCGACGACGGTCCCGGCATCCCGGCGGAGCTGATGGGCCGCATCTTCAACCCCTTCACCCAGGCCGAACGCTCGCTGGTCCGCCAGCATGAGGGGGTGGGGCTGGGCCTGCCCATCGTCCGGCGCTTCGCCGAGCTGCATGGCGGCGGCGTCGAGGTGGACAGCGCACCGGGGCGGGGGACGGCGGTGACGATCCTGCTGCCGAAGGAGCGGTTGCTGGGGGGGTGAAGGTTTGGCAGCGGATTTGCCCCCTCCCTAACCCTCCACCTCTTCGAGGGAGAGGGGACTGCCGCCGCTTCGTAAACTCACCCTCTCCTGCCGAAGGCGTGGGAGGGAGGGGGCATCCGCTCCCGCATTCCCTCAATGAAACACGAACATCTCCGGCGCCGCGCCGATGCGTGCGACCAGCCCGCCGCCGGGCGGGACCGGGCGCCACTGGTCGCGCTGGGAATCGACCGGCTCCGACACCACGATCAGGCCGTTGTCGCCGCGCCGCCAGTACAGGCTGGGCGGCTTGTCGTCCGACGCCCAGCGCACCGCCCACACCCGCTCGCCATCGGTCCAGGTCGCGGTGAAGCGCAGGGGAGAGGCGATGTCCAGCGCCCGCATCTCGTCGCGGATGGCGTGCAGGACGCGCTGGAAGGCGCCGACCGAATCCCGCTCCAACCCCTGGCCGAGAGCGGCGAGGAAGATCGCCTCGCTGTCGGTGGTGCCGGTGCGGGCGCCATACAGCTCGTCCGGGATCATCGCCTCCACCTTGCGGCGCAGGCGGGGCCAGTCGCCGACCTGCCCATTGTGCATGAACAGGAAGCGCCCGGCCTTGAAGGGGTGGCAGTTGGCCCGGCTCACCGCGGTGCCGGTGGCGGCCCGGACATGGGCGAAGAACAGGTGGGAGCGGACATGGCTGCAGATCGACTGCAGGTTCTCGTCCGACCAGGCCGGGCGGATCTCGCAATAGCGGCCGGGTTCGGTCCGCTCGCTGTACCAGCCGACGCCGAAACCGTCACCGTTGGTCTCGGTCTTCGCCTCCGCAGCGTGCATCGACTGTTCGATCAGGGAATGGCAGGGCGTGCAGACCAGCGTTTCCAGGAACACAGGTTCGCCGCAATAGGCAAGGAACCGACACATCGACCGACGCACCATGGCAGCCGCGACAGGAACTGCGTCAATTTGACCCGATGCGGAGTGTGAAACAAGGGGGCGGAGTCACGAATTCGTCATCGGTCCGGGCAGGTGTTGCATTTCCGCCGGTTCCGCGCGGGCATGCCCCGCTTTTGTCACCAGACGACCCTGGGCAGGGCGGCGACGCGCAGCGGGCCGACGAACAGGGCGCGGTCCTGCACGGTGACGGGGGCGGTGACCACCGGCTCGCCGTTCGGGCCGGTCGGGCGGGCCAGCATGGTCAGGACGGTGCGGGCGATGGCGGCCTCGTTCGGGCGCATCATCGGCTTCACCGCGTCCAGAATGGCGGGGGCGCCGCGGATCTCGGCTGTCAAGGCCGCCTGCGGCTGCAACTGCGCGTCCAGCGCCAGCGTGCCCGACAGCACCGCTCCCAGCGGCCCCCAGTCCAGCGCCAGCCGGTCCACCTCGACCGTGCCGCCGTCGCGGCTCCAGGCCGACAGGCTGGCCGGTTCGGGGCGGGGCGGGGTGCCCATGACGCGCAGGGTCAGCTCCGTCCGCTTCACCTCGCGGCCCAGCGTGGGCAGCAAGCCGTCGGGCAGGGTCAGGCCGTCGGCGGACAGGGTCAGCGTCAGGCCGGCGGTGGTGCGCTCGGCCGGCGGCTGGTCCGGCTGGGCGGCGGCGACATCCAATGCTGCGACCGGCACCGTCTGTCCGGCGACCTGCGCGGTCAGGCCGGTGAAGCGCAGGGCCAGCCGCTCCAGCGTGCCCGACATCCGCATGGTCACGTCGCCGCTGCCGCCCTGCGGGGCCAGGATGTCGATTGGCGGTTGGCCGGGCTGCACCACCGACAGGCGCTGTTCGCCGGGAAAGGTCAGGGCGATCCGGGTGGGGTTCCAGGGAGCCGCCTCCGCCACCATCCGCGTGCCCTGCCATTCGGCGCCGCGGGTGGCGAGATGCGGCGTCTCCAGTTCCGCCCGCAGGGCGAAGGGGAAACCGCCGACGGTCAGGCCGCCATGCTCCACCACGGTCCCGTTGTCGCGCTGCGCGGCGATCCAGTCCTCCAGCCCGCCGCGCACGGCGCGGGCCGCCTGCCACCACCACAGGGTATAGACGACGGCCGGCAGCAACAGGACCATCAGCATCAGGATCATGGCGATCCTGCGCCCGGTCAGCAGGCGGCGCGGCGCGGAGGTGGTGGCGTTGGGTCGCATCGGTGGCATGTCCGTTCCATCTCCGTACCCTTATAGCGACCCCGGAAGGCGCATGCTAGGTTTGGGCATCGCCGATTCGCCTCTGGACAGTCTCCATACCCGATGGCTCCCGATTCGCAGCTTCCGCGTCCCGCCTGGTCCGCCGACATCGCGGTCGAACCCGGCAGCGACCTCTGGGTGTTCGGCTATGGCTCCCTGATGTGGAACCCGGAATTTCCCTTCGTCGAGCGGCATGCCGCGACGCTGCCGGGCTATCACCGCAGTTTCTGCGTCGCCTCCCACCGTTATCGAGGCACGCCGGAGCGGCCGGGGCTGGTTCTCGGGCTCGACCGCGGCGGCTCTTGCCGAGGCATGGTATTCCGGGTGGCGGCGGCCGACGTGCCGGCCACGCTCGATTGTCTGTGGGACCGGGAGATGATCAACCGCGTCTATCGGCCGAAGCTGCTGCAGGTGCGGTTGCGCGACGGCCGGTCGGTCGAGGGGCTGGAGGCGGTGCGCGCCTGTTGTTTCGTCGTCGACCGCGATCATCCGCAATATTGCCGCGGCCTGGACGAGGCTGCGGTCGTCTGTCGGATCGGCGGCTGCTGCGGTGAGCGCGGTCCCAACATCGACTATCTCGCGAATACGGTCCGGCATCTGGATGATCTGGGGATCCGGGACGACAGGCTTGCCCGGCTTCTGACCCTTGCGTTGGAGCAGATTCGTACTGCTGACGGATAAGAAAATATTGCCTGTATATTCAAAAGTCGCGTCCAGACGTCTTCGCCCTTGGATTCTGTCAAAAATTGGGGTTTCAAGCATCTTCATCGTGGGCGTCGAGGGCGTTTATGATGATTGGGAAACGCACGACCTTTGACGAGAGTCTCAGATGACATTGAGAATTACTATAAACAGGAAGTTGATCAGCCTGCCGATTGTTATGCTGCTGGTCTTCGTCGCGGGGAGTGCGCTTCTGCTGCAGTCGATGCGGACCTCCCAGGAGGTGGCCAACCAGGACAAGGTCCGCGCCGTGGTGGAAGTGGCAATGGGCGTCGTCCGCTATTTCGAGGATCGCTCGGCCAAGGGGGAAATGTCCGTCGAGGACGCCCAGACGAAGGCGCGCGATGTCATCCGCTCCATGCGGTATGGCAGCCGATCCGACTATTTCTTCATCACCAGCCCGGACAACAAGCTGCTGGTTCACGGGGTTCAACCGCAGTTGGAGGGGCGCGACTTCGGTGGGGTCCGCGATGTGAACGGCGTACCCTATGCCCGGATGCTGGGCGAGGCGGCACGCGCCGGCGGCGGACATGTCTATTTTTCCTGGCAGAGGAACGCGGATGAAGCGCCGCTCCTGAAGGTTGCCTATGCGGCGATGTCGCCCGGATGGAAGTGGGTGGTAGGGTCCGGCGTCTTCGTCGACCACATCGAGGCCGATTTCCGCGCCCATGCGCTCGAAGCCGCTCTGATCGCGGCGTTGCTGGGCGGCATTGCGGCGCTCATGGCGCTGCTGATCGCCCGCTCCATCACCAAGCCCCTGACGCGGCTGACCCAGGTCATGCGCCGCCTTGCCGACGGCGACGTCGACGTAACAGTGACCGATTCCGGCCGTCGTGACGAGATCGGCGAGATGGCAGCGGCGATGAGCGTGTTCAAGGATCGCGCCGCAGAGAACCATAGCCTGCGCCTCCAGCAGGAGGAGATCAGGGTGAAGGCGCAGGCGGACCGCGCGGCTCTGCTCGCCTCGCTGGCGGATTCCTTCGAGCGCTCGATCGGCGAGGTGGTGCGGCTGGTGACGGCCTCGGCCGGAACCATGCGGGTGACGGCGAGAACCCTGACCGACAGCGCCGGCATCGCCACCGACCGCAGCAGCGCCGCGTTCCAGGCCGCCGATTCGGCGAAGGCGAGCATCGGTTCCGTCGCCGCAGCCGCCGAGGAATTGACCAGCTCGATCAGCGAGATCGGGAAGCAGGCCGGCGTGTCGAGCGAGATTGCCCATCGCGCGGTCGACGAAGCGACCAAGACCAACCAGATCATGGACGGCCTCGTGCGTGCCGCCAACGAGGTGGGTGAAGTCGTCAGCCTGATCAACTCCATCGCCGGCCAGACCAATCTCCTCGCCCTGAACGCAACCATCGAGGCCGCCCGCGCGGGAGAGCATGGCAAGGGATTCGCGGTGGTCGCCAGCGAGGTCAAGGGGCTGGCCGGCCAGACCGCCCGAGCCACCGAGGACATCCAGCGGAAGATTTCGGAGATTCAGCAGGCGACCGACGCGGCGGTCGTGGCGATCCGCGACATCGGCGGCATCATCGGGCAGATGACCGGCATCGCCAGCACCATCGCCGCCGCGGTCGAGGAGCAGGGGGCGGCGACCTCGGAGATTTCGCGCAATGTCCACAATGCGGCGGAGGGCGCCCAGATGGTGTCGCTGAACGTGGCCGGTGCCAACGACGCTTCCGTCGATGCCGGCGGCAAGGCCGAGGCGATGCTCGGCGAAGCCGACCGGCTGGTGGGGGTCGCGGAGAAGCTGCGCGGCGAGGTCGAAGGCTTCGTCGCCAACATCCGGGCCGCCTGAGCCTCCAACGAACGGGCAGTGAGCCGGCTGCCGCTGGCTCCTGGCCGTTTCGGCGTTATAGTCGTGGGCATGATGACGATCTCGCGACTCCGGGCCATGGCCCTGGCGGCGCTGGTCCTGGGCGTCGTCGCCCCAGCCGGTGCCGCGCCGCTTCACCACGACATAGAGCTGACGCTCGATCCCGCCGCCGGCAGGATGGAGGCGGTGGACAGCCTGACCCTGCCGGGCGGGACACGGACGCTGCGGCTCGACCCTGCGCTGACCCTGCACGAGGTGCGGATCGGCGACCGCCCTGTTGACGTCGATCGTCGGGGCGATCGGCTACGGCTGAATCTGCCGGAAGGGGGCGGGGCGGTGACCATCCGCTATGGCGGCCGTCTGCCGGGTTTCACCGCCGGGATCGGGGTGGCGTCGGACCGGGAGGGCGCCTTCCTGCCGGGGCAGGGCGGCTGGCTTCCTGACGCCGGAGCCGAGCCGGCCGCCGATGCGGACGGGCCGCCCAGCTGGCGGCTGTCGGTGCGGGTGCCGGCGCCCTATGTCGCCGTCGCCACCGGGCGGTTGGTGGAGGAGGGGCGCGATGCCGCCGGCTACCGCGCCGTGTTCGAGGAAAGCCGCAGCGTCGAGGAGCCGTCCGTCTTCGCCGGCCCCTGGACGGTCGAGGAACGGATGGCCGGAGCCCTGCGCCTGCGTCTCTACCGCCATCCCGAACAGACCGGGCTGGCCGACGGCTATCTCGCCCTGTCGGAGCAGGCGATTGCCGCCGGGGCCGCCCGCATCGGCGCCTATCCCTTCGACGGCTTCAGCATCGTTTCGGTTCCGCCACCGGTGGGGTTGGGCTTTCCAGGGCTGACCGCCATCGGCCGCTCGGTCCTGCCGCTGCCCTTCATCCGCAGCCAGTCGCTGACCCACGAGATCATGCACAACTGGTGGGGCAACGGCGTGCGCGTGGGGAGCGGCGGCAACTGGGCGGAGGGGCTGACCACCTATATGGCCGATTACGCCGCCGCGCGCGACCGCGGTGCCGACGCGGCGCGGGCGATGCGGCTGGACTGGTTGCGCGACTATGCCGCCCTGCCGGCCGAGCGCGACCGCCCGTTGACGGAGTTCCTGTCGAAGACGCATGACGCCGCGCAGATCGTCGGCTACGGCAAGGCGGCGATGCTGTTCCATATGCTGGAGGCGGAGATTGGCCGAGAGGCCTTCGACGCCGGCATCCGGCGGTTCTGGAGCGACCACGCCTTCCGCGATGCCGGCTGGCGCGACCTGCGCCGCGCCTTCGAGACGGCGTCCGGCCGCGACCTGGGCGGGCTGTTCGCCCAATGGCTGGAGCGTCGCGGCGCGCCGCTGCTGACTCTGGCGGATGCCCGCGCCGATGGTGACGGCGTGCTGCTGACCCTGCGGCAGGAGGCCGACAAGCCCTATGCCCTGACCGTGCCGGTGCGGCTGGAGACGGCGGCGGGGGTGGAGGAGCGCAGTGTCCGTTTCGACGTGAAGGAGGCGACGCTGCGCGTGCCGGCCGGTGCGGCGGTGCGGGCGGTGTCCGTCGATCCCGATTTCGACCTGTTCCGCCGTTTGGCTCCGGGCGAGGCGCCGCCGATCCTGCGCGACGTCACCCTGCGCCCCGCTGCCGAGCGGGTGATCGCCGCCGATGGCGACGCGGCGGAGGCGGCGCGGGCGCTGGCCGGCCGGCTGATGGACGGCGCCGGTCGGGAGAGCGGCGGCTCGGGCGCGCCGGTGCTGCTGGTCGGGACCGACGCGGCGGTTGTGCGGGAACTGGAGAGGCGCGGATTGGCGCCGGTGCCGGCGGAATTGGCCGGGCGTGGCAGCGCGCGGGTGTGGGTGTCGCGCGCGGCGGACGGGCGGACGGCGCTGGTGGTGTCGGGCGCCGATGCCGCGGCGTTGCAGGCGCTGGTCCGGCCGCTGCCGCATTACGGACGGCAGAGCTGGTTGGTGTTCGAGGGAGCGAAGGCGGCCGACCGCGGGGTGTGGGCGGTCGGCGACAGCCCGCTGCGGCGGGTGGTGGGGAGGTGAGGCGTCGGCTTCGAGTGCCCCCTCCCTAACCCTCCCCCGCTACGCGGGAGAGGGGACTGCCGATGCTCCGCGATGAAGCCGCACCGCCAAGCATCCTACCCCCTCTCCCGCGAAGCTCTCGCACAAAGCTCCGCTTTGTGCTGACGCGACAGGCGGACCGTAGGTCCGCTGAGAGCGGGGGAGGGATGGGGAGGGGGCTCCCAGTAGCCGATGCTTATTCCGCCTACTTCCCCTCGCCCCAGACCAGCCCGTTGAACAGCGGCTCGATCACCGACTGGCCGACGTCGCGGGTGATGAAGACCAGCTTGGTGCGGTGGTCGTCGCTGGGCCAGTCCTCCAGGCGGACCGGGGGGTGGAACATGTGCTGGACGCCGTGGACGACCACGGGCAGATCGCTTTCCTGAACGTTCAGCAGACCCTTCACCCGCAGCAGATTCTCGCCGGACTGGGCGATCAGCGCCTCCATGAAGTCGACGAAGCCGTTCCACGGGATCGGCCGGTCGATCACCATGCAGAAGGCGCGGATGTGATCGTCATGGCGGTTGGCGTCGTGGTGATGGTGGTCATGACCGCAGTCGGGACCGCAATGATCGCCGTGCTCGTGGTCGCCATGATCGTGATGGTGATGATCGTGGTCATGCCCGTGCTCATGCCCATGATCGTGCGCCTTGGCCTGTTCGTCGCGATAGGCCTCCTCGCGCAGCCAGCGGGCGACGTCGGGGCTCTTGGTCTCGGGATTGTAGAGCCCGGCGTCGAACAGCCGCTTGGGGTCGATCTCGCCATGGGCGGCCGGAAGAATCGGGGCGGCCGGGTTGATGGCGGCGAGGCGCTGCATCAGGGCGGCGGTCGCGGCCGGGGTGGCCACGTCGGTCTTGGTCAGGACGATGCGGTCGGCGACGGCGGCCTGCTTGACGCTTTCCGGCTGGCGGTCGAGCTGGAGCGAGCCATGCGCCGCGTCCACCGTGGCGATCACCCCGTCCAGGCGGAAACGGGCGGCCAGCAGCGGGTCCGACATCAGGGTGTGGATGATCGGCGCCGGATCGGCCAGCCCGGTCGTCTCCACCACCACCCGGTCGAAATCGGGGATCTCGCCCTTCACCCGCTTCAGGAACAGGTCGCGCAGCGTGTCGACCAGATCGCCACGGATGGTGCAGCACAGACAACCGCTGTCCATCAACACCATGTTCTCCGACGCCTTGGCGACCAGCAGATGGTCCAGCCCGACCTCGCCGAACTCGTTGATGACGATGGCGGTGCGCGCCATGGCCGGGTTGCGCAGCAGCGCCTGCAGCAGCGTGGTCTTGCCGCTGCCGAGGAAGCCGGTCAACACCGACACGGGAAGGCGGGCGGGAGAGGCGGCGGGAGCGCTCAACGGGGTTTCTCCTGACAGGATTTGCACAGGCCGCGCACCTCGACGGTGGGGCGCTGGACACGGAAGCCGCGCTCGGCCGCCGCGGCGACGATGGCCGAACCGACACCCGGATCGTCGATCTCGGCCGCATCGCCGCAGGCATCGCATACCAGGAACTGCCCGGAATGGACCGCCCCCGGTGCGGCGCAGCCGACATAGGCGTTCAGCGATTCGATGCGGTGGACCAGCCCCTGTTCGACCAGGAACTCCAGCGCGCGATAGACGGTCAGCGGCGCCGCCGCCTTGCCGTCCTGTTGGCTGAGGTCTTCCAGGATCGCATAGGCGCCGCGCGGCCGGTGGCTGGACCACACCAGCTCCAGCACACGGCGGCGCAGCGCGGTCAGCCGCGCCCCCCGTTCGGCGCACAGCGCGTCGGCACGGGTCAGGGCGTCGGCGATGCAGTGGGTATGGTCGTGGGGCGAGGGCATGGGTGTTACTTTATAACAGTTCGGCCGGCGACGCAACGCGCATGGAAAAGGCGGCCCCGGGGTTGGGGCCGCCTTGCCGAGTGGCGGTTGTTCTTTTTGGGGCCGGGCTCTTTGCAAGCCTGGACATGCAGCGACCGCGGCGGAGCGGCCGGCGTCCTTATCGCTCTGACCCGGAAGGCTGGGCGGGACAGGGCGGCCGCACCGGGCCGCTGAAGGCACAGTAGCGGCCGGCTGTGACCGTTTGCAGGCATGGCGGTGACGCTTCGGTGAAGATCCGGGTCACGACGCCGGCTCGACCCGCCGCTTGCGCTCTTCGAACAGCGCGAGCGCACGGTCGCGGGCGACGCCGTGGTCGATGATCGGCCGCGGGTAATCGTCGCCCAGCCGGACGCCGGCCTGCCGCAGCAGCTCGGTCGGGGCGGCCCAGGGCTGGTGGATCCAGCGCGGCGGCAGCCGGTCCAGTTCGGGGACGTAACGCCGGACGTAATCGCCCTCCGGATCGAACTTCTCGCCCTGCAGGACGGGATTGAAGACGCGGAAGAAGGGGGCGGCATCGGCCCCGCAGCCGGCCACCCATTGCCAGTTGCCGGCATTCTGGGCCAGATCGGCATCGACCAGCGTGTCCCAGAACCAGCGTTCCCCCTCCTGCCAGGGCAGCAGCAGGTCCTTGACCAGGAAGGAGGCGACGATCATCCGCACCCGGTTGTGCATCCAGCCGGTCTCCCACAGCTGGCGCATCCCGGCATCGACGATGGGATAGCCGGTGCGCCCGCGCTGCCACGCCAGCAGGCCCGCCGCATCCTCGCGCCAGGGGAAGTCGGCGAAGCGGGGATCGAGCGGCCGGTCGGGCAACTCCGGCGCATGGTGCAGCAGATGATACTGGAACTCGCGCCAGCCGACCTCGCGCAGGAAGGAGTCGATGCCGGGCGCCAGCTCCGGCCGGGCATCGGCGGCATGGCGGGCGGCGTGCCAGACCTGCCGCGGTCCGATCTCCCCGAAGGCCAGATAGGGGGAGAGGGCGGAGGTGCCGTCACGGTCCGGCCGGTCGCGTTCGGTGGCATAGGCGCCGACCGGCCCGTCGAGGAAATCGGCCAGATGGGACAGCGCCGCCGTCTCCCCCGGCACCCAACGCTTGCGCAAGCCCGCGGCCCAATCGGGCTTGGTCGGCAGCAAGCCCCAACTGTCGAGCGCATCGCCCGCCGGTGCCTTGGCCGGCGCCTTCAGGGCGGAGGGCGCGCGGGTGGGCAGGGGCGGGTTCAGCGTGGCCGACAGGTGGCGCCAGAAGGGGGTGAAGACCTTGAAGGGACCGCCGCTCTTGTTGCGCACGGTCCAGGGTTCGGCCAGCAGCCCGGCGTTGAAGCTGCGGGCGTCGATGCCGCGCGCCTTCAACCGCTCCTTGATCGCTGCGTCGCGGGCGGTCTGGGCGGGGGTGTAGCGGCGGTTCCACAGCACGCACTCCGCCCCCGTCTCGGCGATCAGCGCGTCCAGCACGGCCCCCGGCTCGCCACGGCGCAGCAGCAGCGGCGAGCCATGGCGGGCGCAGCAGGTTGCGAGCCGTTCCAGGCTGCCATGCAGCCACCAGCGCTGCGCCCCGCCGAGCGGCCATGGATCGCAGGGGGGATCGCCGGTCTCCTCCTCCAGGATATAGAGCGGGATGACCGGCGCGCCGCGTTCGGCCGAGGCCTGGGCGGCGGCGGTCAGCGCCGGGTTGTCGGCCAGACGCAGGTCGTTGCGGAACCAGACGATGATGGGAGAGGCGGACATGCACGGCGCTCGGTTGGTCGTCTCCGGACCAACGGATATAGGCCGCGCTCACGCTTCGGCCAGCGCGTCAGCGCGCGCGGTCCGGCGACAAACGGGCGCAGGGGAAGCGATAGACCCGGCCGCGCACCGTCATCAGCACCTCGAACCGGCGCGCCAGCAGCCCGTCGAAGGCGGCATCCAGCACGTTCAGCCCGCCGGTGAAGCTGCCGAAGGCGGGCAGGATCAGCTTGGCGCCGTCATGGGCGAAGCAGCGCTCGCGCACCCGCCGCCCGGCAAGCGCCACGGCGGCGGCCGGATGCAGGTGGCCCGACAACTCACCCACCGCGCCCGGCTGCGCCTCGTGCCGGAAGGTCAGGGGACCGATGGACAGCTCCGCCACCGCCCTGCCGCCGAGGCCCTGCGGCGGATCGGGGTCGTGGTTCCCGGTGATCCACACCCAGTCCGCCACGGCGGCGGTCAGGCCGCGCAGCCGCTCCACGTCGGCCGGGTCCATCCGCTCCGCCGCGTGGCGGTCGTGGAAACTGTCGCCCAGGCACAGCACGCGCGCCGGGCGCTCTCTCGCGATCAGCTCGGCCAGCCGGTCCAGCGTCGCCCGCGTGTCGTAGGGTGGCAGCATCCGGCCGCGCGCGGCGAAGGCGGAGCCCTTCTCCAGATGCAGGTCGGCGACGGCCAGGATGCCCTCCGCCGGCCACAGCAGCGCGCCCGAGGGATCGGCCAGCAGGTCGGCACCGCACAGCGTCAGGGCGGCACGGCTGTCGTCGCCCTGACAGGCAGAGCCGTGAGCTTGGGGGGAAGCTGACAACATTCGTTTACCGGCGATCATTGGAAATGACCAATATCCATGAATTTTTTGTGGGCATGATGTTTGCAGCCTGACGGGCCGCCGCCGTGGAGGCATGGCGGATCACAACCATACCCGGAGGATACCCATGGCCACAGTGACGTTCACCGGCCTGAACATGCCCAAGGACATGACCGTCTACGCGGTCGCCGGCGATACCGGCACTCTGCTGGCGCTGGCGAAAAAGCACGACATTCCGATCCCGTTCCAGTGCCAGGACGGGGAGTGCGGGTCCTGCCTCGTCAAGATCACCTATCTGGACGGAAAGACTCCGATGGCCATCGATCTGACCGAAAAGGAGAAAGTCACCCTTTCCGTCAACGGCAAGCTGAACAGGGACCTGCTGGAGGCTGCCGAGAACGCCCACCGCCCGCCGCCCTACCGTTTGGCCTGCCAGTTCATCGTCCGTGACGAGACCATTCTTGTCGAGTTCAGCGGCGAGCCGGGAGTGGAACCGGAACTGCGCAAGTAACCTGCGAGCGGCATGGGGCGGTGTCACAACGACAACCGTCCCTGCTGCGGGCGCCCCGTGTCCGATTTCGCGGGCCGTGGCGGAGCCAGTTCCGGCATCGCCTCCGCCAGCAATTCGGCTTCGGCCGCGGCGAGCAGCTCGTCGGTGGCGCTGCCGTCCACCCGCTCGCGCCCGATCTCCAGGATCACCGGCACGGCCAGGGGGGAGATGCGGTCGAGGTCCTTGTGGGTGATCCGCCCGCGCACCCGCGCCAGGAAATCGGACAGGCGGCGGATGTCGGTCAGCCCGCCCGCCGCATCGGCCCGCGTCGCCCGCAGCAGCACATGGCCGGGGTCGTGCTTGCGCAGCACGTCATAGATCAGGTCGGAGGAGAAGGTGACCTGCCGCCCGGTCTTCTCCTGCCCCGGATGACGGCGGTCGATCACCCCGGCGATCAGCGCCACGTTGCGGAAGGTCCGCCGCAGCATCGACGATTCGTCCATCCAGGCTTCCAGATCGTCGCCCAGCATGTCCTGGTCGAACAGGGCATCCATATCTGTGGGCGACCGCAGCGACCACACCGCCAGCACATAGTCGGTGGCGACGAAGCCCAGCGGACCCAGTCCGAACCGTTCCATCCGCCGGGTCAGCAGCATGCCCAGCGTCTGGTGGGCGTTCCGCCCCTCGAAGGCATAGGCGACGAGGAAGCGCTTGCCGGCCTTGGGGAAGGTTTCCACCAGCAGCCCGTCGCGGCTGGGCAGGACCGAGCGGTAGCGTTGCAGCCGCAGCCATTCCTGCACATCCTCCGGCAGCCCCTCCCACTGGCGCGGATCGGCCAGCATGGCGCGCACCCGCTCGGCCAGATGGGTGGTCAGCGGCAGCCGCCCGCCGGCATAGGCGGGGACCTTCGGGTCGCCGGTGCCGCCCTTGGCGACCTGCGCCTCCATCTCGCGCACGCCGAGGAACTTCAGAAGCTGGCCGGCGAACAGGAAGGTGTCACCGGGGGTCAGGCCCTGGATGAAATACTCCTCCACCTCGCCCAGCACCGGGCCGCGGTTCAGCCGGACACGCAGCAGCGCCTCCTGGGTGATGGTGCCGACATTCATCCGGTACTGGCGCGCCACCGCCGGGCCGGCCACCGCCATCCGCCCGTCCTCGCGCAGCTTCAGGCGCTGGAAGCGTTCATAGGCGCCGAGCGCATAGCCGCCGGTGGCGACGAAATCCAACACGTCGTCGAACTCGTCGCGGGTCATCGCGGCATAGGGGGCGGCGGAAACCACCTCCTCATACAGCTCGTCGGCCAGGAAGGGGGCGGCGCAGGCCATGCCGAGCAGATGCTGGGCCAGCACGTCGAGCCCGCCCGGACGCGGCGCCTCGCCGTCCAGCGTGTGGTCGTGCACCGCCTCCAGCGCGGCGCGGCATTCCAGCACCTCGAACCGGTTGGCGGGGACCAGCAGGGCGCGGCTGGGCTCGTCCAGCCGGTGGTTGGCGCGGCCGATGCGCTGGACCAGCCGGCTCGACCCCTTCGGCGCGCCGATCTGCACCACCAGATCCACCGCCGCCCAGTCGATGCCGAGGTCGAGCGAGGAGGTGGCGACCACCGCTCGCAACTCGCCGCGCGCCATGGCGCCCTCGACCTTGCGGCGCTGCTCCACCGCCAGCGAGCCATGGTGGAGCGCGATGGGAAGGTTGTCGTCATTGACCCGCCACAGCGCCTGGAACACCAGCTCCGCCTGGGCGCGGGTGTTGACGAACAGCAGGGTGGTGCGCTGGCGGCGGACGCGCTCGTAGATTTCCTTCATGGCATGCATCGCCATGTGGCCGGCCCAGGGCACCCGCTCCTGCGAGGTCAGGATCTCCACCTCCGCCTGTGCGCCGGAACGGCCCAGCACGAGGCGCACGTCGTCGGAGTCGCTTCCCTCATGCCGGCCGCGGCGCGACAGCCAGGCCAGCAGCCGCTCCGGCTCCGCCACCGTGGCCGACAGCCCGACCCGGCGGGCGGCGGGGGCGAGGCGCGACAGTCGGGCCAGCCCCAGCGCCAGCAGATCGCCGCGCTTGGTGCCGGCCAGCGCATGCAGTTCGTCGATGATGACGCAGCGCAGGTTGCGGAACAGCCGGTCGGCGTCGGTGTAGGACAGCAGCAGCGCCAGACTTTCCGGCGTCGTCATCAGCATGTGCGGCGGATGGGTGCGCTGGCGCTTGCGCTTGGCCTCCGGCGTGTCGCCGGTGCGGGTTTCCGCCCGGATCGGCAGCCGCATCTCGGCGATGGGCTGTTCCAGATTGCGCTGGATATCCACCGCCAGCGCCTTCAGCGGCGAGATATAGAGCGTGTGCAGCCCGTCGCGCGGCCGTTCGGCCAGTTCGATCAGCGAGGGCAGGAAGCCTGCCAGCGTCTTGCCGCCGCCGGTGGGGGCGATCAGCAGCGCGCTCTCACCCCGTTCCGCCGCCTCCACCATCGCGACCTGATGCGGGTGCGGCGCCCAGCCGCGCGACCGGAACCACGCGGCGACGTTGGGCGGGATCAGGGCAGGGGAGGGTGCATCCATGGCGGCCGGACTTTACCGGATCGCCCGGAACGGAGAAAGAACGAACTGGAGCGGGCAGTCAGCCCGATCGTCGGGGCATCGCGGTCGCCGCCGACAGCTTGGCGGATCACCAGCGCTGACCTGCCGGCACCTCTATTTCCTTCAACCCCAGGGCGGTGGCCATCTCCTTCCGGGTGGCCAGACGGATGTCGCGGATCATCAGGAATCCCCGGATCATCGCGCCGATCCCGTACGCACCGGCCTCGTTGGACTTGATGATCACCTGCGTCGGATGACGGGTTTCGCCCTTGAACTCTTCCGATTCGAAATCGACGAAATTCTCAGGATTGGTGACGACCGTCGTGTAATGTTCGCCGAAGTCGAAAGCGAGCAGAATCCGATCTTTCATGATCCCCTTGCCGGGGCGGTAAGCGCTGTCCTTGTCAAATACCCAGAACGCCTTATCCGATGAACGGCCGCCAAAAGTATATGTCAGTTTTTTGTTCTTGTAGTTCGGGATGTCGGGAGAATTGGCATCCGTCCAGCGATAGACATAGGTCATGGCATTCCCCAGTGCTTGGCGAAACTGCCACGATTAGGCAGGGGATAACCTTGCGCGCGCAATCATTATGAACTGTGGCGGACAGTTTCGATCGGCACGAGGGGTGTTTTCTGATCCAGCACTTCTAATGAAGCGTGCGCTAATCGAGGGCCTTCTTCACGCCGAAGCAATGTTCCGGCCCGGGGAAGGCGCGGCTGCGCACCTCTGCGGCGTAGGCTGCTGCGGCCTCACCGACCGTCTCGCCCAGATTGGCGTAGCGCTTGACGAATTTCGGCCGGAAGGCGCCGAACAGGCCGAGCATGTCGTCGGTGACCAGAACCTGCCCGTCGCAGGCCGGCGAACCGCCGATGCCGATGGTGGGAATCGCCACCTCTTCGGTGATGCGGCGGGCCAGCGGCTCCATGGTGCCTTCGATGACCAGGGTGAAGGCGCCGGCCTCGGCAATGGCGCGGGCGTCGACGGCGATCCGCTCCGCCGCCTCGGCATCGCGGCCGACCGCCTTGTAGCCGCCGAGCGTGTTGACCGACTGCGGGGTCAGCCCGACATGGCCCATCACCGGGATGCCGCGGGCGGTCAGGAAGGCGACGGTTTCCGCCATCTCCAGCCCGCCTTCCAGCTTGACCGCCTGGGCACCGGTCTCCGCCATCACGCGGGCCGAGGCGCGGAAGGCCGCCTCCTTGCTCTCCTGATAGCTGCCGAAGGGCAGGTCCACCACGACGCAGGCCCGTTCGGAGGCACGGACCACGGCGGCGCCATGGGCGATCATCATGTCCAGCGTCACCGGCAGCGTGCTGTCCAGCCCATAGACCACCATGCCCAGCGAATCGCCGACCAGCAGCAGGTCGACATGGGGATCGAGCAGCCGGGCCACCGGTGCCGTGTAGGCGGTCAGGCAGACGATGGGCTCGCCCCCCTTGCGGGCGCGCAGCGCAGGGACCGACTGGCGGGCGGTGAGGTTGGAAGCGCTCATGATCGGGACTTTCCGGTACCGGCTGCGGCGCGATGGCTCGCTGACCGTTCAATACGCTTGCCCGGCGCACAGTCGGGCCACGCAGAATGGCGCAGATACACCAAAACCGCCCTCGCGAAGATCGCGGGACGGTCGGGTGCAAGACACAAGGGGTCTTGGGCGCGCATCACACGCGCCCATCGCAGTCGCTGAGAGCGACCGACGATTAATAGCCCTCGCGTTCCATCCGCTTGCGGAGCAGCTTGCGGGTGCGACGCACCGCTTCAGCCTTCTCACGCGCGCGCTTCTCCGAGGGCTTCTCGTAGTTACGGCGCAGCTTCATTTCACGGAAAATGCCCTCGCGCTGCATCTTCTTCTTCAGCGCGCGGAGGGCCTGATCGACGTTGTTATCTCGGACCAGAACTTGCACGTTTACCGTCACCCTTCCAAGTGTGCCGTGTTGCGCAAAGGCAACAAATAGGTATGCGCGGCAGGCGCACCCCTTGTGTGGGCGCAGTGTGTAGCATGCCCCACCGCCTTTGTGAAGGGGAGTCTTCGGCCCGCAAGCATGAGCCCTGCAGAACCACGGGAACCGGAACCGCAGGAAACGGTTGCTCCGACGGCATCCACACTCCAGATATAGCGCCATGCCAGTGCTTCCAATCGCCCGGATGGGCAATCCCGTACTCCGCAAGATCGCGGAGCCCATCGCCGACCCGACCGATCCGGCCGTCGCCCGGCTGGCGGCCGACATGATCGCCACCATGCTGGATGCCCCCGGAGTCGGGCTGGCCGCGCCGCAGATCTCGGAGTCGCGCCGGATCATCGTCTTCCGAGTCCCCGCCGACCGCGGCGAGGGAGAGGAGGTGGCGAACACCGTCCTGGTCAATCCGGTGATCGAGCCGCTGTCCGACGACAAGGTCCTGGGCTGGGAAGGGTGCCTGTCGATTCCCGGCCTGCGCGGTCTGGTTCCGCGATACGGGCGCATCCGCTACCGCGGTTACGGCCTGGACGGCGCCCGCATCGAGCGCGAGGCATCGGGGTTCCATGCCCGTGTGGTCCAGCACGAGGTCGACCACCTGGATGGCGTGCTCTATCTTGATCGCATGGACGATCTGCGGCTCCTCGTCTGCACCGAGGAGATGCATCATATCAACGCCGCGCTCGCCGCGGCCACGGACGCGCCGCCCCGGACCTGAGGGCGGGCGCAGGGAGAGTTGGCTATGAGCATCGACACGCTTCGCGACGATATCCTGGTTGCGAGCCTGCCAAATGTCGTCTTCGACGGCTGGAGCCTGCAGGCCCTGCGCGACGGCACCCAGATTGCCGGTCACGAGCCGTCCGCACTGCTGCGCGCCTTCCCCGGCGGCGTGACCGACGCGGTGGAGCATTTCGCCGACTGGACCGACCGCCAGATGCTCGACCGGCTGGAGGCCCTGCCGCTGGCCGAGATGAAGGTGCGCGAGCGCATCTCTCTCGCCGTCCGCACCTATTTCGAGGTGCTGGAGCCCTACCGCGAGGCGAAGCGCCGGCAGATCTCCTATCTGGCCATGCCGCAGAATGTGGCTCTCGGCCTGCGGCTGCTCTACCGCACGGTGGACGCCATGTGGTTCGCCGCCGGCGACACCTCCACCGACTACAACCACTATACCAAGCGGGCGCTGCTGTCCGCGGTGGTCAGTTCCTCCACCTTCTACTGGCTGGACGACCAGTCGGAAGGGCATGTGGAGACCCGCGCCTTCATCGACCGCCGGCTGGCCGACGTGATGGCGGTGGGCAAGGCGACCTCGTCGGTCGGCAAGCTCGGCTCGATGCTGAACTTCCTCCCCAACCCCCTGCGCTTCGCCCGCCAGATGCGCCAGCGCACCACCGGCGCCCAGGCCAGCAACGCGACGGTGCATATGGCGGAGAATATCTGAGGGGAGTGATTCCCTCTCCCACCTGGAATCTCCCTCTCCCGTCCCGGGAGAGGGCCTCCTACCTCCGCTTAACCTTCGCGGCCTTCTTCGCCGCAGCCCGCAATGCCGCCTCGAACCCCGACCTTGCCCAGGGCAGCAACTCGTCACGGTCGTCCAGTGCCGAGTCGGGTGGCGGGTAGTAGGAGAGGGTGGTCGGCTTGTCCGGCATGGGCCGGAAGGGCTCCAGGCCCAAATCCGCGAACGAGCCGCGGTTCACATCGTCCGCCTTGAAATACAGAATCTCCTCCGCGACCAGCGCGAAGGTCAGCCCGTCGATGGACAGGCCATAGCCGCCGAACATGCGGCGCGCCCGCAAGTCGCCCAGCGGCGCCATCATCTCGCAGAGCGTGGCGACATACTCGCTGGGCGGCCGGGCGGGCATTGGCGGGAAGCGGTTACTTCTTGCGGAAGGCGTCCAGAGCGACGACCTCGCCACGCTTCGGCTCCTCGGCCGGGGCGGCTTCCTCCACCTTTTCCTCGACGCGCTCGGCAGCGGCGCGCGGCGGCATGGAGGACACCTCCGCCGATTCGGCGGCGGCCAGCGGCTGGAACTGCAGGGCGAAATTCACCGACGGGTCGGCGAAGGTCGTGATGGCGGCGAAGGGGATCACCAGCCGCTCATGCACATTGTTGAAGCTCAGCGTCACTTCGAAATGATCGTCCGTCACGTCCAGCCCGTAATACTGGAACTGCAGGACGATGGTCATCTCGTTGGGATACTGGGACGCCAGATATTCGGGGATCTCGACGCCGGGGTAACCGGTGCGGAAGGTCAGGTAGAAATGGTGATTGCCCGGCAAGCCGCGCTCGGCAACCTCGGTCAGCGCGTCGCGGACAACGCCGCGCAACGCGGTCTCGACCATGCGGTCATAGCGGAGCTGCTCTTTCGGCATGCTTGGGCGGGTCCCTGATGCATCGGTCTCGCGTCCTGCCGACGGGAAAGCCGGTTGCGGACGCTGGGAGGAAGAGGTGTGGGCCTTCTGTTGCTAGGCGGCCCACGGCCCCACCCTTGGGCGCTAACCCTCGGGGATTAGGTTTAGGCTACCAGCCGCCGTTAGGCAGCGAGGCGAGCCTGAGCAACGTTGTCGTTGGCAACTATTGCAACGGCCCGATAACGGCGGAACCATGCCGAGCGAAAACCATGCCTTTACCACGCGTGTCGATCCTGTTTCGCCCCCAACGACCCCGGTCAACGAGTCCGGTGTATGGTTGGTGGAGGCGCCGGGTACCGCCCCCGGGTCCACAACGCTTATTCCACAAGGCGTTTATCGCCATAGTCGGCGAACCGACGTCGCGAATATAGGCACTCCCGTCCGGCAAGGGAAGGGGGTGTGTGCATGTTCGCCGAATGCGTTGCGGTGACGCGGGGGGATCCGTTCGTTCACCGTTCCCGACAGCCACGCGGTCTGATAAGACAGCCGGCACCGTAACCCCGGAGTCACCATGCCGATCACGCCCGAGCAGCGCGATGAGATCGATCGCCTGCGCGCCGTCACCGCCACCACCCGCCGCGCCACCGTCCCGGCCCTGGAGGACATCCTCTATCAGCCGCTGGAGGTGCTGGACCACGGCTTCGTCCGCGTCATCGACTATATGGGCGACGATGCGGCGGTCGTGCAGGCGGCGCGCGTGTCCTATGGCAAGGGCACCAAGAAGGTCAGCGAGGATTCCGGCCTCATCAAGTATCTGATGCGCCACCGCCACTCGACCCCGTTCGAGATGTGCGAGATCAAGTTCCATGTGAAGCTGCCGATCTTCGTCGCCCGCCAGTGGATTCGCCACCGTACCGCGAATGTGAACGAGTATTCGGCGCGCTATTCCATCCTCGACCGCGAGTTCTACGTGCCGGCGCCGGAACAGCTGGGCGCCCAGGCCGTGGTGAACCGCCAGGGCCGCGGCGACGTGCTGGAGGGCGAGGAGGCGGCCAACGTCATGCGGCTGCTGCGCGAGGATTCGGAGCGCGCCTACAGCCACTATGAAGAGATGCTGAACCAGCGCGAGGACGGCACCGTCATCGACCCGTCCCGCCAGGGTCTGGCGCGCGAGCTGGCGCGGATGAACCTGTCGCTGAACTATTACACGCAGTGGTACTGGAAGGTCGATCTCCACAACCTTCTGCATTTTCTGTCGCTGCGCGCCGACAGCCACGCCCAGTACGAAATCCGCGTCTATGCCGACGCGATGCTGGACGTGGTGAAGCGCTGGGTCCCGGCGGTGTTCGAGTCCTTCACCGAGTACCGCATGGGCGGCGCCCATCTGTCGCGCACCGGCCTGGACGTGGTGAAGCGCCTGCTGGCCGGCGAGCCGGTGTCGCAGGAGGCCAGCGGCCTGTCCAAGCGCGAATGGCGCGAGCTGATGGACCAGCTCGGCCGCCCCGAAGCCTGAGATAGGACCGAAGACGATGACGCCGGATCAGGCCGAAAGCATCTACCGCCAGGGCCTGATCGCCGCGCAGGCCGGCCGCTGGGCCGAGGCGCAGGATCTTCTCGCCCAGGCCATCACCGCCTGCCCCGGTGTCGCCGTCTGGTGGGCCAATTACGGTCTGGTGCTGGAAAGCCAGGGTGACGCGCCGGGGGCGGCGCAGGCCTATGCCGGGGCGCTGAACCTCGACGGCGGGCTCGCCATGGCGATGGACGGCCTGCTGGTGATGGCGGAGACGCTGGCCAAGGCCGGACGCGCCGATCTGGCGGAGGGCTGCTACCGCCGCGCCCTGGCGCTCGCCCCTGCCACGCCGGCGGCTCTGGTCAATGCCGGCAACCTGCTGCGGGCGCGGGCCCGGCGGTCGGAATCGGCGGCGCTGCATCGTCGCGCCGCGATCCTCGAGCCCGACAGCTGGATCCCGCTCTACAACATCGGCAATGCCCTGGCCGAGATGAACCGGCTGGGCGAGGCCGACCGCGCCTATAGCGCCGGGCTGTGCCTGGAGCCGTCGCGGGTGGAGCTGTGGGCCAACCGTGCCAGCCGGGCGCTCGCCCCCCAAGCGCGCATCGGCGAGGCTCTGGCCGCGCTGGACCGCGCCCTGCGGTTGGCGCCCGGCACCGATTCGCTGCACAGCGCGCGGCTGTTCCTGATGCAATACGACCCGGCGCGCACAATGCCGCAGATCGCGCAGGCCCATGCCGATTGGGGCGCGCGCTACCCGGACCGGCCGGCCACCCCGATTGCCACCCCGAGGCCGCGCCTGCGCGTCGGCTATGTCTCCGCCGATTTCCGCGCCCATCCCGTCGGCTATTTCCTCGAACCGGTGCTGGCCGCCCATGACCGAGGCACCATCGAGGCGATCTGCTATTCCAACACCGCGAATCCCGATGCGGTGACGGCGCGGCTGCGCGGGCTGGCCGGCGGCTGGGTCGACAGCACGGCGATGGACGACGCGGCGCTGCTGGAGCGCATCCGCGCCGACGGCATCCACATCCTGGTCGATCTGGCCGGCCACACGCTGGGCAACCGGCTGGGCGTGTTCTCCCGGCGGGCGGCGCCGGTGCAGGTCACCTGGGCCGGCTATGTCGGCACCACCGGACTGCCGGCGATGGATTATCTGATCTCCGACCCGCGGCAGAGCCCGGAGGGTGCGGATGGCTGGGCCATCGAGGGCATCGTCCGCATGCCCGACGCCTATGTGCCCTGGTCGCCGCCGGCCGATGCGCCCGCGGTGGCGCCGCTGCCGATGATCGCGCGCGGTGGCCCCACCTTCGGGTCGCTGAACGCCCTGCCCAAGCTGAATGCGCAGGTCGCCGCATTGTGGACCCGCCTGTTGGCGGCGGTGCCGGAGTCGCGGCTGCTTCTGCGCACCCCCGGCCTGGACGATCCTGACCTGCGGGCGCGCACGCTGGCGCTGTTCACCGCGGCCGGCGCCGACCCGGAGCGCATCGAGCTGCGCGGCGCGGCCCCGCATGCCGAATTCCTGGCGACCTATGGCGAGATCGACGTCGCGCTCGACCCCTTCCCCTATTCGGGCGGTCTGACGACGTTGGAGGCGCTATGGATGGGTGTCCCGGTGGTGACGCTGGGCGGCGACCGCTTCTGCGCCCGCCATGCCGTCACGCACCTGACCTCCGCCGGGCTTCCGGCGCTCGCCGTGGAGGGGGAGGAGGCTTACCTCGCCATGGCGGCGGCGCTGGTGTCGGACTCCGACGGTCTGGCGAGCATCCGCAGCCGCCTGCGCGACCGGCTCGCCGCGTCGCCGTCACTGGACGGCGTGCGCTTCACCCGCGCCCTGGAGGCCGCCTTCGGCGCCATGTGGCAGCGGGCTGCGGCCGGGCAGGGGCGTGCGTCCTTCGCGTTGAACTTCGACTGAGCCGGGACCGGCGACCGGTCAGTCCCGGTCGCGCCCGTGGTCGCGGTCCTCGTCCCGGTCGTAGTCGTCGTCCTCTTCCGCTTCCTCTTCCGCGGCGAGGCGGCGCTGGTTGGCCAGCATGTCGAGAGCGCCCTGCAGGATGTAGGCGGCGGCCATCTTGTCCACCACCTCGTCCCGGCGCTTGCGGGTCATGTCGGCCTCGCCGATCATGAAACGCTCGACGGCGGAGGTCGACAGCCGCTCGTCCCAGAAGGCGATCTCCGCCTCCCAGCCCAGCAGGTCGGGGCGCTCCAGCAGGTTCTTGGCGAAGGCGCGCACCGACTCGGCGCGCGGCCCCTCCGTCCCGTCCATGTTCAGCGGCAGCCCGACGACCAGCCCGCCGATGCCGTAGTCGCGGATGGTCTTGCCGAGCTCGCGCGCGTCCTGGGTGAATTTGGTCCGCTTCAGCGTTCCGATCGGGGATGCGACGATCAGTCCCGGATCGGCAACCGCCAGCCCGACGGTCTTGGTGCCGACGTCAAGGCCAAGCAAACGTTGGTTTTTGCCCAGCCGGGCCGCGAGTTCGGAGAGGGTGTGGATCATGATCCGACCATAGGGCCGCAGCCCTGTGACCGCAAGAACGCTTGAGTTGTTGTTCAAGATACTTATTCTTCTAAGTATGAACAGCGCATCGACCCTGCCCTTTCTGTCGCACCGGCCGCTTGCCGACGGCGACATCCCGACCATCTGCGGATTTCCCCGCAGCGCGGAGGAACTGTATTTCCTGTTCCCGCGCGCGGTCTGGCCGCTGACCGCGGATCAGGTCCGGGCGACGCTGGGCACCCGCCGCGATCCGACCGTCGTGACCCTGTCGGAGAACGGGCGGGACCGGGTCGTCGGCTATGCCAACTATGCCACCTTCGAGGATGGCCGGACCGCCAGCATCGGCAATGTCAGCGTCGATCCGGCCCTGCGCCGCCGCGGCATCGCCGAATATCTGGTGCGGACGATGATCGGCCGTGCCTTCGACCATCACCGCCTGCCCGAACTGACCCTCTATTGCTTCAACACCAACACGCCGGCCCTGCTGCTCTATGCGAAGCTCGGGTTGACGCCGATCGCACTGGAAACGCGGGTGACGCCCTGGGGCGAGCCGATCGCGCTGTTCAAGCTGCGCATGGACCGTGCCAGCTGGCATTCGGTCTCGCGCATTGCCGCCTGAGCATCCACAGATTTAATGATTCGCCCGCTGGCGGGCCGGCCCGTGCGGCGTATAGTCGGTCAACCCATCGACGGAGCGGACGGATGAGCAGGACAGGGACGGGTGCGAACCGGCGTGCGGTGCTGGCCGGGCTGGCTGCCGGCGGTGCCGGCCTTTTCGCCGCCGGGGCCGCGCAGGCGATCACGGCGCAGCCGCGGTCCGACTATGGCGCCATGCTGGATGCCGCCTGCGGCGCCAGCGCCGACCACAAGCGCCAGATCGCCGCGGTGGAACGTGCGCTTGGGGTCACGCTGCCCGATGCGCGGGTGTTGCAGGTGCTCCAGCAGACCACTTGCCGGTCCTGCGGCTGCCCGCTGGCGCTGGCCGCCGCGGCGCCCTCGGGCAATCCGGACGCCTTCTGAGCGGGGCACAGGCCGCAAACGTTGCGGTGGGCGTGCGCGGGTGCTAGCTTCGCGGCCGATTTCCAATGTTTTGGAAGAGAGTAGAGGCATGTCGCTCGACAAGGCCACGGTGGCCAAGATCGCGCATCTGGCCCGCATCAAGGTGCCGGACGAGGAACTGGAATCCCTGGCTGGGGAACTGAGCCAGATTCTGACCTTCGTGGAACAGCTCAACGAGGTCGACACGAAGGACGTGCCGCCGATGACCAGTGTGGCCGCGCAAAAACTGCGCCGCCGCAAGGACGAGGTCACCGACGGCGGTTACGCCGCGCAGGTCCTGTCGAACGGTCCGGAAACGGCCGAAGGCTTCTATGTCGTGCCCAAGGTGGTCGAGTGATGACGGCGCTCACGCATCTGACGATGGCGGAGGCCCTGGATGGCCTCGCCAAGAAGGATTTCACCGCGGTCGAGCTGACCGAGGCGCATGTGCGCGCGGTCGAGGCCGTGCGGCCCTTCAACATCTTCATCACCGAGACCCCCGACGCCGCCCTGTCGATGGCCAAGGCCAGCGACGAGCGCCGGGCGAAGGGCGAGGCCGGCCCGATGGACGGCCTGCCCATCGCGGTGAAGGATCTGTTCTGCACCAAGGGCGTTTCGACCACCGCCGGCAGCCATATCCTGGACGGCTTCAAGCCGGAATATGAGTCGACGGTTACCTCCCAGCTGTGGCGCGACGGCGCCGTCATGCTGGGCAAGGTGAACCTGGACGAGTTCGCCATGGGTTCCGCCACCATCACCGCCCATCAGGGCGAGACGGTCAGCCCGTGGAGCCCCGGCGCGCCCGGCGCCTGGGAGAAGAAGATCGTCGCCGGCGGCTCGTCGGGCGGGTCCGCCGCGGTGATCGCCGCGCGCGCCGCGCTGGGCGCCACCGGCACCGACACCGGCGGCTCGATCCGCCAGCCGGCCGGCTACACCGGCACCGTCGGCATCAAGCCGACCTATGGCCGCTGTTCGCGCTGGGGCATCGTCGCCTACGCCTCCTCGCTGGATCAGGCCGGGCCGATGACCCGGACGGTCGAGGATGCGGCGATCATGCTGCGCTCCATGTGCGGCTTCGATCCGAAGGACTCCACCTCGGTCGACATGCCGGTGCCGGATTTCCGCGCCGCGCTGACCGGTGACATCCGCGGCCTGCGCGTCGGCATTCCGAAGGAATACCGGGTGGAGGGCCTGTCGCCGGAGATCGCCGCGCTGTGGGACCAGGGCATCGCCTGGCTGAAGGAGGCCGGCGCCGAGCCGGTCGAGGTCAGCCTGCCGCACACCAAATACGCGCTGGCCGCCTATTACATCATCGCGCCGGCCGAGGCGTCGTCCAACCTCGCGCGCTATGACGGCGTGCGCTACGGCCTGCGGGTCGAGGGCGGCAACCTCAAGGAAATGTACGAGAACACCCGCGGCGCCGGCTTCGGCAAGGAAGTGCAGCGCCGCATCCTGATCGGCACCTATGTGCTGTCGGCCGGCTATTACGACGCCTATTACAACAAGGCCCGTCAGGTGCGCACGCGCATCAAGTGGGACTTCGACGAGGCGTTCAAGAGCTGCGACGTCATCCTGACGCCGACCGCCCCCAGCACGCCCTTCGCCATCGGCGAGAAGATGGACGATCCGGTGCAGATGTACCTGAACGACGTCTTCACCGTTCCGATCAATCTCGCCGGCCTGCCGGCCATGTCGGTCCCCGCCGGTCTCGGCGCCGACGGCCTGCCGCTCGGCCTCCAGCTGATCGGCCGCCCCTTCGACGAGGAGACGCTGCTGCGCGTCGGCCATGTCGTGGAGAAGGCCGCCAATTTCACCGCGCTCCCGCCCTTCGTGGCGTGATGCGGGAGCGTTGAATGCGAAAGGGCCGGCTCGCAGGAGCCGGCCCTTTTCGTTTGGGGGGTGGTTGGCTGTGCCCCCTCCCCATCCCTCCCCCGCTTCGCGGGAGAGGGGGCAGGACGCTTGGGAGAGTTAATCAAAGGAGCGGCGGCAGTCCCCTCTCCCGTGATCGGACCGGCCTTCGGCCGACCGAGAGCGGGGGAGGGTTAGGGTGGGGGCATCGCCAGCCGACGCCTATCCATCACACCCACCCATCACGCCCCGCCGATCCCCTGCACATAGCTCTCGCCGGTCTTCGGATCGATATTCTCGCCCGTCCCCGGCGTGCCCGGCGGCGCTTCGTCCTTGTCGCTCATCGGCTCGACCGCCGGCTTGACCGGGATCGGCTTGGTGGCGGGACGGTCACCTTGCGGCATGTCGGACGTCTTCTCTTCGGCCATGGCGGCAGTCTCCCTCTGGTGGACGCTTCATCCCCACCAACAGGCCGCCCGCCGCTTCGTCACCCTCGGCTCCCGCTATTCCGCCGCCTCCAGCGCCACCCGCGCCAGTTCCAGCAGCTTCTTGTCCACATCCTCCTCGTCATAGCCGGGGTTGTCGGCCAGGGAGTCGCGCAGGCGCATCGTGATGAACTCACCGGTGTGGTGCTTTTCATAGAGGCGGACATCGCCCAGCGCCTTGGCGACGCGGTGCAGCCGATCGCGATCCATCATGCTCTCCCATCCTGGTCACTCATCTCGGTCAATCATTCTTGATCGTTGGCGTGCCAACAGCCGGGCTGCCGCATCATTCCTGTGCGTCGGGTTCCCCTTGCGCCGTACTGCGCTTGGATGCCGGAACAGGACGCGGCTTTCCGGCGTCCCTGTTCATGGCTGCAATCACCGGCGACTGGGGGCGACTGCATGGACCCGGGACAGGATCAACGGCGGGAACTGCTCACCCGCGTCCGCCATGTCGTGGAGCATTACGAACGCCACAGCACCGCCGGCCCCGCCATCATGCGCGGCGTCCGCTACGACCTTGCAGTGCGGGCGACCGACCTGAACGGCGACAGCTGCCGGTTCCCTGCCTGCGCTTGTGCCAAGGCGGACTGTACCGAGCGGGCAGCGTGCGCCCCGCCGGACGTCGGCGTCTGGATCGAACAGGCCAAAAAAGAAAACCGCCCCCGGCGCGAACCGGGAGCGGCTTTCGAATGATGCATGACCGACCGCGGCGCCCGTTGCCGGACGCCGCGAGGCGACATCAAACCGAGTAGTACATCTTGTACTCGATCGGGTGCGGCATGGTCTCGAAGGCCATCATCTCTTCCGTGCGGAGGTCGATGTAGCCGTCGATCATGTCCTGCGTGAAGACGTCGCCCTTGCGCAGGAACTCGTTGTCCTCGCGGAGCGAGTTCAGGGCTTCGCGCAGCGAGCCGCAGACGGTCGGAACCTTGGCCAGCTCTTCCGGCGGCAGGTCGTACAGGTTCTTGTCCATCGCGTCGCCCGGATGGATCTTGTTCTGGATGCCGTCCAGGCCGGCCATCAGCATGGCGGCGAAGGCCAGGTACGGGTTGGCCGACGGATCCGGGAAGCGGACCTCGACGCGCTTGCCCTTCGGCGAGGCGACGTACGGGATGCGGCAGGACGCCGAACGGTTGCGGGCCGAGTAGGCCAGCAGGACCGGGGCCTCATAGCCCGGGACCAGACGCTTGTAGCTGTTGGTCGACGGGTTGGTGAAGGCGTTCAGCGCCTTGGCGTGCTTGATGATACCGCCGATGTAGTACAGCGCCAGCTCCGACAGGTCGGCATACTGGTTGCCGGCGAACAGCGGCTGGCCGTCCTTCCAGATCGACTGGTGGCAGTGCATGCCCGAACCGTTGTCGCCGAACACCGGCTTCGGCATGAAGGTCGCCGACTTGCCGTAGGCGTGGGCGACGTTGTGCACCACGTACTTGTAGTACTGCATGTTGTCCGCGGTGCGGACCAGCGTGTCGAACTTGATGCCCAGCTCGTGCTGGGCGGCGGCCACCTCGTGGTGGTGCTTCTCGACCGGAACGCCCATCTCGGCCAGGACGCTCAGCATCTCGGCGCGGAGGTCGTTGCAGCTGTCGATCGGGGCGACCGGGAAGTAACCGCCCTTGGTGCCCGGACGGTGGCCCAGGTTGCCGTCCTCATAGTCCTTGTCGGACGAATAGGTGCCCTCGTCCGAATCGAACTGGTAGGAGACCTTGTTCATCTCGACCGTGTACTTCACGTTGTCGAAGACGAAGAACTCGGCTTCCGGACCGAAGAAGACGGTGTCGCCGATGCCGGCCGAGGCGGTGTAGCGCTCGGCGGCCTTGGCGATGCCGCGCGGGCAGCGGGCGTAGGAGCCGCCGGTGCCGGGATCGTACACGTCGCAGAGGATGTTCAGCGTCGGCTGGGCGGCGAACGGATCCATGACGGCCGTTGTCGGGTCCAGCTTCAGGATCATGTCCGACTCTTCGATGCCCTTCCAGCCGGCGATCGAGGAACCGTCGAACATGATGCCGTCCTCGAACACATCCTCGTCGATGGTCGAGACGTGCTGGGCCGTGTGGTGCAGCTTGCCGCGCGGGTCGGTGAAGCGCAGGTCCACGTACTTGACGTCGTGTTCCTTGATCAGGTCGAAGACCTTGCTGATGTCGGACATGTCTCTTTTTCCACGCTTTAAGAGGGTTGGATCCCGCTGCGTCAAGCCGCTGCCCCAGCCCCTTCGGGGCTTCGGCGGCGGAGTGCGGCGCTCGCGGCGGACGTTATCTCACGCCTTTCTTCCCCGTACAACGCGCCAACCCAAAAAGTCGCACGTTCGCCATAGGCGGCCATCGGCCGTTCGGCGAAGGGTGCGGCAGGGGCCGGCGCGAGGGGATGGGGAAAACGGCGCATGTTGGCGGGTGCTGGTCGGAAGGGGGCCGGTTGGAAGGTCGGGCGGGATGGCCGGACGCGATCAGATCGCGTCGGCACCCTTTTCGCCGGTGCGGATGCGGACCACTTCCTCCACGGGCGTGACGAAGATCTTGCCGTCGCCGATGCGGCCGGTATGCGCGGCCTGCTGGATCGCCTCGATCGCCCGTTCCACCAGGGAGTCTTCCATCACCACCTCGATCTTCACCTTCGGCAGGAAGTCCACGACATATTCCGCGCCGCGGTAAAGCTCGGTGTGGCCCTTCTGGCGGCCGAAGCCCTTGGCTTCGGTGACGGTGATCCCCTTGATCCCGACCTCGTGAAGGGCTTCCTTCACCTCGTCGAGTTTGAACGGCTTGATGATGGCTTCGATCTTCTTCATGGGTCTCTCGTGTACGAGGTGCCAACGCCGGCAGGCACCGTCCACGGCACTGCCGACAGCGACGACGGTAAGCATGGAGCGTGCCACATTCGGCCGATCCGATCCGGCGGCGTCGACGCTGGTCATAAGACGGTCGGATGCCGTCCGATGGGGCAGGGTGCTGCCGAAGGATTTGGCGGAGTGAACAATATTTGTGCAACTGGCGCAAGCGCTCCGCGCTGACGGGCGTTCGAAGTCCGCATCGGCTGGGCGAAAGGGGTGCCATTCCGCTCCGAAAGAAGTTTTTTCACTTTTCGTGAAAAAGGCGCTTGACCGGCCAGCCGCGGTGGAGCATAACGCGGCTCCCGACGGCGGAAACGCTGACGGCGGCGGTGGTAGCTCAGTTGGTAGAGCTCTCGGTTGTGGTCCGAGCGGTCGTGGGTTCGAGTCCCATCCATCGCCCCATCTTCTTCTTCGCGTTCAGCGAAAATTCTGTTTCTATAAACGTCCGCACGGCATAATTGCCGTTTTGCGGGCGTTTATGCTTGTCTGAATGGCTTTCGCAGGTGAAGAGAACCCCTACGGGTAGAGCGGGCGTCGTATCTTCACCTGCTCGGGGAACGGCAAGACAAGCCAGGGTCGGGGAGAGTGGGGGATGGATGAGCTTCTGTCCGTCGCGGAGATGTATAGGGCCGACCAGCTGGCCATCGCTGCCGGGGTGCCCGGCCCGGCCCTGATGGAGGCCGCCGGCGCCGCCGTGGTCCGCGCGGTGTGCGAACGCTGGGCGCCGCACCCGACGGCCGTGCTCTGCGGCCCCGGCAACAATGGCGGCGACGGCTTCGTGATCGCCCGGCTTCTTCTGGAGGCCGGCTGGCCGGTGCGGCTGGCGCTGCTCGGCACGCGCTCGGCCCTCGCCGGCGACGCCGCGGTGGCCGCCGAGCGCTGGCCCGGCCCGATCGAGGCGGCCGATCCCTATATCCTCAAGGGCAATCCCCTGGTCATCGACGCGCTGTTCGGCGCCGGCCTGTCCCGGACGCTCGACGGCCTTGCCCGCGCCATCGTCGAGGCGATGGAGGGGCGCACGGTGGTGGCGGTGGACGTGCCGAGCGGCCTGCACGGCGACAGCGGCCGGGTGCTGGGCGCCGCGCCCCAGGCGGCGCTGACCGTCACCTTCTTCCGCCGCAAGCCCGGCCATGTGCTGTTGCCCGGCCGTACCCTGTGCGGCGAGGTGGTGGTCGCCGACATCGGCATTCCGGAGCGGGTGTTGGACGGCATCGCCCCGCAGACCGCCGTCAACGAGCCGTCGCTGTGGCACCACCGCTTTCCCTGGCCGGCGCTGGACGGCCACAAATATGCGCGCGGCCATGCCGTTGTTCTCGGCGGCGCGCGGATGACCGGCGCGGCGCGGCTGGCCTCGGTCGCCGCGTTGCGGGCCGGGGCCGGGCTGGTCACCATCGCCTGTCCGCCGGAGGCTTTTCCGATCTATGCCGCCGGCTGCGCCAGCGTGATCGTCGATCCGCTGGAGGAAGCCGACGCTTTCGCCCGCCTGCTGCAGGACCAGCGGAAGAACGCGGTGCTGATCGGGCCGGGAGCGGGCAGGGGGGCGCAGACCCGCGCCGCGGTGATGGCCGCGCTGGACGCCCGCAAGGCCTGCGTGCTGGATGCCGATGCGCTGACCAGCTTCGCCGAAGCGGCCGACGAGCTTCTCGACCGGTTGGACAAGCGCTGCGTCCTGACCCCGCATGAGGGGGAGTTCGCCCGGCTGTTCGGCGATTCGGTCGGCATGGACGGCGACAAGCTGTCGCGGGTGCGTGCCGCCGCCGCCCGGTCGGGTGCCGTGGTGGTGCTGAAGGGAGCCGACACCGTGGTCGCCGCGCCCGACGGCCGCGCCGTGGTCAATGTGAACGCGCCGCCCGATCTGGCGACCGCCGGGACCGGCGACGTGCTGGCCGGCATCGTGCTGGGCCTGCTGGCGCAGGGGATGGATGGGTTCGAGGCCGCCTGCACCGCCGTCTGGCTGCATGGCGAGGCCGGGCGCGCCCTCGGCCCCGGCCTGATCTCCGACGATCTGGCGGGGGCGCTTCCCGGCGTGCTGAAGGCATTGAAGGCGCAGGGCTGACACCCGCCGAAGGTCACACGAGCGCAACGTCGGAGGTACTTCCGAAGGGAGCGTCCACGCGCCCCCTTGCGACGCCGGTCGAGGCGGGCCAGACTCCGGGGCATGAGCGACGCACCCGACACGACCACGCTGGATCCTGTGCCGCCATCCCAGGCCGCGCAGTCCAACTTCTTCGACCGCGCGCTGGACAACCTGCGCACCCGCTGGCGCGAGATCGCGGCTTCGGCCCGCGGCGCCGTCGGCGCAGCGCCGCGCACCCATCTGCCCCGCGAGGACGCCGAGCGGCTGAAGGAGCAGATCGAAGCCTGCCTGGAATCGCGTGGCGGCGAGGTTTCGGCCCGCGCCCGCGCCGCCCAGCTCGGCCGCACCTATCTGGCGCTCGATCCCCAGGGCCGCCGCAACTTCCTTCTAATGCTCGCGCGCGACTTCGACGTCGACCGCGACGCGGTGACGGACGCGATGGCGACCTTCCAGGCGGCGGCCGATCCGGTCGCCCGCGGCCATGCCGAGCGGGCGCTCCGCCGTGCGCTGGAGCCGCCGCGCCTGCGCCTGCTGACCCAGTTCAACGCCCTGCCGGAAGGCGTCAAGTTCCTGGTGGACCTGCGGGCCGAGCTGATGGAGATGGCGCGCGGCGAACCGCTGCTGCAGGCGCTGGAAGACGATCTGAAGAACCTGCTGCGCGCGTGGTTCGACGTCGGTTTCCTGGAAATGCACCGCATCACCTGGGACAGCCCGGCCTCGCTGCTGGAAAAGCTGATCAAGTACGAGGCTGTGCACGAGATCAGCGGCTGGCAGGATTTGAAGGACCGGCTCGATTCCGACCGGCGCTGCTTCGCCTTCTTCCACCCGCGCATGCCGCACGAGCCGCTGATCTTCGTCGAGGTGGCGCTGGTCCAGGGCATGTCGGACAACGTGCAGGCGCTGCTCGACCCCACCGCCCCGGTCTGCGACCCGAAGAGCGCCGACAGCGCCATCTTCTATTCGATCTCCAACGCCCAGGTCGGGCTGGCCGGCATCAGCTTCGGCAATTTCCTGATCAAGCGCGTGGTCGACGGGCTGGCGACCGAATTCCCCAACATCAAATGCTACGCCACCCTGTCGCCGATCCCCGGCTTCCGCCGCTGGTTCGACCGGACGCTCGACCGCGACGGCGACGCCGTGCTGACCAACACGGAGGCCGAGCGCATCGCCGAACGGCTGGCCGAACTGGAGCAGGACGAAGATGGCGAGGCGTCGGCCGGGGCGCCCACCGAGGGCGGCATCGGTGCCGACGAATCGCCGCTGCTCACCCGCGCGCTGTCCCGCCCCAGCTGGGCGGAGGATGAAGAACTCCAGAAGCGGCTTCGCGGCCCCCTGATGCGGATGTGCGCCCAGTATCTGACGGTGCTGCAGGAGGCGAAGGGCCATGGCCGCGCCCGCGCGCAGGATCCGGTGGCGCATTTCCACCTGACCAACGGCGCCCGGATGGAACGGCTGAACTGGCTGGCCGACCGGTCGGGCAAGGGTCTGAAACAGTCGCTGGGGATGATGATCAACTACCGCTATCGGCTGGGCGAGATCGATGCCAACCACGAGGCTTATACCGGCGAGGGGCGCATCATCGCCTCCTCCGCCGTGCGGTCGATGGCCAAGTCCGGCGGCTGACGGGAACAGACCGGGCCTCACTCTCTTGAGTGGGGCCATTTTGCCTGTTTGCTTCCGGCGCGCTGTGCTATAGACCGGACTTCGCCGGCGGTCCGGCGGGTGTTTGCGCACCCGTCGCGGCTGCCTTTGCCATGAACGCGGGCGTGGCGGAATTGGTAGACGCGCTGGATTTAGGTTCCAGTGACTTCGGTCGTATGGGTTCAAGTCCCTTCGCCCGCACCATGGCAACACCTTGGACCGCATGGACAACACGGATTCGGGCCGCCCGGACGGGCGCCGCCGGGCCGGACCAACGAGATAGGCTTTCGTTCCGATGAACATCACCGAGACCAGCACCGACGGCCTCAAGCGCGAATTTCAGGTCGTCATTTCCGCCAAGGACATCGAAGAGAAGGTGAACGGCAAGCTGGAAGAGCTGCGCCGCACGGTCCAGCTGCCGGGCTTCCGTCCGGGCAAGGTGCCGGTCACCGTGATCAAGCAGCGCTATTTCGGTGGCGTGCTGTCCGAGGTGCTGGAGGACGCCATCTCCGACAGCTCGCGTCAGGCGCTGAGCGAGCGCGGCCTGCGCGTCGCCCTGCAGCCGAAGATCGAGGTCGAGAAGTACGAGGACGGCGGCGACCTCACCTACAAGATGGCGGTCGAGCTGCTGCCGGACGTCGAGCCGGGCGACTTCACCGGCATCGAGCTGGAGAAGCCGGTCGCCGAGGTCACCGACGAGTCGGTGGAAGAGGCGCTGGCACGTCTGGCCTCGGCCCACTCGACCCAGGCCCCGGTCACCGAGGACCGCGCTGCCGAGACCGGCGACATCGCCGTGATCGACTTCGCCGGTTCGGTGGATGGCGAGGCCCTGCCGGGCATGGACGGCAAGGACTACCCGCTGGAGCTCGGTGCCGGCCGCTTCGTGCCGGGCTTCGAGGAGCAGCTGGTCGGCGCCAAGGCCGGCGAGCACCGCACCGTCAACGTCACCTTCCCGGAAGACTATCCGCACGAGCGCCTGAAGGGCGCCGCGACGGTCTTCGAGGTCGACGTGAAGGAGCTGCGCAAGAACGTCCCGGCCGAGGTCAATGACGAACTCGCCAAGGAGTTCGGCATGGAAAGCCTGGAGAAGATGCGCGAAGCCATCCGCGACCGCATCAAGGGCGAGTATGACGGCCTGTCGCGCCTGCGCGTGAAGCGCCAGCTGCTCGACAAGCTGGCCGAGGCCCATTCGTTCGAGGTGCCGGCCGGCATGGTCGACATCGAGTTCGAGGGCATCTGGGCCCGCCTGCAGGAAGAGCTGAAGAACGGCACGGCCGGCGAGGACGCCAGCAAGTCCGAGGACGAGCTGAAGGCCGAGTACCGCTCGATCGCCGAGCGCCGCGTCCGCCTGGGTCTGCTGCTGTCGGAAGTCGGCCGCCGCAACAACATCCAGGTCACCCAGGACGAGGTGAACCGCGCCCTGATCAACGAAGCCCGCCGCTTCCCCGGTCAGGAGCGTCAGGTGTTCGAGTTCTTCAAGCAGAACCAGCAGGCGCTCGAGAATCTCCGTGCCCCGATCTTCGAGGACAAGGTCGTCGATCACATCCTGGATCAGGCCAAGGTGACCGAGAAGACCGTCAGCGTCGAAGACCTGACGAAGGACGAGGACGAGGCAGGCAACGAGTCCGTGGCCGCCTAACTCCCCAAAAGGAGTGGGGGCGGACTACCATCCGCCCCCAAAGGTTCCTATATGTGGTTCCGTACCGGCGACGATCACCGGTTCAGCCAACTGCGGGGGCAGGGAAGAACACATGTACGACTTCGAGCCGAAGATGAATGCTCTGGTCCCGATGGTCATCGAACAGACCAACCGGGGCGAGCGCGCGTACGACATCTATTCGCGCCTGCTGAAGGAGCGGATCATCTTCCTGATCGGCGGAGTGAACGACGCCGTCGCCAGCCTGATCTGCTCGCAGCTGCTGTTCCTTGAATCGGAGAACCCGAACAAGGACATCGCGCTCTACATCAATTCGCCGGGCGGCTACGTCTCGGCCGGCCTCGCCATCTACGACACCATGCAGTACATCCGTCCGCAGGTGTCGACGGTCTGCATGGGGCAGGCAGCCTCTATGGGCTCGCTGCTGCTGGCCGCCGGCGCGCCGGGCAAGCGCTTCTCGCTGCCCAACAGCCGCATCATGATCCACCAGCCGTCGGGCGGCGCCCAGGGCCAGGCCTCGGACATCGAGATCCAGGCCCAGGAAATCCTGAAGCTGCGCTCGCGCCTGAACGACATCTACGTCAAGCACACCGGGCAGGATCTCGACACCATCGAGACAGCCATGGAGCGCGACAAGTTCATGTCGCCGGAAGAGGCGAAGGCCTTCGGCCTGATCGACGAGGTGGTGGAGAAGCGTCCGGGCGTGGATCATTCGTGAGCCGCTGGACCTGAGCCCTCCCAACAAAGGGTTGATCGGGTCGTGACGCTGTTGTTGAATGGCAGTGACACGATCCGGTCATAGGGGACGTCCCGATGAGGGACCCGGATATGCGGATCGTGATGCGTCGCCAGATCGGCGCATGACCTTGTCGCGGGCGTCGTCCGCGATAACCTGAGTAGGACCGGCGTCGGGGGGCGCCGCGAACGGGCATGGTTCTCAAGGACCACGCCTCCCGCGAGATGACGGAGTACCGATGAGCAAGTCCAGCAGCGGCGATTCGAAGAATACGCTCTACTGCTCCTTCTGCGGCAAGAGCCAGCACGAGGTCCGCAAGCTGATTGCCGGTCCGACGGTGTTCATCTGCGATGAATGCGTCGAACTGTGCATGGACATCATTCGCGAGGAGAACAAGACGACCCTCGTGAAGTCCCGCGATGGGGTTCCGACTCCGCGCGACATTCATGCGGTGCTCGACGATTACGTCATCGGACAGTCCTACGCCAAGCGCGTGCTGTCGGTGGCGGTCCACAATCATTACAAACGCCTCGCCCACGGGACGAAGCACAACGACGTCGAACTGGCGAAGTCGAACATCCTGCTGATCGGTCCGACCGGCTGCGGCAAGACGCTGCTGGCCCAGACCCTGGCCCGCATCATCGACGTTCCCTTCACCATGGCCGACGCCACGACGCTGACCGAAGCCGGTTACGTCGGCGAGGATGTCGAGAACATCATCCTCAAGCTGCTGCAGGCCGCCGACTACAATGTGGAGCGGGCGCAGCGCGGCATCGTCTACATCGACGAGGTCGACAAGATCAGCCGCAAGTCCGACAACCCGTCGATCATCCGCGACGTGTCGGGCGAGGGCGTGCAGCAGGCCCTGCTCAAGATCATGGAGGGCACCGTCGCCTCCGTGCCGCCGCAGGGCGGGCGCAAGCATCCGCAGCAGGAATTCCTGCAGGTCGACACCAGCAACATCCTGTTCATCTGCGGCGGCGCCTTCGCCGGCCTGGACAAGATCATCGCCCAGCGCGGCAAGGGCACCAGCATCGGCTTCGGCGCCGATGTGCGGTCGGCCGACGAGCGCGCGACCGGCGAGATCCTGCACGAGGTCGAGCCCGAGGATCTGCTGAAGTTCGGCCTGATCCCCGAGTTCATCGGCCGCCTGCCGGTGCTGGCCACCCTGTCCGACCTGGACGAGGGCGCGCTGGTCGAGATCCTCAGCAAGCCGAAGAACGCCCTGGTCAAGCAGTACCAGCGCCTGTTCGAGATGGAGGACGTCCATCTGGAGTTCTCCGAGGACGCCATGCGCGCCATCGCCCACAAGGCTATTGCCCGCAAGACCGGTGCCCGCGGCCTGCGGTCGATCATGGAGGCCATCCTGCTCGACCCGATGTTCGACCTGCCGGGCCTCACCGGCATCGAGAGCATCCTGGTCAACAAGGAAGTGGTCGAAGGGCGTGCCAAGCCGCTCTACGTCCATGCCGAACGGCGCAGCGAGGCGCCGGGCGCCTGACCCGGTGAGACTCCGTCGCGCCTGTCGCGATGCGGCGAATAAAAGGGGCGCTTCGGCGCCCCTTTTCTTTTGCCTGCGGCCATTTCCTTTATCAGCACGGTCCCGGTGCCGCCGGTGCCATGGGGCGGCCGGCTTCCAATCCGAATCGTCGCCACTCCGGAGCCGTCATGGCGGTCCTGGCCCGGGTTGGGGCGCGAACGGGGCCGTAATGCTCCCCATCAGGCGGCCGAATGGGTACGAAACCGGTCCGAAGTGCCGTTCAAGCCGTCCGAAAGAGGAATAAACGCGGAGTTGGCCGGTGGAATGGCCTTCTCACCCCGTGGAAACGGCGCGAAGGAAACCGCAGCCACTTGAAGGGCGCATGGGCGTGTGCCACGTTAGTCGGGTGCCGTAGGCGATCCCCGCGCTCAACCCGAGGCGGGGGCTGTGTCAGGCCCATTCCGGGCTGGCGGCGATCCATTCATTGAGGCCCTGCCGATGATCGAACTCTCCCGTGGTGCCCTCTACCCGGTCCTGCCGCTGCGCGACATCGTGGTCTTCCCCCACATGATCGTGCCGCTGTTCGTCGGGCGCGAGAAGTCCGTGCGCGCGCTGGAAGACGTGATGAAGGATGACAAGCAGATCCTGCTCGTCACCCAGAAGAACGCTGCGCAGGACGATCCGACTCCGGCCGACATCTACAGCGTCGGCACCGTCGGCACCGTGTTGCAGCTGCTCAAGCTGCCGGACGGGACCGTCAAGGTGCTGGTGGAAGGTGGCCAGCGCGCCGCCATCACCAAGTTCGCCGACAATGAGGAGTTCTTCCAGGCCCAGGCCGAACTGGTCGAGGAAAAGACCGGCGAGAACCAGGAGCTCGAAGCCCTGAGCCGCGCCGTCGTCTCCCAGTTCGAGCAGTACATCAAGCTCAACAAGAAGATCCCGCCGGAAGTGCTGGTCTCGATCAACCAGATCGAGGAAGCCGGCAAGCTGGCCGACACCGTCGCCTCGCATCTGGCGCTGAAGATTCCGGAAAAGCAGCAGCTTCTGGAATGCGCCACCGTGTCGGAGCGGCTGGAGCGGGTCTATGCCTTCATGGAAGGCGAGATCGGCGTTCTTCAGGTGGAAAAGCGCATCCGCAACCGCGTCAAGCGGCAGATGGAGAAGACCCAGCGCGAGTACTATCTGAACGAGCAGCTGAAGGCGATCCAGAAGGAACTCGGCGAGACCGAGGACGGCCGCGACGAATCGGCCGAGCTGGAAGAGAAGATCAACAAGACCCGCTTCTCCAAGGAAGCCCGCGAAAAGGCTCTGGCCGAGCTGAAGAAGCTGCGGTCGATGAGCCCGATGTCGGCGGAAGCCACCGTGGTCCGCAACTATCTGGATTGGATGCTGTCCATTCCGTGGAAGAAGCGCACCAAGGTGAAGCGCGACCTGAAGCTGGCCCAGAAGGTGCTGGACGCCGACCATTACGGTCTGGAGAAGGTCAAGGAGCGCATCCTCGAGTATCTTGCCGTCCAGAACCGGATGAACAAGGTCAAGGGTCCGATCCTCTGCCTCGTCGGCCCGCCCGGCGTCGGCAAGACCTCGCTCGGCAAGTCGATCGCCAAGTCCACTGGCCGCAACTTCGTCCGCATGTCGCTGGGCGGCGTCCGTGACGAGGCCGAGGTGCGCGGTCACCGCCGCACCTATATCGGCTCGATGCCCGGCAAGGTCATCCAGGGCATGAAGAAGGCGAAGTCCTCCAACCCGCTCTTCCTGCTGGACGAGATCGACAAGCTCGGCGCCGACTGGCGCGGCGACCCGTCGTCCGCCCTGCTGGAGGTCCTGGATCCGGAACAGAACGGCACCTTCAACGACCATTACCTGGAGGTCGACTATGACCTGTCCGACGTGATGTTCGTCTGCACCGCCAACACGATGCGCATGCCGCAGCCGCTGCTGGACCGCATGGAGATCATCCGCGTCGCCGGTTATACCGAGGACGAGAAGGTCGAGATCTCCAAGCGCCACCTGATCGAGAAGCAGATCGAGGCGAACGGCCTGAAGAAGGGCGAGTTCACCATCTCCGACGACGCGCTGCGCGATCTGGTCCGCTACTACACGCGGGAAGCCGGCGTCCGCAGCCTGGAGCGCGAGATCGCCAACCTCTGCCGCAAGGCGGTGAAGGAGATCCTGCTGAAGGGCAGCGGCGGCGCCAAGGTGTCGGTCACCCGCCGCAACCTGGACAAGTATGCCGGCGTCCGCCGCTTCCACTATGGCGAGGCGGAGCTGGAGGATCTGGTGGGCGTCACCACCGGTCTGGCCTGGACCGAGGTCGGCGGCGAGCTGCTGTCGATCGAAGCCGTCGGCCTGCCCGGCAAGGGCCGCGTCACCACCACCGGCAAGCTGGGTGACGTGATGAAGGAGTCGGTCCAGGCGGCCGAAAGCTACGTCAAGTCGCGCGCCGTCGCCTTCGGCATCAAGCCGACGCTGTTCGAGAAGAAGGACATCCACGTCCACGTTCCCGAAGGCGCCACGCCGAAGGACGGCCCGTCTGCCGGTGTCGCCATGGCCACCTCCATCGTCTCGGTGCTGACCGGCATTCCGGTGCGCAAGGACGTGGCGATGACCGGCGAGATCACGCTGCGCGGCCGGGTGCTGCCGATCGGCGGCCTGAAGGAGAAGCTGCTGGCCGCCCTGCGCGGCGGCATCAAGCATGTGCTGATCCCGAAGGACAACGAGAAGGACCTGGCGGACATCCCGGACAACGTGAAGCGCGGGCTGGAGATCATGCCCGTCAGCACGGTGGACGAGGTGCTGCGCAACGCGCTGGTGCGTCCGTTGGAGCCCATCGAGTGGACCGAGCCGGAGGTCGATCCGGCCGCGGCGAAGGCCCAGGAGAAGGGCGCGGACGGAGAGGTCCTGCGTCACTGATCCGGGGTCGGCGGTTACGATCCGATCGTGGCCGCCACTGGACGGGCGACTTTTGGGACATGATGAGCTATGCCGCCCGTCGGGAATTGACGGGCGGCAATCGCTGTGCTTATCCTTTGCTTCCAATAAGTCGTGGACGAAAAGTCCTGGGGCGGCTTTTGTCTTTCAGTATTTGCTGAATTTGGAAGGGGGATTGCGTGAACAAGAACGATCTCGTGGCGCATGTTGCCGAAGCGTCCGGTTTGTCCAAGACCGACGCCACGAAGGCCGTCGACGCCGTGTTCGACAGCATTGCCGAATCCTTGAAGAACGGCGATGAGGTCCGTCTGGTCGGCTTCGGCACCTTCGCGGTGGCTGAGCGTCCCGCGACCGAAGGCCGCAACCCGCGCACGGGCGAGAAGATCGACATTCCGGCGTCCAAGCAGCCGAAGTTCAAGGCCGGCAAGACCCTCAAGGACGCTCTGAACTGAGGTTCAGCCGGATGGGCTTGAAGTTTCCGGCCCATTCAGGGCATAGTGCGGCCGGCCGGGCTTCCTCCCGGCCGGCTTGTGTTTGAAAGCAAAGGCTTTTTCCAGGGTTTCGGGCGATTAGCTCAGCGGTAGAGCGTCTCGTTTACACCGAGAATGTCGGGGGTTCGATCCCCTCATCGCCCACCATTCCCATCCGCGTTTCCACCACCAGGCCCCGATCCGGGGCTTTTTTCATGCCCGAAAAGTGAGGGGCGCCGGATGGGCGCCCCTTTGGCGGTCACTGCTCGCCGCAAGGGTTCGGCTGGTCCTTCATGCCGACATAGCCCTGGCTCGCATCATACAGGAACTGGTACTGCCGCAGGAAATGGCGGCCGGTGTTGATGAAGGGCGGGCGCTTGTCGGTGCTCCAGGGGATCACCTGTTCCGGCTCGTTCGGCGCGCCGCCGCCGACGATGAAGGCATCGGTGGCGATGGGATTGGCGGCATCGGGGATTTGCACGGCGACCGAGGTTTGCGGTGCCAATACGCCGACGGTCTTGCTCGGCTCGCTCCTGTCAGGCTGCTGCACCGTGTCGAACTTGATCGTGGACGGCACCGTCAGGTAGCTCTGCGGGATGCCGGTATCGACCAGGATGTTCGCCGGGGTGCAGATCGGGCCGTTGGCATCGCGGTTCTCGTTCGGATTCACCGTGATGCAGCCGCGCGGCATCATCCAGTCGCCGGGATATTGCTGATAGGGCTGCAGCTTGGCGAAGCGGAATCCCGCCGTGTTGGCCGCGGTCAGCCCGACCTGGATGCCCTGGCGGCCGATGATGTATCCCCTGTTCAGCGTTCCCGGGGCGATGGGCTGGCCGTTCACGCTGCGCAGGTTCAGCAGGACATTCTTGTCCGGCGTGCCCTGCGGCTGGAAATCCGCCTCCTGGCCGAATCCGACGCCCATGTAGAGCACGGGCTTCTGCGGTGCCGGCAGGTTGGGGCAAATCTTCTGGTCGGTCTGGTAGCTGTCGCACTTGCCGGCCTGCTCGACGCCCAGCACGAAGACCTCGGAGGTCGCCACCGGCTTCTTGTTGCGGTCATACAGGGTGACCGTCATCGGCACCCAGGTGCCGACCCACAGCACCTTGCTGCTGGACAGGAACTGCGTGCCGGCCGTGGCACCGGTGGCCGTCTTCAGCTGTTCATAGTTGGGGATGTTGGTGGCCGAAATGGCGATGCCGACCGATCCCGTGTCCATCGTCACGGAGTGGATGGTGCTGTCGCCGGCAATGCTGAAATTCAGCTGCGGCGCATCGGTGAAGGACACCGGCTGGAAGTTCGCGAAGGGAATGCACTGGGTAACGCTGGCGCCGTCATAGCCGGGCTGGCTCTGGGCCAGGGCAGGGCTGGCGACGGCGAGGCTCAGTGCCGCTGCGGTCACGGTGCGGGTGGCCGAAGTGAAGAATTCCATGGCACGGCTCATCATTGATTGAGAATGCCAAGAGAATTGCTGGCGACGCGGGTATCGTCCAGTGACCAATCTTGCCAAAAAAGAGCGAATCTCCGCGCCACCGCAATCAATGGGGCGGCTGCCACCCAGCGATCCTGCGGTGGCTCAGCGTGCGTGCTGGTCCAGGAAGCTGCGGCACTGATCGAAGTCGCGCAGGCACGGATCGGGCAGGTCGATTCCCTTGCGCTCCGCCAGACTGCGGGCGAAGGCGACCATGCGCTCCGTCGGCTCGCGGCGGCGAAGCCCATTCGGCGGCGCAGGAGCGGTGGCCGGAGCGGCAGGCCGTCCGTTATCCGCCTGCGCGCTCGTCGGCGGTGCCGATGCCGGAGCCTTGGCTTTGCGGACACGGCGCGGCTTCGGCGCGGCAGCCCCACCCTCCACCGGAGCTTCGGCCTTGCGGGTCCGCCGCCGCACCGGCTTGGCAGCACCCGCTGCGGCGCCGGTGGTGCGCCCACCAGTGCCGCGGCGGGCGAATCGTGCCTTGGGTGCGGGCATGCCGAGGTCGAGCAGCGTGCCGCGTTGCCCGACCAGCGCACCGATCAGCCGCTCCGCCTCCGTCGCGATGGCGTCGATCACCCGGCGGAAATCGGCGCGTCCGGTGACCACATCGTCCAGCTTCATTTCCCACAGCGCGGTGGTGCCGGGATCGACCAGGGTCGGGGCGGCGGCGCGCAGCGTCTCGAACAGGTGCAGGCCGGCCGGTGTCGGGACCAGCCATTTGCCGTCCGCGCCCAGCAGGTTCTGCTTGCGCAGCCCCTTGATGACTTCGGCGCGGGTGGCCGGGGTGCCGATCCCCTTGGCCTCCTTCAGCCGGTCGCGCAGGGACGGCTCCTCGACGAACCGCCAGGCGTTCTGCATGGCGTCCACCAGCGTGCCTTCGTTGTAGCGCGGCGGCGCCTGGGTGCGCTTGGCCTCCAACTTCGGATCGCTCAGGGTCGCCGGCTCCCCATCGGTCAGCGGCGGCAGGGTCTGCTCGGCCTCCTCCTCCGGTTTCCCGCCGGAGCGGTCATCGCTCTCGGCAGAGCCGAAGGCGGCCTTCCAGCCCAGCTTCAGCGGGATACGGCCGACGGCGCGGAAGGCGACCGGCTTGGTCCCCCCGGGCGTCGGCATCGGCACCGGCATGGTCACGCTGGTCTGGCGATACTCGTAATCCGGCATCACCGCGGCTAGATAGGAGCGGCAGATCAGCGCATACAGCCGCTTCTCATCGTCGGTCAGGCGGACCAGCCGCGATTCCAGATCGTCCAGCACATTGACGTTGGGGATCACCGCATGGTGCGACACGCCCTCCAGCGCCTTGTCGCAGAAATGGCCGGACTTGCCCTTGCGGATCACCGGCCGCGCAATGTCGAGATGGGCGAAGCCGCGCAGCCGGGTCAGCGCGCCGACGATGGCCGGCACGTCGGCGATCTGGTTCTCCGACAGATAGCGTGCCTCGGCGCGCGGATAGGTTATCAGCTTCTTGCCGTCGCCGTCATACAGCTCCTGCGCCACCGCCAGCGTGCGGTCGGCGGTCCAGCCCCAGCGCTGACCGCAGGTCTTCTGCAGCGCCGGCAGGTCGTAGAGCTTGGGCGGGACCTGCCGCTTCTCCTCCACCGTCACGGTCAGCGGGCCGCGGTGGTTGTCGGCGGCGCGGGCGATGGCCTCGGCCGTCGCCCGGTCCTTGATGCGGTCCTTCGGCGCCGGGGCGTGGCGCATCTGAAAGCTGCCCTCCGCCACGCTGGCGGTCGCCACGACCTCGAAATAATCCTCCGGCTTGAAGTTGCGGATTTCCAGCTCGCGCAGGCAGACGATGGCGAGCGTCGGGGTCTTCACCCGGCCGATGCCGATGACGCCGCGGGTGCCGGGCGCCAGCAGGGTCTTGGTCGCGGTTCGGGTCAGCGACAGGTTGTAGATCTGGTCGGCCTGCTGGCGCGCCACCGCCGCCTCGTAGAGCGGGCGCATGCTGTCGTTGGGCTTCAGCGCGGAGAAGGCGTCGCGCAGGGTCTTCGGGTCCTGCGCCGTGAAAAGAGCGCGCCGCACCTTGCCGCGATAGCCGACATGCTCCAGGATCTCCTGACCGATCAGCTGGCCTTCGCGGTCGCAGTCGGTGGCGAGGATCACCTCGTCGCAGGCGCGCAGCGCGGCAGTGATGGCCTGCAGCTTCGCCGCCTTGTTGCCGCCCTGGTCGGGGCGGGTGGGATAGAGCCCGTCCGGCTTCAGCAGGGTCGGCGACCAGCGTTTCCAGGCGGGATCGACCTCGTCCGGCTCGGCAAGCCGCAACAGGTGCCCCTCGGCCGGCAGGATGCGGCCGTAACGGTCGCCCAGGGCCGCGCGCAGGTCCTTCGCCTGGCTGGATTTTTCGGTGATGATCAGCGTCGCCATGCGCGGGAGAATACGGGATTGAGGGAAACGGAGCAAGAACATGCGCGCGGTCGGCACCACCCTGGCCTCGGCCGTATGGTCGCAGCCGCGCTGGTGCTCGTCGTTCTGGCCGGTGCGCCCGCTGCCCATGCGGAACGGCCGCTGCTGCCCGGCGTCGGGCCGGGGGACCGGCGGGTGCCGGTGGATGCGTCGGCCGCTCCCTGGCGCAGCGTCGTCCGCGTGCAGACCAATCTGGCCGGACGCTGCACCGGGGCGCTGGTCGGGCGGCGCACGGTGGTGACCGCCGGCCATTGCCTGTTCAACCCGCGCACGCGGCGATTCCTGGAGGCGTCTTCGCTGCATGTCCTGTTCGGCTATGACCGGGGAGATTACACCCGGCATGTCAGGGTGGCCCGCGTCGCGACCGATCCGGCCTATGATCCCGCCGCGGCCAATCCGGTGGTTTCCGCCGACTGGGCGGTGCTGACGCTGGCCGAGGCGGCGCCGGAATCGGTGCCGCCGCTTCCCGTCAGCGCCGTGCCCCTGCCGGCCGGGACGCCGCTGATGCTCGGCGGCTACAGCCAGGACCGGGCGCAGATCCTGATGGCCGACCGCGATTGCCGGATGCTGGGGGAGAGCGCCGGGCTGCTGGTGCATGATTGCGACGCCACGCGCGGAACCAGCGGCGGGCCGCTGCTGGTGCGGTTCGCGAGCGGCGACGGCCCGGCGGGGGGCGGCTGGGCTGTCGCCGGAGTCGGCGTCGCCGCCGGAAATGCGCCGGCCGTGCGCAATTTCGCCGTCGCCGCCGGCCGGTTCGCCGCAGTTTTGGCGAAGGATACCGCCGCGGAGCAGCCCTGAGCGGGGGAGGCGCATTTTTTACTTCGCGCGGGGCTCCGAATGGCATAGACGTACGCGCGTCTTTTTCGAGCCCCCGGAACCCGGAGTCTATTCGTCATGTCGATCCAGCGCTTCCACACCGGACCGCGCATGAGCCAGATGGTCGTCCATAAGGACACGGTCTATCTCGCCGGTCAGGTCGCCGACGAGCCGACGCCCGACGTCGAGCGTCAGACCGCCCAAATCCTGGCCCAGATCGACGCCCTGCTGGCGGAAGCGGGCAGCGACAAGAGCAAGCTGCTGTCGGCCACGATCTATCTGGTGGACATCGCCAGCTTCGGCGCGATGAACAAGGCGTGGGAGGCCTGGGTCGATCCGGCCAATCCGCCAGCCCGCGCCACGGTGGAAGCCAAGCTGGCTGCCCCGGAGTATCTCGTTGAAATTCAGGTCACCGCTGCTAAATAAGGCGGCGGAAACGGGGCGACCCGGCAGCCTCGGTTGGGGTGTGCCGGCGTGGCCCGAACGCTGTGAGGGCCGCGCGCTTCAATATTCCGACAAATTGCTTGTCGGTTTACGGAATGTTAATGACGCCTTAACAGATCGCCCGTAAAACCCCGACCAACCTCTGCCGCCGAAGCGGACGACCCTGACGGTCGCGCTTCGGTTGTCGCGTTACTGCAATGGAACCGCAACATGCCGCGCCAAACGCCACTGTCTGACATTCGGAACATCGGCATCATCGCCCACGTCGACGCGGGCAAGACGACGACCACCGAACGCATTCTGTACTACACGGGTCGCAAGCACACGATCATCGACGTCCACGAGACGAAGGATCTGAAGACGTCGACCACGACCGACTACATGGAGCAGGAGCAGAAGCGCGGCATCACCATTCAGTCCGCCGCGGTTTCGGCTTTCTGGCGCGACAAGAAGATCAACGTCATCGACACCCCGGGCCACGTCGACTTCACCATCGAGGTGAACCGCTCTCTGCGCGTGCTCGACGGTGCGGTCGTGGTGTTCGACGGCGTCGCCGGCGTGGAGCCGCAGTCGGAGACCAACTGGCGTCTGGCGGACAACTACAACGTTCCGCGCATCTGCTACGTCAACAAGATGGACCGCTCCGGCGCCAACTTCCAGCGCTGCGTCAGCATGATCCGTCAGCGCCTGAACGCGCGCCCGGTCTGCATCCAGGTTCCGCTCGGCTCGGAAGACAACTTCCGCGGCATGGTCGACCTCGTCGAGATGAAGGCCTATGTCTGGTTCTCCGACGACAAGGACGCCAAGTGGGAGACCTGGGAGATCACCGACGATCTCGCCCAGAAGCTCAACCTGACCGTCAAGGAAGACCTGGACAACGTCGCCAGCATTCCGGCCCTGCGCGCCGAACTCGTCGACACCGCCCTGGAGCAGGACGACGCGGCGATGGAAGCCTACCTGGAGTCGGGTGAGGAGCCGTCGGCCGACGTGCTGCGCGCCTGCCTGCGCAAGGGCACCATCACCGGCGCCTTCACCCCGGTTCTGTGCGGCTCGTCCTACAAGAACAAGGGCGTGTGCCAGGTTCTGGACGCGGTCGTCGATCTGCTGCCCGCCCCGACCGACGTCGAGGCGATCAAGACGGTGGATGAGGACGGCAACGCGAACGGCGAGCGTCTCAGCTCCGACGACGCGCCCTTCTCGGCGCTGGCCTTCAAGGTGCTGAACGACACCTACGGCTCGATGACCTTCATCCGCGTCTATTCGGGCGTGCTGACGAAGGGCATGTCGATCCTGAACTCGACCCGCGGCAAGCGCGAGAAGATCGGCCGCATGGTCGAGATGTTCGCCAAGGAAGCCAACCCGATCGAGGAAGCCCGCGCCGGCGACATCATCGCGCTCGTCTCCCTGCAGGAGACCGAGACCGGTGACACGCTGTGCGACGCCGCCCACCCGGTCATCCTGGAGCGCATGCGCTTCCCCGACCCCGTCATCAGCGTTTCGGTCGAGCCGAAGACCAAGGGCGAGCAGGAGAAGTTCTCCATCGCGCTCGGCAAGATGGTCCGCGCCGATCCGTCGCTCCGCCTGGAGACCGACCGTGAAACCGGCCAGACCATCCTGCGCGGCATGGGCGAGCTGCACCTGGAAGTGACGCTGGACCGCATGCGCACGGAGTTCGGCGTGGAAGGCAACATGGGCAAGCCCCAGGTCGCCTACCGCGAGACGATCACCAAGCCGGTCGAATACACCTACACCCACAAGAAGCAGACCGGCGGTTCGGGCCAGTTCGCCGAAGTGAAGATCATCTTCGAGCCGCTGGAGCGTGGCGCCGGCTTCACCTTCAAGGACGAGACGGTCGGCGGTTCGGTTCCGCGCGAATATGTCCCGTCGGTCGGCAAGGGTCTGGAAATGCAGAAGGAAGACGGCGTCCTCGCCGGCTACCCGACTGTCGACTTCAGCGCCCGCCTGGTGGACGGCAAGTACCACGACGTCGACTCGAACGCCCTGACGTTCGAAATCGCCGCCAAGGCCTGCTTCCGTGAGGCTCTGCCGAAGGCCGGCCCGATCCTGCTCGAGCCGGTGATGAAGGTCGAGATCGTCACGCCGGAGGATTACCTGGGCGACGTCATCGGCGACGTGAACCGTCGTCGCGGCACCGTCCTGGGCCAGCTGGAGCGTGGTTCGAATATCGCCGTCGAGGCCAATGTCCCGCTGAACGAGATGTTCGGCTACATCGGCCAGCTGCGCGGCATGACCTCGGGCCGTGCGTCCTACTCGATGGAGTTCAGCCACTACGAGCCGGTGCCGCGCAACGTCACCGACGAAATCGTGGCCGGCCGCAACAAGGCCGCCTGATCGCCTTCCTGGCAATCGGGACACATCCGGTAAAACCGACGGCCGGCGGAGCAATCCGCCGGCCGTTGGCTTTTTCGGCGTTCGGAAGGGCCGTTGAGGACCGTTGCGGCACTCGCCCGACAGCCATGCCAAGGGTGAAGGGGGCGGGCGGGCGGCTTAGGCGGGATGGTCCGGCAGCATTGGGACCGCGGTCAGGGCGGGGCGTCGGGCGCCTTTGTCGAATTCATTAGCAATTTGCAACAAAAAAATAGTTGGCAGAGAGTCGAATCCGTGCCCAAATTTGGGGCATGATGATTCGGCGCTTCTTTTCCTTGACTGTGCTTTTGCTGCTGACCCTCGGGGTGCCGGCCGGGGCGGGGCAGGGCAATGTGCGTCTGGACGGCCTTTTTCAAGCCTTGCACAGCACCACCGACGCCGCCTATGCCGAATCGGTGGAAGAGCATATCTGGGAATACTGGCTCGACCATCCCGACCCGGCGATGGTTCGCGACATGCGTGCCGGCGTTCTCAGCCTGAACAGCGACGATTACCACTCGGCACTGCGCGCATTCGACGCAGTGGTCGCCCGCGACCCCTCCTATGCGGAAGGCTGGAACAAGCGTGCCGCGGCCCATTACATGCTGGGCGATTACCGCTCGGCCATGCTCGACCTGCGCCACGCCCTGTCCTTGGAGCCGCGCCATTTCGGTGCATTCGTGGAATTGGGGCTGGTCTATCTGGCGCTTGGGGACGAGAAGCCGGCGCTGCGTGCCTTCGATGCGGCGCTGGAGATCAATCCCCATCTCGGCCGGGTCCGGGCGCAGGCCGACGCTCTTCGACATCGTGCCGCTGGAACCGACCTCTAGGCAGACGGGCAGGATCGGCTGCCAACGGTTGACGCGAGCAATACTCTCCTAAAAGACGCGCTAAAGAGGTATAGTGCCCGGCAATTCGACCAGGGGGCGGTCGCTGCGCAGATCCCGCACGTCCACAATCGGTGTGGCCGGGCCGGATGCCGGGGGTGCGATGTTCGACCAAGTGATTCATGTGATCGGCGAGCTGCGGGTGCTGAGCGCGATGGGCCTGCTCGCCCTGTCTTTCATACTGCCGCTGACGATCTTCATCGGCCGCAGCAACATCAAGAATGTGCGGCAGAAGATCATCGCCGATCTGGAATCGGTTTTCCGCATCGAGGGGTGCGATCATGACCAGCTGATCCCGTCCTTCGAATTCGCCGCCTACAAATACCGCGCCCTGCCTCAGGGACCCGACAACACGCATCCATCGGAATGGCGGGCCTATTTCTTTCCTGTCCTCGTCTTCATCATGGTGTCCTTCAGCGGTTTCCTGACCTCCAGCGGCATGCTGCTGGGCAAGGACCGGCTGGACCATTTTCAGCCGCTGTTCAGCGGGATGACGCTGTACGGTGTCGACGGGGTGACGCCGATCGATCTTGTGCACTACCAGCTTCAGACCGTGGCGGTGCTGTCCTTCACCTTCTTCGGCGCTTATGTCTGGTCGATCGACTATCTGATCCGCCGCATCTCCAACTATGATTTGTCGCCGATTTCCTTCCTGCGGGTGACCGGTCATATCATCCTGGCCTGCGTCACCTCGGTCACCCTGCATCACGGCTATATGGATCTTGCACAAATGGCGCCGGAGGGGGCGGTCGGCGACCGGGTGCCGGAGCTGATCGTGGCATTCCTGATCGGCTTCTTTCCCAGGCTCGGCTTGCAGACCCTGCTCAGCCGGGTGCCGCAGCTGCAGGTGCGGCGGATCGATCCCCGGGCGCAGGGATTCGTCCGCGAATATCCGATCGACATGATCCTGGGGATCGATTCGTCCATCAAATTCCGGCTGGCCGAGTTCGAGATCGAGGATGTGCAGAACCTTGCCACCGCGAATCCGATCCTGCTGTTTGTCGAGACGCCCTATGGCATCTACGAGACGATGGATTGGGTGGCGCAGGCCCAGCTGATCCTGGCGCTCGACCTCGATCAGATCGAGGCGCTGCGCGTCGTCAATGTCCGCACCATCTTCGACATCGAACGCTTCATGGCGCGGCCGGAGTCGCAGCCCCGGCTGGTTCAGGCGCTGAACTGCCCCAAGACCGACGGCAAGGGCACGGTGCTGCTGGCCGACCGCGGCATCACGCTGGAGAATCTGGAGTCGGTGGTGCAGGCCATCGGCGAGGATCTGCATGTGCAGCGGCTGCGTCAGATCTGGCGCAACATCGAACTGAAGCTCAGCCTCGACCTGCCGCAGGTGAACCGCGACCGTGCGCTGCTGAATGCCGGGCGGCTGCCGCGGACTCCGGGTCCGGTCCGGGATATCGCAGTCAACGACACTGACAGCGGCCGCGAACCGCCGGAAACCGGGCCGGAGCTTGTCCGGCCGGCGGTTCCCGCCGAGTAATCGGCCTTGACAAGTTCCGGGGTTTTTCTATAGTCCCACCCTCTCGCTGCCCCGCCGGGGTGGCGGGTAACATTGTGCGTTCCCGGGTCCGGCCTTGTGCCGGGCGGGATTTGCTCGGTGTGTAGGCGGCCCGACGGGCTGCCGTTGAGATATCGAGACTGAGGAGAGTAGCGTGGCGCGTATCGCTGGCGTCAACATCCCCGCGCAGAAGCGCGTGGAGATCGGGTTGACCTACATCCATGGCATCGGCCCCTTCAAGGCCAAGGAAATCTGCGCGAAGCTGGACATCCCGGCCGAGCGTCGCGTGAACGAGCTGACGGACGACGAAGTCCTGAAGATCCGCGAGACCATCGACGCCGACTACCGCGTCGAGGGCGATCTTCGTCGTGAAGTCGCCATGAACATCAAGCGTCTGATGGACCTGGGCTGCTACCGTGGCCTGCGTCACCGCAAGGGCCTGCCGGTCCGCGGCCAGCGCACCCATACGAACGCCCGCACCCGCAAGGGTCCGGCCAAGCCGATCGCCGGCAAGAAGAAGTAAGAGGACGAACGCAAAATGGCCAAGCCCTCCGCCGCTTCTCAGCGCCTGCGTCGTCGCGAGCGCAAGAACATCACCGCCGGCGTCGCTCATGTGAACGCCTCGTTCAACAACACGATGATCACCATCACCGACGCGCAGGGCAACACCATTGCCTGGTCGTCGTCGGGCACCATGGGCTTCAAGGGTTCGCGCAAGTCGACCCCCTACGCCGCCCAGGTCGCTGCCGAGGACGCCGGCCGCAAGGCCCAGGAGCACGGCATGAAGACCCTGGAAGTCGAAGTGAAGGGTCCGGGTTCGGGGCGTGAGTCCGCCCTGCGCGCCCTGCAGTCGATCGGCTTCCAGATCACGTCGATCCGCGACGTCACGCCGATCCCGCACAACGGCGTTCGCCCGCCGAAGAAGCGTCGCGTCTAAGTCCAGTACCGTTTCCGCACCCGCGGGGACCAGCCATTCCGGGACAGGGGGCCGCAGCCATCGCGGTCCCCTCAGCATGGGAATGGTTCGGACCCCGCGGGTTCGTGTTCACCCGATGGCATCTTGAGGTCGATCCGTGCTTCAGAAGAACTTGCAGGAACTGATTAAGCCGAGCAAGCTGGACATCCAGCCCGGTGACGACGCCGACCGCTTCGCGACCGTGGTCGCCGAACCGCTGGAACGCGGCTTCGGTCTGACGCTGGGCAACGCGCTGCGCCGCATCCTGCTCTCCTCGCTGCAGGGTGCCGCCGTCACCTCGATCCACATCGACGGCGTGCTGCACGAGTTCTCGTCGATCCCCGGCGTCCGCGAGGACGTGACCGACATCGTCCTGAACATCAAGACGATGGGTCTGCGCATGGGCGGCGACGGCCCGAAGCGCATGCGCCTGCGCGCCGAAGGCCCGGGCGAGGTCAAGGCCGGCATGATCGAGACCGGTCCCGACATCCAGGTCATGGATCCGGAACTGGTCATCTGCACGCTGGACAACGGCGCGCGGCTGAACATGGAACTGACGGTCGAGACCGGCAAGGGCTATGTCCCGGCCAGCCAGAACCGTCCGGAAGACGCGCCCATCGGCCTGATCCCGATCGACGCCCTGTTCTCGCCCGTCCGCAAGGTGTCCTACAAGGTCGACAATGCCCGCGTCGGGCAGGTCACCGACTATGACCGCCTGTCGATGACGGTGGAGACCAACGGTTCGGTCAAGCCGGACGACGCGGTGGCGCTCGCCGCCCGCATCCTGCAGGACCAGCTGCAGCTCTTCATCAACTTCGAGGAGCCGACGCACGCCGTCTCCGAGGAGAAGCACGAGGAGGTTCCGTTCAACAAGAACCTGCTCCGCAAGGTGGACGAGCTGGAACTGTCGGTCCGTTCGGCCAACTGCCTCAAGAACGACAACATCGTCTACATCGGCGACCTGGTGCAGAAGACGGAGGCGGAAATGCTCCGCACCCCGAACTTCGGCCGCAAGTCGCTGAACGAGATCAAGGAAGTGCTGTCCCAGATGGGCCTGCACCTCGGTATGGAAATCCCGAACTGGCCGCCGGAGAACATCGAAGAGCTGGCCAAGCGTCTGGAAGAGCCGTACTAAGCATCTCGCGTTTTCTGCGCCCTTTCCGTCTTTCGGCCGGGAAGGGCGCATTTCCCAGGGCCGCCACGGCCCGACCCCGCAGCCGTACCAGCGTTTCGACTGGGCGGCGGGGTTCACGATCGGCTCCCCGAGGGGGGCCAAGCCATGAAGGAGGACCGCCATGCGTCACGGCGTTTCGGGACGTAAGTTCAGCAAGACCAGCAGCCACCGCAAGGCCATGTTCTCGAACATGGCGAACGCGGTGATCAAGCACGAGCAGATCACCACCACCCTGCCGAAGGCGAAGGACCTGCGTCCGATCGTCGACAAGCTGATCACGCTCGGCAAGAAGGGTGGCTTGGCCAACCGCCGTCTGGCTTTCGCCCAGCTGCGCGACAACGAGACGGTCACCAAGCTGTTCACCGTTCTGGCGGACCGCTACAAGGACCGTCAGGGTGGCTACAGCCGCGTCCTGAAGGCCGGCTTCCGCTATGGCGACGCCGCCGACATGGCCGTGTTCGAGCTGGTCGACCGCGACGTCTCCGCCAAGGGCCAGAACTCCGGCCCGACGCAGGATGTCGCCGAGGCCGAAGGCGAGACCGCCGAGTAACATGACCGGGCATCGCGCCGGTTATCCTGACCGTGCGGCATCGGGTCCCAGGACCCCGTGTTGCACGGGACGGAACCGCCGATATCGGTGATATATTAGACCCTTCCTTCGGGCCACCCCCCGAAGGAGGGGTTTTCTCTTATGTGGCCGGTCGAATGTTGCGTTCTCTTTACACGCGCCTTCAGCGCCTCTCCGCCCGCGACGATGCCGTTTGGTGGATGTCGGCGATTTCCTTCGCCGAAAGCTCCTTCTTCCCGTTGCCGCCGGACGTGATGCTGGTGCCGATGTGCCTGGAGAAGCCCAAGAAGCTGTGGTTCTACACCAACATCTGCGCGCTGGCGTCGCTGCTGGGCGGGCTGCTTGGCTATGCGCTGGGCTTCTATCTGTTCGAGAGCGTCGGACGGATGATCATCGACTTCTACAATGCGCAGGAGTCGTTCCAGCATTTCCAGGAAATGTTCGCCGAGTTCGGCCCCTGGTTCCTGATCCTGAAGGGGGTGACGCCGATCCCCTACAAGCTGCTGACGATCACCGCCGGATTCGCCCATCTCGACCTGACGGTCTTCATCCTCTGTTCGATCGTCGCGCGCTTCTCGCGCTTCTACATGATCGCCATCCTGCTGCATTTCTACGGGCCGCAGGTTCAGGAGATCATCGAGAAGCGCCTGATGCTGGTGGCCACCGTCCTGCTCGTCGTCGTGGTCGGCGGCCTGCTCAGCTTCAAGTTCGTCTGATCGGGAGCGCCCGATCAGTCCGGCATGCCCTGGTCCTGGCGGTTGCGCCGGGACGGGGGCAGGGCGTCGCGGTCGGCGCGGTCGCGGCGCACGATCATGACGATGGCGACCGCCACGAACAGCCCGCCCAGCATCGGGATGATCATCTCGGCCATGCCGATGTTGGGCAATGCCAGCACGCGCGATCCCAGCATGACGAGACCGAGGACGAGCAGCGCCAGCAGCAGCCGCAGGGAGCGGTTGCGCGGCGGGTTGCGTGTTGATCTGCCGTCCGATTCCGGTGTCATTTCAGTCATTCCCTTCTTGATGCGGTTGTCGGCATAGTGGGGGGCGAACGGGGGATGGTCCAGAGGGGTGTGGCATTCCGCCATGCCCGCGGCCGTCCTCACAACAAGAAGAATAGGAGCCGTCGTGGCTATGTTCCGTCCGGTCCGTCTCATTGCCCCGCTGGTGGCCGTCGCCCTGCTCGGCCTGTCGGCCTGCGCCGACCGTCCGTCCGACCGCCCGGCCGCTTCGGGTCCGGCGCCCACCGTCACCGTCGTGCCCGGCCCGTCGACCCCGCGTGGCGGCGCCGACGATCAGTCGCTGCGCCTGGACAACGGCAGCGGGGCCGGTGCCGGCGCCTCCTGCCAGGCCCAGTGCGAGCGCAGCCACAATGTCTGCATGGATTCGGTGGCTGCGCGCAACCAGGGCGGCATCGACCGTACGGAGTCGACCCCCTTCAGCCCGACCGACAACTGCGGCTTCCAGCTGAAGCAGTGCTACCAGCGCTGCACCGCGGCCCGCTGAGGCACCTGCCATGGCGAAACGCGGCGAGTCGGGCGAGGGTGCCGGCCTGTTCGAGTCGGCGGCTCCCCGCCCGCTCGCCGACCGGCTGCGCCCGCGCACGCTGGACGAGGTGGTCGGACAGGACCATCTGCTGAAGCCCGACGGGCCGCTCGGCCGCATGGTCGCGGCGCGGCGGCTGGCCTCCATGATCCTGTGGGGGCCGCCCGGCTGCGGCAAGACCACCATCGCCCGCCTGCTGGCCCACAGCACCGACCTGCATTTCGAACCCTTGTCGGCGGTCTTCTCCGGCGTCGCCGACCTGCGCAAGGTCTTCGACGCCGCCCGCGCCCGGCGGGTGGCGGGGCAGGGGACCCTGCTGTTCATCGACGAGATCCATCGCTTCAACCGGTCGCAGCAGGACGGCTTCCTGCCCTTCGTCGAGGACGGCACCGTCACGCTGGTCGGCGCCACCACCGAGAATCCGTCCTTCGAGCTGAACGCGGCCTTGCTGTCGCGGGCCCAGGTGTTCGTGCTGAACCGGCTGGACGATGCGGCGCTGGAAAAGCTGCTGTCGCGGGCGGAGGTGGAGATGGGCCGCCCGCTGCCGCTGGACGCCGATGCGCGCGCCGCGGTGAAGGCGATGGCGGACGGCGACGGCCGCTTCTGCCTGAACCTGTGCGAGGAGCTGTTCGCGCTGCCCGGCGAGACGGTGCTGGACACCAACGCGCTTGCCGCCACCATCCAGCGCCGCGCCCCGCTGTACGACAAGGCGCAGGAGGGGCATTACAACCTCATCAGCGCCCTGCACAAATCGCTGCGCGGATCGGACACCGATGCGGCGCTCTATTGGTACAGCCGCATGCTGGATGGCGGCGAGGATCCGCGCTACATCGCCCGCCGGCTGACCCGCTTCGCGGTGGAGGATATCGGGCTGGCCGATCCCAACGCCCTGACCCAGGCCATCGCCGCCTGGGAAGCCTATGAGCGGCTCGGCAGCCCGGAAGGCGAGTTGGCGCTGGCGCAGCTGGTGATCTATCTGGGGACGGCGCCGAAGTCGAATGCCGGCTATACCGCCTACAAGGCGTCGGTGCGCGCGGCGAAGGAAACCGGCTCGCTGATGCCGCCCAAGCATATCCTGAACGCGCCGACCAAGCTGATGAAGACCATCGGCTACGGCAAGGGCTATGAGTACGACCACGACACCGCGGAGGGGTTCTCCGGCCAGAACTACTTCCCCGAGGGGATGGCACGGCGCGAATTCTATCAGCCGGTGGAGCGGGGATTCGAGCGCGACCTGCGCAAGCGGCTCGATTATTGGGCCAAGCTGCGCGAGCGGCGGGGGGAGGAGTAGGGGGGCTGCGTCTTGCCGCGTTAGACCCCCACCTTAATCCTCCCCCGCTGGGTGGGGGAGGAGACTGCCGCCGCTCTCCCAAATAGGCACTTATCCCCTCTCCCACCAAAGGTGGGGGAGGGTTAGGGAGGGGGCCGGGTACTCTTGTAAACCCTTGATTCTTGGCGGAAACGTTACGCCGCCATCCCGCCCTGCGGTGCCGATGCGATCAGGCGGTAGTGGCTGGTGTCGGCCAGGACCGAGCAGCTCAGGGTCTTGGATACGCCATCGTCTTCGGTGCTGACGACGCGGGCGTGGGGAATGCCCAGCAGGTTGACCGTCGCCGTCACCCGCCAACCGCGGCCGCCGGCCGTGCCAACCGGTTGGAAAACCTGCCCGATCTGGACATGCTTCTTGCTCATGACGGATAAACCCTCGGACGGCGGCCCGTCCTCCAGGAGGGGACAGGTCGGCCTGTTGCACAAAACTCAACCCACAGTTAAGCGCAGCAACGAGTCGCGATCAACAGGGAAACCGCGGTTTTTCCATCCGGTGCGATGACATGGGTATGATTGTCACGGGCCGGCGCCCGTTCAGCAGCCCGATTTGGGCAGCGCCTCGATCTTCTCCAGCACGGCGTTGACGGTGAAATCGCCATAGTCGATCTGCATGGACTCGGCGATGCCGTTCTCCAGCAGGCGCAGGCTCATCTCATATTCCGGCTGCGCGGAATCGCTCTGCAGGGGGAAGAAGGCCATGCGGACGGGCCAGGATTTGCCCACCTTCAGCAGAGGATCCTTGCCGGCTTCCTTCGGGGCGCCCGGCTTGCCGGCGACGGTCGACACCTCGGTCGGCCCCTCGGCGTCCGATCCGTCGAAGATGGTGCGGGTGAAGAAGGGTTCGTTCCGCTCGGCATGGTCGAGGATCGCCAGCGTGTGGGCGGTGGGGAACATGGTGCCGGCCGGCAGCTCCATCTCCTGCGGTTCCGGCTTGGTGAACTGGGCGCTGCCAGCGCCGTCGGCCTGGAGGTTCGCCTCGCCGCGCACCTCCTCGTCCAGCTCGCCGTTCACCAGCTTGCGGACGTTGAAGCGGTAGCGCAGGCCGTTCTTCGCCTCCCAGGTCGTGTAGTTGGTGTTCATCGCCATGTCGTCGCCCTCGCTGTAGACGAAGCGCAGCTGGAAGCGCTGCTCCGTCGTCCAGCCGTCGCAGGCGTCGGCCCATTCGAACATCATGCGGCCGCGGACGTCGCTGACCTTCGACCCGTTGCGTGCCGATCCCAGCGACATGGCGTAGATCGCCCGGTGCGGCTGGATCTTGGCCGCGACAGCCGCCATGGAGGTGGCGGCCGGCTGTGCCAGGACGGGAGTGGCCGCGAGGAGCGCACCGGCGGTGACGGTGGCGGCGAGGACCGTGCCGACGGTCGCCGGCAGGGCAGAGAGACGGTCGAGCAAGACGGGATCCACAGGTGATTGACGGCTCTGGGTGAAGTATGGGTGTTTTCGCCGCGGTCCGAAAGACCCGCCACCCTCAATTCCTAATCAATGGAAGGGAACAGCCGGAATGACAAGCCCTGCCGAGACCCCGCCGGACACCGCCGCCCGTCCGGTGGTGCTGCTGACCCGCCGCCTTCCCGATGCGGTGGAGGCGCGGGCGTCGCGCGATTACCGGGCGGTCCTCAACCCGGAAGACCGGGCGTTCAGCGGGGCTGAGATCGCCGCCCGCGCCGCGGAGGCGGGGGCCGACGCCGTTCTGTGCTGTGCCGGCGACCGGCTCGACGCCGCCGCCATCGCCGCCCTGCCGGAGCGGGTGCGGGTGCTGGCGACCTTCTCCGTCGGGACCGACCACATCGACCTGGAGGCGGCGCGCGCCCGCGGCCTGACCGTCACCAACACGCCCGACGTGCTGACCGACGCCACCGCCGACATCGCCCTGCTTCTCCTGCTGGGTGCGGCGCGCCGCGCGTCGGAGGGGGAACGGATGATCCGGGCGAATGCCTGGACCGGCTGGACCCCGACCCAGCTGATGGGAACCCATGTCGGGGCCAAGCGGTTGGGCATCGTCGGGATGGGCCGCATCGGTCAGGCGGTGGCGGCCCGCGCCCGCGCCTTCGGCATGGCGATCCACTACAGCAACCGCCGCCGCCTGCCCCCGGAGCTGGAGCTGGGCGCCACCTACCACGCCGACCCGGAGGAGATGCTGCCGGTCTGCGATGTGCTGTCGCTCCACTTCCCCGCCACGGTGGAAACCCGCCATTGGCTGAATACCGAGCGGATCGGGCGGCTGCCGCCGGGGGCCATCCTGGTCAACACCGCCCGCGGCAGCGTGGTGGACGACGCCGCGGTGATCGCCGCGCTGAAGAGCGGACGGTTGGCGGCGGCCGGGCTCGACGTGTTCGAGAACGAGCCGAACCTGCATCCCGGCTATCGCGACCTGCCCAACGCCTTCCTGCTTCCGCATCTGGGCAGCGCCACGGTGGAGACGCGCAACGCCATGGGCTTCAAGGCCCTGGACAACATCGACGCGGTGATGGCCGGCCGGCCGGCGCCCGACCGGGTGGTGTAAGCCACCGCGACCGGACAGTGCCGAACGGTGCCCGGCAGGGATTTCCTGCCTCCAACGGGCGGCGCTGGGCAGAAGATGCCGGCCGGGTGGGAAAGACTCTCCATGCCCGGCCGGTGATCGGCAGGCACAATTCTCCGCCGATCGATAAAATGCTTGATATCTCCGGGGTGCGCCGGGTTGGCACGGTGGTTGCTTATATGAGGTCGAAGTGTTCCGACCTTCATCAGAGGAGCCGACCCCATGAACGCCATCGTCGCCGCCCTGGACCTGAAGCATCACGCCTCCGACCGTTTCGACGTGCCGGTGGGCTGGTCGCCGGTCGCGCTGGCTTCGCGCGTCGGGCTTCTGCGGGGGACCGAGCGCCAGACGCTGGACGAGACGATCGCGCTGCTCTCCGAGGCCAAGGAGACGATCGCCGAGTTGCAGGAGCGCATCGCCTACCTCGAAAGCCTGACGATGACGGACGAGCTGACCGGCCTCTTGAACCGGCGCGGCTTCTACAGCCACTTCCGCCGCGAACTGGCGTCGGCCCGCCGCAACGGGTCCGCCGGCGGCCTGCTGGTCATGATCGACCTGGACGGGTTCAAGGCGATCAACGACACCCACGGCCATGTCGCCGGCGACGCCTATCTGCGGCAGGTCGCGCGCATGATCGTCGGCAATGTCCGCCAGGAGGACGTGGTTGCCCGGCTGGGCGGCGACGAGTTCGCCGTGCTGCTGACCAACACCGATACCGCCACCGGCCTCGCCCGCGCCCGCCAGCTGGCGGCCATCGCCGACGCCACCCATGTGGAATGGGGCGGGCACAGCCTGCCGGTCCGCTTCTCCGTCGGTACCCAGCCCTATGGTGCCGAGGACAGCGAGGACGAGGTGATGCGCCGCGCCGACGCCATGATGTACGGCGCCAAGGGTGCCCGCCGCCGCGACGCCAAGCGCCGGACCAAGCGGGTTGCCTGACAAAACAATCTCTTTTGCGTCCGATCGGCTCCTCAAGCCCCTCTCCCCTTGTGGGAGAGGGGTTGGGGTGAGGGGGGCGCGAACTGATACTTCCGCCGGCCTTGTGGCCGGCCGCACCCCTCATCCCAACCCTTCTCCCGCAAGGGGAGAAGGGCATCTCCGTCGGAAATCGATACTCCAACTCGAAATGCCATAACTCTGCAGCGTTGGAGACCCCGCTTTTACCTGATCATTGCTGTACCAAAGCCGCCCGCGCCCCGACGCGGGCGGCTTCTTGCCATCCGGACAGGGCGATGGACAGCCTCAGGGAAGACGTCCATTGGCCGGCTAACGACTATTTAACCGTCGCGACCTATTCAGAAAGGGGGTATACCGGAGTGCAATGCCGCACGGATTCCCGCTGCCCGACGGTCGAATGACGGGCGCAACCGGGTTTCGGACGGCGTGAGGGCGGGGGCCAGTCTCAGGGGAGGATGCATGTCAGCGGAGCCGGGCGGTCCATCCTTGGCCGGTGGTAAGCCGACGAAGACCGTCCTCATCGTCGAGGACAACGAGCTGAACATGAAGCTCTTTCATGACCTGCTCGAAGCGCACGGCTACGACACGCTGCAAACCCGCGACGGCATGGATGCGATGCGGCTGGCCCGGCAGCACCGTCCCGACCTGATCCTGATGGACATCCAACTGCCCGAAGTGTCGGGGCTGGAGGTCACCCGCTGGATCAAGGACGATCCGGACCTGAAATCGATCCCCGTCGTCGCTGTCACCGCCTTCGCGATGAAGGGTGACGAGGAGAAGATCCGTCAGGGCGGATGCGAGGATTATGTGGCGAAGCCCATTTCAGTCGTGAAGTTTCTCGAGACCGTCAAGAAGTTTCTTGGGTGAGTCGGTTTTCTCTGTAGCAATTCTGCAGGAATTTACCTTCCAATGTCCGCGCGTGTCCTTGTCGTCGATGACGTCCTGCCCAATGTGAAGCTGCTCGCGGCGAAACTGACGCGCGAGTACTTCAATGTGCTGACGGCGTACAACGGGCCGGACGCGCTGGAGATGGTGCGGCGGGAATCGCCGGACATCGTCCTGCTGGATGTGATGATGCCGGGCATGGACGGCTTCGAGGTTTGCGAGAAGATCCGCTCCGATCCCGCCACCATGCACATCCCCGTGGTGATGGTGACGGCGCTGTCCGACATCGCCGACCGCGTGCGCGGGCTGGAGGCCGGCGCCGACGATTTCCTGACCAAGCCGGTGAATGACATCGCGCTGTTCGCGCGCGTGCGCTCGCTGGTCCGCCTGAAGATGATGATGGACGAATGGCGCCTGCGCGAAAGCACGTCCGGCCAGTTCGGCGTCATCGAACGCAGCGGCACCATGCTGAGCGAATCCTTCGAGCACGCAACCGTGCTGGTGCTGGAGGATTCCATGCTCGACCTGGAGAAGGTGACGGAGACGCTGCGGCGCGACCACAACACGGTGATGTCGGCCGACACCTGCGCCAAGGCGCTGGAGCGCGCGCTGGGCAGCGAGCTGGACCTCGTGGTGGTCAGTCTGACCCTGCTGAACGAGGATGGGCTGCGGCTCTGTTCGCAGCTGCGCTCGCACGAGCGGACGCGGCAGGTGCCGATCCTGCTGATGGTGGACGAGGGCGATCTGGCGCAGGTGGCCAAAGGGCTGGAACTCGGCGCCAACGACTATGTCGTCAAGCCGGTCGACCGGAACGAGCTGCTGGCCCGCGCCCGCACCCAGATCCGGCGCAAGCGCTACCAGGAACGGCTGCGCTCCAATTACGAGCAGAGCCTGTCGATGGCGCTGACCGACAGCCTGACCGGCGTCTTCAACCGCCGTTACGTCAACGCCCATCTGCCGCGGTTGCTGGAGCGCGCCATCGACAGCCACAAGCCGGTGTCGGTGCTGATGTTCGACATCGACCACTTCAAGGTCGTGAACGACACCTATGGCCACACCATCGGCGACGAGGTGCTGCGCGAGGTGTCGACGCGCGCCAGCCGCAACCTGCGCACCTTCGATCTCGTCGCCCGGCTGGGCGGCGAGGAGTTCGTGGTCATCCTGCCGGACACCGACGGGGAGGCCGCGCTGATCGTCGCCGAGCGCCTGCGCTCGCGCATCGCCGACACCCCTTTCGCCGTGTCGGCCGACCGCGGCGAGATCAACGTGACCGTCTCAATCGGAATCTCCATCGGCGGCCGGCTGGGCGACACCGCCGAGGGACTGATCCGCCGCGCCGACGAGGCGCTGTACGAGGCGAAGCGGTCGGGCCGCAATTGCGTCATCGCCGACGCGCGCGCCGATCGGGTGGAGGGGTAAGGGGACGGGACATCCGCACCCCTTTTTAGTCCCCTTGCTGTCCGTGCTGCGCCGCACCATCTGGCAGAGCCGTTCCCTCCACCGCCATCCACGGGGTCCCGATGTTCGCCACCGCCAGCGGCGCCATCACCCATCTGGGCAGCAGCAGCCTTCTCGTTCCGCTTTCCGCCCTCTACGCCACCGCCCTCTGGCGGCACCATTCGGCGCCGCTGGCGCTGCGCTGGCTGCTGGCGCTGTCGCTCTGCCTCGGTGCCATGGTGGTGCTGAAGCTGGTGGGGCATGGCTGCGGCCTGCCTGACTTTCCGCTGTTTCCCTCGCTGTTCGCCGGCGACCGCTTCGTCAGCCCCAGCGGTCATGCCGCCTTCGCCGCCGTCTTCTACGGATCGGTGGCGGCGCTGGCGGCGCGCAACGCCGGCTCCGTCTGGCTCAGGGTCGGGCTGCCGCTGGCGGCGGTCGCGCTGGTGCTGGCCATCGGCGTGTCCCGTGTCGCGGTGTCGGCCCATTCGGGTGCGGAGGTGGTGGCCGGTCTGCTGATCGGCGGCCTGTCGGTCCTGCTGTTCCTGTGGACCAGCCGCAAGGACGGCGCGCCGCGCCTGCGCGTGTCGCCCTGGCTGCTGGGGGCGCTGGCGCTCGGCCTCGCCCTGCTGGTCCATGCCGGCGACCCCTCCTTCGTCGAGGGGACCATCCGCCGCGTGGCATACCATTTCGGCAGCGGCGCCGGACTGTGCGAGCTGGCCGGCCGGGTCTTCCCAGGCACCCGCGGATAAGCCACCAATCGGGATGAAGCCGGCGGCGTCCTGTGGTATGACGGGCGGTCGCGCGTGACCCGGAGGTTCCAGCCCCCGGAAGCCCGGCACCCCCGCAAGCGTGAGCCAGGGGCTTGCGTCCCACGGCGCAAGGTCCTATACCGACGCCCCGTTTCTGTTCCGTTCCGGCCAGGTCACTTCCGCACCGCATGTCGCTATTCGATGCCCTGCCGCGTGGCCCTTCGGGTGGCGCCGCCGTCCCCTTCGCCCAGGAGGACCTGACGCGCGTCTTCGATGCCAAGACGCTGCAACGCGGCCGCACGCTGATGATGACCGGTGCGGTGACGCTGGGCCCCCCCGGCGGCGACCGGATCAAGGCGGAGGTCAGCGACCTCGGCCGCCGGCTGGGGGTGACGGTGTACCCGGTGCAGGGCAAGCGCGGCGTCGTGCTCGACCGCAGCTGCACCTGCGGCCGCAACGCTTGCGCCCATATGGCGGCGGCGGCGATGCTGGCGCTGGAAAGCCGCCCGGAATGGCGCCGTGCCTCGCTGTTCGACGTCGCCGACGTGAAGGCGCCGATCGCGCCACCCCCGCCTCCTCCTCCAGTTCCTGCTGTCGCACCCCCGTCTCCTCCCGCACCCAAACCGCCGCTGTCGCTGGTCCGCGCGCCGGTCCCGCCGCCGATCCGCAACGTCGCGCCTCCTCCCCCTTCGCCGACCGCGCCGAAGCCCGAGCCGGTGCGCAGCCTGCGCTGGACGCTGGAGCCGGGGCAGGGCGACGTCGCCTGCTACATCCTGGCGGAGTTCGTGGCGGAGGGATCGGCCGACAGCAGCCCCGCCACCCCGCGCGACGTGTTGGCGAAGGCGCCGCGCTCGCTCGACGGCGACGCCGACCGTGCCATCGCCCGCCTGCTCGGCGGCGGCGGGACCGAGCGCACCCCCGTCGCCAAGAGCCGGGGGGAGGCGGTGGACCGCCTGCTGCGCCGCCTGCTTTCCACCGGGCGGCTGCGCTGGCGCGACGGCACCCCGCTGGCCGAGGCGCCGGGCCGCACCGTCCGCACCTTCCGCGATCCCGCCACCCGCAAGCTGCGCCCCACCGGCCTGCCCGAACGCAGCGTGCTGGTGAAGGGCCAGTCCTATTGGTGCGTCGACAGCGCCACCGGCACCGTCTTCCCGGTCGATCTCCAGGTGGTGGAGGTGCCGAAGGCCAAGCCGGTGCCGCCCGCGCCGGTCCCGCCGCCGGTTCCGTCCAAATCGACGCCGTCCCGCCTGTTCGGCCCGTCGCGCGGCAATGTCGCGTCGATGCCGCGCATCACAGCGCCGCCGCCGATGCCGGGTTCCAACTTCCGCGACAACGCCATTCCCGGCGTGCGCAGCGGCGCCGCCGACGCCGCGGCCATCGTCGAGCGGTCGCCGCGCATCATCGCGCGGCTGGGCCGGGTGGTGACGCCGGCCGACGGGCTGGTCGACGTGCTGCGCCTGTCCTTCGACTATGGCGAAGCCGGCCGCCCGGTTGAGATCGAGCCCGACGACCAGCGCCAGTTCGCCCGCTACGAGGACGAGTTCGGCGACGTCACCTTCGTCCGCCGCGACAAGGCCGACGAGCAGGCGGCGCTGGACCGTCTGTCCGGCCTCGGCTTCGCCCAGGCGCGGATCGAGCCGCCGAAGGGCGCGCTCAACGCCCGCGGTGCGCGGGTCCACTGGCTGACCGGCCGCGACGTGGAGGAGCGCTGGCAGCATTTCCTCGCCACCGAGGTCCCGGCCCTGACCAAGGCCGGCTGGATCATGGAGGTCGGCGCCGATTTCGGCACCAAGGTGATCGAGCCGGGGGCCGAGGTGGAGGTCGCGGTGCGCGACGCCGGCGACGGCTGGTTCGACCTGGATGTCGGCGTCGAGATCGACGGCGTGCGCCAGCCGCTGCTGCCCATCCTCGCCCGGCTGGTGGAGAAGGGCGGCCTGTCGACCACCCGCATCATCGACGGCCGCGCCCATATCGTGCTGGACGACGGCAACGTCCTGGCCCTGCCGGCCGAGCGCATCGAGCGGCTGCTCAGCGTTCTGGAAGCCATGCTGGACAGCGGGCGCAGCAGCGGCGACCGGCTGAAGGTGCCGCTGGCCGAGGCCGATTCCCTGCTGGACATCGACGACCTGATCGCCCGGCGCGGCGACGAGACGGCGCAGATCGACGGCTATCTCCAGCGCCTGCGCGCCGACGAGATGCCCGGCGACATGGCGCCGCCGCCGGGCTTCCGGGGCGAGCTGCGCGACTACCAGCGCGGCGGCCTCGCCTGGATGCAGAGCCTGCGCGCCAACAACGTCGCCGGCATCCTGGCCGACGACATGGGGCTGGGCAAGACCGCCCAGACGCTGGCCCACATCGCGATGGAGGAGCATGAGGGCCGGCTGACCGAGCCCTGCATGGTGGTGGTGCCGACCAGCCTCGTGCCCAACTGGGTGGCGGAATCGGAACGCTTCACTCCCCACCTGCGGGTGGTGGTGCTGCATGGCGTCGACCGCCACGGCAAGCTGGCCGAGCTCGACCGTGCCCACATCGTGGTGACCACCTATGGCGTGGTGGCGCGCGACATCGACCTGCTGAAGCGGCTGACCTGGCACATGATCGTTCTGGACGAAGCGCAGGCGATCAAGAATCCCGACGGCAAGGCGACCCGCGCGGTGGCGGCGCTGCCCGCCCGGCACCGGCTCTGCCTGTCCGGCACGCCGGTGGAGAACAATCTGGGCGAGCTGTGGAGCCAGTTCGCCTTCCTGATGCCCGGCCTGCTGGGCGACCGCAAGGAGTTCGGCAAGCGCTACCGCGTGCCCATCGAAAAGCGCGGCGACAACACCCGCGCCAACCTGCTGATGCGCCGCATCCGCCCCTTCCTGCTCCGCCGCACCAAGGAGGCGGTGGCGAAGGAGCTGCCGCCGAAGACCGAGGTGGTGGTGCGCATCGACCTCGACCGCGACCAGCGCGACCTCTACGAGACCATCCGCCTGTCGGTGAACGAGACGGTGCGCGCGGCGCTGGCCGCCAGCGGCAAGGGGCTGGGCCAGAACGCCATCGCGGTGATCGACGCGCTGTTGAAGCTGCGTCAGGTCTGCTGCGACCCGCGCCTGTTGAAATCGCTGGGCGGGGTCGGTGGCGGCAAGGGGCGCCACAGCGCCAAGCTGGCCGCCCTGACCGAGATGGTGAAGGAGATGGTGCCGGAAGGCCGCCGCATCCTGATCTTCTCGCAGTTCACCACCATGCTCGACCTGATCAAGCTGGAGTTGGAGAAGGCGGCGGTTCCCTATGTCGAGCTGACCGGCCGCACGCTGGACCGCGCCGAGCCGGTGAACCGCTTCCAGAACCGCGAGGTTCCGGTCTTCCTCATCAGCCTGAAGGCCGGCGGCCGCGGCCTGAACCTGACCGCCGCCGACACGGTGATCCATTACGATCCCTGGTGGAACCCCGCCGCCGAGGATCAGGCGACCGACCGCGCCTATCGCATCGGCCAGGACAAGCCGGTCTTCGTCTACAAACTGATCGCCGCCAACACGGTGGAGGAACGCATCCTCGACCTGCAGCGCCGCAAGGGCAGCCTGTCCGCCGCCACCATCGAGGGCAAGGGGCTGGTCAGCGCTCTCGACGGTGGCGACATCGATTATCTGCTCGGCGACGGCGAGGAGGAGTAGGCGTCAGAGCGGCCGTTTGGCAGCCAGCAGGCTGGCGACCGCCGCCCCGGTCTTGCCGGCGCGTTCGCCGATGGCGGTCAGCGTCTCGCCCGGTGCAGCTTCGATGTTGGCGGCCTTCAGCACCTCCACCGCCTTGTCGGCGGGCAGCCCCAGCGCCGGCGCCGCCGCTTCGAGCGTGGCGCTCGACAGCGCGCCGAACACCGCGCCCGGATTGACGCCGCCGCCGCCGGTGGTGCCGGTCATGCCGGTGAAGACCACCGACACGACGATGCTGGCGACGAAGGCGGCTTGGGCGGCGTACCGCTTCAGATAGCCGACGAAGGCGCGCCAGTTCTTCACCAGATGCCAGAGCGCGATGGCGGAAAACACCACGCTCAGCCATTCGTGGGAGAAGCGCACCAGCCCGGTGTTCCAGTGCAGCAGCAGCATGATGCCGGTCACGGTGGACACGACGAAGGTGACGATGGTGACGGGGGTGACCACGTCGCGGGTCATGGTCTTGGAAACGGTCATGGCAGGCGCCTTCGATCCGGTGTCGTTCTTGTTGGCGGCCATGATCGCGCGCGACTGTAACTGGACAATATCCGGCGGGGTGCGGCTGTGTAACAGTGTGTAACGCGCCGGCCGCCATGCTATCGGCAGGCTTCGTCCGTCAGTGTCCGCGATGTGTTTGGGGAGTGTCATGGCCTCGGTTCAGGAAGCCTTGCGGGTCGCAATCGACCATCACGGGGCCGGGCGGCTGCGGGAGGCGGAAACCCTCTATGGCCGCATCCTCGCCGCCGCTCCCGCAACGCATGCCGCGTCCCATCTGCTGGGCATGCTGCTGGCACAGACCGGCCGCCTGCAGGACGCGGCGCCGCGGATCGCCGCGGCGGTTCGCGCCCAGCCGGACATCGCCGATTACCACCGCGACCTCGGCAAGATCTATCTGGCGCTCGGGCTTCCGGCGGAGGCCATGGTCGGCCAGCGCCGCGCCGCCGCCCTGCGGCCAGAAGACGCGGCGGCGCTGGCTCTGCTCGGCGTGGCGGCGCAGATGACGGGCGACACCGGCGCCGCCATCGACGCGCTGGGCCGGGCCCTGAGGCTCGACCCGCAGGACGGCGAGACCCGGCAACGGCTGGCCCTGCTTCTGGAGTTGCGCGGCATCCACCGGCTGGAACGGGGCCGGGCGGAGGAGGCGGTCGCCGACCTGTCGCGCCTGATAGATGTGGAGCCGCCGACGGCGGAGCGGCTGTTCCAACTCGGCAACGCCCTCTCCCGCGCCGGACGGGCGGAGGATGCGCTGGCTTGCTACCGGCATGCGCTGGCGCTGCAGCCCGACCATGTCGGGGCGCTCTTCAACCTCGGCGTCCTGACCCGGCGGGCAGCGGGCCTGGATCTGGCGGCGCTGGAGCGGGCGGCTGCCATCATGGGCTGGGCGGTGGCGCTGGCGCCCGATTTTCTCGACGCGCGCGAGAACCTCGCCATCCTTCTCTTCCAGTCCTACCGGGAGGCGGAGGCGCTGGCCCAGGGCGACAGGCTCCTCGCGATGAAGGCGCGGATCGCGGCGCAGGAGGGCGCGGCGCTTGCCCTGCAGCGGCTTCGCGACCGTCCCGCCGCCCCGGAGGGACGAATCCGCGACGTGGTGGCCTTCAGCCTGTGGGGGACGGCCGACATCTACCGCCACGGCGCGGTGGAGAATGCCCGGCTGGTGCGGTCGGTCTATCCCGGCTGGACCTGCCGGATCTACCACGACGACAGCGTGCCGCCGGAGATTCTGGCGGAGCTGGATGCGCTGGGGGCGGAACGGGTGGTCATGCCGCCCGGCAGCGGTCCGGTCAGCGGCCTCTATTGGCGCTTCCTGGCCTCCGACGATCCGACCGTCCGCCGTTTCGTCTGCCGTGACTGCGATTCGCGGGTCGGTCCGCGCGAGCGAGCGGCGGTCGAGGCATGGATCGCCTCCGGCAAGCCCTTCCACGTCATGCGCGACCACCCGCTGCACAGCGAACTGATGCTGGCCGGCATGTGGGGCGGGGTTGCCGGGCTGCTGCCGCCGCTGGAACCGTTGACCGCAAGCTTCGCCGCGGCGGAGGCCGACCGCTGGCAGGACCAGCGCTTTCTCCGTTCCCACCTGTGGCCGCTGATCGCCGATGCCTGTCTGGTCCATGACAGCCACCAGCCCGGCCATGGCGTCCCGTTCCCCGACCATCCCGGCGACCCGGCGGAACATGCCGTCGGCCGGCGCGTGGGGTAGGCCGCGATCCTGTCCCGGCAATCCTGTCCCAGCAATCCTATCCAAGACGAGCGCCTCTCCTGCCTGTTAGACTGCGGCATGGACCAGCAATCCGCACTGTTGGAGACTCCGGCGGCCCACGGCGACTTCGCCCGGCTGTGGCGGGAAGCGCGCTTCGACGGCATGGAGTGCCTGAACGCCCGTTTCCAGCGCCACATCTATGCGCCGCACACGCATGAGACCTATGTGGTCGGCGTCATCACCGCCGGAACCGAGTTGTATCGCTGCCGCGGTGCCGAACGGGTGGCGCGGGCCGGGCAGGTCGTGGTGCTCGACCCGGAGATTCTGCACGACGGCCGCCCGGCCGAGGACGGCTATGCCTACCGCATGTTCTACCCGTCGGTGGCCCTGTTCGAGCAGGCGATGGCCGACGCGCTCGGCCGCCCCGTCACGCCGCATTTCGCCGCGACCGAACTCGACGACCCGGAACTGTTCCAGCTGTTGCGCGGCCTGCACCACGGGCTGGAGGGGCCACATCGCGAACCCTTGCGCACCGACACCGACGCACTGCGCGCCTTCACCGCGCTGGCCCTGCGCCATGGCGACCTGACCGCCCGCCCGCGCGAGGCGGGGCAGGAACCGGCAGCCGTTCGCCGCGCGCGGGAGTATCTGGACGCCCATCTTGACAGTGCGGTGGAACTGGCCGATCTCGCCGAGGCGGCGGGGCTCAGCCGCTTCCATCTGCTGCGCGTCTTCCGCGCGGCGGTGGGAACGACCCCGCACGGCTATCTGACCGACCGCCGGGTCGCGCAAGCCAAGCGGATGCTGATCGGGCCGCTGCCGCTGGCCGATGTGGCGCTGGCCTGCGGCTTCTGCGATCAGGCGCATTTCAACCGGGTGTTCAAGGGCCGGGTCGGCGTCTCCCCCGGCCAATACCGGCGCGGCAGCAATCCCATCCAAGACGCGCCCGCCGCCGCCGTCTAGCTTGCCGCACATGAGTATGGAAAGCATCACCATCCCGGCATCCCCGCGGCAGGAATTCGCGGCGGGTATCGTCCATTGCCTGCCCATCGTGGCGGGCGCGGTTCCCTTTGGCTTCCTGCTGGGCAGCCTCGCCGCCAAGGCCGGGCTGTCGGCGCTCGACATGGGGCTGATGAGCGCGCTGGTCTTCGCCGGCAGTTCCCAGTTCGTCGCGGTCGAACTGCTGGACAAGAATGGGAGCGGGGGCAGCGCCGCGCTGGCGGTGGTCGGCGCGATCCTGCTGGTCAACCTGCGCCACCTGCTGATGGGGGCGACGCTGGAGCCGCGCTTCCGCGGCATCCCGCGCGCGCGGGCCGGTCTGGCGCTGTTCTTCATGACCGACGAGCAATGGGCGCTGGCCTTGCGCCGCGGGCCGGAACTGACGCTGGCCTATTGGTACGGGGTGGCGGCGACGCTGTATCTGGCGTGGCTGACCAGCACGGTGGCCGGGACGCTGGCCGGTGCCCTGATCGCCGATCCCGCCGCCTGGGGGCTGGATTTCACCTTCATCGCCGTCTTCCTCTGCCTGCTCGCCGGATTCTGGCGCGGTGTCGGCTCGCTGCCGCCCTGGCTGGCGAGTGCCGCCGCCGCGCTGGCCGTCCATGCGCTGTCGCCCGGCGGGACCTGGCACATCATCGCCGGTGCGCTGGCCGGCGGCGCCGTCGCCGCCGTTCAAGCCAAGTGGCAGGGGAGGGCGCCCAATGCTTGAGTCGCTGCATCTGGACTGGAACGTCTTCGCCATCGTGCTGGGCGGGGCGCTGGTCACCTGGATGACCCGGATCGGCGGGCCGTGGCTGATCGCGCGGGTGCAGCTGGGTCCGGCGGCGAGTGCCGCGCTGGAGGCAACGCCGGGCGCGGTGCTGGTGGCGCTGGTGACGCCCGCCGCCCTGTCGCGCCCGTCCGACGCGCTGGCCGCCGCCTTCGTCTGCCTGATCGCCCGGCGGGTGCCTATGGTGGTGGCGGTGGCGGGTGGCGTGGTCGCCGTCGTGCTGCTGCGCCGCCTGCTGTAGCAACTGTTGCAAACTGCCGTCTGGTGAAGCGCGCGGGGGATGCCTATAAGTCGGGAATGACCGACCCGATCTCCGCCCCCGCCGCTCCCGCCGCCGCCGCTTTCGACCCGCACGCCCTGCCGCCGCTGCGCGACGTGATCGCGCGCTTCGGGCTGGAGGCGCGCAAGGCGCTGGGGCAGAACTTCCTGCTCGACCTGAACCTGACGGGGCGGATCGCGCGCTCGGCCAATCTGCCGGCCGGCACCACCGCCATCGAGGTCGGCCCCGGTCCCGGCGGTCTGACCCGCGCGCTGCTGGCGACCGACGCGGTGAAGGTCATCGCCATCGAACGCGACCGCCGCTTCATCGAGGCGCTGCAGGACGTGATCGAAGCGTCCCAGGGCCGGCTGTCCATCGTCGAGGCCGACGCCCTGACGGTGGACCCGGAGGAATTGGCGCCCGCCCCGCGCGCCATCGTCGCGAACCTTCCCTACAACGTCGCGACGCCGCTTCTGCTCGGCTGGCTGGCGCGGATCGAGGCCTATGTCAGCCTGACGCTGATGTTCCAGAAGGAGGTCGCCGACCGGCTGGTGGCCAAGCCGGGCAGCAAGGCCTATGGCCGGCTGTCGGTCATCACCCAATGGCGTTCCGACGCCCGCGTGCTGTTCAACCTGCCGCCGCGCGCCTTCACCCCGCCGCCGAAGGTCGAATCGACGGTCGTCCACCTGACCCCGCGGGCCAATCCGGAGCCGGCCGACTGGCGCGCGCTGGAGCAGGTCACCGCCGCCGCCTTCGGCCAGCGCCGCAAGATGCTGCGCCAGAGCCTGAAGTCGCTGGGCAATGCCGAAGCCCTGCTAGAGGAAACCGGCCTGACCCCGACCGCAAGGGCGGAGGAGATCGACGTCGCCGGCTTCGCCGCGCTCGCCCGCGCCTTCCGTGCCCGGAATCCGCTGGAGCCACCGTCGGAGAGGGTTGAATGATCAGGGTCACCCCCCGAATCAGCCTGGACGAAAGCGAGCTGCAGGAGGAATTCGTCCGCGCCTCCGGCCCCGGCGGCCAGCATGTCAACAAGACGGAGTCGGCGGTCCAGCTGCGCTTCGACGTGCGCCGCTCGCCCAATCTGCCCGATCCGGTGCGTTACCGGCTGGAACGGCTCGCCGGCTCCCGACTGACCCAGGACGGCGTGCTGATCCTGGTGGCCGACCGCCACCGCTCGCAAATCCGCAACCGGGAAGATGCCCGCGAGCGCCTGATCGACCTGATCCGCGACGCCGCCGCCCCACCGCCGCCGCCCCGCCGCCCGACCAAACCGACCAAGGGCTCGAAGGAGCGGCGGCTGGAGGGCAAGGCCAAGCGGTCGGAGGTGAAGAAGATGCGCGGGAACGTTAACGACTGATCCGGGGCCGCAATGGGCATGCCCGCCATGAGGCAGGCGCATTGGACGGTTCAACCATCCCGTGCCAGCCTTTGCCCATAGCTTGCCCGCGAAACATTCCCCCGTGACGACAAATCCGGGGCCGGAGACGTTCGATGAGTCATCCATCCGCCAGTGCCGCCTTGCCGTCGCCGACCTCGGCCCGTCTGTCGGTCGGGTTCGCCTGGGTCGGGCACACGCTGATGCACATCGTGTCGGCGCTGTTCCTGACCATCGTGCTGGCGCTGGAAACCGAATGGAAGCTCTCCTATGACGAGCTGATCCGGCTGTGGACGTTGGGGGCCTTCATGATTGGGCTGGGGGCGCCGCTGGCCGGATGGCTGGGCGACCGCTGGAGCTCGGCCGGCATGATGGCGGTCTTCTACCTGATGACCGGCGGCGGGGCGGTGCTGGCCGGGCTGTCGGACGGGCCGGAGATGCTGATGTGGTCGCTGGCCCTGCTCGGGCTGGGGGCGTCGATCTACCACCCCGTCGGCATGGCCTGGATGATGGCGAATGCGGAGAATCGCGGCAAGGCGATGGGCTGGCTCGGCCTGTTCGGCACCTTCGGCGTCGCCACCGCCGCGGTGGTCGCCGGCAGCCTGACGGACTGGCTGAACTGGCGCATGGCCTTCATCATCCCCGGCGCGATCTGCCTCGCGATGGGCGCCGCCCTGGCCCTGTTGATCATGAGCGGCATCGTCCAGGACCGTCATGCCGACGTGAAACCGCAGCCCAAGCCGTCGCGCGGCGACGTGGTGCGCGCCTTCTTCGTGCTGTCGCTGACCATGGTCTGCGCCGGCCTGATCTTCAACGCCATGCAGGTGGTGCTGCCCAAGCTGTTCGAGGCGCGGCTGGGCGGCTGGCTCGGCGGCGGAACGCTGGGGGTCGGCGGGCTGGTGACGGCGGTCTATCTGATCTCGGCCCTGCCGCAGATGATCGGCGGCGTTCTGGCCGACCGCCATTCGCTGAAGCGGGTCTATATGCTTTGCCTGATGTTTCAGATCCCGCTGATGGCGGCGGTCGCGGTGCTGGCCGACCTGCCGCTGGTGGCGGCCGCCGCGTTGGTCGTCATCGCCTCGCAGACGCAGATCCCGGCGGAGAACATGCTGCTGGCCCGCTATACCCCGGACAAGCATCGCGGGCTGGCCTTCGGCGCCAAATACATCCTGTCCTTCGGTTCCGGCCCGCTGGCGGTCCAGCTGGTCGCCTGGGTCTATGAGCGCACCAGCGAATTCACCATGCTCTACCTGACCCTGTCGGCGCTGGCCGCCCTGGCCTTTGCCGCCGCCCTGCTGCTGCCCGACGACCGCCGCAAGGCCGAACCGGTGGCGGCGCCGCTGCCCGCGGCGGAGTGAGGTGCATTACAGATTGTCCCGCAGCTCGGCCAGCGTGACCATCAGCATCATCGGGTCCATCGGCGAGGTATCGAGGCCGAGGCGAAGGTAAAACCCCTTCGCCTCTTCCGACAGCGCATGGACAATCAGCCCGCGGACGCCGATCAGATCGGCGGCCTGCACCACCCGCAGGGCGGCGTCACGGAACAGCGCCCGGCCGAGGCCCTGCCCCTGCCGTGTCCGGGAAACGGCGAGCCGCGCCAGCACCACCACCGGGATCGGATCGGGCATGTTGCGGCGGAAGCGTTCCGGCGCACCGGCAACCGCGACCGCACTCGATGCCAGAGCGTAATAGCCGGCGATCTCGTCCCCGGCGCAGGCGACGAATGTCCGTGATGCGCCGCTGGCCTGATTGGCGATGGCGCGGCGTTTCAACCAATTGTCCAAGGACGGCGTGCCGGACTCGAACAGGTCGACGCGATGGTGGGATGCAAGCGGCTCGGGCGCGGACAGCGTCATTCGCTGTCCCAGGGTGCCGGTGTCCGCAAGGTCCGGCGCAGCTTTTCGTTCGGCTTGGGCGGCGCGTCGAGCCGGGCGAGGAACGCGGCGTAGGCCTCGGGGCTGGCCGCGATGATCGCGCGGTCGAGCAGAGCATCCTCGGCGGCGCGGCGGGCGGCCTCCAGGATGAAATCCGTGCGGTTCTTGCCCTGCGCCTGGGCCGCCCGGTCGATCAGGCTGCGCTCTTCCGGGCGGATGCGGATGTTCAGCGTCTCGCGCCGGGACTTCTCTTCTGACGGTTCGACAGGCTGCATGGCGGCCACCTCCGGTTAGGGAGACAGCCTGCCACAGCGCAATGACAATGTCATTACGAACCGACCTGTCCGCCGTCGGGGCGCGCCGGTCCTCCCGGCGCGCCCCCCGGCAAATCCTCACGCAATCGTCTTGTTCAGCGCCTGATCCAGGTCGGCGATGATGTCCTCCGGCGTCTCCAGCCCGATGGACAGGCGGATCACCTCGGGACCGGCGCCGGCCGAGGCCTGGGCCTCCGCCGACAGCTGGCGGTGGGTGGTCGAGGACGGGTGGATGATCAGCGAGCGGGCGTCGCCGATGTTGGCGAGGTGGCTGAACAGCTCGACGCTCTCCACCACCTTCACGCCGGCCTCGAAGCCGCCCTTGACGCCGAAGGTCAGCACCGCACCGGCACCGCGCGGCAGGTACTTCTTCGCGAGATCGCGGTACTTCGACGATTCCAGCCCGGCATAGCTGACCCAGCTCACCGCCGGATGGCTTTCCAGGAACTGCGCCACCTTCAGCGCGCTGTCGGCGTGGCGCTGCATGCGCAGCGGCAGGGTTTCGATGCCGTTCAGCGTCAGGAAGGCGTTCATCGGCGCCTGGCTCGGCCCCAGGTCGCGCAGGCCCACGGCATGGCCGTGGATGGTGAAGGCCAGATGGCCGAAGGTCTCGTGGAAGCGCAGGCCGTGATAGCCGGGATCCGGCTCGCTCAGCGCCGGGAACTTGCCGGATTTGCTCCAGTCGAACTTGCCGCTGTCCACCACCACGCCGCCGACCGAGGTGCCGTTGCCGGACAGGAACTTGGTGGTCGAATGCACCACCAGCGTGGCGCCCCACTGGATCGGGTTGATCAGGTAGGGGGTGGCCAGCGTGTTGTCGACGATCAGCGGGATGCCGGCCTCATCGGCGATCCTGGCGATGGCCTCGATGTCCGTCACCACGCCGCCGGGGTTGGCGAGGCTTTCGACGAAGATCGCCTTGGTCTTCTCGGTCAGCGCCGCCTTGACGTTGTCGACCGTATCGGTGTCGACGAAGCTGGGCTGCCAGCCGAAGGCGCGCGGGAAGCTGATGCCGAGCTGGTTCAGCGAGCCGCCATAGAGCTTCTTCGACGCGACGATGTGGTCGCCGGGCGCCATCAGCGGGAACAGGGCCAGCAGCTGCGCCGCATGGCCGGACGAGGTCGCGGTGGCGCCGGCGCCGCCTTCCAGGTTCGCCAGCCGCTCCTCCAGCACCGCCACCGTCGGGTTGGTCAGGCGGGAATAGATGAAGCCGACCTTCTGCAGGTTGAACAGCGAGGCGGCGTCGTCGACATCGTCGAAGACGAAGCTGGTGGTCTGGTAGATCGGCGTCTGCCGCGCGCCGGTCGCCGGATCGGGAGCGGCGCCGGCATGGATGGCGCGGGTTTCGAAACCGAAGTTCTTCTGCTCAGTCATCTGCGTGATTCCCCCAATTTTTCAGATCAGTTTTTTGAACGATTTCGCCGGCGCCATGCGGCGCGTCACCAATAGGTTGGAATTGACGCCGATCCGGCCGATCTCGCCATAGAGGCGTTGGATCTCCATCTTCGGACAGCGGTCCATCACCACGGTCAGTCCGGCCGCCTGCGCCCGCGCCGCCGCATCGTCGTTGCGCACGCCCAGCTGCATCCACACCACCTTGGCCCCGGCGGCGATGGCCTCGTCCGTCACCCCGCCGGCGGCGGCGGAGTTGCGGAAGATGTCGACCATGTCCGGCGGCTCCGGCAGATCCTTGAGGCTGGCATAGACCGGCAGGCCCAGGATGGTCTGTCCCGCCATCTTCGGGTTGACCGGGATGACCGTGTAGCCCTTGTCGCGCAGGTACTTCATCACGAAGAAGCTGGCCTTCACCGGATCGGCGCTGGCCCCCACCACGGCGATGCTCTTCGTGGTTTCCAGCACGCCGCGCAGGAAGGCGTCGGTATAGTCGGCCGGCTCGGTAATCCTGGTCTCGCTCATCGGCCGCACCACACCGGCGTGCGCTTGCCCAGGAAGGCGTCGATGCCCTCGGCGGCGTCCTGCGCCATCATGTTCTCGGTCATCACCTTGGCCGCATAGGCATAGGCGCCCTCGGTATCCAGCTCGATTTGGCGGTAGAAGGCCTCCTTGCCGGTGGCAAGCGTCAGCGGCGACTTGGCCGCGATCTTGGCGGCGACGCTGTCCACCACCTCGTCCAGCTGGTCGGCCGGCACCGCGCGGTTGACGAGGCCGATGCGCTCCGCCTCCTCGGCGTCGATCAGGTCGCCCAGCAGCAGCATCTCCATCGCCGCCTTGCGCCCGACCGCGCGGGTCAGCGCCACCATCGGCGTCGAGCAGAACAGCCCGATATTCACGCCCGGCGTCGCGAAGCGCGCCTCCTCCTCGCAATAGGCAAGGTCGCAGGTGGCGACCAACTGGCAGCCGGCGGCGGTCGCCACGCCGCGCACCTTGGCGATCACCGGCTGGCGGACGCGGTTGATCGTCAGCATCAGGCGGGAGCACTGGGTGAACAGCGCCTCGTACAGCTCGCGCGACGGGGCGGCGCGCATTTCTTTCAGGTCATGCCCGGCGCAGAAGGCGCCGCCGGCCCCGGCCAGCACCACGGCGCGGACACTGCTATCCTCGTTTATGGCGTCCAGCGCGTCCTGCAGCGCCGCCATCAGCCCCACCGACAGCGCGTTGCGGGCCTTCGGCCGGTTCAGCGTCAGCGTGGCAACCCCATCGCGGTCCTGGCGCAGGACCAGCGGGGCATCCTGCGGGGCATGGGGCTCATGTGTCGAAACCGCGGCGCTCATGGTCGTTGTCCTCCCGTATTCCTTTGGTTGCGCACCGCCGGCAGCTTAACGCGCCGGGACTGCGGGTGACACGGGGAACCTGCAGGGCAGGGACAATGAGACGACAGGCCGACGGGGGTTTCAACAGAAAATTCTGTCTGAAGCGGTTATATGTCTTCTTTATTGGTAGGAAAATAGCCCCGAAAAATCCCCCCTCCCATGGCGGGCTATGGCATTCACACATCTCGCCTCTGCTAAATATCGGCAACCACCGGTGGTGAAAAGCCCTTCTCCCCTTGCGGGAGAAGGGTTGGGATGAGGGGTGCGGCGGCCGCAAGGCCGGTGCGATCCTGATTTGCGCCCCCTCACCCCAACCCCTCTCCCGCGAGGGGAGAGGGGCTGTCCTCAATGCCAAGCTGCACGTCTTTTCGCAAACGCGAAATGTGTGGATCCGCTAGCCCCATGGCGGGAGAGGGGATTTCGGTTACGATGCCTTGGCGGTCTTCTTCTTCGGCGCGGCGGCTTCCGCCGGAGCGTCCTTGGCGGCCTTGGCCTTGGTCGCCTTCTTGGCGGCGGGCTTCTTGGCCGCAGCCTTGGCCTTTGCGGGCTTCTCCGCCTCCGCACCCTCGGCCTTTGCCGGTTCGGCGTCCTTCGGAGCCTTGCCCTTCTTGGCGGCGTCCTTGGCAACCTTGGCGTCGATCAGTTCCAGCGCCTGTTCCAGCGTGACGCTGTCCGGCTCGGTCCCCTTCGGGATCGAGGCATAGACGCTGGCGTGCTTAACATAGGGGCCGAAGCGGCCCGACCCCATGGTGATCGGCTTGCCGGTCTTGGGGTGGTCGCCCAGCGTCTTGGCCGGGGCCGACGCCTTCTTGGCGGCGCCGGCCAGCAGGTCGACGGCGCGGTTGATGCCGATGGTCAGCACGTCGTCATCGGGCGTCAGCGACTTGTAGACGCTGCCGTGCTTCAGGTAGGGACCGAAGCGGCCGATGCCGGCGCTGATCTCCTCGCCGGTCTCCGGATGGTTGCCGATGGTGCGGGGCAGGGCCAGCAGCTTCAGCGCGGTGTCGAGATCGACGTCCGCCGCGGCCATGCCCTTGGGCAGCGACACCCGCTTGGGCTTCGGCGCCTCGTCCTTCTTCTTTTTCTTCGCCTTGGGCTTCTTGCCGTCCGCCGCAGGTTCCTCGACGGCCGGTTCCTCCGGCGGGGCGGCGACGGTCGGCGCCGGGCCCAGCTGGATGTACGCGCCATAGGGGCCGCGGCGCACCGTCACCGGCAGACCCGTTTCCGGATCGTTGCCCAGCTCGCGCGGGCCTTCCTGCGCCTCGCCGTTCTCGTCGTTGGCGACGGCCAGCGGCCGGGTGTAGCGGCATTCGGGATAGCGCGAGCAGCCGATGAAGGCGCCCATCTTGCCCAGCTTCAACCCCAGCCGGCCCTCGCGGCAGACCGGGCAGACGCGCGGGTCGTGGCCGTCCGCGGTGGCGGCGGGGAAGAAATGGGCACCGAGTTCGTTGTCGAGCGTGGTCAGCACCTGGGTGATCGTCAGATCCTTGGTGCCGTTCACCGCCACGTCGAAGGCGGTCCAGAAGTCGCGCAGGACGGTCTTCCAGTCGATCTTGCCGTCGGATATCTCGTCCAGCTGGTTCTCCAGCTCCGCCGTGAAGTTGTACTCCACATAGCGGTGGAAGAAATTCTCCAGGAAGGCGGTCACCAGCCGGCCGCGGTCTTCCGGGATGAAGCGCCGCTTGTCCAGCCGCACATAGTTGCGGTCCTGCAGGACCTGCAGGATCGAGGCGTAGGTGGACGGCCGGCCGATCCCCAGCTCCTCCAGCTTCTTGACGAGGCTGGCTTCGGAATAGCGCGGCGGCGGCTGGGTGAAATGCTGGTCCTGGGCGATGTCGCCGCGGGCCAGAGCGTCGCCCTGGTCCATCGCCGGCAGGCGGCGTTCCTGCTGGTCGTCCTCGGCGGCGTCGTCGCGGTCCTCCTGATAGACCTTCAGGAAGCCGTCGAACACGACGATGGAGCCGGTGGCGCGCAGCACCACGTCCTTCGACGGGTTGGCGATGTCCACCGCCACCTGATCCAGCACGGCGCTTTCCATCTGGCTGGCCAGAGTGCGCTTCCAGATCAGCTCATAGAGCCGCAGCTCGTCGCTTTCCAGATAGCCGGCGACCGAGTCGGGACGGCGCTGCAGGTCGGTCGGCCGGATGGCCTCGTGGGCCTCCTGGGCGTTCTTGGCGGCGGTCTTGTAGACACGCGGCTGGGCCGGGACATAGCGCTCGCCATACTGGCTGCCGATCAGGCTGCGGGCGCCGTCGATGGCCTCCTGCGACAGGCTGACGCCATCGGTTCGCATATAGGTGATGAGGCCGACCGTCTCGCCGCCGATGTCCACGCCCTCATACAGCTTCTGCGCGGTCCGCATGGTGCGGGTGGCGCCGAAGCCCAGCTTGCGCGAGGCCTCCTGCTGCAGGGTGGAGGTGGTGAAGGGCGGCGACGGGTTGCGGCGGCTCTGCTTGCGCTCCACCGACGACACGGCGAAGCTCTGCGGCAGGATCTTCGCCACCGCGGCCTCGGCGGCCTCGCGGTTGGGCAGGCCGAACTTGTCGAGCCGCTTGCCGTCCAGCTGGGTCAGCGACGCGGTGAAGCCGGCCCCGGCCGGCGTGGTGAAGCCGACCGCGATGGACCAGTATTCCTGAGGCTTGAAGACCTCGATCTCCGATTCGCGCTCGCAGATCAGGCGCAGCGCCACCGACTGCACGCGGCCGGCCGACTTGGAGCCCGGCAGCTTGCGCCACAGCACCGGCGACAGCGTGAAGCCCACCAGATAATCCAGCGCCCGGCGCGCCAGATAGGCGTCGACCAGTTCGCGCGACACGTCGCGCGGGTTGGCGATGGCGGCCTGCACCGCGCTCTTGGTGATCTCGTTGAAGGTGATGCGCTGGACGTCGCGATTGTCGGTCAGGTGCTTTTCGCGCAGCAGCTCCGACAGGTGCCAGGCGATGGCCTCTCCCTCGCGATCCGGGTCGGTTGCGAGATAGACGCGATCGGCCGACTTCACCGCCTTGGCGATTTCGTCGATGTGGCGCTTGGAGCGGTCGCCCAGCTCCCATTCCATCGCGAAGTCTTCATCCGGGCGCACCGAACCGTCCCGCGCCGGAAGGTCGCGGACATGGCCGAAGCTGGCGATGACGGTATAGTCGTCGCCCAGATACTTGTTGATGGTCTTCGCCTTGGCCGGCGATTCGACGATGACGACGTTGCTGCCCGGCAAGAAACCAGCCCTTCGCGTATGCCCACCCAAACCACGGCGGTGCCGATCAGGCGAGAGAGACCTGATGACCGGGAAGACGCTGGACTCGGCCGGCAAGCTCAAGTTCCAGAACCACGGTCAGCACCACCGGAGCGGACAATTGGCACCCGCGGACGAGTTCGTCAATGGTGACGGGCGAGGGGCCCAGGTTTTCCAGGACCAGGGCGCGTGCCTTTTCAAGGTCGGATTCGTCCGGTTCCGCGGCGGGGCCGGGGGTCAGTCCGGCGGCGCTGAACAGGTCGCGCGGCCGTTCCGCCAGCGTCGGCGGCCGCAGGTTCTCGATGGTGTGCAGCACGTCGTCGACCCGTTCCACCAGCGTCGCCCCCTGGCGCAGCAGGTTGTTGGTGCCGTGGCAGCGCGGGTCGAGCGGAGATCCCGGAACCGCCATCACCTCCCGCCCCTGTTCCAGCGCCATCCGCGCGGTGATGAGCGAGCCGGAGCGCAACGCCGCCTCCACCACCAGCACGCCCAGCGACAGGCCGGAGATCAGGCGGTTGCGGCGGGGGAAATGGCGGGCCTGCGGCTGGGTGCCGATGGCGCATTCCGCCACCACCACGCCCTGCGCCACGATGTCGCGGTAGAGTCCTTCATTTTCCGGCGGATAGACGACGTCGATGCCGCCCGCCAGCACCGCGGCGGTTCCGCTGGCGATGGAGCCGGCATGGGCCGCGGTGTCGATGCCGCGGGCAAGGCCGGAAACGACCAGCAGCCCGGCGGCGCCAAGCTCCCGCGCCAGCGACTCGGCGAACTTCTTGGCGTTCAGCGAGGCGTTGCGTGCGCCGACGATGGCGACCGCGCGCCGTTTCAGCAGATGGGCGTGACCCGCCACCGAGATCACCGGGGGCGCATCGTCGACCGCGGCCAGCGGTTCGGGGTAGTCGGGTTCACAGGCGCAGATCAGGCGGGCGCCGAAGCGGCGGTTCGCCTGCATCTCCCGCTCCGCCTCCGCCTTGGAAGCGACGCGCAGCGGTTTGGTCCGCCCGCCCCGCCGTGCCAAGTCCGGCAGGGCGTCCAGCGCCGCGCGGGCACTGCCATACTGCTCCAGCAGGCGGTGAAAGGTGATCGGCCCCACATTCTCGGTGCGAATGAGGCGGATCCAGTCGAGCCGTTCGGCATCGGACAAGGGGCGGCGCGGTTGTGTCATGCTTGGAATTAATACAACCATTCCATACAGGACATCAACATGCGAACGTATGGTGACGTGATACTCCGGGAAAATCGCCTCTCAATGGTGTGCGCCATCGCTGCCGCAATCCGGTGGGTGGCATCGTGCCGTCCGTCTGCCTCCTTGAACTCCACAGCGGCCATGGTAGCTTTGTGGGCAGGAGGTGACGCGAGTTTCCATCCTGAAGGCGGAGCCGGTTTCCCGGCCCCGCCCGTCGGCCCTTAGCTATCCCGGTCCTTGTTGAAGCCGGCTTGGAACTCGATCTTCAACTTGAACCAGAAGCGGTCGAGCCACTTCAGGAACGTCTTCACTCGCGTCACCTCCTTTCGGATCGCCGGCCGGGACACATCCCTGCCGGCCCGGCAACACCATGTGGAACCTGCGCATGTGTCAATTGCGGCGGGGTAGCGCGTGGCTGCGTGCGGGAGGCCCCCCGGGAAGGCAAATGGATGCGTTGCCGCTCAAGGAAATAAATTACGCATAAGAAGTAATATGGTTTCGGCCCGCTGACGACCGTTTGCGGCGGCGGCATTCCACCAAAGCGTGTCGGGGCGAAGGCTGCATTCTATTGAAAATTATCAACTGCTGTCAAATCAGTGGTTTGTGAATATTTTGGATTAGCGGCGTATGCCGGAGTTCCCCCAATTGAACCGGTTGCATGCCTATGTATCATCGGGTGCAGAGTTTTGGACAAGGGGCGGGGCAGGCAATGTTCGGACGGGGGAAAATCAAACAGGCGCTGATGCGGAAGATGTCGGCGCTGGACGCTCTGCGGGCCAAGGTGATGGTGGCCGACGAGGATCTGACGATCGTTCACGTCAATCCCGCCGTGGTTTCCTTGCTGCGCGAGGTCGAGGGAGACCTGCGCAAGGAGTTGCCCCGGCTGGATGTGAGCCGGCTGGTCGGCAGCAACATCGACGCGTTCCACAAGAATCCCGATCACCAGCGCCGGATGCTGGCCACCCTGACCAAGCCGTACAGCGCCACCATCAAGGTCGGCGGTCACCAGTTCGACCTGCTGGTCACGCCGCTGACCGACAACGGGCAGCGGATCGGCTTCGTGGTCGAATGGGCCGATGCCAAGGAGCGGCTGGAGAATCTCGACTATGCGGCTCAGATGGCGGCGATCGACCGATCTCAGGCGGTGATCGAGTTCACAACGGACGGAACCATCACCAAGGCCAACGACAACTTCCTCAAGGTGATGGGCTACCGACGGGACGAGGTGATCGGCAAGCACCACCGTATCTTCGTCGAGCCGGCCGTGCGCGACAGCGCCGACTATGCCCGCTTCTGGGAGACGCTGCGCCGCGGCGAATTCCAGGCCGCGCAGTACAAGCGCATCGCCAAGTCCGGCAATCCGGTGTGGATCGAAGGCGCCTACAACCCGATCTTCGACGAGAAGGGGCAGGTGACGAAGGTCGTGAAGTTTGCGGTGGACATCACCGCCCAGATCGTCCTCCTCAACAATCTGAAGGTGATGATCGACAAAAATTTCGGCGAGGTCGATCAGGCGCTTCACCTGTCGCTGGGCGAGGCGGGCTCCGCCAGCGACGCCGCCGGCTCGACGTCCGCCAGTGTCCAGGCGGTGGCGGCCAGCGCGGAGGAACTCGTCGCCTCGATCGGCGAGATTTCGCAGAGCATGGCCCGTGCCCGTGCCGCGACCGACGGCGCCTTCGACCGCTCCGTCGCGGTGGGTGAAAGCACCGATCGGCTGGCCGCCGCCGCCCAGGCGATGAACGGCATCGTCGGGCTGATCAACTCCATCGCCGGGCAGATCAACCTGCTGGCCCTGAACGCCACCATCGAGGCGGCCCGTGCGGGGGAGGCCGGCAAGGGATTCGCCGTCGTGGCGTCGGAGGTGAAGAACCTCGCCAATCAGGCCGGCAGGGCGACCGAGCAGATCTCCACCGAAATCGAAGGCATCCAGTCGACCTCGACCGAAGTCGCCACTGCGCTGAACGCCATCCGCGAGGCGGTTTCCGTGGTGCGGGAGCATGTGACCGGCACCGCCTCGGCGGTCGAGGAGCAGAGTGCGGTCACTCAGAACATGTCGGCCAACATGCAGACCGCGTCCGCCGCCGTGGCGACCGTGACATCCAACATCGCGGCGATCTCCACGGCGGTCAATCAGGTGGCCGGGGCGGTCGCGCGGACCAAGGAGGCTGCTCACGTCCTGGTCCGCTGACCCTGCTCCGCTGACGGCCGTCGGCCGGATCCGTCAGCGCTTGTGGAATACCGGCGGGCGCTTTTCGAAGAAGGCGGTGATGCCCTCCTTCGCTTCGCCATGGTGCAGGGCTTCGACGAACAGGTCGCTTTCGCGGGCGAGCTGGGTGGCGAAGCTGCCATAGGCCAGCTCCATCAGCTTCTTGGCCCGGCCCATGGCGCCGCTCGGCCCCTCCGCGATGGTCTGCGCCCAGGCGATGGCCGCCGGTAGCGCCTGTCCCGGTGCCGTGACCCGGTTGACGACTCCGGCCGCATGCAGGCGGGCGGCGTCGACCGGGCCGCCGGTCAGCATCAGTTCGGCATAAAGCTGCGGCGGCAGCGCGCGGGCCAGCGAGGCGGAGGCGCCGCCGTCCGCCGTCAGCCCGACCTTGACATAGGCGGTCAGGAACTGGGCATCCTCCGCCGCGACGATCAGGTCGCAGGCCAGCGCCAGCGAGAATCCGGCGCCGGCGGCCGGCCCTTCCACCGCGGCGACGATGGGCTTCGGACATTCGCGCATGGCGCGGACCCAGCCGTGGAAGCGCTCGATCCCGTCCCGGTTCTCCGACCGCGAGCGGCTGCCATGGTGATAGAGATTGGTCAGGTGCCCGCCCGAGCTGAAGGCGCCGCCGGCCCCCGTCAGCACGACGGCGCCGATGCCGGAGTCGTGCGTCGCCTCGTCCAGGGCGTCGCGGCCGGCGGCCATCATCCGCAGGCCGAGCGCGTTGCGGGTGCCGGCGTCGCTCATGGTCAGCACCATGACGCGGCCCTGGCGTTCCACCGTCATGATGCCGGTATCCTGACGTTCGTTCATGGTCGTTTCTTCCCCGGTTGTCATTGTCCGGCGGAGGGATCCTCGCCGGATGGTAGAGCCACTGTGACAGCTGGCGGGCGCCTCTCCAATCCGTCCGACCGGTATAGGAAGGGGGCGGATGCTGCGGAAAACGCCTGTTCTTCCACAATACCCCTTCCTACATTGGGGTGAGACCGATCGCCGCGGCAACGCTTGGGGACCGGCATGGCGTGACCGAAGGGCGGAGGCGGGGAATGGCGCTGGCTCTGGACCGGCCGGGGGAGCGGCCAGGGGATCGGCCAGGGGATCGGCCAGGGGATCGGCAGGAGCGGGGCAGGGGCGGCGGGAAGCGGCCGGTCACCGCCGCAGCGGTTCCGCCCTATGCCAACCGCACCGTCATCCTGCTGTGCGTCCTTGCCTTCGTGCTGCGGCTTCCGCCCGAATCCTTTGCCTTCGTCCCCGCCTATTTCTTCGGAACGGTCGAACTGGCCGGGCCGCTGCCCACCGCCGCCCTGTGGCGCGGGCTGTTCGGGCATGTGCTGATCCATGGCGACCTGACGCACCTGACCTCCAACATGGCGGTGCTGTGGCTGCTGGGCGACGTGGTGGAGCGCGAGGCCGGGCATCTGCGCTATCTGCTGCTGTTCTTCGCCGGCACGGTGGCGGCGGCGCTGACGGAGGGGCTGCTGGCCGCCGACCGGATGGCGCCGCTGATCGGGGCGAGCGGGGCGATCTGCGCGCTGATGGGGGCCTTCCTGTGGATGCGCCCGCGCTTCGGGCTGCTGTCGCGCCGCCTTCCCCGGCGGCTGGTGCAGGGAGCGGTCGTCGTCTTCGCGCTACTCAACGCGGCGATGACGCTGGTGCCGCCGCCCGCCGGGTCGCCACTGGCGGAGGTCGGATGGGGCGCCCATGCCGGCGGGCTGGCCGCCGGGCTGCTGTTGGGAGCGCTGCTGCTGTGTCTGGCCGGGCCGCTGCGGCCGGATCGCGGCGGCCGCTGACGGCGCCACGGCGATTGCAGTCCGTTTCCATGCCCGAAATACTCCCACCGCGATCCGGCGATGCTGGACACGCTGTCGCCGATGGTGAAGCGCGCGCTGGGGTGAGCCGTTGCCGACGGCGTGAAAACGCATTATTTTCGGGGAAGGCGCGCCGGGGTGATCACCCCCGGCACGCCCACCCGATCAGCGGTTCAGAGACTCAAGCATCAGCTTGAGCAACTGCAACAGCAGGATCAGGAGAGTGAGGATTTGGTTCATCCTCTTGCCCTCCGTCAGTGCGGCGCGGGCGGTGGCCGTTCCACCGCCCCGACCGCGGCGCAACCATGCCAAGTATCCCTGCCAGTCGGAAGCTGAAAGTTGTATGTAATTTTGCGTTCTCGCTTTCATGCGTGCGCAAAGCGCTTGACCGCGGCATGGGACAGTGACTCCCGTCCTGCTCGGCCCATGAACGAAAGTAGGGGTGTGTAGCTTTCCGGGCGTCGCATATATCATCGGTACACGTAACCATTCGGGTGACGGCAAGACGGTTCCGCGGTTGATCGATGCGGCTGATGGATGCTCTCGGGAGCAGACCCGGTCTTCGCATGATCCCGCGATGCAGTGCTTTGAAAATCCCCGGGGCGGCGACAGTATGTCGGCGCCGCCACAGTCCTGCGTTCGCGCTGTATTTTCCGCGCGGTGGAACAGGAGGGGAATGGAAGCCATGCATTTCGACGAATTGCCGGAAAGCCGCTGCGAATTCTAGGATTGTTCAGGCACCATAGTGTCTTCTGTTCGGCAAAAGACGCCTTCACGCAATGGGCGTCACGGCCATAACGATGAGGAAACGTTCATGAAGCGCCGTTCCTTCCTGACCTCGGCTGGCGTCGGCGTCGCCGCCAGCACGCTGGCGGCTCCCGCCATCGCGCAGTCCCAGCCGGAAATCCATTGGCGTCTGGCGTCCAGCTTTCCCAAGAGCCTGAACACCATCTATGGTGGCGCCGACACCATCGCCGCCCGCGTCGCCGCGGCGACCGACGGGAAGTTCACCATCCGCGCCTTCCCCGCCGGCGAACTCGTCCCCGGCCTGCAGGTGCTGGACGCCGTGCAGAACGGCACGGTCGAGTGCGGCCACACCGCCAGCTACTATTATGTCGGCAAGGATCCGACCTTCACCTTCGACGCGACGGTGCCGTTCGGCCTGAACGCCCGCCAGCAGAATGCCTGGATCTACAGCGGCGGCGGCATGCCGCTGCTGCGCGAGTTCTTCGACGGCTACGGCGTCGTGAACTTCCCGGCCGGCAACACCGGCGTGCAGATGGGCGGCTGGTTCCGCAAGGAGATCAAGACCGTCGAGGACCTGAAGGGCCTGAAGTTCCGCATCGGCGGCTTCGCCGGCCAGGTTCTGTCCAAGCTGGGCGTCGTGCCGCAGCAGATCGCCGGCGGCGACATCTATCCGTCGCTGGAAAAGGGCACCATCGACGCCGCCGAGTGGATCGGCCCGTACGACGACGAGAAGCTCGGCTTCAACAAGGTCGCCAAGTACTATTACTATCCGGGCTGGTGGGAAGGCGGGCTGAACGTCTCGCTGCTGGTCAACAAGCAGCAGTGGGAACAGCTGCCCAAGCAGTACCAGGCCGTCCTGGAGGCCGCCTGCTTCGAAGCCAACGTGACCATGGCCGCCAAATACGATGCCGAGAACCCGGCGGCGCTTAAGCGTCTGGTCGGCGGCGGCGCCCAGCTGCGTCCCTTCCCGCGCGACGTGATGGAGGCCTGCTACAAGGCCGCCACCGAGCTGTATGAGGAGACGGCGAAGACCAACCCGAAATTCGCCAAGATCTACGAGCCGTGGAAGAAGTTCCGCGACGACGAGTATCTGTGGTTCCGGGTGGCCGAGAACTCCTTCGACAACTTCGCCTTCACCGCCGGCCTGAAGCGCTGACGGCTCTATCGGCAAGCTCTATCGGCAGGCCGTATCGACAATCACGGCCCCCGCGACCGGACCGGTTGCGGGGGCTTTCTTCTTGGTCAGGCGTTTTCTTGTTCAGGTTGGGCGGCCGGGCGCCAGCAGGTTGGCGATCATGGTCTGCACCACCTCGTCATTCTGGTTGAAGGTGGTGGTCTTCACCCGCAGCACGCCCTGGTGGGGCCGCTTGACGGAGCGCCGGGCCTCCAGCACCTCCATCTCGATGCGCAGCACGTCGCCGGGACGGGTCGGGCGGGGCCAGCCGATCTGATCGACCCCCATGCCGACATAGCCGCCGGCCAACTCCGCATTGCTGCCGACGATCATGCGCATCGTCATCCCGGCGGTGTGCCAGCCGCTCGCCGCCAGCCCGCGGAACAGCGTGTCCTTCGCCGCCTCCGCGTCCAGATGGAAGGGCTGCGGATCGAACTTTTCGGCATAGGCGACGATCTCCGCCGCCTCGACCGTCAGCGGCCCGCCGGTGAAGCGGTCGCCCACCGCAATATCCTCGAAATAGCGCATCCCCCGGAACTCCGTTCGTCGTGGTGGTCAGGGCCGGATCGGCCGGCTATGATACAGACCTGTCTCTTCCGCCCGATGGTAGAGACAGGTCTGTATCATTGTCAACGGCCAAGCTTGCAGCGGGGCCGTCCTGAACGGGTGGGGTCGGATGGCAGAGACGGCAACGGCCAGGAAACCGGCGCGGGAACGGATTCTCGATACGGCGGCGGAACTGTTCTACCGCGAGGGCATCCGCGCGGTCGGCATCGACACGATCATCGCCAAATCCGGCGTCGCGAAGATGAGCCTGTACCGCAACTTCGCGTCCAAGGACGATCTGGTCTGCGCCTATCTGGAGCGCAACAGCGCCCAGCATGCGGCATGGTGGGACCGGGTGACCGCCCGCCATCCCGGCGACCCGCGGGCGCAGATGAAGGCGCTGTTCGTGGCGCTCGGCCACTGGATCGACCACCCGAAATTCCAGGGCTGTCCCTTCACCACCGCCGCCGCCGAATTGCGCGACCCGGCCAACCCCGCCCACGCGATGGCGCTGGCCCACAAGCGCATGGTCCGCGACCGCCTGCGCGCGCTGGCCGCCGCTGCCGGAGCGGACGATCCGGACCGGCTGACCGGGCAACTGCAACTGCTGATGGAAGGCGCCTACGCCGCCGGCCGCGCGCTGGATCTGGGGCCGGGCAACGGGGCGGTGGCGAGTGCGGCGGCGACGCTGATCGACGGGGCGTGCGGCGGAAAGCCATCGTCAGCCGACACCCTCCCAACCGTCACCGCCTGAAACGCAAAAAGCGCCACAGGCCAGACCTGCGGCGCTTCTTCAATTCCGCCCGATGGGTCAGTCGGCGCCGACCCGGTCGCGGACGGGCTGGCCGGGACGGTAGTCCTGCAGGCGGGTGGCGCGCAGGCCCCGCATGCCGTGGCTGTCGATCAGCCGCTGCCAGGACAGGAATTCCTCCACCGACAGGGTATAGCGGCGGCAGGCCTCCTCCAGGCTGATCAGGCCGGATCGGACGCCCGCGACCACTTCCGCCTTGCGGCGCATCACCCAACGCTTGGTGTCGGGCGGGGGAAGATCGCTTTCGGTCATGGGACGCCCCTCAGGACCAATGACCGATGCACCGGCCGCAGAGTCGTCACCGGTGTCGAGTTCTATGAGTGCCATGCGCGGACGCTCCAACCCAAACTATGGATTCCACGATTTCGGGGTACTTTAGGCGCCGGCACTTAACAAATGGCTAAACGATAGGGTTAACTTTTTATCGCGGGGTAGCCCCCGTCCCGAACGGATGAGCCGGGGCGCCGCCCCTGTCCGGCGGCCGGAGATCGCCGGCCGCCCCATCGGAAAATGCCCGTCAGTAAACCATCGTCAGCTTGGACAGCGGGACTTCGCTGGAGCCGATGTTCAGCACGGTCTCGCCCGCCTTGTTGTTGCCGATGCCGGCGACGGTGCCGAAGGTATAGGTGGTCGTCTTGATGGTGGTGTCCTTGTTCTCCGACACCGGGGCGATGTTCAGGCGATAGGCGCCCGGCTGCACGGGACGGCCGTTGTTGTCCTTGAAGTCCCAATCGACCGTGTGCTTGGTCCCGGCGGTGGTTTCGCCCTGCATGGAGCGGATGATGTTGCCCTTGGAGTCCAGGATGTCGACGCGCACCGACTTGGCGGAGGTCGCCAGCTCGTAACCCAGCGGCGCCTGGGTCATGCCCTGGGTGTACTGGAAGCTGTCGCCTTCGAAGGCGACCATGCGGCCGAGATAGGCCAGGTTGGTCGAGGCGGTGCCGGTGGACTGCAACTGCACCAGCTTGTCCAGGCGGCTGTTGGTGCCGATGTTCTGCTCGACGTTGGCGAAATCGACCAGCTGCTTGGTCATGTCGTTGGTGTCCAACGGCTTCAGCGGGTCCTGGTTCTTCATCTGCGTGGTCAGCATGGTGAGGAACGTCTGGAAATTGTCGCCGAGGCCCTTGGTTGCCGACGCGGTCTTGTCGGCGTCGGTCTGCGGGGTCTTGGAGGTCTCGGTCGCCGTCTTCGACCCGGTGGACAAGCCGCCCGAATAGGTGCCGAACTGGTTCACGGTCGGGGTGGTGCTGGTCGTCGTCATGGCGGTTGTCCTTCTTGGCCGTTCGGCCGATGTCTTCGGGGCGGCGGCGGCAGGCTTTGCCGGGCGTCAGGCGCGGATGTCGAGACGTCCGTTGCCGAGCGTCGCGGTGTAGACGGCGGTGTCGGACGTGTCCTGATCGCCACCTCCGTCGAGGCCGCGGCCACGCCGCCCCCCGCCGTTCCCCTTGCCGTCGCCCCGCCCGTCATTGCCGAAGGGGTTGCCTTCGCCGCGCAGGCTGAAGTTCAGGCTGTTGGAGTCCGTCTGCAGTCCAGCCTCTTGCAAGGCGCGTTCCAGACCGCGGCTGTCGCGCTGCAGAAGTTCGAGGGTCTGAGCCCGTTCCACCGCGACCATCGCGCTGACCCGGCCGTCGGCGCCGATGTCCAGCTTGATGTCGATCCGCCCCAGTTCGGCCGGGTGCAGGTTGATGGTGAACTGGTCGACCTCGTCGCCGACCTGCTTCTTGATATGGACGGCGATCTGGTCATGCACGCCCATCGGCATGCCGGCGCTGCCGCGCGACGGGCGCAGCGTCGCGGTCGCCTGCGGCTGGTCGATGCCGGGAATGCTGCCGTGCATCCCCTCCATGGCGGCCAGCGCCGGATGGGTGTGGACGCCGGCGGCGCCATGGCCGTGGGCCGCGGCGGCACCTGCGCCTTCGATCCCCTCGAGCGCGCCGGTCGCCCTGGCGGCGGTCGACGCGGCAACCGTTTCCGCGACCGGCGGAACCGCCTGAGCGGTTGCGGTCGGTTGCGGCATGGTCTGGGGCTGCGCGTCGTTCCGGCTGCCGCCATCGGCGCCGGCCTGCTTGCCGCCCTGCTTGGCCTCGCCGGACTTGGCCTTGGCGGCGGCGAGCAGATCGGCGAAACGGTCGGGCAGGGCGGCGTCATCGTCCGGCAGAGCCGCCGCCGCCTCCTCTCCGCTCTTCGCGCCGCCATCGACCCCGGTCATGGCCGCGGCCTGGGCCTGCCGGGCGGCGTCTCCGTCCAGGGGGTGCGCATCGGCGGCACCCTTGGCCGCGGCGTCTGCACCGGCCTGCGCCGCATTCGGCGTGCCGGCCGCGGCCTGTGCCTGGGCAAGCTGGGCGGCCGGATCGACGGCACCGGCCGTCGCGCCGGCGGCGGCCGCACCGGCAGCCGCATCGCCGCCCTGGCCTTCATCGCCGGCCGCACCGGCGGCGCCCGGCTGGCCAGCCACCGTCAATCCGGCGAGGATCGGATCGCTCGGCTGCGGGACGGGGGCAATGGTGGCGGACGGCGGCTGGTCGGCGGTCTGCTCTTCCGTCCCGGCATCCTCGGCGGACGCGTCACCGGTCCCGCCCCCGTCGGTCGTCGCCGCGTCGATGCCGGTCCGTGCAACTCCGGCATCCGCAACTGCCGTATCCGTCCCATCGCCGGCCTCAGCCTGATCGCTGCCCGCGGCTTCCGTACCGGTCTTTGCCGCATCGGATTTGGCGATCTTGGCCTTGCCGGTGTCGGCTTTGGTGCCGTCGGCTTTGGCGGACTCCTTCGGCTTGTCGTTCTTGACCGGCTTGCGGTCGTTCTGGACATCGCGGTCGCCGTCCGTCCTGGCGGCCTTCGTGTCCTGCGTCCGGGCCGGCTCGGCATCCGCATCGCTCCGGCGGGCGGCCTGGGCACGGGTGTCGCGGTTTGGATCGGGCTTGGGCTCCGCCCGGACGGCAGCCTTGCGCTGCGCGTCGGCCGCGCGGGCCTCCTTCGCGTCGTTGGCGGACTCGCGGGCTGCATCGGCGGCCTGCTCGCGCTTGCGCGCGGCGGCATCGGCCAGCATGCGGTCCATCATCTTGGAAAACATATCATTCTTCGCCGCCGTCCCCTGGGTCTGCTGGGACTGGGCGAGACCGTCGAACAAGGACGCGGCGATGTTGTTCGATTGGATATCCATGGAACGGCCTCATTGGGACGGCGGAACGCACCGACGGCGATGCGGCGGTATCAATGCAACGAGCGGGCCAGTTGCCGGACGGGCTCCGCGGACGTCCCGGGGAGGGGCAGGGGAGGAGCAGGGCGGCAGTTCCGGCCCCATGACAGGGCCGAGACCGGCAAAAAATCCCCTCCTCGGGGTCTTTCTTGCCGCAGCGATCCGCCGGCGACGCAAGAGCCGCCCCCCGCAAAGAAAAAGGCCGCCCTCCAGATCGGGAAGGCGGCCGTCCGAAACGTCTCGGCAGTCACGGATGAAGGCTGTCGGCGAGCGTCGCTCAAAGCCGGGTGTTGAGCGCCGCCGAAGTGCGCGGGCCGCTGGGCGGCGGGGAATAGCCGCGGCCGCCGCCCATATGCGCGGCATAGGCGGTCGTGGGCGCCTTCTGCTGGCGGGTGATCACGGTGACCACGGTGTCGACCATCACCTTCTGGGCCTCGCCACCGATGCGCAGGGCCTCGGCATTGTCGGCGGTGGCGGCATAGAGCTTGCCGGTCGCCTCCTTCAGCGCGGTCTTCAGCTCCGTCGGCAGCGCCATCAACCCTTCGCGGTCGACGCGCAGCAGACGGCTGATCTCCTCATAGACCAGCGTCATCGGCTGCTTGTCCTTGACGATCTGGGCCAGCTCCTTCGCCGGGCGGCGGGCGCGGACGGCGGCGGCCTCGCGCTCCAGCAGGGCGGTCAGGCGGCCCATCAGCTCGACGAGGGCCACCGCGCGCTCCTGCGCGTTCTTCGGCAGGTTGGCGGCCGGCTTGGCCTGCTGGGGGAAACGGACGTCGACCTTATCCATGGCTGGCCTCCTGGGCGCGAAGAAGCTCTCCGTAAACCTGATTGGCGATGCCGAAACCGCCGCGCTGGGTGATCTGCTTGCCGAACTGCTCGATCAGCATCGGGCGGAACATCTCCTCGCCGCGCCCGCCGCCGAAGGTCTCGTCGGTGCCGATCCCCTCGAACATCGGGCCCAGCATCTGCGAGATGAACTGGCTCTCGAACTCGTTGGCCGACTTGCGCAGCTGGGCAAGCTTTGCCGGGTCGGTCTTTGCCTCCAGATCGGAAATCCTTGCCTGGGTGCGCACGCCGAAACCGGCGGAAATGGCGGAGCTCATGGACATCAGATCACCTCGATCTCGGCTTGCAGGGCTCCGGCGGCCTTGATCGACTGGAGAATGGCGATCATGTCACGCGGTCCCACGCCAAGCGCATTCAAGGACTGTACCAACTCCTGCAGCGTCACCCCGGCATTCATCACGGCGAGGCGGTTGTTGGACTGTTCGTCGACCTGGATGTCGGTGCGCGGCACCACCGCGGTCTGGCCCTGGCTGAAGGGGCCGGGCTGGCTGACCTGCGGGGTTTCGGTGATGCGGATCGTCAGGTTGCCCTGGGCGATGGCGACGGTGGAGATGCGGACATTCTCGCCCATCACGATGACGCCGGATTTCTCGTCCACCACCACGCGGGCGACCTGGTCGGGGGTGATGCGCAGCTGTTCGATCTCCGTCACCAGCCCCACCACGTCGCCACGCCGCGTCTCCGGCACGTTGATCAGGACGGAGGAGGGGTCGGTCGCCTGGGCGCGGTTGCCGCGCAGCTGGATGTTGATGGCGGTCGCCACGCGCTGGGCGGTGGTGAAGTCGGGATTGCGCAAGCTGAGGCGCAGCACCGGCAGTTCGGCCAGCGAGAACTGGATTTCCCGCTCGACGATGGCACCGGAGGAGATGCGGCCGGAGGTCGGCACGCCGCGCGTCACGCTGGCGCCCTGGCCCTGGGCGGTGAAGCCCGACACCGCGATGGGTCCCTGCGCCACGGCATAGACCTCGCCGTCGGCGCCGATCATCGGGGTGACCAGCAGGGTGCCGCCCAGCAGGCTCTTGGCGTCGCCCATCGCCGACACGGTGACGTCGATGCGCGTGCCCTGGGCCGCATAGGCGCCCAGCGTCGCCGTCACCATCACCGCCGCGACGTTCTTGGTGCGCAGGTTGGTGCCGCGGGTGTTGACGCCCATCCGCTCCAGCATGCCGGTCAGGCTCTGTTCGGTGAAGGGCGAGTTGTTCAGGCTGTCGCCCGAACCGTTCAGGCCGACCACCAGCCCATAGCCGATCAGCATGTTGTCGCGCACGCCCTCCACATCGACGATGTCCTTGATACGGGCGGACGCGGCGAATGCCGGCGCCGCCTGGACACCGAACGCCAGCAGGGCGGTCAGCACGACCAGAACGGCGCGGCGGCGCAGAAGGCGAAGGGCGGTGGGGATCATGACGCGGACACTCCTGAACTCGTGCCCGGTCCTATACAAACGCCGTGCCAGACGCAGCAAACGGCAGCGCTCGGTCAATGTCCCGAAAAACGCCCGCGATATGACGCGTTTCGGTCACAGCCGCCCGGCAATTTTTGCCCGATTGCGGCAAGCCTTGACCGGATGTTAAGGTTGATCCATCTACAGTGCGCGCGTTTACGCATCCTTTACTGCAAACGGTTGCACGGATCATGAAAGTCGAAGGCACCGGAAACATACGCGGCAGCGGTTCGGTCCGCCGCACCGGCAAGGCCGAAGGCTCTTCCGGCGCCGCGTTCTCCAAGCAGCTGGTGGGAGAGACCGGCTCCGCCCACGGGGTCAGCGGCACCGCCGCGACGGCCGGGGTTGCGGGCGTGCTGGCCTTGCAGGAGGTCGATGCGACCGACGACGCCACCGCGCGTGCCTCGCGCGGGAAGATGCGGGCGGAAGAGATGCTTGACCGGCTGGAGGAAATCCAGCACGGCCTGCTGTCCGGCACCCTGTCGGTTCAGAAGCTGGTGGATCTCGCCAAGGTGGTCCAGTCCCGCCGCGCCCAGGTCGACGACCCCGGACTGGCCGAGATTCTCGACGAAATCGACCTGCGCGCGCAGGTGGAGTTGGCGAAGCTCACCTCCTGACAGGCCGGCGGCGATCTGGCCGCCCTGCGCGCACGGGTTGGGGCGGCTGATTCGCCACGGTGACAAATCTTTTTTATTCCAAGGGCTTGTTTGGTCGTTGCGGGGGCGAACCATAGGGTTGCGGTCCTGACGTGGCGTGCCTATACTCCGCGCCGCCCGGATCACCCCTTTTTCGCTGGATGCTTTCGGATGACGTCGCCGCTTCTGCCCCAGAACTATTCCCCGTCGGAAGACGAGGAGTTCATGAACCCGATCATGCGGGAGTATTTCCGCCAGAAGCTGCTGCGCTGGCGCGCGGAACTGCTCGCGGAATCCACCGGCACGCTGAACAGCCTCCAGGAAGGCGGTATCCAGGAACCGGATATCGCCGACCGCGCCTCGGCGGAGACCGACCGCGCGCTGGAACTGCGAACGCGTGACCGCGAACGCAAGCTGATCTCCAAGATCGACGCGGCGCTGGAACGTCTCGTCGACGGCAGCTACGGCTATTGCGAGGAGACGGGCGACCCCATCTCCGTCCGCCGGCTGGATGCCCGCCCCATCGCGACGCTGAGCCTGGAAGCCCAGGAGCGGCACGAGCGGATGGAACGCACCCAGCGCGACGACTGACGTCGCGCGGCCGCAGGGAACAGCCGCCGGTCCCGGTCGCCGGCGGCGAAGCCCTGCGTTGCCGCCGCTGCCGTCACGCAGTTCCGAACAAGGCATCGGTCGTCCCGACCGGTGCCTTTGTCGTGTGCGCAGCGGTCGGGCGGACTCTCCGGCGCGCTGTCGCTGAAACGATGGCCGGGGTGAGGCGTCAGGCCGGGTGGAGCTGCGGGGTGATGGTGAGGATCGCTGCCGTCATCCGGCGCTCGTTCCATGGCACATCATGGTGTGCGGTCGTGAGGTAGCGGCTGTTGGCATCGCGGATCCATTCCGCCGGGAACAGGGCGATCGGCATGGCGGCGCTCCGGCCGACGCTGCCGTCATAGGGGCGGCCTTCCAGCGCACAGGCCATCGCCCGGCACAGATCGGCCCCCACCAGGCTGCCGAGATGGCCGGTCTGGGTCGGACGGGCATTGAACTCCAGAAAGACCGGCGGGCTGCCATCGTCCGGCAGGATCGCGTCGATGCCGCCGAAGCCGGAATATCCGGTCAGCTCCACTATGCGTCTGGCCATGTCGATCAGCGCGGGATGGTCGCCCACCTCGATCACGGACGCCGGACCGAAGGGCTCCGGCTGGTGGTGAAGCGCGGTATAGGCGAATCCCTCCAGCATCCGGCCGTGCAGCGCGCTGAACGACACCGACGCCGCCGGTCCCCGGATGAAGTCCTGCGCGACGATCCGTCCGTCGGCGGGCATCGCGGCGTCCTGCTCCGGCCGGCCGGTCGCGGCCCGCGCCGCCAGCTCCAGCGCCTTCCGGGGGCAGCGGGCCAGTTGAACCCCGCGGCCGGCCGAGCTGTAGTCCCACTTCAACAGCAGCGGCGTGCCGAGTCCGGCCAGATCGTCGATGCCGGTTCGGCCCGGCTCGACGATGATCTGCCGTGGCGTGCGGATACCGGCGGCGGCGGCATGCTCCACGCATTGCGACCGCAACGACTCCCAGCATTGGCCCCCATACCACGCCCCGACCATGCGAAGGCATCGCGCATCGGCACTGTCCGCCGGCACCTGCGCGATCAACCGGTCGGCGGAGTTCAGCACTTTGACGGCGGTTTCCTCGCAGGCGATCACGATATCGGCGCGAAGCTGTGCTGTGGCCCGCGCTGCGATCACGGTCAGGTCGTCGGGACTGATTCCGGCAGGAAAACTGTGCCTGCCGTCGATGCTGTCGCTGAACTCCAGCAGGGAGTTTTGCGGACAAATCGCGAAGACGCGAAAGCCCGCAGCCTTCAGTGCCGCCGGCATCCGTGCCGTGCCGTAACGATACATCGCGCAGGACACCAGCAACGCCGTCGGCATGAATACCTTCGCAATCATCAGGCTACGCAGAGCTTCTAATGCAGTCGCGCGTGTGCCGCAATCCGGGCTACCCCGTCGAAGGGCCGCCATGTAAACCGGGGCAGGTCATGCCATGACAATCCATGCCGGCGCACATCTTGAGGAACGAGAGGCTTTCGGCTAGGGATGGAACGGCTCCACCACCAGCCGGAAAGGCCCGACCGCATGAGCGACGATCCCGATTGCCTGGGCATGTGCGCCATCGACGGCGAGATCTGCACCGGCTGCGGCCGCACTCTGGACCAGATCAACGCCGCCCGCGACGAGTCCGACACCGTGGCCGAGCGGCCCGTGGGCTGACCGGCCGGGATGATCCCGGACTCCGGCTGTTTTCTCCTCGTCACACCACATGCGACCGAGGAGCGCCCCGATGACGGACCAGCCCAAACAGCAGCAGCCGGACGACGCAAAGCGCGACGACCAGCCCGGGAAGCCTGCCGGCGACACCGGCAAGATCGACAGCCGTACCGAGAAAGCCCAGGAAGAGGCGGCAAATGACCGCGCCCGCGAAGGCGGCTACCAGTAAAGGACGCCGGGCCGTCGGCCTGCCGATCGATGTGGGCGCGGCGACGGAAAAGCGACGTTCCGGAGCATCCCGATGAGGGAGCGGTCTCCGGCAACATCGCCCCGGCACGACCCGCCGGGCGGCAGATTTTTCCCGAGTGAACGCCAGCTCCAACGGACGGCAGGCGGAGGGGGCCATCCCGCATGGGTGGCTCCCTCCGCCCGGTCCATTCCGGTGACGATCCCGGAGTTGTCCTCAGAACGGCATTCCAATTTTCAGGCGTGAGAAGCGACATAAAATCAACGCTGTAGCATTTTCGTGTTGCAGCCGTGTTGCACCGGCGCCGGCTATCCGAACAGGCGTCGCTCCATGTCGGCGACCGCCTGGTGGTGATCCTCGGACGGGAACAGCTTCCCGTACCGCTCCATCGTCATCCGGTAGTCCTTGTGCCCGGCGAAGGTCATCACCGCCTTCACGCTGAAGCCCTGGTCGATCCAGGCCGACACCGCGAAGTGCCGCAGGTCGTGCCACCGCATCGCGATCCCCAGCTTCTCGCACAGCGGCCGGAACCAGAGCCGGTGGATATCGGTCTGGGCACGCACGCCGCCCTTCCGGTTCGGGAACACCAGGCCCAGCTCCGACTGCGGGCAGCGCAGCTTCCAGGCCTTCAGCGTGTTGACCACCATCGGGCCGATTGGGATATCGCGGGTGCCGGCGCTGCTCTTCGGATCGCCCATCTCGTTGTAGATGTCGGCGCGCTCGCGGACATGGATGAAGCCGGCATCCAGATCGACATGCGCCCAGCGCAGGCCGCGCTGCTCCGACGCCCGCAGGCCGGCGAGGGAGGCGACGATCAGGTAGGGGCGGAACTCATCGTCCGCGGCATCCAGCAGCCGCTTGACGTTGGTCCGCAGCTGCCGCGCCGACTCGTGCGAGATCGCGGCGCTGGACCGGCCCGGCCGGCGCACGGTGACGCCCTCGGTCGGATCGGTGAAGATCAGGTCGTTCGCCCGGGCGAAGGCCAGCATGAACCCCAGCGTCGCGATGATCCGCTTCGTCATGGCGACCGAGCGGCCGGCCTCCAGCAGCCGGTCCCGGAACTCGGCGACCGTGACGGTGCGCAGCGCCGCCAGCTTCAGCGTGCCGATCCCGACCTCTGGATCCGTGATGTGGCAGCGGATGCAGCTCTCGTAGGTGGCGAGCGTCGCACGCTCCATGGCCTGGCCGGTGTCGCGCCGAACCGTCAGATGCTTGACATAGCGCTTGGCCAGCTCGGCGACCGTGATCGAGTCGGAGGCGGGCAGGTGGGTGCCAGCGGCGACCTCCGCCCGTGCCTTCGTCTCGAACTCCACCGCCTCCCGCTTCGTCGCGAACTGGCGAGCCCGGCGCTTGCCGGCCTGATCGCGGTAGTCGACCTGCCACCTGATCTCCCCGCTCGGCAGGGTGCGCTTTCGGACCGACGCCATGGTGATTCCTCGACGAAGAAGGGAAAGGGCGGGCGCCGCGATCAGGCGGCGTTCCTGGTGTCGAGCAGGAGCATCAGTCCAGCACCGCCGGCCGGGCGATGTCGCCGATCCGCGGCGGCTCGAAATCGAAGTCGGCGCCGGCATCGTCCTGGCGCAGCAGCTCGACGATGGACCCGCCCTGTTCGCCCGACAGGCGCCGATAGGTGTCATAGCGCAGCAGCACGAAAGCCGGCTCCCCGCGATCGGTGACGATCACCGGGCCATCCTTGGCGGCTCGCTTGGCTTCGCTGGGGTTCTGGTTGAACTCCCGGCTGGACATCATCCGGCCCATGGCGCCCTCTCGGTGGTTGGCGCTGCTACGATGTGCGTGAGCGCAAGACGTTACAGCCCCACGGACTTGCGCAGTTCGTCGTTGATGCGGGACTGCCAGCCCGGCCCGCCGGCCTTGAAGCGCTCGATCACATCGGCGTCCAGGCGCAGCGTCACCTGCTGCTTGGGCTTCTCCACCGGCGGACGTCCCCGGCCGCGCTTCAGGCTCTCCGCCAGCTGCGGGAACACTTCGGCGAAGGGGCGGGCCTGCCGCATTTCCTCCTCGGTCAGTTCCGGGTTGTCGGACACCTCGTCCCAGTCCTCTTTGCTGTATCCGCGTCCCGGCTGAAATTCGGTCAGCAGCTTCCGGTCTTCGGTCATGTCAGGAGCTTCCTTTCCTTGATGCTTGCCGGGCGCATGCTGATGACGGAGAGCGCCTCCGTTCCCAGCGGCTTGAACACCACGACGACCACCAGCACGTCGCCCAGCCAGCCCACGGCCTTGAAGCGGCCATCGCGCGACGGGATGACCAAGGCGGTTTCGAAGAACGCCCCGTCCTCCAGATCGGCAAAGTCCAGCCCGTGCTTGTCCAGGTTGGTGATGCGCTTCGGAGGGTCGTAGACGATCTTCATGGGTTTAATGTAACTCCAGAAAATAGGCGAGGCAAGATTAAACGTAGCTACAGAAAATTTCTCGCTGACGGCAGGATCATCCTGCCGGAGGGGGCGGGGGAGGCGATCACCCGGACGCCGAGGTCGGGCTTATTCTGTTGAGCCATCGCTTTGCATAGCATTCGCGCCATCTTTTACCCTCTTAAATTGTTCGCCGTGAATCGAGGGGATTTCATCCTTGCGGAAGCTGCTCGGCTTTGCGCATTTAGGGCATATGAAGTAATCGTTTCTAGAAAACCATTCGCGCGAATTCGAGAATTTCCCGTCACAATGTTTGCAGTCAAGCGTAATCGGCAAATCGTAAATTGTTCTGTGATTCTTTGATCTCCGGGGCATTTTCCACTCCTATTTTATATTCTCTGTGGAATGAGCCATCATTATTTTGGGAAGACAGGAAGGGAAGTCATGGGCTTGGCCCTTCCAGTTCCTCTGGGTTCTCTGGATCGTCAGATGCAGGCAACAGGTCTGGGCTTCGCTGGACGTTCTGATCGCGACGCTTGCGATATTCGCGAAGCCAATCTGCGGCATCATCTGCGGACAGCGTCTGTCGCTTCCCTAGTCCGTCGATGTAGCCCTTAAACCACAGCTCGCGGGCAAGAGGCAGTCGGTAGGGTGGAGCAACCGGATCGCCAATAAGGCCAGCCTCGGCACCTTCGTGAAAAATCCAACCTCCACCACCACGTCGGTCAATTTCTGCCTGCTCCTCGACTTCCCGAGGTGAAGGCCCTGGAGGATCGAGCATTTCAAAGAAAGCGGCCTCTTCACCTGTTAAAAGCTCTGCTTTTTTTAGTGCGAAAAGCCCGCACGCTCTGTGGAATAATGCTCGGTTTTCATTCCCAAGAGAGAAAATAGTGTTCGCGCTTGATTTCCATAGTTTATTTATTGCGAACAAGTCTTGGCATCTACTGACTTGCTCAATCAAAGATTTTTCAATTGCGCCATGAAAATCCGGCTGCGGCGCTCCGTACGTTGCTCTGGATACCCTGAGGCTTGCAACTGCTTCGCCTGTGGTCCCGCCAAATATCTCGTTGGCGCTCTCCATTGTTGCATCAGTAATTGCGCCTTCATCATGAAGGCCCGAGAGAATTTTGTAGAGTTCTTCAGCGCAATTTGCCCAAAGGCCATCGCGTTCTTGAACGAGGCCCCGTTCCACTAAACGGCGAATCGCTTCAGATCGGGGAGGGATGTCGGGTTCCTGACGACGCCATTCATCCACTGCGCCAACCAGTTCATTGGTTATCGACAGCGCAATTCGGGCGTCCATGGTTTTTGGCCTGCTCATAGGCGGAGCTTAATCCCAACAACATACTAACTTCAACATTCAATAAGATATCACAATCACATTGACGGTTTCGAGTCATCAGAATAGATTGTGATATCACTATCGGTTGGGAGTTCACATGGAACGAGATCAAGGGCGAAAGGCAGGAACCACGAAGGTGGTTCAAGTGGTACTCGAAGAAGCTGACATCGAAGCTGTTGATCGTTGGCGGCGTGAGCAGCACGAAATTCCAGCAAGAGGCGCTGCAATCAGACACTTCATCCGAAAAGGATTGAATGACCATGCAGTGAAGAAAGTTGAAATGAGGGGCTGATCATGAAGCGAATGATCAGAAAAAAAGAACCGAATTCACTGGATAACGACCGTTCATTTCAAATGAGAACTGACGCGTTGTTTCTCGCTCAGGTTGATGATTGGCGGAGCAAGCGGTCGTCAACTCTCAGCCGCGCAGAAGCCATTCGTCAGATGGTCGCAAAGGTGGCCAGCGGTGGGGGTGAGTTTGGCGACCACCCCACCGCTGACCGTCCGCTTACCCAAGAGGAGGACAAGCGATGAAAGTGAATGTGCCCTCGGCACGCCCGCGGCGCAAGGATGCTCAGCCTTTGCACGCGGGCTTTCAACAGGATGGAGGTGCGGCTGCTTTCCCCTTCGACGCCGCCACTGCGGCTTTCGAGGCGGAAGCCCGCGCCCTGCTGGCCCAGCTTCCCGACCGAGCCGTCGCCCTCTGCCTGCACTGGCTGGAGGTGGAAGCCCAGGCAAAGGCGCTGGACGATCAGCTCTCCGTCCGCGCCGCTGAACTGCGGGAGCGTGGCGCGCCGCTGGACGACGATCCGGCCATGGTGGAGCTGAATGCCGAACTCGACGCACAGGGATGGACGCTCGACGCCGTCCGCGCCGAAATCGCCGCCACCCCCGCGACCACCCCGGCCGGCGTGCTGGCGAAGCTGGTCATCTGGCAGACCGAGCAAGGCGTTCCGGCGGATGGCGATTCCGACCACCGTCTCGCCTGCGCCGCCGCCAACGACCTGCGCCAGCTGATCGCCGCCGGGCAGTGGGGGAGGGCCGCTTGATGCGCCGCGTCTCGACAAAGACGGCGGCTCTGGTCGCCACGCCCAGCCCCGCACCGGTCGCCCAGATCGCCCCTCCCGCCGCCCCGCCCACGCTCGCCGACGACCTCCTCCAGGGCGCCGACAGCATCGCGAAGTTCATGGGCGTCACGCGTCGGCAGGCCTATCACTTCGTCGCCGATGGCCGCATCCCGACGTTCAGGATCGGCGCTATCATCTGCGCCCGGAAGTCCACGATCCTGAACTGGATCGCCCAACAGGAAGCCGCCCAGGGCGGGGGAGGCACGCTGTGAAGCGCAGGATTCCCGCCCTGAAGGAGCCACCGCGCCCGCGCCGCCGGGCGCGCTTCCCGCGATTGGCGGACCGGCTGCGGATCACCCATCCGCGCCGCCGACCGACCGATCCGACGGCCCCATTCATTTCCCCGATGGGCGCCCGGCTGATCGCCGGATGCCTGGACGAGATGATCTGGGAAGCACTGGACCCGGCTCCGCCGATGGGCCTGCCGGAGCCGGCGAACGAATCGTCTCCGTTCCTCATCTCGTCCTTCATGGGAGGCGCCCTTGCCTGACCGGCCGAACGTTGTCACGCGCCTCCCGGTACAGCCCACGCGCCGGATCGTCGCGCGCCACCCTCCGGCCGAGCGGGCGCGGGGCATCGCCGCCGACCTGCGCGAGGCCATCGCGGAGCGTGCCGTCAGCCGCGACGAGTTGCGTGTCATCGCCCAGCGTCTGGATGCGCTCGCTCGCGATCTGGAGGGCTTGCCGACGTGAGCCATGCCATCGCCCTGCCGGAAGTCAGGGTCCCGAGCAACGAAGAGGCCGAACAGGCGCTTCTCGGCGCGATCCTGGTCAACAACCGTGCTTTCGAGCGGGTCGCCGATTTCCTGCGGCCGGAGCATTTCCACGATCCTCTCCACCAGCGCATCTTCGCCGCCATCGCGGCGATGATCGACCGCGGCCAGACGGCCAACCCGGTGACACTGCAGTCCGCCTTCGAGCGCCAGGGCGACGGCGGCCGGGACGAGGTCGGCTATCTCGCGGAGCTGGTCGGCAATGTCGTGACGGTGGTGAACGCCGCTGACTATGGTCGCACCATCCGCGATGCCTTCCTCTGCCGGCAGCTGATCGAGATCGGGTTCGATATGATCGAAACCGCCGGCCGGCCGGGGGTGGACAAGGATGCGGCCGTCCTGATCGAGGAGGCCGAATCGCAGCTCTTCGAGCTGGGCGAGCGCGGGGGCGCCCTGCGCCCGGTGCTGTCATCGGCCGAAGGGGTGGAGGCTGCGCTGGCCGCCACCGAACGCGCCTGGCGGAACCGTGGTCAGCCGCTCGGCATCACGACGGGGCTGGCGGATCTCGACGCGAAGCTGGGCGGTCTTCTGCCCGGCCTCTATGTGCTGGGCGCTCGCCCCTCGATGGGCAAGTCGGCGCTGGCCTTCAACACCATCATGCTGGCGGCCGCGCGCACCGGTGCCCGCGTCCTGGGCTTCTCCACCGAGATGGCGGCGGAGAAGGTGTCCCGCCGGCATCTCGCCGCCCACACCGGGATTCCGGCCGACCGACAGGCCCAGGGCGATCTGACCGACGAGGAGTGGTGCCGGCTGATCGACGCGAAGGCGGAGTTGGGCGCGCTGCCCATTCATCTCGACGATACGCCGGGCGTCACCGTCTCCCACATCCGGCGGACCTGCCGTCGGCACAAGCGGCGCCACGGCCTGGACCTGATCATCGTCGACCACCTCCACCGCATGCGCGCTTCGCCGCAGGCCGAGAAGCAAGGCGAGACGGCCAAGATCACCGAGATCACCGCTGCGCTGTGCTCGATCTGGAAAGAGTTCCAGGCGCCGGTCCTGCTGCTGGCACAGCTGAACCGCGGGCTGGAGATGCGGGAGGACAAGCGCCCCAGCATGGCCGACCTCCGGCAGTCCGGCTCCATCGAGCAGGACGCCGACGTCATCGCCTTCCTCTACCGCGAGGAATACTACCTCTCGCGCACCGAACCCGGCCGCCGGCCGGACGAATCCGACGACAAGTTCAACGAGCGTTACGAGCGCTGGACCCGCCGCTCCGACGAGGCCCGCGGCATCGCCGAGATCATCATCGAGAAGAACCGCGATGGTCCGATCGGCACCATCCGTGCCCATTTCGACGGGCCGCGCACGCTCTTCAGCAACCTCTACCGCGACCACGGGAACGCCTGAAGCATGGCAAGGATCCGCAGCATCAAGCCCGACTTCTTTCGGCACCGGCGCCTCTATCTGGCCGAGCGCGACACCGGTCTGCCGCTCCGCGTCGCCTTCGCCGGGCTGTGGACGGTGGCCGACCGCGAAGGGCGGTTCCGATGGGAGCCGGACGAGTTGAAGCTCGACTGCCTGCCCTATGACGATGTCGATTTTTCACGCGTGCTCGACGCGTTGACCACGCGTGGCTTTCTCGTGCGTTACGCGTCACAGGGGCGTGAATACGGCTTCATTCCGGGCTTCACGCGGCATCAGATCATCAACAACCGCGAAACTGCCTCAATTTTACCCGCGCCGCCGGAAGGCGTTGAGAATGCTGAAGAATTGACGCGTGCCGCACGCGTGGTGGACGCGTGCCCCACGCCTCTTGTGCAAGATCAAGGGGAAGGGAAGGGAAGGGAAGGGGAAAGGAAGAGGAAAGAACCACCACCCCCTACCCCTCCTCCGACCGCCGGGCGCGCATCGCCGGGGGCGGTGGCGGTGGTCGATGCGTTCGTCGCGGCCAAGGACGCCCGATGGCCGGAGCATGCCGAGCAGATCGCTCCCCGGATGACCCTGGAGGCGCTGGCCCAGCAGCACCTCGACGCTGGCGGCACGGTCGAGCTGCTGACCGAGGTCATCCAGCGCGCCGTGCGGGACTGGAAGAACCCGACCCCGCCGACCAGCCTTGCCGCGCTGAAGAACTCGCTTGCAGACCGGGTCGCCCAGCATCGCCGAGCGCTGGACGGCGGTGGCAGCCGGGCGTCGTCCGGTTCGGCTGGAGACCCGCACGAGGTCGATCCGCACGACCAGTCCCGCCAGCGGCTGCGGCACTGGATCCGCACCGGCTGGTGGGAGCCGCGGTGGGGCGAGATTCCGGGGCACCGCAGCTGCATGATCCCCGACCGGGTGATCCTGGAGGTCATTCCGGATTTCAAGCCCGGCTGGCTCCCTCCCGCCGCAGCCGGCAGCGCCGGAGGTGCCGCATGACGGCCCCGTTACCCGAGGCGCTGAACGAACTGGTCGGCCGTCTCCGCCGCCTTACCCCCTGTTGGAACAATCCCGAGCGGTTCCACGAGGCGAAGTCCGAGCTGATCGCCGACCTGCGCCGGTTGGTCCAGCAGGCTCCGGAGCCGACCGTCCGCCGAGTGCTGGTACCGGTGGAGCGGATCGTCGAGCGGGAGCGCGTCGTGTACCTGCCGCGCCCGATTCGACGCCGTCGCAGAACCGAACAGCTGGCAGTGCGGGACCTGTTCGGCGGACAGAACGGCTTCGACGAAGTGCCTGCCAAAGCGGGGGAATCGCATTGAGCATGAAGGCGAAGAAGGCCGCACGTCGCCGTGGCCGCAAGCGGTCCGTGGGGATCCGGGAACCGAGCGGCAGGATCAGCCGGGCGAATCGGGAACAGCAGGGGCCGGTGATCCCCGACGAGGCGCTGGCGCAGCGGGCAAGGGCGATGGGGATGGCATGCATGACCGTCGACGCGAAGCTCCGGAAGGCGATGCAGGACGAATGGGCCGGCTACCCCCTCGGTCGGCTGCGCCTGCTGGGGGAGATCACCGACCGCCAGTTCCGGGCCGGCTCCAGCTACGCCATCCTCCGCCGGCGCTGGGACCGCCTGGCCGAAGCGCCGAGCCGACACGCCAAGGTCGCGCGGCTGCCGATTGCGTCGGAATGCCCGCAGGACCTCGCTCCGCAGGTGATCGACCTGCTGGCGCTGGAACGGGAATCCGACATCGACGGTGCGTGGCTTCGGGCAAAACTTCATCTCCGCAAGCTTCAGCGGCTGATCGGGCCGGGGGAGGCGTTGGCCGTGCTGGAGGCGGTGTGCGTCGAGGAAGCGGCGCCGGCAGTGCGCGAGTGGTTGCCGCTGCTGCGGCTGGGCCTGGATCGGGTGGCCGAGCACTTCCGCCTGCCGCTCGAGGGAAACGAGCCGGGGAAGTCGAAAATGAATCGGTCTTCAGAATTTGTTAACGGATAAGGGGTAGAGGTGAATGTGTCATTAATTCAGGCTCGACTTAATCCGCCAGCCTGATCTCAACCCGCCCGGTCCTGCCGCGGCGGGTTTTCTGTTCCGGGGCCGCGGGCAACACGGGGCGGTGCCTGCGGCCTGGGGGTACGCCACTCTCCCCGTAGCGGTCGACGGCTTCCCGCCCACCGAACCGGACCGGCGGTTTCCCGGTTGTCGAGGCCGCAAGCGCCACCAGCATACACCCATCGGTCAGCTTCGACCGCCATCCTTTGCCCGCCCGGCTCAGCTGTGGCGGGTTTCGTCGTTTCGGGGATCACCGCACATGGACAATCTGCCCTTACCGATCCCCGATGTTGGGGAAACGCTGACCCGTATCTCCATCCTGTCTCCGGCCGCGCAGGTCGCAGCGGTCATCGTGCTCGGCTGTGTTGCGGTCGCCTGGATCTGGACGCGCAGGCCGCAGCCCGGCCCCGGCAATGAGACCTTTCAACTTGTCATCACCAGCATGACCGAGCAGGCCAAGGCCACGAACGCCTTGGCCGAGCAGGTCGAGCGGGTGGTGGAGCAGAACGCCGCCATCCTTGCCCGGTTGCAGGTGGGCGCGGTGGAGAAGGTGAGCTGACGTGCGCGCCAGCGTCACCATCACCGGCAGCTTGAACGACGCCTTCAACGAATGGACGGAGTCGACCGCCCGTCGGCTGACCGACACCACGGAACACGCCGCGTCCACCATGCGTGACGAGATGCGGACCGCCATGGCGAACGCCGGTCTCGGCAAGCTGGGCCGGGCGCTGGGCTATGCCGGCTATCCAGGGGGCGGCAACTACAGCATTCACCCCGCCGCAGAGGTGTTCGTCCGGGGCAAGGCCGCATCGGCTGTGAAGTGGGAAGGGATCATCGACGCCTTCAACGACGGGGCGACGATCCGCTCCAAGCGGGGCTGGCTGGCCATCCCAACGAAGAACTGCCCCAAGGGTGCGCGCGGTCGCTTTCTCACCCCGGAACAGGTGGCCGAGCGGTTCGGCCCGTTGCGGTCCATCGCCGCCGGCAAGTCGGTCCTGCTGTTCGCTGACGTCATCGCGGGCAAGTCCGGCGGCGTCCGCAAGGCCACGGCTGGGCGCCTCGCACAAGGCCGACAGTCCAAGCTCACGCTGATGTTCGTCCTGGTGAAGGAAGCGACCATCCGCAAGCGCCTGGACCTGGACAGCGTCATCCGGCAGTGGGAGACCCGCTTCCCCGCCATGATCGCTGACGTGCTGAAGGCCGAGTGACGGAGACCGCCAGATGCTCGAGCCTCTGACCGAATGGCCGCAGCCTCCCCGCCGCTCCATGCGGTCGACCATCGCCGCGGTGGACGCTTTGGCCACTCCTTCCATCCCGACGCAGGGGACGGCAACTCACCGCCTCCCCGACAGGGACGCCTTCACCATCGGTCTCGCCACCGGCTACGCCGCCGGCATCCTCACCGCTGCGGCTGTCATCACCGTAGGGTGGTGGGTCATGGTGGGGTGGTGACCATGGATCGGGCGAAGGCGTGGGGTGCGGCAATGGTGGTGCTGGCCCTGGTCTACGGCGACCTGCTGCTGGTCGACCGGACGTTCCCGGCCGGTCGGGTCCACCGTCGGGCAGTCCGCCCCATCGTCCGGACCCTGACCAGCCCGACCACGGGAGACTGACCCTCCCCATAGGGCCGGCCCACAGGATGGCCGCTGATGCGCCGTCCGTGGGGACGCTCCATCGCGCGTCCGATGCGCCAGAGGCCAACCACGGGCCGCCTGACGGGCAGGGCAGGGCACCCTAGGGGGATGGGGTGGGGTAGGGGGGTATCGTGGGTCCCTCCGGGTGGCCCCCCTATAACGGGTGGGACAAGTCCGATCATCGTCCAGGTGTGAAAATTCCAGAAGGGGGTTCCGCTTCCCCTATGGCGTGTGGGTGGGGTGTGGTCATGGCAACTCAAAAGGAAGTCGCCGAACACCTCGATCTGACCGACCGCTCCGTCCGGGACCTCAAAGCGCGGGGCGTTTTCAACGCTGACGCGCGCAGTCAGATGGACCTGGACGCCTGCCGGGTGGCCTACATCCGGCACCTTCGGGAGCGGGCAGCCGGCCGGGCGTCGGATGGCGCTGAAGCGGAAGGCCTGGACCTTGTCGCGGAGAAAGCCCGGCTGGCGAAGGAACAGGCCGACCACTACGCCATGCGCAACGCGGAGAAGCGGGGCGAGTTGGTGCCGATTGCCGATTACACCGCCGCGGTGGTGTCCGTCATCGAAATGGTCAAGGCGAAGCTGAACCGCATTCCCGCGAAGGTGGCCAAGACCGACGGCCGGCTGAAAGACCGCATCGCCGATGCGCTGGAGGATGCGCTGGACGAATTGAGCGCGGCTCGGATCACCGAAGAAATGGGCGGCGGAGACGACGACGGGGACGACGATGCAGACGAATGACATCCTCCGCGTCCGCGGCGCCCTGCTGGCCGAGCATGTCGCCCGGTGGCTGCTGGCGCTGAAGCCCCGCCGGCGGATGACGCTGTCGGAATGGTCGCTCAAGAATGCCCGGCTGGAGGACGGCACGCGCTATCGCCCGTTCCCTTTCCAGATCGGCATGATGGACGCTTTCACCGAGACGGACGTCCGGCAGATCACGGCGAAGAAATCGAGCCGCATCGGCTATTCGCAGATCGTCAAGAACTACATCGCCTATTGCGCCGACCAGCTGCCCAGCCGGGTGCTGGTCTATCAGCCGACCATCGACGACGCAGAGGACTTCGCCAAGGATGACGTGGCCAAGCTGATCCTCTGGCCGGCGGTGCGGCGGCTGTTCTCCACCAAGACGCGGAACAGCAGCAACACCATCCGGTCGAAGCGGTTTCCCGGCGGGTGGATCAAGATCAAGGGGGCGAACAGCCCGAAGGAGTTCCGCCGCATCACCGCCGACAAGGTCATCCTGGAGGAACCGGACGGCTACCCCCCGACGGCTGGTGTCGAAGGCGATCAAGTGGAGCTTGCCTTCAAGCGGTGCCTCACCTCCGACGATCCGCTGAAGGCGGCCGGCTCCACCCCGACGATCAAGGGGCATTCCAAGATCGACGCGCTGTTCGAGCAGGGGACGCAGGAATACCGGTATGTCCCCTGTCCGCACTGCGGCGAGATGCAGATCCTCACCTTCGGCGATGGCACCGGCGCCGGCATCCGCTTTGAGCCGAAGGATGCGCCGACCAAGGCTTGGTACGTCTGCGTCAACGGCTGTGTGATCGAGGAGGATCACAAGGCGGACATGGATGAACGCGGCGAGTGGCGGGCGCATGCGCCGCAGAACTGGCCGCATCGGTCCTTCCACATTTGGGCCGCCTACAGTCAGTTTCCCGGCGCCGCGTGGCTGGAGATCGCCAAGGAGTTCGTCCGGGCGCGAAAGGACCCGAACAAGCTCCGCGTCTTCGTCAATCAGGTGTTGGCCGAGACCTACGAGGTGAAGGGAGAGGCGCCGCAATGGCGCGTCCTCTATGACCGCCGGGAGGACTATCAGGGCGTGCCGGTCGACGGGCTGGTGTTGACCGCCGGTCTCGACGTTCAGAAAAGCCCCGGTCGCCTTGAGCTGTTCGTGTGGGCGTGGGGGCAGGACTTCCAATGTTGGCTGGTCGATCACGTCGTGATCCCCGGCAACCCCTACGACGCCGCGGTGTGGGACGAAGCGTCCAGCGTCATTCACGGCACATGGCGGCATCCGTCGGGCGTCGATCTGCGGCTGTCGAAGGTCGGGGCCGACACGGGCTTTGCCACCACGCAGGTGGAGGCATGGGCGAAGCGGCATCCGGGCTTGGTCATTCCGGTGAAGGGCGCCAGCACGATAGGCGCGCCGTCCTTCGCGTGGTCCAGCGTGCGAGAGGCCAACCCCACGGGCGGCAGGCGCAGGCGCGGTCTCCAACTCGGCATGGTCGGCGGCCACGTCCTGACCCTGGAACTTTACGGCAAGCTGAGCCTGCAGCCGCCCACCGATGAAGAGGCGGCCGACGGCGCCGGGTTCCCGGCCGGCTATGTCCACCTCAACAGGCTGGCCACCGAAGAGGTGTGCAAACAGCTTGTCGGCGACCAGTGGATCGAGGGCCGGGGCGAGTGGAAACAAGTCCACGCCACGGAGGCACTGGACGGCTGGAAATATGCCCGCGCCTGTACCGTGGCCATGGGGTTGGAGCGCTGGACCGCCGCGCGATGGGCCGAACTGCGGAAGGCGCTTGCGGTGCCGGTGAAGGCCGAGCAGCCGCGGGTAAAAGCGACAGAGGCGCCGGCACCGGTGGCCGAGCAGGAACAGCCCCGGCAGGAAGAACGGCGCCCGGCCGGCGGCGGCTGGCTTGGCGGGCGCGGTGGCGGATGGGGAAGGCGGTAGAGCATGGCACTGACGCAGACGCACCTTAACACCCTGGTCGAAGCATGGGCCGCCGGCACGACCAGCGTCACCATCGACGGCAAGCGGGTGGACTACCGCTCTATGCGCGACCTGGAGACGGCAATCGCCGTCACGGCGAAAGCAATCGGCGCGGCGAACCCGCTCCACCCGGCGCGGCCCGTCTCCCGGACCAGCGTCACCAAGTTTTCGCGGGGCTGAGCATGAACATTCTGGACAAGGCCATCGGCTGGATTGCCCCGGAGTCCGGCGCCAAGCGTGCGCGTGCGCGCGTTGCCATGGAAATGATGCGGCGCAGCTACGACGGCGCCACCACCGGCCGGCGGACGGACGGCTGGAACACCAGCGGCACGTCGGCGAACGCCGAAATCGGACCCGCCCTTGCCCGCCTGCGCGCCCGCTCCCGCGATCTGGTGCGCAACAACCCCTATGCCGCCCGCGTGGTCGACATTTGGGCCGCGAACGTGGTCGGAACCGGCATCATGCCGCAGAGCCGCACCGGCAATGAGGAGTTGGACAAGCGGACCAACGCCCTGTTCCGGCGCTGGTGCGAGCAATGCGACGCCGAAGGGCAGTTGGACTTTGCCGGTCTCCAGACCCTCATCATGCGGACGGTGGTGGAGGGTGGCGAAGTGCTCCCCCGCCACCGCAACCGCCGGCCGGGAGATGGCTTGCCGGTCCCCTATCAGGTGCAAGTCCTGGAGGGCGACTTCCTGGACTCCTCCCGCGACAGCACGTTGACCGGTCGCCGCACCATTCAGGGCGTGGAGTTCGACGCACTGGACCGGCGGATCGGCTATTGGTTGTTCCGCACCCACCCCGGCGACCCTTACAGCGTCACGGCGGAAGGCCTGACGAGCGCCCTGGTGCCGGCATCGGAGGTGATGCACGTCTATCGCAAGCTGCGGTCCGGTCAGGTTCGCGGCGTGCCGTGGTTCGCGCCCGTGCTGCTGAAGGCGCGCGACCTGGACGACTTCCACGAGGCCGCCATCGTCCGGGCGCGGATGGAGGCCTGTATCGGAATGGTGGTGACGTCCACCGATGACGGCGGGCAAAACCCCATCGGTATCGGCAGCGAGACGGAGAACGGCCGGCGGGTGGAGGGGATGGAGCCGGGCATGGTCCCGTACCTGAAGCCCGGCGAAACCGTCCAATTCCTGAACCCGACCGCGTCGCCGTCCTTCGATCCCTTCACCCTGCATACCCTCATGGCGATGGCGGTGGGGACGGGCGTCACCTACGACCAGATGACCGGAGACCTCCGGCAGGCCAACTACTCCAGCCTTCGCGCCGGCAAGGTGGAATTCCGCCGGCTGGTCGAACAGGCGCAATGGCAAATGCTGATCCCGATGTTCTGCGCGCCGGTCTGGCGGCGCTTCATCGAGACGGCGGTCCTCTCCGGCGCGCTTCCGGCCGGGGACTATCCGGTCGAATGGGCGACGCCGGCACATGAGCCCATCGACCCGCTGAAGGACATGCAGGCCGATATTCTCGCGGTCCGCACCGGCCGGATGACGTGGGACCACTTCGTCGGCCTGTGGGGCTTCGATCCGAAACAGCAGCTCGCGGATATCGCCCGGATCAATGCCGCCATGGATGACGTGGGCGTCACGCTCGATACCGATCCCCGCAAGGTGACGAAGGCCGGCGGGGCACAGCAGGCGCAGCAAGGAGACCCGCAAGATGCCTGATAGCCTGACCATGGACATGCCGATGCAGACGCGCGCGGCGGCTGTCCAGACGGTGGACGAAGCCGCGCGCACCATCGAGCTGGTCTGGTCGACGGGCGCCGCGGTTCCCCGCGTCAACTACCGCACCGGGGAGCGCTTCATGGAGGTGCTGTCCCTCGATCCGGAACACTGCGACCTGACCCGCCTCAACAGCGGCGCGCCGGTCCTGAACAACCACGGCCAATATGACCTGAGCCAAGTCCTGGGCGTAGTGGAGCGTGCCGCGGTCGACGGTACGCAGGGAACGGCCACGGTGCGCTTTTCGGATCGGCCGGACGTCGATCCGTATTGGAACGACATCAAGAACGGGATCATCCGGAACGTTTCCGTCGGCTACGCCGTCCGCAAATTCGAGGTGACGCAGGAAGAGGGCAAGCCCGCCACCTACCGCGCCATCGACTGGATGCCGATGGAACTGTCCATGGTGCCGATCGGTGCCGATGCCGGCGCGGGCACCCGCTCCGCCGATCTGTCTACCACCCCCTGCGAGATTATCAACCGGGCGTCGCCCGCCAACAAGGAGAGTGCCACCATGCCGGACAGCGTCCAGCACGAGCCGGGCCACGAGATGCCCGCCAACAACACCCGCGCCACCGATGCCGCCGCTCTGAATGCCGCCATCGCGGCCGAGCGCGCCCGCATCGCCCATGTCAACGACGTGGCGCAGCGTCACGCGCTGGGTGCCGACTTCGTCCGCGCCCATGTCGACGGCGGTTCTACGGCCGAAGCGGTCAACGCCGCCGCCCTGACCGCGCTTGCCGCCCGGTCGGAACAGTCCCCGTCCTCCTCGATCCGCGTCGGCGTCTCCCATGACGACCCGGAAGCGGTCCGTTCGGCCATGGCCGACGCCATCGTCGCCCGCGCCACCTACACGGCCCCGGAAAACGAGCGGGCGCGCGGCTACATGGGCGCCAGCATGCTGGAGATGGCGGCCGACCTGTGCGGCATCCGTTCCCGCAATCCGGACGAGATCATGCGGCGTGCGATGCACAGCACGTCGGACTTCCCGCTGCTGCTGGAGGCCGCCGCCAACAAGGTGCTGCTGCGCACCTATCAGGCCGCGACCCCGACCTATCGCAGAATCGCGCGGCGCCGCGACTTCAACGACTTCAAGCCGACCAAGTTCCTCCAGGCCGGCGACTTCCCGCCGCTGCTGGAGTATGGCGAGACCGGCGAGATCAAGGACGGCACCGTTTCGGAGGGCCGGGAAACCGTCACGCTGTCCAGCTTCGGCCGCATCGTGAACATCAGCCGCCGGGTGTTCATCAACGATGACCTGGGCGCCTTCAACGACCTCATCAACATGGCGTCGCGCCGTGTGGCCGACTTCGAAAACGCCACCTTCTACGCCATGATGCTGAAGAACAGCGGCGCCGGCCCGACCCTGTCGGACAACAAGGCTGTCTTCCACTCGGGCCACGGCAACCTTGCCGCGTCGGGTGGCGCCATCGGCGTTTCGACCGTGAGCGATGGCCGCGCCGCGATGCGCAAACAGACCAGCATCGACGGGCTGAAGCTGAACATCACCCCGTCCACGATCGTGTGCGGTCCGGACAAGGAAACGGAGGCCGAACAGCTCATTGCGGCGATCCAGCCGCAGCAGGCCGGCAACGTCAACCCGTTCTCGGGCCGCCTGTCCACCGTGGCGGACGCCAACATCACCGGCAACGCTTGGTGGCTGTTCGCGGACCCGTCGGTCGCCGAAGTGTTCGTCTACGGCTATCTGGCGGGCAACCCCGGCCCCCGCTTCGTGACCGAAGAGGGTTTCCGGACCGACGGCGTGTCGCTGCGCGTCACCCTGGACTTCGGCTGCGGCGCGGTCGACTACCGCGGCGCCTACCGCAACGCCGGCAACTGATCCACCACCCCCATAACGACGGCATGAGGGCGCCCGCTGCGGCGCCTTCGCCGTTTCTGGAGATCCCGAGATGAAGAACTTCGTTCAGCCCGGCAAGACTGTGACCGTTTCCGCCCCCTACGACGTGGCCAGCGGCGCCGGCTGTCTGGTCGGCTCCCTGTTCGGCGTCGCCACCATGGACGCCGTCAGCGGCGCCAGCGTCGACATCTGCACCGAAGGCGTATTCACCCTGGCCAAGACCAGCGCGCAGGCCTGGACCGTCGGCGCGAAGGTCTATTGGGACGACACCAACAAGGTGGCCACCACCACGGCGACCAGCAACACGCTGATCGGCTGCGCCCTGGAGGTGGCCGCCAACCCGTCCGCCACCGGCACCGTCCGCCTCAACGGCACGGCCTGACCGTGAGCGTCTTCGACGCCATGTTCGGCGTCCTGTTCGCTGATCCGAACATGGCGTCGGACGCCACCTATACCGCTCCCGGCCCCGGTGGCGTTCCCACCCCCTGCCGCGCCGTCTTCCGCCAGCCCGATACGGACTGGCGCGGCGATGGCGTGGACGTGACGACGCCCAGCCGGATTGCAGAGGTGCGGGTCTCGGAAGTCCCGATGATGAAGGAGGCGGGAACGCTCGCCATCGGCGGGAAATCCTACACGATCCAGAAGGCCGGCCGGTCGGACGCTGATCGGCTCCTCTGGCGCCTGGAGTTGCGGTAATGCCCATCTCCGTCCGTGAACAGGTCTTGTCCGCATTCGCGACGATGCTCGGCACCGTCGCGGCGGAGAACGTCCCCGGCACGATCAAGGTCTATCGGGCGCGCCGCAAGCCGCTGTCCGACGACGACGACTTGGACCAGTTGCCGGCCCTGCTGATGCGGTCGGCCCCCGGCGCCTCCGAACAGACCAGCGCCGCGGTAACCCGCAATCTGGAGCGGATCACCGTCACCGCCGTGCTGAAGGCCGACACCGACGAAGGGCTGGACCAAGCCCTTGCCGATCTGTGGGCCGCCCTGCAGCGCGCCGTTGAAGCCGACCCGACGCTAGGGGGCGTGGCGGTGGACGTGAACCTTGCCGACGCCGACCAGAGCGCGGCCGACGGCGACGGCATCGGCGGAGTTGGCGACGTCTTCGCCGCCTATGACGTCGAGTATTGGACCCGGCCGGGCGACCCCTACGCCTTCGCCCCCTGACCTCTCTTCAACCTGGAGACCATCCCCATGACCATCCCGTCCCACCGGGCGGCGGCGGAGGTGCCGACGCCTGCCCACACCTTCGAGCTTCGCAATGGCGAACTCGTCAACCCGACGGGGGTGGAGGAGGCCGCGCGCAAGGCCGCTGAAGCACCCGAAACCGCCGCGGCGCCTGTCGCCAAGTCCCGCCGTCCCGCCAGCGATGCGCCCGCCGGGGCCGTCCCGTCGGCCGACCAGTAAGGAGCTGCCCCCATGGCACTGCGCACCCGTAACGCCGCCCTGCTGGCGAAGATCGAGACCACGGAAGGCGAAGACGCCTCCCCGGTGGCCGGCACCGATGCCGTGCTGGTCGAAAACCCGCAAATCAGCTTCAACCCCAACATCGTCCAGACCAACGAGGCGACGGGCAGCCTGGACGGGCGCGGCCCGATCACCGGCGGCATGACGGTACAGATCACCTGTGACGTCTACCTGAAAGGCTCCGGCGCCCCCGGCACAGCGCCGGAGTGGGGCAAGCTGCTGAAGGCCAGTGGATGGGCCGAGATCATCACCAGCACCGCCGTTCCTGCATCGGCGGAAGCCGCCACCGCCGGCACCACCACCAGCCTGACGCTGGGGGCCGGCGCCAGCGGTACGGCGCAGACCTACCGCGGGATGCCGTTGCTGCTGACCGGCAATCCGGCGGCCGGCGCCACGTCCTTCGTGGCCGACTACACCGCCGGCAAGGTCGCCACCCTGACCGACCAGTTCGGGACGGCCCTGTCGACCGGGACCAGCTATCAGGTTCCGGTGAACGTGCTGTATCGGCCCGCCTCCACCTCCATTCCGTCGCTGACCCTGTACCTCTACATGGACGGCTTGCTCTACAAGGTGGTGGGCGCCCGCGGCAACGCGACCATGCGGCTGACCAGCGGCAACGCCGGCCGGTTCAGCTTCACCTTCACCGGTATGTTCGTGTCGAAGGGGGATGCGAGCGTCCCGGCCGGGCTGGTCTACGACGCCACCCGCCCGCCGATCTGGAAGGGCGGCAAGGCGCTGGTCAACCGTGTTGCATCGGCCATGTCCAGCTTGTCCGTCGAGTTCGGCAACAGCCTGACCAACCCGGACAACCCGAACGCCGCCGAAGGCTACGACCCTTCCATCATCACCGCCCGCAACATGACGGGTTCCTGCGATCCCCTGGAGTTGCTGGTCGCCACGCGCGACAGCATGGCCGCCTTCCGCTCCGGCGCGGCGCAGATCGTCCACGCCAGCTATGGCGCGGTGGCGGGGAACCGGATCGGCCTGACCCTCCCGGCGACGCAGTACACCAACCTGCAGCCGGGCGACCGCAACGGGTTGATGACGCTGACCCATCAGTTCGCCTGCACCGGTCAGGACGCGGGCGGCTTCATCTGCATTTTCTGACCCGAGACCCCGGCGGCAACCGGGCAACCGGTCGGCGACGGCCGACTGGGCGCCTTCGTGCGCCTGTCGCGGGTGGTGTTGCCGGCGCCACCCGCCCCCTTCCCGGCAGAGGACACCTTTCATGCTCCCCATTTCGTCCAAGGACGTCGTCCATTTCACCCCGCGGCTCGATTTTCTCGCCACTCTGCGTGACCTGCTGAGCAAGGCGGAAAGCGATAAGGCGCGGTCCGACTTCCGAGCCATGATCGACGCCGTGCAAGCCGAGATCGACGCGGCGCCGCAGCCGGTCTATCGTCTCGCCGTGCCGAGCCACCTCCAGCGCGCCGCATTCCGCCGCGACCTGCTGGCCACCGGCGCCACCTATGCCGGCGACAAGGCGCTCTACGCCGCTCTGCGCGCCGATATCGAGGCTATTTCCCCCGACAATCTGGCGGAAGCGCTGGAGATCGTCGACGCCGTGGAAGCGGTTGGCAAGCCGGCCGACGCGGACCCGGAACTGCGCGACCGATACACGGAAATCGCCCGCATCGCCCGCGGGCTTGGCGGGCGCTATGCCGGGGTGGAGGGCGACTTTGAATATTACCTGTCGGTCGCACCCTTCATCGCTTGCCGTCACTTCCTGCTGGGATGGGAAGGCGTGAAGGACGCCGACGGCAACGCCGCGCCGTTCGGCCGCCGGGGCAATCTCACCACGGACGAAACGCTTGGCCATCTGGACGAAAACGAGATGCGGGCGGTTGGGTTCAAAATCCTGAACCTGATGCAGCCGGCCAAGGCCATGGAAAAAAACTCCGTATCGCCGTCGCGGTCAGCCTCCAGCCGGACGCTTTCCCCGACGGCGAAGAAGAAGCGCCCGACGGTTCGGCGTGGGAAATCTTCGGCGAACGGTACAGCCGCAACCCCCGCCTGACCCTGTCCGACGGGGATCTGGAAATGGTGCGCTACTGGCGCGCCTACCGTCCCCATCCCGGACGCATCGGCGGCATGGCCGCCGGCATCATCCCCGCCACCGGGCACCTTCCGGAGTCCGGCGGCTACGGCGACCAAGCCGCGATCATGCTCGACGCTTTCGAGATCATGAGCGGGGCCGAGGCCGAACTCCTCGCAACGGAACGCTGATGCGAAGGCCGCCGGCACCCATACCGGCGGTCTACGTACGCACGTAGCTACGTCCTGGTTTTGACCTGGGTCAAAACCGCCTTTCCCATCGAAACCGGAGCATGCCCATGGCTGGCCGCAACGTCACCGCTCGCTTTGCTGTAGAGGCCGACGTCGCGCAGGCGAAGCGCGACCTTGAGGCGGTGACGCAGCAGATCGACCAGCTCGGCAAAACCCGCGTCGACGGCGCCCGGCAGGAATTGGAGCAACTGAACGCCAGCACGTCCAAGCTGTCGGCCGGCTACACCGCCCTGACGGAGGACCAGCGCAAGGCCTACCAGCAGCGCGAACAGGATGCGCAGCAGGTCGACAAGCTCCGCCGCACCTACAAGACCCTGGAGGGCGCGCTGGAGACGCTGGACGTCCAGGTGAAGAACGGCTGGCGGTCGATGGAGGAGGCCGCCCGGCTGCAGCCGCAGCTTGCCGCCGCCTATACCCGGACCGGGCAGGCTGCGCGCCAAGCCGGGGCGGACATCCAGGCGGGGGCTGCGGCGACGAAGATGGCGGCGGCGGCACAGGACGCCGCGGGGGAAAGCGCCGGCCGGCTGCGCGGCGTGATGGGCAATCTCGGCTATCAGATCCAGGACGTCGCCGTTCAGGCACAGATGGGGACGAATGCCTTCATCATCATGGCGCAGCAGGGGCCGCAGATCGCGGGCGCCTTCGGCCCGGCCGGCGCGGCAATCGGCGCGCTGATCGCCGTGGCGTCGGTGGCGGCCGGTGTCATCTTCGGGATGGGCAAAAGCGCGGACGATGCCGAGACGGCCTTCACCAGCTACGCCAAGGCGATGGAGCTGGCGGCCAAGGTCAGCGGCGAACTGGCGACGGCGTCCGGAACCGTCCGCACCGCCATGGAGGCGGAACGGCGCAGCGTCATTGCGGCCCGCGAAGAGGTGTTGCGCAAGGCAGAGGCCGATCTTGTCGCGGCGCAGGCCGCCGAGACCAACGCCCGCAACGATTTGGGCGCCCGCCGTGCGCTTGGCGCCGGAACGCTGGACGACGTGGTCGAGACGCGGCGCAAGCGGGTGGCCGAGTTGCGGAAGGAGCTGCTGGTCCTGCGCGGCACCTATGGCGAGTTCAACGACGGCGCCCGCACCGCCGCGGAGACGACCGGGCAAGCCGCCGGCTCCACCAAGTCCTTGGCCGAGCAGACGGAGAAGCTGCGGGAAAGCCTGCGCGGTCAGATTAAAGACCTTGGCGTCCAGGTCGACACCTTCGACCGGTCCAACGCCGCGAAGCTCCGGGCGAAGTTGCAGACGGAAGCGATGACCGCGGCCGGGGTGTCCGACTACAGGGCGGTGGATGCCGGCACCCGCACGCTGATCGACCAAGCCGTCGCCCGGCAAGAACAGATCGACACGCTGGAGAAACAGAAGAAGGCACAGGAAGAGGCCACCCGCGCCGCGGAACAGGGTGCGGGGGAGGCCGAGCGGCAGACGAAACAGCATGCGAAGACCATCGAGCAGGCCGACAAGTACATCGACCGGCTGAAGAGCGAAGCTGACGCGCTCGGACTGTCGGAGCGCGAGCGGTTCGTCGCCAACAAGGCGATGGAGTTCGAGCTGCAGAACCGCGGGAAGCTGTCCGGCGCGGAAATGGACGCCTATCTCGCCAAGGTAAAGGAGGAGGCCGGCGCGCTCTACGACAGCACGGAAGCGCGTAACGCCAAGGCCAAGGCGGACGTGGAGGCGCTCCGCGCGTTGGAGAAGTACCAGCAGGACGTCACCCGCGTTGCGACCGATATCGGCAAGGATATCTCTCAAAACCTGTGGGACCAGATCACCGGCGAAGCCAAGGCCGGGGACGCGCTCCAGTTCTTCAAGAACTGGGCGAAGCGTCTCGGGGTGGAGATGCTGAACCAGAACATCGTCCTGCCGATCACCATGCAGATCGTCGGGTCGATGCCGTCGCTGTTCGGCATCCAGGCGCCCGCCGGTGCGGCAGGGGCCGCCACCAACGGCCTGACCGGCAGCCTGACCAACACCGCCCTGTCGAAGGCCGGCGGTTGGGCCATGGACAAGCTGGGCCTGTCCAACATCACCGGCAACATCATGAACACCCCGTTGTGGGGTTCGGCCGTCAGCATGTCGAGCGTCGGCGGCGGTGCCACCGTCATCGGCACGGCAAATCCGATCATCGGCGCGTCCACCGGAGCGATCCAGGCCGGCAGCCTGAACGCGGCCAACGGCATCGTGAACGCCGGCAACACCGCGGCCTTGAACGCGTCCTACAGCGGCACCGCCAGCGGCGCGGCCGGCACGGCGGGCGGCACGCTGAGCGGCGTTTTGGGGGCCGCCGGCGCGGGCGCCTTCGGTGGTGGCTTGGTCGGCGGCGCTCTTGGCACGGCGACCAATTCGAAGCTCGTCGGCGGTCTGTCCGGCGCCGCGGCCGGGGCTGGTGCGGGATATCTGTCCAGTCTGATGGGTCTCGGTGCAATGGGTGGCCCGTGGGGCATTGCCATTTCCGCGGTGGTCGGCGCGATCATGGGCATGCTCGGCACGCAGAAGGCGACCGTTGGCCCGACCGTTTCCAGCGGTATCAACCGCAGCGCAGACGGCAAATCCGTCACCTCCGGCGGATACCTGACCGACAATGGCGGTGACATCGCAGAAGCCCAGAAACTTGGCGATGCGATTGCCCTGACCGTGAATGCGGCGCTGCTGGGTGGTGGGTCTCTGACCCGTGACCTTGGTATCGGCAGGACCGCGAACAAAGGGCTGTATGTCAGCGGCAGCCTCCCGTATCGCGAGTTCGGCGACGATGTGGCGGCCATGTACCGCTATGCGCTGCTGGACTCGGGCACGCTGAAGGATGCTGGCGCGTCCACGACCAAGGCTATCAGAAACAGCAAAGCCAAGGATTTCGAAGAGGCCGCGAAGGACATCGCCCTTGGTGCGGCCATCGATGCGGGCAACACCGCTCTGGCCGCCCTGGACAAGTCGCTGGCCAGCTTCACGAAGTCCGCCAAGGAAGCCACGGCGGACGCGATGAAGCCGATGCTGGAGGAGTTCGAGAGGGCGAAGAAGCTGGACCTCGGGGCCGAATATGTTTCGGCCGCAACCGACCAGCTCAAGGCGTACCTGGACCAACTCCGCAACCCGGTCGACTTCACCCAGCGCGAACAGGAAATGGCGGCGCTGACCGGTCAGTTCGCGGCGATCCGGGAGGCTGTGGTGCAGCTCAAGCCGGAGATGGCGGCCTATACCGACCAGATCGAGGCGGAGACCCGCGCCCGGATCAAGTCGAACGCGGAGAACGACGCGAACCGTGCGCTGAACGCCGCCCTGGGCAGGGATTACGTCAACAGCATCAACGATCTTGTCAGCGCGCGGGACATCAACGCCCGCAATCTCGCGGCGGTTGGGGCCGACACCGCACGGGCGGCGGAAATCTTCGACGCATCGCTGCGCGGCGTGCTTGAGGGCCTGTCGTCTTCGGATCTCGACGTGGTGGCGACCCTGTTCACCGGCAGCGTCCGCGACTTGGCCGTCAGCATGCGCGATGCGGCGGCGGCATCCGACGCGGCGGCAGCGGCGGCGGAGCGGACGGCCTATGCCGCCGACCTGAACGCCCGGATGCAGGCCGCAGTAGGCAACGCCCGCGGCGCCGGCCTGATCGCGCTGGACGCGCAACAGGCGGCGGCACTCGCCACCGCCAGCGGCTACGACACGACGCAGCTCCAGCAGGTCCAGGCGGCCGAGCGGGCGTTGCAAGCCTTCAAGTTGGCGCAGGCTGACGTTCTGGCCGCCTATGACCAGCAAATCACGGCGCAGCAGGACTATATTGCCTCACTCACCGACGGTGCGGTAAAACTGGCACAATCGGCGCGTGAGTTCCGGTCGGCCTACGATGCTTTGGCGCTCAACGACAATTCGCCTCTGAACGCCAAGGATCGGTTGGAGGAGGCGCGTCGGCAGTTCGGAACCGCGCTCACCACTTACCGTGACGTTGCTTCCGCCGCGGAAGACCGGGACGCCGCCAAGCAAACCCTGCTGTCGCTTGGCCCCTCCCTGGTTCAACTGGCGAAGGGCTTTCTCGGCTCCACCTCCACCACGGATTACGATTATGTCCGCTCCGTGTTCGCGGAGCTTGGCGACACCACCGCGCTTGGTGTGGATACGGCCGAACAGCAACTAAAGGCCGCCAACGAGACGCTGAAGGAGATGCAGCGTCAACGGGCAGACGCCGCCCGGCTCGGGGAGCGTCAGTATGGCGCGCTGGTCGGGCTGAAAGACGTGATGGACCAGTCCTTTGCCTACTGGCAAGGCACTCTCGGCCCCCTGCTGGCCCGCACCGGCGCCAACGACAACAGGCCGCATTACAGCGCACCGGCGGCGGTCCAGTCGGCATGGGATGGCCTGTCGTCCGAGCAGCAGTTCGGCGTTGCTCGCGCGATGGGCTGGGGCGGGCAGGTCGACGAGGCGTTCAATATCTGGCTGGCGACCAGCGGCACGCGGGCGGCGGCCTTCGAGGGCAACGTCACCTCGATTGCCGGCGGCGCGCGCTACGGCGCCCCTGGCGATATCCAGGCCGCATGGGATGCCCTGTCGGGCAACCAGCAGGCCGCCGCAGTCCGTGCCGCCGGCTATGACAGCGGGATTGACGCCGGCCTGAATGCCTGGGTGAAGCTCGGGCACCAAGCCGCCTTCGAAGCGGCCATCCGGGCGCAGGCTCACGCCGCTGGCGTGCCCGGTTTCGCCGCCGGCACCCTGTCCACGCCGCCTGGTGCCGTGTGGGTGGGCGAGCAAGGGCCGGAACTGCTGTGGCAGGGCGGGGCGGCGGCAGTCGCCTCCTCCGTCGATAGTCTGCGCATCGCGCGAGCCTTCGAAGCGGCCAATGACCGTTGGTCCGGCAACGTCACCCCTCTCCGGTCGGCCGGCGCCTCCACTGTCAACACCCGCGGCATCGAGCAACGTCTGGACCGTGCCATTGCGGTCCTGGAGCGGGTGGTGGAGGCCATCGACTCCGGCAACGACGAAGCGCTCCCGGCGCTCAAGACCCTGGCTAGACAAGCCGCCCGGTCGCCCGAACCACTCGGGCGGCGGGTGGCAGGTGTGAGGTAATCCATGCCCTACCTGATGCGCGCGGAGCCGTACGACGCCGATCTTGGCGCCGTCCGGCCCGTCTACCGATCCGACGTCGGGTTCACGACGGAGCCGGAAGACAGCCCTTCAAACACCTACTTCGTGCGGCGGATCGACACTCCATTGACCGTCAAGCGGAGCCTTTTCAATGGGACCGCCATCGGCGGCTATTCGGAGACGTCCTTCGGCTCCGTCACGCTCGGCAATGACGACGGAGCCGACGATTGGCTTTCCGATCTGGATTGGGACGGCCGGCTGGTCGAAGTCCTCTATTCGCCCCTGGAGCGGCCGGCACTGGCCGACTTCGGGGTGTTGTTCTCCGGCGCCGCGGAGCAACTGGTCCTTGGCGACGCCATCGAAATCCAGCTTCGCGACCTGCTGGTGTTGCTGGACACCCCCGCCAGCCGCGGGCAGTTCGGCGGGGCCGGCGGCATCGACGGGACGGCGGAACTGAAGGGGCGGGAAAAGCCGTGGCTGATCGGCCGGCGCCGGCAGATTGAGCCGGTTCTGATCGACGCGGCCAACAACGTCTACATGGTCGACCCGCTGGGCTTCTCCACCCTTCTGGCCGCCCGTGACAAGGGCGTCGACTATCCGGCGGCGGTCGGGGACTATGGCTCCTACGACACCCTGGTTGCCGCGTCGATCACCGGCAACAACGTGGCAACGGCCAAGGCCGCCGGGCTGATCCGTCTCGGGCAGAAGCCGTCCGGGCGCTTCACCATCGACGCGGACGGGGTGACGGTCTCCGGCACCTGGATTTGCCGCTTCGCCGATCTGGTGCGCCATCTGGTCGCCACCATGACGACGCTGTCCGACGACGACCTGGACAGCGACTCCTTCACCGCCTTCAGCCTCAAGCAACCCGCGGTGCTGGGTTACTGGTGCGACGGCTCCAGCGTGCCGAAGGTGCGCGACGTCATCGACGAACTGTCGGCCACCGTCGGGGCGTATTGGGGGTTCGGGGATGACCGGCTCCTGTCTCTCGGCCGCTACGAGGGGCCGGCGGCAACCGCCGACTATGAGTTCGACGCGCGGGACATCATCGACCTGACACCGGAACCGGTGGAACGGCGCATGAAGTCCCTCAAGCTGGGCTATCGCCCCTTCGGCGTCGTGTTCACCGCCGACGAGCTGGACCAAGTCAACGTCACCGCGGCTAACCGGGAGGCGTTCCAAAATGAATACCGGTGGACCGCCGTGGCCACCGATGCGGCGGCTGAAGCGGCGTCGCTGCTGGCCACCGAAGAAGAGGCGCAGACCCTTTTCGATGCGGAAGCGGACGCCGTGGCCGAGCGGGACCGGCGCCTTTCGCTCTATGCCGCCAAGCGGAAAGGCTTCTCCGTCACGGTGCCGATCACTCCAGGGCTGACCGTCGGCCACACGGTCAAGCTGACCGATGGCCGCTATGGACTGTCGGCCGGCTGGCGCGGCATCGCCCTGGAGATCGAGAGGAACGCCAACGATGAAACCCTGACCATGAAGGTGATGGGCTGATGCAGGCGCTATGGAAGAAACCGACCGATGACGGGACCTATTCCGAAGGGTCATGGATCGGCACGGGCGGGCTGTCGCTGAACAACCTGAAGACACAGGACGTGATGGAGCTTGCCCGGTCAACCGACGCGGCGGAGACCTCCACCTATTGGCGGATCGACTTCGGCCGGCTGGTGCCGCTGAGTTGCTTCGCCATCCTCAACCACAACGGCACCGTCCAGGCCAAGCGCCGGCACGTCGTCACCAACAGCCCGACCAACAGCGGCGCCCCCGTCTACGATACCGGCATGGAGCGGATGCGGGTGGCCACCGAGATTTGGGGCGCCCGCCCGTTCGGCGCTTTCTCTTTCGACGGCATCGACACCGCGGCTTATCCGGGCGGCACCATCGACCTGCATTTTGCTCCCTCCACCGTCTACGGCCGATATCTCTTCACCTACGTGAACGACGTCGACAACCCGGCCGGCTATTTCCAGGCGGGTCGCTTCATGGCGGGGGAGGCTTGGTCCCACCGGGTGAAGTACGGGTTCCAAGTCCGGACGGTGGACCCGAGCGAAACCCGCCGGACCCGCGGCGGCCGGCGCCTGGTCAGACGTCGTCCGCGCTACCGAACAATGACGATGACCTTTGAGGCGATGACCGAGCGGGACGCCTTCGCGACGGGCTTCGAGATCGAAAACCAACTCGGCAAGGATGGGGATTTCCTGCTGGTCTACGACCAGAACGACGATCCATCCATCCAGTTCCGCCGAACCATCTACGCTGCGCTGGTCGATACCGCCGGCATCACCACGACGTCGCACCGGCGCTATGGCTGGTCGATGAATGCGGAGGAACTGATCTGATGGCGATCTTCAACGGACGCGACTGGACGGTGGCCGATATGCTGCCGTTCAAGTACGTGGAGAATTGGGACGGCTTTTTCGACGACCTCATTGAGGAGATGGACGCGCGCCGCAATGGTTTGGGCGCTTCGCTTGTCGCCACGTCCTCCACCAGCGATGTCGCCATCGGCACCGGCACCAAGACGCTGACGGTCGCCAGCCCGTCCACCAAGGGCTTTGTGGCGGGGATGTACGTGGTGGTGGCGGACGCCTCGAATAGCGCCAACGCCATGACGGGCCGCGTGACCAGCTACGACACCACGACGGGTGCGCTGGTCATCTCCGTTCCGACCGGTGGCACGACGGGCAGCGGCACGCCGTCGTCGTGGGTGATCGGCATCGGCGGACAGCCCGGCGCCACCGGCCCGGCCGGCGCGGCCGGCGCTGGTCCGGTCTGGTACGGCACCAGCGCCGGCACAGCAAATGCGCAGACGCTTTCTGGATCTCTGTCTGTGCTGACCGGGAACCCCTCCGTGGAGTGGGTCGCTGGCGCCACGAACGCGAGCGTCACGCGCACAAACCTGCTGCCATATTCCAAGCAGTTGGATAATGGAACATGGGGCAAGCTTGGCAACACGGTAACGGCCGATGCCTCTGTCTGGATCGATGGTCAGTCGGTCATGGACAAGATCGCAGAAACCGCTGTGTCAGGCCAGCATGGCGCATACTATGTCTCGGTGTCCGGCCTAAGCGCCAGCACGACCTATACCGCATCCATATATGTCAAGGCTGCCGAGCGCACCAAAGGCAGGCTGATGTTCTTGGATAGCAGTTTCGCTGACGGCGTGTATGCCACCTTCGACTTGTCCGCCGGTACGGTGTCGGCATTCACTCTTGGCGCCGGCAGTAATGCCGCAGCGGCCATAGACGCCTTGCCGGGCGGTATCTACCGGGTATCGATTTCCGGCAGGATGAACAACTCTAGGACGACTGGCGGCCTGTACCTCAACTCCCGCGACGCCAGCGGAAACGACAATTACACAGGCGTGTCCGGCTATGGCTTCTACGCTGTCGGCGCGCAGTTGGAAGCCGGCGCTGTCGCCACGCCGCTAATCACCACGGCGGCAACGTCTTCCTCCGTCGCTGACGGGCACATGACACTTGCCGTGGGCTCTACGTCCGCCAAGCCGTTGCTTGATTATGCTGGAAACGCCCTGTTGATCGGGGCGGTGGCATACGGCAGCAAATACGTGGCGACATACGACGGGGCGTATTGGCGGCTGTCTGGTGGCTCTGGATCGGGCGCTGTGTCTCTTCCTGTTACGAGCCTATCCAGCACCTACACGGTATCCTCTTCGGATGCTGGAAAGCTCTTCGACTGCACCAGCACCTTCACTGCCACTCTGGTTTCCGCGGCTGCGGTCAGCAATGGGTTCGCAGTCTACTTTCTCAACTCTGGCGCCGGCACGATCACGGTTGCCCCGCCCTCCGGCACGATCAGCGGACAGGCCAGCATCACGCTTGCGCCCGGCGAATGGCTGATTGCAATAGCGACCGGATCGACGTGGAAGGGGATGAAGAACAGCACGGCGTCAACGGTCGGGCCGTTCTGGTCCAGCACGGACAAAGATACATCCCTAGTGGTGTCGGAGAGCGGCCGAAAGCTTGGGGCCACTGGCACTTCGCAATACGGCTCTGGTCGCGGGACGACGGCAATCACCGATAAGCGGTATTTTGAAGTCGAGGTGGTTTCAGTTACGACTCCTTCGACCGGACCCGGCATAGGCGTTTCCGTAGGCTCCGTTTCTCTGGCTGCCGGCGCGCGGTATTACGATAACGCGCTTGGTTTCGCCTACAGCAAGAGCGGTAACAAGGCAAGTGGCGGAAGTTCGACGGCGTTCGGTTCCAGCTACACGGCCGGAGATATCATTTCTGTTGCGGTCGATGTGGCCGCCGGAAAAATTTGGTTCGCGAAAAACGGCGTCTGGCAGGCGAGCGGAGACCCCGCATCCGGCACCAACGCCGCCTTCAGCTTCGCCGCCGGCACCCCGATGTATCCGGCCGGCTATCTGGACGGCAACAGTGTCGACAACAGCGTCCGTTTTCGTTGGCCGACGATTTACGCGGCTCCGGCAGGCTTTGGCATCGTAGGGGTGTAAGCGATGGACATCTTCGAAACTGTGCCGTCATTCGACGCAAGCACCCACCGTCAGGCCACCACCTACGTCGACACGCCGGACCCGGACAATGACCGGATCGTCCGGGTGTGGGGCGTGGAGCCGATCCCGCCCGAGGAGATCGCCGCCGCCCTGGCTGCCGCCCGAGCCTTAGCAGTCACTGCCAACAACGAGGCAGCCGGCCGTGCGCGTGAGGCCTATCTGACCGCGGTGCCTGGCCAAGCGACCACCTACGCCGCCAAACAGGCGGAGGTGGGTCGCTGGGTCGATGCGGGGCGCCCTGCCGACGCCGCCGCAGACGCCTATCCGTGGGCTGGCGACCGCGCGGAGCGGCGCGCCGTGACGGTCGCCCAGGTACTGACTGAATGGGATGCCGTAACCGCCGCTTGGGAGTCCGTCGGCCGACTGATCGAGTGCGAGCGCGAGCGGGTCAATGAGGCCATCGCCGCTGCCGGCACGGTGGAGGCGATCCAGGCGGCGCGGGATAGCGCGGCGTACCCAACGCCCTGACCCCACGCGACAAGACTCCACCCGACCGGCCGCCTCGCGCGGCCTTTTTCATGTCCGGAGCACGCCATGCCCGACAGCTCATCCCCCGCAGAGCAGGAGGTGCAGCAGGCGCTGGCCGCCTGTGGCGGCGACCGTGACGCCGCCCTCCTGCTGCTCGCCCACCTGTTTTGCAACGCCCGCCGCGCGATCTGCGGCGGGTTCCTCCGGCTCGGTCAGCCGGCCGAGTCCACCACCAGAAGGACCTGAACCATGGTGACGATCACCACCAAGCCGGTCTGCCAAGCCGCGGTCGACCTCGTGAAGCATTTCGAAGGTCTGTATCTCAAAGCCTATCTCTGCCCGGCGGGCGTTCCCACCATCGGCTACGGCCACACGGCCGGGGTGAAGATGGGCCAGACCATCACCGCCGATCAGGCTGAGCAGCTGCTCCTGGACGACCTGTCCGACGCGCTCGCCCGCGTCGACGCCCTGGTCAAAGTGCCGCTGAACGACAATCAGCGCGGCGCCCTGTCCTCCTTCGTCTTCAACCTGGGGGCTGGCAGCCTGGGCAGTTCCACCCTGCTGAAGCTGCTGAACGCCGGCAACTATGACGAGGCCGCAGGCCAGTTCGGCCGCTGGGTCAACGCCACGGTGAACGGCAAGCCGACCCGACTGCCGGGCCTCGTCGCCCGTCGCGCGGCCGAGGCGGCGCTGTTCTCCGGCGCCGCCGCGACCATGCCGTCCGAACAGCCCCACCCCATGCCGCAGATGGGCAACGCGCCGGCCGGCGCCGAAGACGACGAGGTGCGCGCGATCCAGCGGATCGTCGGCGCAAAGGCTGACGGCGCGTTCGGGCCGGCTACCACCCTGGCAGTGAAGAAGTGGCAGTTCCTGCACAATCTGGAGCCGGATGGAATCGTCGGGCCGCTGACCCGCGCGAAGATGGGGCTGTGACCTTTCCGGTTTGACCGACTCCCAGTGATTGAGCTTCTGACCGCCCGCGCCATCCCGGCTGCGGGCTTTTTTCATGTCCTGAAGGAGGCATCTCATGGCCGTAGCCATCCCCCTCATCACCGCCCTGACCCCCGTCATCGCCGACCTGATCGACAAGATCCCCGACCCGGACGCCAAGGCGAAGGCCGCCGCGTCGGCGAATGCCCAACTCGTCGCCCTGCTCCAGACCGGCGACACGGCGCAGCTCGCCGTCAACACCGCCGAGGCCGCCAATCCCAGCCTGTTCGTCAGCGGCTGGCGCCCGGCCGTCGGCTGGGTCTGCGTCCTCGGCCTTCTGGTCCAGACCGTCGGCTATCCGCTTATGGGCTGGGGCCTGTCGATCTGGTCGCCGGGCACGCCCATGCCCCAGATCGACACGGATACGCTGATGGGGCTTCTGGTGCCGATGCTGGGCATCGGGGCTTACCGCACCTTCGAGAAGGTGAAAGGGGTAACGCGGTGATGCGGCGGCTTGTCGAGACGATGCCCCTGCAAGGGAGCCCGCACGGGCCGGTGCTGCGCGCGGCGCGAGATGCCCTGTGCGCGGCCGGGCTGGCGGCCGGCGTTACCCTGGTGCTGGTTGAGGAATGGGAGGCGCTGCAGCGGCTGAACGCCCGGCACCGCGGCGATTGGTTCCCCCTCCTTCCCCGGCCGGCGGCGGCACCGTCCTTCTGGGTGGCTGCGGTCGATGCTGACGGCGAGTTCGTCGCCACCCATGGTGTGGTGCTGCTCGACTGCTCGGCGGTCAGCTTCGGCGCCCGAGTCGGTGACCTGACGGCGTTCCATGATCCTGGTGCTGCTCCGTCGGAAGAGTTCGGGTTCTGTGCCTCGCCGGCTGCACATGAGACGCGCGGGGCGGTGGCGTGGATCGTCGCTGGCTGGAACCGGCCGGACTGGCGGGGCAGGGGGTTGTTCCACCTGCTGGGTGCCGTAGCGCGGCTGGTGGCACTGGATCGCTGGTCGCCGCGGTGGGTGGTCGGGCTGGTCGATCCGGAATCTGTGCCGGTGTGGGTGCGCCGCTGCGCCGGCCGGGCGCTGTTGGAGCACCTGCCCGCGGTGCTCTACCAGCAGGCGGGCGTCGGGCGGCTGCCGCTCCACTTCATGCGGTGGAGCTGGCCGGCGGTGCTGCTCGACCTGCGGGACGCGGCGCGGGCGCGCTCAATGCAGGGTCTGGATGTTGACGGCAGACAGGACGGCGCGGCGGCCCCGGTCCTCCCACCCATAGAGGGCGTGGGTGTAGACGAAGGGCCGGCCGACGCCCGAGACCGTCACCCGGTTGAAGACCGCCTCGCCGGCGCCGATGCTCTCGGCATACTGCGCCCCGATGCTGTGCGCGAACTCGACATGGGGATCCGCTTCGTCGGGTTGGTTGATGACGGCCCGGCCCCAGGCGCGGCCGAGAACCGACAGGGTCGGCACCCCCAGGTGCCGGAAGCACAGAGGTTCGGCCGGGCCGGCGCTGGACAGGAAGGTGCAGCGGTCCATCAGACCGGCGCGCTTCAGGAAGGCGGGCAGGGAGGGCGTCAGCACGCGCTGGCGCCGGCACTCCGCCACGATGTTGCGCTGCCAGTCCGTCGCCTCGGCGAGCGTCAGCCGGACGATGGTTGTCTCCGGCGGGACGGCGGGGCGCTGGGCGCCCCGGTCCTGAGTGGGGAAGGCGAGGATGGTCATGCCGCGCGCTCCAGCTTCAGGGCCTCCACCGCGGCGGCATAGGCGGCCTGGAACTGCTCCGGGGTGATGCCGGCGGCGCTGGCCCCGGCGTCGACCATGCGGCCGGTCGGCTCCAGCGGCAGGGCCAGAGTGGCGGGCGCCTCGGCCTCGAAGGCGGCGACCGTATCGGCGAAGGCGTCGGCGTCCTGGTGCTGATCGTTGGCACCGCCTTGTTCGGCCGGGATGTCGGCGAGATGGTCCTCCATCCATTGGCGGTATTCCCAGGTCATTCCATGCTCGCGAGCAAAGTCCAGCATGGCGCTGTGCAGATGGGACGAAACGGGCAAGAAGCGCATGAACGACAGGAACGCTTCCCGCCGTTCCGGCTTCAGCGCACAGAAGCGCCTGAGTGCTTCATCGCGCTGCCCCTGTGCCAGATCAGGCGCCCGAACCTCCTCATCCGCACTCGCTGCCCTGTTGCGCGTGCATACGGCCTGCATGGCTCGGGAAATCTCCTCGGGGAGTTGATAGACTTCCTCCCTTCGTTCAGCCTCCTCCGCCAACTTCACATGCCGCTGCATCAGCTGCCGCAGCCCCGTGACCATCGCCCGGAACGGTTCCCGCATATTGGCGGGCAGTTGGTCGGCACCGCCCTCGATCAGGAAAAGCAGGCGCGGCCATGGACGTGAGCTGCTCTCGTCGATATTCGGCAGAAGCTCATCATCAAGCAGATCGTTCGATCTCTTGAGAAAATAGCCCAGCTTTACAATGGCGCCACTAAGATGCTGCACCGGTTCCAGTTCCAGCCGGTCTTCGAGTTCGTCGAGAGCCGCTTCCGCGGCTTCGTGGTCTTCTTCGGACAGCCCTTCATCAAGGTAACGAGCGCGCGCTTGGACCCACCGTACATAGAGGCTGGCAAGGGTGTCCTGTGGCGCCTCTTCTCCAGCTTCAGGAACGGAAAGGTCAGGCCCGACGATCAACGACTGAGACCGCTTTATGTTCGCCTCAAGCATCTGCGCGTGGCGACGGAGGGACAGAACGAACACCCCGAGCACCTCGGCGTCGTTGGTCACACTGAGCATCTGCCGTACGGCCCGGCAGAGCGCCGCCGCGGCGCGTATGACGGCGTTCTCCAACGCGCTCCACCGGGCGGCGAGGGCGTCGGCCTGCTCGTCGTTCAGCGGGGCGGGTCCGTCGTTCTCCGCCAGCAGCTCCGCAGTCTTCTGGCTGGCCTCGGCAATCGTCATGCCGAGTGCCGGAAGGGTGCTGCTGCCCAGCAGCATGGCGCGCAGACTATGCGGGGGATGCGCGGTATCTCTGGCTGGCGCATTGGCCGCAGGCTTATCGGTGGTGGTTTCCGGCTGCATTGCGTGATCTCCGGACGCGAGGAGCCGCGCGAACGCAACTGCTGCTGCAGCCGTGCCGTTCGGGGGTGCATCGCTCGCCGTCATAGTTTGGGGCGTTTCTGCCTCCAGCAACTCGGCGTAGGGAGCCGACAGGGTGCGGGGCATGACGAGATGGGTGTCGGGCATAGCTGCCTCCATGATTGAGCGATGCAGGAAAGTCGACGACCGGGGTGTGAGAGCCGGTGCGCGTTCCCAATAAAACCGCTGAACACAGAGGTGCGTTGAGTTCCTAAATAGTACGTTTACTGAAAGGATTTCTCCTCAATGCCAGTTGAGAGCTTGTCCAACGCCTGATGGATTGTCGCTCGCACTCGGGCATTCCATCGAAGAGTGGGGGATTGGCGGATGGCACCTATTTTGCCGACAGGTCGGCGCCGAACCAGCGGCCGGACAGGCGCGCGGTGGTGCCGTCCTCGGCGGCGCTGGCGATGGCCTGGGTGAAGTGGGCGGACAGCTGGTCGCCCTTGCGGACGGCGACAGCCACGCCACCGCCCAACGCACCGCCGCTGAAGGCGGGGCCGGCCGGGATCAGGTTCCCGCCGGCGGCGCGCAGGGCCTCGATGGATGTCAGGGCGGTCAGCATCGCGTCGACGCGGCCGGCGGCGAGGTCCAGGGCGGCAGCATCCACCGTCTCGTAGAAGCGCACCCGGGCGCGGGGGAACAGCGTCTCGAGCATGTGGGCGTGGATGGTCGAGGCCTGCACGGCGATCACCTTCCCGTCCAGGACGCGCGCGGCGCTGCCGACGATGCGCTGACCGGCCGGGGCGGAGAGGTCTGCGTGCGCCACGTCAGGCAGCGCGCCGGCCAGCTCGGAGCCCGGCCGCACCGCGAACACGGCGGGGTCGGCGGCATAGGCGGCGCTGAAGTCGACCACGGCGGCGCGTTCGGCGGTGGCCGTGACACCCGCCATGACAGCGTCATACCGGCCCTGCTGCAGGCCGGGCAGGATGCCGGTCCAGTCCTCGGCGACGATGGCGCAGCGGACCCGCATCCGGCGGCAGAGGTCTTGCGCAAGGTCAACCTCGAAGCCAACAAGCTTACCGTCGGCGGTGGTAGCGTTCCACGGGGCGAAGGCGCCCTCGGTGGCGATCCGCAGCACCGGCTCAGGCTCCGGCTGCTGGTTGGCGAAGGAGGCGGCGCCGGCGGCGATGGTGGCGGCGACGGCCGCGGCGGTGGCGATCAGGGCGAGGCGGCTCATGGGCTGGATCCTCCAGGCAAGGCAGGGGCGTTCACGCCGGACGGCGCGTTGCGTGGTGGCTGGTCATTGGTGTGGGCAGCGTCAGGCGGCGGTCAGCCGATGGCGGAACTGGTGGCGTGACGCTCTTGATCGGCGATCCAATTCAGGATGGTGGACTTCCGCGCGCAGATGATGGCGCCGATCCTGAAGGTCGGGATGCGGCCATCGGCGACGAAATGGTAAGCCTGCCGACGCGTGACGCCCATGAACTTCGCGATGCTGTCGGCACCTTGCAGGATGTCGTCGGCGAGGGTGGGTGGAGCAAGTTGCGCGGCCGGTACGACTCGGGCTTTCACGAGATGCTCCTTTCATAAGAGTTGATGGACTTTCCGAAAGTGAAGTTAAACTTCATTTTCGAGGCGGTCAAGCGGGAAGTGAAGATAAACTTCACCGCCGTTGTGCCTGGGGGCCGTATGCGCTAGGATGCCCCTATGATAACGCCGAAACATATCAAAGCCGCCCGCGTGCTTCTCGATTGGAAGCAATCCGATCTGGCTGCCGCCGCCGGCATCTCCGAAACCGCCCTTGCCAACATAGAGCGTGGTGCAACCGATCCTCGGGTCAGCACCATGAACTCCATTCAGCAGGCGCTGGAGGCGGTGGGCATTGAGTTTTTCAACGGTGGTGAGCCGGGGGTTCGCTTGCGTAAGATCAAGGGGTGAGCCCATGGACGGAGAGGACAACGCGAACCGAATCGAGTTTGGGCCGCGTCAGCCCATTCCTTCAATTGTAAGGAATGCCATTATCAAAGCATATGCCGGGAAATGTCAGTATTGTGGAGATGAAAATTCAAATCACGTCGATCACATAATCCCGGTTTCTGCTGGTGGTGAAAATGATCTGGTAAATCTGACATTGGCATGTGCGGCGTGTAATGGAAAGAAACGCGCTCTTCTCTTGCCAGAGACCTATCTTGGTATCCTTGTTGCTCGTGCCATTACGAAGAAGTCGCTGGTAGAGCAACTGATAGCGAATGCAGCACCGAAGCGCGCGCATTCCAGGTTCATTGCTAAGCCAGCACCCGAAATACTTTCGCTTAGGTCAGAGCATCAGCGGACAGGAATGTCGCTCACGTTAAGCCGCCAGATGAAGGCGGCGCGCGCATTGATCGGATGGGAGCAACAGCAGCTTGCCGATGCGGCTGGAGTTGCGATCAACACCATCCGGCGAATGGAGGCAGGTGACGGTCCGATCAAGGCAAATGCGGAGACGCTGCGGAAGGTTGAACGCGCGCTGATGGATGCAGGCCTGGAGCTTCTGAATCACGGCGCGCCTGGTGTGCGCCTTCGCCAAGTTGTCCCGTCCGCCGGAGCCTCGTCCGAATGAGCGTGGTGGAGAATGAACGCACCAAGCTCACTTCCGGTCCAGCCCGCGCTCTTTCGCCACAGTTTCTTCCCGATATCGACTCCCGGCTATTGCCCCTTCATAATGTTGGTTGCGCTGAGCCGCTCCGGCTCTCGCCATGGGATAGGGGGCGGGGATGCAGTGTGCCTGGACGGTTGGATTGGGCCTAACGGCAGTGGCGCTGAGCGCTTGCCAATCGCCGCGTGGTGCAGCGAACCAGGCATTCTATTCAGGAGCAGCCGCTTCCAATGTCGGTGGGGCTGCAACATGCCGTTCTGGCCTAACAGGAATCATCTATACGGTCCATGGCGCCAACTGCTCCAAAGGCGATACGCCGGTACCGCAAGGGGCTGCTGACTCTTCGATTGCGACTACGTCGGCGGCAATTCCGCCATTGGCCACGCCAACAGCCGCTCAACCTCAGCGCGGCTTGTCTTGTGAGGAGGCAGCGGCTCTGGGGCCGGCGAAGGCGATGAAGGTCGACGACCTGTTGGCAGCCCTGCGGCCGCTCGCACGGAAGAAAGGTGAGTTCGAAACGACGGCCGAGTATGAGGGGAAATTCACGCCCGCCCTGGAGAAGATCGCCGCAAAGGCAAGAGCAACAACCGATCAGGAGCGCGTTATCCTCGCCTTCCCGCTCCGGCCCAGCAGCATGTCGTACGATGCTGACAAGGGGCAGATCACAATCGGCTCAACCGTCTCCCGGTATATAGGGCTGTTGCCTTCGAAGTGGGCGCTCGGGGCAGAGGGGTATATCCCGACTTCTTCAAAGCGCGTCGGCTCCTCAACCTATGTCGGTTCCAATGCGTTCGGCGTGAAGAAGAACGTGATCAAGATTGCCACGATGGATACTGGCGTCCTCGTTCCCGGCAAGGCCCTGAGCGGTTGGCCATCTGAATTTTCAGCGATAACGAAGGCCATGGCCCCGCGAGATGCAATGGTTGCCAAGAACAGCATGTACGTGATGATGGCCGGTCGCCTTTTGCCGCCATTCGTTGTTACCGGGGAGGCTTATCAGGGGGCGACCATCAGCCTCCCAATCGAATCGGCCACGAAGGTTGAGGCCCTGAAATTTACCCCGGAGTGCGCCATCGTCTACGATGCCGGCTCCAAGCAGGTGATGGGCTCCGTACCATTCAAACGCTGACCCTCGCGGCGGGCAACCTCCCCATGACCAACCTCCCCGCCCGCGTGGCCGCGCTCGAACTGCTGGTCGAGCAGCTGATCCTGGAGCGCGTGATGATGGCTGACGATCCGGCCGGAGCGCTGCGTCAGGCAATGGGCGGGAGGACGCGGCTTGCTTCCGAGCGGCCGGGTGCGCCGCCGGAGACGGTAGGCACGATTGCCGACGTGCTGGAGCGGGTGATGAACAGGCTGGGGGACGGGTAAGGAGAATACGGCAAGCAGGGCCTACCATCATCCACCGGGTCAATATGCGAAAGAAGCCTATTATGGCAGATATGGAAAAAGAAAAGTTGTTGTCTGAGGCGGTACTTGCGCTCAGTGCACTTGCCGAGAGAAGTATCAACAAGATTGATGCGCTTACGATGTTCGCGGAATTCATGTTGATGCTGGCTAAAGAGAAAGAGACAGATAAAGGCTTAGTGGAATTCATGGGCAGAATAGAAAAACTGATAGAAGCAGACAGGGATGAGGTTGAGCGCGCTTACAATGTAGTCGGGAATATTGAGAAAATCGCGAGAGCTATTGGGGGAAAAAATGACGCAACCACTTGAAAGGTGGGAGCGCCGGATGGCGGAGACCGAAGGGCGCCGCAGGGCGCGCGGGTTGGACGCCCTCCCGCTTGACGGCGGCGGGGGTGGCCCCCATGATCCTGGTATGGAACAGCGCGTTGCAAAGCTCGAAGAGACGGTTCAGGGCATCGACAAGGCCCTTCGCGAGCTCGTGCCATCAATCAAGCAGATCGCTGACGGCATGCCGAAGGTTCGGGAGGATCTCGCGGAGATGAAAGGGCGCTTGACTGGCATCGAGGGCCAGCTTCGGCAGGTCCCTACGCTGTGGTCGATAGGCGGGACCATGCTGGCGATAAATGCGGGTATCGTTGCGGTCGCCGGCCTGATCATCGCTCTGCTGAAGGCCTAAAGCTATCCATACCCCACCATGGCCCGCCGCCACCCGGCCGGCGGGCTTTCTTGCGCCTGAACTCAGCCCCCCACTCGCGCGCCAGCCCAGCGCGGTTAATGATCGTGATCCGGCCGGGCGTGTTGGCGGGATAGCCGAGCCGACAGAAGCGGTACAGGGCCGGCTTGCTGTGCCGCCGGCCTGATCCATGTCGACAATGCGCCCCGGCAACATCGGCCCGGCACAACCCACCGGGCGGCAGCAATTTCCCACGGGAACAGGGCGCGAACAATCGGCCGGCCCGTGTTGCGTCCGTGTTGCATGGAGTTTTCGGGAATGATCGGAAAACGGCGGATTTGCTGGGTTTCGTCATGAAACGGCATGCAACACGGCCATAGGGGGATTTCTCCCGCTATGGCCTTGTTTCTTCTGCGATTTCCGTCGCTCAGTTCGCGAAACGTCCTCAGAACGGCATGATGATGTCGTACAGCTGCTGGCCATAGCGCGGCTGCTGGACGTCGGTGATCTGGCCGCGGCCGCCGTAGGAGATGCGGGCCTCGGCGATCTTTTCGTAGCTGATGGTGTTCTGGGCGGTGATGTCCTCGGGGCGGATCACGCCGTGGATCTGCAGGTCGCGCAGCTCGTAATTGACGCGGACCTCCTGACGGCCCTGGATGACGAGATTGCCGTTGGGCAAGGTCTGGGTCACCAGCGCCGCCACCTTCAGTTCGATCTGCTCGTTGCGGTCGACCGACCCCTTGCCGTCATTGTTGGTGGAACTGTTCAGGTTCACGAGGTTCGACGCCGAGGCGCCCGACGGCAGCACGCGGCTCAGCGTGTCGCCCTCCAGGCCGAACAGGTTCGGCATTCCGGCCGCTTCGGTGTTGGCGCGCGACCGCTTGCTCTCGTTCGACAGCTTGGCCTGGTCGGAGATCGAGATGTTGATGGTCAGGATGTCGCCCACCTTGTTGGCGCGCTGGTCCTTGAAGAAGGCCTTCGAGCCGTTCCGCCACAGCGAGTTCGGGTTGCGCTCCGTCGGCAGCGGGGTCGGCATCGGCAGGCTGATCGGCTGATAGCCGGCCTTGGCCTGCGGGTCCTGGATGGTCGACAGTTCCGGCGCCTTGCCGATGTCGGCGATGCGCGAGGCGGCGCCGCAGGCGGTCAGCGAGGTGGCGGCGGCGGCGATCATCGCGAAGCGGATCAGACGGGCGGTCTTGGTGGCGGACATTGGAGCTTTCTCCTCACTGCGCGATGGTGCCGGGCTTTGCCACGGCGACGACGTTGGGGCCCGCGACCGTCGCTTCGACGATGCGGTTGGATTGGGTGTTCACGACGCGGATGACCTCGCCCCTGCCGCCGTCCTGCAGGGCCTTGCCCTGGGTGGTCAGCGTCATGGACGGCGTCGACAGGGTGATGGTCACCAGGGATCCCTTGTCGACCATGCGCGGCGATTGCAGGTCGCGCAGGCGGACGGGCTGGTTGGTGGACACGCCGCGCCTGGGCGTCATGCCGATCAGCTGCGCGTCGGTGGCGGCGGTGTCGCTGGTGGTCTGGTCGGCGCGCACGTCCAGCCAGTCGATGTCGCCCGGGCCGATGATGTCGCCGGGGATGACGCGGCGCGACAGCACCGGGATCTGCACCACGCCGAAGGCGCGGCCCGACACCGGCAGGCGGACCTGGCTGCCCGTTGCCACGATCTCCGCGGCGAAGCGGCCCTGGACCGGGCTGTAATAGAGATTCTCCACCGCCAGACCGCCGGCGCCCTGGGGCGCCCGCAGCTCGACCGCGCGGCTGTCCAGCTCCATCTGGAGCCGGCCGACGGTGACGATCCGCGACAGCGCGTCCGACAGCACCGCCTCCACATGCGGCATGCCATAGACGACGTCCGGAACCGGCGCCGTCGTACCGGTTGCCGCCGCACCCGCGCCCGGAGCCGTGGCGGCCGGCGCGGCGACCGGGGCGGTCAGCAGGGCGGCGCCGAGGATCAGGGCGGGCAGGCGGCGGGTGGCGAGGTGGCGGATCATGGCGGTGGTTCCCGAATTCGAGGCTGAAGCGAGGCGCCGGCGGTGCCGGCGTTACTTCATCTGGCTGGCCTGCTGCATCATCTCGTCGGTGGTCTTGATGACCTTGGAGTTCATCTCGTACGCGCGCTGTGCGGTGATCAGGGTGGTGATCTCCTGCACGACGTTGACGTTGGAGGTCTCCAGGGCGCCCTGGGTGACGCGGCCGAAGCCGGGGGCGCCGGGGTTGCCGGTCACCGCCTGGCCGGAGGCGCCGGATTCCATGAACAGGTTGTCGCCGGTGGCTTCCAGGCCGGCGGCGTTGGCGAAGGTGGCGAGCTGGATCTGACCGACATTCTGCGTGGCGGTCTGGCCGTCCAGCTTGATCAGCACCTCGCCCGACGAGTTGATGGAGATGTCCACCGCGTTGTTCGGGATGGTGATGTTCGGCTGGACCGGATAGCCGTCGGCGGTGACGATCATGCCTTCCGGCGACAGCTTGAAATTGCCGGCGCGGGTGTAGGCGGTGTCACCGCTGGGCAGAGTCACCTGGAAGTAACCCGATCCGTTGATCGCGACGTCCAGCTTGTTGTCGGTGATGTTCAGGTTGCCCTGTTCCAGCACGCGGGCCACCGCGGCGACGCGCACGCCGGCACCCACCTGCACGCCGGTCGGCACGACGGTGCCCGCATCCGACGAGGTCGAGCCGATGCGGCGGAAATTCTGGTACAGCAGGTCCTGGAATTCCGCCCGCTGCTTCTTGTAGCCAGTGGTGGTCGAGTTGGCGATGTTGTTGGAGATCGTCTCGACGTTGAGCTGCTGGGCGATCATGCCGGTGGCGCCGATGGCGAGGCTGCGCATGGTGGTCTTCTCCTCTCGTCGTCGGTCGGGGTCAGGCCGTACGGCCCAGACGCTGAAGCATCGTGCGGATGCGCTCGTGTTCGTTGTCCATCATCCGCTGTGCGGACATGTACTGGCGCTGAAGTTCGATCATCTGCGTCATCTCGACCACTGGCTTCACGTTCGAACCTTCAAGCAATCCCTGTGCCACTTTGGTCTCGGCCGGGGCGGGCTCGGGCTGCTCGTCGGTGACGTACAGGCCGTTGCCGACCTCGGTCATCAGCTGCTCGTTCTTGAAGGTGACGATGTTCAGCTTGCCCACCGGGCCCAGCTCGGTGGCGACGGTGCCGTCGCCGCTGACCTTCACGTCGCTGGTGCCGGCCGGGATGGTGATGGGCTGGCCGTTGTTGGCCAGGACCGGCAGGCCTCCGGCATCCACCAGCTGGCGCTCGTCGTTCAGGCGGAAATTGCCGGCACGGGTGTAGCGGGGGCCGCTGGCCGTATCGACGGTGAAGTAACCCTGGCCGGTCAGCGCCAGATCCAGCGGATTGCCGGTCTGGGTCATGGCGCCGTTGGACAGGTCGCGCACCACCGCGCGGTCCTGGACGAAGCTGAGCTTCTCGTGAAGGCCGGGCTTTTCCAGGAACTCGGTGAACAGCATCCGCTGGTTCTTGTAGCCGGTCGTGTTGACGTTCGCGATGTTGTTCGACGTCACGTCCAGCTGGCGCCGCAGGGCCATCTGGTGCGACAGGGCGACGTAGATCGAATTTTCCATCTTGCGGCCTCTTCACCTTGCGAACGGATCGGGCGACTGCGTCCGACCGGCGAAAGGGGTAATGCAGGTGCCGTGCCAACGTCGCCGAAGCCCTGAAATCCCGTGACTCCGGGCAAGCCGGGGGCAATCCCGCCGCATGGGGCAGGGGATGCCGGGCAGAATCTGCCGGGGTACGGGCGTTCCTTGCCGGGTTCCGCCGGGCAAGACTCTCCCGTTCCCGCCGCAGGGCTGGTGCGGCAGGGCGATGGACGGCAAGCCCGCGATCCCGAGGGGGCGGCGGGCAGCCGGGGGGCGGAGTCCGGGCGCGGTTGGGCCTTGCGCGGCAGGGCGGTGGCGGACTGCCGGGCAGGCCCAATCAAGAACCGTGCCGAAACCGCCACAACGGGGTGAAACCTGCTCGCCCGGGGTGTCCCATCAGCCACTCGAAAGGAGTTATTAACTATCCCAAAAGTAGCTTTGGCATGGACAGACGGTGGGGCGGGCGGCGGATGCCTGCACCTGTTGCGCACCTCGAACGAACCAGGATGTCATGGCTGCCGAAACCGACGCCGGGGAACTTTCGACCGACGGCCTGCCGCGGAAGAAATTCAGCGGCAAGAAGCTGGTCCTGTTCGTCGTCCTTCCCCTGGTCCTGCTGATCGGCGCCGGTGCCGGCGTCTATTTCTCCGGCCTGCTCGACAGCCTGCTGGGCAAGGAGGAACAGGCGGCCGAGGGCGAACATGCCGCGGCGGAAGGCGAGCATGCGGCCGAGCCCGGCAAGCCCGATCCGCATGCGGCCCCGGTCTTCTACGATCTGCCGGACATGCTGGTGAACCTGAACACCGGTAACAAGCGTCCGGCCTTCCTGAAGATCAAGATCTCCATCCAGCTGTCGAAGCCGGAGGATGTCGGTGCGGTGGAACATGTGCTGCCGCGCATCATCGACAACTTCCAGGTCTATCTGCGCGAATTGCGGCTGGAGGATTTGCGCGGGTCGGCCGGCATGTACCGGCTGCGACAGGAACTGCTTCTGCGCATCACCGCCGCTGCCTATCCGGTGAAGGTGAAGGACGTGCTGTTCAAGGAAATGCTGGTCCAGTGAGGGTCCGGTCAGGTGGGGATGTGGACCGATGAGCGACACCGGTGAACTGAGCGAAGAGGAACGGCTTGCCGCGGAATGGGCGGCATTGGCCGAGGACAGCGGCGATGTCGGCGAAGTGGGCGGCGGCGGGTCGACCCGCGTCCTGAACCAGGACGAGATCGACAGCCTGCTGGGCTTCGACCAGGGTGGCGCCGGCGACGGCGACAACTCCGGCATCATGGCGCTGGTCAACTCGGCGCTGGTCAACTACGAACGCCTGCCGATGCTGGAGGTGGTGTTCGACCGCCTCGTCCGCATGATGTCGACCAGCCTCCGCAACTTCACCTCCGACAACGTCGAGGTCAGCCTCGACCAGATTTCCTCGGTCCGTTTCGGCGATTACCTGAACTCCATCCCGCTGCCGGCGATGCTGTCGGTCTTCAAGGCGGAGGAGTGGGACAATTACGGCCTGATGGTCGTCGACTCCGCCCTGATCTATTCCATCGTCGACGTGCTGCTGGGCGGCCGGCGCGGCACCGCGGCGATGCGCATCGAAGGGCGCCCCTACACCACCATCGAACGCAACCTCGTGGAACGCATGGTCCATGTGGTGCTGTCCGACCTGTCCGCCGCCTTCGATCCGCTGTCGCCCGTCACCTTCCGCTTCGACCGGCTGGAGACCAATCCGCGCTTCGCCACCATCGCGCGGCCCGCCAACGCGGCGGTGCTGGTCAAGCTGCGCATCGACATGGAGGATCGCGGCGGCCGGCTGGAGCTGATGATCCCCTACGCGACGCTGGAGCCGGTGCGTGAGCTGCTGCTCCAGATGTTCATGGGCGAGAAGTTCGGCCGTGACTCGATCTGGGAAACCCACCTGGCGTCCGAACTGATGGTGACGGACGTCGACCTGTCGGCCGTGCTCGACGAGGTGACGATGACCCTGCACGACGTGCTGAACTGGCGCGTCGGCACCCGTATCCTGCTGAACGCCACACCCGACGGCGCCATCGAGCTGCGCTGCGGCGACGTGTCGATGTTCCAGGGGCGGATGGGGCGCAAGGGCGGGCATATCGCCGTCCGCCTGGAAAAGGAACTGCCCAAGCAGGAGGTCATGAGGCTATGAGTCCGCTGATCTCCATCGTCATCGACGTCGTGATGGTCGGCCTGCTGGCCGCGACCATCGCCTATGCGATCATCCTGAACCGGCAGATCATCGCGCTGCGCGAGAGTCGCGGCGAGATGGCCGAGCTGATCCAGGGCCTGAACGATGCGATGGCGCGGGCGGAGACCGGCGTGCGCACGCTGAAGAAGGCGGCCAGCGACACCGGCGAGGATCTTCAGCGCACCGTCAACAAGGCGCAGACCCTGCGCGACGAGCTGGAGTTCATGATCGAGGCGGCCGACGCGCTGGCCAACCGGCTGGGCAGTGTCGGCGAGCGGGACGGCGGCCGGCGCGACAGTGGGCGCGATGGCGGCGGGCGTGATGGCGGGCGCTCCAATGCCGTGGCTCCGGCGCTGGCCTCGCGCATCCCGGCCAAGACGCCGCTGGTGGCGCCGCGTCCGGCCCTGCGCAGCCTGCCGGCCGAGGACGAGCACGACCATGCCCCGCCGCCGGCCCGGCTGGACGCGCCGCCGCGCCGCGCCGCCGCGCGTGCCGAACCGGCTGCCGAGCCGCGCGATCCCATTGCCCGGGATCCGATCACCAGAGATGGCGAGAGCCTGTCCAGGGCCGAACGCGAACTTCTGCAGGCGATCGAGAATGCCGGTAAGGGGCTTGGATGACCATGCGCACCAATGACGGCAAGCCCGCCACGGCGGCAGCTTCTCAGGAACAGAAGGTCGTGATCCGCCCGGCCGGTGCCGCGCCGACCGGCGTCCGCACCTCCTCCACGCTGGCGACCCAACAGGCCCAGCAGGCGCAACTGCCGGCGGTGCGTTCCGCCGCGGGCACCAAGCTCCCGGCGAAGAAGGGCAAGGCCAAGGCCAAGGGCAAGCCGCGCAAGCCGGCGTCGCCGCGCGTGCCGCTGACCGAGCGGTTGCGGGCGCGGCTGCGCGGCTTCCGTTTCCGCCTGTTGCCGCTGACCATCTTCGTCGCGGTGATGATGCTGGGGGTCCGGGTCGGCGATTTGTGGCGCCTCGCCACCCATGATGCCCGCCTGCCGGACTTCCCGGTCAGCCTCGCCCAGGGGCCGCAGAGCTCCACCCCGGCGACGCCGCCCGCCCAGGTTCCGCCGGGTCAGGTGCCGCCGGGTCAGGCTCCTGCCGCCACCACCAAGCCGGTTGCAAACGCCGGCGCCGGCCAGCCCGGCAAGGAGGCTCCTCCGGCCCCCGGCGGGTCGAGCGGCCCGGCGAACGCGCCCCTGGCTCCGCTCGGTCCCATCGACAACCAGGAACTGCTCCAGCATTTCGCCGAGCGCCGCGCCGAGATCGAGCGCCGCACCAAGGAGATGGAGCAGCGCGAGGCCCTGCTGGCCGCCGCCGAGAAGCGGATCGACCAGAAGGTCGCGGAGATGGAGAAGACCCGCGCCGACATCCAGAAGCTGATGGCCCAGGGCGACGAGAAGCAGTCGGCCCAGCTGGAAAGTCTGGTGAAGATCTACGAGACGATGAAGCCGAAGGAAGCGGCCCGCATCTTCGAGGAACTCGACATGCCGGTTCTGCTGGGCGTCATCCAGAAGATGAAGGAACAGAAGACCGCGCCGATCCTGGCCGCCATGGACCCGGTGAAGGCCAAGGAAGTCACCTCGGCATTGGTCGAGCGCCGCGTGCCGCTGTCGGCAACGATCACGGCGCCGAAGTAGGGACGATTTTACTTGGTGGGGCACTCAGCGGTGCCCCCTCCCTAACCCTCCCCCACCTTCGGTGGGAGAGGGGACTGCCGCCGTCTTGCGAATCTACCCTCTCCCGCGATCGAACCGACCTTCGGTCGGCCGAGGGCGGGGGAGGGAGGGACCCGCGGCGAAGCCGTGGGAGGGTGGGGGCACCAGCAAGCACCCCCAACTCCCCCCCCTCACAGGAACCGGTTGTTCTTCGGGAAGCCGTTCGGCGGCATCTTGCCCTGGCCGGCGCGGTCGCCCATCCAGCCGGTCAGGTCGGTGACGACGAAGTTCCGCTCGCCGTTCCTCCAGCTCAAGCCCTCGGCCAGCGTGAAGGTCTTCACGTCGGCGACGCTGGCGTCCTTGTATTTCTGAAGCTGGACGCCCTTGCCGCGGGTCATCACCGGCACCTGATCCAGCGGGAAGACCAGCATCTTGCGGTTGTTGCCGATGATGGCGAGGGTGTCGCCGCTCACCGGATGGCAGATGCGGGCCGACTTGCCGTCCTCCAGGTTCAGCACCTGCTTGCCCGCGCGGGTCTGGGCCAGCACCTCCGCCTCTTCCACGCGGAAGCCGCGGCCATCCTCCGACACCACCAGCAGGGTGCGGCCGGGCTGGTGGCGGAACAGGTCGACGATGTCGACGTCGTTGCCGAGGTCGATCATCAGCCGCACCGGCTCGCCGAATCCGCGGCCGCGCGGCAGCTTGTCGACGCCGATGGTGAAGAACTTGCCGTTGCTGGCGAAGACCAGAAGCTTGTCGGTCGTCTCGCAGCGCTCGATGAAGCCGCGGGCGTCGCCGTCCTTGTACTTCACATCCTCCGCTTCCGCGTCGGTCAGGTGGCCGCGCACCGTGCGGATCCAGCCCTTGGCGGAGCAGATGACGGTCACCGGCTCGCGCTCCACCAGCGCGTCCAGCGGCACCTCGATCACCGCCGGCGCGTCGGCCACGTCGGTGCGCCGCTTGCCCAGCGCGCCGCCGCCGAACTTCTTCTTGATCTCGGCCACGCTTTCGGCGATCCGCTTCCAGCGCAGGGTCTCGTCGCCCAGCAGCTCCAGCAGGCCGTTCTTCTCGCCGGTCAGCGTGTCGTGCTCGCGCCGGATCTCCATCTCCTCCAGCTTGCGCAGGTTGCGCAGCCGCATGTTGAGGATGGCGTCGGCTTGCACGTCGGTCAGGGTGAAGGCGCGGATCAGCTCCTGCTTCGGCTCGTCCTCCTCGCGGATGATGCGGATGACCTCGTCCAGGTTCAGATAGGCGGCGAGGTAACCGCCGAGAACCTCCAGCCGGTGGTCGATCTGCCGCAGCCGGTGGTTGGACCGGCGGACCAGCACCTCGTGCCGGTGGTCGAGGAAGGCCTGCAGCACCTCGCGCAGGTTCATCACCCGCGGCACATGGTCGGCGCCCAGCACGTTCATGTTCAGCGAGAAGCGGATCTCCAGGTCGGTGGCCTGGAACAGCGAGGCCATCAGCACCTCGGGATCCACGTTCCGGCTCTTCGGCACCAGGACGAGGCGGACATCCTCCGCCGATTCGTCGCGGACATCCTCCAGCAGGATCAGCTTCTTGGCCAGCAGCAGCTCGGCGATCTTCTCGACCAGCCGGGCCTTCTGCACCTGATAGGGGACCTCGGTGACGACGATCTGCCAGGTGCCCTGGCCCAGCTTCTCCACCTCCCAGCGGGCGCGCAGGCGGAAGGAGCCGCGGCCGGTGCGGTAGGCCTCGATCACATTCTCCCGCGACTCGACCAGCACGCCACCGGTGGGGAAATCGGGGCCGGGCATGAAGCCGACCAGCGTCTCGATGCTGGCGTCGCGGTGCTTGATCAGGTGGCGCAGCGCGTCGCAGATCTCGCCGACATTGTGCGGCGGGATGTTGGTCGCCATGCCGACCGCGATGCCGCTGGACCCGTTGGCCAGGAGGTTCGGGAAGTTGGAGGGCAGGACCGCCGGCTCGTCGCCGTCGCCGTCATAGGTCGGGCGGAAATCGACCGCGTCCTCGTCGATGCCCTCCAGCAGGGCCTTGGCGACTTCGGTCAGGCGGGCTTCGGTGTATCGCATCGCCGCGGCGTTATCGCCGTCGATGTTGCCGAAATTGCCCTGGCCGTCGACCAGCGGATAGCGGACGGAGAAGTCCTGCGCCAGCCGCACCAGCGCGTCGTAGACCGAGCTGTCGCCGTGCGGGTGGAACTTGCCGATCACGTCGCCGACGACGCGCGCCGACTTCTTGGGCGGGGTCGTCGGTTCCAGCCGGAGCTGGCTCATGGCGAACAGCAGGCGTCGGTGCACCGGCTTCAGCCCGTCGCGCACGTCGGGCAGCGAGCGGGACATGATGGTGGACAGCGCATAGCTGAGATACCGCTCGCCGAGCGCGTCGGCCAGCGGCTTTTCCAGGATTTCGGAGGCGGGGTTTTGCGGCTTCATGATGATGGGGTCTAGCAGTTTCAGGCGGAACGCGCTACCGCGTTCGCGTAACGTTCTCTCAGCCTTTCGCGCGCGGGCGGCAGCGGCCCGTTCAGCACGTGGCGTTCCAGGAAATGCGCGGTCAGCCGCAGCCCGTCGGACACCGAAGCCGGCCCGCCGCCGCCGCGCCCGGCCAGGAAATCGGGCAGGGGAAGCAGCCGGTCGCGATAGGGCTCGCCCACCGACGCGGTCACCGCGCGGCCGGTGCGCGGGCTGACATAGGCGAGATAGTCGTTGGCCCCCGACACCGCGCAGCGGTCGAGGTCGAGGCCGAATCCAAGCTCCGCCAGCAGCCCGATCTCCCACCGGACATAGCTTTCCGCCCAGGCCGGGCTGTCCAGCAGGTCGAACAGGGCGAGCAGCCCGTCGAACAGGGCGGGGTGGGCCTCCCGCTCCGGCAATGCCGCCTCCAACAGGGCGCAGGCGCTGATCAGCGCGGCCAGCGCCTGGGCGTCGTCGAAGAAATTGGCGGCATAGCCCTTCACCGACTCCAGCGTGAAATGGCCGAGATGCTCCGGCAGACGCCCGCGCCAACGGGCGTGGACCAGCGTCCCCGGTTCCAGAGTGCCGCGCTGGCGCGCCGACCGGCCACCCATCACCATGCCGGCATGGCGGCCGTGCTCGCGCGTCAGCAGGGTCGCGACGGCGGACCCTTCCCCCTGGGGGCGGGCGGACAGAACGATTGCCTGATCGGACCAATCCATCGGTGCCGTTCGCGGATGAGGTGGCGAGCTATCCTAATATAGGAAAAAATCTCCCCAAGGGAACCGGTCATGACAAGCGGTCCCGCCCGCATTGAGAGCATTCACGGATTCTTCACCGAACGCTCCCTACAATCGTGACCTCAACGGTGGGAGGCCCCACCAATCGCTCGCCGCCAACGGGTCCGACGAGGGGTCTTGAACACCAACATCGACCGATATCTGCTGGCGGAGAAGGCCGGCTCCGAAGGCGTCTGGGACTGGGACCTGCGCAGCGACACGCTGTATCTCTCCCCCCGCTTCAAGGACTTCCTCGGTCTGCCCCCGGGCGATCCCAGCCGCGAGACCAACCGGCCGAACGACTGGCTGTCGCTGGTCCACCCGGAGGACATCGACTGGCTGCACGCCTCGTTCGAAGCGCAGATGGTCGGGCTGTCGGTGCCCTTCCAGATCGAACACCGCGTCCGCCGTGCCGATTCCGTTTCCGCCGCGTCCGACAAAGCGCAATGGCGCTGGCTGGTCTGCCGAGGCATGGCGGTGATGGACGATCTGGGCTATCCGATCCGGCTGGTCGGCTCCGTCGCCGACATCACCGACCGCAAGCTCGCCGAACAGCGCCTGCGCCAGAGCGAGGAGCGCTATGCGCTCGCCGCCGCCGGTGCCGCCGACGGGCTGTGGGACTGGCACATCGACAGCGGCGAGGTCTATTACTCCCCGCGCTGGAAGGCGATGCTGGGCTATGGGGACGCCGAGATCGGCGACACCGTCGACGAATGGTTCCAACATGTCCTGCCCGGCGATCTGGACGGGCTGCGCTCCGCCATCGACCTGCACCTGACCGGCGAGCGCCCGCACCTTCAGCATGAATTCCGCATCCGCGACAAGGCCGGCGCGGAGTTGTGGATGCTGGTGCGCGGGCTGGCGGTGCGCGACGACCGGGGCTGCGCCGTCCGCATGGCCGGCTCGATGACCGACATCACCGCGCGCAAGAAGGCCGAGCAGCAGATCCTGTTCGACGCCGTCCACGACGCCATGACCGGTCTGCCCAACCGCACCCTTCTGCTCGACCGCATCGGGCAGGCGCTGGACCGCAACCGCCGGGTCGGCGCCCGGCCCTTCGCCGCGATCATCATCGACCTGGACCGCTTCAAGGCGATCAACGACGCGCTTGGCACCAGCGCCGGCGACCGCGTGCTGCGCATCGTCGCCCAGCGCCTCGACATCAGCCGCCGCGTCGGCGACACGCTGGCCCGGCTGTCCGCCGACGAATTCGCCGTGCTGGTGGACGAACTGGACGATGCCGGCGACGCGCTGGAGGCGGCGGAACGGATGGCCCGCGCCATCTCCCGCCCCATCACGCTGGAGGAGGGGGGCGACCTCGTGCTGACTGCCTCCATCGGCGTGGCGCTGAGCCAGACCGGCTATGACCGGGCGGAGGACATGCTGCGCGACGCCAGCCTGTCGATGTACCGCGCCAAGAGCGGCGGGCGGGCGCGCATCGACGTGTTCGACGCCAATCTGCGCCGGCAGGCGATGGCCGCCATGCGGATGGAGGCCGACCTGCGCGCCGCGCTGGAACAGGGCCAGCTCTGCCTGCATTACCAGCCCATCGTCCTGCTGGAGACCGGGGCCATCGCCGGGTTCGAGGCGCTGATGCGCTGGAACCACCCCGACCGCGGCCTGGTTCCGCCGGCGGAGTTCATCCCGCTGGCCGAGGAGACCGGCCTGATCGCGCCGATGGGCCGCTGGGCATTGGGCGAGGCGGTGCGACAGTTGGCGCTCTGGCAGGCGCGCTTCCCGCGGCCGGCGCCGCTGTTCATGAGCGTCAACGTCTCCACCCGCCAGTTCCGCGACGACGATCTGGTCGGGGCGGTGCGCGACCTGCTGGACGCCGTGCCGATCCCGCCGTCGAGCCTGAAGCTGGAGCTGACCGAAAGCCTGCTGATGCAGGACCCGGACGAATGCCGGATGCTGATGCAGAGCATCCGCGACATGGATGTCCGGCTGTCCATCGACGATTTCGGCACCGGCTATTCCTCGCTGGCCTACCTGCACAAGCTGCCGGTGGATGTGCTGAAGATCGACCGCAGCTTCGTCCGCGCGGTGTCGACGGGGGAGGGCAACGCCGCCATCGTCCAGGTCATCGCCGGCCTTGCCACCATTTTGCGGCTCGACGCCGTGGCGGAAGGGGTGGAAACGGCGGACGAAGCGGTGTATCTGCGCGGTCTGTGCAAGTACGCCCAAGGCTATCACTTCGCCCGCCCGGCCCCGCCGGACGCGGTGGAGCGGCTGCTGGCCGCCGAAGACGCGCACATCGCCCTGCCAGCACCGGCCTGAAGCCGTTGCGAGCCGCTGATTTGGAGTTTGTGATGTCCGACCGCAACTGCGGTGAATGCACCCTCTGCTGCAAGCTGATGGGGGTGCCGGAATTGAAGAAGCCTTCGGCCAAATGGTGCGCGTCCTGCGACCAGGGCAAGGGCTGCTCGATCTACGAGGAGCGGCCGCAATCCTGCCGGAACTTCCAGTGCTTCTGGCTGATGGACGAGAATTTCCCCGACGAGTTCCGCCCCGACCGCATCCATGCGCTGGCCGCCTTCAACGACGTGAAGGACAGCTGCGTCCTGCATGTCGACCCCGCCAAGCCGCGCGCCATGGGCAGCCCGGAAGTGCAGGCGCTGACCGACGCGCTGCTGAAGGTCTATTCGAAGGTGTTCTTCCTCTGCGGCAAGGAAAGCGCGATGATGCAGCGGTGATGAGCCGGAGCGACGCCCCGGCGTCGCCCTGCGCTCCGCCGGCCCGGCCGAATGGACTCCGCGGCTTCCCGCCGCACCGTTAAACCCCTGAAATACGGACGTCAATTCCGCTTCGCGCTTGATCGCGACCGTTCGCTTCCTGCATAATCCGAACAGCGAAAGAAAGCTGGGACGGATCGGCCGGAAGGCCGGCTGCAAACCCGGATGGTTGGGAGGACGCGCAAGGAACATGGCGGAACTCCGGGGGACCGATTGGGCTGGCCATGCGCGGACGCATCAGGTTCCCGTGACGCCTGCCCCATGACTTCCCGCCTCAAGACGCCCCCTTGCCGTGCCGTCCGCTTGGCCGGGCTTAGAATCCAGCCATTTTGCTTTTTCGCTCGACCTGCTGCGGCCGGCTGCAGCCAGCGGCCGGTCCTGCCGGTTGCGGGCCGTCCGGTCGCGGTCCGGTGACAAGAACGCATAACAACGCATAACAGAGAACGGACAAAGGGAGCTTCTGGATGAAACGTCGTGCATTTCTGACCTCGGCCGGTGTGGGCGTCGCCGCCAGCACGCTTGCCGCCCCCGCCATCGCCCAGTCCTCGCCCGAGATCAAGTGGCGTTGCGCCTCCAGCTTCCCGAAGAGCCTCGACACCATCTATGGTGGTGCGGAGTTCGTGTCCAAGCGCGTGGCCGAGCTGACCGACGGCAAGTTCCAGATCCGTGTCTTCGCGGCGGGCGAGATCGTCCCGGCGCTGCAGGTTCTGGATGCGGTCAAGGACAACACCATCGAGTGCGGCCACACCGTCTCCTATTACTACGTCGGCAAGGATCCGACCTTCGCCTTCGACGCGGCGATGCCGTTCGGCCTGAACGCGCGCCAGCAGAACGCCTGGATGACCCATGGCGGCGGCAAGGAGCTGATGGCGGAGTTCTTCGCCGGCCATAACCTCGTCGCCATCGGCGCCGGCAACACCGGCACCCAGATGGGCGGCTGGTTCCGCAAGGAAATCAAAACGGTCGAAGACCTGAAGGGCCTGAAGTTCCGCATCGGCGGCTATGCCGGCACCATCATGGCCCGCCTGGGCGTCGTTCCGCAGCAGATCGGCGGCGGCGACATCTATCCGGCGCTGGAAAAGGGCACCATCGACGGCGCCGAGTTCGTCGGCCCCTATGACGACGAGAAGCTCGGCTTCAACAAGGTCGCCAAGTACTACTACTATCCCGGCTGGTGGGAAGGCGGCCCGCAGGTCTCCATGCTGTTCGGCAAGGAGAAGTTCGATTCGCTGCCGCCGGCCTACAAGGCGGCGCTGCAGGCGGCCTGCGCCGACGCGACGCTGGACATGCTGGGCAAGTACGACGTCCAGAACATGACCGCGCTGAAGCGTCTGGTCGCCGCCGGCACCCAGCTGCGCCCCTTCCCCAACGAGGTGATGCAGGCCTGCTATCAGGCCGCCATCGAGGTGTACGAGGAAGAGGCCGCAAAGAACGAGAAGTTCCGCAAGGTCTACGAGGCGTGGAAGAAGTTCCGCGAGGAAGAGTATCTGTGGTTCCGCGTCGCCGAATACAGCTTCGACCGCTTCGTCTACGCGGCCCCGCCGCTCGAGAAGAAGAAGTAAGGGGCTTTTGGGTGGGGAGGTTCAGGCTTTTGCCCCCTCCCTAACCCTCCCCCGCCTTTGGCGGGAGAGGGGACTGCCGCCGCTTCGGCAGTTAAGTCACTCCGACAAGCGTCCTACCCCCTCTCCCGCGAAGCGGGGGAGGGATGGGGAGGGGGCTAGCCACCCTCACACCTCGATCACCATCCCGTCATACGCCGGCTCGACCCCCTCCGGCAGAATCCGCCGCAGGCTGTCGTAATCCATCGTGTTGTCCATGTGGGTCAGATAGGCCCGCCGCGGCTGCACCCGTTCGATCCATTCCAGCGTCAGCGCCAGATGCGCATGCACCGGATGCGGCGGCTCGATCCGGCCGCAATCGACCACCCAGGTGTCCACCCCCGCCAGCGCCGCGAAGGCCCGCTCGTCCAGCCGCACCACGTCGGTCGAATAGGCGAAGCCGCCGAACCGGTAGCCCACCGTCCGCATATAGCCGTGGTCCTGCTCGAACGGCGTCACCTCCAGCCCCTTCACGCTGAACGGGCCGGTGATGCGGTGCGTCTTCAGCACCGGCCGGTAGAACGGATACCCCTCCGGCAGCGGATCGAAGCAATAGGGGAAGCGGATCTCGATGTCGCGCAGATGCTCGTCCCAGCCATAGGCGTCGATGGGCGCATGCATCTGCCGGCAGATCTCGCGCAGCTCGTCGATGCCGTGGCAATGGTCGGCATGCTGGTGCGTCCACAGCACGGCATCCAGCCGCGCACAGCCGCTGTCCAGCAACTGCTGCCGCAGGTCGGGGGAGGTGTCGACCAGAACCGACACCCCGCCGCTCTCGACCAGCACCGACGGGCGCATGCGGCGGTTCTTCGGGTTGGCAGGATCGCAGCGGCCCCACTGGCCACCCGGCACACCGGCGATCACCGGAACGCCGCGCGACCCGCCGCAGCCGAGGACGGTCACGCGCATCGCGCCGGTTGATGCGCCGTCCAGCGTCATGCAGCCGCCTTGCCTGGGGCGGCCTTGTCGAACAGGCGGAAGAAGTTGTCGGTGGTCACGCGCGCCAGCTCCTCGGCCGACACCCCCTTCACCTCCGCCACGCAGGCCGCGGTGTGGGCGACATAGGCCGGCTCGTTGCGCTTGCCGCGGAAGGGGATCGGCGCCAGATAGGGCGCGTCCGTCTCCACCAGGATGCGGTCGAGCGGCACGTCCTTCACGATGGCGCGCAGGTCTTCCGACTTCTTGAAGGTGACGATCCCCGACAGCGACAGGCTGAAACCGTACTCCACCGCCTCTTCCGCCAGCGCGCGGCCAGAGCTGAAGCAGTGCAGCAGCCCCTTCACCGTTTGTCCGGCGGCTTCCTCCTTGACGATGCGCATGGTGTCGTCGTCGGCGTCGCGGGTATGGATGATCAGCGGCAGGCCGGTTTCCAGGCTGGCGCGGATATGCCGGCGGAAGCATTCCTGCTGCTGGTCGCGGGGGCTCTTGTCATAGAAGTAATCGAGCCCGGTCTCGCCCAGCCCGATCACCTTGGGATGGCGCGACAGCTCCACCAGCTTCTCGACGGTGGTGATGGCGAACTCCTCCGCCGCCTGATGGGGATGGACCCCAACCGAGCAGAGGATGTCGTCATAGCGCTCCGCCACCGCCAGGATGCGGTCGAACCGGCTGATATAGGTGCAGATGGTGACCATCCGCCCGATGCCGGCCTGCCGGGCGCGGTCGACGACCGCGTCCAGCTCTTCGGCGAAATCGGGAAAGTCCAGATGGCAATGGCTGTCGACGAGCATAAGCGGAACTCAGGCCTTCGGTTCTTCGACGTAACGCGGGAAGACGCCCTGCGGCGTCGGCAGCGGCGTGCCGGCGACCAGCGCCCCCGCCGGACCCAGCGTGCCGAAGCCGCGCGCATCCGGACCCAGCGCCAGCAGGTCGAGGATCCGGGCGGAGCTGTCCGGCATCACCGGCTGGGTCAGGATGGCGAGATGGCGGATCGTCTCGGCCAGCACATACAGCACGGTCGCCATGCGCGCCGGATCGGTCTTCTTCAACGCCCAGGGGGCCTGTTCGTCGACATAGCGGTTGGCATCGCCGACCACGGCCCAGATGGCATCCAGCGCCTTGTGGAAGGCCTGCGCCCTGATCTCCGCCCGCACGATGTCGATCATGCCGTAGGCGGCACCCAGCAGCGCGTTGTCCGCTTCGGTGAACTCGCCCGGCGTCGGCACCGCGGCGCCGCAGTTCTTGCCGATCATCGACAGCACGCGCTGCACCAGATTGCCGTAATCGTTGGCGAGGTTGCCGTTGATCCGGTTGACCATCTGCTTGTGCGAGAAATCGCCGTCATTGCCGAACGGCACTTCGCGCAGCAGGAAATAGCGGGTCTGGTCGAGGCCATAGGTGTCGACCAGCGTCTCCGGCGCGATGACGTTGCCGAGAGACTTCGACATCTTCTGGCCTTCGATGGTCCACCAGCCGTGGGCGAACACCCTCTTCGGCGGCTGCAGGCCGGCGGCCATCAGGAAGGCCGGCCAATAGACGGCGTGGAAGCGCAGGATGTCCTTGCCGACCATGTGCAGGTCGGCCGGCCAGTACTTCGCATACTCGCCGGTGGTGTCGGGATAGCCGACGGCGGTGATGTAGTTCGCCAGCGCGTCGAGCCAGACATACATGATGTGGGCGTCGTCGCCCGGCACCGGGATGCCCCACTTGAAGGTGGTGCGGCTGACCGACAAATCCTTCAGCCCCGACTTGACGAAGGCCATCACCTCGTTGCGCTTGCCGGCCGGCGCGATGAAATCCGGGTTCTGCTCATAGAACTCGATCAGCCGGTCCTGCCAGGCCGAGAGCTTGAAGAAGTAGGACGGCTCCTCCACCCACTCGCATTCAGCGCCGGTCGGGGCGATCTTCTTGCCGGTCGGGCTGGTGGTCAGCTCGTCCTCGCCATAGAAAGCCTCGTCGCGGACCGAATACCAGCCGGCGTAGGATCCCAGATAAATCTCGCCGCGATCCTTCAGCACCGTCCACAACGCCTGCACCGACTTGACGTGGCGCGGCTCGGTGGTGCGGATGAAGTCGTCGTTGGAGTAGTTCATCAGCGAGACGAGATCGCGGAAGTTCTGCGACACCCGGTCGGTGAAGTCCTGCGGCGCGATGCCGGCCTTCTCCGCCGACTTCTCCACCTTCTGGCCATGCTCGTCGGTGCCGGTCAGGAACTTCACGTCATAGCCGTCGAGGCGCATGAACCGGGCGAGGACGTCGCAGGCAAGCGTCGTGTAGGCGTGGCCGATGTGCGGCACGTCGTTCACGTAATAGATCGGCGTCGTCAGGTAGAAGGTCTTCGGCCCGGCCATTTGCGGCACTTTCTTCCAAAAAGGTTTGTCGGCTCGTCTCAAGGAACGCTAGGCGGCGGCCGTTTCCAGCGCCGACAGGGCGTTCAGGACCACCTGCTTGCGGTCCAGGTTTGCGGATTCCGCGCGCGCGAAAAGACGCTGAACCTTTTCCCACACCTCCACCCAACGTTCAAGACTACGAACATTGGGGTTGGGGGCATTGGCCAACCGGGTCATCAGGGCGGCCTCTCCCGGCACCACCTCCGCCGGCCAGGAGCCGCGGGCGAGCGACCGGGCGAAGCGGGCCAGCCACCAGACCAGCAGTTCCGTCGCCGTCTCGAACATCCCGTCGTCCTGCTTGCGGGTCAGCTTGTCGCCGAAGGCATGCGCCGCGACGATGTCGAGGCGCGGCAGGTCGGACAGCAGCCCGATCATCTCGCGGTAGAGTGCCAGCCCGCCGGCGTCGGCCAGATCGATGGCGCGGCCGACGCTGCCCTCCGACAAACGGGCCAGCGCCGGGCGGTCGTCGGCGGCGATGTCCGGCCGGTGCTGCCCCAGCAGGTCTATCACCGTCTCTTCGGCCAGCGGCTTCAGCGTCAGCTTGCGGCAGCGCGAGCGGATGGTCGGCAGCATGCCGCCGGGATTGTCGCTGACCAGCAGCAGCAGGGCGCCGGGCGGCGGCTCCTCCAGGATCTTCAGGATGGCGTTCAGGCCGCTCAGGTTCATGCGGTCGGCGCCGTCGATCACCGCGACGCGCCAGCCGCCTTCCGCCGAGGTGCGGCGCAGGAAGGGGCCGATCTTGCGCACGTCGTCCACCGCGATGTCGCGCTTCAGCCGGCCCTTCTTCTCGTCGCGCTGGCGCTCGATGGTCAGCATGTCGGCATGCCCGCCCGACGCCACCCGCCGGAACACCGGATGGTCCGGCCCGATATGCAGCGAGGTGACGGGCGCGGCCCCGCCAAACAGGCTGTCGCCCGCCTGCTCCTGCGCCAGGACGAAGCGGGCGAAGCGGAAGGCCAGCGTCGCCTTGCCGATCCCCGGCGTCCCGCCGATCAGCCAGGCATGCGGCAGCCGGCCGGAGTTCCACGCCTCCAGCAGCAGCCGTTCCGCCTCCCCATGACCGACGAGGTCCGGGTTGCGCCGGGGTGCGAGCGCCTCTTCGGCGGCGGGTGCCGCCGGGGCAGGGGTGCGCGCCTTGCTCACGGCGTCAGCTCCAGCCCCAGCCGCCCGGCCACCGCGTCCCGGATGCGGGCCTGCACGGTGTCGAGGTCGGCGTCGGCATCGACCACGGCGCAGCGCTCCGGCTCCCGCCGGGCGATGTCGAGGAAGCCGTCGCGCAGCCGCTGGTGAAAGCCGATGTCCATCCGCTCATAGCGGTCCTCGCCGCCATGGCGCGCCACCGCCCGGCGCAGCCCGGTCTCCACGTCGATGTCGAGGATCAGCGTCAGGTCGGGGCGGAAACCGCCCAGCGCAGCCGTCTGCAAGGTCTCCACCAGCTCGCGCCCCAGCCCCAGCCCATAGCCCTGATAGGCCATGGTGCTGTCGAAGAAGCGGTCGCACAGCACCCAGTTCCCGGCCTCCAGCGCCGGCCAGACCGTGCGTTCCAGATGGTCGCGGCGGGCGGCGGTGTGCAGCAGCGCCTCCGTCACCGGGCTCCAGCGTCCGGTCTCGCCGGTCACCAGCAGGCCGCGGATCTCCTCGGCTCCCGGCGACCCGCCCGGCTCGCGCGTCGTCACCAACTCAAGGCCGCGGGCGCGCAGGGCCTCGCGCAGGGTCTCGGCCAGCCGGCGCAGCTGCGTCGACTTGCCGGCCCCTTCGCCGCCTTCCAGCGTGATGAAGCGCCCGCGATGGCCGGGAATTGAGGCGGTCGGCATGGTCGTCACGGTCACAGGCTGTTGCCGAAGACGAGGTACTTGGCGGCGGCGAAGGCGCGGCCGAAGATGCCGGCCTTCGGCACGTCCTGGGCGGCCACCACCGGCACCTCCTTGCCCGGGAAGCCGGGGGCGGAGATCACCAGCTTGCCCACCGTGTCGCCCTTCTTGATCGGCGCGGCGACGGGGGCGTTGCTGACCAGCGACACCTTCATGCCGGGGCGGTCGGCGCGGCCCATGGTGACGCTCAGATTCTGCGGCACGGTGACGGGAACGGTCTCCTGCTCGCCCAGCCAGACCGGCACCTGCTCGATGGTCTCGCCGCCCTTGTAGAGCGTGTAGGAGGCGAACTCGCGGAAGCCCCATTCGATCAGGCGGGCCGATTCGTCGGCGCGCGCCTGCATGCTGGGCAGGCCGTTGACGACCAGCAGCAGGCGGCGCCCCTCGCGCTCGCCCGACGCGGTCAGGCCATAGCCGCCGGCGTCGGTGTGGCCGGTCTTCATGCCGTCCACGTCCATGCCGCGATACAGCAGCGGGTTGCGGTTGCCCTGGTTGATGCCGTGGTACTTGAACTCCCGGATCGAATAATAATGGTAGTATTCCGGGAAGTCCTTGATCAGATGCTCGGCCAGCAGCGCCAGATCGCGGGCCGTCATGTAGTGGTTGGGGTCGGGCCAGCCGGTGGAGTTGACGAGGTTGGTGTTCTTCAGCCCCAGCTCGCGCGCCTTGCGGTTCGCCTGCTCGGCGAAGGAGCCTTCCGACCCGGCCAGACCCTCGGCCAGCACGATGCAGGCGTCGTTGCCGGACTGGACGATCATGCCTTTGATCAGGTCGTCGACCTTGATGTTGTTGTGAAGCTCCACGAACATCTTGGAGCCCTGCATCCGCCACGCCCGCTCGCTGACCGGCAGCGAACTCTCCAGCGTCAGGCGGCCGGCCTTGATCGCCTCGAAGGTCAGATAGGCGGTCATGATCTTGCTCATCGACGACGGCGCCATGCGCTCGTCGGCGTTCTTCTCGAACAGCACGGTGTTCGAGGTCAGGTCGAGCAGGATCGCCTGCTTGGCGATGGTGTCGATGGTCGCGGCCTGGACCTGGGCCGCGGTCATGCCGGCGCCTATCGTGGCCCCGGCCATCGCGATTCCGGCCGCGACAGCGACGGAACGGCCGAAAACGGCGCACAGGCGGACGACAACAGCGTTCATGGCAACAATCCTCCAAGGGCACTCGGTCACAGGCGCTCGGCAGAGCGGTCGAGGTGGGTTTCGGCTGGCCGGTTCAATCCACCACGATTTTGGCCTCCGTAAGGCCGGCCTGTATGATCTGGTTGAGCAGGGTGTCGGCACGATCGACGCTGTCCAGCGGCCCGACCCTGACGCGATGCAGGGACATGCCGCCCGACCGCGTCAGGCTGACGCTGGCACGCTGGCCCATGGCGGACAGCCGGGCGCGGGCCTTCGCCACATTCTCTTCGCTGCCGAAGGCGCCGACCTGCACATAGATCGCCTCCTGCGGCTTCACCGGCAACTGCGCCACCACCGGCGCCGGCACGAAGCGGCCTTCCGACATGCTGCCGGCGACGGTGGCGGGCGGCGGCACCGGGGCGCCGACCACCGCCGGGCGCGGCGCGCCTGCCGAGGCCGAAACCGTCGTCACCGGACCCGACGGTCCGCTCACCTCGATCCGGCCGCGCGGGGCGGCCTTCGGCGGCGGGCCGTCGATTTCCGCCAGCAGCGGCGCCGGGGTTCCCTGGCGCGCGGCGGCGGCGATGGCGCGGCTTTCCTCCGCCAGGATCTGCACGCGGACCTTCGCCGTGCCGGGACCGTCGAAGCCCAGCAACTGGGCGCCGCGGCGCGACATGTCGATGATGCGGCCATTGGCGAAGGGGCCGCGGTCGTTCACCCGAACCACGATTGACCGGCCGTTGTCCAGGTTGGTGACGCGCACCAGGCTCGGCATCGGCAGGGTCCTGTGCGCGGCGGTCAGTTCGTTCTGGTCGTAGATCTCGCCGTTGGCGGTATTCTTCTCATGGAAGCCGGGCCCGTACCAGGACGCGATGCCCGTCTCGTCATAGCTGTAGTCTTCCTTGGGATAATACCAGACGCCATTGATCTGATAAGGCTTTCCCACCTTGTAGATGCCGCTGGTCGGCAGGCCCGAGCCGGTGCCGGCCGGCTTCTGCGCACAGGCGGCGAGCGTTGCCACGCCGACCAGCACGACGATCCTGCCCACCCCGCGCCAGCGACGCATCCGCCAAACCCCTCGATCTCCCGGTCGCCTCGAACCGCCAAGGCGGCGGCACTCTAGCCGAGTGGCACGGCCGCGCCAATGGCTGGAAATGCCGGGAAACACGATGACACAGGTGAGAATTGATCCTGGATGTCAGGGCGCCGGGAACAGCGCATCGGTGCGGCCCATCATCCAATAGGCGGTCAGGCCGATCCATTCCCGCACCGCATCGTCGAGGATCACCAGATTCTGGGCGAACTCGATGCGCAGAAAGGGCTTGGCACCGGTCCGGGTGCGGTAATCGACGGGGTAGGGGATCACCTCCCAGCCGATTGCGCGGAAGATGCCGACCGACCGCGGCATGTGCATGGCGGAGGTGACGAGCACCCAACGCTCGCCCGGTGCCGGCTTCACCAGCTCCTTGCTGAACACGGCGTTTTCCCAGGTGTTGCGGGATTGCGCCTCGTAGATCACGCGGTCGTCGGGGATACCGGCCTGCGCCAGGGCTGCGCGGGCGGTCACGTCCTCCTTGTATTCCTGCCCCAGCAGCCGGCCCGACCCGCCGGTGAAGACGGCCCTGGCTTCGGGATGGCGGCGGACGAGATCGGCGAAGCCCAGGATCCGCTCAGCCGCGTCGTTGAGGGAGGGATCGCCGCGGTCGGCGGTAATCGGCGGGTTGAGCGCGCCGCCCAGCATGATGATGCCGTCGATGCGCCCCTCCGGCTCGGCCTTCGGGAAGCGGTTCTCCAGCGGCAGCGCCACCAGCGCGCCCAGCCCGGTGTAAGTGACCAGCAGCAGCAGGAGCGCCGCCAGCGTGACCATCCGCATGCCCGCCCGCTGCCAGCGCCGCGTCCGCAGCAGCAGCGCGCCCAGAGCCACCGTCAGAACCAGCGCGTTGCCCGGCGCCACCACGGCCCAAAGCAGCTTCGACAGGATGAAGGACAGCACCGGACGGTCCATGGCCGTGGAGGGGAGGCCAGCATAAGCGCGGCGGTCGCCCGCGGGCAACGGGAACCCCCGCCGCCGCCAGGGGCAATCGCATTTGGAGTTTGTTCGCACGCAAAGCCCCTCTCCCCTCGCGGGAGAGGGGTTGGGGTGAGCGACTGTCTGGCCTGTCAAGCCTCCACAGTGAGTCCAGCACGAACCTCGCGGGCTTTGGCATTGAGCCTGACGAGCAGCTTTCTGGCGAGGGCGACGCGGATTGCCTTTTTAGGCTTTCCAGCGTCGCTCAACTTTTTGTGGAAGGCAGCGAAGTCGGGGTCATGTCTTCGGACGACCTCGGCGACGACGAAGAGGATGGAGCGGACGCTATCACGCCCGCCGCGTACCCGTCGCTTTCCTGTTGCCTTTCCGCTGTCGCGCGCCAGCGGGGCGACCCCGACGAGCTTGGCGACGGCTTTGCCGGTCAAGGTACCGATCTCGGGCAGATCGGCCATGAGCCGGGCGACGGTGCGGTCGGCGACGCCCTTGATGGTTCGGAACGCCTCGTCCAGCCGCTGCCAGAGCGGGTCCTTTCCGATCATGGCAGCGACCTCGGTCTCGAAGGCCCGGATTTGGCGGTTGAGCAGCGAGACGAGCTCGTCGATCGAGCCCAGCACGGTAGGCTCGGTCACCAAGCGGCGCTGGTTAGTCTGCACCGTGCGCGTCTGGGTGAGCTGGCGCAGGCGGGTTACCAGCGCTTGCAGGCGTTGCTGGCTCTGGCTGGCCGGCGGTTGGGGCGTGATGCGCTTGACCTCGGCAAAGCGGGCGATCAGGCCGGCGTCGATCCGGTCGGTCTTCTCCAGGAAGCCCATCGCTTCGGCGAACTGCCGCACCGAGCGAGGGTTGAGCACCGCCACCGGCAAGCCATGGCCCCACAGCAGGCCGAAAGGCAGCCGTTCGTATCCGCCGGTGGCCTCCATCGCCACCAGGGTGACATCATTGTCGCGGCAGAAGGCGGCCAATGCCGCGATCCCCTCCGACGTACGGTCGAACCGCTTCATCGGCCCGCTGTCGCCGATCCGGGCATCCAGCGTCTCGGACGAAACATCCACTCCACAGATGAGGTGTGCCACGGTAACCTGCCTTGCGCGTGCGATGGACGATCTGGCGACTGTTCGGTCGTGCGTGACAAAGGCAGCGGTCCCATGGCTCACCCACGGTTGTGGCCTGAGGGGCATCGGGCGCCGTCCGCCTCGCGCCGGGTCCGGTGGCCACCGGACCCGGCGCTATCCAAGTTCCATCACGAAACTGGGACCCATTCCAGATACAAGGGGCGGAACCTTGATTTCCACCGGCTTTCAGCCGGTCGCACCCTTCATCCCAACCCGCGGGTCGGCAAAACGCCGTTGGCGTTTGGCCGATCCCGCCCCGCAAGGGGAGAAGGGCTACTCGCTACCAAAAGCTGCTGTTCTTTCGCAAATGCGAGATCTGTGCATCCCATAGCGCCGCCGCGGGCGCGCGGATGGCGACCGCGGGCGGGTCGAAGACGCACTTGCCTAGGAATCCCGTCGGCGCTTGGCGGCTTCGGTCGCTGTGTGGAGGTTTTCCACGGAAGCCCTTGCGTAGAACAGGTTTTGCAGGATTGCGGAGTTCGGGAAAGCCCGTCTATTCGCGTCAACCGCATGTCTTGCCCGCACCTCCGCCTGTTGGCACCAGAGGCGCATTTCCTCGGCCCGCGATTGCCTGACTTCGGCGTCCTCGCGAAGAGCCGCACTCCGTGCGGAGGCGTGGGCGGAGAAATACCTGACGGAGTCCTTCACACGCACCGCACATGCACCGATTTCCGCCGTCTTCTCGATAATCTTGTGGCTCCAGAGGAGGAGCTCTTCGCAAGAGTAGTCGGTGCGCTTCATTGCCTGGGACATGTGCCCCTCCACTGACCAAAGCGGGAGCACATGGACTCTCTCAGCCGCCCGCCGCTCGATCTTCGCGGGCGATCAAGTTCATCTGGTATTGGCAGATCAGGTTACAAGGCAGGTTCTCCGGGTTGGGCGTGCAGGATGGCGTCTTAAGGCAGGCACGGCGACTTTCGGTCTCCCCGTACGGGATGCCCGGACACCGTCATGCCGCCGCCATCACCGCCAGCCTGGGCTCCACCATCCGCAGCCCATGCGCCCGGTACTGCGCCTGGACGATGGACGCCCAGCCCATGCGGATCAGCGTCAGCTTCACCGCGTCCGACACGTCGTCGCCGGTGACGAGGTCGGTGACCTGCCACATCAGCGTGTCGTCCACCGACCGCGGATGCATCGCCGCCACCCTCAGCAGCCGCGCCATCAGCGCCGCCGTCGATTGACGGCCCAGGCCCCGTTCGGCCAGCGTCAGCGCATCGTTCAGTGCCGCCAGCTCCCGCCGCCCCTTCGCCGGGGACTCGCCCGCCGCGCGATCCATGCTCTTCCCGCCGGCCATGATCCGTCTCCCGCATTGCGATCCTTGCGGGACAGTCTGTCCCCGCAATCCGGGTGGCGCTGTGACGGCCGTCACTCCCCCATGCCGGTGCTGTGGCATGCACAGATCCTGGAGCGACATTAAGCCCCTGGAACCAAAGGAACTTTGCGTCATCCCCGCGAAGGCGGGGATCCAGGAAACTCCGCATTCAAGCGCCTTGAACGGATGGATTCCCGCCTTCGCGGGAATGACGGCCGAAGAAGTACCGTGATCGCAGTGCCTTGATGGCCCGTGAGATCTGTGAATCCCGCAGCATGCCGGTGGGGCTGGTTTTCCAGTGCGGGCGTGCTACCTGAAGGCTTTACCGCTATAGTGCGAATGCCGCGGCCAGTCCGGATCGCCCGAAAGCCGCCAGAATGCCGAGGTTTTCCCCGACCGATGCTGTCCGCCCGCTCCAAGACGCCGACTCCGCCTGAAACCCCTGCGTCGGCCATCCCCAACAAGCGCGCCATCATCTCCCGCCGCAAGCTGTCGGGGGAGCTTGAGGATCTGGTCGCCGAACACGGCACCGGCGACAAGCTGCGCCCGGCGTTGATCGCCTGCCTGCGCAAGACGCTGGCCGAAGGGCGGGCGGAGGTGCGGCGCCGCTTTGACGATGGCGGATCGGGCGAACAGTGCGTGCGGGAGAACTGCTATCTCGCCGACCGGGTGGTGGGCACGCTTGCCGATTTCACCGTCCGCTTCATCTTCCCCACCGCCAACCCGACCTCCGGCGAGGTGTTCGACGTGGCGGCCACCGGCGGCTATGGCCGTGGCGAGCTGGCGCCCTTCTCCGACATCGACCTGCTGTTCCTGCTGCCCTACAAGCGCACGCCACGGGTGGAGCAGGTGGTCGAATACATGCTCTATATCCTGTGGGATCTGGGGCTGAAGGTCGGCCATGCCGTGCGCAGCGTGGACGATTGCATCCGCCAGTCCAAGGCCGACGTCACCATCCGCACCGCCATTCTCGAATCGCGCTATCTCTGGGGTCCGGGGAAGCTGTTCGCCGAGCTGCGCAAGCGCTACGACAAGGAGGTCGTCGCCGGCTCCGGCCCCGAATTCGTCGAGGCCAAGCTGGCGGAGCGCGACAACCGGCACCTGAAGATGGGCGACAGCCGCTATGTGCTGGAACCCAACCTGAAGGACGGCAAGGGTGGCTTGCGCGACCTGCAGACCCTGTTCTGGATCGCCAAGTATCTCTACCGCGTCGAGGGCGTCGATGAGCTGGTCGGCAAGAAGGTGCTGACGCCGGAGGAGGCGCAGCGCTTCGCCAAGGCGCAGAACTTCCTGTGGACCGCGCGCTGCCACCTGCATTACCTGACCGGCCGGCTGGAAGACCGCCTGACCTTCGACGTCCAGACCAGCATCGGCGCCGCCATGGGCTATACCGACCATGCCGGCACCAAGGGCGTCGAGCGCTTCATGAAGCATTACTTCCTGGTCGCCAAGGATGTCGGCGACCTGACGCGCATCTTCTGCGCGGCGCTGGAGGCCGAATCGAAGCGTCCGCCCAAGTTCAACCTGCTGCGGCTGGCCTCGGTCGCCCGGCGCAAGGACGTGGACGGCTTCATCGTCGACGGCGAGCGGCTGAACGCCCGCAGCGACAAGCAGTTCAAGGAACAGCCGATCGACATGATCCGCCTGTTTCACACCGCCCAGATCCACGACATCGACATCCACCCGGCGGCGCTGCGCTCCATCACCCGCTCTCTGTCCGCCATCGGGCCGAAGCTGCGCAACGATCCGGAGGCCAACCGGCTGTTCCTCGACATCCTGACCGGGCCGAAGGATCCGGAGATCACGCTGCGCCGCATGAACGAGGCCGGGGTGATGGCCCGCTTCATCCCCGACTTCGGCCGGGTCGTCGCGCAGATGCAATATGACATGTACCATGTCTACACGGTGGACGAGCACACGCTGTTCGCCCTCGGCATCCTGCACAAGATCGCCGCACGCGAGCATGCCGACGAGCTGCCGCTGTCCACCGAGGTGATCCACAAGGTGGTGTCGAAGCGGGCGCTCTATGTCGCCGTGCTTCTGCACGACATCGCCAAGGGCCGCGGCGGCGACCATTCGGTGCTGGGCGCCCGCGTGGCGGAGAAGCTCTGCCCACGCCTTGGCCTGACGGCGGAGGAGACGGAGACGGTGGCGTGGCTGGTGCGCTGGCACCTGGCCATGTCGCACACCGCCTTCAAGCGCGATCTGGAGGACGACAAGACCGTCCGCGACTTCGTGGCGCTGGTCCAGTCGCCGGAACGCCTGCGCCTGCTGCTGGTGCTGACGGTGGCGGACATCCGCGCGGTGGGTCCGCAACGCTGGAACAACTGGAAGGCCACGCTGCTCCGCGAGCTCTACAACCGTTCCGAAGAGATGATGTCCGGCGGCATGACGGTGGAGGGCAGGGGGCGGCGCATCCAGTCGGCCCAGTCCGCCCTGCGTGCCGAGCTGACCGACTTCGACGACGCCGCCTTCGAGCATCACAAGGGCCTTGGCTACCCCGCCTACTGGCTGGCCTTCGACGCCGAAACGCTGGCCCATCAGGCCCGCATCGTCCGCGATGCGGAGCGGGAGCAGCGTCCGCTGACGGTGCAGACCCGCGTCGACCGCGGCCGCGCGGTGACGGAGGTGACGATCTACGCCACCGACCACAGCGGTCTGTTCTCTCGCCTTGCCGGGGCGCTGGCCGCCTGTGGCGCCGACATCGTCGATGCCCGCATCTTCACCATGACCAACGGCATGGCGCTCGACGTCTTCTCGGTGCAGGACGCCGCCGGTGGCGGTGCGTTCGAGAGCGGCGACAAGCTGGCCAAGCTGTCGGTGATGATCGAGAAGGTGCTGTCGGGCCAATTGAAGCCGCTGAACGACCTGTCGACCCGCCGCACCACCCAGGCCAGCCGCACCCGCGTCTTCCATGTGCCGCCGCGCGTGCTGATCGACAACAACGCCTCCACCACCCACACGGTGATCGAGGTGAACGGCCGCGACCGTCCCGGCCTGCTCTACGACCTGACCCGCGCGCTGTCGAACCTGACCCTGCAGATCAGCTCGGCCAAGGTCTCCACCTTTGGCGAGAAGGCCATCGACGTCTTCTATGTGAAGGACGTCTTCGGTCTGAAGGTGACGCATGAGGGCAAACTGGCGAAGATCAAGGAACGCCTGCTGAGCGCGCTCGACGACCCCAGCGGCGACGCCCCGCCGCCGGCCACGGTGAAGCGGACGCGGACGAAGGTGACCGGGGGCGAGGGCGAGGGCGGGCGCTGATCCCGAAATCCGGTCGGCCGGCACCGGTGACGGATGTCACCGCTCCTTCGGCTCTACGGCACTCCTGGCGTCATGCATTCGGAAGGATGCATGGCGCCGGATCGGATCGCGCAAAATCGGAATCGATTTGGAGCGTCTATCCTATCGCTGAACAAAAGCCTACAGCGTCGTGCGTTTGATATAAAACGCACGACGCTGTAGGGGCAACGAGCCGTGGATCGCCTTCCGTTGCTATGGCGCGGTTACGGTTCGCCCATCACCTTCATCGCCCCAGTTCGCGATGTACTCCTTTAGTTGTTCCTCAGAGAAACCTTCTTTGGAGAAGGTGATAAGGCCGTTTCCGCAATTGCGGGTTTCTGTTTTGAAGTCGTCATAGGATAGTATCGAGTGAGTTGATATGGTGTCTCCACCAAATAAATTGTTAATATTATCGACTATATCGAATGATGGAGCTTCTGTAATTTTTCCATTGTTGGCTCGGCATATCGTGGTTATCTTGTATTTTTTCTTCCCCGCTATATAGCTCCAATATTCTTCTACCTTTGCCAACTTCATATCGATTTTCTGGAAATTCTCCATGCCGGTATAGGATGGATAAGGTTCCGTCATGTTGGTAAAGACGAATTTTGTATAATAACTTGATAGGCACGACAGGGCAAATTCCTTCGCAATTTTTCTCCTTAGGACATTTGCGGCGTAATCGCTTAATATTCTTGGAAAAATAAACTCCCGATTGTCTTGCGAAATGAACTCCAGCTTACCCCAATCTGCGACCATTTCTTTTGCCACAGATTCAATTTTTGCGTTTCTCTCATTGTAATAATTGATGAATTTTTTATTCATGTTTACATAATTTGAAGTTACGACCCCATCCGTGGATACGGTTGGCTTTGGGTTTGAATAATCGATGACCGCCGATGCGATTTCGAGTGCGGTCCCGAAATTTTCGACTGCCTTTTCCGGGTTTATCAGGGATTGTTCGGATTGCGTCTCCTGATTGTTTTCAACCAGAATGATCGATATCACCCGCAAAGCCAATTGAGCGGCTTCGATGTATTTTTCTATATCGATCTGCACGTCGACATCGTCGGGAATCGGCGATAGTTTTGCCAAGGATGTCAATGCACTTTCGGCATTGATCGCATAATTATCCATGAAATCATATAGACGGCTGCTGCAGTTGTATACCAACGTAACGGCATTCAGCTCAACAAGGAGCTGCCCTTTTACAATTTCAAAAGATTTTTTCACATCATCATTATTCCATTCCTTTTTTGGAATCAGATTCGATAGAGAGGAAAATATGTTCCCAATAGAGTTTAAGCTGTTTTTATAGATATTTCTAAACTCAGTCAGATTATCTACATTTTTCTGGATGACGCGCCCATGGGATTGGCTTTTTAGTTCATCCAATATATATGTAATTGCTTCCTTATCCGCTGCCGTCTCAAATTGTGGAAATTTTTTATAAACCCCATTCAGGATCGTATCCGTGTAGAGATTATAATAACCGCCATTCTCGATCATGAAGACGGTGTCTTTGAAGATGGGGGATGAAAAGGTTCCAGTCGAGCTCTTTGTGCTCACATTCTGTTTGCCGTTGGGGTACGCCCCCCAAAAAGGCCAATAGCCGCGCAGATATTCGGCATCAACTGCCACGGGCTCGCGAGTGTATGGCAGAAAATTCCTGTCACCATTCCATATTCTGACTTCAGAAATATCTCCAATCCAGCTTTGATAATCTATGCCTTGTACTGAAAACATGCCATTTCCTAAAACAAGACGACCAGTTTCTGGATTGTCTTGAAAAATATGTGTTTCTGATGCTCCCCCAACCAGATTTCCATCTATATAAACATCAAGTCCTTGGGTTTTCTGGACAAATTCTTTTTTTATAGTTGTAATTTTTAGTGAAATTTGATGCCATTTACCATCCATAAGAAATTTTATTCTTTTATTTCTATCAGGAACTGTGTATTTATGAGAATTGTAAGCAACATTTACAAATGACATCGGCCTGTCATCACCAAGGATCTTTGGGCCGACGGAGATTGAAAGTTGATTGGTTATATTACCTTCCTCATTGCTGACAAACCAGCCGATGAGGGGCATTCTCGCATTCACATTTGTTCTGAAATAACATTCGATTGTCACGTTTTCTTCAAGCTTTACAGGTCCGAGGTCGACCCAACGACCAAAGAAGTTGCTATCTGGATTGTCTTCATCGTTAGGGAAGTTAACAAAGCCGACCATCTCCAACCCTCCTTAGTTGCTAATAATAATGCATCTCTATTTGAGAGGTGCTTCTGCCTCGATAAATGATCATAAGTATATTTCATTTTGTAAATAACATTTTATACGCGAAATGATTCACAAACATATCACAATGAGTGTAAATCAGTTGCAATTTTTTGTGTGCGTTGCGCCTTCGAGAGCGGCGACAAGCTGGCCAAGCTGTCGGTGATGATCGAGAAGGTGCTGTCGGGCCAATTGAAGCCGCTGAACGACCTGTCGACCCGCCGCACCACCCAGGCCAGCCGCACCCGCGTCTTCCATGTGCCGCCGCGCGTGCTGATCGACAACAACGCCTCCACCACCCATACGGTGATCGAGGTGAGCGGCCGCGACCGTCCCGGCCTGCTCTACGACCTGACCCGCGCGCTGTCGAACCTGACCCTGCAGATCAGTTCGGCCAAGGTCTCCACCTTCGGCGAGAAGGCCATCGACGTCTTCTATGTGAAGGATGTCTTCGGCCTGAAGGTGACGCATGAAGGCAAGCTGGCGAAGATCAAGGAACGCCTGCTGAGCGCCCTCGACGACCCCACCGGCGACGCCCCGCCGCCGGCCACGGTCAAGCGCACCAGAACCAAGCTCGCCGGCACTTGAGGGATCGGCGCCGCGGTCCGGGCCGCTCTGCGTGCCCGGCAACCGCGGCCTCAGATCAACAGGAAGGCGCGCCCACATCGTTGGGCTGTGCGGAGTTCTCCAACTCCCTGCGAGTCCGGTATTGGAAAGCCGTGCGCCGGTGTCCTGTCATCTCCAACGATCGACAAGTTTTTCAATCATTTGGAGAGAATTGATTCAACTCGTCACCATCAGGGAATGGAATGCGGGTTTCTCTGTTTTAAAATTGTAATTTTGTGGCGAATAAACACCTTTAACGCGCCAGTGCTTGATCGATCATTCGACATGGTCGATCATTCTTTGGCATGCGCCTCCTTTAAATTGCCCTTTGCCTGCCATGACGCCAGTGCGGCGGGGTGATGCAAGGTGACGCAACCAAATCAATGGAGGTCTGGCCATGGCGAATATCAGTGTCGTCAATCTGACGAGTGGAAAAATGAATCTCAAGTCAATGATAATCAACGGAACCAGCATATCGGTCGGGCAATACCAAATTGCCCGGTTGCAGACGGTCGAGTTTGATTACAGAGACAAGGATTGGCAGAGTTTCAGCGATTTCATCATGGAAGTCGAGACGAATGGCCAAACATACAAGGTTGATCTGAACAAGGATCACTATTTCGGCGGAGGTCAGTACCGCTATCCTGGCTCCGGTTCGAAAGTGCGCTATATCCTCAGCGGGCTGAGTGATGACAAGAAAGCGATCCAGATCAACTACGCCTATAACTCACCTGATTTGGACCGATACAAATATTCAAGCGACTTGAAGTATCTCAAGACTGCATGATTGATTCAAATCGCTCAGTCATGGTTTCCAGAAATTCCAATTGAAAAGGAAGAGTCCAAAATGGGAAGCATCGCATTCACCAATGTGGCCTGCTCTAGCCTTGAGATCAATTATCTGAAGATCAACGATACCGTTATTTTCAATTCCCCTCAGGACAGCAAAATGAAAAAGCCGGCCAAGATCAATGACAAAAGCACATATGTCATGGATTATGATGGCGCTAAGTGGGGTGATTTCAATAGAATGTGGTTGACCATAACGGTTGGGAAAGACAAATATTCCATCGATCTAAACAAAGACCACTATTTTTATGGCGGAGATTACCACTATCCCGGAGAAGGGGCGACGATCAATTACTTCTTCTCCGGCTTCAGTGAGGATGGCAAAAAGATTCAGTTCAATGAATGCTATTTGAAGCAGGGCGATACCAGTATGACCTATTGCAATGACCTGAAATATCTCGATCTGGCAACCTGAGCTTAAGCCTGCGGTAGCGGCGGATCGCACCGCGACTGCGGTTCCGCAGGACAGCGGAAAGCCCAGTGCGTCGGGCTTTCCGCCGGTTCCCTTTTGCCCATCAGGGCGCCATGAACACGCTGATGTGCTTGCCGACCTCGCCGCTGGTCTGGTCCTTGGCGATCACCGACACATCCGTCGACCCCGACTTCACCGCCGCGGCCGGCACCTTCACGAAGACGCGGTAGGTCGCCACCGAGTCGGCCTCCGCCCGCAGGGTCAGGCTGGTGCCGCTGCCGGCCTCGTCATTGCCAGCCACCGACAGATGCGCGCCGGTCAGTCCCTCGACCGTCACCGCATAGCTGCGGGCGATGTGCGTCTTGTTCAGCAGCTTGATGGTGTAGGCGTTCTGCACCGACCCGTCCGACAGCGTCACGAACAGCGGCGCCCGGTCGCGCAGCACGCTGACGTCCAGCGTCGGGCGCAGCAGCAGGGCGATGCCCATGGCGCAGGCCACGACCAGCATGATCAGCGAATAGATGACGGTGCGGGCGCGCACCAGCTTCACCCGTTCCGGCTTGCCGTCGATCTTGGCGATCTGGTTCGACTGGGTGTCGAAGCGCACGAGGTCGATGGGCCGGCCGATCTGCTTCATCACGTCGTTGCAGGCATCGACGCACAGGCCGCAGCCGATGCAGGAGATCTGCTGTCCCTCGCGGATGTCGGTGCCGGTGGGGCAGACATGGACGCACTGCTTGCAGTCGATGCAGTCGCCCAACCCCGCCGCCTTGCGCTCCTCCCAGCTCTGCGACTTGCGCAGCGGCGCGCGGCCCTCGCCGCGCCAGTCCTCATAGGTGACCAGGAAGGTGTCCTCGTCCACCATCGCCGACTGGAAGCTGCGCCACGGGCAGACATAGATGCAGATCTGCTCGCGCGCCCAGCCGGCGAAGAAATAGGTGGTGAAACTGAACAGCGCGATGAAGGTGGCGACGCCGCTGGTGATCTGCCCGTGCAGCAGCTCGTTCATCAGCGTCGGCGCGTCGTTGAAGTAGAAGACCCACGCCCCGCCGGTCAGCACCGAGATCGCCACCCACGCCGCATGCTTGGCCCCCTTGCGCGCCAGCTTGGCCCCTGTCATCGGCGCCTTGTCCAGCCGGATGCGGGCGGTGCGCGGCCCTTCGATCTTGCGCTCCACCCACATGAACAGGTCGGTCCACACCGTCTGCGGGCAGGCGTAGCCGCACCAGATGCGCCCGGCCAGCGTGGTGGCGAAGAAGATGCCGAAGGTGCCCAGGATCAGCAGGCCGGTCAGGTAATAGACCTCCTGCGGCCAGATCTCGATCCACAGGAAATAGGCGCGGCGCCCGACCATGTCGACCAGAACGGCCTGGTCCGGGATGCCCGGCCCGCGCTCCCAGCGAATCCACGGCGTGATGTAGTAGATCGCCAGCAGCACGATCAGGGCCGCCCATTTCAACTGGCGGAAACGCCCCTTGACGTCGGCGGCATAGACCTTCGGCCGGTTCACGAACCAGTGCCGGCCCGGCTCCTCATGCGGCTCGGTCGGGGCCGGTGCGCCCTGTTTGGCGGCCTGGGCGGGGCGACGGGTGAGGGTGGAGTCGTCTTGCGGAAGGGACATGGCGTGGTTCCTCGGCCGTCAGCGGCACGGGTGGCGTCAGCTTTGTCCCTTCTCCATAAGACTTCCGTCATGGAGCCGCATTGCGCGATATCAATCCGGCCCCGTTTCAGCCTCCCGGCCCGTGCATGCCGGCCCCCTCACACGCTCTGTCCGCGCAGCTCCGCCAGCCCGTCGTGATAGGCGCGGTCGAACAGGGACTCCAGCCGGGCGTCGGTGCCGCGCAGGCCGGCGACCACCGCATGCGCCCATTCGAAATATTCGACCTTGCGCGACAGCGGCCAGTCGGCGGGCGGGCTGTGCGCCATGGAGCGCAGGTTCGACACCTTGTCGGCCAGCTTCACCAGCTTCGCCCGCGTCGAGGCATGGGGCGCGGCGTCGATCTGGTGCTGCTTGCGCTCGGCCTTCGACATGCGCTTGTCGTCGGTGGTCTCGGCGACGACCTGCACCACCTCCGCCCCGAACAGCTGCTCGATCTCCTCATAGCTGGCGTCGGTGTCCTCCAGCGTGTCGTGCAGCAGCGCGGCGATCACCACGACCGGGTCCTTGCCGGCCGTCGCCTCCGCCACCAGCAGGGCCACTTCCGACAGGTGGTTGACATAGGGTTCGGCGCGCACGCCCTTGCGGCGCTGGTCGATGTGCTTGTGCGCGGCGAAATCCAGCGCCCGCGCGAAATCGAGGAGGGGGGCGTTCGGCAATGAAGCGTTCGGCAGGCTCATGGCGTTCTCTCGGCTGGGGCATTACTCTCCGCTTGGTAGGACCGTGCGAAGGACCGCTCTCATGTTCACGAGTTTCTTCTTCGATCTGCGCAAGGCCGGCGTCCCCGTCTCGCTGACGGAGTACCTGACGCTCATGGAGGCCATGAAGCAGGGCACCGCGTCCTTCCGCGTCGAGGATTTCTATTATCTCAGTCGTGCATGCTTGGTTAAGGACGAGCGCAATCTCGACCGCTTCGACCGCGTCTTCGGTGCCACCTTCAAGGGCCTGACCGACGACACGCCAGCCGCCGGCGAGGAGGTCCCCGTCGCCGACCTGCCGGAGGAGTGGCTGCGCAAGCTGGCCGAACGCTTCCTGACCGACGAGGAGAAGGCGCAGGTCCAGGCGCTCGGCGGCTGGGACAAGCTGATGGAGACGCTGGCCCAGCGCCTTGCCGAGCAGAAGGGCCGGCACCAGGGCGGCTCGAAATGGATCGGCACCGCCGGCACCTCCCCCTTCGGCGCCTATGGCTACAACCCGGAGGGCGTGCGCATCGGCCAGCACGAGAGCCGCCACCGCCGCGCCGTGAAGGTGTGGGACCGCCGCGAGTTCCGCAATCTGGACGACCGGGTGGAGATCGGCACCCGCAACATCAAGGTGGCCCTGCGCCGCCTGCGCAAATTCGCCCGCAGCGGCGCGGCCAGCGAGCTGGACCTGCCCGGCACCATCCGCGCCACCGCCAACAACGCCGGCTGGCTCGACCTGAAGATGGTTCCGGAGCGTCACAACACGATCAAGGTCCTGCTGTTCCTCGACATCGGCGGCTCGATGGACGACCACATCCGTCTGGTGGAGGAGCTGTTCTCCGCCGCGCGCAGCGAATTCAAGCACCTGGAGCACTTCTACTTCCACAACTGCGTTTACGAGGGCGTCTGGCGCGACAACGCGCGGCGCCATACCGAGCGCATCTCCACTTGGGACGTCCTGCACACCTATCCCGCCGACTACAAGCTGGTCTTCGTCGGCGACGCCGCCATGAGCCCCTACGAGATCGTCTACCCCGGCGGCAGCGTCGAGCATTGGAACGAGGAAGCCGGACAGGTGTGGATGCAGCGCCTGCTGTCGGTCTACGCCAAGGCGGTCTGGCTGAACCCGACCCCTCCGCAATACTGGGACTACACGGAAAGCACCCGCCTGCTCCAGCGCCTGATGGGCGGGCGCATGTTCGCACTGACGCTGGAGGGGCTGGACGGGGCTATGCGGGAGTTGGGGAGGTGAGAATGAAGAACAAAATGAAGATAATTTGTTTGGGGAGAATGTGTATTAGAAATAAGTTGTGTACCGCTTTGTGGTTGTGCGGTCCAGGTTATTGAATATATCGTTTTATATTTATTCGCTATTATTTTAAGCATTAAGAGTAAAATTTAAAAGTGGCGAGAAAACCATTGAGGCATTGATAATTTTATCTATGCTATCGCGGAATTTTTCCTCGCTTATGATGCGGTTTTCACGAAGCTAGAAAGCGATAACGGATTTGATTGATTTCCCCCCATGCGTGCTATTATCATGTCTCCGCTTCCATTTTCTAGATTATCGTAAGGGCTCTATAATGTCACAAGATGTAGATTCCTCCTGGTTCAATGCATTCCGAATTATGAAGGAGAATTATAATCTGTCAGACGATGCAATCGGAGTTTTCGCAATAAATCTTAGGTTTAATCTTGATGACATACAAACAATCGCAGCAGAGTCCATCACCGGAGGTGGTGATGACAAGAAGTGCGATGTTCTATACGTCGATAAGGAACGAAGAATTGCTATTATTGCCCAATGTTATGTTTCCCAGAGAGTTCGCGAGGCTGCTCCTTCTAACAAGGCATCTGATTTAAATACCGCTATAACTTGGCTTCTATCTGCAGACATTGATAAATTGCCTCCCAGCATTAGGGGGCGAGCTGATGAACTTAGGTCAGCCATTAATTCTGGCGATGTTAAGCAAATATATATATGGTATGTTCACAATAATCCTTCCTCTAAAAATGTCGAGGAAGAGCTTCGGGCGGTTGAAAAATCTGCTCGTGCAGCATTGTCTAATTACCCTTCTGGTCGCGACATCAACATATTTTCTGAAGAAATGTGTAAAAATAAACTTAGTCGCCTTTACATGCAGGCTGAGAGAACGGTCATTGTAACAGATGAGTTTAATCTTTCTGTTCCTGATGCTGTGCAAACCGAAGAGACCGATTGGAGTTCAGTTGTAACTAATGTAAGTGGTGAGTGGCTGTATAGATTATACAACAAATATGGGACTGACCTGTTTTCTGCGAATCTGAGAGGGTATCTAGGATCTAGAGATAGTGATTCTAACATTAACAACGGCATTAAAAGCACTGCTAACACGCAGCCGAAGAATTTCTATGTGTACAATAACGGAGTTACAGCATTAGTGCTCGATTATGAGCTTGGGCGTCGCACAAAGTCCGGAAGAAAGCTGAAAATTACTGGAATTGCAATCGTAAATGGCGCGCAAACTACAGGCTCAATCGGCAGCCTCGAGAACTACCCGTCTGGAGATCTCAAGATTCCGATTCGGTTTGTCAAGGCAAGTAAAGACTTTATCGTAGCAAATGTAGTTAGATATAATAATCTTCAGAACAAGCTGCAAGCTGCTGACTTTAAGAGCACTGATCAGATACAAGAGCGTCTGAGATTGGAATTCGATGACATTCCCGAGGCTGAGTACGAAGGTGGAAGGCGTGGGGGGGCTAGCGACGCCATCAAAAGGAGCAAGTTTACACTTCCTTCGTATACGGTCGGTCAATCTTTGTCGGCATTTCACGGCAACCCAGTAACAGCTTATGATAAAAAGTCGGAGCTCTGGACGAATGAAAACAATTACCGACAAATATTCACAGAAAGGACAACCGCTAGGCATATTGTATTCTGTTATTCTCTTTTGAAAGCTATAAATGAGAAAAGACTCGATCTTTCTTCGAGAGAAAAGCAAGACAAGCAATCACTCACTCAGATTGAAAAAAACAGTCTGGACTTTCTGAATAATAAAGGATCCAATTATTTGTTGCTTCATGTGATTTCTCAATGCATGGAGACAATACTATCAAAGCCTATACCGAACCGTTTTGATTTAACTTTCCGCGATAATATTAGTCCAGGAAGCGCGGTTGAATTGTGGACGCCAATAGTCGATATGATGCTGTCTTTATCAAATCAACTTGAGTCAGCTTTTTCCAGAAATCGTATTTCGAATGAAAGCGTGAATAGAACTGTTCCAAATTTTGTCGGTGTAGTTGCTTCAATAAAGAACTTGCAGCAGGCGACATTTAGCGAGTTTGCATCAAAAGTAGTAGCTTAATGTCTCGGTGGAATAGGGCTGATTTCCCCTATTCCACTTTTTTAAATGGGTGATCGTCACTTCGATAGAGTGCGGCGAGCTTCAGCAGCATTGCCGGGAGAACTTAACCAACGCATCGAGCGTTAAAGTTTATTGGATTTTCACCCTATAGCTAAACCCATAATCCTGTGTGTTGGGTGCGGTTGCCTATAGCTTGAGGAGCCTCCCCATGCCTGACTGCCTGAACCCCGCCGAAGCCGCCACCTCCACCGCCCGTCCCGCCGGAGGGCTCGCTAGTCCCCGGTTCGCGCTTCCACGAGGAACAGTGGGTGATGGCCGCCGGCATGCTGGCGCGCGGCGCCTCCTTCCAGCAGGTCGCCCGCGCCTTGGGCTGCAGCCGCACCACGCTGTGGCAAGCCTAATTACGGGTGGCAGGCTTTTCGCCATCGGGTCTGGTGGGTGAGGCAGGCGCTGAACCGGGAGGCAAAGCTTCGCCTGTCCTTGCTTCGCGCCCTGGTAAAAGAGTGGATCAAGCGACTGCCTATTTTTTGCAAATCCCCTACTGTGTACTTACTTTTCAATCGCCCTTCTCTCCAAACGCAAAAAATCCGGCCAAGCACCCCCTCCGCGTCGGCTCGGCGATGAACGCGAGGGCGGGGGTGCTTGCCGGACCGTCATCGGCGGCTGTGGCGTGAGCCATGCCGCCGATGCTTAGAGCATTACTTGCAGCTGCTGGCGACCTGGGCGGTCGGGGTGCAGCCCGGGTTGCCGGCGGTCAGCGCGCCGGTGATCGTGCCGTCCGGGCCGACGTTCAGGGCATAGTTGCAGCCGGTGGAGCCGATGGCCTTGGCCGAGCTGACCAGCGTGCAGGTCTTGCCGGCCACCTGGACCGTCAGGTTGTCCGTGGTCGGATTCGCCGCCCAGGTCATGCTGGCGGAGGGGTTCTGCACCGGCGCGCCGACGATGGCGTGGGAGGAGATGACCACCGTGTCGGCGTGGGCGGCGCCGGCCGCGAAAGCCGCAATGGCCAGAACGGTGCCGATCATGCCAACCTTGAAAGAAGAACGCATTTCTATGCTCCTGGTTTCTATGACTATCGTTAATCCAGCGCACACAAGACATCGTTGCCCGGTGCAAATCGAATATCGTTCCGACTGAATTATTTATCAACGATCTGATTGATTCAAAAAGAATCAGATATGTATGACGAAATGAGTCTCTCGATGTACTCATGTATTCAATAAATAATGAACGCTATTGTGTGGGCGTGGAAAACGAAGTGATTTTTATTGCAATCGTATGATCTGCATTTGCCGTGACGATAACAACTATCCTCGTCGAGTTTTCGTCTCGGTGGGTGATTGTCGTCGACGATACTCATCGCGTTGAATGACGCCTAAGATCACTACGATGGTAGGCGCGCAAAAATGGTCGTCTTTTGCAGCAAGATGTATCATTCAACGGAATGTGTCCAAATCGGACTTGTTTTCTCATCAACTGATTTCCAAGGATGTGCCCCATCCGCCGGGCCATGCCGTGGCCGGCCGTGGTGGTGACGGCTGCCGCCGCCCTGTCCCATGGCGAGGCAGCTCGGCCATCGGACGGGCCGAAGTTAAAAATATGATTTTTATCCTACCATGAACCGGATTTTCCCGCTGAAATAGGAGCCTGTGCCCAATCAACCCAGGAGCCACCCCATGCCCGACTGCCTGAACCCCGCCGAAGCCGCCACCTCCACCGCCCGTCCCGCCGACAATTTCCCCTGCTGGGCCGAAGAGCCGCCGGTCCCGCCGGAGGGCTCGCTGGTTCCCGGATCGCGCTTTCACGAGGAACAGTGGATCATGGCCGCCGGCATGCTGGCGCGCGGCGCCTCCTTCCAGCAGGTCGCCCGTGCCATGGGGTGCAGCCGCACCACGCTGTGGCGGGCCTATTACGGCTCGCAGCCCTTCCGCCATCGCGTCTGGTGGGAGAGGCAGGCGCTGAACCGGGAGGCGGAGCTTCGCCTGTCCTCGCTCCGCGCCCTGGTGACGGAGCAGATCGAACGGCTGGTTTCCATCGGCGATCCCGGCACCGTGCGCTGGCTGGCCGAGAAGCTGGGCCTGTTGAAGGATTTCGGCGCCGACCGGCCGGACACCGCCCAGACCTCCCCCGGCAACCGCTGCCCCGCTGCCGCCGCCCCGGACGCGCCGGCCGCCGGGATGCCCGCTGCGCCCGTCCCCGCTTTCGACGACGACAGCGTTCCCGGCGCGATCCGCGAACGTCGCCGGCCCGAAGCGGACGACATCGCCGCCATCCTTGCCCGGCCGGAGGCCGAGGGGCCGAAGGGCGTCTATCCCTGGACCTACAATCCCAGCGATCCCTATCCGAATCTCGGGTCCGCGCTGGAACGGCAGGGCGGGGACGGGCCCTACACCCGCCGCCGGTGAGCGGCCCCCGGTGAGCGGCTCCCGGTGAACGGCCTCCAGGTAAGCGGATGGAACGGTTGAACGCCGCCGCGAAAACGGTTCACAGCGTTTCAAACGTTCCAGCCGCCCCGTCCGGGCCGCCATCGTCCGGGCCGCCCCCGTCCGGGCCACCATTGTCCGGGCCGCCGCGGCCGGCAGGAGGCGGTTAGGGACCGGGGAGTGATTCAACGTGTGACAATGTTACAATTAACAATTTTCAGGACGCATAATAGGCTTCATGACCGGTTCCCGATGGAGCGTTTCATGAAGAATGCATATTTAATAGGTCTGCTGCTGCCCCTGGCGCTGGGCGCGGCGCCGGCCGCCATGGCGGCAACCGCTCCTGCCAAGGGCGCTGCCGAGCCGGCCGGCGAGGCGTTCGGCAATCCGCCGCTGCTGAAGAATTCGGCCTCGCCGCGCGCCGGTTCGCTTCTGCTGCGCCAGCCGCAGGCGGCTCCCCGGCCGCATGCCGGTCAGGTGCGCAATTACGACCTGTTCGTGACCTTCACCGACGGCTACATCCGCAACCCGGCGCAGGGCCGGCCCGACCCGGTGCGGCTGCGCAGCTACCGCGGCACCGATGTCGACCCCAACCACCCCTATGTCGCCCCCACCATCGAAGCGACGCCGGGCGACACGGTGCGCATCAAGCTGCAGAACCAGCTGCCGCCCGACCCGGACTGCAACAATCAGGCGCAGGCGGACATCAACAACCCGCACTGCTTCAACGGCACCAACCTGCACAGCCATGGCGTCTGGGTCAGCCCGACCGGCAACAGCGACAATGTGCTGGTGTCGATCAATCCCGGCGTCGCGTTCGAATATGAATACAATATTCCGGCCGATCATCCGGCGGGCACCTTCTGGTACCACCCGCACCGCCATGGCTCCACCGCGCTGCAGGTCGGCAGCGGTATGGCCGGGGCGCTGATCATCCGCGGCGACCGTCCGCCGACGCGCGATGTCAACGGCGATCTCGACACCCTGCTGAAGAGCCCCAAGGGCGTGGCGATGACCGAGCGGGTCCTGCTGTTCGAGCAGATCCCCTACGCCTGCACCAAGGACGGCAAGCTGAAGACCAAGCCAGACGGGTCCATCGACTGGAGCTGCGCGCCGGGCGAGGTGGGCGAGATCGTGTCCTACGATCAGTTCGGGCCGGGCACCTGGGAACAATCCGGTCGCTTCACCACCGTCAACGGCCGCGTGCGTCCGATCTTCGCCAATGCCAAGGTCGGCGAGACCGAGCGCTGGCGCCTGATCCATGGCGGCGTGCGCTCCCCCATCACGGTGGAGTTCCGCAAGCTCGACGTCACCGACTTCTTCCAGCGGGAGAAGACCCTGTCAGCCGCCGACCAGGACCGCTTCGCCAAGGAACGCTGCACCGGACAGCCGGTCCCCTACATCCTGGCCGCCTCGGACGGCCTGACCATGACCGAGGGGCAGGTGCGCACCAGCGTGCCGATGCAGCCGGGCTATCGCGACGACCTGCTGGTCAACTTCCCCGAACCCGGCATCTACTGCGTGGTCAACAAGCCGGCGGCGGCCAACGCCAGCCCCGACCAGACCGCGACCTCCACCGGCGTGCTCGGCTTCGTCCGCGTGCGCGGCGACCGCGTGGTCAAGGACCCGGTGAAGGAGATCATCCGTCAGCTGTCGGTCAACGCGACCAAATACGCGCCGGCCGTCGCCAAGGAGGTTATCGGCGACCTGAACGCCCGTTGTCTCGGCAAGACGATGGTCGACACCCCCTATTGCCCGCGCTTCACCCGCTTCACCGCCCATCCGCCGATCACCGCGCATGAGGTGGTGCACCAGCCCAAGCAGGAACTGGTCTTCTACATCAACATCCCGCCCAATGGGGCGACGCGGACCAACCCGCTGTTCCAGGTCTCCAACAGCTTCGAGGTGGTGCAGAACCCCGACGGCACCTATGGCCCCAAGGGTGCGTCCGCCTACCAGCCGAACGTGGTCGACCGGCCGGTGGTGCTGGGCACGGCCCAGCAGTGGGAACTGCAGTCCTACTTCGTCAGCCATCCCTTCCACATCCACGTCAACCCGTTCCAGATCGTGTCGGTCATCGGCCCCGACGGGCGTGACGTCAGCGAGGCCGGCTCCGGCGATCCCGACTATGCCGGCATGAAGGGCGTGTGGAAGGACACCATCTGGGTGAAGAGCGACATCACCCAGCCGCTCAGCTCCACCGAGCCGCCGAAGGGCACCTACAAGGTGACCGTCCGCACCCGCTACGAACGCTTCATCGGCGAATTCGTGCTGCACTGCCACATCCTCGACCATGAGGACCAGGGCATGATGCAGAATGTCAGCATCGGCGTGCCGGACGGCCGTGGCGGCCTCGCCGGGGCCCATCACTGACCGGTTGCCGCCCCCTCTTCCTCGCCCCGGCGGGAAGAGGGGGTCGCCCCGCCGCCGCCGGCCGGTTGCTGCGATCCGTCGCTGCCTCCAACCATTGAAAAATCCCCCGGTTTCCGTCTACGGTCGCGCGTCCCCTTGGAGTGAGTGCATGCGCGATATCACCCCCGTCACGGTCGCCCGCGGCGACGGCATCGGCCCAGAGATCACGGATGCGGTGCTATATGTGATGAACGCGGCCGGCGCGCGGCTGAAGGTGGAAGAGGTTCCGGCGGGCGAGGCGGTCTACAAGCGCGGCCACCCCGGCGGGCTGGATGCCGCCGGCTGGGGTTCGATCCGCCGCACGCGCGTCTTCCTCAAGGGGCCGATCACCATGCCCCAGGGATACGGCAACAAGTCGCTCAACGTCGTCGCCCGCACCACGCTGGGCCTGTTCGCCAATGTCCGCCCCTGCGTGTCCTACCACCCCTATGTGCGGACCCGGCACCCGCGCATGGACGTGGTCATCATCCGCGAGAACGAGGAAGACCTCTATGCCGGGATCGAGCACCGGCAGACCGACGACGTGATCCAGTCGGTGAAGCTGATCTCGCGTCCGGGCTCGGAGCGCATCGTCCGCTACGCCTTCGACTTTGCCCGCTCCAACCACCGGCAAAAGGTGACGGCCTTCGTCAAGGACAACGTCATGAAGATGACGGACGGGCTGTTCCTGAAGATCTTCTACGAGATCGCCGCCGATTATCCGGAGATCAAGGCCGACCACATGATCGTCGATATCGGCGCCGCCCGGCTGGCCGACCAGCCTGAGCGCTTCGACGTCATCGTCACCCTGAACCTGTACGGCGACATCGTGTCGGACATCGCCGCCCAGCTGACCGGCTCGGTCGGGCTGGCCGGCTCCGCCAACATCGGCGAGACCTGCGCCATGTTCGAGGCGATCCACGGCTCCGCCCCGATGATCGCCGGGCAGGGGATCGCCAACCCGTCCGGCCTGCTGATGGCCGCGGTGATGATGCTGGTCCATATCGGCCAGGGCGACATCGCCGCGCGCATCCACAATGCGTGGCTGAAGACCATCGAGGACGGCATCCACACCGCCGACATCTATGCCCGCGGCCTGGGCCGGGTGCGTGCCGGCACCAACGCCTTCGCCGAGGCGGTGGTGGAGCGGCTGGGGCAGACCCCCGTCACCATGCCGCCGGTCGGCTACTCCACCATGCGGCCGGCCTATGACGGGTTGAACCGGCTGGCGCCGCGCGTCCGCGCGCTCAAGGAACTGGTGGGGGTCGACGTCTTCCTGCAATGGTCCGGCGGCCTGCCCGACGATCTGGCGGAGCTGGTGCTGCCGCTGTCGACCGAGGCGCTGACGCTCGCCAGCATCTCCAACCGCTCGCAGCGGGTCTGGCCGGACGGCAACGCCGACGTCTTCTGCACCGACCATTGGCGCTGCCGCTTCCTGGCGAATGGCGGGCCGGTGCAGCATGGGGCCATCGTCGAGTTGCTGGGGCGGCTGGCAGAGGCCGGAATCGACTTCACCCAGACCGAGAACCTCTGCAATTTCGACGGCAAGGCCGGCTTCTCCTCGCCGGGGCAGTGAATTTCGATGGGCGCGGCCGGAATAAAGCGGCAGGGCAGGGCGTCATGACAGGTGACGACGCCCTTCCCGGATCTTTGATGAGCCCGCCCGATATCGATGATCGCGCCATCGCCGACCATGTGCCGCGGCTTCGGCGCTATGCCACCGCCCTGGTGGGCAACCGTTCCGACGCCGACGATCTGGTCCAGGATTGCGTGGAAAAGGCGCTGGCCAACCGCCATGCGCTGCGCGACCCGTCGAAGCTTGGCGGCTGGCTGATGACCATCCTGCACAACCTGCACATCTCCGGCCAGCGCGGGCGGCGGCGGCGCGGGGCGGAGGTGCCGGTGGAGGATCTGGCCGACGATCTGGCGCTGAGCGCACCGCCGGCCGACCGCGGGGCGGTGCGCGACTTCGCCCGCGCCTTCGCCCAGCTGAGCGACGAACACCGCACCATCCTGCTGCTGACGGGAATGGAGGGGCTGTCCTACCGCGAGGTGGCGGAGGTTCTGGGATTGCCGATCGGGACGGTGATGTCGCGGCTGGCCCGGGCGCGCGAAAAGCTGAGGGTCCTGTTGGACGGTGGAACCCAGCAGGTGGTCAGGAGGATCAAGTGATGAGCGGCACCCGCAATCCCGTAACCGAGGCCGAGCTGCATGCCTGGCTGGACGGCGAATTGCCGGAGGAGCGTCTGGCCGACGTCGAGCGCCATCTTGCCGACCATCCCGAGATCGCCCAGCGCTTCGAACGCTACCGCGCTCAGCGGGCCATGCTGGGGCAGTGTTTCGGTCCGCTGATCGACCGGCCGCTGCCCGACCGCCTGACCCCGCCCTTCACCGCGCGCGAGCATCCCGACCCTGCGGTCAGCCGCTGGAGTGTTGCGCAGTGGGGCAGGGGGGCAGTGTGGGGTACGGCGGTCGCCGCCTCTCTCCTGGTCTTCGTTGCCGGCGGGGCCGGCGGCTGGCTCCTGCGCGAGCGGATGGCCGGAGCGGTAGAGGCGCCGACCGCCGCCTTCATCGCCGATGCAGTCGCCGCCCATCGCGTTTTCTCCGTCGAGGTCCGCCACCCGGTCGAGATCGGTGTGGAGGACGAGGCGCATCTGGTGAACTGGCTGTCAAAGCGGCTGGGCAAGACTATGCGTTGCCCAAAAGTCACAAAGGGAGGCTACCAGCTGATCGGCGGGCGTCTTCTGGCCGATTCCGCTGGGCCTGTGGCCTTGTACATGTACGAGGATGCGGCCGGGCGTCGCATCACGTTGTATATCCGCCCCGATCCTAACACCTCAGGTTCGGCATTCCGTTTCGCCCAGGATGGTGGAGTGCGTGCATTGTATTGGAAAGACAATGGCTTGGCGCTGGCCGTCACTGGCGAGCTCGACCGGGACACTCTGTCCGGCGTCGCCGAGGAGGTGTATGGCGCTCTGAATTCATGAGTCTACCCACCGACTTATCAACAGGAATGTTGCCGCGCCCCCTATCGTCAGCGGCCGTCATCTGGTAGCTTCCTCACCGGCTGGCACAAAATGTTGCGGCTTATGGAAAACGGCACTAGACCGTGACCTGTTTGCCACAACATAACCGGACACCGGATCGGGAGTACTCGGGGATGAGTTGGACGGACGAGCGGATTCAACAGCTCAAGGATCTCTGGTCCCAGGGGTTGAGCGCGAGCGAGATCGCCGACATTCTGGGAGACATCACCCGCAACGCGGTCATCGGCAAGGCCCACCGTCTGGGCTTGTCAGGCCGGCCGTCGCCTATCAAGAAGAAGCCGACGCGTGGCGCCACCATTCTTGCTCTGACGGAGCGGATGTGCAAATGGCCGGTCGGCGATCCCAAGCATCAGGACTTCCATTTCTGCGGCAAGACCGCTTTGCCCGGCATGCCCTATTGCGCCGAACATGCCGCCCTGGCCTACCAGCCGGCGTCGGGCAGCAAGAAGCGTGACGAGGACCGCAACGTCGGCGCTGCCTGATCCGCCGAACGGTTGTTCAAAAAGCCCGCTCTCGGGGGAGAGACGGGCTTTTTTGTTTGGTGGCTGCGAGGGGAAGAACGCAGAAAGCGGGGCACCGCAAACAGGTCGGGAGCGCAGCATGAAGCTCGGATACACCATCATCTATGTTGCCGACGTGCTTGCCACGATTGATTTCTACGAACGTGCCTTTGGCCTGAAGCGTCGCTTCGTGCATGAAAGCAACCTGTACGCGGAGCTCGATACCGGAGAAACGACCTTGGCCTTCGCCGGCGAGCCGATGGCGGAAATGAATGGCCTCGCGATCCGTCCCAACCTCAAGGGCGAGATTTCCTCCGGTTTCGAGATCGCTCTCGTGACCGACGATCCGCGGGCGGCCTATGCGACGGCCATCGCTGCGGGAGCGGACGCCGTATCACCGCCGGTCGAGAAGCCCTGTGGTCAGATCGTCGGCTATGTCCGCGATATCGATGGATGTCTGGTCGAGATTTGCTCACCCGTCGCAGGGGGATAAAGCCGCCACCCCGCAACGGGCCGACGGACAACGGCAGCCACCTCGCTCAACGCCAACGATTTCTGCTCTCACCGCCTGTTCGTGCTCGGCGCTCCTCCAACGGAGCTTGATGGCTCCCCGTCGGGCAGGAGACGGTGTGTCGGCATGCAGCGCCTTTTCGGCGGATTCCCGGTCACTCCGCCGCACCGTGATACGTACTCTGCCGTGGTGGCTCCGTCGCATCTTGAAGCAGCAGTATCATTCCGCGGTGCCCGGCGACCACCATGGCGGTTCCGGCCGGCCGGTCCGGCCCTTCCACCGCCCATAGCGTGTCGCCGACGAACACGCGTCCGTGGCCGTTGGCGATCGGTTCAGTCAGCATCACTGCCCGACCGACCAACTGGCCTGCACGGTCGTTGATCCGTGAGGCGTCGACTTCCGCCGACGCGTTGCGCCGCCGGGCATGGGCAATGGCGATGCCCACTGCGGTGCCCGCGGCGATGGTGAAGAAGCCAGCCTCGTTGATCAGCCCCCAATCGTGCCAGAGTGCAGTGACGAGGCCGGTGAGCAAAGCCGCCCCGCCGAACCAGATCAGGAAGATTCCGGGCAGCACCAATTCCGCTGCAATCAGCAAAGCACCCAGCGCTCCCCACAGCAGCGGCGACATGCGGTCACTCCCCGTCCGCCGAGGACGAAGTCGGTGGCACTGACCACGGATTGCGCGGCGGGGGCTGTGATGCGGCGGGCGTCCGGGGTGGGGTGGCATCGCGCACCAAATCGCCCAGCCCGGCCAGGGCACCGGCGACGCCAGCCAATTCCACTGGCAGGATCATGGTTTTCTGGTTGGGAGAGGCGGCGAAGGCTTTCAACGCCTCCATGTATTTCTGGCCGAGAAAATAGCCCAGGGCCTGGTTCGATCCCTGTGCCACCGCCTCCGAGACCAGTCGGGTCGCCTTGGCTTCCGCCTCTGCCAGTCGTTCACGCGCTTCGGCCTCCAGCTTGGCGGCTTCCAGCTTGCCCTGGGCAATGCGGATCTGGCTTTCCTTCTCCGCGTCGGCCTCCAGGATTTGGGCACGGCGGAGGCGCTCAGCCTTCAACTGGCGGCCCATCGCCTGCACGATGTCCTCGGGCGGGGTGATGTCGCGCAACTCGATGCGGGTCACCCGCACGCCCCAGGAGGCAGTCGCCTCGTCCACCGCGCGGAGCAGGCTGGCGTTGATCGCTTCGCGCTGGCTCAGCAACTCGTCCAGATCCATGGAGCCCATCACCGTGCGGGTGGTGGTCATCGCCAGCGTCTGGATCGCCCGCTGCAGGTCATTGACCTCATAGGTCGCCTTCATCGGATCAAGCACCTGAAAATACAGCACGCCATCGGCGGTCACCGCGGCGTTGTCCTTGGTGATCACGCTCTGCGACGGCACGTCCACCACCGTCTCGCGCATGTCGACCTTCGCGCGGACGGAGCTGATGACCGGAAAAATGACGTTGAAGCCCGGCAGCAGCGTTTCCTGATAACGGCCCAGCCGTTCGACGATGAAGTTGAACCCCTGGGGGACGATGCGAACGCTGGTGATCGCCAGGATGACGACCAGAACGAACGCCGCAATGACCAGAATGCCGAGTTCCATGCGATGGCCGCTCCTGACATGGGCTCCCGATATGGGCGGGCGCCGCGGTGGACACCCTCGGCCCATCATGAGGCAATTCGCGGAGCCTGCAAACGCCGCCGCCTCAATAGTCCTGCGTATCGTGCTTCAAGCGCACCAACTCGCCATTCAGGAGCGACAGCATCAGTTGCACGACCATCTCGTGGACGATCACCGTGTGATGGTTGCCGGTTTCCTGCATCGCCTTGCGCAGGGATTCGCGGACCGCCGGTACGCCGGTGACATCGATCAGCACGTCCAGCTGCTCGCCCAACCGGGCCAATTCCTGAAAGTCGGTGGTGGTCTTGACGCCGCGGTGACTGGCGAGGCGCATGCCCGGCGCCTCTGCATCAAGGTCGGCCACGCCCAGAAGTTCGACGAACGGGGCGGCCAGCAGCTTGCGCAACAGGGGCGTTCCGGTCTCGCCAGCGCCGACGACGGCGACGCGGAACAGATCGTTGGGCATCGGGTTGGGTCCTTCCTGAACCGGATAAGAAAAAGGCGGGGAGCCGAAACTCCCCGCCCGAACCCTAGCCGAGCCGCGATCCGGTTTGACCCGGACGCGGCGTCGCACCCTGAGAAAGACAGTGCAGGTCTTACGACCAGGCGGCCATCTTCTTTTCCAGATTGTCCGACAGCTTGTCCAGGAACTGCTTGGTGGTCAGCCACGGCTGCTGCGGGCCGATCAGGATGGCGAGATCCTTGGTCATGTAGCCGGACTCGACGGTCTCGACGCAGACGCGCTCCAGCGTCTGGGCGAACTTGACCACGTCCGGGGTATCGTCGAACTTGCCGCGATAGGCCAGACCCTGGGTCCAGGCATAGATCGACGCGATCGGGTTGGTCGAGGTCTCCTTGCCCTTCTGGTGCTCGCGGTAATGGCGGGTCACCGTGCCGTGGGCGGCCTCGGCCTCGACGGTCTTGCCGTCCGGCGTCACCAGCACCGAGGTCATCAGGCCCAGCGAGCCGAAGCCCTGCGCCACCACGTCCGACTCCACATCGCCGTCGTAGTTCTTGCAGGCCCAGACGAAGCCGCCTTCCCACTTCAGGGCGGAGGCGACCATGTCGTCGATCAGGCGGTGCTCATAGACCAGACCCTTGGCCTTGAACTGGTCGGCATAGGTCTCGTCGAAGATCTTCTGGAAGATGTCCTTGAAGCGGCCGTCATAGGCCTTCAGGATCGTGTTCTTCGTCGACAGATAGACCGAGTAGCCGCGCTCCAGACCATACATGAAGCTGGAGTGGGCGAAGCCTTCGATCGAATCGTCGAGGTTGTACATGCCCATCGCCACACCGGCGCTCGGGTAGTCGAACACCTCATGCTCGATCTGGCTGCTGCCGTCGGCGGCTTCCCACTTGATCGTCATCTTGCCCGGGCCGGGAACGACGAAGTCGGTGGCCTTGTACTGGTCGCCGAAGGCGTGGCGGCCGATGATGATCGGCTTGGTCCAGCCCGGGACGTAGCGCGGAACGTTCGAGCAGACGATCGGCTCGCGGAAGACGGTGCCGCCCAGGATGTTGCGGATCGTGCCGTTCGGCGACTTCCACATCTTCTTGAGGTTGAACTCCTTCACCCGCGCCTCATCCGGGGTGATGGTCGCGCACTTCACGCCGACGCCATACTGCTTGATGGCGTTCGCCGACTCGACGGTGACCTTGTCGTCGGTCTTGTCGCGGTTCTCGATGCCGAGGTCGTAGTACTTCAGGTCGATGTCGAGGTAGGGCAGGATCAGCTTGTCTTTGATGAACTGCCAGATGATGCGCGTCATCTCGTCGCCGTCGAGTTCGACGACCGGATTGGCTACCTTGATCTTGGTCATGGGTGCGAGATCTCCCCGAACGGGTAAGGGCGTTGTCATTCCTTGGGAGCCGGGCGCGTCGTCCAGCGGGCGCTTGTTGCCGGGGAGCATGCCGCATGGGTGGCTCCCCGGTACCCCGGGCGGAAATCAATCGCGGTTATATAGCATCGCCCCGTGACGGAAAGGAAGGCACGGCGGCGGCTTAGGCGTCGATGTCGCATGATTCCGCTTGCAACGCGGCACTACAGCCGGCCATGATGGTCAATTGGTATTACCGGTTGGCTGGATATTGCCGTTCCAGCCGTCGGAAATTGCCGGAAAGCCGCCGATCGCAGCGTTCAACCGGTCAGTTCGCCGACTCCGGGCTGTGTGCGGGCCGGAGCATCGGCACACCGCCGACGCTCGCACCGATGCCGGCCGATCCCTTCGCCAGATGGCGTTCCGCATTCACCATGTAGTCGCGCGTCAGCGGCACCGCACCCAAGTTGCGTGCGACCTGCACCTGGAACACCATGTGCCCCTGCAGCAGGAACGAAAGTTCCGCACCGGCCAGATAAAACTCCCACATCCTGCAGAAGCGTTCGTCATACAGTGCCTTAGCTTCGTCCCGCCGCGCGTCGAACCGGCTGCGCCAATGGCGCAGGGTCTCCGCGTAATGCAGGCGCAGCACCTCCAGGTCGGTCGTGAACAGTCCGGACCGCTCGATGACCGGCAACACCTCCGACAGAGCAGGGGAATAGCCGCCGGGGAAAATGTATTTCCGAATCCACGGATTGGTGGCTCCCGGCTCCTTCAGCCGGCCGATGGAGTGGATCAACGCCACGCCATCTTCGTTCAGCATGCCGCGGACGGCGTCGAAATATGTGCGGTACTGCGGCACGCCGACATGCTCGAACATGCCGACCGAGACGATGCGGTCGAATGCGGCCGGGTGGGTGCCGGCGAACTCCCGATAGTCCCGCAGTTCGAAGGTGACGCGGTCGGACAGCCCAGTCTCCTCGGCCCGCCGCTTCGCCACCTCGAACTGTTCGGAGGACAGCGTGATGCCGGTCACCCGCGCTCCCGTGTGCCGGGCAAGATAAAGCGCCATGCCACCCCAGCCGCAGCCGATGTCGAGTACGCGCATCCCAGGCACCAAAAGCAGTTTGGCTGCGATGTGGCGCTTCTTGGCTTCCTGCGCGTCGTCCAGCGACATGCCCGGTTCGGAAAAGTAGGCACAGGAATACTGCATATCGCGGTCGAGAAAGAGTTCGTAGAACTCGCGCGATAGGTTGTAGTGATGCTCGACGTTCTGCCGTGAGCGCCGCATCGGATTGTACTGCTGCGCACGGCGCAGAATCGGCGACAGCGCTTCAACGGCGCGGCCGAGCGCCCCCTGCACCTCGCTGCCACTCATCAGCATCGACAGCAGGTCGTAGATGGTGCCGCCCTCGATGGACAGGCGCCCATCCATATAGGCTTCGCCGAAGCGCAGGCGGGGATTGATCAGCAGGTCCCGCTCCACAGCGCGGTCGTGGAGCCGAAGCGTCAGTTTGGGTGGACCGGAGCCGATCCGATGGTGTTCTCCATCGACGGTGACGAGATTCAGGGTTCCGTCGCCCTTGGCGGCGGCAAGCAGACGAACCAGCAGCATGCCGAACTCCTTCCGCGGTGCCGAATCCAGCATGCGCGTGGGGAGGGGGTGCGACAATCGGTCGATCGGTCAGGACTGCTACCCAAATCGGACGTCACGGATATATGCATGCGGGTCAGTGCTGAGGTTCCGCAGCGGAACCCCCGCCCGAATGCGGAAAACCGCCCGGCCCCGGTTGGGGCGGGCGGTTTCCGGACGAGCGGTGCGACGATGCCGCAGCCTCCCGGACACAGGTCCGGCCAGACATTGGCAGAAGGGCGATCAGCCCTCCTCTTCCTCGGTCGCGGTCTCTTCGACGTAGGTCTCTTCTTCCTCGTCCTCGTCGCGCAGGTCGGCGGCGGTGATCATGCCACCGCGCTGGGCCTGCAGCTCGGCCTCTTCGGCCGAACGGGCGACGTTGACCGTGACCGTGATCGACACTTCCGGATGCAGGACGACGCGCAGCTTGAACAGACCCAGGGTCTTGATCGGGGTATCGATCTGGACCTGCTTGCGGTCGGTCTTATAGCCGGCGGCGGTCAGCGCGTCGGAAACGTCGCGGGTGGTCACAGAGCCGTACAGGACGCCGGTCTCGGCGGCCTGACGGATCACGACGACCGTCACGTTGTCCATCTTGGTCGCGACATGCTCGGCGTCCTTGCGGCGCTCGAGGTTCACGGCCTCAAGGTGGGCCTTCTGCTTCTCGAAGACGGCCAGGTTCGCCTTGGTGGCGCGCATGGCCTTCCGCTGCGGCAGCAGATAGTTGCGGGCGAAGCCGGGACGCACATTGACGACCTGGCCCATCTGGCCGAGCTTCTCGACCCGCTCCAGCAGAATAACTTCCATCACTCGTCCTCCTGACCGGGGGCCGCGGGGGAAAACCGGCGGCGCAGCCCGATCCATTGCTCGATCATGCCCAGGCCGACCAAAAGCAGGATCGGCCACCCGAAGAGAAACAGCATCATGTAGAAGCCAACGAGGATCAGCGTGCGGGCCGACCGGCTGCTGGCGAATACATGAACCACCGAAAGCCCGGCGAAGGCGAAAGGAACCGCCAGGATCAGCGCCAGATTGACCGCCAGGAACCCGAGGGTTCCCGGCACGACCGAAGCCGCCGCGACCGACACCGCGAAAAGCGGCGCCAGCCAGTTTGGCAACTCCAGCTCGGCCAGACGCATGGCAGGGCGCCGGTTGCGGCCGAACCGCATCAGCGCCCCCTGCGCCAGCACCGCGTTGACGATCATCATGACAAGCCATGAGACCGCAACCAGTCCCGGCAGGACGGCCGCCACCCAGAATGCCTCGGGATCCGGAGCCTGCTGGCCCTGCATGCGAAACGCCGGCTCGACGACTCGAGCCAGTGTCTGCCGCATCAGCCCTTCCAGCCCACCGGGCTGACCGAGCGTCAGGATCACCGCGGCGAGCAGCGCCGCCACGCCCATCCCGGTTAGGCCCATCAGGACCCGGCCGGGCGGATACCATTCCAGGGTTCCATCCTCTCGTGAGCGTGCCAGAAGCGACTGCCGCACCACCAGGATCGCCGGGGCGGCCCCGGTCACCAGGTAGGACAGCGCCACCAGCATGCTGCCGGAGGTGCCCAGCAACACCGCGGCGGCGCCGGCCAGGCCGGCCATCGTCGCCGCGGGCGCCCCCAGCCACAGTCCCGTGAGGAACAGGGGCAGGGGGGCCAGATAGCCCAGGATCAGCGCTCCCATCCCGCCGAACATCACGGACAGGTAGAAGAACGCACTTATCAGGCCGCCGCCGACGGCGACCACCAGCGGACCGGCCGGACCCAAGGCCATGGAAACCCCTTGACTGCCTTCACCGAAACCCTTCGGCCCTTTGCCGGGCTTACTTCACCACGTAGGGGAGAAGGGCCAGGAAACGGGCGCGCTTGATGGCGCGGGCCAGTTCACGCTGCTTCTTCGTCGAGACCGCGGTGATGCGGCTCGGGACGATCTTCCCGCGCTCGGAGATGAAGCGGGACAGCAGCTTGACGTCCTTGTAGTCGATCGCCGGAGCGTTCGCACCCGAGAACGGGCAGGTCTTGCGGCGACGGAAGAACGGGCGGCGGGCGCCGCCGGTGCGGGCGGGAGCGCCCGTGGTCTGCTTGTCGGACATTTACGCGGTCTCCCCTTCGGCGGCGGCAACGTTTTCCTGGCGACGCGGCGGACGCGGGCCACGGTCGTCGAAGCGACGCGGACCACGGTCGCCACGGTCGCCGCGCTCGCTACGCTCGTTGCGGCTCTGCATCATCGCCGACGGGTTGGCATCGAGGGCGTCGACACGCACGGTCATGAAGCGCAGCACGTCTTCGCTGATGCTCATGTTCCGCTCCATCTCGGCAACGGCGGCGGCCGGCGCGTCGATGTTGAAGAGGGTGTAGTGACCCTTGCGGTTCTTCTTGATCTTGTAGGTGAGGGTCTTCAGACCCCAGTATTCGCTCTTGGCGATCGTGCCGCCGTTGTCGCGGACGATCTGGGCGAACTGCTCAGAGAGTTGCTCGGCCTGGGCGGCCGAAATGTCCTGGCGCGCGATCAGCACGCACTCGTAAAGTGCCATTGCACTCCCCATGGCTGTTCATGGTCCGGCGCTGCGCCCCATCCCTCATGGATCGGATCAGCCGCCCGGGCCTAGCCGACGGCGGACCGCCGGCAAGGAGTTATGAAGCGGCGCAGTATGCACAGGCCGGCGGTGGTAGCAAGCGGAAATCCGGCCGCTCGCGCTGCCACCTTCGGGAAAACCATCCCCTTTCCAGGGAACCGGCCGGATGAGCCCGGGCGCGCCGCTCCGGCCGTGCGCTGGGTAAGCCCGGTGCAACGGTGGATATCGCCGGGGATAGCTTCAGCGCATTTGACCGAAGTGCAATCGACCTGCGCAGGCGCCATGTTCCGCAAGCCGCTCAAGGCGGAGCTTGCGGTTGGGTCCATCCGGGCCTGCCGACCCGCCTCCGGCGATGTCAGCCCGGTGCCCGGAGTAGCCATGCGCAGGAATCTATTGCCGTATCATGTGGTGGAGTTGAGGGGGCTGGCCTGCATCCTGCTGGTCGCCTACCATGTGGTCGGCACCCCGGGGGCGGGCATGCAGGTGGCGGATGGTTCCATCTACCGGTACGCCACCGACAGCTTCGAGCTGATTCGCATGCCGCTCTTCACCTTCATTTCCGGGCTCGTCTATGCCGTGAATCCGGCCCGGGTCGAGCTGCTGACGACCTTCTTCCTCAAGAAGCTGCGCCGGCTGGGCTTCCCGTTCCTGGTGGTGTCCGCTCTCTTCTATTTCCTTCAGACCCACGCACCCGGAGCCAACGGGACACTCGTCCCCGATTCGATGTGGCGGATCTATGTCTTCCCCTATGCCCATTTCTGGTACCTGCAGGCGCTGTTCCTGATCTTCTCCGTGGTGGCGTTGCTCGACGCGGCGCATTTGATGGACCGGCCGGGCCGATTTGCGCTCGCGATGGCAGTCGCGGTTGCCGCCTGTCTGACCGTGCATTTCGACTCGAATATCTTGTCGGTGAACGAAGCCTGCTTCCTGTTGCCGCATTTCCTGCTGGGGGTGGGGGTGACCCGCTTCCGCGCGATGGTGCCGGGCACGATGTTGCCGGGTACCGCCGGAACGGCGCTGGGGTTGGGCATCGCCCTGCATCAGGCCTCGCTCTGGGGGTATTTGCCCCATTTCGGCTGGAACAGCGGCGTCGCGCTGCTGTGCGGCATGGGCGGAGCCGTGACCCTTCTCCATGCGATGCCGTCCAGCCGCGTTTTCCGCATGGTGGGAGCGTCCTCCTACGCGATCTATCTGCATCACGCGATGTTCGCCGCAGGGACCCGCGTGCTGCTGCACCGCATGGATGCCGGGGACGGCGTGATCTTCTGCGTTGCGCTGATCTCGGGGCTGGTCGGGCCGATGGTGCTGGAGGCGCTGGCGCGGTTGAGGCCCTGGACCCGTGTGGTGCTGGTCGGCAAGGCGTGATCGCCGGCCTCCCGTTCCGCCCTTGATGCCTCGTTGATTTGTCCGCTTTGTTTGCAGCGCAGGATACAGCCCAAGACCCGGCGCACAACGCCCGCGAACATCCCCGTTCTCCGGGAGGTTTTTCGTGGGCGTTCTCCCTTAATATGTGGCGTTTTATCGCGCCGTTGGCGCTTTGGTCATCGCGCGTCGCTTGACTTGCTAAAAAGTGAGGGTATGACTGTCGCCCAATCCATGGTGCCGCCGCAGGGGCGGGGCGCTTTCATCCAGGGTTACACCGAAGCATGACCAGGGCGTTCGTCTTTCCGGGGCAAGGCAGCCAGGCCGTCGGCATGGGCCGCGAACTCGCCGAGGCGTTCGAAGTCGCTCGTCTCACCTTTGAAGAGGTGGACGATGCGCTGAACCAGCGGCTGTCGCGCCTGATGGCTGAAGGCCCCGAGGCCGACCTGACCTTGACCGAGAATGCGCAGCCGGCCCTGATGGCGGTCAGCGTCGCGGTGATGCGGGTTCTGGCGAGCGAGGGCGGGGTCGACCTGTCCAAGCATGCCGCGTTCGTCGCCGGCCACTCGCTGGGCGAATATTCCGCGCTCTGCGCCGCCGGGGCCTTCACGCTGGCCGACACCGCGCGCCTGCTGAAGCTGCGCGGTCAGGCGATGCAGAAGGCCGTGCCGGTCGGCAAGGGCGCCATGGCTGCCCTGCTGGGCGCCGATCTGGAGCAGGCGCAGGCGATCGCCGCCGACGCCGCCCAGGGCGAGGTGTGCAGCATCGCCAACGACAATTCGGTCGGGCAGGTGGTGATCTCCGGCAGTGCCGAGGCCATCGACCGCGCCATCGTGCTGGCAGCGGAACGCGGGCTGAAGCGCTCGGTCCGGCTGCCTGTGTCGGCTCCCTTCCATTGCTCGCTGATGCAGCCTGCCGCCGATGCGATGGCGGAGGCTCTGGCGAACGTCACCATTTCGGCCCCGGTCGTTCCGGTCATCGCCAACGTCACGGCGTCGGCCGTGTCGGACCCCAACGCCATCCGCCGTCTGCTGGTGGAACAGGTGACGGGCATGGTCCGCTGGCGCGAATGCGTTCTCTCCATGAAGGAGCAGGGCGTCGAGCGGCTTGTTGAAGTCGGGTCGGGCAAGGTGCTGGCCGGACTGACCAAGCGCATCGACAAGGACCTTGCGGCGGTGTCGGTCGGCACGCCGGCCGATGTCGAGTCGTTCCTGAAGACCCTGTGACCAACAGTCTCCTGATACATCAGCCTCGTGAGGCCATCCATGTTTGACCTGACCGGCAAGTCGGCCCTCGTCACCGGCGCGTCCGGCGGCATCGGCGCATCGATCGCCCGTGCCCTGCACGCCCAGGGCGCCGCCGTCGCCCTGTCCGGCACCCGTGTCGCCCCGCTGGAAGCACTGGCGGCCGAACTGGGCGAGCGTGCCTTCGTCGTGCCCGGAAACCTCTCCGAGGCGGCGGCGACCGAGCAGCTGTTCAAGGACGCCGAGGCGGCGCTGGGGAAGATCGACATTCTCGTCAACAACGCCGGCCTGACCCGCGACCAGATCGCGATGCGGCTGAAGGACGAGGACTGGCAGTCGGTGATCGACGTGAACCTGACGGCGGCCTTCCGCCTGTCGCGGGCCGCCATGCGCGGCATGATGAAGCGCCGCTGGGGCCGCATCGTCAACATCACGTCGGTCGTCGGCGTCACCGGCAATCCGGGCCAGGCCAACTACGCCGCGTCGAAGGCAGGCCTGATCGGCATGTCCAAGTCGCTGGCGGCCGAACTGGCCTCGCGCAGCATCACCGTCAACTGCGTCGCGCCGGGCTTCATCGCCACGGCCATGACCGACGCCCTGAACGACGAGCAGAAGCAGAAGCTGCTCCCCGTCATCCCGGCCGGCCGCATGGGCCAGCCGGAAGAGATCGCCGCCGGGGTCGTGTACCTCGCGAGCGAGGAGGCCGCCTACGTCACCGGCCAGACGCTGCATATCAACGGCGGCATGGCCATGATCTGATGAGGATCCGACGGGGCGGTATCGCCACGTGTGAAGAACGGCGCCAACCAGGAACCCTCGCGGGTGCTGGTCAAGGCTGCTGAAATGTGTTATCGGACGGGGCTTTTCGCGGCAGGACGGCACGTTCTTCGCGTGTTGCTCCGACCGGATTATCCCGAGCGGATTCAAGGATTGGAAGGTCTTAAAAGATGAGCGACATCGCCGAGCGCGTGAAGAAGATCGTTGTGGACCACCTGGGTGTCGAGGAGTCGAAGGTGGTGGAGAACGCCTCCTTCATCGACGATCTGGGCGCTGACAGCCTCGACACCGTCGAGCTGGTCATGGCCTTCGAGGAAGAGTTCGGTGTCGAGATCCCGGACGACGCCGCGGAGAAGATCCTGTCGGTGAAGGACGCCATCGACTTCATCAAGGCCAACGCCGCCGCCTGATCGGGCCGCGGGCATTGAGCCCCCGAGGGCCAGGCAAACCGTACCTGCTTCATCCGCAACGCGGGGCCTGGCCGTCGACGACTCGTTCGTCGACATTATTTTCGAGGAAAGGTCAAGGAAGAGCCTCATGAGACGTGTCGTCGTCACCGGCCTCGGTATGGTCACGCCGCTCGGCGTCGGCCACACGCTGAACTGGGAGCGGCTGATTTCCGGAACTTCGGGAATCCGCGGCATCACGGGGTTCGATGCTTCGGACCTAGCCTCCAGAGTCGCCGGGCAGCTCCCGCGCGGAACAGGGGAGGGCGAGTTCAACGCCGACTCCTTCGTTTCGCCGAAGGATCAGCGCAAGATGGATGACTTCATCATCTTCGCCATTGCCGCGGCACAGGAAGCAATCAAGGATTCCGGCTGGGCTCCCCAGACCGATGAGGAACGTGAACGGACCGGCGTCATGGTCGGCTCCGGCATCGGCGGCCTTCCGGGCATCGCCGATGGCGCCGTGACCATGAATGAAAAGGGGCCGCGCCGCCTGTCGCCCTTCTTCATCCCGGCCTGCCTGATCAATCTGGCCTCCGGCCACATTTCGATCCAGCATGGCTTCAAGGGCCCCAACCACGCGGTCGTCACCGCCTGCTCGACCGGCGCGCACGCCATCGGCGACGCCGCCCGCCTGATCATGTGGGACGACGCCGATGTCATGGTCGCCGGCGGTACGGAGGCGGCGGTCAGCCGTCTCGGTGTCGGCGGCTTCGCCGCCATGCGCGCGCTGTCCACTAACTTCAACGACACGCCCGAAAAGGCCTCGCGGCCCTACGACAAGGATCGTGACGGCTTCGTCATCGGTGAGGGTGCCGGTGTCGTGGTGCTGGAAGAGTTGGAGCACGCGAAGAAGCGCGGCGCCACCATCTATGCCGAAGTCGTCGGCTACGGCATGTCGGGCGATGCCCACCACATCTCCGCTCCGGCGGAGGACGGCAACGGCGGTTTCCGCGCCATGAAGGCTGCGCTGAAGCGTGCCGGGATGAACCCGTCCGACATCGATTACGTCAACGCCCACGGCACCTCGACACCGCTGGGTGACGAGATCGAGCTCGGCGCTGTGAAGCGTCTGTTCGGCGATGCCATGGACAATCTGGCGATGTCGTCCACCAAGTCGGCCATCGGCCATCTGTTGGGCGCCGCCGGTGCGGTCGAGGCGATCTATTCGATCAAGGCGATCAACCACGGCATCGTTCCGCCCACGCTGAATCTCGAGAATCCCTCGGAAAGCTGCCTGGGCGTGAATCTGGTGCCGAAGGTGGCGCAGGAACGCCGTGTCCGTGCTGCTCTGTCGAACTCCTTCGGGTTCGGCGGCACCAATGCGTCGTTGGTGTTCAAGGAATTCGCGTAAGCCAAGGCCTTCACCGGCGTTGCGATTTTCTGCCTTCATGAGGTGAGCGATGGGCTGGGGTCTCCGACTATTCGCGGGGACGTTGGCCCTCGCGGCCGCTGCAGCGGGCGGGGTAGGCGTCTGGGGGGTCCAGCGCTACACCTCACCCGGACCGCTTGAGCAGGCCGAGACCGTCGTCATTCCCCGCGGCAGTGGCTTGGAGGCTATTGCCATCACGTTGGGCGATTCCGGCGTAATCGGATCTCCTCTGGTTTTTGCCGCAGCAGCCAAGCTGACTGGAACCTTCCGCGAGTTGAAGGCCGGCGAGTACCAGTTCCCGGCCGGAATCAGCATCGAAGGCGTATTGGAGCAAATGCGCCAGGGCCGCACCGTGGTGCGCCGCATCACCGTTCCCGAAGGGTTGACCTCCGCCCAGGTGGTGGCGCTTCTGGAGCGCGAGACGGTGCTGACCGGCGAGATCGCGAAGCCGCCGAAGGAAGGCTCCATCCTGCCGGAGACCTACCATTTTGCCTATGGTGACAGCCGTCCCGCATTGCTCGAGCGCATGCAGACTGCGATGACGCAGGCCTTGGCGGAAGCGTGGAGGAACCGGGAGCCGAACCTTCCCTATGAGACCCCCCAGCAGGCGCTGACGCTGGCCTCCATCGTCGAGAAGGAGACCGGCGTTGCGGCGGAACGGCCGAGGGTAGCGGGCGTTTTCGTCAACCGGCTCGAATCCGGCATGAAGCTGCAGTCCGATCCCACCGTGATCTACGCCTTGACCCATGGCAGCGGTGACCTTGGTCGGACACTGACCCGCAATGACTGGAAGCTCGAGTCGCCCTACAACACCTATCAGATCACCGGCCTGCCGCCGGGCCCGATCGCCAACCCGGGGAAGGCGTCGCTTCAGGCGGTGATGAAGCCGGAACGGCACGAGTTCCTGTATTTCGTTGCCGACGGGACCGGCGGACATGTCTTCGCCAAGTCGTTGCCGGATCACAATCGCAATGTCGCCAAGTGGCGAGAGTTCCAGCAGAACCGGCAGTCGGAGCCCGGCGAAACGTCATCGGAATGACGGCCGATGGCTGAGGCGGAGTGCCGGTAACCATTCGCTTGGTTGCGCGTACCCCACAATTTCGGCAGACTTTGCAGTGCAGCAAACCTGATCACCATTCCCTGGGGAGATGTGATGACCGTGGATGTCGAGCAGCGCGTCCGTGACCGCGCCTATGCGATCTGGCTGGACGAGGGCTGTCCGGAAGGGCGTGACGCCGAGCACTGGTTTCGGGCCGAACGTGCGATCCTGGCGGAAACGGCGGTGGTTCCAGACCGCTCTCCGGTCGTGGCGGTCGTGAAGGCGCCGCGCAAGACCACCAACGCCAAGCCGAAGGCGGTCAAGACCACCGAACCGACCGGTGTCGCGCCGGAAGCTGTGGCAGGCGAGCCGCCCAAGACGCGCAAGCCACGGACCCGCAAGACGGAATCGGCCTGATTGGTCATCGCCATTGCTGGCGCGGCATCATGCAGCGTTGGAGGCCTGCGGCAACTGTAGATTCGAGACGACCATGACCCCGGCGGTCGTGCCGTAGGATTTGCGGGCGGCGCGCAGCCCTTCCAGCGCTTCCAGCAGGCTTTCTTCGGCGAAGCCCGGGGCCAGTCCGGCCAGTTCCCGCTCCGTCAGGGCGATGAAGGCGTCCAGAAGGCGCGCGTGGATGCGGCTGGCCATGCGGACTTCATCGGCGACCATCTGTGCGGGCATGGATAGCTCCCTCGGTATCGTGTGGGTCTAATGTTCGAGTGGGTGTCTTCTCGGGACCGAGCGTTCCCGCGTGTGGATTAAGCGTGGAATAGGGTTAAAAGAACTTTAAATGCCATATATCTCTGTCGTGGGATTAAGAATTACCACTTCGGATATTGGTGCAGTGGACCGCTATCGGATGGATTTGCTCCGGCTGTCAGCCGTGGCATCTGTGTGGCGTGAAACAACCCTGGCAATAGCCGTGCTTCAGCTGCTCTGGAAACGCGAGACCTGACGCCGCGTCTCGTCGGCCAGCCGGGAGAGATGGACCATGGTCGCGGCGATCTCCTCCGACGCGGCGGCGTTTTTGGAGGCGACGGTTCGAACGCTTTCAACCGACCGTTCGATCTCACGCACCGATGCCTGCTGCTCCTCCATCGCCACGGCGACCGACTGGAAGGCACCGTCGATGCGGTCCACCCGGTCGGCCAGCCCATCCATGCGGCGACGGGCCTGTTCGGTGACGGCCTTGCCTTCTTCCGCCAGAGCGGCGGCGGCTTCGATGATCTCGGCGATCTGGCGGGCGCTCTCCACCGCATTGTCGGCGAGCTTGCCAACCTCTTCGGCGACCACTTCGAAGCCCTTGCCCTGCTCGCCGGCGCGGGCGGCCTCGATGGAAGCGTTGACCGACAGGATGTTGGTCTTCACCGCGATCTGGGTGATCGCTTCTGTGATGCGGCCGATGCGGCGGCTGTTCTCTGCGATGGTCTGAGACACGCGCAGCAGGCGCGCCATGTCCTCCCGGCCGCGGTCGGCGAAATCGGCGGCGTCCTTCACCATGTCGGAGGCGTCGCGCGTGCTGTCGGTGACGTGGGCGATGGCGCGGGCCGATTGGCCGACCGCGGTCGCCACATGGTCGAGGTCGTCGGTCTGCTCCGATGCGCCGTCGGAGACCTGGGCGATGGCCGTGCTCGCCTGGCCCGCCGCGACGGCCACCTGTGTCGCCTGCTCCCCGATGGCGCGGAAGGCGACGCCGGTCTCCTGCAGCAGCGCCACCATTTCGCCATAGGCGCCCTGGAAAACCGGGGGATGCCCCGTCGCGGCCTCATCCACCTGCTTGCCGGACAACCGATGCATTTCCCCATGCAGCCCGTGCAGAACCTGGATGACGGTGGCGACGGCGCGACCGATGGAGCCCAACTCGTCGCGGCGGCCGGTGTTGGGCACCGCGACCGTCAGGTCGCCTTCGGAAAGTCGCTGGACCGCTGCCGTCGTGGCAGCGATGGGGCCGGTCAGGCTGCGGGCGATCAGCATCGACAGCACCGCGCCGACCGCCAGCGCGCCCAGTGCGCCGCTCCACAGAAGCAGCACGGCACGCGACCGGCCGGCCTCCCGTTCCGCGGTCTGGGTCTGGACCAATTGCGCGACCTGATCGCTGACGGATGCGGCTGCTTCGCGCATCGCCGCGCGGGCTGCGCTGCGTCGGACCACGATGTCGGCGACCAGCAGGAATTCCGTTTCCACCCCCATCACGGCGGCAGTCAGCTTCGCCGCTTCGCGCAGGATTTCGGGGGCACTGGACGCCTTCTGGACGTCGCCGACGATGGTCAGCAGCCGGTCGATGGCGGCGTTCGGTGAATTGCGGCCGGACCCGCCCTGCTCGATCAGATACTGCTGGACGTCCAGCAAGGCGCTGCGGGTTTCCTGGATCAGCCGGCCGGCGATGGTGGACAGCAGGGCGGAGGACTCCAAAGCCCGCAGAGCGGCTCCGTCGCCGGGATCGGCCTTCAGCCGTGCCAGCGCGTCGGCATAGTGCGCCGACTGCTCTTGCGTCAGCGTCTGCGCCACCACCAGCAGGGCCGCCGTCTGCTTGCGGAGCTTCGCCAGGCTGGCGAAGCGCTCGACCTCCAGCTGGACCACCTCGTCGAAGGACTTCCGGTAGGCCGCCAGCTTCGCCAGCACGTCCTGCAGCACGTCGGGGGCGACGGCATGGCCGGGCTGGGCCAGCAGGGCCTCCGCTTCAGCCTTCAGCTGCTCGGTCAGCTGGCGCACCCGCCGGCTGGCGGACGGATCGACGTCGATCAGATAGCGGGCCTCCTCCTGCCTTGCGCTGAGCAGCAGCGTGTCGAGGCGGGAGGTGCGGGCGGCGATCTCCACCTGTGTGGCGTAAGTGTTCAGGCCGCTCCATCCGGCGACGGCGACGGCAAGGGTCAGCAGCAGGACGGCGGCGAAACCCAGGGCGATTCGGGTGGCGATCGACATGCCGGTGGAGGTCCATTCAGGGCCGCGTGGCGGCGGAGCCGGGTTGAGCGGGCAACAGGACGGGAGACCGCAACCGCGTCATGCGGCGTCCGTCATCACCCGCCGGAATCACCTTGCTTCGGTTGGGGTGCATCCGGCAAGTCATAAGGGGGCGTGCGTCGTCCGCGAGTTGTCGCGGAGCGCCCGTGGTCGATTGTGAGGAGCCGTCATCGCCATGTCCTTTCCGGCCAGCCTGCGAGTTCTTCCCCGGTTCGGCATTGCCGTCCTGTTGCCTTCCGCTACGGCGCTCCTGCCCCTTCTGCTGCCCCGTCTGATCCCGGACATCGCGCTGCAATCCCTGTGGCTGGCGACGGGCGGAGCGCTGGCCCTGGCGCTGACTATCGCGCTCATGCTGGCGCTCGACCTGTCGGACGCGCTGGCCCGGCTTCAGGATGCCGCCGTTCGGCTTGCCGACGGCACGGCGGATGATGCTTCCGCACCGCTCCTCCGCAGGGACGAGACGGGCGCGGTCGCTGCGGCGCTGGCCCGCACCCTGTCGGCTCAGGAGGCGCTGCATGCCGCCCTTCGCCGCCTGACCCACGAGCCGGACGATGGCGATAGGCACCTGCCGGCGATGCCCGGCCGGTATGCCGAAATGGCGGCCCTGGTGGAGGATGCCCGCAACTCCTTCCTGCGTATCGGCCAGCAGGCGGCCCAGGTCGCCGTCGCTGCGGGCCAGGCCAGCACCGCGGTGTCGCAGGTCGCCGACGGCGCTTCCATCCAGACCGAGGATCTCGACAGGGTGGTGAACGCCGTCGGCCGGTCCGTCCGTGCCATTGCGGAGGTGACCGACAGCACACGCGCTGCCTCCGACATGGTGCGCGTCACCGCCGGATTCGCCGACAAGGGCAAGCTGGAGATGGCACGGCTCGTCCGGGTGTCGCAGACCATCGGCGACAACAGCCGCCGCATCGGCCGCATCACCGAGGCGATCACTCAGATCGCGGTGAAGACCAACATCCTGTCGGTCAACGCCTCCATCGAGGCCGCCCGCGCCGGCGAGCAGGGCAAGGGGTTCGAGGTCGTCGCCGAGGAAGTCGGCAAGCTCGCCGACAATGCCGTGGAGAGCGCCCGCCAGATCGCCGAGATCGTCGAGGCCGCCGCGGCGATGGCGGAGGAGGGGATGGCCGCCACCGCGGAGGTCGTGCAGATGATGGACGGCATCGCCGAGCGCGTCGCCCAGATCGACCGAATGGTGCAATCGGTCGCCGCCGCCATGGCCCATCAGCAGGACCACATCGTCGAGATCGAATCGAACGTCGGCAACATACGCACCGTTGCGTCGAAGAATGCCGCCGCGTCGGAGGAGATCACCGCGACCATGGTCCACCTCTCCCGGCTGGCCGACGACACGCGGCGGCTGGCCGAACGCTTCCGGGCGCCGTGAGCGAGGGCGGGACCCCTCTCGGCCCGCTCGACGCCCTGGCGCGGCGGCTGCTGGACGATGTCCGGCGCAAGGCGGGCATCCGCCACGACCGCCCGCTGGAACGCAAGCTGGCGCGCATCCTTGCGGCGATGCCCTTGCCGGTGCTGGAGGAGTGGGTGGGGCAGATCGAGCGGGCGCCGGCCGACAGCCCGGACTGGCTCAGCCTGATCGAGAACCTGACGATCCACGAGACCTATTTCTTCCGCGACCTGCCGCACCACGCCCATCTGCGTGGGCACCTGCTTCCCCGGCTGATCGCCGACCGCCGCGCCGCGCGGACCCTGCGGCTGTGGAGCGCCGGCTGTGCCACCGGGGAGGAGGCCTACAGCCTCGCCATCGTGACGCTGGAGGCGCTGGCCGACGCCGGTGAGGCCCGCCGGACCGGCCATGGCCTGGAAACCGATTGGGACGTGCAGGTGCTGGGGACCGATCTCAGCCGCATCGCCGTGCGGCAAGCTGCCAACGCCTGCTATGGTGGGGAAGGGTTGGGGCCGTTCCGCGAGATGCCGGATGGTTATGACGGTTGGTTCGTCCCGCTGGGGAGCGAGGCGCCGCTGCACCGCCGGGTGCGTGCCGATGCCCGCCGGATCGTCCACTTCGTCCGCCACAACCTGATGGATGCGGATTTGCCGGATGGGGCGCCGGAGGGCGGCTTCGACCTCGTGTCCTGCCGCAACGTGATGATCTATTTCGACGACGACAGCCGTGACTGCGCGCTGGACCTGCTGACGGCTGCGGTGGCGCCGGGCGGCTGGCTGGTGCTGGGCACCACCGACCGCCTGGGAGAAGACGGCCGGTTCGAGCGTCACCGCGGCGACCGCGCGCTCGCCTACCGGCGGCGGGAGGCTGCGCCATGACGGCCCATGGCTTCCTGAGCTTCGACATCGCCGGCACTCCCTTTGCCGTTCCGTCCGACCGGGTGGAGGAGGTTGCCGAATCGACCCGCGCCACCCGGTTGCCCTTCGCCCCGCCGCAGGTGGAAGGGCTGGCGACCGTCGGCGGGCGCATCCTGCCGGTGCTGGACATCGCCGGCTATCCGTCGCTCGGGCTGGCTTGGAGCGGCGGCCGGCGGGGCGGCCTGCTGATCGTGCTGCGTGCCGGGGCCGGGCTGCTGGCCCTGCGCACCGGCCGGATCGGCGGCACACTGCCGGCGGAGCGGGTGACGCTCGCCGAGGCGGAGCCGGAGGATTGCGGGACGCCGGTTGCCGGACGCCTGCGCCATGGCGACCGCTCGCTGCGCCTGCTCGACCCGGATCGGATGGAACTGGGGCGCGGCGCCGTCCATGCCGGGCTGTTCGATGCCGACGCGCTGACCGGGGCCGCCGCCGAGCCACCCGACCAGTCGCGAGAGCGGGCAAGCATCCGCCTGCTGATGGTGGAACTCGCCGGGCGGCCGCAGGCGTTGGACATGGCCGACCTCCTGCTGGTCTTCCCATTGGCCGACCTGCGCCCTCTGCCCAATGCGCCGGCCGTCGTGCGCGGTGTGGCGCCGGTGCAGAAGCGGTCCGTGCTGGTCACCGATCCACTGGGGGTGGGCGACCGTACCGGCGGCTATGTCGCCGTGCTGCGGACCAGCCGTGGCCCCGTTGGCGTGCGGATGGACGGCGTGCGCGGGGTGGTCCGCGTGCCGTTGGACCGGGTGCGCGCTGGCGAGGCCGGTGCACCGGCACAGGTGGTGGATTACGATGGAACTTGGCTCGACGTGAAGAGCGGGGCGCACATGCTGGGCGATCATCTCGACGACATCGGTGGCTTCATACCCGAGGGAGGCGACCCGGACGACGATCTGTCCGAAAGCCGTCTGCCGCGCCGCTTCTACCGCCGCTTCCTGACCTTTGTGGTGGAGGCGCGGGTCTACGCCCTGGAATTCGAGCAGGTGCGCCGCGTCGTGGAACCCTCCGACCGCCTTCGTCTGCCGCAGGGGGCGGAGAATTTCGACGGATTGACCGACGTGGACGGCCGCATTCTGCCGGTGCTCGATCTGCGGCGGTTGTTGTCGCGGGGGACGGTCGGCGCCGCGCCCGATACGCCCGGGATCGCCATCCTGGTGGAGATCGACGGCGGAACCGTGGCGGTGATCGCCGACGAGCTCCAGCGCATCCGCAAGATCGCCGCGGAGGACGTCGATCCGCTGTCCGACCGCCTGACCGCCGCGGTCATCCGTCTGGACCATGCATTGATCCCGGTGCTGCGGCCGGAGGGGCTGACCGCCGCCTCTTCCGCCATTCCCTCCGCAACCAGGGCCCTTCCGGCCGGGACCGCAGCGCCATGACCGATCCGCGCATCCGTCTGCTGGTGGTCGACGACAGCAACTTCGTCCGCATCGCGCTCCGCAAGATGCTGGAACCGGCCTCGGACATCGAGATCGTCGGCGAGGCCCGCAACGGTGCCGAGGCATTGCGCCTGTCGCGCAAGCTGAAACCGCATGTCGTCGCCATGGACCTGAACATGCCGATCATGGACGGCATCGAATCGGTGCAGGCCATTGCGGCGGAGAAGGGGCCGCCCTGCATCATGGTCTCCAACGAGACCTCCGAGGGAGCGGCCGCCACCATCCGGGCGCTGGAGACCGGTGCGGTGGATTTCGTCTGCAAGAACAGCTCCTTCATCACATTCGACATGGCGTCCATCGAACGCCAGCTGACCGAGAAGGTTCGCCACTGGGGCCGCTGGCGCATGGCTCTGACCGGGGAGACCGTCCGCACCCCGTCGCCGACGCCCGCGGTGGAGCCGGCGGTGGCTCCGCGCCCCGTGGCTCGCGGTCATCGCCCGGACCTGATCGTGGTGGGCGTCTCCACCGGCGGACCGGTTGCGCTGGCGGAACTGCTGGGCACGCTGGGGCCGCTGCACTGTCCGCTGGTGGTGGCGCAGCATATGCCGGCCAGCTTCACCGCGGGATTCGCCGCCTCGCTCGCCCGGTCGCTCGGCCGGCCGGTGGTGGAGGGCGGTGACGGTGCGGTGCTCGATCCAGGCACCGTGACCATCCTGCGCGGCGGCGGCGACTGGATCGTGCGCCGTCTGCCTTCCGGCCGATTCTCCCTGCATGCGGCGGACCCTGCCGGGACCATCTACCATCCCTCCGCCGACCGGCTGTTCCGCAGCGCAGCGGAGGCGGCGGAGTCGCCTGTCGCCGTCGTGCTGACCGGCATGGGCGAAGACGGCAGCACCGGCGCCGCCGCCTTCGCCGAGCGGCGCCTCAGCGTCCTGGTCCAGGATCCGGCGACCTGCGCCGTCGACGGCATGCCGAAGGCGGCGATCCGCGCCGGTGTCGCCACGGAGGTGTTGCCGGTCGCGGCAATCGCCCGCAAGCTGAATGCCCTCTTCTCACTCGCCTGACCACGACACCCGACCTGAACGCCGTTTGGCACTGCAAGCATAGGAAACTGTAACCGATGGCGAAGCCGACGATCCTGCTGGTCGATGACTCGGTGCTGATGCGCACCATCATCGGCGACATCGTGCGCGCGGACGACGAGCTGTCCCTCGTCGGCGCGGCCGAAAACGGCAAGGTGGCCCTGGAGATGGTCAAGAGCCTGAAGCCGGACATCGTCCTGCTCGACATCGAAATGCCGGAGATGTCGGGGCTGGAGGTGATGGAGCATCTGTCGCTGATGTCGCGCGCCAAGGTGATCATCATCTCCTCCGTCGCCCAGGTCGGCTCGCCCGAGGCGACCGAGGCCCGCGCGTTGGGAGCGGTGGAGATCATCGCCAAGCCGTCCGGCACCATGAGCCTCGACCTCGCTCACAAGAAGGGCCACGACATCGTCGCCGCCATCCGCCGCGCCGCCGGCCTTCCCCCGCCCGTGAAGCCCTGATCCCCGGCTCGACGCCCCCTTGCGCGGTGACCCATGAGCAGCGAACTGATCGAGACCCTGTGGCGGCAGTTCGGCGTCGAGGCCGGCGAGCATTTCGACCTGCTGGAAAAGCTGCTCTCCGCCACGCCCGGTGACGGGCCGGACACCGAGCGGATCGCCGCCCTGTTCCGCTCCTTCCACTCGCTGAAAGGGGCGGCCCGAGCCATGGACCTCTTCGCCATGGAGGCGGTTGCCCACCGGGCGGAGACGATTCTCGGCCGCGTGCGCACCGGCGCGCTGCCCCTGACGGAGGAGGTCGCCGCCCCGCTTTTGGAAGCGCTGGATGCGTTGCGCGGTCTGGCGGAGTCCGGCATCCGCGACCGCCGGGACGGGCAGGCGCCGGCCGACCTGCTGGCACGGCTCGACGCGCTGGGCAGCGAGACCTCGGCGGTGAAGCCGGGACCGGCATCGCCGCCGCCCCCACCGGTGCGGCTGCATGAAAACGAGCGCATGCTCGGTCTCTTCGTCGGGCTGCTGCATGACGGCATGGCGACGCTGACCCGTGCGCTCGACCTCGACAGCTTGGATGAGGAGGGGCTCCGCACCGTCGACGATACCGCCGACCGGTTGGAGTTGGCCTGCGAGCGGCTGAACTTCCTTCCCTTCGCCGACACGCTGCGCCGCTTCCGCGAAGCGCTGGCTGCGCGCGATGCCGACGCGATCCTGCGCGAGCTTCAGGGCGTCGCCACCGCCAGCGCCCGCATCGGCCGGCTGACCGGCAAGGACGCCGGGGCAACGATCCTGGCGACGCTGCTGGCCGACCACAATGCCCAGATCCTCGCCCAGGGCAGCGCCCGCTCCGATGCGCTGCTGTCCGATCCGGCGGCACTGGCCAATGGAGGCGCTGCCGGAGAGTTGGCGGGCCTGCTCGACCGGATGGCGTCAACGTTGGACATCGTTCGTCTTCCCCGCGGCTCCGCCCTGTTGCGGGTTCTGGCGGATGTGATGCGCCGGGCACCCGCCGCCGGTCATGCCGACTGGCCCATCCTGCTGGCCGACGCCCGCAGCGCGCTGGCCGATCTGGCGGAGCGGGCCTCCCGCGACCCGGCCGAGGATCTCGACGCCGATGGTGCCGCGACGCTGGAAGGGCGCCTGCGTGCCTTCGTCGATGCCGTCTCCGCCGAAATGGAGGCCGGGGAGGCGCGTCGCCCGCTGAGCGCGGATGAACTGTCCGCCCTCGGGCTCGACCCCGGCCTGCTGCGTTTCCTGTCTCCGGACAGCACCGCCGACCTGCGCGCCGCCATCGCCGACCCGTCCGTCCGCCTCTATGAGGTCACCGCCTTCCTGGAGACCTCGGCGGAGGTGGCGTCCGGCTTCGTCCAATGGATGGGCAGCAAGGTACGGGCGATCACCAACTGGCCGGAATTCATCGACGGCAAGACCTGGCTGCGCGTGCTGATCGCCTCGCCGCAGGAACTTTCCGCGCTGGCCGACGCGCTGGCCGGCATCGATCCCGGTGGCGGGTTCCTGCGCATCCGGTCCTGCACCCCCTCCGAACTGACCGCGGCGAGCGAGGAGGGAACCGCCGCCGGGACCGTCGAAGAACCGGCAAGCCCAGCCCTCCCGGCACTCACTCCCCCCGCCGCTGCCGCGACGATGGCCGTCCCTGCTCCCGGCATTCTGCCGGCCATGCCCGCCGCTCCCGCCCGGCCGGCCGCAGCCCCCGGCGGCGGCGTGTTGCGCGTGCCGGGGGAGGTGGTCGACCGCTTCATGGCGCGCATCGACGGCATGGTCCTGCTGTCCGGCGACCTCAACGCCACGGCGAACGACCTGCGGCTCGAAAAGGCGCTGGCGGCTGTGGCCGAGCGGCTGGGCGCCGGCGATCCCGATCTGCGTGCCCTGCAGGAAGCCGTGGAGCATCACCGCCGCGATCTGCACGACCTCGACACCCAGCTCAGCCGCTCCGTCGACCGGCTGCGGGAGGCGGCGCTCGACCTGCGCGTCGTGCCCATCGAAACCCTGTTCAACCAGTTCCCCCGCGTCGTGCGCGAACTGGCGCGCATCCAGGGCAAGTCGGTGCGCTTCGTCATGGAGGGCGGCGAGGTGCGCATCGACAAGAGCATGGTGGAAACGCTCTACGACCCGTTGATGCACATGGTCCGCAACGCCATCGACCACGGCATCGAGACCCCGGCCGACCGCGAGGCCGCAGGCAAGCCGGCCCAGGCGACGCTTTGCCTCCGCGCCATCCAGCGCAACAGCCGGGTGGTGGTGGAGATCGCCGACGACGGTCGCGGCATCGCCACTGAAGCAGTGCGTGCCAAGGCGGTTCGCCAGGGGTTGATCGGTGAGGAGGACAGCCTGCGGCTCTCGCCCGAGGCCGTGCGCGAGTTCATCTTCGCCCCCGGCTTCTCCACCGCCGACACGGTGACGGAAACCTCGGGCCGCGGTGTCGGCATGGACGTGGTGCGCAACGCCATCACCCGGCTGGGCGGCAGCATCGCCATCCGCACGCGGGAGGGGGCGGGCACAGCCTTCGCCATCGACCTGCCGCTGTCGGCCGCGATCCTGCGCACCTTGCTGGTCCAGGTGGACGATCAGGTGTTGGCGGTCCCCGACCGCTTCGTCGAGGAGGTCTGCGGCTTCACCGCCGACGACTTCCACCTCGTGTCCGGCTGCTGGACCGTGATGCGGCGCAAACGGGTGCTGCCCGTGGTCCGGCTGGCCGACGCGCTGGGTTTCCCCGCCGAAGGCGAATGGCCGCCGGTCGGCTCCGGCCAGCGGCTTGTCGTCGTGCTCCGCCACGGCAACCGCCGCATCGGGCTGGAGATCGACAGGCTGCTGCGCCGGGGCGACCTGTTCGTCCGCGAAAGCCACCCCGGTCTTGCCGATGTGCCCGGGGTCGGCGGCGTCTCCCTTCTGAACGACGGCCGCATCGTCATCATCCTGGACGGCGACGAACTCTACCGTCTGGCCGCCGCGGCCCAGCGGCGGGAGGCGGCCACAGCAGCGCTTCACCCCAGCATGAACGCCGTTTCATGACGCGAATTTCATGGTCGGGTCAGGTTCGGTACAGGGCGGCCGGGCTAATGTCCTTCTTGTGACGCGGTCGGGCCAGCCCCCCTGAAACACCGGCCAGTCACGATAGAGCGTCTTCTCATCTGGTGTCTCTTCCCGATGGTCCCCTGCCATCGGACATGACCGGCCGGTTCTCCCGTTTGCCCCCGGACGGTACCTATCGGCGGAGCGCGTCCATGGCCATTTCCCCGGCCGACGTTGCCCCCCACCACAGGCCCCCGGCCATCGGTGCGCTCCGCCGTTCCTTCTTTCCCCGCCCGCCTTTTCTCGGATCGCCTCCAGCGGCCTTGACGCCACGCCGTCCAACCGGCTTTCTGAAGGCCGTCCAAGGCTTTCCCGATAGCGTCCCGCCCGTGCGTCCCGCCATCCTGTTTCCGCTGTTCAAACCGGTCACGGCACTCCCCGGCCTCGGCCCCCGGCTGGGCAAGCTGGTGGAAAAGCTGGCCGGAGCCCATGTGGTCGATCTGCTCTGGCATCTGCCCTGCGGGGTGGTCGACCGCCGCTTCTCGCCGAAGATCGCGCAGGCGCCGCATGGCCGCATCGCCACCCTGACGGTGCGCATCGATTCGCATGCGCCGCCGGTGAACCCGCGCCATCCCTACAAGATCCGCTGCACCGACGAGACCGGCGTTCTGGAACTGGTTTACTTCCACATTCGCGGCGATTGGCTGTCGAAGCAGATTCCGGCGGGAACCACCATGGTGGTCTCCGGCAAGGTGGAGTGGTTCAACGACACCGCCCAGATCACCCATCCCGATGCCGTCGTTCCAGTCGATTCAAAGGAAGAGCTGGAACTGGTGGAGCCGGTCTATCCCATGACCGCCGGCCTGCCGGCCAAGACCCTGCGCAAGGCGGTGCGCGCCGCCCTCGGCGATGTTCCGAAGCTCGACGAATGGCAGGACCCGGCTTGGCTCGCCCGCCGGCAATGGCCGACCTGGGCGGAGGCGCTGACCCGCGCCCACACGCCGGAGGACGAGGGCGACCTCGCCGCCACCGCGCCCATCCGCTGCCGCCTTGCCTATGACGAGCTGCTGGCGAACCAGCTGGCGCTGATGCTGGTGCGGGCCAGCCAGCGGCGGCTGTCCGGTCGGGTGACGCAGGGCGACGGCAACCTGCGCCGCGCCGCACTGGCGGCATTGCCCTTCTCGCTGACCGGCTCGCAGGCTGCGTCGCTGGAGGACATCTACGCCGACATGGCGGCCGAGCGGCGCATGCTGCGGCTTTTGCAGGGCGATGTCGGCAGCGGCAAGACCGTCGTCGCGTTGATGGCGATGCTGAACGCGGTGGAGGCCGGCGCCCAGGCCGCCCTGATGGCACCGACCGAGATTCTCGCCCGCCAGCATGCCGAGAGTCTGGAGCCGCTGTGCAAGGCGGCGGGGGTGGAGATCGGGCTGCTGACCGGGCGCGACAAGGGCAAGGCGCGTCAGGCGGTGCTCGACCGGCTGGCATCGGGCGAGCTGCCGCTGCTGGTCGGGACCCACGCCCTGTTCCAGGAGGATGTCGCCTTCAAGGATCTGGCGCTGGCGGTGATCGACGAACAGCACCGGTTCGGCGTCCATCAGCGCCTTCAGCTGTCGGCCAAGGGGCGGGCGGTGGACGTGCTGGTGATGACCGCGACGCCGATCCCGCGCACCCTGACGCTGACCGCCTACGGCGACATGGACGTGTCGCGCCTGACCGAGAAGCCGGCCGGCCGCAAGCCGGTGCAGACCGTCACCATCGCGCTCGACCGGCTGGAGGAGGTGGTGGGCGGCATCCAGCGCAAGGTGGCGGAGGGGGCCAGGGTCTATTGGGTCTGCCCGCTGGTCGACGAATCGGAGCAGAGCGATCTCGCCGCCGCCACCGAACGCCATGCCTTCCTGCGTGCCAGCTTCGGCGACCGCGTCGGGCTGGTGCATGGCAAGATGCGCGGGCCGGACAAGGATGCGGTGATGGCCGCCTTCGCCGCCGGCAGCCTCGACGTGCTGGTCGCCACCACCGTGATCGAGGTCGGCGTGAATGTGCCGGAAGCGACGGTGATGGTGATCGAGCATGCCGAGCGTTTCGGCCTTGCCCAGCTCCACCAGCTGCGCGGCCGGGTCGGGCGCGGCGAGAAGCCGTCGAGCTGCCTTCTGCTGTTCGACTCGAACCTGACCGAGACGGCGCGGGCGCGGCTGAAGACGCTGCGCGACACCGAGGACGGCTTCGTCATCGCCGAGGAGGATCTGCGGCTGCGCGGCGCCGGCGAGGTGCTGGGCACGCGCCAATCCGGCCTTCCGGGCTTCCGGCTGGCCGATCTGGCGGTGCATGGCGATCTGCTGGCGGTGGCGCGCGACGACGCCCGGCTGGTGGTGGAGCGTGATCCGGATCTCGCCAGCCCGCGCGGGCAGGCGCTGCGGACTCTGCTCTACCTCTTCGAACGCGACGCGGCGGCCAAGACCTTGCGGTCGGGCTGATCCCGGTCGTCGTCCGGATTTTGGTCATGGTCGGCCGGCGGCTCCACCAGGGGCGGGCGGCGCTCGGGCGGAACGACGATGCCGCCGGACATCACCAGCTTCAGGCCGTCTTCCACCGACATGTTCAGCGCGGTCACCTCGCGACGCGGCACCATCGCCAGATAGCCGGCAGTGGGCGGCGCGCAGGGGATGAAGACGTTGACCATCTCCTCTACCTGTCCGGCCAGCTGCAACTGCACCTCCGGATGGGCATTGCCGGTGATGAAGCCCAGCGACCACACGCCGGGGCGCGGATACTGGATCACCACCACTTCGCGGAAGGCGTTGGATTTCTTGGCAAGCACGGTTTCGAAGATCTGCTTCACCGCGCCATAGACGGAGCGGACGACCGGCATGCGCCCGACCACCCCTTCGCCGACACTCAGAACCAGCCGGCCGACATAGCCGGCGGCGAAGGCGCCGATCAGGGTGACGACGACGATCACCACCAGCAGCCCAAGGCCGGGGATCGAGAAGGGCAGGTAGTTTTCAGGGTTGTAGGCGCTTGGGATCAGGGGCCGGATATGGCCGTCTATCAGCGAAACGAACCACCAGGCGATATAGGCGGTGATGGCAATGGGGGCGGTGACCAGGATGCCGGCCAGGAAATAGGCGCGCAGGCGTCCCATGAAGCCGATGCCCTCGCGGCGGTGCCGCGCCGGTTCCGCCGGCTGGGATTTCTCCTGTGCCTTCAGGTCCTTCTGATCTCCGCTCACGCCTGCCCACCCGCCTGTCGTCTACCCGCGCCATAGTGGGGCAAGCGCGCGCCGCTCTCAACTGCCGCGTGGAGAGGACGGGTCAGCCGACAAGCGATCCGGCGATCACGCACAGCAGGGTGACGGCCCCGGCGATGGCGGCGCCATCGACATGGTTGGGGAAGGCCTGCCAGAACTCTTCGCCGGAGATCGGCTCCGGCGCGTCGAACTCGTCCATCGACAGGCCGGCGGCCATCCCGCCGCAGGTGCGGTCGGCAATCGCGCCCGACAGGTGGGCCATGGCGACGGCCAGATAGCAAAATGTGGTGAAGTCCAGAAGGAAGCCGAGCGTGCTGGTCGATTCGCCCAGCGGGCTGGCGGTGAAGCCGGTGGCGGCGACCGTGCTCGCCATGGCGATGGACGCGGCGAGGGGGATCAGGGCGACCGACAGCAGGCGCTGGGAATCGACGCGGCGGGCGGTGGGCACGGGGAACAGGCTGGGCATGATCGACGCTCCGGCAACAGGTGAGAGGGCGGAGGAGGGGCTGGTCGGCGGGGTCTCGAGTCCCTTCTGCCCGCTCAGCGTTAACGGAGGGTTGACACTGGCCATTGGTCACAACGCCTTCCTCCTTTGTGCAGGTCGAGCTATTCTTTCGCGCAACAAGCAGTCCGGGCAGGAGGCCGAAACAGTCCCGTGTCTAAAGCCGAGTTGCCGAACTCAGACGCCATGCCCGAAGCGCCACCCGGCGGGCTGGACCGCATCGCGCTGCTCCGCCCGCTGACTGCGGAGCAGCGGTCGGCCGTGGCGCGCCAATGCCGCTGGCGCCGCTTTGCCCCGGACGAGCAGTTGATCGACCATTGGGCGGACACCCGTGACGTCGCCTTCATCGTGGACGGGCGCGTGCGGGTGGTCAGCCACTCCGCCGGTGGGCGCGAGGTGAGCTTCAGCGACATCGAAAGCGGGGAACTGGTCGGGGAGATGTCGGCGCTGGACGGCCGGCCGCGCTCCGCCTCCGTCGTGGCGCTGGGGGAGGGGGCCTTGATCGCCTTCTTGCCGGCCCGGCCCTTCCAGCAGCTCGTTGCGGCCCACCCCGAACTGGCGATGGCGATGATGCTGCGGCTGTGCGACAAGCTGCGCAGCGCCACCGACCGCATCATGGAACTGTCGACGCTGGGCGCCAACAACCGCATCCACGCTGAGCTTCTACGCCTTGCCAAACGGGCCACGCAGCGGGGGACCTCGGCGATCATCGCTCCCATTCCGGTTCATTCCGACATTGCTGCCCGCGTCAGCACGACCCGCGAGACTGTCGCCCGCGTGCTGAGCGATCTGACCCGCGACGGTGTTCTGGAACGGCGCCCCGATGCGCTGGTGGTGCGCGACCTGCCGAAGCTGGAATTGCTGGTCGAGGATGTTCGCGGCGGCGCGTGACGCGCCGATAACCGGACCCTGTACCCTGCCGGCCGGGCTCAACGATGGACGAGCCCAAAAACGAAAAGGCCGCGGCCGCCCGTGTGGACGGGCTGTGCCGCGGTCGCCTTTCGGACCCGGTCGACGCGCTGCGCCGACATCAGCGCTGCAGCGAGCGGACCAGGATCGCCATGGGGCTGGCCTGCACCCAGTCCGCCAGGAAGGCGCCGACCGGACGCATCAGGATGGCCGCCGGGGTGGCTTCGAGCCAATCCGCGACGAAATCGCGGAGCGGATGCAGCGACAGACCGTCGCCAGAAATGCCGTGATCACCGCGATGAAGGCTGAGGCTGCTCATGATGATCTCCGTTGAAGAATGCGGGGAGGTCGGCGGCCGGATCAGTGCTTCAGCAGGCCGAGGACGATGGCGGCCGGAGTGGCGGCGACCCATTCGCGCAGGAAGGCCGCAACCGGGCGCAGGACCAGATAGGCCGGAGTGGCTTCGAACCAGGCCACCGGGAATTCGGTGACGGCATGCAGGGCATCGGTCGAAGCGTGGTTGTCGGTGCCGGGCTGGAAAGTGGCGGTGGTCATGATCGGTCTCCATCAAGCTGGTGAGGAGACTATATTCTGGTATACCCAATGCCAAATATGCTTCTTGCGCATTGCTGGTTGCTGCAAAAATTACGGCTGTACCGAGATTTTCTTGGGCTGATCATTTGGAAAGCGATTAATCGGCTTAGCGAGCGATTTCTCACCGATCGAACCGTCGGAGGCGCTCCCAGCGCATGGCTTAAATGTTCGAACGACCAACCAACGTCTTGACAGTCCAGGCGGAAAAAACGACTTCAAGTCCATGGTTCAATACATCGGTCCCGATCCGCTCCGCAGCCTGTACGATGCCGTGCAAACCCTGCGGCGCGAGCCATCCGCCGTTCCCGAAGCCTCGCGCACGGCAAAGTTGCTGGCCCAGGGGCGTGCCCGCATGGCGCGCAAGGTGGGGGAGGAAGCGATCGAGGTGGCGATCGAGGCCATGCGCGGCGACCGTGACGCGCTGGTGATGGAAGGGGCCGACCTACTCTACAATCTCGTCGTCCTGCTGGCAGACCTGGACATCGCGCCCGACGAAATCCTTGCCGAACTGCGCCGACGGGAACTGGCTTATGGGATAGCGGAAAAACTGCCGAAGACCGACGATCCGATCAACAGCGTGGCAACCGCGGCGGCCAAACGCGGCAAGCGCTGAGTCTACAGCGTCGTGCGTTTAATATGAAATGCACGACGCTGTAGCTTTATGTTTGGCGATCGGATTCACGCTCCAGATCGATTCCGATTTTACGCGATCCGATCTAGGGTCTGTTGACATTCACCGTGTTGCCAAGACGGTAGCGACGAGGTTGATGGCAGCGGCGTAGCTTGTGTCTGTTTTGTCGTATCGCGTGGCAATACGGCGAAATTCCTTGATTTTGCAGAAGAAGTTCTCGACCAGATGGCGCCATTTGTACATTTCGGCGTCATGGGGAATCGGAGTGGTGCGGCTGGTCTTGGACGGAATGACGGCGACCGCGCCACGCTCGGCGATCAAGGTGCGGATGGCGTTGCTGTCGAAGGCTCTATCAGCCAGCAAGGCGGAGAACTCGATACCGTCCAGCACCGGTTCGACGCCAACGCTGTCATGTCGTTGGCCCGGCAGCAGGATGAAGCGCCCAAGGTTTCCCAACCCATCGACGACGGCCAGGATCTTGGTCGTCAGTCCGCCGCGAGAGCGGCCAATGGCCTGAGCCTGAGTCCCCCCCTTGCGCCGGTGCCGTGCTGATGCACCCGGACAATCGTTCCATCGATGATCGCGTACTCGAAGTCCGCGTCGCTCGATAAGGCGGCGAAGACCTCATCGAAGACACCGGCCTTGGCCCATCGGCGAAAGCGTTGGAACACCGAGTTCCAATTACCGAAGGCTTCGGGCAAGTCCCGCCAGGGTGACCCAACACGGACGATCCACAGGACCGCCTCCAGAAACAGCCGATTGTCCGCCCCCGAGCGGCCGGGATCGCCGACTTTGCCCGGAAGAAGCGCCGCTATCCGCTCCCACTGATCGTCCCGCAGAACCATCCGATCCAAGGATACCTCCTTTTTGGAAGCCTTGAATCAGATTTCAGAGGCCAGCGGAATCCCCTTTCGTTCCTCAAATGTCAACAGGCCCTAGGACACCTCGTCCTCCAGCGGGAAGACGAGGTCGAAGCGCGTGCCGACTGTGCGGGTGAAGCGATACTCGCCGCGGATCTGGCGGGCAAAGGCGCGGATCAGATCCATGCCCATGGAACGCCGTCCTGGCTCGACTGCCGGCTCCGGCTCGGGGGTGCCGGTGCCATCATCCTCCACCGTCAGGTGCAGCATGCCGTCTTCCGCCGTTACGGCGATGGTGACGGTGCCGGAACAGCGATCCGCGAAAGCATGCTTGAAGGCGTTCGACAGCACCTCGTTCAGGATCAGGGCGAAGGGAACCACCCGGTTCAAGTCGATGGCAACCGGTTCCACGTCATGATGAATGGCGATCTCCCGACCCGGGCGCCGGTGGAAGCTGCTCAGATGGCCGATCAGCGCCTCGATGAAATCGTCGAGCCGAACCGAGGACACTCCGGTCGAGCGGTAGATCTGCTCATGGATCAGTCCCATCGTGTTGATACGGCTCAACGCTTCGCTGAACGGCGCCTCCAGTTCCGGCGAGCGCTGGGCCTGCAACTCCAGCAGGCTGAGAATGACCTGCAGGTTGTTTTTCACCCGGTGATGGATGTCGCGCAGCAGCACCTCCTTGTCGGCCAGCGCCTGGTCCAGGTGGCGGGTCCGCTCGGCGATGCGGCTTTCCAGCGCTTCGTTGGCGCGGCGCAGCGCTTCCTGCGCATCGGCGGCCTGCCGCGACCGGCGCAGCGCGATGACGCCGAGCAATCCGAGCAGTCCGATCGACGGGACGGCGAACAGGGCATAAGGCTCCACCCGATCACGCCATGCCGCTTCGATGGAGGCGACATCGGTGCCGTAGACCACATAGACCGGAAGATTGGGAACCTTGCGTCGGGCCAGCACCCGCTCCACCCCGTCGAAGGAGGTCACGGCGCGGAAGGTGCCGTTCGCGTTGGGCGTGGCGATCAGTTCAGGAAAATGGCCGATGTCGGCATTGTCCGGGGCGCTGCCCAGGGGTTGCCGGACAATCGCACGGCCATCGTCGCGCAGAAGCAGGATGATGTCGCCCGGATCATGCAGGACCGACCGGTAGAAGTCGGCGAAATAGCCGGGCAGAAGAGAGATCTGCGCCACGCCCTGGAAACGGTTGCCGGGCAGTTCCATCCGGCGGCTGAGGGTGAAGAAGATCTCCGAATTGATCTTGCCGCTCAACCGCGGACCGATATGGATGGCATCGCCGGTACCGAGATGGGCGCGGAAATACTCGCGGTCGGCGGCGCTCAGCACGCGCATCGGCCATTCGAAGCTGCTGGCGCGGACGCGTCCCGTCTCGTCGGTGATCCAGTAGGACTGAACCTCCGGCGTTTGCGAGGCCAGCGCCTTCAACCGTTCATGCAGCAGAGGGGAGCCGTCTATCCGATCCCATCCCAGATCGTCGACCATCCATTCCAGGTGAAACAGCGTCATGGCGTGGATGCCGAGAGTCTTTGCCGCATGTTCCTCCAGCACACGGACGATGGCGGAACTGCGACTCTCCGCCTCCGCCATCACCTGGCTGCGGTACTGGTGGAAGGCGATCGCCAGCATTGCGACCGTTAGGGCAAGGGCGCCAGCCAGCAGCGCCAGGACCGCAGGCGAAGCGGCCTTGCGTCCCAATCGAACCGCATCCGGCCCGTGAATGGACGTCGTCGTCCCGGCGGCGCGTGCATCCCGTTCGAAGCCGGCGGGTGGCATCTGGACGTGGCGTTCCTTTGAATCGGGGCGATGGCTATGCTCAAGCATAGCGCAACCTCCCGCATCCGTCATCCCACAACCATTCAGGGATGAAATTGTTGCGATTGTCTCGTTATGGTCGGGTTGGAAAGTGGGAACACCGCTGTGCGGCGCGCAGCGGTGGGGACAGGGAGGGAAACCATCCGGGCCAATGGGAAAAGGGAATCGCGGCGGTGCGGCGTTGCCGGTTGGAAGCCTTGTTGTCGTAAATACACTGAACCTTTCCCTACGGAAGCTTCCGCATTCAGTCGAAACGGCGTCTTCTTACGGAAGATTATCGGCGGCCGGCGACAATCTTCGGTCATATGCGACAAATTGAAACGAATGCTACCGAACAGGCCGAATCGGACTTGGAAGCGGCGACGTACAATGCTTCCATCACAGCTGAACGTCGTACAGGCAGGTCAGGCGGGAGGGCCGGAGCCAACCTGCAAGGGCTACGGGGAGGCGGGGCATGACGGGTATGGGGGGAGGGGCCGACGACGAACTGCTGTTCGGCCCGGAGGACGGGACCGTCACGGCGGTGCGTCCGCAACGGCCGTCGGGCTTGCCCTGGCCCATCCTGGTGGTGGACGACGACCCGCAGGTTCATGCGATGACCGCAGTGCTCCTGCGCGATTTCGACTTCGACGGCCGTCCCTTCGAGGTGGTCAGCGCCTTGTCGGCGGAAGAGGCGAAGGCGGTGCTGGCGCTGCGGCCGGATCTTCCCGTCGCCTTGCTGGACGTGGTGATGGAGACGGAGGATGCCGGCCTCCGGCTGGTCCGCCACATCCGGGAGGAGCTGGGAAACCAGCGCATGCGCATCATCCTGCGCACCGGCCAGCCGGGGCAGGCGCCGGAGCGCGACGTCATCGTCGGCTACGACATCAACGACTACAAGGCCAAGAGCGAGCTGACGGCGCAGCGCCTGTTCACCACGCTGGTGAGCGCGCTGCGGGCGTGGCGCGACATCGTGACGATCGAACGCAACAGACAGGGGCTGGAGCGCATCCTCCATGCATCGGCCTCCCTGTTCGAAATGCGGTCGATGCGCGCCTTCGTCGAACAGCTGGTGGAGCAGATTGCCCGTCTCGTCGATCCGGGCGGCACACCCTCCGTGCTTGCCTGCCGTCCGCTGGAGCGCGGTGACGGCAGCCGGTCGGTGGCGCTGGTGGCCGGACTTGGGGAGTTCGCCTGCAGCATCGGCATGCCCGTTGCCGACGTTCTTCCGGCCGACGCGACGGCGGAGATCGAGGATGTGCTGCGGAGCCAGCGCAACCTGTACCGGGATGACCGGTGCGTGCTGGTTTTCCGCACGCGCGAGCATGGAGTGACCGTCTTCCGGCTGGAGCGGGCGGAGCCCTACACCCCCGACGAGCACCGGCTGCTGGAACTGTTCTGCAACCGCGTCGCGATCGGCTTCGACAATGTCTGCCTGTATGAGGAGCTGGTGGCGCTGAACCGCTCGCTCGAGCGGCGTGTGGAGGAGCGCACCAACGAATTGGCCGCCAACCAGAAGGCGCTGATCCTGGCCAAGGAACGGGTGGAGCGCGCGCTGGAGTGCGAATTGCTGGCGCGCGACCGCCAGCGCCAGTTCCTGGGCATGGTCAGCCACGAGTTCCGCACCCCTCTCGCCATCATCGACAGCGCCGCCCAGCTGCTCGCCATGAAGGCGGAACAGGTGGAGCCGGAGATGCTGGAAAGGCTGGCGGTGATCCGTGGCAGCGTCCAGCGCTTGACCGGCCTGATCGACGCCCATCTGACCGACGAACGGCTGCAGAGCAATGCGCTGGTGCTCGAACGCGCGGAGGTCGATCTTCCCGATCTGATCCGCAGTGTCGTCCGCCCCTTTCGCGTCGCCTATCCGGACCGTGACTTCCGGATGGAGTTGGATGGGTTGCCACGTCGCGCGGAAATCGACGCCCATCTCATCGGACTGGTTCTGACCAATCTGGTCAACAACGCGGTCAAATATTCCGGACAGGGCGGGCCGATCCTGCTGCATGGCGATACCGACGGCGCGATGGCGGTGATCGAAGTGACCGACCGTGGCCGGGGTATTCCGGAATCGGAGATACCGCGCCTGTTCGACCGTTTCTTTCGCGGCTCCGGCGCCTCGGGTATTCCGGGCACCGGTATAGGGCTGCACACCGTGCAGCAGATTGTTCTGCTTCATGGCGGTGCCGTGGCGGTGGACAGCGAACTCGGCAAGGGATCGACCTTTCGGGTCGTGTTGCCGGTGTGATGGCTCCGGATCTCGCGCCTGTTCGAAAGGCTATGGCCCTTTGGCCTAGGGAATGAGATAGTTGGCACATGTCAGGCACTGACGGAAAATCCGGCGGCTCCCATGCTTGCACAGCAGTATGCGGCGATAAAACGCGATCTGGATGACAAGGGTATTCTGTTTTCCTTCAGCGGATACTTGTCGGAAGGGATACTTTATTCCTTGGGCGAGGCGTTGCGGGAAAAGATGGCTTTGGAAGAGGCCGACGGTCCCACCATCCGCCGGGTCTTCTCCGTTTTTGTCGAGCAGATGCAGAACATCATCCGCTATTCGGCGGAAAAGATGTCCGGCAGCGCCGGCCGCGCGGTCGAACTCAGCGCCGGAATGGTGACCATTGGGGTGGAGGACGGCAAGGTCTTCATCGTCTGCGGCAACACCGTGCGCAATGGTGACGTTCCACGCCTGAAGCAGAGGCTGGACCATCTGAAGAGCCTCGACCGCGATGGCATCAAGAACTACTACCGCGAACAGCTTCGGGAGGAACCGGACGACGGCAGTCGCGGTGCGACCCTGGGGCTGATCGAGATCGCCCGGCGGGCCAGCGATCCCATCGACTACGACTTCGACGCGATGGACGCGGACCGCAGCTTCTTCTGCCTCAAGGTCCGCGTCTGAGCGGCCGAACCGAGCGACGAGCCATGGACAGCCTGACCATCCCCGCCACCGGACGCACGCCGGGCGTCTCCTTCGACTTCGCCGGCGGCCATTTACGCATGACCGGCGAATCCTATCCCGACGACGTCGCCGGCTTCTTCGGCCCGGTGTTCGACGCGCTGCGTGGCTATCTGGCCCGCACCGATGGCGCTCCGATCCATTTCAACATGGAATTGCTGTATTTCAACAGTTCCAGCGCCAAAGCATTGATGAACATCTTCCAGATGCTGGAGACCGTAGCCAAGACCGGCCGGCCGGTGACGCTGACCTGGTGCGTGGAGGAAAACGACGAGGCCATGCGCGAACTGGGCGAGGATTTCGCCGAGGATCTGCGGCATGTCGTCTTCCGGATGCGGGAGATTCCCGCCAGCGGCGATCCATGAGCTTCAACCTCTTCGCTGCGGAGGAGGAGGCCCTCGCCAAGGCCCGCGCGCTGGAGACGAGGCTGGCGGCGCTGGCGCCGCAGTGTCTGTCCGAATTCCGCGAATTCGTTGCCGCCTTCGAACTCAGCACCCGGGAGCAGCAGCGGCTGGTGCGGGTCAGCGATCGCCTGCAGGCCCAGTTGAGCGACGCCAACCACGAGCTGGAACGCCGGCGTAGCGAGGCAGAAGCCGCGCTGGAAAGCCTGCGCGAGGCGCAGGAGGCGATGGTCCAGTCGGAAAAGCTGGCGTCCCTCGGTGCGCTGGTCGCCGGGGTCGCGCACGAGATCAACACGCCGGTCGGAATCGCCGTCTCCTGCGCGTCCCATCTCGCCGATGCCACCCAGGCCCTGCGCCGCCGGGCGGAGGCGGGGGAACTTGGCAAGGCGGAGTTCGCCCGCTACCTCGCCACCGCCATCGACACCACCGACCTGATCCTGGGCAATTGCGAACGGGCGTCGCAGCTGATCGCCGGCTTCAAGCAGGTCGCGGTCGACCGGGCCAGCGCGGAGCGGCGCAGCGTCAATCTTGCCGCCTATATCCAGGATACGCTGGTCAGCCTGCAGCCGAAGCTGCGGCCGTCGGGACATGCGGTGGCGGTGAGCTGTCCCGGCGATCTGGAACTGGACAGCTATCCGGGCGTGCTGTCGCAGATCCTGTCGAATCTGGTGATGAACGCCCTGACCCATGCCTTTGCCGATGGCCGGCCGGGCGACATGGCGATCGCGGTGGACCTCCCGACCCGGGATATCGTCCGGCTGTGCTTCACCGACAATGGCCGCGGCATGAGCGAGGAGGACCGGGCCCGGGTGTTCGAGCCATTCTTTACGACGCGGCGTGGACGCGGCGGCAGCGGACTGGGGCTGCACATCGTCCACAATCTGGTGGTCGGCGTTCTGAAGGGATCGATCACGGTGGACAGCGTGCTGGACCGTGGGACCAGTTTCACGCTGCTGTTCCCGCACCGGACGCCGGGGCAGGGCTGACTTAACCTTGTGCCGCGCCCAGCACCCGGATCGGCGCGGAAAAGACATAGCCGACGCCATGCACCGACTTCAGCGGAGCCGGGCCGCCGATGGCGCCCTCCACCTTGTGGCGCAGGCGGCCGACGACGGTGTCGATGGAACGGTCTTCCGGGTTCCAGCGGCGATTGTACAGAGCCTGGGAGATCTGGTCGCGGGTCGCCGGTTTGCGCGCCTGGGCAGCCAGCAGGCTGGTCAGCTTCATTTCCATGCTGGTCAGGCTGATGCGGATGCCGGCCGGGTTGGTCAGGCTCCATTCCGTGGGGTCCAGCGACCAGCGCGCCTCGTCGATGCCGTCATGGACGGGGTCGGCCGGTGCGGCGCTGCCGGCGGCCTGGGCCGCCGATTCGGCGGCGCGTTCGCTCATCCGGCGCAGCAGCGACTTCACCTGCGCTTCAAGTTCGCGCAATTCGACCGGCTTCACCAGATAGGCGTCGGCGCCGATCTCCAGCCCGACAATGCGGTCGACGGTGGAACTGCGGGCGGTGACCATGATGATGCCGGCGCCATGGCTATCGCGCAGACGTGCGGCGATCTTGAACCCGTCCTCGTCCGGCAGGTTCACGTCCAGGACCACGATGGACGCGCTGTGGCTCTGGAGCAGACGGTCGAGTTCCGCACCGTCGCGTGCGCCGATCGCATGAAATCCGCAGCCCGTCAGGTATTCAATCATGTCGGACCGGAGCGAACTCTCATCTTCGACCACGACGATCGTCGGACCTGCCATGCCGTGCTCTCCCTGATGCCGCGCCTTTGCACACCACTACGACGGGTGGAACATACCCTAGGATGTCTAAATTTTAAATCAAAGTCGATAAGCCGTGGAAACTTCCTCTGAATTTGTCCCTGGCCTGTCGCAGATGGCGCGTTACAACCTGTCACAAAAGGTGACATCTCTGTAACAGATTCGCACAATCGGTCCAGGTCTTTTATGCGGCCCGCTTGTCGGATCCCGGCTGGGAAGCCGCCGCTGCGTCGGTCAGCCGCACGCGGAATCCGAACAGCGTGATGTCGTCGCGCTGTTCGTGGCCCGACTGGAAATGGTCGAGGGAGTTTTCCAGCTCCGACTTCAGCCGATCCAGCGGACCGGTGCCGCCCTGCCGGAGCATCTCCCGCAGGCGGGCTCTGCCGAAGCTGCGTCCGCGCTCGCCGCCGCTCTGATCGGCCAGCCCATCGGTTCCCAGGATGAAGGTCTGGCCCGGTCGCAGAAGAATGCTGTGATTCGTGAAGGACGACTCAGCTCCACAGCGCCCTGCGGGCTGACCGGCCGGGCGGTAACCCAGGCTGCGCCGGTCGGCGCGCAGTTCCGTCACGCCGTCGTCGCTGACGATCAGCAGGGGAATGCGCGCGCCGGCGTAAACCAGCCTCCCGTCGGCTGGCCGGATGTGGCAGAGCGCGAGATCCAGACCGTTGTCGAAGCACTCGGCTCCATTGCGGGCTTCACCCTCCTGGTGCAGGGCGGCGCGGACCTTGCGGTCGACGGCGGCAAGCACCGCCGCCGGGTCGGACGCACCCAGGAGGTCCAGTGCGTTGTTCAGCATCGCGCTGGCGGTCATGGTCATGAAGGCGCCGGGCACGCCATGCCCCGTGCAGTCGGCGACCGCGACGACGAATCCGTCCGGCACCTCCCGGCAGACATAGAAATCGCCGCTGACCACGTCGCGTGGGCGCCACAGGACGAAATGCTCGGTCAAGCCGGCGGACAGCACGTCGGCCGATGGCAGAATCGAGGACTGGATCAGCTGCGCATAGTTGATGCTGTCCATGATGGCGCGGTTGGTGGCGGCCAATGCCTCGGTCCGGTCGCGGACCCGGCTTTCGAGCGTGCTGGTGTGGTCCTGCACGGTTGCCGCCATGCGGTTGAAGCCGTCGGCCAGCACGCCGATCTCGTCGGTACGGCCGGTGTCCATGCGGGCGCCATAGTCGCCGTGCGCCATGGCGCTGGCCAGTTGGGTCAACCGGCGCAACGGGTGCAGCACCATGCGGTTCAGCGTCAGGCCAAGCACCGCCATCGCTCCCAGCAGCGACAGCAGCAGAAGCCCGACCACCGGTATCAGCGCATCCAGGGTCGCCTGCCGGACCTCCGCCGTCGAAAAGGCGATCCGCAGGGTTCCCACCGTCTGAACCCGCCCTTCGCGTCCATGCAGGACGATGGGGCGTTCGACGGTGACGCGTTCGGCGTCGTTCTCGCCGCCAACAATGATCTCGGCCAGCGGCACATTGCGGTCGGTTTCGAAGACCGTGATGGAGCGGATGGCGGGATCGCGGGCGGTCAGTGCCTCGATCATCCGCTGGGCGCTGCGGTTGTCCAGCTCCCACACCGGGCCGCTCAGCGCGTCGGCCTGGGTCGCCGCGACCAACTCGGCGCGACGCAGCAGGTCCTGGTGGCGTTGGCCCTCGACGATCCACTCCGACAGCAGCACGGACGCCGATCCGATGGTCGCGGTCGTCAACAGGATGGCCCCGGCCACCCGCGCCAGCAGGGAGGAGCGGCGTTTCATGACAGGATTCCGCTCCGCCGCCACAGCGACTCCAGGCGCCCGTCCGCGGCGAGGCGGTCGAGCAGCGAATCGAGCCAGGCGGTCGCGACGCTTCCCCCCTGCCTTGTCAGGATGGTGTGCTCGTAGATCTGGTCGGAACGCTCGGACACCACCAACTGCCGGGCCAGTTCGGGTTCGCGCTGCAGGAAGCGGGTCAGGAAGGAGCGGGTGACGATGGCCAGATCGGCTCGGCCGGCGACGACGCTGCGGACATTGCCTTCATGCGTCACCGTAACGCGGGTGCGGAACCGCTGTTCGAGGATCTTCGGGTCGGCCTCGAACCCGGCGAACGCGTAATGGAAGCCGAGCCGTCCGAGAATCGACTTGCCGGACAGATCGTCGAAATAGCGCTGGTCGATGCCGGGAGCCGCCCGGGCGATGAACACCTCGGCATCGCGCAGGAAGGGGCGGGTGGCATCGACCGCCCGGCCTTCCCAGCCCCAATTCCGGCATTCGAAGGCGATCATGTCGAATCGCCCCTGTTCCAGGTCCTCGTACCGCCGCTGCGGGGCGGTGCGAACCATCTCGAACCGCCGTTCCGATTGGGCGGCGTTGAAAAGGTCCAGCAGGTCGCGGGTCACGCCGCCGCCGGTCTCATCGACGTAAGGGGGAAATTCGTAGGCGCCGACCCTGACGACGGCCGAAGCATCGGCTGGCGCCGCGTGCGAGGGGACCGGACAGACCGCGAGCAGGGGCAGGGAGGCCAGGAGGGGCAGCGCGGTTCGTAGAACCGTGCGGCGGGATAGCGGTCCGGTCATCGCGTTCCCCCTCGTATTACTCCCATTCGCATCCGGATTAGTCTACTCCGGTATGCATCCATGCCGCAATCCGGGACATTTCCTGTCGGTGGAGGAGTGGGGCAGGATCGTCGACCCCATAATTTCCTGCCAGCGCGGTCTCAGGCCGCCTCCGTCGCGCGCTCTTCCTGTCGGTCCGCCAGTTCCGTGATTTCGCCGCCGGTCAGGGTCTCGCGCTCCAGCAGCGCCTGGGCGATGCCGTCCAGCGCGGCGCGGTCGGTGCGCAGCAGGCGGCGGGCATGCTCCATGCCTTCGTCGGTGATGCGCCGGACCTCCTCGTCGATGCGCCATGCGGTGCGCTCGGATCGCGCACCCGGCTCGACGGCGGCATGGGCGACATAGCCGATCTCCTCGCTCATCCCCCACGCCGTGACCATGCGGCGGGCAAGGTCGGTGGCGGCGCGGAAGTCGGCTTCAGCACCGGTGGTGACGTGATCGGGGCCGAAAACGATCTCCTCGGCGGCCCGGCCGGCCATGGCGACGGCGATGTCGGCCATCAGCTTGGCGCGGGAGACCGACACGCGGTCGCCTTCCGGCAGCCGCACCACCATGCCCAGCGCGCCGCCGCGCGGGATGATGGTGGCCTTGTGGATCGGGTCGGCCTGCGGGCAGCGCAGGGACACCAGCGCATGGCCTGCCTCATGGACCGCGATCAGCCGCCGCTCATGCGCCGACAGGGCGAGGCTGCGGCGCTCGGTGCCCATCAGCACACGGTCCTTGGCGGCTTCGTAATCCGCCATGGTGACGACGACACGGCCCTGGCGCGCAGCCGACAGGGCGGCCTCGTTGGTCAGGTTCGCCAGCTCCGCCCCGGAGAAGCCGGGGGTGCCGCGCGCCACTGTGCGGGCGCAGACGTCGGGGGCCAGCGTCAGCCGGCCGGCATGCACGCCCAGGATGGCCTCGCGCCCCGCCACATCGGGCAGGCTGACATGGATGTGGCGGTCGAAGCGGCCGGGGCGCAGCACCGCGGCATCCAGCATTTCCGCCCGGTTGGTGGCGGCGATCACCACCACCGCGCCGCCCTCGACGATGCCGTCCATCTCCACCAGCAACTGGTTGAGCGTCTGCTCGCGTTCCGAATGGCTGTTCGATTCGCCGCGCTTGCCGGCAAGCGCATCGATCTCGTCGATGAACAGGATGCAGGGCGCGCTCGCGCGGGCGGTCTTGAACAGGCTGCGGACGCGTGCTGCGCCCAGGCCGACGAACATCTCGACGAAATCGGAACCCGATGCGGCGAAGAAAGGCACGCCGGCCTCGCCCGCCGCGGCCTTGGCCAGCATGGTCTTGCCGGTGCCGGGCGGGCCGACCAGCAGGATGCCCTTGGGCACGCGGGCGCCGGCCATGGCGAAGCGGCGCGGATCCTTCAGGAATTGCACCGTCTCGCGCAGTTCCTCCTTGGCCTCGTCCACGCCCGCCACGTCGGCGAAGACGGTGTCGGTGTCCTCCGGGCGCACGCGGGTTGCGCGTCCCATGCCGAAGAACTGCCCGCCGCTGAGCATCAGTCCGCCGATCAGCAGGGCCACCATCAGGAAGGGAGCCACGCGGTCGAGCACGCGGACCGTCTGCGCCATCAGCCCGTCCGGCCCCTCGCCGAAGGCAATGGCGACCTTGTGGCTGCGCATTTCCTTCAGCAGATCGTCGGTCACCGGCATCACGGTGCGATAGCGGCTGCCGTCCGTGGCCACCGCATGTCCGATGCCGTTGGAGAAGGTGACGGACTCGATCTCGCCGCGGACGGCCCGCTCGATCAACGCGCTGTAGGTCGCCGGCTGTTCGTCCGCCCGTTGGCTGTGATCGTACCATGCCGCGAAGCCGAGCCACGCGGCGAGCAGGGCGGCCAGGACGGCAAGCGCGATCATCGGGCGTTTCGGCAGCGTGGGCATCTCGACTCCGCGATATGAAGGGCTGGCTTTCGATCTATGACAGTGATGCGGGACAGGCCGGCGCGGCTGCAACCGATAACGCCCGCGGTCCCTTCTTTGACACCGTAAGCGGTGCGTTTACGGAATGGCTCGTCACGGATCTCATGGGGATCTCAAGCGGTTGCCGATAGGAAGAGTTTCGGACAGTATGATCTCCCAACCAAAGTGATCCGCCCGAACGATAAGGACCACACCGATATGGCCGAGGCCGCCGCGGCGCCCGCCCTCCAACTGGACGGCGTGACCTGCACCTTTCCTTCACCCGACGGCCGGGGACGTTCCTATACCGCCGTACAGGGAGCCAGCTTCACCGTCGCGGACGGGGAGTTCGTGTCGATCGTCGGCCCGACCGGCAGCGGCAAGTCGACGATGCTGAATGTCGCCGCCGGCCTGCTGAAGCCCAGCGAGGGCCGCGCGCTTTCCTTCGGGCAGCCGGTGACCGGCATCAATCCCAAGGCCGGCTACATGTTCCAGGCCGAGGCGCTGATGCCCTGGAAATCGGCGCTCGACAATGTCGCTGCCGGGCTGGAGTTCCGCGGCGTTTCCAAGGCGGAAGCGCGGGAGCGCGCACAACCCTGGCTGTCGCGCGTCGGGCTGGAGGGGTTCGGCGACCGTTTCCCGCACCAGCTCTCCGGCGGCATGCGCAAGCGCGTCGCGCTGGCCCAGACGCTGATCGTCGATCCCAAGATCATCCTGATGGACGAGCCCTTCTCGGCGCTCGACGTCCAGACCCGACAGATGATGGAGAACGAGCTGCTCGAGCTGTGGGCGGCGGACCGCAAGTCGGTGGTCTTCATCACCCATGACCTGGAGGAGGCCATCGCCATGTCCGACCGGGTGCTGGTGCTGTCCGCCGGCCCGGGCGCCCGGCTGATCGGCGAGTACCGGATCGACCTGGACCGCCCGCGCGACGTGGCGGAAATCCGCATGACGCCGCAGTTCCTGGACCTTCACAAGGAAATCTGGGGCCAGCTGCGCGACGAAGTTCTGAAGGGCTACGCCCAGACCAAGCTGCGGTGACGACATCATGAGATCCCATGCCAAACGCCTGCCCGGCCGTCCGGTCATCCTGCTGCTTCAGCTGGGCGTCCTGATCGCCTTCTTCCTGGTCTGGCACGTCCTGACCGACACCGGGATCCTCAGCCCCTTCTTCTTCGGCACGCCGGGGGCGGTGCTGGCCCGCACCTGGGCCGATTTCGCCTCGGGCGTCATCTGGTATCACCTGGGCATCACGCTGCTGGAGACCGCGCTGGCCTTCGTCATCGGCACGGTGGCGGGCATCGCCTTCGGCTTCTGGTTCGCCCGCGCGCCGTTGGTCTCCCTCGTCTTCGACCCCTACATCAAGGCGGTCAACGCGCTGCCCCGCGTGGTCCTGGCGCCGATCTTCGCCCTGTGGCTCGGGCTCGGCATCTGGTCGAAAGTGGCGCTGGGGGTGACGCTGGTCTTCTTCATCGTCTTCTTCAACGTCTACCAGGGCGTGAAGGAGGTCAGCCCGGTGGTGCTGGCCAATGCCCGCATGCTGGGGGCCAGCTCCCGCGACCTGTTCCGGCATGTCTATCTGCCCTCGGCCCTGTCCTGGGTCTTCTCCTCGCTGCACACCGCCGTCGGCTTCGCCATGGTCGGTGCGGTGGTGGGCGAATATCTGGGCTCCGCCGCCGGGCTCGGCTACCGCATCCATCAGGCGGAAGGCGTGTTCGACACGGTTGGCGTCTTCTCCGGCATGCTGGTGCTGACGATCTTCGTTGTCCTGATCGATTCCGCCGTCACCATGATCGAAAAGCGGCTTCTGCACTGGCGCCCGCAGGATACCAGCGGCGGCCAGCACTGATTTCAAATTTGGGGGAGGAAAACGATGAAGCTCAAATCGCTGATCACGGCCGCCGCGGTCGCCGTGACCATGGGAACCTTGGCGCTGGGAACGGCCGGACTGGCCGCAGCCCAGCAGGCACTTGAGAAGACCGACATCAAGATCGCCGTCGGCGGCAAGCCGCTGCTCTATTACCTGCCGCTGACGCTCGCCGAGCGGCTGGGGTACTTCAAGGACGCCGGGCTGAACGTCGAGATCAACGATTTCGGCGGCGGCTCCAAGAGCCTGCAGGCACTGATCGGCGGCTCGGCCGACGTGGTGACCGGCGCCTACGACCACACCATCCAGATGCAGGCCAAGAGCCAGCCCATCGTGGCGGTGACTCAGCTCGGCCGCTATCCCGGCATCGTGCTGGCCGCCGTCAACAAGGCGGGCACCGTCAAGTCGGTGAAGGATCTGAAGGGCAAGAAGATCGGCGTGACCGCCCCCGGTTCCTCCACCAACTTCATGCTGAACTATGTGCTCACCTCCATGGGCATGAAGCCGGAGGATGCCTCGGTCATCGGCGTCGGCGGCGGTCCCAGCGCCATCGCGGCGATCAAGCGCGGGGAAATCGACGCCATCGTCAATCTGGACCCGGTGATCAGCCAGGCCCAGGCCGACGGCGACATCACCATCCTGGCCGACACCCGGACGGAAAAGGGCACCATGGACGTCTATGGCGGTCCCTATCCCGCCGCGGTGCTTTACATGAAGCCCGACTTCATCAAGGAGAACCCGAAGACCACCCAGGCGCTGACCGACGTCTTCGTCCGCACCATGCTGTGGCTGAACAAGGCCAGCACGGAGGACGTGCTGAAGGTGCTGCCGGAGGAGTATTTCCTGGGCAACAAGTCGCTCTACGCCCAGGCTTTCGAGCATTCCAAGCCGACCTATTCACCGGACGGCCGCTTCACCCAGGTCGGCGCCGAAGCCGCACTGAAGGTGTTGAAGGCCTTCGACCCGGCGGTGGCGTCGGCCAGCATCGATTTGTCCAAGACCTACACCAACCAGTATGTCGAGGATGCCCTGAAGCGCCTGCAGAAGTGAGTCTCGCGCTCTGTTCCCGAATACCCATATAAAAAATGTGGGCGCGACATTCCGTCGCGCCCTTTTTCATGCTGCGCTGCCGTTAGACTGGACGAAATCGGTCCTGATTGCTCCCCGGATCAGGACCCTTCCTCCAGCAGCGGAGTGCCCCATGGCCGAGGTGATTTTCTACGGAATGGCCGGTTGTCCGGCGAACGCCAAGCAGAAGCAGCAGCTGGCTGCCGCCGGCCACACGCTGGTCGAACGCGACCTTGCCACCGCCGAACTGACCGCTGCCGATCTCCGCGCCTTCTTCGGCGACAAGGACGTCGACGCCTGGTTCAACCGCCGCGCCGCCGCCGTGAAGTCGGGCGCCGTCAAGCCCGACGGTCTCGACGAGTCCGCCGCATTGTCCGCGATGCTGGCCGACCGCGACCTGATCCGCCGCCCGCTGATCCAGGTCGGCGACCGCCGCGAGGCCGGCTTCGACCCCGCCACACTGCATGGCTGGATCGGCCTGACCTCCGGCGAGAGCTGCGACGACAAGCACGCCCGCGGCCAGTGCGACCACGGGCATCAGCATTTCGTCAAGGCACCGGCGGCCTGACGGCACTCACTCCGGCGGAACCTCGCGCGGCTTGCGGTCCTCGCCGATGGCGACGTAGGTGAACACGCCCTCCGTCACCTTGATCGGGTCGGAGCCGGAACGTTCGCGCCGCACCCAGGTCTCGATACGGACGCGCAACGAAGTGCGGCCGACCTTCTCGATGCGGGCGAAGCAGCTGACCTCGTCGCCGACGAAGACCGGCTTGTGGAAGGTCATCGCCTCGATCCCGACGGTGGCGACGCGGCCATGGCTGCGCCGCACCGCCACCGTTCCGCCGGCCAGATCCATCTGCGCCAGCAACCAGCCGCCGAAGATGTCGCCGTTCGGATTGGTGTCCGCCGGCATCGCGATGGCCCGCAGGGCAGGGCCATTGTCGAAGTCGTATGCGTCCGCTGCGCTCATGCTTCCTCCGGCGTCACGAAAAATTCCTGCCCCAAAGCCTGTGGCACCGCACTATAAACGGCCCAGGACGCGCTTGCGCACCCCTGACGAAATTCCTATCATCCCGCCATGAGCGATCTTTTCGAGAACACGGCCCCCAAGGCCGACAGCTATTCCGCCCAGGACATCGAGGTTCTGGAGGGGCTGGAGCCTGTCCGGCGCCGTCCGGGCATGTATATCGGCGGCACCGACGACCGTGCGCTGCACCATCTGGTGGCGGAGGTCCTGGACAACGCCATGGACGAGGCGGTGGCCGGACATGCCAGCCGCATCGACCTGGAGCTGGCCGCCGACGGCACGGTGATGGTCCGCGACAACGGGCGCGGCATCCCCATCGACGACCACCCGAAATATCCGGGCAAGTCGGCGTTGGAGGTCATCATGACCACGCTGCATTCCGGCGGCAAATTCTCCAACAAGGTCTACCAGACCTCGGGCGGCCTGCACGGCGTCGGCCTGTCGGTGGTGAACGCCCTGTCGGACCGGCTGACCGTCGAGATCGCCCGCGAAAAGCAGCTCTACGTCCAGGACTACAGCCGCGGCCTGCCGCAGGGGCCGCTGGCCCACCGCGGCAACGTCAACCGCCGCGGGACCACCATCCGCTTCCATGCGGATGCGGAGATCTTCGGCGAGACCGCTCATTTCGAACCGCACCGGCTGTACCGGCTGGCGCGCTCCAAGGCCTATCTGTTCCGTGGGGTGGAGATCCGGTGGAGCTGCGATCCGGCGCTGCTGTCGGTCGACGCCACCACGCCGGCGTCGGAGACCCTGCATTTCCCGGGCGGCCTGCTGGATTACCTGACCGCCGCGCTGAAGGACCGCAAGACGCTGACGCCGTCGCCCTTCGCCGGCGCTCTCGACTTTCCCAACGGCCAGGGCCGGGTGGAATGGGCGGTGGCATGGCCCGATGACGACGAGGGCTTCTCGCACACCTACTGCAACACCGTCCCGACCCCCCAGGGCGGCACGCACGAGGCCGGCCTGCGCACCGCGCTGACCCGCGGCCTGAAGGCCTATGGCGAGCTGACGAACAACAAGCGCGCCGGGCAGGTCACCGCCGACGACGTGATGGGCGACGCCTGCATCCTGCTGTCGGTCTTCATCCGCGAACCGCATTTCCAGGGCCAGACCAAGGAGAAGCTGGTGACGGCGGAGGCGCAGCGCCTCGTCGAAACCGCGGTGAAGGACCATTTCGACCATTGGCTGTCCGGCGATCCGCAGAGCGCCAACGCCCTGCTGGAACGCCTGATCGAAAAGGCCGAGGAACGGGCGCGCCGCAAGCAGTCCAAGGAAATGACGCGCAAGTCGGCCACCCGCCGCCTGCGCCTGCCCGGCAAGCTGGCGGACTGCTCGCGCAACTCCCCCGAGGGCACCGAGCTTTTCCTGGTCGAGGGCGACTCGGCCGGCGGCTCCGCCAAGCAGGCGCGTCAGCGCGAGACCCAGGCGATCCTGCCGCTCCGCGGCAAGATCCTGAACGTCGCCAGCGCCTCGGTCGACAAGATGAAGGCCAACCAGGAGCTGAACGATCTGGTGCAGGCGCTGGGCTGCGGCGTCGGCAAGGACTTCTCGACCGACAAGCTGCGCTACGAGCGGGTCATCATCATGACGGACGCCGACGTCGACGGCGCCCATATCGCGTCGCTGCTGATGACCTTCTTCTACCGCGAGATGCCGGGCCTGATCCAGGAAGGCCACCTGTATCTCGCCCTGCCGCCGCTCTACCGCCTCAGCCACGGCAACAAGCAGGTCTACGCCCGCGACGACGCCCACAAGGACGAGCTGCTGTCGAAGATGTTCAAGGGCAAGAAGCCCGACATCAGCCGCTTCAAGGGCCTTGGCGAGATGATGCCGGCCCAGCTGCGCGACACGACGATGGACCCGTCCAAGCGCTCGCTCCTGCGCGTGGTGGTTCCCAACGCCGCCGATCCGGAGGAAAAGCCGGAGTTCGAGCGCACCCGCTCCCTGGTCGAGGAACTGATGGGCAAGAAGGCGGAGCTTCGCTTCCGCTTCATCCAGGACAACGCGAAGTTCGTGAAGGCGGACGATATCGACGTCTAGGTTCAATGGGCGGCTGGCGAGCGCGATTGGGAGCCGCCACTCGCCATGCCGGCCGCGGGCTCCCATATCGGGGGCAGAAATCCCAACGGACGATCCGATCATGCGTATGCTCCCGCCGCTCGCCGCCCTGCTGCTGGGTGCCTCCGTCCTCGCCGCCTGCACCAACGAGCGGGTGGTGGCGAGCGAGCCAGCGCCCGCCTACACGCGCAGCGAGGTCTCCTATGCGGCGGGGAACCGAGACCTGCGGGTGGTCCTGCATGGCGACCCCTTCGGCCTGCCGCCGGAGCGCTTCGCGGAAAAGGTCCTGCCCCACATGCAGAACCGCGTGTCCGGGGTGAAGACCAACCTCACCACCACGCCGAACGACACGGCACGGCGGGATTACAAGGTGGTTCTGGCCTTCAACGTCGCGGAGACGATGCTGAACTCGTCGCTCTGCACCGACGGGCCGATTCCCACCTCGCCGCCGGGCGGACCCATCGTCGTGCAGGGGGCGTTCTGCCGCTCCGGCGGGGCGCTGACCTCGGCCACGGGCTGGCTCGACCGGCCGCAGGGGCCGGACGATCCGGATTTCCGCAGCCTGATCAGCGACATGACCTTCACCCTGTTCCCCAGCCGGCGGGCCGACCTGTTCTGCGGCGCCATCGACTGCTGACGGCAGTCGCGACCCGTCAGTCGCGCAGCAGCCAGTCGCGCATCAGCGCGGTCACCGCCTGCGGCTGTTCCATCGCCGACAGGTGCCCGCAGTCCTCGACCAGCACCAGCCTTGCGCCGGGGATGGCGTCCGCCATTTCCTCGTGCAGGGCGGGCGGGGTCAGCACGTCCTGGCGTCCGCAGACCACCAGCGTGGGGCAGCGGATGGCGGCGAGGCCGGGCCGGCTGTCGGGACGGTTGATGATCGCCTCCTGCTCGCGGGCATAGCCGTCGACCCCCACCCGCTCCATCTGGTCCAGCACCGACCGGACGAAACCTTCGTCGGCCATGCGGTCGGGGTGGATCAGGCGGGGCAGGGCGGCACGGATCACCTGCCCATAGCGGCCCTGGCGGGCGAGCGCCACCGCCTCGCGCCGGGTGGCGGTCGCCTCCGCCGTGTCGGCGCGGGCGTTGGTGTCGAGCAGCGCCAACCTGTCTACCCGCTCCGGCGAGCGGCGCAGGATCTCCAGGGCGACATAGCCGCCCATCGACAGGCCGGCGACGGCGAACCGGTCGGGCGCCGTCGCCAGCACCTTGTCGGCCATGGCGGCGATCGACTCGCACTCCGCCAACTCGACCACCAGCGGGTCGGCGACGTCGGCGAGGTGGCGGAGCTGATGATCCCACAGCGCCGCATCCAGCGGCATGCCGGGCAGCAGGATCAGGGCAGGGCGCCCGGACGGGCGGCTGTTCGACATCGGGCTTCTCCTGCGCTCACTTCACCAGGGCGCTGACGACCTTGAAGACCGGCGTGCCGGCCCGCTCCATCCATTCGAACAGCACCATCTCGGTGGTGACGATGGTGACGCCGGCGGCGCGCATCCGCTCCAGCGCGGCGGCGTGGTTGGCGGGGGTGCGCGAGGACACAGCGTCGGCGACCAGATAGACCGCATGGCCCTGCTGGCGCAGCCCCAGCGCCGTCTGCATCACGCAGACATGCGCCTCCGTGCCGCACAGCACGATCTGCGGACGCTTCAGTTCCTCCACCGCGGCATTGAAGGCCGGCTCTCCGGTGCAGCCGAAGGTGATCTTCTCGATCACCGGGGTGCCGGGCGGCAGGTCGGCGCGCACAGCCTCCACCGTCGGCCCAAGGCCGCGGGGATACTGCTCCGTCACCAGCACCGGCACGGACAGGGCGGCCGCCGCCTTCAACAGCATCCCGGCATGCCGGACGACGCGGTCGGATTCGTGGATGGCCGGCAGCAGGCGTTCCTGGACGTCGACCACCACCAGCACCGATTCCTGGGCACGAAGAATCATCAAATGCACTCGACCGTTCCATTTGGGGCTTGGCGCCCTTGTCCAGGGCACCGGCAATGGCCGCGACTCGCGGCAACGCCGTCGGACAGCCTAGCGCAGGGTATCGATTTCGCCAACGCGGCGTGTTTCCGCGCCTATTTTCGGCTTCGGAACATCGGATCTATTGACATGGCGCTTTGCCTACCTATTCTTCGGCCTCATCCAGGCATCGAGCGATGATCGCTCGATTTGCGCACTCCAGAACAGAAACAGGTTGGATGCTTTTTTCGGAACTTGGGCTTGGCCCTGACGTCCTGCGCGCCATCGAGGACAAGGGTTACACCCAACCGACGCCCATTCAGGAACAGGCAATTCCCTGTGTCCTGCAACGCCGCGACGTGCTGGGCTGCGCGCAGACGGGCACCGGCAAGACGGCGAGCTTCACTTTGCCCATGATCGACATCCTGGCGTCGGGCCGTGCCCGGGCGCGGATGCCGCGGTCCCTGATCCTGGAGCCGACGCGCGAGCTGGCCGCCCAGGTGTCGGAAAGCTTCGAGACCTACGGCAAGCACCACAAGCTCAGCATGGCGCTGCTGATCGGCGGCGAGACTTTCACCGAACAGGTGAAGAAGCTCGACCGCGGCGTGGATGTGCTGATCGCGACTCCGGGTCGTCTGATAGACCTGTTCGAGCGCGGCAACATCATGCTGAACGACATCAAGGTCTTCGTCATCGACGAGGCCGACCGCATGCTCGACATGGGCTTCATTCCCGATATCGAGCGCATCGTCAGCAAGCTGCCGAAGAACCGGCAGACCCTGTTCTTCTCGGCGACCATGCCGCCGGAAATCCGCCGTCTGGCCGATGCCTTCCTCAGCGACCCCATGGAGATCAGCGTTGCGCCGCCCGCCTCGCCGGCGGAGACGGTGACGCAGGCGATGGTCCTGGTGCATGAGATGGACAAGCGCAAGGCGCTGCGCCATCTGCTGCAGACCGAGGATGTCAAGAACGCCTTCATCTTCTGCAACCGCAAGCGTGACATCGCCGTGCTGCAGAAGTCGCTGGAACGCCACGGCTTCAATGTCGGCGCGCTGCATGGCGACATGGTGCAGTCCAAGCGGACCGAAACGCTGGAGCGCTTCAAGCAGGGCGAAATCAGCCTGCTGGTCTGTTCCGACGTCGCCGCCCGCGGCATCGATGTGCAGGGGCTCAGCCACGTCTTCAATTTCGACGTGCCGCTGACCCCGGACGACTATGTCCACCGCATCGGCCGCACCGGCCGCGCGGGCAACAAGGGCCGCGCCTTCATGCTGGCCACGCCCGACGACACGAAACTGGTCGGCGCCATCGCGCGCCTCATCAAGCGGGAGATTCCCATGATCGCCATCGACGGCCTGGAGACGGCCGAGTTCGGCGAGGAAGACAGCAGCTCCCGCGGGCGTGGCCGTGGCCGTGGCGGCCGCGCTGTCAAGTCGGAAGCCCGTCCGCCCCGTGGCGGCCGTGAAGACCGCGCCCCGCGTGAGGAACGCGCGGTCCGTGAGGATCGGCCGCCCCGCGAAGAGCGCGCCGTCCGTGAGGAACGGCCGGTTCGCGAAGAGCGGCCGGTTCGCGAGGAGCGCGCTGCCCGCGACGACCGTCCGGTCCGCGAGGAGCGTCAGCCCCGCGAATCGCTGGCCGCTGCCGAGGCGCGCCGTGGCAACGATCCGCGCCGTGACCGTGACCGTGACCGTGACCGCCGTCGCCGCCGTGATGAGGATGACGACGACGTGCCGGTGATCGGTTTCGGCGACCATATGCCGGCCTTCATGCTGCGCTCCGCCCGCCCGCGTCCGTCCGCCGAAAGCTCGACCGAACAGTCGCAGGAGGGCTGAGCCCGTGCAGACCATCTTCGTCATGGTCAAATGTGATCTCGGAAAGGCCTATGAGGTCGCCGATCAGGCCGTGCAGGCAATCGAACAGGTGTCGGAGGTGCATTCCATCTCTGGCCAGTACGATCTGCTGATGAAGTGCTATCTGAAGCAGGATGACGACATCGGCCGCTTCGTGACCGAGCATGTCCAGACCCTGCCGGGGGTGCGCGATACCTTCACCCTGATCGCGTACAAAGCCTTCGCCTGAGTACAAGTGGTTTGAAATTGGAAAGGCCGGGCATCTGCCCGGCCTTTCTGCTTTTCGGAGAGGGTCGCTGCGGCCGGCCTTACCAACCCACCACGATCCGGGCATGCGATGGCACCGGCACGACGCCATCCACTGCCTGCGCGTCGAACCACCGTGCGATGTCCGCCTCCAGCGCGTCGCGCCGTGCCGCGTCCAGGCCGCCCAACCGGTGGCCGAAGCTCATGTCGAGGGCGGCGCGCCAGAAGGGCTGGCCGGCCGGGGCCTTGCGGACCGGGGTCAGGTCGGTCTCCGCGGTCTCGCCGAACCCCGCGGCCCGCATCGCGTCGGCGAGCAGTCCAGGCTCGGCAAAGCGGAACAGCGGGTCCAGGCTGCCATCCTCGCCCAGATGGGCGGCCACGACGTCGCCGATCTCGGCGAACAGGCCGTTGCCGGCGCGCGGCCCCCATACCATGAAGGCGGCCTTGCCGCCGGGGCGCAGCACGCGACGGACTTCACGCAGCGCGGCTTCCACCGCCGGCACGAACATGATCCCGAAGCGGCAGGTCACGCGGTCGAAGGCGGCATCGGCAAAGGGCAGGGCGGTCATGTCCGCCGCGGTGAAGGCGGGCGCCGCCCCATCGACGCCGCGGGCACGGCGCACCGCGCCGGCCATCATGCCGGGAACGAGATCGCTGCCGACCACCAGCCCGCCCGGCCCGGCCCGACGCGCGGCACTCAGCGCCGGCTCTCCCGCACCGGACGCGAGATCGAGCAGCCGTTCGCCCTCCGCCAGTCCGGCGGAATCCAGCAACGGGCGGTTCAGCTTGTCGGCCAGATCGGCCATCGGGTCGGCCCAGCGGTCCCAGGCATCGGCGCTGGCGGCCCAGCGGTCGCGCTCGCGGGCGGCGTCTGGACTGGCGGAGTCGGAAAGCAGTGTCGCGGTCAATGAAGAAGCCTCGCCGTGCCGGCCACGCGCTGGACCGTGTCGGCGTCGCTCAGCCGCTCGCCGAGAGCCGTCAGCTCGTCGGACATCTTGCGGTTGGCGTCGGTCAGTTGCTGGATGCGGGTCTGCGCCGCCTGATGCTGCGCAGACAGGGTCGCCACCGTCTCCGTCAGCTTGCGGATTTGCTGGGACTGGCGCGCCGACGCCTCGTTCAGGCTGCGGCGGATCGATCCGACGGCCACCAGCACGACAAGGCTGATGGTCACGCCGGCCGCAATGGCGACGATGCTGATCCCGGTGAACCAGTCCATGGGCGGAAAGCTTCCGCCCATTTCACCAATTGGTCAAGCTGCCTGACAATCCGTGACCATCGCGCAAAAACCGAAAACCCGGCGCTGTTTCAGGCGCCGGGTCCGTCCGATTGAAGGGGCTGGTCGAAGGTCCGTCTGGAGAAAGGCGGGCGGTCAGCCGACGGTGCCGCTCACCGGGCGTTCGGCCTTCATGCGCAGTTCCTTCAGGTGGTCGCCGAAGGCGCGCAGGACCGGCATGATGCGCTGGGTCTGGTCGGCCGTGACATGGGCGTCCGTCTTCAGCACGATGGACGGCGCCTCGCTCATCAGGCGCTTGGCGCGCATCGGGCCGACCTTGTCGTCGAGGAACATGGCCATGCCCATCAGAATCCCGAGCGTGACGTCATCCGGAGCCTTGGGCAGGGCCAGGACTTCATGAAGTTCGTTCAACAGCGTGTAGGCGACGATGGAGGTGCGTTCGATGGTGTCGACGTCGGCGGCCATGGGCATCGGGCAGGTCCTCGGGAAACGTTCGGATGAAACGTTGCGGGTTAGACGCTGGCGGGTGACGCGGGAAGGCGTCCTTGTCCAAGACGCCAGCGCCTGCGAAATCCGTCGCTCCCAGAGGGTAATCGTCTCTTTATAACCAAAGTGTTAACCAACCACGCCCCGAGTCGCCCGAGTCGCATTTTTCCGAGTCGCAATCTGTCGTTCTCAGCGCTTTCCGCTGATGCGCGCCTTGGTCGAAAGCGACAGCTCGGCAACCTCTTCTCGCGCGGTGCTGATCAGGCCGGCGGACTGCACGATTCCGCGGTTGAAGGGGTGATGGGTCTGCGCGTAGATGCTGCGGATCTTGACGACGTAATCCTGGGTCTCGCGGTAGGGCGGAATGCCCTTGTACTGCAGGACCGCCCCCTCGCCGGCATTGTAGCCGGCCAGCGCATGAGGGACGTTTCCGTCGAAATAGGCCAGCAGCCAGCGCAGGTACTTCATGCCGCCGCGCAGGTTCTGTTCCGCGTCGAACGGATTGGTGACGCCGAAGCGCTCCGCCGTCTCCGGGATCAGCTGCATCAGGCCCTGGGCGTTCTTGTTCGACACCACGTCGACGCGATAGCCGGACTCCACCGCGATGACCGCCAGGACGAGATCGGGGTCGAGGCCGTAGGTCGGCGCCATCTTCTGCACCATGGCGCGGATTTCGGCGGGCGGCTTGCGGATGACGCCCCAGCGCAGATTGGGCGGTTCGCAGCGGTCCGGGGTCTTGACGTTGCCGCTTACGCTGCCGACCAGCCGCTCCGCCTGTTCGCTGCCCAGCGCGGCGGCCTTCCGCAGCCAGGCACGGCCAAGCTCCGCATCCTTGCTGACGCCGCCGGCGCCCGCCATGTGCATGCGCCCGGCCATCAATGCCGCGTCGGCATAGTCCTGACGGGCCGCACGGCAGTAAAGCGATAAGGCCAGCCGCGGGTCGGCCTTCACCCCGTCGGCCCGTTCGTAATGCTGTGCCAGTTCATATTGAGCTCGGACGCTGCCCTTGTTGGCGAGGGCCTCCAGCGCTGCGACGGTCTTTTCCGCCACGCCGGCCTTGGCGGGAACGGCGGCCAGCATGCCCGACAGCATCAGGGCGGCGGTCAGCGCACCGATGCACGCTCCGCTGGAGACCTTTCGGCCTCTGCGCCGCTGGATTGCAGACGCGTGCGACGCGGACGGCGTACCGCAAAGGTTCGTGTGGTGTTCCACCGGACCCCCCTGTATGATTTTGTTGAAACCGTTCGAGACCATCGAAAGGTCGAGGTCAGAACTCACAGGGAGGACGCCGCTGCGTCTGCTGCACCAAACGGCAGATTTGACGGCATAATGCAAAACGGAAGGCAGGCTGCCTGTCACTACGTCGCCAAAACTGCTTGATGTGGCGCCACCAATAAAAAATTCATAGACCGACCGGCGTGTCTTGGTCGGTCTTTTTATTTTAAAGTTGGTCATGCGTCCTCCAATCGTGTTGGAGAGATAACGAAGGACCAATTTTTAAGCCAATGCCCGAACGGTGATTGCCCTGGGATACACGGGGTACTCTATGGGTAATCTGTCCCGATTGTATGACCCACTAGCCTTTTTCCCAACTGGCAGCCCCTTTGTACGCTCATTACGTAGGGATCGGGCCAGATAATCGGCTGCAAATTCGACGGCCCCGGATGAAGGAAGCACTCCTCGTCCGGGGCCGTCGCGCCGGAGGCCCCGGCAGTGCCGGAGAACCGCGAAAGCGGTCGGTACGGCCGTGGCGAACGGCATTGAAGGAGGCATCGTTTCACCGATGGCGAACCACGTCGCGACCACCTTGAGCCACCGAATGCGCGGCCCGGCCCCGGTCGAGCCTGTAGCCTTCGGCGCCGAGGCCGTCGGCCGGACCCGTTCGGACTGCGCGCCGACGTACACTGACCAGGACCCCACCGATGCCCGCAACGGCCGCGCCGCCACCAACGGCGCGCAGAATGCCGCGGCTCAGACGGAGACCCATTTGAACGTTCATGCCGAGGCCATCGAGGCCGAAGCCGGAAGCGATGCGGCTAAGAATGACGCAACCGAGATGGACGCGGCCCACATCGACCCAGCCGCCGCTACGCCCGCCGCCGACGAATTCCGTCCAGATCCCAATGCCCCGCCTGATCCGGCGGTGATCCGGCAGATCGAAGAGGAAATCCCGCGCCTGCGCCGTTTCGCCCGCGCCATGGTGCGCGATGCCACGCTGGCCGACGATCTGGTCCAGGAATGCCTTGAACGCGCGCTGTCCCGCCTGCATCTGTGGCGGCCCGGCACCAACCTGCGCGCCTGGCTGTTCACCATCCTGCGCAACCTGCACATCAACGGCGTTCGCCGCCGCCAGCCGGTGGTCGACATCGACGCTGAGGCGCAGGCTGCCATCGGCGCGGCACCGGGGTCGCAATTCGTGCGGATGGAACTTCGCGACCTGCGTCGCGCGCTCGCCCTGCTGCCGAACGAACAGCGGGAGGTCGTGCTGCTGATCGGCCTGGAGGGGATTTCCTACAACGAAGCGGCCGATATTCTCGCCATTTCGATCGGGACGGTGAAATCGCGCCTGTCGCGCGGCCGTCGCGCGCTCCGCCTGCTGATGGAAGGCCGCGATCCGGGGGAGGATGCGGACGCCTGAACCGCAGTATCGAGCCTTGTTGAACACGGGGTGTCCGGTCGCCGGGCGCCCCGTTCTCATGTCCGCACACCGTCTGCGTCTCTGGCTGCGTCTCTGGCGGTGCGAAAAAGGAACGGCGGCGTCCGGGGGAGACGCCGCCGAAGGCGGGGACAATCGAAGCACCGTCCTGGCTTGCCGGCCCTGACGTGGCCTCTGGGGGAGAGAGTCTAGCAGCCTCAGGAGATGCCGCAATCAACCGGACGATCCGCCGATGGTTCCATCCCAAAACGGGTAAGCCATCGCCGGATCGCCCGGTGGCTGCCCCGGCGCTACCGTCGCCGGACCAGACCCATGATCAGGCTGATGGCGAACAGCACCAGGAACAGGAAGAACAGGATCTGTGCGACGCCGGAACTGGCCGAGGCGATCCCACCGAACCCGAGCGCGCCGGCGATGAGCGCGATGACGAAGAAAACAAGAGCCCAATAGAGCATCATACCCTCCCTCGCTCGGCCGAAGATATGCAAAGAACTTCTGGCGTCGCGCATGAGACAAGTCTTGGACGCATCCGCCGTCCCGTCATTTCCGCACCCCGGTGTCTTCCACTCCGGAAAGACGGGCCAAGGTGACGGTAAGCACAACCGGTGCGGCGGCATTCGAAGTACAGAACAATGCCGCGGGCACGATGTTCCCGATTCCTGTATTGTCCGGAATAGCCGTGCATGCTCCGACCTTGGTGCTCTGGCATTTATGCAACAATCGGCGCTCTTGGGCGTTTCCTTCCCCTGACGGCCGGCGGTTCGACCTCCGGCGACGCCGCGCTCCGGTCGCGGCGACCATCCGCAGGAGAGGAAAAGATGAAGAGCAGGCTCTGGTTGGCGGCTTTCGCCATCACGCTCGCGGCGGCTCCCGCCGTGATGGCGCAACATACCTATTCAAGCACCTATTCCGGCAGCACAGGCACCGACGGATCAATGTCGACCGGCATGGGACGCTCCGGCGGAGCCTCGTCCGATATGCGCGCCCGCCGCGTTCCCGGTCAGAAGCCGGTCGAATTGCAGCAGACCACGCTGCTGAATCAGCTCAGCGCCGCCGGCTTTGTGTCGGTGCGTGATTTCCGCAAGGATGGCGACCGGTACGTCGCCAGCGCCATGGACCGGCAGGGCCAATGGACGACCGTGGTCCTCGACCCGCATACCGCCGCCACGACCCCCACCGCTGCGCCGGCCCGCTGACCTCAGTTCAAGAGGCGGGACCATGTGCCGGCGAGGCGGCCGTAGCCTCCCGGCACCCGCAGGTCGTAGAGCGGCAGCGGCTGCTGCAGGCGCTGCCCGGCATCGCGCCCCAGCGTGCGCACCGCCGTCTCGACGGTGCCGCCGACCGGCATCGAGCCCGATGCCCCGATCGGCACCACCAGCGCCAGCCCCCAATCCATCCGCCCGCCGAAGCGGCTTTGGGCGCCGTCCGGCCCCTCGGTCCAGGTGGCGTGGGCGGTCAGGCCGATGCCGCCGTCGAAGCGCCGCATCACCTCCACCGTTCCGCCCCAGTCGCCGCCGAGATAGCGCCCAAGCCGCAACGCCGTGGTGGTGCCCGCCCCCGGCGCCTCCCAATAGAGGCTGGCATGGCCGGTGCCGCGCGCATCGTCTTGGTCGATGCCGAACAGGTTGTCCGGCCGCCGCTTCCAGACCTGATTGAGGTCGAGGCCGAGAGCCCAGCGGGCGGCCAGCGGCTGGTACAGAGCCTCCGCGCCGATGCCGCCATACATCTCTTCCAACTGGCCCAGCGACAGCCGCGTGGTCAGCCCGTCCACCGGGTTGGCGAACCACGCCGCATAGGCATGGTCGAGCGACAGCGGGCGGTCCACATAGCGCGGCAGGTCGCTACGCACCGGATGGGCGGCCGGCAGGGCGTTGGTATCGAGCAGGTCGATGTCGCTTGCGGCGTTCATGCGCAGGCCGCCGCCGAGCACCAGCCCGCGAACAGGCTCGCCGCGCAGCATCACATCGGTGTGGGTGCGTTGGGTGAGCGGGGTTCCAAGTTCCGCCAGATCGAAGGTCGCGACCAGCCGGGTCGACAGGTCGAGCCGCGGACGCCAGTCCGGCACCGGGCCGGCGGACGGCTCTATGACGGTCGTGCGCCAGATCTCTTCGGAACTGCCGCGGTGACCGGCGGCCCGCTCCAGATCGCGGCGCAGCAGGGTGGTGGCGGCGGACGCGATTCCCGCCGCACCGGTGACCACGCGCAGCCTCTCCACCTGCGGCGGGGCGAGATCGGCAAGCAGCCGTGCCGCGTCGCCGACTTCGCGTGCCAGCGGCAGACGCCCGCCGCCGGCCGGGTCGAGCCAGAGGGTCGCCACGTCGCCGTCGATGCGGGCGGACCGCGCGGGCAGGCCGCGGCTGCGGGCGACCAGCGCGATGGCCTCCGCCGACAGCGCAGCCCCCTCCGACGGCCGCGGCCCGACCGCAGGGGGAGGGCGTTGGAAGCGGTCGGCATCCACAGCTGGATCGAAACGGACCGACAGGCGCAGCATCATCCGCCGCCCCTGTTCATAGGCGGCGCCCAGATCGGCCCAGGAGACCGGGCGCCAGGACAGGCCGAGGCTGTAGCGGCTGCCGGGATCGAAGCCCGGCTCGTCCTGCCGCTGCGCCCGGAAACGGTCGCCGGATGACTCCAGCTTCAGGCTCAGCCCTTCCAGCGGTCCCATGGCCGGCATGTGCCATTCCGCCCCGCCGAACAGGGCCACCCGCTCGCCGCTGAACCATGCCCCTGGTCCGCGGCTGGTCGGCCATGCCGATGGGTCGCGGTCGCGGCGGAACCGGCCGCCCAGGAAGCGCAGCGGATTGCGCAATTGCCCGGCCTCGCCGAGCGTCCCCCATCCCATGCCGACCGTGAGGTCCAGGTCCCACCAGCGGCGCGACAGGGCAATGTACTCACCGGCGAAGCGCCCCTTGCCCGGCAGGTCGAGCCCGGAGCCGGTCACGTCACGTCCGCCGATGACCAGTGCCGGACCATGTTCGTCCTCCCGCCGCAGGCGAAGCTTGAGGTCCAGGCCGGGTTCGCTGAGGCCGTAATAGCCGGGATAGGCGCTGTTGCGCGCCGTGACCTCAAGCCAGGGCAGCGGCTGCGCGGAGATGGCATAGTGACGGTGCAGGTCGCCGAGCGCCGTCAACCCGCCGCTCATCGATCCGTCGGGAGCCATCCGCGCAGTCGGCATCTGCAAAAGCCCGACCCCGCCCCAATCGGACAGGCTTGATCCGGACAGGCTGGATCGCTCGTCGTCGGCAAGGGCGGGGAAGGCAGCAACAAGGATGAGCAGAGCGAGAATGCGCACGCGATGATCGCGAAGGAGCGGAAGGTTCGCCCGATCCTTCGCTTTTCATGCGTATGGATGCAACTGAAAAAGGTGGCGGCAACCGCGGAGGGTGCCCTTACGGCGCCTCGACCACCTCGAAGTCGTGGGTGATGGTCGCGGTCTGGCCCAGCATGATGGAGGCGGAGCAGTATTTTTCCGCCGACAGCGCAATGGCGCGCTCCACCTTGGCCGGATCCAGCTTGCGGCCTGTCACCGTGAAGTGGACGTGGATCTTGGTGAAGACCTTCGGGTCGGTCTCCGCCCGCTCGGCCTCGATGGCGGCGACGCAGTCGGTGATCTGCTGGCGGCCCTTCTCCAGGATCATCACGATATCGAAACAGGTGCAGCCGCCCATCCCGATCAGCAGCATTTCCATCGGACGGATGCCGGCGTTGCGACCGCCGGATTCGGGCGCGCCATCCATCACCACGGCATGGCCGCTGCCGGATTCGCCGACGAACATCTTGCCGTCCACCCAGGTGACGCGCGCCTTCATGACCAATTCCTTCGTTCACGGTTGGTGTGAGTGACCGCGCGAAGCTAGGCGCCGCAGCGGATCGGCGCAAGAGGGGGCGGACCACCGTTGCGCGGCTCTTGCCCTCCTGCGACGGCGGGCCCATGGTTGCGTGTGCTGCAATGCACCTTCCGACGAGGCTTTCCATCATGCCGCATGGACACACCCACGGCGGCCATTCCCATGGCGGTCACACCCACGGCCCCCATACCCATGGCGGCCATCATCACGCCCCCGCCGGCTACGACCGTTCCTTCGCTCTGGGCGCGCTGCTGAACATCGGCTTCGTGGTGGTGGAGGCGGTCTATGGGCTGCTTGCCAACTCGACCGCGCTGCTGGCGGACGCCGGGCACAACCTCAGCGACGTGATGGGGCTGCTGCTGGCCTGGGGGGCGGCGTGGCTGGGGCGACGTCTGCCGGAAGGGCGCTACACCTACGGCTTCGGGAACGCCTCGATCCTGGCGTCGCTGCTGAACGCGATGATCCTGCTGATCGCCGTCGGCGCCATCCTGCTGGAGGCGGCGACCCGGCTGGTGGAACCCGAACCGGTGGCGGAGACCACGGTCATGGTGGTGGCGGCGATCGGCATCGTCATCAACAGCTGGACCGCCTGGCTGTTCATCGGCGGGCAGAAGCAGGACATCAACCTGCGCGGCGCCTATCTGCACATGGTGGCGGACGCGGCGGTGTCCGTCGGCGTGGTGGCGGCGGCGCTGGCCATCCGCTTCACCGGCTGGTTCTGGCTGGACCCGGTGACCAGCATCGTGATCGCGCTGGTGATCGTCGCCGGCACCTGGGGATTGCTGCGCGATTCGGTGCGGCTGGCGATGAATGCGGTGCCCGACGGCATCGACCGGGCGGGGGTGGAGCGCTATCTGGCCGGACTGCCGGGCGTCGCCGCGGTGCATGACCTGCACATCTGGCCGATCAGCACGACGGAAACCGCGCTGACCGCCCATCTGGTCCGTCCCGGCATGAACCAGGACGACGCGCTGCTGCTGGAAATCTCGTCGGTGCTGAAGGATCGCTTCGGCATCGGCCACGCCACCATCCAGGTGGAGCATGACGGCAGCTGCTGCCGTCTGGCTCCGGCGGACGTGGTGTGAGCGATCAGGCCTGTTCGCGGGCTAGGCGGCGGGCGTTTGCCCGCACCTTGCGGTAGGCGGGGGTCATGCCGGCGGCGGCCAGCGCCGCCGTCGCCTCGATCAGGCGCAGGTTGGCATGGATGCCGGCATCGACCGCGTCGGCCAGCAGGCGCTGTTGAACGTCGGCGATCTCCACCGGATTCTTGCACGCGGCAAGGCCGCCGATGGTGACGGCAGCCGCCTGGGTCTGCTTCGTCACCATGGTGAACCAGGCCTGCCCGAATTCGCTGATGCCGGTGGCGACGGCATGGAAAGCCTCCACCGCCGCTTCGACCTTTTCGGCCCCCATGCGGATGAATTCCGGGTTGGCGAAGTCGATGGGGTTCGACATCGCCGCCGCCATCATTGCCGTGCGGTAGCCGATGGTCTGAGCTGCCGCGACGCCCATTTCGCTGCTGCGAAGGCCGGTCTTGGTGAGCTGGCCCGCCACCGCGAGAAGCCTGTCGGTGGGATGGCCGTTGCCGGCGTTCTGTCGTGACATGGGCGTCGCCTCTCTCAAATCGTTGCCGGAACCGGAGCTTCAGCGTCAACGCTGCACTGCAGCATAAGTTCCGGCACGATCTTTACGCCTCGGCGAGCGCGCGGTCGAGATCTTCGATGATGTCCTGCGGGTCCTCGAGACCAACGGACAGGCGCAGCAGGCCGGGTTCGATCCGGGCGGCGACCTTTTCCTCGTCGGTCAGCTTGGAATGGGTGGTGGTGGCGGGGTGGGTGATCAGGCTCTTCGAATCGCCGAGATTGTTGGAGATCATCACCATCCGCAGGCCGTTCAGGGCATTGAACGCCTCGGTCTTGCCGCCCTTCAGGAAGACCGACAGCATGTTGCCGCCGCCGGTCATCTGCTTGCGCACCAGATCGTATTGCGGGTGGCTGGGCAGCAGCGGATAGAGCACCTGGGCGACCTTGGGATGGCTTTCCAGGAACTCCGCCACCTGCAGCGCCGCCGCCGACTGGGCGTGCACGCGCAGCTCCAGCGTCTCCATGCCCTTCAGCAGCAGCCAGGAATTGAAGGGGGAAATGGTCGGGCCGGTGTGGCGCAGGAAGGGATGGATGACGTCCGACCCGTACTTCCTGTCCTTGGCCAGGATGACGCCGCCCAGGCAGCGGCCCTGGCCGTCGATGTGCTTGGTTGCCGAATAGATGACGACGTCGGCGCCGAACTCGAACGGGCGCTGCAGCACCGGCGTCGCGAAGGCGTTGTCGGCGACGACCACCGCACCCGCTGCGTGGGCCAGCTTGCAGACGGCTTCCAGGTCGACGACCTCCAGGCCGGGGTTCGACGGGGTTTCCAGGAAGACCGCCTTGGTCGGCTTGGACAGCGCCTCTTCCCACTCCGCCAGATCGGTGCCGTCGACGAACACCGATTCGATGCCGAAGCGGCTGCACAGCTCCTTGACGATCCAGTAGCAGGAGATGAAGAGCGAACGCGGCGCCACCACCCGGTCGCCGGTCCGCAGCCCGCTCATCAGCGCGCCATGCACCGCAGCCATGCCGCTGGAGGTGGCATAGGCCCACTCCGCCCCTTCATATTCGGCCAGCCGATCCTCGAACATCGCCGATGTCGGGTTGCGGAACCGGGAATAGACATGGCGCGAGCCGTCGTTGGCGAAGGCGTTCTCCGCCTCCTCGGCCGAGCCGTAGACGAAGCCGGAGGTCTGGTACAGCGCCTCGCAGGTCTCGTCGAACTGCGAGCGGCGGATGCCGCCATGAACCAGCTTGGACCGCGGGCGCAGGCCCGAGACGTTCGGATTGCGATGATCGGTGCGCGACATTCCGCCACTCTCCCCTGAAGATCGCCGGTGGGGCAGGGCCGGCCGAAAACAAAAAAAGCCCCGACCGATCGGGTCGAGGCGCGGACGCGGCTCGGACCTTTTTAGCGGGTTGTTTTACGTGGCCCGCAAGCCGGTCGACCAAATCACCACGTGGGCTCGCTTGTACGACTGCCTATGACCGCCGTCAAGTGGGGTAGCCCCGCATCGTCATCCCCTCTCCTCTGCAGGAACAGGGGATTTCGACAGCATGCCCTTCACGTCCGCCAGGCTTGCCCCGCCCAGAGCCACCGCCAGCGCTCCGAAGGCCGCGGCACCGCCGGCGACCAGAAGAGCCAGGGCGGCGAAGCGCGCTGTCGTGGACGGAGCCTCCAGCCATGGCGCCAGCGCTCCGCCGCCCAGCGCCAGCACCGCCCCCATGCCCACCGCCGCCACGGCGATGCGCGGGGCGCGGCGTTTCAGCCGGTCGTCCAGGTCGAACAGGCCGCCCTTGCGCATCGCCGCCACCAGCAGCCCGACATCCAGCCATGCCGTCAGCCCGGTGGCGAGCGCGATGCCGACATGCTCCAGCCACGGCATCAGCACCAGCGCCAGCGCGGCGGTCGCGACGGTCACGATGACCGCGACGCGCACCGGCGTCACCGTGTCGTGGCGGGCGAAGAAGGCGGCGTTCAGCGACTTCACGATCACATAGGCCGGGATGCCGACGGCATAGGCGGCGAGCGCCATGGCGGTGGCGTGCGCCTCGTGAGCGCCGAAGGCACCGCGCTGGAACAGGACGGACACCATCGGCTCCCCCGCCACGCCCAGTGCGACCGCAGCGGGCAGGCCGAGCAGCAGGCTGAATTCCAGAGCGCGGCTCAGGTAATGGCGCACCATGCCCTCGTCACCGGCGGCGGCGTGGCGGGCCAGCACCGGCAGCAGGGCGGTTCCGATGGCGATGCCGATCACGCCCAGCGGCATCTGGTTCAGCCGGTCGGCATAATAAAGGAACGAGACGGCGCCCGACGGCAGCAGCGAGGCGAGCACGATGTTCAGGAACAGGTTGATCTGCATGACGCCGGCCCCGATGGCCCCCGGCCCGATCAGCCGGAACAGCCGCCGCATGCCCTCCGTCATCCGGGGCCGGCGCAGGCGCAGGGTCACGCCGGCATTGCGGCAGGCCCAGGCCATCCATCCGACCTGCACCGCTCCGGACAGGGTGACCGCCGCCGCCATGGCGATGCCCGGTTCCAGCCCCAGCCGTGGCGCGACCAGCAGGGCGGCGACCAGGGTCAGGTTGAAGGCGATGGGAGCGGCGGCGAAGGGACCGAAGCGGTCCAGCGCATTCAGCACCCCGCCCAGCAACGCCACCAGAGAGATCAGCGCCAGATAGGGAAAGGTCAGCCGGGCCATGTCCACGGCCAGGGCGAACTTGGCAGGCTCGTCGGAGAAGCCGGGGGCGAGGCCGTGCATCAGCCATGGCATGACGACGACGGCCGCCAGCGTGAAGGGCAGCAGCATCGCCAGCAGCATCGCCAGCGACTCTTCCGCGAAGCGGACGGCCGCGGCCCGGCCGCGGGTCTGGAGTTCCGCGGCGAACAGGGGGACGAAGGCGACGCCGAAGGCGCCTTCGGCGAACAGGCGGCGGAACAGGTTGGGCAGCTTCAGCGCGACGAAGAAGGCGTCGGCCACCGGACCGGCCCCCAGCACAGCGGCGGTCAAAATGTCGCGTGCGAAGCCAGCTAGCCGGCTCAGCAGGGTCAGTCCGCCGACGGTGGCGATGGCGCGGGCAAAGCTCATTCCCGCGGTATAGCGGTCGGCCGGAACTCCGCAAAGCCGGCAATTCGGCGGGTCGGCCCTGCCCAGCCGGCTGGCCGGTGGGCCGGAGCGTATGGCCGGAGCACATGGCCGGAGCGTCCGGGGTGTGCCGTCGCCACCTCCGGTTCGCATCGGTGGAGCAACTTGGTTGTGCTGCCACCTTGCCGGTAACGCCGTTGCGTCCGTATCTGCGTTGCGGCATGCTTGCGTCCGCCTGCCGCCGCCGTCCGCCTTTCGCCGATGGACGCGGCCGGCGGACGATCCACTGCGTTCGGGGTATACGTGAAGCGGGCGCTCTGGCTTTTCTCCGGTTTCGGCGGACGTCTGGTCCTGCCCGCCCTGGCGGTCGTGCTCGCGATTGCCGCCCTGTGGTGGATTCTGCTCGACCGGCTGGAGCGGGAAGAGCGGCTGCTGGACCTCACGGTCCATGAAAAGACCGCCGTCGTCGCCCGCTTGGTCGAGGAGCATGCGATCTCCACCTTCCGCCGGGTGGACGACCTTCTGCTGGATCTGATCGCCAATACGGAACGCAACCGGGCCATGCGCCTGGACGCCCGCCGCGCCTTCGAGGAGGGGCTGGTGGTGGGGGTGCGCGTTTATGATGCGGCCGGGTTGCTGACCATGGGCGGCGGACGCGCGACCTTCCAGGGCAGCGTCACCGAGCGTGACGAGTTCCGCATCGCCCGCGACAGCGCGCCGCGCGGGCTGGTGATCGGCATGCCCTATGCGTCGTCGGAGACGCAGGATATCCTGATCCCCGTTTCGCGCCGGCTGGAGAAGGGCGACGGCACCTTCGCGGGCATCGCCGTGGCCGACATTCCGGTCGAATCCTTCGTCCGCTATTATCGCGTGCTGGGGCTTCCCCCGGATGGGGCGGCGGCGCTGCTGCGCGCGGATGGCGTCATCATCGCCCGCAATGTCGGCTCCAACAACCTGTCCGGCCGTGGCACCGCCAACTCCGAACTGTGGCAGGCGGTGAAGCAGAACCCCATCGGCCATCTTCGCATGGTCAGCCCGGTCGACGGGGTGGAGCGGATCCTGGCCTTCCGGTCGGCCCCGGACTATCCGGTGATCGCCATCGTCGGCGAATCGGTGGAAACGGTTTTCGGACCCTGGCGTGACAATGCCCGCCTTTACATCGGCTGGGCGGTCGCCACCACGGTGGTGATCCTGCTGTTCATCGTCGCCTTCATCGTCGAACTGCAATGGCGCCGCCACACCGACCGCGCCCTGCGCGTCCGGAACCGCGCGTTGGCCTGGAGCAACGACGGCATCATGATCGCCGACGCAACCCAGCCCGGCATGCCCATCGTTTATGTCAACCCGGCGCTGGAAAAGCTGCTGGGCACGCCGATGTCGGGCCTGATGGGCAGCGGCGCCCTGACGGCGCTGGAACGGGCCACGAACGACCGGGCGGCGCTGCAGCCGCTGCGCGACGCCATCGTCGTCGGCCGCGACGCGCGGGTGGAACTGGCGCGGGCTGGCGACGGTCCGGAGGATCTCCGCTGTCTGGAACTGAGCGCTTCACCGGTGCGCGACCACGACAACCGGCTGGTCAGCCTGATCGCGACCGTCCGCGACATCTCCGAGCACAAGCGCGCCCAGGCGGCGCTGACCGATGCCCGACGGGAGGCCGACCTTGCCAATGTCGCCAAATCGAAATTCCTGGCCGCCGCCAGCCACGACCTGCGCCAGCCCGTTCAGTCGCTGATGCTGCTGATGGAGGTGCTGTCCGGCCGGGTCACGGACGGGATGACGCGCAACGTTCTGGGCACGATGGAACGGGCGCTCGGCGCACTGAAGATGCTGCTGGACGGTCTGCTCGATGTATCCCGGCTGGAGGCCGGCGTCGTGGTGCCGGAGGTGGAGGTGTTCGCCCTGTCCGAGGTGATGGACCGCGTGGCCGCCAACAGCCGATCCGTCGCCGTACAGAAGGGGCTGATCCTGCACATCGTGCCCAGCCGCGCCCATGTGCGCAGCGACCCGATGTTGCTGGGACGCATCCTGCAGAATTTTGTGGAAAATGCGCTGCGCTACACCGACAGGGGGCGCATCCTGATCGGTTGCCGCCGCCGCGGCGGGAACCTGCGGATCGAGGTGTGGGACACCGGCATCGGCATCCCGGCCGACCGGCAGGACGACATCTTTCAGGAGTTCGTGCAGGTCGGCAATGCCAGCCGCAACCGCGACCAGGGGCTGGGCCTCGGGCTGGCGGTGGTGCGGCGGCTGTCGGTCATGCTCGGCCATTCGGTGATGGTGCGCTCCATGCCTGGCCAGGGCTCCGTCTTTTCGGTCGAGGTGCCGCTGGCGCCGTCGCCGCCCGCCAAGGCGCTCAACCCGGCTTTGGTGCCGCGTCCGGCATTCGCGACCACGGTGCTGGTGATCGAGGATGATGGGATCGTTCGCGAGGGGCTTCGCGCCATGCTGGCCGAATGGGGCTACACGGTGCTGGCAGCCGAATCCTGCGCCGAGGCGCTGGATCTCGCCAATTGCGGGCCGCCGCCCGACCTGATCGTCGCCGATTACCGCCTGCGCGACGGCCGCACCGGGACGGAGGCGATCCGCGAGGTGCGTCTGGCCCTTGGCCGCATCCTGCCGGGCATCCTGGTCACCGGCGACACCGCCCCCGCCCGTGCCCAGGAGGCGGAGGCCGGCAATTTCCGTGTCATGCACAAGCCGGTGATCGCCGCCGACCTGCGGCGCGCTGTCGCCGAGGCGCTGGAGCCGCTGCTGCGCGAACGCCAGACGGTCGCTTAGAGTGTGATCGGTTCAAGCGGAATCGCTTGAAGCGTGAATCACACGGAAAACCATAAGCCTACAGTCTGTCCTGTGCTTCAATAAGCACCGGACAGACTGTAGGCGAAGCCCAACCCGTCAGGCGAGATCCGGTGCCTGCCGCGGCACCCGCAGGGTGAAGACGGCGCCCCCGCCTGGGGCATTGCCGGCGCTCAGCTGGCCGCCCAGCGTCTGCGTCGCCAGATTATAGGCGATGTGCAGGCCCAGGCCGACGCAGCCGGCATGGCGCGCGGTGGTGAAGAAGGGATCGAAGATCCGCGGCAGATCGGTCTCCAGGATGCCCTGTCCGTCGTCGCCGTGCACCACCTCGATCCAGTCGTCGCCGTCGGCATGGATGTCGATGACGATCCGCCCGCTCTGTTCCGGACGGAAGGCGTGCATCAGCGAGTTGCGCACCAGATGGGTCAGCACGCGGGCGAAGGCGCCGGGGAAGCTCTCCAACTGCAGCGCTTCGGGGCAGACCAGCTCCACCCGGTGGCCGGACGATCCGATCTGCGTGTGCAGGCTCAGCAGCACATCCTCGGTGTATTCGCGCACGTAGAAGGTGCGGCGCTCGTCGCCGGTCTGGTCGGCGGCCACCTGCTTGAACATGTGGACCAGCGACGCGATCCGTTCGGTGTTGCCGACCAGAAGCTGCCCGGCCTCCTGCGCCACCTCCAGGAATCCGGCAAGGGCGGAGCGGGTCAGGGCGTTGGCGGCGAACTGGCGTTTCACGTCCTCGGCCCGGCTCAGCAGGTGCGAGGCGGTGGTCAGCGCCACGCCGACCGGGCCGTTCACCTCATGCGCCACCCCGGCGACGAGCTGGCCGAGCGAGGCCATCTTCTCGGTCTGGACCAGGCTGTCCTGGGCGTCCTGCAGGTCGCGATAAGCCTGTTCCACCCGTTCCTTGGCGGCACGCAGGGCCTCTGCGGCGCGTGCCCGCTCGGTGGTGTCCAGCATCACCCCGAACAGGTGGGTCAGCCGCCCGTCGAGGTCGAAGCGCGGCGCGCAGGAGGAGGACACGTAGCGGACATCCCCCGCCGGATCGAGCACCCGATACTCGACATAGACCCGCTTGGAGTTGCCGATCACGCTCTCCAGCATGTTGCCGAAGGACAGGCGGTCATCGGGGTGGAGAATATCCAGCAGGCGGTCGAAGGTCGGCTCGAACCGTTCCGGATCCTGGCCGTAGATGCCGAAGGCCTCGCGGTTCCAGACCAGCGTGCCGCTGTGGATGCCGTATTCCCAATAGCCGAGATGGCCGGTTCGGTAGGCCTCCTCCAGCCGCTGTTTGGCGGCCTCCAGCTGCGCCGCCGCCTCGGCCCGCTCGGTGCTGTCCATCATGACGCCGAAGACGTGGGTCAGCCGTCCATCCGCATCCAGCCGCGGTGCGCAGGAGGAGGAGACATAGCGGACCCGGCCATCCCCGTCATGGACGCGATACTCGACATAGACCCGCTTGGGATTGTCGACCACGCTTTCCAGCATGTTGCCGAAGCGCGGTCGGTCGTCCGGATGCAGGATGGTCAGCAGAGCGTCGAATCCGGAGGCGAAGCGGTCGCGGCCATGGCCCAGCACGGCGAGCGCGGAGTCGGTCAGCACCAGCTCGCCCGACCGGATGCCGTATTCCCAGTAACCGAGCTTGGCGGTGTGATACGCCTCCTCCAGCTTCTCGGTCGCCAGATCGAGGCTGCGGGCGGTGCGGCGCTGGTCGGTCACGTCCTCCACCGTCGCGACCCATGGCGGGCCGCCGACGCGGACCAGCAGGTCGCGCGGTTCGCCCGCGCCGGAGCCGGTGGCAACCTCCCGCACCGTGCCGGGGGGCGCCTCTGCCAGATCGGCCGGTATGGCGTCCGCACTGCCGAACCGGGCAAGGAAACAGCGGTTGCCGCACAGCCGTCCATCGCCGCCGCGCACCAGAGCCGGAACGGGCAGGGCGTCGAACAGAGGATCCGGCATCGGGTGGTTCTCCGCCCCCGGAGCCCCCGCCGCACCCCTGGTCCCGCCCGCTGCCATCATGTGTATCTCCACAGCCGGCACCCCATCCGCGGGTGCCACCGTCGCCGAACACTACACAAGCAATATTGCCCGTCCTATGCCCAATTCGACGCGAATTGTCTCTATTTCATATCGATGTGAACCGGATGCGGTTGCCGATGGCTCGCGACCTCACGGAATCAGGGAGTCGAGGTCGAAATCCTGCGCGAACGCGATCATCGCACCGCAGGCGCCGGGCGAGTTCACCCGCATCACGCCGTTGCCGACCACGGTCGGCACCTTGCTCTTCTGCAGGGCCTGCTGGGCCTTGACCGGGTCGGCAACGCGCAAGACGAAGCCGGCGAAGAAGGGCAGGGGGGTGGCGAAGGCCGGATCGGCGGTCCAGGCCCAATGCAGCCGGTCCGGCGTTGCGACCATCACCGGGACCTGCCCGTCGCCCGGCTGGCCCGGCTGCACCACACGGGCGGCCCCGCGGTCGGTGACGGTGCCGCCCAGCAGCCGGGCATAGGTCGCGGCCACCGCGTCGGGATCGGCGGCGGCGATCACCAGCGCTTCCAGCCCGATGGCACTGTTTGCGTGCTCCAACTGGTCGGGGCGCCAGACGAGCTCCGGCGTGTGATGCTGGCACAGTAAGACGCGGCCGGCAGGCGTGGCGGCGGGATCGATCTGGGTGATGGTGAATCTGGCGTCGCGCGTCCCCTCCGGCAGCTCCACGGGTCGGCCGAAATCGACGGACTCCGCGGCCGGGAAGCCCGCAGCAGCCAGCGGCCCGGCGGCGGCGCGGGCATCCGGCGTCTTCAACGCGATGGCGGCGATGCCCTCGCGCTGGCGCAGGAAGGCGGCGTAATGGGCGTTGGCGGGACGCTGTTCCTCGATCCCCAGCAGTTCCAGATAGGTGCCGGTCGGGAACAGGATGGTGTGGTTGGCGGACTTCAGCTGCGTGTGGTGTCCGCGCGACGTCACCGTGAAGCCGAGCCGGCTGTAGGCATCGCGCGCCGCGTCCAGGTCGCGGGTCGCGATGACCAGATGGTCCAGTCCGGTGATGCCGTCGATGCTCATGGCGTCCTGCCGCTGTCGGGTTGCTGTGCCGTCAGCGATAGAACAGCCGGCCGGCCTCGGCAAGGGCGAAGCGGCCGGGCCTCGGCGCGGGAGGCCCGGCCTCGCAGGTCATAGCGCCTGCTGCAGCTCCGGCAGGGCCTTGAACAGGTCGGCGACGAGGCCGTAGTCGGCGACCTGGAAGATCGGTGCCTCCTCGTCCTTGTTGATGGCGACGATCACCTTGCTGTCCTTCATGCCGGCCAGATGCTGGATGGCGCCCGAGATGCCGACGGCGACATACAGGTCGGGTGCGACGATCTTGCCGGTCTGGCCGACCTGATAGTCGTTGGGCACGAAGCCGGCATCGACGGCGGCGCGGCTGGCACCCACCGCAGCGCCCAGCTTGTCGGCGATGGCCTCCAGCAGGTGGAAGTTGTCGCCCGACTGCATGCCGCGCCCGCCGGAAATCACGATGCGCGCCGAGGTCAGCTCCGGACGCTCCGACTTCGACAGCTCGGCCGAGACGAAGCAGGACAGGGCGGGGTCGGCCACGGCGGCGACGCTTTCCACCGGGGCGGCGTTGGCGGCGGCGGCGGCCTCGAAGGCGGTGGTACGGACGGTGACGACCTTCACCGCGTCGGCCGACTGCACGGTGGCGATGGCGTTGCCGGCATAGATCGGCCGCTCGAAGGTATCGGCGGAGACCACGGCGGTGATCTCGGAGATCATCGCCACGTCGAGCAAGGCGGCGACGCGCGGCAGCACATTCTTGCCCACCGAGGTGGCGGCGGCGAGGAGATGGCTGTAGCCGGAAGCGAGCGAGACCAGCAATGCTGCCACCGGCTCGGCCAGGGCATGTTCGTAGGCGGCATCGTCGGCGAGCAGCACCTTGGCGACGCCGGCCAGCTTGGCGGCCTGTTCCGCGGCCGGGGCGGCGTTGCGGCCGGCGACCAGGACGTGGATGTCGGCGCCGAGCTTGGCAGCGGCGGTGACCGCGTGGGCGGTGGCGGGCTTGAGGCTGGCGTTGTCGTGGTCGGCGAGGATCAGGATGGGCATGGCGGATTCCTCTGTCGGGCGGGGTGTGGGAGTGCAGTCACTTGCCCCCACCCCACCCTCCCCCGCTCTCGGCGGACCGAAGGTCCGTCCGATGCGGGGGAGGGGGTAAATGCTGATGCGGGAGAGCGGCCGAGTTCCCTCCCCTGCGTAGCGGGGGAGGGTTAGGGTGGGGGCACCGAAGCCGGCGCCCGCTCAGATCACCCGCGCCTCGTTCTTCAGCTTGTCGACCAGGGTGGCGATATCCGGCACCTTGATGCCGGCCTGACGCTTGGCCGGCTCGGCGACCTTCACCGTCTTCAGCCGCGGCGTCACATCGACACCCAACGCATCCGGCGTGACCGTCTCCAGCGGCTTCTTCTTCGCCTTCATGATGTTGGGCAGCGAGGCATAGCGCGGCTCGTTGAGGCGCAGGTCGGCGGTGACCACCGCCGGCAGCTTCAGCTCCACCGTCTCCAGCCCGCCGTCGATCTCGCGCGTCACTGCGACCGTGCCGTCGCCGGCGACGACCTTGGAGGCGAAGGTGCCCTGGCCCCAGCCGAGCAGAGCCGCCAGCATCTGGCCGGTCTGGTTGCAGTCGTCGTCGATGGCCTGCTTGCCGAGGATCACCATCCCCGGCGCCTCCTTCCCGACCAGCGCCTTGAGAACCTTGGCAACGGCCAACGGCTGTGTCTCCACGTCGGTCTGCACCAGGATGGCGCGGTCGGCACCCATGGCGAGGGCGGTGCGCAGCGTTTCCTGGGCCTGGGTCGGGCCGACGGACACGACGACGATCTCGGTCGCCTTGCCGGCCTCCTTCAGGCGGACGGCCTCTTCGACGGCGATCTCGTCGAAGGGGTTCATGCTCATCTTGACGTTGGCGGTCTCGACTCCGCTGCCGTCCGCCTTGACGCGGACCTTCACGTTGTAGTCGACGACCCGCTTCACGGGCACCAGCACCTTCATGATGGCGTGTCTCCTCTCGGATGGTGTTCTTGTTTCGACTCAGGCGGCGGACAGGCTTTGTCCGCGCAAGGCGGCGACCGCATCGGGAATCGGTGGGGAGGCGGCGGTGGTGCCCAGTTCCGCCAGCACCTCGACCGGCGGAATGACACTCCCGGCACCGACGAAGGCGCCCTGGACGACGGCCAGCGCAGCCAGCCCGCCCCGCGTTTCCATGCGGTGTTCGATGAAGATGTATTTGTCGTCCCAGCACAGCACCCGGCTGACCAGGGTGAAGCGCTGGAACGGCCGCAGCGAGCGGCGGTAGCGGATGGTGGCCCCGCCCAGCACCGGCTGCCAGCGGTTGCGCAGGATCGCCGGCCCCAGCCCGACGCGGATCGTCAGATCGGCCCGCCCCAGATCCATCACGCTGAAATAGCGCGCGTTGGTCATGTGCAGGTTGATGTCCAGGTCGGTCGGCCAGACCCGGAACCGCAGCGTCGACGGCTCCAGCAACCCGGCGCGGCGGCCGCGCAATACCGCGACGATGGCGGCGACAGCAACCGCCAGCAGCCGGAAGATCAGGTTCATGACCGCTCTCCCGCATCACCCTGAAGGCGGTCGGCTGCCGTCTGAGGTCGAGACTGTCCCTTCATGCTCCGATCCCTTGTCAGGGCCGACCGGAGCGCGTCGGGCGCCCGACCGGTCAGCTGTCCTTCGTGGCGGCCTTCAGCTCCGCCAGGGTATTGGCGACCTGCACCTCGATGTCGTGCAGTTCCTGGACGGTGGCCTCCAGGTCCTCGCGCTGCTGGGCGAGGTCCTTCAGCCGCTTCTGCACGCGCTTCAACAGGTTCTTCTGCTGCTCCACCCCGCCATTGACGTTGTAGAGGTCCAGATACTCGCGGATCTCCGCCAGCGAGAAACCCAGGCGCTTGCCGCGCAGAATCAGCTTCAGCCGGGCGCGGTCGCGCTTCGTATAGACCCGGTTGTTGCCGACACGGTTGGGCGCCAGCAATCCCTTGACCTCGTAGAAGCGCAGAGCCCGCGGCGTGATGCCCAGCTCTTCCGCAAGCTGGTTGACCGTGTAGAGCTGTTCCATCCCTGGGAAGACCTTTTGTTCGTTTCCGGCACAATGCGCCTGCCGTTTGGTAGCACAGCTGCCGTCGCGTGATAAGGCTTCCCTTTACGTCCGGGTCAGGATGGTGACTTTGGGTCATCCGCCGTTCGACAGAGCCTGCTGCGCCTCGGCGATCAGCTCCTTCTTCGACAGCTTGCCGACGGCGGTCTTCGGCAGTTCCTCGCGGAACTCGAAAGCGGTCGGCATTTCGATGCGGGAGATCTTGTCGCGCAGGAAGTCGCGCAGCGCCTCGGTGGTCAGGGTGGCGCCCGGCTTCAACTGCACGAAGGCCTTCGGCGTCTGGCCGCGGTAATCGTCGGGCAGCCCGATGACGCAGACGGCGACCACGTCGGGATGCTGGTAGATCGCCTCCTCGATCATGCGCGGATAGACGTTGTAGCCGCTGCAGATGATGAGGTCCTTCAGCCGGTCGAGCAGGAAGACGTAGCCGTCCTCGTCCATCGTGCCGACATCGCCGGTCAGCAGGAAGCCGTCTACCACGGTGCGGTCGCTCTCCTCCGCCCGGCCCCAATAGCCGGCCATGACGTTTGGGCCGGAAATCGCCACCTGCCCCTTCTCGCCGATGCCGAGCTTGCGGGTGGGATCCTCCAGGTCGCGGATCTCGATGGCGATGCCGGGCAGCGGCAACCCGATGGAGCCCTCTTTGTTGATACCGTTCAGCGGATTGGCGGCGCAGACCGGGGAGGCTTCCGACAGGCCGTAGCCTTCGATCAGGACACAGCCGGTCGCCGTTTCGAACTGCCGCTTCAACTCCATCGGCAGCGGCGCGCCGCCGGAGATGCAGTAGCGGATCGAGGTCATCGGATAGCGGGCGACCTGCGGGTGGCCCAGCAGCGCCTTGTACATTGTGGGCACGCCGGGCACGAGAGTCGGCTTGCGCTTGGCGATGGTCTTCAGCACCTGCTCCGTCTCGAAGCGCGGCAGCATGATCAACTCGGCCCCGCAGGCCAGCCCCATGTTCAGCACCACGGTCATGGCGAAGACATGGAAGAAGGGCAGCACCGCCAGCATGCGCTCCTGGCCCAACGCCACATTGGGGAACCAGGCCTGCACCTGCCGGGCGTTTGACAGCAGATTGTGGTGGGTCAGCATCGCGCCCTTCGGCACGCCGGTGGTGCCGCCGGTGTATTGCAGCACGGCTATGTCGCGCAGTCCGTCGATCCGTACCGGGCGCAGCGTGCCGTCGTTGACCAGCAGACTGTCGAAATCGAGATGGCGGCCGTCGCGCGGCACCGCGGCCAGTTCGCCGCGTTTCAGCACGCTGAACAGCGCCTTCTTGACCGCCGGCAGGATGCTCGCCATCCGGCAGACGACGATCCGCTTCAACGGCGTGCGGTCCAGCATCGCCGCGACGCGCGGGTAGATCTGCTTGAGGTCCAGCGTCACCATGATCTCGGTCTGCGAGTCGGTGATCTGGTGCTCCAGCTCCCGTTCGACATAGAGCGGGTTGTAGTTGACGACGGTCCCGCCGGCCTTCAGCACCGCGAAATAGGAGATGACGTAGGTCGGGCAGTTGGGCAGGCACAAGCCCACCCTCACCCCCGGCCCGACGCCCAGATCCTGGAAGCCGCGGGCGGCTCGGTTCACCAGATTGAGAACCTCGGCATAGCTGTAGCGGCGGCCCAGGAAGTCGAGGCAGGGGCGGTCGGCATAACGCCCGGCCGCTTCCTCGAACAGCTTATGCAGCGGCATCGGCGCGAAGTCCTGATCCCAGGCGATCCCCTTGGGATAATGCGCCAGCCAGGGCCGGGCGGAGTCGGTAGCGGCGTCGGTGGTCGGGTGGGCACTCTGCGCAAGCGGCTCGGGCATGTTTCGCTCCCCTCGGCGGTGGCGCGTTCCGGATCGCCTGGCAGCCGAAGTCGAGGGGCGGCGGGCGTCTGAAACGCTTTCGTTATGACGTTGACGTAAACGTAATGCGCGCCTACTGTCAAGGCCAGTCCTACGAACAATCCTGAGGGCATGCTTTCATGGTCGACGACATTCTGCAGGAACTGCGCAGCCGCAGCGGCGATCTGCGCTCGCTCAACGCCTCAGTCCGTTTCCTGCTGGGCAAGGAGGGCGAGGTGATCCGGGTCGATGGCCGCGCCAATCCGATCAGCATCAGCCGCGAGGATGCCGAGGCCGACTGCACCATCCGCATCTCGCCGGAAAACCTGCAGAAGCTGATCAACGGCAAGCTGAACCCGATGCTGGCCTTCACCATGGGCAAGCTGAAGGTCGAGGGATCGATGGGCGTCGCCATGAAGCTGGCGCAGCTGCTGGACGACTGAGCGGCCGCAAGAGCCGCTGACCGCACCAAACCGGGAGGAAACACACATGACGACGATGCGCACCAAATGCGCCACCCTGTCCGCTGCCCTGCTGGCGGCCTCGCTGCTGATAAGTCTGCCGGGCTCGGCCTCGGCCCAGGGGACGGCCCAGGGAACAGCACGGACGCTGACCTACCAGATCCTGATGGGCGAGGATCCCATCGGCAGCGAACAGGTGAAGATCGACCCTCAGGGCGACCGCACCAAGGTCACCGTCACCGCAACCACGCGGGTGAAGGTGCTGTTCATCAACTTCCGCTACGACCACAAGCGGGAGGAGCTGTGGAAGGGCGGCATTCTCGAATCGATGACCGCCACCACCGACGACGACGGCACGCCGCACAGGATCGAGATGGCGCGCGAGGCCGGCGGCTATCGCCTGACGGTGGACGGCAAGACCCAGCAGGCGCCCGCCGGCACCCTGCCACTGACCCTGTGGACGCCGCAGGTGCTGAAACACACGCAGCTTCTGTCGGTCATCGACGGCGCCCCCTACAAGGTCGCGGCGCGCAAGGTCGGGGCGGAGAGCGTGGAGGCCGGTGGCAAGGCGCAGGAGGCCGCCCATCACCGCATCGAAGGCGATGTCGAACGCGACCTGTGGTTCGCGGCGGACGGGACGCTGCTGAAGACGCGCTTCAAACGCAGCGGCTATGATATCACCTATGTTCTGAAGTGATTTCTGCCTGCCGAGGACCCGATGCCCATTTTCCTGTTTCCCGACGAGCCCTTCTGGAACGAGGAGGCCGATGCCGTGGAGTTTCCGGTGCAGGTCGGGGAATATCTGGGCCGGGTCTTCGTCACCCGCCGCACCCTGCAGGGCATCGTCGGCCATACGCCGAAGCCGGACGAGGCGGTTCAGCAGGTCTGCATGAACCGCACCCTGTTCGAACGGGCGACCGAGCAGCGCATCCTGGCGCGCGCCCTTGACCCCGACGCCAACATCCACCTGACCGGCCGCGACCTTCACCGCGCGGCCGGGTAGGAACTCACCAAATCAGCCCAGACGGGCGTAGCGGCCGCGGAAATACAGCAGCGGGTCGCCGTCCTCGCGCGAGGTCAGCTTGCGCACGCGGCCCAGCACGATGACGTGGTCGCCGCCGTCCAGCAGATGCTCGCGGTCGCATTCCAGGGTCGCGAGGCAGCCGGCCAGCAGGCGCACGCCGCCGCGGCCGGTGGTGGTTTCCAGGCCGGCCCAACGCTCCTGCAGGTCGCGGCGGGAGAAGCGGTTGGACAGATCCTCCTGGTCGGCAGCCAGGATGTTGACGGCGAAATGCGGCGCGACGTTGAAGGCTTCGAAGGACATCGCCGCCCGGCCCAGGCAGAACTGCACCAGCGGCGGATCGAGCGACACCGACGAGAAGGAATTCACCGTGACCCCCAGCGGCAGCCCGTCGGGGGCGATGGTGGTGATGACGGCGATCCCGGTGGCGAAGCAGCCGAGGGCGGAACGGAACGCAAGCGGATCGATCGGCTGTTCGGTGGTCATGACGTCCTGTGATGCGGGCCAAAGTGGAGGGGATGACAGGGCAGGGCAACTGCCGGCGGCCTTGGAGCCGGCGAAGGTGACACTCAAAGTAGGAAATAGCCGGAATTAATCCAGCACGCCACCCCGCGCAAGCCGCATCTCCGCCTCTCCGTCGCCCCCGGCAACGTCGTTAAACGGATCTTAATGAAACCCGGTCAGGGTTTTGCCGCGGCGGACGGCCGCTGCTTCCACTGCGGCTTCCGTCGGGGCGCCGCGCGCGAAAATCGGCCTTCGGGCTGCGAACCATTCGCCACGGCCAGGGCATGAGCGGGAATTCCGGCGGCAACGAGCGGCCGATCATCATCAAGAAGAAGAAGGGCGGGCACGGCGGCCATCATGGCGGCGCGTGGAAGGTCGCCTATGCCGACTTCGTGACCGCGATGATGGCCTTCTTCCTGCTGCTGTGGCTGCTGAACGTCACCACGTCGGACCAGCGCAAGGGCATCGCCGACTATTTCTCGCCCGTTTCGGTCAGCCGGGAACAGTCGGGCTCCGGCGGCATGCTGGGCGGCAAGACCATCACGGTGCCGGGCGCACAGATCTCCCCCAGCTCGCCCATGTCCGCCGACGTGCCGGTTTCGGGACCGCCCGGCTATTCCTCGCAGCAGACCGACGACGCCGACGACCCGACCGAATCCACCGCCGGCCCCGGCCAGGGCACCGGTCCCGGCCAGTCCGGCACGGAGGCCGCGGCCAACGGCGCCGCGGCGGATGCCGATGTCGCCGACCAGAAGCCGAATGAGACCCGCGCCGAATTCCAGAAGCGGATGGAGGAACTTGCCAAGCAGCTGGGCATTCCCGGCCAGAAGCCCGGCGAGAAGCTGTCCGATTTCGGTGAGCGGGTGAAGGAGGCGATGGAGAGCCTGCAGGGTGCGGCCAAGGAGGCCCGTCAGTTCCAGCAGGCCGCGACCGAGATCCGTCAGGCCATCCAGTCGGTGCCGGAACTGGAGCCGCTGGCCCAGAACCTGATGATCGACCAGACGCCGGAAGGCCTGCGCATCCAGATCGTCGACCAGGACCGCGTGTCGATGTTCCCCGGTGGTTCCGGCCAGATGTATCCGCAGACCCGCCAACTGGTGCAGCAGGTGGCCAAGGCCCTGTCCAAGCTGCCCAACAAGCTGTCGATCAGCGGCCACACCGACTCCACCCCCTTCCCGGCCGGGTCGGGCCGCGACAACTGGGACCTGTCGACGGAGCGGGCGAATGCCACCCGCCGCGCCCTGCTGGCCGGCGGCATCGATCCGGTGCGAATCCAGGATGTCGTCGGCAAGGCCGACCGCGACCCGCTGGTCGCCGATCAGCCCAACAGCCCGCGCAACCGGCGCATCACCATGGTCCTGCTGCGCGAAACCCAGGCGGCTCCCGCTGCCGGGGGCCAGTCCGGCAATACCGCCGCTCCCAATGCCGCCGCGGGTGCCACCAAAGCACGATAGGGGGTTCGCGCCACCGGTACTTTGGCGCTAATTTCCGGAATCGTCCGCGTCCGATTTCTTGCTTTGTGATCGCGTCGCACAACGGCGCACGCGTTTGCCCTGTTCAAAGCGCGCGGCGATGGGTCATACTTCCTGCACAATGCGACATGGCCGGGGCGATGCCGCCCGGCCCGCGATGATCGGTCAGATACAAGCGCGGGGGAGTCTGTGAGCGTACCCGAGGGCAAACCGTCCGACCTTTTGTCATCCTACAATCCTGGCCTGTACTTCGACGAATTGTTCGGAGCCATGGATTTACCGGCCGAACATACGGCGCTGATCCGCCAGAGGCTGGCCGCACTCGATTTCGATGAATTGCGCCGACGTGCGCAGGATGCGGAGCGCGAGCTTTACAATCTCGGCATCACCTTCATCGTCTATTCCGACAAGGACGCCGTCGACCGCATCCTGCCGTTCGACGTGATCCCGCGGGTGATCTCCGCACCGGAATGGAAGCATCTGGAGTCGGGCGTCACCCAGCGGGTCGCCGCGCTGAACCTGTTCCTGCACGACATCTATCACGACCAGAAGATCCTGAAGGACGGGGTGATCCCGCGGGATCTGGTCGAAGGGAACCATAACTTCCGGCCGCAGATGATCGGGCTGGACGTTCCCTTCAACACCTACATCCACATCATGGGCACCGATCTGGTGCGCGACCGCCATGGCACCTTCCGGGTGCTGGAGGACAATGGACGCGTGCCGTCGGGCGTCTCCTACGTCGTCGAAAACCGCCACATGATGCAGCGGGTCTTCCCCGACCTGATGCAGGACATCGGCATCCGCCCGGTGGACAATTACGGCCACAAGCTGCTCGACGCCATGGTGGAGATCGCGCCGGTCGACGACCCGCAGGTGGTGCTGCTGTCGCCGGGCACCTACAACTCCGCCTATTTCGAGCACATCTTCCTGGCGCGCGAGATGGGCGTGCCGCTGGTCGAGGGGCGCGATCTGGTGGTCGACAACGACCGCGTCTTCATGAAGACGACCAACGGTCTGGCCCCGGTCCACTCGATCTACCGCCGGCTGGACGACGCCTTTCTCGATCCGAAGGCCTTCAACCCCGATAGCCTGCTGGGCGTGCCCGGCATCCTGGAGGCCTACCGCAAGGGCAATGTCGCGCTGGCGAACGCCATCGGCACCGGCGTGGCCGACGACAAGGCGGTCTACTGCTATGTCCCGCGGATGATCAAATACTACCTGGACCAGGACCCGATCATCCCCAACGTCGACACCCGCATCTGCCGCGAGCCGGACGCCCTGCAATACACGCTGGACAATCTGGCCGATCTGGTGGTGAAGCCGGTGGGCGAGGCCGGCGGCTACGGCATCACCATCGGCCCGCGCGCCAGCAAGGCGGAGCTGGAGGATTGCCGGACCAAGCTGCTGGCCGATCCGTCCAACTACATCAGCCAGCCGGTCGTCGACCTGTCGGTCTGCCCGACCGTCTGCGACGACGCCATCGAGCCGCGCCACGTCGATCTGCGCCCCTTCGCCATCACCGGCAAGAGCACCTGGGTCCTGCCCGGCGGCCTGTCGCGCGTGGCGCTGAAGAAGGGCACGCTGATCGTCAACTCGTCCCAGGGCGGCGGCTCCAAGGACACCTGGGTTCTGGAAGGTGGTGCGGCATGAACCTGCTGTCCCGTTACGCCGAGTGCATTTTCTGGATGGCCCGCTACATGGAGCGGGCCGAGAATCTGGCCCGCATCCTGGACGTGCACGAGACCTTCGCGCGCGACACCCGCGGAGCCACCAACTGGTTCTCCATCGTCCAGCTGAACGCCGACGAGAAGGATTTCTTCAGCCGTCACGACCGCCCGACGGCAGAGGCGGTGATCCACTATTACATGTTCGACGCGCAGAACCAGAATTCGCTGCTGTCGATGCTGCGGATGGCGCGGGAGAACGCGCGGACCCTGCGCCCCTGGATCTCGACGGAGATGTGGACGCAGATCAACGTGTTCCACAACAAGCTGTTGGAGATGTCGGTCAAGGACGTGGCGACGCAGAACCTGTCCAAGGTCTGCACCTGGATCAAGGAGGAATGCCAGACCCACACCGGCATCACCGAGGGCACCTTCTACCGCGACCAGGGCTGGTACTTTTACCAGATGGGCAAGTATATCGAGCGGGCGGACCAGACGACGCGCCTGCTCGACATCAAATACCACACGCTGCTGCCGTCTCCGGTCGAGGTCGGCTCCACGCTGGACGTCAGCCAATGGACGACGGTGCTGCGCTGCACCGCCGGCTATCATGCCTTCCGCCGCGTCTATCCCCGCGGCATGTCGCCGACCACGGTCGCCGGCTTCATGCTGTTCAACGAAGGGTTCCCGCGGTCGGTCGTGATGTGCGTGCGGCAGATCGACGGGGTGCTGACTCGGATGCGCTCCCGCTATGACCTGCGCGGCGGGTCGGCGGCGATGGAGCGGGTGGACGAACTGCTTGCCGCCCTGCTGTCCCGTCCGATCGACGCGGTGCTGCGCGACGGCCTGCACGAGTATCTCGACTGGATCCAGCTGCAATTGAGCGTCATCACCACGGAGATCGCCCAGGCCTTCTTCGGCGTTCAGCCGCCTCTGGCGGTTCAGAGCCAGTCGCAGTAAGCTGCGGGTTCGGCGGAGGGGCGGCGACGCTCCTCCGTATCGTCCTCACTGTCGTGGTGGTTGTCGGTCAGAATGTCGGTCATCCAGCCGCCGCAGCGTCCCCTGCAGCAATTCTTCCGGTCGGGGCCCATGCCCTGTCCCTACCTGCCGGGGCGTGTGGAACGCAAGCTGTTCACCCGCCTGATCGGTCCCTACGCGACCGAGGTGAACTCCACCCTGTCGCGGGCCGGTTTCCGCCGCAGCCATGACATCGTCTATCGCCCGGTCTGTCCCAACTGCCAGGCCTGCGTGCCGGTGCGCGTCCCGGTTGCGGAGTTCGTGCCGTCGCGGTCGCAGCGGCGGGTGCTGAAGCTGAATGGCGGGGTAACGCTGACCGAGCGGCCGGCCTACGCCACGTCCGAGCAATACCGGCTTTTCTCGCTCTACCAGAACTCCCGCCACGGCGATTCCGACATGGCCCGGATGGCGATGGGCGATTTCGCCGCCATGGTGGACGAGGGCAGGGCGGACACCAGCCTCTTGGAGGCCCGTGACGACCGCGGCCAGCTGGTGGGCTGCATGCTGACCGACCGGCTGTCGGATGGCTATTCGGCGGTCTACAGCTTCTACGATGCGGCGCAGGATCGCCGCAGCCTCGGCACCTTCATGATCCTGGGCCTGATCGAACGGGCGCGGCTGGCCGGCATGCCCTATGTCTATCTCGGCTATTGGATCGCCCACAGCCGCAAGATGGCCTACAAGGCGAAGTTCCACCCGCTGCAATGCCTGGGCGAGGACGGCTGGCGCACCGCGGACATTCCGGCGGACGAGTGACGCGGGTCCGGTGCCGGGGACCCGGTTCGCACAGCACCCGGTCCGCACCGCAATCCGATCTACGTGTTTCTACGTAGCTCCAACGTAGCCCTTGCCGGTCAATGCCCGGAAAGGAATAGTCCCGTCCAATCCTATCTTTTGGTATACCCTCCGTCCGAGAGAGGGTTGCGACCTGCCGCGTCTATTCGGCTGCAACAAAAGCAAAAGGGGACGGCCAAGACCGCGCCCCCTGCAACAGGGAGGTTTCTCCTTTGAGAGGTCTGCTCAAACTAAGCGGGCTGATCGATGCCGTGAACGAGGGCATCGGCAAGCTGGCATACTGGCTCGTGCTGGTCGCCGTCATCGTCAGTTCGGCCAACGCGTTCATCCGCTATGGGTTGAACACCAGCTCCAATGCATGGCTGGAGCTGCAATGGTATCTGTTCTCGGCAGTGTTCCTGCTGTGCGCGGGCTATACGTTCCTGCGCAATGAACATATCCGCATCGACATCATCCTGGGTCGCTTCTCCAAACGGGTACAGGCCTGGGTCGACATCTTCGGGATCCTGGTCTTCATGTTCCCGATGACGATCCTGATCATGGTGTTGTCCTGGCCGATGTTCCTGGACAGCTATCTCACCAACGAGATGTCGAGCGATGCCGGCGGCCTGATCCGCTGGCCCGCGAAGATCTTGGTCCCGGTCGGCTTCTTCCTGCTCACCGCACAGGGTGTGTCGGAGCTGATCAAGCGCATCGCCTATCTCACCGGCCATCGTGACGAGCCGGGCGAGAAGATGCACAGCCATTCCTAAGGACCGGGAGCGCCCCTGATGGTCGAGTTCGTAACCGCCAATATGGCGCCGCTGATGTTCGGCGCCCTGGTGCTATTCCTGTTGATGGGTTTCCCGGTCGCCTTCGCGCTGGCCGCGAACGGCCTCGTGTTCGGCCTGATCGGCATCGAGCTGGGACTGTTGACCCCGGCGCTGATGCAGGCGCTGCCGGAACGCGTGTTCGGCATCATGCGCAACGACACGCTGCTGGCCATTCCCTTCTTCACCTTCATGGGCCTGATCCTGGAACGCTCCGGCATGGCCGAGGATCTGCTCGACACCATCGGGCAGCTGTTCGGTCCGATCCGCGGCGGCCTGGCCTATGCGGTGATCTTCGTCGGCGCTCTGCTGGCGGCGACCACCGGCGTCGTCGCCGCGTCGGTCATCTCCATGGGTCTGATCTCGCTGCCGATCATGCTGCGCTACGGCTATGACCGCCGCATCGCCACCGGCGTCATCGCTGCCTCGGGTACGCTGGCCCAGATCATCCCGCCGTCGCTGGTGCTGATCGTGCTGGCCGACCAGCTCGGCCGCTCGGTCGGCGACATGTATGCCGGCGCGCTGGTCCCCGGCCTCGTGCTGACCGGCCTCTACACCGGCTACATCCTGCTCACCAGCATCATCCGCCCGTCGGCGGTGCCGGCCCTGCCGCCGGAGGCCCGTACGCTGCGTGGTTTCCAGCTGCTTCTGCGCGTCATCACCTCGCTGGTGCCGCCGCTGGTGCTGATCTTCCTGGTGCTGGGCACCATCTTCCTCGGCATCGCCACCCCGACGGAGGGCGGCGCCATGGGGGCGACCGGCGCCATCCTGCTGGCTCTCGCCAAGCGGAAGCTCGGCTGGGGCCTGATGCGCCAGGCGATGGACTCCACCGCCAAGCTGTCGTCCTTCGTGGTGTTCATCCTGATCGGTTCGACCGTCTTCGGTCTGGTGTTCCGCGCCGTCAACGGCGATCTGTGGGTCGAGCATCTGATGACCAGCCTGCCGGGCGGTCAGCTGGGCTTCCTGATCGTCTGCAACATCCTGGTCTTCGTGCTGGCCTTCTTCCTCGATTTCTTCGAGCTGGCCTTCATCATCATTCCGTTGCTGGGGCCGGTTGCCGACAAGCTGGGCATCGACCTGATCTGGTTCGGCGTGCTGATGGGCGTCAACATGCAGACCAGCTTCATGCATCCGCCCTTCGGTTTCGCCCTGTTCTTCCTGCGATCCGTCGCGCCGAAGACGGATTACATCGACAAGGTGACCGGCAAGAAGGTGGCGAAGATCACCACCGGCCAGATCTATTGGGGTGCGGTGCCCTTCGTGGTCATCCAGCTCATCATGGTCGCGCTCGTCATCTCCTTCCCGCAGTTGGTGGATGCCGGCCGCGACAAGGGCCCGGCGATCAACCTGGACGACGTGAAGATCGAGATTCCGGCCTTCGACAACCAGGACGTGGCTCCGCCCTTCGGCGCTCCTGCCGAGCCGGAGAACAATCAGGCCGACGACATCATGAAGCAGCTTCAAGGCAAGTGACGGCGGGTAGCCTGAACGGAAGCCTGAACGAGAATGGGGGCCGGTTCGTCCGGCCCCCTTTTTTTGCGTGCGTTTCCAGTGGGAAAGGGTCAGCGGAAGAGATCAGCGGGGCTGGGTGGCCCCTGCCCAGTCGGTCGGCGCCATTCCGCCGGTAGCGAGGGGAGCCCCGCCCCCAGGGCCGCCCCCAAGCGACATCATGCGGTCGCTGACGCCCGTGGGCGGCAGGGCGGCGAACTGCTCCACCGTCATGCCGGTGAGGATCACGGCCTGACGGTTGTGGGCATAGCGCAGGTTTTCGCTGTTGACCGTCACCTTGTGCTCGGTCGGGTAACGGGGGGCTCCGACGGTGACGATCGCCTGCTCCACCCGGTTGGTCGGCCCGATCACCAGATCGGAGACGTTGCCCAGGATGCGGCGGCCGTCCGGCGTCTGCACCGTCAGTCCGACCAGTTCGATCGGCGGTCTGGTCGCCACCTCGGCCGAAGGCACGCCGCCCATGTCGGAGGAGGCGGCGCAGGCGCCCAGCGCCAATGCCGACAGGAGGGGCACCGACAGCAGGAGGCGGCGCGGTCGGTGGGAATGGCGGCGTCGGTCCATCGATTCTCAGCCCTTCTTCTGGCGGCGCGCCTTCAAAGGGCGCAGGTGTGTCCGCCAGTACAACAGTCCAAGCCGTGCCGGAGGTCCCGCGCGCCGACGGGGTGACCCCATCGCCCGCGGAAGCCCTCCGTCCGGACAGGGTTCAGGTGAAGATGAAGTCGTGGCCGGAGCTGAGCCCGATCTGGTCGACCGTCAGCGACGAGCCGTCGGTGAAGGCGAAGGTGGTCGCCGAGCCGTTGCTGGTCATCGCCATCTCCCAAGCGGCATAGCCATGGAACTCGATCTGGTCGACGCCCTTCTCGAAGTAGTTGATGGTGTCGGTGCCGAAGCCGCCGGTCGCCTGTTCGATCAGGAAGCGGTCCACCAGTCCGTCGGCAAAGCTGACCATGGTGTCGTTGCCGGTGCCCGGCTGGAACAGGTCGGCGCCGCCGTCACGGTAGCTGTCATACAGCATGTCGTTGCCGCTGCCGCCGATCATGGTGTCGTCGCCCCGCATGCCCTTGACGATGTCGTCGCCGGTGCCGCCGTTCAGCCAGTCGTTGCCCTCGCCGCCGAACAGCTGGTCGTTGCCGGCATCGCCCCACATCGAGTCATTCCCGGCCTCGTTCCCGCCATAGGGATCGCCGAGCCAATCGTTGCCGTCGCCGCCGTGGAATCTGTCGTTGCCCAGCCCGCCGATCAGCGAGTCGTTTCCGCGCTCGCCATACAGCAGATCGTTCCCGCCGGCGCCGTTGATACGGTCGTCCCCGTCCAGACCGTCGAGACGGTCGTCAGAGGCGGTGCCGGTCATGGTGTCGTTGTTCGAAGTCCCCCAGAACTGGCGCATGGCGTCTCTCCATCAGTGCCGTTAACGTTTTGTTAACGATTAACAAGATGTTAACCATGGGTCCGGGGTTGTCGAAAAGCGATAAAGGGGCAATACAAAGGGGATTTGATGAAATGACACAGATGTTCATAGATTGATTAAAGAACCTGTCCATTATGTTTCTTGTTTTGATGCATCTGTGACTTGCTGTGGGTCGCTGTTGAGACGGAAAGCGGGTTTTCTCCCCCATATGGACAGGCTTCGGCTTGCAAAAGGACACCGTTTGTCGGGCCGAAGGGCATGTTGCGCAAAGGAAGGCGCTAGGCCCCGGTCGGAAGACAGTGACGGAGCGGATCGTCCGAAAGAGGTTCGGCGGCGCAAACGCGCCATCCGTTGACCGAGACTGCGAAGCCGGCGGCCGGGCAAAAAATAACCGGGCGTTCATCGGAACGCCCGGTGCAGTCATATACAGGGAGGGTTAGAGACAAGAGGGTTTCTATACCCTTCGGCGGGGGTGCGGCGTTGATGTGGATCAACGATCTTTCACGAACCGTCATCGCGTCGGTGGCGACTCGTCCCCGTCCGCCTCCTCAGCCGTGGCTGTGCGAATGCCCGCCATAGAGGATGGCCGGATCGGTCTCGACCTCCTGGATGGTCTCCAGCCGCCCGTCGCGCCAGGCGCGATAGAAGCAGCTGCGCCGTCCGGTGTGGCAGGCGACACCGTCCTGCTCCACGATCAGCAGCAGGGTGTCGCCGTCGCAGTCGACCCTGAAATCGATCAGCCGCTGCACCTGACCCGAGGTCTCCCCCTTGCGCCACAGCCCGCCGCGCGACCGCGACCAGTAGCAGACGCGGCCGGTCGACAGCGTCTCGACCACCGCATCGCGGTTCATCCAGGCCATCATCAGGATCTCGCCGGTGCCGTCCGCCTGGGCGATGGCGGGCACCAGCCCGTCAGCGGTGAAGCGGATGGCGGCCAGAACCTCTTCGAACGGCGCCGATTCAAGAGACGGTGTGTCCGTCATGGCAAATCACTCCTCACAGGTCCGCAGCTTACAGGGCGGCGGCCATCCGGCGGAAGCCGGCGTCCAGGTCGCGGATCAGGTCGTCGGCACTTTCCAGCCCGGCGTGCAGGCGCAGAACCTGCCCCGGATCGGTCCAGCGGGTGGCGGAGCGCACGGCGGCCGGCCGCGTCGGCAGGATCAGGCTTTCGAAGCCGCCCCAGCTGTAGCCCATGCCGAACAGCTCCATCCCGTCCAGCATCGCCGCCAGCGCCTTGCGCGGCACCTGGTCGATGACGATGGAGAAAAGGCCACTCGACCCGGTGAAGTCGCGCTTCCACAGGGCATGGCCGGGGAAGTCGGGACGGGCGGGGTGCAGCACGCGCGTCACCTCCGGCCGGGTCGCCAGCCAGTCGGCGAGTGCCAGCGCGCTTTCCTGATGCTGGCGCATGCGCACCGCCAGCGTCCGCAGGCCGCGCAGGCCGAGATAGAGGTCGTCCGGCCCGCCGCAGATGCCGAAACGGGTCGCCGCCTTCTTCACCGCGGTCCAGGTCGCCTCGTCGCGGCAGGTGACGACGCCCAGCATCGCATCGGCATGGCCCACCATGTATTTGGTCGCGGCATGGATCGACACGTCGACGCCATGGTCGAAGGGGCGGAAGAACAGCGGGGTGGCCCAGGTGTTGTCGATCATGACCGTGGCGCCGGCCTTCTTCGCCGCCGCGGCGATGGCCGGCACGTCCTGCACCTCGAAGGTCAGCGATCCCGGCGATTCGAGGAAGACCACGCTGGTGTTTGGCCGCAGCAGGGCCGAGATGCCGGCGCCGATGCAGGGATCATAGTATTCGACCTCCACTCCGTAGGGGGCCAGCGTTTCCCTGGCGAACCGGCGGGTGGGGCTGTAGACGCTGTCGGTGATCAGCACATGGTCACCCGCCTTGGTGAAGGCCGACAGCGCGATGGCGATGGCGGTGAGGCCGGACCCGGTGTTCACCGACTTGTAGCCGCCTTCCAGCTCTGCCGCCGCCTCTTCGAAGGCGAAGGTCGTGGGTGTGCCCATGCGGCCGTAATGCACGCTTGACAGCATGTTACGGTCGCCTTCCTCCAGCGCGTCGAGGGTCGGGAACAGCACCGTCGAACAGTGATAGACTGGAGGATTGATGATGCCGTGGTTGTTCCGCGGATCGCGGCCGGCATGAACGAGAATCGTGTCCTGCGTGACGTCCTTCATCGACTGTCCGTTTGGCTGGAGCGGTAATCCGGCCCGCATTGAGTCGCCCATCGGTGAGGTTGCCTCCCCGGGGGCGATGGCGGCACGGCCGAACATTGTGTCATCCCGAGAGCCCTGCGGCCATCGCCGATTGTGTCGGGGGGGCCGCCCGCTGTCGCGATCTTCTGGTAACACCACCGATGCACAGAGGATTCGACAAGTCGGATCAACTTGATGCACTCTTGTCCCACGCGCATGGCTGCGTCGCGATCCCCACAGGGTTGGCCCAGGTGCCGGCCCGTCGGGAGCAATCGGCCGGCGTTGTCAGGCGCGTCGTCAGACCGCTCAAATGCGAAGAACGCAAGAACAGGGTGGAGTTCATAATATGAAGTCAGGGTTCCTGGCCGCCGCCGCAGCGGCCGTGGTCGTTTCCGCCAGTGTCGCAGCCGGTGCTGCGACGCTCGACACCGTCAAGCAGCGCGGCTTCGTTCAGTGCGGCGTGAATGCCGGTCTGCCGGGCTTCGGCAACCCCGACAGCGCCGGCAACTGGACCGGCCTGGACGTCGACTATTGCCGTGCCGTCGCCGTCGCCATCTTCAACGACCCGAACAAGGTCAAGTTCACCCCGCTGTCGGCCCAGCAGCGCTTCCCGGCCATCCAGTCGGGCGAAGTCGACCTGCTGTCGCGCAACACGACTGCCACGCTGACCCGCGACACCTCCGTCGGCCTGAACTTCGCCCCCGTCACCTATTATGACGGCCAGGGCTTCATGGTTCCGAAGAAGCTGGGCGTGAAGAGCGCCAAGGAGCTGAACGGCGCCACCGTCTGCGTCCAGTCCGGCACCACGACCGAACTGAACCTTGCGGACTATTTCCGCGCCAACGGCATGAGCTACAACCCGGTCGTCATCGAATCGAACGACGAGGTCAACGCCGCCTACTTCGCCGGCCGCTGCGACGTGCTGACCACCGACGTGTCCGGTCTGGCCGGCACCCGCGCCGGCGTCGCCCCGGTTCCGGACGACCATGTCATCCTGCCGGAAGTCATCTCCAAGGAGCCGCTGGCCCCGGCCGTGCGCCATGGCGACGACCAGTGGTTCGACATCGTGAAGTGGACGGTCTTCGCGACCATCCAGGCCGAGGAGTTCGGCATCACCTCCAAGAACATCGACGAGTTCACCAACTCCAAGAACCCGGACATCCAGCGCTATCTCGGCACCACGCCGGGCATGGGCAAGGCTCTGGGCCTGGACGAGAAGTGGGCCTACAACGTCGTCAAGAAGGTCGGCAACTACGGCGAGATCTTCGACCGCAACGTCGGTCCGGGCACCCCGCTGAAGCTGGAGCGTGGCCTGAACGCGCTGTGGACCAAGGGCGGCCTGATGTACGCCCAGCCGTTCCGGTAAGGCACGGCACCGTTTGAAGCGCCGCCCGCAGGCCCGTTGCCGGGGGCGGCCTTCCGGTTCTTTGAGGAGCGGTCGCGAAGGGTGCCGGTGAAGCGCCCGCGCAGGGGACCGCATTGGGAGACATGTCGCATCCCCTACGGTGTGGGAAATGCCCGGAAGAACGTCCGGGACCGCGTGGGCACCGTATGGGGCGCGATGGTTGGGGGAGAGTAGTCCGTGGCGACCGAGACCCGGACCACCCAAGGCGCTCCGCCGCCGGGTGGCGTATCGTTTTCCCTCAGCGACCCGACGTTCCGTGCCATCGTCTACCAGATCCTGGTGGTCGGCGCGGTCGTCCTGGTCGGCTGGTTCCTGATTTCCAACACGCTCGACAACCTCGCGCGGCGCTCGATCGCGACCGGTTACGATTTCCTGGAGCGTGAAGCGGCCTTCGGCATCGGCGAATCGCTGATCGACTATTCGCCGAAGGACAGCTATGGCAGAGCCTTCCTGGTCGGCGTGCTGAACACGCTGAAGGTGTCGATCATCGGCGTCATCCTGGCGACGATCATCGGCACGATCATCGGCGTCGCCCGCCTGTCCAGCAACTGGCTGATCGCCAAGCTCGCCTCGACCTTCGTCGAGGTCGTGCGCAACATCCCACCGCTGCTGCAGCTGTTCTTCTGGTACGCCCTGGTATCGGAAAGCCTGCCGCCGGTGCGTCAGGCATTGAATCCGGTTCCGGGCGTCTTCCTGTCCCAGCGCGGCCTGCGCGTACCGGTTCCGGCCCCCGACCCCGTCTGGGTCAACATGGGTATCGCCCTGCTGGTCGCCGTCATTGCTGCCTGGGGGGTATCGCGCTGGGCAAAGGCGCGGCAGGCGCGGACCGGGCAGATCTTTCCGGCCGGCTGGGCCGGGCTCGGGCTGATCGTCGGCCTGCCTCTGCTAACCTGGCTCGCCGGCGGCGCGCCGATGGCGCTGGATATGCCGAAGCTGGCGGGCTTCAATTTCACAGGCGGCGTCGCAATCTCGCCCGAGTTCTTCGCCATCCTGACCGGCCTGACCATCTACACCTCCGCCTTCATCGCCGAGGTGGTGCGTAGCGGCATCACGGCGGTCAACTGGGGCCAGACTGAGGCGGCGCGTGCGCTCGGCCTGCCCGGCGGCCCGACTCTGCGCCTCGTCATCCTGCCGCAGGCGCTGCGGGTGATCGTGCCGCCGCTGACCAGCCAGTACCTGAACCTGACCAAGAACAGTTCGCTGGCGCTCGCCATCGGCTATCCGGATCTGGTGTCGATCGCCAATACGACGCTGAACCAGACCGGTCAGGCGATCGAAGGCGTGACGATGATCATGGGCACCTATCTGGTCATCAGCCTCAGCATCTCGATCTTCATGAATTGGTACAACAAGCGCATCGCGCTGGTGGAGCGGTAACGGCCATGACCGACAACGTGCAAAGCGTCGGCCTGCCGGACGAGCGTCCGCCGGCCAACACCGTCGGCCCCCTCGCGTGGCTGCGGAACAACCTTTTCAACTCCTGGTACAACGCCGTCCTGACGCTGTTGGTGCTTGCCCTTCTGGCGTCGGCGGTCCCGCCTTTCGTCAACTGGCTGCTGATCCGCGCCCACGGGTTCGATGCCGCCTCCACCGTTTGCCGGCAGGATGCCGGCGGCGCCTGCTGGGGTTTCATCAGCGAGAAGCTGCGCTTCATCATGTTCGGGATGTTCCCGTGGGATGAGCAGTGGCGCCCGCTGGTGACGATCTGCGTCATCATCGCGCTGCTGGTCGTCAGCTGCGACCGCCGGTTCTGGAAGCCCTGGCTCGGGCTTGTCTGGGCCGCCGGGCTGGCGCTGGTCGCCGTGCTGATGTGGGGCGGCGTTCTCGGTCTGACCTATGTCGAGAACACGCTGTGGGGTGGCCTGCCGCTGACCCTCATCCTGTCGGTGATCGGTCTGGCCGTGGCCTTCCCGGTGGCGATCCTGCTGGCTCTGGGCCGCCGGTCGAACATGCCGGCGGTGAAGGTGCTGTGCGTCACCTACATCGAGCTGATCCGCGGCGTACCGCTGATCAGCCTGCTGTTCATGGCGTCGGTGATGCTGCCGCTGTTCCTGCCCAACGGCGTGTCGATCGACAAGCTGCTGCGCGCGCAGATCGCCTTCATCATGTTCGCCGCCGCCTATATGGCCGAAGCCATCCGCGGCGGCCTGCAGGCGATCCCCAAGGGCCAATACGAGGCCGCGGACGGGCTGGGGCTGTCCTATTGGCAGAAGATGCGCAAGATCATCCTGCCGCAGGCGCTGGCCATCGCCATTCCGCCGCTGGTGAACACCTTCATCAGCTTCTTCAAGGACACCTCGCTGGTCATCATCATCGGCCTGTACGACCTGCTCGGCACCGCGAAGGCCGCGCTGTCCGATCCGTCCTGGCGCGGTTTCTACCGCGAGGCCTATCTGTTCATCGGCGTGATCTATTGGGTCTTCTGCTACAGCATGTCCAAGTACAGCCAGAAGCTGGAACGCGATCTCAATCGCGGCCACCGTCGCTAGATCCACGCCGTCAAGGGAGACCACGTCACATGTCCCAGGCCATGTCCCAGGGCACCGCCAAGGCCAAGCACGTCCTCAGCGGCGAGGAAATCATCCGCTGCACCGGCGTCAACAAATGGTATGGCGAATTCCACGTCCTGAAGAACATCGACCTCAGCGTCCAGAAGGGTGAGCGCATCGTTGTCTGCGGCCCGTCGGGCTCTGGCAAATCGACGATGATCCGCTGCCTGAACCGGCTCGAGGAGCATCAGAAGGGCACCATCGTCATCGATGGGATCGAGCTGACCAACAATCTGAAGAACATCGAACTGGTCCGGCGCGAAGTCGGCATGGTGTTCCAGCACTTCAACCTGTTCCCGCACCTGACCGTGCTGGAGAACTGCACGCTCGCCCCGATCTGGGTCCGCAAGAAGCCGAAGGCGGAAGCGGAGGAGATCGCGATGAGCTATCTGAAGCGTGTGCGCATCGCCGAGCAGGCCCATAAGTATCCTGGCCAGCTTTCGGGCGGCCAGCAGCAGCGCGTCGCCATCGCGCGGTCGCTGTGCATGAGCCCGAAGGTGATGCTGTTCGACGAACCGACATCGGCGCTCGACCCCGAAATGGTCAAGGAAGTGCTGGACGTCATGATCGGTTTGGCCGAGGACGGCATGACCATGCTGTGCGTCACGCACGAGATGGGCTTCGCCAAGTCGGTCGCCGACCGCGTGATCTTCATGGACCGCGGTGAGATCGTCGAGCAGGACACTCCGGACAATTTCTTCTCGAATCCGAAATCGGACCGCACGCGCCTGTTCCTCAGCCAAATCCTGAACCACTGATCCCGGCTGCGGACCGGCAATTCCCGTCGGTCCGCCTTTGGGAAACAAAGCACCTCGACTCATGGTGCGCGGCGCAATGTCCTGTGGCGCCGCGCACCGGTTTGCGGTTCAATCGGTCGCCTGACGTGCTGTTCGACCGAATCGCTCACGGAGACCGAGGTTATGGACCTGCTCAGCCCCCGTCCCAGCGTTGGCCAGATCAAGCCGTACCGTCCCGTTCGCCCGCCCCGCGACGGCCGCCGGTGGATCGACCTGTCCCTGACCCACAATCCGCTTGGACCCAGCCCGCTTGCCCTCGATGCCTATTGCGAGGCGGCGGCCCGCATCCACTGCTATCCCGACTGGGACCAGGATCCGCTGCGCCACGCCATTGCGCGTCGCCATTCCATCGACGCCGACCATATCGTCTGCACCGCCGGATCGGAGGAGCTGATCCATCTGGTCGCCCAGGCCTTCGCCGGCCCCGGTGACGAGGTGCTGTGCCACGAGCGCGGCTATCGCGGCTTCATCAAGGCGATTCGTGCCACCGGCGCCACCGCGGTCGTCGCGGCGGAGCGCGACATGGTCGTGGATGTGGAGGCGATGATCGACCGCGCGACGGAGCGCACGCGGATCTGCTTCCTCGCCAACCCGAACAACCCGACCGGCACCTATATCCCGGCCGACGCGGTGCAGCGGCTGCGGGCCGGCCTGCCGTCTCACACGCTTCTGGTGCTGGATTCGGCCTATGCCGATTATTGCCGGATGCCGGACTACAGCGACGGGACGGAGATCGTCGAAAATTCCGACAACGTCATGCTGATCCGCACCTTTTCCAAGATGCATGGACTGGCCGGCCTGCGGGTGGGCTGGGGATACGGCCCTTCCACGGTGATCGAGGCGGTGAACGCCATTCGCGGCGCCTTCAACGTCTCGCTGCCCGCCCAAATGACCGCCGCCGCCGCGCTGAGCGATGCGGAGCATGAGGAGGCGACCTTCGCCCACAATGCGCAGTGGCTGCCCTGGCTGTCGCGAGAGTTGGAGCGGGTGGGGTTGCGCGTCTATCCCAGCGTCTGCAACTTCGTGCTGGCCCGCGTGCCGACCGACCCGTCGCTGGGCACCCAGGCGGTGATCGACCATCTCGCCCGGCGCGGCATTTTGGTGAAGCCGGTCACCGACTATGGCCTGTCCGATTGCCTGCGCATCACCGTCGGGCGCGAGGAGGAGAACAAGGCGCTGGTCGTGGCGCTGGCCGAGATTCTCGGTTGAGGGATGCGGGGCAATCGGGCTGCGGTGATTTTCGCTGCTTTTGATGCAGATCAACGAAAGGCATATCCGTTTCGGGATAAGGTCCGTCTTGTCTCTAACCCTCCCTGTATCACTGAACCGGAGCATCCGCATGGATGTCTCCGGTTTTTCTTTGCGGCCAGGGCTGCCGCCAAAAAGCGCCGCTCCGTTGACATGCATCAACGCGGCCGGCCGGGCGAGGGCGTAAACCTATGGCTGTCTCTAACCCTCCCTGTTTCACAGGAGGCTCCGGTTCCGGTGCCTCCTGTTTTTTTGTCCGCACTCAGGATTTTCTCAAGAAGGCGGACGGGAGCGGTTCCAGCGCAGGATCAGCCCGAGCAGCGAGAGCGGCACCACCACCACCGCACCGATCAGGATATAGGGCAAGGCCCAGCCGCCGGCTTCGACCAACAGCGCTGCGATATCCTGAACCGTCTGCCAGCTGTTGGTCAGGATGTTGGCCGGGTTGATGTTCAGAAACGACAGCACGAAGCCGACGACGAAGCACAGCACCAGCGTCCGTATGATCCAGCCCACCAAGGCCCCATCTCCCGCTCGTCACGGCGGAGCTTCCGCCTCGCCCAAAGGAACGCACCGGCCCACACGTGGGTTCCGGCCTTCCGCGGTAGATGGGGCGGGGTGGCTGGGGTGGTCAAGGGGGAGGGGGATGTCGGCTGGCGATGCCCCAACCTCACCCCGCCAGCGGAATATGCTCCCCGGCGCTGCGCGGCAGAACGCCGTCGAGCCGCGGGTCGCGCACCTCGCGGGCGACGTGGCGGATGGGGACGAAGCCCATGCTCTGGTAGAGCGGCAGGGCCTTCGGATGGTCGAAGCTGCAGGTGTTGACGAGCAGCTTCTTTGCGCCGCCCTCCCACGCCTTGCGGATGATGCTGTCGAGCAGCCAGGGGCCGAGCTTGTGGCCGATGAAGTCGGGGATCAGGCCGAAATAAGACAGATCGGTTTCGCTGGTCCGCCGGTCCAGCTCCGCGAAGCCGGCGGGCGTGCCGTCGACATAAAGCACCCAAACCTCCACCAGCGGGTCGAGGATCGAGCGCTCCAGCTCCTTGCGCGGCATGCGGCGGCGTTCGTGCCACAGCCAGGGTTCCCCCACCGTGTCGTAGAGATAGCGGTAGAAGGACCAGGTCGGCGGATTCGCCCGTTGCAGCGACAAATTGCCTTTGGGTTGGCGCACCGGCTCGTGGGCCGGCGGCGCGGTCATCTGCAGATAGGTGACGATCACCGGCAGATGGCCCGGCCGGCTGGCGGCGGAGACGTCGGGGCGGGTCAGGGAGAAGGGTTGGTCAGCCATTTCTGCATCAACGTCGAGGGTGGTTTGACGTAGCCGAGGTGTTCGTAGAAAGCCAGCACCCGTTCATTGGTGCTTCTGACCAGAAGCTGAACCTTCGGCATTCCGGTGGCCGCCAGCCAGTTTTCTGCCTCGACGACCATGCGGCGGCCCAGGCCGTTGCCCCGATGGGCGGGGTCGACCGCGAGGTAATAGATCCACCCGCGGTGTCCATCCTGGCCAACCATGGCGGTGGCGACGATGCGGTTGCCGAGACAGAGGGCAAGGACGGTGGAATTCTCCTTCGACAGAGCCAGCGCGAAATCAGCCGCCGGATCGTTCCATGGCACCACCAGCCCGCAGGCCGTCCACAGCGCTACGACAGCGTCGCGGTCTTCCGCTCTGCATGGCCGGACGGTGACGGGATCGGTCACGGCTGCCGCGCCACGGCTTCCGAAGGCCCGGTTTCCAGCGGAAGATCCTCGCGCAGGCCCCATTCGGCCCAGGAGCCGTCATAGATCGCCACATCCTGCTTGCCGGCGGTGGCAAGACCCAGCGCGATGACGCAGGCAGTGATGCCGCTGCCGCAGGAGGCGACCACCGGCCGGTCGAGGTTCAGCCCGGCGGCCCGCGCCTTGGCGGCGATGGTGTCCGGCGGCAGCAGGATCTTGGCTTCCGGGTCGATCAGGTCGGTGTGGGGCAGGTTGAAGCTGCCGGGAATCCGCCCGCTGCGCCGGCCCGGCCAGGGCTCCGTCACCGCGCCTTCGAATCGCGGCTGGGCGCGGGCGTCGGTGACTTGGTCGGCCTTCGCATCGATGTTGGCGAGCACCTGATCGGCGCTGCGGATCAGGTCCGGCCGCCTGCGCGCGGTGAAGCTCGCCGGTTGGGCAGGAGCGGGTTCGCCCGATTCGGTCGGGCGTCCTTCCGCCAGCCATTTCGGCAGGCCACCGTCCAGAACCGCCACCCGGTCGAAGCCGAACAGGCGGAACAGCCACCAGACGCGCGCCGCCGCGGTCGCCATGCCGGCGGTGTCATAGACCACCACCGTGTCGCCGTCGCCGATGCCCAGCGCGCCGATCTTCGCGGCGAAAGTCGGCTCGTCCGGGGCCATGTGGGGCAGCGGGTGGGTGTCCGGCGCCGCCACCTCGTCCACGTCGCACAGTCGAGCACCGGGGATATGGCTGGCGGCGAACTCCGCCCGGATGTCGCGCTTCAGGGCCGGCATGTGCCAGGACCCGTCGAGCAGCTTGAGCCCCGGCCGGCCGAGGTTGCGGGCGAGCCAGTCGGTGGAGACGACGGGGCCGGTCAGCGGGTCAACGGTGCTGTCGCTCATGCTGCGCGTCCTTGAATTGGATCGTTCGGGCAGAGAATCGTCGGATAAGCAGTCAGTCCTTCAGCGCGATGACGATGCGCCGGTTCTGCTTGCCCTTGTTTTCGATCTTCGTCACCTCGATTCCGCCGATTTCGCCGGTGCGGGCGACATGGGTGCCCCCGCAAGGCTGCAGATCGACGCCTTCCACGCTCAGCAGGCGCACCCGGCCGCTGCCGGTCGGCGGCTTCACCGACATGGTCCGCACCAGTTCCGGCTTCGCCGCCATTTCCTCGTCGGTGATCCACTGGGTGCCGACGGGCGTGTCGGCGGCGATCAGCCTGTTCACCGCCTCCGCGATGGCGTCCTTGTCCAGCGATTCGGCCGGGACGTTGAAGTCGAGCCGGCTCTTGTCCGCGCCGATCTGGCCGCCGGTGACCGATCCCGGAACGACGGCGCACAGCAGGTGCAGCGCGGTGTGCATGCGCATGTGGCGGTACCGGCGGTCCCAATCGATCACCGCTTCAACCGCCGTGCCGGGGGTGGGCAGATCCTGCCCGTCCTCCGGCACATGGATGACGTCGTCGGGGCCGCCGTCGCCCTTCACCGTGTCCTTGATGCGGACCTCCAGCCCGTCGAAGCGCAGGACCCCCCTGTCGCCCGGCTGCCCGCCGCCGGTCGGATAGAAGACGGTGCGGTCGAGCCGGATGCCGCGTTCGTCCACCGCGGCGACGGTGGCGATGCAACTGCGGGCGTAGGCGTCCTCGCGGAAAAGCACGTCCATGTCTTCCCTGGGGCTCCCTTGGAAGGAATCAGGCCAGCCAGTCTGGCACGGGAAGATTCTTCTCACGGAGGAAGTCAGGATTGAAGAGCTTCGATTGGTAACGCTGCCCCCCGTCGCACAGGATGGTCACCACGGTGTGGCCGGGGCCGAGGTCGCGCGCCACCCGCATCGCCGCGGCGATGTTGATGCCCGACGAGCCGCCCAGAACCAGACCCTGGGTCTTGATCAGGTCGAAGACGATCGGCAGCGCCTCTTCATCCGGAATCTGCACCGCGTCGTCGATGGGTGCGTCTTCCAGGTTGGCGGTGATGCGGCCCTGGCCGATGCCTTCGGTGATGGAGCTGCCTTCCGACTTCAGCTCCCCCTTCGTGTAGTAGCTGAACAGGGCCGCGCCCATCGGGTCGGCCAGCGTGATGCGGATGTTCGGGTTCCGCGCCTTCAGCGCCAGGGCGATGCCGGCCAGCGTGCCGCCGCTGCCCACCGCGCAGGTGAAGGCGTCGAGCTTGCCGCCGGTCTGCTCCCAGATCTCCGGGCCGGTGGTGGTGCGGTGGCCTTCGCGGTTGGCGGTGTTGTCGAACTGGTTGGCCCAGACGACGCCGTTCGGCTCGGTCTTCGCCAGTTCCTCGGCCAGCCGGCCGGAATAGCGGACGTAATTGTCGGGGTTGGAATAGGGAACCGCCGGGACGAGGCGCAGGTCGGCGCCGATCAGGCGCAGCATGTCCTTCTTTTCCTGGCTTTGCGTTTCCGGCATCACGATGACGGTGCGATAGCCCAGCGCGTTGCCGACCAGGGCCAGCCCGATGCCGGTGTTGCCGGCCGTGCCCTCGACGATGGTGCCGCCGGGGCGCAGCAGCCCGCGCTGTTCGGCATCGCGGACGATGGCGAGCGCAGCGCGGTCCTTCACCGACCCGCCGGGGTTCAGGAACTCCGCCTTGCCCAGAATCTCGCAGCCCGTCGCCTTCGATGGGCCTTCCAGGCGAATCAGCGGCGTGTTGCCGATGGCGCCGATGAAGCCGTTGCGGATGTCCAAGGCGGGTACTCCCAAGGTCTGATGTGGAATGCTGACGATACTATCAGGGCTCGGGTCGGCGGTTTCAAGATGAGGGTGTGAAATGCTGCATTGAACGTCCTGGCTGTGTGAAAATACGGACGTGTTCAGGATTGGAGCCAGCGCTTGCGCAGAGACTCGCGGTGGCGGGCGAGCCAGCCGATGGCGATGATGGCGACGGAGTTGCGCAGGTGGTTCTCGTCCATCATGCGGATCGCCTCATCCGCCGGCAGGGCCATGATGCGGATGTCCTCGTGCTCTTCCTCCAGCCCGCCGGTGGCGGCGAGGTTGCGGCTGTCGACCCGGCCGCAGAAGACGGTGACCAGCTCGGTGAAGGCGCCGGGGCTGACGTAATAGTCGCAAATCTGCTCGATCTCGCGGATCTCGCAGCCGGCCTCCTCCAGCGATTCGCGGCGTGCCACCTCTTCCGGAGTCTCGCCAGCGCCGACCATGCCGGCGACGATCTCGGTCATCCAGGCGGGGCCGCCCGCCGCGGCGGAGCCGACGCGGAACTGTTCGATCATCACCACGGTATCGCGGTCGGGGTCGTATAGCAGAACGCCCACGGCCGGGCCGCGGTCGCAGACCTCGCGCGGCGGCAGCACGTCGGTCCAGGTCCCGTCGAACTTCTTGTGGCGCAGGCGGTAGACGTCGATGGTCAGGAAGCCCTTATAGGGGGTCTTCTTGTCGAGGATCTCGATATCGGGATGATTCATGGTCGGCGCGGTCCCACGGGATGGCTGTTGCCGGCAGGGTGCACCGCCGGACCGGCGCCGACAAGCACGCGGCCGGGCACGGAGATGGATTGCCCGGTCACAGCGTCGGGTTCAGCCGCAGAAACCGCACCCGGTCGGCCGACGGCACCGGCACCGGGGTCAGGGTGGCGCCGCGCATCACCTCCAGCGGCACGACCACCCCGGCCGGCCCCAGGCCCCAGAGCTTGCGGTAGAAATCGGCCAGTCCGCTGAAGCGCTGCCCGCCCACGCCGACGATCAGGTCGCCGGGGCGCAGGCCCGCCGATTCGGCCGGGCTGCGCGGCGATACCTTCTCCACCATCAGCCGCCCCATCTCCTCCCGCAGGGTCACGCCCAGCCAGGGACGCGCCGGCTCCTGCCGCCGGCCGTAGGCGAGCAGGTCTGCCAGGATGGGTTCCAGGGCGGAGATGGGGACGAACATGTTGCCGGGAAGGCCGCGGCCCTCCATCGCCTCCATCACCAGAAGCGACCCGATGCCGACCAGCCGGCCCTCGCGGTTCACCAGGGCGGCGCCGTTGAAGGCGCGGATCGGCGGAAAGGTGAACAGCGCCTCGTCCAGCAGATATTCCCAATAGCCGGCGAACTCCCGCTTGCTGACCAGCTTCACGGCGGCGGCGCCGCGGCCGTCGCCACCGCTCAGCGCCAGCAGCGTATCGCCTTCCTTCACCGCCGACGAATCGGCCAGCCGCAGCCAGGGCGCCTGGAATCCCAACTCCGCCCGCAGCAGGCCGAACCCGCTGACGGGATCGTAGGCGATCATGTTGGCGGGATAGCTGCGCCCGTCCGCGGCGGTGACCTGGATCTGCGAGGCTTCCATCACCGTGTAGCCGATGGTCAGGATCAGGCCGGAGCCGTCGATGACGACGCCGCTTCCCTCGCGCTCGGTTCCCAGGCTGCGGGCGCTTTGGCTGTCGGGCGGCACGACGGCGCGGATGCCGACGACGGAGCGGACGACGCGCTCCGGGTCCAGCTGCTCCGGTTCGGCCGCCGGGGCCGGGCCGAAGGCGAGGGCGAAGGCAAGGAACAGGATGCCCGCCGCCCAGCGCGGCGCGACCGGTGTTGAGACGACCCGCATGACACCGAACTCCCGCGCAATGGCAGGGCCTGAGGGCACCCCCGCCGCCGCGCGGCCCTGTCCGTCGCGACTCGGGTGACACTCACATGACATTGCGTGCGAGTCGCCGCGCATCAAGCCGTCATTCGTCTTGAGCCCGGCAGGAGGTGCGGAAACATACCGGGGCCGCCCGCTGTTGTCCTGTGCGACCCAGAGAGTCATACGGAAAGGCGATATCATGCCCATCAACAGCGATCAGGACCTGGAGCGGGCGGTGCAGGAGTTCCAGCGCCTGAGCGACGCGCCGGACGAGTCGGAGGAGGGACGCCGCCGCAGCGTTCTGGACGCGGACATCAAGGCGTATTACGCCAAGTGCGCCAACACGCTCCGGCCGGGAAAGCCGCCCTCCACCGGCTGAGGTGAGGGATCGCGGCAACCGGGCGGGGCGGCCGGCCATGAGGCCGGCGATGAGAAGGAGACCGGTCCGCGATGAAGCGACTCGACACCTGCTACACCTGCCGATTCTGGGAGGGGCAGGGGCTCCGCCAGCGCGGGCCCAAGGGGACCTGCCGGCGCTATCCGCCGGTGGTTACCCCGCGCAGCCCGGAAGGCGATTTCCCCATCACCCTGTCCACCGACTGGTGCGGGGAGTGGAAACGGGTCGCCGTCATGGCCGGCGCCGATCCCTCCGACCCCGACGGGACCATCTACGACGATCTGGTCGAATAGGCCGGGCGTTACCGCGGATGGGGCGGGATGACCAGGACCGGCGTGTTCTCGTAGGCCTGCGGCCTGCTGTCGGTCGCCGTCCTGTCCCAATCGGCGCTGAAGGCCAGCAGGGTCAGCAGCACCGCTGCGAAGAACAGCAGGATGGCGGTGACGCAATCGATGGTCCGGACCGGCTGTTCGCCGGTGTCCGGCGAACGATGACTGCCGGGACCGTCGGCCGGGGGAGCGGTGCGGAAGCGTTCGGACTGGATTGGCAGAAGCACGGCGAACCTCCATCGTCTGGAGACGCCCGGCCCACGACTTAGGTCCGGAATTGTTATCGAGTGTAACGCCGTGTGGCATCGCGCGGCATTTCGCTTCCGGCAAGTCTGGATCGTCTTTTGGGTCTAGTTCTGAGTAGAGCGGACGGCCGTCGGACCTAGCCCGGCCGCTTTAAACCGAATTCGGGTACTGAAACACCACAGTCAAGCGGCAATAGCCGGAAAAGAGAAAAGGCCGGATGCGCTGGGCATCCGGCCTTTTCAATCTGGCTCCCGGTGCTGGACTCGAACCAGCGACAAGCGGATTAACAGTCCGCTGCTCTACCAACTGAGCTAACCGGGATCGGTGACCGGCCTTTCGGCGGCCGCCGTTGTTGGCGTGGCGGGTGTATAGCCGAACCATTCCGCCCTGCCAAGCCAATTCCGACAGGAAAACGAATTTATTTTCGGAAGGCAGCGGGCGGGCAATTCGTCAGCGAAAACAAGGCACAAATGCAAAAAGCCCCGCCGGAGCGGGGCTGTGGTCGGGCCGTTGCCTAAGGCTTTGGCCGCTATCTCTGACTGTATCGTCAAGCTGTCAGGTATGGAGGCACGGGCGGGAATCGAACCCACGTACACGGATTTGCAGTCCGCTGCATCACCACTCTGCCACCGCGCCATCCTGACCGGCACCGGCGCGCCGTTTCCGGTGCGCCCTCGGTGTGGAGCGGTGGTATAGCGGCACGGAACGGAGCGGTCAAGGCGAATGGTGACGATTTTTGAACATCTCCGAACGTCCCGCGCAGACCGGTCCGTGAGCCTTGTCCGAAGCGCCTGGCCCAGGTCTCTTACCGGGGCCGATTTTCCAGTCACCGGCAAAGCCACGCCACAGCCGTGGCCGGGAGCCCTGTGGCGTTGTGTTCGCCCGGCCTTTGCGGCTATATACCGCCATGGCAGGAAGCCGTCCGCTGTTCGGCTTGGTGCCGGTGTCGTCACAACACATCAATAAGCGACCGCCATGACCGATTTCGCCGCCGCACGCTATTTCATGGTCGAGGGACAGATCCGCCCCAACAAGGTGACGGATCATCGTCTCGTCGATGTCCTGTCGGAGCTTCCGCGCGAAGCCTTCGTACCTGAGTCGGCGCGCGGCGTCGCTTATGTCGACGACGATCTTCCCATCGGCAAGGGCCGCTTCCTGCTGGAGCCGATGGTGTTCGCCCGCATGCTGCAGGCGGTCGCCGTGCAGGAGACCGACCGGGTGCTCGACGTCGGTGCGGCCGGCGGCTATTCCACCGCGGTGCTGGGCCGTCTGGCCACCTCGGTGATCGGCCTCGACTGCGACGAGGGGCTGACCGCCGCCGCGACCGCGGCGCTGGCCGGGCAGGGCATCGCCAATGCCAAGGCCGTCACCGGCCCGCTGGCGGAGGGGTACGCCCAAAACGCCCCTTACGATGTGATCGTCGTCGAAGGTACCGTGCCGGAGGTGCCGGCGGCACTGACCGAACAGCTGGCCGAAGGCGGACGCCTCGTCGCGGTGGTTCAGGGCAGCGGCAGCGTCGGGGAGGTCCGCCTGTTCCAGCGCACCGCCGGAATCGTGTCCAGCCGCATCCTGTTCGAAGCCAAGCCGCATGCGCTGCCGGGCTTCGAAAAGAAGGCGTCTTTCGTGTTCTGACCGGTTTTGCCGGTTGGAGAGGTCTTGAACTGAACCGTGCAGTTTACCTCTGCGCGGTTCTGCGCTACCGTCGCCGCCATCCTTGCACGAAAGTGAACATCCATGGCCGCACCGTTTGAGATCGAGGTGGAAGAGCTGGACCGTCGCCGGAAGGCCGGCGACGAGATGGTCGTCCTCGACGTGCGCGAACCGTGGGAGTTCGCGCTGTGCGCCATCGACGGCAGCCTGCACATCCCGATGAACGGGCTTCCCGGACGGGTGGACGAGCTGCCGACGGACCGCGACGTCGTCGTCGTGTGCCATCACGGTGGGCGCAGCGCGCAGGTCACCATGTGGCTGCGTTCCAAGGGCTTCGACCGTGCCATCAACCTCGATGGCGGCGTCGATGCCTGGGCGCGCCGAATCGACCCGAACATGAAGGTCTACTGAACATGACCGTGCGAAGCCGTTTTGCGCGCCGCTGGCTGCTGGCGACGGCCCTGACCCTGACCGCCACCATGGGCACAGCAGTGACCGGCGGTGGTACGGCCCAGGCGCAGTCCCTCGAACAGGCCCTCGCCCAGGCCTATGCGAACAACCCGACGATCGGCGCCCAGCGCGCCCGCCTGCGCGCCGTCGACGAAGGCGTGCCCCAGGCGCTGTCCGGCTACCGGCCGACGGCGCGGGTCACCGCCGGCATCTCGCGCTCGATGGGCGATTCCAAGTTCGACGGCGGTTCGACGGGGTCCGAGGCCAACGCGAAAACCCTCGGCGTCACCGCGACTCAGCCGGTCTACGACGCTACCGTCGCCCCTGCCGTGCGCCGCGCCGAACGTCTGGTCGAGGCGCAGCGCGCCACGCTGATCGCGTCGGAACAGTCGGTGCTGCTCGCCGCCGCCCAGGCCTATCTGGACATCGTCCAGAACCAGGCCATCCTGCAGCTGCAGATGAACAACGAGCAGGTGCTGCGCCGTCAGCTGGACGCCGCCCGCGACCGATTCCGCGTCGGTGAATACACCCGCACCGACGTCAGCCAGTCCGAGTCGCGCCTGTCGGCCGCCATCGCGTCGAAAATCTCGGCCGAGGGCACGCTTCGTGCCTCCCGCGCGACCTACGAGCGTCTGGTGGGGTCGGCCCCCGGCGAGCTGAAGGCGCCCAAGCCGGCCTTCCGCCTGCCGAAGAACCTGGACGAGCTGGTCGAGCTGGCCCGCGCCAACAATCCGAACGTCCTGTCAGCTTCCTACACCGAGGCGGCCCAGCGCGAGGCGGTGGATCAGCAATATGGCCGCCTGCTGCCCTCGGTGAACCTGTCGGCCAGCGGAACCCGCACTTACGATCCGGGCCGCTCGTCCGGCGTCGAGCTGAACCGGACCGACAGCGCGCAGATCACCGCACAGGTGACCATCCCGCTCTATCAGGCCGGCCAGCCCGAAGCGCTGGTCCGCGAGGCGAAGCAGACGGCCAACCAGGCCCGCCTGCAGATCGAGGAGTCCCGCCGTCAGGTGACCGAATCGGCGGTCAGCGCCTGGCAGGCCCTGCAGACCGCGCGCGCCAGCATCGAGTCCTACTCGGCGCAGATCAAGGCGGCGCAGATCGCCCTGGAAGGCGTCCGTCAGGAGGCTCAGGTCGGGTCGCGCACCGTTCTGGACGTGCTGAACCAGGAACAGGAACTGCTGAACGCCCGCGTCTTCCTGGTCCGTGCCCAGCACGACGAGATGGTCGCGGCCTTCAATGTTCTGTCGGCCAGCGGACAGTTGACCGCCGACCGGCTCAATCTGCCGGTCGAGAAATACGACCCGCAGGCGAATTACGATAAGACGCGGGGCAAGTGGTTCGGAACTTCGGTGACCGAATGAACGAAGCGGCCCGCGAAAGCGGGCCGTTTTTGTATTATGGCTTTTTTGTCAGGCCTGCCCTAGGTTTGGGTCGGATTGACGTCTCGGGTTGCCACGATGAGCGATAAGGGCCAGCAAGAACCTTCGATGGAGGAGATCCTCGCCTCCATCCGGCGGATCATTTCCGAGGACGGCGAGCCGGCCAAGTCGGAAACCCAGGCGCCTTCGCCGCCTCCACCTCCGCCGCCCCCTCCGCCGCCGCCGCCCCCGCCACCCCCGATGGTGGAGGAGGAGGACGACGACGTTCTGGAACTGACCCAGATGGTGGAGGACGAGCCGGACGAACGCCCGGACTTCGGTCAGCCGGACCCCGATCCCTGGCCCGACGAACCGGCCTTCCCGGAGCCTCCTCCGCCCCCGCCGCCGCCTCCGCCCCGTTGGGAGGAGCCGGAGCCCGAGCCGATGCCGCCGCCGCGCCCGGCGCGCCGGCCGATGCCGGCCTTCGACGAGTTCGAGGATGACGAGCCGCCCCCCCCGCCGCGTCCGCGCCGCCGGCCGGTCGAGGTGGATGACGGGCTGATCTCCCGCCGGACGGCGGAAGACGCCTCGCATCACCTGACCCATCTGGCGCGCGAGCTGGGCGACGACCTGTCCATCGGCCCGATGCCCATCGGCATCCGCACGGTGGAGGAGGTGGTGCGCGAACTTCTGAAGCCGCTGTTGAAGGAGTGGCTGGACGAGAATCTGCCGACGGTGGTCGAGCGGCTCGTTCAGCAGGAGATCGACCGGATGATCCGGCGGTCGCAGAAGTTCTGATCCGGCCTTTCCTGAGCCCCGCCTCTTTGAGCCCTGGTTGAGACGTTTCTAGCGAAAGTTCGTGGTGATGTTGGAAAAGACGTACCGGCCCGCCGAGGTCGAGGAGAAGCACTACCGCCTGTGGGAAGAGTCGGGCGCCTTCGCCGCCCAGCCGCAGGGGAACGGCAAGCCCTACACCATCATGATGCCGCCGCCGAACGTCACCGGCAGCCTGCACATGGGCCATGCGCTGACCTTCACCATCCAGGACGTGCTGACCCGCTACAACCGCATGCGCGGCCGCGACGCCCTGTGGCAGCCGGGCACCGACCATGCCGGCATCGCCACCCAGATGGTGGTGGAGCGCAATCTGGCCAAGGACGGCAAGACCCGCCACGATTTCGGCCGCGACGCCTTCATCGACAAGGTTTGGGAATGGAAGGCCGAGTCGGGCGGCACCATCACCCGCCAGCTGCGCCGCCTGGGCGCCTCGCCGGACTGGCCGCGCGAACGCTTCACCATGGACGAGGGGCTGAGCCGCGCCGTCCGCAAGGTGTTCGTCGAACTGCACCGCCAGGGCCTGATCTACAAGGACAAGCGGCTGGTCAATTGGGACCCTAAGCTGCATACCGCCATCTCCGACCTCGAGGTCGAGCAGAAGGAGATCAAGGGCAACCTCTGGCACTTCCGCTATCCCATCGACGGGGAGGAGGGCCGCTTCATCGTGGTTGCCACCACGCGGCCGGAAACCATGCTGGGCGATACCGGCGTCGCGGTGCATCCGGAGGATGATCGGTACAAGGACCTGATCGGCAAGATGGTCCGCCTGCCGCTGGTCGGCCGCCTGATCCCCATCGTCGGCGACGAGTATGCCGATCCGGAGACCGGGTCGGGCGCGGTGAAGATCACGCCGGCCCACGACTTCAACGATTTCGAGGTCGGGAAGCGTTGCGGGCTCGAGCAGATCAACATCATGGATCGCGACGCCCGGCTGAACGACAATGTTCCCGAGGCCTATCGCGGGCTTGACCGCTACGAGGCGCGCAAGCGGATCGTCGCCGAACTGGAAGCGCTGGAGCTTCTGGAGAAGATCGAGCCGCACACCCACATGGTCCCGCACGGCGACCGTTCCGGCGTCGCCATCGAGCCGTGGCTGACCGACCAGTGGTATGTCGACGCCGTGACGCTGGCCAAGCCGGCCATCGAAGCGGTTGAGACCGGCAAGACCGTGTTTGTGCCCAAGCAGTGGGAGAACACCTATTTCGAATGGATGCGCAACATCCAGCCCTGGTGCATCAGCCGCCAGATCTGGTGGGGCCATCAGATTCCGGCCTGGTACGGCCCGGACGGCACCTTCTTTGTCGAGGAGACGGAGGAGGAGGCGCGCGCCGCCGCAACCAGGCATTACGGCAAGGACGTCGAGCTGACGCGCGACGCCGACGTGCTGGATACTTGGTTCTCGTCGGCGCTGTGGCCCTTCTCGACGCTCGGTTGGCCTGACCAGACGCCGGAACTGGACCGCTATTACCCGACCGACGTGCTGGTGACAGGCTTCGACATCATCTTCTTCTGGGTCGCCCGGATGATGATGATGGGCCTGCACTTCATGAAGGATGTGCCCTTCCGCACCGTCTACATCCATGCCCTCGTCCGTGACGAGAAGGGGCAGAAGATGTCGAAGTCGAAGGGCAACGTCATCGACCCGCTGGAGATCATCGACCAGTACGGCACCGACGCGCTGCGCTTCACCCTGTCGGCGATGGCCGCGCAGGGCCGCGACATCAAGCTGGCGGTGAACCGGGTCGAGGGCTACCGCAACTTCGCCACCAAGCTGTGGAACGCCGCCCGCTATTGCCAGATGAACGGCTGCGAGCCGGTCGCCGGCTACCAGCCGGTCGGCCTGACCCAGACGGTCAACCGCTGGATCGTCGGCGCTCTGGCCGATGCGGCGAAGAAGGTCGCCGAGTCGATCGACGCCTATAAGTTCAACGAGGCCGCCGGTGCCGCCTACCAGTTCACCTGGGGCACCTTCTGTGACTGGTACATGGAATTCACCAAGCCGATCCTCGCCGGTACGGACGAGGCGGCGAAGGCGGAGACTCGGGCGACCACCGCCTGGGTGCTCGACCAGATCCTGCACATCCTGCATCCGCTGATGCCCTTCATCACCGAAGAGCTGTGGGAGCAGCTGTCGCCGGCCCGCGCCAACCGCCTGATCTCGGCGGAATGGCCGGAGTTCGCCGCCGACATGGTCGATCCGGCCGCGCGTGACGAGATGGATTGGGTGGTGCGGCTGATCACCTCGGTCCGCTCCATGCGGTCGGAGATGAACGTCCCGCCGGCCGCGCAGATCGAGCTGAAGCTGAAGGATCCGAACGCGGTCAGCCTGCAACGGCTGGACACCCACCGTGACCTGATCCTGCGCATGGCCCGCCTGACCAGCGCCGAGCCGCTGCAGGGCGACGTGCCGAAGAGCAGCGTGCAGGCCGTGCTGGATGAGACCACCTTGGTGCTGCCGCTGGAAGGCATCGTCGATCTCGACAAGGAGAAGGCGCGGCTGTCCAAGGAGATCGACAAGCTGACCGGCGAGATCAAGAAGATCGACGCCAAGCTGTCGAACGAGCAGTTCGTCGCCAAGGCTCCGGAAGAGGTGATCGAGGAGCAGCGCGACCGCCGCGAGGCCGCCGACCAGGCCCGCGACAAGCTGCAGAAGGCGCTGGAGATGCTGGCCGGCTGATCGTCGGCGAGCGGTAACGAAAAAAGCCCCTCCCTCGCAGCAGCGGGGGAGGGGCTTTTTGCATTCGGCGTCCGATGCCGGCGAGCGGGGCAGGGGCTTTGGCTCAGTGCCGCAGCAGCCCGCGCAGGCGGTACAGCTCGTCGAGCGCTTGCCGTGGCGTCAGACTGTCCGGGTCGATTCCCGCCAGGGCTTCCTCGACCGGCGACGGTCCCGCAGGCGCCTCGGCCACCACTTCCGCTTTCGGCGCCGGCCGCTTCAACGCGGCGCTGAACAGCGGCAGGTCTTCGGCCAGCCGGTGGATCGTCGCGTTCTGGTCGCCCGATTCCAGCAGCTTCAGCACCTCGTCCGCCCGTCCGACCACGGCGGGCGGCAGGCCGGCCAGCTTGGCGACATGGATGCCATAGCTGCGGTCGGCGGCACCGGCGGTCACCTCGTGCAGGAACACCACGTCGCCCTGCCATTCCTTGATCCGCATGGTGTGGCAGGACAGCGCCGGCAGCTTGGAGGCCAGCATCGTCAATTCGTGGTAGTGGGTGGCGAACAGCGCGCGGCAGCGGTTGACGTCGTGCAGATGCTCGACGCAGGCCCAGGCGATGGACAGGCCGTCGAAGGTCGCGGTGCCGCGGCCGATCTCGTCCAGGATCACCAGGGCGCGGGATCCCGACTGGTTCAGGATCGCCGCCGTTTCCACCATCTCCACCATGAAGGTGGACCGTCCGCGGGCGAGGTCGTCGGCGGCACCGACGCGGCTGTAGAGCCGGTCGACCACGCCGATATGCGCCCGCTCCGCCGGAACGAAGCTGCCCATCTGGGCCAGCACCGCGATCAGCGCGTTCTGGCGCAGGAAGGTCGATTTACCGGCCATGTTGGGGCCGGTCAGCAGCCACAGCCGGTTGTCGGGCGCAAGGTCGCAGTCATTCGCCACGAACGGCCCGCCATGGGCGGCGTCCAGCACCGCCTCCACCACCGGATGCCGGCCGCCCTTGATGGCGAAGGCGAGGCTGTCGTCCACCAGCGGCCGGCTGTAGCGCCGCTCCTCCGCCAGTTCGGCCAGCGAGGTGGCGACGTCCAGCGCCGCCAGCGCATGGGCGGCCTGGGCGATGGCATCGGCTTTCGCCGCCACCGACTCCACCAGTCCGGCGAACAGCTCCAGCTCGACCGCCAGCGCCTTGTCGGCGGCTTCGGAGATGCGGCGTTCCAGATCCGACAGCTCCACCGTGCCGAACCGCACGGCATTCGCCATGGTCTGGCGGTGCATGAAGACCTCGCGCCCTTTGTCCGACATCAGCTTGTCGGCATGGGCTGCGGTGACCTCGATGTGATAGCCCAGCACGTTGTTGTGCTTGACCTTCAGCGACGGCACCCCGGCGATCTCGGCGTATTTGGCCTGCAGTCCGGCGATCAGCCGGCGGCTCTCGTCGCGCAGCGTCACCAACTCGTCCAGCGCATAGCTGTAGTCGCGGGCGATGAAGCCGCCGTCGCGGGCCAGCAGCGGCAGCTCCGGCGCCAGCGCCTGGGTCAGCTGGTCGACCAGTTCCGAATGGGCGCCGAGCCGCTTGTCGAGCGCCGCCAGCCCGTCCGGCAGCGGCATGGCGTTCGCCAGCAGTTCGCGGATCACTCCCGCCTGCCGCAGCCCGTCGCGGATGGCGGCCAGATCGCGGGGACCGCCGCGGCCCAGCGTCAGGCGCGACAGCGCGCGTTCGAGATCGGGACAGCTCCGCAGCGACTGGCGCAGGTCGCCGCGCAGCCGTTCCTCCGCCAGTGCGAACTCCACCATGTCGAGCCGGCGGCCGATGGCGGCGGGATCGGTCAGCGGGGCGGCGAGATGGGCGCAGAGCAGCCGGGCGCCGGCCCCCGTCACCGTGCGGTCGATGGTGGCGAGCAGGCTGCCGCGCCGATCCCCAGTCAGCGTCCGGGTCAGTTCCAGGTTGCGGGCGGTGGAGGCGTCGATCTCCATCACCGCGCCCGGCCCGACACGCCGCGGCGGCGACAGGCGGGGGACGCGACCCTTCTGCGTCAGCTCGACATAGCCGACCAGCGCGCCGGCCGCCGCGACCTCCGCCCGGGTGAAGCGGCCGAAGGCGTCCAGCGTGCCGACGCCATATTGGGTCAGCAGGCGCTGCTTGCCGTTCTCGCTGTCGAAACGCGGGGTGGGCTGTACGGTCAGCCGCGACTTCCATTCCCCCCAAAGCTCGAACAGCTCCGGCGTCTGCGACAGCTTTTCCGAGATCAGCACTTCCTGCGGGTCGAGCCGGCCGAGTGCGGCACCCAGCCCGGTCCGTTCCACCGGCTGCACCACCAGCTCGCCGGTCGACATCTCCAGCCAGGCCAGCCCCAGCCCGCCGGCGGTCTCCGCCACCGCCGCCAGCCAGTTGGAGGAGCGGGAATCGAGCAGGCTGTCCTCGGTCAGGGTGCCGGGGGTGACGATGCGAATGACGCCGCGCTTCACCACCGATTTCGCCCCGCGCTTCTTCGCCTCCGCCGGGTCTTCCATCTGTTCGCAGATGGCGACGCGGAAGCCTTGGCGGATCAGGCGCTGCAGGTAATTCTCGTGGCTGTGCACCGGCACGCCGCACATGGGGATGTCTTCGCCCAGATGCTGACCGCGCTTGGTCAGCGCGATGTCCAGCGCCGCGGCGGCATTCACCGCATCCTCGAAGAACATCTCGTAGAAGTCGCCCATCCGGTAGAACAGCAGGCAATCGGGATGCGCCTGCTTGATCTCCAGATATTGCGCCATCATCGGGGTGGCGTCGGGCGGGATGACGATTTCTGCGGTGTTGGACACGGGAACCATGCGGCGGTGGATGGGTGTTGTTTCAGGGGCGCACCCTATCACGGGATATGCAGCCGCGGGATAGGCGGGATGGCCGGTGTCGGGGCAATCGGGCGCGGATGACCGACCCCGGCTGCGTCCCCATGGCGGTTGACTGGCGCTTGCCGCCGGTCGCTACAATAGGGCAGGGCCCCGTTGGGATGCTTGCGGGGGAACCAGCGCGATCGGACGGAACTCCGACCATGAAAATAGGGAGACGGCCATCATGACGCAAACGACCCAGGACGCGGCGCCCGCCGAGGTGCGGGAGGTCGTTGCCCTCTTTTCCACCCGCGCCGGCTTCAACCAGGCGGTCGACGCGCTGCTGGCCGCCGGTTTTGACCGCGCCGACCTGTCGGTGCTGGCCAGCCATGCCTCGTTGGATGCGGCCGACCCGAAGGGGAGGCCGCGGGACGAGGCGCTGACCGGTCTGGTGGGCGAACTGAAATACGCCTTCCCCCTGACCACCGCCGGCCTGATCGCCATCGTCGGCGGCCCCATCGAAGCGGCGCTGGCCGCCCTGGTCGCCGCCGGTGTCGGCGGGGCGGCGATCAAGGATTATCTGGACGAGTTGACCAGCCACCCCAAGCCCGACGAGTTCACCCGCGCCCTGGAGGCCGGCGGCGTCATCCTGTGGGTGCGTGTCACGACGCCGGAGCAGGAACGGGAAGTCTCCGCCCTGCTGGACCGCGAGGGCGGCGGCAATGTCCATATGTCGGTGCGCGAGGCCTGAAGCCGGTGTTGGGCCGTCAGGCCCGCCAATAGCCCCAGACGGACGCGGGCGGCAGGTTCTGCAGGGTGAAGGCCAGCCTTCGGCCTTCAAGCCCCAGCGCCGCCCGGTCCAGGGGTGAATGCGGCATGAAGCTGTAGAGGAGGAAACGGCCGCCCGGCCGCAGGATGCGGAAGGTCGCGTCCAGCACTTCGCGCTGGAAGGCGAGCGGGAAGGTGATCATCGGGATGCCGATCACCACGGTGCCCACCTTGCCGCACAGCGACTCGCCCAACAGTTCCGGCGCCTTGCGGCAATCCTCGGCGAGCACGGTCACGGCGGGGCAGCGCTGCCGCAGATGACGGGCGAGATCCTGGTCGAGCTCGAAGCTGAACAGGCGGTCTGCCGGAATGCCGGACTCGAGGATCGCGGCGGTGACGGGACCGGTACCGCCGCCGAACTCCACCACCACCTCGTTCGCATCGCAGCGGATCTCGCGGGTGATGCGGCGGCGCAGGGATCGGGAGGATGGGGCGATGGACCCCATCGCCCAGGGATCGGCCAGCCAGCGGCGGAAGAACAGCCAGGATTCGGTAAGCGCGGCGGGTGCCGTCTCGGTCATCGGAGCCTCCCTGTGTCGGGACGGCCCTCGGCGACCGCCTTGCTACAGCGTTGCTGCCAGAAGTTGGTGACCTGCGTATGACAGGCTGCTCGCCACCAGCGTCAAAAACACCAGCGCCGCCAAGGTCAGCCCCAGCCCGACACCGATGGCGCCGCCGTCGCGCTCGATCAGCCCCAGCGAGATCAGCACCAGCGCGAAGCCCGGCAGCCAGCCAGTCAGCGGCAACGGGATGATGCAGGTCAGTGTCAGGATGAACAGCAGCATCCCGAACCAGCGCTCCTGGTCGATGCGGGCAAGGCGGTGAAGCCGCGGCTTCAGCATCCGTTCGATCCACACCAGCCGCGGCATGGCGGCATCCAGCGTGCGGGCGGCCAGCCCGGTGCCGATGGAGCGGCGCAGAAGCCAATCCGGCAACCCCGCCCCGCGCCGGCCGAAGGCGAGCTGGGCGGTATAGAGCAGGATCGGCAGGTCGAACAGGCAGGACACGCCCAGCGGCACCGGCGCGATGGTGGGCAGCGACAGGGCCAGCAGGATGGTGCCGAGCGACCGGTCGCCCAGCGCCCGGATCAGGTCGCCCAACGTGACCCGGCCGGCAGGCAGGTTGGCGCGGAAGCGGGCCAGCACGTCGGAGGTGCGTTCCTCCTCCACCTCGGCGGAGACCGCCGGCAGGGCGATGGCGCCGTCCGGCTGCGCGTCGCGGTCCAGCGCCTCGCTGTCGAACGCGCCGCTGCCGGCGTCGTCGATGTGCGGGCGGGCGTTCAAACGCCGGCCTCCGCCGCGGCGCTCTCGTAGGCTTCGAGCGCCTCCAGCCAGCTTTCCTCGGCGGTCGCCAGCTTCTTCTCCACCGTGCCGAGATCGATCTGGAGCTTGGTCAGCTTGTCCGACGGGCCGGTGTAGAGGGCGGGGTCGGCCATCTTTACCTCGATCTTGCGCTTTTCCTCGCTCAGCTTGTTCACCAGCGCCTCCGCATCGGTCGCCTTGCGCTTCAGCGGGGCGAGCGCGGTGCGCGCCTCGGCGGCGGCGCGGCGCTGGTCCTTCTTGTTCGGGCCGGCGTCGCGGTCCGGGCCGCCCTTCGCCACCGCACGTTCCGCCTTGGCGCGGTCCAGCAGGTAGCGGCGGTAATCGTCCAGGTCGCCGTCATAGCTCTGCACCGTGCCGTCGGCAACCAGCAGCAGCCGGTCGACGGTCATCTCGATCAGGTGCGGGTCGTGGCTGATGATGATGACGGCGCCGGGGAAATCGTTGATCGCCTCGATCAGGGCTTCGCGGCTGTCGATGTCCAGATGGTTGGTCGGTTCGTCCAGCATCAGGATGTGCGGAACTTCCCGGCTCATCAGTGCCAGCAGCAGCCGCGCCTTCTCGCCGCCCGACAGGCTGGCGATCTTGGTCTCCGCCTTGGCCTGCGGGAAGCCGAAGCGGCCCAGATGGGCGCGGACCTTCTCCTCCAGCGCCAGCGGCATGATGCGCTGGGTCTGCTGGATCGGCGTCAGCGACAGGTCCAGCTCCTCGGCCTGATGCTGGGCGAAATAGCCGATGCGCAGCTTGGACGACCGCCGCATCTCGCCGGCCATCGGCTGCAGCCGGTTGGCCAGCAGCTTGACCAGCGTCGACTTGCCGTTGCCGTTGGCGCCCAGAAGGCCGATGCGGTCCTCCATGTCGATGCGCAGGTTGACGCGGCGCAGGATCACCTTGTCGCCATAGCCGATGCTGACCCCCTCCAGCGCGATCAGCGGCGGCGCCAGCTCGTCCGGCGGCGGGAAGTTGAAGACGACCTCGGGATCGTCCTCCATCAGCGTGATCGACTCCATCCTCTCCAGCAGCTTCAGGCGGCTCTGTGCCTGACGGGCCTTGCTGGCCTTGAAGCGGAAGCGGTCGACATAGGACATCATGTGCTTGCGCCGCGCCTCCTGCTTGGCGGCCATGGAGGCGAGGCGTTCCTGGTTGGCGCGGCGCTGCGTCAGGAACTGATCGTAATTGCCGCTGTAGGTGACGAGCTTGCCCTGGTCGATGTGGATCGTGGTGGTGGGCACCGCGTTCAACAGCTCGCGGTCGTGGCTGACCAGCAGGATGGTGTGCGGGTAGTTCTTCAGATAGCCCTCGAGCCAGATGGTGGCCTCGAGGTCGAGGTGGTTGGTCGGCTCGTCCAGCAGCAGCAGGTCGGGGCGGGAGAACAGCACGCCGGCCAGCGCCACGCGCATGCGCCAGCCGCCGGAGAAGTCGGAGCAGGGCCGTTGCTGCGCCTCGGCGTCGAAGCCCAGGCCAGAGAGGACCTGCGCCGCCCGCGACGGGGCGGAATGCGCCTCGATGTCGGCGAGACGGGCATGGATTTCGCCGATGCGCATCGGATCGGTCGCCGTTTCCGCCTCCGCCAGCAGGGCGGTGCGTTCGGTGTCGGCGGCCAGCACGGCGTCGATCAGGGTGGTCGGGCCGCTGGGGGCCTCCTGCGCCACCATGCCCATCCGCATGCCGGCCGGCAGCGTGACCGCGCCGGCATCGGTCTGCAGCTGGCCCGAGATCAGCTTCAGCAGGGTTGATTTGCCGGTGCCGTTGCGGCCGACCAGCGCAACGCGGTGCCCCTTGGGCACGACCGCGGTGGCGTGGTCGAACAACACTCGGCCGCCGAAGCGGAAGGTCAGGTCATTGATGTGCAGCATAGCGGCGAGGATGTAGCACGGGACCCCGCGGATTTGAAGCGGGCCCCGCCGGTTGGCACGGCTTTGTCCTCAGCGCTCCAGCGTCATCGCCGGCATGCGGGCCTGCACGCCGTCGCCCTGGACGGCGGCGACCAGCGGGCGCAGCTGGGCCAGCAGGGGGCGCAGCTCCGCCACCGCGGCCAGGGCGCCGACCAGTTCGCCGCGGCCGGACATCAGCTCCATCAGCTGGTCGGTGACGGATTTGGGCGGTGGGAAGGGGGTCAGCGTCACCGCGGCATCCGGGGACAGGCCGGCGGCGGTGCGGGCCAGGGTCAGCGCCTGGTCCTGCCCGCCCAGCTCGTCGACGAGGCCGAGCTCGCGGGCCTGCGCGCCGGTCCACACCCGCCCCTTGGCGACGTTGCGCGCCTGATCCGGCGACATCCGGCGGGATTCGGCGACCCGTTGCAGGAAGTTGGCATAGGTGTCGTCGAGGATGGCGTTCAGCCGCTCTGTCCCGCCGTCGTCGAAGGGGCGCACGGGCGACCACATGCCTGCATTGCGGGCGCTCTGCACGCGGTCCCAATGGACGCCCAGCTTGTCGGACAGGCTGGCAACGCCGAACTTGCCGGCGACGACGCCGATGGAGCCGGTGACGGTGGCGGGCGATGCGACGATGCGGTCGGCCGCCAGCGCAATCCAATAGCCACCCGACGCGGCGGCGTCGCCCATGCTGGCGATCACCGGCTTGCCGTTCTGGCGCGCCTTGACCAGCGCCCGCCGGATCGCCTCCGACGCGGAGACGGAGCCGCCGCCGCTGTCGATGCGGAACAGGATGGCGCGCACCTCCGGATCGTCGGCCGCCTCCTCGATGGCTTCGACGATGGTCTCCGACCCGGCTGCGACCTCGCCCAGCGCCGGCTTTTCGCTCTTGCCGCCGGTGATGGTGCCGACGGCGTGGATCAGCGCAATGGTCGGGCCGGCATCGTGGGGACCGCCGGCCACCGACAGGTAATCGAACGGCTCCACCAGCTCCGCCCCGGCACCGGCACGCTTCAACGCCTCGTCGCGGGCCTCGTCGGCATAGCCGAGCCGGTCGACCAGCTTCCGGTCCAGCGCCTCGCGGCTCAGCAGCGGGGCATTGTCCATGGCGGCCCGCACTGCGGCGGGGGCGAGGCGCCGGCTGCTGGCGATGCCCTCGACCAGCTGGTTGGTGAGGTCGGCGACCAGCGCCTCCATCATCTCGCGGTTGGCCGGGGTCATGCCGGACTTGGTGAAGGTGTCGGCGAAGCTCTTGTATTCCTCACGCTGGGCGAATTGCGGCTGCACGCCCATCTGGTCGAAGGCGTCGCGGGCGAAGGGCAGTTCCACCGACAGGCCGGTGATGCCCAGCGTGCCCAGCGGCTGCAGCCACACCTCGTCGAAGGCGCTGGCCAGCAGGTAGGAGCGGTTGCCCGGCCCGCCCCCGCCATACTCCTCGGCGAAGGCGACGGCGAAGCGGCCGGAGGCGCGGAAGCGCTCGATGGCCGCCCGCAGCTCCTGCGTCTGGGCGAAGCCGATGCTGTCGTCGCTGAAGCGGGCCAGCACGCCCTTCACCTTGGGGTCGCGCCGGCCGCCGTCCAGCGCGTCCAGAACCTCGCGCAGGGTCGTCTGGTGTTCGAAGAAGCTGCCGATCCTGCCGCTTTCGCTCTCGGCCAGCGGCTTGGTCAGGTCGAGTTCCAGCACCACCGCGTCGGGCAGGGCGGGTTCGTGGCGGACGGCCAGCACCACCACCGCCACCGCCCCGGCCACCAGCAGGAAGCCGATGACGGCGAACAGTCGCACGAAGAAGCGGACGATCCTCATGATTCCAACCCTGTGTGGCCTCGGTGGTGCCGGACGACCGGCGCTGAAGAATCAGCGTTAACGATCCTGGCTGTGGTACTCGCGGTTGGGGATCATGTCCACCGCGGTCGCGAGACGGTTGGACATGTTGTAGAAGCCGACCGTATCGGCAATGTCGAAGATGTCCTCCGCGCTGAAACCGACGGCGCGCAGGGCCTCGCGGTCAGGCTCGCCCACCGACATCGGCTCCTTCGTCAGCTTCCAGGCGAAGTCGAGCATGGCGCGCCGGCGCGGTTCCAGCGGGGCGACGCGATAGTTCGCGACCAGCATCTCCCCCAGTTCCGGGTCGCCCGACAGCTTGCGCACCGCCTGCCCATGGGCGACGAGGCAGTAATAGCAGTGGTTGGCCGAAGACACGACGACGGCGATCATCTCGCGCTCCAGCTTGCTGAGGCCGCTCTCACCCAGCATCAGCTCGTTGTAGACCACGGCGAAATTGCGCAGCTTCTTCGGTCGCAGGCTGTAGGCCTGGAGCACGTTGGGGACGAAGCCCAGCTTTTCCACGCATTTGTCGAACAGCGCCTGCATGTCGGGGTCGAGCTCCGGCTTTTCCGGCAGGGGAAGGGCCATGACGTGATCGGGCTGCGGCATCGGGCGATTCCTCTCGTTGTTGGTTGGTGCGTCTGTTTGCCGGGCGGAGGGTAACCGCGGCGGCGCCTCCTGTCTCGTACGGCTTGTCTCTCGCCAAAGCTGACTGGCTGTGCCAGAACCGGGCGTATTGAATGCGGGGATATGGCCCGTTCTACCAAACAGATGGCGCCAATCAGATGGCGATGACCCAGCCGAAGCTCGATCTTCTGTCCGTCCTGGTGGTGGAGGACAGCGGCTTCATCCGCGCGGTTCTGACCGCCACCCTGCGCACCATCGGCATCGGCCGGGTGGAGGGGGTGGCGAGCGGTGCCGACGCCATCCGCTGGCTGGAGGAACGGCGTGCCGCACTGCCGCCGGGGACCGCCCCGGTCGACCTGATCCTGTCCGATCTGGTGATGCCCGAGGTGAACGGGCTGATGCTGCTGCGCTGGATCCGCTACAGCCCGAAGAGCCCGGACAAGTTCCTGCCGGTCCTGATGCTGTCGGGCGCCGCCGACCGCCAGTATGTGGAGCAGGCGCGGGATCTCGGCGCCACCGACTTCATCGCCAAGCCCTTTTCGGCGCATACCATCGCCAGCCGGCTGCTGTTCGCCATCGCCCGGCCGCGCCGCTTCGTTCTCGCCAAGGGCTATTTCGGCCCGGACCGCCGCCGCACTGACAAGCCGGTCGCCATGGATTGCCGGACGACCGCGCCGTCGGAAATCCTGGTGGTGCACAGCGCGTCGAAGGCACGTGGGATCGACCGCTTCCCGGTGATCTATTTCGACCTGCCCAACCGGCTGGGCGCCAAGGTCGGCCTCGCCCCACGCGACCCGGTTCCCACCCTGCCGCCGGAGGTGCTGGCCGCCGCGGAGGAGGAAATCCTCAACCGGGCCGGCGACTATGCCGTCTGGATCGGGGCCGAGGTGGAGGAGATGGGCCGCCGCGTCGACCGTCTACCGCGCGAACCGGACGCCGTGTCCGGCCTGCTGGCCCAGGTCAACCGCTCCGCCCACGAGATGCGCGGGCAGGGCGGTATCTTCGGCTATCCGCTGATCACCCACATCGCCAAGTCGCTCTACGAGGCCACCTGCGGCGGCCTCACCGCGGTGACCGCCAACGAGCACCTGCTTTTCAAGGCCCATGTGGACGCGATCAAGGCGGTGATGACCGGCCGCGTCAGCGGCGACGGCGGCGCGACCGGACAGCAACTGCTGGCCTCGCTGGAGGTGGCGAAGCGGAAATACGCCAAGGCGACGGAGATGGGGCGGGGGTGAGGCTGTCCTATTCCTGGATCAGCCGGGACAGGTCACGAGCGCCGTGAATGATCCGGATCACAACCACCCGATCCGGTTCGGTGTGGCAGTAGACGATGACGTATGGCGGCAAGGCCAGGCTGCGCAGACAGGTGCCGAGATCAGGTCGTGGGCGGCCGATGCCGGGAACCTTGGCAATCTTCCGGCAATGTTCCCGGATATCCAACACCAGACGAACGGCGGCGAGTGGATTCTCGTGTGCGATGTAATCGCCGATTTGCTCCAGGTCGGCTTCCGCTGCCGCCGTGAGTTCGAGCCTCGCCATGCCGGGCGGTCAGTCCCGACCCGGGTGTTTCGCCCCGGCGTATTTCGCGATCAGACGCTCGAACACCTGCTCGCCGTCGATGGTCCGGCCGGCCTCGGCATCGTCCATGCCAACCGCGATGTCGTCCCGCAACGCCTGAACGCGCTCGTCCTCGCTTTCCTCGACGGGCTCCACCGTCACGCGGAAGCGCGTCCCCGCCTGCGGGCGGAAGGGCAGCGCGGCGGCGATCGCCCGCGGCAGCTCTTCTGCCAGGATGGTGGTCGTCACCTGCCGGGGGTGTTCCGGCGGCATTCGGGAAACGGGCATCGCAGGAGCCTCCGGGGCGGACGCGGGGCGGGACGGGAGCGCGGCAGGGCATCGTCAGGATACACGCCTCACCCCGGGGAGAACAGCGGGGACGCCCTCCCCATCCCATTACCCCGCCCTGATCTGCCCGATGAAATCCGTCACGTCGCTGCGCAGGCTGTCGGCGTTCTGCTTGAGGGCGTCGGCCATCGACAGCACCTCCTTCGCCATGCTTCCGGCGCGGCTGGCCTCGGTGCTGACCAGGGCGGCGTTGTGGGAGACCTGATCGGTGCCGTCGGCCGCCTGCCGGACGTTGCGGCCGATTTCGGCAGTTGCGGCATTCTGTTCCTCCACCGCGGCGGCGACGGCGGAGATGTTCTCCTCGATGCGGGTGACGACGGTGCCGATGTCGCCGATGGCCTGCACGGTCTGGCCGGTGGCGGACTGGATTTCGGCGACCTTGGCGGTGATGTCGTCGGTCGCCTTGGCCGTCTGACTGGCCAGCTGCTTCACCTCGCTCGCCACCACGGCGAAGCCCTTGCCGGCCTCGCCGGCCCGTGCCGCCTCGATGGTTGCGTTGAGGGCGAGAAGGTTGGTCTGGCTGGCGATGTCGGTGATCATCCGCACGATCTCGCCAACCTGCTGCGCGGCGTCGCTGAGATCGGCGATCACGCCCGCGGTGTGGCGCACATCGGTGACGGCGCGTTCCGCCATTTCGGTGGAGCCCGCCATCTGGCGCCCGATCTCGGCGATGGAGGCGGTCAGTTCCTCCGTTGCGGCGGCCACCGCCTGGACGTTGCTGGACGCGCCTTCCGATGCGCGGGCGACCGACAGCACATGCTCTTCGGTGACGGAGGCGATGCGGCTCATCTGCTCGGCGTTGCCACGCAGGCCGGAGGCCGCGCCGGCCAGCCGTTCGGCTACGGATTCGATGTGGCGGTCGAACTCCGCCACCAGCCTCTCCAGCCGCTCGGCCTCGCGCAGGCGGTCCTCCTGCTGCCGCTGCTGCTGGGCGGCGAGCCGGTCGGCTTCGGCAAGGCTCAGGCGGAACTGGTCCAGGCGGCGGGCCATGGCACCCAACTCGTCGGCGCGTTCGGCCCCGGCGACGGTCAGCTCGCGCTCGCCCGCTTCCATCCGCGCCATGTCCGTGTTCAGGCGGCCAATCGGACGGGTGATGTTTCGGGCGACCAGCACGGCGGCCAGCGTCATCGCCACCAGCAGAACGGCCACCCCGGCGATCACGCCGGTAAGGCGTGCCATCGACTCCCGCACGTCGCGGCTCGCCAGCGCGATCAGGTCGTCGGCCACCCGTGTTTCGACGGTGCGCAGCATATCGATGGTGACGGTGATGGCGTCGAACCACTTGCCGGCATCCACCCCCTGGTTACCGGCGCCATAGGCGGAGGCGACGCCGATCCGGCGCATCCGCTCCACCTCCTCCACGACGCCGCCGGAGACGGTCCGGTCGAAGAAGGCCGCTTCGTCGGCCGTCATCTTGGCCTTCAGGCCGGACATCAGCGCCTTGTATTCGCCGTTCAGCTCGATGAAGCGTTGATGCGCGTCCGCCGGGAACCGGTCCTTGCGGAAGGCGGCGCCGCCGACCGCACGCTGCTGCCCCAGCCGCTCCTTCGCCTCCGACAGGGAAACCATGGCATCGGCGGCGCGCAGCTGGTCGCTGTCGTCGGACATCGTGCGGGCTTGGCCGGCGGCGTCCAGCAGCTTGCGGATCATGACCGTGTAGCTCGCCACCGTCTCCAAGGGCGACTGGCTCATGGCGTTCACGCCGCTGCGCAGGCCCGGCAGCTGCGACAATGCGTCGCGGGCGCTGGCAATCGCCGCAGCCACATGGGGATCGCGGATGCGTGCATCGGCGAATTGCGGCATCAGCTCGGCCAGCTTGCCGTCCGACGCCGTCCGCACCGTTTCCATCCGCCGGCGGTCCTCGTCAAGCTTGCCGCTGAGAAACACCGATGACGAGCCGCGCTCCTTCTGCAGCTCGTGCACGAGGCTCGTCATGCCGACCGACAATCGGGTGACCGACGCCAGATCCTCGGCGCGGCGGCTCGCCTGCCACTGGTCCCACACCAGCAGCGACGATGTCACGACCACGCCGGCCATCGGAATGGACAGGGCGAGCGCCAGCTTCCGCATGACGCGCATATTGCCGAGCAGGCGGTCGACGACCTTCAAAAGCGAAACCATCTCGTATCTCCTGCAGACCGGACCGTCCGATCGCGTGCGGGTGCTTCTGCCATGCATTCCGCCATGAAGGTATGGAAGCTAATGAGTTAAGGCACAGTTAGGTTTAACCACGATATAGTTGAGAGAAATACTCGGCATTTCCCCGTCGCTCCCGCCGCCCTGGCATCAAGGCGCTCCGTTCCGGGCGCCTTGCCGCCAAAGCGCCGTGCCGGCCGCGCATCCCGCGAAATTTGCCTCGCTTCCGTCGCGTCAGGGCGGTAGAACGTCAGTCCCGGTCCGCAGGTCTCTTGGGTTCGTGGCGTGACCGGAGCGGTCTTCCGGAGCGTCCATGTCCAACACCGAATTCCATCGCATCAAGCGCCTGCCGCCCTACGTCTTCGCCGAAGTGAACGCGATGAAGGCGCGAGCTAGGGCCAACGGCGCCGACATCATCGACCTCGGCATGGGCAATCCCGACCAGGCGACCCCGCAGCACATCGTCGACAAGCTGGTCGAGGCCGTGCGCGATCCGAAGACGCACCGCTACTCGAACTCCCGCGGCATCCCCGGCCTGCGCAAGGCGCATGCCGCCTATTACAAGCGCCGCTTCAACGTCGATGTCGATCCGGAGACGGAGTGCATCGTCACCATCGGCTCGAAGGAAGGTCTGGCGAACCTCGCCCAGGCGATCACCAGCCCCGGCGACATCATCCTGGTGCCGAACCCCAGCTATCCGATCCACCCGTTCGGCTTCATCCTGGCCGGCGCCTCGGTGCGCCACCTGCCGGTGGGCATGGAGAACGGGGCGTCGACCGACATCGACAGCTTCATGATCATGCTGGAGCGCGCCGTGCGCCACAGCGTGCCGAAGCCGCTGGCGCTGGTGCTGAACTACCCGTCGAACCCGACGGCCGAGGTGGTCGGGCTGGACTTCTACCGTCCGATCGTCGAGTTCTGCCGCAAGCACGGCATCTACATCCTGTCCGATCTGGCCTATGCCGAGATCTTCTTCGACAATGACCCGCCGCCGTCGATCCTGGAGATCCCGGAAGCGCGCGAGATCGCGGTCGAGTTCACCTCGATGTCGAAGACCTATTCGATGGCCGGCTGGCGCATCGGCTTCGCCACCGGCAACAAGACGCTGATCACCGCGCTGGCCCGCATCAAGTCGTACCTCGACTACGGCGCCTTCACGCCGATCCAGGTCGCCGCTGCCGCCGCGCTGAACGGTCCGCAGGACTGCGTGCAGCAGGTCCGCGACATGTACAGGCAGCGCCGTGACGTGATGATCGAGGGTCTGGCCGCCGCCGGCTGGGAAGTCCCCAGCCCCAAGGCATCGATGTTCGCCTGGGCGCCGATCCCGCCGCAGTTCGCCCATCTGGGCTCGCTGGAGTTCTCCAAGCTGCTGCTGCAGCAGGCGGAGGTCGCGGTGGCGCCCGGCATCGGCTTCGGCGAATATGGCGACGGCCATGTCCGTCTGGCGATGGTGGAGAATGTCCACCGCATCCGTCAGGCGACCCGCAACATCAAGGAGTTCTTCCGCTCCAACGCCGGTGGCGTCGCGGCGAGCAAGGACCCGGCGGCCCGCGCCGCCCTTCTGGATTCCGAGAAAGCGAAAGCCTGATGTCGAACGCCCAGCAAGCCCCCCTGAAAATCGCCGTCGCCGGCCTCGGTACGGTCGGCGCCGGCGTCCTGAAGCTGCTGGACGCCCAAGCCTCGCTGATCGAACAGCGCTGCGGCCGCCGGATCGAGGTGGTCGCGGTCAGCGCCCGCTCCAAGGGCAAGGACCGTGGCGTCGATCTGTCGAAGGTCCAATGGTTCGACGATCCCGTCGCCATGGCGGCCCAGTCCGGCGCCGATCTGGTGGTGGAACTGATCGGCGGCTCCGAAGGTCCGGCGCGCGACACCGTCGCCACCGCCATCGAGACCGGCAAGCATGTGGTCACCGCCAACAAGGCCCTGCTGGCGGTTCATGGCACCGAGATCGCCCGGAAGGCCGAGTCCCGCGGCCTGACCGTCGCCTTCGAGGCGGCGGTGGCCGGCGGCATCCCGATCATCAAGGGGCTGCGCGAAGGTCTGGCAGCCAATGCCGTATCGGAAATCCACGGCATCCTGAACGGCACCTGCAACTACATCCTGACGGAGATGCGGACCACCGGCCGCGACTTCGCCGATGTGCTGGCCGATGCCCAGGCCCTCGGCTATGCCGAGGCAGATCCCAGCTTCGACATCGATGGTGTCGATGCCGCGCACAAGCTGGCGATCCTCGCCTCGGTCGCCTTCGGAACGCCGGTCGACTTCCCCTCCGTCTACATCGAAGGCATCCGGCAGGTCTCGGCGGTCGATTTCGACTATGCCGACCAGCTGGGCTTCCGCATCAAGCTGCTGGGCATCGCACGCCGCACCGATGCGGGTGTCGAGCAGCGGGTGCATCCCTGCATGGTGCCGAAGACCGCCCCCATCGCGTCGGTGGACGGCGTGTTCAACGCCGTGGTGGCCCAGGCCGATTTCGCCGACCGGGTGCTGTTCGTCGGCCGCGGCGCCGGCTCCGGCCCGACCGCGTCGGCGGTGGTCGCCGACCTGATCGACATCGCGCGCGGCCGGTCTACGCCCACCTTCGGCGTTCCGGCCGATCGGCTGGGCGCGGCAACCCCCTCGCCGATGGAATCGCGCCGCGGGTCGTACTACGTCCGCCTGATGGTGGTGGACCGCCCCGGTGTGATAGCGGATATCGCAGCGGCGATGCGCGACCAGAACGTCTCCATGGAGCAGTTCCTGCAGCGCGGCCGCTCGCCGGGCGAAGGCGTTCCGGTTGTCCTCACCACCCATGATACCGACGAGGCGGCCATGCAGCGCGCGCTTGCGACCATCGCGGCCAGCGACAACGTGCTGGAGCCGCCGCGGATGATCCGGATCGAGCAGTTCTGATCGGGACCGTTTCCCACAACAACCAAGCACAGCCTGACCAAACACAGCCTGATACGACCGAAGAGTCGGGGGGAGCACACGATGTCTACGCCGTCTACGCATGTCGACCTGTCCCACATGGACCGCAACCTCGCGCTGGAGGCCGTCCGCGTGACCGAGGCCGCCGCCCTGTCGGCCTCGCTGCTGATGGGTCGCGGCGATGAGAAGCTGGCCGACCAGGCCGCGGTCGACGCCATGCGCCAGGCTCTGAACACGCTCTACATCGACGGCACCGTCGTCATCGGCGAGGGTGAGCGCGACGAAGCCCCGATGCTGTACATCGGCGAGAAGGTCGGTGCCGGCATCGGCTCCGGCCCGAAGGTCGACATCGCACTCGACCCGCTGGAAGGCACCACCATCTGCGCCACCGGCGGCCCGAACTCGCTGGCCGTCATCGCCATGGCGGAAGAGGGCGGCTTCCTGAACGCCCCCGACGTCTACATGGACAAGATCGCTGTCGGCGCCGGCCTGCCGGACAATGTCGTCGACCTGGACGAGACGCCCGCCAACAACCTGAAGGCGCTGGCCAAGGCCAAGGGCACCGAGGTCGAGGAGCTGCTGGTCTGCATCCTGAACCGTCCGCGCCATGCCGAGCTGATCGCCCGCGTCCGTGAAGCCGGCGCGCGCATCATGCTGATCAACGACGGCGACGTGTCGGGCGTCATCGCCACCAGCCAGGCCGGCACCGGCGTCGACATGTATGTCGGCTCCGGCGGTGCGCCGGAAGGCGTGCTGGCCGCTGCGGCGCTGCGCTGCATCGGTGGCCAGTTCCAGGGCCGTCTGCTGTTCCGCAACGACGACGAGCGCGCCCGCGCCGCCAAGTGGGGCGTCACCGACCTGGACAAGAAGTACAGCCTGCACGAGCTGGCGCGTGGCAACGTCATGTTCGCCGCCACCGGCGTCACCGACGGCGCCATGCTGAAGGGGGTCCGCCGCGTTCCGGGCGGCGCCTACACCCACTCGGTCATCATGCGTTCCAAGTCGGGCACGGTCCGTTACATCGAGGCGCACCACAACCTGTCGCGCAAGCCGGCCGTCAAGTAAGCCGGTTGGCGCCCAAGCCTTTGTTTTCGAAGACGCGCGGAGGGAAACCTCCGCGCGTTTTTTTGTTCCCGCTTTGATCTGGATCCATTTGCCTACGAAGGTTCTATCGAATTCGCGCAGGTCTGCCGCCGCCGCGCCGCAGAGGCCCCACCATTGATTTCGCGGGTGCAAAAGGCAAAATAGGCTCATGTAATCGAGCGCCAAGCGCAGGAGTTCATCATGGCCTATTCTTCGATGCAGTCAACGTCCGGCGAATTGTTTGGCGCTGGAACAAAGGGAAGCACTGTCTTTCAACGGGTCGTTCATTGGGTCCGCGAACGGATTGAACTTCGCCGCGCGGAAAGCGAGCTGCACCATATGTCCGACGCCGAACTGTCCGACATTGGTCTGACTCGGGGCGAGATCCACAATGCGGTTCGCCGCGGCTTCTGACAGTCTGGCTATCGAAGGGATTGCCCAAAGCGTCTGGCGGGCGGTGGCCCATCTGAGTCCCAAATGCGGAAAGCCTCGGAAGATTGCCGGGGCTTTCGCATATGCACAGGCATTAACCTTTTCTTCATCGACCCTGCCCATGCGGCACATATGCCTGGGAGGGGTTGCGCGCTGCAGCACAGTTATGGTTAATGCAGTTTAACATTAACCCCGGTTCTGTTTTAAAATGGAAACGGGGCGCCTTCGGGACCCCCATCCTCCGTGAGAGCCGTGGTCGCATGAGTCTCATTCATCGCCTTCAGTCACTGGAAGCGGAGCGCGACGCCGCCCGGGAGGAGGCCGAGCGCGCCAATCTCGCAAAGGCGAAGTTTCTCGCCGCCGCCAGTCACGATCTCCGCCAACCCCTGCAAGCCCTGTTCTTCCTGTCCGCGGCCCTGGCCCGCCATGTCGGCGACCACAACGGGCGCGACCTGCTGTCCCGGCTCGACCAGGGGCTGGACACCATGAAGGGGTTGCTGGACGGCCTGCTGGAGGTTTCCCGGCTGGAGGCCGGCGTCGTGACGCCGGTGCTGGACACCTTTGCCGCCAGCGAAATCACCGACGCGCTCGACGCCGCCTATGCCGAGCAGGCCATCGCCAAGGCGCTGGTCTGGCGGGTGGAGGGCTGCGACGCCGTTCTGCGCACCGACCGCGGCCTGCTGATGCAGCTGCTGCGCAATCTGGTCGACAACGCCCTGCGCTATACCGAGGCTGGCGCCATCCGCATCCGCTGCCGGGTGGATGGCGAGAGGTTGGCGATCGAGGTGCAGGACACCGGCATCGGCATTCCGCCCGAACATCTCGACCGCATCTTCGAGGAGTTCCATCAGGTCGGCAATCCGGAGCGCGACCGGCTGCGCGGCCTTGGGCTGGGGCTTGCCATCGTCCGGCGGCTGTCGCAACTGCTCGACCATCCGGTCCAGGTGCGCTCGGTGCAGGGACAGGGCTCCGCCTTCCGGGTGCTGGTGCCGCTGGCGCCGGCCCGCCTCATCCCGACCCGCGCGGGCGGGGTGGATCGCCGGCCGGTGATCGACCGGCCGCGGCTGGCCGTGTTGGTCGATGACGACGCCGTGGTATTGCTGGGGCTGCAAACGGTGCTGACCGAGTGGGGATTCCGCGTGGTCGCGGCGGACGGCCCCGACCGGGCGATGGACCGGCTGGAGGCACTGGACCGGGCGCCGGACATCGTCATCGCCGATTACCGGCTGCGCGAGGGGCGAGTCGGCACCGAAGTGATCCGCCGGGTGCGCGAACGCTATGGGGCGGAGATTCCCGCTCTGATCCTCACCGGCGAGACCGGCATCGATACGCTGGCCGACGTCTCCGCCCATGGCGTGTCCGTGCTGCACAAGCCGGTGACCCCGCGCCAGCTGCAGGCCGAGGTCGACCGGCAGCTTCGGATCAAGCGCATCAACGGCGTCGCCCAGGCCGCCCAGTAAGGGCAGGGCAGGGGCGGCCGTACCGCCTCCCCACAAATCGACTCAAATCAGCGCGCCCTGGCGTGCATCGTCCTCCGTCCCGTCGGCGGAGGTTTCGTCGTCGCGGACATTCCCGGACAGAGCGGTGCGGCCGGCTTCGGTCAGGCGGCAGACCAGCCAGTCCGGCTTCAGCGGGTTGTCGAACCAGCGTTCCGCCCAGCCGGCCTTCAGGCAGGCTTCGACCGTCGCCTTCTTCACGCGCTGCCCGCGCTCGTCGAACAGCGGCAGCTTGCCGCCCGGCTGGTTCAGACCGCGGCGCAGCCAGGCCCCTTGGACATCTGACGGGGCGCTGCGGGACGGGGAACGGCGGGGCTTGGCCATGGACGGGCGACTCTTGCGGATGCGGGAAGGGACAGGGGATTGCCGGCCCCGGCGGGGGCTGTGGCAAAGTGCGGGCATCCTACGCGAAAGCGCATTCCGGATGCATCGAAAAGGAGGAGCCCTTCCATGCCAGAGACCGGCACCGACCCTCTCGTCTTCGCCTATATCACCGCCGGGTCCAGGGACGAGGCGCTCCGCATCGGCCGCACCCTGGTGGAGGAGCGTCTGGCCGGCTGCGTCAACATTCTGGACGGCATGACCTCCGTCTATCGATGGAACGGCGCCGTCGAACAGGCGGAGGAGGCGGTGCTGATCGCCAAGACAAGGTCCTCGCTGTTCGACCGGCTGACCGCACGGGTGCGCGACCTGCACGGCTACGACACCCCTTGCGTGGTGGAACTCGCGGTCGGGCGCGGCAATCCCCCCTATCTGGACTGGCTGCGGACGGAAACGGCCTGACCGGCGGGGATAGGAGGACCGCGCACGCAACGCATGCCGAAACAGGGTCTTGACGTCGATCAAGGTCGCGCGCTGCAGTTGACGGTAGCGATCTTGCAGATTGGCCTCTCCTTCGGGCGAGCGCGATAGCCGACGCGAACCAGCTTGTCGGCGGACACCCTTATCGAGGACATCGAGACCATGGACGATTGCTCCGCACACGGCCCCACCCCCCTGTCGCTGGACGAGGCGGTCGCACGCGTCGCGCAGGGGTACGGCGCCGTGACCGGGACGGAGGAGGTGCCGCTGCGCCAGGCGCTCGGCCGCGTGCTGGCGGAAGAGGTGGTGGCCCCGGTGAATGTGCCGCCGGCCGATGTGTCCGCCATGGACGGTTGGGCCTATGCCGCCGACGCCGGGGAGGGATTCCGGCGCCTCGCCATCGTCGGGCGCGTGCCGGCCGGCTCCAAATTCGAGGGAACCGTCGGGCCGGGGCAGGCGGTGCGCATCTTCACTGGCGCGCCGGTCCCGGCCGGCGTCGATACCGTGGCGATGCAGGAGGATTGCCGGACGGACGGCGACGCCGTTCTGGTCCCGGCCTCGCTGAAGCGGGGCTCCAACGTGCGTTCGGCGGGGGAGGACATGACGGCCGGCGCCGTCGTGCTGCACTCCGGCCAGCGGATGCGCGCACAGGAGGTCGGTCTCGCCGCCGCGGTCGGCCGTTCCAGCCTGACGGTGCGCAAGCGGCTGACGGTGGTGCTGTTCTCCACCGGTGACGAGCTGCGGGAGCCGGGGACGCCGAAGCCCGACCATGCCATCTATGACGCCAACCGCTACACGCTGGCGGCACAGCTCGACGCGCTGGGGGTGGAGGTGCGCGATCTCGGCATCCTGCCCGACCGACCGGAGGCCACCCGTGCGGCACTGGCCGACGCCGCCGGCACCGCCGACCTGATCGTCACCAGCGGCGGCGTGTCGGTCGGCGAGGAGGACCATGTCAAGGCGGCGGTCAATGCACTTGGCTCCATCGACCTGTGGACGCTGGCGATCAAGCCGGGCAAGCCGCTGGCGCTGGGCCGGGTCGGCGACACGCCCTTCCTGGGGCTGCCCGGCAACCCGGTGTCGGCGATGGTCACCTTCCTGCTGGTCGGCCGGCCGCTGGTTCTGCGCCTGTCGGGGGCGTCCAGCATCGCCACGCCGCGCAGCCTGGTGGTCGCCGACTTCAGCTTCACCAAGAAGCCCGGCCGTCGCGAGTTCCTCCGTGCCCGTCTGGAACGTGGCAAGGACGGCCGCCCGATGGCCGTGAAGTTCCCCAGCAACAGCTCCGGCGTGCTGACCTCGATGGTGGAGGCCGACGGGCTGGTCGACATGCCGGCCGAGGCCACCGCGGTGCGGCCGGGCGATCTGGTGGACTTCCTGCCCTTCACCGGCCTGTTCGCGTGACGCTGGAGCAGCTGCGCATCTTCGCCACCGTGGCGGAAATGCTGCACTTCACCCGCGCCGCGGAGGTGCTTCACCTGTCGCAGCCGGCGGTCAGCGCCGCCATCGCCGCACTGGAGGCGGAGCATGGCCTGCGCCTGTTCGACCGTATCGGCCGGCGGGTGGAGCTGACCGCCGCCGGCCAGCTGCTGCACGGTCAGGCCCGTGCCATCCTGACGAAGGTGGAAGAGGCCGGGACCATGCTGGCCGAGCTGTCGGGGCTGTCGCGTGGCTCCTTGCGGCTGGCGGCCAGCCAGACGGTCGGCAATCACTGGCTGCCGCCGCGGCTGCTGCGCTTCGCCGCGGCTTATCCGGGCATCCGCGTGGACCTGTCCATCGGCAACACCGAACAGGTCGCCGAGGCGGTGCGCGACGGCCGCGCCGAACTGGGCATCGCCGAGGGTGCGGTGACCGATTCGGCACTGGTCAGCGAAGCGATCGTGGGCGACCGGCTTCGGCTGGTGGTCGGGGCGGGACATCCCTGGGCCGGGCTGGGCAGGGTAGATCGCGATGCACTGGCTGCGGGCCGCTGGATTCTGCGCGAACCCGGCTCCGGCACCCGCGCGCTGTTCGAGGCGGCAATGTGCGGCGTGGGTCTGGACCCCGGCGGGCTGGATGTCGCCATGACCCTGCCCGGCGGCGGAGTGATCCGCGCGGCACTGCTCGCCGGGATCGGTGCCAGCGTGCTGTCCGACCTGATCGTCGCGGAGGATCTGGCGGCGGGGCGGATCGTGGCGCTGGAGGGGCTGGACCTGCCGGCCCGGCCCTTCCATCTGCTGCGCCACAGGGACCGCCACCGCAGCCTGGCCGAACGGGCGTTCGTCAGAGCCGCGCTGGATGGCGGACCGGCGCCGGCCTCGCCCTGACGGGATGGCGGATCAGGCCGTCCGCAATCTCCGGGTTCCGAAGACGGCGGCCTCGATGGCGGCGAAGGCCAGCATCGAGATGCCCACCATCGGGAAGAAGAGGCCGCCTGCGATTGCGATGACGATCAACCCCTTCGGCAGGGTGGCGCCGGCCGGCAATCGCGGTGCGCCCAGGCTGCCCGCCGGTCGCCGCTTCCACCACATCACCAGCCCCGACAGCGTCAGCCCCACCATCGCCACCAGCGAGGCGAGCAAGACCAACTGGTTCGCCAGTCCGAAGGCCTGTCCCATGTGAATGCTGACTCCCCATTCGGCCAGACGGCCGAACAGGCCGAGGTCCTTCAACTGCATGTCGAACAGCGGCTTGCCGGTATACTGGTCGAGATGGACGACGCGCTCCTTCGTGATGTCGTCGGGATAGACCGATGCCGTGAAAACGCCGTCCGGCTTGGTCGGAATGACGATGGCATAGCCCGGCGCCATTCCCAGTTCTTCGACCGTCCGCACCACGTCGTCCAGCTTCGCGGGAACGCCGGATGCCGTCGTCGACAGCGGGGTCGGCTGATTTTCGATGATCCAGGGGGCGCGGTCGACGGTATCCTTCAGCGGCACGGTTGAGACCGGATACTTGTCCCAGTAACCGTCCGGCATGCCCATGCCGACCGCATAGGCGGCGCTGTAGAACTGCTTGCCCCAATATCCGGACCAGGGCAGGCCGGTCATCGCCAGGAAGACGATGAACACGCTGACGAAAATGCCGGTGACGGCGTGGAGGTCGCGCCAGAACATCCTTTTCCCCGGCCGGCCGCGGACGGTCACGACACCGCCCTTCTGACCGCGCGGCCACCACAGATAAATGCCGGAGGCGGTCATCAACACCATCCAGCCGGCGACGCCTTCGACGATGCGTTCGGCGAACCAGCCGACATATTGCAGGCTGTGCAGCTTGCGCACGACATACATGGTTGGCGATCCGGCGAAACCGCCATCCCACAGGCTGCCCAGCACCCGGCCGTCATAGGGATCGACATAGACGATGTCCTTGAGGCCGTCGGCGCCGACGATCTTCACCTCGGCGGGACGGTCGGGCGCGGCGGGCGGGGCGTAACCCTTGAGCGTGCCGGGATGGGCCTCCAGCGCCCGGGCGACCAGGGCGGACGGCGCCAGCCGCTCCGTCGTCTGGGGGGCGACGATGCGCAGGTCGCGATGCAGCCTGTCGTTGATCTCGTCCTTGAACAGATAGATGGCGCCGGTGACGGACAGCAGGATGACGATGGGGGCGCAGATCAGCCCGGCGAAGAAATGCCAGCGCCACAGCGCACGATAAAGCGCAGAGCCGATGGCTCCGCCTTGCAGAGGTCCAGTCATGATTTTCCATTCGGTCGTCGCAGTGCGATACGCCCGGAATTCGGGCTGTTCAGTGCTTCGGCTGACGACCGGATGGCGGGGCCTGGGACTGGAAGGGCTTCCGCTCCTTGGGATGAGGGAGCCCGTCGGGCTTCGGCAGCTCCGCGGACAGCAGGATCGCAAGCGGCATGACCGGCATCTGAATGGCCGGCAGCAGCGCGACATAGTGACCGAGCCAGCTGCAAGGCAGATGCAGCGGAGAAAGCTTTTGCGTGTCGGTGCCGTCGGCATCCGTCAGGGGAGCGCTGTCCCGCAGGGGAACGCCGTCCCGGTCGACCGGGAGATAGACGATTTCGCCGCCGGTGCAGATGGCGACATAGCCGTCGCGGTCGGCGGCACCGGCAGCGGGAGCGGCGATGCGGACGAAAAGGCTCAGCGCCAGCGCGAGTGCAAGCGCCAGCCCCCACCGTTCCTGCAGTCCGCGGCAATAAGCCAGCATCCCGTTGCGACCGTCTCGCAGATCAGATGGTAGGGATCGTTACCCGATCCGCCGCATACGAACAAGCGCCGCGAGTTCACCCGACGGACGAACGGTGAATCGGCGGTTCGCCATATCGCCAGCATCCGATTATCGGCGTTATAAACGCAGCATCCCGTTTCCGGTGGTAAGGCGACATGATGGCACGGCTTTTGACGCTGCTCTGGGTCCTCGTGGTGATGGCCTTCCTAGGCACCCCGGTCCGCGCCGACTACACGCCGCCGGGGGCGCTGTCCGATGCCACCGCCTATGCCAACGGGCTGCTGCTGAAATCGCCGCCGCAGCCGAAGCCGCAGGTGATCGCCGACCTGCTGAAGCAGGCGCGCGCCGCCCGCGACCGCAAGGACATGGCCGGCGCCATCCAGGCCTATGAGAAGACCATCACCCAGGGCGGCGGCTCGCCATCGGTCTGGCTGGAGCTGAGTGGCGCCTGGATGGCGGCGACTCCGCCCAACAAGGACCGCGCGCTGCAGAGCGCCGTCATGGCCGGCCAGTTCAACCCGAAGGACGAGGAACGCGTCGCCATCCTCTGGCGCATCGCCACCCTGATGGACGAGGCCTTCGGCAAGCCGGACGAGGCGGTGAAGGCGCTGAACGCCATCCGCCAGTTGGCGCCGAAGCTGGAGGCGGCCACCCTCGACACCCAGGCGCCGAAGCTGGAGGAGCGGTTCGTCGCCATGCGCCGCAAGGCCGGGCTGGCGATGACCGGCGTCACCGTCAACGCCGAGGGCAGCAGCCCGCGCGTCTGCTTCCAGTTCTCCGACCGGCTGAGCGGTAAGCAGGGCGTGCGTTTCGATGATTACGTCCGGGTGGAGCCGTCGACCAAGACAGCGCTCGAAGCGCGGGAGAACAGTCTGTGCCTGCGCGGCGTCACCCACGGCAATGGCTATACCGTCACCCTGCGCCAGGGCCTGCCCGGCGAGGACGGCGTGACGCTCAAGGCCGACGAGATCCAGCGCGTGCGCGTGCCCGACCGGCCGTCGATGGCCGCCTTCCGCGGCTCCGCCTATATCCTGCCGCGCAAGGGTGCCGACGGCATCCCGGTGGTCAGCGTCAACACCGACCGGCTCGACGTCTCGGTCTACCGAATCGCCGACCGTGCGCTGGTGTCCAACAAGTATGACGCCAGCCTCTTCAGCGAACTGACCGGCTATGCCGCCGACCGGCTGGCCCAGGAGAATGGCGAACTGGTGTGGTCCGGCTCGCTGGATGTTAAGGGGGAGCGCAACCGCGACGTCACCGCCGCCATTCCGTTCCGGCAGGCGGTGGGCGACGACCCGAAGGCCGGCCTCTATGTCGTCACCGCCCGTCCGCATGACGTTGAGGAGTCCGACCGTTGGGAGGCGCTGGCGACCCAGTGGGTCCTGCTGTCCGACATCGGCCTGACCAGCTTCCGCGGTGCCGATGGGCTGACCGTCTTCGCCCGCTCCTTCGGCTCGGCCAAGCCGCTGCCGGGAGTGGATGTGGCTCTGATCGCCCGCAACAACGCCGAATTGGCCCGCGCCAGGACCGACGAGTTCGGCCGTGCCCGCTTTGCGCCCGGCCTGCTGAAGACCGGCGGCAACGCGCCCGAGATGGTGATGGCCTATCTCGGCACCGATTTCGCCATGCAGGATCTGACCGGCGCCGCCTTCGACCTCAGCGACCGCGGTGTCGGCGGGCGTCAGGCGCCGGGGCCGATGGACGCCTTCGTCTACAGCGACCGCGGCGTCTACCGCCAGGGCGAGACGGTGAATCTGTCGATCCTGCTGCGCGACGACAAGACGGAGGCGGTCGACAACTTCCCGCTGACCGTGAAGGTGCTGCGTCCCAGCGGCACCGAATATTTCAGCGGTGCCCTCAAGGGCCGGGAGGCCGGCGGCTTCTTCCTGCCGCTGACGCTGACCCGCACCGCGCCGCTCGGCGGCTGGGAGGTGCTGGTCTACAGCGATCCGAAGGGCGAGCCGATCGGCCGTGGCGAGTTCCAGGTCGAGGATTTCGTGCCGATCAAGCTGGCGCTCGACCTGACCGCCGGCGCGCCGATCCTGGTGCCGGGCCAGCCCTTCGAGGTGACGGCGCAGGGCCGTTTCCTCTACGGTCCGCCGGCCGCCGGGCTGGACGGCACCGCCGAGGTGGCGCTGAAGACCGACCCGTTGCCCTATCCGGCCTTCAAGGACTACCGGTTCGGCCGGGTGCAGGACAACCCGACCGAGCGGCTCGACCCGTTGGAGTTCCCGACCACCAACGAGCAGGGCGTGTCGCGCATCGCGGTGACGCTGCCGGAGGTGCCGGACACCAGCAAGCCGCTGCGGGCCGACATCCGCGTCACCCTGTCGGAGCCGGGCGGGCGTCCGGTCCACAAGTCGGTGAGCGTGCCGGTTCGTCCGAAGACCCATGCGCTGGGCCTGCGCCCGCGCTTCTCCGATGGCCGCATCGGCGAGGGAGCGGAGGCCGCCTTCGACCTCGTCGCCGTAGCGCCTGACGGCAGCGCCATCGCCAAGCCCGGCATCAGGTGGGATCTGGTGGAGGAGCGGGTCTCCTTCGTCTGGTTCCGCCGCGACGGCCGCTACAGCTACAACGCCACCGTGCGCGACGTGCCGCTGGCGTCCGGCACCGTCGACGTCGCCGCCGACAAGCCGGCACAGGTGACGCTGGGCAAGCGCGAGTTCGGCCGCTATCGGCTGGAGGTGACGGACAAGGCGGCGGGCGTCGCCAGCTCCTACCGCTTCTATTCCGGCTGGGCGAGCGGCGACGAGACCGCTGACATTCCGGACAAGCTGGAGGTCTCCACCGACAAGCAGTCCTACAAACCCGGCGAGACCGCCCGCATCCGCGTCGCTCCGCCCTTCGCCGGCGAGCTGCTGGTGACGGTGGCGACCGACCGCATCTTTGACGTGCGCACCATCTCGGTTCCGGCCGAGGGCACGACGGTGGAGATCCCGGTCGATGCCGCCTGGGGTCCCGGCGCCTATGTCACCGCCACCGCCTACCGTCCGCCGGTCAAGGGGCGGGAGCGTCAGCCGGTGCGTGCCATGGGCGTCGCCTGGGTCGGCGTCGATCCGTCGGTCCGCACGCTGGCAGTCACGCTGGACGCGCCGCAGGTGATCCGCCCGCTCAGCCGGTTGGAGGTCGGGGTGAAGGTGGCCGCCGCCGATGGCGGGTCGATGGAGGACACCTATGTCACGTTGGCCGCGGTGGACGAGGGCATCCTGCGGCTGACCGACTTCGCCAGCCCGCAGCCGGAGAAGCATTATTTCGGCAAGCGCCGACTGGGTCTGGACATCCGCGACGATTACGGCCGGCTGATCGACCCGCTCGACGGCCCCTATGGCGCGATGCGCCAGGGCGGCGATTCCAGCGGCGCCGGTCTGCCGGTGGTGCCCTTCACCGTGGTCTCGCTGTTCCAGGGGCCGGTGAAGGTCGGCGCCGACGGCACCGCCCGCATCGGCTTCGACGTACCCGACTTCAACGGCGAGCTTCGACTGATGGCGGTGGCCTACAGCCGTGGCCGGGTCGGCTCCGCCGCCGGGCCGGTGACGGTGCGCGATCCGCTGGTCGCCGACGCCATCCTGCCGCGATTCCTCGCCCCCGGCGACGACAGCCGGGTGACGCTGTCGCTGCACAATGTGGAGGCGGCGGCCGGCACCTATGAGGTGGCGGTCACTGCCCGCGATGCGGTGTCAGTGGAGGGCGGCAACCTGTCGGTCCCGCTGGCGAAGGGCGAGCGCAAGACCCTGGTGGTGCCGCTGAAGGGCGTCGCCGCCGGCATCGGCCATGTCGCCGTCGCGGTGAAGGGGCCGGAGACTCTGGCGCTGAGCCACGAGTACGGCATCACCGTGCGCCCGGCCCGCGCGGTCGAGACCCAGTTCGTCACCCGCCAGATCGCACCCGGCGAGAGCGTCCGTTTCGACGGGGCGGAGCTTGCCACCTATCTGCCGGGGACGACCAACTGGTCGGCCAGCTTCACCACGGCGCCGCCCTTCGATGTCGGCGGCATCCTGCGGGCACTCGACCGCTATCCGTTCGGTTGCCTGGAGCAGACCGTCAGCCGCGCCCTGCCGCTGCTGGTGGTGCGCGACGTGGAACTGGCGCTGGGCAAGGACCGCAAGCCGGACGACGGGCTGGAAGCGCGGGTCCAGCAGGCGATCTCCCGCACGCTGGACAAGCAGCGCTTCGACGGCGCCTTCGGTCTGTGGGGCGCCCAGGACGAGGCCGACGGCTGGCTGACCGCCTATGCCACCGAGTTCCTGATCCGCGCCAAGCAGAAGGGCGAGGCGGTGCCGGACAAGCCGCTGACCGACGCGCTGTCCTGGCTGCGCCAGCGCGCCATCGCCAGCGCGACGGAGCCGGCGGATCTGACGGTGCGCGCCTATGCCCTGCACACGCTGGCGCTGGCCGGGGTGTCGCTGCCGGGACCGGCGCGCTACCTGCACGACACCGCGCTGGAGAAGCTGCCGACTCCGCTCGCCAAGGGGCAGCTCGGGGCGGCGCTGGCCCGCATGGGCGACCAGGAGCGGGCGGCCAGCGCCTTCGACAGCGCGGTCGGCCATCTGGCGCGCGAGGACTGGCATGTCGATTACGGCTCCACCGTCCGCGACGCCGCGGCGCTGGTGGCGCTGATGACCGAGGTCAACATGGCCGGCAACCGCATTCCGGCCCTGATCGACCGGCTTCCTGCCTCCGCCACCGCCGCCAACCGCACCAACACGCAGGAAAAGGCGTGGTCGGTGCTGGCCGCCGACGCGCTGCTGCGCAGCGCGCCGGCCAAGGTGGAGGTGACGCTGGGCGGCACCCGGCGCGACGGCGCGCGGGTCGACCTGACTCCGACTCTGACACAGCTGAAGGCCGGCATCCCGGTCGCCAACTCGGGCAAGGCGGCGGTGTGGCAGGCGGTGTCGCTGTCCGGCGTGCCGGTGGCGCCGCAGCCGGCGGCGCGCGAGGGGCTGCGCATCAAGCGCAACTTCTTTACCCGCAAGGGCGAGGTGTTGAACCTCGACAGCATCAGGCAGAACGACGTCTTTGTCATCGTGCTGGAGGGCGAGGCGAACACCAAGCTGTTCCACCAGGGGATCGTGACCCACGCGCTGCCCGCCGGCTGGGAGATCGAGAACGCCAAGCTGGGCGGCGGCACGCCGGAGGAGATGCAGTGGCTGGGCGAGCTCAGCTACACCCGCACGACCGAGGCGCGCGACGACCGCTATGTCGCCGCGGTGGACCTGACGGAGGATCAGCAGACCTTCAAGCTGGCCTTCATCGTCCGCGCCATCACCCCCGGCACCTACGAGCTGCCGGGAGCGACCATGGAGGACATGTACAAGCCGCGCTTCTTCGCTCGCCAGACCACCGGGCGGATCACGGTCCATCCGGCGGAGTGACGATTGCGGAGGTGGTTTCGCCAGCATTGGGTCAGACGGACGGGTATGGCGGCAGCCGGCGCCGCCGCCCTGCTTGGTGCGGCGCTGGCGCTCGACCGGCTGTTCCCGCCGCCGCTGGACCGGTTGGCCGACCTGTCGGTGATCGTCACCGACCGCAGGGGCCAGCCGCTGCGCGTCTTCACCAATGCGGCCGGCGCGTGGCGTCTGCCGGCGACGGTCGAGGACGTGTCGCCTTTGTTCGTCGAGCTGCTGCTGGCCTATGAGGACCGGCGGTTCGAAAGCCATGCCGGTGTCGATCCGCTGGCGGTGCTGCGGGCGACCGCGCAGAATCTGGGGGCGGGGCGGGTGGTTTCCGGCGCCTCCACCATCACCATGCAGGTCGCCCGCCTGCTGGAGCCGCGACCGCGCACCTTTACCGCCAAGCTGATCGAGGCGGCCCGGGCGGCGCAGTTGGAATGGCGGTTCAGCAAGCGCGACATCCTCGGCATGTATCTGACGCTCGCCCCCTATGGCGGCAACATCGAGGGGATTCGCGCGGCCTCCCTGATGCTGCTGGGCAAACCGCCGGTGGAGTTGGACGCGGCGGAGGCCGCGCTGCTGGTCTCCCTGCCGCAATCGCCCTCGCGGCTGCGGCCGGACCGCTATCCGGAGCGGGCGCAGGCGGCGCGCGACAAGGTGCTGGACCGGGTGGCGGAGGCCAGCGCGTTGTCGCCCAAGGCGGTGGCGGAGGCGAAGTCGCTGCCGGTGCCGTCTGTGCGGCTATCCCTGCCGGCCTCGGCCCCGCATCTTGCCGACCGGCTGCGCAGCGCCGATCCCGGCCGGGCGGTGATCGCCACCACCATCGACGGCACGCTGCAACAGGCGGTCGAGGCGCTTGGCCGCCGGGCCGCGGAGACGCTGAATCCGCAGGCCGGGCTGGCGGTGCTGGTGGTGGACAACCGCGACCGCTCGGTCCTGGCCTATCTCGGCAGTCCCAATGCTCTGGACGAGACGCGGCAGGGACCCATCGACATGGTGCGGGCGGTGCGCTCGCCGGGATCGGCGCTGAAGCCCTTCATCTACGGGCTGGGTTTCGACGACGGCATCATCCACCCGCTGACCCAGATCGCCGACGTGTCCACCCGCTTCGGCGACTGGGCGCCACGCAATTTCGACCGCAGCTTCACCGGCGACCTGACGGTGATGGAAGCGCTGCAACGCTCGCTCAATGTGCCGGCGGTTCTGGTGCTCGACCGGGTGGGGCCGCTGCGCTTCGCCGACGCGTTGCGGCGGGCCGGTACAAGGCTGGTGCTGCCCCATGGCACGGCGCTGCCGGGCCTGCCGGTGGCCCTGGGCGGGGCGTCGATCAGCTTGTGGGGCATGACGGCGCTCTACAGTGGGCTTGCCCGCGACGGGCTGGTTGCGCCGCTGCGGACCAGGACCGACGAGCCGGGTGGGGCGGAACATCGGTTGCTGTCGGCGACTGCGGCGCAGCAGGTTCGGGCGATCCTGGAAGGCTCGCCGCCGCCGCCGGGCGTGGTGCAGGCGCAGGAGCTGCGCGGCAGTGGGCCGGTGGCGCTGAAGACCGGCACCAGCTATGGCTTTCGCGACGCCTGGGCCTTCGGCGTGACCGGGCGCTATACGGTCGGGGTGTGGGTCGGCCGCCCGGACGGCACCCCCAGTCCCGACCATTACGGCCGCAACACCGCGGCACCGCTGCTGTTCGAGGTCTTCGACCGGCTTCCGGCCGACCGCGGCCGGCCCGCCGGCCCGGTCCGCAACGAGACTCCGCCGGAACTCCTGCGGCGCCTGCGGCCCGGCGATGTCGAGATTGCCGGGCCGCGCCAGGCCGACCGGCTGCGCCTGACCTTCCCGGTCAGCGACATGGTGCTGGAAGCGCTGGGGCCGGACGGAAAGGGGGAGCCGATGACTCTGACCGCCACCGGCGGGCGGCGGCCGCTGTCCTGGCTGATCGACGGTCGTCGCATCGCCCACTCGCCCATCGCGCGCGAGGTGGTTTGGCGGCCGGACGGGCCGGGGCTGGTTCGCGTCACCGTGCTCGACGCGGACGGCCACAGCGACAGCGCGACCGTCGAAATCCGCTGAAAATCGAAAGTTCTAGGACGCGCGCCGCAGGCCGAACGGAGCATCGTCGCGCTGGCTCCACACCCGCGAGCGGACACGCATCTGCTTCTGGCAATCCACCGAGCAATAGAGCGGTGCCGGCCCCCGCGTCGACGGACGGACGAATGGACGGCCGCAGCAGGCGCAATGCAGCTGGCGGGTCGCGGTGTGCGGGGTGTTGGCCGGACGGGCGGAGGCGGACATGGTCACGACGGAGGTGGGTAGTTTCGGGTGAGCGCGAATATATGCGCGCTGTGTTGCAGTTCCATGCTCGGGAAAACTCTTATACCAGCGGCTTTGAAGTGTGACTCGTCACGGTGGATTCCCTTTTGGTCCGCCCTGTGATTCGCTGCCAGCTCTCGGAAGGAGGCGGGTATGGCGGCGATTGCGATCACGCGGCTGGAGCTGAGTTCAGCGGAGTTGCGCCAGCGGGCGGTGCGTTTTGGCGATCCGGATGTAGCGCGGCGCCTTCTCGCCCTAGCTCTGGTTTTGGAGGGGCGATCTCGCGAGGACGCCGCGCGGTCTTGCGGGATGGATCGGCAAACGTTGCGGGATTGGGTTCACCGCTACAACGCCCAAGGCGTGGCGGGGCTGCGGGATCGTAAGGCACCGGGAGCCAAGCCGAAGCTGTCGGCGGAGCAGGAAGCGGAGGTGGCGTCCTGGGTCCGCTCCGGTCCGGACCTCGCCGAGGATGGCGTGGTTCGGTGGCGGCGGTGCGATCTGGCCCGCAAGATCGAGCGCCGGTTCGGCGTGGTGCTGGCCGAGCGCAGCGTTGGCGGGCTGTTGCGCCGTCTGGGGTTCCGTCGCCTGTCGGTGCGCCCCCAGCATCCTCAGCAGGATGGCGAGGCGCTCGAGGCTCACAAAAAAACTTTGCCGCTCTGGTTGCCGGCGCCCTCCCCGACACCGCCCGCGGCAAGCCGCTGGAGCTCTGGTGGCAGGACGAAGCCCGGGTCGGCCAGCAAGGGACCCTGACCCGGGTGTGGGCCGCCAAGGGCAGCCGGCCACGCGCGCCCCGCGACCAGCGCCATAGCTGGGCCTACCTGTTCGGCGCCGTCTGCCCGAGCCGTGGCGCCGCCGCGGCCTTGGTCCTGCCCAAGGCCAACGCCGCGGCAATGACCCTGCACATGGCCGAGATCAGCGGCCAAGTGAGCGACGGCCACCATGCGGTGCTCATCCTCGACGGCGCAGGCTGGCACCAGCCGGGCGACAAGCTGGTCGTGCCCGAAAACATCAGCCTTCTGCATCTCCCGCCCTATTGCCCGGAACTCAATCCGGTCGAAAACATCTGGCAGTTCCTGCGACAGAACCACCTCAGCCATCGCGTCTTCGATTCCTATGCCGCCATCGTCGAGGCCTGCTGCGAGGCGTGGAACGCTCTCGCCCAGGCACCCGAAATCATTCGCTCAATCGCCTCACGCTCGTGGGCAGCGGTCAATGTCTAAAGCCGCTGGTATTAGGTCTGAATGGGTGGTTAGGCTGTCCGGCTGTCGGCGGCGATTGACCGCATCCACCCGACGTCCTATCTGAAAAGGCTTGGTAACGAGCGGGAGCATTGCGGTGCCGATCTGCGTCGCCGACTGGCTGCGGAAGCTGACGGGTATCGCGGGGGCGGTGGCCCTGGCGATGTTCGGCCTGCTGCTGTGGCAGGGCACCGCCGTCGCCGCATGCCCGCATGACGGCGGCAGCCCTTCGGACGCAGCCATGGCGCAGCATCATGTGCAGCCCGTTGCGAAGGCTGCGCATGTGTGCCCGGTTCCGGTCCACCCGCAAGGGTCAGGCCATCAGGGAGCCGGCCCGCATGGTGTGCCGCAACCCTGCTGCGGCGGCATGGCATGCGCCGTCATGGCCATGGCGGCACCCGTGGAAGGATTGATGGCTCCGGTGGAACTGGCGAGGTCGATGCCGGGCTGGCCCGCCGGACCGCTGCGCGAAGGGCAGGGGGTGCGCCCCGACCTGCCGCCACCGCGGCTGGGATGAGGCGTTCGCGCCGTCCGCGCCGGTTCGGGGCTTGACGGCGCCTTCGGCACTTTCCCCCAACTCGAATTACCGGTGTCCGCAATGACTCTCGCGCTTTCGCGCCGCCGTCTGCTGTCGACGGCCATGGCCGGCGGCTGTGCCGCCCTGCTGCCCGCCTTTCCCCGCTCCGCCCTGGCCGCCGCGCCGGCCACGGATCGCCCCGTCGGCCTGATCATCGAGCGCCGCACGCTGGAGGTGAACGGCAAGGCGGCGAGCGTGTTCGGAATCCGCCAGCCCGACGGCACGCATGGACTCGTCCTCGACCCCGGACGGCGGTTTCTGGTCGATCTCGCCAACCGGGCGGGGGAAGAGGCGGTGATCCACTGGCATGGCCAGACGCCGCCCTATGCCCAGGACGGCGTGGCCGACATCAACCGCCCGACCATCCGCGACGGCGCTTCCGCCAGCTACGACTTCGCGCCGCGGACGGGGACGCACTGGATGCATTCCCATCACGGCCTGCAGGAACAGTTGCTGATGGCCGCCCCGCTGGTGGTCCGCAGTGCCGACGACCTCCGTGCCGACGAGCAGGAGGTGATCGTCCTGCTGCACGACTTCACCTTCCGCGATCCGGCCGAGGTTTTGGCCGCGCTGACCGGATCGGCCGGCGGGACGGGGCATGGCGGTCACGGCCAGATGGGACATGGCTCCCACGGCTCCATGGGGCATGGCGCCATGAACAACGGCGGCATGAATCACGGCTCCATGAACCACGGCGGCATGGCGATGGACCTGAACGACGTCGAGTATGACGCCTATCTCGCCAACGACCGCACGGTTGCCGACCCCGAGGTGGTCCGGGTGGAGCGGGGCGGCCGGGTGCGGCTGCGGGTGATCAACGGTGCCACATCAACCGCCTTCCATCTCGATCTGGGGCGCCTGACTGGTGAGGTGGTCGCGGCGGACGGCAATCCGGTGCAGCCGGTTGCCGGCAACCGCTTCGGGATCAGCATGGGGCAGCGGCTCGACATCCGGCTGACGCTGCCCTCCGAAGGCGGTGCCTTTCCGATCCTTGCCCTGCGCGAAGGCGCGGCGCAGCGGACCGGCCTCATCCTCGCCACGCCCGGCGCCATTGTGCAGCGGGTGGCGGAACAGGGAGAGGCCGCGACCGAAGCGCTCGACCTGTCGCTGGAGCGACGGCTCGTCGCCGAACAATCACTCGGCACCCGTGCAACGGATCGGACGGCGCGGGTGCGGCTGACCGGAACGATGGCTCCCTATGTCTGGAGCCTGGACGACCGGACCTTCGGCACGCATGCGCCGCTGGTGGTACGTCAGGGCCAGCGGGTGGAACTGACCTTTGAGAACCCATCGATGATGGCGCACCCCATGCACCTGCACGGCCATCATTTCCAGGTGGTGGCGATCGATGGCCGCCCGGTGGTGGGGGCGGTGCGCGACACCGTGCTGGTGCCGACGATGGGCAGCGTGACGGTGGCCTTCGACGCCGACAACCCCGGCCGCTGGCCGCTCCACTGCCACAACCTGCTGCACATGGCGACGGGGATGATGACGGAGGTGGTGGTCGAGGGGGTGGGGTAAGGGCGGCTAGGTGCCTGTGCCCCCACCCTCCCACGGCTTCGCCGCGGGTCCCTCCCTCCCCCTCTTCGAGGGCTACGGGATGCACACATTTCGCATTTGCGAAAAGACGCGCAACTTAACATTGATGAAAGCCCCTCTCCCCTTGCGGGAGAGGGGTTGGGGTGAGGGGCGGAAACTTGATTCCCACGGGCCTTCGGCCGGCTGCACCCCTCATCCCAACCCTTCTCCCGCAAGGGGAGAAGGGCTTTTCACCACTGGTGGTTGCTGCCATTTCGCAGAGGCGAGATGTGTGAATGCCATAGCTCTTCGAGGGAGAGGGGGCGATTTGCATCGTGGCGGCAGTCCCCTCTCCCGCTCTCGGCGGGCCGAAGGTCCGTCCGATGGAGGGGGAGGGGGCATCGCTAGCAATTCCCACCCTCAATAATGCGGCGGCGGCCGGTCGTCCTGCGGCGAGGCTAGCGCGTACTCCGCCGCCTCGACGCGGTCGCGCATGCGCTTCAGCTGTGCGGTCAGGCGGTCGATGGTCTGGCCCTGGGCGAAGATGACCTCCGACATCTCCTCGGCCATGCGCTCGTGGTGGGCGAGACGGCTTTCGAGATCGGCCAGACGTTCTTCGATAAGACGCTGTTCGAGGGCGGGATCCATGGGGCACCGGTCAGACAGTGAAGAACGGGGAGGGGCCGCAAGATGGACCATTCCCCGCTCCGGGTCGAGGGTGCCTTTCCGCTCACGCCATCGCCGTGGTGCCGGCCAGCCAGCCGGACAGGCCGGTCAGCAGCAGGACGGTCAGGCTCGCCAGCCGCAGGGTCATCGGCGCCATCGCCAGCCCGCCCATCAGCTTGGCATTGCGCAGCAGCAACAGCATCGGGATCAGGATGAAGGGCAGGGTCAGGGCCAGAACCACCTGACTCAGCACCAGCAACTCGTCGACCGCGCTGTCGCCGGCGCTGCCCAGAACCGCCAGCGCGGGGATCAGCGAGGCGCCGCGGGTGATCAGCGCACGGGTGACCGGGCGCAGGCGCAGGTTCAGGAAGCCCTCCGTCACCATCTGCCCGGCCATGGTGCCAGTGGTGGTGGAGCTCTGCCCAGCGGCCAGCAGGGCGATAGCGAAGATCAGCGCGGCGGCCCCGCCGATGCTGCTGCCCAGCAGGGCATGGGCATCCTCGATGCCGGGGGTGCCGCCGGTGGTGACGCCCTGGAAAGCGACCGCGGCCACCGCCAGGATGGAGCCGTTGACCAGACCGGCCAGCGCCAGCGCGGTCGACAGGTCGATGGTCAGCCAGCGGGCGGCCTGCCGGCGCTCCTCCGCCGTCTTCACCTCGGCCAGCCGCGAGCGGACCAGACCGGAGTGCAGGAACAGATTGTGCGGCATGACGGTGGCGCCGATGATGCCCAGCGACAGGTACAGCATCTCCGGATCGCGGGCCAACTCGATGGTCGGAACCAGCCCGGCCAGCAGGGCGCCGGGATCGGGGCGAGCGATCACCAGTTCCCAGGCGAAGCAGACCACGACCACGCTCATCAGCGCGCCGACGACCAGTTCGGGCGCTCGGCCCCGCGCACCCGGCAGGGCTAGGATGCCGAAGGTCAGCACGGCGGAGATCACCACGCCGGCCATGATCGGGATGCCGAACAGCAGCTTCAGCGCAATGGCGCTGCCCAGCAACTCGGCCAGATCGGTGGCGATCATCGCCAGTTCCGACACCGCCCACACCCCCATCGCCACCGGGCGGGGGAAGCGGTCGCGGATCAGCCGGGCCAGATCCTTGCCGGTCGCCAGCGTCAGCCGGACGATCAACCCCTGCAGGAAGATGCCCGCCAGGCTGGCGATCAGCACCGCCGACAGCAGCGCGAAGCCGAAGCTGGAGCCAGCCGCGATGTCCGTCGCCCAGTTGCCCGGGTCCATATAGCCGACCGCCACCACGAATCCAGGGCCGAGCATGGTCCAGAACCGGCGCCCCGGTGCAGGAATGCGCGTGGGAATATCGGTGTGGATGGTGGGGGATGCGGTCTTCACGCCGGTTGCTCCTGAACGGTCCATGGCGGCCACGGACTTGACCGCCGATGCAAGAATGGCCGGCCAGTTCGATAGTGTCCAATCGATGCTTCGCAACATCGCAATAGGGAATATCTATCGATATGGTGGCACTGCCGGAGCAGGTCCAGTTCAGAACAACGGGAAAATCACTTCGTTCGCAGCGCAGCAGTGCCATGCGGACGAATTTTGCCGGGAACCATCCGCGGTCCTCACCGTCGGCGCGGACCGAAGCGCTTGCGCGGGGCTCCACGGAAGCCGGCGGCAGGCGGCGGCTCTCGGTGGCGGGCGCGGGAGGCGAGGGCTTCCGACAAACGCTGGCCGATGGCGTCGCGGGCGCTGCGCACGCGGTCGCGGTCGGGCAAGGAGTCGGGGAACTTGCGCGACGCCCAGAAATAGAGGTCGCAGGTCCGGGACGCCGCTTCCAGCACATTGGCGGTCAGCCCGTCGAGCCGGGCCGGGATCAGGCGCGCAAGCGGCAGGACCTCCCCTGCCTCCACCGCGTCGAGGATGGCGGCGAAGACCTTGGCATCCTCCGGCTCCTCCAGATCGGCCGGGGCGAGCAGCAGCTCCAGCTTGGCGGCGAGGGCCAGCCGCCGGGCGTCCAGCATCGGCGCGGCGCGGTGCAGGGCCGACAGATCGGCCAGCCGGAAGGGGGAGCCGGCAGTTTCCGCGGTACCGAAACACTCCACCAGCAGGCGCGTCTCATCGCTGTCGATGTGGGAGGCGAGGCGGGCCAGCATGGCGCGGGTCGGGCGGACCGGCAGGGGGGCGTCGGCGCGCAGGCGGCGGTCGGGCGCCTCCAGCAGGCGTTTCAGGGCGGTGGGCGTGCCGCGGGCGATGACGCCGAAATGCCCCTCCTCGAACTGGCCGAAGCGGCCGGCGCGGCCGGCGATCTGCTTCACCTCCGTCGCGGTCAGCGGGCGGACACTGCTGCCGTCGAACTTCTCCAGCGCGGTGAACAGCACGCGGCGGCAGGGCAGGTTCAGGCCCATGCCGATGGCATCGGTCGCCACCACCACATCGGCCTCGCCCGACAGGAAGCGCGCCGCCTCGCGCCGCCGAACCGCCGGAGCCAGCGCGCCATAGATGGCGGCGACCGACAGGCCCTGTGCGAGCAGCGTGTCGCGGACGCTGTGCACCTCGCGGCGGGAGAAGGCGATCAGGGCGTCGCCGCGCTCCACCTCCGCCCAGTCCAGCCGGCGGTCGAGCATCGACAACGGGGTTTTGCGGTCGAGTTCAACCACCTCCAGCGCTTCGCCGAGATGGGCGGCGGCACGCTCCACCAGTGGGCGGACCTCCGGCGCGCCGAGGATGTAGACGGTTTCGGCCGGGACACCCATCAGCGCGGCGGTCCAGGCCCAGCCGCGCGCCGGATCGGCCAGCATCTGGATCTCGTCGATCACCGCCACTTCCACCGGGCGGTCGGGGTCCATCACCTCGATGGTGGAGGCGGTGTGGCGGGCGCCGGGGGTGCGAATCTCCTCCTCCCCGGTGATGAGCGTGGTCGGGGTGCCTTCAGCGTTCAGCCGCTCCATCACCTCCAACGCCAGCAGGCGCAGGGGAGCGAGATAAACGCCGTCGCGCGCCTCGCGCAGGGCCGTGATGGCGCGATGGGTCTTGCCGGAGTTGGTCGGGCCGATCACCAGAACCAGCCGGCGGTTCATGCCCCGCGCCACCGGGAACAGCCGCTCGAAGCGGGAGAAGTCGAAATGGCGGTCGACATAGGCCCGGCCGCGCGACTCCGCCCGGTCGCGGCGCCACTGGTCGTACTCGCGGTCCCAGCGGTCTAGCAACTCGTCGGCATCGGTGCGGTTGCGGGCGGCCTTGCCCAGCCGCTCGGCGAGACTGGCGAAGCCCCAATCGGGATCGTCGCCGGCCCGCTCGGCCAAGTCGCGCAGCCGGGTCGCCACGCGGGACAACGCATCGTCGAGTGCTGAGTGCAATGCCGGATCATGGTCGAGCCGTGCCGACAGTTCGGCATCGGACAGGTCCGACAATTCCAGCGCATCGAAGGTCCTGGACACCTGCAGCCGGATCGCGGGCGACAGGCCGGGCCAGGGCAACTCGTCGCTGCGCACGGCGCGGACGCGGGTGCGGTCCTCGCAGGACAGCAGTGCCGTATGGCTGCCGGCCAGCGCCCGCCTTCCCTGCGCCAGCAGCGCGTCGCGGCGGTGGGCGCGGTCGATGCGGCCGGTGATCTCCAGCAGGATGGCCTCCCGCCGCTCCGCCGGGACCAGCAGGTCGCGCTTGCCCTTGGGCAGCGGCAGGCCGAGCGGCACCAGTCCGCGCGCCTCGGCATCGGGCATCCGCAGCACGCCGGCGGCCCCCAGGGTCGTCACCTCCGGATGGGCGACGGCGAGGTCGTGGACCAGATGCGGGTCGGTCGCGTTCGTGTTGGCATCGTCTGTCATGGAACCTGTCCGGAAGCGATGTGGTGCAGCACGATGCCGCTGGTGGTCGCCACGTTGAGGGAATCGAAGCTGCCGGCCATCGGAATGCGGACGCTGCGGGCGCGGGCCAGCAGGGCCGGCGGCAGGCCCGGTCCCTCCGATCCGAACAGCAGGGCGGCGCGGCGCGGAGGCGTGAGGGCGGCCAGCGTCTCGGCACCGGCGGGGCTCAGCGCCACCGCCTCGAACCCGAACCGGTCGAGCAGGGCGAGCGGATCCTCGCCGATGCCAAGCTTCGCGGTCGGTACCAGCAGCGTCGCCCCGACCGAAACGCGGATCGCCTTGCGGTAGAGCGGATCGCAGCAGCCGGAATCGAGGATAACCGCATCGGCGCCGAAGGCGGCGGCGTTGCGGAAGATGCCGCCCATATTGTCGTGATTGCCGATGCCGAACAGCATCACCACGCGGGCGACCGGGCCGCAGGCGCCCAGCAGATCGGCCGCGGTGGGCAATTCGGTCCTCTCGCCGACCGCCAGGATGCCGCGGTGCAGGGGAAAGCCGGCGATGCGGTCGAGCACCGCTTGGGTGGCGGTATAGACCGGGGTGCCGGCGGGCAGCGCGGTCAGCATCGGTTCCAGCGCCTCCACCCGCTTGTCGGCGATCAGCAGCGAGCGGGCAAGGGTGCGGGTCGACTGGAGGAGGCTGCGCACCACCACCGCCCCCTCGGCGATGAACAACCCGTCACGGCCGACCAGATCGCGCTCCCGCACGTCGCGGTAGGGCTCGATGCGCGGATCCTCGGGGTCGGTGATGGGGATGACCTGATAGGGCGGGCTGGGCAAGGGGACACTCGGCGTCTGGGGTGTGCGCCTACTTAGTGCATAAGAAGGCTGCTTTCCAATACGGGGGCGGCCGGAGCGGCGCCAATCCTCTCCTTCCGTGGGCATACCCCCTTGCCGAAGCTCGAGCCTCCGCTCATGTTGCGGTGCAGCATCGCAGAGCGAGGACGTGCCGACATGACCATGATCCGCCGACTGTGGAACCGCGTGTGCGGCAAGCCCGCGACCGTCCAGCCGACAGCACCGGCGGAACCGCTGGAACTGTCGGGGCCCGGGCCGATGCTCGCCCTGCCGCCGCCGAAGCCCACGCTGGCGCTGGCGTTGCAGGGTGGCGGGGCGCATGGGGCCTTCACCTGGGGCGTGCTCGACCGGCTGCTGGAGGAGGATATCCGGCTGGTCGGCGTCAGCGGCGCCAGCGCCGGGGCGATGAACGCGGCGATGCTGGTGCAGGGCTGGGCGCGGGGCGGCCCGGATGGCGCGAGGGAGGGCGCGCGGGCGGAACTGGCGAATTTTTGGGAGCGGGTGAGCGCCGCCGGCCGGCTGGGTCCGATCCGGCCGAACCTGGCCGACCGGCTGCTCGGCCGCTGGAACGTCGACAATGCGCCGGGTTCGCATCTGGTGGAGTGGGCTAAGCGCTGGATCACGCCCTATCAGACGCAGTCGGCGGATTTCCACCCCCTGCGCGGCCTGCTGGCCGAGACGGTGGAGCCGGAGCTGATCCGCCGGAGCGGGCTGCGGCTGTTCGTCAGCGCCACCAATGTGCGCAGCGGTGCCCTGCGCCTGTTCGACGAGACGGAGGTCGAAGTCGATCATCTGCTGGCCTCGGCCTGCCTGCCGCACCTGTTCCGTGCGGTGCGGATCGACGGGCAGGATTACTGGGACGGCGGCTATCTCGCCAACCCGCCGCTGTCGCCGCTGGCGGAGGCCTGCCCCGGTGCCGACCTGCTGGTGGTTGCGATCAACCCCTTCACCTGCGCCACCACCCCGCAGGATCCGGCCGGCATCGCCGCCCGCCTGAACCAGATCACCTTCAACGCGGCCCTGCTGCAGGAACTGCGCTGCCTGTCCGCGCGCGCCGCCGCCCCGCGCCTGCATCTGATCGATGCCGACGAGCATCTGCAGGATCTGGGCGTCTATTCCAAGCTGATGACCGACTGGAGCTTCCTGAACTGGCTGCGCGACGCCGGGCGGGAGGCGGCGAGCCGGTGGGTGGAGCAGAATCTGGGGCGTGTCGGCACCGAAAGTTCCGCGCGGACGCCGGCCCTGGCGTGACGCTCTGTCGAGCTATCATTCCACATACGAGTTTCTCGGCCGTCATTCCCGCGAAGGCGGGAATCCGGCCACTTCAGCCGCTTCATTGCGGAGCTTCCTGGATCCCCGCCTTCGCGGGGATGACGCAAAGTCCCTTTGGTTCCAAAGGCTTAATTCACTCCGCCGGGTGCTGCTGCGCGTCGGGATCGGTGTGGGCGAACCAGCGCTTCATCCGGCGCGACAGGACATCCAGATAGGTCAGCGCCACCGGCACCACCAGCAGCGTCAGGATGGTGGAGGACAAGAGGCCGCCGATCACCGCATGGGCCATCGGCGCCCGCTGCTGCGCGCCCTCGCCGATGCCGAGCGCCAGCGGGATCATGCCGAAGATCATCGCCGCGGTGGTCATCACGATGGGGCGCAGGCGGATGATGCCGGCCTCCACCAGCGCATCGTGCAGGTCGGCGCCGCGCTTGCACGCCTGGTTGGCGAAATCGACCAGCAGGATGGCGTTCTTGGTCACCAGACCCATCAGCATGATGAAGCCGATGGCGCTGAAGATGTTCAGCGTCGAACCCGCCGCCAGAAGCCCCAGGAACACGCCGACCAGCGACAGCGGCAGCGAGGCCATGATGGCGAGCGGCTGCAGGAAGCTGCCGAACTGCGAGGCCAGGATCAGGTAGATCAGGATGACGGCGAGCGCCAATGCCTGCGCCGCGTAGCTGCTGGTCTCCGCGATGTCCTTGGTGGAGCCGCCGAAGACGATGCGGTAGCCGGGCGGCAGCTCGATCTTCGCCAATGCCGCCTGCAACTCCCGCCCGGCATCGCCGGCGGCGCGGCCCTGGACGTTGGCCTGGACATTCACCTCGCGCTGCAGGTCGCGCCGGTTGATCTGCGAGGCGCCCAGCGTCGTCACCACCTCCGCCACCTGGGACAGCGGAATCATGCGCGGCGTGCCGTTGGCGTCCTTCCCGCCGGCAAAATGGATGCGGTCGAGGTCGGCGCGGCCGGCGCGGTCGCCCTCGGGCAGGCGGACCAGCACGTCGTAGCTTTCGCCGTCCGGCGCCTTCCAGCTCGACACTGTGTCGCCGGCGAACAACGGGCGCAGCGTGTCGGCGACCTTGGTGGTGCCGATGCCGAGGTCGCTGGCGATGTCGCGCTCCAGCCGTACGGCCAGAGTCGGCTTGGCCGCCTTCAGCGTGCTGTCGACGTCGACGAAGCCGGGGATGGCGCGCATGGCGCCGATGACCTTCTGCGACAGCCGGTCCAGCTCGGCGATGTCGCGGCCCTGCACCGACACCTGGATTTGCTTCTGCACGCCGCCGACGCCGGGGATGGCGATGCCGATGGTGACGCCGGGGATCGCCGACAGCCGTTCGCGCAGCAGTGGGGCGAGCTGGTTCGGGGACCGCTTGCGCTGGTCGATGGGGGTGTAGCGCAGATAGATGCTGCCGCGGTTGTGGCCGATCGCTACGCCGGTGTTGACGGTGCTGTAGGTGTAGGCGATCTCCGGGAACTCGCGGATCGCCGCCTCCACCTGCTTGGTCTTGGCGGTGGTGGTGGCGAGCGAGGAGCCGACTGGGGTCTCCACCTCGACGATCTGCTCGCCCAGGTCGGCGGCCGGCACGAACTCCACGCCGATGCGCGGCACCAGCAGGAAGCTGCCGAAGAAGATCGCCAGCGCCACGATCATCACCAGCAAGCGGCGGCGCAGGCCCCAGCGCAGCAGCCGGCCATAGCCGTGCGAGACGGCATTGAACCCGCGCTCGAACCAAACCGCGAAACGGCCGAAGATGGAGCGGCCATGCTTGCCGTGGGCCGCCGGGTCGTACCACACGCTCGACAGCATCGGGTCGAGCGTGAAGGACACGAACAGCGAGATCAGCACAGCCGCCGAGACGGTGATGCCGAATTGCAGGAAGAAGCGGCCGATGATGCCGCCCATGAAGGCGACCGGCAGGAACACCGCGACGATGGTCAGCGTGGTCGCCAGCACCGCCAGCCCGATCTCCGCCGTGCCGTCGAGCGCGGCCTGCCGGTGGCCCTGGCCGCGGGCGAGGTGGCGCATGATGTTCTCGCGCACCACGATGGCGTCGTCGATCAGGATGCCGATGGCGAGCGACAGGGCCATCAGCGTCATCATGTTCAGCGTGAAGCCCATCGCCGCCAGCATGCCGAAGGTGCCCAGCACGGCGACCGGCAGGGTCAGCGCGGTGATGACCGTGCTGCGCCAGGACCCCAGGAAGACCATAACGATCAGGATCGTCAGGATGCCGCCCTCGACCAGGGTCTTCTGCACGTTGCTCAGCGAGTTGGTGATCCCGCGGGAACTGTCGCGCACCACCGCCAGCGTAACGTCGGGCGGCAGCGAGCCTTTGGTCCGCAGATCCTGGATCGCCGCATGCAGGCCGCGCGCGACCTCCACCGTGTTGGCGCCCTGGACCTTCACCACATCGACCGCCAGCGCCGGGTTGCCGTTCAGCATGGCGGCGGAGTCCTGCTCCTGCTGTCCGTCGATCACCTCGGCGACCTGACCGAGGCGAACGGGGCTGTCGCCGCGGCGGGCGACGATCAGGTCCAGCAGATCGCGCGGGTTGCGCACGCGCCCTTCCACCTGCACCACGCGTTCCCGCCCCTGGCCGGTGACGGTGCCGGCGGGCACGTCCTGGTTCTCGCCGCTGACGGTGGCGATCACCTCGTCGACGCCGACGTTGAGGGCCTCCAGCTTCTCCGGCTTCAGGCGCACCAGGATCTGGCGCTTCACCCCGCCGGCGATGGTGGCCTTGCCGACGCCGCGGACATTCTGCAACCGCTTCAGGATGATCTGGTCGGTCAGCGTGGTCAGGTCGCGCAAGGTCCGCAGGTCCGACGTCACCGCGATGGACAGGATCGGCTGGTCATCCGGATTGAAGCGGGTGATCTGCGGGTCCTTCACCTCGTCCCGGAAGGTTGCGCGGATGGCCGAGACCTTTTCGCGCACATCCTGCAGCGCCTGGACCGAGGAGGTCTTCAGGTCGAACTCCGCGATCACCACCGACTGGCCTTCGTAGGAGCGTGAGGTCAGCGTCTTGATGCCGGCGATGGTGTTGATCGCATCCTCGACCGGGCGGGTGATGTCGGTCTCCACCGTCTCCGGGCTGGCGCCGGGATAGCTGGTGCTGACCACCACCACCGGGAAATCCACGTCGGGAAACAGGTCGACGCCCAGCCGGTTGTAGGAGAAGAGGCCGAGCACCATCAGCGCCACCATCATCATGGTGGCGAAGACCGGGTTGTCGACGCTGATGCGGGTGATCGGCATGGGGCTTGTCCGCGGTTCAGGAGCCGGCGACCGCGACGGCGCGGCCGGCGGTCAGGCCGGGCAGGTTGCCGGTGACGACCCGGTCGCCCGGTGCCAGCCCCTCCACCTGCACCAGATCGCCGCGCGCCCATTGGGCCACCCGCGTGACCGGGCGGCGCACGGTGCGGCCGTCGGCAATCGCCAGAACGAAATCCCCCTGGTCGTCGTGGCGGATGGCGACCGGCGGCACCGCGATGGCGCCCGATGCCTCCGCCACCAGAACCTCGCCGCTGGCGAACATGCCGCCGCGCAGGGCACCGTCCCTGTTGTCGACCGTCACATAGACCGGGATGGCGCGCGACCCCGCCTGCGCCATCGGATTGATGCGGGCGACGCGGCCGGCGAACTCGCGCTCGCCAAAGCCCTCCACCCGCAGGCGGGCGGTCTGGCCGACGGCCAGCCTCGCCACCCGCTCCGCCGGGACGGTCGCCTCCACCTCCACCCGCGAGAGGTCGACGATGGTGAACATGCCGGCATTCACCGCCAGATTTTCGCCCGGATTGACCGAGCGTGTGGCGACCATCCCGTCGATCGGGCTCACCACCACCGCATCGCGCAGGGCCTTGCGCGCCAGTTCCACCTGGGCGGCCAGCGCGTCCACCTGCGCCCGCTGGAAACCGAAGCTGCTTTCCGCCTGATCCAGGCTGGTGTCGGAGACGATGTTGTTGCGGTTCAGCGTGCGGTTCTTGGCCAGCGTCTTCTCCGCCAGGACCAGCTGGGCACGGGCGCCCTCCAGGTTCGCCTGCTTCTCGCTCAGGCGGGCGGCGAGTTCGACCGTTTCGAAGCGGGCCAGCACCTCCCCCCGGCGCACGGCCTGCCCCTCGCGCACCGGCACCTCGGCCAGCCGGGCCGCCACCTCCGCCTTGACCGCCGACTGCTCCATGGGAGAGACTGAGCCGCTGAGGCGGACCGTCTCGGTCAACTTGCGGGGGGCGACGGCGGTCACCTCCAGCGCCGACAGTTCCACCGGGCGCTCGCCGGCAGGCACGGGCGGGGCGGTGGAGGGCGCGGCCGGGCCCTGGGTCCGCCACAGGGCCAGCCCACCGACCGCCACCAGCAGAACGACGAGCCAGCCGAGCCAGCGCAAGCGCCGCGGACGGGGTGGGGGAGGGGCGTCGTCCTGCGGCAATGGCCGTTGCGGTTTGAGCGGCTGAGGGGCCGGGGGGACTGTCCGTTGCGGGGCGGTCATCATGCTCGATCCAGTTCGGCCAGGCCTGCGTGGTCTTCAGTGTCGACGCCCGCAATGTCGGTACCAGTTGAGGGCGCGGCCGTCGCTCTCCATTAAGGGTGGCGCCGATGTTCCGTCAAGGTTCCCATTGTCGCGGCCTGTGCCCGGACTGTCCTGCTCGAAGGGACAGCCAACATAGGCATACAGACATTTGCCGAAAATCCTAATTGTCCACCTCAGAGCAAGGGATCAATAGGGCTTTTTTGGGGCATCTTCGGGACAGGATTCGGAAAACGGTGGCGTTGTCGCTTGACAGCCGTGGGCTATACATCGAAAAGCGATCCATCTCTTGTCCCGCCGGCGCCAACAGCACGGAAATTCCCTAGTGGTCAAACGGAACCTCGCGACGATCCACGCCGCCGGAGCTATGCTGTGCCTCGCGCTCGGCCTCGCCGGCTGTGCCACCGAAGCGCCGCAGGTGCAGACGGCACCCTCTGTCGAAGCAGCCTACATACCCGACCCGAACGATCCGCTGTCGCGCTGGGTCCCGCTGATCCGCGAGGCCTCCCAGCGCTACGACATGCCGGAAAAGTGGATCCGTGCGGTGATGATGCGGGAGAGCAACGGCCGCGCCACCAACCGGAACGGCAAGGTTCTGACCAGTTCCGCCGGGGCCATCGGCCTGATGCAGGTGATGCCCGGCACCTATGAGTTGATGCGGGCGCAATACGGCCTCGGCCCCGATCCGTCCGATCCGCGCGACAACATCATGGCCGGCACCGCCTATCTGCGCGAGATGTACGACCTGTTCGGCGCCCCGGGATTCCTTGCTGCCTACAATTGCGGACCGGGCTGCTATGCCCAGCATCTGGCCGGCAAGCAGCGCCTGCCGCGCGAGACCAAGCTGTATCTGGCCGCGCTGACCCCGGTGCTGCGCGGCTCCGCCCCCCGTGAGCCGTCCTTGGCGGCCGGTGCCGGCGCCATCGAGATCGCGGTGGTGCCGGACGACGCGCCGAAGCCGCGCGGCGGCCAGCCGGCGGCGCCTGCTCCGCAACAGTCCGAGCCGGCGCCGGTCGTGGTCGCCTCCGCCGAAGCCCCGGCGTCCCGGGCGGTCGAACCGCGCCGGATGGAGCCGCGCCCGGCGGAACAGAAGGCCGCGGAGCCGGTTGCGGCTCCGATCCCGGCTGCTGCGCCGATCGTCGTCGCGTCGCTGCCGCACCCGGCCGCCGCACCCGCCATGCCGGTCCAGGTCGCAGGATCCGAGCCGCGCCCGGCCCCGTCGACTCACCGGGTCAGTCCGCAATTCACCACCCAGGTCGCCGAAGCCCTGCTGCCCCCGCAGTCGGTCGGCAAGGGGGAACGCGTGGTGATGCGCTTCGTCTCGCAGCGTGCCGATGGCTGCGGCAGCCTCGCCGGTCGCGACCGCGCCTGCGTGGCGCTGGCGGACGCACAGTAACGGGGACGGACATAGCAAAGGCGGGCGTGCAGCCCCGCCCCAAAGTCAGAAGAGGGCGGGTCGCGTACGCGATTCCGCCCTCAAGCTTGAGCGGAACATTTTTTTGCCCTCTTGCGGTCGGATTTGATCCGCATCACTTACGGGTCGCCTCGTCACTGGCATAACGGTGTGATGGACAGGTCCGAACACACATCCAGCCCATATCCTCCCTGCAGTTGCTGCGGGGAAGACGTTCTGCTCGGCGAGCCCATGTACTGGACTCCGGAGCGGCCGGGACATGTCTGGCACGATCTCTGCGCCCAAAGGGAGGGGTTGCTTCCCGCCAGTCCGAAGCCGATCCGCGGCAGGCGGCGCGGCACCAAGCCGGGTACCCGGTCACCGGCCGCCGAACCGCTGTTCTGAGGTCGGCCCTCGTGACGGGATTTCCGCTCAGGTCTGCATGCGTGCGATAATCCTTGGCAAAATACCGGTGAGGGCTAAAGATTCGTATGCCCAGTTCAGATGGGCCTTGCGCAGCTTCTCACGGTGGTCGGGATCGACTGCCAGCCTTGCCAGGACCCGCACCGCGTCGGCTTCATCGATGAAGGTAAGCTCCTGCTCATGCGGGCCGAAGAGTTGCGCGGCATCGGTATGCCGCCAACCGACCAGCAGCCCATTCCGTTTGATGATCTCCAGGGTTCTGGGAAAGACAGCGGTGTCATAGGCGAGGCTGCCGAAATCCAGGCAGGCGGCAGCGCTTCCGTATGCGTTCCGCAGAGCGGAGGACACGGGGCCTGCATCTATACCGAGACGCTCCCAGCCATTGCCCCAGAGGGAGAAGGTCTCCCCGAAGGCACGGCGGATGGCGGCAGAGAATCTGCGGCGATTCTCCACCGAAAATGCAATGGTGAAGGCGCGGTTAAAGCGGAGTATCCAGCCTGGATCCGCCGACCGCTCGGCCAATCCGCACAGATCCATTGCCTGAATCCGATTCAACTCTGGCCTTTCCATCATGAAACCGGCAACAGTCGCGGTTGCGACGGAGATTGACTGGTCTGAGAACTCGGGTCCGGTCGGAATGTGCTCCGGCCAGCCCTGTCCCAGATAGAGGATTCGGTTCCGGACCAGCGCCTCGCCCTCTGCGGCATCGGCCTCACCCTTCATAGCCGCATAGGGATGGCGGACCAGCCCTGTATCGTTCAGAGACATCCACCGCTTGTAGAGATCGGACGTGCCGTCCGCCGATCGTGCGGTGTAGATCCAGCGATGCACGCCGAGCGGCTCGTAAAATATGCGCGACAAACCCATTCGATTCGCCTGTTGCGCCGCTGCCGGACACATGCACCACATGAAGACACTCTGCCGATCCATCCACTGATCGATTTCCCTGATCTCCTCCACCGTTCGGGCACCGATCTCCTCGACCGGGTGGTTCAGGCAGATGTGGACCACTGCGGGCCGCTTGCCGAAGCTTGCGACATACGCCAGCAGCATCTCGATGGTGTCGCGCGGAATCTGAAAGAGGTTCAGTACGAGCAGGGCATCGATGGGACGGTCGATGATGTCCTGCGAGATGTCCGGCAGGGCCAGCACCGATTCGTGGCCAAGGTCGATCAGTGCAGCATGGAGCGACCACAGGACTTCGGAGGTGCCGTGGCCACACAGGAGGAAACGCACGGGCTCAACTCCTTAAACGATACAGATCGACAGCCTCGTCCATGTACACGGGGAGTTGGTTCGGATCGGATTCTTCCCGCTTCACCGCGGCGAAGCGGCTGCGTGCATCTTCACGGCTTCGGGACAGAAGGACCGGTTGGGCAGCCAGTGCAACCGACCTTTCGATGAAGGCGTCGTCGTCGCTTACCAGGAACCCAGGTCCGGCGATGCTTGCCACGTCGCCGCTGTCGAAGGCCAGGATCGGCAGCCCGGATGCCAGCGCATGGGCCGCGCTGCCGCCGCCGCCTGTGCGACGGGGATTTAGAAAGACGTCGCACAGACGAAGGAGTGCGCCGATGCGTTCGACATGGCCGAGGCAGCGGAACCGCGCTGCATGGCGGGAGTCGGCGAGACGCTTGGGCAGTGTATCGACAGGGCCGGCGAACAGAACCTCGCCATGTGGGACCGCATCCAGCACCTGCTCCAGCAGCGCAATGAACGCGGTATCCACCTCCGTGTCCAGCCGGTTGCCGACGACCACATACAGGAAGGCGTCGTCCGCAGCGCCGAACTCCGCCCGCGAGGCCACATCGTCATCCTGCCGCAGCGCCATTCCCAGCCTGAACGGCCGCCAGGAGCGGGCCAGCCGGCCGTCGCCCGGCGGAACCGTCCGGCCGCCGTAGTCCAGGACGATGTCGGCGAGCGAGATGGTCTGGCCGCTGGTGGTCGGAATGCACAACAGCGGCCGGGTGGCGACCAGCAGATCCGCGACGATCACCGATCCGCCGAAGGCGATCACCAGATCGGGGTCGAACTCCTCCACTGCTGAGAAGAAGCCATTGAGCTTTCCCGCGGTGATGCCGGGTGCGGTGGAGGACAGGAGACGGACGGTATCGTTGCCGAACCGGATCGTCTGGTCGCCGGACAGCCTCTCTTCCACCGCGGCGGCGAAGGGGGGGATGAAGGGGCTGTGATAGCGGTCCGGCATCATGTTGGTGTTCAGCGCCAGAACCGTCCGGCCCAATTCCCGCTGCAACCGGACCACCTGGGTCAGCAGGTCGCGCGATGGTTGGTGCTGGTCGGACAGGAACTGGTTGGTGACCATGACGACCCGGCCGGTCGCGGGCTTCCCCACCGGTCTCGCTGCCGGTGCCAGTCCCAGCCGAAGGGAAATCTGCGTCAGGAACCGCTCGTAGAACGGCAAAACCCGTCCAGCTACGAAGTCCGGAACGGACGTCATGTCCATCCGCATCAGGAACAGCTGGCGCTGCATGCTCCAATAGATCTGGTTGATGCCGTCCAGGGGCGCCAGATCGAGCACATTGTCCAGCATGTCGAGAATGCGCGAATAACGGCCCAGATCACCGGAAACATAGGCCAATGCCGATTCCCGGAGGATGGGGTCCAAATCGGCCGTGGCACCGTCAAGCGCGGCCATCGCCTCGATATCGCTGCCGAGACCGGCCACACGCGCGGATTCGCAGGCTTGGGAGATGTCCCTCAATGCTTCACCGGTGCCGGCCGGTCCATGCAGGCGGGCGATCAGATCGTGCAGGATGGCGGCGCGGGAACTGGACTCGTCCATCTGGCACTCCTTCGACCTACGCACCGAAGCGCCGGCTTTGCGAGTGATGACGATGCCGGCCGACCAGCGGCACCGCCCGAACAGCATGAAAAGGCCCGGACAGCATGACGGCCCGGCGGGTCGATCCGCCGGGCCGGTCTTAACGCGCGTCCCGCCTCATTCCCACTCGATGGTGCCGGGCGGCTTCGAGGTAATGTCGTAGACCACGCGGTTGACGCCGCGGACCTCGTTGACGATGCGGTTGGACACGCGCGCCAGGAAGTCGTGGGGGAAGGGATACCAGTCGGCGGTCATGCCGTCGGTGGAGGTCACGGCGCGCAGAGCCAGCACATGGTCGTAGGTGCGGCCGTCGCCCATCACGCCGACGGTGCGGACCGGCAGCAGCACGGCGAAAGCCTGCCAAATCGCGTCATAGAGGCCGGCGTTGCGGATCTCCTCCAGATAGATCGTGTCGGCCTTGCGCAGGATCTCCAGCTTCTCCGGGGTGATCTCGCCGGGGACGCGGATGGCGAGGCCCGGGCCGGGGAAGGGATGGCGGCCGATGAAGGCCGGCGGCAGGCCGAGTTCGCGGCCCAGAGCGCGGACCTCGTCCTTGAACAGCTCGCGCAGCGGCTCGACCAGCTTGAGCTTCATCCGCTCCGGCAAGCCGCCGACATTGTGGTGCGACTTGATGGTGACCGACGGGCCGCCGGTGAAGGACACGCTCTCGATCACGTCGGGATAGAGGGTGCCCTGGGCCAGGAACTCAGCCCCGCCGACCTTGGCGCTCTCCTCGTCGAAGACGTCGATGAACAGGCCGCCGATGATCTTGCGCTTCTGCTCCGGATCGGTGACGCCGGCCAGCTTGCCCAGGAACAGGTCGGATGCCTCGCGGTGGACCAGCGGGATGTTGTAGTGGTCGCGGAACAGCCGCACGACCTCTTCCGACTCGCCGGCGCGCATCAGGCCGGTGTCGACGAAGATGCAGGTCAGCTGGTCGCCGATGGCCTCATGGATCAGCACGGCCGCGACCGACGAATCGACGCCGCCCGACAGGCCGCAGATCACCTTGCCGGTGCCGACCTGGGCGCGGATCTTCTCGATGGCCTGCTGCTTGAAGGCGGCCATCGTCCAGTCGCCCTCGATGCCGGCGACGCGGTGGACGAAGTTCGCCAGCAGCTGGGCGCCGTGCGGGGTGTGGACCACCTCCGGGTGGAACTGCACGCCATACATGCGGCGGCTGTCGTCGGCGATGGCGGCGAAGGGGGCACCGTCGCTGACCGCCACGGCGCGGAAGCCGTCCGGCAGCGCGGTGACGCGGTCGCCGTGGCTCATCCACACCTGTTCCTTCGACCCGATCTCCCACAGCCCGTCGAACAGGGCGCAGGGCTCCTTGATCTCGATGAAGGCGCGGCCGAACTCGCGGTGGTCGGAGCCGGAAACGGTGCCGCCCAGCTGGTGGCACATGGTCTGCTGGCCGTAGCAGATGCCGAGCACCGGGACCTTCAGGTCGAACACCGCCTGCGGCGCGCGCGGGCCGTTCGCCTCGGTGACGGAGGCCGGGCTGCCGGACAGGATGATCGCCTTCGGGTCATACTCGCGGATGCGCTCGTCGCTCATGCCGAAGGGGTGGATCTCGCAATAGACACCGCTCTCGCGCACGCGGCGGGCGATGAGCTGGGTGACCTGCGACCCGAAATCGAGAATGAGGACGCGTTCGGCGGAAAGGGAAGCGGCGCTGGACATCGGCGAATCCTGATGCGTGGGGACTCAAGGCCCCTCACTACCGCACCTCCGGCCCCGCCGACAAGCGTGCAAGCGGCGTCAGGTCGCGCCAGCCATAGGCGATTTCCACCAGATCGGTGTCGGCGAAGCGGATCGGGCGCTCCGCCACCTTGATCCCGCCCAGCCGCTCGTAGAACCAGCGCGACGGGTTGTCGCGCAGGCACCACACCGCGGCGGAGCGGACTCCGGCGGCCAGGAAGCGGTCGGCCATCGCCGCCATCAGCCGCCGCCCGATGCCGTAACCCTTTGCGTCGTCAAGAAGATAGAGCGCATGGAACTCGCCCGCATGGCCCTGCACCGCGACCCGCCGCGTGCCGAAGGAGGCGATGCCGACGATGGTGCCGGGCGCCGCGATCAGGCCGGCGACATCGACCGCGACGAAGGCGCCCTGACCCGGGCCGCGCATTTCGGCGATGGCTGCCCAGCGCTGCGCGGCGGGCGGCTCGGACAGGTTGACCAGGAATTGCGCCGGGATCAGGCCGGGGTATGTCGACCGCCAGCTCTGCACATGGACGCGGGCCATGCCGGCGGCGTCCGACGCCCGTGCCTGGCGGATTGCGACCGTGGTGTCCGTCATCGACCGACCCTCCCGTGCAGCCTCTGTATCGATAGTTTGGATCGCCCATGCAGGAAGTCCAGCCGGAAAAGGAGGCGGGAATTTGACGCTGCCGATGCCGCCCCGAGGCGGTTGCCGTCCCCGCCCAGTTGTCATCGCTGTGCAACGGGGGTAAACAGCCGGAACCTGTTCCGGCGGGTGCCGCGACCGGCCCATCGGCCGCGGTGGCCCGCCAGTCCGTCCCAAGCGCCATGCCGGCGCGCCGGGCGGGGCTCCGGAGACCGGACACCGCATGTATTCCTCGCCAACGCTTTCCCGTTACATCGGCCGGCAGTTCATCGTCTGGTTCTGCCTGCTGATGGTGATCCTGCTCGCCATTGTGCTGCTGCTGGACACGGTTGAACTGCTGCGCCGCGCCGGCAGCAAGCCCAACGTCACCTTCGGGCTGGTGATCCAGATGGCTCTGCTGAAGCTGCCGGAGATCGGCCAGCAGATCTTCCCCTTCGTCGTCCTGTTCGCGGGCATGTTCACCTTCTGGCGGCTGACCCGCAGCGCAGAGCTTGTGGTGGCGCGCGCGGTCGGCGTGTCGGCCTGGCAGTTCCTGATGCCGGTGATGTTTGCCGCCGCCGCCATCGGCGTGGTGAAGGTGACGCTGATCAACCCGGTCGGCGCGGTGTTCGTAGCCAAATACGAACAGCTGCAGGACCGATACCTGAAGCTTCAGTCGAGCACGCTGAACATCTCCCGCTCCGGCCTGTGGCTGCGCCAGACCAACGAGAAGGAACAGTTCTTCATCCATTCGGAGCTGGTGAACCCGGTGACCTTCGAGCTGTCGAACGTCATCGTCTTCCTGTTCGACGCCGACCAGACCTATCTGGGCCGCATCGACGCCCCCAGCGCCGTGCTGAGGGACCGCAAGTGGGAATTGCAGGATGCCATCCTGAACCGGGCCAAGAAGGATCCGGAGCTGCTGGACACCTACACCATCCCGACCGAACTGGACATGACGACCATCGAGGAGAGCTTCGCCCCGCCGGAGACGATCTCCTTCTGGGAACTGCCGCGCTTCATCCACACGCTGGAGACCACCGGCTTCCCCGCCGTGCGCCACCGGCTGCATTACCAGTCGCTGCTCGCCCAGCCCTTCCTGTTCCTGGCGATGGTGCTGTTCGCCGCCGCCTTCTCGCTGCGGCTGCCGCGGCGGGGCGGGACGATGGCGATGGTCACCGGCGGCGTGCTGACCGGCTTCGTGCTGTTCGTGATGACCGACGTGGTGCGCACCTTCGGCATGTCGGAAACGATCCCCATCGTCATGGCCGCCTGGAGTCCGGCCGGAATCAGCCTGCTGCTGGGCACCGCGGCGCTGCTGCATCTGGAGGATGGCTGAGACGCGGGGCCGCGGATCCCCTGCCGGGAAGGGTGGGTCCATTCGCCGCAAAGCGCGGAATTATCCCTGTCGGTCATAATTCCGCCCCGTTGGTTTTGCATTGAAAGGGCGAGGTCCGATTCCGTTTGCATGGGGCACCGGCCCCACCGTAATAACGGGCGACCCGTTTTTGGAGCTTGAGCACCATGTCGAGTTTGCGAGCCGTCCGGACCACCGTCGCCGTGGCGACCGCCTGCGCGCTTCTGGCCCTGCCCGCCGCGGCGCAGTCCAGCAAGGCGGCCGCCGGTGCCGTGGCGCCGAGGACGGGCGACGAATCCGCCCGCCCGGCACGGGCGCCGGGGGCGGAAGGCATCGCCGCGGTCGTGAACGACGAGGTGGTGTCAGTCTCCGACGTCAATGCCCGCATCCGCATGGCCCTGCTGAATGCCGGCGCCGCCGGCAACCCGGACACGATCCAGCGCCTGACGCCGCAGGTCATGCGCCTGCTGATCGACGAGCGGCTGCAGATGCAGGAGGCCAAGCGCCTGGGCATCACGGTTTCGGCCGCCGAGATCGACGAGGCGATCAAGCGCATCGCCGAACAGAACCGGCTGAACGGCCAGCAGCTTCAGGACATGCTGAAGCGGCAGAACGTGCCCGTCTCCACCCTGAAGGACCAGATCCGTGCTCTGCTGGCCTGGCAGAAGGTGATGCAGCGCCGCATCCGCCAGGAGGTGGTCGTCGGCGAGGACGAGGTCGACGCGGCGATGGAGCGGCTGAAGGCCAACATCGGCAAGCCCGAATATCTGGTCGCCGAGATCTTCCTGGCGGTGGACAGCCCCGACCAGGACGACGAGGTGCGCCGCAACGCCGAGCGTCTGGTGGAAGAGGTGAAGCGCGGCGGCAATTTCGCGGCGCTGGCCCGCCAGTTCTCGCAGTCCGCCGGTGCCGCGTCGGGCGGCGATCTCGGCTGGGTGCGCAGCGGCGAACTGTCGCCGGAAGTCGACAAGGCGCTGTCGGGCATGCGCGGCGGCCAGCTTTCGACGCCGATCCGCACGGCCACCGGCTATCACATCCTGCTGGTGCGCGGCCAGCGGCCGTTCGGCAGCAGCGGCGGCGAGGTGCCGATGCCGGCGGCCCAGCCGGCGGCTCCCCGTCCGCAGCCGCGGCCCGACGTGGCCAAGGCCACGGTCAACATGAAGCAGATCATCATTCCGATCGAATCCCCGGATCAGGCCAAGGCCGTCAAGGAGCAGGCGGAAAAGCTGCGGAAGTCGATCAAGAGCTGTGGTGACTTCCAGGCGCGCGCCAAGGAAACCGGCATGCCGGAGTCTGGCGACATGGGCACCATGCGCGTCAAGGACATGGCGCCGGGCCTGCAGAACCTCGCGCTCGGTATTCCGCTGGGGCAGGCCAGCCCGGTCCTGATGAGCCAGGCCGCGGCGGTGATCCTGATCGTCTGCAAGCGCGACGTGCCGATGATCCAGCCGCCGCCGCAAGCCCAGCCCGCTCCGCCGCCGCCTGCCGCGCCGACTCCGATCAAGGAAGCCAAGCTGCCGGCCCGCGAGGAGGTTGAACGCGACCTGATCAACGAGCGGGCCGAACTGCTGTCGCGCCGCTACCTGCGCGATCTGCGCCGTAGCGCCTTCATTGAGACGCGCCTGTGACGGCCGCCCTGCCGGACAGCCTGCCGCTGGCCCTCACCATGGGTGAGCCGGCAGGCGTCGGCGGGGACATCACCCTCAAGGCCTGGGCGGCACGCCATGAAGCGGCGGTGCCGCCCTTCGTCGTCCTGGACGACCCCGACCGGCTGAGTGCGCTGGCGGCGAGGCTGGGAATGGCGGTACCGGTCCGCGAGGTCGCCTCCCCCGGCGAAGCGGTGGACCTGTTCGCTCAAGCCCTGCCGGTCCTGCCGGTGCGGCTCGGCAACCCGGTCGTCGCCGGCGCCCCCGACCCGGCCAATGGTGCGGCGGTGATCGCCAGCATCGACCGCGCGGTTGCCCTGGTGCAGGCGGGGCAGGCTGCCGCCGTGGTCACCAACCCCATTCAGAAATCGTCGCTCTATGCCGCCGGTTTCCGCCATCCCGGCCACACCGAATATCTCGCGCATCTGGCCGGCCTGACCGAGGAGCCGATCATGATGCTGGCCGCCGCCGACCTGCGGGTGGTGCCGGTCACCATCCATGTGTCGGTGCGCGATGCGGTCGACCTGCTGACCACGGACGCCATCATCCATGCCGGCCGCATCACCGCGGCGGCGCTGGTTCGCGACTTCGGCATCGAAAGGCCCCGGCTGGCGGTCGCCGGCCTCAATCCCCATGCGGGGGAGGGCGGGGCGATGGGGCGCGAGGAGATCGACGTCATCGCGCCCGCCATAGCGGTGTTGCGCGCCGACGGCATCGACGTGTCCGGTCCGCGTCCGCCCGACACCATGTTCCACGCCGCCGCCCGCCGCGGCTATGACGCCGCGCTGTGCATGTACCACGATCAGGCGTTGATCCCGGTCAAGACGGTGGATTTCGACAGCGGCGTGAACATCACGCTGGGCCTGCCCTTCGTCCGAACCTCGCCAGACCACGGCACGGCCCTGGACATCGCCGGGACCGGAGCGGCGAATGCGACGAGCCTGATCGCGGCGCTGAAGACCGCGGACGGGATGGCTCGAAACCGGCAGAAGCCGGCCACCCACTGAACGCCGTTTCCGGAAAACGAAAAAGGAGCGCTGGAGCGCTCCTTTTTTTATGCCGACTTCGCTACCCGTATCAGCCGCGGTCGTCCGGATCGTACATCGTCGGGCCGCTCTGATGATCGTGGTGCGAAGGCGCCTGATCGCGGTGATGATGGGTGCGGGCGATGAAGGGCGCCAGCTCCTGCAGTTCGATGAAATTGTCCGCCTGTCGGCGCAGTTCGTCGGCCACCATCGGCGGCTGCGAGCGCACCGTGCTGACGACGCTGAAGCGCACACCCTTGCGCTGCACCGCCTCCACCAGCCGGCGGAAATCGCCGTCGCCGGAGAAGAGCAGGATGTGATCGACATGGTCGGCCATCTCCATCACGTCGATGGCCAGCTCGATATCCATGTTGCCCTTGATCTTGCGCCGGCCGGACGCGTCGGTGAACTCCTTGGTCGGCTTGGTCACCATGGTGTAGCCGTTATAGTCGAGCCAGTCGACCAGCGGACGAATCGGGGAATATTCCTGATCCTCGACCAGTGCCGTATAGTAGAAGGCGCGCACCAGCCGCCCTTCCCCGGCAAAGCCGTCCCGCAACCTTTTGTAATCGATGTCGAAACCCAATGATCGCGCAGCGGCGTAAAGGTTGGCGCCATCAATAAATAGGGCGAGACGTTCTTCCTTGTAAAACAACTTGCTGACGTCACGCGGCAAAGTCGAATTTCGGTCCAAAGTTATAATCCTCTCATCGCAGCTTGTGGAAATCTGACGGAACATGCGCAAAAGCTCGCGTTCCAATTTTGAAATTTAGTGTATTACGCGAAAACATACAAGGGGGCAACACCCGCCGACTTGATTGCCGGCAGCCTTGGCAGTATGCCGGCGCGGCTCGCGGCCGTTCCTCTGGCGCAATGCAGCAGCGCTGTCGTTCGCGCTTGCACCTATCGGGCCACATCCATATAGTCTAGAGCCTCCTATGAATCCGGAGTTCGTCTGGCATGGCCCGCGTTACCGTTGAAGATTGCGTCCTGAAGGTTCCGAACCGTTTCGAGCTGGTCATGATGGCTGCCCAGCGCGCCCGCGAGGTCGCGAGCGGCGCTCCGCTGTCGATCGACCGCGACAACGACAAGAACCCGGTGGTCGCCCTGCGCGAGATTGCGGACGAGACGGTCTCGCTCGAATATCTGAAGAACGCCCTGATCAAGGGCCACCAGAAGCACGTCGAGCCGGACGAGCCGGAAGAAGAGATCGTCGAGCTGATGGCCGGCGAGAACGATTGGGCCGCCCGCGGCAACACCTCGCTGGGCGATGAAGACGGCATGAGCGAGAGCGACGGCGAGGAGTTGAGCGAGGACGACGACGTCGCCGCCGACATGGACGCCGAGCCGGGCGCCGGTTTCGCGATGACCGAGGATCCCGACGGAGACCTCTGATTCTGGACAACGACCGTAGGACCCGGAGGGGGCGCGACACCGTCCCCTCACCGATGAGAAAGGCGGGGAGCATCCGGCTCCCCTTCGGTTCGAACAGAACCTCCACGAACACATCAGAGGCGCCGCGCGCGCCGGGTCGGGCCGCATGATCCGGCAGTACGAGCTTGTCGAGCGCGTCAAGGCGTATGATCCCAACGCCGACGAGGATCTCCTCAACCGCGCCTATGTCTATTCCATGAAGGCGCATGGATCGCAGACGCGCGCGTCGGGCGATCCCTATTTCCTCCATCCGCTGGAGGTCGCCGGCATCCTGACCCAGATGAAGCTGGACGCCGGCACCATCGCCACGGCGCTGCTTCACGACACGGTCGAGGACACCGTCGCCACGCTCGAGGATATCGAGCGGGTGTTCGGCAAGGAAATCGCCCGGCTGGTCGATGGCGTGACCAAGCTGTCGCGGCTGGAGTTGAACAGCGAGCAGGCCAAGCAGGCGGAGAATTTCCGCAAGCTGGTGCTGGCGATGTCGGAGGACATCCGCGTCCTGCTGGTGAAGCTGGCCGACCGGCTTCACAACATGCGCACGCTGTTCCACCTGAAGAAGCCGGAAAAGCGCAAGCGCATCGCCCGCGAAACCATCGAAATCTACTCGCCCTTGGCCGAACGCATCGGCATGCACAAGATCAAGGACGAGCTGGACGACCTTGCCTTCGCGGAGCTGAACCCCGACGCGCGCGACAGCATCCTGGCCCAGCTGGCGCGCCTGCGGAACGAAGGCGAGAACCGCGTCCAGACCATCATCACCGAGCTGCGCGAACTGCTGGCCTCCGAAGGGCTGCCGGACGCCACGGTGTCGGGGCGCGAGAAGTCGGCCTATTCGATCTGGCGCAAGCTGCAGCGCAAGAATGTCAGCTTCGAACAGCTGTCCGACATCATGGCCTTCCGCATCACGGTCGGCTCGGTCGGCGAATGCTATCAGGCGCTGGGCGTTGTCCACGCGCATTATCCGGTCGTGCCGGGGCGCTTCAAGGACTACATCTCCACGCCCAAGCCCAACGGCTACCGCAGCCTGCACACCGGCGTGATCGGCCCCGGCCGCAACCGGATCGAGGTGCAGATCCGCACCCAGGACATGCACGAGATCGCCGAGCTGGGCGTCGCCGCCCACTGGGCCTATAAGCAGGACCACCAGCCGCGCCCGAACGGTGGCGAGTACCGCTGGCTGCGCGAGCTTCTGGACATCCTGGAGCATGCGCAGAAGCCGGAAGAGTTCCTGGAACACACCAAGCTGGAGCTCTTCCAGGACCAGGTGTTCTGCTTCACGCCGAAGGGCGACCTGATCGCGCTGCCGCGCGGCGCGACGCCGGTCGACTTCGCCTATGCCGTCCACTCGCAGGTCGGCGACCATTGCGTCGGCGCCAAGATCAACGGCCGCATGCTGCCGCTGCGCACCCAGCTGCAGAACGGCGATCAGGTCGATATCGTCACCTCCAAGGCGCAGACGCCGGTTCCGGGCTGGGAACGCTTCGTCGTCACCGGCAAGGCCCGCGCCCGCATCCGCAAGTTCCTGCGCACCCAGCAGCGCGCCCAGTACATGGAACTGGGCCGCGGCATGCTGATGCGGCAGTTCAAGTCGGAAGGCTACGAGTTCACCGAGAAGGCTCTGGAGGCCGCCACCAAGATCTTCCAGCAGCCGACGGTCGACGACCTGATGGCGGGTGTCGGTTCCGGCCTGCATTCGGTGCGCGAGGTCTTCCACGCAGTCTTCCCCGGCCACAAGGCTCAGGCCGCCCCCGCCGTCCGCGAGGCGGAGGAAAGCACGCCGAAGCCGAAGGCGAAGGCACGCAAGGAATCGGCTCTGCCGATCCGCGGCCTGATCCCCGGCATGGCCGTGCATTACGCCCGTTGCTGCCACCCGCTGCCCGGCGACCGCATCGTCGGCATCGTCACCACCGGCAAGGGCGTGACGATCCACACCATCGACTGCGAGACGCTGGAGAGCTTCCACGAATCGCCGGAGCGCTGGATCGACGTGTCGTGGGAGACCGGGCCGGATTCGCCGGAGGAGCATGTCGGCCGCATCAGCGTCGTCATCGCCAATGAACAGGGCTCCCTCGGCACTCTGTTCACGGTGATCGGCAAGAATCAGGGCAACGTCATCCATCAGAAGATCACGAATCGCAGCACCGACCATTTCGAGCTGCTGATCGATATCGACGTGAAGGACGCCAAGCACCTGACCAACATCATGGCCGCCCTGCGTGCGACACCGGCCATCCATTCGGTGGAGCGGGCTCGGGGGCGCTGAACACCCCGTCATTCGACGGTGAAATCCCTGTCATCCGCAGGTGCATCGGTCAGTTCGGCGTGACGGAACGCCGGTGCACCGCTATATAGACGGAATCGCTCCCGCCCGTTCCGGCGGGCGGCGACGCTTTGGAGTCCGTGCATGTCCCGTTTCCTGCGCCTTGGCGTGAACATCGACCATGTGGCGACCGTCCGCAACGCACGCGGCGGGGCGCACCCCGATCCGGTGCGTGCGGCGAGGCTGGCCATCGAGGCCGGGGCCGACGGGATCACCGCCCATCTGCGCGAGGACCGGCGCCACATCGTGGATCGCGACATCGAACGGCTGATGGCCGAGATCGACCGTCCGCTGAACTTCGAGATGGCGGCGACCGACGAGATGCTGGCCATCGCGCTGCGCCACAAGCCGCACGCCGCCTGCCTTGTCCCGGAAAAGCGCACGGAGGTGACGACGGAAGGCGGGCTGGACGTGATCGGCCAGCACGATCATCTGGTGCGCCCGGTGGGGGAGCTGAGCGCTGCCGGCATTCGCGTCTCGCTGTTCATCGACCCGGAGCCGGCTCAGCTCGACGCCGCCAAGCGGCTGGGTGCTCCGGTGGTCGAACTGCACACCGGCGCCTATTGCGACGCCGTCGAGCCGGCGGAGCGCGAGGCGGAACTCGCCCGCATCGTCCGCGCCGCGGCCCATGCCGAGGCGATCGGGCTGGAATGCCATGCCGGCCATGGCCTCAGCTACGACACCGTCGGCCCGGTGGCGGCGATCCAGACTATCGTGGAACTGAACATCGGCCATTTCCTGATCGGCGAGGCGATCTTCGTCGGTCTGACCAACTCCATCGCGCGCATGCGCAAGGCCATGGACACGGCGCGAGCCGCGGCGGCCTCCGCATGATGATGTCCGGCACCATTCTCGGCATCGGCAACGACCTGATCGACATCCGACGGGTCGAGAAGTCGCTGGAGCGCTTCGGACAGCGCTTCATCGACCGCATCTTCACCGAGATCGAGCAGGCCAAGTCCGAGCGCCGCGCCGGTTCCGCGGCGAAGAACAACGCCCGCGCTTCGACCTACGCCAAGCGCTTCGCCGCCAAGGAGGCCTGCTCCAAGGCGCTCGGCACCGGCTTTCGCGACGGAGTGTTCTGGCGTGACATGGGGGTGGTCAACCTGCCGTCGGGCCAGCCGACCATGCGCCTGACCGGCGGGGCTTTGGCCCGGCTGGAGGCGATCACGCCGCCGGGCATGCGCGCCCGCATCCATGTGACGCTGACCGACGAATACCCGATGGCCGAGGCCTTCGTCGTCATCAGCGCCGAACCGATCGAGTCTGCAATGCCCACCAACACGGCGACCCCAGAATGACCCTTCAGAAAGAAACGGCGTCCAACGCCAAGAACAAGGAATCCGGGTTCGTCGAAACCGTGAAGACGGTGTTCTTCGCGGTTCTGATCGCTTTCGGCGTGCGGACTTTCGCGTTCGAGCCCTTTAATATCCCGTCCGGGTCGATGATCCCGACATTGTTGATCGGCGACTACCTGTTCGTGTCGAAGTTCAGCTACGGCTACAGCAAATACACGGTCGGCTTCGGCCTGCCGCTGTTCGAGGGCCGGATTCTGGGCTCTCAGCCGGAGCGGGGCGACGTGGCGGTGTTCAAGCTGCCGCGCGACAACAAGACCGACTACATCAAGCGCGTCGTCGGTCTGCCCGGCGACAGCATCCAGATGATCGGCGGCATCCTGCACATCAACGGCCAGCCGGTGAAGCGCGAGCGGATCGAGGATTACGTGACCACGGATTCGCTGGGCCGCAGCATCCGCACCGCGCAGTTCATCGAAACCCTGCCCAACGGCCGCAGCCACCGCATCATCGAGGAGTCGGACAACGGCCCGCTCGACAACACGCCGGTGTTCAAGGTTCCGGCCGGCAACCTGTTCATGATGGGCGACAACCGCGACAACTCGCTGGACAGCCGCGTGCCGTCGCAGGTCGGTTTCGTTCCCATCGAGAACATGGTCGGCCGCGCCGAATTCCTGTTCTTCTCGCTCGACGAGGGCACGCGCTTCTATGAGATCTGGCGCTGGCCGGTCGATCTGCGCTTCAGCCGCCTGTTCAACGGAGTCCGGTAAGTGTCCACCGTCACCAACGCGCCCGCCGATACGGGTGCCGGCTCCGAAACCGAAACCGACGGCGCCGTCCAATCCGCCGATGTGGTGGAACTGGCGCACGCGCTGGGTCATGACTTCGCCGACCTGTCGCTCCTGCGCGATGCGGTCACCCACCCCAGCCTGATGGGGCTGGAGCGGGCCGGCCGCAAGTCGCACAAGGGGCCGGGCATCGCCTATGAGCGGCTGGAATTCCTGGGCGACCGCGTCGTCGGGCTGGTCGTCGCGCAGTGGCTGCTGGAACGCTATCCCAACGAACGCGAGGGCGCGCTCGCCAAGCGGCATGCCGCGCTGGTGCGCCGGGAATCGCTGGGCCGGGTCGCCGACACCATCGGGCTGGGCGCCTATCTGCGCCTGTCGCCGGCGGAGGCGTCGAGCGGCGGGCGCGAGAACCGCACCATCCTGGGCGACGCCTGCGAGGCGGTGCTGGGCGCCATGTATCTCGACGGCGGGCTGGAGCCGGTGACGCGCTTCGTCCGGCAAGCCCTGGCGGGCGAGATCGACAAGGCGACGCCGCCGCCGCTGGACAGCAAGACCACGCTGCAGGAATGGGCGCAGGGGCGCGGCAAGCCGCTGCCCCGCTATGAACTGATCGAACGCAGCGGCCCGGCGCATGAGCCGCTGTTCGTTGTTGCTGTGCATGTGGCGGGCATGGATCCGGTCAACGGGTCCGGCTCGTCCAAGCGCATCGCGGAAAAGAAGGCGGCCAGCGCATTGCTGCGCCAGGTGGGAGTACAGGTCGATGACTGACGGTCGCGACGACATCGACAAGATGCAGAACGAGACGCCCGGTTCCGAAGCAATGGAGCCGGCGCGTGAGTCCGTGGCCCCGGAGTCCGAAAAGGACGATGAGGCGCTGGACCATGAGGACGACGCCGTCGCGGGAGAGGACGCCGAAGAGGGCGACTTCGAAGACGACGAGTATGAGGACGGCGACTATGAGGATGACGAGGACGATGATGAGGATGCCCCGCGCGGGCAGCCCATCTCCGTCCTGCCGCCTCTGCCGACGATGCCGGAACATCCGCGCTGCGGCTTCATCGCCCTGGTCGGCGCGCCGAATGCCGGCAAATCCACGCTGCTGAACGCGATGATCGGCAGCAAGGTGTCGATCGTCAGCCCGAAGGTGCAGACCACCCGCACCCGCGTGCTGGGCATCACCATCCAGGGCGATGCCCAGATGATCTTCGTCGACACCCCCGGCATCTTCAAGCCGAAGCGCCGGCTGGACCGCGCCATGGTGGCGGCGGCCTGGCAGGGAGCGGAGGACGCCGACGTCATCGGCGTGCTGTACGACGTGTCGCGCCGCTCCATCGACGAGGACACCCGCAGCATCGTCGCCCGCCTGAAGGAACAGGGGCGCGAGGCGATCCTGATCCTGAACAAGATCGATCTGGTCAAGCGCGACGTCCTGCTGGGCATCGCCGACGCCTTCCGGCAGGAGGGGATCTTCTCCGACATCTTCATGGTGTCGGCCTTCACCGAGGATGGCGTCGCCGACCTGAAGCAGTTCCTGGCCGACCGGCTGCCGGAAGGGCCGTGGCACTTCCCGGAGGACCAGATCTCCGACATGCCCATGCGTCTGCTTGCGGCGGAGATCACCCGGGAGAAGCTGTTCCTGCAGCTTCACCAGGAACTTCCCTATTCCGCCACGGTCGAGACCGAGGTGTGGGAGGAGTTCGAGGACGGGTCGGTCAAGATCTCGCAGGTCATCTTCGTGCAGCGCGAAAGCCAGAAGGCCATCGTGCTGGGCAAGGGCGGCCAGCGGATCAAGGCTCTCGGTTCCGCCGCGCGCGGCGAGTTGCAGGGAATGCTGGAGCGCCGCGTCCACCTGATCCTGTTCGTGAAGGTGCGCGAGGGCTGGGTCGACGATCCTGAACGCTATTCGGCCTGGGGCCTGGATTTCGGGGCTTCGTAATGAAAAAGGCCCCCTCCCGACCGGGAGGGGGCCTTTTCCTTTTGATCGGCCGCGGCCTGTGGTCCGGTCGGTAGCCTTACGCGGCCAGCAGGCGCAGGTGGCCGTCGAAATCGTCGAGTGCGCGCATGAGGTCCATCATCGCCTGATCGGCCTGGGCACGGGCGAAGGGCCATGCGTCGTCGTCGGCCAGATGAGCGGCTTCGATGCGGGCGATGGCGCGGTTGTTCAGGCCGCGGAGACGGTCGAGCGTACGCTCCCACGTCTCGCGCCGGTCGCTGCCAGCGCGCTCGACCATGGACCGGAGGGTCTCCATACGGTCGGTGGCGCGAAGGACGAGATCGCGGCTCAACGTGTCGAAGGCGTGCCGGTTGCGGCGGCTCATGAAAAATCCTCCTTTGATCCTCAACCGTTTCAGACGTCTCGGCCGGACGAAAAACGATAGCCCCGCGCGATTGCTGCGAAAACGCATCGGAAGCGCAGTCGACACAGCCCGAATGGGGGATGGCCGCGATACGATTGCGAAATGCGTGAGCAATTGCGGGACAGCCGTTCGAATCCAAATTCCGCCGGGCTGCCCGATCCTTTACGGACAAGGCAAACCCGGTGGCCGAGGAAGTCTTCCTGGTTGGATTGCGTTTCCTCCGGGGCCGGTTTCATCCGGCCCGTTGGCCTTTTTATACGCCGACATTTTGACGACGTTCTTTGGTTTTGGTGACGCTTTTGTGCCGGATTGGGTGTACCCGGTCAATCCGCCCAAAAATCATAGATGGGGCGCATTCTGTCGCAGCCGAAAGGCGAGGTTGTAGACCAGGTATCGACCTGAAAGTCTGAAGTGGTAGAGCTTGCGATAACGCAGGTTGCCGCGGAGGCGCCTGTTCGACAGCCGTTATTCGGCCGCGATGGCATAGGCCGGAACCGCTTCGGCATTGGCCGGTTCGGGCACCGCAGTGCCGCAGCAGGGGGCCGGCACGGCGGTCGCAGCCACGGTAGCGGCATGCTGGGCCATGGCGGCGCGATGCTCGCTGGCCATGCTGCGCATCATCGGCACGCATTTGCCGCACTGGACCTGGCAATTGTGATGGCGGAACACCGAGGCCGGGTTAGTAGCGCCATTGTCCAGCGCAGCCTTGACCTTCTTGTCGTTCAACGCGTGGCAGATGCAGACGTACATAAGCCCTCGGCGATGGTCGGTGTGAGAAGATTGTCCTGACCCCAGGAGTACCTGAGACTGAGAATCGTTGTCAACGCTCACTTTGCGAACCGGTCGCATATAAGAGGTTTCGAGACGCTTTGTCACAGCCCCCATCGCGTCACCGCGAAAGGGGGAGGATCGCATCCTTGCGCTTGCATTCGCCGGCCGGCGGCGTTAGCCCCTGGGGCATGGACGACAGCATCCCCCAAAGCACCTCCGCTTCCCTGCCGCAGACCGCTTCCGGTGAGACCGCTCCCGGTGAGAGCGCTCCGGGCGCGGCGGTGACCCCGCTCGGCCAGACGGTCTATCTGGCGGCCGATGGCTTCCTCGACGATCTGGTGGCGGAATTGGGGGAGGTCGCAGCGGTCGACGGCCGGCTGGTCTTCGTCGATGGCCCGGCACGGCCGGCGGCCTGGGCGCAGAACATCTGGTACGACCCGGTGCGCATCGAATTCGCCTCGATCAAGGGCGGGGCGAAGGCGCTGCGCGGCATCCAGCGCAATTGGGCGCTGTGGTCGCAACGGCACCACCGCCGCGCCGCCCTGATCCAGGAGAACCTGCCGCATGTCTCGGCCAAGCCGGTGGTCTTCCCGTCGCCGCTGCCGACGGCGCCGCTGGGGTCGTGGACCCTGACCGACGAGTCCACCATCATCGCCGCCGCGCGCTGTTCCAGCCCCTTCCGCAACGGCGAGGTCACCTTCGTCGAGAACCGCACCGCTCCGCCCAACCGCGCCTATCTGAAGCTTTGGGAGGCGCTGACCCTGTTCGGGGAGCAGCCGGGGCCGGGCGACCGCTGTCTCGACCTCGGCGCCTGTCCCGGCGGCTGGACCTGGGTGCTGCACGAGCTGGGCGCTTCGGTGGTCAGCGTCGACAAGGCGCCGCTCGATCCCGCCATCGCCGCCCTGCCGCGGGTGGAAATCCGTCAGGAAAGTGCCTTCGGCCTGAAGCCGGCGACGGTCGGTCCAGTGGACTGGCTGTGCTGCGACGTGATCTGCTATCCGACCCGCCTCTTGCGGCTGGTGAAGGAGTGGATGGACAGCGGGCTGGCCAAGCGCTTCGTCTGCACGCTGAAGTTCCAGGCCGAAACCGACCACGAGACCGCCCGCGCCTTCGCCGCGATCCCCGGCGGCCGGGTGCTCCACCTCCACCACAACAAGCACGAGCTGACTTGGATCTGGCCGGCGACGTAAGCGTCGGCAGTCAGGCGAGCGCCCGTCCTTCGGCGTAGCCGTAGCTCACATAATGCTGCTTTGCCCCGGCAATGCTGCCGCCGACCGCGGCATTCACGTCGGGGTTGGCGGCCAGATAGGCGGTGGCATTGAAGGCGGTGAAGGAGCGGCCTTCGAAACGTCCGTTGACGATGTAATGAAGCTCCACCGCCTCTCGGTCGCTTCCGAAGGCGGCGATCAGGTCTGGGTTGCTGGCCTGATACGACAGCGTGTCGAACAGGGTGGAGTTGCGGCCCTCGCGATACCCGTATTCGATGAAATGGCGGGTCGCTGCGCCGACATCGCTGCCGAAGGTGTTCAGCAGGTCGCCATAGCCGGCCAGATAATTGTAGGGATCGAAGCCGCTCAGGCTGCGCCCCTCATAGACGCCGAAGCTGGTGAGGTGCTGCGTCGCTGCGGCGGTGTCGGTGCGGAAGGCCGCGATCAGGTCGGCGTTGGACGCGATGTAGCGCAAGGCGTCGAAACTGCCGGACACGCTCGCCGACAGGGTCGTGCCGGTATCGGAAAAGCGCAGATACTCGATATTGGTCAGCAGGTCGATCCCGTCGGCGCCATTGACGATGAAACGGCTGCCGTCCAACTGCTGTACGCGGTATTGCGACCGGCTGCCGCTGAACACGGCGGTGTCGGTGCCGCTGCCGCCGTCCAGGACGTTCCCCAGCGTATTGACGGTGATGCTGTCGTCGCCGCTGCCGCCGATCGCCAGTTGGACCGTGGTGCCATAGGCCAGCGCCAGGAAGGTCGTGGCTCCGGCGCTGCTGAAATAGCCCGCCCGCAGATCCAGCGACAGCGAGACCGTCTGTGCGCTGCCGTTCAGTGTGTTGCGGCCGTTCGGATCCCACAGCGTGGTGAAGCTGCCGGTGTTCAGGGTGTAGCTGGTATCGCCTGCACCGGTGGACGTGTTGGCGCCGTAGAGATACTGGATCGCCGCGATGTCGTAGAGGCTCGGTCCGGTCAGGTAGGTTCCCGCCGGCAGGGCGGTGTTGTCGTTGTAGGACATGATGCTGTACGCATAATTGTCCGTGGTCGAGGGCAGGTAGGGGCCCTCGGTTCCCTCGCTGCTGCCGGCGTTGTAATTGCCGGGATGCTTGAGACCCAACGCATGGCCGATCTCGTGGATGACCGTCATGTAGGCATAGCTACCCGCCGTGGGGTTGACGTTGCCGGCACTGTCGTTGGCCAGGAAGACGTCGCCGCCCTGTGCCGAGCTGGACGGGTAATAGGCATAGGCAGCCGATTCGCCGTTCTGGCGGTTGGTGCCGAAGCGCAGCGTGGCGCTGGAAACGTCGGTCGTCTCGACGAAGGTGATGTTGGCCACGGCACTCCAGGCCGCCAATGCCTGACGGACGGCGGTGCGCTGTGCGCTGTTCATCGCCGCGAAGCCGCTTGCATCGGCACCGGCCACCTGACGCGAACTGGTCGCGAAGGCATAGGTCACGGTGACAGCAGAGCCGACGGAGCTTCCGTCCAGCACCGTTCCGCCGGTACCCCAATGCGGCGTTCCGCTCGGAAGGAGGGCGGAGATGTAATCGGTCAGCGTGGACTGGCTCATGGACGCTTGGCTCCCGTGCGGATCGGAAGAGGAGCGGGGCAGGGGCCCGCCTGCCGGTGATACGTGGGACAGGCGCCGGTCAGGCGCGGCGCAGGGCAAGTTCAATCGACGGGCGGAGCATGGAAGCGGCGGCATGGCCGATTTCCACCGCCTCCGCCGCGCGGTCGAACTCCAGGATGCCGATATGGGCAAGCCTGGGTGCGATCAGAACGTCCGGCGGCTCGCCGGCAAGACGGGATCGGGTGATGCGGTCCTGCATGATGTCGATAGAGCCCGCCATCACCTCCAGCGCGTTCGGCATCGGTTTCTGGGCATGGGCGTCGTCGATCTGATCGGCGATGAAGCGGGTGCGCCGGCTGGGCTTGCGGCCGAGCCAGGTGGAGATCTGGCTGGTCAGGTGTGACAGGGCGGGGGAGCCGGCATCGCCGCCGGCTGCCGCCGCCTCGGGCACCGGGGCCTTGGCGGCGGGCTTGCCGTTCGAACGCCCGCCGTTTCCCCGCCCGTTGGGGCGGCCGAGCGGAGACAGTTCGCTGTTCAGGTTCACCGCCACCACCACGTCGGCCCCAAGCGCCCGGCAGAGCGATACCGGCACCGGGTTGACCAGCGCGCCGTCCACCAGCAGGTGATGGTCGCGCCGCACTGCGGGAAACAGGCCGGGCATCGCCGCCGACGCCATCACCGCCGACATCAGGGGCCCGTCGCGCAGCCAGATCTCCCGCCCGGTCGACAGGTCGGTGGCGACCGTGGCGAAGGGACGCCGCAGATTCTCGATGAGGATGTTGCTGCGTTCGTTGTCGAAACGGCCGAACGCCTTTTCCGCGGCGACCAGACCGCCGCGCCGGAAGGTGAGATCGATGATGCCCAGCATGCCGAGCCAGCCCATCTTTTGCGCCCAGGACTGAAGCTCGTCCATCTGGTCGGTCAGGTAGGCGGCCCCGACGGCGGCGCCGATGGAGGTGCCGCAGATTATGTCCGGTTCGATCCCGATCTCTTCCAGCGCGCGCAGGACGCCGATATGAGCCCAACCCCGGGCGGCACCGCTTCCCAACGCAAGCCCGATCTTCAGGTCGGTTCCTTTCGCCATCCGCAACCCCTGTCGGTGCCGCCCGGCCGACCCGGCGGCTTGATCTGGAGCGTACCATTTGGGAATGGTCGACCGTCAATGGAAGCGAGCGGAAGGGGCACGCCGCCGGCGCATCTCCCATCGCCGCGCGGGAGGTGGGAAATGTCGAAAATTTGGCCGATCTTTGATTTGCATCATGCGTCAGGACACAGCGACTGTGGCATTTCTGTGCCAGTTCGGTTGGAAGTATGCTCCTGAGTTGGGTGTTAACCATGCGTCAACTGGACCCGGTGCAGTTTCGTTGCGTTGCAGTGTAGTTCTCGAAACCGGAAGGTCTGTCATGGCCGACGAACTGAAAAGCTTCAGGAAGGACTGGAAACGCTGGTCACCGGCGGAACGGCTGGCTGCCGTCACCATTCTGGTCCTGATCGCCCTGCTGGGCGCGCCGGTCGCCGCCGGCCTGTTCTGATCGCCCGCTCCGCCCCCACCGCGGTCGCGGGCTGGGCGGATCACACTGTGGCGAACGGGTCACAGCGGCGTTCCGGCAAGGCCGTCTTTACGGGCTCTTAACCCTCGCGCCATAGGCTTAGTCGGCTCGGACAGTTCCTGGGACGGTTGGGCGCCACAAGCGGTCGGAGCGTTGAACCTCCGCCCTGCGGCACCGACGGGCGCTCGCTGGAGGGCGCCGACCGGGGAGGATCCGGCATATTCCGCCAAGGCCTAGCCCCTCTCGCTGGACACGCCCGATGACCTTCTCCGCCCATTCCGCCGTGACGGAACAGAAGCTTCTGAGACAGCGCCTCGACGCCGCCTTTGCGGAGGCCGCCAAGCCCCTGTCGCGGGAGGAGGTGACGGACATCGTCCGGACCATCCTGGGCAGCATGGACGGTGACATCTCCGCCACCGACCTGCGCCTCTACAAGGAGGTCGTCGACCTCGCCAAATACATCGAGACGGCCAAGCAGGAGATCGCGGCGCTCCAGCCCGCGGAAATCCGCGACGAGCATATCCGCACCGCCACGGACGAGCTGGACGCGGTGATCGGCGCGACCGAGAAGGCGACCTTCGCCATCTTCGACGCCTGCGACGCCATCGGCGCCATCGCCGGGCAGTCGGATGCGGAAACCGCGGTCAAGTTGAACGACCAGATCACGGCGATCTACGAGGCCTGCAACTTCCAGGACATTACCGGCCAGCGCATCAGCAAGGTGGTGCGGACTCTGAAGCACATCGAATCGAAGGTGGACATGATCGTCGCCGCCTTCGGCAGCGAGGTGCGCCAGAACCATGCCCCCCGGCTGGCCAAGCTGGCGGCGGAGGACGCGGAGGCGGCCGTCCATTACGAACCGATGAGTGCGGAGGAGGCGGACAAGCAGCTTCTGCATGGGCCGCAGCTGCCGGGCAACGCCATGGACCAGGACGAGATCGACCGCCTGCTCGCCAGCTTCGACTGACGCCATGCTGGCCGGCAAACCCACCAGCGGGTTCACCAGCGGTCGGGCGACCCAAGGCCGCGGACCGGGTCCGGCCGGCATCGGGTTTCCGACGCTGCGGGCCGGCCGTGGGGGTGGGGGCCTTGGGAGCGGGCAGGAACATGCCAACCCCAACAATGGCAGCATCCTGCTGCTGCTGTCGCTGTTCCTGCTGCTGCTGGTCTTCTTCATCGTGCTCAACGCCCATTCGGTGCAGACCGTGCAGAAAGTGAAGGCGGTCGCCGCCTCGCTGGAGCGGACCTTCCCGAGTTTCGTCATCGATCCGCGCCTGCGCGACGGGACGGAGACGGTGGCATCGCGGGCGGGGACGGTCTTCGCGGTTCAGCGGCTCGACGGTGTCGGCACGCTGTTCGCCACCGAAATCGCGGTCGCAAAGGTGGAGGTGGTCGCTCCCGGCCGGCTGCTGGAGGTGCGTCTGCCCGCCGACGACCTGTTCGTTGCCGGCACCATGACGCTGCGGCCGGATCGCCAGGGACTGATCGACCGGATCGCCGATGCGCTGCGCCAGTCGCGCCAGGGCGAGCGGGTGGAACTGGACGCGCTGCTCGGCATCGGCCCGACGGGCACGCCCAGCCAGCCGCCGGGACCGGTCGCCCGTGCCGGAGCCTTGGCCCGCGCGCTGATCGCCGACGGCGCACCGGCCCGCAACGTCACCGTCGGCATCGAGCGCGGCGAGCCGGGCGGGGTGCGCCTGCTGTTTTCCCTGCGCTGGGACGAGAATGGGACGGCCAAGCGCCGGCCGGAGGTGCGGAAGTGATCCGCGTTCCCAACATATCCCGCAGGTCGGGAGCCGAGGATCGCGGCGGGCAGCGCAAGACGCTGTGGCTGATCAGCTTTACCGACCTGATCTCCTTGATGCTCGCCTTCTTCGTTCTGATGTATTCGATGAGCGAGCCGGAGGCCGAGCGCTGGACCCGTCTGGCCAAGGGCGTGGCGGAGTCGATTCCCGCCGCTCGCTCGACCGCCGCCGCACCGTCCGACCGGCCGGCCGACCCGTCGGCAGCCTTCAACGCTCAAGCGGTGGAGCAGCGGGCAGCCATCGACCTTCATTATCTGGCGGCCCTGCTGGGCAGCCAGCTGCGGTCGAACGCCGAGCTGTCGGTGGTCGATGTCCGGCGCGAGGACGACCGCGTCGTCATCCGCCTGCCGGGGGAACGGATGTTCGACCCGACCGGCGCCGCCTTCACCGAGGGGGGGCGGCGGGTGCTGTTTCTGCTGGGCGCGGTCATCGGCCGCATCGGCAATCGGATCGAGCTGGTCGGCCATGCCGAGCGCGAGGATCCGGCCGGCGGCGTGGCCTGGGAACGGGCGCTGACCAGGGCGGTCGCCGTTTCCGCGGCATTGCGGGAGACCGGCTATCGCCGCGATCTGGTGGCACGGGCGGTGATGATGCCGGTCGAAGGGGCTGGCGGCGGACGCCTGCCGGTGGATATCGTGGTGCGAGAGGAAGGAGCGGATTGAGGTGACGGACCGGTCGGCCTATCGGAGAAAGCGCTGGCTGCGCGGCTGTGCCGCCGCGGTGGCGCTGTCGGCCGTGCCGGTCCTGCTGTCCCCTCTTTCGGCGGACGCCGCCACCGTGCCCGTGCGTGGCGGCACCCACAAGGAATTCGGACGGCTGGTCTTCGATTGGCCGGGCAAGGTGGATTTCACAGCGTCGGTTGACGGCGGCCGGCTGGTGGTGAGCTTCACCGAACCGATCAACGCGCAACTGGACCGTCTGGTTCGGGCGCTGCCGGATTATCTGGCCGGCGGCCGGGTGGAGCCGGACGGCAAGACGCTCTCCTTCGACCTGAAACGCCCGGTTTCGCTGAAGAGCTTCCGCAACGGCAACGCCGTCGCCATCGACCTGTCCCCCGCCGCGGCGCAATCCACCGCAGCGCAACCCACTGCGGCGCAACCCGCCCCGGCACAACCCGCTGAGACGGCATCGGCCGGAACGGAACCGGCAAAGGCGGAGGCTGCCAAGCCGGTGCCGTCCGCCGGCCGGGTCCGGGTGCGGGGCGCGGACCAGCCGGACCAGAGCCGGTTGACCTTCGACTGGCCGTCGCCGGTCGGCTATTCGGTCAAGCGCGACGGGGCGGCTGTGACCGTCTTCTTCGACAAGGGCGGCAGCGCCGACCTGTCGGCAGTGGCGAAGGCGAAGCTGCGCAACATCCAGAACGTGGAATCCTTCCGTCAGCCGGACGGGGCGCTGGCGGTCACCCTGGCCGTGCCGCAGGATGCCGAGGTGAGCGACAGCGCGTCGGGCAAATCCGTGATTCTGTCGGTCGGCAATCCAGGGTCGCGGGCCGGCTTGCCGAAGACCGAAGCCATGCCGCCGGCTGCCGGATCGCAGGGAGCGATGCCGCCCCAGATTGGCCAGGGGAGCGGCCAGGGGAGCAGTCAGGCGCCCGCCACCGACGGGCCGGTCGTGGCGTCGACCACGACCAGCCGCTCGGCCACCGCCGCCAATGCGGCGACCGCGACACCCGCCGCGACACCGGCCGCCGCACCGGCGGCCAGCGCCCAACCGGCGCCTCCGGCGGTCGCAAAGGCGGCACCTGTGGCGCCCGTCGATGCGAAGGGTCAGCCGGCGGCTGGGCTCACCGGGCCGGTTCTGACCTTCGAGACCGGCGGACCGTCGTCCATCGCGGTCTATCCGCGGGCCGGCCAGCTCTATGTCGTGTTCGACCGGCCCATGCCCATCGGTGCCGGCAAGCTCAGCGGCCCCGGATCCGAGCTGATGGGAGCGGTGGAGCCGGTGCCGGCGACCGGCGGCAGCGTGTTCCGCACCAAGATCGGCCCGATGGTGTGGCCGACGGTGGAGCGGCAGGGCACCACTTGGCGCATCCTGTCCTCCGGCCGTCCCGCCAACATGGGCAGTGCCGGCGACCTGCGGGTCGAACCCGATCCCGATTTCCTGCTGGGGGCCCGGCTGCTGGTTCGTGCCCCCGATGCCGCCAACGTCGTCCAGTTCGCCGATCCCGACGTCGGCGACCGCATCCAGGTGGTGCCGCTGTCCAGCCCGGGGCAAGGCCTGCCCGAGCCGCATCGATACCCGGATCTGGAGGTCATGCCCTCCTATCAAGGTGTGGTGGTGCGGCCGATCTCCGACAATGTGACGGTTCGCGCTGTCAAAGAGGGGGTGGAACTGACCACCGCCGGCGGCCTGCACCTGTCGTCGGCCGCCGATTCCGGCAATCCGGCCGTGGCACCGCCGCCCGGTGCCATGCCCGCCCCGGCCCAGCAGTCGGCGCCGCAGCCGGTGCCGGCGCAGCTCGCCGCCGCTCCGCAGCCTGTTCCGGCGACCGGCGGTGCCTCGTCGATGGAGCCGCCGAAGGCTCAGCCGGCCCAGGCGCAAGGACGCCGCCTGTTCAATCTGCCGGCCTGGAAGCACGGCGATCTCGACAATTTCACCCAGGCGCGCCAGGACCTCCAGCTCGCCGTCGTCAATGCTCCGGAGTCGGAGCGGGCGAAGGCGCAGCTCGACCTTGCCCGTTTCTATTTCGCCAACGGTTTCGGCCAGGAGACGCTGGGCCTGCTGGACGTGCTGCAGCAGAACCAGCCGGACCTGGAGGGTTGGCCGGAATTCCGCGCTCTGCGCGGGGCCGCCCGCGTGCTGACCGGCGACCTGGAGGGCGGCGAGGCCGACCTGTCGATCCCGTCGCTGGCCAACAACCCGGAAGCCAACCTGTGGCGTGCCGCCATCGCCGCCGACCGGCGCGACTGGCCGAAGGCGATGGCCGGTTTCAAGGCGTCGGGCCAGATCCTGAACAGCTATCCGGAGCCGATGATCGGCAAGCTAGGACTGCGGGCGGCGGAGGCGGCTCTGGAGACGCGCGACACCGCCACCGCCAAACGGCTGTTCGACCGCGTGATCGAACACAGCGGCCCGGAGCAGGAGGAGAACCCGCAGACCCAGTATCTGCGCGGCCTGCTCTATGCCCAGACCGGCGAGACCGAACAGGCACGCGAGCAGCTGACCGCCGCCTACAACAGCTATGACCGGTTCTATCGCGCCAAGGCCGGGCTGGCCCTGACCAACCTGGAGCTGTCCGAAGGCAAGATGTCGCCGACTGCGGCGGCGGAACAGCTGGCCGGCCTGACCTTCACCTGGCGCGGCGACGACCTGGAGATGCAGATCCGCTCGCGCATGGGCGAGGTGCTGATCGCCGGCGGCGAATATGCCAAGGGCTTCAACACCATGAAGGAAACGGCGGCCCTGGTCGCCGACACGCCGCGGGCGGAAGCCATCACCAAGGAGATGTCGCGCATCTTCGCCGACCTGTTCAAGGATGGGGCGCAGCGTCTGCCGACGCTCGATGCGCTGCAGCTCTACGACCAGTTCCGCGAGCTGACCCCGGTGGGAGAGGCCGGCGACGAGATCATCCGGCAGTTGGCGGAGCGCCTGATCTCCATCGACCTGCTGAACCGGGCCGCCGACCTGCTGCAGCATCAGGTGGAATTCCGCCTGTCCGGTCTGGACAAGGCGCGGATCGGCACGCGGCTCGCCTCCGTCCGTTTGCTCGACAACAAGCCGGATGAGGCACTGAAGGCGCTGGAGCTGTCCAACATCGCCGGCCTGCCGGCCGATCTGGCGGCGGAACGGCGCTTGATGCAGGCCAAGGCGCTGGCCGAGCTGAATCGCGGCGACGAGGCGATGCAGCTGCTGGCTCAGGACGACAGCATCAATGCCAACCTGCTGCGCGTCGACATCGCCTGGAAGGGCCAGAAATGGGATGCCGCGGCGCTGGCGCTGAACAAGGTGATCGGACCGCCGCCATCGCCCGCCAAGCCGTTGGATCCCAACATGTCGCAGCTGGTGCTGAACCGGGCGGTGGCGCTGGCGCTGGCCGGCGACGGCAACGGGCTGAACCTGCTGAAGAAGGACTTCGAAGGGTCGATGAAGGGCGGGCCGAACGAGGACGCCTTCCGCATCCTGACCCGCCCCGAGCAGGCGATGGGCCTGATCGATGTGGGAACGATCCGCTCCCGCGTGGCGGAAGTGGATATGTTCAAGAAGTTCCTGAAGGAATACCGCGGCGGAAAACAGCCGGCGGACAAACCGACGTCCTGACGACGGTGAGGTGGCGGGACGCACCCTGCGGGGGGAACGGACCCGTCCCGCCGCCCCTTCCGCGCCGTTACTTCGGCAGCAGAACCTTGTCGATGACGTGGACCACGCCGTTCGACTGCTGGACGTCGGCGATGGTGACGCGGGCCATGTTGCCCGATGCGTCGGCGACCATCACGGCGTCGCCGGACTGGGTGAAGGTCAGCGGCATGCCTTCCACCGTCTTCAGCATCGCCTTGCCGTTGCCCTTCTTGATGTCGGCCACGAGATCCTTCGCGTCGATCTTGCCCGGCACGACGTGATAGGTCAGCACCTTGGTCAGCTGGCCCTTGTTTTCCGGCTTCAGCAGCGTGTCGACGGTGCCGGCGGGCAGGGCGGCGAAGGCCGCGTTGGTGGGGGCGAAGACGGTGAAGGGACCCTTGCCGCTCAGCGTGTCGACCAGCCCGGCGGCCTTCACGGCGGCGACGAGCGTGGTGTGGTCCTTCGACTGGGACGCGTTTTCAACGATGGTCTTGCTGGGGTACATCGGCGCGCCGCCGACCATCTTCTCCATGGCGGCATTGGCGCAACCGGCAAAAAGAAGGGTGGCGATCGCCACGGTGGCAACCTTCTTCATAGCATTCCCTCTTATCGGTGAAGGTCCGCTTCCCGCGGACACACCACCGTTACGGGGGAGGCTTCCGGTCGGATCACAGCTATTCTCCGACCGGGCAGCGATTTTCTTTTCTCGAAGGAGGTAGGCCTTTCGGATTGCTGTTCCCCCCTGCCGGTGCGGAGGGCAGGGGGGAACAGCGGATTTGCCGGCCCTACAGCTGCACCTGCGTTCCCAACTCCACCACGCGGTTGGGCGGCAGCTTGAAGAAGTCGGTGGCGCTGACCGATGTGCGGGACATCACGACGAACAGCTTCTCCCGCCACAGCGCCATCTGCGAGTTCATCTGCGGAATCAGCGTCTCGCGACCGAGGAAGAAGGAGGTCGCCATCACGTCGAACTCCAGCCCGAACGCCTTGCACAGCCGCAGCGCCTTCGGGATGTTCGGCTCCTGCGAGAAGCCGTAGCGCACGGTGATGCGGTAGAAGCCCTCGGCCAGCCCCTCCACCACCACGCGGTCCTTGGCGGGAACGCGCGGCACGTCCTCCACCACCACGGTGACGAAGACGACGCGCTCGTGCAGGACCTGATTGTGCTTCAGGTTGTGCAGCAGCGCGATGGGCACGGTGTTGGAACTGGAGGTCATGAAGACCGCCGTGCCCTTCACCCGAAGGATGTCGGAGGACTTCGCCTGCCGCTTGATGAAGGCGTCGAGCGGCAGCGATTCCTCGGCCAGCCGCATGGTCAGAACGGCCCGGCCGCGGCGCCAGGTGGCCATCAGGCCGAGCGTGAGGACGGCGATCACCAGGGGCACCCAGCCGCCATGGGGAATCTTCACCGCGTTGGCGGCGAAGAAGGAGATCTCGATGGTCAGGAACACCGCCCCGACGGCAAGGCAGAGCGGCAGGCTCCAGTTCCAGCGGCGGCGCGCCACCACCAGGAACAGGGTGGTGGTGATGATCATGTCGCCGGTCACCGCGATGCCGTAGGCGGCCGCGAGACGGCTGGAGGACTGGAACAGCACCACCAGCCCCAGCACCGCGGCCAGCAGGCCCCAGTTGGCGCGGGGGATGTAGATCTGCCCCTCCTCCTCGTTGGAGGTGTGGCGGATGTCCAGGCGAGGGCAGAGGCCCAGCTGCACCGCCTGCCGGGTCAGCGAGAAGACGCCGGAGATCACCGCCTGGCTGGCGATGACGGTGGCGGCCGTCGACAAGCCGATCAGGGGATAGAGCCCCCATTCCGGCGCCAGCAGATAGAAGGGGCTGCGCACCGCCGACGGATCGCTCAGCAGAAGCGCGCATTGGCCCAGATAGTTGAGCAGCAGCGCCGGCAGCACCACGGTCAGCCACGCCACCTGGATCGGGCGGCGGCCGAAATGGCCCATGTCGGCATAGAGCGCCTCGCCGCCGGTCACCGCCAGCACGACGGCACCCAGCACCAGGAAGCCGGCCACCCCGTGGTTGGCGAAGAAGGAAATGGCGTAGAGCGGGTTGAAGGCGACCAGGACGCCCGGCTGCTGGACCACCTCGACCAGCCCCAGGATGCCGAGCGTGGAGAACCACGCCAGCATGATCGGGCCGAACAGCGCGCCGACGCGCGAGGTGCCGTGGCTCTGGATGGCGAACAGGGCGATCAGGATGGCCATCGTCAGAGGCACCACGACCGACTCCAGCGCCGGCTCCGCCACCTCCAGCCCCTCGACCGCAGACAGTACGGACATCGCCGGGGTGATCATGCCGTCGCCATAGAACAGCGCGGCGCCGAACAGCCCCAGCGCGGTCAGCAGGGTCAGCCGGCCCGACGCATCCGGCCGCGTTTTCGACGCCAGCGCCAGCAGGGACAGGATGCCGCCCTCGCCCTTGTTGTCGGCCCGCATGACGAAGCCCACATACTTCACGGTGACGACCATCACCAAGGCCCAGAACACCAGCGACATGATGCCGAGGATGTTGTCGGGGGTCAGTGCCAGCCCATGCTCGCCGCCGAAGCATTCGCGAAGCGTGTAGAGCGGGCTGGTGCCGATGTCGCCGTAAACGACCCCGAGCGCGCCCAGGGTCAGCGTCGCGAGCTTGCCGGTGTCTGGCGGCGCGGCCTTAAAAGCGGTGTCTGTCATGCGGTGGTTGCGGTCCGAGGTTGGTCCGTCGTTGCGATGGCGCCCGGTGCGACGGTACGGTCCGCACTGTCGAACCCCGGTCCGGCGGTCGCGACAGATCGGAGCCATCAGACGGTCCGGCCCCCTTGCCGGTCCCCCGCCTGCGCTCATCGGCTTCCTCATACGCGTTTACGACGGCGGACGCCAGCGCCCGCTTGCGCGGCGAAGCCCAAGCACGGGGGATGCGACGAAGTGCGCAGGGTCTTTCACCCTCCGCGTGTGGTTTCCGCCCCTATCCGTTCCTCAAAGCGTGCCGAAACTGCGCGCCAGCGATCCGGCGATCAGGTACCACCCGTCGACCAGCACGAAGAAGATGATCTTGAACGGGATGGCGACCATGGTCGGCGGCAGCATCATCATGCCCATCGACATCAGGATCGACGACACCACCATGTCGATGATCAGGAAGGGCAGGAACAGCAGGAAGCCGATTTCGAACCCGCGCTTGATCTCCGAGATCATGAAGGCGGGGACCAGGACGTGCAGCGGCATGTCGGACGGCTCCGGCACCGATTGGATGCGGGCCATGTCCATGAACAGCCGCAGATCCTTCTCGCTGGTGTGGTTCAGCATGAACTCGCGCAGCGGCGCCACCGTGCGGCGGAACGCCTCCATCTCGTCGATTTCCTGGTTGATCAGCGGCTGGATGCCCTGGGTGTAGCTGCGCTCGAACACCGGGGCCATGACGAAGAAGGTCAGGAACAGGGCAAGCGACATCATCACCGTGGTCGGCGGCACCTGCTGCACGCCCAGCGCGTTGCGCAGGAAGGACAGCACGATGACGATGCGGGTGAAGGCCGTCATCATGATCAGGATCGACGGCGCCAGCGACAGCACCGTGATCAGCGCCACCATCTGGACGATGCGGCCGGTGGCGGTGCCGCCGGCGTCGCCCAGATCGAAGGTCAGGCTCTGCGCCAGGGCCGGGCCGGCGCTGAGGCCGGCGACGACCCCGACGGCGAGCGCCAGAAGCAGCCCGGCGGACAGCGGTTTCCAGCAGCCCGCCCAGCAGCCCGCCAGACGGCGGAGGAGGAGCGCCCTCATTGCGGCTGGCTCCCGGCCGCGACCGGCGCGGGAGGTGAGATGGCGGGGGCCGTGTCGGCCGACTTGGCCAGCGCGCTGTCGAAGCCGCCGGCCGGCGCGCTGTCGACCAGCAGGTCGCCGTTGGCGCTCAGCAGGATCAGATGCTCGCGGTCGTCGCGGCGGACCAGGATCAGCCGCCGCTTGGCGTCGATGGGCAGCGCCTCCACCACGCTCAGCCGTCGCTGGCGGGCGCGGCCGCGCATGGTGCCGCCTGCCATGCCGACGCGGCGCATCACCCAGGCGACGACCATGATCAGCGCCACCACGAAGAACAGCGCCATCAGGAAACGGATATACTGGTCGAGATCCATGGAAGCGGCGGGCTTTCTCTAATCAGGGCAGATCGTCTGTGCGGCCGGGACCGCTGCGCCCATAGGCGGCGGCGGCGCGCTGACGGGCGGTGTGCGGATCGTCGCGTCCCGCCAGCGCGGCGGCGAGGGACTGCTCGCGCTTGGCCTGCTGGTCGGTCAGGGACGCCGCCAGAGGATCCAGGGCGGCGACGAGATCGCCCAGCGGGCCGAGCAGGGTCCGCGCATCGCTGCGCGGCATTCCTTCCGCCGCGGCGCAGAGCTGGGCGACGCTGTCCTCCAACCCCGCAAGGTCGATCAGTACGCCGGCCTCCGCCTCCGCCCGCGCCTCTTCCAGGGCCGCGCCGAGACGTGCCGCCCGTTCGGTGAGTTCGGCGACGGAAAAGGCATCCTGAGGAGAGCGGGGAGGGGATGGTGGACGGGTCACGGCTTGTCCTCCCTTTGTGTGGCGGCCATTTGTGCGGCGGCCATGGGCTCGGCGGGCTCTTCCGGTTGCGGTTCCGGCGGCAGGGTGCCGTTCGCCCGGTAGACGTAGGCAAGGATTTCCGCCACGGCGGCGATGGCCTCCACCGGAATATCGCTGTCGACCTCGATCGCCGACAGGATCTCCACCAGATCGGCATCCTCGCGCACCTTGACGCCGTTGGCGAAGGCGACCTCCAGGATCTGCTCCGCCACCGTTCCCTTGCCGGTGGCGACGATCCGCGGCAGAGTCTGTGTTCCCAGCTCGTATTTCAGCGCGACGGCGACCGGACGCCGCGCAGGCATGCGCCCGGACGGGCGCGGTGACGTACCGGCCGGCTTCGATGCGGGGGAGCGGGGCTGCGCGGACAAAAGGCGGCCTTTTCAAGGGGTCCTTCCTCGCCGCATCCTGGACCGGTAGGCTTAACGAACTGTAAAGGCGGTTCGCCGGTGCGACTCCCGACTGCCGGGATTCATCCTTCGTTAACGCAAACGGGCGACCATGGGGAGCGTGGCCTTCCAACGGCTGTTCTGCCGGAGGTTTGGCGTCGGCCGATTGGCGTCGGTCCGCGTGACCGGAGGCATCAAGGACGGGATCAGGGCCATGGACCTCGGAAATCTCGGCATCTTCAAGCTGATGTCGCGCAAGATGGACTGGCTGACCCAGCGTCAGGAAGTCCTCTCGCAGAACATCGCCAACGCCAACACGCCGGATTACAAGAGCCGCGACCTGAAGTCCTTCAGCTTTCGCGACGCACTGAGCGACAACCGGCGCCTGACCCCGGTGGCGACCGATCCGTCCCATCTGGCCGGCACCCGCGGCCCCGGCGGCCTCGCCAAGGAACAGAAGGTGCGCGATCCGTACGAAACGGCGCCGGACGGCAACAACGTCGTCCTGGAAGAGCAGATGATGCGGATGGGTCAGAACGCGATGGATTACCAGACCATCACCAACCTGTACAAAAAACAGGTCACGATGATCAAGTCGGCGATCCGCTCCGGCGGTTGACCGGCTTCGTTTAAGGTCGCTTAGGGTTTGCGGGCGTTTAGGATTTGCGGGCGTTCGAGGAGGCGGTTGCTATGGATCTCTACAAGTCGATGGCGGTATCCGCCTCGGGCCTGAAGGCTCAGGGCACGCGCCTGAAGGTCATTGCGGAGAATCTGGCCAACGCCAACACCACGGCGGAAACGCCGGGCGATCTGCCCTATCGCCGCAAGACGGTGATCTTCAAGAACGAGCTGGACCGGGCGATGGACGTGGACAAGGTCCGCGTCGCCAAGGTCGGCGTCGACAAGGGCGACTTCCAGCGCCGCTACGACCCGTCCCACCCGTCGGCCGACGCCGACGGTTACGTCCTGCTGCCGAACGTCAATTCGGTGGTCGAGGCGATGGACATGCGCGAGGCTCAACGCAGCTACGAGGCGAACCTGTCGGCCATCGACACGGCACGCCAGATGCTGACACGCACCATCGACATTCTGCGCACCTGATTTCTCCCGCCCAATCGCTCCATCTCCCTGACCGACCGGAACCGCCGCCATGATCAATCCGCTGAACGCCGCCGCGGCCTACGCCACCACCGCCGCGAAGACGACCGGACCCGGTCTGGCCGCGCGCGACGGCGCCTCCTTCGGCGACGTGCTGGAACAGGCGGCCAAGGAGAGCATCGGCACCCTGAAAAAGAGCGAGGACATGTCGGCACTCGCCTCCGTCGGCAAGGCCGACCTGAACGAGGTGGTCCAGGCAGTGACCAACGCCGAGGTGACGCTGCAGACCGTCACCGCCGTTCGCGACAAGGTTCTGAACGCCTATCAGGAAATCCTGCGCATGCCGATGTGACGGCCGGCCGTCCTTCGCAACCGCATCGAATCACGTGTCGTCATGAGCGAGACCGAAGTCATCGAGCTGTGCCGCACCTCGATCGTCACACTGGTGATCGTGTGCGGGCCGATTCTCGTCATCATGATGCTTTTGGGCACCGTGATCTCGATCTTCCAGGCCGTCACCCAGATCAGCGAGCAGACCCTCGCCATGGTGCCGAAGGTGATGCTGGTCTTCGGGCTGAGCATCCTGCTGATGCCTTTCATGCTGGGCAAGCTGACCGAGTTCTTCGAGCATGAGGTCGCCGACCGGATCGTTGCCATCGGCGTCGGCGCCCACGACAATGGCGGCGCACCCTTCACGCCGGGCACCGGCATAACGCCGGCCCCGGCGCCGACCGCGGCCGCGGCGGGCGGATGAACGTCCTCCAGCAGCTTCTGGGCGAGCAGATCTTCGTCTGGATGTTGGTTTTCCTGCGGGTCGGCACCGCCTTCAGCGTGATGCCGACAATCGGCGACGCCTTCATCACCCCCCGCACGCGCCTGCTGTTCGCGCTGGCGGTCAGCGTGCTGGTGGCGCCGGTGATCCGGCCGCAACTGCCGCCGATGCCCGGCGGTCCCTTCCAGCTTCTGGTGCTGGCGGCCGGCGAGATGACGATCGGCATCTTCCTCGGCACCATCGCGCGGCTGCTGATGGGCACGCTGGAGGTCGCCGGAACCATCATCAGCCTGCAGAGCGGCCTTGCCAACGCCCAGATCTTCAACCCCGCGCTGGCCACTGCGGGCTCGCTGCCGGGCGCGCTGATGGGCTGGCTGGGGTTGCTCCTGCTGTTCGTGACCGACCTGCATCATCTGCTGATCATGGCGGTGGTCGACAGCTATGCCACCTTCACGCCGGGGGCGGCGATTCCGGTGGACGACATGGCGAACGTGATCGGGCAGCTGGTGTCGAAGACCTTCCTGATGGGAGTGCAGATGTCGGCCCCCTTCCTGATCACCGGCATCCTGTTCGCGCTGGCGCTCGGCCTGCTGAACAAGCTGGCGCCGCAGGTGCAGGTGTTCCAGATTTTCACCTCCGTCCAGGTGCTGATGGGGCTGTTCCTGTTCGCGCTGACCCTGGGCGCCATGATGCTGTTCTGGCTGTCGCGGTTCGAATCGAGCTTCATCGAACTGCTGAAGCCGCTGTAAAGGGAGGACGCCGATGTCGGAAGATGCGGACGAGTCCTCCAAAACAGAGGACCCGACATCCAAGAAACTCGACGAGGCCCGCAAACAGGGCCAGTTCGCGATGACCCGCGAGGCCGCGAACTGGTTGATGGTCGCGGCGATGCTGGTCGTTCTGGTCGCCATCCTGCCCGGCACGATGAAGGGGATGGTCTTCCGCCTGAACTACTACTTCGAGAATCTGGATCAGATCACTTTCGACCGCGCCGGGGTAGGCGCGTTGCTGTTCCGCGTGATGGCGGATGCCATGTGGGCGCTGTGGCTGCCGATCCTGCTGTTCGTCGTGGCCGGCGTGATGGCGACGATCGGGCAGATCGGCTTCAATGTCTCCTGGCAGATGATCGAACCGAAATTCTCCAAGCTGAATCCGCTGCCCGGCCTGATGAACCTGTTCAAGGCCAACCAGGGGGTGGAACTGCTGAAGAGCATCGCCAAGCTGGCGGTGGTCGGCGGCGTCGCCTACATGGCGCTGAAGCCGATGTTTGGGGCTGTCGAAACCTATATCGGCATCGACATGATCGCGATGCTGCTGCAGATCGACAGCTTGGCGCACCGCCTGCTGATCTGGGTCCTCGTGGTCCTGACCTTCATCGTCGCCGGGGACTTCCTGTGGCAGAAGACCCAGTTCGACAAGAAGATGAAGATGACGAAGCAGGAGGTGAAGGACGAGCACAAGCAGCAGGAAGGCGATCCCGTGGTCAAGGGCCGCATCCGCCAGCTTCGCTTCGAACGCGCGCGCAAGCGCATGATGGCCGCCGTGCCCAATGCCGACGTGGTGGTCACCAACCCGACCCACTTCGCGGTGGCGCTTAAATACGATCCCAGCCAGATGGGCGCACCGCTGGTGCTGGCGAAGGGTGTGGATCAGGTCGCCTTCAAGATTCGCGAGATCGCCGAATCGAACAATGTCCCGGTCATAGAAAACCCGCCTCTCGCCCGTGCGCTCTATGCCGCATGCGATATCGACGAGGAAGTCCCATCCGAGCACTATCGGGCGGTCGCCGAAGTCATTACCTATGTCTTCAAGCTGAAAGGGCGGTCGCTGCGCAACTGATGCGCGCCTGGAACGGTTGACGGCACCGGGTGGGACGATTGACCTTCGTGCGCCTTGACAGTGGGGGCTTGGGGTTCTGGTGCCTGGAGATCTGGTGGACGATTCGACTTCCCTTTCCGACACCGCACGCAACACGGCCAACCGCGCGGCACCGTCCGGCGGGGTTCTGATGCTGGTCCAATACTGTATGGCGCCGGCCGGGCTGCTGGTTCTGGCCGCCGGCCTGCTGCTGGACCGGGAAGAGATCGGGTGGGCGGGCGCGGTGCTGGCGGCGGCGGGCGTCGCCCTGCTGATCGGCCGCAGCATCGCCGTCGTCCGGCGGTCGGCGCGAATCGGCGCGCTGCTGGGCGGGGCGCTGGAAGGCATGCCGGCGGGCCAGCTGGTCTGCGACGGCGCCGACGAGGTGGTCTTCGTCAATGCCGCTTTCCGCGAGCTTTCCGGCTGGCGCCGCGGCGAACGGCCGCTGGATGCGCTGGCACGCCAGTTCTCCGACGATCCCGACAGCGCGCGCGAGTTCCGCCGCCTGCGCGAACGGGTGCGGGCGGGAGCCGCGGCATCCGCCGAACTGGCGATCCCGGCATTGGACAATCATCCGCCGGAATGGCGCAAGGTGCAGGGCCAGCCGGTGCCCGGTTTCGCCGGCTCCGTCCATTGGCGGGTCGAGGACATCACCGCGCGGCGCGAGTTGGAGCATGTGATGCTGCGCGAGCAGGCCAAGCTCGCCGATTTCATGGAACATGCGCCGGTCGGTTTCTTCTCCGTCGACCAGAACGGCCAGTTCCTGTTCGTCAACGCCACCCTGGCCCAATGGCTGGAGGCCTTTCCCGGTGACCTGACCGATGGGGAGGCGCGCCTTCACAACATCCTGGCCGCGCCGCCGCGGTCCGCCGCGCCCTACGACCTGTTCGACCATGGCGGCGGCGAGCAGCGCGGCGAACTGACCATGGTGGGGCTGCGCGGCCGCCGGTTCCAGGTGGCGGTGGCGCAGAGCGTGGTGCGTGCCGACGATGGGACGATCCACACCCGGTCGGTGGTGCGCGACCTGTCGCCCGAACGGGAATGGCAGGAGGCTCTGCGCCAGTCCGAACAGCGGTTCCAGCGCTTCTTCGAGGACGCGCCGATCGGCATCGCGCTGGTCGACGAGACCGGCCAGCTGACGGAATGCAACGAGGCCTTCCTGTCGCTGATCGGCAGCGAGGCCGGCAGCGTCATCAACCGCCCGATGGCCGACCTGATCGTCCCGGCGGAGCGCGAGGCGGTGAGCGCACGCTTGAAGTCGGTCCAGGGCGGCGCCGATCCGGCCCATCCGCTGGAGGTCCGGCTGTCCGGCGGCCGGGAGCTGACGGCCCAGCTCTATGCCCGGCGCCTCGCCAATCCGGTGCGCACGGACGGGCGCGGCGAGGCCGAGAGGACTGCGATAGGCGTCGGACTGATCCTGCATTTCATCGACATGACCGAGCGCAAGAGCCTGGAAGCCCAGTTCGCCCAGTCGCAGAAGATGCAGGCGGTGGGGCAGCTGGCCGGCGGCGTCGCCCACGACTTCAACAATCTGCTGACGGCGATGATCGGCTTCTGCGACCTGCTGCTGCTGCGGCACAAGCCGGGCGACCAGTCCTTCAGCGACATCATGCAGATCAAGCAGAACGCCAACCGCGCCGCCAATCTGGTGCGGCAGCTGCTGGCCTTCTCGCGCCAGCAGACCCTGCAGCCGCGCGTCATCAACGTGACCGACGTGCTGGCGGAGTTGGCAAATCTGCTGCGCCGGCTGATCGGCGAGAACATCGAGCTGAAGATGATCCATGGCCGCGACCTGGGGCTGGTCAAGGTCGACCAGAACCAGCTGGAGCAGGTCATCATCAATCTGGTGGTCAATGCCCGCGACGCCATGGCCGGCGGCGGCAAGCTGACCGTCAACACCACCAACTATGTCGTCACCCAGCCCGAGCGGCGGGAGCATGAGACGGTGCCGCCCGGCAGTTACGTCTCCATCGACGTGATCGACACCGGCTGCGGCATTGCGCGGGAGAATCTGCAGCGCATCTTCGAGCCCTTCTACACGACCAAGGAGGTCGGGTCGGGGACGGGGCTCGGCCTGTCGACCGTCTACGGCATCGTGCGGCAGACCGGCGGTTTCGTGCTGGTCGATTCGGCGGTGGGGGAGGGGACGACCTTCACCATCCTGCTGCCGCACCACCAGGGCGACCTGCGCCCGGTCGACACCGCCGAGCCGCGGGAGCGGCGCGGCAGCGACCTGACCGGCACCGGCACCATCCTGCTGGTGGAGGATGAGGACGCGGTGCGCGTCTTCTCCGCCCGCGCACTGCGCAACAAGGGCTATCAGGTGCTGGAGGCCAAGAACGGCGAGGCGGCGCTGCAGCAGATCGAGACCAATGGCGCCTCCATCGACCTGCTGATCACCGACGTGGTGATGCCGCAGATGGACGGCCCGACGCTCGCCCGCCATGTCCGCAAGCTGCGCCCGGAGATGCGGGTGATATTCATCTCCGGCTATGCCGAAGACCGCCTGGGCGAAATCGACGGCGTCGAGGTGGCCCATTTCCTGCCCAAGCCCTTCTCGCTGAAGCAGCTGGCCTCCAAGGTGAAGGAGGTCATCCGCGATGCGCGGTGAGGGGACAGAACACCATTCCGTACACCTCATAAGATAGGAACGCACCGGCAACATCAGTCCTTGCAAATGAGAACGAAGAGAGTACATTCAGCTTCGTTGCAAGAGCGCCGACCGTGTGTTCTAAGAGAGGGGTACCGGGCATGTCGTCCGCACAGCTTCGTTTGGTCGAGAAGGATTCCATGGACAAGCAGAAGGCGCTCGATGCCGCCCTGAGCCAGATCGAACGCGCGTTCGGCAAGGGCTCGATCATGAAGCTCGGCGCCCGTGAGAACCTGGTCGAGACGGAGGTCATTTCCACCGGCTCCCTGGGTCTCGATATCGCGCTGGGCATCGGTGGCCTGCCGAAGGGCCGCATCGTCGAAATCTACGGGCCGGAAAGCTCGGGCAAGACCACGCTGGCGCTGCACGCCATCGCCCAGGCCCAGAAGGCCGGCGGCACCTGCGCCTTCGTGGACGCCGAACACGCGCTCGACCCGTCCTATGCCCGCAAGCTGGGCGTCAACATCGACGAGTTGCTGATCTCCCAGCCGGATGCCGGCGAGCAGGCGCTGGAGATCGCCGATACACTGGTGCGCTCCGGCGCCATCGACGTGCTGGTCGTCGACTCGGTTGCCGCGCTGGTTCCGCGCGCCGAACTGGAAGGCGAGATGGGTGACAGCCATGTCGGCCTGCATGCCCGCCTGATGAGCCAGGCGCTGCGCAAGCTGACCGGCTCGATCTCCAAGTCGAATTGCCTGGTGATCTTCATCAATCAGATCCGCCTGAAGATCGGCGTGATGTTCGGCAACCCGGAGACGACGACCGGCGGCAACGCGCTGAAGTTCTACGCCTCCGTTCGTCTCGACATCCGCCGCATCGGCTCGATCAAGGACCGCGACACCGTCGTCGGCAACCAGACCCGCGTCAAGGTGGTGAAGAACAAGATGGCCCCGCCGTTCCGCGTGGTCGAGTTCGACATCATGTATGGCGAGGGTGTGTCGAAGGTCGGCGAGTTGCTCGACCTCGGCATCCAGGCCGGTGTGGTCGATAAGTCGGGTGCGTGGTTCAGCTATGACGGCACCCGCATCGGCCAGGGCCGCGAGAATGCCAAGACCTACCTGCGCAACAACCCCGAGATGGCCGATGCGATCGAGGCCAAGATCCGCGGCAACGCCGGTCTGGTCGCCGACGCCATGATGGGCACCCCGGAAGCCGACGGCGAAGCCTCCACACCGGAGTGAGGTTCCCAAGCGAGCAGGAAGCCCGCTGCCTGACGGGGCAGCGGGCTTTTTTTTGAGTCGCCGAGATTGTAAATACATAGATCAAGGACAAAGAAGGGAGATGAGCATGGTCGATCTCATTCAGGAGGCTGCAGAACTCCCTCAATCCTGGAAGTCGCGGATCGTTGCGAAGATTGCCGGGGCCAATCTGAAGATCATCCGCATGGACGAATCCGGCATTCCCTTTGAAAGCCATTCCGACTTCGACGAGGCGCTATTCGTCCTCGAAGGGGCGATGACGCTCGATGTCGAAGGCGAACTGATCGAAATGGGCGCAGGCGACTTTTTCGTCGTGCCCGCCGGAAAGAGCCATCGCGTCCTGGAAGGAAGCCACGGCGTCCTTTTTCTCGTGGATGCGGAGTAGCCAGGGGATCGGCTTGGGCGATGGCCGGTTCGGCTACACGTCCATCGTCATGTGTGGCCTGAAGGCACCCTCAAGCGTCAGCAGCAGATGCAGGTAGACCGCGACCTTGCGGGCGCGGTCGGTGTTGCGGGCAAGGCAATCGCGCAATTGTTCAGCCATCCGGGCGGTCTCGGCGTCCTGATCGGGTGCCGCGGCCGTTGCTGCCTGAACGATATGTTCCGGATCGACCGGTAGCGGCGCGGCCGGGTCCTTCAGCAGCGCCTCGGCAATCGCCTCCTCGTCATGATGGAGCGGAGGCGGCGCAGTCGTGGGCGCTGGGGCACGCCGGGCCAGATGACCGCGGAGATTTTCCTTGAGACGGGTCCGCTGGCGCTCATCCAGCCCGTCGAACTGGTCGACCTCGTCGAACAGAAGATCGTACAGGCGCCGCCGCTGCGGATTGGGTGGGTTATGATCGCGCCGTTCCTGCTCGCGGTCGTGCCGTTCCTGGCGGGGATTGCGGCGGCTGTTGCGGTCGGTGGCGCTGCCGCTGCGCTCGACACCCGCAGTGGTGCGGACGCTGAATTCCGGCGGACCGATGCCGCGGCCGGATGTGAGAGTGCCGGACATGAACCGCCTCCCGGGACACGTATCCCCCAGTGGTCAAGTCTGGCAGAGCCGGCGCTTTCGTCAACGCGAAAGCGCCGGCCTATATCCATCGCCTAAAGGAGGCCGTTCAGTCGCCGGCTCCGGCGCCGACCGCGTCGTCCGCCGCCCCCGGCTTGCTCTTTCCGAAGCCGATGGTGGGGAAGACGTTGATCAGCGCGGTGATGAAGGCAGCCAGATAGGGCAGCGACTGCACCACCAGCAGGCCCGACCACATGAAGGCGTCGCGGTTCTCGTGGCCGAAGACCATCACGATGGCCAGCGCCGCGCCCCACAGCGACACCAGCAGCGCCAGCTCCTCGCGCGCCATCAGGAAGGCCTGCATCAGCGCCGGCTGGTTCTCGCATTTCGGCGTGCGGACGAAGGGACGGCCGGAGGTGAAGATGCCCAGCCACATGGCGCGGCCGACCGTGTGGGTCAGCGCCATTCCGGCCACCGCTGCGCCGACCTTGTCCCAGAAGCCGCACCTCACCCGCGCCTCATAGAGCCAGAGCGACGCGCCGACCTTGAAGGCGAAGACGCTGAGCGTCGGGATCATGAAGACGTTGGGCGGGAACTCGAAATATTTCGGGAAGGCCATCAGGCCGATGGACCACAGGATGCCGGCGATGCCGAAGATCATATGGGCGGCATCGGCGAACCAGGGCAGCCAGCCGGTGATGAAATGGTACTTCTGGCCGGCCGTCAGCTCCTTGGCACCGGGCGACAGCTGCCGCCAGTGATGCTTCAGGATCTGCACGGCGCCATAGGCCCAGCGGAAGCGCTGTGTCTTGTAGGCGGAGAAGCTGTCGGGGACGAGGCCCTTGCCGTAGCTCTCCGGCATATAGACGGCTTCATAGCCATGCTCGAACAGGCGCAGGCCGAGGTCGGCGTCCTCGGTGATGCACCATTCGCCCCAGCGGCCGACCTTTTCCAGGGCCGACTTGCGGATGATGGTCATGGTGCCGTGCTGGATGATCGCGTTGCGCTCGTTCCGCTGGATCATGCCGATGTGGAAGAAGCCGGCATATTCCCAGTTGGTCATGCGCTGGAACAGGTCGTGTTCCCACTCGCGATAGTCCTGCGGCGACTGGACGAAGCCGACCTCCGGCCGGTTGAAGTGTGGGATGGTCGCCTTCAGCCAGTCGGGATGGACCTGATAATCGCTGTCGATGACGGCGATGTGCTCGGCATCGGGGGCGGTTTGCGCCAGACCGAAATTCAGCGCACCGGCCTTGAAACCCGGCCAGTTGTCGAGGTGGAAGAAGCGGAACTTCGGCCCCAGCTTCTTGCAATATTCCTCGACCGGCCGCCACACCGCCGGATCCTTGGTGTTGTTGTCCAGCAGCAGGACTTCGTAGTTCGGATAGTCGAGCCGGGCCAGCGCATCCAGCGTCTGCATGACCATGTGCGGCGGTTCGTTGTAGCAGGGCACATGGATCGACACCTTCGCCGCGTTGGGCAGCGGGGCGGCGGAGCAGGGGACGAACTTGCGCTTGAACTTGTGCTGCCAGACGACCTCCGTCAGCTCCATGCCGTCGATCAGCATGACCGCGAACAGCACCAGCTGGCAGAAGATCAGCAGGCCCCAGGCGATTTCGGTGGTGAGCGCGAGACCGGCGGCGGACGCGGCGCTGACGGTGAAGACCAGGACGGAGGCCACCGCCTGGATCAGCGCGCCGTAGAAGATCTGACCGCCGATCTTCAGGTCGCTGCGGCGCCACAGGAAGAACACCAGCGGCAGGAAGCCCAGCGCGACCGCGGTGGCGCATTTGACCTCCCAGTTGCGGATCTCCTGCACCCCGCCGATCATCGGGAATTTCGGGTTGCGCTGATAGTCCCACAGGCCCCAGCTGGTGCCGGCCGTGCCCTCGATCTCCCGCTTCCAGGGCTGGTCGAAGGCTTCCATGATGAAGTAGTCGAGCTTGTTCTGGGCGGCGACATTCAGGAAGTTGCGGATGAACTTGGCCTGATTGACCTGGCTGGCCTCGGCGCCCCGGCGCCACGGTCCGTCGGCCGGCCAGCCGATCTCGCCGATCAGGATGTGCTTGTTCGGGAATTTCTGCTTCAGCTCGTTGTAGCGGAACATGGCGTAGTCGACCGACTGGTCGACCGGAACGCCCTCCCAGTAGGGCAGCAGATGGACGGCGAGGAAGTCCACCGCTTCGGCCAGTTCCGGGTGCTTCAGCCAGACATGCCACGGCTCGGCGATGGAAACCGGGACGTTGACCTTCTTCTTCACCCGCTTGACGTACTCGATGGCCTGCGGAACGGTCAGGTCGGCGCGCAGGATCGCCTCGTTGCCGACCAGCACGCGGCGGACGTTGCTGTTGGCGCGCGCCAGCTTGATCAGGCCGGCCAGTTCGGGCTCGTCGATCTCGGGCTTGCCGGCGGTCCAGGCGCCGGCGGTGACCGGCAGGCCGTGCTTGGCGGCGATGGCCGCCACCATTTCCGAACCGTCCGTGGTGGAATAGGTGCGGACGGCCTTCACGGCACCTTCCAGCGCCGCCATGTCCTTCTCGATGTCGTCGGCGGATGCCTTGTCGCCCTTAGACGGGCTCTTGTCGGCGTGGAAGGGGGTATAGGCGACGCCGGTGATGGCGCCGGCCCAGGACCGTTCGTCCACCGGGCGGTTCCACAGCGCCCAGAGGGCGACGTTGCCGAGGATCACCAGAATCAGAACCGCGAAGGCTGATTTGCGCATGTGGGTCGTTCTCGCTCGCCGCACCAGAAAACATGGATACGGCCCGTGAAAATGGCGCAAGGCGACCTATGCCGCCCCGACCATCTCCTCGGACCGAACTCTATAATCGTCCAACGAATGCCGCTGCGCCGTATGGCCGGCGCGCACGGCCTTCTATACAAGCTTCGCGGTTGCCCCGCCACTGCCGGCTATAACACAGCAGCGTCCGGTTTATTCCCCGAGTTGCGTCCCTGGGACGCCACCAACGGAGTGAAGCATGTTTACCCTTAACGAACGCCTACAGGCCGATACCCGTCATGTGACCGATCTGGATCTTTGCCGGGTGTTGCTGATGGACAACGCCCTGTGGCCCTGGCTGATCCTGGTGCCGATGCGCGAGGACGCGGTGGAAATCCACCGGCTCGACGAGGCCGACCAGAGTGCCCTGATGCGGGAGATCGCGCGCGCGTCTCGCGTGGTGGAGCGGCTGTTCGCGCCGGACAAGATGAATGTCGGGGCGCTGGGCAACATGGTGCCGCAGCTGCACGTCCATGTGATCGGCCGGACGCGCGGCGATCCGGCTTGGCCGGGTCCGGTTTGGGGGGCCGGCCATGCCCGACCGTATGAACCGGCGGAGGCAGATGCGCTGGTGAAGCGGCTGGCGGAGGCCCTGCGCGCGGGCGCGTGAACTTTGCCGGGGCTGGAGTGTTTGTGTGGTCAGCCAATCTCTTGGGAGACCGCCGCCATGACCGACCCCATGACCGACCAGGACCGCTCCAAATCCGTGACCTCCGACGCGCCGTCGGACGCCGCTCAGCGAATCGAGGACAAGCTGGTCGACAAAACCGGCAAGGCGTCGGGCGACCCCGACAAGCCCGTCCAGAAGAAATGGGAGGAGATGGGCGAGCGCGAGGAGATCATCGAACAGAGCCAGCGCGAGGGGGGCGGGGGCTGAGATCTCCGCGATTTTCCGTTCAGCGGCTGGTCGCCGCGACCATGCGCATCGTGATCTCCACCGCCTGCGCCACCGCCTGCTCCGGATCGATGGATCGAAAGGGCGAGCGGCGGCGCAACGCGAGGCTGACCGCGCCATGCACGACCGACCAGAAGGTAAAGGCCGCCGCCAGAGGGTCGACGCCTTCCAGATAGCCGGCCTTCTGGCACCCGACGATGCTGTCGGTGAGCAGTTGCAGGGCGCGGCCGGCGACGTCATCCCGGTCCGGAAGTTCGGTCATGCGGTTGAACGGCCCACGCTCCATGAACATCAGTTCATAAAGGTTGGGGTTCTGAAGCCCGAACCGGACATAGGCAAGGCCGCCCATCCGCAGCCTTTCGAAGGCATCGCTTCCCGCCGCAGCCACCGCCTCCGCCTTATGGGCGTAGAGGCGGCGGAAACCTTCATCATGCACTGCGAGAAGGATTGCATCCTTGTTGGGGAAGTAACGATAGAGTGCCGGTGGGCGGCATCCGGCCTCTTCGGCAATATCGCGAAGGCTTACCTGTTCGGCGCCCCGTTCGGTAAGAAGGCGGGTGGCGACTTCGACGGCGCGGTGCTCGATGTCGATCCGTTCGTCATTGCGCGGGCGGACCATAGGGAACTGCCTGTTGCGATTCGATATGCGAATCGGTCAATGAAAGACTGACCGTCAGCAGCAGGAATGCTGCCAGGGCCGCTACCGTGCGTAGATCGTTCAGCATTGTCCAGTCTTGAATGAAGCCGGAAATCATCGTTGCGTTTTCCGGCAGCAGCGGGTCGAGCGGTGCCAGCCGCCGGTTCATCGGGATATTGCCGATGACGGTAACGAGGAAGGTCCCGAGCAGGTAGCAGAGAGCGCCGGCCACTGCCCAGGGCGCGCCCTTGTCGCGGATGCGGGCGGCATGTCCGATCACCAGGATGCAAATCAGCGGCATACCGAAGAATCCGACAGCGAACAGGCCGTTGTGGACGGCGGTGTTGATGGACTGCATCGCCTGCATCGCCGTTTGAGGATTTGCCGATGCCAATCCCGGCATGACGACGGTCGAGAAGGACCAGAAGAATCCGCTCATAACCCCGGCCCACAAGGTCGCTGCCAGGCGCAACGGCCATGCACCGCTTTTCTTCCCTTCGGCTGCGGTCATTTTCCACCTCCCATGGAATGGAACAGCGCCCAGCCGCTTGCGGCAAAGACGGCAATCAGCAGAGTGCCGATGGCGAGCACCGGATAAACCGCGGCTGTCTGGGCGAAGAAGCTCGATTCGCCCGGATAGAACTTATGCGGGCCGTATGACAGCAACGATTCCAGCGCGAGCAGGACGGCGGCCGGCCCGAACCACCGCGAACCCGCGACGATCAAGGCGGCACACAAGGCGGCAAGCCCGATTGAGGCGGCAAACAACGGTGCGAATTCAAGAGGCGGGAAGGGTGGAGTTCGGCTGAACATGCTTCCGAGCATCACCAACTTCATCGCTGTCAGACCCGCCAACGCGCCGAGCGATGTCAGGCGGTGGAAAGCGGCTGAGCACTCAACCGGCATCTCGGACCTCCGTAAAAGTGAATGACATTAATTTAACATCGTTCACTTTCAGGCGCAACCAAGGCCGCGGTATGCGACGCGCAGTCGCACCCTGCTATCGCTTGACCGTGCAGCTCAGCGACAGCACGTCCGCCGCCTTATCCAAATCGTCGGCGCGGACCAGCACGTAATCGGTGTTGTAGGTGGAGATCGCGAAGATCGGCACATGGGCCTGGGCCAGCGGAACCGCGATGCGGGCCAGGATGCCGAACAGCGAGAAATCGAGGACGCCTTCCACCCGGAAGGCGCGCCAGCCGCGCTCGGCCTTCACCCCGTCGGGCACGCGGTCCTCGCGGCAGAGGATCGACAGTTCCTCGCCGGTGCGGGTGGCGCCGACCAGCGGGTCGGTCCAGTCCAGCCAGTCGGGCAGGCCGCTGCCGGACGGCAACTGCGCCACCGCCAGACGGTCGGGCAGCACGGACAGGGTCAGGCCGCTCTGCTCCCGCACCAATGCCGCTGTCAATGTCGCCTCGTCCACCTCGAAAGGCTTCAGGATGCGCCGGGCGCGGGCGGCCAGCGACGGCACGCCGGAGCGCATCGCGCGGCCGAGCATCTCGGCCGAGGTGGCGCGCAGATCGGCGTCCGATTCGGCCAGATCCACCACGGCCTGCAGCGCGCTGGTCTGGACGATGCGGCTGGGGCTGTTCTCGAACCAGTCCGCCAGCAGGACGGCGGCGCGGTGGCGCTGTGCGTCGTCCATGGTCAGGCGGGGAACGATCTGGGCGATGTGCCAGCGCACCTCCGCCTGCTCGATGGCGACGGCGTCGGTCAGCAGATGGTCGACATACGGATCGAGCCAGCCGGGATTGCCGCGCGACACCCGTTCCAGCGCGTCGGCGGCGCGCATGCGCACGCTGGCATCCTGGTCGAACAGGCAGCCGACCAGTTCCGCCAACTTGCCGCGGTCGGCCGATACCTCGTCGGCGACGGAGGGCGCGTCGCCCACCGACCGCCGGTCGCCGCGCGCCAGCCGGCGGGCGAGCGACGCATTGCGGCTCAGGTCGGTCATCTCAGCGCCGCCCGGTTGGACGGCCGAAGCGGGACGGCGTGCCGAAGCGCGACGCGATCTTGGCGCCGGTCGGCCTCAGCTTCGGTGGCAGCGGCGGCGGGGGAGGGGGCGGCGGCGGAGTTTCGCCGCGCGGCACGCCGCCGCCCGACGCCATCTCCGCCAGATCCTTCACCAGCTTCTGCACGCTGCGCACGCGGGCCTGCGGGTCGGGCCATTCGCGGCTGTAGACCAGCTTGTGGTCGGGCCGCAGCTTCATCAGCGTCAGGTGCTGGGCGATGTAGGTCAGCAGTTTGGCCGGCTCGGCATAGAAATTGTCGTGGAAGGCCAGGACCAGACCCTTTGGCCCGGCATCGACCCGGTCGATGTTGGCCTGTTTGCACCAGCGCTTGATGGTGACGACGTCCAGCAGGTTTTCCACCTCCTCCGGCAGCTTGCCGAAGCGGTCGATCAGTTCGGCGGCGAAGCCGTCGACCTCCGCCCGGTCGACCAGATCGGCGATGCGGCGGTAGAGCGACAGCCGCACCGTCAGGTCGGGGACGTAGCTTTCCGGGATCAGCACCGGCGTGCCCAGGTTAATCTGCGGCACCCATTCCTGCGCCGCCGCAGCGGCGACCGCCCCCTCCTGCATCGCCGCGCGGGCGTTGGCGACGGCCTCCTCCAGCATCTGCTGGTAGAGCTCGACGCCGACCTCGCGCACCTGACCCGACTGTTCCTCGCCCAGCAGATTGCCGGCGCCGCGGATGTCCATGTCGTGGCTGGCAAGCTGGAAGCCGGCGCCCAGGCTGTCCAGCGTCTCGATGACGTGCAGGCGCTGCTGGGCGGTGCTGCTCAGCGGCTTGTTGGGGGCATAGGTGAGATAGGCGTAGCCGCGCTTCTTCGACCGGCCGACACGGCCGCGGATCTGGTAGAGCTGGGCCAGCCCGAACAGGTCGGCGCGGTGGACGATCAGCGTGTTGGCGTTGGGGATATCCAGGCCGCTTTCGATGATGTTGGTGGCGAGCAGAACCTCGAACTTGCCCTCGTCGAAGGCGGTCATCACATCTTCCAGCTCGCTGGCCGCCATCTGTCCGTGGGCGGTGACGATCTTGACCTCCGGCACCAGTTCGCGCACCCGCTCGGCGACCTTCGCCAGATCCTCCACGCGCGGGCAGACGTAGAAGCTCTGGCCGCCGCGATAATGCTCGCGCAGGATCGCCTCGCGGATCACCACCGGGTCGTAGGGCAGTACGAAGGTACGCACCGCCAGACGGTCCACTGGCGGCGTCGCGATCAGCGACAGCTCGCGGACGCCGGACAGCGCCATCTGCAGGGTGCGCGGGATCGGCGTGGCGGTCAGCGTCAGAACGTGGATATCGGCGCGCAGCTCCTTCAGCCGTTCCTTCTGCTTCACGCCGAAATGCTGCTCCTCGTCGACGATGACCATGCCGAGCCGCTTGAAGTCCAGGCCCTTGGCGAGCAATGCATGGGTGCCGACGACGATGTCGGCCGTGCCCTCCGCCAGTTCCTTCTTGACCAGCGTCTGTTCGCGGGCGGTGACCATGCGCGACAGCTGGACGACGCGCACCGGCAGCCCGTTGAAACGGGTGGAGAAGGTCTTGAAATGCTGGCGGGCCAGCAGGGTGGTGGGCACGACGACGGCGACCTGCTTGCCGCTCATCGCCACCATGAAGGCGGCGCGCAGGGCCACTTCGGTCTTGCCGAAGCCGACGTCGCCGCAGACCAGCCGGTCCATCGGCCGGCCGCTGCCGAGGTCGGTGAAGATGTCCTCGATGGCCTTCAACTGATCGTCGGTCTCGGGGTAGGGGAAGCGGGCGGCGAATTCCTGATAGACGCCTTCCGGCGTCAGCACCGGATCGGCCTTCTTCAGCATGCGCTCCGCCGCGATCTTCAGCAGGGCTTCGGCCATGTCCTTCAGGCGCTTCTTGACCCGCGCCTTGCGGCCCTGCCAGCCGGCGCCGCCCAGCTTGTCGAGCTGGACGTTGGCGTCCTCGGATCCGTAGCGCGACAGCACCTCGATGTTCTCGACCGGGACATAGAGCTTGTCGCCGCCTTCGTAGATCAGGCGCAGGCAGTCGTGCGGGGCGCCGGTGACCTCCAGCGTCTCCAGCCCGTCATAGCGGCCGATGCCGTGGTCCATATGGACGACGATGTCGCCCTCATGCAGGGCCGAATGTTCGGCGATGAAGTTGGCGGCCTTGCGCTTCTTCTTGGCCGGGCGGACCAGACGGTCGCCGAGGATGTCCTGTTCGGTGATGACGGCGAGATCGGCGGAGGTGAAGCCATGCTCCATCCCCAGCACGATGGTGCCGATGATGCCGCGGTCGAAACGGCGGACATCCTCGATGCTCTCCGCCGGCTCCAGCCCCGGAATGCCGTGGTCGGCCAGCACGTTGGACAGGCGGTCGCGCGACCCGGCGGAATATCCCGCGATCAGCACCCGGCGCCCGTCGGCGCGCAGCGCGCGGATATGGTCCTTCACCGCGTCGAAGACGTTCACGTCGGGGCGGTTGCGCTCCTCCGCGAAGTCGTGGCCGCGCTTGCCGCCGGCATCCACCGTGCCCTTGATGCCGGGGGGCGTGGAGAAGATCTGCAGCTGCGCCACCGCGCGCTCCGCCATCAGCGCGTTCCAGCCGGTGGCGTCGATGAACATCGAGGCGACCGGCACCGGCTTGTAGACCGGCGACCCGGTGCGTTTTTCGATGCTCATCATCGAATCGCGCGAGGCATGGAAATCGACCACCTGCGCGATGCGGGCGTCGCGCGACTCGTTTGCCTGATGGTCCAGGCTGACGATGCCGCGCGGCAGGTAATCCAGCACCGTGTCCATGCTCTCGTGGAACAGCGGCAGCCAGTGCTCCATCCCGCCATAGCTGCGGCCGGCGGAGATCGCCTCATAGAGCGGATCGTCGTCGGTCACCGCGCCGAACAGCTCGCGGTAGCCGGAGCGGAAACGGGCGATCCCCGCCTCGTCCAGGAAGACCTCCGACATCGGCTTCAGTTCGACACTGTCGCGCTTGTCGGTGGTGCGCTGGGTCATGGGATCGAAGGCGCGCACCCCCTCCAGCTCATCGCCGAACAGGTCGAGGCGGAGAGGCTCCTCCGTGCCGGGCGGGAACAGGTCGACGATGCCGCCGCGCACCGCGAACTCGCCGGGCTCCCGCACCGTCTGGGCGCGGGTGTAGCCGTTGCCGGCGAGGTAGCGTTGCAGCTTCTCCAGGTCGATGCGGTCGCGCAGCTTGGCCGAGAACACCGCGTTCTTGAAGGCGCTGCGCGGGGGCACCTTCTGCACCACGGCGTTGACGGTGGACAGCACGATCAGCGGAGCCAGCCCGTCGCGGTTCGGCGCTGCCTCACGCCTTGCGATCAGCCGGGTCAGCGTGTCGATGCGGCGGGCGACGATGCCGCCGTTCGGCGACACCCGGTCGTAGGGCAGGCAATCCCAGGCCGGGAAGGTCAACACCTCCAGCTTCGGCGCGAAGAAGGCCAGCGCCTCCGCCAGCAGGGCGCAGCGCGTGTCGTCCAGCGCCACATGCAGCAGGCCATAGGCCCCGGCCTTCTGCGCAAGCTCCGCCAGGATGCGGGCGTCATGACCCTCGGGCGCGCCGCCGATCAGGAGACGGCCGGCGCGGCCGGGCTGGAGATCGTAACTGACCAAAGGAGGATGCCTCGGAGAAGGGAAGTGCTTTTGACAGAGCCTTGAACGCGGCTCCGTCAGGAGCCTTGACGTGGTGTGTAACGGAACGCCGTCAACAGGTGCATCACGTCGCTGTCATGTTCGGCGGGAACCGGCTCCCGTCCCGACATCCAGTCGTAGAGGTCGGGGTCGCCAAGCTCCAGCAGCGCTTCGAATCGGTCGAGCATGGCATGGTCGAACTCGCCGACATGGGCGTCGGCGAAGCTGCCCATCAGCAGATCCATCTCGCGCGTGCCGCGATGCCAGGAGCGGAAGCGCAGCCGCTTGCGCCGGTTCTCAAGCGATTCGGCCTTCTCGGGAGCCGGCGATTCGGAAGCCGGGGGGGTGCCGTTTTCGGTCATTGCTGTCCAACGTCGAAAACCCCCAGCGCCACCAGCGGCGAAGGGGGAACCATTCAGGAACCCCATCCTGCACGGGCAGACGCCGCGATGCAACCTCGGCCGCCTGGCTTGACCGCCGGAGGTGGATGTCCTATCTGCCCAATTGCCCGCGGGGACGACCCCGCCGATGAGCAGAGGGTTACCGGGTGGGGACGACCCCGCCATTCCAAGACGGAGGTACCGTCATGGCGTGGGTCACGCTGTTCTTCGCCGGCCTGTTCGAAATCGGTTGGGCCGTCGGCCTGAAATACACCGAGGGCTTCACCCGTCTGGTCCCGAGCGTGCTGACCGCCGCGGCGATGCTGGCGAGCATCCTGCTGCTGGGGGTTGCATTGAAGACTCTGCCGCTGGGCACGGCTTACGCGGTGTGGACCGGGATCGGCACGGTCGGCACCGCGGTGCTGGGGATGTGGCTGTTCGGCGAACCCGCCGGGGCGCTGCGGCTGCTGTGCATCGCGGCGATCGTCGGCGGGATCGTGGGGCTGAAGGTTCTGCATGGGTGAGTGGTCTCTGAATGCCCCCACCCTAACCCTCCCCCGCTCACGCGGGAGAGGGAACTCCGCCGCTTCGCGTTAAACTACTTTAACAAGCTTCCTGCCCCCTCTCCCGCGTAGCGGGGGAGGGATGGGGTGGGGGCATTTGAACCGAAACCCCCTCAAACCCCCTCCGTCCGGCAGGTCAGCCCCAGCGTCTCCGCGGTATTCGCCGCCGCCGACAGGCAGACCTCCGCCCGCTCCGCCGGGATCGACACCGAGAAGCGCAGGACATAGCGTTCGCCGGCACGGTCGGGCAGGGTCTGCGCATCCAGCCGCACGATATTGGCGTCGAACTGGGTGAAGATCTCCGACAGGCGGGCAACGAGGCCCGGCTGGTCGCCGCCCGACACCTCGACCCGGTGGGTGATCATGGCCTGCGGACCCGGCTGGGGATCGAAGGCGAAGGGCGTGACCTTCACCTCGGCGCCGGCCAGAACAGGGAGGGATGACAGGCTGGCCTGAACCTCCCCCACCGTCAGCCCGGCGGGCAGCTCGCAGACGGCGGAGAACTCGGCACCGGTGCCGAGCGCGGCGAAGGTGGCGTCGCGCAGGTTGATGCCCTGTTCGAACAGGTGGCTTGTGATGCCGGAGACCAGCCCGACCCGGTCGGGGCAGAAGGTGGAAACCAGAGCCAGCCCGGCAGTCGAGTCCGTCGCCATCGCACATCTCCCGTGTCGGTATTCTTCGCGGTCACGGTTTCGGCCGTGCCGTCCGGATGCGCGATCATCGAAGCGGGGTGCCGGGAACGCCAGCACAAAATGGCGTTCAGCTGCCGAACAGGCGGCGGGTGGCGGCGCTGATGGCGTGAAGCTCCGCCGCCAGCGCCGGGTCGATGTCGTCGACATAGTGGGAGGCGAGCAGGCCGAAATTCAGGTCCGCGGCACGGTCCAGCCGCTTGGCGCCATCCCGTGCCGCGCCGTCCACATAGTCGAGCTGGCGCTGGATGCTGGTCAGCCAGCTGTTGTCCGGCTCCCGTCCGGCCAGTGCCGCAATTCCGGCGGAGGCGCGTGCGATGCGCCGGCGCAGCTCGTCGGCGGTGGCGATGTCGGACATGGCGGGAGCCTCCTCTGGATGGTGGCGGACAGTCTGACCGTCCGCCGCCAGCCAGAGAACAGGAAATCGGGGCTGAAGGTCGCGGCGCTATTGGGCGAGGCCGCCGCTGGTGACGCCGGACTTGACGCTGTTCGGGACCACCACCTGGGCGCAGCCGCCCGCGGTCTGCACGCTGGTGCCCGGCGTGGTCCAATTGTCGACGATGGGGGCGGCGACGGACTTCAGCCCCTGGCCGGACGGCAGCACCGCCTTGTACTCCGCCCGTCCGGCGCCGGAAATGCCCAGGCAATCGGGAGTGGCGGTGACGACGGGAGAGAAGAAGTTCCCGAACCGGACGGTGTCGTAGCCGGTGCGGACATACTGGTACCAAATGGTACCGGCGGGGATGTCGATCACCTCCAGCGGCTTGGAGAAGTCGATCCCTTTGGAGTCGTCGGCATACCGGGCGGAGGTGAGGTCGGTCGAGGCATAGAAATAGCTGGCGACCACCACACGGGCGTTCAGCTGGTCGGCGCTGGACCCCGTGGCCTTTGCGACGGCCACCTGCTCCGCGGTCGGAGCGGTCTGGGCGATGCCCGGCTGCGCTGCGGCCATCGACAGGCCCAGCAGGAGAAAGAGAGCGAGCAATGGCTCTTTGAGAAGGCGGGAAAGGGATTTCATGGGTATTCACCGCATCCGGAAAATTGAAAATGTCCGGCAGAATGATACCCATGCAATCGGTCCGGCCAAGCCCCGAATGCGACAGGGGCCGGACCATGTCCCGGTCCGGCCCCTTCATCGCAGGCGGTGTAATGTGCTGTGCCGTCAGGCGGCGGTGCCGCCGACCGTCAGGCCTTCCAGCTTCAGCGTCGGCTGGCCGACGCCGACCGGCACGCCCTGGCCGTCCTTGCCGCAGGTGCCGACGCCGGGATCGAGGCGGCTGTCGTTGCCGATCATCGACACCTTGGTCAGGCTGTCCGGGCCATTGCCGATCAGGGTGGCGCCCTTGACGGCGGGACCGAGCTTGCCGTCCTCGATCAGGTAGGCCTCGCTGGCGGAGAAGACGAACTTGCCGTTGGTGATGTCGACCTGACCGCCACCGAAGTTCTTGGCGTAGATGCCCTTCTTGACCGAGGCGATGATCTCGTCGGGCGTGTGGTTGCCGTTGCGCATCACCGTGTTGGTCATGCGCGGCATCGGGTTGTAGGCGAAGCTCTGGCGCCGGCCGTTGCCGGTCGGACGCATGCCCATCAGGCGGGCATTCATGCGATCCTGCATGAAGCCGACCAGGATGCCGTCCTCGATCAGCGTGGTGCACTGGCCGGGCGTGCCCTCGTCGTCGACGCTGATCGACCCGCGCGAATTCTCGATGGTGCCGTCATCGACGATGGTGACGCCGGGGGCGGCGATGCGCTGGCCCATCAGACCGGAGAAGGCGGAGGTCTTCTTGCGGTTGAAATCGCCCTCCAACCCATGGCCGATGGCCTCGTGCAGCAGGATGCCGGGCCAACCGCTGCCGAGCACCACCGTCATCTCGCCGGCCGGGGCGGGAACGGAGGACAGGTTGACCAGTGCCTGCCGCAGCGCCTCGTCGACGAAGCCGCGCCAGGTTTCCGGCTGGATATAGTGCTCGTAGGTGACGCGGCCGCCGCCGCCATAGCCGCCGGTCTCCATCCGGTCGCCTTCGGCAACCACGACGGAAACGTTCAGGCGCACCAGCGGGCGCAGGTCGGCGACGCGCACGCCGTCGGCGCGCATGATCTGCACCGCCTGCCATTCGCCGCTGATCGAGCAGCTGACCTGCCGCACTCGCTCGTCCTTGGCGCGGGCATAGGCGTCGATGTCGGCCAGCAGCTTCACCTTCTCTTCGAAGGGGACAAGGTGCAGGGGATTGTCGGGGATGTAGAGGGCGCGGTTGGTGCCGGCCGGCGGCTCCGCCAGGGTGCCGGTGTGGCCGGCCTGCACGGCGCGCACGGTGGCGGCAGCGCGGCGGATCGCCTCTTCCGACAGGTTGCTGGCATGGGCATAGCCGGTCGCGTCGCCGGCGATGGCGCGCAGGCCGAAGCCCTGGGTGGTGTCGAAGCTGGCTGACTTCAGCTTCCCGTCGTCCCAGCCCAGCGACTCGCTCTGGGCGTATTCGAGGTAAAGCTCCCCATCGTCGGCACTGTGCAGGGCGTCCTGCACGACGCCTTCCACGCGGGCGCGGTCCATGCCGGCGCGGTTGAAGAAGAGATCGTCGGTGACGGCAAGCGCGCTCATGAAAACTCCGAACCTGTGATGGGGCGGAACCCGGCCTGCCCGGCATGATGGCTTGTGCCGGCCTCGTTCCATGGTAGGACACAGTGTCATAGCGGGCGCTCTCGCGCCGCGCCGCACCATGTGCTCTAACGGTCTTACTATAGTGTGGCGACGCTGGCGCGATCCGGCAAGTTCGTCGACGCCGGTTTATGTTACCTGATGGCGGGCCGGCCGCGGGGTGGTGCTGGAATGGCGGAGGGAAACATGACCGACGGAGCGGTGCGGACGACAACGGACAGCCTGAACCGCGCAGGCGTGTCCGGAAACGGCACCGGCATTGCCGGATCGCGCCCCTTGCGCGACCATCCGTTGCGCCAGGTCCTGACCAACGAGGTCCATGCCCGTCCGCCGGAATCGGTGGCGGCGCCGGTGCGCGCCACGATGCTGGCGATGCTGTCGGGGGAGGGGGCGACCGAGGTCGACCGCCGCCATCTGGAGGCTCTGTGCGACTGGGCCGGCGTCGTCCGCCCGCCGCAGGGCGCCACCCACCACAGCGCGTCCTTCGGCAGCTTTCATCTGAAGTGGGAGCGGCACACCGAATTCTCGACCTGGACCGTCTTCCGCCCCAGCGCCATGCCGGCGGGCGCCCTGGTCGATCCCTTCCTGGAGCCGGCGCTGCATGCCTTGCCGCGGGAATGGCTGGCCGGCCTGCCGGGCGAACTGCTTGTCGGCATCCATGTCGCCGTGCTCGGCGCCGACACGCCGGAGCCGTCGCCGTCCATGATGGCCGCGATGTTCGGGTCGGAGAGCTATGTCGGATCGCGCATCGCCGGCCGGTCGGCCACCGCCTGGACCGATTTCCGCATCCATGGCGACGGCTTCTCCCGCATGCTGGTCGCCGACCATTCGATGACGCCGCGCCAGACCGGCCGCGTGGTGCAACGCCTGCTGGAGATCGAGACCTACCGGGTGCTGGCCCTGCTGGCGCTCCCGATGGCGCGCGGCGTGCTGCCCCGAATCGGTCCGATCGAATCCGGCTTGGCTGAGGTCACCAACCGGATCGCCTGTCTGCGCGGCCTGCAGGACGAGCGTGACCTGCTCGACCGGTTGACCCTTCTGGCGGCGCAGACCGAGCAGATCTCGGCCGAGACCGCCTATCGGTTCGGCGCCGCCCGTGCCTATTACGAGTTGGTCGAGCGGCGAATCGAGGAGCTGCGCGAGATCCGGATCGAAGGGCTGCAGACCGTCCAGGAGTTCATGGACCGCCGCCTGACCCCCGCCATCCGCACCTGCGAGGCGGTCGAGCAGCGGCTCGAGTCGCTGTCGCAGCGGGTGGCGCGGGCCAGCACCCTGCTGCGCACCCGCGTCGAGATCGCGGTGGAAGGCCAGAACGCCGAGCTTCTCCAGTCGATGGACCGCCGCGCCCAGCTGCAGCTGCGCCTGCAGGAGACGGTGGAGGGGCTGTCGGTGGTGGCGATCAGCTATTACCTCGTCGGCATCGTCGGCTATGCGGCCAAGGGGCTGAAGGGATTCGGGCTCAAGGTCGATCCCGACATGCTGGTGGGGGTGATGATTCCCATCGTCATCGCCTTCGTCTGGTCGGGGGTGAGGCGGATCCGCAAGGTGCTGGTCGGCGGGCATTGAGGGGCGCGTTGGCGGCATGATGTAACTGAGAGGCGGCGGCAGTCCCCTCTCCCGCAAAGCGGGGGAGGGCTAGGGAGGGGGCCAGCGCCTATCACCTTCGCGCATCTGGCCCGAAGCCCACACCTGACCCATTCTTAATCCCTGAGTCGCCCCCAGGCGCCGCAACAATCCTGCGCACCGGTCGGCGCGACCACTCACATCCTTTCCGCTCCCCATCCCCACAAAAATCCGCTGCCCCAACGGACTGCGACGGAATGCCGCATGGTTTGACCCCTGTCCGCGCTCAACCTTTGTTCCCATGGCGCGGCTGAATGCGAGGAAAAGTCTATGAATTCGGTGGGAGAGAGGAAAGGCTTGTAACCCAGCGTGACGTGGGGATAAGCTCCGGATGCGGGTATATGTCGCGCTAAGATGGCGTGATCCCTGCATTAACTGGCGTTCGCTGATAAGCCCAACTATGGACAGCGCGAACGGATCGCGGTCCGGAGGAGAAGAGGGCGGAGGGGGCGTCGGCGGGAAGAGACGACCGCGGGCCATGACGAGCGTCGCGGCTAAGAAGGGGTTGGGGATGAGAAGGCAAAGCCTGTACGCCGCCGGCCTGGCGGCGGTCCTGTCGATGGTCGGGCCGACGATGATGGGGTGGGGTGCCGCCCTGGCGAACGAGCCGCAACCGTGGGAGATGGGCATGCAGCCCTCCGCCTCCCCGGTCAAGCATCTGATGACCTCGTTCAACGACCTGCTGACCATCATCATCACGCTGATCGTGATCTTCGTCGCGGCGCTGATGGCTTATTGCATCGTCCGCTTCGATGCGACGAAGAACCCGGTTCCGTCCAAGACCTCGCACCACACGCTGCTGGAGGTCGCCTGGACCGTGCTTCCGGTGGTCATCCTGATCGTGATCGCCGTGCCGTCCTTCAAGCTGCTCTATGCCGCGGAACGCATTCCGGAAGCCGAGATGACCGTCAAGGTCACCGGCCGGCAGTGGTATTGGGACTATGAGTATCCCGACCACGGCAACATCGCCTTCTCCAGCTACATGATCCCGGAATCGGAAATCAAGCCCGGCCAGCGCCGTCTGTTGGAGGTCGACAACCGGGTGGTCGTGCCGGTCAACACCACCGTCCGGCTGATGGTGACCGCCGGCGACGTCATCCACTCCTGGGCGATGCCGGCCTTCGGCGTCAAGAAGGATGGCGTCCCCGGCCGCATCAACGAGACGTGGTTCAAGGCCGAACGCGAAGGCGTCTATTACGGCCAATGCTCCGAGATCTGCGGCACAAACCACGGCTATATGCCGATCGCGGTGGAGGTGGTGTCCCGGGAGGCGTTCGATGCCTGGGTCGCCAAGGCCAAGACGGCCTTCGCGCCGAAGGATCCGGCCCGCGACGTCGCGGCACGTCCGACCGGAACTCTGGTCGAATGAGGATGCCGGCCGGCCCCGCGGACTTCGCACGGCCCGGCATAGGGACGACGCGATAAGAAGAACCTACCCAGCCGCCGCCGGTCCGCGGAAGAACGGACGGCGCGGCGGCCAGGGACAGCGACAAAGGGTAGAGACATGGCAAACGCCACACCGGGACAGGATCAGGCCGCCGGGCATGGACATGGGCATGGTCACGGGCATGACGACCATCACATGCCCGGCTTCGTGCAGCGCTGGTTCTATTCGACCAACCACAAGGACATCGGCACGCTCTATCTGATCTTCTCGGTGATCGCCGGGCTGATCGGCGGCCTGTTCTCCGTCATCATGCGCGCGGAGCTTCAGTCGCCGGGCCTGCAATTCGTCGCCGACGGCCAGATGTGGAACGTGCTGATCACGGCGCACGGCCTGATCATGGTGTTCTTCGTGGTGATGCCGGCGCTGATCGGCGGCTTCGGCAACTGGTTTGTGCCGCTCATGATCGGCGCGCCCGACATGGCCTTCCCGCGCATGAACAACATCAGCTTCTGGCTGATCGTGCCGGCCTTCCTGCTGCTGCTGGGCTCGGCCTTCGTCGGCACCGGCGCCGGCACCGGATGGACCATCTATCCGCCGCTGTCGGCGCAGTTGGGCCACAGCGGGCCGTCGGTGGACATGGCGATCTTCGCCCTGCATCTGGCCGGCGCCAGCTCGATCCTCGGTGCGGTGAACTTCATCACCACCATCTTCAACATGCGCGCGCCCGGCATGACGCTGCACAAGATGCCGCTGTTCGTCTGGGCGATGCTGGTGACCGCCTTCCTGCTGCTGCTGGCGGTGCCGGTGCTGGGCGGCGCCATCACCATGCTGCTGACCGACCGCAATTTCGGCACCACCTTCTTCAATCCGGAAGGCGGCGGCGACCCGATCCTGTTCCAGCATCTGTTCTGGTTCTTCGGCCACCCCGAAGTCTACATCATGATCCTGCCGGCCTTCGGCATCATCAGCCACATCGTGTCGACCTTCTCCAAGAAGCCGGTGTTCGGCTATCTCGGCATGGCCTACGCCATGGTCGCCATCGGCGTCGTCGGCTTCGTCGTGTGGGCGCACCACATGTACACGGTCGGCCTCGACGTCGACACCAAGGCCTACTTCACCGCCGCCACCATGATCATCGCCGTCCCCACGGGCGTGAAGATCTTCTCGTGGATCGCCACCATGTGGGGCGGGTCGATCGAGTTCCGGGTGCCGATGCTGTGGGCGCTGGGCTTCATCTTCCTGTTCACCGTCGGCGGCGTGACCGGCGTGGTGCTGGCGAACGGCGGCCTCGACAACTACATGCACGACACCTACTACGTCGTGGCGCACTTCCACTATGTGCTGTCGCTGGGCGCGGTGTTCTCGATCTTCGCCGGCTGGTATTACTGGATCGGCAAGATGTCGGGCCGCCAGTATCCGGAGTTCTGGGGCAAGGTCCATTTCTACACCACCTTCGTCGGCGTCAATCTGGTGTTCTTCCCGCAGCACTTCCTGGGCCTGTCGGGCATGCCGCGCCGCATCCCCGACTATCCGGATGCCTTCTGGGGCTGGAACATGGTGTCGTCGCTGGGCGCCTATCTCTCCTTCGCCTCGACGCTGCTGTTCGTGTGGATCGCCTGGAAGACGCTGCGCAGCGGCGAGCGGGTGCCGGGCGCCTATTGGGGCCCGCAGGCCGGCACGCTGGAATGGTCGGTCAGCTCGCCGCCGCCGTTCCACGCGTTCGAGACGTTGCCCCAGGTGAAGTAAGCATGCTAACGGGCGGGCGTTGCCGCACTGCAGCGCCCGACCCATCTGGAATGGACAAAGCCGGAAAGCCCGAACAATGGGCGTCGGCAGGAAGGGCGCCGAGGCGACGGACCCGGGGTTAGAAGACAAGGACACGATATGACGGACATGACGAACGAACTGACGCTCAACCGAACCGGAGGGGCGTCGGCCGGTGACTTCATCGAGTTGCTGAAGCCGCGGGTCATGTCGCTTGTGGTCTTCACCGGGCTGGCCGGCATCGTCCTGGCTCCCGGCCACATCCATCCCTTCCTGGCGCTGGTCGCCGTGCTGTGCATCGCCGTCGGCGCCGGGGCGTCGGGCGCCATCAACATGTGGTACGACCGCGACATCGACGCGGTGATGGCCCGCACGATCAAGCGCCCGATCCCGTCGGGCCGCGTGGAGCCGTCGGAGGCGCTGGGCTTCGGCGTCACTCTGTCGGTGCTGTCGGTCGTGGTGATGGGGCTGGCGGTGAACTGGGCGGCGGCCTCGCTGCTGGCGCTGACCATCGGCTTCTACGTCTTCGTCTACACCATGTGGCTGAAGCGCCGGACCCCGCAGAACATCGTGATCGGCGGGGCCGCGGGCGCCTTCCCGCCGATGATCGGCTGGGCCGCGGTGACGGGTAGCGTGGACATGCCGTCCATCCTGCTGTTTCTGCTGATCTTCCTGTGGACGCCGCCGCATTTCTGGGCGCTGGCCCTGTTCCGCAACGGCGACTACACCCGCGCCGGCGTGCCGATGATGCCGGTGGTGGCGGGAGAGGCGGCGACCAAGCGCCAGATGCTGGCCTATACGCTGATCCTGCTGCCGGTGGCCGCGGCGCCGTTCTTTGTCGGGATCGCCGGGCCGGCCTATCTGGCGGTGTCGGCCATCCTCGGCCTGATGTTCGTCGGCCATGCCGTCCGCGTCCTGCGCGCGACCGACGACAAGCCGGCCAAGAAGATGTTCGGTTTCTCGATCCTGTACCTGTTCCTGCTGTTCGCCGTGATGATGGCGGAGCGGCTGATCCTTGGAGGGTGGGCATGACGGTGATGGAACACGATACCCCGGTCGATACCCGCGCCTCGGTGGAGGAGCAGAAGCGGCAGGAGGCCGTTTTGCGGGCCAGGAAGCTGCGCGGCCGCAATCTGGCCGTTCTGGCGGCGCTGCTGACGCTGGTCGCCCTGTTCTACGCCATCACCGTCGTGCGGATGGGCGGGGCGCACTGATGGTCAAGAGCGGCGAGATGACCAAGCGCGACGACAGGCTGCGCCGCCGCAACCGCCTCGTCCTGGGCTCGCTGTTCGGGCTGGTGGCGGGGATGATCGGGATGACCTATGCGTCGGTGCCGCTCTACAACCTGTTCTGCGCCGTCACCGGCTTCGGCGGCACGACCCAGCGGGCCGAGCAGGCCGCGAACCGTGTCGTCGACCGCAAGGTCACCATCCGCTTCAACGCCGACACCAACAACGCGCTGCCCTGGTCCTTCAAGCCGGAGCAGAAGGAACTGGCGCTGAAGCTGGGAGAGACCGGGTTCGCCGCCTATCGGGCGGAGAACCGCGGGGTCAAGCCCACCGTCGGCACCGCAGTCTACAACGTCACGCCGGACAAGGCGGGCGCCTATTTCAACAAGATGCAGTGCTTCTGCTTCACCGAGCAGATCCTGGAGCCCGGCCAGGCCGTGGACATGCCGGTGACCTTCTTCGTCGACCCGTCGATGGCCGACGATCCGAACATGGACGACGTGACCACCATCACGCTGTCCTACACCTTCTTCCGCGCCAAGGACAGCGAGGCCCGGCTTGCCCAGCATGCCGCGTCTCCCGCCCCGTCCGGCGGTGCGGAGGCAAGCAAACAAAAGGCGGAGCCAGGGGCGACCGCCACAAACTGAACAATATGGGGTAGTGAGACGATGGCCGACATCACCCACGGGCAAATGCCGCACGCCGAACCGTCAGCCCATGAACCGGGCGCCGGCATCCCGCATCCCTATCATCTGCTGAAGCCCAGCCCCTGGCCGCTGATCGGCGCCTTTTCCGGCGGGCTGCTGGCGACCGGTCTGGTCGTCTACATGCATGACGGCGGCTCCTTCCTGATGATCCTGGGGGTGCTGGCCATTCTGGTGACGATGTTCGGCTGGTGGCGCTCGGTGATCCGGGAATCGGTGGTGGAGCATGCCCACACCCCGGTGGTGAAGATCGGCCTGCGTTACGGCATGGCGCTGTTCATCGCGTCGGAGGTGATGTTCTTTTCCGCCTTCTTCTGGGCCTTCTTCCACGCCGCCCTGGATCCGAAGGCCTCGCCGATCAACCCCGATGCCGTGTGGCCGCCGCCCAACGTGCATGTCATCGATCCGTTCGACATGCCGCTGATGATGACGCTGACCCTGCTGCTGTCGGGCGTCACCGTGACCTGGGCCCACCATGCGATCGTGGAGGGGCGCAACCGCGAGGCGGCGAAGGCGCTGGGCCTGACGGTGCTGCTGGGCGTGCTGTTCTCCTTCTTCCAGGCCTATGAATATGTCTATGCCTCGTTCAAGTTCACCGACGGCATCTTCCCGTCCACCTTCTACATGGCGACCGGCTTCCACGGCTTCCATGTGCTGGTCGGCACGATCTTCCTGGCGGTCTGCTGGGTCCGCACGGTGAAGGGTCATTTCACCCCCGAAAGCCATTTCGGCTTCGAAGCTGCGGCCTGGTATTGGCACTTCGTCGACGTTGTCTGGTTGTTCCTGTTCGTATCGGTCTACTGGTGGGGTGGCCATGGCGGCGTGATCGCCAGCCACTGACGCCACCGGCGCCGAGCCGTTCCGGCAGACTTCACCCTTTGCCGGAGCGGCGCGAACGGGAGGTTTCAGCGTGAGCGACCATTACCCCAGAGTTTCCCCCATGTCGGCGGGCATGCGTTGCGTCTGCCCGCGCTGCGGACGGGGGCGGCTTTACTCCGGCTATCTGACGGTGGCGGAGCGCTGCAACGACTGCGGCCTCGACTTTTCCCAGGTCGACAGCGGCGACGGCCCTGCGGTCTTCCTGATCTTCATCCTGGGATTCCTGGTGGTGCCGGTGGCACTGTGGGTATCGATGACCGTCGAATGGCCGCTGTGGCTGCACGCCATCGTCTGGAGCATCGTGGTGCTGGGGCTGACGCTGGGCATGCTGAGGCCGGCCAAGGCCTATATCATCGCCCTGCAGTACCGCTATCGCCGCAGCGAGGTCGAGAAGGGATCATGAAGGCCGCAACCACCGGAACAGGGGCGGCGGCAGATGGCGCCGGATCGCGGGAGCGCCGCCGCTTCCGCCCGTCGCTGGGCGCCACTCTGGTCACGATGCTGGGATTGGCGCTGGCCATCGGCCTCGGCACCTGGCAGTTGGAGCGTCTTCAGTGGAAGACCGATCTGGTCGCCCGGATCGCCAGCCGGATGGCCGAGCCGCCGGTGCCGCTTCCGGCCCGCATCGACGATCCCGCGGCCTGGGAGTTCCGGCCCGTCACCCTCTCCGGCCATTTCCTCAACGACAGGGAATTTCTGCTGATCGCCCGTCCGCACCAGGGGCGGGTCGGTTACGAGCTTCTGGTCCCGTTCCAGCGGGCGGACGGGGCCGGCATCGTGCTGGTCAACCGCGGCTTCATCCCCATGGATCTGCGCGATCCCGCATCCCGCCCCGCCGGTCAGGTGAAGGGGGAGGTCAGCGTCAAGGGCATCGTCCGCCTGCCGCAGCAGCCCGGCCTGTTCCAGCCCGGCAACGGCACGCCGCAGCCGGGGAGCGCCTGGATGCGGCCCGATCCGCCGGCCATGGCGGCGGCGCTGTCGCTGGACCGCGTGGCGCCCGTGGTGGTGGAGATGCTGCCCGGCCAGAGCTTCGGCGCACCGAATTCCGGCCTGACCGGAGCGCCACCCAGCACCTTGGCCGGCACCCTGGCGGGGATCGAGCCGCGGGTGGACCTGCCGAACAACCATCTGCAGTATGCCTTGACCTGGTACGGGCTTGCGGTAACGCTCGCCGGGATCTACGTGCTGTCGCAGCGCAAGCGCGCCGACACCGGAACCGACGGACGATCCGATGACCGCATATCAGGAGCTTGAACGCCGCCACGCCCGCATCGCCGCCATCGGCGACGCGCTGGGCATTCTCGGCTGGGATACCCAGACGATCATGCCGGAGGGCGCGAACGACGGCCGGGCGGAGCAGACCGCCACCCTGTCGGTGATCGCGCACGAGCTGGCGACCGACCCGCGCATGGCCGACCTGCTGGCCGAGGCGGAGGCCGATACCAACCTCGATGCATGGCAGCGCGCCAACCTGCGCGAGATGCGCCGCCACCACATCCAGTCCACCGCCATCCCCGCCGATCTGGTGGAGGCGACCAGCAAGGCCGTGTCGGTCTGCGAGATGACGTGGCGCGCCGCGCGGGCGGAGAGCGATTTCGCCAAGCTGCTGCCCTCGCTGACCGAGGTGCTGGCCCGCGTGCGCGAAGGGGCCGACGCGATGGGCTCCGTCATGGGCATCAGCCCCTATGACGCGCTGCTCGACAGCCACGATCCGGGCGCGCGGGCGGAGCGGATCGACGCGCTGTTCGCCGACCTCTCCACCTTCCTGCCCGACCTGATCGGCCGCGTGCTCGACCGTCAGGCCGCCGCCCCGGCCGCGGTCGATCCGCAGGGGCCGTTCCCGGTGGAAAAGCAGCGCGAGCTGGGCGTGCGGATGATGGAGCGGTTGGGCTTCGATTTCAGCCGCGGCCGGCTCGACGTGTCGCTGCATCCCTTCTGCGGCGGGGCGACCGGCGATGTCCGCATCACCACCCGCTATGACGAGGCCAACTTCACCGACGCGCTGATGGGCATCCTGCACGAGACCGGCCATGCCCTGTACGAGCAGAACCGCCCGCGGGCGTGGCTTGGGCAGCCGGTTGGCCAGTCGCGCGGCATGGCGGTGCATGAGAGCCAGTCTCTGCTGATGGAGATGCAGGCCTGCCGCTCGCCGGAGTTCATCACTTGGCTGGCGCCTGTGGTGCGCGAGACCTTCGGCGGGGAGGGGCCGGCCTGGGAGGCGGACAATCTGCGCCGGCTCTACAGCCGGGTCGAGCGCGGCTTCATCCGCGTCAATGCCGACGAGGTCACCTATCCGGCCCACATCATCCTACGCTACCGCCTGGAAAAGGCGCTGATCGCCGGCGATCTGACCCTGCCGGACCTGCCCGGCGCCTGGAACGACGGCATGGCGGAGCTGGTGGGCGTGGTGCCGCCGAACGATAAGCTGGGCTGCCTGCAGGACATCCACTGGCCGGGCGGCGGCTGGGGCTATTTCCCGAGCTACACGCTGGGGGCCATGACCGCGGCCCAACTGTTCGACGCCGCGCGCACCGCCGATCCGGAGATCGTGCCCGCCCTGTCACGCGGCGAGTTCGCGCCGCTGGTCGCTTGGCTGCGGGTGAATGTGCACGAGACTGGCTGTTTCCATGCCTCCGGTGACGAGCTGCTGACGGCGGCGACCGGCCGGCCGCTCGACTCGTCGGTGTTCAAGCGGCATCTGGAGCAGCGCTATCTCTGAGTCCGTGACCGCGGCCGGTTCCCTGGCGACGGGGGGCCGGCCCGGATTCCTACCCCTATACCGCGATCTGCGTGACCAGCGGCGTGTTCACCCCGGCGTCGGCGCGGCGATACGCTTCGATGGCATCGGACCAGGGTTCGATGGTCAGTCCGCTGCCCATCGCTTCCTGATGGATGCTTTGGGCGACATAGCCGGCGTTGGGAAGGGCGGTCAGCGGAACGGGACCGCCGCTGACCGGGCTGGAGTCGTCGGTGGCGGAACCGATGGTGAAGCCACCCGCCGACCCGCCGGTGCCGCGGCTGCGGGAAGCCGTCGAGTCGCCGTCGGCACGGCCGCTCCCCTGCAGCGCATCGCCTGTCGCCTCGGTCCCTTCCTTGTTCCGCTTGCGCTCCTCCTCGCCGGGAATCCGGCGGATCGGCTGAACCGCCGCGGCATCGCTCGCCAGCATCTGACGCAGCTTCGCAACGCCCGAGGTGGGCATCGCGCTGGTCGGTGCGGGAAGGGCGGCCAGTCCGGACAACGGGCGAAAACCTCAGGGTGGCGGGTAGGCGGGCAGGGCTATGGTTCGGGCGGTCTCGTCGCTGATCCGATCTTGCACAAACCGTGCGTGATTCGAAACAGGGTAGTGGGGCAAAAGTTCCGAAATGCTTAAAATGCCGATTAAATGTCCTTGGGTTGCGACACCCTGACATCGACGAAAGCTCGGCAGGACCGGAGCCGGCTGTTACAGTGGCTCGTTCGATTTCGGGCCCGCATAACGACGGATGGCGCGCCGACCTTGCCAGCCCAGATCCCCGATCTTCCGACGAACCTCTCCGTCACGGCCCGGACCATCGGGACGGACCCGTCCATCGGCGACGATCTGTCGGCGCTGGCGCTGGAGCAGATGGATCAGGGCGTGATCCTGGTCGATGCCGATCTGACCGTGAGGGTGATCAACGGGCCGCTCTATGAGCTGTTCGGCCTGCCGCGTGGATTCATGCCGGGGGCGGATTACGCTCAACTCATCCAATTCCTGGCCCGCAACGGCGAATACGGTCCGGGCGATCCAGAGGCCATCGCCGCCCGCCATCTGGAGCGGGCACTGCGCGCCGACCCGCCGTCATACGAGCATCGCCGGCCCGACGGCCGGGTTCTGGAGGTTCGGACCCGGCGCACCACCGGTGGGGGCTTTGTCCGCACCTACACCGACGTCACCGAGCGCCGCCGTGCGGAGGACGATCTTTCGACACAGCGCCACCTGCTTCGCCTGACGCTGGAAAATATGGGGCAGGGCATCATCCTGCTGGATCGCGACCTGCGCTATATCGCCTGGAACGGCCTTGCGCTCGACATACTGGGCGTATCCGAGGAGGTCATGCGCGGCAGACCGCGTCTGCAGGACGTGATGCGCCACCAGATCGCCAGCCGGCTGCTGGAAATGCCGGCCGGCTCCCCCGATTTCGGCGACGATCTCGACGCCAAGACGGCCTATCTGATGGAGCGGATCGGCCGGCCCGATCGCGAGTTCGTCTATGCCCGTCCTCAGGGCGACGGCCGGTTCGTCGAGGTGCGGGTGGTGCCGCTTCCGGACGGAGGACAGGTTCGCACCTTCACCGATATCACCGACCGCGTCATTGCCGACGAGGCGGTGCGCCAGAGCCGGGAAATACTGACTGGCGTCATCGACGCCATTCCCGCGCTGATCGACGTGAAGGACCGCGACGGCACGGTGCGCCTGACCAACCGCTTCTACCGTGAGACCTACGGTCCGGCCGAGGTTCCGCCTCCCGGTCCGCTGGCCGACCGCGCCGCGGCACTGGACCGGCTGGTGGTGGAGAGCGGCCAGGGTGTGCCCTTTCACGAGGACCGTGGGCCCGACGGCGACGGGGCAATGCGCGACTGGCTGACCACCAAGATGCCGCTGACCGACGAGGACGGCGATGTGACCCACATCGTCACCGTGGCGCTGGACATCACCGCCCGCAAGCGCGCCGAAGCCGAACTGCGCGACGCCCAGGCCAGCCTGATCCAGGCGGAAAAGCTGGCCTCCCTGGCCCAGCTGGTCGCCGGCGTGGCGCATGAGGTGAACACGCCGATCGGCGTCACCCTGACCGCCATTTCCCACCTCGGCGAGGAGGTCGGCCGCATCCGCACCCTGTTCGAGGAGAACCGCATCCGCCGCAGCGATTTCCAGGAATTCCTGGACGTCGCATGGGAATCGACGCGGATGATCCTGTCGAATGTGGAGCGCGCCACCGGCCTGATCCAGAGCTTCAAGCAGGTGGCCTCCGACCAGGCGAGCGGCGAGCGCCGCCCCTTCGACCTCGCCGCCTATGTCGACGAGGTGCTGCTGAGCCTGCGCCCCCGCCTGCGCCGCACCCGCGTGACGGTGGAGTTGGACATCGCCGCCGGGCTGATCGTCGACGGCTATCCCGGCGCCTTCGCGCAGGTGCTGTCGAACCTGATCATCAACGCCCTGGTCCATGCCTATGACGAGGGCGAGGCGGGCCGCATCCTGCTGTCGGCCCGTGAGCAGCCGGCCGGATGGATCGAGATGCATTACGCCGACGACGGCAAGGGCATCCCCACCGACATCCGTCCCCGCATCTTCGAACCCTTCTTCACCACCAAGCGCGGCATGGGCGCCAGCGGCCTGGGCCTGAGCATCTGCGCCAACATCATGACCGGCACCATGCGCGGCAGCATCGCGCTTGAGGACGGCGAGGGGAGCGGAACGCGGTTTTTGCTGCGGTTTCCGGTGGGATAGGGAGGGGCCGGACAGGCGAGCGGCCATGCCATCGGCCCATCACGTCTGCTTGCGGTGCGCCGGGTTTGAGAGCTTCCGCCGGAATTTCGCAACGGATCGGTAGGAACCTGCCAAATTCTTGCGAATTCGCAATGCCACCCATCCAACTCATCATTAGGCTGTGCTCATACACAAGACCACCGCCGCGCAACGCGGCACCGGAACGGAGCACGCGCCATGGCGACCCACACCGACCTGAACGCCCCGGTCTATGAGAAGTTCAACCTCGGCATCTTCCTGCTCGGACTGCTCGCCGCGGCGTTGATGCTGCTGATCCTGCCCATCGGCTTCATCTTCCACCCGAGCATCATCCTCTATGCGGCACTGCTCGGCACAGCGCTGTATTTCGTTGCGATCTGGATGATGACTGCCGGAGCCAAGTAGCTCCGAACAGGGCGGACCTGATGAACGGAAAGGCGCCCTCCCCACCATGAGCGGGGAGGGCGCCTTCGTGTCATTTCACCTCACCGGGCACCCGATGCAGCCTTCTCACTCCGCCGCCAGCGGCTGCGGGGCAGCGAGCGGCGCGCGGTAGGCCTCCAGCAGCTTGGCCTCCTTCGCCTTCGCCACCGACACGTTGCGGGCCTTCACCGGGCCGTAGCCGCGCATCTCCATCGGCAGCTTGGCGATCTCCACCGCCAGATCCAGCTTCTCGCGGGTCAGGCTGTGCAGAACCTCGCCCATCACCGCCTCATAGTCGGCGATCAGCTGGCGTTCCTGGCGGCGCTCGGCGGTGCGGCCGAACGGGTCGAACCGGGTGCCGCGCAGGCGCTTGCCCTTGGCCAGCAGGCGCAGGGCGTGAAGCATCCACGGTCCGAAGGTCTTCTTCTTCGGCTCAGCCCCGTCCGCCTCGGTCTCGCCCATCACCGGCGGAGCCATGTGGAAGGTCAGCTTCCAGTCGCCTTCGAACATGCGCTGCACATTCTCGACGAAGCCGCTGTCGGTGTAGAGCCGCGCCACCTCATACTCGTCCTTGTACGCCATCAGCTTGAAGTGGGACCGGGCGACCGCTTCGGTCAGCACGGTGGAGCCGGGGACCTTCTGCTGCTCGATCCGGCGGGTCCAGTCGACCAGCGCGTGGAAGCGGGCGGCATAGGCGGCGTCCTGGTAATCGACCAGGAAGCGGTGGCGGCGCTCGATCACCTCCTCCAGGCTCCCCGACGGACGGCGCTGGTCGAGCAGCAGAGACGGTGCGGCCTGCACCGGCTCCTGCGGCTTTGCAGCGGCTTCCACGGCGGCCAGATCGACGGCGGCGCGGCGGCCCCACTGGAAGGCATCGAGGTTCAGCTTCACCGACACGCCGTTCAGCTCGATGGCCTTCAGGATCGACTCCTCGCTCAGCGGGATCAGCCCCTTCTGCCACGCATAGCCCATCAGGAACGGGTTGGCGTAGATGCTGTCGCCCAGCAGCGCGGTGGCGAGCTTCGTCGCATCGAAGGCATCGACATTGGCCTCTCCGCCGCAAGCCGTCCTGATGTCGCTGACCAGATCGCGCACCGGGATCACCATGTCCGGCTTCTTGATGAAGTCGGCGGTGATGCTGTCATGGGTGTTGATGACGGCGCGGGTGCGGCCGGCGGTCATCTTCGACAGGCCGTCGCCCGCCGCCGCGACGATCAGGTCGCAGCCCAGCACCGCGTCGGCCCCGCCGGCGGCGATGCGGACCGAGTGGATGTCCTCCGGCGTGGTGGCGATGCGGATGTGGCTGGTGACCGCGCCGCCCTTCTGGGCGAGACCGGTCATGTCGAGCACACCGACGCCCTTGCCCTCGATATGGGCGGCCATGCCCAGCAGCGCACCGATGGTGACGACGCCGGTGCCGCCGACACCGGTTACATACAGGCTCCAGGTCTTGTCGATGGTGGGGAGCGCGGGGGCGGGCAGGGCGGTGGCCCCGGACAATTGGGTGGCCGACTTCGCCTGCGCCGGCTTCGGCTTGCGCAGTTGCCCGCCTTCCACCGTCACGAAGCTGGGGCAGAAGCCCTTGGTGCAGGAATAGTCCTTGTTGCAGCTGGACTGGTCGATCTGGCGCTTGCGGCCGAACTCGGTCTCCTGCGGGATCACCGACACGCAGGACGACTTGGCGGAGCAGTCGCCGCAGCCCTCGCACACCAGCTCGTTGATGACCACGCGCTTGGCCGGGTCCACCATCTTGCCGCGCTTGCGGCGGCGGCGCTTTTCGGTGGCGCAGGTCTGGTCGTAGATCAGGACGCTGACGCCGGGGACCTCGCGCATCTCCTTCTGTACGCGGTCGAGGTCGTCGCGGTGCTCGACGTTGCTGTATTGCGGCAGGCCGTTGTTGATGCCGTACTTCTCCGGTTCGTCGGAAACGACGGTGATGCGCTGGACGCCTTCCGCCCGCAGGACGTTGGCGATGGACTGCACCGTCAGCGTGCCGTCGAAGGGTTGGCCGCCGGTCATGGCGACCGCGTCGTTGAACAGGATCTTGTAGGTGATGTTCACCTTGGCGGCGATGGCCTGCCGGATCGCCAGGATGCCGGAATGGAAATAGGTGCCGTCGCCGAGATTGGCAAAGATGTGCTTTTCCTCGGTGAAGGCGGCCTGACCGACCCACGGCACGCCTTCGCCGCCCATCTGGGTGAAGGTGTCGGTCGAACGGTCCAGCCACGTCGCCATATAGTGGCAGCCGATGCCGCCCAGCGCCCGGCTACCCTCCGGCACGACGGTGGAGGTGTTGTGCGGGCAGCCGGAGCAGAAGGTCGGCTTGCGCACCACACGCGCCACATGGGCCTTCTGCTTCTCCTGCGCATCCAGGAAGGCGATGCGGCGGACGAGGTTCTCGTTGTCGATGAAACGCTGCAGACGGCGGCCGATCACCACCGCGATCTGCGCCGGGGTCAGCTCGCCGGCGCTCGGCAGGATCCACTCGCCCTGCTCGTCGAACTTGCCGACCACCTTCGGGCGGACGTCGGGGTTCCAGTTGTAGAGCTGTTCCTTCAGCTGGTTCTCGATGACCGCGCGCTTCTCCTCCACCACGATGATCTCTTCCAGACCCTCGGCGAAGTGGCGGACGCCGTCGCGCTCCAGCGGCCAGGGCATGCCGACCTTGTAGACGGTGATGCCCCAGTCGGCCGCCATTTCCTCGGTGATGCCAAGCTCGTCGAAGGCCTGACGGACGTCGAGATAGCTCTTGCCGGTGGTGACGATGCCGAAGCGCGGCCGCGGGCTTTCCATCACCACCCGGTCCAGCTTGTTGGCACGCGCGAACGCCAGGGCGGCGTACAGCTTGTGCTTCATCAGCCGGTATTCCTGCTCCAGCGGCGGGTCGGGCCAACGGATGTTCAGGCCGCCCGGCGGCAGCTCGAAATTGGTGGGGATGATGGGGGAGACGCGGTGCGGGTCGATGTAGACCGACGCCGAGGTGTCCACCGTCTCCGCAATCGTCTTCATGGCGATCCAGCAGCCGGAATAGCGGCTCATCTGCCAGCCGATCAGGCCGTAATCCAGGATCTCCTGCACCCCCGACGGGTTCAGCACCGGGATCATGGCGTGCATGTAGGCGTGTTCGGACTGATGCGGGAAGGTGGAGGATTTGCAGTTGTGGTCGTCGCCGGTCAGCACCAGCACGCCGCCATGGCGAGACGTACCCGCCGCGTTGGCATGCTTGAACACGTCGCCGGAGCGGTCGACGCCGGGACCCTTGCCGTACCACATGGCGAAGACGCCGTCATATTTGGCGCCCTTGAACATGCCGACCTGCTGGCTGCCCCAGACGGCCGTCGCGCCCAGCTCCTCGTTCACGCCGGGCTGGAACTGGATGTGGTTCTTTTCCAGGAACTTGCGGGCGTTCCACAGATTCTGGTCGAAGGCGCCCAGCGGCGAGCCGCGATAGCCGGAGATGAAGCAGCCGGTGTTCAGCCCGGCGGCGAGGTCGCGCTGGCGCTGAATCATCGGCAGACGCACCAGCGCCTGGGTGCCGGTGAGATACACGCGACCCTGCTCGAGCGCGTACTTGTCTTCGAGTGAGACAGTTGCCAGCGATACGGTTGAGGCCGCCATTCTTCATTCCCTCCCATCGGTCGGCAGCCTGGCAAACTCCATGGCGGAGTGCTGGGTAGCCGATTTGTTCGCTGGGCAAAAAGGTAATGAAGGCTGTCTTATATCGCAACGCCTGTCGCCGGCCGTTCAGCAAAAAGCAAGGAACGGCGCGGCAACCGGCGGTATTCCGTAACGGAGCGTATGGAAAGCCCTGCCTTGTGGAATTTCCTGCTCCGCCCCCTTTTCGCCCAGACCGTTACCAAACGATATGGGGGCGGACTCAGCGTCCGGTCAGGGGGGATTTGCCCGGGGGCGTCGGGCTGCCGCCCTCCGGCCAATTGCCGAAGTCGGTCTGGCCGCGGGCAGCCAGGGTGCGGACGCTGGCGCGCAGCGTGCGGATCAGGCACAGCGCCACCGCCATCGCCTGTGTGCCGCCGTCGGAGCCCACCAGCCAGCGCAGCGCCGCGGCATGGGCCTGCATGGCGTCGATATAGCCCTCCACGTCCGGTTCCACCCAGGTGATGCAGGTGGACAGCGACGCGACGATCGACGACGCGGCGGAATCGCCGGCGGCGGCCAGCTGCAGGTCGGACAGTGCGTGGCGCAGCCGGCTGCCGATGGGGTCGGGGCGGTCGATTGCCGCCTCCAGCTTGTCGAGCGCCAGCATCAGCCGAACCCGCTTGGGATCGTCGCTGCGCAGTGTTGCGGCGCCGGGGTCCGGCGGCGTTGCCGCGGGGGGAAGGGACGATGTAGCCGGCGGCGGCAGCTGCACCGCTCCCCTCGACGGCGGTCGCAGAGCGGCGGGCCGGGGAGAGGACGGGCCGGAGACGTCGCTGCGGCCGTCATTGCGTGTTTCCGCAACGCCGTTGCCGCCGCTGCTGCTGCGTGGCGCCGTTTCGCGGCGGTTCAGCACCGCATCGATGCGGCGAGCCAGCGTGGCGGCCGGCACCGGCTTCGCCAGAACGGAGTCCGCCCCGGCATCCCAGGCGCCGCGCACGGTGGCGAGGTCGGCATTCGCGGTCAGCACGATGATCGGCATGGCGGGGCGCATGCTGTTCGCCGACTGGCGCACCCATTGGATCAGCTGGGCGCCGCCCACCGGTTCCATGACCCAATCCGTCACCATCAGGTCGAAGACCTCGCGGCGCAGCGCATCCTTGGCTTCCTGGCCATTGGCGACCGCAGTGATCTGTCCTACTCCCCAAAGGCCCAGCATGTCCTTCAACGCCCGCTGGAGCAGCGGATTGTCGTCGACAACCAGGATCTTGATGGGAGAGGCGGGGCGCTTCGTCATGGAGCGGTTCCAATGATGCGGCTGTGTCTTCCCGATATCCGCCTCGCCGGACCCGTTTTCATGGAAGGGGACGGGTAACCGACCAATGAGACGTCGCCTGTACCCTTCGGCAGCCGGGGTTATCCCTGCCGCTGTTCGAAAGGGTTGTATCGCGGTGCGGGCACCCCTTTCGATGTCGCATCCTGCCGGACGGTATTTATATGAGAATACTCTGATGGGAATGGACGGGTCGCCGGGCCGCTCCTATGATCCGGTTTCCTGGTCGTTTGTGAAAGGGCGGTACGATGGACGGCGGATGCTGTGGCGGTTCCTGTGGCGGCGGCGGATCCCCCCGGCCGACCGGCGGGTCGGACGACCTGAAGCACATCATGCGGATGTCGATGGTGGTGAACGGGCTGCTCGGCGCCCTGCTGCTTGCCGCCGCCGATGCGACGCAGGCGGTTTCCCTTTGGGCGGCGGGGCTGCTGGTGCTGAATCACGCGGCCTCCAATGGGGTGGCGCTGGCGGGCATGGGCAATGCGCCGGAATGGCGTGCACGGCTGTCGGCCGTGCAGGGGGCGGCGCTGGCTATCGCCGCGGTGGCCCTGGTGGTCGTGGCCGGACGCAGCATCGCCGGCCTGTCGTTGCCCGACGTACCGCTCGCCAGCCTTGCCTTGCTGTTTGCCATCGGCGTGACGGTGACGGCCGCGACCCTGCTGTTCGCCGGCCGGAGCGGCACGCTGACCTTGCGGGCGATCTGGCTATGCTCCCGCAAGGATGTGCTGCCGCTGGGCGCCGGGCTGGCCGGGCTGGCGGTGAGCTGGCTTTTGCTGGACGGCGCACCCGACGCGCTGGTAGGCGCCGGCGTGGCGGCGATGCTGCTGCCGGCGGCGTGGGGATTGGTGCGGGGTGGGATGGTGGGTGAGGGCGGGTCCGCCCGGATGCGTTAGCCCCCCACCAGCCCAGCGCCCCCTCATCAAGACCGCTGCCGCAACCGCTCCAGCAGCGCCTTGGTCGCGAAGCCGTCCGGGATCTCGCCGATCGACGCCTGGAAGCGGCGCACTGCGTTGCGCGTGTTCGCCCCCACGATGCCGTCCGCCGCGCCCGGTTCCATGCCCAGCATTGCCAGCCGCTGTTGCAGGTCGATGCGCTCGTCGCGGCTCAGCGCCTGTTCCTCGCGCGGCCAGCCGCCCTGGACGCCGGGCTTGCCGGTCATGCGGTCGGCCAGCAGGGCGACGGCCAGCGAATAGCTGGTCGACGGGTTGTAGCGCATGATCGCGCGGAAATTGTCGCGCACCAGGAAGGCCGGACCGCGATGCCCGGCCAGCACCAGGATCGCCGCCGGAGCGTCGCCCGCCAACTCGGTCCCGTCCAGCGGCACCACGCCCAGCCGGCGCCATTCCGACAGCGGCTTGGTGATGCTCAACTCCGCCTGGTCATAGGGGAAGCCGTCCGGAAGCCGCACTTCCTGGCCCCAGGGCTCGCCCTGCTTCCAGCCGTTGGCGAGAACGAACTTGGCGGTGGAGGCCAGCACGTCCGGCAGGCTGCCCCAGATGTCGCGGTGGCCGTCGCCGTCCTCGTCCACCGCGTTGCGCAGGAAGACCGTCGGCATGAACTGGGTCTGGCCCATGGCCCCGGCCCAGGAGCCGGTCATCCGATCCGGCGCGATGTCGCCGGAATCGAGGATGCGCAACGCCGCCAGAAGCTCCGACCGGAAATAGCTGGCGCGGCGGCCCTCGAAGGCCAGCGTCGTCAGCGCGTCGATGACCGAGAAGTTGCCGGTCGACTTACCGAAATCTGATTCCACGCCCCAGAAGGCGACCAGGATCTCGCCCGGAACGCCGGTGCGGCGGGTGATGCGGGAAAGCAACGCCGCCTGTTCCTGCAGCCTCCGCCGGCCATCCTGGACGCGCTTTTCATTCACGGCGCTGTCCAAATACTGCCACACTTGACGGGTGAACTCGGGCTGGGACGAATCGAGTTCCACGACGCGGTCGGACAGCTTCACACGCTGGAAGGCGCGGTCGAAGGTCTGCGGACGGATGCCCTGCGACAGCGCCTCGGCGCGCAGCGCCGCCAGCCATTCCGCGAAGGAGACGGACTGCTGGACGCTGGCCTGCGCCTGGACGCCGGACGGCGCCGAGGCTCCGGTTGCGGCCGGGCCGCCCGCCACCGGGGCGGTGGCGCCGGTGCTCTGGCAGCCGGCCATCAGCAGGGTGGCGAGAAGGAGGCGGGCGGGATGACGGAACGGAAGTCGCATGCGCTCGACCGTGATCGGAAGGGAAAGGCGGAGCGTGACCCTAGGACGCCCGGCCCCGCCGCTCAACCGCCAATTCGCCGTAACCTGGGCCGATGCCGTGCTTTGCATCGCTGCCGGCCCGTCGGTGCGCTTGCACGGGGGGCGGCGCGGTCCATATCTCCTTTCGTACCCACAGATTCGCAACCCTCGCCCGGCGGGTCCTCGTCCTTTGGGACCGCTTTCGCGTTGGGAAGCGGTGGCCGGGGCACATGCCGGAACCCGCCCCGATCAGCCGCGTTGACTTGCTGCCACTTCGATGAAGGGGCCGCCTTCTGCCACGGAACGCCAAAGGTGCCGACGCCATGAAAATCGTGATCTTCGGCTTGACCAACGGGTATCGCCACGACGGCGGCCAAATGGTGCGCTGGCGAGCGCTGATCCAGGCGCTGGCGATCCGCGGCCATCGCGTGGTCGCGGTCGAACGCGCCGGTCCCGGCGCCGCGACGCCCTGGACCATCCCCGGCGGCGAGGTGATATCCTACACCGGCTGGGACACAGTGGCGGTTCGCGCGGCGGCACAGGCCGACGACGCCGGCGTCTCACTGGTCATCGCGCATGGGCCGGATGCCCGTGCCGCGGCGGATCTCGCCCGCAACTCGAAGGCCGCGCGCCGCGCGCTCTACGATCCGGAGGCTCCGGTCAGCCTGACGGCGCTGGAGGCGGGGGAGACGGTGGATCATCTGCCGGCGGATGGGCTGGGCGGCTTCGACGTCGTCCTTGCCTCCTGCGGCGGGCCGGCGCTGGAGCGTTATCGCGCCAAGGCGGGTGCGGAGGCGGTGGCGCCGCTCTACCCCTGGATCGTGCCGGAGGTCGACAAACCCGGAGACTTCAAGCGGGAGTATCTGGGCGACCTTTGCTGCATCGTCGCCGGTCCCGACGGCATCCGCGAGGGATTGGGCAACTTCTTCATCGATCCGGCGCAGCGGCTGACCCGGCGGCGCTTCGTGCTGGTCGGCACCGGCCTGCCGGATGGGGTGCCGGGTGCCTCCAACATCCTGACCTTCCCGGATCTCGACCCGGCCGAACATCCCGACCTTCTCGCATCGGCCAGCCTTGCGTTGACGCTGGCGCGCGACGACGAGCGCAGGATCGGCTGGTGCCCGTCCGACCGGTTGTTCCTGGCCGCCGCCTGCGGTGCCGCCATCGTCGCCGACCATTGGGAGGGGCTGGACAGTTTCTTCGAGCCCGGCCGGGAGATCCTGGTCGCCGCCCAGACCGACGACGTCACCACGGCGATGATGCTGCCGCGCAACCACCTGACCGACCTGGGCCGGCGGGCGCGCAAGCGGGTGCTGGCCGAACACAGCGCCGAACGGCGAGTGCAGGAACTGCGCAGCATCCTGGACCTGAAAGGCGGCGGCGACGACTGAACGGTGCCCGGTGCGGCCACGGAGCTGCAGCTATGGGGATGCGGATGGACGGGGAGCGGGCTATGGTCCGCTCCCATTCGTTATTCCAGCCGGGGAACCTGCCGCCGATGCCGACCGTCACCATCCGCCCCGCCGTCGAGGCCGATTGCGCCACCATCCTGCGCTTCGTCCGTGAACTTGCCGAGTTCGAGCATGAGGCCGACGCGGTCAAGGCCACGGAGGAGGATTTCCGCCGGGACGGCTGGGGAGAACAGCCGGTGTTCGAGGCGCTGATCGCCGAACTGGACGGCGCGCCGGTCGGCTTCGCCCTGACCTTCCGGAATTTCTCCACCTGGGAAGGACGGCCCGGCCTGTATGTCGAGGACCTCTACGTCACGCCGGATGCCCGGCGCTATGGCGTCGGCCGCAAGCTGTTGGCCGCGGTGGCCCAACGCGCGGTTGAGCGCGGCTACCGTCGTGTCGATCTGAATGTCCTGGACTGGAACCCGGCGCGTGGATTCTACGACCGGGTGGGCTTCCGCCAGATGAAGGAATGGCTTCCCTACCGGCTGACCGGCGACGCGCTGTCGGCGCTGGCGGCAGAAGGGGACGCTGAGGCCTGACCGTCCGAATAAGGAGGGCGTTCGGAGTGGCCCGAGATCAGGCGGCGCGGTTCAACGCGGACGCGCCGATGATCTCGGCATAGTCGGCACGTTCGTTGCGCAGGCTGGATAGAAGATCGACAAGACTGTCGCGGACGAAGGCATCGTCCTGTTCCACGATGGTGTCTTGGGTCAACCGAATGAACTGGTCGAGAAGCGCGATGTGAGCCGCAGAGGACGCGTTGATCTTCTTCGAGTTGACGGCGCCGATCATGTAAATCTCCCTTGGCCTGAGCGTTCCCGATGGACTTATCAAGCCATCGGGCCGGTTAAGGACTTACTAACAGGGCTATACCGCAGGTCGTATCATCGGGGGTACTTCAGATCTTTGGTCATGGTCTACGACCACCCCGATGAGGTACTCCAAAGGCCCGAAGCGACGACCCAAAACCTGCGGTTTTCGTTCCCTGTCGGATGTCCCGGCGCGTGCCGTGCTCCATAACAACACGCAACGCTATGTCCGGTTTCTCAGAGCGCCCGGGGAATTGGTGGGAGAGACCACCAAAGGGTGTATTTTCTGCAACCCACTGGGCAGGCGCAAGCCCCTGGAATGGTTGAAGCTTCTTCCTTCGGATGAGCTGCTACCGCCGGTGACGTCAGCGGCCTCAAGCGGCGCGGCGGGCATCCAGCCGGTCGCGGGCGTCGGCGCGTTCCAGCGCGCGGGCGACAAGGTCGTCGAACAAGCCGCCGATCGGCGCGTCGAGCACCGCCTTGCGGCTGGTGGGCATCGGTCCCTCCATCAGGAAGGAGCCTTCCTCCCCCGGGCCGAGAACGCGCCAGCCGCGGCTCTTCATTTCCGCAACGCGCGTCCGGGCAATGAACGCGCGGACATGATCCAGTGCAAGATCATCCATTCCGTCCCCCATTCGCTTTGATGGCCGGCTTTACGGCGGCCGCTCGGTTCACCAGGAAAGCGTACGGAAGAAAAGCGAACGCAACAAGAACAAATTTGGGGGAATTGCGTGGATTTCCGCCGAGTCGCTCACGCTCATGCTTGCTATGCTCCCGGCGTCCCTTGCCGTCGGGCCCTTCGCCTCAAAGATCAGGCTGGGCGGAGGCGATTGCAACCCGTCCCACCCGTGACCAAAAGCGGCGATCAGGAAAGGTCCAGCCATGAGTGGCGTCCGCACCGAAACCGACAGCTTCGGCCCCATCGAAGTTCCGGCCGACCGTTACTGGGGCGCGCAGACCCAGCGTTCCCTGCAAAATTTCCGCATCGGCGGGGAGCGCATGCCGGTCCCCCTGGTCCGCGCGCTGGGGATCCAGAAGCGCGCCGCCGCGGCGGCCAACATGAAGCTGGGCGTTCTCGACCCGAAGCTCGGCGCCGCCATCATGGCCGCGGCGGACGAGGTGATCGACGGCCGGCTGGCCGATCACTTCCCGCTGGTGGTCTGGCAGACCGGCTCCGGCACCCAGACCAACATGAATGCCAACGAGGTGATCGCCAACCGTGCCATCGAGCAGCTCGGCGGCACCATGGGGTCGAAGACGCCGATCCACCCCAACGACCACGTCAACATGGGACAGTCGTCGAACGACAGCTTTCCCACCGCCATGCACATCGCGGCGGCCGACGAGATCGTCCGCAGCCTGATCCCGGCGCTGGAGCATCTGCGCACCGCGCTGGACGCCAAGGCCGACGCTTTCCAAGACATCGTCAAGATCGGCCGCACCCATCTGCAGGACGCGACGCCGCTGACGCTCGGGCAGGAATTCTCCGGCTATGCGGCGCAGGTGTCCTACGGCATCGGCCGGGTGAAGGGATCGCTGCCGCAGCTCTACCGGCTGGCCCAGGGCGGCACGGCGGTCGGCACCGGGCTGAACGCCAGGCCGGGCTTCGCCGAAGCCTTCGCCGAGGAGGTGGCGGCCTTCACCGGCCTTCCCTTCGTCACGGCGGAAAACAAGTTCGAGGCGCTGGCGACCCATGACTCACTGGTCGACGTCCACGGCCATCTCAACACGCTGTCGGTGTCGCTGATGAAGATCGCCAACGACATCCGTCTTCTGGGCTCCGGCCCGCGGTCGGGCATCGGCGAGCTGTCGCTGCCGGAGAACGAGCCCGGCTCCTCCATCATGCCCGGCAAGGTCAACCCGACCCAGTCGGAGGCGATGACCATGGTCTGCGCCCAGGTGATGGGCAACCACACCACCGTCACCGTGGCCGGCGCCACCGGCCATTTCGAACTGAACGTGTTCAAGCCGGTGATCGCCTACAATGTCCTGCAATCGATCCGCCTGCTGACGGACGCGGCGATGAGCTTTACCGACAATTGCGTCGTCGGCATCGAAGCCAACCGCGATCGCATCGCCCGGCTGGTGTCCGACAGCCTGATGCTGGTGACGGCGCTGAACCCGCATATCGGCTATGACAACGCCGCGAAGATCGCCAAGAAGGCCCACAAGGAAGGGACAAGCCTAAAGGAGGCCGGGCGGGAACTCGGACTCCTGACGGATGAACAATTCGATCAATGGGTTCGCCCCGAACGGATGGTTGGTCCCGGCTAAGCTTGGGGTTAGGGTGGGGGTGTCCGTCCCGGCCGTTCCGGCCTTCCTCTGACCACCCCCATCCTGCAAACCGATGCGTGCGTGACCATGAAGAAGCGTTCGGTCCTGATTGCCGGCCATCCCACCAGCGTTTCCCTTGAAGAAGAGTTCTGGGACGCCCTTAAGTCGGTGGCGCTGGCGCGCGGCCTGTCGGTGAATGCCCTGATCGAGGAAATCGACCAGACCCGCACCGGCAACCTGTCCAGCGCCATCCGCGTCCATGTGCTGAAGGCGGTGCAGGGCCGGGGGCCGGGGGAGGGGTGATGCGGACGGCGTGAGTCCCGGCATCCTCCCATGGACACCCGCGCGCGGCGGGCGTACACGGTGCGGGCTTTCCGCCACCTGACGCGATGCCGCCATTATGCCGCCCGATGCCTCCACCCTCGACATCATCGCCCTCGCCTGGTTCGTCGGCTCCTGGGTTGGCTTCACCGTCATCCAGGATCACCTGCTGTCCGGCCGCAACGTGGTGAACCAGCATCTGAAGGTCGTGCGCCGCTACTGGATCGAACGGATGCTGGAACGCGAGAACCGCATCATGGATTCGCAGCTGGTCGGCCACACCATGCACAGCTGCACCTTCTTCGCCTCCACCAACATGCTGGTGCTGGCCGGCCTGATCGGCTCCTTCGGTGCGGCGGAGCGGGCGCAGCAGCTGGTGTCGAACCTGTCCTTCACCGTCCAGACCTCGCACCAGCTGTTCGAGATCAAGATGCTGCTGATGGTGGTGATCTTCACCTTCGGCTTCTTCAAGTTCACCTGGGCGCTGCGCCAGTACAATTACTGCTGCGCCCTGATCGGCTCGGCGCCGATGCCGCCGGTTCCCCCCGAGGACCGCAAGGCCATTGCCGAGACCATCGGCGAGGCGCTGACCCTTGCCATCACCGCGCTGAACGGCGGCATGCGCTCCTATTATTTCGCGCTGGCGGCGCTCGCCTGGATCGTCGGGCCGATTCCCCTGATCGCGGCCAGCAGCGGAGTCATTCTGGTTCTTACCCGCCGTCAGGCATTTTCCGCCACGGAGAAGGTGATCCGCATTCAAACCGATTGGCTGAAGAGAAACGATTCAATCAATCGAAAATAACAAATAAAAAGCCACCCTGTTTTGTCGCCATGCGACCAAATATCCTCTACCTCACGGCGAGTTACGGTGGTTAGTGTTACCGCCATGTGACGGACCGCACCGCGAATGCCGGGGCGGTGAAGAGGGAAATGAGGGCGACGATGGACGCCAATACCGCAATGAGCATCATGGAAACGCTGGATCAGGCGGAGGATCTGCTGCGCCGCATGCGGCTGCGCGATGGCTATGCCGGCAACGATATGCTCGCCCGCAACCGGGAACTTCTTGACGCCGCCCGCCGCCGTCTCGAACAGGTCCACAGCATCGCGGAAATGGACGCACTGGACTCCAGCCCCTGTTTCCGCGTGCCGCTGCCGGCGTGAGACCGCGCCGCCGCCTCTATGCCGGCGGCATTGCCGCGCGCAGGGTGAAGACGGTGCCGGCCGTGTGTTCAATTTCCAGCACGGCGCCCAGCTGTCCCGCCAGCGTCTTCACCAGCCGCATCCCCAACGACCGCCGCGACGCCCGCTCGAATCCATCGGGCAACCCGATGCCGTCGTCGGCGACCTGAAGAAGCCAGCCCTCTTCGGTCGGCGCGAAGCGGACTGCCACCCGGCCGGTGGTGGTTCCGGGGAAGGCGTGCTTCAAGGCGTTGGCCACCAGCTCGTTCGCCGGCAGGGCCAGCGGCAGCGCGGTGCCGGTCGGCACAACCATGGGATGGATCACCCCTTCAGCAGGATCTTTCCGCCGCTGCGCACCTTGGACCAGTCCTTGGCGAAGTAAGAGAAATCGCGCGACGGCCGGCTGAACAGAAACCCTTGGGCGAGCGATACGCCGAGGTTGGTCAGCAGGTCCGAATGCACCGGTTCCTCCACCTGCTCGCCGATCAGTTCCAACCCCAGCTGGCGGCAGACATCCACCATCGAACGCAGCATCGCCATGTCGCGAGGGCTGTTGACCGCGCCGCGGACGAACTTGCCGTCGATCTTGGCATAATCGGCCTGGATGCCGTAGAGCGACTGGAAGCTGGTGGACCCCGCCCCGACATCGTCCAGGCAGATGCGGAACCCGACCCCGCGCAGCTTCTGCAACACCTCGTTCAGCTTGGCGATGTCGGTGACGACCACGGTTTCCGTCACCTCGATCAGCAGTTTTGCGGCCAGATCGCCATAGGGGGCGACGACAGACTGGAACTGCTTGAGGAAGATCGGACTCATCAGCGTCTTGGCCGACAGGTTGATCGCCACGTCCGGCAGTTTCGGCTCCTTGCGGAACTCCTTCAGCGTGTCGAGCACCGTCTGGGTCAGCAGCAGGTCGAAATCATAGATCAGCCCGACATCCTCGGCGAAGGTGATGAAGTCAGCCGGCGAATTCGATCCTTCGACGCGGGTCAGCGCCTCCAGGTGATGGACGGCGCCGGTGGCGATGTCGACGATGGGCTGGTAGACGACGATGAAATCGCGGTTGTCGATGGTGGCGCGCAACTGTCCGATCCGCTCCACCGCGCCCGCCATCAGGCGGTTGGCGCCGTCCTCCAGGCTGGAGATGGTGAATTCGCCGCCCTGGGCGGAGGCGAAGGCCTGCACGGTATAGACCAGGGCGCGGGCGGCGTCGGCGGGGTCCAGCCGGTCGTCGGCCATGTCAAGGGTCCAGGACCGGATGCCGCCGGGCAGGGCGCCGCCCGCAGCCTCAATGATCTGCGCGATGTGCCCCTGCACCTCTTGCCCGTCGATGTCCGCGGCATGGACGATGCCGTAGCGGTCGCCGCCCAACTGGCCCGCGCTGTCCCCGTCGGCGGAGATGCCGCGCAGATAGGCGTCGATGCCGTCGCGCACCTCGGCCGCCGCCCCCTCCGGCATGGCGTCGACCATCGCCTGCAGTCCTTCGACCAGCAGCAAGGTCAGTCCCTGGTCCACCCCCTTCTCGCGCGCTGCGAGGAGCCGCTCCTCGAGGATGTTGGCGAAACCGGTCTGGTCGAGCAGTTCACCCTGGACTGCAGATCCGGCGGAGCCGGTTCGCGGCGGCACGGTCAGCAGAATGGTCAGGAACAGCGACCCCGGACAGGAATCGAGACGGCAACCGCCCAGGAGCGCCGGGAACTGCTGCCCGTCGAAGGCCTGGAACAGAACGCGCGACGGCTTGATCCGCGCCTTCTCCCGGATGCGTTCGAACAGGACATGGACATATTTGCGGTCGCCGGGGGCCACCACCTCCATCAGGTTGGTGCCCACCAGCCCGCCGACCTCGCCCTTGGTCAGGCGGCAGCGGGCGCCGGCGGAAAACAGGACGTTGCCCTGTGCGTCGGTCTCGATCAGCAGATCGGCGGCGGCGAAGGCGAAGCCGACGAAACGGTCCCGGTCGCGGCTGGACTGCGGCCGGCGCGGTCCGAGCGGACCGGCCGCCGGGTTCATGACCGGGCCGATCACGGGGGTGGTGCGTCCTGCATTGTCCTGCGCCAGGGGCATCGTCGTCCGGCTACAAATTGCGTCAAAGTTTAGATAGTTTCGATAGGAAAGTGACGTAGAGTAACCAATGTTGACATCGGTTAAAAGCCCGACGGTGGCCGATGACCTTCGGCACAAGGAAAACGCGACCTTTTGTGACGTCTCCGCCCTGAACCCGAACCTGCCGGGTCGGCCGCTTCCCGTCCTTGCAGGATCGGAGTTATCTCCTGCGCGAACACAGGGCGATCATTTCGGCCGCGCAATGAATAGACGAGGTCGATAACGGGCAGCGGACCCGCAAAAAGGCCCCGACGACCATGGGGTCGCGGGGCCTTCGGTTCGATCCGGTGGAGACGGGACTTAGCGGCGCGGGAACAGCCGGTTGACATGGCCCATCTTGCGGCCGGGCCGGGCTTCCGCCTTGCCGTACAGGTGCAGGCGGGCGCCGGGTTCCGCCAGCAGCTCCGGCCAGCGCAGCACGTCGTCGCCGATCAGGTTGGTCATCTCGGCAGCGGCCACCCGGTCGACCGACCCCAGCGGCAGGCCGCAGACCGCGCGCACCAGCTGCTCGAACTGGCAGGTGGCGCAGGCGTCCATGGTCCAGTGTCCGGAATTGTGCGGGCGCGGCGCCATCTCGTTGACCAGGACGGCGCCGTCCGCGGTGACGAACATCTCCACCGCCAGGACGCCGACGAGATCCAGCGCTTCGGCGATGCGCCGCGCGATGCGATCCGCTTCCGCCGCCGTCGCCGCCGACACCTTGTCCGAAGAGGCGGGGGCGATGGTGACGTCGAGGATGCCGTCCTTGTGCCGGTTCTCCACCGCCGGATAGGCGACCATCGCGCCATCGGCACCGCGGGCGACGATCACCGACACCTCGCAGGCGAAGGTGACGAAGCCCTCGACGATGCCCTCGACGCCGGGCTTGCCGCCGCCGATGGCGCTCCAGGCCGCCGCCGGGTCGCCGCCGGCCTCCAGCCGCGCCTGCCCCTTGCCGTCATAGCCGAGGCGGGTGGATTTCAGGACGCAGCGCGGCCCGATCTCCGCCACCGCGCGGGCGACCTCGTCGGCACCGTTCGCGGCGCGCCAGGGCGCCGTCGCGATGCCGAGCCGGTTGACGAAGCTCTTTTCGGCGATGCGGTCCTGTGCCACCGACAGCACATTCGGGCCGGGATGCAGGTTGGTGAAGCGGCGCAGATGCTCCGCCGTCGCCACGGGGACATTCTCCCACTCCAGCGTCACCACGTCGACGGAACGGGCGAAGCGTTCCAGCGCGTCCAGGTCGTTCCAATCGGCGACGGTCGCCGCGGCACTGACCTGCGCCGCCGGGCTGTCCGCCGCGTCGGGGGCATAGACATGGGTCTTGTAGCCGAGCCGGGCGGCGGCCAGGGCCGTCATCCGGCCGAGCTGCCCGGCACCCAGCATGCCGATGGTGGAACCGGGGGCGAGACGGGGCAGGGCGGCGCCCTTTGCAGTGCCGGTCATGGCGGTAGGGCCTTCTCGCTGTCAGGTCGGGTCGTCGACGGGCGCTTCGGCCACCGCCGCGGTCTGGCGGGCGCGCCAGCCATCCAGTGCCTCGGCCACCGCCGGGTCCATCAGCGCGATGACAGAGCCGGCCAGCAGGGCGGCATTGATCGCGCCGGCCTTGCCGATGGCCAGAGTGCCGACCGGTACGCCGCCCGGCATCTGGACGATGGACAGCAGGCTGTCCATGCCCTTCAGCGCGTGGCTTTCGACCGGAACGCCGAAGACCGGCAGCGGCGTCATCGACGCGGCCATGCCCGGCAGATGGGCGGCCCCGCCGGCCCCGGCGATCACCACCTTCAGCCCGCGCGCCTTGGCGGTGGTGGCGTACTCCACCAGCCGATGGGGCGTGCGGTGGGCGGAAACGATGCGGACCTCGTGCGGGATGCCCAGCGCGGCGAGGGTGTCGGCGGCGTGCTTCATGGTGGTCCAGTCCGACTGGCTGCCCATGATGATGCCGACCTGCGGCTGAACGCCTTCGGCCGCGATGTCGTTGGCCGGAACGGCGCTGTTCGGGGAGTGTTCGGCGGACACGGCGTGGCGCTTTCCTCAAGGTCCGGAAAGCGGCGCATTATAGGTGGAGTCGGGCCGCTGTCCAGAGGCGGCGCCGGCCCGCGGCCCGCCGCATTGCGAATCCGTCGCGTCCGCTGCGACATCCCGGCCCTTCCGGCGGACCATGGTTCCACCTATGGTGCCGTCCCATATGAACAGGATAGACCCTAGGCAATTCCGGACCGGACCCATCGCATGACCGACACCGTTCCCAGCGACGACCAGCGCAACGAGCGCCGCGACATCCGCACCGCCATGGCGGAGGAGCGGATGGCCACCGTCGGCATCGACGAGGCGTCGATCGAAAGGCTCGTGCGGACCTTCTACGGCAAGATCATGAAGGATGACGTGCTTGGCCCCATCTTCGGCCGGGCCATCGCCGATTGGGAGCCGCATCTGCGCAAGATGATGGATTTCTGGTCGTCCATCGCCCTGCTGACCCAGCGTTACGACGGGCGCCCGATGCCGGTCCATATCTCGCTGGGGCTGGAGCCGCAGCATTTCGAACGCTGGCTGGGCCTGTTCCGCGAGACCGCCCACGAACTCTTCCCGCCCGACGGCGCGGCCTTCCTGATCGGCAAGGCGGAGAACATCGCCCGCAGCTTCCAGATGGGCATCCAGTTCTTCACGGTGCCGAAGAAGGGGTGAGGGAAGCCCCATACCCTCGGCCGAAGACAGCTTGTTCCCACATCGACCGTCATTCCCGCGAAGGCGGGAATCCAGCCACATCCGCCGCTGATATGCGGAGTCTCCTGGTTCCCCGCCTTCGCGGGGGTGACGCAAAGTTCTTTTGGTTCCAGGAACTTAATAGCGCCCCGAGATCTGTGCGTCCCGTAGCGCCTTCGCGGGGATGACGGCGCATGAAAGCGCTGCCGTCGGCCTACGCGATGATATCCGGCAGGAGTCGGCTTTCCAGGACCATGATCTGGTCCTTCAGCATCAGCTTGCGCTTCTTCAGCCGCTGCATCTGCAGCTGGTCATAGGGCGCACGTTCGGCAAGCCGGGCGATGACGTCGTCCAGGTCGCGGTGCTCGCTGCGCAAGCTCGCCAGCTTTTCCTTCAAAATCTCTTGCTCGTTCATCGCGCCCGTTGGAAGTGGCCGTTGCCCCGGATGGTTCGGGGGTGCTCTTGCGGGTGGCCCTTTGGCTGGGCGGGCCTCACTATACCAGATTTGCGGCGGGACGGCACCGTCAAACCGCCGGTTTCATCCCTTGGACATGAGGAGCGCCGCGATCCTGCGGCGGCGGCATTCCACCTTTGCGGATGCGGGCAACGATTGCGGGAAATGCCTGTTCCGGTAACATGGTGTCCGATTTCAACAAACAGGCGAACGGGACGGGAAACCCAAAATGACTGCCCCAACGAAAGCCGGCAAGCGCATCGGCATCCTGACCAGCGGCGGCGACTGCGCCGGGCTGAACGCCGTCATCCGCGCGGTGGTCCACCGCGCCACCGGCTATGGCTGGCAGGTGCTGGGAATCAAGGAAGGCACCCAGGGCCTGCTGCAGCGCCCGGTGCAGTACCAGACGCTCGACCTCGGCTCCGTCGACGGCCACATGATGCGCCAGGGCGGCACCATCCTGGGCACGACCAACCGCGGCGACCCCTTCGCCTATCCGATGCCCGACGGCACGCTGAAGGACCGGTCGGACGAGATCATCGGCGGCTACCGCGAACTCGGCCTGGACGCCCTGATCGGCATCGGCGGCGACGGCAGCTTCGCCATCCTGCACAAGCTGGCGCAGAAGGGCGGCTTCCCGATGGTGGGCGTGCCCAAGACCATCGACAACGACCTGGGCAAGACCGAGGTGTCCGTCGGCTACGACACCGCCGTCGCCGTGGCGGTGGAGGCGCTCGACCGCCTGCAGCCCACCGCCGCCAGCCACCACCGCGTCATGGTGCTGGAGGTGATGGGCCGCGACGCCGGCCACATCGCGCTGGCGGCCGGCATCGCCGGCGGGGCCGACGTGATCCTGATCCCGGAAATCCCCTATTCCATCGAGAGCATCGCGGCCAAGATCCAGGATGTCCGCAACACCGGCCGCAACTTCGCCCTCGTCGTGGTGTCGGAGGCGGTGAAGACGCTGGAGGGCACCGGCGTCAAGAAGGTGCTGCAGGGCGGCGAGAAGCGCTATGGCGGCATCGGCGACTATATCGGCGAGAAGATCGCCGACGCCACCGGGGCGGAGACCCGCGTCACCGTTCTGGGCCATGTCCAGCGCGGCAGCATGCCCAGCCCGCGCGACCGGCTGATCGCGTCGGCCTTCGGCGTCCACGCCGTCGACCTGATCGCGGAGGGCAAGTTCAACCGCATGGTCGCCTGGTCGAATCGCGGCGTCATCGACGTGCCGATCACCGAGGCGATCGAGCATTACTCCTGCGTCGAGCTGGACGGGGCGCTGGTCAAGACCGCCCGCGGCCTGAACATCAGCTTCGGCGATTGAGCGGGACGGTGAACCCGTTCTGGGACTTCTCCCTGGCCGTCTATGGGCGGTCGGGGGTTCCGGCCCTTTGCCTGTCGTTGCAGGACCGCCGCGGGGTGGACGTCAATGTGCTGCTGTTCGCCGCCTGGGCGGGGCTGGAGTGCGGCGTCCGCCTGTCCGAGGCCGAGCTTGCCCGCATCGATTCGGCGGTTTCCGGCTGGCGGGAGGAGGTCGTTTACCCCCTGCGCGCCCTTCGCCGCCGGGCAAAGGATGAGGACGACGCATTCTACCGCCGCATGAAGGCCGCGGAGCTTGAGGCCGAACGGGTCCAGCAGGACCGGCTGTTCGCCGCCGCCGGATTCACGCCGCGACCGGGTGGAAGCGCTGAACTGGCCGCCCGGAACATGGCCCTGCTGGTGCCGGGCGGCGATCCGGCGCTGGACGAACTGACGGGGGTGCTGGACGGCCGCTGAGCGGCTGTCCCGGTGTTCTAGCGGTTCAGAATCAGCTCGTTCGGGTCGCGCACCGTGTCGGATACCAGAGCGGGTTTGCCGGCATAGAAGGCGCTGCAGCGCTTGCCGCTGACCAGATGGGTCAGCGCCGCCTCCCACTCGCGGCCCTTGGGGCCGATGATGCGCAGCTTCAGCTGGTCGATCAGCGGGAAGACCTTGAACTGATCGATCTCGATAGGCTCGGACGTCGAGGCGGAGAAGGCCTCCTGCGTCAGGGTCAGGGTCTTGCCGTTGATTTCCAGCGTGATGTCCTGTGCCCAGGGGCAGCCGTTCGGCTTGGCGCCCTCCTTGGCCTGTGCGGGCGGGATTCCGAAACCCAGGGACAGCACGAGCGCCGCAGCGGCAAGAACGCGCGTCCGGCAGGTGCCGTGAATGGAAAAGGCCCGGTCTGGGCGCGAGATCATGATCCGCTCCTTGGTAAAGCGGCGCGGACAATAACGATGTGTCAGTCTCATGACAATCCAGGGGAAATCCCGATTCTGTGACCGTTTGCGACGGCTTGCGACGGTGCCCGACTGGACTGGCACCGCGGCGGCGGCGCATGATCCGAAACACAGCCGGCTCCCGCCAACACACAAGAGTTCCGATGGTTACTTTGTCGCAGGCCCTGCTGATCGCACTCGACCACCATCAGGCGGGTCGGGTGGCGGAGGCGGAGGACATCTATCGCCGCATCCTGGGCGCCGACCCGGAATATGCCGACGCCATGCAGCTGCTCGGCGTCCTGGCCGCACAGACGGGACAAGTGGAGTCGGCGGTGCGGCGGCTTCGTCTTGCAGTGGCATTGCGCCCCGACTCGGCCGGCGGCTGGTCCAATCTTGCCGGGGCCGAGCAGTCGGCCGGTGCGGTGGAGCCAGCGGTGCGGCTCTATGGCCATGCGCTGCGCCTGATGCCGGAGTTGGCCGATGCCCATGCCAGCCGGTCCGCGGCCCTGCGCAGGCTGGGACGGCACGATGCGGCGCTGGCGGCTGCCGGACAGGCGTTGGTTCTGGCACCGGACCATGCCGCCGCCCTGGTGAACCGGGCGGCGGTCCTCCTGTCCCAGGGCGATTCGCAAGCGGCCGAATGCTGTGCCCGCCGGTCATTGCGCCTGAACGGCCGGTCAGCCGTCGCCCACGCGACCTTGGCCGCCGCTCTCGCCGCGCAACGCCGCTGGACCGATGCAGAAGCGGCAGCCCGCGAATCGCTCATGGCCGACCGCAACTTCGGCGAGGCATGGGAGGTGTTGGGCGCGGTGCTGGCGAAGCTCGGCCGCTTTCCCGAATCGCTGGACGCTTTCGCCGATGCCGCGCGGCAGCGGCCCGGTCCTTCGTTGTGGGCGGCCCGCGGAACCGCGCTGATCGCCATGGCCCGGCCGGATGAGGCCGCCGCCGATTTCGAGCGCGCGCTAGCCGAGCGGCCGCAGGATGCCGGGCTGCATTGGAACCTCGGATTCGCCCGGCTGATGGCCGGCGACTACGCCGGCGGCTGGCCGGAGTTCGACTGGCGCCGCCATGACAGCCGGGCCGAGCCGCCCTGGCGTCGCTTCTCCCAACCGACATGGCAGGGGGAGGCGTTGGAGGGCCGGACCATCCTGCTCTATGCCGAACAAGGGCTGGGCGACACGTTGCAGTTCCTGCGCTATGTCCCGCTGGTGGCGGCCCGCGGCGGCCGGGTGGTTCTGGAGGTTCAGCCATCCCTCCTGCCCCTGATGGCCGGGATGGCCGGGATGGCCGGGATGGCCGGGCCGGCGCAGGTGATCGCGCGGGGCGATCCGCTGCCTCCCTTCGACCTGGAATGCCCGCTGATGAGCCTGCCGCGCGCCTTCGCCACGGTGGTGGACGACGTGCCGGCGACCGTTCCCTATCTGCGGGCCGATCCGGCGCGCGTCGCACTCTGGCGCGAGCGCCTTGCGGCAGCAAAAGGGCTTCGGGTCGGCCTCGTCTGGGCGGGCAACCCGCGATTTCCCGGCGACGACCAGCGCTCTCCCCGGCTGGCCGGCTTGCGCGGGCTCCTCGACGTGCCGGGCTGTCGCTTCTACGGGATGCAGATGGGGCCAGGGCATGCCGATCTGGCCGAGGCAGCGATGCCCGGCAATTTCACGGATCTGGCACCGGAGATCGCCGATTTCGCCGATACGGCGGCGATCATGGCGAATCTGGATTTGGTGGTGTCGTCCTGCACCGGACCGGCGCATCTGGCCGGCGCGCTCGGCCTGCCGCTTTGGGTGGCGCTGCCCTTCTCGGCGGACTGGCGCTGGATGGCCGGCCGCGACGACAGCCCATGGTATCCGACCGCCCGCCTGTTCCGGCAGCCGGCGCCCGGCGACTGGCGTTCGGTCGCCGGGCGTATGGCCGCCGAACTGGCGGCGCTGGTTCAGCGCTTCAAGCCGTCGCCGTAGCGCGAGCAGTCGTAATCGTCGGTCCCGGCCTCTGCCTGCCCGCCGTTGGAGGTGTTGTAGCGCGGGTCGTCGCAGCGGCCGTTGCGCGCATAGGACGAGTCGGAGTTGCCCGACCCGAACAGGCCGCCACCGCTGCCGCCGAACAGCCCACCGCTGCTGCTGCCGCTGTTTCCGGTCTGGTTGCAGGCGGCCAGCGCAAGGGGGGCGGCGACCAGGATCGCAAGTGGAAATGCAGCCTTCATGGCGTTCCCTACCTCTCGTCGGAGTGAAGAAAATCTTCTTTCCTTCGCTCTCAACAGGGCAGGGCGCCCGGAAATTCCCGTGTTCGCGCTTGGGTAAGGCGTTTCGTGCGGTCTTCTTACTCGACCGGCTGGAACAGGCGGGTGGCGGGGTTGATCGCCCACATCTCTCCCGACTCCAGGTCGAACCACCAACCATGGATGTTCAGCGTCCCGGCCTCCACCCGCTCGCGCACGAAGGGGAAGGTCATCAGGTTCTCGACGGAGGCGCGGACGGCCGCCCGTTCGATGATCGCCGGGGTTTGCTGCAGCCGTTCGGCGTCGGCCCTGGCCTGCTCGGAGCCTTCCGGCCCGACATAGGGGTCGAGCGCGGAGGCGGCGATGGACACCCAGGGGGAGACGAAGTCGTCTTCCGACTTTTGCCCGGCGCGCAGCCGGATCAGGCCCCGGATGCCGCCGCACTGGGCGTGGCCCAACACGATGATCTCCGACACCTGCAGCGACCGCACGGCATATTCGACGGCGGCCGAGGTGCCGTGATAGCTGCCGTCCGGCTGATAGGGCGGGACGAGGTTGGCGACGTTGCGGACGACGAACAGTTCGCCGGGTTCCGCCATGGTCAGCAGGGCGGGATCGACGCGGCTGTCGGAACAGCCGATCAGCAGAACTTCCGGATGCTGCCCTTCCGTCACCAGCTGGCGCATGCTGTCGGGCCGGCGTTCGTAGTAGCGGGCGCGGAACGCTCTGATGCCGGCCAGAAGCTGGCGGATGGGCTCGCTCGGTTGACTGCTGAAGGGCATGGTCCGCTTGTCCCCGTTACTGTCGGCCGGCGGCGGCGCCGGCTCCGCATCATTTCGCATCGTCAGCGGTATAACGGCATTGCGCCCGCGGTCCAAGCCGCCTGTTGCGGCACCGCAGCGCGGGTCAGCCCTCCGCCGGACGTTCACCCCACCGGCGCAGATTGCCGGCGTCCAGCCCGAACAGGTCCAGCACCCGTCCCACCGAATGGTCGACCAGATCGTCGATGCTCTCCGGTCGGGCATAGAAGGCGGGCACCGGCGGCGCGATCACCGCCCCCATCTCCGCCAGCGCGGTCATGGTGCGCAGATGGCCCAGATGCAGCGGTGTCTCCCGCACCATCAGAACCAGCCGCCGCCGCTCCTTCAAGGCGACGTCGGCGGCGCGGGTCAGCAGGGTGGAGGTGACGCCGCTGGCGATCTCGCTCATCGTGCGGACCGAACAGGGGGCGACCACCATGCCCAGCGTGCGGAAACTGCCGCTGGAGATCGCCGCCCCGATGTCGGCCGCGGAATAGCTGACGTCGGCCAGCGCCCGCAGCTCCGCCACCTTCATGGCGGTTTCATGCGCCAGCGTCACCTCGGCGGACCTGCTGACGACCAGATGCGATTCGACGCCGATCCGCCGCAGCGTCTGCAGCATGCGGATACCGTAGATCACCCCCGACGCGCCGCTGATGCCGACGACGAGTCGGGGCGGAGGTGTGTTGCGGTCGGTCATCGCAGACTTTCATGCCTCTCCCGCGCGGGGGAGAGGGATGGCATCAGTGGGCGTCTTCCTGTTCGGAATAGCGGTCTTCGTCGCGGCTGTCGCCGTAGAAGTCCTCGGCGGCATCCTCCGGCGCGCGGGGCACGCCGCCGCGGCGGATGGCCAGCGCCAGCGACTCTTCCAGCTCACGCTGCGAGCAGAGGCCCAGCATCACCGGGCTGCGCGGCTTGATGTTGGCGACGTTCCAGTGGGTGCGGTCGCGCACCGCGGCGATGGTCGGCTTGGTGGTGCCGATCAGGCGGCAGACCTGGGCGTCCGACAGCTCCGGATGATGCTTCAGCAGCCAGGCGATGGCGTCGGGCTTGTCGCCGCGCTTGGTGATCGGGGTATAGCGCGGACCCTTGGACCGGGAGGCGACCTGCGGCAGGTCGGCGACCAGCAGCTTCAGGCGCAGATCCTGGTTCTTCTCGCAGCGCTCGATCTCCTGCTTGGTCAGCTGGCCGTTGGCGATGGGGTCGAGCCCCACCATGCCGACCGCGACCTCGCCGTCGGCGATGGCCTGGACTTCCAGCGAATGCATGCCGCAGAAGGCGGCGATCTGCTCGAAGGACAAGGACGTGTTCTCGACCAGCCAAACGGCCGTCGCTTTCGGCATCAAGGGCAGTGCCATCATCCCTCCTGACAACTCTTCACCGGCCGCACCCGCTGGCGGGTGGTGCGGCCGGTCGTTCGAACTCGTTATGCGGCGCGAGAGCGGTTCCGCGACCCCGGGGCGTTTGCCCCATTCTCGTCACCACGATATAGGGCGAATACCGGTCCGCGTAAGCATGCTTGCGCAGGCGCACCGGGAAATCCCGGCCGCCCGCTCGCCTCTGCTAACCCGTCTTGGCTGCCCAAGGCAAGCCCGACGGCGCCGCGTTGACGAAGAAAGCGCAAAATGCCGTCCGGTTTCGCCTTGCGGACCGCCCCGGCTGGCTGATGCGGCCTGCTGCTCCGGCCGGCCCTCAGGCCGCGTCCGGCCCGACCGTCAGCACGATCTTGCCGATATGGGCGCTGCTTTCCATCAGGCGATGGGCCTCGGCCGCCTCTTCCAGCGGGAAGGCGCAGTGGATCAGCGGCTTGATGCTGCCGGACTCCAGCAGCGGCCAGACATGCTCGCGCAGGGCGGCGGCGATGCGGCCCTTCTCGGGCACCGGGCGGGCGCGCAGAGTCGACCCGGTCAGAGTCAGCCGCTTCGTCATCACCGGCGCCATGTTCAGCGACACCTTGGCCCCCTGCAGGAAGGCGATGGAGACGTGGCGGCCGTCGACCGCCATGATGTCGATGTCGCGGGCGATATAGTCGCCGCCGACCATGTCCAGCACCACGTCGACGCCGCGCCCGCCGGTCGCCTCGCGGATCACCGCGGCGAAATCCTCGGTCTTGTAGTTGATCGCCCGGTCGGCGCCGAGCTGCTCGCAGGCGCGGCACTTGTCGTCGCTGCCGGCGGTGGTGAAGACCGTGGCGCCGAAGGCCTTCGCCAGCTGGATCGCCGTGGTGCCGATGCCGCTGGACCCGCCATGGATCAGCAAGGTCTCGCCGCGCTTCAGGGCGCCGCGCTCGAACACATTGGTCCAGACGGTGAAAAAGGTCTCCGGCACCGCCGCCGCCTCGACCATCGACAGCGGTCCGGGCACCGGCAGCGCCTGCACCGCCGGCACCGCGCAATATTCGGCATAGCCGCCGCCGGCCACCAACGCGCAGACGCGATCGCCGCTGGCCCAGCTCTCCACACCCTCGCCGATGGCGATGACCGTGCCGGACAGCTCCAGCCCCGGCAGGTCGGACGCCCCCGGCGGCGGGTCGTAGCGGCCTTGGCGCTGCAGCGTGTCGGGACGGTTCACGCCCGCGGCGGCGACCTCCACCAGGATCTCGCCGGGGCCGGGCACGGGGGCGGGGCGGCGGGTGGGGCGCAGCACTTCCGGCTCTCCGGGCTGGGTGATCTCGACGCAGCGCATGCTGTCGGGCAAGGCGAGGCCCATGGCGTTCTTTCCTTCATTTCCGTGGTCGGGCAGGCATTTGCCGGCACCGGTGCATTGGAATTGTCCGGCTCGAAAGGTAGATTTGCCCGACCGGCCTGACAAGGCGAAGGCGGAACACGCGGCAGGGAAGGGAACCAAGCCATGGCCATCGACGACCGTTTCGAGGATCTGGAGCCGCGCAAGGCCAAGCCCGCGCCGAAGGACCTGACCGTGATGGGCGTGGCGGAGCTCGAAGCCTACATCGCCACGCTGCAGGCGGAGGTCGAGCGCGCCCGCGCCGCCATTGCGGCGAAGCAGGCGCAGAAATCGGCGGCAGAGGCGTTCTTCAAAAAGGGCTGACGAAAAAGCCCTCCCCCGCGCGGACGGGAGAGGGCTTCGCCTGCTTTGCGGCAGTGTTACTGGCCGGGGCCGACCAGATCGCGGTAGCAGTGCCAGGAGGCATGGCCGATCACCGGCAGGGCAATCGCCAGCCCGATGAAGGCGGTGACCATGCCGGCGCTCATGAACAAGGCGATCAGGAAGCCCCAGGCGATCATCGGCCGGATGTTCGCCCGCACCACGGCGATGCTGGTCGCCATGGCGGTGAAGACGTCGGTCTCGCGGTCCAGCAGCATCGGGATCGACACCACGGCGATGGAGAAGACCGCCGTCGCGATGATCCCGCCGAACAGCGTCCCGGTCAGCAGGAACGGAATGGTCTCGGCCGAGAAGAAGATGCGGTCGACCAGCTGGTCCAACGCCGGCGGCTCGCCCGAGAAGAACAGGGCGAAGATCAGGAAGGCGACGCGGATCCAAGCCAGCATGGCCAGCATCAGGACCAGCCCGATCCCGGCGATCTGCACGCCGTTGCGGCGATAGGCGGCTGCGACCTTGCCGAAGGTCGGGCGTTGGCCGAGCTCCAGCAGCCGGCTGGTCTCGTACAGCCCGACGGCCAGGAGCGGGCCGACCAGCATGAATCCGGCGCCCAGGGGCAGCAGCAGGTATTCCATGTCCAGCAGGGCCAAGCCGACCACGAGCACGAAGCTGGAGATCACCGCCAGCGCGCCATAGGCGAAGCTGATGGCGGGGGCAGCCATCATATCCTGCCAGGCGGACGCCAGCCAGACCCAGGGGCGGTCGACTCCCACCGCCCGGATCGACGGTAGCCAGGCCGGATGATGGGCTGCATTGTGCGATTGAGGCGTTTGAACGGATCCGCGAAACGACGTCATGTCGACCATGATGACGGCCCTCTCCAACAGCCAGGGAGCGCGCCGGTCGGCGCCCTTGGCAGGCACTGTCACATGATCGGCGTGATAGTCGCAATAGGGAACTATCTGTATATCCAATAGTAATAAAAACGCTGAGGTTATTCCCACTGAAAAGCTTGGTCTTTACCGTACTTTCGGACGTGCAGGTCAGGTTTCGTCGTCAAGCCTATGTCCGTCCAAAGTCTGAGTGCGCCGCTCGGCCTCCTTGCGGTCGCGCTCCTTCTCGGCCTTGGTGCGTCCGAATCGGGCCCGATTCGCTTCGGCTTCCTTCTCGCGTTCGGCCCGCTCGCGGGTCTTGCGGAAGCGGTTGAGATTGACCACGTCGCCCATGGCACGGTCTCCGGCGGCTGAATCTGCGGTTTCGGTTCCGGTGCGGCCGGACGGAGCGGCGTCACGCGGGGGAATTCCTGGGGAAAAAAACGGACAAGCCCCAACTTGGCCGTGGGATTGCCCAAATTGCTTGTTTCTTCTGCGGGCGCTAGCTTACCGAAGGACGCTCCTCGTCGGAAGCCGCCATCGGTTGCCGACCGGCGCGGAGGAAGAGGGGCGGCGAAGGCAAGTGCGCATCCGTCCGTATCCTATGCGGGGACGGGGGGTGCCGGTCGATGGCGACGACGTGGTAACATTGACGTGGCAAAGGGGCACGGCCGAGGATAAGGCCGGCGCAGGGAAGGCGGAAACCCGGTGAAGAAGATCCTGATCGCTGCACTGGCCGGACTGGTGGTTCTGGCCGGCATCCTGTTGGCAGCGCCGAGCCTCATCGATTGGAACGCCTACAAGGGCACCATCGCCGAGCGTATATCGCAGACGACCGGCCGCCGGGTGGAGTTGCGGGGCGACGTCGGCTTCACCCTGCTGCCGTCCCCGGCGCTGACGGTGCGCGACGCCCGGCTGGCCAATGCCGCCGGCGCCGCCGAACCCGACATGGTGCGGCTGAAGAAGCTGGATGCCCGTGTCGCGCTCGGTCCTCTGCTGAGCGGCCGCATCCAGGTGGAAAGCATCAGGTTGGTCGAGCCGACCATCGTGGTGGAAGTCCTGTTGGACGGCCGGATCAATTGGGACCTTTCCACCACCGGCGGCCGGCCCGGCGATGGGCTGGGGGCCGCCGAAGGGCTGGTGTCCGCCGTCAGCTTCGATCAGGTGCTGATCGACAACGGCACCGTCATCTACCGCGACGACCGCAACGGCCGGACCGAGCGGGTGGAGGGGCTGAGCGCCCGCATCGCCGCCGGCAGCCTGAACGGCCCCTTCCAGATCCAGGGCGATTTCCGTTTCCGCGGCCTGCCCCTTCATGGCGAGGCGACCGCCGGCCGCTTCACCGAAGGTGCGGCGGTGCCGGTGCGGGCCACCCTGTCGATGCCCCATACCGATGCGACCCTCCGCTTCGCCGGCATCCTGACCGGCGGGGGCGTCTCGAAGGTGCAGGGCGATCTCCGCGTCGAGGGCAGCGACTTCGCCAAGCTGGTGGACGCGCGCCGGCCTGCGGCGCTGGCCCAGCCCTTCAATCTGCGCGCGACGGTGGAGGCGGGGACCAGCCTTGCCACCTTCTCCAGCCTGGAAGCCCAGCTGGGCGACACCCGCGCCACGGGCAACGCCGCGTTGAGGGCCGGCGACCCTGCCAAGCGCGAGGCGCCGCGAACCGAACTGACGCTCGCCATCAATCGGTTCGACCTGGATTCCTGGCTGGCGCGGGGCGGGCAGGGCGACACCGCGAGCGGCTCCGCCACACCGGCTCCGTCGGGTCCCGCAACCGGCGGCGCCAAGCGGCCGGGAGTGTCCTTCGCCCTGCCGATCGGAATGGAGGCCAAGCTGGACGTGGCGGTGGACGCCATGGGCTACAATGGCGGGGTGGTGCGCCAGGGCCGGATCGAGGCGAGTCTGGCCGACGGCCGGCTGAACATCGACCGTGTCAGCGCCCTGCTGCCCGGCGGGTCGGATTTCGTCGCGGCGGGAGAGGTGACGACGCCGGGCGGCCAGCCGACGCTGGACATGCGGATGGAGGCGAATGCCGACAATCTGCGCGCCCTGCTGGAATGGGTGAAGCTGGATGTCCGCTCCGTTCCCGCCGACCGCCTGCGCCGCGCCTCTCTGGCTGCCCGGCTGCAGGGGCATGCCGACCGCTTCGAGATGTCGGGCATCGATTTCCGCTTCGACAGCAGCCGGCTGAGCGGTGCGGTCGCCTATGTCGACCGCGGCCGTCCCGCCTTCGGTGCGCGCCTCGAACTGGACCGCCTCTTTCTGGACGGCTACCTGCCGGCCGAGCCGGTGCCGGCCCAGCCGGCCACACCGAACTCTGCCCAGCCAGCAGTGCCGCGCGCCGTTGGCCCGCGGGTCGGCTCGGCCAGTGCTGCGCCGACGCCGCAGCGGCTTCTCGGGCTTGCCGACGCCAACCTCGACCTGCGGATCGGTCAGCTGACGGTGGGCGGCCTGCCGGTCCAGGGGCTTCACCTGGATGCGACGGTCGCCGCTGGCGCGCTGACGGTGCGTGAAGCCAAGGTGGACAACATCGCCGGCCTGACGGCGCGGGTGGATGGGCAGGTCGCCAGCGTGATGCCCTTGCGTGGGGTGAACCTCGCCCTGGCGGCGGAGGCCAAGTCGCTTGGCGGGCTGCCGAGCGCGGTCGCGTGGCCGCCCGGCTTGCCGGTGCCGGAACGGCTGGGCGCCATCAGCGCCAAGGCCCGGCTTGCCGGCGACGGGGAGCGGCTGGCGGTCGAGGCTTCCGCCGGCATGCTGGGCGGCACGCTGGAAGCCGGCGGTGCCGTGCTGGGGCTCGACCGCACGCCCAGCGCCGACCTGAAGCTGCGCGTGACCCATCCGGAGATGGGACGCATCGCGGCGCTGTTCACCGACCGTGGACTGGCCCGCGCCTTCGGCCAGCTGGACCTTTACGGCGAACTGACGGGGACCGCGACCTCGCCGGTGCTAAGCAACCTGCAAGGGCTGGTCGCCGGCGTGCCGGTGCGCGGCAAGCTGGCAATCGACCGCAAGACTGCGCGGCCCAGCGTCCAGGCAGACCTGCAGACCGGCGATCTCGACCTCGACCGGCTGCGCAACGCGCCGCTGGTGGGGGATGGCGCCGGCCGCGATGCGGCGGCATCCGCCGGTGATCCGACTGCCGTCGCGCCCGCAGATCCGCTCGCCGACCTGGATTGGATCCGGTCTGCGGACGGTCGCCTCGGCCTGACGTCCACCTCGCTGACGCTCGGCGGACAGCGCATCGTGCAGCCGGCGCTGAGGGCGACGATCCTTGGCGGGACCGCGACCCTGGAGCAATTGGACGGCGAATGGCAGGGCGGCCAGATCGGCGTCAGCGGCCGTGTCGCCGCCCTTCCGGGGCAGGAGCCGAAGCTCGACGCCGACATCACCGTCATCAAGGCCGACCTCGGGACCGCTCTGTCCGGAGTCGCCGGGCTGGGGCTCAGCGGCGGGGCCGTGGATTTGGATATGACCCTGTCCGGCAGCGGCCATGGCGACGCCCTCCTGCGCAGCTTGACCGGCCGCGGCCGGGCGGTGGCGTCGGGCGGTGTGCTGCGCGGAGTCGATCTGGCGGCGCTGCGCAGCCGGCTGGCCGGGGTGGAACGCACGCAGGAGGTGCTGGGCGCCGTCGCCGGTGCCCTGCAGGGCGGTGAGACCAGGCTGGAGCGGCTGGATGCCCGTTTCGCCATCGACAAGGGGGTGATTCGCGCCGACGACGCCCGCCTGACCACCGTACCGGCAGACGGTACGCTGGCCGGCACGGTCTCGCTGCCCGACGAGCGGGTGGATTTGGGGTTGACCCTGACGGTGAAGGCCGACGGCGACCTGCCGCCGCTGACCCTGCGCATCGCCGGCCCCTGGGACGCACCGACCCAGACTCTGGACCTGAAGGCCCTGCGCGACCGCTTCGACGCGGCCTCCCCGGCTGCCCCCGCGGTCAGGCCGTGAGGCCCGCCGCATGCCACGGCTGCGCGCCATGGCATGCGTGCGATGGGCCAAGGGCGTTGAAGTCGCGGCGCGCGGCGTCCATAATGAACGAACGGTAACCGGAAGTCAGAGCCGATGCAGGTGGACAATAGGATTTTGGACGATCTCGCCCGCGTGGCGGGTGGCGCTCTCGGCGCCTTTTCGTCCTTGCGCGAAGAGGCCGAAGGTCAGCTGCGCGCTCAGCTCGAACGTGTTCTGTCGCGGATGGACGTGGTCAGCCGCGAGGAATACGAGGCCGTCCGCGCCATGGCCGCCAAGGCCCGCGAGGAGCAGGAGGCGATGGCCGAACGGCTTGCCGCGCTGGAGGCCACCGTCGCGACCCTGACGGCCGGGCATGCCCCGCTGCCGGTCGTGGTCGAGCCTGCCGGCATTCCGGCGGTGGTGGACACCGATCCGGTGACGCCGGCACCAGAGTCCGCCGCGGATGCCGCCGGCAAGGAGGCCACGGCGTCCTGAGCATTGCGCGGCCGCATCACCCGGCGCCACTCCCGTCATCGTTCCGGCTCCTGCCGCCATCGGCGGTTTGGCTGGATCCCGACCGGCCCGCGACCCGAACGTCGGCCGGTCGGAACGTTGACCGGGCGCCGATGCAGGCGCAAACCGTCTCCATGCTCTTCTTTTCATCACCTTCGGGGTATTGCCCCGGACCCGCGTGGGTTGCCTCGCGTCTTCCGGTCCGGGTGAACGGTACCGCCCATTGCGCCTTCACAGGAGGACGCTGACATGTCGGCAGTAGCCGTCGAAACCACCACTTCCGCCCACAACCCGCTCGACGTGGTCGAGGAGATCGTAACCGCCAACGAGTGGCCCTTCGATCGCGCCACCGAGGACGAGCTCGTCGTCGAGATCGGCGGGCGCTGGTGCGATTACCGGCTCTATTTCGTCTGGCAGCCCGATGTCAGCGCGATGCAGTTCTCCTGCCAGTTCGACATGAAGGTCCAGGCAGCGCGCCGCACCGCCGTCGCCGAGTTGCTGGCGGAGGTGAACGGCCGCATGTGGCTGGGCCATTTCGACGTCTGCTCGGAGGAGCATACGCCGATGTTCCGCCAGACCATGCTGCTGCGCGGTGCGCGCGGTGCCGCGGTGGAACAGCTGGAGGATCTGGTCGAGATCGCCCTGTCGGAATGCGAGCGCTTCTACCCAGCCTTCCAGTTCGTGATCTGGGGCGGTAAATCCGCGCCGGAGGCGGTGTCCGCCGCCATTCTCGACACCATGGGCGAAGCCTGAGCCCGGCAATCGGCGCAAACAGGGGGAATGACGAGGTCATGACGGCGGAAACGGGTGCGTCGCTGCTGCTGGTCGGCTGCGGGAAGATGGGCGGGGCGATGCTGGACGGCTGGCTTGCCGCCGGGACCGCGTCGCGCGTCGTGGTGGTCGACCGGGCCGGTCTGCCGGAGCGGCTTGCCGGCGATGCGCGCGTTTCGCTGGCGTCCGGTGCGGATGCCCTGCCGGACGGCTTCGTCGCCGACGTCGTGGTGCTGGCCGTCAAGCCGCAGGTGATGGAAGAGGCGCTGCCTGCCTACCGCGCGCTGGTCCGTCCCGGCACCGTCTTCCTGTCGATTGCCGCCGGCAAGACAATTGCCTATTTCGAACGGCTGCTGGGGGAGGGGGCCGTCGTCGTCCGCTCCATGCCCAACACGCCGGCCGCCATCGGCCGCGGCATGACCGTGGCCGTTCCCAATGCCCATGTCAGCGCCGCCCAGCGCGAACTCTCCGACCGGCTGCTGCGCGCCGTCGGCGATGTCGCCTGGGTCGAGGATGAAGGGCTGCTGGATCCGGTCACCGCGCTGTCCGGCAGCGGCCCGGCCTATGTCTTCTTCATGGTTGAGGCGATGGCCAAGGCCGGCGAGGCGGCCGGGCTGCCCGCCGATCTGGCGATGCGGCTGGCCCGCGCCACCGTGTCGGGCGCCGGCGCCCTGCTCGACGCCTCTCCGCAGCAGGAAGCCGCCGATCTGCGCAAGGCGGTGACCAGCCCGAACGGCACCACACAAGCGGCGCTGGAGGTGCTGATGGCGCCGGAAGGAATGCAGCCGGTGATGACCGCCGCCATCGCTGCCGCCGCCCGGCGGTCGCGCGAGCTGGCGGGGTGAGGAGCAGCCATGTCGACCACCCTCAGCCCCTCCGCCGCCCGCGTTCAGGCCCTGCTGGACAGCATCGGCCTCGGCCATCATGTGGTCGAGCATGAAGGCAGCACCCGCACCTCCGAAGACGCCGCCAACTCCGTCGGCTGCGAGGTGGCGCAGATCGCCAAGTCGCTGATCTTCCGCACCAAGGAGACCGGGCGTCCGGTCCTGGTCGTCGCCAGCGGCGCCAACCGGGTGGACGAGAAGGCGGTCGGCCGGCTGATCGGCGAGAAGATCGAGCGGGCCGATCCGGAATTCGTCCGCGAGTCGACCGGCTTCGCCATCGGCGGCGTTCCTCCCATCGGCCATGCCGTGCCGCCTCTGGTGTTGATCGACGACGACCTGCTGCGGCTGGAGACCATCTGGGCCGCCGCCGGCACCCCCAACGCCGTCTTCCGGCTGACACCTGCCGATCTGGTCAGCATGACCGGCGGCCGGGTGGAGAGCGTGCGCAAGGCGTGACGATTTCGGGCGACGGGTGGCGTTTGGCCGTCCGCGCACCACCTTATGATGCGATCCCTGTCGCCTGGAGGTGATGCCATGTCCGACATGCCGTCCGACAAGCCTGAAGACAACAGCTTCCGCTCCGATCCTACCGACCCGGACTCTCTCGATCGCACCGTGGCCGCGGCGGCGATGAGGCTGGCCGCAGAGAAGGGGTGGCGCCGCGTCGGGCTGCTGGAGGTTGCGCATGCCGCCGGCATCCCGCTGTCCCGGTTCCATCACCGCTATCGGGGGCGTGCCGACCTGCTGGCGGCGGTGTCGCGCGTCGCCGACGCCACGGTGTTGGCCGGGGATGTCGCCGCCGATCCGACCGAACCGGCGCGCGACCGATTGTTCGACGTGATGATGCGCCGGTTCGACGCGCTGCGCCCCTTCCGGGACGGCTTGCGCGCCGTGCTGCGCGACCTGCCGGCCGATCCGGCGACCGCGCTGGCCTTTTCCTGCGCCTTCGGCCGCTCCATGGCCTGGATGCTGCGCGCCGCCGGAATCGATCCCGACCAGCGGGGCGGGTCCGCCCTCGTCGCCGGGCTCGGCACCGTCCATGCGCGGGTGATGCGGGTCTTCCTGAACGACGACACCGCCGACCTGTCGCGCACCATGGCGGCGCTCGACACCGCGCTGCGCGGGGCGGAGCGCTGGGGCGCGACGTTCTGCCGCTGGACCGGCCGCAGGGGGCCGCTTGGCCGTGGAACCGGACCGGACTCCATGGCATCAACGGTTTAGACTATGTTCGCAATGCGGAAGGTAGGGGCGCTCGCTGTTTTTACCCGCCAAGGTTATGCTGCGCCGCAAAAACCGCATTGACTAACTTTTCGGCACTCTGCATAGTCGGTCTATCAATGTTGCGTCGCAACATGCCCGGATTTCGATGCGGGCAGCAAACACCGATGCTGGGATGAGAAACATGGCCAAGATGAGCGGTAACCCCTTCCTCGAATTCGATCCGTCCAAGCTGATCGGCGACCTCAAGGTTCCGGGCGTCGATATCGAGACCATCATCGCCAGCCAGCGCAAGAACATCGAGGCGGTGACCGCCGCCAACCAGCTGGCCTATGAGGGCTTTCAGGCCATCTTCCGCCGTCAGGCCGAAGTGATGCGCACCGTGACCGAGGACGTGAACCGCGCCGTCGGTGAGCTGACCGCCGCCGGCACGCCGGAAGAGAAGGCCGCCAAGCATGCCGATCTGGTCAAGGCCGCCTTCGAAAAGTCGCTGGCCAACATCCGCGAGCTGAGCGAGATGATCGCCAAGTCGAACACCGAAGCCGCCGAGATCCTGACCAAGCGCGTGTCGGACAGCCTGGACGAGGTCAAGGCCGCCATCGCCAAGGCGAAGAGCTGATCCAGCCTCCGGTCCGCCGGATACTGGGAAGAGGGGGGTCGCCGTCGGCGGCCCCTTTTTTCATGTCCGGCATGGAGCTCTCGGCTTCCGGGTTCCGCGTTGGGAACGGGCGCGCTACCCTGGCGCCCCTACTCAAACGGATCGGACAGCCATGACCATCACGTACGATGATTTTGCCAAGGTCGATATCCGCGTCGGTACCATCCTTGCGGTCGATCCCTTCCCGGAGGCGCGCAAGCCCGCCTACAAGCTGACCATCGATTTCGGCGGCGACATCGGGACCAAGCGCAGCTCCGCGCAGATCACCAGCCATTACGCTGCCGATGCACTGGTCGGCCGCCAGGTGCTGGCGGTGGTGAATTTCCCGCCCAAGCGCATCGGCCCCTTCACCAGCGAGGTGCTGTGCCTGGGCCTGCCCGATGCCGAAGGCGCGGTGGTGCTGGTCGGTCCCGACCATCCGGTGCCGGATGGCGCCCGCCTGTTCTGACGACGACAGATTCGAAAATCCTGGGAGTCTGAAAGTAACTGTTCGCAGTTGCAGAATTGCCCCGTGAATATCGCGACAAGCGGTCGCAGGGGTCATATGTGTTTTAAATGAATGCTGTCTAAACCAGGATGGCATAGTGCGCGCGATTGTGAACTCGCAACCGCAAACTGTTTCCTGGTGGATGGCACTGATGGATGCCCTACGCGTCTTTGTCGGCCGGCTTTCGATTTCCACGAAAGTCACGGTGTTCAATCTCTTCGGCATGCTGATCCTCAGCACGGCGATCCTGTTCGCCATCGGGCAGGTGATCGTCCGCGACCTGGAACGGCAGGCGATAGAGATGCAGCGCCTCAGCATGGACATCGCCTGGTCGTCGTTGAACGAGCGTGGCGGCGCCTTCATCGTCGCCGATGGCAAGCTGTTGCTCGACGGTGTCGTGATGAACGACAACAACGTCGTGGTGGACAAGATCAAGCGCATCACCGGGGGGACCGCCACGCTGTTCCTGGGCGACCGCCGCATCGCCACCAACGTGATGAACGCCGACGGCACCCGCGCCGTCGGCACCACGCTGGCCCAGGGGCCCGCCTACGATTCGGTGCTGCGCCAGGGCACCCCGTTCCGCGGCATGGTCGAAATCCTGGGCGAGCCCTATTACGCCGCCTATGACCCGATCAAGGACAAGTCCGGCAAACCGGTCGGCATCCTCTATGTCGGCATCAAGAAGGCGGAGGTGTTCAAGACCTTCGACGACAGCATGCGGTTCGCGACGATGCTGGTCGTGCTGTGTGCCATCGTGCTGGCGGTGCCGGGCTATCTGGTGTCGCGCCGGCTGCTGCGACCGCTGGGCCAGCTCAGTCAGGTGATGACGGCGCTGTCCTCCGGGGATCTGACCGCCGAGGTGGCCGGTGCGAAACGGCTGGACGAGCTCGGCGCGATGTCGCGCTCCGTCCTGGTGTTCCGCGACGGCATGGCCGAGGCGGAGCGGCTGCGCGCCGAGCAGGAGCAGCAGCGAATCCAGGGGGAGGAGCAGAAGCGCAAGGCCCTGCAGGCGATGGCCGATACGGTGGAGCGGGAAAGCCGCGGCGCGGTCGAGCAGGTCGCCGCCCGCACCCAGGAGATGGACCGCAATGCCGGCGCCATGGCGAATTCGGCTGGGTTGGTCGGCGCCAACGCCCAGAATGTCGCCGCCGCCGCGGCGCAGGCGCTCAGCAACGCTCAGGCGGTTGCTTCCGCCGCAGAGCAGCTGACGGCCTCGATCGATGAGATCGGAACCCAGGTCGGTCATGCCGCCAGCGTCACCCGCGCCGCCGTGGCCGCCAGCAACCGGACCGAGAACACCATCGAATCGCTGTCCTCCGCCGTCGGCCGCATCGGCGACGTGGCGGAACTGATCCAGGGGATCGCGGCGCAGACCAACCTGCTGGCGCTGAACGCGACCATCGAGGCGGCGCGGGCTGGGGAGGCGGGCAAGGGCTTCGCCGTCGTCGCCAACGAGGTGAAGAGCCTGGCCAACCAGACCTCGCGCTCCACCGAGGAGATCTCGCGCCTGATCGCGGAGATCCAGTCCGTCACCGCCCGCAGCGTGGAGGAGGTGCGCGGCATCAGCCGGACCATCGGCGAGATCGACGCCATCTCCGGTACGGTTGCCGCGGCGGTCGAACAGCAGGCGTCCGCGACCCAGGAGATCTCGCGCAATGTCGGCCAGACGGCCAGCGCCGCCACCGACGTGGCGACCCGCATCGACGAGGTGTCGCGCGAGGCCAAGGTGACTGAGGAGCGCGCCGACCTGCTGCGGGCCGGCGCATCGGAGGTTACCCACAGCATCGACGAGTTGATGCATGTGCTGGTCCGGGCGGTGCGCACGGCGACGGACGATGTCGACCGCCGCAACCTGCCGCGTTACCGGGTGGATGCTCCCTGCACGGTGGAGGCGCCGGAAGGCCGGCTGACCGTGCGGCTGCTCGACATCTCCCGCCAGGGCGCCGCACTGGCCGGGTCCGACGCCGTCGGCAGCCGCGGCACGCTGCTGTTCGACAGCCTGGGCGTGGCGCTGCCTTTCGAAGCCTTCACCCGCGAGGAGGGGGTGGTGCGTGTCCGCTTCCGGCTGGCCGAGATCGACCGGCAGTCCTTCGACGCCCGCTTCGACCGCTTCGAGGAAGCGATGGCGGGCCGGCGCCTGGCCGCCTGACGTCCGCTCGGCTGAGCGGTACGGCTTGGGCCGCCATGCTGGCGGTCCGGCCGCTCCAGACCGGGGCTCAGGCCCCGGCGCGCCGGGTTGCCGCGGCGTGCATGTGCGGCGGGGTCATGCCGGAGCGTGCCTGCTCCAGGGCGCCCTGCTGCCGTGCGGCGAAGACGCCGGCTTCCGTCCGGTTGCGGAAGTGAAGCTTCGACAGCACGCTGCGCACCATCGACTTGATCACCGCCTCCGACAGGTCCAGCGCGTTGGCGATGGTCCGGTTGTTCATGCCCTCGCCCAGCAGGCGCAGGGTTTCGAATTCCGGGTCGGACAGCCGCGGCAGAAGCGTCAGGCGGATTTCGTCCACGCCCAGCCGCGACAGGAACTGCTTGGGCATCAGGCAATGCCCTTCCAGTCCGAGATCCAGCAGTTCGTTGATGCGGTCGACGTTCAGATCCTCGAACACCCAGGCATCGGCGAAAGCCAGGATATGGGCGGCGTCCAGCAACTCGCGCGAGGACAGCACCACGACGATCCGCGACCGGCGGGACAGCCGGAGATAGACCATCGGTTCGTTCTCGCGCAGCGCGGTGAACTGCTGCAGGCCGATCAGGATCGCATCCGGCGTCAGCGCGCTCTGTGTCAGCTCCCCGATGTCGTGCAGTACCGTCACGCGGTGGCGTCCGCCGCGGTCGAGCTGCTGCACCACGGTCTCGGTCAGCGCGTTGTTGTCGAGGATCAGGCAGACATGCATGGGAGTCACCGCGTTGCGGGTCTGGTGAGATGCTTTCTCATGGGCGTACTCATGGTGTGTGTGCATGGGTCAGCTCTGTCTGGAGGAGGCATCCACGGCCGGCCCGGCTCGGGGCGTCGCCGCCTGCGTCTAAGGGTTGAAACGGAGTCTGGCCGGATGGCCCAGGCACGTCTTCGGTCAAGATCGAGGCGGCTATTGGGATTTTTCCTGCCAAGTATTTCTGCGTTGTCCGCAATCCGCCGGATATCCCCCTTGAGGGAAGTCCTGGTCGCACCGCGTGATTTAGAAATGAACGGCGCTCCGCGTAAATCAGGCGATGGATGATCAGCCAAGATCGCTTTTCGTCTCCTTGTTGGTCGCCTCAGGTTTCGAAACGGTAACACCTATGGAATGATGTGTGCTGGCCGGGTCACACGGGAATGCGCGTTGGTACAGGCATCCTTCAGGACTACCCGATCGGTTTGGCGGCGGCTTTCCCTCCTCTCTTGCGCGGCCGAATCGGGGTTAACCGATCGCTTGGCACACGAACGCCACAAAGATGGCAAGGTTCCAGAAAAATCCCGACGCCAATGGAGACGGCAGATCTCATTTTGAATAATCCCGGTCGGGGCGAATGAATCCAATGAGCCTGCGCGATAACGACATTCGCACTCGCGGCAGAAGCTATGCCTTTCGTCGGAAGCGTTTCTTTGTCCGGCCATGACCTATGCCCCCTCCAATGGGGGTGGCGGCCTCGAATGACCTATGGCCCTTGTCCGGATACAGGGGCTCTTCCGATCGTGGTATCAGATACCCAACACAGCGAATACGAGCCAACAACGGCAGACAGCCTTCCGGCCGACGCCGGCAAGAGGCCGCGAGCATGTTCGACCACCAAGCCGAAGACGCGGTGTGAATGGGGTGATCCGGGTGCCGCGGGGGCGCATCGGACAAGATCGACAACAGCCCAGGCGTGAACCGGCCCCAACCGGCCGGGCCGGGGCCGGCGAGCGAGGATGACGGGGACCATGAAGATTCTGATCGGGGATGACCACCTGCTGTTCCGTGAAGGCCTGCGACGGTTGCTCGAGCAGTTGCAGGGCGATGCCGGCTTCGTCGAGGCGGGGACCTTCGACGAGGTGCTGGACCAGTGCCGTGGGGGCGGCACCTTCGACATCATTCTGATGGACCTGCATATGCCGAACTGGCCGGGTTTCGACGGACTGCGCGAAATCCAGGCGCTGCAGCCGGGCGTGCCGGTGGTGGTGATCTCCGCATCGGAAGCGCTGGGTGACATCCGCGGCGCGCTCGACCATGGCGCGACCGGCTACATCCCGAAGTCGAGCAGCGTCAAGGTCATGATGGGCGCCCTGAACCTCGTGTTCTCGGGCGGCATCTACCTTCCGCCGGGCGCGCTCACCGCCAGCATGGATGCCGCGCCGCGCCGCCGCACGGTGGAGGTCGCCGACCGGAGCGCCGGCTATGGCCTGACCCAGCGCCAGCGCGAGGTGCTGGAATGCCTGCGCCTCGGCAAGTCGAACAAGCAGATCGCTTATGAACTGGGTCTGTCCGAAGGCACCGTGAAGATCCATGTCACCGCGATCTTCAAGTCGCTGGGCGTCAAGAACCGCACCCAGGCGGTCATCGCCGCCGCCGCCATGTCGGCCTAGGAAAAGGCCGGCATTGGGAAACGGACGGCTTCGGCCGATCCGGACAGCAATACGGGTTGTGGAACCGGGCCGCGGGGAATCGCCTCCGCGGCCCGTAATCTTTGGGCGTTCAAGCGTTCATCCCCCTGGCGGGAGACAGGGGAAACGGGTGAACGGTTCATGAGCTGATGAGGCTGGCCAGGAAGTCATCGTCTTAAGCGGCGAGCTTTCTTCGGACGCGCAGAGTGTCCTTTCCCGGTGCTCTTCCGCGCAGGTTTTGGGCGCAGGTTTTGGGCGCAGGTTTTGGGCGCAGGTTTTGGGCCATGTGCTTGATGGCGATGACCTCGGCGGGGGCGCCGGTCAGGGCGGCGACCCGGGCCACGAAGCAGCGCTGGACGTGGCCGGAGTCCAGCGTGGCGAAGATGTCGCCCAGTCGGTCATGCGACGGAGTTCCGTGGGCAAAGGCCCGGAACCGGCGCAGAAACGCCGACTTCCTCGTCCCAAAGCGGGCGATTTCGACGAAGCTCTCGGCTCCAGCCAGCACAGCCAGCAGACACAGCGGCAGCACCTCGTCCAACGGGTAGATCGCCTGACCCTGTTGCCGATGGTCCGGCAGAGAACGGAAATGATCCAGAAAAACAATCGCCTCGCCCAGTGCCCGGTCGCGTCCATCGTGCCCGCCTGTGTCGATGCCGGGCCGCCGCATCGACTCAGAACTCCGACCCGTTGTCACGCACTCCTTCACCCGATTGCCCTGTGCCGCAGCGGCCTTGCACTGGACCTTGGCCGGGCCGCGCCGTATAACCAGTGCCCCACACAATTCGTTGATTGTTCGAGCCATGCACGACCTTCGCGCCATCCGTGAGAATCCCGAAGCCTTCGACCGCGGTCTCGGCCGCCGCGGATTGGCGCCGATGTCGTCCTCCCTGCTCGACCTCGACGGTCGCCGCCGCGCCGCGCAGACCCAGATGCAGGAGATGCAGGCCCGCCGGAACGAGGCGGCGAAGGAAGTCGGCCTCGCCAAGCGCGAAGGCCGTGACGCCCAGCCAATCCTTGACGAGATGGCGGCCCTGAAGGACCGCCTGCCCCAGGTGGAGGAGGAGGAACGCGCGCTCGGCGCCGAACTCGACGCCATCCTGGCGGGCCTGCCCAACATCCCTGCCGACGACGTGCCGGACGGGTCGGACGAGACCGCCAATGTCGAGGTCCGCCGCTGGGGCACCCCCGCCGACATCGCCAACCCCAAGCAGCATTACGAGCTGGGCGAGGCGCTGGGCCTGATGGATTTCGAGGCGGCGGCCCGCATGTCCGGCGCCCGCTTCACCGTGCTGAAGGGCGGGCTCGCCCGGCTTGAGCGCGCGCTCGCCGACTTCATGCTGGACATCCACACGTCGGAGCACGGCTTCACCGAGATCGCGCCGCCGCTGATGGTGCGCGACAACGCCCTGTTCGGCACCGGCCAACTGCCGAAGTTCGAGGAGGATCTGTTCAAGACCACCTCCAGCGACCACTACCTGATCCCGACCAGCGAGGTGCCGCTGACCAATCTGGTCAACGACCAGATCGTGGCGGCGGAGGAACTGCCGCTGCGCTACACCGCGCTGACCCCCTGCTTCCGCGCGGAAGCCGGCTCGGCCGGGCGCGACACCCGCGGCATGATCCGCCAGCACCAGTTCTGGAAGGTGGAGATGGTCGCCATCACCACGCCGGAACAGTCGGAGGACGAGCACCAGCGCATGACCCGCTGCGCAGAGACGATTCTGGAGCGGCTGGGCCTGCCCTACCGCACCATCGTGCTGTGCACCGGCGACATGGGCTTCTCCTCGCGCAAGACCTATGACGTCGAGGTCTGGCTGCCGGGCCAGAACGCCTACCGCGAGATCTCCAGCGTGTCCAATTGCGGGGATTTCCAGGCGCGGCGGATGAAGGCCCGTTGCCGTGCCAAGGGCGAGAAGCAAACTCAATTCGTGCACACCCTCAACGGATCGGGTGTGGCGGTCGGGCGCTGCCTGATCGCGGTGCTGGAGAACTACCAGCAGCCCGACGGTTCCATTCTGATCCCGGAAGCGCTCCGCCCCTACATGCGCGGAGTGGAGAGGATTTCCATCTGATGTTCAACCTGCCGCTCGACCTGTCCCGGACGCGCATCCTCGTCACCAACGACGACGGCATCCATGCGCAGGGATTGAAGGTCCTGGAAGCCATCGCGCGCGAGCTGTCCGACGACGTCTGGGTGGTGGCGCCGGAGACGGAGCAGTCGGCGGCCAGCCATTCGCTGACCATCAACCGGCCGCTCCGCCTGCGCAAGCTGGACGAGCGCCGCTATACCGTGGACGGCACGCCGACCGACTGCGTCCTGCTGGCCGTCAACCATGTGATGCGGGACTCCCGACCGACGCTGGTGCTGTCAGGCGTCAACCAGGGCTCCAACATCGGCGAGGACGTGACCTACTCCGGCACCATCGCCGCGGCGATGGAGGCGACGCTGCTGAACGTCCCGGCCATCGCCATGAGCCAGCATTACGAGCCGGGCCAGCCCATCGACTGGTCCGCCGCCGCCGCCCATGGGGCGGAGGTGGTGCGCAAGGCGGTGACGGTGGCCTGGCCGCGGAACGTGCTGCTGAACGTCAACTTTCCGGCCCGCCCGGCCGAGGAGGTGACGGGCATCCAGGTGGTTCGCCACGGCAAGCGCAAGATCGGCGACGAGCTGTTCGAGCGCGTGGATCCGCGCGGCAAGCCCTATATCTGGATCGGCACGCTACGCGGCGAGGCCGACGTCTCCGACGACACCGACATCCATGTCGTGTTCAACGGCGGCATCTCGGTGACGCCGATCTATCTCGACCTGACCCACACCCCGACGCTGCAGACGTTGAGGCAGGCTTTCGTGTGACCTACAACCCGCGCAAGATCCGCTTGCTGATGGCCCTTCGCGGGGCCGGCGTCACCGACACCCGGGTGTTGGCGGCCATCGAGCGGATCCCGCGCGAGCTGTTCGTTCCGGACGCATTCCAGGACCGGGCGTGGGAGGATGTTGCCCTGCCCATCGACCTCGGCCAGACCATCAGCCAGCCGCTGGTGGTTGGGCTGATGACCCAGGCGCTGGACCTGCACCCGCGGCACCTTGTGCTGGAGGTCGGCACAGGGTCCGGCTATCAGGCGGCGGTGCTGTCGCGGCTGTGCCGCCGGGTGTTCACCATCGAGCGGCTGAAACCGCTGCTGCGCGAGGCGGAAGCCCGGTTCAAGGCGCTGGACATCGGCAACATCACCACGCGTCTCGGCGACGGGACGCGCGGCTGGCCGGAGGTGGCGCCCTTCGCCCGCATACTGGTCACAGCCGCCGGTGGACCGGAGCCGCCAAAAGACTTGACGGATCAACTCGCCGTTGGTGGTGTCATGGTCATTCCGCTGGGGACCGATCACCGCGACCAAAGGGTGGTACGTTTCCGGCGTTCCGAAGCTGGCCTTATCCGGGAGGACCTGTGGCCCGTCCGTTTCGTTCCGCTGCTGTCCGACCCGCCACAACCGGTCCGTTCCGCATGAGACCCGCCATGTCCGCTCGCCTTCTGCCGGCCCTGGTCCTGTCCACCGCCGTCCTGGCACTCGGTGCCTGCGAACGGGTGGGCGGGCTGGCACCCTTCACCCATGTCTCGGAAGTACCGGATTCGGCCGGCGGAGCCATCACCGTGCAGAAGGGTGACAGCGCCTACAGCCTGTCCCGTCGCTACAATGTGCCGCTGCGCGACCTGATCGAGGCCAACAAGCTGGCGCCGCCCTACCGTCTGGACGTCGGGCAGCGGCTGGTCCTGCCGACCTCGCGCCAGTACATCGTGCAGAAGGGCGACAGCCTCTACAGCATCTCGCGGATGCACAATGTGGATGTCAGCGAACTGACGCGGCTGAACAACCTGTCGCCGCCCTATGCGGTGCAGGCCGGACAGCCCCTGCGCCTGCCGGGGGCGAACGAGGGCAGCGGCACCATGGTGGCCTCGGGGGTCGCTTCCGGCGGCGCCGTGCCGCTGACGCCGCAAGGGGCGCCATCCGGAACGCCTGCCGGGCGCGGCTCCGTCCAAACGTCGGAACTGCCGCCGCCGGGTGCGGCGTCCTCGTCCGGCGGCATATCCGCCACGCCGCTGACGCCGCCGCCGAAGCCGGGCAGTGCTGCCGAACCCGCGCCCACCCAGACGGCGCAGACTCCCGCGGGCGACAGCGCCTATCAGCCGGGACAGGCGCCGACCATGCTGCGCCCGCCCGGAGCCAAGCCGGCGCCGACCCCGATTCCGGCGCCTTCCGCCGCACCGGCGCCCGCCCCGCAGCAGGAGGTGGCAGCCGCTCCGCCGCCCAAGCCGGAGCCGAAGGCGGAAGCCGCGACCCCTCCGCGTGGCGGCGCCCGCTTCCTGTGGCCGGTGAAGGGCAAGCTGATTTCCGGATTCGGGCCGAAGCCGGACGGGCTGCACAATGACGGCCTGAACATCGCGGCGCCGAAGGGCACCGCGGTGGTCGCCGCCGACAACGGCGTGGTCGCCTATGCCGGCAACGAACTGCGCGGCTTCGGCAACCTGCTGCTGCTGAAGCATGCCGACGGCTGGATCACCGCCTACGCCCATCTCGACAAGATCGAGGTGGAGCGCGGCGCCACGGTGAAGCGGGGTCAGCTGATCGCCCGGGTCGGCCAGACCGGCGGCGTTTCCTCGCCCCAGCTCCATTTCGAGCTGCGCAAGGGCAGCCAGGCCGTCGACCCGAGCGATCAGATGGACCGCAAGGTCAGCGAAGGGGCTGCCCGAGACGACCGGCCAGGTCCTGGATGAACTGCCAGGCCACCCGGCCCGACCGGCTTCCGCGCGTGACCGACCATTCCACGGCCTCCGCGCGCAGCCGGTCGACCGGGATGTCCAGGCCGAAATGGCCGGCATAGCCTTCGATCATGGCGAAATAGGTGTCCTGGTCGCAGTTGTGGAAGCCCAACCACAGCCCGAACCGGTCGGACAGCGACACCTTCTCCTCCACCGCCTCGGCCGGGTTGATGGCGGTCGACCGCTCGTTCTCGATCATGTCGCGCGGCATCAGGTGGCGGCGGTTGGAGGTGGCGTAGAACACCACATTGTCCGGCCGCCCCTCGATCCCGCCGTCCAGCACCGCCTTCAGCGACTTGTAATGCGCGTCGTCATGGTCGAAGGACAGATCGTCGCAGAACAGGATGAAGCGGCGCGGCTCGCCCTTCAGCCGGGCCAGCAGGCGGGGCAGGGTTGGAATGTCCTCGCGGTGGATTTCCACCAGCGCCAGTTCGCCCGGCCGCTCCCCGCAGATGGCGGCGTGGGCCGCCTTGACCAGCGAGCTCTTGCCGGTGCCGCGCGCCCCCCACAGCAGGGCGTTGTTGGCGGGCAGGCCGGCGGCGAAACGCCGCGTGTTGTCCAGCAGGATCTCCCGCTGCCGTTCGATGCCCTGCAGAAGCATGATGTCGACGCGGTTGACCACCGGAACCGGCTCCAGCCGGTCGGGATCGGGGTGCCAGACGAAGGCGTCGGCGGCGGTGAAGTCCAGCGGGCGGTCCGGCGGCGGGGCCAGCCGTTCCAGCGCCTCTGCAATGCGGGTCAGCAGCGGAATCAGGGCCTGATCGGCACCGGAGGGGCCAGCACCGGAGCCAGCGATGGATTGCGACATAATTCTCCGGATATTTTTTCTGGATGTTCCATGGAAAGTGGGCGCCTGCGCAGCCATCTTTCCGACGCCTTCGCACCGTAACACAGCAGGGCAAGCACACAAGCCGTGGGGCGCCTGCGGATTGTGGCGCATCACCATTGCATCCCGGTCATGGGCGTTTATAGTCGCGGCGTCCCGGCGGAACGCCGATCCGGTGCCGAGACCAAACCTGTAAGGAGCTTCCAGATGTTCGTTTCGACGGCTTATGCACAGACGGCGGCGCCGGCTGGCGGCGGCGGTGACATGCTCGTCCAGTTTCTGCCGCTGATCCTGATCTTTGTCGTCTTCTACTTCCTGCTCATCCGTCCGCAGCAGAAGAAGATGAAGGAGCATAAGGCCATGCTGTCGGCGATCCGCCGCGGCGACCGCGTCGTGACCGGCGGCGGCATCATCGGCGTCGTCACCAAGGTCGGCTCCGACGACGAACTGACCGTCGAGATCGCCGAGAACGTGCGGGTGCGCTGCCTGCGCTCCACCGTGAATCTGGTGCTCGCCAAGACCGAGCCGGCCGGCAAGTCCGGTGGCGACGCCACCCCCGCCGCGACCGCGGAAGGCGAGGCCAAGCCGGCCGACACCCCCGCCGCCGGCGGCATCGGCAAGCTGTTCGGCCGCAAGTAAGCCGCAGCCGGGTTCCTCTCACGCGGGCCAGCCCGAAGGCGCTTCCCGTCCGGACAGGCCGGCCGCCGCTCATCCGCGGCGGACCGGTCCCACCGGTGCGGGTGTCTGATCGGATTCGAGTGACGCATGCTCTATTTTTCGCGCTGGAAGATTTACCTGATCCTGGCGACCTGCATCGCCGGCTTCATCATGATGCTGCCCAACTTCCTGGGCCGCGATACTCTGGCGGCGCTGCCGTCCTGGTACGCGCACAGCAAGGTGTCGCTGGGCCTCGATCTGCGCGGCGGATCGCATCTGTTGCTCGAGGTCGACATGGCCACCGTCATCCGTGACCGGGTGGAGGGGCTGGTCGACGGCGCCCGTCAGCAGCTGCGCACCGCCAATGTCGGCTACACCGCGCTGAATGCCGGCGACCGCGCCGTGACCGTTCAGCTGCGCGACCCGGCACAGGCCGACGACGCGGTGAAGGCGCTGCGCCAGCTGGCCAGCCCGGTGGGCGGCACGGCTCTGGGCGGCGGGCAGCCCGACCTGAACGTGTCGGTCGACGGCGGCACGGTGACCGTGGCGCTGAGCGAGGTCGCTCTGCGCGACCGCGCCACCCAGGCCATCGAGCAGTCGATCGAGATCGTCCGCCGCCGCATCGACGAGACCGGCGTGAACGAGCCGACGATCGCCCGCCAGGGCACGGACCGCATCCTGGTCCAGCTGCCCGGCGTGGAGGATCCCGACCGGATCAAGCGCCTGCTCGGCACCACGGCCAAGATGACCTTCCGACTGGTCGACGTGAATGCCGATCCCAACACCGGCCGCGCCCCTCCGGGATCGGAGATCCTGCCGTCGGCCGAGGGTGACCGCTTCCAGTCGAAATACGTCATCCGCAAGAAGGTCGAGGTCGATGGTGCCACGCTGCAGAATGCGTCGGCCGGCACCAACCCCCAGACCGGCGAATGGGTGGTGAACTTCGAGTTCAACACGGCGGGTGCCAACCGCTTCGCCGAAGTGACCAAGCAGAATGTCGGCCGGCCCTTCGCCATCGTGCTCGACAACAAGGTGATCAGCGCCCCCGTCATCCGCGAGCCGATCACCGGCGGACGCGGCCAGATCAGCGGCAACTTCAACGCCGCCAATGCCAACGACCTCGCCGTCCTGCTGCGCGCCGGCGCCCTGCCGGCTCCGCTGAAGGTGATCGAGGAGCGAACCGTCGGCCCTGACCTGGGTGCCGATTCGATCCGCGCCGGCCTGACCTCCGTCGCCGTCGGCTTCGCCATGGTCTGCGTCTACATGATCGCCAGCTACGGGCTGTTCGGCGCCTTCGCCTGCTTCGCGCTGTTCGTGAACATCGTGCTGACGTTGGCCGCGCTGTCGCTGCTGCAGGCCACGCTGACGCTGCCGGGCATCGCCGGCATCCTGCTGTCGCTGGGCCTGGCGGTCGACGCCAACATCCTGATCAACGAGCGTATCCGCGAGGAGACGAAGAAGGGCCGCGGCGTCTTCGCGTCGATGGAGGCCGGCTTCAGCCGCGCCTACAGCACGATCGTCGACTCCAACCTGACGACGGCCATCAAGATGGCGCTGCTGTTCATCTTCGGCACCGGCGCGATCAAGGGCTTCGCCGTCACCATCACCTTCGGCATCCTCATCTCCATGTTCACCGCCACGGTGCTGGTGCGCCTGATGATGGTGACGTGGCTGCGCCGGACGCGTCCGGCCGTGTTGCCGGTCTGAGAGGTCTTCCGATGTTCCATCTCCGCCTCGTCCCCGACAACACCAAGATCCCCTTCATGAATGGCCGCATCGCCGGCCTCGTCGTGTCGGCGATCCTGTCCATCGCGTCGGTCATCCTGTTCTTCCACCCCGGCCTGAACTACGGCATCGATTTCCGCGGCGGCATCGTCATCGAAGCGCGGACGCCGCAGGCCGCCGACTTCGGCTCGCTCCGCCACACGCTGTCCGGCCTTGGCATGGGGCAGGTGGCTCTGCAGGAGTTCGGGTCGCCCCAGGACGTGCTGATCCGCCTGGAACGCCAGCCCGGCGACGACGCCGCCCAGCAGGTCGCCGCCGATAAGGTGCGGAGCACTCTGGCCGAGGCCGTTCCCGGCACCCAGGTGCGCCGCGTCGAGGCCGTCGGCGCGTCGGTCAGCGGCGAGCTGTTCGCCAACGGCATGCTGGCGCTCGGCCTCGCCATGGTGGCGATGCTGGTCTACATCTGGTTCCGCTTCGAATGGCAGTTCGGCTTCGGCGCGGTGGTGACACTGCTGCTGGACATCACCAAGATCATCGGCTTCTACGCCATCACCGACATGCAGTTCAATCTGACGGCGGTGGCGGCGATCCTGACGGTCATGGGCTATTCGGTGAACGACAAGGTGGTGGTCTATGACCGCATGCGCGAGAATCTACGCATCTACAAGAAGATGCCGCTGCGCGACCTGATCGACCTGTCGATCAACGAGACGCTGAACCGCACGGTCGGCACCTCGGTCTGTACGCTGCTGTCGATCATCCCGCTGGCCCTGTTCGGCGGCGAGGCGCTGCAGGACTTCGGCATCGTGCTGATCTTCGGCGTTATCCTTGCGACCAGCTCGTCCGTGTTCATCGCGGCACCCATCTTGCTGTTCCTCGGCGAGAACCGCCTGCGCCGCGGCACCCCGACCGATGCGGCGCCGGGCAACACCCCGGCGACCACGCCGTAACGCTGGGCGACAACAATAGGGAGAGGGCAGCATGGCCGACATCATGCCGATGATCCCGTCCGACCGTCAGGTCATCGACGGCTATGGTCCGGGACAGTTTTGCGTGTCCGGTCAATGGCGCGTCGGCGCGGTCGTCGTGCTGCCCGACCACACCCAGGCCTGGGGGGTGACCGATGCCGCTTCCCTGACCCTGGAGGATTTCGCCATGGTGCTGGCGGCCGAGCCGAAGGTGGAGATCCTGCTGCTCGGCACTGGCCCGACCATGACGATGATTCCGAAGGCGCTTCGCCAGAGCCTGCGCGAACAGGGCGTGGTGGTGGAGCCTATGGACAGCCGCGCGGTGTGCCGGACCTACAACGTCCTGCTGGCCGAAGGGCGGCGGGTGGCGGCTGCGATGCTGCCGGTGTAGGTGCTGTTGAATCGAGAAGACCCGGCCGCTACAGTAAGGATATTCCTTACTGCGGGTGTGCCATGATCACCAGCAAACTGACCAGTAAAGCTCAGACGACGATTCCGCAGGCAGTGCGGACTGCGCTGGGCCTTCATGAGGGCGACGAGATCGCCTACCGCATTGAAGACGGCCGCGTCATCCTGACACGGGTCGCGCCGGTTCCTGTCGACGACCCCTTCCATTGCTTCACGGAATGGGACAGCGAAGTCGACCGGCGGGCCTATGCCGATCTTTGAAACCTGGAACGTCGTCAAGGTTCCGTTCCCTTACGCCGATCGCCCGGTCAGGCAGCGCCGACCGGCATTGGTCGTTGCAGCTGACATGCTCGAAACAAGCCACAGCCTGATCTGGGTGTTGATGATTACCAGCGCCGAGAACAGGGGGTGGCCTTCGGATGTACCTGTCAGTGACATCGATACGGCCGGGTTGCCGGTCCCATCGGTCGTGCGCACGGCCAAAGTCGCTGTGATCGATGCGCGTGACGCCGAACTGCTTGGTTCGCTTGTTGACAGTGATCGTCGGGCGATCAGCGCGCAGGTTGGCGGGCATCTTGCCGAAATGCTGAAAGCCGGCAGGGACAGCTGATGGCAGATACGACAAAGGCGCCCTTTCGGGCGCCTTTGCGTTTCTCAACCTTCGATGGGAAGGATCACGCAGCCATCTGCTCGGCGGCGAAGTCCCAGTTGGCGAGGTTGTCGATGACGGCCTTCACGAAGTCGGCGCGGCGGTTCTGGAAGTCGACGTAATAGGCATGCTCCCACACGTCGATGGTGAACAGCGGCTTGTGGCCGTGCGCCAGCGGGGTGTCGGCGTTGCCGGTCTTGCCGATCTTCAGCTTGTCGCCGTCCAGGTAGAGCCAGGCCCAGCCGGAACCGAACTGGGTCAGGGCGGCCTGGGTCAGCTCTTCCTTGAACTTCTCGACGCTGCCGAAGTCGGCGACGATGCGCTGCTCCAGGGCCGCCGGCATCTTGCCGCCGTCCTTCTTCAGGCACTGCCAGAAGAAGGTGTGGTTCCACACCTGGGCGGCGTTGTTGAAGATGCCGACCTTCGAAGCGTCGCCGACCGAAGCCTTGATGACCTCCTCCAGGCTGGCGTCGGCCAGCGGGGTGTCCTTGGTCAGGTTGTTCAGGTTGGTGACATAGGTCTGGTGGTGCTTGTCGTGGTGCAGGTGCAGCGTCTCCGACGAGATGTACGGAGCCAGGGCATCGTACGCATACGGAAGCGGCGGAAGTTCGAACGCCATTTTAATTCACCCTCTCTTCTTTGATTGTCCTTCCGGGCCGGGCCTTGCGAGCACGGCACCTCCGTCCGACCAAATAGGCCCATGACGGAAGCTTGTGAAGGCCGGAAACAGTCCCGAACGTCGTATGGGGTTATTTCCGTTCGCCAAAGCGGCCTCCGCCGCCCGGTTGCCAGAGCGTACGGCAGCCTCCAACGTGGCTGGAAGCCGCGTTTCCGTCCAGTCTCCGGCCAGCGTCAGGTTGCGCCAGCGGGTTTGCGGTCCCGGCCGGCGTGCGACCGATTCGGGCGACTGGTCGGGCGTCGCCCGCCGCTCCTTGACGACCCGATAGGGCCGAATCGGGGGTCCGAGTCGCTGGTCCAGGCCAAGGTGCCGCGCGATTTCCGCCCACAGCGTCGCGGCGACCGTCTCGGCCGGGAGTTCGGCCAGCGTGTCGGCGTCGCTGACGGTGACGGACAGCAGGTCGTCGCGGGCGAACAGCCATTCCGCCGTCCCGCCGACCAGCCCCAGGAAGGGCAGGCCGCCGGGCAGACGCACCGGGCCGTCCAGCCGGACATGCAGGTTGACGATGGCCGCACCCGGCGGCGGCACCGTCAGTCCCGGCACCAGCCGTTCCGCCGCCCAGGCCGGGGCGGCGACGATCACCTCGTCCGCCGGGCCGAGCGTCACGGCACTGCCGCCGGCGGAGAAGCCGGTCACGCGGTCGCCGTCGAAACTCAACCCATCCACCCGCGTGCCGGGATGCACGGCCGCTCCGGCCGCATGCAGGCGGGCAAGCGCCGGATCGACGAAGGCGGCGGACAGGCCGCGCGGCGTCAGGATCGGGCGGCAGGCGGCCTCGCCGCGCAGCAGCGTCTCGCGCAACACCGCGCCGAACAGGCGGGCGGAGACGCGCTTCACCGGGCCGTTGAGGGCGGAGACCGCCAGCGGGCGCCACAGCGGCTCGAACAGCCGGCCATCGGGCCGCAGCCGGTCGGCGACGGAGTGATCCTCGCCGGCGGTCAGGCAGTGCAAGGCGGCGAGGTAATCGAGCGGTCGGCTACCCGGAACCCGCCGCGCCGGATCGAACAGCCACAGCCCGCCGGGCCGCAAGGTCCAGGCGGCACCGGTGCGCAGGTCGAGGAAGGGGAAGGCGGCCGGGCGGACCTCCTCCAGGGCATCGGCACCGCCGGTGCGGCGGGCATAGTCGAGGAGATCCCGGTTGCCGCTGAGCACCATATGGCTGCCATTGTCGATGGAGCGGCCAAGCGTGGCGTCGTGGAAGCTGCGGCAGCGTCCGCCGGCCTGCGGAGCCTGCTCGTAGACCGCAACCCGCCTGCCGGCCTCCACCAGCCGGACGGCGGCGGCCAGCCCGGCCAGCCCGGCGCCGATTACATGTACGGTCTGGGGGACAATCTGGGGTGCAGTCATTCAAGTGGCCGGCGGAAGGCCGAGCATGCAGCGCACCGCGACCCAGGCACTTTCCCGCCGCCCGACCCGGACACGGGCGTTCAGGTCGCGCCAGCCCGCTTCGCGCAGGCGGCGCAGCAGCCGGTGATAGAGCACCATCATCGCCGTCGCCGCCCACAGCGAGCCCCGCGCCTGTCCGCCGATGGCCGCCCGTGCCTCGGCAAAGCGGGTCTCGGCGAGGTCCGCCAGCGCCTCGCAGGCCTGCGGCAGGGCGGGGTGCGCCAGCACCTCCGCCGGACGGTCGCTGGTGATGCCGGCGGCCAGCAGAAGCTCGCGCGGCAGGTAGAGGCGGTCGAGCTCTGCGTCCTCGGCCAGATCGCGCAGGATGTTGGTCAGCTGCAGCGCCTCGCCCAGCGCCAGGGCGAACCGTTCGGTGGCGGGATCGGCGCGGTCGAAGACGCGGATCGCCAGCATGCCGACTGCACCGGCGACGCGGCGGCAATAGAGGCGCAGGGTGTCGAGGTCGGGGGCGCACATGCCGCCGGCTTCCTCGCCGGCGACATCCATCGCCATGCCGTCGATCAGCGCCTCGAACTCCGCCCTCGGCAGGCCGTAGCGCTCGATGGCGCCCCTCAGCGCGGCGGTGAGCGAACCGCTGGGGGCGCCGCCGACATACAAGTCGCGGATGTCCCGGCGCCAGACGTCGAGCGCCGCACGCTTGGCCGCCGGCTCCCCCGGTTCGTCGGCGATGTCGTCGATGCGGCGGCAGAAGGCATAGATGGCGAACATCGCCGCCCGCTTGGATGCGGGCAGCAGGCGCATCGGCCAGTAGAAGGTGCTTCCCGACTTGGCGGTGACCGATTTGGCTGTGGCGGGCGACGCCGTATCGGGTGTCTTCTTGTCCGGCAACGTCGTGGATATCGGTTCCAGCGGGGCCGTCTCCAGCGGCGGAGGGGTCATCTGTCGCATCCTGGGCATTGCACGTGGGGACGTGCCTGGCGGTGCACGTCGTGACGTGTGGCCCGGGAGTTTATGCGGCGGAGAAGCTCCGCGCCAGTCCCCGCGCCACCGCCGCCAGCTTGTGGTGCGCGCGCAGCGTGACCTTCGCCTTCATCGGATCGCGCGCCTTCAGCCGCTTCGACAGCGATTCGGCGAGGCTGAGGATCACCGCCGCTTCCATCCGCAGACCGCGGTGCTGGATCAGGCCGGGCAGGGCGGCGGCGCGTTCGAGCAGCCGGTCGGTATGCTCCAGCGCCTGATCGAAGATGGCGCGCATGCGGACGTCGCTCTCGCCCTCCACCAGACGCTCGACGCTGATGCCGGCATCGTCGAACCAGACCAGCGGGATGTAGCAGCGGCCGAGCTGGGTCCAATCCTCGCGCGCGTCCTGCAGATGGTTCAGCACCTGCAAGGCGGAGCAGAGCGCGTCGGAAGCCGGTCCGGCCGCCACCCCCTCGCCATGCAGCTCCAGCAGATAGCGGCCGACCGGATTGGCGGAGAAGCGGCAATACAGCAGCAGGTCGCTCCAGCTGTGGCAGCGGGCGCCGACCGCGTCGCGGCGGAAGGCGCGCAGCACCTGCCGGGCATGGCGGTCGCTGACGCCGGTCTTCTGCAGGCTCTCGCGCAGCTCGGTCGCCGGCTTCAGATAGGCGTGCTTGGCCTGGCCGGAGGTCAGCGTGCGTTCAAGCGCCTCCAGATAGGCCAGCTTGGTCTCCGGTTCGAGATCGGGATCGTCGGCGATGTCGTCGGCCAGCCGCACGAAGCGGTAGAAGGCGATCACATGCGGGCGCAGATGTTTCGGAATCAGGCGGGAGGCGACCGGGAAATTCTCCCCCGTCTCGTCCTTGCGGGCGACCGGGCCGGTCTTGCGGGGCTTCGTCGGGGCGATGTTGAAATCCGTCATGGGATCCCTGCCTGCTGCGCGTCGGGGCTGGCGATGCGACCTTGTGTGCTTCATATAGGCGTGGCAACAGGCTTTGGCCCGTCCTTCCGTCGATCCTCCCCCTCTTTTTCCAATCAGGCATCCCATGGTTAAGGCTGCGACCGACCTGTCCTATTGCGGACGGGAGGTTCGGAAATATGACAACGACCACTTTCTGGCAGGTCTGTTCGTTCCCGCCGACAGGCGCGAGGCGATGTTCGCACTCTACGCCTTCAACCTGGAGATCGCGAAGACCCGAGAGGTCGTCAGCGAACCGATCCTGGGCCAGATGAGGCTTCAATTCTGGCGCGACGGCATGGAGGCCGTCTATGAGGATGGACCCGTACCCCGTCATGGCGTGATGGATCCTCTGGCGGAGGCCGCCCGCGGGCTGGGGCTGAGCCGCACCCTGTTCGACCGGCTGATCGACGCGCGGGAGGCCGACCTGGACGACACGCCGCCGGCCGATCTGGCCTGCCTCGTCAATTATGCCGAGGTGACCGGGGCGCCGCTGGTCCAGCTTGCGCTGGAAATCCTGGGCGTGCGGGACGAGGCGGCGATGGCGGCCGGGCGCCATGTCGGCATCGCCTATGCCCTCGCCGGCATCCTGCGCGCGGCCCCCTTCCTGGCCCGCCAGCACCGGCAGCGCCTGCCGGAAGACCTGATGCAGCGCCATGGCGCCAAGAGCGAGGATCTGTTCGCCGGCCGCTCCACCGCGGAACTGCGGTCGGTGGTGGGCGAGATCGCCGACGTGGCGCGCCGGCATCTGGCCGAGTCACGCGCCCTGCGCCGGGACGTGCCCAAAGCGGCGGTTCCGGCGCTGCTGCCGGCCACGCTGGCCGACCTGCATCTGGGCGTGATCGCGCGGGAAGGCAACGACGTGTTCGCCCCGCGCGTGCTGCTGCCCAACCCGTTCCGGCAGTTGAAGCTGGGCTGGGCGGCGATGCGCGGGCGCTACTGACTCCCGCGCTCCGTCCGAACGGTCAGCCCTTCAGCCAGCCGTCGAGGTCGCCCAGCGCCCGGCGGGTGTAGGCCAGCTTGCGGTCGCGGCCACGGATCTTGTCGTCCACCGGCGGGAACAGGCCGAAATTGACATTCATCGGCTGGTAGGTCTCGGCCTCCGCGCCGCCGGTGATGTGGCCGAGGATGGCGCCGAGCGCCGTGGTGACCGGCGGCCTGCTGATTTCCTGGCCCAGACGTTCCGCCGCGGCGAAACGGCCGGCGAGCAGACCGACGGCCGCGCTCTCCACATAGCCTTCGCAGCCCGTGACCTGCCCGGCGAAGCGCAGGCGGGGCAGCGACTTCAGCCGCAGGGCGTCGTCGAGCAGGCGCGGGCTGTTCAGGAAGGTGTTGCGGTGCATGCCGCCCAGCCGGGCGAACTCGGCATTCTCCAGGCCGGGGATCATGCGGAAGATGCGTGCCTGTTCGGCGTGGCGCAGCTTGGTCTGGAAACCGACGAGGTTGTAGAGCGTGCCCAGCGCATTGTCCTGGCGCAGCTGGACCACCGCATAGGGGCGGCGTTCCGGCTTGTGCGGGTTGGTCAGGCCGACCGGCTTCATCGGGCCGTAGCGCAGGGTATCGACGCCGCGCTCCGCCATCACCTCGATCGGCAGGCAGCCTTCGAAATAGGGGGTGTTCTTCTCCCACTCCTTGAAGTCGAGCTTCTCGCCCTCGATCAGGGCGGCGATGAAGGCGCGGTACTCGTCCTTCTCGAAGGCGCAGTTGATGTAGTCCTTGCCGGTGCCGCCGGGGCCGGGCTTGTCGTAGCGCGACTGGAACCACGCCTTCGACAGGTCGATGCTCTCCAGATAGACGATGGGGGCGATGGCGTCGAAGAAGGCCAGCGATTCCTCGCCGGTGTGGTCGCGCACGGCCTCCGCCAGGGCGGGGGAGGTGAGGGGGCCGGTGGCGACGATGACGCTGTCCCACTCCTCCGGCGGCAGGCCGGCGACCTCCTCGCGCTGGAGGGTGATGAGCGGGTGGCTGGCGATAGCCTCCGTCACCGCATCGGCGAAGCCGTCGCGGTCCATGGCGAGCGCACCGCCGGCCGGCACCTTGTGCGCGTCGGCGCAGCGCAGGATCAGCGAGCCGCAGCGCCGCATCTCCTCATGCAGCAGCCCCACCGCGTTGTATTCGGCATCGTCCGACCGGAAGGAGTTGGAGCAGACCAGCTCCGCCAGCTTGTCGGTATCGTGGGCCTCGGTCTTGCGGACCGGGCGCATCTCGTGCAGCACGACGGGCACGCCGCGCGAGGCGAGCTGCCAGGCGGCTTCCGATCCGGCGAGACCGCCGCCTATGACGTGGACGGGGCGAAGGGTGTCGGTCATTGAGACGAGTTTCCAGACAAAAGACTGCGGATGATTCGCGCGCAATCTAGGCTGTCTGCTGCCAAAACGACAGTCCTCAAACGGCGGCATGCCAACACAGATCGGCCGGCCTCCACAGGGAAGGCCGGCCGCAAGTCGATCAGGAGGCAACCGGAACATCTGGCCAGAACATCTGGCCAGAACCGTTACGTCGAGCGGAGGCTCACTCGCTCTCGGTCGTCGTGCTGCGTTCGATGGTGGTGGCACCGGACGGGGCCGGGGGCACGGTGGTCGAACCGTAGCTCGGCGTGGTGGTCGTGGTGGTCGTCGTGCTGGTGGTGGAACCGTCGGAGCCGCAGGCGGCCAGCAGCAGCGCGGCTCCCAGGGCGGTGCCCACACCGGTCAGAATCGTCTTCATGCGCCGTGTTCTCCCATGCAGTGCGAACTCTGCAGGGGAGAACACGGCTCAGCTTGCGTTTGTTCATGCCCTCTTTCGGGTTGCCGATTTCCGCACCGCCGGCTTCGCCTTCAGGTAGGGGGCGAGGTAGCGGCCGGTATAGCTGCGTTCCACCTTCGCGACATCCTCCGGCGTGCCTTCGGCGACGATCTCGCCGCCGCCGGTGCCGCCCTCCGGCCCCAGGTCGATGATCCAGTCGGCGGTCTTGATGACCTCCAGATTGTGTTCGATCACCAGCACCGTGTTGCCCTGGTCGACCAGCGCATGCAGCACCTCCATCAGCTTTTCGACGTCGGCGAAATGCAGGCCGGTGGTCGGTTCGTCGAGGATGTAGAGCGTGCGGCCGGTGGCGCGGCGGCTGAGTTCCTTGGACAGCTTGACGCGCTGCGCCTCGCCGCCAGACAGGGTGGTCGCCGCCTGCCCGATGTGGATGTAGCCGAGGCCGACCCGTTCCAGCGTGTCCATCTTGTCGCGGATGCCGGGCACCGCCTTGAAGAACTCCTTGCCCTCCTCGACCGTCATGTCCAGCACGTCGGCGATGGTCTTGTCGCGGTAGGTGACCTCCAGCGTCTCGCGGTTGTAGCGCTTGCCGTGGCAGACGTCGCAGGTGACGTAGACGTCGGGCAGGAAGTGCATCTCGATCTTGATGACGCCGTCGCCCTGGCAGGCCTCGCAGCGCCCGCCCTTGACGTTGAACGAGAAGCGGCCGGGACCGTAGCCGCGCGCCTTCGATTCCGGCAGGCCGGCGAACCAGTCGCGGATCGGGGTGAAGGCGCCGGTGTAGGTCGCGGGGTTGGAGCGCGGGGTGCGGCCGATCGGCGACTGGTCGATGTCGATGACCTTGTCGAGATGCTCCAGTCCCAGCACCGCGTCATGGTCCGCCGGATGCTCGCGCGCGCCCATCAGCTTGCGCGCCACCGCCTTGTAGAGCGTCTCGATGATCAGCGTCGACTTGCCGCCGCCCGACACGCCGGTCACGCAGGTGAAGGTGCCGAGCGGGATCTTGGTCGAGACGTTCTGCAGGTTGTTGGCGCGGGCGCCCTGCACCTCCAGGAACTGGCCGGGATGGCCGGGCCGGCGGGTTTCCGGCACCGGGACGAAGCGGGTGCCGTTCAGGTACTGGGCGGTGATGCTGTCGGGGTTCTTCTGAACCTCCTCCGGCCGGCCCTGGGCGATGACGGTGCCGCCATGCTGGCCGGCGCCGGGACCCATGTCGACCAGATAGTCGGCGCTGCGGATGGCGTCCTCGTCATGCTCGACGACGATGACGGTGTTGCCGATGTCGCGCAGCCGCTTCAGCGTTTCCAGCAGCCGGTCGTTGTCGCGCTGGTGCAGGCCGATGGACGGCTCGTCCAGCACATAGAGCACGCCGGTCAGGCCGGAGCCGATCTGCGACGCCAGCCGGATCCGCTGGCTCTCGCCGCCGGACAGGGTGCCGGACCCGCGGCTGAGAGTCAGGTATTCCAGCCCGACGGCGTTGAGGAAGCCGAGCCGCTCGTTGATCTCCTTCAGGATGCGGTAGGCGATCTCGCGGTCCTTGGGGCGCAGATGCTCGTTCAACTCGCTGAACCACGCACCGGCACCGGCGATGGACAGTTCCGCCGCCTCGGAGATGCTGCGGCCCCTGATCTTGACCGCCAGCGCTTCCGGCTTCAGCCGCGCGCCCTTGCAGACCTCGCAGGGCTGGGAGGACTGGTATTTGGACAGCTCGTCACGGGTCCAGGCGCTGTCCGTCTCGCGGTAGCGACGCTCCAGATTGTTGACGATGCCCTCGAACGCCTTGTTGGTCTGGTAGCGCCGCAGACCGTCGTCATAGGTCATGGTGATCGGCGACCCGTCCGAGCCGAACAGGATGGTCTGGCGCACCTTCTCCGGCAGATCCTGCCAGGGGGTGGTCATCGACGCGCCGAAATGCTCAGCTATGCTTTCCAGCGTCTGGTCGTAGTATTTGGAGGTCGAGCCGGCCCACGGCGCGATGGCGCCCTTCGCCAGAGACAGCCGTTCGTCCGGCACCACCAGCATCGGATCGAAATAGATCTTGCTGCCCAAGCCGTCGCAGGCCGGGCAGGCGCCGAACGGGTTGTTGAAGGAAAACAGCCGCGGCTCGATCTCCGGAATGGTGAAGCCGCTGACCGGGCAGGCGAATTTCTGCGAGAAGACGGTCATCTCGTTGGTCTCGGCATTCTCGACCCAGACGATGCCGTCGGCCAGCCCCAGCGCGGTCTCCAGCGAATCGGCCAGACGGTTGCCCAGCCCCTCGCGCACGACGATGCGGTCGACCACCACCTCGATGTCGTGCTTCAGCTTCTTGTTGAGCGCCGGCACCTCGTCGATCTCGTACATGGTGCCGTCGACCCGCACGCGCTGGAAGCCGCGCTTGCGCAGGTCCTGGATTTCCTTCTTGTACTCGCCCTTGCGGCCGCGCACGAAGGGCGCCAGCAGCAGCAGGCGCGTGCCCTCCGGCATCGCCATGATGCGGTCGACCATCTGGCTGACCGTCTGGCTTTCGATGGGCAGGCCGGTGGCCGGCGAATAGGGGATGCCGACGCGCGCCCACAACAGGCGCATGTAGTCGTAGATCTCCGTCACCGTGCCGACGGTGGAGCGCGGGTTCTTCGACGTCGTCTTCTGTTCGATGGAGATGGCCGGCGACAGCCCCTCGATCGAATCGACGTCCGGCTTCTGCATCAGCTCCAGGAACTGGCGCGCGTAGGCCGACAGGCTTTCCACGTAGCGCCGCTGCCCCTCGGCATAGATCGTGTCGAAGGCGAGCGACGACTTGCCCGATCCCGACAGGCCGGTGATGACGATCAGCTCGTCGCGCGGCAGATCCACATCGACGTTCTTCAGGTTATGTTCCCGCGCGCCGCGGACGCTGATGTACTTGTTCATGGAGTGTTCTTTTACCCGAAGCCCATCCGGATGGAAAGTGGCAAGCAGCCGTGCCGCATGACGAAAAACGGACCGCCCCCGCGGCGGCCCTTGCGCTGACCGCTGCGGCATCGCTGCCCGTCGGCCGGCTGACGATATATGCGCCGGGCGCGCCATTGCCACGGGTGCCCAGCGCAGGTCGGTCATGACCAGAAGGGCGGCACGGCGCGGAAGCGCTTCCACAGCTCGGGCAGGGCCTTGCGCCGCTTTTCGGCTTGACGCTCGATCCAGGCGGCGACGGCGGCGGCGGTCTGCGGGTCGGCACCCTTCAGTTCGCCCAGCATGCGGGCGCCGGTGACGGCGTCCTGTTCGGCGTCCAGCGCCGCCTGCAGCGGTTCCAGCGCCGCGAAGAAGGGCAGGGCGGCGGCCTCCGGATACAGGCCGCGGAAGAAATCGGCGGTGTAGCGCAGGCTGCGCAGCCGGCGGCGCAGCTTGTCGCGGCCTTTGGCGTCCTCCGGCGGCTTGGCCGTCTTGCCGAGCTTCGCCATGCGGTCGGACAGCCAGCCGCCGGCAAGCGAGGCGACCGGCGCCGACAGCATGGCGCGGCGGTCGCCCTCGGCCTCCGACATCCAGCGGCCATGCTCCAGCCACGCGCCGAGCGCCAGCACCATGGTGGTGCAGCCGGGCGCCAGGATCGCCGCCATGGCTTCCCGCGCCGGACCGGCCCCGGACGAGCGGGCGAGGGAAGCCAGCCGCTCCAGCGCCGCGCGGTCGATGCCCGGCAGCGCGGTGGAGTCGGCGAGAAGCGGATCGACGACGCCGGACATCAGCACGTCCCAGCCCCGCGCCGGCCCAAGCCGCTTCGCCAGCGCCCGGCTCTCCTCCACCAGCCGGTCGGCTTCGGGGGAGGCGATCAGCGGCGCGAAGAGGCGGTGTGCGGTGCGCAGCCGGCGCAGCGCGATTCTCATCCGGTGCAGCCCCTCCACATCGCTGCCGCCGAGCGCGCAGGCCTCGTTGGCGAGGAACTGGCGCAGGGCCTGGCGCAGGATGTGGCGATAGGCCTCGGCCACCGTGGTCAGGGGGGACAGGCCCAGCGGCTCGGCCTCCACCGGTCCGGGCGCCTTGCCGGTGACCAGCCGAAGCCCGGCCTCCGCCTTGCTGTCATTGCCGATCCGCATGGGGATGGCGGCCTGCAGGGTCAGCGCCAGATCGAACAGGCTGGCGACCTTTCCGGCTTTCAGCTCCAGTTCCACCTCGCTGATCGGCAGCGATTTGCCGCCGGCATAAACCCGCCCGTCGTCGACCGCCATCTCGACCGCCGTCAGCGGATCGGGACGGAGCAGCAGGGTGGTGCGTTGGAAATCGGTGATGAACAGGCAGTCCAGCTCGTCGAGTGCCGCCGCCGGCACCAGACCGGCGACGCCGGGATCGGTCAGCACGCCGCGGTCCACCGCTTCGCCCGCGACGATCCAGTCCCACTCCCGCCGCACCGCGACCGCGGCGGAATCGCCGGGGCTGGCGCTGTTGACCGTCTTCAGCGTCTGGACGAAGCGGTCGCCCTCCTGCCGCACGCGCAGCGCCACGCCGTTGGCCGCCAGCTTCAGGTCCGGCGTGTCGAAATAGGCGGTGCGCAGGCGCCGGGTCGTCGCCGGCCCGTCGGCCAGCGCCAGCAGAGCCGGCAGCGAGGCGACCCGCGCCAGATCCGCCGAGGCCGCATGGAGTTTCAGCTCCACCTCGCGGAAGGCGGGGGCGGAGGGCTGCGCATCGGGGGCGGTGGACGGGTTGGCGGGCGGAATGGCGGGTGGCAAGGGTCGGCATCCTCCCGAATCCGGCCGAGATGGCCTGGCGGCCAAAATGGCCCGGTGGCCAATGCGGCCTGGAATTGAACAGGTGGCTCCGTGGATACTCCAACCGCCGCCGCAGGTTAAGAGAGTTTACGCGGCTGCACAAAATCGGCCAGCCGGCCGGCGCCAAGCTCCAGCTCCGCCCAATGCAGGGTTTCGAAGACCAGGACGGCGCAGGCGCCGGTCGGAAACTTGTCGGCCAGATCGTGGCGCAGGTTATGATCGCCGCTGCCGGCCAGTGCGTTCGCCAGTTCGTGCAAATCCGGATTGTGGGCCACCAGCATCACGCCGGTCACCTTGTCCGGCACGTCGCGCAGCCGCTCCAGCAACGTGCGGGCACCGCAGAGATACAGGCCGCGTTCATGTTCCACCGGCGGGTAGGGCGCGCCCATGGCCGTCATGACCCGCTTGCGCGTTTCCACCGCCCGGACCGCGGTCGAGCACAGGACGAGGTCGATGTGGGCGTGATGCCTGGCGAGATGGCCGCCGACCAGCGACGCCGCCTTCTCCCCACGGGCGTTCAGGGGCCGGTCGTGATCCCCCAGCGACGGATCGTCCCAGGAGGATTTGGCATGGCGCAGCAGGAACAGCGTCTTCATGGCGGGGTTCGGTCGTATTGGACAGGCCGTGAGGCGGGGGAGGGGTGGGATATGGCTCGAAACATCGCCAAATGGGAGTCCTGAAACCGTAACGCATATGAGATACTGTGTCTTCCCACCATATGACGGTTGCCCAAGGCCTCGCATCGCGGCCCAGGGCAGACGGGGCCCCAAGATTTCAGAGGTTGACGTGACGCATCTCCAGGAACTCGAGTCGGTCGGCATCGAGCCCAACGCTCCCGAACGCTTCATCAATCGAGAGTTGTCGTGGCTGGCATTCAACCAGCGCGTCCTGGACGAAGCCGCCAATCCGAACCATCCGCTGCTGGAGCGGCTGCGCTTCCTGTCGATTTCCGCCAGCAACCTCGACGAATTCTACATGGTCCGCGTCGCCGGCCTGAAAGGGCAGGTGGCCGCCGGGGTCAAGGCGCCCAGCCCCGAGAATCTCACGCCGGCCCAGCAGCTGACCGCGGTCAAGCAGCGCATCGCCGCATTGATGGACAGCCAGCAGACGATGTGGCGCACCCTGAAGGGCGAGCTGCGCGAGGCCGGGATCTCCGTCGTCGATCCCAGCGACCTCAGCGAAGGCGAGATGGACTGGCTGGAGGCCAGGTTCCTCGACGACATCTTCCCGATTCTGACGCCCATCGCGGTCGACCCGGCCCACCCCTTCCCGTTCCTGCCGAACCTGGGATTCTCGCTGGCGCTGCAGCTGCACGATCCGGTCAAGGGCCGGCATATCGACGCGCTGGTGCCGCTGCCCACGCAGCTGGAACGGTTCATGCGCCTGCCGGGGTCGGACATCCGTTTCATCCAGCTGGAAAAGGTGGTGATGCAGTTCATCGACCGCCTGTTCCCTCCGTTCCAGGTCAAGGCGCACGGCGTCTTCCGCGTCCTGCGCGACAGCGAGATCGAGATCGAGGAAGAGGCGGAGGATCTGGTCCGCACCTTCGAGAGCGCGCTGAAGCGCCGCCGCCGCGGCAGCGTCATCCGGCTGGCGACCGACAGCGGCATGGCGGCCGACCTGCGCGATTTCCTGCGCCATGAGCTGAACGTGGCGTCGGACGACGTCTTCATCCTCGACGGGCTGATCGGCCTGACCGACACCAAGCAGCTGATCGTCGACGAGCGCCCCGATCTGGTCTTCCGCCCCTTCAACGCCCGCTTCCCCGAGCGGATCCGCGATTTCGGCGGCGATTGCTTCGCGGCGATCCGCCACAAGGACATCGTCGTCCACCACCCCTACGAATCCTTCGACGTGGTGGTGCAGTTCATCCGTCAGGCGGCGCGCGACCCGCAGGTGGTGGCGATCAAGCAGACGCTCTACCGCACCAGCAAGGACAGCCCCATCGTCGCCGCCCTGATCGAGGCGGCGGAGGCCGGCAAGTCGGTGACCGCGCTGGTCGAACTGAAGGCGCGCTTCGACGAGGAGGCCAACATCCGCTGGGCGCGCGACCTGGAACGCGCCGGCGCCCAGGTGGTCTACGGCTTCGTCGATCTGAAGACGCATGCGAAGGTATCGCTGGTGGTGCGGCGCGAGAAGAAGGCGCTGCGCAGCTACGTCCATTTCGGGACCGGCAACTATCACCCGATCACCGCGAAGATCTACACCGACCTGTCCTTCTTCACCTGCGACCCGGCGCTGTGCCATGACGCCGCCGTCATGTTCAACTTCATGACCGGTTATGCCACGCCCAAGGTTCTGGAGAAGATCGCCATCGCGCCGATCACCCTGCGCCAGCGCCTGTCCGACCTGATCGAGGGGGAGATCGCCCACGCCGCCGCCGGCCGTCCGGCCTCGATCTGGGTGAAGCTGAACTCCCTGGTCGATCCGGTCATCATCGACAAGCTGTACAAGGCATCCCAGGCCGGGGTGCAGATCGACATGATCATCCGCGGCATCTGCTGCCTGCGGCCGGGGGTGAAGGGGCTGTCGGAGAACATCCGGGTGCGCAGCATCGTCGGCCGCTTCCTGGAGCATGGCCGCGTCATCTGCTTCGGCAACGGCCATCCCATGCCCAGCAACCAGGCCAAGATCTTCATCTCCTCGGCCGACTGGATGACCCGTAACCTGGATCGCCGGATCGAGACGCTGGTGCCCATCGAGAACCCGACGGTGCATGAACAGGTGCTGGACCAGATCATGGTCGCCAACATGAAGGACGACGCAAGCACCTGGAAGCTCGGTCCCGACGGCGTGTACCATCGGGTCAAGGCTGGCCCCGACGCGTTCAGTGCCCATAATTACTTCATGACCAACCCCAGCCTGTCGGGCCGGGGCAGCGCGCTCAGCAGCAAGCGCACGCCGCCGCGGCTCATGCTGCACGCGGTGTCCTGAGGACGGGTGACGGGAGTCTGAGTATGAGCAAGGACAATCGCGCGGCCGCCGTTCCGGGCGACGTTTCCGCAGCATGGAATACGTCGGCCGGGGGGACGGCGGAGCGCGTCGGCGTGATCGATATCGGGTCCAACTCGATTCGACTCGTCGTCTATGACGGGCTGACCCGCTCGCCACTCGCCCTGTTCAACGAGAAGGTGCTGTGCGGCCTTGGCCGCGGCGTGGAGAAATCGGGCCTGCTGAACCCCGATGGCGTCGGCCAGGGGCTTGCCGCGCTGGAACGCTTCGCCACGCTGGCCCAGGGCATGCGCGTCGGCCGGCTGGACGTGATCGCCACCGCCGCGGTGCGCGACGCCCAAGACGGCGCCGCCTTCGTCGATGCCATCCGCCGCCGTGCCGGCCTGACCGTCCGCGTCATCAGCGGGGAGGAGGAGGCGCGGCTGTCCGCCATGGGCGTGCTGTCCGGCACCCCCGGCGCCGACGGCCTCGTCGGCGACCTCGGCGGCGGCAGCCTGGAACTGGTGACGCTCGACCAGGGCGTGATCGGCAAGCAGGTGACGTTGCCGCTCGGGCCCTTGCGGCTGATGGAGGTCGGTGCTTCCAAGGGCGGGCCGGTCAAGCTGATCGACCAGCAGCTGGAATCGCTGCCCTGGCTATCGGCGATGAAGGGCCGGCCCTTCTACCCGGTGGGCGGAAGCTGGCGCGCCATCGCCAAGCTGCATATGGAGCAGTCCGGCCATCCGCTGCACATCATCCACCACTACACGATCCCCGCCGCCGACGCGCGGGAGTTCACCGCCCTGATCGGCCGGCAGAGCCGCTCGTCGCTGGAGAAGATGGCGGGGTCGCGCCGCCGGCTCGACACGCTGCCCTTCGCCGGGCTGGTGCTGGAGCGGCTGCTGCGCATCGCCCAGCCGTCGAAGCTGGTGTTTTCCGCCTACGGCCTGCGCGAAGGCCACCTCTATTCGCTGCTGTCGCCGGAGGGGCAGCGGGAGGACCCGCTGATGGCCTCGGCCGCTGATTGGGCAAGGCGCTTCGTGCGGATGGGCGACCCGGCTCTGCTGATGTCCTGGACCGCCGGGCTGTTCGCTGGCGAGGACGACAATGCCATCCGCCTGCGCCATGCCGCCTGCCTGCTGAGCGATGTCGGCTGGGCCGACCACCCCGATTACCGGGCCGAGCACGCCTTCCTGCGCGTTCTGCGCTACCCGTTCCCGGCACTGGACCATGACGAGCGCGCCTTCCTGGCGCTCGCCGCCCATGCCCGCTATTCGGGGACCATCGATGTGCCGCTGACCGCGCCGGTGCGGACCCTGGTGACGGAAGGGCAGGGGATGAAGGCGCTGGTGCTGGGCTTGGCACTCCGCCTCGCCCACACGCTGTCGGGTGGCGCCACGGCTCTGCTGGAGCGGACCAGCCTGAAGGTCGGTGACGGCCGCATTGTGCTGACCCTTCCCGACGATGGCAGTGTGCCGTCCGGTGAAGCGGTTCAGCGCCGCATCGACGCGCTGGCCAAGGCGATGAACGTGAAGGGCGACGTGGTGCAGCCGCTGCGGCCGCAGGCGGCGGAGTAGGGCGGACAAGCATGCGGATCGGGCCGCCCTCCGCTGGTTGGCGGGCGGCCCTGGTCCGTCAGGTTCTGGTTATGGAAACGCCGCCGTCGACCAGCAGGGCCGTCCCGGTCGTGAAGTTGGAGGCGTCCGACGCCAGATAGAGCGCCGACTGGGCGATCTCGCGCGGCGTGGCGAGGCGTTTCAGCGCGTGAAGCCCCTGGACGAAGGCCAAGGCCTCCGGCGTGTTGGACACCGCCCGGCCCATCGGCGTGTCGGTGCCGCCGGGCAGCAGTGCGTTGGCACGGATGCCAAGGGGTCCATATTCGGCGGCGATCACCCGCATCAACCCGATCAGCCCGGCCTTGCTGGCCGCATAGGCGCCCATGCCTGGAAAGCCGACGGTATGGCCGACGAAGGTCGAGGTGAAGATCAACGACCCGCCGCCGCGGGCGAGCATCGCCGGAATCTGGTGCTTGGCGGCGTGAAAGGCGCTGGTCAGGTTGGTGTCGACCACGTCCTGCCAATTTTCTGCCGTCATGTCGGGAATCGAGCTCTGGGCGCCGGTGGTGCCGGCATTGTTGAAGGCGATATCCAGTCCTCCGAAGCGCCGCATCGCGACCGCGACGGCTTCGCGCGCGACATCGGCGTCCTTGACGTCGCCGGCAACCACGGCGGCTTCGGCGCCAATGTCCCGGATGTCCTGCGCTAGGCGTTCCAGTTCGCCGATCCGTCGCGCCACCAGCACGAGCTTGGCGTCGTGTTCGGCGAACAGCAGCGCCGCTTCGCGGCCAATCCCCGAACTCGCGCCCGTGACGATTGCAATTTTTCCAGCCAGTTGTCCCATGGCCATCCTCCGTTGCGATGAACGGCCCGAAATTCGCGAAGCTGGGCCATGGCCGGCTATCCGGTTCTTGCTTTCGAATTCGCAAGGTCGGAACTGCCCTGCTCGGTCCGGATGGCGGCAAAATTTCCATAATCATCCTTATGTGTTTTTCACACCCCTTTTGGCCAGGGTCAGGATGGCCGCTCTCCGATCAGGCCGCGCGCCACCTCCAGGCAGGCGTCGCGGCCGGGCTGGAAATCCTCGGCGATCCACCAGCCTTCGATGCGCTTCAGCATCTCGCCGACGGCCGGGCCGCGCGGGATGCCGAGCTCCAACAGGTCGCGGCCGGCAATCGGCAGGCGCAGGTTCGGCAGGTCGCCGGCCACGGACATCGCCGCACGCAACGCGGTGAGGTCGAGCGGGCCGTCATGGATGGCGGCGGCAATCAGGAGCAGGTCGCCGAACAGCTCGCCGTCGCCGATGCGGTACAGTCCCTGGCGCAACGCCTTGCGGTCGTCGGTCGGCGCCAGCGCGACCGGCGGCTCGACGAGCGCCAGCAGCCGGTCGCGCTCATGGTTGGACAGCCGGAGCGCTTCGGCTGCGAGCAACGCTCCCGGTCGGTCGCTGTCGAGCACCGCGGCCAGCCGGCGGGTGGGATCGGGCGTGATGCCGAGGTCGCGCTCGACGGCGATCAGCCGGTCCAGCCGGCCGGTGTCCATCGCCTCCGGCAGCAGATGGGCCATGATCCCCTGCCCCATCATCAGCCGCCAGACCGCCGCCGCGCAGGGCGCGGTCAGCAGGCGAAACAGCTCCCCCCGCACCCGTTCGCCGGACAAGGTCGGCAGGCGCGGCGCCAGTTCGCGGCAGGCGGCCAGTGCCTCGGCATCGGGCTCGCCGCGGCCGTAATGGGCGTGGAAACGGAAGAAGCGCAGCAGGCGCAGCACATCCTCCTCGATCCGCCGCCGCGCCTCGCCGACGAAGCGAACGCGCCCGGCGGCAAGGTCGGCCAGACCGCCGAACGGGTCGAACATCGCGCCGTCCGGCGTGCAGCTCAGCGCGTTCATGGTCAGGTCGCGGCGGGCGGCGTCCTCCACCCAATCGTCGGTGAACTCGACGCGCGCATGGCGGCCATCCGTCTCGACATCGCGCCGCAGCGTGGTGATCTCGTAGGGTTTGCCGCCGCACAGCGCGGTGACGGTGCCATGGGCGATTCCGGTCGGGATGACGCGGATCCCGGCGGCCTCCAGCAGGTCCATCACCCGTTCCGGCGGCGCATGGGTGGCGATGTCGATGTCCTTCACCGGCCGGCCGAGCCACGCATCCCGCACGCAGCCGCCGACGAAGCGCGCATCGGCGCCGCCGGCATCGAGGGCGGCGAACACCGCCCGGCTTTCGGGCGCGGTCATCCAGGGTTGGGGGGACAGGCGTGCGGCGACGGTCATGACGCGGCGACGCTACCCCATTCCCAATGCTTCTTCCACCGCCGTCGCCGCGGACATCAGAGCGGACCGGAGGACGCCCCGCCCTCCCCGGCCTCGCGTGCGGCAGCACCCAGCACGTCACGCAGGTTCACCAGCATGCCGGCGGTCGCGCCCCAGATGTAGCGCTGCGGATAGGGGAAGGCGTAGAACCAGCGCGGCTTTCCCAGGAATTCGCGGCTGTGGCGCTGCGGATTGGAGGGATCGAGGATGAAGGACAGCGGCACCTCGAACACCTCCGCCACCTCGGTCGGGTCGGGAGTCAGGATGAAGGGCGGCGACACCACCCCCACCACCGGCGTCACCCGGAACCCGGTGCGGGTGACATAGGTGTCCAGCCGGCCGACGATTTCGATCCGTCCGCGCTCCAGCCCGATTTCCTCCGCCGTTTCGCGCAGCGCGGTATCCTCGGGACCGTCGTCCTCCGGCTCCATCCGGCCGCCGGGGAAGCTGATCTGGCCGGCATGCGCGCTGAGCGTCGCGGTGCGCTGGGTGAAGATGACGGTCAGTTCCTCCGGCCGGTCGACCAGGGGGACCAGCACCGCCGCCTCGCGCAGGGTCGTCGGCAGTCCGAACTCCGGATTCAGGTCGTGGTCGCCGCGGATTTTGGCCGCGTGTTTCGGCGCCATCCGGTTGGACCGGACCGCGTTCTCCACCGCCGCGTCAATCATCTCAACGGGCATCTCACCGGGCGTCCCATCGGCGCTCATCGCCGGGAAGCGCCGGCGGACCTCCTCCAGGCTCAGTCGCCAGGCAGCCTGCCCAGCGCGAAGAAGACCTTGTTGCTCCATAGACCCACCTCGGACTCGCCGGTTTCGGTGCGGCGCGTCTCGCTGCGCTCCACCATGTCGTAAAACACGGGCCGCAGGATACGCGCCTCCAACCGGCTTCTGATCTGGATGTAGGGTGCCGGCTCCCCGGTTTCAGGGTTTACGGCCACACGGATCGGGTGTTCGGGGCCGGCTTCGACCCGATGGTCGAGGTTGGTGCGGAAGGACAGGACCTGATCGGCCCCGCTGCCCGCAACCGTCATCTCCACCGCCACGAACGGCGCATCCTCCACCACGATCCGGCCGCGCTCGACCGGCGTGACCAGCCAGTAATCGCCGTCGTCCTCACGGCGAAGGACGGTTGAGAACAGCTTCGCCAGTTCGATCCGGCGGATCGGATCGCCATTGTGGAACCAGGTGCCGTCGCGCGCAATGCGGATGTCGTATTGCTCCAGCGTCGGCGTCCGGCCCAGGGCTGCCGGCAAGTCCGGCGGCGTTTCCTGAACGGTTGGCCCATCTGCGCGCTTGTCTTTCGCCATCGCGTTACCGACCTTCATGGGATTGGGAACCATTTTGTCCCCGGACATGCGTATTTTCGCCACACTCGACCGTTAGGTCCACACCAATGGTCCGCCGGCCCTACCCGCTCCGTCGGCGGGATCCGGAAAATGGGTGTCGACAACGCGCAGGAACAGGGCCAACCATGCGGATCCCGTGTTTCCCGTCGCGGACGACCGCGACTGCCACGCCGAACCGGCCCATCGACGGGCCAGCCCATCATCGGGGGAGCAGCAGACCTTGAGCGCACAGGACATCCTGAGGGGGCAGCCACCCGTGCCGGAGGACCCGCAACGGCTGATGGAGGAGATCGAGGCGCTGGGCGATCGTCTGGCGTCCGTTCGCGACCGCATCGGCCGCGTGATCTTCGGCCAGCAGGAGGTGATCGACCGCACGCTGGTCACGCTGCTGGCGGGCGGCCATGTGCTGCTGATCGGCGTTCCCGGCCTTGCCAAGACGCGGCTGGTGGAAACGCTGGGCATCGTGCTGGGCCTCGCCGAGAAGCGCATCCAGTGCACGCCCGACCTGATGCCTGCCGACATCCTGGGCTCCGAAGTGCTGGAGGAGGGCGACAACGGCCGCCGGTCCTTCCGCTTCCTGCCCGGCCCGGTGTTCAGCCAATTGCTGATGGCCGACGAGATCAACCGCGCCAGCCCGCGCACCCAGTCTGCGCTGCTGCAGGCGATGCAGGAGCATCGCGTGTCGGTCGCCGGCCAGTACCATCCCCTGCCCCAGCCCTTCCACGTCCTGGCGACCCAGAACCCGCTGGAGCAGGAAGGCACCTATCCGCTGCCGGAAGCCCAGCTCGACCGCTTCCTGATGCAGATCGACGTCGAATATCCGGACCGCGAGGCGGAGCGCCGGATGATGATCGCCACCACCGGCTCCGCCGACGAGCGCGCGGTGACGGTGCTGTCCGCCGCCGACCTGCAGGCGGCTCAGCGTCTTGTGCGCCGCGTTCCGGTGGGCGAAGGGGTGGTCGACGGCATTCTCGATCTCGTGCGCCGCGGCCGGCCGGAAATGTCGGAGCTGATGGAGGTGCGCCAGCATGTCGCCTGGGGTCCCGGCCCGCGCGCCAGCCAGTCGCTGATGCTCGCCGCCCGCGCCCGCGCGGTTCTGGACGGCCGGCTGTCGCCCTCGCTGGACGATGTGGTGGCGCTCGCCAAGCCGATCCTGAAGCACCGCATGGCGCTGAACTTCGCCGCACGGGCCGACGGGGTGACGCTGGACGACGTCATCGACCGCCTCTGCGCCCCCTTGATGTGACCCCTCAGCGGAGCCGCGATGCCGCGTAGCCCTCAGCAGAAGACCCCGGCGGCGACGACGCTGCTTGCCCGGCATCGCGCGGAGGAGCTTGCCTCCGCCCTGCCCCCGCTCCTGGTCGCGGCGGAGCGGGTGGCCGCCACCGTCGCCCAGGGCGTGCACGGCCGGCGCCGCGTCGGGCTGGGCGAGACCTTCTGGCAGTTCCGCCGCTACCAGCCCGGCGACGCGCCGTCGATGATCGACTGGCGCCAGTCGGCCAAGACCCAGCCGGTCTATGTGCGCGAGAATGAATGGGAGGCGGCGCAGAGCGTCTGGCTGTGGCGCGACCGCTCGCCCTCCATGGATTTCCGCTCCGCAGCCGGCCTGCCGACCAAGCGCGAGCGGGCCGACCTGCTGACGCTCGCCACCGCCGTCCTGCTGGCGCGCGGTGGCGAGCGGGTGGCGTTGCTGAACAGCGGCGTGCGCCCCGACCATGGCAAGACCGCCATCGACCGCATCGCCCGGCTGATGACCGACCCGCGCGCCGCCGCGTCGCCGGATCCCCTGCCGCGGGTGGAGCCCCTGCCCCGCCATGCCCAGACCGTTCTGTTCGGCGATCTGCTGTCACCCCTGGTGGAAATCCATGCGACCGTCGCCGGGCTGACCGGGCGCGGCCTGCGCGGCCATCTGGTCCAGATCCTCGATCCGGCGGAAGAGACGCTGCCCTATGACGGCCGCGTCGATTTCCATGGGATGGAGGGCGAGCAGAACCTGCTTGTTCCGCGGGTGGAGGCGGTGCGCGAGGCTTACCGCGAACGCCTGAAGGCGCAGCAGGACGGTCTGGCTGCGCTGGCCCGCACCGCAGGATGGAGCTTCGCCGTCCACCGCACCGACCGTTCTCCGCAATCGGCGCTGCTCACCCTCTGGGGTGCGATGGCGATGGAGGCGGTGTGAAGCGGCGGCCGGCGAACCCAGTCCCGCACTCCTCATCCTCCCCGCGCAGGCGGGGATCCAGGCTTGCCCTCGGCACCACGCAGCCCAAGGTCTGGATCCCCGCCTGCGCGGGGATGACGGTCGCTTACGGCCGCAGGCACTTGTGGCTTGCGCGGCCGATCCCTTCCCCCTCTTGAAGACGCGCCAATGCTGGGTCTCGGACCGATCGCCTTCGCCGCCCCCTGGGTCTTGACCGCACTGGCCGCCTTGCCGGTCCTGTGGTGGCTGTTGCGCGTCACGCCGCCGGCGCCGCGCGCCGTACAGTTTCCCGCCATCCGCCTGCTGCGCGACCTTACCGCGCGGGAGGAGACGCCGGCCCGCACCCCCTGGTGGCTCCTGCTTCTGCGCCTGATCGTGGCGGCGCTGATTATCCTGGCGCTGGCCGGGCCGCTGCTGAACCCGCGGGCGGCGCTGCCCGGCGGAGGACCGCTGCTGCTGGTCGTCGACAATGGCTGGGCCTCCGGCCGCGACTGGCCGACGCGCAAGCGCACGATGGACGAGATGATCGCCCAGGCCGAGCGCCAGCAGCGCCCGGTCATCCTGCTGCCGACCGCCCCGCCGGCCGACGGACAGCCGATCCATGCCAGTGCCGTCCTGCCCGCCGCCGAGGCTCGCCGTCTCGCCCAGGCGCTGGCGCCCCTGCCCTGGCCGACCGACCGCGCCGCGGCGCTTGAGGCCTTGAAGCCGGTTGCCGCCCAGACGAATGGCGGCGGCTCCATCCATGCGGTCTGGCTCAGCGACGGTGTCGGCGACGGCCGGGCTGCGGCGCTGGCGGCCGGGCTGCAGCGGCTGGGCTCCGCCGATGTGCTCGACGATTCGGCCGAGCGCCCCCCTCACCTGCTGCTTCCGCCGTCGAGCGAGGGCACGGTGCTGACCGCCCGCATCGTCCGCGCCGACCCGTCGCGGCCGGAGCCGGTGACCGTCCGCCTCACCGCCGCTGACGGCCGCTTGCTGACCCGCCAGACCGTGGCCTTCGAGCCCGGCCAGAAGATTCGCGAAGTGCGGCTGGACGTGCCCACCGAGCTGCGCAACGACGCTGCCGCCCTGCGGGTGGAGGGCGACACCACCGCCGGCGCCACCGTGCTGCTGGACGAGCGTTGGCGCCGCCGCCCGGTCGGGCTGGTCTCCGGCCGGTCGGAAGGGGAAAGCCAGCCGCTGCTGTCCGACCTCTATTACCTTGAACGCGCCCTGTCGCCCTACAACGAGGTCCGGCGCGGCGACACGCTGGACCTGCTGAAGCGCGATCTGGCCGTGCTGATCCTGTCCGACATCGGCGCCCTGACCGGCAGCGAGGTGCAGGACATCGAGGATTGGGTGAAGAAGGGCGGCGTGCTGCTGCGCTTCGCCGGGCCGCGTCTGGCCCAGCATGCCGACACGCTGGTGCCGGTGCGGCTGCGCATCGGCGACCGCGCGCTCGGCGGCGCCCTGTCCTGGTCGGAGCCGGCGCGGCTGCAGCCCTTCCCCGCCAAGTCGCCGTTCGAAGGGCTGACGATCCCCGCCGATGTCCAGGTCAACCGGCAGGTTCTGGCCGAACCGGCGCTGGATCTGGCCGACCGCACCTGGGCACGTCTGGCCGACGGCACACCGCTGGTGACCTCGCAGAAGCGCGGGGACGGCTGGATCGTGCTGGTCCACACCACCGCCAATCCGGACTGGTCGAACCTGCCGCTGTCGGGCCTGTATGTCGACATGCTGCGCCGGCTGGTGGCGCTCAGCGGCGGCGTGACGGGCACGGCGGCGACCACCTCGCTCGACCCGGTCGAGGTGCTGGACGGTACCGGGCGGCTCATTCCGCCGCCGCCCACCGCCTTCCCGATTCCGGGCAATGCCGGCGCCGACGTGATCGGCCCGCGCCACCCGCCGGGCTTCTACGGGACCGACGATGCCCGCCGCGCCCTGAACCTGTCCTCCGCCGTAACCGCCATCGATCCGCTGCCGCCGATGCCGGCCGGCGTCGGCCGCGACGGCTATGGCGGCCGGGGCGAGGTTCCGCTGAAGCCATCGCTGCTGGCCGCGGCGCTCGCGCTGTTGTCCATCGACCTGCTGATCGCTCTGGCGCTTCGCGGCCTGCTGCGCGCGCCCCGCCTGCGCCGTGGAGCGGGCGGAGCGGCGGCCGGGCTGCTGCTGGCGGTCGCGCTTGCCGCCGCTCCGCAGCCGGTCCGGGCGCAGGATCAGGACAATGCGGTGAAGGTGACGGCCGAGACCTATCTCGCCTATGTCCAGACCGGCGACAGCGGCGTCGACGACACCTCCCGCGCCGGGCTGGAGGGGCTGGTCAGCGTGCTGAGCCTGCGCACGGCGGTGGAGGCGGCGGGAGCGGTCGGCGTCGATCCGGAGCGGGACGAACTGGCCTTCTACCCCCTGCTCTACTGGCCCGTCTCCGACCGGCAGAGGCCGCTGTCGGACCGGGCGCGCCAGCGGGTCAACGAGTACATGCGCAGCGGCGGCACCATCCTGTTCGACACGCGCGATCAAGCGCCGGGCGGCGGTTCCGGAACCCTGCAGCGTCTGGTCGAGGGGCTGGACATTCCGCCGCTGGCCCCGGTGCCGCAGGACCATGTGCTGCGCAAGTCCTTCTACCTGCTGACCGACTTCCCCGGACGCCACGCCGGCGGCCAGCTGTGGATCGAAGCGCGGGAGGGGCCGGCGAATGACGGCGTCTCCTCCGTCGTGATCGGCGGCAACGACTGGGCCTCCGCCTGGGCGGTCGGCCGCAACGGCCAGCCGATCTACGCGGTCATTCCCGGCGGCGAGCGCCAGCGCGAGATGGCCTATCGCTTCGGCGTGAATGTCGTGATGTACGCCCTGACCGGCAACTACAAGGCCGATCAGGTCCATGTGCCCGCCATCCTGGAAAGGTTCGGCCAGTAATGCCCGTCGATCTGCTCTCCGGACTTTCGGTGGCTCTGGCGCCGCTGCTGCCCTGGCCGGTGCTGGGCGCCCTGATCGGCTTTGCCCTGCTGGTGGTGCTGGTCGCCGCCCTGCGCCGGGCGCGCGGCACGCTGCTTCGCCTGCTTGCCGTGATCGTGCTGGCGCTGGCCCTGATCAACCCGTCGCTCGTGCAGGAGAAGCGCGACCCGATCAAGGATGTGGCGGTGGTCGTGGTCGATGATTCGCCGAGCCAGGCCATCGGCGACCGCCGCGCCCGCACCGACCGGGCGGTGGAACAGCTGACCGAGCGGCTGAAGCGCTTCGACGACCTCGAGGTTCGCGTGGCGCGCACCGGCGACGGAGCCGAGACCGGCGGCACGATCAACGAGACGCATCTGTTCGACGCGTTGAACCGCGCGATGGCCGACGTTCCGCGCCGCCGCATGGCCGGCGCCGTCTTCATCACCGACGGTCAGGTGCATGACGTCCCGCAAGTGCCGGGCAAGCTGGCCGACATCGGCCCCGTCCACACCCTGCTGACCGGCGACCGCAATGAGGGCGACCGCCGCATCGCCATCGTGCAGGCGCCCAACTACGGCCTTGTCGGCAAGTCGGTGGAGTTGACCATCCGCGTCGACGACATGCCCGGACGCCAGTCGCCCGACGCCGCGGTAACGCTGCGCCAGGACGGCGGCGCGCCCGGCACCATCCGCGTCCCTGTGGGCCGCGACGTGCGGGTCGACCTGCCGGTCACCCATGGCGGGCAGAATGTCCTGGAGCTGGAGGTGGAGGCGGCCAAGCAGGAGCTGACGCTCGCCAACAACCGCGCCGCGGTGGTGGTGAACGGCGTGCGCGACCGGCTGCGCGTCCTGCTGGTGTCCGGCGAGCCCCATGCCGGCGAGCGCACCTGGCGCAACCTGCTGAAGGCCGACCCGGCGGTCGATCTGGTCCATTTCACCATCCTGCGCCCGCCAGAAAAGCAGGACGGCACGCCGATCCGTGAGCTGTCGCTGATCGCCTTCCCGATCCGCGAGCTGTTCGAGGTGAAGCTCGACGAGTTCGACCTGATCATCTTCGACCGCTACCGCCGCCGCGGCGTGCTGCCCCAGATGTATCTGGAGAACATTGCCGACTATGTCCGCAAGGGCGGCGCCCTGCTGGAGGCATCGGGTCAGGGCTATGCCTCGCCGCTGTCGCTCTACCGCACGCCCCTGGGCGCTATCCTTCCCGCCGTCCCCAGTGGGCAGACGGTGGACCGCCCCTTCCTGCCGACCGTCACCGAAATCGGACGCCGCCATCCGGTGACCGCCGGCTTGCCCGGCGACCGCATCGATGCGCCGCCGACCTGGGGCCGCTGGTTCCATCAGGTCGATGTCGCCCCCAACGGCGGCACCGTGGTGATGCAGGGCGCCGACAACCGCCCGCTTCTGCTGCTGGACCGCGTCGGCAAGGGCCGCGTGGCGCAGTTGGCCTCCGACCAGATCTGGCTGTGGAGCCGCGGCTTCGAAGGAGGAGGTCCGCAGGCGGAGCTTCTGCGCCGCCTTGCCCATTGGCTGATGAAGGAACCGGAGCTGGAGGAGAACGATCTGCGCGCCCGTGTGGACGGCAACCGCATCACGGTGGAACGCCGCTCCCTCACCCCGGATCCTCGCTCGGTCACGCTCACCGACCCGTCCGACCAGACCAGCACGCTGCAACTGGCCGACGACAAGACCGGCCGGGCCATCGCCACGGTGACGGCCAGCGCGCCCGGCATCTACCGCATCTCCGACGGGGAGCGGACGACGCTGGCCGTGGTGGGGGCGGTCAACACGCCCGAACTGGCCGACGTGCGGTCCACCGGCGACCGGATGCAGCCGGTGGCCGAGGCGACCGGCGGCGGCATCCACTGGGTCACCGACACCGACAGCGGTCCCAATCCCGGCATCGAGGTGCGCCGGACCCAGGCCGACCGCAGCCAGAGCGGTTCCGGCTGGATCGGCCTGCGTGCCAACGGCGACTATACGGTGACCGGCGTGACGGAAGTGCCGCTGCTGCCGGTCGGTGCGGTTCTGGCCCTGGTGCTGGGCGGCCTGCTGATGGCGTGGCGCCGGGAGGGACGCTGACCTGTAGCGAGGCTGATTTCGCTGCGAAAATTTTTCGAAAACAGCCTGTTGCGTTCGGCCGGGCTTCCGATTATGGTGCCGCTCCTTCCGGCGATACGAGTTGATCGCCGCGCCGGTTGGGGCGTCGCCAAGCGGTAAGGCAGCGGTTTTTGGTACCGCCATTCCCAGGTTCGAATCCTGGCGCCCCAGCCAACTTTCCTCCCTTTTAAAATTTGTGAACGCCGGCCTGCACGTTCAGCAGACAGCCGGCTCTGCCCGTTCCCGCCGGTCGAGCGCGCCGCTCGCCAGCGTCAGGACCAGCCCGCCCAGCACGAACAGTCCGCCGACCCAGGGCGTGGCGCCGAGGCCGAGCGGTGAGGACACCACTTGCCCGCCGAAGAAGGCACCCGCGGCAATGCCGAGGTTGAAGGCGGCGATATTCATCGCGGATGCCACATCCACCGCACCCGGTGCGTGGCGCTGTGCCAGTTGCACGACATAGAGCTGGAGCCCGGGGACGTTGGCGAAGGCCAGCGCACCCATGCCGGCCAGCGTGATCAGCGCCGGGATCTTGGCGTCGGCGGTGAAGGTGAAGACGATCAGCACCAGCGCCTGCAGGGCGAACAGCCGGGCCAGCGCCCGCACCGGCCGGCGGTTGGCGAGCCTGCCGCCGACGACGTTTCCGACGGCGATGGCCGCGCCATACAGAACCAGCACGAGGCTGACGGTGGCGCTGGAGAATCCGGTGATCGTCTCCAGGATCGGCGCCAGGAAGGTGAAGGCGACGAAGGTGCCGCCATAACCCAGCGCTGTGATGGCGAAGGCCAGCAGAAGCCGCGGCTTCGCCAGCACCCCCAGCTGTGCGCCCAGCCCGGAGGCCGGCGGCTGGCTGAGACGGGCCGGCACCAGCGCGGCGACACCCAGGCCGCCGACGATACCCAGCGCCGAGACCGCCAGGAAGGTGGCGCGCCAGCCGAAAGTCTGGCCGATCCAGGTGCCGAGCGGCACGCCGGTGACGATGGCGATGGTCAGGCCGGAGAACATCATGGCGATGGCCGAGGCGCGCTTGTCCTCCGGCACCAGATCGGCGGCGATGGTCGACCCGACGGAGAAGAAGACGCCATGGGCGAAGGCGCTCAGCACCCGCGCCACCAGCAGCGTCTCATAGTTCGGGCTGACGCCGGCCAGCAGGTTGCCGGCGACGAAGACGCCCATCAGACCGAGCAGCAGCGGCTTGCGCCGGACCCCGCCGGTCAGGGCGGTCAGGACCGGCGCACCGAAGGTGACGCCCAGGGCATAGACGCTGACCACCATCCCCGCCAGCGGCAGGCTGACGTTCAGGTCGTTCGCCACCGTGGGCAGAAGGCCGACGACGACGAACTCGGTCGTCCCGATCGCATAGGCGCTGATCGCCAACGCCAGCAGTGCGAGAGGCATTTCAAAGATCTCCATTTCCGGAAGGACTGTTCCGGGGAGACCATGTGCGCCATAAGGTTCGGAACGGGAATGCCCGCCGCATTCCCATGATTTTGTCATCCAGTGACAAGGTTGATGGAAGGATGACCCCGTGAGCGATCCTCGTGCCTGGGAAATGCGGGTGTTCCTGCGGGTGGCCGCCCATGGCAGTTTCAGCGCCGCCGGGCGCGACGTCGGCATGACGCCCTCCTCCACCGCCAAGCTGATGACGCGGCTGGAGGAGCGTCTGGGCGTGCGGCTGGTGGAGCGGTCGACCCGGAAGCTGCGACTGACTGCGGAAGGTGAGCTGTACCGCGAGCGGGCGGAGGCGTTGCTGGGGGAGATGGACGCGCTCGACGCCGAGATCGCCGGCGGAGCCCGCGCGCCGACCGGACTGATCCGGGTCAACGCCTCCGTCCCCTTCGGACAGCATTGCCTGCTGCCGCTGCTGCCGGACTTTCTAAGCGATCATCCCGGCATCACGATGGACGTGACGATGACGGACGAGGTGGTGGACCTCTATGCCGCTCGGGTGGACGTTGCCTTCCGCGCCGGTCCCCTGAGCGATTCGGCGCTTCTGGCCCAGCGGATCGGCGTGGTGCGCCGGCGGATCGTCGCCTCCCCCGCCTATCTGGAGCGGCGGGGCGTGCCGCAGAGCGCGGCCGACCTGGAGGCGCACGACTGCCTGGGCTTCAATTTCCGCCGTGCGGCCGCGGTCTGGCCGCTGAAGTCCGGGGGGCGGCTGGTCGACCGCGAGGTGCCGACGCGCATCCTGGCGAACAATGGCGAGACGGTGCGGCACATGGCGCTGCTGGGCCTGGGGCTGGCGCGGCTGGCCGACTATCACGTCCGCGAGGATCTGCGCGACGGGCGGCTGGTGGCGGTGCTGGACGATGTGCTGGTGGACATGGAGGACATTCACGCCGTCTACACCGGCCGCGACCGTGCCCCGCGCCGTGTCCGCGCCTTCCTGGACCACATGACACCGCGCCTGCGATCCATGCTGGCGGAGTGACCGCGGGACAGTTCCCGTTCCGGAAAACGACATCGCGGAAACGATATCGCCGAAAACGACATCGGCCGGATGACGGGCATCCGGCCGATGGGGCGTAGCGTTGGGGCGTTCGGCCTCAGAACGGGATTTCGTCGTCGAGGTCCTCGTGACGGGGCGGAGCGCCGCCGCCGCTGCGGCCGCCCGACGAACCGCCGCCGTAGTTGCCGCCGCCGCTGCCGCCACCATAGCCGCCGCCGCTTCCGCCGCCGCTGCCACCGCCACGCGATTCGTAGCCGCCGCCACCGCCGCCATAGCTGCCGCCGCCGCCTTCTTCACGGGCGCCGCCGGTGAAGTCGATTTCAGCCACGCGGACCGACAGGCCGGCACCGCGGGTGCCGTCGCGCTTCTCGTATTCGCGCAGGGTCACCTCGCCCGACACGACGACGCTCTTGCCCTTGGTCAGGTGCGGAGCGAGCGACTCGGCGCGGCGGCCCCAGATGGAGCAATCGACCCATTGGGTCGTCTTGCGATCGCCGAAGCCGACGTCATTGGCGACGCGGAAACCCAGCACCTTCTCGCCGCTCTGGGTCGTGCGCAATTCGCCGTCCGCGCCCAAGCGTCCCGTAAACGTCCAAACATTCATCGCTCGTTGCTCCTAAGCGCGAGTGTCCCAGCATCCATGCCGACCCGTCAGGATGCCCGGCGGAGGCACCCAGATGCCGAGGGTTCCCATTCGCAGGGCCGGCTGTTCACAATCGCGACCATCCCCCCGGTCCCGCGCAACGAAGCACGAGGGACCGACGCCGGTCAACCGCCGTCGGAAATGCCCTGGCGATCCCCGGACCGGCGCACTCGCCCTGCCGTTCCGGACCAGAACACTCCATGAACAAATATAGCAGAGCAGCAGGCGCCGGAAAACCGTTTCCTTCGAAGTAGCGCCGGTTTCCGGTCAGCGCAGACGCCGCGCCGCCAGATCCAGGGCCACTTTCAGCTGGGCATGGGAAAAGGGCCGGTGGACGACACCGAGCGGATAGGTCTCGGTGATGCGAGCCATGGTGCCGTGGTCGCTGTTGCCGGACAGGAAGATGCAGCGCAGGCCATGGTCCAGATTCAGCCGCCGGGCCGCCGCTATGCCGTCACCGCCGCCGAGCCGAACATCGAGCAGCGCCAGATCCGGCCGTTCGCGCAGAGCGAGATCCGCTGCTTCCGCCTCGGTCCGGGCGACGCCGCAGACGGTATGGCCAAGATCGCTGACCACCACCGACAGGGCGCCGACGGTGGCCTCGTCATGCTCCACCACCATCACGCGCAACGGTTGCCCGGGTGCGCGGGTACGATAGGTTGACTGGGGTTTGGCGATGGCGTCGATCCTGAGCATGCGACCGACCTCCGGAGCTTACGGCGTTGAGCGACAAGCGGCGTATTTTGGTAAAATTGCGTTTACCACTACACCGTTTGTACTACGCCACCCCGATTTTGCAAGTTCAATCGTTCAGGATCTGACCTTTTTCGTCCACCGGTGCGGAAAGACATCACCTCGAGTCGGAGAGAATCGCACGGCAGCAACCATGCCCTAGACCGGATCAACGCCCGGATCAACGCCCGAATCAGCGGCCGGCCGGGCCGAGCCAGTCGATGCCACCGGGCGGACGCGGCCTGCCGGTTCCAGTGTTGCGCATCGCCGCCGCCCTCGACGGCGGCGGTGGGGGAGCCGGTTCGCCGGCGAGCCAGGCGGCCTGGGTGTCGGCAGTGGCGGTGGTGGCGGCGGCAGATGCGTGCAGGTCCGCAGCCGGGCGGAACGGCTCGACCGCCGGAGCCGGCGTGGTCGGTGCCGCCAATGCCCTCTGTCCCGGCCGGGCCGGCATGTCGGCCGGCGCTGGTGCGGTATGTTCGGATGGCGGGAGGGGGGCCATGGGTTGCGGCCGCGACGGCGGCGCTTCCTCTTCCCAAGCCCCGTCCGGGGCGGGCGGCGGCGTGGATGGGCGCAGGCGTGGTGCCTCCGCGGCGCCCAGCCAGGAGGGACGCTCGTCGTCGGCAAGCGGTCCGGTGCGGGTATCGAGTTGCCGCGCCTGCTCGCGGATCTCCAGCAAGGTGGTAACCGCGAGTTGCAGAAGCGGGGCCAGAACCATGGGATCGGCCATTTCCTCCGCACTCAGGGCGGCGAATCGGTCGCGCACATCCTCGACCGCCTGTTCGACGCCGTCACGCAACGCGCCAGCCTCGTGGGCCAACCGCTCCAGATCCTCGCGCAGGGCAGAGATCTCGCAGGCCTGCCGCAACTCGTGGAAGCCGATTCCCGCCCCCAGCGCGGATGCGGATCGCCGGTCCCGTGACGAACCAAAATCGTGAGGCATCCTGCCCAACCCCGGTTCCAAGCCCAGCCCAGTGAAAACGCACGTCGCAACGAAAACAGCCGACGTCCGTATTGCAAACCGCGCAACCGGACGGCGGTTCCAAAAGCCGACGTCATGGCGCTGTCCGCCGGAACGTCGGCGAAGTTGCCGCACGTCACGGCCGGCGCCCCCGGTCGGAGAGCGATGTTTAGCGCCGTTGATGTCGTTTGGAAACCGTTTGCGCGTGATGGCCGCTTGTACTATTTTTTCGGCCCCAGGGGAATGGATTCCTTGTGATCCAACGTCCGGGCGCCTCCCCCCCGCCATTTCATCTTGCCGGAATCCCATACGGTGTCGATCGACCGCTCGGAACTTGAACGGCTCCTTGCCGATCGCCCGGCTGGCAACCGCAGCGCCATGCAGGCGGTGCGCGAAAGCTATGCCGATATCGGGCTGATGCGCGAACGCGGTCTGTCCTGGGCCGAAATTTCCGATCTGCTGGCGAAGCTGGGCATCACTGCCCGCGACAGCCAACCGATCTCGCCGGTCACCCTGCGGTCGGCCTTCTTCCTGGTCGGGAACGAGGGGCGCGGCGAGGCCGCCGGGGACGACGGCGGTGCCGCCGCCGCCATGTCGGCGGAAACCCTGGCCGCCGTCCACAAGGCCGCGCTGTCGGCCGGCAGGACGGACGAGGGCGAAGGGGAAGGCGAAGACGGCGAAGACGAGGAGACCGGCGGGACCACCGCCTCCGATCAAGGCGAAGAGGCCGTCGCGGTGTCCGCCGACGCTTCTCCTGCCCCGCCACCGGTGGAGACGCCCGAAGCCGAAGCGGAGCCGGCAGTCTCCGCTTCCGAACCGGCTTCCGAACCCGCTTCCGAACCGGCTTCCGAGGCCCCCGTCACCCCTGTCCCGAACCTGCTGGCTCCGGCGGCCACGGAAGCCGACGATGAACCGGCGGCCCCGGAACCGGTGGCCCTGGAACCGGTGGTCGAAGCGCCGGCGTCCGAAGCGCCGGAACCGGACGGCGCCGGTGAGGTGAAGGCGGAAGAGGCGCAGGCCCCGGAACCGACACCCGAGCCGGCACCCGAACCGACACCCGAACCGGCCCTGCGGCCGGCTCCTCAACCGACGTCCACGGCGGCCGCGCAGAACACCGGCTCCTTGATGTCTCCCCCGATGCACCAAGACGACTCAACAAACGTACACTGGAAAGGCGATCGCATGCTGGGCACGATCTTCGTCCTCAATGACCGCGGCGGCGTCGGCAAGACGCTGCTGTCCCATCACCTGATGGCGACCGCCATGCTGGAAGGCCTGCAGCTGAAGGTCGTCGAGTACGAGGTGAACGAGCGTCTCGCCCGCCTGTTCGGCCCGGACGTGGTCGAACACCGCCGCATCACCCAGGACTTCATGAACATGATGGGGTCGGGCGACGGCTTCTACGAGTTCTGGGACCTGATCGGGCCGGAGTTGCAGCGCGGCGGCCGGCTGTATGATTTCGGCGGCAACATCTCGCAGTGGTTCTTCAACTGGGCCGAGGTGTCGGGCTTCGACTATTATGTCGGCGACGGCGAGCGGCTGACCTTCATGGTGCCGGTGACCGTCGATCTGGCCTCGCTGTCCACCGGCATGACCACGCTGGAGCGGGTGGCGACCATCGCGCCGAAGGCCAAGCGCGTCCTGGTGGAGAACGGCTTCTCCGGTCCCTTCTCGCAGCTGGAGGACAGCCAGTATGCCCGCCGCAAGGCGGAGATGGTGGAGCGCGAGGGGCTGCAGGTCATCTCCATGTCGCCCTGCACCGCCCCGGCCTGGGCCCGCCTGACCGGGCACCGGATCGATCAGGTGGCGACCATGACCCGCGAGGATCTGGTGAAGCTGGGCATGACCCCGCCCGTCGCCTCCCGCTCGCTGATCATCATCCATGAATGGCTGCGCAACATGCGTCAGGCGCTGTCGCCCTATCTGCACGACGCCTTCCGCCAGACCCCGGCGACCACCAAGGCGCGCTGAGGTCCGCAGGGATGTCGACCGAAGCCCTTCTTCCCCCGCGGGAGAAGGGCTTTTCCTTTTGTCCGGGATCAGGCCGCTGCGTTGCGGGCGGCGCTCGCGCTGTAGAGGTCTTCCTTCACCGCCGCCACCGACTTCACCTGATAGCCGGGCCTTGCGCTGAACCGGCGGCTGGCGCGTTCGGCGGCCTCGCGCTCCGATTCCGCCCAGACCAGATAGTCGCGTCCGCGTGCCCATTCGACGGCCAGCGGATGGGCGGCGTCGATCTCGCCGATCTGCTGGTTGACCATGGTGACCAGCCATTCCTTGTCGCCGGGGTTGCGGCGGTCGGTCAGGATCAGGATTTGCGGGCGGCGGCGGCTCTGCGCCTCGGTCAGGCGCTGTTGCACCTCGACCTGCTTCTTGCGCAACTCCACCATGTCGCGCACCAGCTCCTCGATCTCGCCATGGAGGCTCTCCTCCTCCCGGTGCAGGCGGTGGATGGTCGCGTCCAGCTTGTCCAGCGTGCCGCGGACGCCGCGGACGCGCTGCCGGGCCTGCGACACCCGCTGCTCGACCGACAGCAGAACGTTGCCGAGCCACGCGCCGATGGCGATGATGCCCAGGATGATGATGAAGTTGATCATCATGTGGCGGCACCGGAAGTGGCGGCATCGGAAGTGGCGGAATTGGCCTTGGCGCGCGCCGTCGCCGGGGGCTGGGGCGCCCCACCCTTCCCGCCGCCGCCCTTCACGCCGCCACCCCGCGCGTCGCCGCGCATGAACGACTTCTGGAAGCCCAGTTTGAAGGGAAAGGCGACGTCGACCATCTGCTTGGCCTCGTCGAAGCTGGAGGCCCACACCTCCGCCACATTGGCGCAGCGCCAGATGGGGTTCACCGGTCCGCGGTCGCCGGCGGCTCTCGCTGCGGCCGACGCCTTTTCCTGCGTGACGGTCGCGACGAACTTCATCAGGCCGGACTGCGGATCGCCGACCTCATGCACGAACAGCGGCGGCTGTTCCGCCAGATCCCTGATCTGCTTTTCCGCCTTGCGGATATCGGTTTCCAGCCGGTGCCGTTCGGAAGACTGACTGTTGCGGCGCTGGACCAGGTTGTTGACGCGGTTCTGAAGCTCATGCGCCTCGGCATGCAGCACATAGACGCGGTTTTCGATCTGCTCCAGCCCGCTGCTCTTTTCCAGGATGTTCGGCAGGAAATCCTTCAGCATCATGGCGACCGGGACGGCGGCCAGCATGATGATGACGATGGCGATCAGGAACAGCGTCGTGTTCGACATCCGCCCGCCCGTTCTCCTCCGGAAATCCGCATCGACCGACCTGCCGGAATCGGCGCGGTCTGCACCGGTGCGGATCTTCGAAGATCAACGAACAATCCAAACCCGTCAACGAATCGTCGCGGCTTCGTTCGATATTCGTCAAAAATGGGTCAGGATGCCGCCATCTCCGCCACCCGCTTCACCGCGTCGCGCACCGGTCCCGGCCGCCGCTCGTCCGCCAGGGTGGTGAACCAATGCTCCGGCGGGTTGCGGCCGGCGGCGCGGTTCCAGGTCAGGGCGCGCAGCACCCCCTCCGCCTCCGCCGTCGGTGGCACGGCGGGGTCGATGCCGTTCATCACCGCCCAGATGCCGGTCCAGCAGCGCCCGACCGACCATGGATTGTAACCGCCGCCGCCGACCACCAGCACCCGCGGCGCCAGCGGCAGCAGGGCGGCCACCGCCTCCCACAGCGCATGGTTGGACAGCTCCAGCCGGCTCAGGGGATCCTCGGCCAGGGCGTCGGCGCCGGTCTGGATCACCATCGCCTGCGGACGGAAGGCGCGGGCCAGCGGCAGCACCGCCGCCTCCATCGCATGCTCCATCTCGCTGTCGTTGAAACCGGGCGGGACCGGCAGGTTGCGGGCCATGCCGCCGGCCCGGTCCTCCGCCTTGCCGGTGTAGGGCCAGCGCCCGTCCTCGTGGATGGAGATGGTGAGCACCCGGTCGTCGTCGGCGAAGGCCTCCTCCACCCCGTCGCCATGGTGGGCGTCGAGATCGACATAGAGCACCCGCTCCAGCCCATGGTCGAGCAGCTCCAGGATGCCCAGCACCGGCGCGTTGAAATAGCAGAAGCCGCTGGCCCGGTCGCGGCGCGCATGGTGGGTGCCGGCGGCCGGCGCATAGACCAGCCCGGCCGGACGGTCGCCCAGGATTCGCGCCGCCTGCAGGGCCGACCCGCTGCTGTGGGCCGGCCGCCGGAACATCTCGGCGAAGACCGGATTCTCCAGCTTGCCCAGATTGTGGCGGGCCGCCGTCGCCTCGTCCACCCGCTGCTCCGCCTCCGCCCGCTTCAGTGCGGCGATGTAGTCCGCGGTGTGGAAGCGCGCCAGTTCGCGTTCGCTCGCCACATGGGTGTCGAGATAGATGTCGTCGGGCAGCCAGCCCATGGCGCGGCTGAGGTCGATCACGGTCGATACGCGCGGGATCGCCAGCGGATGCTTCGGGCCATAGGTCGAGCCGCGATAGATCTCGCCGCCGATGAACAGCGGGGTGCGGAGAGGCGTGGTCAGGGGAGGATCTCCATCGGTCCCGCCAGAAACTAGGCGGTGACGCGCTCCGGTCAAGCGGCGCCCGCGCTTCCACGCTCCGGAAGGGCTTCCGGCAATGCTTGCGGTCACGGATCGTCCGCGCCTATAGTCGCCGCCTTCACTGGGGGGAGCCGATGGGCGGCTGAGAGGTCCCGTTGCGGGACGACCCCTGGAACCTGATCCGGTTCATGCCGGCGTAGGGATCAGTGATGCCGGACCGCAAGCGCTTCCTCTCCGCACTCCCGCCATGCCTGCCCCGATGATGGCCCCGATGATGGCGATCACGCCGCTTTCGGTGACCGTCTCGCGTGCGCGGCTGACCTATGGCGGCACGCTGCTGTTCTCCGACCTGACGCTGGAGCTGCAAGCGGGACGGACCACCTGCCTGCTGGGGCCGAGCGGCGTCGGCAAGACCACGCTGCTGCGCATCCTCGCCGGGCTGGCGGAGCCGGAGCCACCGACCTGCGTCTCAACCGGCGACGGACAGCCCCTGGCCGGCCGTATCGCCTATATGGCGCAGCAGGATTTGCTGCTGCCCTGGCTGACGGTTCAGGACAATGTCCTGCTGGGCGACCGGCTGCGCCACCTCCGCCCCGATGCCGCGCGGGTGGAACGCGCCCGCGCGCTGCTCGACCGCGTCGGTCTGGCGGGACGCGAGCGCGACCGACCGGCCGCCCTGTCCGGCGGGCAGCGCCAGCGGGTCGCGCTCGCCCGCACGCTGATGGAGGACAAGCCGCTGGTCCTGATGGACGAGCCCTTCTCCGCGCTCGACGCCATCACCCGCCTGCGGCTGCAGGAGACGGCGGCGGAAACGCTGGCCGGCCGCACCGTCCTGATGGTCACCCACGACCCGCTGGAGGCACTTCGCATCGGCGACCGCCTGCATGTGATGACCGGCCGCCCCGCCGTCATGGGGCCGGCGCTGGAACCGTCCGGCCCCGTGCCGCGCCCGGTCGACGATCCCGGATTGCTGGCGCTGCAGGCGGAGCTGTTGCGGAGGCTGGCGGAATGAGGGCGCTGCTGCGCGCCGCCGTCACCCTCGCCGTGCTGGTCGCCGGCTGGCAGGCGCTGGTCTGGGCCACCGGCCTGCCGCGTTACCTGCTGCCCGGTCCACTGGCGGTGGCGGATGCAATGCGGCGGCAGGCGCCCCTGCTGTGGAGCCATGGGCTGACGACGCTGACCGAGATCCTGATCGGGCTGGTGGCCGGCGTGGCTCTGGGCAGCGTGAGCGCGCTGCTGCTGGCGCGGTTCCGCACCGCGCGGCGCTGGCTGATGCCGCTGTTGCTGGTCAGTCAGGCGATCCCGGTCTTCGCGCTGGCTCCCCTGCTGGTGCTTTGGCTGGGCTACGGCATGGCGTCCAAGATCGCCATGGCGGTGCTGGTCATCTATTTCCCGGTGACGACCGCGCTGTTCGACGGGCTGCGCCGCACCGATCCCGGCTGGCTCGACCTTGCCCGCACCATGGGCGCCTCGCCTGCCGCGATCCTGTGGAACATCCGCCTGCCCGCCGCGCTGCCCGCCTTCTGGTCCGGCGTGCGGGTGGCCGCGGCGGTGGCGCCCATCGGCGCGGTGATCGGCGAATGGGTGGGGTCGTCCTCCGGCCTCGGCTATCTGATGCTGCACGCCAACGCCCGCATGCAGATCGACCTTCTGTTCGCCGCCGTGCTGGTGCTGGGGCTGTTCGCAGTGACGCTCTATGCCGCCGTCGACGCGCTGGCCCGCCGCGCCCTGCCCTGGCAACCCGATTCCCAACCGGCCGAAGACGCCAATCCTTGATGAGGGGGAGAGAAACCCGATGAAGCACCTGTTCGCCGCCGGCCTGATGGCCGCCAGCCTGATGACGTCGCTTCCGGCATTGGCCCAGGACAAGCTGTCCGTGATGCTGGACTGGTTCGTCAACCCGGACCATGCCCCGCTGGTGGTGGCGCAGGAGAAGGGCTTCTTCAAGGAGGCCGGGCTGGAGGTGACGCTGACCGCCCCGGCCGACCCCAACGACCCGCCGAAGCTGGTCGCCGCCGGCGGCGCCGATCTCGCCGTGTCGTACCAGCCGCAGTTGATCCTGCAGGTGGCCGAGGGGCTGCCGCTGGTCCGTGTCGGCACGCTGGTCTCCACCCCGCTGAACTCCGTCGTCGTGCTGCGCGACGGGCCGGTGAAGACGCTGAAGGACCTGAAGGGCCGCAAGATCGGCTTCTCCATCGCCGGCTTCGAGGATGCCTTGCTCGGTGCCATGCTGGAGAAGCACGGGCTGAGCCTGAAGGATGTGGAGCTGGTCAACGTCAACTTCTCGCTGTCGCCGTCGCTGCTGTCGGGGCAGGTCGATGCGGTGGTCGGCGCCTTCCGGAACTTCGAACTGAACCAGTTGGACATCGAAAAGCATCCCGGCCGGGCCTTCTACCCGGAAGAGGAAGGGGTACCGCCCTATGACGAGCTGATCCTGGTCGCCCACAAGGCCAAGGCGAACGACCCGCGCTTCAAGCGCTTCCTGGCGGCGGTGGAGCGTGCGACGCTCTATATCCTGAACCATCCGGAGGAATCGCAGGCGGTCTTCGTCAAGGGCCGGCCGGAGCTGAACGACGAGCTGAACCGCCGCGCCTGGGCCGACACGCTGCGGCGCTTCGCCCACAGCCCGGCCGCCCTGGATGCCGAGCGCTACACCCGCTTCGCCGAGTTCCTGAAGGCGCGCGGCCTGATCGAGAAGGTGGCGCCGGTCGACCAGTATGCGGTGGTGGTGAAGTAACCGACCACCCGACGACATTGCCATCCGGGCCGGCGGCGCGTTACCTACAGCGTCGTGCGTTTACTATGAAACGCACGACGCTGTAGCTTTCTGTTTGGCGATCGGATTCACGCTCCAAATCGATTCCGATTTTACGCGATCCGATCTATAGGGAAACCGCTCCGCCGGCCAATGATTGGCAGAGGCATAGAATCGGGAGACGCAAGGGTATGCCGATCAAGACCATCCTGCTGCACATGGCCAACGACGATGCCCACGCCGGCCGGATGGCCGTTGCCGCAGCGCTGGCCAAGAGATTCTCCGCCCATATCCATGCGCTCTACATCGCCACGCCGGTGTCGATGCCGGCGGGCGCCACCGGCCGCGCCGCCTCCTACGGCTTCATGGCGGAAGCCACCGCCATCGCCCACGAGAATGCCGAGCGGATCGAGCAGGAGGTGCGGCAGGCGCTGAACGGCCTGTCCTATGACTGGACGGTCGAGGAAGGCGATCACGTCGATCTGCTGGCCGGGCGGGCGTCCTACGCCGATCTGGTCGTGGTGGCGCAATCGGCGGCCGTGCGGGCGGGGGAGCGCGTCTCCCTGCACAACATCCCCGACCGCCTGCCCCTGGAGACCGCCACCCCGGTGCTGGTCCTGCCGCCCAGCCAGCCGGCGACCGCCGCCATCGGCCGGCATGTGCTGGTCGCCTGGAAGAACAGCCGCGAATCCGCCCGCGCCGTCCGCGCCGCCATGCCCTTCCTGGAGGCGGCGGAGAGCGTCACCGTCCTAACGGTGGAGCCGCCCGGCCATCACAGCGACGAAGCCGCGGCGCTGGGCGACTGGCTGCACCGCCACGGCATCGCCGCCCGGCCGCAGGCGGTCATCGCCTCCGGCGGCGAAGTCGGCGACATGATCCTGTCCTGCTGTGCCGACCAGGGCGCCGACCTGCTGGTGATGGGGTCCTACGGCCACTCCCGCCTGCGCGAACTGGTCCTGGGCGGCGCCACCCGCACGGTTCTGGAGGGGCTGTCCGTACCGGCCTTGATGACGCATTAAGGGGGGGGTGTCGCGGCGATATTCCCCCTCCCTAGCCCTCCCCCGCTTTGCGGGAGAGGGAACTCCACTGCGCTCTTGGGCCACATCACGCTGACAAGCATCCAATCCCCTCTCCCGCGGAACGCGGGGGAGGGTCAGGGTGGGGGCAAGGTCCCTGACCCACCACTCACCCGAACAGCTGCCCGTGCAGCGCCTGCCAGCTGTCCCGGTCCGGCGCCAGCAGGATGCTTCCCTGCAGCAGCCCCGGCCGATAGGGCGTGCCGTCGATCAGCGCCGAATGGCCGCCGGCTTCCGCATGCAGGAGCACGCCGGCGGCATGGTCCCACGGCATCAGCCGGTGATAGAGCGAGTAATGCGCCCGGCCCTCCAGCAGCCGCAGATACTCCTGCGCGGCGCTCGACAGGCAGGCGCGCTCGCCGAGGCCCGCGCTGCGCTCCTCCAGTTGCCGGCTCATTTCTTCGGCACAGAAACGGGTGGACAGCGCGCCGACCATCTGCGGCAGCGGCACCGCCGGTGCGACATGGACCCGGCGGCCGTCTAGCCATGCCCCCTGCCCCTTCACCGCCGTCGCCATCCGCCCGTCCACCGGGTCGTGGATCCAGCCGGCGACCGTCTCGCCCTTGCAGGCGAGCGCGACGATCACCGCGAACATCGGCCGGCCCTGAGCGAAGTTGATGGTGCCGTCCACCGGATCGATGATCCAGACCGGATCGTCGCCATGGATGCGGTCGAGCACGCGCTCGTCCTCCGACGCCGCTTCCTCGCCGATCACGCGGCTGCCCGGCAGCAGGGCCGACAGGGCCGGGGCCAGCGCGCGTTCCGCCGCCTCGTCCGCCAGGGTGACGAGGTCGGTCGGTCCGGTCTTCTGCCGGATGCCGGAGGCGTCCAGCTTCTGGAAATAGGGCATGATCTCCGTCCGGGCGACGGAGCGGATCAGGTCGGACACGCGGTCGATGTCGGGGATCGGGAAACCCGTCATGGTTGGGCGCTCTCGCTCGCGTTGAGGTTATGGGCGGTCACGGCTTCGCCGCGGGCTTGGCCGGATTGCTGTCCAGCTTCAATGTCGGATCGCCGCCGCCGGGATTGCTCAACAGAACCTTGCCGTCCAGTCCGCTGTCCTTCAGCGCCTTCGACAGCGCGTCGAGCGTGGCGCGGTCGGCGGCTGCCGCCGCGGCTTCCTTGGCCTGATCGGGCGGTGGCGGCGGCACCGGACCGCCCTGCGCCGGCTGTCGCGGCGCATTGGGATCGATCTGCGGCGGCGGCGGCGGAGGTGGCGGGGGGCCGGCGGTTTCCTTCTCGGGCTCCGGCGGCGGTGGCGGCGGCGGCTGCCAGAGGCGGAAACAGTCGGTGAAAGTCGGCTGCTTGCACTCCTTCAGCAGTTCGGCGGCGTCCGGCGCGATGACCAGCGGTTCGGCGGGCGCCACCGGAAGGGGCTGCGGCGGGGGCGGAAGCGGGTCTTCCGGTGGGTTGTCCGGTTCTTCGACATAGCCGGGCGGAAGAGGCGCTCCGGGGCGCAAGGGTTCCGCCGCGAACGGCGCCGCAGACGGCAGGGCGAGCGCCAGAAGCACCGGCAGGGCCGGCAGCAGGCGACCGGCACCGGTCGGGACGGAACGGGGGGAGCAACGGAGCACGACAAGACCGCGGCGATGGCGAACGGCCCATTATGGCCCGCCATCGCCCGCGCAGTCATCCATCAAGCATGTGTCAAATCACCATCATGCGGCGGCGCGGTGGTTTCCTTCGGGGAAGCCGGCGGACCGCCGTCCCTCGCCATAGCCCCAGGCCGACAGTTCGCGGCAGATCGCGGCGATCTTCGCGGCTTCATCGGCATTCGGCTCCCGCTGCGCGGCAGCGTCGAGCAGGCGGATCAGCTTGGCACGTCCTTCGGGGGTGCGCGACAACTCCTGCAACCGCAGCAGCGCCGCGCCCGGCGGCAATTTCTCCTCACGCGCCACCAGAGTCACCTGATCGGCGAGGAAAGCCGTGATCGAAAAACACGACGGATCGGTTTGCAACCGCATTGGCAGTCCTCCTCCTGGGGGAGCGCGTTGCTCCATTCCCATAATCGGACCCCAACGGGGAAATGACCACGCCGCATTCGTCGTAAGACCGGAGTGGGGTGCAACAGGTCATAGCCGGGCGTTGCACCCTTTCCGTTTGGCCAGCGCGGCAAGGCACCGCTTAAGGTTGCCTAGGGCCGCATTGGCCTTGCCGAACCGTCAGGCCTGGGATTGCGGCTGGAACCGCTTCTCGAACCGTGCGAGGTCGGCCGGGTCGAGGGAGACGTGCAGATGCGCCCGCTCCTCGTCGTCCCGGCGTTCCAGGACCTCGCCCTTGGCATAAAGCCAAGCCAGCGCCGCACCGTCGCCCAACTCCACCGACAGGTCGACCACCTGCCGGTTGACGTTCATCCGCTGGTCCAGCAGGCGGTCGAGATCGTCGATCCCCTCGCCGGACAGGGCGGACACCGCAACCGCGCGCGGGTTGCGGCCGGTCTGGGCCAGGATCGCCGCGCGGCTTTCGCCGTCCAGCGCGTCGATCTTGTTCAGCACCTCGATCACCCGGTCGTCCGTTTCCGGGTCGATGCCCATGTCGGACAGCACCTCATGGACATCGGCCTTCTGGGCGTCGCTGTCGATGTGGGCGATGTCGCGGACATGCAGGATGATGTCGGCGGCATCCACCTCCTCCAGCGTGGCGCGGAAGGCGGCGACGAGGCCGTGCGGCAGGTCGGAGATGAAGCCGACGGTGTCCGACAGGATGACCTTGCGGCCCGACGGCAGCGTCACCTGCCGCATGGTGGGGTCGAGCGTGGCGAACAGCAGATTCTGGGCGAAGACGTCGGCATTCGCCAGCCGGTTGAACAGCGTCGATTTGCCGGCGTTGGTGTAGCCGACCAGCGCCACCACCGGGTACGGCACCTTGGCGCGCGCCTTGCGGTGCAGGCCGCGGGTCCGCCGCACCTCCTCCAGTTCCTTCTTGATCTTGATGATCCGGTCGCCGATCAGGCGGCGGTCGAGTTCGAGCTGGGATTCGCCGGGGCCGCCGAGGAAGCCGAAGCCGCCGCGCTGCCGTTCCAGGTGGGTCCACGACCGCACGAGCCGCGACTTCTGGTAGGTCAGCGACGCCAGTTCGACCTGCAGCATGCCTTCCCGCGTGCGGGCGCGGGCGCCGAAGATCTCCAGGATCAGGCCGGTCCGGTCGATGACCTTGGCCTTCAATGCCCGTTCAAGGTTGCGCTGCTGCACCGGCGACAGGGCATGGTCGAGGATGACCAGCGTCGCCTCGTTCTCCTCCACCACCTCTGCCAGATGCTCCACCGTGCCGGAGCCGAGCAGGGTCGATGGCTGCGGCCGGTTCACCTTGGCGCATTCGGCATGGATGACATCCAGCTGAATTGCCTGGGCAAGACCGATCGCCTCCTCAAGCCGTGATTCGGGAGGGCGCATGTCCCCATCCGCCTCATTGCGGAGGACGGGGTGGACCACGATGGCCCGCGCGGCGCCTTCCGGGGCCGCGCCGTTACCATTGGTCAAGGGATCAGACGCTTTCACCTTCCTTGGGCGGCTCGAAAAGTTGAATGGGATGGGCCGGCATGACCGTCGAGATTGCGTGCTTGTAGACGAGCTGGGAGTGCGCGTCGCGCCGCAGAAGTACCGAGAAGTTGTCGAACCAAGTAATGATGCCCTGGAGTTTCACGCCGTTCACGAGAAAGACGGTTACGGGAGTCTTGTTCTTGCGGACGTGGTTCAGAAACACATCCTGCACGTTCTGGCTTTTTTCAGACATTTTTCATGCCCCCTTCTTCAATGTTCTTGGGACCCCTTGTCTAAAGGCGGTCCGCTCCCCGTTTCACGGTGTAGGTTTGGTGCGCGCAGGTACCGTCTCGACAGCCGTTTGCAGGGATATGGTATCACCATTGCCATCCACCAAGCCACATAGGACGCTCCGGAGCGCCGTGCAGTCGGTGTGGCGATGGGCGGGCGGAAAACGGTCGAAGCCGCTCCCCTCGCCAAGCCCTATTAGCACCGGAACGAGACCGGCGCCATGGGCGCATTCCATGTCGATGTCGGCATCGCCGAGAAACCAGACATCGGGCCCCAGTTCGATCCCCGCCGGTTCCAGCGCCATCCGCACCGGGGCGAGGTGCGGCTTGTCGAATTCCGCATCCTGGGCGCCGACCAGCTTGCCGAAATAGCGGGTCCAGCCCAGCGCTTCCGCCTCCGCCCGCAGGAACCCGCCGTTCTTGTTGGAGACGACGGCCTGATAGACCCCGCGCTCGTGGAAATGGGCCAGCAGCGTCTCCGCACCGGGCAGCGGCTTCAGCCCGTCCAGATGGTGGGCGGCGAAATAGCCATAGAAGAGGTCGCGCGCCTCGGTCCAGCGCTCGCCGAAGATGCGGGGGAAGCTGTCGCGCAGCGATGCCTTGATCCGCTCCCGCGCCTCCTCCGCACTCCAGGGGTCGAGACCGAAGGACACCAGCGCGTGGTTCAACGCCTCGCGCACCGTGTCCCAATTGCTGACCAGGGTGTTGTCCCAGTCATAGATGACGGCGCGCGGCAGGGTGATGGGGGCGGACAAGGGGAAGCTCCGGTCAAAGTCGGTAGGGGCGGTCCTGGATCAGCAGGCGTGCACCCGAATGGTCCCGGATGTGGCTGCATACTCGTGGATCAGCCTGTCCCGGGTCATGAGAGGAACCCCGAGCTCGCGGGCGGTGGCGATCAGCATGCGGTCGGCCGGATCGTTATGGAGCGGTTCCGGCAGGCTCGATGCCCCCAGCGCCGCTTCGAGCGATAGAGGCAGGCAGCGCAGCCCCGCCGCGGCAAGAAAACGCTGCATCCATGCCGACGGCTCAAGATCCAGACGAATCCGGCCCTTGCGCACCAGAGTTCCGATTTCCCAGGCCGAGACCGTCGAGATCAGGAGTCCGCCGGTCGATCTTTCCTGCTCTATGCGCTCCCGTGCATCGGCAGAAAGCTCGATCCCGGCGTCGAGCCACAGGATCGCATGGGTGTCGAGAAGGATCATTCGGCGGTCACCGGTGAAGGATCCCGCTTTCGGCGTCGAAGGTGTCGTCGTCGAAGGTCGGCTGGGTCAGGTCATGGTCGCCGACCACCTCGACCGAACCAGGATGGGCGCCGAACAGTGGCGACAATGTCCTCTCCGGAGGGTTCAATTCGGCCACAGGACGGCCGTGCCGCGTCACCACGATCTTGGCGACGCGGTGATCCTCCAGATCGTCGAACAGCGACAGGCATTTCGCCTTGAACTCGGTCACGCTGACCGTCACCACCGGCAATCCCACGGCAACCTCCGCCAAAATGGTCAAATCAATATGACCATTTTGGCGTTCCGATACAAGTGAGCTCACTCGATGAACATCTTCCCCTTCTCGCTGCCATGGACGCCGAGCGACTTCAGCTTGCGGTGAAGGGCGGAGCGTTCCATGCCGACGAAGGACGCGGTGCGGGAGATGTTGCCGCCGAAGCGGGTGACCTGGGCCAGCAGATACTCGCGCTCGAACACCTCGCGCGCCTCGCGCAGCGGCAGGCCCATGATCTCGCCGCCCTTGTCCCATTTCAGGACGGTGGGCGTGATGGCGCCGATCTCCGGCGGAAGGGTGTCGGCGCGGATCGGCTCCTTCGGGTCGCCCTGCGCCATGATCAGCAGCCAGTCCACCACGTTGCGCAGCTGCCGCACGTTGCCCGGCCAGTCATAGGCCTGGAGCGCCGCCATCGCATCCTCGCCGAATTCGCGGATCGGCAGGCCGGACGCCTCGGCGGAGCGCTGCATGAAGTGGCGGGCCAGCACCGGGATATCCTCCCGCCGTTCGGCCAGCGACGGCACGCGGATCGGCACCACCGACAGGCGGTAGAACAGGTCCTGGCGGAAGCGGCCCTGTTCGATCTCCGCCTGCAGGTCGCGGTTGGAGGTGGCGATGACGCGCACGTCGACCTCGACGCGCTGGCCGCCGCCTACCCGCTCGAACACCTGCTCCTGCAGGGCGCGGACGATTTTTCCCTGGGTTTCCAGCGGCATGTCGGCGACCTCGTCCAGCAGCAGCGTGCCGCCATGGGCCTGCTCGAAGGTGCCGATCTTGCGGCCAGGGCCGTCGACGCCGGCCTCGGTGCCGAACAGCTCCATCTCCAGCCGTTCCGGCCGCATCGTGGCGCAGTTCAGCCCGACGAAGGGACCGCCGGCGCGGCGCGACCGGGCGTGGATCAGGCGCGCGACCACCTCCTTGCCGGCGCCCGCCGGGCCGGAGATCAGCACGCGGCTGCCGGTGGGCGCCACCTTGTCGATGGACTGGCGCACCTGATTGACCGCCGAGGAGCGGCCGATGAGTTCGACATCGCCGCCGGCGCGCAGCTTCAGTTCCTGGTTCTCGCGCTTCAGCCGCGCCGCCTCGATGGCGCGCTCCACCATCAGCAGCAGGCGGTCGGCCTTGAACGGCTTCTCGATGAAGTCGTAGGCGCCGACCTTGATCGCCTGCACCGCGGTCTCGATGTTGCCGTGGCCGGAGATCATGATCACCGGCAGGTTGGCATGGTCGCGCATCAGCTGTTCGAGGATCTGCAGACCGTCCAGCCTGCTGCCCTGCAACCAGATGTCGAGCACGACGAGGCTCGGCCGGCGCGCCGCCACCTGGGCGAAGGCCTGATCGGCGTCGGCGGCCTCGCGGGTCTTGATGCCTTCGTCGTTCAGGATGCCGGAAATCAGCATCCGGATATCAGCTTCGTCGTCGACGATCAGAATGTCATGCGCCATGGGCTTCGTGCCTCAACTCTCCGCCGGTCTCCGCCGGCCTGACGTCACGGCCGCCCGCGTCGTTCGCGGCCGTAACCGGGTGTGGAACGACCAGCGTCACGCGCGCCCCGGTCCCGCCTTCACGGTCCTCCAGGGTCAGCACGCCGCCATGGTCCTCCATGATCTTCTTGACGATGGCGAGCCCCAGCCCGGTGCCCTTGGCCCGCGTCGTCACATAGGGTTCGGTCAGCCGGTCGCGCTGCTCGCCGCCGGGCAGGCCCTTGCCGTTGTCCTCGACGGTGACGACGACCTTCTCGCCGTCGTCCTCCACCGCGATGGAGACCTCGCCGGGCGGCAGTTCCGACCCGTCGGCGGGTTGGCCGCGCCCTTCGATGGCGTCCGCCGCGTTCTGCAGCAGGTTGGTCAGCGCCTGCGAGATCTGCCGGCTGTCGCAGGCCACCGTCAGTGGTCCCGCCGGCAGCCGCGTCTCGAACCGGATCTTACCGCTGTGCGCACTGGATTGCAGGAACACCGCCTGCCGGACCAGATCGTTGATGTTGACCGGCTTCATCACCGGCTGCGGCATGCGCGCGAAGGCGGAGAACTCGTCCACCATGCGGCGGATGTCGTCCACCTGCCGGACGATGGTGTCGGTGCACATGGTGAAGACCTCCGTGTCGCTGGAGATCTCCTTCAGGTACTTGCGGCGCAGCCGTTCGGCAGACAGCTGGATCGGCGTCAGCGGGTTCTTGATCTCGTGCGCGATGCGGCGCGCCACGTCGGCCCAGGCCGCCTTGCGCTGTGCCGACACCAGTTCGGTGATGTCGTCGAAGGTGACGACATAGCCGCGGACATTGCCGTCACGCACCTCGGCGGCGATGCGGACCAGCAGGGTCAGCATCGGCTTGCCGGGACGGCGGACATGGATCTGGTCCTGCACGACGCGGCCGGGCTTCTTCGGCGCGTTTTCCAGCAGGTCGCCCATGTCCGGCAGCAGCTCGACCAGCGGCAGGCCGACCAGCCGTTCCGGATCGTCCTCGCCCAGCAGGCGCGCGGCGGACAGGTTCGGCAGGTTGATGACGCCGTCGGCATCCAATCCCAGCACGCCGGCCGACACGCCCGACAGCACTGTCTCGGTGAAGCGGCGGCGTTCGTCCAGCAGCCGGTTGGTCGACAGCAGTTCCCGCCGCTGCCCCTCGATCTCCGTCGTCATGCGGTTGAAGGCGCGCGACAGCAGGACGAATTCGTCCTCTCCCGGCGGTTCCGACACGCGAACGGTCAGGTCGCCGGCACGCACCCGCTCTGCGGCGCCGATCAGCGCGCTGATGGGGCGGACCAGCCGGGTGGCGAAATTCAGCCCAGCCCACACCGCCGCCAGCAGCAGCAGCATGGCAACGACCAGGAAGATCAGGGTGAAGGTGATCTGCAGGCTGCCGCGCTGGTTCTCCAGCGCGCTGTATTCCTTCACCGCGCCCTCGGCCGCCGCCATGTGCTGGAGGACCCGCGGCTCCACCATGCGGCCGACATAGAGGAAGGTGTCGGACATCCGGTCCAGGCTGACCAGCGCGCGCACGCGGTCGTCGGATTCCTTGACCATCAGCGCGACCTCGCCATTGCGGGCCTGCTGGAGCTTCTCCTCCGGGATCGGCTCGAATTCCAGGGTGAAGGTGTAACCGATGCGGGCGACGATGGCGCCGGTGGTGCCGTTGAAGACGATGGCCTCCGACAGGGCGCGCAGCATCGCCTGGGTGGCGACAACCTGCTCGAACCGCTGCGGGTCGCTGGAGAAGCGCGCCTCCTGCGACAGGTCGTTGGCCATGGCCAGGGCGTCGGCGCGGATGTTCTGCTGGTGCTCGTGCAGATAGGCGCTGGCCACCACCAGGGATTCGTTCACCGCCGTGCGCACGCGGTCGCTGAACCAGCTCTGCACCCCGACATAGAAGAACAAGGTCGAGAAGACGGTCATGATGATGGCGGGCGCCACCGCCAGCACGCTGAACACCAGCACCAGACGGGTGTGCAGCCGCGAGCCGGCAAGTCCGCGCCGCCGGCCGATCAGGATCGCCACGATGCGCCGGGCGATCAGCACGCCCAGAGTCAGCAGGATCGCAAGGTCGAGGGTCAGCAGAAGCGTGACCGTGCGCGGATTGGCCTGTCCGAAGGGCGCGCTTTCGGTCATCGCCGCATAGGTGGCGAAGCCGGCGGCCAGCGCCGCCAGCGACAGCGCAAAGGCCAGCCGCTTGCCCAGGCCGACCCGCCGGGACCATTGAAGGAGCTTCTGCCAAACCGGCATCTGGCCGGCCGCAGGATTGTCGGAAGTCAGGGGCATGGTCCGGCGCTAATCTGTTGCCGGAAAGATACACCTCTGTTGCGGCCCTGCCAAGATGCAATGGCTCTGTCTTTCGGACAGGGCGCCGATATGCCGGCCGATATGGGCTGTGGGGACGGATGCGGGCCGTAAGATGCGCATCCGTCCGCGCCGGGCCTGTGTCACAATTTTGGCACTGACCGGTTGTGGCAGGGTGGCGGGACCGTTACTTGATCCCGCGCATCACCTGAATGTCGAGATCGCGGATCTTCTTGCGCAAGGTGTTGCGGTTCAGCCCCAGCAGTTGGGCAGCCTTGATCTGGTTGCCGCGGGTCGCCGACAGGCTCAGCGAGATCAGCGGCCGTTCGATCTCGCGCAACACGCGGTCATAGAGACCGTTGGACGGCATGCCGTCCTTGTGCGCGGCGAAATAGTCCTTCAGATGGCGTTCGACCGCCGACGACAGCCCTTCGCTCTGCGGCTCCTCCACCGGTTGGGCGGCCGGGGTGGCGTCGGCAAGCTCCGCCTCGATCACATCCAGGCCGATGACCTCCTGCGAATAGAGGGCGGCCAGCCGGCGGACGAGGTTTTCCAGTTCGCGGACATTGCCCGGCCAGCGGTAGCGCTTCAGCCGGTCCATCGCCCCCTGGTCGATGCTCTTGGCCGGAAGCCCTTGGGCGATGCCGATGTTCAGGAAATGGCGAACCAGCAGCGGAATGTCCTCCGTCCGCTCGCGCAGCGGCGGCAGGCGGATCGGCACCACGCACAGGCGATAGAACAGATCCTCGCGGAACAGGCCCTGGCGGATCAGGGTGCGCAGGTCGCGGTGGGTGGCGGCGATGATGCGCACGTCGGTCTTGATCGCGGTGCGCCCGCCGACCGTGGTGTATTCCCCTTCCTGCAGCACGCGCAGCAGGCGGGTCTGGGCATCGAGCGGCATGTCGCCGATCTCGTCCAGGAACAGGGTGCCGCCCTGCGCCTGCTCGAACCGGCCGGTCGACCGGTTGGTCGCGCCGGTGAAGGCCCCCTTTTCATGCCCGAACAGTTCGGATTCGATCAGTTCGCGCGGGATGGCCGCCATGTTGATGGCGACGAAGGCGCCGTTGCGCCGCTTGCCGTAATCGTGCAGAGCGCGGGCCACCAGCTCCTTGCCGGTGCCGGACTCGCCGGTGATCATCACCGTCAGGTCGGTGCCCATCAGGCGCGCCAGCACCCGGTAGATTTCCTGCATGGCCGGCGAACGGCCGATCAGGGGAAGCTGTTCCTCGCTCTCCTGGTCGCCGCCGGGCATGGGAGCCGGCGCGTTGTTGGCGTTCAACGCGCGCTCGACGACGGAAACCAGCTCCTTCAGGTCGAAGGGCTTGGGCAGATATTCGAAGGCCCCGCGTTCCGCCGCCTTCACCGCGGTGATCAGCGTGTTCTGCGCGCTCATCACGACGACGCGCAGTTCCGGCCGCAGTTTCTTGATGCGCGGGATCAGGTCCAGGCCGTTTTCGTCCGGCATCACCACGTCGGTGATGACCAGATCCCCCTGTCCGTCCGCAACCCAGCGCCACAGGGTCGCGGCGTTGCCGGTGGTGCGCACCTCGTGCCCCAGGCGGGCGAGGGCTTGCGTCAGGACGGTGCGGATGGCGCGGTCGTCATCCGCGATGAGAATGGTCGCCGCGCTCATCAACGACTCCCCCGGCCGCCCTTGGACTGCGAGCCAGCGTCAGAAATCTTCGAATTCCCGGAAAGTTTCGAGTCTTCGTATTTCGAATCATCGTACATCGGCAGCGACACCTTGAAGACTGTCCGGCGAGGCTGGCTGTCGAACTCGATGGTTCCGCCATGGTCGCCTATGAGTTTCGCCACCAATGCAAGACCAAGGCCAGTCCCGTTCACCTTGCTGGTCACGAAGGGATCGAACAGGTTCGACTGCAGGTCTTCCGGAATGCCGTCGCCATTATCCTGAACCGTGACCAGCAGCGGCAGATGCCGGCGCACGTCGCCGCCCGGCAGGGCCATGCGCACACCATGCTGGTAGGATGTGGTCAGCGTGATCTCGCCGCCTGATTCCGGTGCAGCCTCTGCCGCATTTTTGATCAGATTCAGGAAAACCTGCACAAGTTGGTCGCGATTGCCGTAAACGGGAGGCAGTGACGGGTCGTAACGCTCGACAAAGCGTATTTTTCGGGCAAACCCGCTCTGGGCGACCTTGCGCACATGTTCCAGCACGGTGTGGATGTTCACCGCGGCGCGTTCCAGCGGCCGTTCGTCGGAGAACACCTCCATCCGGTTGACCAGCGCCACGATGCGGTCGGCCTCGTCGCAGATCAGGCGGGTCAGTACGCGGTCCTGGTCGCCGGCATTCTCCTCCAGCAGCTGGGCGGCGCCCCGGATGCCCGACAGCGGGTTCTTCACCTCATGCGCCAGCATCGCCGCCATGGCGGTGACGGAGCGCGCGGCGTGGCGATGGGTCAGCGAATGGTCGATCTTGCGGGCCAGCGACCGTTCATGGATGGTCAGCACCACATGGTCGGGCGGATCGCCCATGGCCGCCACCTGCACCGTCACATGGTGCGGGCCGATGCGGGGCGTGTCGATGACGACGCCGTCCTGCGACACCCGGCGGCTGCCGCGCCGCACCTGCTCGATCAGCCCCATCACCGGGCTGTCCGGCGGCAGCAGATCGGGCAGCGGCATGCCCTCCATGGCGTTGGCCGACAGGTCGAAGAACTCCTGTCCTTCCAGATTGACGAAACGGATCTCGCCGTTGCCGTCCACCACCAGAACCGGATCGGGCAGGCTGTTCAGCACCACCAGGGAGTCCAGCCGCGGCGCCCGTGCGGCACCCGACCGGTTGCGGCCACGCTTGCCCGGGGCGGTCATCGGTACGGGGTCCATCAGGCGGCCATCCTTTCGATTGCCGGTTCGTAAAAGGCACGGATACGGTCACGCACCGCGTCGGGATCGCCCAGCCGGTTGACCTCCTGCCGGAACTCGTTGGAGTCGCGCAGGCCGGTCGAATACCAGGACACATGCTTGCGGGCGACCTTGATGCCGCCGTCCTTGCCGTAATGGCTCAGCATGCTGTCGAAATGCTCCAGCAGCGTGTTCATCTGCTCGTGCAACGGCGGATCGGGCAGCCTTTCGCCGGTGCGCAGGTAATGCATGACCTGGGACGGGAACCAGGGGCGGCCGTAGCTGCCGCGCCCGATCATCACGCCGTCGGCGCCGCTTTCGGTCAAAGCTTGGTCCACCGCCTCGAAACTGGTGATGTCGCCGTTGACCACGACGGGGATCGACACCGCGTCCTTCACATGGCGGACATAGGTCCAGTCGGCGGTGCCGGTGTAGAACTGCATGCGGGTGCGGCCATGGACCGTCACCATCCTGATGCCGCACTGCTCGGCGATGCGGGCGAGGTTCGGGGCGTTGCGGTTGGTCTCGTCCCAGCCCAGCCGCATCTTCAGCGTCACCGGGATGCCGACGGCCTTCACCACCGCCTCCAGGATGCGGCCGGCCAAGGCCTCGTCCCGCATCAGGGAGGAGCCGGCATGGCCGTTGACCACCTTCTTCACCGGACAGCCGAAATTGATGTCGACGACCGCGGCGCCGCGGTCCTGGTTCAGCTTCGCCGCTTCGGCCATCACCTCCGGCTCGCAGCCGGCGAGCTGGACGGCCATCGGGAACTCCTCGGGCTCGGTCTCCACCATACGCAGGGTCTGGCGGTTCTCGCGGATCATCGCCTGACTGGCGATCATCTCCGACACCACGAGACCGCAGCCCGCGCGCTTCACCAGACGGCGGAACGGCAGGTCGGAGACACCCGACATGGGCGCCAGGATCACCGGTCCGGCGAGCGTGATGGGTCCGATTTGTATGGTCATTCTCACCTGCCCGATTGATGGGCAAATCAACAAAGTGCCAACATTTTAAGCAAGTTATCATGCAGATACGGCGCGGTGCAAGGGCGAAGCCCGCGACCGCTGCGGAGCGCCCTTTTACCAGGTCCGCCCTTTTACCAGGTCCATTGCCCGATCAGCACGTTGGACACGAACTTGACGCCGGGATAGGCGAGCGTCGCCAGCAGATAGACGATCAGCATCGTCCGCGCCGCCGTCCGCCCGCGCACGCCGGTGCGGTATTCCGCCAGCAGCAGGATGCCGATCACCACGAAGGTCGCCAGCGACAGCAGGCTCTTGTGATCGGTGCGGAACAGCTGTCCCTGCTCGAAATACAAAACCGCCATGCCGGTGGCGAGGCCGGCACCCAGCACCACCTCCGACGCGATCAGCAGGCGAAGCTGCAGACGTTCGCTCTCGGCCACCGGCGGCAGGAAACGGCTGAGCGGGGTCGGCCGCTTGGTCTTCAAGGCCCGCGTCTGCAGCACCGCGGCCAGCGACGCCACGGCGCTGAGCGTCAGCAGGGCATAGGTGAAGACCGACACCCCGATGTGAAGATCGATCCAAATGCCGGGAGCGTTGCCGCGCATGACCGGAGCCGGGGCGTCCTCGGTCAGGGTGGCGAACAGGCAGACGACCAGCAGATAGGGCAGCAGCAGCGGCGCCAGCCTCCAGGCCGTGCCATGGAACAGGCTGAGCCCGATGAACAGCGCCATGCAGGCGGCAGTGGTCACCCACAGCGCGGTGGAAAAGCCGGTCTGCCACTGTCCCGCAACCTGCAGGATCGCCCACATGCCGGGTCCGGCGGCGGCCAGCACCAGAGCGCCCCAGAAGGACCAGCCGCGCCCCTCCGCCCCTTGCCCCGCGATGCGCCGGTAGGGATAGAAGGCGGCCGGCACCAGGGTCACCAGCGCCGTCAGGCTCAAGAGAATGTTCTGCGACATGGACCCGAACGCACTCCCGTCTTTCCGCCCCGACATGCCGCCCCGTCCGTCATGTGGCCCCATCTGTGGCCATTGACCCGCCGGAAGCCGTCCGGCGATGAAACAGGCAGGCTCGGCACTTGGCGGAACCACGGCGACAGGCTAGGCTCCGCGACGTTTCCGTCAAGTGGCTATCATATCTTACGGTTTGCCTCATGCCCACCTGCATCGCGCCCACCTGCATCGCACTGATCGTCGCCGGCGGATCCGGCCAGCGGTTCGGCGCCGAACGGCCGAAGCAATATCTCGACCTTGCCGGCAAGCCGGTGCTGCGCCGCACGGTGGAGGCCTTCCTGCGCCATCCACAGGTGGGCGGCGTCCGCGTCGTCATCGACCAGGCCTGGCGCGACGCCTATGACGCGGCGGTCGCGGGGCTCGGCCTGCCCGACCCGGTGGCCGGCGGAGCCAGCCGGCAGGACTCGGTGCGCAACGGGCTGGAGGCGCTGGCCGCCGATGGCATCCCCGATTTCGTGCTGATCCACGATGCCGCCCGTCCGCTGATCGACGAGGCCACCATCGGCGCGGTGATCGCAGCGCTGGCCGACAAGCCTGGAGCCATCGCCGCGGTGCCCGTGGCCGACACGCTGAAGCGCGGCAATGACGGCAGCATCGGCGCGACGGTCGACCGCGAGGGGCTGTGGCGGGCGCAGACCCCGCAGGGCTTCCGCTTCCCCGCAATCCTGGAGGCGCATCGCGCCGCCGCCGGCCTGTCGCTGACCGACGATGCCGCCGTGGCGGAGCGCGCCGGGCTGGCCGTCGCCCTGGTGCCGTCCAAGGAGGATAATTTCAAGGTGACCACCCCCGATGACCTGACCCGCGCCACCCGCGCGATCATGAGCAGCCTGTGGGACGTGCGGACCGGCAGCGGTTTCGACGTCCATCGCTTCACCGACGGCGACTTCGTGACGCTCTGCGGCCTGCAGATTCCGCACAGCCATGGGCTGGAAGGGCATTCCGATGCCGATGTCGGCCTGCATGCCCTGACCGACGCCATCCTCGGCGCGCTGGCCGCCGGCGACATCGGCAGCCACTTTCCCCCCACCGATCCGCGCTGGCGCGGAGCCGACAGCGCCAAATTCCTGCGCCATGCCGCCGATCTGGTGGCGGAGCGCGGCGGCGTCATCGCCCATGCCGACGTGACCATCATCTGCGAGCGGCCCAAGGTCGGCCCCCACCGGGCCGCGATGGCCGAGCGGATTGCGCAAATTCTGGGCATCGAGGTCGGACGGGTCAGCGTCAAGGCCACCACCACCGAGCAGCTGGGCTTCACCGGCCGCCGCGAGGGAATCGCCGCGCAAGCGGTGGCGACCGTCCGCCTTCCCGGCTAAGATCCAACCCGACACCACGAGCCGGGAGAGGCCGCATGTTTCCCGAGACCATCCGCGACCTTGCCGCCCAGACGCTGGCCGAATACGGCCTTGCCGGCTACATGATCGCGACCGCCGAGTCCTGCACCGGCGGGCTGATCGCCGGCGCACTGACCGACATCGCCGGATCGTCCAAGGTGGTCGACCGCGGATTCGTCACCTACACCAACATCGCCAAGACCGAACTGCTCGGCGTCCCGGCCAGCCTGCTGCACGCGCATGGCGCTGTCAGCCCCGAAGTGGCGGTCGCCATGGCGGTGGGCGCGCTGGCGAAGTCGCGGGCCGATGTAACGGTGGCGGTGACGGGGATCGCCGGGCCAGGCGGGGCGACCGAGACCAAGCCGGTCGGTCGGGTCTATGTCGCCACGGCGGTGCGCGGCGGTGCGGCCAAGGCCAAGGAATACACCTTCCCCGGTGACCGCGACGCCGTGCGCATGGCGACCGTCCAGGCGGCGCTGGAGCGGCTGCGGCTGGCCCGCCCGACCGGAAGCCTGCGCTGAAAAAACGCCTGTAAGCACTTCACACACAGAGGAAAAAGCCCGATGCCGACCATCAACATCCAGCTTTTCGAAGGCCGCACGGTCGAGCAGAAGCGCGAATACGCCAAGGCGTTGACCGAAGCGACCGTGAAGGTTCTCGGCTGCTCGCCCTCGGCGGTGGACATCATCTTCCAGGACGTGAAGAAAAGCGATTGGGCCAGCGGCGGGGAGCTGTGGTCGGACAAGACCTGACCCGCCCCTGCCTCACCCAGGCCCGCAGGGCGTCACGCCGGTTGCGTCGCCCTGCCCGGCCCATACAGCTGGGCTGCCCGCGTCTCGAAGGCCTGCACCATGCGGCGCACCGCCTCGTTGAACAGCAGGCCCATGATCTTCTGCAGCATCTTCGAGCGGAATTCGAAATCGACGAAAAAGTCGACGCAGCAGCCGCCGGGATGATCGTTGAAGATCCAGTGGTTGTTCAGGTACTGGAACGGCCCGTCGGTGTACTGCACGTCGATGCGGCAAGCGGATTCGTTCAGCTCCACCCGCGAGGTGAAGCGTTCGCGGACCATCTTGAAACCGATGATCAGGTCCGCGAACATGACGTTTCCTTCGCGCTTGCGGATGCGGGCCGCCAGGCACCAGGGCAGAAACTCCGGATACTTCTCCACGTCGGCGACAAGGTCGTACATCTGCCGGGGGGTGTAGGGAAGAACCTTCTGTTCCGCGTGCGTGGGCATGCCCGTACCATTTCCTTTGTTATTGAACCGCCTGCATCAGGCGGCCGCGGCCCCCAACTTGCGCAGCCGGGCTTCGCGCAGCTTCTCGAAATCCGCACCCGCATGATAGGACGAGCGCGTCAGCGGCGACGAGGCCACCAGCAGGAAGCCCTTGCCGCGGCCAACAGTGGAATAACCGTCGAACTCCTCAGGAGTCACGAAGCGATCCACCGCCGCATGCTTGGGCGTTGGCTGGAGATACTGCCCAATCGTCAGAAAGTCCACATCGGCGGAGCGCAGATCGTCCATCACCTGCCCGATCTCCTCCTTCGTCTCGCCCAGCCCGACCATCAGGCCCGACTTGGTGAAGATCGTCGGATCCAGCTCCTTCACCCGCGCCAGCAGCTGCAGCGAGGCGAAATAGCGCGCACCCGGACGGATGTTGGGGTACAGGCGCGGAACCGTCTCCAGATTGTGGTTGAAGACGTCGGGCTTGGCCTCCACCACCACCTCGACGGCGCCCTTCTTCTTCTGGAAGTCGGGGGTCAGGATTTCGATGGTCGTCGTCGGCGACGCGGCGCGGACGGCGCGGATGGTGCGGGCGAAATGCTCGGCACCGCCGTCGGCCAGATCGTCGCGGTCGACGGAGGTGATGACGACGTGGCTGAGCTTCAGCCTGCCGACAGCCTCGGCCACATTGTCCGGCTCATGCGGGTCCAGCAGGTCCGGACGCCCGGTCTCGACATTGCAGAAGGCGCAGCCGCGCGTGCAGATGGAGCCCAGGATCATGAAGGTGGCGTGCTTGTGCTTCCAGCACTCCCCGATGTTCGGGCAGGCGGCCTCCTCGCACACGGTGTTCAGCTTCAGCCCGCGCATCAGCTGCCGGGTCTCGTTGTATTCCTGGCTCATCGGCGCCTTGACCCGGATCCAGGCCGGTTTGCGCTGGATCGGATTGTCGGGCTTATGGGCCTTCTCGGGGTGGCGCAGCTTCTCGGTCTGGTCGACGAGGGTCATGGTCTAAAGCTCCCGATGGCCGACGCGATGCCCCGGCCCCGACAATAGGTGCGATGAGGGTGTCAAACCCGCCATTCCGGCGGAAACAGCTCGGCCGGATAGGCCGGATCGAGCGCCTGGTCAAGCGTGAAAGGCGGCTCGACCGGGAAATGCCCATCGGGGACATCCGCCTCGACGGCGGCCCGCAGCCGGGCATCCGAGTAAACCTCGGCGAAGACATCGGCGATGTAGGGCCGGAGGCTGGGACTGTCCTTGATATCCTTGAGCAGCTTCTTGCGCTGCTCCCGGACGGTCAGGCGCCAGCCACGCTCGCACCGTTCCCGAAGGTCAGGACAGAACAACCATTTCAGCAAATGGACCAGCAGAACGCCAAGGCGACTGTCGATCTCGGACTTCTGGCTGCGGCCCATGCTCTCGATCTCCTCGGCGACGTTCTCCCAGTCGACCGGGGCGTTGTTCCGCTCGGCGCCCGCACGGCGAAGCTCCTGCGCCTGGGCTTGGGTCCAGGCGTAGAAATCCTCGTCATACGCGGCGCTGCTGCGGTCCATGGCTCCGTCCGGTCGGGAAAAACGTCACCTCGGAAAATCTTATTTAAAAGTGGATCGCCCGGCCATAGGCATCAAGGACCGACTCATGCATCATTTCCGACAGGGTCGGGTGCGGGAACACCGTGTGCATCAGCTCGGCCTCGGTCAGCTCCGACGACTTGGCGATGCCATAGCCCTGGATCAGCTCGGTCACTTCCGCGCCGATCATGTGGGCGCCCAGCATCTCGCCGGTCTTGGCGTCGAAGATGGTCTTGATCAGGCCTTCCGGCTCGCCGAGCGCGATGGCCTTGCCGTTGCCGACGAAGGGGAAGCGGCCGACCTTGATCTCGTAGCCGGCTTCCTTGGCCTTCTTCTCCGTCAGGCCGACCGACGCGATCTGCGGATGCGAGTAGGTGCAGCCCGGGATGTTGCGGACGTTCAGCGCATGCGGATGCTTGCCGGCGATGTGCTCGGCCACGATCACGCCTTCGTGGCTGGCCTTGTGGGCGAGCCAGGGGGCGCCGGTCACGTCCCCGATGGCGTACACGCCCGGCTCATCGGTCTCGCACATGCCGTTGGTCTGGATGTGGCCGCGGTCGGTCTTGACCTTGGTGTTCTCCAGCCCCAGCCCCTCGGTGTTCGGGCTGATGCCGACGGCAACGATGACGCGGTCGACCGTGATGTCCTCGGTCTTGCCGCCGGCCTCGACGGCCACGGTCACGCTGTCGGCGGCCTTGCGCAGGTTGCCGGCCTTGCCGCCGGTGATGATGCGCATGCCCTGCTTTTCGAAAGCCTTCCGGGCCATTGCGGAAATTTCCTCATCCTCTACCGGAAGGATGCGGTCCATCACCTCGACCACTGTAACTTTCGCGCCCAAGGCATTGTAGAAGCTGGCGAATTCGATTCCGATGGCACCGGACCCGATGACCAGCAGCGACTTCGGCATGGTGTCCGGAGTCATCGCCTTGCGATAGGTCCAGACCAGCTTGCCGTCATCCTCCAGGCCCGGCAGCGTGCGGGCACGGGCGCCGGTGGCGATGATGATGTGCTTGGCGCCGAAGGTGCCGACCGGGGCGTCGCCCTTGGTCACCGCCACCGTGCCCTTGCCGGCCAGCTTGGCCGAGCCTTCGATCACAGCGACCTTGTTCTTCTTCAGCAGATGCTTGACGCCGCCGTTCAGCTGGCCGGCGACCTTGCGCGAGCGGGCGACGACCTTGTCCAGGTCGAAGGACGGGTTCTGGATGACCAGGCCATAGTCGGCGGCATGCTTGGCGAGATGCAGGACCTCGGCCGAGCGCAGCAGCGCCTTGGTCGGGATGCAGCCCCAGTTCAGGCAGATGCCGCCCAGATTCTCACGCTCGATGACCGCGGTGTGCAGTCCCAGCTGCGCGGCGCGGATCGCCGCCACGTAACCGCCCGGCCCGCCGCCGATGACGATGACGTCGTAATTCATGTCGGCCAAGGGTGTTCTCCCCATTCAGGAGCGAGGCGCATCCTCGCGGCCGGCGGCAAAGATGCCTTCCTCGACCCGGCACGCCTCGTCGATGATCGTCTGGTACAGGGTGGCCATGAAGTCCGGATCCAGGCCGTAGGCAAGCCCCGCCTCGGCCGCCCGCCGTTTGACCGCTTCGACGCGGTCGGGCAGCACGGCCGGCAGGCCCTCCGCCATCTTCACCGCAGCGACGCGGTGGACGACGGACAGGCGCTTGCCCAGCAGCGCGACGATCTCGTCGTCGATGGCGTCGATCTCGGCGCGGAGCGGGGCAAGGCTTTTCGACATGGATCCGATCCTTCAAGCCGTCAGAGCAGCATCGAGAGCGGATCCTCGAGCAGCTTCTTCACCGCCGCAAGGAATTCCGCACCGACGGCGCCATCGGCCACGCGGTGGTCGAAGGTGCCGGTCAGGCTCATCACCGTGGCGATGGCCAGAGCGCCGTCCTTCACCACCGGGCGCTGCTCGCTGGCGCCGACCGCCAGGATGCAGGCCTGCGGCGGGTTGATGATCGCCTGGAACTGCTTGATCCCCATCATGCCCAGGTTGGAGATGGAGATGGTGCCGCCCTGATACTCTTCCGGCTTCAGCGCGTTGTCGCGCGCCTTCTTGGCCAGCGCCTTCATCTCGTTGGAGATGTCGGCCAGACCCTTGGTCTCCGCCTTCTTGACGATCGGGGTGATCAGCCCGGTCGGGGTGGCGACGGCAACCGACACGTCGGCATGCTGGAACTGCAGCATCGCCTCGTCGGTCCAGGCGGCGTTGATCGCCGGGACCTTCTTCAGCGCCAGCGCGACGGCACGGATGATGAAGTCGTTCACCGACAGCTTGTAGGCGTCGGAACGCCCGTTCAGCTCGGCGCGGACCTTCATCAGCGCGTCGATCTCGACATCCACCGTCAGGAAATAGTCGGGGACGGTGCGCTTCACCTCGCCCAGGCGCTTGGCGATGGTCTTGCGCATGCCGCTGTTGGGAACGGCGGTGTAGGCCATGCCCAGCTTGTCGGCGAGCGCCTTGGCATCCACACCCTCGGCCTTGGGCGCCGGGGCCGGAGCCGCGGCGGGAACCGGAGCGGCGGCGGTCGGAGCCGGGGCGGCAGCCGGAGCGACCGCGGCCTTGGCCGGACCGGCGGCCTTGGCGGCCTCCACGTCGGCCTTGACGATGCGGCCGTGCGGGCCGCTGCCCTTGACGGTCTTCAGGTCGACGCCGGCCTGTTCGGCGATGCGGCGCGCCAGCGGGCTGGCGAACACGCGCTCGCCCGAAGCCGCCGGGGCAGCAGCCGGAGCGGCGGCGGGGGCCGGAGCCGCGGCGGCCGGGGCAGCCGCCGGAGCGGGAGCCGCGGCAGGCGCAGCGGCCTGGGCAGGAGCAGCGGCCGGAGCGGATCCGGCCGAAGCCAGCGCGCTCTCGTCCTCGCCCTCTTCCAGCAGGATGGCGATGGGGGTGTTCACCGCCACGCCCTGGCTGCCGGCCGGGATCAGGATCTTGCCGATGCGGCCTTCATCGACCGCTTCGACTTCCATGGTGGCCTTGTCGGTCTCGATCTCGGCGAGCACGTCGCCGGACTTCACCGTGTCGCCTTCCTTCTTCAGCCACTTGGCGAGGTTGCCCTCGGTCATCGTGGGCGAGAGGGCGGGCATCAGAATCTGAACGGTCATCCTATCAGCCCTCCTCTCAACGATAGCAGGCTTGCTTGGCGGCCTTGACGATGTCGGCGACCTGCGGCAGCGCCAGCTTTTCCAGGTTGGCGGCGTAGGGCATCGGCACGTCCAGGCCGGCCACGCGGGCCACCGGCGCGTCGAGATAGTCGAACGCCTGCTCCATCATCAGCGCGCACATTTCCGAACCGATGCCGGCGAAGGGCCAGCCTTCCTCGACGGAAACGAGGCGGTTGGTCTTCTTGACGCTGTTGACGATGGTGGCGGTGTCCAGCGGACGGATCGTGCGCAGGTTGATGACCTCCGCGTCGATGCCTTCCTTCGCCAGCTCCTCGGCGGCGGCCAGCGCATGGCCGACCATGATCGAGAAGGCGGTGATCGTCACGTCCTTGCCGGCGCGCTCGATCTTGGCCTTGCCGATGGGCAGGACGAATTCCTCGTCCTCCGGCACCTCGAAGCTCTGGCCGTAGAGAATCTCGTTCTCCAGGAAGACGACCGGGTTCGGGTCGCGGATCGCCGCCTTCAGCAGGCCCTTGGCGTCGGACGCCGACCAGGGCGAGACCACCTTCAGGCCCGGGCAGTGGGCGTACCAGGAGGCATAGCACTGCGAATGCTGGGCGGCGACGCGGGCGGCGGCGCCGTTCGGGCCGCGGAAGACAATCGGGCTGCCCATCTGACCGCCGGACATGTAGAGCGTCTTGGCGGCGGAGTTGATGATGTGGTCGATCGCCTGCATGGCGAAGTTGAAGGTCATGAACTCGACGATCGGCTTCAGCCCCTTGAAGGAGGCGCCGACGCCCAGACCGGCGAAGCCGATCTCGGTGATGGGCGTGTCGATGACGCGACGCTCGCCGAATTCCTGCAGCAGGCCCTGGGTCACCTTGTAGGCGCCCTGGTACTGCGCGACCTCCTCGCCCATGACGAAGACCTTCTCGTCACGGCGCATTTCCTCGGCCATCGCGTCGCGCAGAGCCTCGCGGACCGTCTTCTTCACGGTCTTGGCGAAGAACCTGTCCTCGTCCGAATCCGGAACCGACACCGGGGCGGCCGGCACGGTGGGCGCCGGGGCCGGGGCAGCGGCCTGCACCGCCGACGGGGCGGCCTTGGTCTCTTCCGAAGCCGGGACGGCGTTGGTCGGGCCGGCGACGGCCGGGGCGTTGCCGCCCTTGGTCAGCGCGCTCTCGTCCTCGCCCTCTTCCAGCAGCACGGCGATGGGGGTGTTCACCGCGACGTTGTCGGTGCCTTCCGGCACCAGGATCCGGCCGATGCGGCCTTCATCGACCGCTTCGACTTCCATGGTGGCCTTGTCGGTCTCGATCTCGGCGAGCACGTCGCCGGACTTCACCGCGTCGCCTTCCTTCTTCAGCCATTTGGCCAGCTTGCCCTCGGTCATGGTGGGCGACAGGGCCGGCATCAGCACTTCGATCGGCATTCCTCAACCTCCGGCGGCGCGGGGAAACCGGTTGCCGCTCCCTGAAATGGGGGCAACCCGTTCCGGTCGGCGCCGCTCCTGCTTATCGTTGACGTCAGGACCAGACGGTGGATTCGACGATCAGGTCTCGACCAGGATGTCGGTCCACAGTTCCGACGGATCGGGCTCGGGGCTCTGCTGCGCGAACTCGGCCGATTCGGTGACGATCGCCTTCACCGCGCGGTCGATCTCCTTCAGCTTGTCCTCGTCGGCATGGCCGCCGGCCAGCAGCTTCGACTTCAGCTGGTCGATGGGATCGGACTCCGACCGCATCTTCTCGACCTCCTCCTTCGTCCGGTACTTGGCCGGATCGGACATGGAGTGGCTGCGGTAGCGGTAGGTCTTCATCTCCAGGATGACCGGGCCGTTGCCTTCGCGGATGTAATTCACCCACTGGTCGGCGGCGGCCTTCACCTCGAGCACGTCCATCCCGTTGACCTGATAGCCGGGGATGCCGTAGGCGGCGCCGCGCTGATGCAGCTCGCCGGCCGAGGCGCGCTCCTGCGAGGTGCCCATGGCGTATTTGTTGTTCTCGATGACGAACAGCACCGGCAGCTTCCAGAGGGCCGCCATGTTGAAGCTCTCGTACACCTGGCCCTGGTTGATGGCGCCGTCGCCGCAATAGACCGCGGAGACGCCGCCGTCATTGAGGTACTTGTGCGCGAAGGCCAGACCGGTGCCGAGCGGAACCTGGCCGCCGACGATGCCGTGGCCGCCGTAGAAGTTCTTCTCGCGGCTGAACATGTGCATCGAGCCGCCCTTGCCCTTGGAGTAGCCCCCGATGCGGCCGGTCAGCTCGGCCATCACGCCCTTGGCCTCCATGCCGCAGGCCAGCATGTGGCCGTGGTCGCGGTAGCTGGTGATGACGGTGTCGCCATCCTTCAGGGCGGCCTGCACGCCAACCACGACGGCTTCCTGGCCGATATACAGATGGCAGAAGCCGCCGATCAGGCCCATGCCGTACAGCTGGCCCGCCTTCTCTTCGAAGCGGCGGATCAGCAGCATCTCGCGGTAATAATGAAGAAGCTCTTCGGAAGAGACGGCTTGAGCGGGCGCGGTGTCGGTCTGCGCCTTGGTCGGACGGCGTCGGGACGCGGCCATGATTCCTCCCCAGGGTTCAAGCGGCATTGGGCCTTAGAACAACCCTTGCCGCCACGCGTTGCGGGCATGAGAAAAACCCGCACCGGAAGCGAATATGGCGCGCACACTACACGAGCTTTACAGCCCGCGCAAATATCTGTTTTTGCAGCGCTATTTTCGATTAACCGAATTTCGGTTAATCAGCTGATTTCCCCTTACTTCTGCACCGAACCCCCTTCTGGGTCGGCCAGTTTGGGCAGCTTCACGATGACGTCGCGCGGGTTGGAAAAATTCAGCATCAGCCGAGCCCGCTCCTCCAGCATGTCGCGGTCCAGCCCGTCGCCGCGCAGAAGCTGGGCGCGCCGTTCCATCTCCTCCCGTTCGGTGCGGAGCTGGTTCAGGACCTCTTCGGCCTGGGCGATCTCCCCCTGGATCTGCTTCATCGCCACCAGCCCGCGATCGCCATGGATCGCGTAGTAGGCGAAATAGGCGACCACGCAGGCGCACAGCGCCGGCATGATGGCTTGGCGGATCGCGCTCTTGGCAGCGCGGGCGAGCGTGTCGGTGAAGTCGGCGATCATCGTCATGGTCGGAGGATGGAATCACAGCGACTTTCCACCGGTCAAACGAAAAAGATGGAACAGGCAAGTCGCAAAAGTGTCGTGTTCTTTGCGCAACCCAGTAATGGGCACCGACCACGCCCGCGCCACAAGTTGCCAGAACGTTCCGTGAAAGTTCTCCTTACCCGCCGGCAGGACAAGCCCGGCGCTCCCTCGGGTGCGCCCTTCCCTGCGGCCGGACGGCACCCACTCGGTATAGTGCCAAGGGGAAATGGAATGAAACCGGCGGTGGCGTGTTTCGACCCACACACGGCGTTGCCGGAGCCGTACCGGGGTTTGTGAAAGCGCTCCCGGTTGCCGGCTTGCAGAGCGGCGCCGCCCAATGGCTGAGGAGATGCACTCCATGCGCAGCAAGTTTCTGATCGCGGCCCTTCCCGCCCTGCTTCTGGGGCTGGCGGCCTGCGACGACCAGAACGCCCAGAACTCCAACGCGGCGAACGAGACCAGCCCGACCACCAGCAGCGGGTCCAGCAGCGACTCCACCACGGTCCCGCCGCCCTCCACCGGTGTGCCGGTTCAAGGCGGTACCTCCGGCAATTCGATGAACGAGACCAGCGGCGCCACCACCACGGTGCCGGGCGGCTCTACGGCCGGCGGGTCTGCCGGTGGCGGCGCCAGCACCGGCGGCTCGGCCACCCCGTCCGGCGGCCAGTAAGCCGGCGGTCAGCAAATGCCCTTCTCCCCTTGCGGGAGAAGGGTTGGGATGAGGGGTGCAGGCTGCTGAAATCCATTGAAAATCAGAGGTATGCCACCCCTCACCCCAACCCCTCTCCCGCAGGGGGAGAGGGGCTTTGTCAACGGCCGGACCTTAGTCACACATCGACCACCCGCCGCCCTTCCGCGGCCGCGCCGGTGCTGCCCGGTTCGAAGGCGATGCCCTTCACCAGCGCCACCACGGGGCGGCCGGGCGTCAGGTCCAGTTCCCGGACGGCCGCGCGGGTGATGCGCGCGATCAGGAAGGAGCCGCCCACCGCCAGCCGCACGTCGGCGGAGGACGGTCCCGACCCGGCGACCTCCACCACCGTCGCCGCCAGCGCATTCCGTACGCTGACGCCGACCGGCTGCTGCAGGGCGACGATGACGTCGCGGGCATGGATGTGCAGGCGCACCGAGGCGCCCGGCGCACGCTCCACCCGCGGCACGGTCAGATGCCCGCCGTCGAAGGCCAGCACGGTCAGCCCATCGTCGGGGATATGGCGCTCCACCGTCAGGTCCAGCACGGCACCGGCGTCCTGCGCGCCGGTTACCGCCGACAGGTCGAGCCGGCCCATCACCGTGCCCACCGGCCCCACGGCCCGCACCCTGCCCTCCCCGATCAGCACCATGGTGGTGGCGAGCCGCACGACCTCGTCCAGCGCGTGGCTGACCATGACGATGGGGATGTTCATCTCGTCGCGCAGCCGCTCGATGTAGGGCATGATCTCCGCCTTGCGAGCGGCGTCGAGCGAGGCCATCGGCTCGTCCATCAGCAGCAGGCGCGGCTGGGCCAGCAGGGCGCGCCCGAAGGCGACGCGCTGCTTCTCGCCGCCGGACAGCCCGCGCGGGCGGCGGTCCAGCAGATGGCCCAACCCCAGCAACTCCACGACCGGACCGAAGGCGATGTGCCGCTCTGCGGCCGGCACGCGGCGCAGGCCGAATTCCAGGTTGCTGCGCACCGTCATGTGCGGAAACAGCCGCGCATCCTGGAAGACATAGCCGATGCGCCGCTTTTCCACCGGCACGTCGATGCGCCGCGCGCTGTCGAAGAACACGGTATCGCCGATGCGGATGCGCCCGGCATCGGGCCGCGTCAGCCCGGCGATGGCGTTGATGACGGAGGTCTTGCCGGAACCGGAGCGGCCGAACAGGGCCGTCACCCCGCGCTCCTCGGCGGTGAAGGCGATGTCGAGCGTGAAGGCGCCAAGCGTCTGGCGGATCGCAAGGTCGATCATGGTCAAGTCTGCCCGATCAGCCGGCGGACCCGGTGCGCCAGGAACTCCGACAGCATCAGCGCGACAAGGGCGACGCCGAAGGAAATCGACGCCAGCCGCGCCGCCACCGCGTCGCCGCCCGGTTCCTGGGTGGCGGCATAGATCGCCAGCGGCAGGGTCTGCGTCTGGCCGGGGATGTTGGAGACGAAGGTGATGACCGCCCCGAACTCCCCCATCGCCGCGGCGAAGGCGACGATGACACCCGAAAGCAGCCCCGGCGCCATCAGCGGCAGCAGGATGGTGAAGAAGCGGTCGACCGGCCCGGCGCCCAGGGTGCGCGCCGCCGCCTCCAGCCCGCCGTCGATGGCCTCGACCGACAGGCGGATGGCGCGCACCATCAGCGGGAAGGACGTCACGGCGACCGCCAGGGAGGCGCCTTCCGCCGTGAAGATCAGCTTGATGCCGAAGGTCTGATACAGCCAGCCGCCGACCACCCCCTTGGTCCCCATGGTCACCAGCAGGATATAGCCGGTGACCACCGGCGGCAGGACCAGCGGAAGATGGACCAGCCCATCGACCAGCGTCTTGCCCGGAAAGCTATAGCGCCCGAGCACCCAGGCGGCGAGCACGGCAACCGGCAACCCCAACGCGATGGCGACGCCCGCGACACGCAGGCTCAGCAGCAACGCGGTGGTCTCCATCGGCGTCAGGATATCCATGCCGCAGAGCTTACGGTGCTTTGGGAGCCGGAACGAAGCCGAATTCCTTCCACACCGCCATCCCCTCCGGCGACTTCATATAGTCGAGGAAAGCGGCGCCGCCGGGGCTCTTGGACGCTGCCACCAGCGCGGCCGGATAGATGATTGCCGGATAGCTGTCCGGCGGGAACACGGCGGCGACCTCCACCCCCGGATCGATGGCGGCATCGGTGCGATAGACGATGCCCATCGGCACCTCGCCCCGGCTGACCAGCACCAGCGCCGCCCGCACGCTGTCGGCCCGCGCCAGCCGCGGCTCGACCGCTTTCCACTGGCCGAGAGACTCCAATGCCGCCTTGGCGTACTTCCCGACCGGAACGTTCGACGGGTCGCCGGTGGCCAGCCGTCCGTCGCCCAGCTGCTCCGCCAGCTTGCCGCCCTTCGACAGGTCCGGCTTCAGCGCGGTCCCCTTCGGCACCACCACCACCAGCTCGTTCCCCAGCAGGTTGGTGCGGCTGTCGGCCACGATCAGATTGCGCTGCTGCAGATAATCCATCCAGTCGAGATCGGCCGAGATGAAGATGTCGGCCGGCGCGCCATTCTCGATCTGCTTGGCAAGGGCCGAGGACGCGGCGAAGGACGAGGTCACCGACAGGCCGGACTTCGCCTTGAACTGCGACGCAAGCTTGTCCACCGCATTCTTGGTGGAGGCGGCGGCCAGAACCAGCACGTCCTGCGCCATCGCCGCCGGGGCCGCAAGGGTCAGGCCGAAACCCAACACCGCCGCCGATATCGCCAGCCTGAACCCGCTCCGCCCCAGGATCGAACGCACACCGACCATCGCCACCTCCTGCCATGCTTGACGGCCACCCTATATACAGATGGATACAGCGCTTCGCGGTTGCGGTAAAGCGCAAACGCCCGGGTTCGCGCTTGCGGGACCCTGCGGAGAGGTCCGCTGCAATTCACATCATGTCATGACTTGCCGCGCCGGCCCGTGATAGGAAGTGCGGCGAATCGGACCCGGTCCCAGCCCTCCCTCTGCTTCAGGAACTTCCCATGCGCGCCGTGAAGATTTCCCCCTCGATTCTCTCCGCCGACTTCGCCCGGCTGGGCGAGGAGGTCCGCGCGGTCGATGCCGCCGGCGCCGACTACATCCACATCGACGTGATGGACGGCCATTTCGTCCCGAACATCACCATCGGGCCGGGCGTGGTGAAGGCGTTGCGGCCGCATTCCGCCAAGGTCTTCGACGTCCATCTGATGATCTCGCCGGTGGATCTGTTCATCCCGGACTTCGCCAAGGCCGGTGCCGACATCATCACCGTCCATCCGGAAGCCGGGCCGCACCTGCACCGCACCATCCAGCTGATCAAGTCGCTGGGCAAGAAGGCCGGCGTGTCGCTGAACCCGGCCACCCCGGTTGATGCCATCCAGCATGTGCTGGAGGACATCGACCTCGTGCTGGTGATGACGGTCAACCCCGGCTTCGGCGGCCAGAGCTTCATCAAGAGCCAGCTGCCGAAGATCCGCGACCTGCGCGCCCGGATCGACGCGCTGGGCAAGCAGATCGACCTGGAGGTCGACGGCGGCATCAACCCGGAAACCGCCCGTCTGGCGATCGAGGCCGGCGCCGATGTCCTGGTCGCCGGTACCGCCACCTTCACCGGCGGTCCGGACCGGTATGCCGCCAACATCAGCGCCCTGCGCTGAGCCGCGACTGAGAACAGGCACGGCCCCGCGCCGCCCCCATGGGGAGCGGTGCGGGGCTTTTCCTTTTTCGGCCTGACAGTTCGGCCGCACCAGTGGGCGCTGGCGGGATTCGGGCGGTGTTGCCCTGATTGGCCATGCTGCCGCCAGCAATGCCGGTGGTCAAATTCCGGCTGCCCAAAAGAGCATTGTGCCAAAAGATCCGCCGGGAAAGAGAACCAATCGCCTCGTTGCCCGTTATTGGGCATGGGAAGACGGTCCCGCAACGGAAGGGAAAACAACCATGGGCATTCTCTGGACGATCATCATCGGCTTCATCGCCGGCATCGTCGCCAAGTTCCTGATGCCGGGTCGCGATCCGGGCGGCTTCATCATCACCACGCTGCTGGGCATCGCGGGTGCCTTCGTCGCGACATATCTGGGCGCCGCCGTCGGCTGGTACCGGCCGGGTGAAGGAGCGGGATTCATCGGCGCCATCGTCGGCGCGATCGTCATCCTTGCCATCTACCGCATGATCGCCGGCCGCCGGCACACGGTATGACGGGCGACGATTGACGGAGACGGCTTGCCTGAAAGCCGCCTTACGCAAAAAGGGACCATCGGATCGCCGGCGGTCCCTTTTTCCATGGGCTTGATCGGTCGGCGGCGCTCAGGCCAGGGCCACCGGCTGCGGCATGAAGATGGCGCGGGAAATCGCCGCCTGGATGCCCGCGTTGGTGAAGGGTTTGCGCACGATCTGCCCCAGATGGCGGGCGTCCAACGCGCGGATGTCGTCGTCGAAGGCGGTGACGAAGATGGTGCGCAGGTCACGCACGCGCTTCAGCCGGCGGGCGACCTCGATCCCGCTGCCGCCATCGGCCAGCCGGACGTCCAGCAGGGCCAGCGTCGGCTTCTCCGCCTTCAGCAGGGCCAGCGCCTCCGTCTCGTTGCCGGCGGTGCCGCAGACGACATGGCCCATGTCGGCCACCAGTTCCCCCAGCTCCATCGCCAGCAGGGCGTTGTCCTCGACCACCATGACCCGTTGCACCATCGCGGAGCGCACGCGGGCGCGGGCGGCCTTCAGCCGGTCGATGGACTCACCCGCCGGAAGCTGCAGAACCTTCGCCGCCTGCCGGATGCTCAACCCCTCCAGCGCGGTCAGCAGATACAGGCGGCGGTCGGCCTCCGGCAGGTCCGCCAGGGCGCGCTCGATGGGGTGGGGTGACCGCAGCGGCCGGCCGGGCGGGCCGAATTCCTCCGGAGAACGGTCGAACAGCAGGTTCAGCAGCGCATACATCGACAGCCGCGAACCATCGCCGCCGCGATCCAGGCCGAACCGCGACGGTGCCATCACCGCCGCTTCGACACAGCGGGTCACCAGCGCGTCGCCACGGTCGGTGGCACCCGTCAGCGCCCGCGCATAGCGGCGCAGGATCGGCACCACCTCGAACAGTTCACATTCGTAAACGAGCATACCCGTGACTCCGCTCCCTGCCGGGAGTTGCCGTTCTTGGGATTCAGCCGCTCCGATCGTTCGCCGGGGATACCTGCCGGCCTGTGGAGGTCGTTATACGTCTTGGCCGAATCCTATCATGCCAATCGGTGCGGTCGAATGGGAAATGGGGGTGCGCAAAGCAAACGAACGGCGACAACCCGACGGTCAGCGCCACAGGGCCAGAACCGAACGGCAAACTCCGGTTGACCGAAAGGCCATCCGTTCACTTCGCCTTCTCGCGCAGCTGGCGCGAGCGCCATTGCCAGGGCTTCTCCACCTGCCCGGCCCACAGCCCCATACGCTTGCTCTGGGCATAGGCTTCGCCCTTCTGGTAGACGGGCGACAGGCTGGCATATTGAAAGGCCCAGCCGCGCGACACCATCGCCGCCCCCAGATCGACCCCGCGCACCCGGCATTCGCCCTTTTTCTCGCCGGTGCGGTCCTGTTCGGTGACGGTGCAGATCACCTCCTCGCCCTTCACCATGTTGGCGAGCACGGCGGTGGCGACCTTGAAGCAGTCGAGTTCATGGCCGTAGCGGTTCTTGCATTTCTGCCCCGGATCGGGCGCGTCGATGCCCATCAGCCGCACCGCCGTGCCATTGACGGTCAGCAGATCCCCCTCTACCGCCATGGCGGACCCCTTGAGGGTCTGGTCCGGCGTGTTGGCGATTGGGCCGCGCCCCTTGGCAGCCTGGTTGGTCTGGGCCATGGCAGGACCGGCGAGAACCAGACCGCAGAGCAGGAACGGGGCGATTCCCTTCACCGGAACCGCCTCAGAACAGGCTCGGCTGATCATCGTCAGGCTTCCCCTTGGCCGGTTTCGTGACGGCCGCCGCCTCTTCCGGCGGATCCAGGCAGGAACAGTCGTCGTTGCGCACGCTGTTCACCCGCGGCCCCACCGGAACCACATCCAGCCAGTCGTCCGGCGCCGAACGGATCAGCCCCTCCACCACCGGCAGCGGGGTCGCCGGGTCGAGCCATGCGTCCCAGTCGGCGGGGGCGAGCACCACCGGCATGCGGTCGTGCAGGAAGGACAGGCCGGCGTTGGTCGCCGTCGTCACCACCGTCGCGGTTTCCAGCGGCGGGTCCAGCGGTGCCGCGCCCTTCGGTCCGCGCCAGCGTTCCCACAGCCCGGCCAGCGCGAACAGGCCGCGGTCGCGGCGGCGGATGACATGCCCCTGCTTGCGCGGCTTCGCCCCCTCCCCCACGCTGGTCCATTCATAGAATCCGTCCAGCGGGATCAGGCAGCGGCGCTTGCGGAAGGCGTCGCGGAAGGCCGGCTTATCCGCCACCGATTCGCCGCGGGCGTTGATCATCCGTCCGCCGATGGACGGATCGTCGGCCCAGGGCGGCACCAGCCCCCAGCGGACCATCGACAGATGACGACCGTCCTCTTCGCGCCGGATCACGGGGATGTCCTGCGTCGGGGCGATGTTCCAGCGCGGCATCAAGTTCGGCCGTTCGGGCACGCCGAACAGGCGCTGGACCTCGCTGACCGGGGTGGTGAGTAGCATGCGTCCACACATGCGGGGGAATATGGTCCCTGCGGATTGCCGGCGCCAGTCCGCAATGGCAGTGCTGCCGGCCACCGCCGGGGGTTTTCCTGACGCTTTAGCCAGCCTATCTTCGCGGAGCACAACAATCGCATCGAACCGGAAGGCGGGAGTTCACCCATGAAGTTCGGCATCGGACAGGCGGTTCCGCGCACCGAAGACGCCCGGCTGCTGACCGGCGGCGGCCGCTATACCGACGACGTGTCTCTTCCCGGACAGGCCTATGCGGCCTTCGTCCGCTCCCCCCATGCCTTCGCCGCCATCGGATCGGTCGATGCGTCGGACGCGCTGGCGCAGCCCGGAGTGCTGGCGGTCTACACCGTCGCCGACCTGGATGCCGAGAATGTCGGCATGATCCCCTGTCAGGCGGCGCTGAAGCAGCGTGACGGATCGAACTATGTCCGCACGCCGCGCCCGGCGCTGGCCCGCGGCTTCGTCCGCCATGTCGGCGATCCGGTCGCCATGGTGGTGGCGGAGACGCTGGAGGCCGCGCGCGAGGCGGCCGAACTGGTGATGGTCGATTACGAGGACCGCGATTCCGTCACCGGAACGCTGGATGCGCTGGAGCCCGGCCGTCCGCTGGTGTGGGACGCGGCGCCGAACAACCTCTGCTTCGACTGGGACACCGGCGACGAGGCGGCGGTGGAGGCGGCGCTCGCCGGCGCCCACCGCGTGGTGGAGCTGGAACTGGTCAACAACCGCGTCGTCGCCAACCCGATGGAGGGCCGCGCCTGCGTCGCCGGGGTCGAATCCGGTGCCGACGGCGCGCCCGGCCGGCTGCTGATCTATGTCACCAGCCAGGGCGTCCACGGCCTGCAGAAGCAGTTCGCCAAGATCCTGAACGAGCCGGACTCCCGCATCCGCGTGCTGACAACCGATGTCGGCGGCGGCTTCGGCATGAAGCTGTTCAACTATCCGGAATATGTCGCCTGCCTGTTCGCCGCCCGCCAGCTGAACCGTGCGGTGAAATGGGCCGCCGACCGCATCGAGGGCTTCATCAGCGACGACCACGGCCGCGACCATGTCAGCAAGGCGCGTCTGGCGCTCGACGCCGACGGCCGCTTCCTGGGCCTGCGGGTGGACACCGTCGCCAATCTCGGCGCCTACCTGTCCAACTACGGCCCCTTCATCCCGACCGATGCCGGATCGGCGATGCTGGTGGGCTCCTACCGCACGCCGGCGGTCTATGTGCGGGTGAAGGGCGTCTTCACCAACACCCAGCCGGTCGACGCCTATCGCGGCGCCGGGCGGCCGGAAGCCGCCTATCTGCTGGAACGGCTGATCGACCATGCCGGGCGGGTCACCGGCCTCGGCCCGGCGGAGATCCGGCGGCGCAACTTCATCCCGCCCAGTGCCATGCCCTACGCCACGCCGATGGGGCAGGTCTACGACACCGGCGACTTCGCTCAGAATCTTGAGGACGGGCTGATCCTCGCCGACATGGCCGGCCTGCCCGCCCGCAAGGCGGCGGCCAAGGCCCGCGGCAAGCTGCGCGGCGCCGGCTTGGCCACCTATATCGAGGCCTGCTCGGGCGGCGGGCCGGAGCAGGCGACCGTCCAGGTCAACGGCGACGGCAAGGTCGTGCTGATGATCGGCACCCAGACCAACGGCCAGGGCCACGAGACCGCCTACAAGCAGATCCTCGCCGACCGGCTGGGCGTCCCGCCGGAGGATGTCGAGGTTGTGCAGGGCGACACCGACCGCGTCAGCTGGGGCTCCGGCACCGGCGGCTCGCGCTCGGTCCCGGTCGGCGGTTCGGCGCTGGCGGAGGGGGCGGCCAAGGTGGTGAAGGCCGCCACGGCCGTCGCCGCCGACCTGCTGGAGACCGCCGAGGTCGACGTCGCGTTCGCCGACGGCCGCTTCACCGTCGTCGGCACCGACCGCGCGGTGTCGCTGAAGGAGGTCGCGGCCAAGGCCGCCGAGGGTGGCGCCGGCATCGCCTTTTCCGAGATGGCGCGCTGGACTCCGCCGGCCAGCACCTTCCCCAACGGCTGCCACGTCGCGGAGGTGGAGGTCGATCCCGCCACCGGCGTGATCGAGGTGGTGCGCTACAGCGTCGTCGACGATTTCGGCACGGTCATCAACCCGATGCTGGTGATCGGCCAGATCCACGGCGGCGTCGCCCAGGGGCTGGGTCAGGCCCTGCAGGAACGGGTGGTGTTCGATCCCGACAGTGGGCAGCTGCTGTCCGGGTCCTTCATGGACTACCAGATGCCGCGCGCGGTCGACATGCCGCCGATCGAGGTGAAGCTGAACAGCGTTCCCAGCACCACCAACATGCTGGGCATGAAGGGCGCGGGCGAGGCCGGGGCCATCGGCGCGCCGCCGGCGATCATCAATGCGGTGGTCGATGCGCTGTCCGACCTCGGCATCACCCACATCGACATGCCGGCGACGCCGGAAGCCGTGTGGACGGCAATCCGCGGCGCCGAAACGCGCTTGGCGGCGGAATAGGCCGTTCTCACCACCCTGCTGTGGGCATAAGGGCAAGTACCAGTCGGAAGGTGTGGCAATTGCCGCACCTCCGTCTGATGAAAACCGTGGCATTGTCGCTTACCTATGCGGCGTAGTTACTGGGCGGACGAGGGTAAGGCGATGGTGTTTGGGGACGGCGGGTGTGGCGGACAGTGCGCGGACAGGCTCGATATGGACTTCACGATGGCGTTCCAGCCCATCGTCGATGTCTCCAGTGGTGCCGTCTGGGCGCATGAGGCGCTGGTCCGCGGCACCGCCGGCCAGGGTGCCGGCTGGGTTCTGGGGCAGGTGACCGATGCCACCCGCTATGCCTTCGACCAGTCCTGCCGCGTCAAGGCAATCGAGCTGGCCTCGACCCTGCCGATGAACGGCGCCCGCCTGTCGATCAACTTCCTGCCGAATGCAGTCTACAAGGCGGAGGCCTGCATCCGCACGACCCTGGCCGCCGCCCGCCGCACCGGCTTCCCCACCGACCGCATCGTCTTCGAGGTGACGGAGAACGAGCGGGTGGTGGACCACGACCACCTGAAAAGCATTTTCAACGAATACAAGCGCCAGGGCTTCCTGACCGCCATCGACGATTTCGGCTCCGGCTATTCCGGATTGAACCTGCTGGCCGAATTCCAGCCCGACATCATCAAGCTGGACATGGAACTGACCCGCAGCATCGACACCGAGCGGGCACGGCGCAGCATCGTCAAGGCCATCCTGTCGGTGTGCGAGGATCTCGCCATCACCCCCATCGCCGAAGGCATCGAGACGGCCGACGAGGCGAAGACCCTGCGCGATCTGGGCGTCACCCTGATGCAGGGCTATCTGTTCGCCAAGCCGGCCTTCGAGGCGGTGGTGACCGATCCGGAACTGTCGATGCTGGCGGCTTAAGACCGCACCGGCGCCGTCATGTAGCTCATCCCACCGCCGTAGCTCTCCAACTTCGCCGCCAGTGCCGGTCCGCCGTCCCGGTAGGACATGAATCCGACCCGGTCCCAATAGCTCCGCGCGCCCGGCGTCGAGGTCAGCGCCAGCCACCTCCAGCCCTCCCGTGCCGCCAGCCCGTGCGCATAGGCCAGCACCGCCGCGCCCAGCCCCGTGCCGCGCGCCTCCGGCAGCAGCGCGATGTCGTGCAGGTAAAGGCAGTCCGCATCCGGCGGCAATTCCCCCAGCGGCGTGTCGAGGGGCGGCGGGACGCCCAGCTTGCCCGGATGCATCACGCCATAGCCGATGGTCTCGCCGCGGCATTCCGCCACGCGGCAACCGGCGGGATAAAGCGCCAGCCTCTCTTCGAACACGCTGCGGTCCTCCGGGTAGGCCGGATGCACGATGTCCGCAATGGCAAGCAGCCGGTCCAGATCGGACGCCGTCATAGCACGCCATAGGGCCGATGCGCCTGCACCGACCACCCGCCAACCCTCCGACCGCTCCTGCACCGTCATCCGCCTTCTCCGTTCCACACCCGTTCAAAAGCTTCCGGCCCGCTGGCGGGCACGGTATGCTGACCGATCATACCAAAGGGAGTTCACCCCATGCCCGATGCCGCTGTGGCGAGCCTGCTGCCGACGGTCCGCACCATCGCCCATGAGGCCGGTCAGGTCATCCTGCGCTTTTACAACGACGGCATCGACGTCGCCACCAAGGTCGACGGCAGCCCTGTCACGCAGGCCGATCAGGCGGCGGAGGCGGTGATCATCCCGGCCCTGCACCACCTTTTGCCCGGCGTGCCGGTTGTGGCGGAGGAGGCCGTGGCCGCCGGCCACCGGCCCGACATCTCCGGCGGACGCTTCTGGCTGGTCGATCCGCTCGACGGCACCAAGGAGTTCATCTCCCGCAACGGCGAGTTCACGGTGAACATCGCGCTGATCGAGAATGGCGCGCCGGTGCTGGGCGTCGTCTATGCGCCTGCCACCGGCGACATGTACACCGCGGCCGGCCCCGGCACCGCGGTCCATTGCGCGGAAGGGAGGCACGACCACGCCATCTCCGTCCGCAACCCGCCGCCCGACGGGCTGACCGTCGTCGCCAGCCGCTCGCACGGCAGCGGGTCGGCCTTGGACGAGTTCCTCGGCCAGTTCACCGTCAAGGATCGGGTGTCCTGCGGCAGCTCGCTGAAGTTCTGCACGGTCGCCAGCGGCAAGGCCGATCTCTATCCGCGCTTCGGACCGACCAGCGAGTGGGACACCGCCGCCGGCCATGCCGTGCTGATCGGCGCCGGTGGCCGGGTGGAGCAGCCGGACGGCTCGCCGATCGTCTATGGCAAGGACGACATCCGTAACCCGAACTTCGTCGCCTACGGCTGGAAATGACCTCTTCCGTTACGTGTCTGGGCGAGGCGGCGACCGCGGTGCTGACCACCGCGGCGCCGCTGGAGAAAGTGCGCCTGACCCGCCTTCACGCCACCGCTTGGCGCGACGGCCTGCTGTCGCCCGACGTGCCGACGCCGCCGCCCGACCGCCCTGCCCGTCCCGACCGGCCGGAGTTGAAGCTTCCGCGCGACATGCCCAAGCGCGGGCGCGGCGGCAGCGCGCAGAACCGCATCGCCCTGCTGCACGCGCTGGCGCACATCGAACTGAACGCCATCGACCTCGCCTGGGACATCGTCGCCCGATTCGCGCATCTCGGCATGCCGAAGGGCTTCACCGACGACTGGGTCCAGGTGGCTGACGACGAGGCGCGGCATTTCCAGATGCTGGAGACTCGGCTGAACGCCCTGGGCTCCTCCTACGGCGATCTTCCGGCCCATGACGGGCTGTGGCAGGCAGCGACGGAGACCGCCCACGACCTCGCCGCCCGGCTGGCGGTGGTGCCGATGGTGCTGGAGGCGCGCGGGCTGGACGTGACGCCCGAGACGGTGCGCCGCCTGCGCGATTTCGGCGACGCGGAGAGCGCCGACCTGCTGCAGACCATCCATGACGAGGAAATCGGCCATGTCGCCGCCGGCCGCCGCTGGTTCGTCCATCTCTGCGCCGAGCGCGGGGCGGAGCCGGTCGCCCTGTGGCAGGAGCTGGTCGGACGCCATTTTCGCGGCGGATTGAAGCGCCCCTTCAACGTCACCAGCCGCCAACTCGCCGGTTTCGGCCCGGAATATTACGAGCCGATCACGCCCGAAATTGACCGCAAGCCGGAAACCCGGTAAGGCGCTGCACATCATGGCCGTATACACCGAAGTCACCGACGAGGATCTCAGCACCTTCGCCGCCCAGTACGATCTGGGCGCGGTGCTGTCGTGCAAAGGCATCGCGGAGGGGGTGGAGAATTCCAACTTCCTGCTGGTGACCGAACGCGGCCCCTACATCCTGACGCTCTACGAGAAGCGCACGCGGAAAGAGGATCTGCCCTTCTTCCTCGGCCTGATGGAGCATCTGGCGGAGAAGGGCATTGCCTGCCCGCTGCCGGTGCCGGCACGCGATGGCGTGGCGCTGCGCGAGCTGTGCGGCCGTCCGGCGGTGATCGTCACCTTCCTGGCCGGCATGTGGCCGCGCCGGATCACGCCGCAGCATTGCGCCCAGCTGGGCGAGGCCTTGGCCCGCCTGCATCTGGCGGTCGGCGATTTCCGCATGGAACGGCCGAACGCGCTGGCTCTGCCCGGTTGGAAAGACCTGTTCGCCAAGTCCGCCGAGCGCGCCGACGAGGTGGCACCCGGCCTGCGCGCGACGCTGGAGGCGGAACTGGCGGCGCTGGAGGCCAATTGGCCGGTGGGCCTGCCGGCCGGCGTCATCCATGCCGACCTGTTCCCGGACAACGTCTTCTTCCGCGGCGACAGCCTGTCCGGTCTGATCGACTTCTATTTCGCCTGCAACGACTTCTTCGTCTACGACGTGGCGATCTGCATCAACGCCTGGTGCTTCGAGATCGACGGGTCCTTCAACGCCACCAAGGCGCGGCTGCTGCTGTCCAACTACCGCAAGGTCCGCCCTCTGTCTCGCGAAGAGCTGGACGCCCTGCCCTGGCTCTGCCGCGGCAGCGCGGTGCGCTTCCTGCTGACCCGGCTCTATGACTGGCTGAACCATCCGCCTGGCGCCTTCGTGCGGCCGAAGGATCCGCTTGAATATCTGCGCAAGCTGCGCTTCCACCAGTCGGTCCGCGGCCTGGGCGACTATTTCCTCGACGACTCGGAAGCGGGCGGGCGATGACCGACGACGGCCCCCCGACCGAATCCGCCCGCAAGACCGTCGACATCTTCACCGACGGTGCCTGCAGCGGAAATCCCGGCCCCGGCGGCTGGGGCGCGATCCTGCGCTATGGCGAGGTGGAGAAAGAGCTGTATGGCGGCGAGCCGGCGACCACCAACAACCGCATGGAGCTGATGGCGGCCATCATGGCGCTGGAAGCGCTGAAGAAGCCGGTGACCGTCCGGCTCTTCACCGACAGCGAATATGTGAAGAACGGCATCACCAAGTGGATCCATGGCTGGAAAGCCAAGGGCTGGATGACCGCCGACCGCAAGCCGGTGAAGAACGTCGACCTGTGGCAACGCCTGGAAGAGGCGAAGCGGCAGCACCAGATCGAATTCCACTGGGTCCGTGGCCACGCCGGCCATCCGGAGAACGAACGCGCCGACGAACTGGCCCGGCGCGGGGTGGCTGACGTGCGGGCGCGGAGTTGAACGCAGATACTCGCGCTGGCAATCGCACACCAATGTGCGCTATGGTTGTGACGGTAAGACCTGATGCCTGGGATGCCGCAGCATGGCCGATAATGCCGACCTCAGCCTGTTGATGGAGCGCGTCAACGAGATTATCGCCGGTCAGCGGCGCATCCACGACGACATCAACACCTTGCGCAGTGACGTCTCGTGGCTGAAGCAGAACGCGGCAACCCGCAGCATGATGCTGGCCCAGACCGAAGTGATGAGCCAGTTCGACAGCGTCCTGGCGACACTGGACGGGCGGATGGCGACCATCGAAGCGAAGCTGGCGATCTGATCGGTCAGCCAAAAGAGAACGCTGCGCGGGAGATTGAGTCCCGCACAGCGCGTCAAAACACTCAGAGCTTTTCCAGCACCGCCTCGGCCGACGACACCTCGAACTTGCCGGGGGCCTCGACGGCGACGTGGGTGACCTTGCCGTCCTCCGCCACCAGGGCAAAGCGCTGGCCGCGGGTGCCCAGGCCATAGCCCGAACCGTCCATGGTCAGGCCGAGAGCCGTGGTGAAGGTGGCGTTGCCGTCCGGCAGCATCACGACCTTGTCTTCGACAGCGCCCTTGTCGCCCCAGGCGCGCATCACGAACGGGTCGTTGACCGCGAGGCAGATGATGCTGTCGACGCCCTTGGCCTTCAGCGCGTCGGCTTGCTGGACGAAGCCCGGCAGATGCTTGGCCGAGCAGGTCGGGGTAAAGGCGCCGGGGACGGAGAACAGGACGACCTTCTTGCCCTTGAACAGCTCGTCGGTGGTCACGTCCTGCATGCCGTTGTCGGTCAGCCACTTCAGCGTGACGGACGGAATGGTATCGCCAACCTGGATGCTCATCGTCTCTAACCCTTCCCGTTCTTGGGTTTGTCCCTTTGGGTCGGGCCGGAACCTCCTGGCGGCGCCCGGCCCTGCATCCTTCTATCCCCCGCGGCCAATGGCCGCAAGGTAGGGTTCGCGTGCCCCGCGGGCGGCATCAGGCCTTCTTCACGAACTCCGACTTCAGGTTCATGGCGCCGATGCCGTCGATCTTGCAGGCGATGTTGTGCCCGTCCGCACCGTCGACCAGACGGATGTTCTTCACCTTGGTCCCGCCCTTCACCACCAGCGACGATCCCTTGACCTTCAAGTCCTTGATGACGGTCACGCTGTCGCCGTCGGCCAAGGGGTTGCCGTTGGCATCCCGGACGCCCTGCCCGGCCTCAACGTCCGCAGCGGCCGTGGCCGTGTCGGGGTTCCACTCGTGCCCGCAATCGGGGCAGTTCCACAGGCTCCCGTCATTGTAGGCGTTTTCGGAGTTGCACTGCGGGCAGTTGATCTGATCGTCCATCATCGTCCTCATGGCGCGGGAGTGCCTCCCGGAGGCGCCCTGTTACCGCAGAATAGCCGCAGCGGCCATAGGCCTTTTCCGGATGCTGGTCAGACTCCTTTGCCCGTCCCCTGTCCGGCCGCCTTGTTCAGTGCCTCCAGAACCGCGCCGTCGCTCAGCAGTTCCGGCAGGGCGATGCCGTACGGCGCGCCGGGGCCATAGACGATGTTGAAGGGAATGCCGTACCGGCCGTGGTCGGCCAGGAACTTGGCGATCGTCGCGTCCGGGCGGGTCCAGTCGGCCTGCATCGCCACCAGCGACGGGTCCTCCATCCGCTTGGCGACCTCGTCGCGGTCCAGCACCAGCTTCTTGTTGGCTTGGCAGGTGATGCACCAATCCGCGGTGACGTCGACGAAGACGATACGGCCGGCCGCCACATGCTCGCGGATCGCGGATTCGACGAAGGGCACCCAGCGTGTCTTGGCGTCGCTGACTACCGGTGCTGCGCCGGCGGATGGGCCGACTACCGCCGGCATCGCGAAGGCGGCAACCGCCAGCAAGCCGGCCAGCGCCGGTCCGGCGGTTCGTGCCGCGCCGCGGGCGCTTCGCCCGATCCACAGCGCCAGCACCAGCCCCGCCATCAGCAGCCCGACCGTGGCGGACGCCACCTCGCCGATCTGCGCGGTCAGAACCGTCAGCAGCCAGACCGCCGTCAGCATCAGCGCGAAGCCCAGCACGATCTTCAGCGTCGCCATCCAGCGCCCCGGCCGCGGCAGCCAGCCGGCCACACGGGGCCATGCCGCCACAGCCAGATAGGGCAGAGCCAGCCCGACTCCCAGCGCCGCGAAGATGGCATAGACCTCCACCGGCCCCTTGGACAGCGCGAAGCCGACCGCCGTACCCAGGAACGGCGCTGAGCAGGGGGTTGCCAGCAGGGTGGCGAACATGCCGGTGGCGAAGGGACCGGCCAGCCCCTCCCCGCCCAGCCGGTCGGCCAGGACGCGCGGCAGCGGCACCTCGAACAATCCCCAGAGGTTGGCCGAGAACAGGGTGACCAGCACCACCATGAAGACCAGGAACAGCGGCTGCTGGAACTGGATGCCCCAGCCCACCGCCCCGCCAGCCGCCTTCACGCCGACCAGCACCGACGCCATCAGCAGGAAGGAGGTCAGGATGCCGGCGGCACTCGCCAGGAAACCGGCACGCACTGCGGCCGGTGCCCGCCCGCCATGCTTGACCACCGACATCAGCTTCAGCGACAGCACCGGCAGCACGCAGGGCATCAGGTTCAGGATCAACCCGCCGAGCAGCGCCACGCCCAGCATCGCCGCCAATCCGGTGCCGGCGGGAACCGACAGGGCGCCGCCGGCCGAGGCTGTCGCCGGCGCCTCCACCGCCTTCTCGCCGTCGACCAGCGTCAGGGTCAGCGCACGCCCCGCCAGTTCCAGCCCCGGCTGGGGTTCGGTCACCGTCAGCGTCAGGCGGACATGGCGGTCGTTATCGGAAAAGACGGTCTTGGGTGCGGAGAAGGTCAGCGGCGGCTCGGTCTCCACGAACAGGTCCGGACTGACGAAGCCGTCGGCGGCGGTCGCCTCCACCTCCAGCGTAATGCCGGTCGCGCGCACCGCATCGATGCGCAGCAGGCCGTTCGGCCCGCGTGGGACAAGCGCCTGGGCGCGCGCCACGTCATTCGCGGCGTCGCTCGGGTCGGCAGGTCCTTCCGGCAACGCAAGGGCGAGCTTCAGCGTCTGCGGTACGCAGATGTCCGAGCAGACCAGCAGTTCGGCGGTCAGCGCCAGATCGACCGGCTTGCCGGGCTCGGCGGGCTTGCCCTGGATCGGGAACAGGACCGCGGTGTCATAGCCTGCGGTTTCGAATCCAAGAACCGAGAAGCGGTGCGGAGCCGGATAGGACAGCGTCGCCTCGGCCAGATTGCCGGAGCCGCTCCAGTCCAGCCGCGGGGCGAATCCGGCATCGCCGGGGGAACGCCAATAGGTCTTCCATCCCGGCTCCAGCCGCAATTCCAGCCCCAGCGGCAGCGCCGTCAGGGTGCCGGTGCCGCGCACGGCGGAGACGAGACGCGCCTCGACCTGCCCGGCCTTGACCCAAGGTCCGACGCCATCCTGTGCCGCGGCGGGAATGACGCCGCCCGCCAGAACGGCCAGCAGCAGCAAGAGGAGGGAGGCATGTCTTTTCATGGTGCGCACTGTTCTCTTCCCGGGAAGGGGCGCAACCGCGTCCCCGACACCCTATATGATAGCCCATATATAGGTGACAAAGCTCGACCGGTGCTGTCACACTCCGGTGAAAGCGTCACCAGAGCGCCAACCACAACCGACCGTACGGACGGAGGCGGTCTTCCGCACCGTACCGACGACAAGGATATTCGACCATGCCGCGCCTGACCAAGTCTCCGGACTCCAAGACGACGGAATCGCTGACCGGCCAGCTGCTGATCGCCATGCCCGGAATGGAGGACCCGCGTTTCCAGCGCACGGTCATCTATGTCTGCGCCCACAATGAAGATGGAGCGATGGGACTGGTGGTGAACCGGCTGTTCGGGTCGATCACGTTCGAAGACCTGCTGGAACAGCTCGACATGAACATTCCGCAGCCGATGAACAACCTGCCGGTCCATTACGGCGGGCCGGTCGAATCGGGCCGCGGTTTCGTTCTGCACTCCACCGATTATGTCCGTGACGGCACGCTGGTGGTGAACGACGACGTGGCGCTGACCGCAACCATCGACATCCTGCGCGCCATTTCCGAAGACCGCGGCCCGCGCCGCAACATCCTGCTGCTGGGCTATGCCGGCTGGGGGCCGGGCCAGCTGGACGCGGAATTCCAGGCCAACGGCTGGCTGAACGTGCCCTGCGACGAAAAGCTTCTGTTCGACACCGACCTGGATGCCAAGTGGGAACGCGCCATCGGCAAGCTCGGCGTCAGCGTCTCCATGCTGTCGGGTGAAGCCGGTCACGCCTGACCGGCCCCGCCCGCCCCGGTCCCTACTCGCTCCACCGCGCCGCCGCGGCATCGTCGCTGTCCTTCGCCTCGACCCAGCGCTCGCCCTCCGGCGTGGCCTCCAGCTTCCAGAACGGCGCCTTGGTCTTCAGCCAGTCCATCAGGAAGCGGCAGGATTCGAAGGCGGCGTCGCGATGGGCCGAGGCGGTGGCGACCATGACGATGCGGTCGCCCGGCTCCAGCCGGCCATGGCGGTGGATCACCAGCACGTCGTCCAGCGGCCAGCGCCTGCGCGCCTCCTCCTCGATCGCCTCCAGCTGCTTTTCAGTCATGCCGGGATAGTGTTCCAGCGTCATGGCGCTGACCGCCTCGCCGCCGGCGATGTCGCGCACCAGCCCGACGAACATCGCCACCCCGCCGACGCTGGTGCGGCCGGCGGTGAAGGCGGCATATTCGGCACCGACATCGAAATCCTCGGCCTGGACGCGGATCGCCATGGCGTCAGCCCCCCGTCACCGGCGGGAACAGGGCCACTTCGTCGGTCGCCGCGATGGGGTGGTCGTAGGGCACATGCTCCTGGTTCACCGCCACCTTGACCACCTTGCTGTTGGCCAGAGCCTCGGCATGGCGGGGGCTGCGGGTCTTCAGCCACTCGACGAGATCGCCGACGGTGGCGACCTCCGCCGGCAAATCCACCGTTTCCGTCGGCACGCCGATCTTGCTGCGCAGCCAGGCGAAATACAGAATCTTCATCACGCGTCCCCTAGAGGAATTCTTTGAAAGGCACGAAGTCGACGATCATGCCGGGTTCGACCTGGGCAAGATCCTCCGGCAGTTCGATCAGGCCTTCGGACTCGACCAGCGACGACAGGACGCCCGCCCCGTCACGCGGGTATTTGGTAACGGCAAGCGCGCCATCGTCACCCCGCGTCAGCGACCCGCGCAGGAACTCGCGCCGGCCCGGCTTCTTCTTGTGGGCGAAGGCGGCGCGCACCGGGATGAGGCGCGGCGTCTCATCCGCCGCCCCCATCAGCCGCAGCAGGATCGGCCGGGCGATGCGCAGGAAGGTGACCACCACCGCGACCGGATTGCCGGGCAGCCCGACGAAGACAGAATCGCGGACACGGCCCAGCGCCACCGGCCTCCCCGGCTTGATCGCCAGCCGCCAGAAATCCAGCCGCCCATTCGCCTCCACCGCCGGCTTGACGTGATCCTCCTCGCCGGTGGACATGCCGCCGGAGGTGATCAGCGCGTCATGGCCGGCCGCGGCCTCCGCCAGCGCATCGCGGATCGCCTCGAACCGGTCGGGCAGGATGCCGAGGTCGGTAACGGCGCAGCCCAGCCGGGACAGCAGCGCGATCAGGGCGTAGCGGTTGGCGTCATAGACGGCGCCCGGCTCCAGTGCCTGCCCCGGCTGGCGCAGCTCGTCGCCGGTGGAGAACACCGCCACCCGCAATCTACAGCGCACCTGAAGCGTCGCATGGCCGAGCGACGCGGCGAGCGCGATGTCCTCTGGCCGCAGGCGGCGCCCGGCAGAGAGCACGACCGAGCCCTCGCGCACATCCTCGCCGGCCAGCCGCCGATTGACGCCGCGGCGACCGCCGGCAGGCAGCGTGACGGAGGAACCATCCGTGCGGCAATCCTCCTGCATGAAGACGGTGTCCATCCCCGCCGGCATCGGCGCGCCGGTAAAGATGCGCACCGCCTCCCCCCGCACCGCCGGCCGGCCGAGCCATTGCCCGGCAGCGACCCGCGCCGTGACCGGCAGGACCGTTGGACCATCGGCGGCGAGGTCGTCGAAGAACACGGCATAGCCGTCAACCGCGGCATTGTCGTGCGGCGGCACATTGAAGGGCGCGATCAGATCGGCGGCCAGCACCCGGCCCAGCGCATCGGTCAGCGGAACCGTGTCGGTCGCCGTCACCGGCCCGACCCGTCCGGCCAGCAGCGCCAGCGCCGGCTCCACCGCCATCATCGGCCCGCCGAAGGCGAAGCAATCATTGTCGAGTTGCACCATAGCCGCCACTCTAGTCCGTCGCGGCGTCCGGTGCGAAGAGGGAAAAGGCATGCTTTCCAGAGCGTGGCACTTAGCCGCCGAATAGCCCGGCGATCTCCTCCACCCGGCTCAGCAGCCGATCCGGCCGCCGCGCCGCCAAGGCATCGCCGCGGGCATAGCCCCAGGTGACCGCCGCGCAGCCCATCCCCACCTTGCGCGCCGCGTCGATGTCGCGCACCTCGTCACCGATGCCGACGGCCCGGCCGGCCGGAATGCCGGTCGTCCGCAGCATCTTGCGGAACTTCGCCGCCTTGCCGAACAGCGAGGCACCGCAGCCGTAATGGCCAACCTGCCCCGCCGCCTCCGGTCCCAGGATCGTGCGGATGTTCTCGACCGAATTGGAACTGACGATGGCGACGGTCACGCCCCGGTCGTTCAGCGTGCGCAGCATGTCCGGCACCCCGTCGAACAGCCGGATGCCGTCGATGTCGCGCGCCATCAGGCGGCGCATATGGTTGGCGATGAAGGGCAGCTTCCAGTTCGGGACGCGCAGGTGCCGCATGATCTGCCGCGCATCGTAACCGCGCAGCTGCTCGACCTCGTCCGGCCGCACCCGGTTGAAGCCGTAGCGGTCGGCCACATCGTTCAGAACGCCGATGAACCAGGGAAACGAGTCGGCCAAGGTGCCGTCGAAGTCGAAGATGGCGAGTTGATTGCCGCGGCGATCCGGCGGACGCCAAACAGACGCTTCGATCACCCCAAACCGCACCGCTTCACGATCAGCGCCGCAACCGCTTCCTCGTCGTTCAGGTCCAGCACCGGCACCGGGCATCCCGGCACCGGGCCGTCGCTCGCCACCGCGACGATGGTGGGATCGTCCGGCGCGATCAGGGGCTTGTCCACGTCGGCGCGCCAGACCTCGATCTTCTCGTGCCGGTCGCGCTTGAAGCCCTCGATCAGCAGCAGGTCCACCGGGGCGACCTTGCCGATCAGTTGCTCCAGCGTCAGCTCGGGTTCGCCGTCGCGCAGCTCGTGCATCAGCGCCCAGCGGCGTGGTGAGCTGACCACCACCTCCGTCGCGCCGGCGACGCGGTGGTTGTGGCTGTCCTTGCCGGGATGGTCGATGTCGAAGCCCTTGTGGGCATGCTTGACCGTCGAGACGCGCAGGCCCCGCCCGGTCAGCGCCGGGATCAGACGCACCATCAGCGAGGTCTTGCCGCTGCCGCTCCAGCCGGTCAGCCCGAAAATCTTCATTTTGGAAACTCTCAACCGGCGCTGCGGGCGGAACGGGCGGAACCGGGCTTCGCCGGCTGTTCGGCCATCATGTGGGTCAGTCCGGCACGCATGTAATCCCACCCGGTGTAGAAGGTGAGGGCCGCTGCGATCCACAGACCCACCGTGCCGATGATGGTCACCGGCAGTTCGGCCGGACCATAATCACCGACGATCAGGAAGCCCAGCGCGATCATCTGGATCGTCGTCTTCCATTTGGCCAGCCAGGTCACCGGAACGCCGACATGCAGGCCGGCCAGATACTCGCGCAGGCCCGACACCAACACCTCGCGCAGCAGGATCACCACCGCCGGCAGGATCGACAGGCCGGTCAGCCGGTGGAATCCCGCCAGCATGATCAGCGTCGCCGCGACCAGCAACTTGTCGGCGATGGGGTCCAGGAACTTGCCGATGACGCTTTCCTGCGCCCAGGCGCGCGCGAGATAGCCGTCGAACCAGTCGGTGATGCAGGCCGCGGCATAGAGCGAGCAGGCAGTATAGGCGGCCCAGGCTTCCGGCACATAGAACAGCCCGACCACCACCGGGATCACCGCGATGCGCGACAGGGTCAGCAGGTTTGGCAGGCTGGTCAGCATGACGGAAAACTCGAACCGCTGGAGGATGTCGCCGCACGGCGCCCGTGAGGAAGCCGCCCGTTTGAAGGTGCCCGCATTCTAACCATCGGGATGGAAGTGATCGTATATCTTTTTCGCAACGGCACGATTGATCCCTTCCACCTCTTCAAGATCGGCCAGCCCGGCCCGCGCGACCGCCGCCCCGCTGCCGAAATGGTGCAGCAGCGCCTTCTTCCGGGCGGGGCCGATGCCCGCAATTTCGTCGATGGGCGACTTTCCGATGGCCTTGGTCCGCTTGGCCCGGTGGGTGCCGATGGCGAAGCGGTGCGCCTCGTCGCGCAGCCGTTGCAGGAAATACAGCACCGGGTCGCGCGGCTCCATCTGGAAGGGCGGGCGATTCTCCATGAAGAAATGCTCTCGGCCCGCATCGCGGTCCGGCCCCTTGGCGATGCCGACCAGAGTCACGTCGTCGATCCCCAGTTCCGCGAACACCTCCAGTGCCACGTTCAACTGGCCCAGCCCGCCATCGATCAGCACCAGATCGGGCCAGCTTCCCAGGCTGCGCTCCGGGTCCTCCTTCACCGCCCGGCCGAATCGGCGGGTCAGCACCTCGCGCATCATGGCGAAGTCGTCGCCGGCCGCACCCTCGCTCCGGATGTTGAACTTGCGGTAGGCGTTCTTGATGAAGCCGTCCGGCCCGGCGACGATCATCGCACCGATGGCATGGGCTCCCTGGATGTGGGAGTTGTCGTAGACCTCGACCCGCTCCGGCGGCGCATCCATGCCGAAGACGGCGGCAACCCCGTCCAGCAGCCGCGCCTGGCTGGAGCTTTCGGCCAGACGCCGCCCATGCGCCTCGCGCGCGTTGGTCAGTGCGTGCTCGACGATCCGGCGCTTCTCGCCGCGCTTGGGCTCGGCCAGCTCCACCTTGTGGCCGGCGCGCACCGCCAGCGCCTCGCTCAGCAGATCCAGTTCCGGCAGGGCGTGGCTGACCAGCACCAGCGGCGGCGCGGCCTTGTTCTCATAGAACTGGGCGATGAAGGCGGCCAGCACCTCCTCCGTCTCCGCCGCCTTGTCGTGACTGGGGAAATAGGCGCGGTTGCCGTAGTTGCGACCGCCGCGGAAGAAGAAGACCTGGATGCAGGTCACGCCGCCCTCGGCATAGGCGGCGATCACGTCGGCATCCTCCACCACCCCCTCGACATTGATGTCCTGGTGGGCCTGGATCGCGGTCAGCGCGCGGATACGGTCGCGGTAGCGCGCCGCCGTCTCGAAATCCATGGCGTCGGAGGCGGCTATCATCCGGTCGGCGAACTCCGTCTGGATGTCGCGGCTCTTGCCGGCCAGGAAGGCGCGGGCCTGATCGACCTGCGCCCGATACTCCGCCGGGCTGACACGCTCCACGCAGGGCGCGGTGCAGCGCTTGATCTGGTATTGCAGGCAGGGCCGCGTGCGGCTGGCGAACACGGTGTCGGCGCAGTTGCGCAGCAGGAAGGCGCGCTGCAGCGCCGTGATGGTGCGGTTCACCGCCCCCGCCGAGGCGAAGGGGCCGAAATAATCGGCGTCGCGCCCGCGGGCGCCACGGTGCTTGGTCAACTGCGGATAATCGTGGTCCCTGGTGATCATGATGTGCGGAAACGTCTTGTCGTCCCGCAACAACACGTTGTAGCGCGGCATCAGCTTCTTGATCAGGTTCGATTCGAGAAGCAGCGCCTCCACCTCGGTGTGGGTGTTGACGAACTCCATCGTCTCGGTCTCCGCGACCATGCGCTGGAGCCTGACCGGCAGCTTTCCGACCTGGGTGTAGTTGGTCACCCGGCGCTTCAGGTTGCGCGCCTTGCCGACATACAGGACCGCCCCGTCGCCCGCCAGCATGCGGTAGACGCCCGGCGTCTGCGGCAGGGTCTTCAGATGCTCACGAATGATCTCGACGCCCCGGTTGATGTCGGCCGGGCGGCGCTTCGGCCGTGCGGCACCGCTTTCGCCGGCCGCCGCATCGGCAGCGGACATGACATCGGCGGCGTCTGCCGGTTCCGTGGCGACGGGAGCCTGGGGGGCGGAGGATTGCGTTTCGGACATGACCAGAATGTCGTCGACCGGCCGGCGCGGGTCAACCGTTGGGCACAGGCAGGGAACAAATGGAGCGACTCACCCCTCCCGAAGAATATCCACGAAACCTGTGGATAAGTTTGTCGATAACGGAGGGGGTAGCTCGTCCGGAGCTAGGCGCAGCAAGGGCTGCCATGCATCCGCCTATTTTTTGGGCATTTTCGCCAACCCATTGATTTCCTTAGGTCAGGCCCGAGTCAAGGGCGGGAATTGACGCGTGGACACAAAATTGTCGCGGGGTCGCAGGCGCCTCTTGCGCCGGGTGGGGCACCTGTGTAAAACGCGCGGTCATTTTCCTGGCGGCAGGAACGCCGGGGTGACGATCCGGCCCTTCCCGGCTTGGCTCAGTGCGGTTTCCGAGTTGTAACAGGCATCTATTCGCTGGGAACGAAGCCATGCGTCGGCTGCGCCCATCCCAGATGCTCCCCACCGTCCAGCGCGATCATCTGGCCGGTCACCGCCGGGGCGGCGATCAGGAAGCGGATGGCGGCACAGATCTCCTCCGGGGTGCTCCCACGCCTGAGCGGGGTCGAGTCCCACTGGGCGGAGAACTCCTCCTCGGTCTGGCGGTCGTTGCGCAGGATGGGACCGGGGCCGATGCCGTTCACGCGGATGCGCGGGGCGAGCGCCATCGCCATCGTGCGGGTCAACGCCCACAGCCCCATCTTCGACAGGGTGTAGGAGATGAAATGCGGAGTGGGATTCCACACGCGCTGGTCGATGATGTTGACGATCAGCCCGCGTTCGTCCTCCGGCAACCGTAAGGCGAAATCCTGCGACAGCACGAAGGGCGCCCGCAGGTTCGCCTCCATATGCGCATCCCACGATTCGCGGGTGACGTCGGCGACCTCGTCGCGCTCGAAGCGGGAGGCGTTGTTGACCAGCAGGGTCAGCGGGCCGAGCTGCTCGGTGACCGCGGGCACCAGCGCCTTCACCTCCGCCTCGCGGTCCAGGTCGGCGGCGAAGGCCATGGCCCTGCCACCCGCCCGACCGATTTCGGCGACGACGGCATCGGCCTCCTCGCGGGAGCTTCGGTAATGGACGGCGACGTCCCACCCCTGCCCTGCCAGATCGAGCGCGATGGCCCGCCCGATGCGTTTGCCGGCCCCGGTGACCAGGACCGCTTTCCTCTTGATCTCGACCATGCCGCCATAGGTACCTTGCCATCGCCGCGGGTCAAGGGGGAGAAGCGACCGGCCATGCTGCGCGAAGCGATCGAATATCTGACCACGCCCTGCCAACCGTTGGCCCGCCGCTTCGGCTATCTGGCGGAAATGGTGGCGCTCGGCGCCCGCTACCGGCGGCAGCGGCGGGCCTGGGCCCCGCATGTGGCCGCCTGCCACCGCTTCGTCGATCAGGCGATCCAGCGGGTTGAGCCGGGCGGCCGGGCCTTGGTCGCCGGATCGGGGCTGCTGATCGAAGTCCCCCTGGAGATATTGACCGCGCGATTCGACCAGGTGGTGCTGGTGGACATGCTGCACAGCCGGGCGGTCCGCCGCCGCGCCGCGGGTCTGCCGAATGTTCGGCTGGTGGAACTGGACGTCAGCGGCGCCCTCGCCCCGCTCGCCGAGGCGCTCGACCGCCGCGCGCCGCTGCCCACCGGCTTCGAACCGCCGTCGATCGACGGCGCTCACTTCCGCTTCGCCCTGTCCTGCAACCTGCTGTCCCAGCTTCCGCTTCTGCCGCTGGAGGCGGTGGAGCGCCGCGCGCCGCACACACAGGATGCGGATAGGCTGGCCTTCGCGCGGCGCATGGTCCAGGGGCATCTGTGCTGGTTGTCCGGTATTGCCGAGAGGGCGGCGCTGTTCACGGACGTCGACAGTTCCTGGCTGCACCGCGGCACAGTGACGGAGGTGGAGGAATCGACCTGGGGCCTTCCCCTGCCCGCGCCCGACATGTCTTGGCTGTGGGACATCGCCCCGGCACCGGAACAGGACCGTCGGCTCGACCTGCGCCACAGCGTCGGCGGCTGGTTCGACCTGCATGCGGTGACGAGCGCGCTTCCGCCCTGTTGAGGAAGACCGAGACCTCACACAGCAGACGGGAGAGCGCCCATGGCCTCCAACGACCGCAACAGCGACAGCCGCAAAGCCGACGACCGGCGCGGTGATGACAGGCCGCGTGACGACAGAGACGTCGGCAATGCCACCGGTCCCAGCGACAGCGGCGGCATCGACGAACGTCCCATCCCGCTCGACATTGCCGAAACGCGCGATCACCTGGACATCGATGAAGAGATCGAGGGATTCCAGCGCGTCATCGGCCCCGGCGCCGGCGGTCCCATCGACCAGCCCGACGAGGACTTCGGCATCCCCGGCAGCGAGGAGGCAAGCGGTCTCGGCACCGGCCCGCTGCCGCCGCGCCAGCCCGATCACCCGATGGGGCAAGCGGAGGGCCAAAGGGAGGGGGCACCCGACGACCGGATCGTCTCCGACCGGAACGTTGCCGTCGACGGAGCCAGGGACCGCAAATAATGGGAAAGGCGAACTGTTGCCGACGGCTGACCGACCATGGCCTGCGACAATAGTTCGCACCTCCGTTAATTGGGGAAGCTGATACGGAAAACGTCGGGCGGCATTGCGTGTACCGCGCTTCTTAGGGCAATGGCTCTGCCCTATCTTAAGCCTCACAAGGCAAACAAATTCCAAGGGAGTGGACGTCTCTCACCTCACGTGGAGATTCCCAGAGCCATGAACACGATTTTCAACGAAGTCCGCGATCCCCGCAGCCACCAGGAAATCATGCTGGCCGCCCGCCGGATGCGCGCCGAGTATCTGCGCGAGCTGTTCGGCAAGCTGCGCGCCACCCTGTCCGGCGACCGTGCCGGCCATGGCCCGGCGGCGCTGAGCCCGAGCGCACGCTGACCGATCCATCCGCCCGGCCGATCCGTCCGCCCGGCGGCAGGTTCAGGTCGGAGGTCCAGCCGGACGTCAAAATAACGGCACTGCGCAACACCGTGCGGTGCCGTTATCCATTTCCAACCCGTCCATTACAAGCCGCAGCGCTGCCCGTGGTCAGGCCTGTTCCGATCCCGGTGCGCCGGTGCTCCACAGCAGCCCCAGCACCAGACCCTTGCAGCGCGGCAGCAGAATCAGCGTCAGCACCAGGGTCAACAGCGGCCACACCGCCAGATGCACCCAGGTCGGCGGCTCGTAGCTCTGTTCGACCGACAGCAGGGCCGGGATGACGATGTGCCCGACGATCAGGATCGTCATCCAGGGCGGAGCGTCGTCGGCGCGCAGATGCCCATAGGCCTCGCCGCAGGCGGAGCAGCGGTCGACCGGCTTCAGGAAGTTCCGCAGCAGCCGGCCTTGCCCGCAGTTGGGGCAGCAGCCGATCAGGCCGCGAAAGGAGGCGAGAAACTTCGACGGGGCCGCTTCGGTTCCAACGGTCATGACCACTCCTTCCGTGCTGCGGACAATATAGCCTCTTGCCCGCCAAACCACACCCCCGATTGCAGGCGGGTCGGCCATGCCAAGTCCCCCCATTGCGGCGGGAGCGCATTTTCCAGGCTGTCCTTATCCAGCTTTCCGGCTCGTGGTATGACGGTACAGACCGGTTGCGGCTGTGGAGGGGCATGATGGATCGCCTACCCTATGAAACAGTGGAACAGTCTGCGGAATGTGTTTCATAGCGTTCCAAATGTTCCATCCCCGGCCGCCCGCGCCCTGCTGTTGAGTTGACGGCAGGGCCGGCGCGGTCTAGGGGGAAGGCCTTCCGTGTCCAGGAGATCCGCAGCCATGTCCTTCACCCGTCTGTTGTGCGCCGCCGCGGCACTCGCCGCATTCGTCGGTCCGTTCGCCGCCCCGGTCGAGGCGCTGGCGCAGAGCAAGACCGTCGCCATCACCGCCATCGTCCAGCACCCGGCGCTCGACGCGACGCGCGACGGCGTGGTGGAGGCGCTGAAGGAGGCCGGCTTCGTCCAGGGTCAGAACCTGAAGGTCGAATATCAGAGCGCGCAGGGCAACCCGGCCACCGCCGCCCAGATCGCCCGCCAGTTCGCCGGATCGCGCCCCGACGTGATCGTTCCGATCTCCACCCCCTCGGCCCAGGCGGTGGCGGCGGCGACCCGCGACATCCCGGTCGTCTTCACCGCGGTGACCGATCCGCTGTCGGCCCAGATGGTGAAGTCGATGGACAAGCCCGGCGCCAACATCACCGGCCTGTCCGACATGGCCCCGGTGGCCGAGCATGTCGCCCTGATCCGCGAGATCGTTCCGCAGGCCAAGCGCATCGGCGTGCTCTACAACCCCGGTGAGCCGAACTCCGTCGTGCTGGTCAAGGCGCTGAAGGACGAGGCGGCGAAGGCCGGGCTGAGCGTGGTCGAGGCCTCCGTCCCGAAATCCTCCGATGCACAGCCGGCGGTGCGCAGCCTCGTCGGCAAGGCCGATGCCGTCTACATCCCGCTCGACAACACGGTCGTCTCGGCGCTGGAAAGCGTGATCGCCGTCGGCCATCAGGCCAAGCTGCCGATCTTCTCCGCCGACACCGACAGCGTGTCCCGCGGCACGGCGGCCTCCATCGGCTTCGATTACTTCCAGGTCGGCAAGCAGACCGGCGCCATCGTCGCCCGTGTCCTGAAGGGCGAGAAGCCCGGCGACCTGCCGGTGGCGCTGGCCAAGGGCACCGACCTGTTCGTCAACCCCAAGTCCGCCGCCGCCATGGGCGTCACCCTGCCCGAGGCGGTGGTGAAGCGCGCGACGAAGGTGGTCGGGCAGTAAGGCCGCCGGCTCCGAACGCCCCCACCCTAACCCTCCCCCGCTTCGCAGGGGAGGGAACTCCGCCGAACGCCGACAAGCATCCTGCCCCCTCCCCCGCCCAGCGGGGGAGGGTCGGGGTGGGGGCAAGTGCCTGCACCTAACATAAGCACCGCAATGACCGAAATCGCCCTCTTCGGCGCCATCGAGATCGGCCTCGTCTATGCGCTGGTCGCCATCGGCGTCTATCTGTCCTTCCGCATCCTTGACTTCCCCGACCTGACGGTCGACGGAAGCTTCCCATTGGGCGCGGCCGTCTGCGCGGTGCTGCTGATCGCCGGCGTCAATCCCTGGCTTGCCAGCCTCGCCGCGGCGCTGGCCGGCGCGGTGGCCGGGCTGGTGACGGCGACGCTCAACGTACGCTTCAAGATCCTGCATCTGCTCGCCAGCATCCTGACGATGATCGCGCTGTTCTCCGTCAATCTGCGGGTGATGGGGCGGCCGAACGTGGCGCTGCTGATGCAGGAGACGGTGCTGACGCCCTTCTACGGCCTCGGGATTCCGGACCATATCGTCCGTCCGCTGGTGGTCGGCATCATCATCGCGGTGGTGGTTCTGCTGCTGGCCCGCTTCCTGTCCAGCGAGTTCGGGCTGGCGATGCGGGCGACCGGCGTCAATGCCCGGATGGCGCGTGCCCAGGGCGTCGACACCGACGCCCATGTCTATGCCGGCATCGCCCTGTCCAACGGGCTGACCGGCCTTGCCGGCGCGCTGTTCGCCCAGACCAACGGCTTCGCCGACGTCACCACCGGCATCGGTACCATCGTGGTCGGCCTCGCCGCGGTGATCGTCGGCGAGACGGTGCTGCCCGCCCGCGCCCTGGCGCTGGCGCTGATCGGCTGTGTCGCCGGGTCGATCCTCTACCGCTTGGCGGTGCAGGTGGCATTGTCGGCCGACAGCATCGGCCTGCAGGCTTCCGACCTCAATCTGGTGACCGCGGTGCTGGTCGCCGTCGCCCTGATCCTGCCGCGCCTGAAGGCCAAGGCGTCCCGCAGCGCGCCCCGCAATCCGAGTGCCGCCAAATGATCGTCGTCGAGGACATCCACGTCACCTTCGGCCGCGGCACGCCGCTGGAGAAGCATGCGCTGCGCGGCATCGACCTGACCATCCCGAAGGGCGAGTTCGTCACCGTCATCGGTTCCAACGGGGCCGGCAAGTCGACCTTCCTCGGCTCGCTGGCCGGCGACGTGCTGGCGGAGCAGGGGCGCATCTCCATCGACGGCACCGACGTCACCCGCTGGGACACGCCGCGCCGCGCCGGGCTGGTCGCCCGCGTCTTCCAGGACCCGATGGCCGGCAGCTGCGCCGCCCTGACCATCGAGGAGAACATGGCGCTCGCCGCCGCCCGCGGGCGCCGACGCGGCCTGGGTTTGGCGCTGGGCAGTGACCGGCGCAAGAGCTTCCGCGACCGCATCGCCGCACTCGGCCTCGGGCTGGAGAACCGGCTGCACGACCGCATGGGGCTGCTGTCGGGCGGCCAGCGTCAGGCGGTCAGCCTGCTGATGGCGACGCTGGCCGGGTCCAAGATCCTGCTGCTGGACGAACACACCGCCGCGCTCGATCCCGCCACCGCCGACTTCGTGCTGGACCTGACCCGGCGCATCGTCCGCGACAACCGGCTGACAACGCTGATGGTCACCCATTCCATGCGGCAGGCGCTGGACTATGGCGACCGCACGCTGATGCTGCACGAGGGCCGCGTCGTGCTGGACGTGGCCGGCGACGAGCGCGCCGGCCTGGACGTCCCGCACCTGCTGGCGCTGTTCGCCAAGCAGCGCGGCGGCGCGGAGATCAGCGACGACAGCCTGCTGATCGGCTAGGCCTTGGCCGTCACCTGGGCTTTGCCGTCAACATCGTCCTCCCGGTCGGCCTCGAACAGCGCCTGAAGCTCCGCCGCGGCGTCGCGGGAGGTCTGGATCAGCTTGGTCTCGTCATTGTGGACGGCATGCTGGTGGATCAGGGTGCGTTCGTCATGGGCGCGGAAGGTGTCGAGCGTCCGCGTCACCTCCCCTTCCGCCAACCCCATCTGACGCAGAACGTCGCCGGTCATGCGCAGGCTGGAATCGAAGGTCTCGCGTACGATGTGGGTGACGCCGCGGTCCATCAGATGGTGGACATGGCGCCGGTTGCGGGCGCGGGCGAAGACGGTCAGGTTGGGGAAATGGCGCGTCGCCACCTCCACCACGCGCAGCGACTGCTCCATGTCGTCCAGCGCCACAACGAGAATCCTGGCCTTGTCCGCACCGGCGGCACGCAGAAGCTCCACCCGGGTCGGATCGCCGTAATAGGCCTGGCTGCCGAACTTGCGGACGAAATCGACCTGGGCGGCGCTCTGCTCCAGCGCGGTGAAGGGAATGCCGCGCATCCGCAATACGCGGCCGACCACCTGCCCCACCCGGCCGAAGCCGCAAATGATGACCCTCGGGTTGTCGTCGGGCGGCGAGTCGAAGGGCCGCTTTGGCTTCGCCGTCATCAGCCGCGGCGCGAGCCAGCGCTCCTCCGCCGCGAACAGGAAGGGGGTGGCCAGCATGGACAGGGTGACCACCAGCATGGCCGCCGACGCCTGTTCCCCCGCCATGGCTCCGCCCGCGACCGCCAGCCCGAACAGCACGAAGCCGAACTCGCCGCCCTGGCTCAGCACTGTCGCCATCCGCATCGCGCCGGCCCAGGGCACCCCGGCGATGCGGGCCAGCACCAGCATCACCAGCGCCTTTACCACCAGTAGAGCCAGGGCGAGGCCGAGGAAGCGGATCGGATGCTGGAGCATGGCCGGGATATCGGCGCCCATCCCCACCGAAACGAAGAACAGGCCGAGCAGAAGCCCTTCGAACGGCTCGATATCGGCCTGCACCTCGTGCCGGTATTCGGAGTCGGACAGCAGGACGCCGGCCATGAAGGCGCCCAGCGACATGGACAGCCCGGCTTCCTGGATCAGCACGGCGGTGCCGATGACGATCAGCAGGGCGGTGGCGGTGAATATCTCGGGCGCCCCGGCGCGGTCGACCGCGCGGAAGATCGGGCGCAGCAGATAGCGCCCACCGATCAGCACGACGACGACGGCGACCGCCGCCTTGCCGACCGCCAGCCACGCCCCGTCGGCCTGCGGCACGGCGCCGTTGCCCAGCAGCGGCAGCAGGGCCACGGCGGGAATGATGGCGAGATCCTGGAAAAGCAGGACGGAAAAGGCATTGCGTCCCGATTGGTTGGCGAGCAGCCCGCGCTCCGCCATCATCGGCAGCGCCATAGCGGTGGAGGACAGGGCGAAGCCGAAGCCGAGGACGACCGCGGTCGGCCAAGCCAGCCCCAGGATCCAGCCGCACAATCCCGCAATGACGGCACCGGTGACCGCCACCTGCGCGCCGCCCAGCCCAAGCACCGACTTGCGCATCACCCACAGGCGGGCCGGGCGCAGTTCCAGCCCGATCAGGAACAGCAGCATCACGACGCCGAGTTCCGAGGCATGGGCGATGGCCGACACGTTGGTGACCAGCCCCAGACCCGCCGGACCCACCGCGAGACCGGCGGCAAGATAGCCGAGCGGTGCACCGAACCCGAACCTTTTCGCCACCGGCACCGCGACCACCATCGCCGCCAGCAGCACGACCAAAGTCACCAGCTCCGCCATGTCCCCCGCCGTTCGTCTGTCACCGGGGGACTATGGCGTGATTTCAAGGGCCGGCACCAGACGCTTCACCGTCAGCCCGGCTATACCTTGTGTCTATTGAATCACCGGACAGGGCTGGCCACACGGGAGGAACCGCGGGCAGCCCAGCGGGTCAGCAGCAGGATTCCGGCGACCACCGCGACGTAGGCGACCAGTTGCGCCTCGGTCGGACGGTCGGTGTAGCCGACCAGAACATGCAGGGCCTGCCCGATCAGGCTGTTGTCGCGCAGGATGCCGGAGCTGTCCCACAGGATGGTGCCGCCGGCCATCAGGATGCCGGCTTGCGCCAGGAAATTGACCGCCGTGGCGGCCATGCCGGCGGCCAGCAGGGTCAGCAGCCATGTGGTGGTGGAGAACAGATGGCGCGTCGGGATCTGCACCAGACCGGCATAGAGAAGCACGGACACCAGCGCGCCCAGCGCCATGCCGCCCAGCCCGCCGGCGGCGACGGTGGCGATGCCGCCCTCCTCCGACGCCAGGATGCCGGTCAGGAACAGCACGACCTCCGACCCCTCACGCAGCACCGCAACACCGATGACAATTGCCAGCGCCGCCAGCGACTTCTCGCCGCTCCGCACCGCATGGCCGACAGCTTTCATGTCGCGCGCCAGTTCGCGGCCATGCTGCGCCATCCAGGCATTGTGCCAGGCGAGCATCACCACCGCGATCAGGAGGACCCCGGCATTGAACAGCTCCTGCCCGGTGTCGGCGAACAACGCGCTGATGGCATCGGCGAAGGCGGCGACGATGCAGGAGCCGACGATGCCGCCGACGATGCCGAGCGCGATCCAGCGCCCGCGCCCGACCACCCCCTGGGTCGCGGCCAACACGATGCCGACGATGAGGCCCGCTTCCAGGACCTCGCGGAACACAATGATCAGACTGGCGAGCATGGTCGTCTCCGGAACTGGCGGGCGGTCAGGACCGCGTCACTCGGCGATCACGGCGCCCTGCGCCGTCGCTTCGTGGAACTCGCCGAAGAAGGGATAGCGCCCGGGCTTCAGCGGGCCGACCATCACCTTGATCTGCTTGCGCCCGCCGACGATCTTCTCGACCTTCATCTCGTTGCTTTCGAACTCCTCGGACGTGGCGTCCTGGTTGTCGACCAGCAGGGTCACGCGCTTGTTGGCGGGGATCTTCACCTCCGCCGGATCGAATTTGTGGTCCTTGATGACGATGGTCACCATGTCGTCGGCGCGTGCGGGACCGGCGGGGATCAGGACGGCACCGGTCAGGCCGATTGCCCAAAGGGCGGCGCAGGCGGCGGACAGCAGCGATGGACGGCGCATTCGCGGAAGACCTCGGGGCTGGTAGGGGCGTTGCTTATGAAAATCATTCTCACCCCACCCGCCAATGGTCAAACAAAAGGCTCCCGCGGATGCTGCAACGCACCTGCGACGGAAACGCGCATCCTTCGCGGATGCGGCCGCCCACGCCCTTCACCGGATCACCCGTGACGACGTATCGTTATTCGACCTCGGACGAGCCGGGAAACTGCTTCAGCCCGTCGGTGATCTCGTAGTAATCGGCCTTGTCCTCGACATAGCCGTGGCAGAGCGTCGTCAGTCCGGTCGGCTGGTCCAGACTGCCGGCGGCGATCTCGATCTCCGATTTGCCGTCGCCCTTCCAGAACAGGGAGGAGCCGCAACGGCCGCAGAAGCCCCGCTCCGCGAAATCGGACGAGCGGTACCAGGTCAATGTCTCGTCGGCGTCGAAGATGACGGTATCGCGCGGAACGGTGATGTAGGCGCCGATATGGCCGTGAAAGCGTCGGCACTGCCCACAATGGCAGGTGACCACACCGTCCGGCCGCTCGGCCAGCAGGAAGCGTACGCCACCGCACAGGCAGCCTCCGGACAGCGTTTCCCGTTTGTTCCCACTGCCGCTCATGCCACGATTTCTCCCGTGCTGGTCCGCTGTTCGACGCCGTCAGCGCCGATGTCGTAATAGGCGCCCTTGTGGTCGACGAAGATGTGCCGCTCCACCCGGAGGCCGGTCGCATCGTCGAGGCTGCCGGCGGTCACCGTGATGCGCGGATCGCCGTTCGCCGGATCCTGGTCCAGTGCCTCCCAGAACAGCCCGGCACCGCAACACGCGCAAAATCCACGGCGTGCCCGGCTGGAAGAGGCATACCACGTCAGCGTCGCGTCGTTGAGCAGGCGCAACGCCGCACGCGGCGCTCCGGTATAGGCCCCCACATGGCTGTGCTGGCGGCGGCATTGGGCGCAGTGGCAAAAGGAGATCGGTTCCGGCCGGACATCGATGGCATAGCGCACGCCACCGCACAGGCAGCCGCCGGTCCAGACCCGACCCTCCTCCCTGCCCTGCTCCGTCATGACGTTCGACGTGCCGGCCATGGGGTCAGCCCTGCCAGAAGGGCTTGTGGGCTTCCTGCTCCGCATCGACGCGGGAAATGCCGATGTCGGACAGCAGATGGTCGGGCAGAGCCTCCAGCGCCCGACGCTGGCGCCGCCGTTCGCTCCAGGTCGCGAAGCGGTCGAACAGGCTGATCATCCATTGACCGGCCCCCTTGCCCTCCCGGACGGGAGCGCGGTGGGACAGGTCGGTGCTGGAGAGGAACGACTGCGTAGCCTTTGCCATGATCCGGTCTCCTCCGGGGAAAGGGAGCGGGGCATCCGCCTCGCCGCTCCGGTTCGTGTGTTCGCTTGTGGAGTTGAGGATGGGGCAGAGGCCGCTTGCCGACAAACGACGGTTTCTCATAGAATCGATTAGCTGAACTAATCCGAAGCCACTCTCCGGTCCGCCCCTCCCATGTCCCGCCGCCTGCCCCCGCTGAATGCGCTGCGCGCCTTCGAAGCCGCCGCGCGCCATCTTTCCTTCACAAAAGCCGCAGACGAGCTGCATGTGACACAGGCTGCCGTCAGCCACCAGATCAAGGCGCTGGAGGAATGGCTCGGATTACCGTTGTTTCGCCGAATGAACCGGGCGCTGGCCTTGACCGAGGCCGGGCAGAATTATCTGCCGCCGGTGCGCGAGGCGATGGACACCCTGTCCCAGGCGACCGACCGGCTGATCCGCGCCGACAGCAGCGGCACCCTGACCATTTCCACCATGCCGAGCTTCGCGTCGAAATGGCTGGTACCGCGGCTGATGCGTTTCCAGAAGCGCCATCCGGAAATGGACGTGCGGGTGCACAGCACATCTCAGGTGGTCGATTTCGCCCGCCACGACGTCGATCTGGCGATCCGTTTCGGCAACGGCCTGTGGTCAGACCTGCGGGTCGAGCGTCTGCTGACGGAGGACATCTTCCCAGTCGGCCACCCGTCGCTGCTTGCCGGCGACCGGCCGCTGGTGAATCCGGAGGAACTGCGGCATCACACTTTGCTGCACGACGACTACAACATCTCCTGGGCGGTGTGGTGCCGGGCGGCGGGGATCGATGGCGTGGATACCGAGCGCGGCCTGCGATTCGACGATTCGTCCTTCACGCTGCAGGCGGCGATCAACGGCCACGGCATCGCGCTCGCCCGCGGGGTGCTGGTGGCGGACGACATCGCCGCCGGACGGCTGGTTCGCCTGTTCGAGGTGCGGCTGCCGGGAAGCCTTGCCTATTACGTGGTGGCGCCGCCGCATTACTTTTCCCGGCCCAAGGTGAAGGCCTTCCGCGACTGGCTGTTCGAAGAGGCGGGGATGGGCTGAAAAGCGCGGCGAAAGTCCTGCGCCGGCCGGTCGTCTTGAACGGCTTGCGGGCGTGCCGGACCGCTCCTATAGTCCGCGCCCATGAGCGCGAACCCGTCCCCCGACACGGTCTTCCCGCACCGCCATCTCCTCGGTATCGAGGGGCTGCGGGCCGGCGAGATCACCCAGATCCTCGACCTCGCCGACGGCTATGTCGAGCAGAACCGCCGCCCCGTGAAGAAGTCCAACCTGTTGGACGGCCGCACGCAGGTGAACCTGTTCTTCGAGAATTCCACCCGCACCCGCACCAGCTTCGAGCTGGCCGGCAAGCGGCTGGGCGCCGACGTGATCAACATGTCGACCGACAGCAGTTCGGTGAAGAAGGGCGAGACCCTGATTGACACGGCGATGACGCTGAACGCCATGCACCTCGACGCGCTGGTGGTTCGCCACGCCGATTCGGGCGCAGTGAAGCTGCTGGCCGACAAGGTCAACTGCTCCGTCATCAATGCCGGCGACGGCCACCACGAACATCCGACGCAGGCCCTGCTGGACGCGCTGGCGATCCGCCGCCGTCTCGGCCGGCTGGACGGGCTGATCGTGGCGATCTGCGGCGACATCCTGCACAGCCGCGTCGCGCGCTCCAACATCCACCTGCTGAACGCCATGGGGGCGCGGGTGCGCTGCGTGGCGCCGCCGACCCTGCTGCCCTCGCAGATCGAGCGGCTGGGCGTCGAGGTCCATCATTCGATGAAGACCGGCCTGCGCGACGCCGACGTGGTGATGATGCTGCGCCTGCAGACCGAGCGGATGAGCGGCCAGTATGTCCCGTCCACCCGCGAGTATTTCTATTTCTACGGCCTCGATTACGAGAAGCTGGAGGTGGCGAAGCCCGATGCGGTCATCATGCACCCCGGTCCGATGAACCGCGGCGTCGAGATCGATTCGGAGGTTGCCGACGATCTCAAGCGCTCGATGATCCTCGATCAGGTGGAACTGGGCGTGGCCGTGCGCATGGCCGTGCTCGACCTGCTGACCCGCGAACGCCGCCAGTCCGACCTTGCGGGAGCCGCCCGATGAGTGCCCCGACCGACACCCGTACCGTCTTCCGCAACGCCCGCCTGCTGGATCCGGCGACGGGGCTGGACCAGCGCGCCGACCTGCTGATCGACGGAGAGACCATCGCCGATTTCGGCCCCGGCCTGTTCAGCGACTCCACGCCCGAGGGGGCGGAGGTCGTCGATCTGGCTGGCCAGTGCCTCGCCCCCGGCCTCGTTGACATGCGCGTGCTGATCGGTGAGCCGGGCGAGGAAGAGAAGGACACGATCAAGAGCGCCTCCCGCGCCGCGGCGGCCGGCGGCATCACCGCGATGGCGTTGCTGCCCAACACCGACCCGGTGCTGGACGAGGTCGCCGGATTGGAGTTCATCGCGCGGCGCGCCCGCGAGGTGAGGCTGGTCAAGGTCTTCGCCTACGGCTCCGCCACGCGCGGCACCGAAGGCAACGAGATCACCGAGATGGGCCTGCTGAGCCATGCCGGTGCCGTCGCCTTCACCGACGGCACCAAGGCAATCGTCAGCGCCAAGACCATGCGCCGCGCGCTCAGCTACGCCAAGACCTTCGGCAAGTTGATCGTCCAGCACCCGGAGGAGCCGTCGCTGGCGTCCGGCGGCATGATGAACTCCGGCGAGATCGCCACCCGCCTCGGCCTCGTCGGCATCCCGCGCGAAGCCGAGATCATCATGATCGAGCGCGACCTGCGGCTGGCCGAGCTGACCGGCGGGCGCCTGCATTTCGCCCACATCACCACGTCGGAGTCGGTCGACCTGATCCGCCGCGCCAAGGCGCGCGGGCTGAAGGTGACCTGCGATACCGCCCCGCATTACTTCGCCCTGACCGAGACCGATGTCGGCGATTACCGCACCTATGCCAAGGTGTCGCCGCCGCTGCGTGGCGAGATGGACCGCCGGGCCATTGTCGAGGGTCTGGCCGACGGCACCATCGACGCCATCGCGTCTGACCATGTACCGCAGGACCAGGATCAGAAGCGCCTGCCCTTCGCCCAGGCCGCCCCCGGCGTGATCGGGTTGGAGACGCTGTTCCCGCTGACGCTGGAACTGGTGCACAAGGGCAAGATGCCGCTGCTGAAGGCGCTGGCCTGCGTCACGTCCAACCCGGCGGCGATCCTCGATCTGGCCGTCGGCCGCATCGTGAAGGGCGGGCCGGCCGATCTGGTCATCTTCGACCTCGACGTGCCCTGGCAGATCGACGTCGGCCGTTTCAAGTCGAAGTCGAAGAACTCGCCTTTCGAGAACCGCCCAGTCCAGGGCCGACCGCTGCGCACCATCGTGGATGGACGCACCGTCTGGCAGGCGGAGGACTGATCCGGTGTTCACACTCGTGCTTGCAGCCCTGCTGGGCTATTTGCTGGGTTCGATCCCTTTCGGGCTGGTGCTGACCCGACTGGCCGGGCTGGGCGACATCCGCCAGATCGGCTCCGGCAACATCGGCGCCACCAATGTGCTGCGCACCGGCAACAAGCCTCTGGCACTGGCAACCCTGCTGCTGGACAGTGGCAAGGGCGCCATCGCGGCGCTGCTGGCCCTGTGGTGGGCCGGTCCCGAAGCGGCGGTGCTGGCCGCCGGCGGCGCCATGCTGGGCCATAGCTTTCCGGTCTGGCTGGGCTTCAAGGGCGGCAAGGGCGTGGCGACGGCGATCGGCGTTCTGCTGGCGATTTCATGGCCGGTCGGTCTGCTCGCCTGCCTGACCTGGCTGGTGATGGCGGCCCTGTTCCGAATCTCGTCGCTGTCGGCTCTGACGGCGCTGGGCGTCAGCCCGCTGACCGGCTGGTATTTCGGTGGGCCGCTGGTCGCCGGCCTCTGCCTGTTCATCGCCGTGCTGGTCTTCATCCGCCATGAGGCGAACATCCGCCGCCTGCTGAAGGGCGAGGAACCGAAGATCGGTTCCGGCAAGAAGAAAGCGGCCTGATCGGCAGCAAGGCATGAACGGCGGGGAGGAGACTCCCCGCCGTTTTCGTTTGTAGCCCCTTGTTTCCGTTCCGCTTCGCGCCGGTCGACCCTATCCGCTTCCACCACCCAGGCGCAGACAACCGGTGCGGCAATGCGTTATGCTGCACGGCAATCCGGGACACGAACCAACAACCCGGCAGGCGAGCCGGCCGCTGACGCCGGTGGATAACGAGACGCTGAGGGAACCGAGAATGGACACTCCGCTGTGGAGCCCGAATGAGGAGCGCATCGCTCAGGCCAACCTGACCGCTTTCCGCGAGGCGGCGAATGCGCACTTCGGACTGCGGCTGGACGATTACGACGCGCTCTACAACTGGTCGATCGCGGAGAAGGAGCGGTTCTGGCGATTCCTGTGGCAGTGGGCCGGGCTGACCGGTGACCTCGGCAGTGTCGATCTGCTCGACGGCGACAGGATGCCCGGCGCCCGCTGGTTCCCGGAAGCAAGCCTCAGCTATGCCGAGAATCTGCTGGCCGGCGCCCCCGACGACAACGCCGTCGTCTTCTGGGGCGAGGACAAGGTGAAGTACCGCTGGAGCGGGGCGGAACTGAAGGCCACCGTTTCCCGCCTGCAGCAGGCGCTGAAGGCCAAGGGCGTCGGCAAGGGCGACCGCGTCGCCGCCATCATGCCCAACATGCCGGAAACTCTGGCGGCGATGATCGCCACCACCAGCCTGGGAGCGGTCTGGTCCTCCTGCTCGCCCGATTTCGGTATCCAGGGCATCACCGACCGCTTCGGCCAGATCGAACCGAAGGTGGTCTTCACCCCCGACGCCTACTGGTACAACGGCAAGAGCCACGATGTGCGGGCCAAGGTGGCTGAGGTTCTGAAGGACCTGCCGACGGTCGTCGCCACCGTGATCGTGCCTTATGTCGACAAGGCGCCGGACCTCTCGACGATTCCGGGTGCCGTCGGCCTCCAGGATTTCATGGCCCCCTACCCGGCGGCCGAACCGACTTTCGAACGGGTCGGCTTCGACCATCCGCTGTTCATCCTCTATTCCTCCGGCACCACCGGAAAGCCGAAATGCATCGTCCATGGGACCGGCGGGACCATCCTTCAGCATGTGAAGGAACACCGGCTGCACTGCGACCTGAAGCGCGGTGATCGGCTGTTCTACTTCACCACTTGCGGCTGGATGATGTGGAACTGGCTGGTGACCGGTCTGGCCAGCGGCACGACGCTGGTCCTCTATGATGGCTCGCCCTTCGCCCCCAGCGGCAACATCCTGTTCGACTATGCGGATGCGGAGCAGGTGACGCTGTTCGGCACCTCGGCCAAATTCATCCAGTCTCTGGAGAAATCCGGGTTGGAGCCGGCGAAGACCCACTCTCTCGCCAGCGTCCGCGCTCTGGCCTCCACCGGTTCGCCGCTGATGCCGGAAAATTTCGAGTTCGTCTACCGCTCCATCAAGCAGGATATCCATCTCGCCTCGATCAGCGGCGGAACCGACATCATGTCCTGCTTCGTGCTGGGCAACCCGATCGCCCCGGTGTGGAAGGGCGAGATCCAGACGCGCGGCCTCGGCATGGCGGTGGAGGCGTTCGACGACAACGGCGTTGCCGTGCGTGGCGAGAAGGGCGAGTTGGTCTGCACCCGCCCCTTCCCCAGCATGCCCATCGGATTCTGGGCCGATCCGGACGGGGCGAAGTACCGCTCCGCCTATTTCGACCGCTTCCCCAATGTCTGGGTCCATGGTGACTTCATCGAACAGACGGAGCATGGCGGCTGGGTGATCTACGGCCGCTCGGACGCGGTGCTGAACCCCGGCGGCGTGCGTATCGGCACGGCGGAGATCTATCGTCAGGTCGAGCAACTGCCAGAAATCATGGAGGCGGTCTGCATCGGCCAGGAATGGGATGGCGACGTGCGCGTCGTTCTGTTCGTCGTCCTGCGCGAGGGCATGACACTGGACGAGGCGCTGGCTGCGACCATCCGCAAGCGGATCAAGGACAATTGCTCCCCCCGCCATGTGCCGGCGAAGATCGTGCAGGTCACCGACATTCCCCGCACCAGGTCCGGCAAGATCACGGAGCTGGCGGTGCGCGACGCCGTCCATGGCCGCCCGATCAAGAACACGGAGGCACTGTCCAACCCGCAGGCGCTCGACGAGTTCCGCGAGCGGACGGAACTGAGCAATGCCTGAGGTGGCGGCGCTGTTCCTCGACCTCGACGGCGTGCTTGCCGATTTCGACCGCGGCGTGGTCGCGGTCACCGGCAAGCGGCCGGAACAGCTGCCGATGAAGGAGATGTGGCGGGCGTTGTCCCGCCACTCCGATTTCTTCGGCACGCTGGAGTTCATGCATGACGCGCAGGAGCTCTGGCAGTTCTGCGCTCCCTACCGGCCGACCATCCTAACAGGCCTGCCGCTGGGCAGCTGGGCACCCGAACAGAAGAAGCGCTGGGTCGCCCGCATGCTGGGGGCCGATGTGCCGGTCATCACCTGCATGGCCCGCGACAAGGCCCGCTATGCCAGCCCCGGCGCGGTCCTCGTCGATGACCGCGAGAAGGCCCGCGATCCCTGGGAGACGGCCGGCGGCCGTTTCATCCTCCACCGCAATGCGGCGGACAGCATTGCTGAGCTGGTCAGGCTGGGGTTCTGAACAAGGAAAAGGGGCGGCACACCCGTGCCGCCCCCGTTCCCACCCGATAGTTTACTCGGCCGCCGCGGTCTTGGTTTCGCGGCTGGTCTTCCACAGCGACACCAGCACGCCGCCACCGATGAGGGCGAAGGTGACGCCCAGCGCGATCAGCGGGTCGGGCTTGCCGAAGAACTGCGTGTAGAAGATCTTGCCGCCGATGAACACCAGCACCAGAGCCAACGCGTATTTCAGGTAACGGAAGCGATGGACCATCGCCGCCAGAGCGAAATACAGGGCACGCAGGCCGAGGATGGCGAAGATGTTGCTGGTATAGACCAGATACGGATCGGTGGTGATGGCGAAGATCGCCGGCACGCTGTCGACCGCGAAGACGAGGTCGGCCAACTCGACCATGATCAGCGCCAGCAGAAGCGGGGTAGCCGCCCAGCGCATCGCGCCGCCCGGACCGCTCGGCTCCTTGACGATGAAGTGATGGCCATGGAAGCGGTCGGTCACCCGGATATGGCGCTTCAGGAAACGAAGGGCCACATTCTCGCCGAGGTTGGTCTCCTCGTCCTTCGCGAACAGCATCTTGATGCCGGTCAGCACCAGGAAGGCGCCGAAGAGATAGAGGACCCAGTGGAACTCGGAAACCAGGGCCGCACCGGCGGCGATCATAAGGCCACGCAGCACGATGACGCCCAGGATACCCCAGAACAGCACGCGATGCTGCAGTTCGCGCGGTACGGCGAAGTAGCTGAAGATCAGCGATATGACGAATACGTTGTCCAGTGACAGGCTCTTCTCGACGAAGAAGCCGGTGTAGTACTGAAGGCCTGCCTCCGAGCCCATCGAGTACCAGACCCAGCCGCCGAACAGCATTGCGACCGCGATGTAGAAAGCCGACAGCTTCAGGCTTTCACCGACCCCAATGACGTGGTCGCGGCGGTTGAGAACACCCAGATCCAAGACCAGGAGCGTCAGGACGACGCCGATGAAAATAAGCCAAATCCAGATTGGTTTTCCCAAAAATTCGAGGAAAACCGTTGCAAACATACCATCCATTATAAGACCCACTTGATGACGCTGCGTCAGCGGTGAAATCAAGCGGTTCCGACATCACGACCGACGCCTCGGCCGCCAGAGGGACCCGGACCCGAACTTTCCGGCAAATGGTGTTGCCTCGTCTCCGGTCAAGATGCCGCAAGACCGAATTTTTGCATCTCAATCACATACGCAACCGGCTCTCTTTGTCGTCATTGAAATTCGGCGGATGTCGACCTTCGGCGAGTCGCGCCGGCTGCGGGGAGCCATCGCGCGCTGCACAGGCGCTGAGGCGTGGGAAACTGCGGCTGCACAGGCATGCGCAGCTCCGGGACTCGGCGCTTGATGCAATGCCGCCACAGATAGGGAACGAATGTCGCGCAAGAAAAACACCAACGGTTGCCCAGTCTGTGTTCGCTCTTGTGCGGATGGTGCCGTTCTGCCAATAACTCCGAAAAACCGAAACCAAACCGACCAAATGGAGTTTTGCATGAACCAGGCCGAACTGATCGAAACCGTCGCCACCAACGCCGGCATCAAGAAGGCCGACGCGGCCAAGGTCGTTCAGGCGGTGTTCGAGGGCATCTCCGGCGCGCTGGGCCGCGGCGAAGATGTGCGCCTGGCCGGTTTCGGCATCTTCGAGGTGGCCGAGCGCGCCGCCCGTGAAGGCCGCAACCCCCGCACCGGCGAAGTCGTGGCGATTGCCGCTTCCAAGGCTCCGAAGTTCAAGCCGGCCAAGCAGCTGCGCGATCTGGTGAACGGCTGACACGCACGCAACCAAGTCCCAGGGGAGTGCAGCCATGACCATCGATCAAACCGAACTGCAATCGCTGACCGCCAAGGTCGTTGCCGCCTATGTCGGGAACAACTCGGTGCCGGTCCACGACCTGCCCACGCTGATCAACAGCGTCCAGGCGGCTTTCCGCAATCTGGGTGAGGAGAAGCCGACCCAGGCGAAGGCCGAACTGGTTCCGGCGGTCGCGATCAAGAAATCGGTCACACCGGAATACATCGTTTGCCTGGAAGACGGGAAAAAGCTGAAGATGCTGAAGCGGCATCTGAAGACCGTCTATGACATGACGCCTGACGATTACCGTGCCAAGTGGGGTCTGCCGGCCGAATATCCGATGGTCGCGCCGAACTATGCCAAGGCGCGTTCGGAAATGGCGACCAAGCTCGGCCTCGGCCGCAAGCGTGCGGCGGCCGAATAATCGGTCTTCATCGCCATGTGTTTCCAGAAAGGCGCGGCCATTCGGCCGCGCCTTTCTCATTTTCGCCTGCCCAGACGGGCAACGAATGAGCCTGGAGAACCGCAGGCTCCGGCCCATCCTGTTCCCCCCGCCTTACCCCCAACCAGCCTCGATGGCCTATGACCAATGTTCGGGTGGCGAAGCGGATCGGCCTTCCCATCTAGGGTTCCGGTATGGTTGAGGGACCATGGGCGGTCCTATCACCCTCCTCACCGTAGAGGCATAGCTGCCTTCCGCTCCGCCGGCTGACCTGCAGCCATTCCATTTCGCGGATGCGGTATGTCGACGGCAGTCCGCCCGGACCTGCGCCGGCCGATCGGAGGAGGAACGACTGCCCGAACGTCACCCGGCTGAACGTCAGGGGTCATAGGATTGCGTCCTCTCCCAGACTGCCGGTGCGGGTGGAAGAAGAGCCTGGGTATACGCCGAAAAACACCCGGAACATGCCCTTTCCCGGCTTGATCCGCCGCAAATCCGCGGCCACATTAACATTGTCAAAAGGACGTGGTTCCTTGCGACACCGGGCAAAATACAAACCCCACAACAGCTAAGGTCGGATCGACGGACGTTAATCCTACGTTCGCGCCACAGTCCGCCGTTGGTTCATCGCCTCAGGGGCGATTCCCGCCATGGGTCCCGACAGGGGCCGGCCCCGATTGCGGGCTGCCCCATGAAGCGTTGGAGAGGAGGCATTCGCGTGCTGAAGAAACTGCTGACCGGTGAAAACGCCAGCCTGACCCGCTACATTGAGGAATCCAAGCGCTTCCCCATCCTGGCGCCGGACGTGGAGCGCGACCTCGCCATCGCCTGGCGGGAGCGTGGCAGTCCACAGGCGTTGGAGCAGCTGGTGGGCAGCCATCTCCGCCTCGTGATCAAGATCGCCCGCGGCTTCGGCGGCTACGGCCTGCCGCTGGTCGATCTGGTGGCCGAGGGCAATGTCGGCCTGATGCAGGCCGCTCAGAAGTTCGATCCGCAGCGCGGCTTCCGCTTCGCCACCTATGCCACCTGGTGGATCCGTGCCGCGATCCAGGAATACATCCTGCATAGCTGGTCGCTGGTGAAGATGGGCACCACTGCCGCCCAGAAGAAGCTGTTCTTCAACCTGCGCCGGCTGAAGAGCCAGATGGCCGAGCTGGAGCAGGGCGACCTGTCGCCGGAGACGGTGGCCACCATCGCCGCCGAGCTGGACGTGCCGGAAACCGAGGTGGTGGAGATGAACCGCCGCCTCGCCGCCAACGACAGCTCGCTCGACGCCACCCTGTCGACCGATGGCGAGACCAACTGGCTTGAACTGCTGGCGGATGACCGTCCCACGCAGGACACCATGCTGGCGGAAGCCGACGAACTGGCGTTGCGCCGCCGGCTTGTCGGTCAGGCCCTCGACCGGCTGGACGCGCGTGAACGCCGCATCCTGTTCGAGCGCCGTCTGAAGGACGATCCCTCCACCCTCGAAGCCCTAAGCCAGCAATTCTCGGTCTCGCGCGAACGCGTGCGCCAGATCGAGGTGCGGGCTTTCGAGAAGCTTCAGAAGGCGGTGCTCAGCGCCGCCCAGGCTCTTCGTCGTCCGGCCGCTCCGATGGTGGCCTGATCCCACAGGGTTTCCTGTTCGGCGCAGGTTCCGCTCCGGACGGGCATCATGCGGCGCCGGCCATCCGGACGAACTCCGTCGCATCGCTTCCGCGGGCCGTGGCCCGCCTGTTGCCTCCAGACCTGTCGACCTTTATGCCGGCGGCGCCCCAGGGCTCCGCCGGCATTTTTTTCGATGACGAGCAATAATCCACCAACCAGCCGAATTGCGGCGATGATCGATTACCCATGGTAGAGGCTCTGCGACAAAGTGACCGGTTCAAAGATGCGAGTGCCTGCGCATGATGTCCCGCCCGCAAGAAAGTTTGCAATTCTGGCAATTCTTAGTACGCTAGTCATATCCATAATGGGAGAGGGGCTCCATGTCGAACGCTGCCCAGACTCAGTCGATCATTGACCGCATCACCTTCCTGCGCATCGACGAGGCGACGAAGGCAACGCTTCGCGAATTCCAGCCCTATCTGGCGCAACGGATCGATCAGATTCTGGAGGAATTCTACGGTTATCTCCGTTCGGTACCGCAGGTCGCCCCCATGTTGGTGAACCCGGCGGTGACCGGCCGTGCGCGGGACCTGCAGAAGCAACACTGGCTGCGCAATGTCTTCACCGGCACCTTCGACGAGGCCTACGTCAATCAGGTCCTGAAGATCGGCCAAACGCATCAGCGCATCGGGCTGGAGCCGCGCTGGTACACAGGCGCCTACTGCTTCACCCTGAACAAGCTGATCGAATTGGCCACCCAGATTCACCGTAAGAAGCCGGAGAAGCTGTCGCAACTGCTCCAGGCGATCAACAAGGCGGTGTTCCTGGACATGGATCTCGCCACCTCGGTCTATATCGACCTGAACACCGCGGCCATCATTGCGCGGGAACTGGGCAGCACCGCCGACAGTTTCGAACGGGAGGTGAAGGGTGTCGTTCAGGCGGTGGCGAGCGCAGCACAACAGCTTCAGGGCACCGCACAGGCGATGAGCCGCACCGCCGAAACCACCAGCGAGCAATCGACCCAGGTGGCCGCCGCCGCGGAAGAGGCGTCCGTCAATATCCAGACCGTTGCGGCCGCCGCGGAGGAGCTGACCGCCTCCATCGGCGAGATCAGCCATCAGGTGACCCAGTCCGCCGCCATCGCCAACGCCGCGATGACCGAGGCCGAGCGAACCAACGCCACGGTGCAGGGGCTTGCCGACGCAGCCAGCCGGATCGGTCAGGTGGTGAAGCTGATTCACGACATCGCCAGCCAGACGAACCTGCTCGCCCTGAACGCCACCATCGAGGCAGCGCGCGCAGGCGAGGCAGGCAAGGGCTTCGCCGTGGTGGCGAGCGAGGTCAAGAGCCTTGCCAACCAGACCGCCAAGGCGACCGAGGAGATCAATTCCCAGATCGGCGCCGTCCAGGGCGCCACGCAGGAGGCGGTCGGCGCCATCAGGTCGATCTCAGGCACGATCGCCCGCATCAATGAGATTTCCACCTCCATCGCCACCGCGATGGAGGAACAGGGTGCGGCCACCACGGAAATCGCCCGCAACGTCCAGCAGGCTTCCATCGGCACCCGCGAAGTCAGCGAGACGATTGTCGCTGTCAACGCCTCCGCCAACAGTGCCGGCGAAGAGGCGAGGCAGGTTCTGGAAGCGACCAACGAGTTGTCGCGTCAGTCCACCACCTTGCGGATGGAGGTCGACCGCTTCCTCGCCCGCGTCCGTGCGGGGTGATCGACACCAGAGTTACCAGACTGTCCAATAGGAAAAGGGCGCGTTCCGTCGAACGCGCCCTTTTTCGTATCTGCCCGCCGGTCCCGCAAGGCGACGGCTCGGAAAAGCCGTCGGTCAGGGCAGCGTACGGACCACGAAATCGCTGACCGCGATGTTTTCCGCCTGGGCAGCGCGCCGAACCTCATCGGCGCTGCGCCAGTGGCTGCGCCCGCCGAGGCTGGTGACAACGCCGCCGCGCATCGCGACGAAAATGCCGGTACGTCCCATGTTCACAATTCTCATCATCGCCCTATCCCCCGCTCAATTACTGGTATTTTAGAGATATTCTGTCCAGTTCATTTCATCGAACGGAAATCCCCTTGGTCATCAATGGATATCAAAGAGCATCCCATCACGTCAATAAGACTTCCGTCATTCAACCCTGAGCGTAGTTCATAATCCATCCTTCTCCTGTAATTACCATTGCTACTCATGTCCATCGCGCAGCATCCGATTACGTATTTTATAATAAATTTTATACATATTTGCTTTCCGACCATTCAGAGCCTGCTTCACCGCTATGGCCGAAAGCCTTATCCCGACCGCACAGCGTCGGAACGACGGCACGCCGTGTAGGTTGTCACCGAAGGCCGCGATCCCGGCGGCCACCGAGGGCGGGAAAGCACCTGCGAGGCATCGGCACATGGCAACAGCACACCGCCGCACCGGAACGAGCGGCACGGGCGCCAACGGGCGGTTCGGGACGGAAGCGGGGGAGGAGGACGGCCATGCGACGCTCGCCCTGCCGGTGACCATCCGGCCGGCAAGGCAGGACGACCTAGCGACCCTGGAATGGTACGGCCTGCACACGCCCCACCGCGAGATCATAGCCGGGGCCTTCCGACTTCAGGAGCGTGGTGATGGCGCAATGCTGTTGGCGGACGTCAACGGCTTTCCCGTCGGGCAGATCTGCATCGATTTCCTGCGCAAGCGGCCGAGCGGCCGGGCGACGCTGTGGGCTTTGCGCGTATTCCCGCCTTTCCGGCATCTTGGGCTCGGCGTCCGGCTGGTGCGGGCAGCGGAACGGCTGGTTGTCCAGCGGGGCGTGCCTTTCGCGGAACTGGGCGTCGACCGCGACAATGCGGGGGTTCTGCCCTTCTATGAGCGGCTGGGATACGAACATTGCGGCCGGGAACGCGGACAGTTCCTCTACCACACGCCGGAAGGCCGGCTGGTCCGCGTCGCCATCGACCAATGGCTTTTGCAGAAGCGCATGATGGACAGCGCGAAGCCCGAGGGTGGCCGCGGCCTGCGCCTGGCCACCGATTAGGACATCGGCCGATCCGGGCGCTATTCCGCCGCGAGCGCCGCACCGGGCGGAAGCGGCACCAGCCGGGCCGAGCGCCGCCGCGGCAGATAGATACGGGCACCGTCCAGAATGCCGCCCAGTTCGCGCATGGCGTCGGTTGCCATGCACAGAGCAACCAGGGGAAGCCAACGGTCGAGGTATTGTGCCGCGACCTCCGCGTCGCCGTTCTGCACCGCGGCCAGCGAGTCCAACAAGGCCGCCTCGTCCGCACTGATCCGGCTGCAGGCCGGGCAGCGGATCTCGGGCTTGCGGGCGCCCGACACGGCAAAGGTGCCGAGCAGCGCGAACAGCGGCAGCAGAGCAGTGTTCGGTACGCCGGCGACATTCAGACCGATGCGCATCGACGCCATCGCACCTGCGGTTCCGGCACGGAACCACTGCCGCACGCCGGTCAACAGCGCCCGTTCTGCCGTCGTCAGGTCCGTCACCGTCCAGGGCGACGGCCGCCCCTCTTCCACCGTCCCGCACATGCCGATGCTCCTTCGTTCGGTTGCGTGCGCATCCTAACGCCACACGCGCCAAACTGCGAGTCATTCTTAGTTGCAGATATCGGCTGTGACAAAATGCGGCTTCCGGTGGGCGTACGGAATGCCGGAAAGGACGCGTTAACCACCGGGACCAATCCTGGAGCGACTCGCAGCACAGGGGAATCGGTGGGGATGATGCGGACGCTTCGGGGGGCTGTTCTCGGACTGATCGCGACGGTTGGATTGGGCATTGCGGGGGGGCTAACGGAGGTCCGCCCGGCGGCGGCCCAGATCGTTCTGAAACCTGCCTATGGCGAGGCGTCGCTGTCCGGCCCGGCCATGGCACGCGGTGCGGTGGTGTGGAGCCACGGCCGTTCGGTGGATTCGGAGGACTCGGAGGCCCCTACCCCGCTCTATATGAAGACGTTGCGCGATGCCGGGTGGGACGTCTTCCGGCTCGACCGCATGCGGGTCAGCGACACTCTGCCCAACAGCGCCCGCGCGCTGGCCGGCTATTCCGACATGCTGAAGACCAAGGGCTATCGCCGTGTCGCGCTGACCGGGCAATCTTTTGGCGCCTTCATCTCGCTGATCTCCGCCGGACAGACCAATGCCATCGATTCCGTCATCGCCACCGCGCCGGCCGCCTTCGGCAATTTCACCGAAGCCTATGACAGCTACCGTGAGAACGCCGGCCAGCTCTGGCCGATCCTGCGCTCGGTCCGCCGGGCCCGGGTCATGATGTTCTTCTTTCACGGCGACGATTTCGATCCGGGCGGGCGGGCGGAGCCGGCGCGCAACATCCTGGCGCAGCGCGGCTTGAGCAGCCTGATCATCGACCAGCCGTCGCTTCTGCCCGGCCATGGCGCCGCCAACACCGGCTTGTTCGTCCGCCGTTTCGGTGCCTGCATCGTCCGCTTCGCCGAGGCGCCGCCGGCCCCGAACGATCCGCCCTGCGACGAATCCTGGGGCCGCAGCCCAAGTGCCGAACTCCTGCAGGCCGCCTTGCCCGCCAGCGCTTCCGGCTCTGCCAAGGGGGATGTCGATACTACTGCCGCCCTGCGCCCCTTCATGGGCATGTGGTACGGCAGCTACATCAATGGCCGCGAGGTCGCGCTGTCGGTAGAGAAGGCTGATGGCGACGCCGTCTATGCCGACTATCTGCTGGGTGCCGGCATGGAGGCCGACCAGCCTTTCGAACGGGTGCGCCGCAAGGGCCGGATCGAAAACGGCGAGCTGGTCTTCGACGAGAAGGGCCGGAACATGCTGCGCTATCGACTGCGGGCGGACGGCCGGGTCTCCGCCACCTGGCTGGACAGGGACGGCCGCGGCCGGCTGGACACTGTGCTTCGCCGGGTGAACTGAGGCCATTCCCCCATCGAATGCTCAGCTCTGGGCAAGGAAATTGCGGACGATCGCGATCTGGTCGTCCGTCATCAGGGACGGGGCGTGGCCGGTGTTCGGGATTTCCACCACCCGCACCAGACCGGCCGCTCCCGGACCACGCTCCGCCATCCGTTCCGCCGTCTCGGCGCTCAGCAGGTCGGAATCCGCACCGCGCAGGACCAGCACCGGGCAGCGCACGCGGTCCCACAGTGCCCACAGATCGACATCGCCGACCGGCGCGGTCTTGAAGGCTTCGCCGATACCAGGATCGTAGGCGAGGCGGAATCTGCCGTCGGGCAGCGGTCGGGCGCTGTGCTCCGCCATATGGCGCCAGCATTCGTCGCCGATCGTGCCGAACCCCATCAGGACGAAGCGCAGGTAGGATTCGAGCGCCGGCAGATCCTCGAACACCGGGTCCTTGCCGACATAGTCGGCGATGCGCTGCAGGCCGGCTTGTGCGATGAAGGGGCCGACATCGTTGATGACCATGCGGCGGATCGGGCTGTTGGCCTGGGCCGCCAGCGTCATGCCGATCAGCCCGCCCATCGAGGTGCCGACCCAGTCGACCGTCTCCACCCCCATACGGGCGATCAGTGCCACCATGTCCGAGCAATATTGCGGATAGCCGTAGAGCGCCGGCACCGGCAGCCAGTCGCTGCGCCCGCGCCCGACCACATCGGGACAGGCGACCCGCCAGCGGTCCGCCAACGCCAGTGCCAGCCGGTCGAAATCGCGGCCGTTGCGGGTCAGCCCGTGGACGCAGATCGCAGTCCGCGCGGCATCGTCGCGCCCCCACTGGGTATAGGCGACCTTGTGGAAGCCGGCGGCGCTGAGGCCGAGGACGCTGCGTTCGGACATCGGCACGGGCGGGCACTCCTGTTCAGCGATGACGGGGCTCATCCCTTTTTCGGCGATTTGGCGCTGCGTGGCAACTCCGCCTCGCTATCGCCGGCGGCCGCATCGCGAATGGCGGGGAGTGCGGATGACGGCAGGGCCACCGACCGGTCGAAGGGATGACGGGCGGCGGCGTAGCTCCGGCGGATGATGCTGACGTAATTCCGCGTCTCCTCATAGGGCGGGACGCCCTTGTAGCGGTCCACCGCACCTTCGCCGGCATTGTAGCCGGCCAGCGCCAGCGTCACGTCACCCTGGAAATAGGCCAGCAGCCAACGCAGGTACTTCACGCCGCCGGTGATGTTCTCCTTGGGATCGAAGACGTCGCCGACGCCGAACCGGTCGGCGGTGTCCGGGATCAGCTGCATCAGCCCGGCGGCATCCTTCGGCGATACCGCATCTGTCCGGAAGGCGCTCTCGGCCTGGATGACCGCCAGCACCAGCGCCGGGTCGACGCCGTATTTCGGTGCGATGGCGTTGACCAGCGACACGACCTCCGCCGGGGGCGGTCCGACCTCGCGCACGGGGCCGGCACCCGGGCGGCACCAGGGGCGGATGCGTCCCATGCGGCCGGGAACATAGTTGACCAGCCGGCGGGCCTCCGGGTGCCCGCGCGAGGCTGCCGCGCGCAGCCAGGCGGTGCCGAGCCGCCGGTCCTTGCGCACGCCCTTGCCGAACAGGTAACGGCGGGCCAGCCGGAAGGCGGCATTGGCGTCGCCCTGCTCCGCCAGTTCGCAGTCGCCGGATTTGGTTTTGAGCGACGGCGGTGGGAGTTCGGCGACGGATGCCGGCTTGATCGAGGATTTGGCATCCGCGGCGACAGCCATGGGCGCCGATGCCAACCCGGCGCCCGACAGCGCCAGCGCCAGCGCCACCAGCGGCACCATCACGACACGACGAACCGGCAAACCTCTGTCCTCCTGCGAACCCGCGTCATCGCACGGGAAGCGGGAGTATGGTGATGCAACCTGTTCGGGACAAGGGCGCCCAGTTCTTCACAGGTCAGGGGCCGCGCCGACGCCGGCCCTGCTTCTTCGGTGCGCCTTCGGGAATGCCGCGGCCCTGGCGGGCGCTGCTGATGCCGATGCTGCCGGGAGTTTCCAGGCCGAGGTCCATCGCCTCCAGCCGGCGCAGCTCGTCGCGCAGGCGGGCTGCCTCCTCGAACTCCAGGTCGGCGGCGGCGGCACGCATGCGCTTTTCCAGGTCGGCGATGACGCTCTTGAGGTTGTGGCCGACCAGCTCGTTGGAGTTCAGGCCGGTCTTCACCGTCACATGGTCGCCGCGCTCGAACACGCTTTCCAGGATGTCGCCGATGGCCTTCTTGACCGATTCCGGCGTGATGCCGTGTTCAAGGTTGTAGGCCATCTGCTTCTCGCGGCGGCGTGCCGTCTCGTCGATGGCGTATTTCATGCTGTCGGTGATCTTGTCGGCATAGAGGATCGCCCGCCCATCGACGTTGCGCGCCGCGCGGCCGATGGTCTGGATCAGCGAGGTCTTGGAGCGCAGATAGCCTTCCTTGTCGGCGTCGAGGATCGCCACCAGGGCGCATTCCGGGATGTCCAGCCCCTCGCGCAACAGGTTGATGCCGACCAGCACATCATAGGCGCCGAGCCGCAGGTCGCGGATGATCTCGATGCGCTCCAGCGTCTCCACGTCGGAGTGGATGTAGCGCACGCGCAGGCCTGCCTCGTGCATGTATTCGGTCAGCGCCTCCGCCATCTTCTTGGTCAGGGTGGTGACCAGCACGCGATAACCCTTGGCGACCACCTCCTTGCACTCGCCGATCAGGTCGTCGACCTGGGTCTCTGTCGGACGGACGATCACCGGCGGATCGATCAGGCCGGTCGGGCGGACCAGCTGCTCGGTGAAGACGCCGCCGGTGCGCTCCAGCTCCCACGGGCCGGGGGTGGCGGAGACGAAGACCGTCTGCGGCCGCATGCCCTCCCATTCCTCGAACTTCAGCGGGCGGTTGTCCTTGGCGCTGGGCAAGCGGAAACCGTAATCGGACAGCGTCGATTTGCGCACAAGGTCGCCGCGGTACATGCCGCCGATCTGCGGCACCATGACGTGGCTCTCGTCGACGATCAGCAGAGCGTCGCCCGGCAGATACTCGAACAGGGTCGGCGGCGGATCGCCCGCTGCGCGGCCGGTCAGATAGCGGGAATAATTCTCGATGCCCGCGCAGGACCCGGTCGCAGCCATCATCTCGATGTCGAAGGTGGTGCGCTGTTCCAACCGCTGCGCTTCCAGCAGCTTGCCCTCCGCGGCGAACTCCTCCAGCCGGTCCTTCAGGTCCTTCTTGATCTGGTTGATCGCCTGATTCAGCGTCGGCTTCGGCGTCACATAGTGGCTGTTCGGATAGACGCGCACGGCCTCCAGCGCCGCCAGCTTCTCGCCGGTCAGCGGGTCGATCTCGTGGATGCCTTCGATCTCGTCGCCGAACAGCGAGATGCGCCACGCCCGGTCTTCCATGTGAGCCGGGAACAGCTCCACCGTGTCGCCGCGCACGCGGAACAGGCCACGGCCGAAGGCGGCGTCGTTGCGCTTGTATTGCAGCTCGGTCAGCTTGCGCAGCAGCTCAGGCTGGGCGATCACCTCGCCCTTGCGCAGGTCGACCGTCATCTCCGAGTAGGTCTCGAGCGAGCCGATACCGTAGATGCAGGACACCGACGCGACGATGATGACGTCGTCCCGTTCCAGCAGAGCCCGCGTCGCCGAGTGGCGCATGCGGTCGATCTGCTCGTTGATCGAGGATTCCTTCTCGATATAGGTGTCGGTGCGCGGGACGTAGGCTTCCGGCTGGTAATAGTCGTAGTAGGAGACGAAGTATTCCACCGCGTTGTTCGGGAAGAAGGACTTCATCTCGCCATACAGCTGCGCCGCCAGCGTCTTGTTGGGCGCCAGGATCAGCGTCGGGCGCTGCACCGTCTGGATGACGTGCGCCATGGTGAAGGTCTTGCCCGATCCGGTGACGCCCAGCAGCACCTGATCCTTCTCACCCTGCCGGAGACCGGCGGTCAGTTCCTCGATGGCGTTCGGCTGGTCGCCCGCAGGCGTATAGTCCGACACGATGACGAACTGCTTTCCGGCTTCCAGCTTCGCCAGTGGCCTAGCGGGAATGGCGGACAGGACGGGGCTTGCCATGGGGCGGCGATCCGGATCAGAGGAGGGGTACGGAACGGGAACTGATTATATGGCCGCCTCCCACCCGTCTGTCGAGCCCCACGCTGACGGGCGGGACCGATCGATAGCGGTTCGGACGGGTGCCGGCGGGAGGATGAATGGAACGTTTGAAACCGGATGAAACAGGTTTCGCGGCACCGTTCACTGTTGCATCCGGCGAACCGGCGATCACGGGAGCATCTGCGCTGCCGGGCAGAACGGGCGAATATCGGTTCGGACGGGTACTGGCACGACGACGAATGGAACGTTTGAAACCGGATGAAACAGATTTCGCGGCACCGTTCACTGTTGCATCCGGCGACCTGAAGACCATGGAATCGCCCTTTGCAGACCAGCAACGACAGGACATGCAGCGAGCCTCCATGAGGGAATCCAAGTCGCTTTTTTCTATCACGTCTCCGTCGGGTCGATAAGTCGAGGACGAAAATCCCAGGACAGCCATGGTTCCAGGCCATCATCCCGGCGATGGCACAGAGTAGCGGACTTTTCCTCCACCTGACCTCCCCCGCTGGGCGCAACGGGAGGCACACAACTCACGGGCCATTAAGGCACTGCAATCACGGCACTTATTCGACCGTCATCCCCGCGAAGGCGGGGATCCAGGGTTTTCCAAGCAGAACCAATGGGCAAGCCTGGATCCCCGCCTTCGCGGGGATGACGCTGAAAGAAGTGCCGCCCCCTTGGGAAACGGGCAAAGTCCTCAAAGTTAGCGCCTATGCGCCTTCGCGGGGATGACGCAAAGTTCCTTTGGTTCCAGAGACTTAATGTCACTCCAAGATCTGTGCATCGCATAGCCGCTGGGCGGGGGAGCGACTGCCGCAGGCTAGCCCAGTGCCTTCGGGTTGGAAATTCCCAGCCGCGCCTGGACGATGGCCTCCAGCGAGTCCATCAGCACCTCCTGGCCATCGTGATCGAAGTCGCCGGCGGCGATCTCGATGCACAGGCGGTGCTGCAGTGCCTCCACCCGCTTGCGCAGGTCGTCGCCGGACAGAGCGTCGTCGGCGTCCTCACCATAGAGCAGGGCGAGCGCTCCCAGCATCGAATGGCCGGCGGTATCCAACCCCTTCAACTCTCGCTCGGCGATCTCAAGCGCGTTGGCGACCATCAGGGCGGCGTAGCGCGCTTCGGGAGCGACATGGGGAAGCACGTCAGCCCGGAAGGTGGAGGCGGCGATCTGCAGCAGGCCGCGGGCGTCGGGATTGGCGCGCATCAGGCCACCCTCTCCACGAAGCCCGACGCCGTCCCGTTGATGGAGCGGAGATGGCGCAGCATGTCCATCTCGATTTCCGGCAGCATCCGTCCGGTCAAGGCCAATTCCAGCGAAGGTTCATCGCCGGAACTGTGGCGAAGCCCCTGCTCCACTGCGATGGCGGCCCAGCGCAGGTAGGCCGCCGTCTCCCAATAGGCGACGCGCGCCGGATCGACACGGCGGCCGGAGGTCTCCTCGTACCCGGCGTAGAAGTCCGCCCGGTCGGCGATGCCGCCGGCTTCGCGGTCCGGCCGGCGGAAGCGCCAGGAGCGGGCGCAGAACCAGCCCAGATCCTCCATCGGATCGCTGAATCCGGCGAACTCCCAATCCAGGATCGCGGTCAGCGCGCCGTCCTTGACCAGATAGTTGCCGGTGCGGAAGTCGCGGTGGCACAGCACCACGGCCCCCGGCAGCGGCGCATTGACCTCCATCCAGCGCAGCCCCCAGGCGATCACCGGATCGCGGCGCCCCAGGTCGCCGAACCAGCGGCGGAACTGCGCCAGGGTTGCCTGTGCCGGGCATTCCGGCGCCTCACCCAGCCGGTCGAGCCCCTCGGCGTCCGGCGTGATCCGGTGCAGCAGACCAAGCTGCCGGCCAAGCTCGCGCGCCAATTCAGGCTGCGCTGCCTCCGACCGCGTCACCGCATGGCCGGCGCCCAGCCCCTCGGCCCGGCACATGATGTAGAAATCATGGCCCAATATGGCGGGATCGTCGCAGGCGAACAGCGGTTCCGGCGCCATCACACCAGCCGCGAAGGCGGCGCGCAGCACCACGAACTCCCGCAGCTTGCCGATGCTGGCGGAGATGCGCCCACCGCCTTCGGCCCGCAGCACACAGGCATGGCGCCCGGCCAGCGCTCCGCCGTCGATGTCCAGCGTCACCGCGAGGTTCAGGGAGATCGCGCCGCCGCCGAGCCGTCCATCCTCCGTCACCGTGACGCGGGATGCACCGGCCTGCGCAGCCAGCCAGTTTTCCAGACGGGCAAGGTTGTCATCGGACAGCAGCGAAGGCGGGGATCGGTCGGACGCGGTAACGACATGCATGGCGTTCTCCCTCCGAAGGTTGCCGGGCGCGTTGGCTCGCGCGTTCTTGTCGGTTCGAGCCGCAGATGGTAGGCACGAAGCGCTGTTGCGGACAAGTTTCACCTTGGTGAGAAAAGCGATTCCACCTCCAAAAAAGTCGGCCCCTCCCCCGCCGGGCTGGCGGGAAAGGGGCCGCTTCTTGCATAAGGTGACGAGAACTTACGCCGCGATCGGCCGATTTGCTCCCTGCTCCTGGCTGGCCGGGGTGGCCCGCTGGGTGGCTGGGACCGGTGTCGGTCTGGTCTCGCGGACCGGCAGCATGTCACCGATGCCGAAAGCAACCGCCATCAGGTTCGGCACCGCCATGGCGGCGAGCAGCATCGACCACAATTCCAACGACAGGGTGCCCAGCGGGTTGGCCAGCGCGGCGGTGGCGGACGCGGCGACCAGGGCAGCGGACAGCCAGGCCTCGGGCTTGGCGCAGAAGCGGCCGGCGGTGCGCTTGCCGCCCTTGGCGGTCACCCGGAACGCATCGTGCTTGCGGAACAGGCCACGGACGACGGCCAGCGCCACGGTGGTGGACAGCGCCATGCCGACGGCGCAGGCACCCAGGCTCTCCTTCCAACTGTTGCCGGAGGCATAGCGCGAGGCCAGCAGGCTGGAGGCGGCACGCAGGACCAGGGCGCCCAGGACGGCGGCGGTTGCGGCCACCGGCGGCAGATGCAGCGGCAGAACCAGCGAGGCAAAGGTCCAGACCACGGCCGCAGCGGCGGCGAACAGGCCGACGGCGTCGGACCACCAGCGGATCCAGTTGGTGACGTAGCCCAGCTTCTGCCGCGCGCTCAGCTCGGCCGAACCCGGCAGGAACTTCTTCCAATGGGCGCGGACGATCTGGGTCGAGCCGAAAACCCAGCGGTCACGCTGCTTGCGGAACTGCATGAAGTTGTCCGGAGCCAGACCGGCGCCCAGCCGTTCGTCGGTGTAGGCGGCGCGGTAGCCGGCCGACAGGATGCGCAGGCCCAGCTCGGTGTCCTCGCAGATGCCGGCTTCCGACCAGCCGCCGACCCGATCCATCGCCGACCGGCGCAGCATGATCATCGTGCCATGGCAGATGAAGGCCTGGGACGACACGCCCTCCTGCATGCCTACATCGAAGAAGGGGCGATACTCGGCGGTCATGGCGGCCTTCAGAGCCGTCTCGTGGCCGTCGCGGTGTTCCTGCGGGGCCTGGACGATGCCGACCGACGGATCGGCGAAGCTCGGGGCCAGCTTCGACAGCCAGTCGGGCGACACGGTGTAGTCGGCGTCCAGCACGGCGACGATTTCGGCGGCCGGGTCGGTGTGGCGCAGCGCGGCGTTCAGTGCGCCGGCCTTGAAGCCGGAGATCTTCTTGTACCAGTGGAACTTGAACTTGGACCCGAGCGCCCGGCACATCTCCTCCACCGGGCGGACGAGATGCTCCTCCTCGGTGTTGTTGATGAGGACGACGACCTCATAATTCGGGTAGTCCAGCCGCGACAGCGAGGCCAGCGTGGCGTTCAGCACGTCCGGCTGCTCGCGGCAGGCGGCGACGTGGATGGAGACCATCGGCTTGTGGTCGATGTTGGGCACGGCATGCGGCAGCAGCGCCGGGGCGCGGCCGGTCAGCAGACGGCGGGCGACGTCGACCAGATCGGCGAAGGCGACGCTCATCATCAGGGTGCCCAGCGCGAAGGCGGAGCCCCAGGTGGTGACCGCACCGAAGGTCAGGTACTCGGCGAAGGCACCGGCGACCGCCGAGCCGATGGCGAAGCCGATGATGTTGGCGCCCATCGAGGCGGCCAGCGCAAAGCCGGCATTGGTCCGGCGGCGGAACACGGCGAAGGCCGACAGGGCAAGGCCGACGGCCAGGGCTACGCCCGCGCCGACCCGCTCGCCATAGGGGGCGGCGACCGCGCCGGTCATCGCCCATTTCGGCTGTCGGTCGGCATCCAGCACGCCCCAGGTCGGGCCGGGCGAGCCTTCGATGGTCGACTTCCAGATGCCGTCGAAAGCCTCGACGACGTTGTAATGGATGCCGAGCGCGTTGGCTTCCGCCGCGAACCCACGGACAACGGCGGCCTGGGCCTCCGGCGTCGGGTAGGCGTCGTGGAAGTTCTCGCCGCCCGACGGCCAGCCGACCTCGCCGACGAACAGGGGCTTGCCCGGGTGCGATTTGCGCACGGTGTCCAGACGGTCGCGGATCCAGGTCAGCGCATCGGAAACCGGCACGCCTTCCCAGTAGGGCAGGACGTGGACGCCCATGAAGTCGGACGCCTTCACCGTGGCGTCGGCCTTGATCATCTCCGACCACACGTCGGCGGTGCCGACCTTGATGCTGGCGGGGACGGCGGCGCGCACGCGCTTGATGTAGGCGGCGAGTTCGGCATCGGTCAGTTCGGCGCGCAGCAGCGTCTCGTTGCCGACGACGATGCGCTTGATACCGCGGAATTCCTTGGCGAGAGCGATGCCGTGCAGGATCTCGCGCTCATTCCGGGACTTGTCCTTGCTCAGCCAGATGCCGAGCGTCACGTCCAGGCCCTTGGACACCGCGATTTCCGGGACTTCGCCCTGCGAGCCCAGCGTGGAGTAGGTACGGACGCCATCGGCGAAGCCGACGATGGCGGCCATGTCCTTCTCGATCTCCTTGCGCGGCACCACCGGCTGATCGTTGGGATCGTAGCTGCGGCCCGAGGGCGAGTAGGACACGGATTCGATACGTCCGGGCTCCGCCTCCACCGGCGTCGGCGCATTGCGCCAGGACCAGAAGGACGCGTGGCCGGCGGTCACGGCCAGCAGTGCGGCGGCGATGGCTGCGCGCCGGATCGAGTTCTTCGGGTTGCTCATGGGGAGTTCGCGTGCCCTGTTGCAGGGTGGCCGTTCGCCACCGGACGTCAGCACAAACGGACAGAGCGACTTCCCTATTCCATGATCTTCGAAAAAATTTTGTGCGCTGCGGGGGCCGGAACCTGGCCGGATGGGATCTGTTGGACAACGACCCTTTCAGACACAGCCCAGTTCAGGAGAATTTCCCATGGCAACCCGCCACGAAGACAGCCCGGAACACAAGAAGGCCCACGATCTGGCCGAGCAGGCCCTGGACAAGGCCGCCGACGGCGACGCCCGCAAGGCCCGCGACCTGATCGAGGAAGCCAAGAGCATCGATCCCAAGATCGGCGAGGAAATGTCCCGCGAGGCCGCCGAGGATCAGAAGAAGGCCGACAAGTACGTGGACAAGACCGACAAGTGACGCTGTGGGGGGGTCCCTCTCCCGCCCCGGGAGAGGGAGGGGACCCGCGCCGAAGGCGTGGGGAGGGTGAGGGGTGATCCAAGGACCCGGCACTTGGTTGCTTGAATTACCCCTCACCCTTCCCGCTTCGCGGGCCCCTTCCCTCTCCCGGGACGGGAGAGGGCGTGTTTACTCCGCCGCCAGAGCCTCCGCCACGACCGGCGGGGTCCAGCGCAGGACCGGCTTGCGGGCCGCCGCGGTCTCGTCGAGGCGACGGCGCGGGGTCAGGCGCGGAGCGGCCTGGAAGTAAGCCACGTCGCCCGACTTCGCCCGCTCGGCCAGCGCGCGCAGAGCGTCGACGAACTGGTCGAGGCTGGCCTTGCTTTCCGTCTCGGTCGGCTCGATCAGCAGGGCACCGTGGACGACCAGCGGGAAATACATGGTCATCGGGTGGAAGCCCTCGTCGATCAGCGCCTTCGCCATGTCGAGCGTGGTGACCCCCGTCCCCTTCAGGAAACGGTCGTCGAACAGGCACTCGTGCATGCACGGCCCTTCGAAGGAGGCGGTCATCACGTCCTCCAGCCGCGCCATGACGTAGTTGGCGTTCAGCACCGCGTCACCCGACGCCTGCCACAGCCCGTCGGCGCCATGGCTGAGCATGTAGGACAGGGCGCGGACGAACATGCCCATCTGGCCGTGGAAGGCCTTCATGCGGCCGAAGGCCAGCCCGTCGCCGGCAGTCTCCACCAGCGCGAAGCCGTCCTTGCCATGCGTCACATAAGGCACCGGGATGTAGGGCGCCAGCGACTCCGCGAACACCACCGGCCCCGACCCCGGACCGCCGCCGCCATGCGGGGTGGAGAAGGTCTTGTGCAGGTTGATGTGCATGACGTCGATGCCGAGATCGGCCGGACGCACCCGCCCGACGATGGCGTTGAAGTTGGCGCCGTCGCAGTAGAAATAGCCGCCTGCCTCATGCACCGCCTCGGCGATGGCGACGATGTCGCGTTCGAACAGGCCGCAGGTGTTGGGGTTGGTCAGCATCAGGCCGGCCACGTCGGGGCCGAGCTTGGCCTTCAGCGCCTCCAGATCGACACGGCCGTCGGCGGTCGCCGGGATGGCGTCGACGCTGTAGCCGCAGGCGGCGGCGGTCGCCGGGTTGGTTCCGTGGGCGCTTTCCGGCACCAGGATCTTGGTGCGGCCGCTGTCGCCCTTGGCCTCATGCGCGGCGCGGATCGCCATGATGCCGCACATCTCGCCATGGGCACCGGCGGCGGGCGCCAGCGTCACGGCGGCCATGCCGGTCAGCGTCTTCAGCCAGTATGCCAGCTGGTCCATCAGTTCCAGCGCACCCTGCACCGTGCTGACCGGCTGCATCGGATGCACGTCGGAGAAGCCCGGCAGCCGCGCCATCTTCTCGTTCAGGCGCGGGTTGTGCTTCATCGTGCAGGAACCCAGCGGATAGAACCCGCTGTCGATGGCGTAGTTCTTCTGCGACAGCCGGGTGTAGTGGCGGACCACCTGCGGCTCGGCGAGGCCGGGCAGCCCGACCTTGGCGCGCGGCTTCACCGCCCCCAGGCGCGAGGCCACCTTCGGCACGTCCGGCAGGTCGACACCGGTGCGGCCGGCGCTGTCCTGTTCGAAGATCAGCGGTTCTTCGATCTGCAGGCCGCGGTTGCCGGTGACGGTGCCGGTCACGCCGTCGAAAGCGCCCGAGTTCGCAGGGATGGCCGACGGACGGCCCTGGTTGTTCATGCTCATGCCAGAACCTCACTCAGCGCAGCCGCGAAGGCGTCCATGTCGGCGTCGGTGTTGGTCTCGGTGACGGCGACCAGCAGCAGATTCTCCATTCCTTGGGCCATCTCGCCCGGATAGAGGCGCGACACCGGCACGCCGCCCAGGATGCGGCGCTTGGCCAGTTCCTCGACCACCGCGGCGGCGGGCTTCGGCAGCTTCACGGTGAACTCGTTGAAGAAGCCGTCGTTCAGCACCTCGACACCCGGAACCGCCGCCAGCTTGTCGGCCATCTGGACGGCCTTGGCGTGGTTCAGCTGGGCCAGCTGCGTGATCCCGGCCTCGCCCAGCAGGCTGACATGGATCGAGAAGGCCAGCGCGCACAGGCCGGAGTTGGTGCAGATGTTCGAGGTCGCCTTCTCGCGGCGGATGTGCTGCTCGCGGGTAGAGAGCGTCAGCACGAAGCCGCGGCGGCCGTCGGCGTCCACCGTCTCGCCGCACAGGCGGCCCGGCATCTGGCGGACATATTTGTCCTTCACCGCGAACAGCCCGACATAGGGACCGCCGAAGTTCAGCGCGTTGCCGAAGGACTGGCCTTCAGCCGCGACGATGTCGGCGCCCATGTCGCCCGGCGGGGTCAGCAGCCCGAGAGACAGCGCCTCCGTCACCACGACGATCAGCAGCGCGCCCTTGGCCTGGCAGGCGGCGGCGAGGTCGGTGTAGTCGCGGACATGGCCGAACACGTCGGGGTTCTGCACGACGACGCAGGACGTCTTGTCGTCGACCAGCGCCAGCAGATCCTCGCCGCCGGTCGGGGCGGCCGGCAGGGCGACAGCCTCGAACCCGATGAAGCGGGCGTCGGTGGTGGTCACGTCGCGGTAATGCGGGTGCAGACCGCCGGACAGGATCGCCTTCTTCCGCCGGGTGACGCGGTTGGCCATCATCACCGCCTCGGCGCAGGAGGTGGCGCCGTCATACATCGAGGCGTTGGCCACATCCATGCCGGTCAGCAGCGCGACCTGGGTCTGGAATTCGAACAGGACCTGCAGCGTGCCCTGGCTCACTTCCGGCTGGTACGGCGTGTAGGCGGTCAGGAATTCGCCGCGCTGGACCAGATGGTCGACGGTGGCCGGCACATGGTGGCGGTAGGCACCGGCACCGAGGAAGCTCGGCACGCTCCCCGCCGGCATATTCCTGGCCGCCATGGAACCCAGCAGCCGTTCGACCTCAAGCTCGCCCATGTGGTTGGGCAAGCCCCCGATCGGGCCGGCCAGCCGGGCCGACTTTGGAACATCGCGGAACAGGTCTTCGACCGATGTTGCGCGGACGGCCTCCAGCATGGACTGCCGGTCGGCCTCGGTCAGGGGCAGGTAACGCATGTTAGTGGGATTCCTCCACGAAGGCATTGTAGGCCGATTCGTCCATCAGACCATCGAGTTCGGAGGCGTCCTTCAACTGGATCTTGAAGAACCAGCCCTCACCCTCGGCGGCGCTGTTGACCATCGACGGGTCGTCAACCAGGGCCTGGTTGGCCTCGATGACGGTGCCGGAGACCGGGGCGTAGACGTCGCTGGCAGCCTTCACCGATTCGACGACGGCGGCTTCCTTGCCCTGCTCCAGCTCGCGGCCGGGCTCGGGCAGCTCGACGAACACCACGTCGCCCAGCTGGCTCTGGGCGAAATCGGTGACGCCGACGGTGGCGACGTCGCCGTCGACCTGAACCCACTCGTGGTCCTTGGTGAATTTCTTGGTCATCTGAAGGATTCCCTGTTCAACACGGTTGCTTGTGGTCGGGGATCCGAGGCGTCAGCCCCGGTAATAGCGTTGCGGCACGAAGGGCGTGGCGGCGACGCGGGCGGGCAGCGGCTTGCCGCGCACCACCAGCGTCAGCGGCGTGCCCACCGCGGAGTTCGCGATGTCGACATAGCCCATGGCGACCGGCGCACCGGCGGTCGGGCCGAAGCCGCCGCTGGTGATCTCGCCGATACGGGTGCCGTTGGCGTCCTGGATTTCCGTGTGCTCGCGGGCCGGCTGGCGGCCTTCCGGCTGGATGCCGACGCGGCGGCGCGTGGCGCCCTCGGTCAGTTGCCGGTGGATGATGTCGTAGCCGGGGAAACCGCCCTCGGCGCGGCGGCGCTTCGGCAGCGTCCATTCCAGCGCGCCTTCGACCGGCGTCGTGGTGGTGTCGATGTCGTGGCCGTAGAGGCAGAGCCCGGCCTCCAGCCGCAGCGAGTCGCGCGCACCCAGCCCGATCGCCTCGACTTCGGATTCCGCCAGCAGCGCGCGGGCGATCATCTCCGCATCGGCCTTGTCGCAGGAGATCTCGTAGCCATCCTCGCCGGTGTAGCCGGAGCGGGTCAGGATCACCGGCACACCCTTGAAGGTGGCGGACAGGTAGCTCATGAACTTCATGGTGGCGGCTTCCGGCACGAAGCGGGCCATCACCTCGGCCGCCATCGGACCCTGGAGCGCCATCAGCGCCAGATCGTCAAGCAGCTCCACCTCGGCCTTGCCGGCCAGTTTCTCGCGCAGATGGGCGACATCCTGCTCCTTGCAGGCGGCGTTCACCACCAGGAACAAATGGTCGCCGGCATTGGTCACCATCAGGTCGTCGAGGATGCCGCCCTGCTCGTTCAGGAACAGCGTGTAGCGCATGCGGCCCTGCGCCAGCCCCTTGATGTCGCCGGGGACCAGCGTTTCCAGGGCGGCGGCGGGATCGTCACCGGTCAGGCGGACCTGGCCCATGTGGGACACGTCGAACAGCCCGGCCTTCTCGCGGGTGTGCTGGTGCTCCTTCAGGATGCCCAGCGGATACTGCACCGGCATGTCATAGCCGGCGAAGGGCACCATGCGGGCGCCAAGCTCGACATGGAGCGCGTGCAGCGGAGTGGTCTTGAGAGCGGTTGCGGCCTCGGTCACGCGGGTCCTCCGACAGGGTTCTAGCGCCCACGCCGGGATCGGCGCAGGAAGCTGCCCCCTCTGTCTTGGACCTGAGAGATTCACCGCCGCCCGGTCGAGCCGGGCACCCGGTTTACTCCTTCGGTGAGTCGCGGCGACTGGGCGCCGAGGCTGCTTTCCAGAGTTGCCTTATCCCCTTGCGGTCCTTTTGCCTGAGAGTTTCCGGGGGCGGTTGCTCCTTCGGCGCCGCCCGCGAACCTGCCGATTTGCGACAAGCTCCCGGACGATCTCTCCCGCGAGGGATCATCGGCGTGATGGCGGCACACTGTCGCGAATAGACAGGTTTGTCAATTGGGGGGTTCGGCGACGGCGAGATGGTCGGTGCCCCATAGTACAGGTATTCTACAAGCAAAAAGCATCGAGCCTCTGTAATATTCGCAAAAAATCAGGGTCAATCTCGTCAACGTTAATTGCGTCAATTATCATAGATTCGGTGAGACTCACCTGTAATTGAGATTGAATTTTTTCATTTATTCTTGACAGCATTTCCTTTCCCGGCAGCATCAAAATCTTTTCACTGTATTTTTTCCAATCTCCGGAAAATAATTTTCCATGCCTTAGCAGTATTGAAGAACGATCAACGCCTGGCTCTCTCTTTTCAAAGTAATCTGTGTAGTGTTTAGCTCTATTGGCCCTCACGCTCTCTTCCATATCAGAGGAGATTTCTATAATGATAGAACGTAAAATTTTCTCGTCTAGAGATTCGGCCTCACCACCCCGTTGGGTCACGCGCTTTCGAATAGCTCTCAACAAAGCGTTCTCAATTAAGATATGATTTTCGATTTCTTTTCCCACCAAGACTTCACAGGATATTCCGCGCCCCTCAAGATCGTTGACAAATTCAGAAACCTCTTCTTTACAGCGATAGTCTCGATCAAATAAACAGAAGGCTTCGATTTCAAGTGATAAAACGTTGCGGAAGGCCCAGATTGCATCAGCGGCACGACGCCATTGCGAAAAGCCACCCAGCTGAATAATAGGCGTATTCTGCTCATCAGATAGATTAACTAACCCAATTTTCTTTGCCAGCTTTCTGATTAATTTTCCATCTTTACCCTCAACGAAAATAACCTTCTTTGATCGAGCTAATCGAGCAAAATCAGTATTCTCCGATGACCCAATATAGCGATGGAGCTTAATATAATCTTCATCTGTGCTTATTCGTTTTCCTGATCTATAATTCTTACTTATAGACACTATATCTGAAACATCTGCATCATTTATTATTTCGACAGAATGAGTAGCCATAATAAATTGCTCATATCGTTCCGAAATGGTCTTTAGCAACCTTTTTTGCAGATCTGGATGAAGATATATGTCAGGTTCATCAATGATGAGCGTCGCCCCAGGAAGCCCTCTGGTCAGATGGGTGAGTATTTGCAACCAGACCTGAAAACCAAATCCCGCACAACTAACTTCACGCTCAACTCTGTTTTCACTATAGTACATATCAACTATTCTGGGAATGGAGTTCCCAATTTCAGGTTTCGAAATAGAAATTCCTGGCCATGCATCAGATACATCTTTTCGGAATTGACTAAATTCTTCATCTCTTTTCCTATACCAAACGTTCCTAAGATGCCTACTGGAGGTGCGGGTGCCCTCATTTCTACGTATTGTTTCGTCTTCAACAAACCTTTCCTCCATTTCCAGCGGGGAAAGAGTTGGAACTATGACGAAATCAATTGCGCAAGCCTCTCTAAAACTCTTGCTCGTATGGGTCTTGAAGCCAGGGGCATCGATATAAAATGTGGCTCGCTTGCTGTGGTGAAGACGAATATATATATCCACTCCATTTGAGGTTCGAAATTCTAGGATAGCATCTTCGTCGCTATAATCTCGCGTTATATTCGCCAATTTTACTGGAATAGTTGTTTCAGGGAGGCGATAACCCCGGAAAACTCCATGGCCATACACATCAATAGCCTCTGGATTTTTTGTCTTTGCATAACGCAAGCATGCTTCAAGTATCCTGAAAGCATCTAACAAAGAAGATTTACCAGCGTTATTCGGGCCGACCAGAATATTTCCTTTTTTTAGCTTGACAGAGAAGCTCTGAAACTGGCGAAAATTTGTTACTTTCAGAAAGTTAATCATGGAAACATTCTCGGAATAGCTGCGGTTCGCATCATTGATGGCTTCACGCTCCTAACATTTTCAACACATGCACGTGAAGCCATCAATAATTTATCGCAGATTCTTACTTCTTCACCTGCGTCCGGTTGAACTCCAGCTGTTCCGGCGTCAGCTGGAAACCGAGATAGATCTTCCAGTCCTTGGCGTTGCCATCCTTGGGCAGCGGAATCTTCGGGGCCAGCTCTTCCCTGGTGCCGGCGCGCGGCTGGCCGGTGACGAAGGTCACGTCGGTGTCGAAATAGGCCTTCGACACCAGCGTGTCGTCCGGCTGGGCCAGCGCCACGAAATACTGGTACTTGGCGGTGTTGCCCTGCAGGGCCGGGCCGCGCTCGGCCACCAGGAAGACGTTCACGTTCACCGTGACGCCGCTGCTGGTGTATTCGCAGTTGCCGGTGTAGTCGACCAGCGCCGCGCGCGATTCCAGATCGGTCAGATCCTTGCCGCCGGGGCGGAAGACCGCGACCTCCTGGAGGTCGCGGACGATGTTGACCTTGGGGCAGGCCAGCGCCGCTTCCGCCGCGTCGTTCGGTCCAAGGCCCATGCCGGAACAGCCGGACAGCACCGCAACGGCCCCGGCGGCGAGCAGCGCAGGGCGGCTCTTACGCATCAGGGACGCCAGCGGGCTTTTCCGGGCGGGGGTTCCTAGTTTACGGTCGCGGCGGTCCATCGGTTCGGCCTGATCGGTTAACGGGCTGTTGGATCGCGACTTTAGTGTCCCAGCTTGACCGGCACAAGACCGCGCGGCGGTTCTATCCCTTGCGACGGTTCGGCACAGGGCCACCTTAGGGCACGTCTTCCACGCAAGGGCGGAACAGCGCATATGACCACCACCAATTCCCCGGCACTCCAGCCCTTGACGATCCTGCTGGCCGCACCGCGCGGCTTTTGCGCCGGCGTGGACCGGGCGATCCAGATCGTCGAGACCGCATTGGACCGCTTCGGGGCGCCGGTCTATGTCCGGCACGAGATCGTCCACAACCGATTCGTGGTCGAAAGCCTGGAAGCCAAGGGCGCCGTCTTCGTCGACGAACTGACCGAGGTGCCGGATGGCCGCCCGGTGGTGTTCTCCGCCCATGGCGTGCCGAAATCGGTGCCGCAGGCGGCGGAGGCGCGCGGCCTGTTCTATCTCGACGCCACCTGCCCGCTGGTCAGCAAGGTCCACCGCGAGGCCGAACGCCATTTCGAGGACGGTCGCCAGATCGTCCTGATCGGCCATGCCGGACATCCGGAGGTGATCGGCACCATGGGTCAGCTGCCCGACGGTGCCGTCGTGCTGGTGGAGACGGTGGCCGACGTGGCGACGCTGGAGGTCCGTGATCCTGAGAACCTCGCCTACGCCACCCAGACCACGCTGTCGGTGGATGAGACGACGGAGATCCTGGCCGCGCTCCAGGCCCGCTTCCCCGCCATCGCCGGTCCGAAGAAGGAGGACATCTGCTACGCCACCACCAACCGTCAGGCGGCGGTGAAGGCCATCGCGCCGAAGGTGGACGCGCTGCTGGTTCTCGGCGCGCCGAACTCCTCCAACTCCAAGCGGCTGGTGGAGGTGGCGAAGATCCACGGCTGCCCGGCCGCCCAGCTGGTCCAGCGCGCCGCCGAGATCGACTGGAACGCGCTGGCCGGTGTCTCCCGGCTCGGCATCACCGCCGGCGCGTCGGCACCGGAAGTGCTGGTGGAGGAAGTCATCGAGGCGGCACGCGCGCGATTCGACGTGACGGTGGAGGAACTGCGCACCGCGACCGAGAACATCGTCTTCAAGCTGCCGCGCGCGTTATCGGTGGAGCGGGAGACGGTTTGAGGGGAGAGGCGCCATTTTGGTTGTTGCCCCCTCCCCATCCCTCCCCCGCCTTCGGCGGTAGAGGGGGTAGGATGCTTGACAGGTGACGTTTACAAATATGCGGCGGAGTTCCCTCTCCCGCCAAAGGCGGGGGAGGGTTAGGGAGGGGGCATCAGCACCGATACCTCACCCCTCCGCGACCGCCAGCAACCCCTCCACATCCACCACACTCTCCAGCCGATCCGCGACCGCATCCAGCGCCCGCTCCACAGCCACCCCATAAGCCAGTTCGGACCCGCTGCCCATTCCCCGCAAATAGGCCGCACGGAAGCCGTCCGCGCCGAACAGCCCGTGCAGGTAGCAGCCGGCGACCCGGCCGTCCGCCGACTCCGCGCCGTCCGTCGCGCCATCGGCAAGCTCCAGCATCGACCGCGCCCGGTCCGGCCCGTCGGTGCGGCCCATGTGCATCTCGTACCCCGCCACCGCCGCGCCGGTGCGGCGCTCCCGCCCGCGGGCTTCCTCCAGCACCTTCGGACCCTTCAGCACCGTCTCGACATCCAGCAGACCGAGCCCGGCGGCCTCGCCCGGCTGGCCTTCGATGCCGTCGGGATCGGCGATGCGCCGCCCCAGCATTTGATAGCCGCCGCAGATCCCCAGCACCCGCCCCCCGCGCCGCCAATGGGCCAGCAGGTCGATGTCCCAGCCCTGCGCCCGCAGGAAGGCAAGGTCGGCAATCGTCGCCTTGGTGCCGGGCAGGATCACCAGATCGGCGTCTCCCGGCAGCGGCTGGCCCGGACGCACCATGGTCAGGGCGACGCCGGGCTCCTGCGCCAGCGGGTCGAAGTCGTCGAAATTGGCGATCCGCGACAGCATCGGCACCGCGATCCGCAATGCTCCGTCACCCGCAGCCCGTGGCCGGTCGAGCGCGACCGCATCCTCCGCCGGCAGGGTCGCCGCCTCCTTCAGCCAGGGCACCACGCCGAATCCGCGCCAGCCGGTGTGGCTTTCGATGATCCGCAGCCCTTCATCGAACAGGCGAACATCGCCGCGGAACTTGTTGATAAGAAAGCCCTTGATACGCTCCTGCTCAGATTTCGGTAGAAGTGCGTGGGTGCCGACCAGACTGGCGATCACGCCGCCGCGGTCGATGTCGCCGACCAGGAGAACCGGCACGTCGGCGGCGGTGGCAAAGCCCATGTTGGCGATGTCGCCGGCCCGCAGATTGACCTCGGCCGGGCTGCCGGCACCCTCCACCACCACGATGTCGGCCTCGGCCTTGAGCCGCTCGAAGCTGTCCAGGACGGTGCCCAGCAGTTCGCGCTTGCGCGCCTGATAGTCGGCGGCGCGTGCGGTGCCTACCACCACGCCGCGCACCACAATCTGGCTGCCGATGTCCGACTGCGGCTTCAGCAGCACCGGGTTCATGTGGACGCTGGGCGCCACGCCGCAGGCCCGCGCCTGGAGCGCCTGGGCGCGGCCGATCTCGCCGCCGTCCGCCGTCACCGCGGCGTTGTTGGACATGTTCTGCGGCTTGAACGGCCGGACGGTCAGCCCGCGCCGCACCAGCGCACGGCACAGTCCGGCCACCAGCAGAGACTTGCCGACGTCGGAGCCGGTGCCCTGCAGCATGATCGCGCGAGACTGCATAGCCTTCAACGGCATGGCCTTAGAACTCGATGCCGGCCTGGGCCTTCACCCCGGCCTCGAACGGGTGCTTGACCAGCGTCATCTCGGTGACGAGGTCGGCGGCGGCGATCAGATCCGGCTTGGCGTTGCGGCCGGTGATGCAGACATGCAGGTCCGGCCGGCGGGCGGCCAGCGTCGCCAGCACCTCCTCCAGCGGCAGATAATCCATGCGCAGCACGATGTTCAGCTCGTCCAGCACGATCAGGCGATAGCGCGGGTCGGCCATCAACTCCTTGGCCTTGGCCCAGGCGGCCTCGGCGGCGGCGATGTCGCGGGCGCGGTCCTGGGTATCCCAGGTGAAGCCCTCGCCCATCGTGTGGAAATCGACCAGATCCTCGAAGCGCTCCAGCGCCACCGTTTCGCCGGTGGACCAGGCGCCCTTGACGAACTGCACCATGCCCACCCGCATGCCATGGCCGACGGCCCGCATCATCAGGCCGAAGGCCGCGGTCGACTTGCCCTTGCCCTTGCCGGTGTGGACCATCAGCAGGCCCTTCTCCACCGTCTTGGAGGCGAGCGCCCGCTCCTGCAACGCCTTGCGCCGCTTCATCTTTTCGGCATGGCGGCGGTTCAGTTCGTCGGTATCGACCGTGTTGTCGGTCATGCGGGGGTTCCCTTCACGAACATCGGCAAACCGGCGACGGTCAGCACGACGCGCGGCGCAACGGCCGCAATGGATTGGTGCAGGCGGCCGGCATGGTCGCGGAAGCGGCGCGCCAGCGCATTGTCGGGAACGATGCCGAGCCCGACCTCGTTGGAAACCAGGACCACCCGGCCGGGCAGCGTCGGCAGAAGCTCCACCAGCGCCGCGGTCTCCGCCGCGATGTCGGCCTCCGCCATCATCAGGTTGGTCAGCCACAGGGTCAGGCAATCGACCAGCACGCCGGTGCCGTCGGCAGCGTGGCGGCGGAGCGCGCCGGTCAGGTCGCGCGGCTCCTCCACCGTCGTCCAGTCGGGGCCGCGGTCGTCGCGGTGCTTCGCCACCCGCTCCGCCATCTCCGCGTCCCAGATTTGCGAGGTGGCGATGTAGACACGCGGACCGACCAGCGCAGTCACCAGCCCTTCGGCATAGCGGCTCTTGCCGGAGCGGGCGCCGCCGAGAACCAGGGTCAGGTCCGCATTCATTCCCCCTGCAGTCATTCCCAGGGCGTCCCGTCGCGGTGGCGATAGGCGCCGTCGCGCCAGACCATGTCCTCGTCGGAATAGCTGACCTCGTCGCCGCCGCTGCGGTCGCCGACCTCCAGGTAGCTGGCCGGCCGGCTGCTGCGGTTGATCAGGCGGTGGCCGTCGGCGACGCCATGCGGGAAACCGGCGCACATGCCGGCGGTCAGCAGGGTCTCGCCCGCGTCGGTGACCAGGGTCAGCTCGCCGTCCACCACAAAGACGAATTCGTCCTGGCGGCTGTGCCAGTGGCGCAGGGCGGATGACGCACCGGGAGCCAGCCGGGTCAGGTTGACGCCGAAATTGGTCAGCCCCAGCGGATCGCCCAGCGCAACCCGGTGCCGCCCGGCCACCTGCGCCCGGAAGGGCTGCGGATAGTCGGTGGCGCCGGTGTCGGCGGTCAGGGCGGCAGGATCGATGACCGGCGGATTCGACACGGGCGGTCTCCGGATTGGCTTTGCGGGTCCGGACTGTCGCAAACCGAACCGGCGCCGTCAAACTGTGCAAGTCCCCAGACGGATCGGGGCTGCGGATCGGGGCTGCGGATCAGGGTTGAGGGGGCCGCGGCTGGACAGGCACCCTCTGGCCCGCCATGCTTGTTGCAACGCAAAATCAGGAACCGCGATCCGATGTCCAGCCTGGAAATCATCAGCCGCCGTCCCGCCGGTACGCCGAAGGCGCCGCCGCTCCTGTTCGTTCACGGTGCCTTCAGCGGCGCCTGGATCTGGGATGCCAAGTTCCTGCCCTGGTTCGCCGCGCGCGGGTGGGAGGCGCATGCCGTCTCCCTGCGCGGCCATGGCAACAGCGAGGGGCGCGACCGTCTGCATGAGTTCGGCATCGCCGATTATGTGGACGACGTGCTGCAGGCGGCGGACGGCCTGTCGTCGCCGCCGGTGCTGATCGGCCATTCCATGGGCGGCATGGTGGTGCAGCGCGCGTTGGCCAAGCGCCGCTTTGCCGGCGGCGTGCTGATGGCGTCAGCCCCGCCCTATGGCCTGTGGTCCTCCACCATGGGGTTGGCCTGGAGGTCGCCTTATGTGTTCCAGCAGATGGCGATGCTGACCACCTTCGGCGAGAAGGCCATCGATCCGGACGCAATCCGCCGGGCGATGTTCTCCGACAAGATGCCGCGCGATGAGGCCGCCAGGTACGAGGCCTTTCTGCAGGAGGAATCGCGCCGGGTCCTGCTGGACATCGGCGGCTGGATCCCCTTCCCCGTGCTGCCGCCGCGCGACACGCCGGTGATGGTGATGGGTGCGGAGGAGGATCTGCTGTTCCCGCGCGCGGAAGTGATCGCAACCGCGATGGCGCTGAACACCCATCCGGTCTTCATGCCGGGGATGGGGCACGCAATGATGCTGGAACAGGACTGGCAGTCGGCCGCCGAGCGGGTCGAGCAATGGGTCTCGGCGGAGGCGATGGCGGAGGTGGGTTGAGGGGGCGAATGCGCCCCCTCGCTACCGTCACGCGGTCGTCGGGTTCGGCATGCCCGGCATCGGTTCGTCGGCCGGCGGCGGGACTTCCGGCAGGATGCCGGGGTTGTCGGGCACCGGATAGGGGTCGGGCGTGGTCGGGCGGTCGGGCTGCGGCGGGTTCGGGTTGGACGGCGGCGGAATCTCGCCGGGGGTGGACGGCTTCTGCGGTTCGCTCATTCGAAACACTCCTGGGGCGGGAATCGTCTTCGGATAACGCCTCAATCGGCGGTTCGTTCGATCGCCCGGCCGCCGGACTGCACGTCCTGTCCGGCGCCTTCCACCGTGTTGCAACCGGTCAGCATGGCTGCCAGCGCCATCAGGAAGGTCAGGATCACCACTTCACGCGCGGGGAACGGGATGGCGCGGGCAGTGGCGCGCTGCCGGCGGTTCTTGGCGTGGTGCATGGCGTCTCTCCGGTGTGAAGGGGGGATGAGTGGCTGTCCGGGCGTCGTTCGTCTCTGTTTCTGACAACGGGGCGGCGGCGGCTTGGTTCCGCAACTGCCCCTCCGGCCATGCAGGGAACGCAACGGTCCTTTCGAGGCGCCCGAAAGTCTTGACGCGGTACGTCCACCGGGCAAGATGACCGGCTTTTGCGCAGCCTGCCCGCTTTCCGGCCAGCCGGTACGGTCCGGCGGCGCGGCGAAGGCCGCATCCCCCAATGCCGACACAGGTCCCGTCATGAGCACCGCCACCCTGCCCACGCCCGAGCCGTTGCGCGCGCGCCTCGCCGCCCATATCGGCGAGCTGCTGCGGCTGGCGGCGCCGGTCATCGTCTCCCGCGCCGGGCTGATGGTGATGATGGCGGTCGACACTGCCATCGTCGGCCGCTATTCGGCGCAGGAGCTGGCCTATTACGGGCTGGCCCATCTGCCGGGCAACATCATGGTCGGCACCGGCGTCGGGCTGCTGATGGGCACGGTGATGATCGCCGCCCACGCCTTCGGCGCCGGCAACGATGCGGAGTGCGGGCGGGCATGGCGCCGGTCCATTCCCTACGCGCTGCTGCTGGGCGTGCTGTTCGCTCTGGTCTCGCTGCCGGGGGATCCGCTGTTCCAGGCGGGCGGCCAGACGCCGGACATGGCGGCGGGCGGCGCCCATGTGCTGGCGGTGCTGGGGCTCGGCGCACCCGGCATGATGCTGTACATCACCACCGGCTTCTTCCTGGAGGGCATCAAGCGGCCGCTGCCGGGCATGGTCGCCATGGTGATCGGCAACATCGTCAACGCCGCGCTGGCCTGGGCGCTTGTCTGGGGGCATGTCGGGCTGGAGCCGCTGGGCGCAGTCGGGTCGGCCTGGGCGACCACCATCGTGCGCTGGGGCATGGGGTTGGGGCTGGTCGCCTATGTCTGGTGGATGCGCGACCATGACCGCTGGCAGGTCCGCCTGCCGGTGTCGGACTGGTGGAGCGGTGCTGCGCGCCAGCGCCATCTCGGCTATGCCGCCGGGCTCAGCATTGGGGTGGAAAGCGGCGCCTTCGCCGCACTCGGCCTGTTCGCCGGCATGATCTCTCCGCTGGCGCTGGCCGCCTACACGGTGGGCCTGAACCTGACCGCCCTGCCCTTCATGGCGGCGGTCGGGCTGGCATCGGCGACGGCGGTGCGGGTGGGCGTGGCCTTTGGCCGCGGCGACCGCAGCGACATGGCGCTGGCGGGCTGGACCGGGCTGGGCGTCACCAGCGCCATCCTGGCCTGCGTCGGCATCCTCTACCGCAGCCTGCCCGAGGCGCTGGGCGCCATCTACACCAACGATCCGGAGCTGCTGGAGGCGGTGGTGCCGCTGATCGCCTTCGCCGCCTGGATCCTGATCGCCGACGGCGGCCAGACGGTGATGGCGAACGCACTGCGCGGCCGGCATGACGCCTGGGTCCCGACCGCGCTGCATTTCTTCTCCTACGCGGTGGTGATGATTCCGGTGTCGGCCTTCCTGGTTTTCGGTCTCGGCCACGGCGCCCATGGGCTTTTCGAGGGAATCCTGATCGCCAGCCTGGTGTCCGTGACGATCCTCTCACTGCGATTCGCGCGTCTGAGCCGGCGCTGAACCGGCTTTCCGGCCCCGAATCATTGTGTGCAATTGCGAGAGTTGCTATATTTCCTGGGCAAAACTTTCGGCCCGCAAGGCCAGTGACTGCCGCGGATCCGCAAGCGGCGGCACCTTGGAAAAATGAGTGTCCGCTTGAGCAACACGCCCCTTCCTCCCGCCTCCGACATCGCGCCGATCAACATCGAAGACGAGATGCGGAAATCGTATCTCGACTACGCGATGAGCGTGATCGTGAGCCGTGCCCTGCCCGACGTCCGCGACGGGCTGAAGCCGGTGCACCGGCGCATCCTCTATGCGATGAAGGAGGGCGGGTACGATTCGACCAAGCCCTATAAGAAGTCGGCGCGCATCGTCGGCGACGTGATGGGTAAATACCACCCGCACGGCGACAGCGCGATCTACGACGCCATGGTCCGCATGGCGCAGGACTTCTCCATGCGCCTGCCGCTGATCGACGGACAGGGCAATTTCGGTTCGATGGACGGCGACCCGCCGGCGGCCATGCGCTACACCGAGGCGCGGCTTGCCAAGGCGGCGGAAGCGCTGCTGGACGACATCGACAAGGACACCATCGACTTCCAGGCCAGCTACGACGATTCGGGCCGCGAGCCCACCGTCGTCCCGGCGCGCTTCCCGAACCTGCTGGTGAACGGCGCCGGCGGCATCGCCGTCGGCATGGCGACCAACATCCCGACCCACAATCTGGGCGAGGTGATCGACGCCTGCTGCGCCTATATCGACAATCCCGAAATCACGCTCGAAGAGCTGATGGAGCATGTACCCGGCCCCGATTTCCCGACGGGCGGCCTGATCCTGGGCCGGTCGGGCAGCCGGGCGGCGCTGCAGACCGGGCGCGGTTCGATCATCCTGCGTGCCAAGACCCATTTCGAGGAGGTGCGCAAGGACCGCACCGCCATCGTCGCGACCGAGATCCCCTATCAGGTCAACAAGGCCAAGCTGATGGAACGCATCGGCGAGGTCGTGAACGACAAGATCATCGAGGGCATCTCCGATCTGCGTGACGAGTCCGACCGCGACGGCGTGCGCGTGGTGATCGAGCTGAAGCGAGACGCGGTTCCCGACGTGGTGCTGGCGCAGCTGTTCCGCCACACCCAGCTCCAGACCTCCTTCGGCGTCAACATGCTGGCGCTGAACGGCGGCCGTCCGGAGCTGATGCATCTCCAGCAGATCATCGCCGCCTTCATCCGCTTCCGCGAGCAGGTCATCACCCGCCGGACCGAGTTCCTGCTGGGCAAGGCCCGCGAGCGGGCGCACACCTTGGTCGGTCTGGCGGTCGCCGTCGCCAACCTGGACGCAATGATCGAGCTGATCCGCAGCGCCCCCGATCCGGTCTGGGCGCGCGAAGAAATGATGAACCGCGAATGGCCGGTTCACGACGTCGGTCCGCTGATCGAGCTGATCGACGAGCCCGGCCGCGGCGTCAGCGAACAGGGCACCTACCGCCTGTCGGAAGTCCAGGCCCGCGCCATCCTCGACCTGCGTCTGCACCGCCTGACCGGGCTGGAGCGCGACAAGATCGGCGCCGAGCTGACCGACGTCACCGACCAGATCGCCGATTTCCTCGCCACGCTCGCCAACCGGCCGAAGCTGATGGGGATCCTGCGCGACGAGCTGGTGGAGATGAAGGAGCGGTTCGGCAACCCGCGCCGCACCGAAATCCAGGATCTGGAGTTCGAGGCCGACATCGAGGACCTGATCCAGCGCGAGGACATGGTCGTCACCGTCAGCCAGTCCGGCTATGTGAAGCGGGTGCCGCTGTCGACCTACCGGGCGCAGAAGCGCGGCGGCAAGGGCCGCGCCGGCATGTCGATGAAGGCGGAGGACGCGGTCAGCGACCTGTTCGTCGCCAACACCCACACGCCGCTGCTGCTCTTCTCGAACCGCGGCATGGTCTACAAGCTGAAGGTCTACCGCCTGCCGCTGGGCAACCCGCAGGCGCGCGGCAAGGCCTTCGTCAACCTGCTGCCGCTGATCGACGGGGAAACCATCACCACCGTCCTGCCGTTGCCGGAGGACGAGGCCGTCTGGGCCGATCTGCACGTCGTCTTCGCCACGTCTAAGGGCAATGTGCGCCGCAACCGCATGTCGGACTTCGCCAACATCCGCTCCAACGGCCTGATCGCCATGAAGCTGGAAGAGGAAGGCGAGCGGCTGATCGGCGTCCACACCTGCTCGGAGGCCGACGACGTGCTGCTGGCGACCCGCGGCGGCAAGTGCATCCGCTTCCCGGTCGACGACGTGCGCGTCTTCGCCGGCCGCACCTCCACCGGTGTGCGCGGCATCAAGCTGGCCGACGGGGACGAGGTGGTGTCGCTGTCGATCCTGACCCATGTCGACGCCACGCCCGAGGAACGTGCCGCCTTCTTCAAGATGAAGCGCGACGAAGGGCTGGAGATGGAGGGCGAGGCCGCGCCGGAAGCCGATGAGGTGCCGGCGGACAGCGTCACCCTGACGCAGGAGCGGTACGAAGAACTGAAACAAAAGGAACAGTATATTCTGACCGTCTCCGACCGCGGCTATGGCAAGCGCAGCTCGTCCTACGAGTACCGCATCGCCGGTCGCGGGGGCCAGGGCATCTGGAACATGGAGATGGGCGAGCGCAACGGGTCCATCGTCGCCGCCTTCCCCGTCGAATCGAACCATCAGGTGATGATGGTGACCAACGGCGGCCAGGTGATCCGCATGCCGCTGCACGACGTGCGGGTGGCCGGCCGGAAGACGCTGGGTGTCACGCTGTTCCGCGTAGGGGCGGACGAGCGCGTGGTTTCCGTCGCCACCATCGCCGAGGAAGACGGCGAGAATGGTGTGGGCGAGAACGGCGCCGGGGAGACCGGTGTCGACACCGGCGTTGAGACTGGCGTTGAGACCGGCGGTGACGCCAACGGTTCGGACGGGTCGGTCGGCGATGCCGGCGGTACCGCCGGGCCGAACGAATAACGGACGGGCCTAAAGGGGAACTTATGGCGACCAGCCAGACCGAGACCAGCCAGGGTCGTCGAATCGGTGTCTATCCCGGCACCTTCGATCCGATCACCAACGGTCACATGGACATCATCCAGCGCGCCGCCCGTCAGGTCGACCACCTGATCATCGGCGTCGCCCGGAATGCCGGCAAAGGGCCGCTCTACTCCACGGACGAGCGGGTCGCCATGGTTCGCGAGGACGTGGCCGCGCTGAACGCCGGCGGGGCCAGCATCGAGGTGCGGGCGTTCGACAATCTGCTGATGCATTTCGCCATCGAGATGAACGCCAGAGTCATCATCCGCGGCCTGCGCGCCGTCTCGGACTTCGAATACGAGTTCCAGATGGCGGGCATGAACGCGCGGCTGAATCCGAAGGTCGAGACGATCTTCCTGATGTCGTCGGAGAAGCACCAGTTCATCTCCTCCCGCTTCGTGAAGGAGATCGGGCGTCTGGGCGGCGACATCCGCCACTTCGTCTCGCCCCGCGTCGCGGAACGGCTGGCCGAACGCTTCGCGTTCGAGGCCGGCAATGGCACGACCCCGACGACCAACCAGACCTGACCTTTCCGGTCATGTGCCGGCCATGGCCTTGAAGAGAAAATCCTGCATTTTCCATCAAGCCCATGGTTGACCTTTGGAGCGCGTCTTTCTATGGTGCGCCCACTTCCGGCGGGGGGCTGTTCGCCACCTTCGCGCTGGATGATCCGGTAGCTCAGTCGGTAGAGCACGTGACTTTTAATCATGTGGCCGTGGGTTCGAATCCCACCCGGATCACCAACCAATTCAAGGCTTTAGCCTTCCTCAAGGGGTCGCTTCGGCGGCCCCTTTTGCGTTCCGGGGAGCATTTGGGGCACGAAGCCGGGCGCTTGACCGGAACGCCGTGGCACAGCCACCGGCGAAGGGTCTGGGAGCGCCGTCGATGGGCTCCGAGGGTATTGTGGGCGGCGGCAGCCGAATGCTCCTAGCGGCTCTACGGGACGCATATGGCGGCTTGGGAACACGCCAGTCTGACGACATACCAGCCGGTAGCGTACGCTCCAGCCTCGATCCGCCATGGCTATCGCATTTGGGAACTCGAGTGACGGCGTTGCGTCCCCTCACCCCAACCCGCGGGTCGGCAAAACGCCGTTGGCGTTTGGCCGATCCCGCCCCGCAAGGGGAGAGGGGCTTTGCGTGCGAACGAACTCCAAATGCAATTGCCCTGCTCAACGATGGCGACAACGCAAAAAGCCCCGCCGGAGCGGGGCTTTTTCCTGTTCTGCATTGGCTTGCCGAGATGGCGACCCCAGCTGGATTCGAACCAGCGACCTGCCGCTTAGAAGGCGGCTGCTCTATCCAACTGAGCTATGGGGCCTTATCCCGGATCCCGCGTCGGCGGCCGCGATCAGAAGCGCGGGCGGTCGGTGCGGAAATTGTCGGCGTAGTTGCGCGGACGGACGCGGCGAACCGGGGCTTCCTGAACGGTGTAGTTCCAGCCCTCACGCTCCGCGAACGCGATGGCCTCTTCCTTGGTCTCGAAGGACAGGCGCACCTGGTTCAGCGTGTCGCCGGAGCTGGTCCAGCCCATCAGCGGCTCCGGACGGCGCGGCGTCTCGATCTCGTAATCCAGCATCCAACGGTGAGTCTTGGCCCGGCCGGACTGCATGGCCGTCTTGCTCGGCTGATAGATCCGGACATTCATGGCTCGCTCGTCTCCCCAAATGCTGCGGATGCGTCCTGGCGCTTACGGCTTGGACGCGGTTTTGTCCCTCGGCGATGGTCGGGGCGCCCGGATTCGAACCGGGGGCCTCCAGTACCCAAAACTGGCGCGCTGACCAGACTGCGCTACGCCCCGTCGCCGCGATGTGAGATACACGAACGCCACGCCCACGGCAAGCGAAGGGCGCATCGGTTTCGCGGTCTTTCTCCATCCCGCCTGCCGTGCCGGGCATCCGGTGCGGCGTTCGGTCGCTGACCATCAGCCCCTCAACAGATTTCCCCCTTCAACAGATTTTTGGACCCGTTCGTTGCCGTCGCTCACCCCCGCTCCATTCGCCGTCGCCCTCTTCCTGCCCGACCTGGGCGACCGGCCGGACCGGCAGGCGGCGGTCGAGCTCGCCCATCGCCTGCTGCGCGCCGGTGCGGCGGTGGATGTCGTGGCGCCGATGGGCGGCGGTCCTCTGCGCGCAACGCTCGATCCCGCCATCGGCCAGATCGACCTCGCCAAACGGCATGCCGCGACCTCCGTCCTGGCGCTGGCGCGGGTGGTGGCGGAACGACGGCCGGCGCTGCTCGCCGCACCGCGGGAGGCGGCATGGATCGCCCGCGCGGCGCTGTGGCTGACGCGCAGCGATGCGCGGATGGTGGGCTTGGCTGGCGATTCGGCTGCCGACTTCGCGGCTATTCGTGCCGCAGCGCCTCGATGGGATTGAGCAGCGCCGCCCGCCGGGCCGGGTAGAGGCCGAAGAAGACGCCGATCAGCCCGCTGACCACCACGGCCAGCACGACGGAGTCGATCCGGATCAGGGTCGGCCAGCCGGCAAGGGCGGCAACCCCCATGGCGGTCGCGATGCCCAGCGCCACCCCCACGGCGGCGCCGATCAGCGACAGGGTGGTCGATTCGATCAGGAACTGCACCAGGATGTCGCGCCGCCGCGCCCCGATGGCGAGCCGCAACCCGATCTCCCGCGTGCGTTCGGTCACCGACACCAGCATGATGTTCATGATGCCGATGCCGCCGACCAGCAGCGACACGGCGGCCACCGCCGCCAGCAGGAAGGACAGGGCGCGCGAGGAGGCATCGCGGGTCGCCGACACCTCCGACAGGTCGCGCATCCAGAAATCGTCGTCCTGGCCGGGGATCAGCCGGTGGCGCTGGCGCAGCAGGTCGCGGATCTGGGCCTGCGCCTCTGCCATGTCGGCGCCGTCCCGCATCTTCACCACCATGGTGTGGATGAAGCGCGGGTTGCTCTTCGCCATGCCCGGAATGTTGCGCTTGGCGGTGGACAGCGGCACGAAGATGACGTCGTCCTGGTCCTGCCCCTGGGTGTTCTGGCCCTTCTCCGCCAGCACGCCGACGACGGTCAGCGGCGTGGAGAAGACGCGGACCGGCTCGCCGATGGGATCGCCGCCACCGAACAGGTTGCGCACGACCGTCTGGCCCAGCACGACCACCTTGTTGGCCTGGGCGACATCCTCGTCCGACAATCCGCGGCCGGTCGCCACCGTCCAGTCGCGGGCGTCCATATAGTCGGGCGTGACGCCGAACAGCACCGTGCCCCAATTCTGGTTCCCGGCGACGATCTGCAACCCCCAGCGCACCGATGGCGCCGTCACCACCACGCCGGGGATCTCGCTCAGCACCGCCTGCGCATCGTCCTCCGTCAGGGTCGATGCGGTGCCGGCACCCAGCTTCACCCCGCTGCGGACGATGCTGCCCTGCCCAACCATGATCAGGTTGGTGCCGAGGCTGGCGATCTGGCGCAGAACCTGGTCCCGCGCACCGGCCCCGACCGCGACCATGGCGATCACCGCGGCGACGCCGATGACGATGCCGAGCATGGTCAGCGCGCTGCGCAGAGGATTGGCCCGCAGCGAATCGAGCGCCGCGCGCAGGGCGTCCCACGCGGTCATGCCGCCACCTCCGCATCCTGGCGCAGGTCGTCGATCAGCCGGCCGTCGCGGAACTGCAGGACACGGGCGGCGAAGCGCGCCACCTCCGCTTCGTGGGTCACCAGAACCACGGTGATGCCGCGGCGGTTCAGCCGCTGGAACAGGGCGATGATCTCCAGGCTGGTGGCGCTGTCGAGCGCCCCGGTCGGCTCGTCGGCCAGAAGCAGGAGCGGGTCGTTGACCAGGGCGCGGGCAATGGCGACCCGCTGCTGCTGACCGCCGGAAAGCTGGGTCGGCCGATGCCCTGCCCGCTCCCGCAAGCCGACCGCGTCGAGCGCGGCCAGTGCCCGCTCCGCCCGTTCGGCATGGCCGACGCCGGCATAGACCATCGGCAGCATGACGTTGGCGAGCGCCGTCTGCCGCGGCAGCAAGTTGAAGGACTGGAAAACGAAGCCGATGCTGCGGTTCCGCACCGACGCCAGCGCGTCGGAGGAGAGGCCGGCGACCTCCCGCCCGTCCAGGCGATAATGGCCGGCATCGGGACGGTCCAGACAGCCCAGCAGGTTCATGAAGGTGGATTTGCCGGATCCGGAGGGCCCCATCACGGCGACGAACTCGCCGCGGCCGATGGCGACGGTGACGTCGTCCAGCGCATGGACGGTCTGCGGTCCCATGCGATAGTGGCGGGAGAGATTCTCGACGGCGATCAGGGGCGGCGGAAGATCAGAAGCCAAGGCGCGGTCCCCGGCGGGTGTCGCGGTCGGGGGACAGGATGCCGGTGATGACCTCCTGCCCGGCGCGCAGATCGCCGGACACCACCTCCGTAAAGCTGCCGTCGCCGATGCCGAGCCGGACCGGCACGCCGACAGGACTGCCGTTGCCGGGGCCGGGAACCCAGACGGTGCGCGTAGCCTCCGCCGCCCGGCCGGGCTCCACCAGCGCATCGAAGCGGTCGCGCTGCGCAGGCTCCAGCAGTGCGGCCATCCTTTCCAGGGTCGCGGTGCGGATGGCGTTCGCTTCCGCCCGGCGGCGTTCGGGATCGCCCCCTTCGGCGTCCAGCGCGGTGAAGCGTTCGCGCGCCTCGGCGATCAGGGCGGCGATGTCGCGGCGCTTGCCCTCGTCCAGCTTCAGCCCATCCACCACCCGCTTGGCTGCGGCCTCCAGCGCCGCGGCTCCACGGCCCCCGTTCGGACCGCCGGTGGTGGGGGCCGGCGCCTCGCCCGCGATCTCGACGCCCGGCGGGCGGAAGCGCAGGGCGGCATTGGGCAGCTTCACCGCCGACGGGCGCTCGTCCACCGTGATGCGCAGATTGGCGGTCATGCCCGGCAGCAGCCGCAGTTCCGGATTCTCGACCGTGATGACGACGATGTAGGTGACGACGGTCAAATCCTCCTTCGGCGCCAGCCGCACCTGGGCCACCCGGCCGGTGAAGCTGTCGCCGGGGAAGGCGTTCACGGTGAAACGCACCGGCATGCCTTCGCGCACCCGGCCGATGTCGGCCTCGTCGATGTTGGCCAGCACCTCCATCTGCCGCAGATCCTGGGCGATGGTGAACAGGGTGGGTGCGGACAGGCTGGCCGCCACCGTCTGGCCGGTGCTGACCGCGCGGTTCACCACCACCCCGTCGATGGGGGAGCGGATGACGGACCGGTTCAGGTCGACGCGGACCAATTGCAGAGCGGCCTCGCGCTGGGCCACCTGGGCGCGGGCGACCTCCACCTGGGCTGCGGCGACGGCCAGCGAGGCTTGCGCGGAGGATTCCGCCGCCTCCGCCTGCCGCTTCTGGGCGCGGGCGGCGACCAGCTGGGCCTGGGCGCTGTGAGCGGCGGTCTCCGCCTTTTCGAGGTCGGCGGCGGCCACCACCCCGCGGCCCTGCAGGTCGCGCCGGCGCCGCAGGTCGCGTTCGGCATCGCGCAGGGCAAGGTCGGCGCGCAGGATCTGTGCATCGGCATTGGCGACGCTGGCCTTGGCACTGGCGAGGTCGGCGCGCGCCTTGTCCTGCAGGGCCTGCTGTTGGAGCAGGGACGCCCTGGCGGAATCGACGTCGGCGCCGGCTTGCGCCAACCGGGCGGCAAGCTGGTCGCCGTTCAGGCGGGCGAGGATCTGGCCGCTGGTGACGCGGCTGTTGAAGTCGGCATAGAGCTCCGCGATCTGACCGGAGAGCTGGGAACTGACCTCCACCGTCACCAGGGCGCTCATGGTTCCGGTGGCGGTGATCGCGCTGACCAGCGGCCCCTGCTCGACCCTTGCCAGCCGGTAGGCCGGCCCCGGCTCGGCACGCGCCAGCATGACATACGCGGAAAGGCCGGCCGCGGCGCTGAGCGCCACCCCGATCACGATCGCCGCCCGCCTGCCTGCGCCCCTCGCCATGCCTGCCCTCCGCGCCGTACTCCGCGCGATGAATCTGGGGGAGTTTAAGCGAAAGTCATGGGCGGGGGATCGTCTTTCCGTTTACGGTTTCGTGATGTCGGGGGACACCACGCGGTCGCCGGGGCGGATGCCCAGCCGTGACGCCATGCCTCCGTTCAATTCCAGGATCGCCTTCACCGGGCCGTCGGAACTGACGGAGTCCAGCGATTCCGGCACCGCACGCTCGTGGATGTTCACGATGCGGCCATCGGCGGCGATGAACAGCATGTCCAGCGGGATCAGCGTGTTCTTCATCCAGAAGCTGGCCGGCTGCACCCGGTCGTAGACGAACAGCATTCCGGCATCGGCCGGCATCGACTGGCGGTACATCAGGCCCTGCGCCTGCTGGCCGGGGGTCAAGGCCAGTTCGACGGTGAAGCGGAACTTGCCGCCGCCCGCCGTTTCCACGGTCAGCTTGGATTTCTGGAAGCTTTCCAGCGCCACCGCCGGAAAGGCGGCCACCAGCAGCAGGAGCGCCATCACGGCACCGCGAATACCCCGACCGAACGTCATGCTCGCCCCCGAACGGCTGAAGCGGAAGAGGCGCCAGTCAAGCACGGCGCCGCTTCCCTGCCAAATTAAGCGTTTTTAGGACTTCGCCAGACGGTCGAAGGCCTGCAGCTTCGCCAGAAGGGCCGGCATGTCCGTCAGCGGGACCATGTTGGGGCCATCGCTGGGGGCGCAGTCCGGGTTCTCATGCGTTTCCATGAAGACGGCGGCGACGCCGACCGCGATGGCCGCACGGGCCAGCACCGGCACGAATTCCCGCTGCCCGCCCGAGGTCGTGCCCTGCCCGCCCGGCTGCTGGACGGAATGGGTGGCGTCGAACACCACCGGGAAGCCGGTCTCCGCCATGATCGGCAGGGAGCGCATGTCCGACACCAGCGTGTTGTAACCGAAGCTGGCGCCGCGCTCGCACAGCAGCACGCGCTCGTTGCCAGAGGCGACCAGCTTGGCGGCGACATTCTTCATGTCCCACGGCGCCAGGAACTGGCCCTTCTTGACGTTCACCGCCCGGCCGGTCTCCGCGGCGGCGATCAGCAGGTCGGTCTGCCGGCAGAGGAAGGCCGGGATCTGCAGCACGTCCACCGCCTCGGCGACCGGGGCGCACTGGCTGGACTCATGCACGTCGGTGATGACCGGGCAGCCGAAGCGCTCGCGGATTTCCGCGAAGATCGGCAGAGCCTTGTCCATGCCCAGACCGCGCGCGGTGGCGATGGAGGTGCGATTGGCCTTGTCGAAGCTCGACTTGTAGATCAGCCCCATGCCCAGCGCCTTGGTCATCTCCACCAGCGCGGACGCGGTCTCCAGCGCATGGTCGCGGCTTTCCATCTGGCAGGGGCCGGCGATCAGGACGAAGGGGCGGTCGTTGGCAATGGTCAGGTCGCCGATCTGAACGGCGCGCGGCGTGGTCATCGGAGTGCTCCAAAACGAAAACGGGCGAGAGGGCGCCCGTGGACCTTTGCATCCCATTAAATGGGGGGACGGTCAATGGCGGGCGGCGTCAATGCTGGGCGGCAAGTTGAAGTGCAAAGCGGAATGCCCCCTCCCCATCCCTCCCCCGCCTTTGGCGGTGGAGGGGGTAGGATGCTTGCAGGAGTTATGCAGCGGAGCGGCGGAGTTCCCTCTCCCGCGTAGCGGGGGAGGGCTAGGGAGGGGGCAAATGTCACCCCAGATGCGTGCGGAAGAACTCCACCGTCAGCCGGTTCGCCTCGTCGGCCGCATCCCGGTCGTAATGCTCGCCGCCCGGCCGGGCGAAGGCGTGGTCCATGCCGGGATAGACCTTGGCGGTCACCCACCTGTTGCCCTTCACGCCGGCCAGCAGGGCATCGCGCTTGTCGGGGCTGGAGAACTTGTCGTTCTCCGCGACGTGCAGAAGCAGCGGCCTAGCGATCCTGTCGGCCTCGCCCAGCAGCCCTTCCAGCCCGACGCCGTAATAGCCGACATTGGCGTCGGCGTCCGACCGCGTCGCCATCATGAAGGCCAGCCGGCCGCCCAGGCAATAGCCGACGCTGCCGGCCTTGCCGGTGCAGCCCTCCTGCCCGCGGACCCAGGACAGCGCCGCCTTCAGGTCCTCAACCGCCTTGTCCTGGTCCATGCCGTTCATCAGGGCGAAGGCCTGGTTCCATTCTTCCTGCGTCTTGTCGGTGAGCTGCACGCCCGGCTGCTGGCGCCAGAACAGGTCGGGGCACACCGCCAGGAAGCCCTGCGAGGCATACCACTCGCACAGCTCGCGCATCACCGCGTTGACGCCGAAGATCTCTTGGATCACCACCAATCCGCCGGCCAGCCTGCCGGCCGAAGTCACCGTGGGCTTGGCGACATAAGCCGAAAAGCGGCCGCCGTCGGCGGCATCGATCATCACCTCGGACATGGCGCTCTCATCCTCCCGTTGGCAAATCCGCCCCTGATATGGAGCGGATTCGGCCACGGTCACCCCGCCTTTTGGGGCGGGGCCAATTCAGCGCCGATGCTCGAACGTTTGTTGACCCCCACCCCCTCAGACCAAGCGGCTCTGGTCGATGGCCGCCTTGATGAAGGCGGTGAACAGCGGGTGGGGCTCGAACGGCTTGGACTTCAGCTCCGGGTGGAACTGCACGCCGATGAACCAGGGATGATCGGGGATCTCGACGATCTCCGGCAGTTCCCCGTCGGGCGACAGGCCGCTGAACTTCATGCCGCAGCGCTCCAGACGCTCCTTGTAGTACACGTTCACCTCATAGCGGTGACGGTGCCGTTCGGAGATGTCGGTGGTGCCGTAGACCTCGGCGACCTTGCTGCCCTCCAGCAGCTTGGCCGGATAGGCGCCCAGCCGCATGGTGCCGCCCAGGTCGCCGACCTCGGCGCGACGCTCCAGCGTGTTGCCGCGCATCCACTCCGTCATCAGGCCGACGACCGGGTTGCCCGGCTTGCCCAGCTCGGTGGAGCCGGCATCCTCGATCTTCGCCATGTTGCGGGCGGCTTCGATCACCGCCATCTGCATGCCGAAGCAGATGCCGAAATAAGGCACCTTGCGCTCGCGGGCGAACTTGGCCGCCCGGATCTTGCCTTCCGTCCCGCGGGAACCGAAGCCGCCCGGCACTAGGATGCCGTGGACATTCTCCAGCCGCTTCACCGCCGCGTCGTCATCCTCGAAGATCTCCGAATCGATCCAGTCGAGGTTGACCTTGACGTTGTTGGCGATGCCGCCGTGGGTCAGCGCCTCGGCCAGCGACTTGTAGCTGTCGAGCAGGCTGATGTACTTGCCGACCACCGCGATGGTGACCTCGCCCTGCGGCTTGCGCACCCGGTCCATGATGCGGGTCCAGCGCGACAGGTCCGGCTCCTTGTCGGTCGGCAGGCCGAAATAGTTCAGGACCTGGGTGTCGAAGCCTTCCTCGTGGTAGCTGATCGGCACCTGATAGATCGAATCGACGTCCAGCGCCGCGATCACCCGCTCCGGGCGGATGTTGCAGAACAGCGCGATCTTCTTGCGCTCGTTCTCCGGAATCGGACGGTCGGCGCGGCACAGCAGGATGTTGGCCTGGATGCCGACGCTCAGCAGTTCCTTCACCGAATGCTGGGTCGGCTTGGTCTTCAGCTCGCCGGCGGTCGGGATGTAGGGCAGCAGGGTCAGGTGGATGTAGAGGACATTCTCCTGCCCGACCTCGTTGCCGAACTGGCGGATCGCCTCCAGGAAGGGCAGCGACTCGATATCGCCCACCGTGCCGCCGATCTCGATCAGGACGAAGTCCTCGTCGGTGGCGTCGGCGCGGATGAATTCCTTGATCTCGTCGGTGATGTGCGGAATGACCTGGACGGTGCCGCCCAGGTAATCGCCGCGACGTTCCTTGGCGATCACGGTGGAATAGATGCGGCCAGTGGTGATGTTGTCGCCCTTGCGGGCCGACACGCCGGTGAACCGCTCGTAATGGCCGAGGTCGAGATCCGTCTCAGCCCCGTCGTCGGTCACGAAGACCTCGCCGTGCTGGTAGGGGCTCATCGTTCCGGGGTCGACGTTCAGGTACGGATCCAGCTTGCGCAGGCGCACCTTGTAGCCGCGCGCCTGGAGAAGCGCCCCAAGCGCCGCCGACGCCAGACCTTTGCCCAGCGAAGAAACGACGCCACCGGTGATGAAGATGTAGCGAGTCATGTCCGTCCGAAGAGCTTGAGAGCTGTTCCATGTCCCCGTGGGGGACGGATTGGCGATGTCCCCGTGGGGACGGAATTGTCCTTCCCCGGAGGGGATGGATTGTCCTTCTCCCCGGAGGGGAGAGATGTTCAACGTCCCCCGAAGGGTCGCCGCCGTGATGCCGCCGTGACGTGGCGCCGCGAACGTCGGCCCTCAAAAGAAAGAGGCGGCTTCGGGGAGGCCGCCTCGCTGTTCGCTCGTACCCGTGCGCTGCTGGGATGATCCCTTTACTGGGCCACCGGCGGCGCGGGTTGGGCCGGAGCGGCAGGCTGCGCCGGGGCCGCCGGAGCGGTCGACTGCGCGGGACCCGCCGGCAGGCTGTCGATGATCGACGACGGGCGGGAATGCCCGCCGGCCAGGATCGCCAGCACGATGCTGGTGGCGAAGAAGCAGGCGGCCAGGATGCCGGTGGTCCGCGTCAGCAGATTGGCCGTTCCGCGGGTGCTCATCATGCCGCCCATGGTGCCGCCGCCGATGCCGAGCCCGCCGCCTTCCGACCGCTGGATCAGGATCACGCCGACCAGCCCTATGGCGATCAGCAGGTGAATAACCAGAATCACCGATTCCATGCGATGCTCACCCCACACCCATCCCAAAAATCGAATAGCGCGCCACAGGCCGTCTTAAGGGCCCGTGGCGCGCGCCCACTGTTTGTACCGCGGAGCCGCGCGATATGCCAGCGCCAAAATACCTATGCCGTATCCATTGGCGGCATGGCTGACACCGGATGGTTCCATGTCGCACGCAACGGGGGCATCAACGGCAGGCGGTTGCGATGCCCCAGAAATCGTCGGCCTTCAGCGACGCACCGCCGACCAGCGCGCCGTCGACATTCTCCACCGCCATCAACTCCGCCGCATTGCCCGGCTTGACCGAACCGCCGTAGAGGATGCGCACCTTGTCCGGATCGGCGATCTTGCCGGCCAGCTCGGCCCGGATATGGGCGTGCATCGCCTTCACATCGTCCGGAGTCGCGGTCTTGCCGGTGCCGATGGCCCAGACCGGCTCATAGGCGATGACGGTGTTCTCCGCAGTCGCACCGGCGGGGATGGAGCCGGCGAGCTGGCCCGACACCACGGCGTCGGCTTGTCCGGCATCGCGCTGCGCCTCCGTCTCGCCGACGCAGACGATGGCGACCAGACCCTCCTTATGGGCGGCGACGGCCTTGGCGTTGACCATGGAATCACTCTCGCCATGGTCGGCGCGGCGCTCCGAATGGCCGAGGATGACGAAGCGGCAGCCGGCATCCTTCAGCATGGTCGGGGCCACGTCGCCGGTGTGAGCGCCGGAGGTCTTGGGCGCGCAATCCTGGCCGCCCAGCGCCAGCGGGCTGTCGGCAATCGCCTCCCCCACCGGGAACAGCAGCGGGAAGGGCGGGCAGACCAGCATGTCGAAGGCGACCGGGCCGGCGCCCTTCAGCCGCCCGGCAAGGTCGGAGGCGAGATCCAGCCCGTCGGCCTTCAACCCGTTCATCTTCCAGTTTCCGGCGATCAGCTTCCGTCTTGCGGTCATGGTCGTTTCCTTCTTGTCTCGGCTTTATATGGGAACTTGTGGAACGTTCTTTGCCTCTCGTGACCACAGCCCATACCAAGCCCGCCGCGGAATTTCCACTCACCCGACCGGTGCACCCACCCATGGCGGCCCTCAGGGACATCGTGTAGCACCCGGCCCATGCCAAGGCGCCCGAGCGGCGGGGGAAAAGCCGCTCACCTGAACGAGCTTGTTCTTGTAACCGGACGTGCGATTGTTTATGTCTGAGTCGCTGTCCTAATTAGAACAAATCGAACCAACCGCGTCGCCATGGCTGACCTGAAAGCGGGCGTGAACCAGCTCTTCCTCCGCGAGGAGGAACTCCGTACCGGGATGGAGCTGCTTTTCTACGCCTATCGCGAATTCACCGCCGAACCGGACGAAATTCTGGCGGAGATCGGCTTCGGCCGCGCGCACCACCGCGTGATCTATTTCGTCGGCCGCTATCCCAGGATCACCGTGTCGGAACTGCTGGCGATCCTGAAGATCACCAAGCAGAGCCTGTCGCGCGTGCTGGGCGAACTGGTGCGCCAGGGCTTCATCGACCAGCAGACCGGCGCCCGCGACCGGCGGCAACGTCTGCTGGAGCTGACGGAAAAGGGCGTGGAGCTGGAGCGCCAGCTGTCCGAGACCCAGCGTCAGCGCATCGCCCGCGCCTACCGCATGGCCGGTGCGGAGGCGGTGGAGGGATTCCGCAAGGTGATGATGGGCATGCTGGACGAGGGGGACCGCGCGAAATTCGCACCGCCCGTTCCCCCTGCCCGTCTTGCCGCGAAACGCTGAAAACGCGACGCTGAAAACGCCTCAGCCGGCGCCCGACCCCGTCTTCGCCTCCGGCGCTGCCGGGCCGGCATCCTTGGCGCCGGCCTCCGCGCTGTTGGTGTCCGCCGGCTTGTCGGCGGCGGCCTTGGCGTCATTGGGGGTGCGGCGGCGGAAGCCGCCCTTGCGGTACACCACGTTTTCGGAAGCGCCCGGCGGGCATTGAACGATGTTGCCGCCCTTCGCAAGGAAGTTGCGGGTCATTTCGGCGAGGTCTTGGGCGTCCAGGTCCCGGGGGTCGTTGGACCTGTGGTCGTAGGCCATCGTGATCGCTCCTGTGTCTCTCGGTCCTCTGAGAAGGACATATGGAGGGTAACACGGAACGGGGGCAAAACGGCCAACCGCTTACACGACTGCCCGCCATGCTCACCCACGTAGCCTCCCACATGGTGCCACTATGTCGATTGCGGGGACACGCGTTATAGTCGCGCCATGACCGAAGATCAGCCTCATATCCTGGTCGTCGACGACGACACCCGCCTGCGCGAGCTTCTGCGCAAGTATCTTGCCGGCAACGGCTTTCTGGTCAGCACCGCGCGTGACGCCGCGGATGCCCGCGCGCAACTGGGCGGGCTGGCCTTCGACCTGCTGGTGCTCGACATCATGATGCCGGGCGAATCCGGGCTGTCGCTGACCGAGTCGCTGCGGCGCGAGCGCGATCTGCCGATCCTGCTGCTGACCGCCCGCGACGAGCCGGACGACCGCATCGCCGGGCTGGAGGCCGGGGCCGACGACTATCTCGCCAAGCCCTTCAACCCGCGCGAACTTCTGCTGCGCATCAACTCCATCCTGCGCCGGCAGGCCGCGCGCGCGCCGGAACCGGCGGCACCGCCCGCCGTGCCGGTTAGGCTCGGCCCCCTGACCTATCTGCCCGACCGGGACGAACTGCGCCAAGGCGACGAAGTGATCCGCCTGACCACGGCGGAGGCGAGCCTTCTGCGCATCCTCGCCGCCTCCCCCGGCGTCACCTTCACGCGCGAGGAGCTGACGGAGCGCAGCAAGGTCGCCGGCAACGCCCGCACCGTCGACGTCCAGGTCACCCGCCTTCGCCGCAAGATCGAGGCCGACCCGCGCGAGCCGCGCTATCTCCACACCGTCCGCGGCGAGGGGTATGTGCTGAGGCCCGATCCTTGACGGCGGCATCGGAGCGGACGGTCGCGGCCCGGCGGGCCGAACGGCGGCGGCGCACGCCGTTCCTGAAGCGGTTCCTGCCGCGCACCCTGTTCGGCCGGACGCTGCTGATCATCGTCACGCCGGTGATCCTGGCCCAGGCGGTGGCGACCTGGATCTTCTACGACCGCCATTGGGACACGGTGACCAACCGTCTGGCCTATGCCGTGGCCGGCGACATCGCCACCGTGATCGCCATGATCGAGCACGACCCGTCGCAGGAAGGGCGTGACTGGACGCTGGCCACCATAGCCCGCACCACCGATCTGATCGTGACGGTGGAGCCGGGGCAGCTCCTGCCGGATCGGCGCCGCCAGTTGAGCGGCCTGCTGGAACGCACGCTCGGCAAGGCGCTGGATGAACGGATCGGCCGCCCCTTCGCCATCAACACCCGCGTCGCGCGGGAATGGTACGAGATCCGGGTGCAGATGGCCGACGGGGTCCTGTCGGTGATGTCGCCGGAACGCCGCCTGTTCACGCCGACCAGCTACATCTTCATCCTGTGGATGGTCGGGTCGGCCGTGGTGCTGTTCGCCGTGGCGATCCTGTTCATGCGCAACCAGATCCGCCCGATCAAGCGGCTGGCCATCGCCGCCGACGCGCTGGGCAAGGGCCGCGACGTCTCCAACTTCAAGATGGAAGGGGCGACGGAGGTGCGGCAGGCGGCCTCCGCCTTCCTGCTGATGCGCGAACGCATCCAGCGCCAGATGAACCAGCGGACGGAGATGCTGGCCGGCGTCAGCCACGACCTGCGCACCCCGCTGACCCGGATGAAGCTGGCGCTGGACATGATCGAGCATCCCGACCTCGACCCCGAGGTGGAGGAGCTGAAGGCCGACGTCGCCGAGATGGAGCAGATGATCGAGGGCTATCTTGCCTTCGCCCGCGGCGAAGGGACCGAGGCGGTGCAGCCGACCGACCTGACCCGGCTTCTGAACGAGGTCGCCTCCGGCGCCCGGCGCGACGGGACGGAGGTGACGCTGTCGGCGCCGGAGGGGCTGCTCCTGCCGTTGCGGCCCAACGCGGTCCGCCGCTGCATCGCCAACCTTCTGGTCAATGCCGGTCGCCATGCCGGCACCGCCTGGGTCAAGGCCGAACGGAAGGAGGGGGTGATCGAGATCACCGTCGACGACGACGGCCCCGGCATCCCGCCCTATCTGCGCGAAGACGTGTTCAAGCCCTTCTTCCGCGTCGACAGCAGCCGCAACCTGGACACCGGCGGTTCGGGCCTGGGGCTGACCATCGCCCGCGACGTGGCGCGCAGCCATGGCGGCGACATCACGCTGGACGACAGCCCCTATGGCGGCCTGCGCGCGGTGATCCGGCTGCCGGTGTGACCGCGTGCAGCCGGGGGAGCGGGCAGCGCGCCACGTTCCCCCGGTGTCCCCTCTCAGGCCGCCTCCTCCCGTTCCGGCAGCCTGCCGCCGCGCGTCGCCAGCGTCGCCATCACGGTGTCGATCAGCGCCAGCCCATGGCCGCCGTCGAGCGTCAGGATCGATTCGGGATGGAACTGCACGGCGGCCAGCGGCAGCGTCCGGTGCTCGATCGCCATCACGGTTCCGTCCTCCGTCTCGGCCGTGACGCGCAGGTCAGGCGGCAGGCTGTCGCGCTTTGCGACCAGCGAATGGTAACGGCCGACCCGCATTCCCTGCGGCAGTCCCTCGAACAGCCCGCAGCCCTGGTGGATCAGGGAGGAGGCCTTGCCGTGCATCGGCTCCGGCAAGCGGTCCAACGTCGCGCCGAAGCTTTCCGCCATCCCCTGCAGACCCAGGCAGACCCCGAATACCGGAACGCCGAGCTCCAAGGCCGTTCGTACGCTGCCGCCGACGTCGAAGTCCTCAGGACGTCCGGGCCCAGGCGACAGCACCAGCAGGTCGGGCGGGTCGTCCCGCAGCGCCGCCCGCGCATGGCCGTGGCGCAGAGTCGTCACCATCGCCCCGGTCCGGCGGAAATAATCGGCCAGCGTGTGGACGAAGCTGTCGTCATGGTCGACCAGCAGCACCCGCCGCCCCTCCCCGCTCCGCCGGGCGGCGGAGGATGCCGCGGCGGCAACCAGCGCCAGCTTCGGCGACGCTCCCTTCCCCCGCACAGCGTCGAGGAAGGCGGAGGCCTTCAGGCGGCATTCGGCATCTTCCGCCTCCGGGTCGCTGTCGGACAGCAGCGTCGCGCCGGCACGGACGAAGGCGACCCCGTCCTTCATGCGGATGGTGCGCAGCGTCAGGCCGGTGTCCATCCCGCCGTCGAAGCCGATGCGGCCGAAGGCTCCGCCATACCAGCGGCGCGGCGACCGTTCGGTGTCCTCCAGGAACTGCATGGCCCAGCGCTTCGGCGCTCCGGTCACCGTGACCGCCCAGCTGTGGGAGAGGAAGGCGTCCAGCGCATCGAATCCGTCGCGCAGCCGTCCTTCCACATGGTCGACCGTGTGGATCAGGCGAGAGTACAGCTCGATCATCCGCCGGCCGACCACCCGGACCGAGCCGGGCTCGCACACCCGCGCCTTGTCGTTGCGGTCGACGTCGGTGCACATGGTCAGCTCCGCCGCGTCCTTGGCGGAGTTCAGCAGCGTCAGGATCTGTGCCGCGTCGCCCAGCGCGTCGGCACCGCGCGCCACCGTGCCGGAGATCGGACAGGTCTCCACCCGCCCGGCCATGGGACCGGTGCCGACGCGGACATACATCTCCGGGCTGGCGGCGACCAGGAACTCGCCATCACCCAGATTGATCAGCGCCTCGTAGGGGGCGGGATTGGCGGCACGCAGGCGGCGGAAGACGGTGGAGGGGCTGTCGGCGCAGGGCTCGGCAAAGGTCTGGCCGGGAACCACCTCGAACAGGTCGCCGCGGCGGAAGGCCTCCTTCGCCGCCCGCACCGCCTGCTGGTACTCGCCGGGCACATGGTCGCACCCCGCGGCGGCGTTGGTGTCGGGGCGGTAGGCATGGGTCCGGCCGCCGCCGGCAACCCCCTCGGTGGACGTGCCGTCCACCACGAACTCGTAAGCGAAGCGGCGGGCCACCCCGGCGCCGTGGTCGACGACCAGCAGCCGGTCGGGCAGGTACAGCACGAGATCGCGCTGGTCGTCCGGCCGCTCCAGCCGGCGCCGGATCGGTTCGAACTGGAAGGCGAGGTCGTAGCCGAAGGCGCCGTAGAGGCCCAGGAACGGCTCGTCCGCGCAGGCGAACAGCGCCATCGACGCCCGCAGCACGCTGAAGACCGATGGCTGGCGGCTGCGCTCCTCCTCCGCAAAGACGCCCGTCGGCCGGCGGACGAGTGCGGTGATGCGGCCGGCCGTCACCTCCAGCCCGGCCAGCGCCTCATGCCCGTCGAGTGCGCTGGCGATGGCGGGCAGCAGAAGGCGGCCGCGCGGATTCAGCGCGTCGATCCGCACCGTTCGGCCGCGGGCGGTCACCGACAGGGGCGGGTCGACGAAGCCCATCGCTTGGCGACGGTAGCGGCCGGGTGCCTCCACCCCGCCGGACAGCAGCAGGCCGCGCCGCTCGTCCAGCGCCGTGGCGAGCGTTTCGAGTGCATCTGCGATCCCCACCGGCTCACCGGTGCGGCACACTTCCAGCCCGCCCCCGGTCGTGGTGGCGAACGGGTCGAGAAAAGCGGGATCGGCCAGGAAGATGTGGGAGGGAAAGAGATGGGAGGGCGTCATGGCGGCGGGGCTCCGGTTCGGGCGTCTTGCTGGTGACGCCGCACGGTGCTTCCGCCTGCCTGTCCGTCTTTCCGTCGGATGACCCGCTGCCGGGTCAGGAAAAAAGGCCGCTCCGGATGCACCGGGCGGCCTTTTGTCGTCAATCCACGTTCACACGCGTCGCCAGGCCGGCCCGTTGGAGACGGGCCACCACCAATGCTGCGACAGGAGGGGCGAGGACTTGGTCATGTCCACAAGCGCACCACAAGCCGCGGCCGGCTGTCAAGCCCCGGCGTTCATGCCTCCAGGGCAATTGCATTTGGGAATTCGAGTGACGGCGTTGCGCTGCTGGAAGCCCTTCTCCCCTTGCGGGAGAAGGGTTGGGATGAGGGGTGTAGCCGGTCGCAGACCGTTGGAAACTAACGATTTTTGCCCCCTCACCCCAACCCGCGGGTCGGCAAAACGCCGTTGGCGTTTGGCCGATCCCGCCCCGCAAGGGGAGAGGGGCTTTGTTCACGCCTGTTCCGGCGGCGGAGCGACGGCGTAGCTGCTGAGGTCCTCCTTGCGGCGCTCGTCCGAGGGCAGGCGGCCCTTGACCAGGAAGCTGATGTTCTCCGCCACGTTGGTGGCATGGTCGCCGATTCGCTCGATCGACTTGGCGGCGAACAGCAGATGGGTGCAGCCGGTGATCTGGGCCGGCGTTTCCATCATGTAGGTCAGGAATTCGCGGAACAGCGCGGTATAGGCGGCATCGACCTCCCCGTCGCAATCGCGGACGGAAGCGGCCAGATCGGCGTTCTGTTCGGTGTAGGCGCGGCGCATGTCGCCGATCATCGCCTGGACCATGCGGCCCATCCGGACCAGCGAGGCGACCGGCGGCGCCACCGGCAGGGTGGAGAGCGTGACCGCCCGCTTGGCGACGGAGCCGGCGAAATCGCCCATCCGTTCCAGGTTGGAGGCGATCTTCAACGCCGCGACGATCTCGCGCAGGTCCTTGGCCATCGGCTGGCGCAGAGCCAGCATGCGGACGGTCATCGCCTCCACCTCCATCTCCAGATGGTCGATCTCGGCGTCGCCCTTCAGTACCTCGCCCGCGATATCGGCGTCCGGACCGGCCAGCGAATCGAGCGCAAGCCCGACCTGCCGCTCCACCAGCTCGCCCATACGGTCGATGGCGGTCCGCAGCTCCGCCAATTCGGTGTCGAACGCCGCAAGCGTGTGTCCACCCGACATGATCCCCAACTCCTTGCTATGACAGGCGGTCCGGTGCCCGACGTCCCCGAGATGGGGCGCGGGCGCCGCCGCGCCAAGCCGTTCACGCACTGAAAGCGGCCTTAACCTTTGGCATAGATTATTTTAGGACACTGGTCTATCGATGGACCACGCAATCAGACAGACCGGACAGGGCCGATGACACCGCACGAGTTGGTTGCCGTGCTGGAGAAGCACGAGCGCTGGCTGAAAAACAAGTCGGGCGGCTCGCGCGCCAACCTGACCATGGCGAACATGGAAGGCTCAAACCTCTCCGGCGTCAATCTGGCGCAGGGCAAACTGTCAGGTGCCAACCTGTCCCACTGCGACCTGTCCAACGCCAATCTCAGCACCGCGGATCTGTTCGCCGCCCATCTGACCAAGGCCGATCTGTCCGGCTGCAACCTGTACCGTGCCGACCTGCGCGGCGCCCACATGCGCGGCGCCAAGATGAAGCGCGCCATTCTGAAGGAGGCCGACCTGCGCGGCGGCGCCCTGCTCTATGGCGGGCCGGGCGGAAGCAAGGGCGGCAAGGGGCTGGATTTCGTCCGATCCGACCTGTCGGGCACCGATTTCGACGACGCGTCGCTGAACAACGCCAACCTGTCGGGTGCGGACCTGACCGACGTGTCGATGAACGGTGCCGATTGCGAGGGCGCGCTGCTGACCGGCGCCACGCTGATGCGGGCCAGCATGAAAAGCTGCAACCTCGCCCGCGCCGATCTGCGCGGCAGCAACCTGTCGGGCGTGAACCTGCAGGGTGCCGTTCTGCGCGACGCCAACCTCACCGGCGCGATGCTGGCCGGCGCCAACCTGCGCAATGCCGACCTGCAGGGTGCCAAGCTGGAAGGTGCCGATCTGGCCGGGGCCGACACCACCGGCGCCAATCTGGCGCGGTCGGCCGACAATTTCTCCGTCCAGATCCAGCAGGCCCTGCACAGCCATTACACCTGGATCAACACCAACGGCACGATGGGTGCGCGGGCCGATTTGGCCGGCGCCGATCTCAGCCACATCGATCTGTCTGGCGTAAATCTGTCCGGTGCCAATCTGAAGCGCGCCAACCTCAGCGGCGCCAAGCTGCGCGAGGCGTTGCTGATCATGTGCGACATCTCCGAAGCGGTGCTGGCCGGCGCCGACCTCGGCGGCGCAATCCTGGACGGCGCCAATCTGCGCGGCGCCAACATGGATGGGGTGCGGCTGGACGGGGCCGGCATCGGCTGGGTCGACATCAAGGGGCCGGACGGTCAGCCGACCGGACGGCTGTGGGCGGCGAACCTGACGGGCGCGCGGCTGACCGACGCGTCCTGCGTCCGCACCAATCTGCGCGGAGCCAACCTGTCGGGCTGCGATTTCGCCAATGCCAACCTGACCGGCGCGATCCTGAGCGACGCGAATATCCGTGACGCCAAGTTCACCGGAGCGAATCTGACCGGCGCCAGCCTGCCGCCGCCGCCCGACCCGGACGACGATTGAGGTCGCTTTACGTCTATCGAAAAGGGCGGCGGAAGGCCGCCCGGTTCACTCGTCCTCGCCGTCGCGGGCGGACGCCGCTGCGGCGTTGAGGTTTGCGCCGACCCGGCGCAGCACGTCCAGCGTCAGATCCAGCTCGTCCGGCGTGATGCCCTGAATGGCGAGCTGAGCGATTTCCGACGCGCTGGGCATCATCGAATCGCGAAGCGCCCGGCCCTTGTCGGTCAGGAAGATGTTCATCTTGCGGCGGTCGTGGCTGTTGCGCACGCGCTGGACCAGACCCTGCCCTTCCATCACGTTGACGGCGGTGACGGTGGTCGGCTCCATCATGCCGACGCGGTGGCTGAGTTCGCGTTGGGTCAGGCCGTCCTCCTCCCACAGGGCGCGCAGGAAGAACCATTGCCCCATGCTGACGCCCGATCGTGCGATGCGCGTCTGCAGAGCGCGGGCGAATGCGCGGTTCACGTCACGGACGACGAACGATAAAGCACCGTCGGCCGAACCGGCCGCATCCTCCGAACCGTCGGGGCGCTCCGGCTCCCACCCCTTGACAGACGCCTCCATACCGACAATCTCTCTGCCGTCGTTACCAATCCAACAACCATTCCCGCCCACCGGGTGCAAGCGCCGGGCGGTTGCCCGTGAGGGTACCTGGCGGCAAAGCGTCGGTCGGATCCATGCCTTCCAGGTGATACCACCTTGACACGAATGGTCCTGGCTGCGTCATCCAATCATAACGTGCTGTGTGCAAAGCGCAAATCAATTGCGCAGCCATCGGTCGCAGGCATGCAATGATATGTCCGTCAAGGGTTCGGCAGTTTCCATCCAGCTTAAGCAGAACAGTGGCACCGATACGGTGCATAGCCGCCTTGTGTGGAAGCGTTCTTTTCGGATCAAGCGCTGCCCGCCATATCCGCATATGATGCAGGTCGCGAAGATTACCTTTTGGGCCGTTTTTATTTGGTAAATCGTGTCGTCGAGCCGGTGAAATGTGAACATTTCGCTAAAATCCAGCAGAGCCCAACGCTGCCGCTTGTATCCGCCGCGACCTTTGGTCACACAGGTGTCACTCTCCACAGTCACTTGCCGCAACAGGAGCCAGCGACCGCAATGACCGCTTCGCCGACCGTCCCCCCGTCCCGTACCGTCACCGTCGCCGCCACCCAGATGGCCTGCAGCTGGGACCGTGCCGCCAACGTCGACGGCGTCGAATCGCTGATTCGGGAGGCTGCTGCAAAGGGCGCGCAGATCATCCTGCCGCAGGAACTGTTCGAGACCCCTTATTTCTGCAAGGATCAGAAGCAGTCGCTGTTCGACCTCGCCGCACCGGCCGAAGGCCATCCGGTGATCGGACGGATGCAGTCGCTGGCGCGCGAGCTGTCGGTGGTGATCCCCGTCAGCTTCTTCGAAAAGGCGCGCAACGCCTATTACAACTCGGTGGCAATGGTGGATGCCGACGGCAGCCTGCTGGGCATCTATCGCAAGTCCCACATCCCGGACGGACCGGGCTATCAGGAGAAGTTCTATTTCAGCCCCGGCGACACCGGCATCCCGGTGTTCAGGACCCGCTACGCCACCGTCGGCTGCGCCATCTGCTGGGACCAGTGGTTTCCGGAAACCGCCCGGATCATGGCGCTGAAGGGGGCGGAAATCCTGCTCTACCCGACCGCCATCGGATCGGAGCCGCAGGACTCCTCCATCGACAGCCAGGGTCATTGGACCCGGGTGATGCAGGGCCATGCCGGCGCCAACCTGATGCCGCTCGTCGCTTCCAACCGCGTCGGGGTGGAACAGGGGGAAAGCTGCGCGCTGACCTTCTACGGCTCGTCCTTCATCGCCGGGCCGCAGGGCGAGATCGTGGCGCAGGCCGACCGCGAAAGCCGGACGGTGCTGACCGCGACCTTCGACCTCGACCGCATCGCCGCCCAGCGCGCCTCCTGGGGCGTCTTCCGCGACCGCCGTCCGGACCTGTACGGCGCGCTGCTGACCCTGGATGGAGAAACGACGCCGCGGCGCTGAGCGTCGCGGCGGCCCCATCGCCGCCCCACGTCAGACCGTCAGCCCCCTGCCCGACTGGGCATAGCCCAGGGACTGTGCCGCTCCGTAGGCCGCGGCGGCACGTCCGGCCGGGGAGTCCGCGCTCTGCCGCTCTCGCCCCTGCCCTTCTCCACCTTGCCCCTCTCCACCTTGTCCTTCTCCGCCTTGCCGGCGCAGTTCCGCCTGAGCCTTCAGCTTCGCAGCATCGGCTTGGGCGGCAACTCTCATGTCCTGCGGCGACGGATCGGACGGGGCGAGGGCAGCCGCTTTCACCTGCTCCATCTTGGCGATGGTTGCGGCCGGCTCCGACTCGGTGCTGACGTCGATCGGAACCTCGCCCCCGGTGGCGTAGTTCTTGCCGTCCGGCCCGCGCGTGTAGGTGAAGGACGCGCCGCCGGCATGGCTGCCGCCGGCCGCCTGATGCGCCGCCTCATGCTGGCGGACATTCGCGTCGACCTGCTTTAGCTTCTGGACCTGCTGCTGGGCGGCGTCGGACAGCGCGACCGTGTCGGTCGGCCCGGCGGACCCACCGCCGTCCTTGGCGCCGGACGCGCTCCTGCCCTCCCCCCGCGCCGGCTGGCTGCGCGGAGTGGCATAGGTCCCGATGGACAGGCTGGAGATGGATAGGTCGGCGGCCACCGCCCACATCCTCGAGAAGGGTCCGGTTCTCCATTCAATTTAGGACGAATCGGCCGCACCGGCAACGGAAAGACCGACTCGTCCTCTCAGGTTCCGCTCACCCCTGCTCGAAGCCGGTCAGCACATTGGCGACGTTCACGCCGAGATCGTCGACGGCATAGCCGCCTTCCAGCACGAACAGCGTCGGCAGACCGATGCCGGCGATGGCGGACCCCATGCGCAGGAAATCCTCCGACAGCAGCCGGAAGCGGGAGATCGGATCGCCGCCATAGGTGTCCGCGCCCAGCGACAGCACCAGCGCGTCGGCCCCGAACCCCCGGATTCGCGCTGCCGCCGCGGCCAGCGCCTGGGAGTAGCCCGTCCAGTCGGTGCCCCAGGGCAGCGTCAGGTTCAGGTTCGCCCCCTCGCCCGCCCCGGCGCCGGTCTCGTCGGCATGACCGCAGAAATAGGGGAACTCGTCGAGCGGGTCGGCGTGGATCGACACGAACAGCACGTCGCCGCGTTCCCAGAAGATCTCCTGCGTGCCGTTGCCGTGATGGTAATCGACGTCCAGCACCGCCACCCGCGCGGCCCCGCCGTCGCGCAAGGACTGCGCCGCGACGGCCGCATTGTTCAGGAAGCAGTAGCCGCCGTAGAACGCATGCCCGGCATGGTGGCCCGGCGGCCGGCAGAGTGCGAAGGCGCTGCGGTCGCCGGCCCGCAGCCGGTCGGTGCCGGTCAGCGCGCTGTCCGCCGCGGCGGTCGCCGCCCGCCAGGTGCCGGCGGTGATCGGTGTCCCGGCATCGAAGGAATAGAAGCCGAGTCGCCCGTCGATGGACCGCGGCACCCGCCGCCGCGACATGCCCGGCGCCACCCAGTTCAGCGGCAGCGCATCGATGTCGGCGCCATGCTCCTCCACCCACTCGTCCCAGGCGGTCTGGAGGAAGCCGAGATAGCCGGCGTCATGCACCCGCTCCAGCGGAGCCAGGCCGTGACGGGTGGGTTCGACGATGGGTCCCAGCCCAACCGCCTCGATCCGCGCCCGCACGATGTCGGCGCGCGCCGGCTTCTCGTAACAGGGGACGAGCTGGCCGTCGTTGAGTTCGGACCGTCCGGCCTGCAGCCGGTGCTCTTCGCTGTGGATGACGATCACGCCACTGGCATCCTTGTGTTTTCCGGCGTCCATTGCCGGTGCTTGGCCGCTCCACCGTCCCGCCGCGGCAGCGCGGCGGGCGGACGGCGCATGATAGCCTCACCCCCATGCGCACGGATGCCGCCCTTTTGCATGGCGCCCTGGATGCTGACCATTGCCTTCCGGTCGAATGCATTCGATAGTGTTCATCAATTTTTGCTCGCCGAAAGCGGGTGAATGGCCGGATATTTGACATCGATGCTGTCTGCTGCGTGCAGGATATTCGCCCGTTTGGCGCCGGGGACGGTGCCTTTGCTGTGGGCGTTCGCCGTGTTGGCCGCCGGGCCGACGCGAAGCGATGGTCTTTTGCCGCCCTCCGCCTCAGCTCTGGAAGCCGCCTTTTCCGCCCGCGCCGGCGAACCGCTGCGTCAGTTCGGCTATGACCTGTTCGCCCCCGCCCGCGTTTCGGCAGTCACCGACGAAAGCGCACCGGGTGCGGTTCAGGGCGACTATGTGCTGAACACCGGCGATGCCGTGACGGTGACTCTGCGCGGCCAGAAGTCGTTCAGCAAACGCTTCGCCATCGACCGCAACGGCCAGCTGGTGGTGGATGACCTCCGCCCGGTCACCGCCGCGGGCCTGTCGCTGGACGCCCTCCGGCGGGAACTTGCCGCCGCGGTTGCCGCCACCTGGCCCAACACCGAAGCTTTCGCGACCCTGGCGGAGGTTCGGCGGATCGGCGTGGTGGTCACCGGTGCCGTGCGGAACCCGGGCCGGCAGGAGGTCAGCGCCTTCGCCACCGCTCTCGACGCCCTGTCGGCGGCCGGCGGCGTGGAGCGGAGCGGCAGCCTGCGTGCCATCCGCCTGATGCGCGCAGGCGGCAGCATCGCCGTGGACCTGTATGCCCTGCAGTTGGCCGGGGAGGCCGGCAATGCCGATCGGCCGTTGCGCGACGGCGACCGCCTGTTCGTTCCGCCACTGGGCGCCACGGTCGGCATCGCCGGTCCGGTCAGGAGGCCGGGCATCTATGAGCTGCCTCCCGGCGGCGGTCAGCTGTCGGCCGCCGAATTGCGCGATCTGGCCGGCGGGGCGTTGCGACCCGGCCGCGCCCGGCTGCTGCGCTTCGGCATCGGTCCATCCGGCGAGGAAACCACCGAGGAGATCGCGGACGCCAATACCCGCCGGTTCGGCGACGGCGACCTGCTGCTGTTCGCCCCGTTGCGCGAAGACCGCCGCGACGAGGTGCGGCTGGAGGGACATGTCCTGCGCCCCGGCCCGCGCGCCCTTCCGCAGTCCGGGACCATTGGCGGACTGCTCTCCCGCAGCGATCTGCGGCCCGCCCCCTATCTGCCGTTCGCGGCATTGGAGACCGGCGACTCGGCCACCGGCAACTCGGCCACGGGATCGCGAACCCTCCACCCGGTCGATCTCTCCGCCGTGCTGAACGGGCGCGACCGCCGCAGGTTGGCCGAGGGCGATATCCTCCATGTGCTCGGGGCGAGCGACATCGATTTCCTGACCGCGGAGCCGGTGCTGGCCTTGCTTCGCGGGGAGCGGCAACCGCCGGAGGGCGCCTGCCCCGGTCTGGTCGCGCTGGCCCGCAGCCTTGCCGCCGAACCGGATGGACCGCTCGCCACCGGCCCGCAGGCACGCGCCGCTGCCGGGCTGACCGGCGCGCGCATGCCTTGCCCGCCACTGTTCGCCGCCGTGCCCGACCTGCTTCCCCTGGCGCTCCGCCATGCGGTGCTTCGCCTGTCCGGCGTGCCGCGCCCGGGCTTCTATCCGGTCGCTGGCGCCGCCACCCCAGAGAAGGGCGGCGCCGGCGAGACAATCGTCGAATCGGATGCACCGCAATACGAGCTGATCGGCCATGTCCGCCGTCCCGGCACGCGCCGCCTGACGGCGGGAACGACCTTGCGCGGCGCGCTGGCGGAGGGGAAAGCCCTGAAGCGCGATGTCTATCCGCTGCTGGGGATCGTCGAGCGTTACGACCGGCGCAGCCTGACCCGTGTCTATCTGCCCTTCTCGCCGCAGGAGGTCGCTGCCGGGCGTGCCGACCGTGGACTTGCCGACGGCGACCGCATCCACCTGTTCGCCGCGGAGGATATCCGCAGTCTGGTCAAACCCACCGATGCCGGCACAAATGCGACCTCCGCCGAATCGGCCGAGGCCGAGGCGGCGGACGAACCGCCGATGCTGGCCGCACTGCTCGATCCCGCCATCGTCGCGCTGATCGGCGAGCGGACGGTGCAGGTGCGCGGCGCGGTACGCGATCCCGGCGGCTATCCGGTCGCCGACCGCACGCCGCTGTCCGCACTGGTCGCCGTCGCGGGCGGGCTGTCGGCCGATGCCGATCCGGCCGCAGCGGAGCTCACGGCAGTGACCGGCAGCCGCAGCATCGTCGATCTCGGGCGCGACGGCACGCGCATGGCCGGTCCCGGCGACGCGTTGCGGGTCAATCCGCGGCCACAGGCGCTCGAGTCGCGTGCGGTCGCCATCGATGGGGCGGTGCGCCGGCCCGGCCGCTACGATATCGGGCGCGGCGAGACGCTGTCCTCCCTGATCGCACGGGCCGGCGGCCTGCTGGAAGACGCCTATCCGGCCGGAGCCGTCCTGACCCGCGAGAGCGAGCGCCGCCGCGAGAAGGAGCAGTTCCAGCGTCAGGCGCGGGAACTGGAACGCACGCTGGCCCTGGAAGTGGAAAAGGGCGAGCCGGTGAAGGCGGAAAATGTCGCGCTGGCGCGGCAGCTCGCCGCCCAGCTTCGCGGTGCGGAACCGCTGGGCCGCGTGGTGGTGGAGGCGGATCCTGCGGTCCTGCGCACACGGCCCGAGTTGGATCCGCTGCTGGAACCCGACGACCGCATCGTGATCCCCAAGCGGCCGCTGACCGTCGCGGTCGCCGGCGAGGTCCTGCACCCCACCGCCGCCCAGTTCGTCAGCGGCAAGAGCGCGGAGGATTACCTGAGCGAGGCAGGAGGTCCGACCCGTGATGCCGATACCGGACGCAGCTTCCTGATCCTGCCCGACGGCAGGGCGCGTAGTCTGGCCTTGTCCTCCTGGAACCATCGGGTGGAAACGATACCGCCCGGCTCCATGCTGGTGGTGCCGCGCGACCCGCGGCCCTTCGATGGGCTCGACGTCGCCAAGACCTTCGGCAACATCCTGAGCCAGCTTGCCATCACCGCCGCTTCCGTTTCGGTGATCGCGCGATGAGCAAGGTATCCCCTCTCCGCCTCGCCATTCTGACGGTGGTTCGTAACGACCGCGCCGGCCTGATCGATACCCATGACAGCCTGAAGGGGCAGTTGGGACCGCAGGTCGCCTGGCTGGTCGCCGACGGCGGCTCCACCGACGGCACCGCCGAATGGCTGGCGGACCATGCCGACCAAACGGTCTGGTGGCGGTCCGCCCTGGATCGGGGGCTCTATGCGGCGATGAACGATGGGCTCGATGCCGCCCGGCGCCTCGGATTCAGCCATGTGCTGTTCCTGAATGCCGGCGACCGGCTGGCCGCGGCGGACAGCGCCATGCGGTTGCTGCAGGCGATCGGCCGCCATCCCGGCGCCGCCCTCCTTTACGGCGATGCGCTGGAGCGGCAGAGCGACGGACGTATCCTGTTGAAGCGCGCGCGGTCCCACCGCTGGGCGGCTTTCGGCATGTTCACGCATCATCAGGCCATGATCTACAGCGTACCTGCCCTGGCAAGGCTTCGTTTCGACCCCGCTTTCAGGATCGCGGCCGACTATGCCTTCACGCTTGGCGCCCTGGGTCGCGGACCGGCTATCCGGCTGCGGTGGCCCATCTGTCTGTTCGCCCCCGGTGGCCTGTCTCAGCGCGATGCCGCCACCGGCCGGCGTGAACAGGAAGCGATTCGGCGCATGCAGTTGGGCCAGCGCCCGCTGTTTGCGGCGGCGATCACCGCGTTGCAGCGAGTCGCACTGGCAGGGCGTCAACTTTTTCCCACGGCTTACGCGAAATTACGTTTCCGATGCCCGGAAACTTAATGTCTTTCGCGTGTGGCTTCCCACATCCACCCAAACGGACCGTTGATGCGCACAAATGGTTGCATAGAATTTACTTTCTGAACTAAGCATTCTCGCGGCGCCTTCCCTCTGGCTTTCCCTTCGAGGTACGACTTATGAGCGCGACCAAGACCAAACTCGCCCCCGCCCACACTCTGTCGCGCCGCGGCGAAGGTCCCAACCCCATCGACATTCATGTCGGTGCCCGCCTGCGGCTTCGCCGCACCCTGCTCGGCCTGAGCCAGGAGAAGCTGGGCGAGGCGGTCGGGATCACCTTCCAGCAGCTGCAGAAATACGAGCGCGGCTCCAACCGCATCAGCGCCAGCCGCCTCTACAACCTTTCCCAGGTTCTTGGCGTGCCGGTCAGCTACTTCTTCGACGACATGCCGTCGCCCGACCAGCTCACCGCCGAGGCGCCGGCCGAAAGCCCGAGCGAGACCGACGAGTTCGAATCGATGGCCCGCCGTGAAACGCTGGAGCTGGTCCGTGCCTATTACCGGATCGAGGATCCGGGCGTGCGCAAGCGCACCTTCGACCTGCTGAAGGCGCTGGGCGGCGACCGCATCGCACTGGTCGAGGAATAAGCGCTCGGCGAAGATGAGCGGCCCGACGGAAGGCGCGCGGCGGAAGCCTGAGCCTGAACGGCAGCCCGCATCTTGAGCCCGACCTGCCAATAATAGAACGCGCGTCCCAACGCGTGATCCAGCCCCGCTGTGCCGTCTAGGACGCCCAGGCGCAGCACATAGGCATGCAGGAAGGCCCAGAGCGGACGGCCGGGCAGGCGCTGAAACAATCGCTTCAGCGTTCGCCGGCGCCAGAAGCCGCCATCGGCGGGCTCGCCATCGATCAACCGCTCCATCCGGCCGTCGGCACGCAAGGCCGCCTCCCAGTCGGAATAGCGGTTGTGCCGGTCGAACCAGGCTGACGGCGGCTTGGCATCGCCATGGTCCATCGGGTGCCGCAGCCGTCCCGTCGTGCCGGCGACCAGCGGCTGGTAATGGCCCTCCACCTCCCACATGGCGGCGACATCCAGGTCCGGCTGATCGGGAAAGCGGACTTGGCGGCGGTGGAGCAGAGCCAGCTTGCGGTTCCAGCAGCCGAAGCGCAAAACCCGGCCGCGCAGGACCGGACGGCCATCGATCCAATAGGCGGAATGGCGCGGACTGCCCGCCATCAGACCGACGATCTCCTCGATCAATGCCACGGTCGGCCGTTCGTCCGCATCGACGAACAGCACCCAGTCATGGGCCAGCGGCAGATTGTCCAGACACCATTGCTTCTTCTTGGGATAGCGGCCGTTCCAGGTGAAACGCACCAGTTTCGCGCCACAGGATCGGGCGATGTCCGGCGTCCCGTCGTCGCTGCCGCTGTCGACCACGAAGCACTCGGCAAAGCGGGTCAGCGCCATCAGGCAAGGGCCGAGGTTCACAGCCTCGTTGCGGGTCATCACCACGACGGAAACGGGAATCCGGGTCATCGCGCCGCCTCCCCCGCGCATCCATCCCGCAGGGCATGGCGGGCGGAGAGGCAGAAGCAGGCGGCGATCAAACCGGCCAGTCCCGCCAGCGGCACCACCACCGCCGGATTCGGCCAGTCCGGCAGGGCGGCGGCGCCGGGCGGCTGGATCATGTCGGCGGCGAAGGGCAGATCGACCCCGATCATCATCGCCACGCGCTCCTGGTCCAGCAGCAGGTCGCTCAAGGCCTGCCGGTGCTCGGCCACGGTGACGGCACCCAGCCGGTCCTTGATGTGGGCGATCTGGGCGGCGCTGCGCCGTGCCGCCTCCGCCCGCAAATGGGCGTCGGTGGCGGCGGCGACGCGGCCCAGCAGGTCGAGCGCCGTGGCACGGTCGGAATGGCGCAGGGTGATCCGCCGCATCGGTCCCGAGCGCAGCATGTCGATCACCAGCCGGTCGCGCAGGGCGCGTGCCACCCGCTCCCCGTCCGGTTCCACCCAATCCTGCCGGCCGACCAGCGCCAGCAGCGTGCGCTTCACCGCCGGAATCACTCCCAGGGGAGGGCGCCAGCGTTGCGTCTCCGCGTCCCAGCGGTCCGGGAACAGGGCCTGCAGCGGCCTGGGATCGCGCGCCAGCTGTTCCGCCACCGGGCCGGAACCGAACAGTTCCAGATAGCGGGCGAAGTCGGACAGCGATTCGTCGCCGGCACCCGGCTCGGCCATCGCGGCGGAGTCGCGTCCGCTCAGCGTCGGCACGCGCGCACCCATGGCGGCGGACCCGACCCGTGCGGTCGGGCCGATCACCATCGCCGCCGTATAGGCCGGCGTAACCAGCCACAGCGCGCAGACCGCAAGCGCGATGCCGCCGAACCCACCGGCCAGAAGCCAGCGCCAGCCCTGCCGCAGGATGCGCACAAGGCGGCGGAGATCGCCCCCCCCATCCGTCATGGGGAGCCGCAGCGTCATGGCGTCGGGGTGAGTCAGCGCGCCGTCAGGCATTGTGCAGTGGCCTTGCGATCATCGGCGGGGTGATCCGCCGCGCCGGCAGCAGGCGTTCGGCGATAGCGGCGAAGGCGGTTGCCGCGCCGTCGGCCGTCCAGGCGGCGGATTGGCGGGCGGCGTGCGCGCCCTCTGCCGCGCAACGCAGCGGATCGGCGGCATAGGAGCGGACCGCATCGGCGATGGCAGCACCGTCGAACGGATCGATGACGAGTCCGCAGCCGCCGACCCGCGCGGCGGCTTCGCTCCCCCGTGGCCCCAGGAACAGGCAGGGGCGCCCCACCGCCTGGACGCCGACCAGCTTGCTCGGCACCAGCATCCCTTCCGCCGCCGGGTGCATCGTCACGAGATGCAGGTCGGCGGTCGACAGGCTCTCCGCCAGCCGGTCGGCCGGCTGCCAGGGTATGCGCCGCAGGTTGCGCAGGCCACGGCGACGCGCCTCCCCCTCCACCGCGGCGAATCCCCGCCCCTCCCCGATCAGCAGGAACAGGATGGTCGGGTCGCTGTCCTGCAGCCGTGCCGCCGCCTCCACCACGCCGTCCATCGGGTGGGCGAGGCCGAGCGTGCCGGAATAGGCGACCAGAAAGCGGCTTTCACCTTCCAAGCCCCCCGGCAAGTTGCGGAATCCGTTCCCCGGCTTTGGCAGAGGGCGGATGACGGGATCGGGCCAGTTGGGCAGAAGGCACAGCCGCTCCCCCTTCACGCCCATGGCCGCGATCCGGTCGCGCATGCAGCGTCCGATTGCGATCACACCGTCGTGACGGCGCAATGCCCGGGCTATGCCCCGCCCGGCGAGCCGGCGGAGAATCGACGGCATGCGCACCCCCAGCACCGGCAGCAGATCCGGATAGAGATCCTGGCACCAGTGCAGCGATGCCGCGCCGTGGCGTGCAGCCAACATCGGCCCGGCAAGCGCCAGCATCGGCGGGTCGGTCATCGTCACCACCACGTCGTGGCGCGGCAGGCGCAGGGCGAGGCCGGTCAGTCGGCACAGCGAGTCGAGATACGCGCGGGCGTCCGGCCGCTCCCCTTCCGGCACATTGCCGCCGGTCCGATGGAGCGCGATGCCCGCCGGCGAATCGACGCGCGACTCCGCGCCATCCGCGACCACCGTGACCCGCCAGCCCGCAGCCGCCATACGGGTCGCCAGATCGTGAAGGCAACGCCCGGTCGCCCCGCGGTCCGGCGGGAACACCCGATTGACGAACAGGATGGAAGGTCTGCCGAGCGTCACAGCGCACCAAAGCCTGAATTGCACGCGAAAGTATGCTTGCGCTCTATGGCTCGGACAACCCTTTCCTGAGTTCGGACGCCAAAAGCATCAGCGACAGGATGACGCCGGTGTCGAGATACTTGAAACTGGTATGGAGGCAGAGCGCCATGAGCAGTGGCGGCACCACCGCCATGGCCAGCGGCGGATCCTCGGCCAGCAGGCGGCGCCAGGGACGGACCAGGGCGCACAGATAGGCTGCAAGCGCCAGCATGCCCAGAAGCCCGGTCTTCAACAGGCTGTAGCTGACCAGCGTGTGGGTGTAGCTGACCCGCCATCCACCGACGGCCGGATTCGCGATCCGCGCTCCCCACCCATCGCCGAACAGCAGGGCCCAGGGCGACGAGACGGCATGGTCGATCACCGCCGCCGCTTCCTCCCAGCGCGTGTTGGCCCCGGTCAGCCGGGTCTTCTCCGCCACCTGTTGCCAGGCCCCGACCAGCGCATCCCCGGCGGGCAGGACGACGAAGCCGGCCGCCAGCAGCAGCGGCACCGCCAGCCAGGGGCGCCGCCGCACCCACCACAGGGCGACCATCGCCAGCGACAGCGCCGCCAGCCCCAGGGCGGTGCGGTGGACGGCCCCCGCCAGGGCGCCGAGGCAGAGCGCTCCCCCGGCGGCGCAGGCGAGTGCCGGGATCCAGCGCCTGAACGATCCCCCGGCCGCCGCCAGCGAAAGCGCCAGCGCCGGCAACGCCACCGCGGCGAACAGCACCGATGGGGCATTCAGCAGATAGGAACCCCCATCCGCCATCGCCCGCGTGCCGACGGCACCGAACCCCCAATCCGCCTGCTTCCACCAGCGCAAGGCCAGCAGCAGCCCGGCAAGCGCCAGCCCGCCGGCCAGAAGGCGCACAGCCCAGGCGCCGGCGCGCCGCAACGCGGGAACCAGCAGCACGGGCAGGAACAGATAGAACAGCGGCACCACGTCGCGCAGGATGTCCGCCGCCTCCCAGCCCAGCGACGCCCCACGCAGCAGCGGCACCCACAGCAGCCAGCCCAGCGCGGCGACCGCAACGGGCATCCAGGCCGCATCGCCCGAGTCGCGCAGGGCATGGCCGGTCGCCACCATCAGGGGCCGTCTCCAGCCGATGGACAGCAGGATCAGCAGGCCGATGGCGGCCTCGCCCCAGCGCAGGGACGGCGGCGCCGGAACGCTGACGCCGCCATACAGCAGCAGTGCCGCCGCCATGGCCGCCGCCGAAGCCAGGGGAAGCCCGGTCGCCGCCGTCACCGCCGCACCGGCGGCGTAGCGGCCTTGCGGGTCAGGCCCAGCGCTGTTCGGCGCGATCCAACCGGTAGAAGAGCCCTTCCTGCGGACGCAGGCGCAGGGTGCCGGTCAGCGTCACCGGTTCCCTGGTGGAGGGTAAGGCGATGGAGGAGTGGACATGCATCATGCCGGCCGGTCCGGGGCTTTCGCAGGCGGGGCAGCCCATCGGATTGGCGGACAGGATGAAGCGGTTGTGGGCGGTGCCGCCGGTCAGCGGAACCATGAAGCCGCGGACGGTGACGGTACGGCCGTCCAGGGCGGAGACCTTGACCGGAAACTGCGGATCGCCGGCAAGGCCCCCCAGCCGGACCGCGCCGAGGTCGCGCCACAGCGCCGTGGTCTCGTCCAGCGGCAGGTGGAAGGGTCCGGCGGGGTGGCTGGGCGCATCGGCTGTGCCGGCGGCCCATACCGCCCAGCCGGCGACGGGTGCCAGCGCGAGCGGCAACAAGATCTGGCGCCGGCCGGGCATGGCCGCGCCAAGACGGGTGGCGGTGTTCATGGTCGCTTCTCCCCTGCTGCGTTGCTTCGTCACCGGGGCTGCGAAATCGGGGCGCCGTGTGTTTTGGAAGTCTTCGGTCCGGTCGCCGGGGGACAGCTCGATCCGGTGCTGGGCGCCGCCTTCTGCCGGGCGGTCGCCGATTTCGCGGGAGTGTCCGGCAAGTCGAGCGTCCGGTCAACGGCCAATTCGGTGCGCGTTGGTAGGGAATGCGGTTCGGAAGGACAGGGTCACCTTGTGCGCCGTCACCGCAGGTTTCAATAAAACGCAATGTGTTTGACGGAATACGGCAACGCGCCCCATAGTCCACCGGCTGTCGCTGCCGCACTGCACACAGCCCTGAGCCAGCCGTTCCCGTAACGAGACGAGCCATGGAAACCTTCCGCTTCCAGCCAGGCGAAACGCCGGTCCTGCTCAGCATTCCGCATGTCGGGACCCTGATTCCACCGGACATCGCCGCGACGATGACGGAACACGGGCTGGCGCAGCCCGATGTCGACCGGCACCTTGACCGGTTGTATCATTTCGCCCCTGCGCTCGGAATCGGTTTCCTGACAGCGCTCTGTTCGCGCTACGTGGTGGACCTGAACCGCGATCCCAACGGTCTCGTCGCCCAGCCCGGCCTCGATCCGACGGAACTCTGCCCGCTGACCAGCTTCGACCGTGCGCCGATCTATCGCCCCGGCCACGAGCCCGACCGGACGGAGATCGAACGGCGGGTCGGCGCCTACTGGCGCCCCTATCACGACCAGCTGCACAGCGAGCTGCGCGCCCTGCGCGACCGCTTCGGGGTCGCGGTGCTGTTCGACGCCCATTCCGTGCGCAGCCGGGTTCCGCGCTTCTTCGACGGCACCCTGCCCGACTTCAACCTGGGGACCGGCGACGGCAGCAGCGCCGCACAGCCGCTGGTCGCCCGTCTGATGAATGTCCTTTCGGCATCGGAACGTTACTCTGCCGCATTGAACGGCCGCATGCGCGGCGGCTACATCATCCGCAGCTACGGCAAGCCGGACGAGAACATCCACGCCATCCAGCTGGAGCTGACCCAGTCCACCTATATGGACGAGGATGCTCCCTACCGGTTCCGCCCCGATCTGGCGGCCGAGGTGAAGCCGGGGCTGGAGCGGCTGATGAGCGCGGTCGTCGAATGGTCGTGGCAGAAGGCCACCGGCAGACGCCGCGCCGCCTATCTGTAACGCGGCTCCCCTGAAAAAGAGTGGCCCTCCCCCGTTGCCGGGGAAGGGCCGAAGGACGGCCTGATCGGGGATGGATCAGATCTGGCCGCGCTCGCTCGCCTGACGCATCAGGACGTACTGACGCATCATCTGATTGCGGAAGCGGTACCGTTCCAGGCCCGGCTCCACCATCGGGGCCAGGACGCCGCCATGGTCCTCGCGGGTCAGGCGTTTCAGCAGGTCCAGCGTCGCGGCACTCGGCAACTCGCCGCTTTCGCCCGCCAGATCGTCGGGGTCGAACACGCCATAGGCATCCGCCGGGCACAGGGCGGCGGCCAGCAGCGCGTCCTCCAGCTCCGCACGGCGGTCGGCGGCCAGCGCGCGGGCATAGCTCTCGACGATGCCGCGCTCGGCCTCCTGCAGGCAGCGGGCGACGGCATAGGCCAGATCCGGCCGCTCCACCAGCTTGCTGCCGCGGCTGACGGCGCTGCGCGCCGCATGCAGGCCGAGAAGCTGGGCGTAGTAAGGCAGCCCGCGCACGAACTCGGCGATCCGCCGCACCACGTCGGGCGCGAACTCGATCCCGGCATTCTGGGCACCGGCCTGGATCAGCCGGCCGATCTCCTGATCGGTCATCAGCGGCAGATGCACCGGCACCAGCGACCGCTGGATCGACGGATGCTTGCCCAGCAACTGGTCCAGATTCTCGGCGACGCCGACCACCAGCAGGGTGACGGGGATCGAGCTGTCGGTCAGGTTCTTGAACAGCTCCGCCAGCTTGTTGCGGAAATCCTCGTCCAGGACGCGGTCGTACTCGTCCAGGATCAGCAACACATGGGTGGCGTGGATGCCAGCCAGCACCTCGTTCAGTTCGGTGACGCTGAAGGTGCCGTCCGGCAGCAGCTCGTTCAGGCTGGCGAAGTTGCGACGGGCCGCGAACGGGTTGTCGAGCGCGGAGCGGTAATAGGTGGAAGGAATCTTCTTCAGGAAGTGCCTGAAGATGTCCTCGAAGCTCAGTTCGCCGCTGCAGGTCAGCTTCAACGACAGATAGCCGGCCTGCCCGGCGATCTTCTCGATCGCATTGGCGACGGAGGTCTTGCCGCGGCCGCGGTCGCCATACAGGATGACATGCGCCCTCTCCTCCTCGATTGCCGAGATGATGCGGCGGAGCGTGTCGTTGCGGCCGATGAACAGCCCGTTCAACTGCTGCTTCGGCCGGGTCGGGGTGAAGGCTTCGCGCAGCAGGCCGTTCAGCTCCGGCGTCAGGCCCTTCAGCATGGCGGGCGCGTTGGCGCCCATGCCGCCGCGATAGCCGCCGTTGACCGACATGGTGAAGCGCGGCAGGTCGTGCTCGCTTTCTGCGTCGCGCCCGCCGGGCTGCGGGAACATGTGGCCGCGGCGGTCGCCGGTGGCGTCGTTGTCGATGATGTCGGGCTGACGCGGTGCTGCGGGACCGCGCATCGCCTCGAACCCGCCGCGTCCCAGTCCTCCGCCATGCCCCCCGTCGACCGGACGCAGGAGCGTCCCGCCGGGCCGGGAGAATCCGGGTGTATTGGGGAAGTTGGCGGCGGCAGGCCCAGGGCCTGAGATCCCCGGCCCAGACATTCCCGGTCCGGTCATGCCCATTCCACTGCCGGAGGGACCGTTTCCAGCAAGGCCGCTGCCGGCCGGGCCGCCACCAAGTCCGCTACCGCCGAGACCCGCACCGCCAGCCGCCGGCATCCGTTCGTCCGCCACAGCGGCCGAGCGACGCTTCCGAAAGAAATTCCGCATCCGTCCCAATCCCCACGCGTTGTCGGCGTTCGCGGAGCCGTTCCCCTTTCGGCTTCTCTGTCGGGCCAGGAACGGTTCCGCGTGTTCACGATGTAAGCGCTGTGCCGGCCGGGGTGGGCTGGGATTTCGGATATAATACCGACGCGGCATCCCTCGTTCGGGGACCTCTTCCGACGGGGCTGCCGCCCCGACGCCATAGGCCCGCTCAGCCGATCAGAATCGGCCCGACCGTTGCCCAGCCATAGAGCACGGCGAGGAACAGGGCGAGGGTCATGCATTCACGCAGGAAAGCCAGAACCGACATGCCAACCTCCATTGTTCGCGTCTTGTTCCAGTATGGCTACCAGAACGGACGCCGAACGGCAACCGCATAGTTCTGCCTATGTTCCCGTTATGAGCCCGATTGTTCCCTTCCGGACACAGATCGAACAGGTAGGTGAGTATAAGATTACGTGTCGGACGCTCGAAAATTTCCAGCCGGAATTCAGGCCGGATCGGCGTCGTCGTAGCGGATCAGGTCGGTCCAGGCGCGCTCCAGCCGCCGCAGCGTGCGGTAGGTGGTCTCGAAATCGGCGCCGTCGCTGTCGCTGCGCAGCAGGCTGTCGGCCCGCGCCGCTTCCAGCTTCTTCAGCGCCTCGCAGGTGGCCAGCCCCTGTTCCGACAGCTTGAGCCGCGCGGCCCGCCGGTCGCGCAGTGACGGGCTGCGGTCGACATAGCCGGCTTCCACCAGATGCTTCAGATTGTAGGAGGCGTTGGAGCCCAGGTAATAGCCGCGCTCCAGCAGATCGCGGACCGACAGTTCCTCGGTGCCGATGTGCAGCAGCATCAGGGCCTGCGTCGGGCTGAGGTCGGTCACGCCGATCCGGGCCAGCTCCATCCGAAGCACGTCGAGGAAGCGGCGGGTGATGCTTTCCATGACGCGGCCAAGGTCGGTGTAGACCGCGGGGACCGCCACGCTCTGCTGCATGCTCATCGTTCCTGTGCCAGTGGCTTTTCAGCCGTTGTCCGGTCTCTGCGGCACCGCCGCGCTTGCGAACCGGCGGACCGGGGAAGCGGTGCCGAAGCCCCCTTCCCGCGGTCGTTTCTTAATGGCCTGTGACGATGGGCGGATTTTGATGCGAATTGGAGGGACAAACTTGAGACGCGGGGGCTTTCCCGTCCCTCGACCGCCCCTTTACATGGTGCCCGGATAGGCTCCGCCGTCCAAAAGGATGTTCTGGCCGGTCATGAAACCGGAACTCGCCGCGCAGAGGAAGGCACAGGCTGCCCCGAACTCCTCCGGATCCCCGAATCGCCCGGCGGGGTTTCCCTTGCGGCGGAGGTCCATCTCTTCGTCGATGCTGCGGCCGGCGGCCTTGGCTCCGCCCTCCATGGTCTTGCGCAGGCGGTCGGTCTCGAACGGGCCGGGCAGCAGGTTGTTGATGGTGACGTTGTGCTTCACCGTCTGGCGCGACAGGCCGGCGACGAATCCGGTCAGCCCGCTGCGCGCACCGTTCGACAAACCGAGGATCGGAATCGGTGCCCGCACCGCGGCCGAGGTGATGTTGACGATCCGCCCGAAGCGGCGGGCGATCATCCCGTCCACCGTCGCCTTGATCAGGAAGATCGGCGCCAGCATGTTGGCGTCCAGCGCGCGGATCCAGTCCTCGCGGTCCCAGTCGTGGAAATCGCCGGGCGGCGGCCCGCCGGCATTGTTGACCAGGATGTCCGGCTCCGGACAGGCGGCGAGTGCCGCGGCCCGTCCCTCTTCCGTCGTGATGTCGCCGGGGGCGGTCGTCACGGTGACGCCGGTCGCCTTGCGGATTTCCTCCGCCGTGGCCTCCAGCGCATCGGCGCTGCGGGCGGTCAGGGTGACATGCACGCCCTCGCGGGCCAGCGCGAAGGCGCAGGCACGGCCCAGCCCCTTGCTGGCGGCGCAGACGATGGCGCGGCGGCCGGCGATACCCAGATCCATGCTCGTCCCTTCCTTATGTTCTCAGCGGGTCGTTTTGGAACCGGATCGTTGCGGTTCCGTCCGTTGCAGTTCCGAAAGGACCTCGCGCGCCAGTGGCACGGTCACCCCGCGATGGGCGGCGAGCGAGGCGTGGTCCAGTGCCGCCACCAGCCGGCGGGCGAAGTCGAGCGACCGCTCCATCCGTGCCAGCAGATAGGTGATGACCTCCAGCCCCGGTCGCAATTGCCGGTCGGCGAACAGCTTCACCAGCACGGCGGCAAGCAGCGCGTCGTCGGGCGGACGAACCTCGACCGCCGGCGCCCCCTTGATGCGGGACCGCAGGTCGGCCAGCCGCGTGCGCCAGCGCGACGGCGCCTTGCGCGACAGCAAAAGCAGATGGCCATGCTGCTCGCGGGCAAGATTGTAGAGGTGGAACAGCGCCTCTTCCCGCTCCGGCCTGCCGGACACCGCGTCGGCATCCTCGACCACCACCGCATTGGCGGGCTCCAGCAGCGCCGGCACCACGCCCGAGTCGAGCAACTCGCCCCTTGTGATGACGGCATGGCTGCGGGCGCGCCAGACCTGGGACAGATGGGTCTTGCCGCAGCCGGCCGGTCCGAACAGGGTCAGCGCCGGAGCCGGCCAGGACGGCCAGCGGTCGAGCCACGCCACCGCGTCGGCATTGCTGGACGCCACGAGGAAGTCCTCGCAGCCCATCGCCGTCCGGTGCCCGAGGTCGAGCGGTATCTGCGCCGGCAAGCTCATGCGGACACACCCATCAGCGTTCCGCGTCGGTGCCGCGGTAGTACGGGCTTGAGAGATACTGTCGCAATGCGAAGCGGGTCAACACGCCGATCACCGCAGCCACCGGAACCGCCAGCAGAACGCCGACGAATCCGAACAGGCTGCCGCCGGCCAGCAGGGCGAACATCACCCAGACCGCATGCAGCCCAACCTTGTCGCCGACCAGCTTCGGCGTCAGGACATTGCCCTCCACCGCCTGCCCGAACAGGAAGATGCCGACCACGACGGCGACCCGCCAGAGCTCGTCGAACTGCAGCAGGGCGAGCCCGGTGCTGGCGACGAAGCCGAACAGGCTGCCGACATAGGGAATGAAGGACAGAATCCCGGCCATCAGGCCGATCACCAGCCCGAAATCCAGCCCGGCCGCCGACAGCGCCAGCGCATAGAAGACGCCCAGCACGAGGCAGACCATCGCCTGCCCGCGCACGAAGCCGGACAGGGTCATGTTCACCTCGCGCGCCTGCTCGCGCACGGTCTCGGCATGCTGGCGCGGCAGCCACGAATCGACCTTCCCCACCATCACGTCCCAGTCGCGCATCAGATAGAAGGCGACGATGGGGGTGATGAACATCAGGGTGACGATGTCGAACACCGCCAGCCCGCCCGACAGGATGTGTGAGACGATGCGTCCCACCATCCCCGCCACCTCGCCTGCGTAATTGCCGGCGGCGGCGCGCAGCCGCTCCACATCGTCGGCCGGAAGCCGGTGGATGAAGCGGTCGAGCGCCGGGATCAGCCGCTCCTTCACCAGGGTGGCGTAGGTCGGCAGCACCTCCAGCAGATGAGAGATCTGCCCCTGCACCAACGGCACGAGAAGCAGCGACATCAGCACCAGGACCAGCAGGAATCCCAGCAACACCAACGTGGTACCGAGCCAGCGCGGCAGCCGCGCCGCCTCCAGCCGGTCGACCAGCGGGTCGAGCAAATAGGCGATGGCCAGCCCGACCACGAAGGGCAGGAGCATGCCGGCCAGCAACCACAGGGCAAGGACAAACAGCCCTAGCCCGATCAGCCAGAAGCGGAGCTGCTTGGCCGCGGTCATGGAACACCGCCGAGCCGGTTGAACAGCAGGGCGCCGCGCCGCGCGTACAGCAGGCCGGACAGCACGGTGGTCACCGTACAGGCGTACACCAGCACATCGACCACTTCCCACCCGTACAGATGAATCTCCGGCAGGCCCAATGCCGGCGGCGCCAGCACCGCGGCAGCAAGCGCGATCTGGACGACCGTGTTCACCTTGCTGATGTAGAGCGGTTGCATCGCCAGCGTCTCCTTCAGCGTGAACAGCAGGATGACGCCGCCGATGATCATGATGTCGCGGAAGATCACCATCATCGCCAGCCACAACGGGATCGCACCGACCCAGGCCAGCGCGACGTACACGCCGACGATCAGCGCCTTGTCGGCCAGCGGATCGAGATAGCCGCCCAGCACCGTGCGCGCCCGGAACATGCGGGCGATGGCGCCGTCCAGCGCATCGGACAGGCCGGCGGCGACGAAGAGGGCAAAGGCCCACTCCATCCTGCCGGTCAGGATCATGTACATCGCGGCCGGTACCGCCAGGATGCGCAGAAAGGTGATGATGTTCGGAACGCTCACGGCAGGCTCTTGGCCGGCAGCGTTCCCAGATTGCGCGGTGGCGCGCCCAGCGTGCCGACTGGCGCGCCGGCGTCGAGCGGCGCCGACGGCGCCAGCGAGGTCGGAGAGGCCGAGATCGGGGAAGCAACCGGCGAAGCGGAGGACGGAACGGCGCCGGCCGATGCGGCACCCGACCCGCGCGGCAGCAGCGTCAGCTGCCAGTCGGCGGCGGGAACCGGCAGCGGCGCGCCGGGATTGGCGGCCGGAAAACCGGCAGGCGCCGCCGCGGCCGTGCGCGCAAGGCCCAGATCCTGGCGGGCAAGCGCCTGGGCCAGCTGCTCGGGATCGCCGCGATGGGTCAGGGTGATCAGCGCCTCACTGCGGCTGATGGAGATGAGGTTGGTCCGGGTCACCGCATTGACGGAGGAAAGCCGCTTGCGCGTCTCTACCCAGTCGTTCACCGCCGACAACGGAATGCGGACCAGGGTGTTCTGCTCCGGACCGGTCGCGGTGGTGTGCTCGCGCCGCCAGGACTCGTCCAGCTGGCTGCCGACCGCCGCGACCGCGCGGGTCAGCACGTCGTCGGCGCTGCTGCCGCCCTTCACCTGCACGACCTGATTGTCGCGTGTGCCGTCCAGCCCGTAGCGGGTGACATCCACCGTCATGCCGCGTGCCGGATCCGGGCCGTTGGCCGGCAGATCGGTGCGGGCGACCACGACCCCGCCGGCCTTGTAGGCCTGGGCGATGCGGCCCAGCGCCTCGGCATTGCCGGCGACCGCATCCTCGCCGCTGATCGCCTGGGCGTCGGACAGTTCACCATCCGGCAGCACCAGCGGAACCAGGGACGCGGCGGGCTGCCGTGCTTCCCATGCCGCGCGCCAGGGGGTGCGGTCCTGCCACAGGATGATGCGCCCTTCGCTCTGGGTCACCGGCAGGACGACGAAGGGGCGCGCCGGCGGCTCGACATACTGGGTGGCGCCGCCGCTCTGGCCGAGCGCGTCGCGCACCGCATTGGGACGGAACCGCACGGTGATGGCGCCGACATAGCGGCTGGCCGACACCTTTTCATCGTCGATCTCGAAGCCCTGGACCAGCTTGGCGATCTCATTGTCCGACAGGCGCGGCGGGGTGCCGCCGGGGACGAGGCGGCGGTAGAGCTCCGCCCAGGCCTTGGCCTGCGCCTCGCGGATCGCCTGATCGCGGACCGTGGTCGGGTTGCTGCCGTTGATGTCGACCCGGACGCCGGAGACCGCGAAGGGGTCGGAGGCGGACGGCATGGCAGCATTGGCGGCGGCAGGGGCGGCAGCATTGGCGGCGGCCGGCGGCGGGGAGCCGGTCTGCGCGCCCGACGGCCCGGTCATGGTCAGGACCAGAGCGGTGGACATGGCAGCAAGACCGGCGAGGAGCGGCGCGCGGCGGCGGTGGAGCATTGCAAAGCCTTCCGATTCGAGTATGTTCGGCCCGAGCCCAAGGCCCGGTATATAGCTCAGCCCAAGCGAGGATACCATCAGCACCCAGTCCTATAACATGTCCGACGCCTACAAGCAGGCCGGTGTGGACATCGATGCGGGCAACGCGCTTGTCGAAGCGATCAAGCCCCTTGCCCGCTCCACGGCGCGTTCCGGCTCCGACGCGGGCCTGGGCGGCTTCGGCGCCCTGTTCGACCTGCGCGCCGCCGGCTACCAGGATCCGCTCCTGGTCGCGACGACCGACGGCGTCGGCACCAAGCTGAAGGTGGCGATTCTCGCCAACCGTCACGACACCGTCGGTATCGACCTCGTCGCCATGTGCGTCAACGATCTGGTGGTCCAGGGCGCCGAGCCGCTGCTGTTCCTGGATTACTATGCCACCGGCAAGCTCGACGTGGCCGCCGGCCGCGACATCGTCGCCGGCATCGCCGAAGGCTGCCGTCAGGCCGGCTGCGCGCTGGTCGGCGGCGAGACCGCCGAGATGCCGGGCATGTATTCCGAAGGCGATTACGACCTCGCAGGATTCTCCGTCGGTGCTGTGGAACGCCAGCATGCCCTGACCGGTTCCGCCGTCCAGGCGGGTGACGTGGTCCTCGGCCTTGCGTCCACCGGCGTGCATTCCAACGGCTATTCGCTGGTGCGCAAGCTGGTGGAGAAGTCGGGGCTCGGCTATGACGCCGCCTGCCCGTGGGACGAGTCGAAGACGCTGGGCGAGGCCCTGCTGACGCCGACCCGCATCTATGTGAAGAGCACGCTGAAGGCGGTGCGCGCCGGCACGGTCCGTGCCATGGCCCACATCACCGGCGGCGGCCTGATCGAGAACATTCCGCGTGTCCTGCCCGACGGGCTGGGCGTGGTGCTCGACGCCTCGACCTGGGCGCTGCCCCCCGTCTTCTCCTGGCTGATGAAGACCGGCGGCATCGCTTCCTACGAGATGGCGCGCACCTTCAACGTCGGCCTCGGCATGGTCGTCGTGGTTCCGGCCGACAAGGCGGACGAGGCCATCGGCATCCTGCGCGAGTGCGGCGAGACGGTCTACACCGTCGGCACCGTCACCGCCCTGAAGGACGGCGACGCCCGCGTGACCGTCAATGGCATGGACGCGGCCTGGACCGCGTAAGGGACGCCTCAAGGATAGTTCGATGAGCAAGTTGAAGATCGGCGTCCTGATATCGGGGCGCGGCAGCAATCTCCAGGCGTTGATCGACGCCTGCGCCGCGCCGGATTTCCCGGCCGAGATCGCGCTGGTGCTGTCCAACAAGGCCGACGCCTTTGGCCTTGAGCGCGCCTCCACAGCCGGGATCGCCACCGCGGTGGTCAGCCACCGCGACTATCCCGGCGACAAGCCCGCCTTTGAGGCGGCCATGGACGTCCGGCTGCGGGAGGCCGGCGTCGAGTTGGTCTGCCTCGCCGGCTTCATGCGCCTGCTGTCGCCCTGGTTCGTCGGGCGCTGGCAGGACGCGCTCATCAACATCCACCCGTCCCTGCTGCCCTCCTTCAAGGGCCTGGACACCCATGAGCGGGCGCTGGCCACCGGCGTCCGTTTCCATGGCTGCACCGTCCATCATGTCCGTCCGGCGATGGACGATGGTCCGATCATCGCCCAGGCCGCGGTTCCGGTCCTGCCCGGCGACGACGCGCACCGTCTGGCCGACCGCGTGCTGGAGGCGGAGCACAAGCTCTATCCCCATGCCGTCCGCCTGATCGCGGAGGGGCGCGCCCGCGTCGACGGCGATCTGGTACGGATCGACGGCCCGGTGCCTGAACTGGCGACCGTTCTCAACCCGCCCCTTTAGGCGGGTTCTCCCTTCCGGCCCCTATCCTTCCGGCATGGTTGACGGTTCCGCTCGGAATCTGTTGCGTTTCCGTACGTCTGCGTCAGAATTGCGGACAAAAGAAACAGTTGGAGGGTTGATCGATATGGCGGCCGTGAGTCCCAACCCGGTCAGTGAAGAGACCGTACGTACCCATCAGGCGACCTGGATCGCCTTCACCAAATTCATGAAGTACAGCATCGCCGGCGTCATCGCGGTGCTGGTTCTGCTGGCGATCTTCACCCTGTAGACGGGGAAGGTCGGAAGCCCTCCCCTTCCCCGCCCGGCGTCTGCCGGCCGCGGGGAAGGATCGGGTATGATTACTGCGCCAGAACCAGTTCGCCGTGCTTCGTGCAGCCGGCCTCGGCCAGTTCCACGAATCGCTCGGTCACCTGATCCGGCTGGGTGATCTTCTTCGGATCCTCGCCAGGGAAAGCCTGGGTGCGCAGCTTGGTCGCGACCACGCCCGGATCGATCAGGTTGACGCGCACGCTGGATCCGGCGACCTCCATCGCATAGGTCTTCACGATCATTTCCAGCGCCGCCTTGCTGGCGCCGTAGGGCATCCAGTAATGCTGCGGAGCCTTTGCGGCGGCCGAGGTGACGAAGATGGCGCGACCGGTGCCCGACGCGCGCAGGAGCGGATCCATCGAACGGATCAGACGATAGTTCGCCGTCACGTTCAGGTCCATCACCCGCGACCACAGCTTGGGATCATACTGTGCGACCGGGCCGAGCGCCTCCAGCGCGCCGGCATTGCCGACGACCACGTCCAGCTTGCCGAAGCGCTCATAAAGCGCATGGCCGAGTTGATCGATCTTGTCGTAGTCGCGCAGATCCATCGGCACCAGGGTCGCCGACTGGCCGGAGATCTTCTGGATGGCATCGTCGGTCTCCTCCAGCCCGCCGACGGTGCGGGCGACCAGGACCAGATGGGCGCCTTCGGCGGCAAAGCGCTTGGCGACGGCGGCGCCGATGCCGCGCGAGGCACCGGTGACGAGGGCGATGCGGCCGGAGAGACGGGACATGGGGACGACTCGTTTCCTGGAATTATTGTTCGTTCACATATGAAAAACCCTCTCCCGCGATGGGAGAGGGTTTTTTTCAGGTCAGGCGCGGACCGGGACGTTCGCCTCTGCCGATGGACTTTCCAGCGCGTCGGTCAGCGGGATCGGGTAATCGCCGGTAAAGCAGGCATCGCAATAGCCGAGGTTGGCCGGATCGCGCTTCTCCTCGCCCATCGCCCGATAGAGGCCGTCGAGCGAGATGAAGGCAAGGCTGTCGGCCTGGATGAAGTCTCGCATCTGCTCCACCGTCATGCGGTGGGCCAGCAGCTTGCCCTGCTCCGGCGTGTCGATGCCGTAGAAGCAGGGGTGCGAGGTCGGCGGGCTGGAGATGCGCATATGCACCTCCTTGGCCCCGGCGGCGCGCACCATCTCGACGATCTTCTTCGACGTGGTTCCGCGGACGATGCTGTCGTCGACCAGCACGACGCGCTTGCCCTCGATCATCGCGCGGTTGGCGTTGTGCTTCAACTTCACGCCGAGATGGCGGATCTGGTCGGTCGGCTCGATGAAGGTGCGGCCGACATAATGGTTGCGGATGATGCCGAGGTCGAAGGGAACGCCGGCTTCCTGGGCATAGCCCAACGCCGCGGGCACGCCGCTGTCGGGAACCGGCACGATCACGTCGGCGGGGACGCCGGCCTCGCGGGCCAGTTCACGGCCGATGCGCTGGCGCGCCTCGTAGACGGAGGTGCCCTCCATCACGCTGTCGGGACGGGCGAAATAGATGTATTCGAAGATGCACAGGCGGCGCTGCTGCGGCTGGAACGGGCGCAGGCTGTGCATGCCGTCACCGTCGATGACGATCATCTCGCCCGGCTCGACGTCGCGGACATAATCGGCGCCGACGATGTCGAAGGCGCAGGTCTCGCTCGCCAGGATATAGGTGTCGCCCAGCTTGCCCAGCACCAGCGGACGGACGCCGAGCGCGTCACGCACGCCGATCACTTCCTTGGAGGTCAGCGCCACCAGGGAGAAGGCGCCCTCGACCTGCCGGACCGCCTCGATCAGGCGATCCACCGGCGAACCGCCGCGGGCGGTCGCCATCAGGTGGACGATCACCTCGGTGTCGGTGGAGGACTGGAACAGGCAGCCGCGGCGGACCAGCTGGCGGCGCAGGGTCTGCGCGTTGGTCAGGTTGCCGTTGTGGGCCAGCGCGAAGCCGCCGAACTCGAAATCGGCATAGAGCGGCTGGACGTTGCGGATCGAGGTGTCGCCGGTGGTGGCATAGCGCACATGGCCGATGGCGCTGGCGCCCTTCAGCTTGGCGATGATCGCTTCGGAGCTGAAATGGTCGCCGACCAGTCCCAGCGTGTGCTGGAGGTGGAAACGGCCGCCGTCGAAGCTGACGATACCCGCCGCCTCCTGCCCGCGGTGCTGCAGGGCGTGCAGGCCCAGCGCCGTGATGGCGCCCGCCTGCGGGTTGCCGTAGATGCCGAACACGCCGCACTCTTCGCGCAGCTTGTCGTCGTCGAACGGATGCGTCGTCAGCATCACCAGAAGTCCTTCGTCCAAGAGGCGCCGTCGGCGCGCGTCAGCACATGCAACGGAATAGAATCACGGTCCACAAACGTCGATAGCGCCGAAACCGAGCGGTCAAGCTCAGCGGGCGTTGTTCTGAAACAGCCTGTCTGCTTCGGCGCGATCGCGCTCCTTATAACCGGTATCTGGTGCCTGCGCACCCCCGGTCTTCGCGGAGCTGGGCACCGGCGTCGACAGGCGGTCGAGCGCCTGCTTGGCCTCCATCGCCTGACGGGCGCGGTCGCGCGCCATGTCCATCTGGCCCAGCCCTTCCCTGCGCAGATTTTCCGGCACGAAGCCGTAGAGCGTCTCCGCCCCCATCGCCAGGAAGGGACGGGTCTTCGCCTCCTTCAGCCAGACCGGCTGTTCCGCCGGGTTGGGCACCAGCCACAGGAAGAACAGGTAGGCGATGGACACCAGAACCCCGCCCTTCACCAGCCCGAAGGCGAAGCCCAGCGTGCGGTCCAGCGCCGACAGGGCAGAGGCCTGCACCCCGCGCGACAGGCTGCGGCCCAGAAGCGACAGCACGATCAGCGCGATGATGAACACCCCGACCGCGGAAGCGGCATAGGCCAGCATCTCGAACCGGATGTAGATCTGCGCATAGGGAAGGACATGGGGCAGCGCGTAGAGCGTGATCACCGCGGCGCCGGCCCAGGCGGCGACCGACACCACCTCGGCAACCATGCCGCGGCTGAAGGCGAGCAGCGCCGCCAGAAGCAGGACGGCGATGACGACGATGTCCACCGGATTGACGGGAAGGTTGTCCATGGCCCTGTGCCGATTATTGGAATGGCGATTGTTGAGTTGGCGTCAGATGAACTCGTCATCGCGCCAGCGGCGCGTGTCGTTGTCGTCGTGTTGCCGACGGGAGGGTGGCCGACCGGCGGAGCCCTGGGACTGGAACAGCGGCATCAACTCGCCGAGTTGCTGGAGTTCCACCGTCTTCAGGCCGTTGTCGCCGCGGCTGCCCTTCTTGCCGGTCCGCCGCGCCGGGAAGATGGCGGAGGAGAAGCCGAGCTTCGCCGCCTCCTTCAACCTCGTGTCGCTCTGGCCGACGGCGCGGACCTCGCCGGACAGGCCGATCTCGCCGAACACCACCGCGTCGGCCGGAACAGGCTCCCCGGTCAGCGAAGAGACGAGTGCCGCGGCGACCGCAAGGTCAGCGGCCGGTTCGGTGATACGCAACCCGCCGGCCACGTTCAGGTAGACGTCGTTGGCGCCGATCTGCACGCCGCAGCGCGCCTCCAGCACCGCCAGCACCATGGCGAGGCGGGCGGAGTCCCAGCCGACCACCGCGCGGCGTGGCGTGCCGAGCGGCGATGGGGCGACCAGCGCCTGCACCTCGACCAGGACGGGGCGGGTGCCCTCCATCCCGGCGAAGACGGCGGCGCCCGACACATCGCCGCGCCGCTCGGCAAGGAACAGGGCGGACGGGTTGGCGACCTCGCCGAGGCCACTGTCGCCCATCTCGAACACGCCGATCTCGTCGGTCGGGCCGAAGCGGTTCTTCACCGCGCGCAGGATGCGGAACTGGTGACCGCGTTCGCCTTCGAAATAGAGGACGGTGTCCACCATGTGCTCCAGCACGCGGGGACCGGCGATCATGCCTTCCTTGGTCACATGGCCGACCAGCAGCAGGACGACGCCGCGCCGCTTGGCGACGCGGATCAGCTCCTGCGCGCTGGCGCGGACCTGGGCGACGGTGCCGGGGGCGCTGTCCAGATTGTCCATATACATGGTCTGGATCGAATCGATGACGATCACCTCCGGCCCCTTGGCGTCGTCCAGCGAAGCGACGATGTCGCGCACGCTGGTGGCCGAGGCCAGATCCACCGGAGCCGAGGCGCAGCCCAGGCGCTGGGCGCGCAGCCGCACTTGGTCCACCGCCTCCTCGCCCGAGACATAGGCGCAGCGGTGGTCCTGCGACAGCCGGGCCATCGCCTGGAGCAGAAGGGTGGATTTGCCGATGCCGGGATCGCCGCCGATCAGGATGGCCGAGCCGGGAACCAGCCCGCCGCCGCACACGCGGTCGAACTCGGCGATGCCGGTCATGCGCCGCGGCGGCGCCTCGGTGGAGCCATGCAGGCCGACGAAGTCGATGCGGCGGCCACGGGCCGACCCCAGCCCCTTGGGCGCGCTGTCGGGTGCGGCCTCTTCGACGAGGCTGTTCCATTCACCGCAGGCGTCGCACTTGCCCGCCCATTTGGGGAAGGAGGCGCCGCAGGCCTGGCAGACATATCGGGTGGTGGGCTTCGCCAAAGGTCTGGTAGTCCGATGGGGATAAGGCCCGCCACATATAGCAAGCCGATCCGCCGAATCCTATGCTTGCAGGGGTGGATTGCAGGGGCTTTTTTCAGACCGGCGGCGTGATAGCTTGTTGCGCGCTTTTGAGCGGACCCATCTTCCGGAGCGGGAGAAGGGGTTCGAAGAGGAAAAGAGGATTTAAGTGACGGATGACGGTCTGATGGACAAGGAAGGCAAGCGAATCGTCCTGCATGGCGCGGAAGGATTCGAGGCGCTGCGGAAGGCCGGACGTCTGGCCGCCGAGACGCTGGATTACATCACGCCCTTCGTGACGCCGGGCGTCAGCACCGGCCGGCTCGACAAGCTGATCGAGGAGTTCCAGCGCGACCGCGGCGGCATTCCGGCGACCCTTGGCTATCACGGCTATCCGGCCTGCAGCTGCATTTCGCCCAACCATGTCGTCAACCACGGCATCCCCAGCGACGACAAGAAGCTGGTCGAAGGCGACATCGTCAACATCGACGTCACCGTGATCCTGGACGGCTGGTATGGCGACAGCAGCCGCATGTATTTCGTCGGCGAGAAGATCGGCGTGAAGGCGCGCAAGCTGGTCGACCTGACCTGGCGCTGCATGATGGCCGGCATCGCCCAGGCCAAGCCCGGCAACCATCTGGGCGACATCGGCCATGCCATCCAGACGATGGCGGAGGCGGCGCGCTGTTCGGTGGTGCGCGACTTCGGCGGGCACGGCATCGGGCAGGTCTTCCACGACGCGCCGCATGTGGACCATTTCGGCAAGCCCGGCACCGGTGTGGAGCTGCGCCCCGGCATGGTCTTCACGGTCGAGCCGATGATCAACGCCGGCCGGCACGAGGTGAAGATCCTGTCCGACGGCTGGACCACGGTCACCCGCGACCGTTCACTGTCGGCGCAGTTCGAGCACCAGATCGGCATCACCGAGGATGGCTGCGAGATCTTCACCCTCTCCCCCGCCGGCTACACACAGCCGCCCTATGGAAGCGCCGCATGAGCGATGAGCAGAAGCCCTGGGAAGTGCTGGGCAGCCGCGACCTGCTGGACGCCAGCCCCTACCTGAAGGTGCGGGCAGAGACGGTGCAACTGCCGGACGGGCGGACCGTGGAGAACTTCTATCAGCTGGACCAGCCCGACTTCGCGCTGATGTATGTCGAGACCGACGACGGCCGGGTCGTGATGCTGCGCACCTACAAGCATGGGGCCCGGCGCGTCAGCCTGACCTTCCCGGCCGGCGCCATCGACCCCGGCGAGGACCCGCTGGCCGCCGCCAAGCGCGAGCTGCTGGAGGAGACCGGCTATGCCGCCGACGATTGGACGGCGCTGGGCGGCTTCGTGGTCGGGGCGAATTCCAAGGGCAGCACCTGCCACATGTTCCACGCCAGGGGCGCCCGCAAGGTGGCGGAACCCGATCATGGCGACCTCGAGGACATGCGGATCGAACTGCACAGCACCCGCGACCTGATCGATGCGGCGGCCCGCGGCGACTATGCGGTGCTGCCGGTGATCGCCATGCTGGGAGCGATGCTGATGCCGGAGCTGCGCGAGGGGCTGGGCATGGCTGCTCGGAGCGTCCGATGACCGGCCACGCAATGACCGCCGAGCGGCTGATCGACCTGCTGGGGCTGCAGCCGCATCCGGAAGGCGGCTGTTACGTCGAGACCTACCGGGCGCCGGCGGATGGCGGGCGCGGGGCGGTGACGGCGATCTATTTCCTGTTGCGGGCGGGTGAGCGTTCGCATTGGCATACCGTTGATGCCGTGGAGATCTGGCTCTGGCACGGTGGGGCGCCGCTGGAGTTGTCGGTCTACGAGGAGGGCAGTGCGGTCGAGCGCTGCCGGCTGGGGATGGACATCGCGGGCGGCGAACGGCCGCAGGCGGTGGTGCCGGTCGGAGCCTGGCAGGCGGCGCGGAGCTTGGCCGACGGGCCGGACGGCTGGTCGCTTGTGAGTTGCACCGTCGCGCCGGCCTTCGAGTTCGCCGGCTTCAGGATGGCACCGGAAGGGTGGGAGCCGCCGACAGCGTAGTGCGCATTGCCCCTGTGGTGATGTGATGAATGGGCCGTCCACCATGTCACCTCACGCCATCACCAGCCCCTCATTCTCGCACCGACATCCCGCAGCGCCGGTGAGGCACGGATCCCTGTGCTGTGGATTGAAAGGAGGTTGACGATAGGACGTTCGCCGCCGCCCCTCCCCTCACCTCTTCGCAGCAAAGTTTTCCTCTCATGTCGATCTATCGATTGCGAATGATTCGCATACGTGGTTAGGAATGACGCTCACGGATTGGGAACGGGTGTTGCCGAGGTCATGGCTGAAAGAGACCGGTCGTCCCTGCTGGGTCTGTTGCTCGACCATTACGAGGAGATGACGGGCCATCTGGCTCGACGCCTGGGGTCGCTTTGCCTGGCCGAGGATGTCGTGCAGGACACCTATCTGCGCCTGCGTAGCCTGACGGCGCTGCCGGACATCGACAATCCGCGTTCCTACCTGTACCGCATGGCCGACAATATCGCGTTGGACCGCATGCGCGCGGAAACCCGTCGGGGACGGCGCTTCGCCCCGGCGGAACTGGGGCTCGACCAGCCGCTGGACGAGCCGGACGCCGAAACCGCCCTGGAGCACAAGCAACGGATGGAGCGGTTGAGCGGGGCGCTCGCCGAACTGCCGCCGCGCTGCCGGGAAGTGTTTCTGCTTCACAAATTCGACGGCTTGAGCCATGCCGACATTGCCGCCCGCCTCGGCATCTCGCGCAGCATGGTGGAGAAGCATGTCATGAAGGCCTTGGCCCATTGCCGTGACCGGCTGGAGCTCTGATGGAACGGAACCGAGAGCAGCCTGCCTTACCGGACGATCCGCGCGACGCGGCGCTGGCCTGGTTCGTTCGTCTGAAGTCCGGGGACGTCGGCCCGGCAGATCGCCAAGCGCTCGCCCATTGGCTGGCGCAGGACCCGGCGCACCGGCGTGAATATGACCGGCTGGCCGGGGTGTGGGGCGATCTGGACCGGGTGCCCGATCCGCGCAAGAACCGCCGGACGGTCACGACGCGGCGCCGTTTGCTGGCCTTCGGCGCGGCGGGCGGGGCGGCGGCCTGCGCAGCGGCGCTGGGCGGCGCGGTCGTGCTGACCGGTTGGCCGGGCGATGTGAAGACCGGCATCGGCGAACGGCGGACGATGGCGCTCGCCGACGGCTCGGTCATCACTCTGGACGCGGCCAGCACGCTGTCCATCGATTTCACAGCCGAGGAACGGCGGATCCGCCTGACCGAGGGGCGGGCGCATTTCGTTGCCGCCCCCAACCCGGATCGCCCTTTCGTCGTGACGTGCGCCAACGGACACGTCTCCACCGTCAACGCAAGCTTCGTGGTGCATCGCTGTCCGGACTCCGTCGTGGTGGCGGTGGAGGCCGGAACGGCCAGCCTGACCGCCGGCACCGCGTCTCCCCTGACAATCGCCGCGGGGCAAAGCCGGTCCTACGGCCCCGATGGCCCCAGCCCGCTGCTGAACCAGGGCTTGGCGGTGGAAAACGCTTGGCGGCAGGGCCGTCTGGTCTTTCAGGCACAGCCGCTCGACGCGGTGATCGCCGACCTCAACCGCTACCATCCCGACCGCATCGTGCTGTGGGACCGCCCGCTCGCCGGCCTGCGCTTCGACGGCAGCGTGGACATCAGCCGACCGGACGCGGCGTTGAATGCCATTCTCCGCATGCTCCCCCTGCGCATGTCGCGCCCATTTCCCGGTCTGGTGATCATTCGTTCCGCCTAACCGGTTCGTCTGATTTTTTTCAAATCGAGGTGAGGATCCCCCGGTCGGCCATCGTCATGGCTTGCATCGAAGAGAATGCAACTCATTCGCAGAACGACGGGGTATGTGGTGATGATCAATGGTGGGGGGCGCCGGATGCGGGGGCAGTCGGCGCGGGCAATCGGGGTGCGTGGAAAATTCTTGCGGGTTGGGTGGACACCCGCACTGTTGGGCATGCTGCTGGGATCGACCGCGCTGCACGGTGCCCTGGCGGCCCCTATGGAGACCGGGGCTGCGTCGGTGCAGGTGGCCCAACAGGGGCGGACCGTCACCTTCGCCATTGCCGCCGGACCGCTGCCGGGCGTGCTCGCCGCCTACGGGCAGGCCACCGGCTTTCAGATTCTCTACCCATCGGAGATCGCGCAGGGCGTCTCCTCGCCGGGTGTGACCGGCACCCTTGCACCGAAGGACGCACTGGCCCGCCTGCTGGCGGGCACCGGACTGATCGCGCGCTTCGTCGATCCGGAAACGGTGACGCTGGAGAAGCTGCCGGCCCAGACCGGCGGGGCAGCGGTTCTCGATCCGGTGACCGTGCAAGGGGCTCTGTCCCGCGATCCCGGCCGCAGCGAGGATACCGGCTCCTACGCCGGCGGCGTCAGCAGCAGCGCCACCAAGCTCGACCTGACCCCGCGAGAGACGCCGCAGTCGGTCAGCGTGATGACCCGCCAGCGCATGGACGACCAGGGGCTGAACGAGATCCGCGACGTGCTCGAGCAGACGGTGGGCGTCACCCGGATGCAGCGCGGCGCAATGGGCAGCGACGGAAACGAGGTCTTCTCGCGCGGATTCGTGGTTTCCAACTATCAGGTTAACGGAATCCCGCGCTCGACCGTCTATGGTTTCGACGATTCCCTTTCCGACATGGCGGTGTTCGACCGGGTCGAGGTGGTGCGCGGCGCGTCCGGCCTTCTGAATGGTGTCGGCGAGCCGTCGGCCTCGGTCAATCTGGTCCGCAAGCGCCCGACATCGGCCGTCCAGGGCTATGCCGAAGCGCAGGTCGGATCCTGGAACCGCCGCCGCGGCGAAGCCGACCTGTCGGGTCCGCTGACCGAGAATGGCCGGCTGCGCGGACGCATCGTCGGCGCCTATCAGGACAACGACAGCTTCATCGACCGCCTGGAAGAGCACAAGAGGGTCCTGTACGGCGTTCTGGAGGCCGATGTCACCGAGGACACCACCTGGACGGTCGGCGTCGAATATCAGAAGCACCGTTCCGACCATGCCTCCAATGCCGGCTTCCCGCTGTTCTATGCCGACGGGACGAAGACCGACCTGCCCCGTTCCTACAACAGTGGTGCGGATTGGGCGTACCACATGCACAACAACCTGACGGTTTTCAGCGAGCTGAAGCACCGCTTCGGGGACGGCTGGACGGCAACGCTGAACCTTGAACACAACAAGCGCGAATATGACAGCCTGCTCGGCTTCGGCACCGGCGGCAGCCTGAACCGCGACGGCACCGGCATGAGCGTATGGGCCGGCCGCTGGCTGTCGAGCCTGCAGCAGACCACGGTCAGCGCCGACGTGAGCGGCGGCTTCGACCTGTTCGGACGGCGGCACGACCTGATGGCCGGCGTCAGCGGCTATTACGCCAAGCGGGACGGGGCCGACCACCCGCTGTGGTTCATCGACGGCTACGATCCCTCGATCTCCAACTACTTCACCTGGAACGGCAACATCGCCCGGCCGACGCTCAATCCGACCGGCTGGTCGCAGACCGACGAACGGCAGATGGCCGCCTATGCCGCCACCCGCCTGCGCCCGACCGACGCCCTGTCGGTCATCCTCGGCAGCCGCATCAGCCGGTGGGAGCAGATCGAGGAGAGCCACCCGAACGGGGCGGAGGGAACCTACAGCAAGCGGTCGGAGAACGGCGTTCTGACGCCCTATGCGGGGGTCGTGCTCGACCTGACCGACATCTGGTCGGTCTATGCCAGCTACACCAGCATCTTCAAGCCGCAGGATTACAAGGACGCCAGCGGCCGGTCCCTCGACCCGCTGGACGGCGATGCCTACGAGGCCGGCGTGAAGGCGGAGTTCTTCGGCGGCGCCCTGAACGCCAGCGCCGCCGTGTTCCTGATCAAGCAGAACAATCTTGGCGAGGTCGATCCCGGACGCTTCACCCCGTCCGGCGCGCAGGCCTACCGCGCGGTCAAGGGGGCCGAAAGCCGGGGCTTCGAGATGGAAGTCGGCGGCGAGGTGATGACCGGCTGGCAGGTCGGCGGCGGTTACAGCCATTCCTCCGTCAAGAATGCCGACGGTCAGCGGCTGATGACCTATGTGCCGCGCGACAGCTTCAAGCTGTTCACCACCTATCGCCTGCCGGGCGCCTGGAACCGTCTGACGGTGGGCGGCAACGTCAAATGGGAAGGCGACGTCTACACCGGGACCGGCACCGAAAGGTACGACCGCGAAGGCTATGCGGTGGTCGATCTGATGGCACGCTATGAGATCACCGACAAGGTTTCGGCAACCCTGAACGTCAACAACCTGCTCGACAAGAAATACATGAGCAGCATCGACGTCTCCGGCTATTACGGCGAGCCGCGCAACGTCCTGCTGTCCCTGCGGGCGACATGGTGACGACGGGGCGGCGGGCGGCAAGGTCGTCCGGCACCGGGCGGCGGCGGCGCGGCCTCGCGGCGGCGGCGCTGGTGCTCGGCGGGCTGGCCTCCGCCGCCCTGCTGCGCCCGGCCGATCCCGCCGCCTCGGCGGAGGTTGCGGTGGTCGGTCGCGGCACGGTCGAGGACACGGTGACGGCGATCGGCAAGATCCAGCCACGCGCTTATGTCGATGTCGGCGCCCAGGTGTCCGGCCAGTTGACGCGGCTGCATGTGACGGTCGGGCAGATGGTCCGCGCCGGCGATCTGCTCGCCGAAATCGACCCTGCCCTGCAGCAGGCCAAGGTCGAGGCCGGGCGCGCCGAACGCGCCCGCCTGACCGCCCTTCTGACGGAGCAGCGGGCGCGGGCGGCCTTCGCCGAGGCCCAGCTTGCCCGCCAGGCATCGCTGCGGAACAGCGGGGCGGGGCGCGGCGAGGCCTACGATCAGGCCCGCATGGAGGCGCACATCGCCGCCGCCCAGGTGGAGGCCACGCAGGCGCAGATCCGCCAGACGGACTCGACCCTCCAGGCCGACGAGGCGCAGCTCGGCTACACCCGCATCTATGCGCCGATGAGCGGCACGCTGATCGCCGTGGACGCGCGCCAGGGGCAGACCATCAATTCGACCTACGAGGCGCCGGTCCTGATGCGCATCGCCGACCTGTCGGCCATGACGGTGTGGACCCAGGTGTCGGAGGCCGACGTGACGCGCCTGACCGACGGCATGCCGCTCTATTTCACCACGCTCGGCCATCCGGGAAGGCGCTGGACGGCGCGCCTGCAACAGATTCTGCCCGCCCCGCTCAAGCCGGCCGCGTCGGGGACCGGCGGCAGCTCGCCCCCGTCCGGGAGCGGCGGGTCGGCCAACAGCGTCGTGCTCTACACCGCACTGTTCGAAGTCTCCAACCATGAGGGGGATTTGCGCCCGGACATGACCGCCCAGGTATTCTTCCTGGCCGCCGCGGCGAGGGACGCCTTGACCATTCCGGTCGCCGCGCTGGCTCCGACCGGCGGGGCGGAGGAACGGCACAGAGTCACACTGATCGGCAACGGCGGTGCCATCGAGACCCGTGAGGTCCGCGTCGGGGTGCGCGACCGCTTCAACGCCCAGATCCTGGACGGGCTGGCCGAAGGCGAACGGATCGTGGTGGGGTGGAAGACCGACGACGGCCGCCCGCCCAAAATCGGGTTCCGGCTGTGAGCGGGCCGCTTCTCGTTCTGGAGGACATCCGCAAGACCTATGGCGGTGACGGCGGGGTGGCGGTCGAGGTGCTGCGCGGAGTTTCCCTCAGCATCGAGGCGGGGGAGTTCGTCGCCATCGTCGGCAGTTCCGGGTCCGGCAAATCGACCCTGATGAACATCATCGGCGGACTGGACCGGCCGACCTCCGGACGCTACCGCATCGGCGGGCAGGACGTGACGGCGCTGGAGGGCGACGACCGGGCAGCGCTGCGGCGTGACGGGTTCGGCTTCGTCTTCCAGCAATACCACCTGATTCCCGGCACGACGGCGCAGGAGAATGTCGAATTGCCAGGCCGCTACTCCGGCCTGCCCGCCGCGTTGCGCGAGAGCCGCGCCGCGGAGTTGCTCGGCCGCCTGGGGCTGGCGGAGCGGCTCCATCACCGCCCCAACCAGCTTTCGGGCGGCCAGCAACAGCGCGTGTCCATCGCAAGGGCATTGATGAACGACGCCCCGGTGATCCTCGCCGACGAGCCGACCGGCGCGCTCGACAGCGCGAGCGGGGCGGAGGTCATGGCCCTGCTGCGCGAGCTGTCGGCCGCCGGACGGACGGTGATCCTCATCACCCACGACCACAAGATCGCCGAGGCTGCCGGCCGGGTGATCGAGATGCGCGACGGCCGGATCGTCGCCGACAGCGGCCATTCAATACAGCCGCCTGCCCAGTTGCCCGCCGAACCGCCGGCTCACGCCTCCCCTACCCCGCCGGCACGCGGGGCCGGCGGCGCCTCGCTGTGGATGGACGCGGCGGAGGCGCTGTCGGCCGCCCTGCGCTCCCTGGCGGCCAACGGCTTCCGGACGGCGCTGACCCTGCTGGGCATCGTCATCGGCGTGGCTTCGGTCATCGCCCTGCTCGCCATCGGCGAGGGCGCCAAGCAGGCGGTGATGGCACGGGTCGGCGCGCTGGGAGTCAATCTGGTCTTCGTCCTGGCGGGCAGCGGCGATCCCCGCCTGCCGGCGACGCCGCTGACCGAGGCGGACGGCGAGGCGATCCTGCGATTGCCCAATGTCGAAAGCGTGATGCCCTTCCTCGCCATGCCGGTGATGGTCCGCCACGGCAACATCGACCTCCGGACGGAAGGGCTGGCGACCTCGGCGTCGCTGCCGCTGACCCACCGCTGGCCGGTCGCCAAGGGAACCTTCTTCACCGGCGCCGACGAACGGGCGGGAGCGGCGGTGGCGGTTCTAGGCCACAGCGTGGCCGAACGGCTGTTCCCACGCGGGGAGACACCGCTGGGCAAGCATGTGCTGGTGAACAACATTCCGTTCCTGGTGACCGGCGTGATGGCGCAGAAGGGCGACCTGACCGGGAACCAGAGCACCGACGACTGGGTGTTCGTGCCGCTGTCCACCGGCGTTCAGCGCCTGATCGGCAAGCCGGATCTCGAGATGATCCTGGTTTCGGTGCACGACGTCGGACGGATCGGCCAAACCCGCGAGGCCATCCACGCGCTGCTCTCCAAGCGTCACGGCCAGGAGGATTTCCAGATCCACGACGTGACCGCGCGCATCCAGGCCGCGGAGGAGACCCAGGACACCATGACGCTGCTGCTCGGCTGCGCCGCGGTCATCACGCTGCTGGTCGGCGGCATCGGGGTCATGAACATCATGCTGGTGAGCGTGACCGAGCGGACGCGCGAGATCGGCATCCGCATGGCCGTCGGCGCCCGTGCCGCCGACATCGAGCGGCAGTTCCTGATGGAGGCGGCGCTGGTGGCCGGGCTGGGCGGGCTGGCCGGGGTGGCGCTGGGTTTGGCCGGCGGTGCCGTCGTCGGGGTTCTGGCGATGCCGGTCGTCTTCACGGCGACTGCAATCGCCGGTGCGGTGACGTCCGCCGTGCTGACCGGCATCGTCTTCGGCCTGATGCCCGCCCGCCGGGCCGCGCGTCTCGATCCGGTGACGGCGCTGGCAAGCGACTGACGGGCGGACTGAGGGGTGGGGGGGCCGCTCAGCGCAGCCCCGCCTCCACCTGTTCCGCGATCCGCAACAGCGCCATGTCCATCTCCGCCGGCGGACCGCTCTCCAGACTGTCCAGAACCACCAGCCGGGCGCCGCCGTCGGTCACCGCCCGGACGATCTCCGGCGCCGGCTGGCGGTGGTGCAGCACGACGGGAATGGCTTCGGCCTTCAGGGTGGCGGTGAGTTCGGCCAGACGGTCCGGCGTCCAATCTCGGTCGTCGCCGGTCCAGACCCGGCGCAAATCCAGCCCCAGGTCGGCGGCCAGCGTGGCGAAGCGGTCGGACAGCGCCGCCGCCGACGGGTCCGGCAGAACGGCGAAGGCTTTCGCCGAGCTGGACGACACCATCAGCAGCCCACGCTTGAGGACGGCGAGATTCGCGTCGATGGCGACGGCCGATTCCGGGTACAGGCGCCGCAGGTCGGCGGCCAGGATGTCGGCCATCCGCCCGGCATTGGCGATGCCCAGCCAGGGAAAGGCGGTGCCGTCATTGACCGCGATCCCCGGCAGGGCGCCGTCGACCGGACGGGCGGCGTCGATCTCGATCAGGCGGATGTTGGCCCGCCGCGCCAGCGGGTAGAGCGGATCCTCCGCCCAGGCGGAGCGCAGGGTCAGCACCGCGTCGGCCTTGCCGGCGGCCTCCGCCAGCATCGCACCGCCGCGCCCGCTCAGGAAGGCGTGTTGGCGCCCCATGGGAATGGCCGGCGGAACCACCGCCTCCACCACCACCGCGGTGCCCTTCGTCAGCGCCCGGGCCAGCCCGGCGGTGACGGGATGCCCGGCCAGCACCGTCTCGGCGGAGGCCCCAGCCATCGTGGACAGCAGCAGGAGCGCCGCGAGCGTGACGCGCTTCATCCCTCTTCCCCCTTCATGAACAGGCGCGCCAGCAGCGCGCCCAGGAACAGCACCCCCGCCGCCAGGATGATGGCGCCGCCCGACGGAATCGGCAGGGCGAACTGCACGGGCAGCAGGATTCCGGCCACCGCCGCCACGCTGGCGAAGGCGACGGACAGCAGAAAAAACCCACGCAGCGACGAGGCGACGACCCGCGCCGCCGCGGCGGGAATGACCAGCAGCGCTCCCACCAGGATGGCGCCGATGATCTTCACGGACGCGACCGTGACCACCGTCACCAGCACGATGAACAGATAGTCCAGCCCCTTCACCGGCACGCCGCGCACCCGCGCCAGCGCCGGGTTGAAGCTGGCCAGCAGCAGCCGGTTGAACAGCGGCAGCATCAGCGCGGTCACTCCTGCGGCCACCGCCAGCAGCACGGTGAGGTCGCGGTCGTCCACCGTCAGCACCGATCCGAACAGCACATTCTCCAGGATGTGGATGTTGACCCGGCTGGCCAGGATCAGCAGAAGGCTGGCGCCCAGCGCCAGCGACACCGACAGGAAGACGCCGATCAGCGTGTCGGCGGTCAGGTTGCTGCGGTTGCGCGTGTAATTCACCAGCAGGGCGAACAGCAGGCAATAGCCGAACAGGCTGGCATAAGGGCCGGTATAGGGCTCTCCCACCAGGATTCCGATGGCGACGCCGGTCAGCGCGGCATGGCCGACCGCTTCGGAGAAGAAGGCCAGCCGCTTGGTCACCACCAGCGTGCCGAGCCCGCCGAGGACGGGACCGACGACCAACCCGGACAGCAACGCGTTGACGAGAAAACCATGGGCCAACCCGGCGGGCAACAGCCCGGCTTCGGCCCAGCCCTGCAGCAGGGCGCGCACCGTCTCGAAATTCATGATGCGATCCTGTCGGCAGCCGTGCGGCGGGGAAGCGCCGAGAACAGGTCGAACACCCGTTCCGGCGACAGCGTCTCCACGGGGGGGCCGTCGAACAGCACGCGCCGGTTCAGCCCGGTCGCCCGCGTCGCCAGCCGGCGCACCTGGGCCAGATCGTGCTCGACCCACAGCACGGTGGTTCCAGCGGCGGAAAGATCGGCCAGCAGCGTTTCGAAGATGGCGATCCCCGCCTCGTCGAGCGCGGTCATCGGCTCGTCGAGGACAAGGAGGTCCGGCGACGGGATCAGCGCCTGGGCAAGCAGCACGCGCTGCCGCTCGCCGCCCGACAGGGCGCCGAAGCGTCGGCGGGACTTGTCCGCCATCCCGACGCGGGCCAGCGCCTCGCCATAGCCGATGCGCCGGTCCGGTCCGAGAAAGGCGGGGCGGCGCTGGCACAGCACGGCCAGGAAATCCTCCACCGTCAGCGGCAGGCCACGGTCGAACTCGACCGACTGCGGCACATAGGCGACCGTTCCCGGCCCGTCGCCCGGCCAGTCGAGCCGGATGGTGCCGCGGTGCGGCGCCTGCCCGAGCAGGGCGCGAATCAAAGACGACTTGCCGCCGCCGTTGGGGCCGACCACCGCATGCACGGCTCCGGCCGCGACGCGAAGGGACACCCCGTCCAGGATCGCGGTACGGCCCAGCGTCAGCTCCACGCTGTCGAACAGGATGGCCGGCCCGGTCACGGCGCCGCCTCGGCCATTGCCAGGACCAGCGTATCGAGGTTCCGCGCCATCTCGCGCTCGAACAGGTCGGGTGCATATTCGCCATGCGAGATGTGGGAGAAGGCATAGAGCCGGATGCCGGTCTCGCGCCGGATGGTCTCCACATAGGCGCTGGGGAAGTTCAGTTCCGAGAAGATCACCTGCACGTCGAGCTTGCGCATCGTCGCGATGGTTTCGGCAAGCTGGGCCGGGCTGGGCTCGATGCCGTGGGCGGGTTCCACGACGGCGGAGACCTCCAGCCCGAACTCCCGCAGCAGGTAGTCGTAGGCACCATGGATGGTGGCGACGCGCAGGCTGGCGGTTCCCGCCGTCGCCAGCTTCGCCAGCGCGTCGGCACGCAGCTGGCGAAGGCGGCGGGAATAGGCGCGGGCGTTGGCCGTGTAGGCAGCGGCGTTGTCCGGGTCCAGCCGCCCCAGTTCGCGGGCGATGGTCGAAACCTGAAGGATCGAGTTGGTGATGGACAGGAAGCTGTGCGGGTTGACCACCTTCCCCGCCGCCCGCGCCGCCGTGCCGGCGGCGGGCAGGAGCGGCACGTCGGTGTTGGCCTCGACCACCGGCAACGACGGCTTCGACGAGGCGGCGATCATCCGCCCAGCGAAATCGTCGTGGCCGATGCCGTTCAGCACGATGGCGTCCAGCCCGCCGATGCGCCGGATGTCCTCCGGGCGCGGTTCGTAGGCGTGCGGGTTGAAGCCGGCCGGAATGATCGGCACCACCTCGGCCGCATCGCCGACGATGTTGGCGACATAGGAATAGTAGGGGTGCAGGGTGACGCCGAAGCGCCGGCGCGCGGTGGGAGCGGCGAAGGCGCCTGCGGGCGCGGCCATGGCTGCCAGGGCGCCGGCCAGGATCAGGCGGCGGTTCGGAAGGATGCTCATCGGGTGACCCCGGCGGTGAAGGTGGAGACGATCCGCTTCCAGCCGGCGGCGGTCAGCGCCGCGTCCTCCGGCGGAACGGGCGGGGTTTCGGCGGCACGCTTCAGCCAGATTTCGGCGCCATGGCCGTCCAGCCGCAAGAGAAGGGAACCGGCCAGCTCCGGAGCGGCGGAGACGCCGGCATAGGCGATCCCCTGTCCGGTTTCCGCGAGAGTCCAGGCATGCCCGCCGCGCGCCGCAGCGCTGGGGTCGGCGGCGAAGGGCGGCAGGGACTCGGCGGCCAGCGCTTCCGGCGTCGGAGCGCGGTCATCGGCCTTGCGCATGGCGGCGATCTCCTCGCCCGCCGCCTTGAGATCGGCATAGAGGCCTTGCTCGGCGATCGTCAGGCCGGTCCGGGAGTCGATGAGGTGGGTGGCCAGCGGGGCTTCCGCATCCGGAGCGGCGCGCAGTCCGACGACCAGAATGGCGGAACCGAGAATGGCGCCGGCGGCCAGCAGGACCCACAGGGTTTCGCGCTCGGCCCCCGCCCGGCGCACGATCTGACGATGCATGGGGTTGCCTTACTTGATGGCCGTGTGCTCGATCTCGACCGTATGGCCGGGGCCGGCGTCGAACAGGACGTAGAAGTCCTGCGCAGGGCGAGGGAAGGATAGGGTGGAATCCGGGCCAAGCCGGCCCTTGACCAGGACCTGCTCGTCATAGGCGATGACATCGAGAACGACGCCGGGCGCTTTCGACCCGTCCGAGAATCCGCCGGTGCATTGCACCGTGTCGCCCTCCACCATATGGCATTCGCAGATCGGGTAATGCGCCTCCGCCATGCCGGCGGCGCACAGCGTGACCAGGCCCGCCAGGGCGGACACATGCGGGAACCTCATCGCCTTCCTCCGAAAATCTCGCCCAGCGGCAGCGACGCCTGATGCATCCCGCCGCTCCAGTCCTCGACGGTCACCCACAGCTCCTCCCGCCCGGCCAGCTCGTCCGGCACGGTCACCTCGGCCTCGCGCTCGTAGGGATTGCCGAAGGCCAGCGTGCCCGCGGTGCGCAGGCTGCGCGGCTTGCCGACGCGCAGGAAGATCCCGCGAATCCGGTCGATGTCGGCGGGGCGGACATGGATCCGGTACGCCTTCATCCGCTCCCCGGTCGGCATCCGGCCCGGCGCCTCGTCATAGGTGGCCAGCGTGACGGAGAAGTCTCCGACGGCGAGGTCGCGCCGGATCTCGGGCGGGACGAAGATCGGCTTCGGGCTGAAATAGTCGGGCAGGAAGGGCAGCGGCACCAGCAGCATCAGCGCGCTGAGGTGGAACCGGCCGCGTCGCCAGAACCTAGGCATTGGACGATCCCTCCGCCATGCGCAGGCTCCGCACCGCCTCGACCGTGGCGCGGGCGGTCCGCTTCATCCAGATCAGCATTCCGCTGAAGACCAGCGTGGTCATCAGCAGGCCGAAGGCGAACCAGACCAGCTTGACCGGCAGGCCGCCGAAATCGCCGGTGTGCAGGGCGCGCATGATGGTGCGGGTCAGCTCGATGGCGGAGCCGCCGCCCGTTCCGCCCTCGATGGCGATCACCTCGGCGGTGAAGGGATCCACCCGGACATAGTCGGGAAGCAGCGGCACCTGCCCGCTGGAGCCGCCCACCGTCGCCGGATCGTAGGCTGTGCCGGGCAGCCAGAGAAACCGCACCCTCATGTCGGGCAAGGCGGCGGCGGCGGCAGACAGGATTGCGTCCACATCCGGTTTCGGCGCCGTCGCCGCAACCGGGATCCGGTCGCGCGCCAGCAGCACCGGCGGCTTCCCGCCGCCGAGCCCCATCCCGAGATGGAACAGCATCATGTAGATCAGGAACCACAGGCTGGTGACGGAAATGACGGCGATGAACCAGATCGACCAGGTTCCGGCGACCCGGTGCAGATCGCCCCACATCACCCGCGGCGCCTGCCGCCAGCGGATGCGCGGCTGGTAGAAGGACTTCCAGAACCGCTTGTAGACCACCAGCCCGGTGATCAGCGAGCCGAGGAGCGGTATCGCCAGGAGAGTCACCAGATACCAGCCCACGGGGAAGGTCAGCAGCCAGCCGTGCAGCGCGCGGAAGAACATGCGGAACGAGTTGCCGGCGGACATGCCCTGCACCGCGCCGCTGACGGGATTCACCCAGGCGGTGGCGAAGGTTCCGTCGGGCATCGCCATCTGCACGCCGACCGCCATGTGGGAGCCGCCCCAATCCAGCGAATTCGCCCGGCCGCCCGGCGCCGCGGCTTCCGCGGCGGCAATCAGTGCGCTGGCCGGCAGCGGCTCTCCCCCGCCCGAAGCTCGCATCGCGGGATTGACCAGCCACATGATCTCCGTGCTGACCACGGCGATTGTCCCGGTCAGGCAGACGAAGAACAGGAAGGCCCAGATCGGCATCGCCAGCCAGGAGTGCCACAGGAACCACAGCCGCGTGCGCGACTTGCCAACGCTCATCTCATCCTCTTCCGCAGAAACGGCCGCTCCGACTCTTGAGACGAACGAACTGGGCCATCGCCTCACGGTCGAGTGCGAATAATTCTCAAAAAGCCGTCTGCCGTGACGTTGGCGAGGTGGGAAAGCTGCACGCGGTGATCGGCCGGTTGGTCGTGGAACGCGACTTTCTTGCGCAAGGCCTCCGTCGATCAGCGTCGACCGGAGCCGGGAGATGAGCGAGCCGGAGCGTCCGCGCCTGTCGGCCGGCATTCGGATGTCGATGGAGGGGCGCCGCCGTTGGATCGATTGTTACAACGCCGCCCGCCCGCACTCGGCACTCGGCGCTCGGCGCTCGGCGCTCGGCGCTCGGCGGCATAATCTCGAACGAGGCCGAACAAGGCCCATCGGACCGGATCGGACTGGCGGCATCACGCGGACCTGAACCAAGCTTGTCCAAGCCGCAAATCTGTCCGGGAAAAGGGGACCAACTCAGGCAGGAGCGAACCCATGCGAAGCATGGGGAGAATGGGGAGAATGGGGGCACGGTAAGCCGGCGCCCCCTGCCCCCCTCAATCCTCCGCGTACGGATTCTTGCCCTTGCGCAGCAGCAGCCGCACCGGCACGCCGGGCATGTCGAAGCTCTCGCGCAGATGGCCGGTCAGATAGCGCTGGTAGCTTTCCGGCAGGTCCAGCGGCTTGTTGACGAACAGGGCGAAGGTCGGCGGGCGGGACTTCACCTGGGTGACATAGCGGATCTTCACCCGGCGGCCTTCCACCAGGGGCGGCGGATGGTGATCCAGCACACCTTCGATCCAGCGGTTCAGCTGCGCCGTCGGGATGCGGCGGTTCCAGACGGTGTAGGTCTCCAGCACCCCGTCCAGCAGCGTGTCGAGCTTGTGGCCCTTCAGCGCGGAGATGGTGACGACCTTCACGCCCTTGATGTAGCCGAGCGAGGCTTCCAGCTTGTCCTCGACCTGACGCAGGGCCATGGCGCGGTCGTCGACCGTGTCCCACTTGTTGACGGCGATCACCAGGGCACGGCCCTCGGAGATCACCAGCCGGGCGATGGTCAAATCCTGCTTGTCCAGGATGGCGCCGGCATCGACGACCAGCACCACGACATTCGCCATGCGGATGACGCGCAGGCTGTCCGCAACCGCCAGCTTTTCGACCTTCTCGTCGACGCGGGCACGGCGGCGCATGCCGGCGGTATCGACCAGCTTGAAACGGCGATCGCGCCATTCCCAATCGACGGCGATGGCATCGCGGGTCATGCCGGCCTCCGGGCCGGTCAGCACGCGCTCCTCGCCGAGCAGGCTGTTCAGCAGGGTCGACTTGCCGACATTGGGGCGGCCGACGATGGCGATCTGGATCGGCTTGCTGCGATCCTCCTCCGGCTCCGGCTGGTCGCCGATGGGGATGCTGGGATCGAAGCCGTCGTCAACCTCCTCCGCCTTGGGCTCGTCCTCGGACGGGGCGTAGGGCAGCAGCGCCTCGACCAGATCGGCCATGCCCTCGCCATGCTCGGCGGACAGCGGAATCGGATCGCCCAGGCCGAGTTCGTAGGACTCGAACATGCCGGGCTGGCTGGCCTTGCCCTCGGTCTTGTTGGCGACCAGCAGCACCGGAGTCTTACCCCGGCGCAGCAGGTTGGCGAAATGGCGGTCCAGCGGCGTGATGCCGGCGCGGGCGTCGATGATGAACAGCGCGACGTCGGCGCGGGCGAGCGCCTGCTCGGTCTGGCGGCGCATGCGCGCCTCCAGGCTGTCGTCGGTCACATCTTCCAGGCCGGCGGTATCGACCACCGTGAAGGACAGGCCGCCGACATGGGCCGGGGCCGAGCGCCAGTCACGGGTGACGCCCGGCGTATCGTCCACCAGGGCCAGCTTCTTGCCGGCCAGACGGTTGAAGAGGGTCGATTTGCCGACATTCGGCCGACCGACGAGGACCACGGTGAACGACATGGGGCCAAAGGCCTTTCACAACAGACGGAGGAAATCCGCGATCAGCGGAACGCGACCAGCGTTCCGTTGTCGCACAGCACATAAAGAGTGTTGTTGGCAACGACCGGAGACAAGTAGGAACCGGTGGGCAGCGACCGCGTCACCTCCACCTTGCCATCCGAGGGCGACAAGCCCAGCAGCTGGCCGTTCGACCCGGCGACCCACAGACGGTTGCCCGCCATCACCGGACCGGACCAGACGATCGGGCCGGTCTTGTCTTCGGGATCCTTGAAGCGGGCGAGCGGCGACACCCAACGGATCTTGCCGTTCTGGCGGGCCACCGCGACGACTTCCTGGTCGTTGGTGACGGTGAACAGATAGTCGCCGGCCAGCCACGGGGTGTTGACGCCGCCGATCTCGGTTTCCCAGATCCGGGCGCCGATGCGCTCGTCGACGGCGACCATGCGGCCGGAATGGCCGATGGCGTAGACGGTGCCGCGGTCGACCACCGGCAGGCCGCGGATGTCGGCCAGATTGCTGAGCTGGCCGGTGCGGCGGATGGCGGCGAGGCTCTCCTGCCAGGCGACGCGGCCGTTTTCCGGACGCAGGCCGAACAGCTCGCCCGAGGAATAGGGGGCGACGACCAGCGTGCCGGTGACGGCCGGGCTGGCGGCGCCGAGCAGGCCGGCTGTCTCCAGGATGCCCTGGTGCGACCACTGTACGGAACCGTCGTCCGTCGACAGCGCGATGGTCTGGTTGTCGAGCGTGATGACCATCACGCGTCCACCGGCGACGGTCGGGGCGCCGCGAACCGGGCCGGCGATGCGCTTGCGCCACAGAACCTTGCCGCTGCCGGCATCGAGCGACAGCACTTCGGCGAAGCCGGTGGCGGCATAGACGCGACCGTCGGCATAGGCGACGCCGCCGCCGGTGGCGCCGCCGCGCTCGTTCTCCGGCCGGGTGTCGACGCGCCACAGCGACTGGCCGCTGCGCTCGTTCAGGGCTGAGACATGCGAATCGGCGTCCATGGCGAAGATGCGCCCATCGGCGATCACCGGCGTGCCGAGCAGCGCACGCGAGCTGCTGGACCCCGAACCGATGTCGGCGCGCCATGCATCGGACGGATTGGCCGACAGGGCGAGATTGCCGACGACATGATCCGGCGTGCCGCCCGGCTGCGCCCAGGCGGCGTTGGCGACCGCCGGGGGCACGGTGACGGCAACGGCGGCCAGCTGCGCATCCGGCTCCACCTTGCGCTCGCGCTGCAGGACGGCGACGCGCTTGCCGGGCAGCGGCGGATCGGGCGTCTTGCCCATCCAGCTGTCGATCGTGTCGCACCCGCCGAGGAACACGGCAAGCAGCGACGCGGACAGCAGCGCGGTGCGGCGGATGTTGCGGGACTTGGTGCCCGCCGTCTTGCGGGAGTTCGCCTGTTGGGTCGTCATGGCCTTGGGTCAGCCCTTGCCGTAGAGGGAGGCGAGATCGGCGGCGCGGCTGCGCACGCCCGACGGAGCCTGTTGGTCGTCCGCCAGCTGCTTGAAGAGCGTGCGGGCCTTTTCCGTGTCGCCGGCACGCACCGCCAGCACCGCCGTCAGCTCGCGCGCCGTGAAGCGCCAGGGGCTGCCGTCGGCGGTCAGCGGCTGCAGCTTCGCCGTCAGCTGCGCTGGGTCGCCGCCGTCGGTGCGCTGCATCACCGCCAGCAGGGTGGCGAGGTCGCGGTATTCGGCGGGGACGGAGCCGTTGCCGGCGATGCCGTCATAGACGGTCGCGGCCTCCGCCGGCTTGCCCTGGCGGATCATCAGGGCAGCGGCATTGAACTGGGCGATGGCGGCGAGGCTGGGGTTGGCGGAGCCGGCGAAGGCGGCCAGCGCCTCCACCCCCTTCTCCGGCCCCTGCGCGCTCTGCGCGATGGCGGTGACCAGGGCCGCGGTCTGTTCTTCCTTCTTCTGCGCCTGCCAGTGGCGCCAGAAGCTGTAGCCGCCGGTGCCAGCGACGATCAGGACGACGGCGGCGATCATGGCGCCGCCATACTTCTTGAAAAGGTGCTCCGCGCGGTCCCGGCGCAGATCCTCGTCGACTTCGCGGAAAATATCGCTCATGGCGCTGCGGTGGCGTCCTTGCGGTGGCGGCGTCGCGCACAGCCCGGATGGCGGCGCGGGTCGAACGGAACCCAGCCGGCCGGCTCCCCGGACGGATGGCTCCGCAAGATCAAGAGGGGCGGATAGCATCGGGCAACCCGTCGGGTCAAGAGCCTCCCTCTCCCGCAACAGGGCAATCGGGTGAAGGAGTGCGTGACAACGTGTCGGAGTTCCGAATCGATGCGACCCGGGTCGCCGCCCTGACCTGCGCCCCCGCCAACGTCACCGCCATGAAGCACATGGCCCAGAGCCTGCGCAGAAGAGCACCGGGAAAGGACTCTCTGCGCGTCCGAAGAAAGCTCGCCGCTTGAGACGATGACCTCCTGATCGGCCTCATCATCTCATGAACCGTTCACCCGATTCCCCTGCGCGGCGGAACCGCTCCTGATAAGGACCTGCACGAACGGCATGGCCGCTGCGCCGCGGTGGCTGTTGGAAGGGAGGTGCCCTACAGGGCAATGTCGCTGCTGCGCTGCAGCAGCCGGCGCGAGCAGCGACCATGGAGCCCAGCGCGTGCGCGACGAGATCGAGACCGGTGCCCAGGCCGATGCGGAAACCGGCTACCTGCAGGCCGGCACCCCCGCCTATCGCCGCGCCAGCCGCATCCTGTTCGTCGCCGGCTTCTCCACCTTCGCGACCCTCTATTGCGTCCAGCCGCTGCTGCCCGACTTCGTGCGCGAGTTCGGGGTGACGCCGGCGGAATCCAGCCTGTCGCTGTCGCTGACCACCGGCCTGCTGGCGGGCGCGCTTCTGGTGGCGGGCGCCATCTCCGACGGGATCGGGCGCAAGCCGGTGATGGTGGCGGCCCTGCTCGCCGCCGGGCTGCTGGGCATCGTCGGCGCGCTGATGCCGGACTGGCACGGCTTCCTGGCGGTGCGGGCGCTGGAAGGGCTGGCGCTGAGCGGACTGCCCGCCGTCGCCATGGCCTATGTCTCCGAAGAGGTCGATCCGAAATCGGCCGGCGTCGCCATGGGGCTCTATATCGGCGGAACCGCCATCGGCGGCATGTCCGGCCGCGTCCTGACCGCCATCGTCACCGATCTCGGCACCTGGAGGCTGGCGGTCGGGGTGGTGGGCGCGCTGGCGGTGGCCGCAGCGGTCACCGTCTGGTTGGCCCTGCCGCCGTCGCGCCATTTCGTCCGCCGCGCCGCCGGGCTGAAGGCGTTGGTGCGGGCCTGGCGCGGGCTGCTGACCGATCCGGCCCTGCTCGGGCTGTTCTCGCTCGGCTTCCTGCTGATGGGCGGCTTCGTCACCGTCTTCAACTACATCGGCTTCCGCCTCAGCGAGCCGCCGTTCGAACTGCGGCCGGCGGTGGTCGGCGCGGTGTTCCTGGTCTACAGCTTCGGCGTCGTCAGTTCGCCGCTGTTCGGCGGCTGGTCGGGCCGCTTCGGGTCGAACCGCACCCTGGCGACGGCGGTGGCGCTGATGGTGGGCGGGCTGGTCCTGCTGGAATTCGACAGCCTGTTCGCCATCGCCCCCGGAATCGCCCTGTTCACCTTCGCCTTCTTCGGCGCCCATTCCATCGTGTCGGCCTGGATCGGCCGCCGGGCCACGGTGGCGCGCGGGCAGGCCTCGTCCATCTATCTGTTCTGTTATTATCTGGGTTCCACGCTGGCCGGCACGCTGGGCGGGCTGTTCTGGCACGATCACGGCTGGACCGGGGTGGCGGCCTTCGTCGGGCTGCTGCTGGTCATAGCGGTCGCAGTGACCGCGGCGCTCCAACGCAGCCGCTGATCGCGCGGCGAAGGGTCGCGCTTGCAGTTCCGCTTATTGCGTCGGGACCGGCATCGCTTCAGGCTGTGTATGTCGGTTCGGCAGGAGTGAGCGCATTGAGTCACCTGACCGTCTATCTGGAGAACGACGCCCGGCGGCCGGAATTGAGCACGTCCGACCCTGATTTGATGGCCGGGCATCTGGCCCATGTCGGCATCATGTTCGAACGCTGGACTGCCGACACCCCCCTGCCCGCCTCCGCCGACGGCGAGGCGGTGCTGGCGGCCTACGCCCAGCCGGTCGAGGCGTTGAAGGCGGCGCGCCGCTTCCGCGCCGTCGACGTGGTGCGGGTCACGCCGGCAACCGAGGGCGTGGCAGCCCTGCGCGCCAAATTCCTGGACGAGCACACCCATGACGAGGACGAGGCGCGATTCTTCGTCGAAGGGGCCGGCGCCTTCTACATCCATCTCGACCGCAGGGTCTTGCGCGTGGTGTGCGAGGCGGGTGACCTGCTGAGCATCCCCGCCGGCACGCCGCACTGGTTCGACATGGGGCCGCGCCCCCGCTTCACCACCATCCGCTTCTTTACGCGGCCGGACGGCTGGATCGCCAGCCCGACCGGCGACACCATCGCCGCACGCTTCCCCCTGTTCGAACCGGCGACGGTGGACGCGGCCTGACTCCGCCTTATTCGCGCCCCAAAAATTTCACTTGAATCGCCGCCGGATTAGCGTAAATCAATTGGCACGACGCACCCGCACGTGCCTATGGCCCTCTGTGGTTATGCTACGACGTACCGCGTCCTTTTTGGAAGAACCGGCCATTCCAGTGGGTCGGTCCCGAGAGGGAGGTCAGTATGTACGCTGCCCACGGTGGGGCTGTGAGACGGTAACCCTTTAGCCGGTAAACGACGCGCTGTTGCCTGGAGCTTCACAGCCCGGGGCCGCTGCTCGCACCGGCTTTTTCCGTCTCCCCCCTTACCAAAATCCGATCGATCGCCGATTCCGCTGCATCACCCGCGCCACAGCTTTGTGCTGGCCGGATCGTGGTGCGGCCGGGGATTGCCGTCTGCTCACCGGGCCGGTTTGCACGCCGCCGTCCGGGGATAGGAGTGCGCCATGGGTTTCCTGCGTTCCCGTTCCGCCGTCACCCCGCTGCGCCGCGTCGGCCTGAACGACAGCAGCGCCGTTTCGCTGTCCACCGGCCGCCGTTCGACGGTGGCGCAGGCCGTCGCCCTGCACCGCCCGGAAGAGCCGATGCACTGCATCCGCCCCGGCGTGCTGGCCGACACCGCCGGCAGCTTCCTGGCCGCCTTCGCCGAGGCGACGGACTCCGTCGCCCGCGGCGGCGACGTGCTCTATGCCGTGAAGTGCAACCCGGAACCCGCGGTGCTGCGTGCCCTGTGGGCCGGCGGCGTGCGCCATTTCGACGTGGCCTCCCCCGGCGAGATCCGCCTGATCCGCCAGATGTTCCCCGATGCCGTCCTGCATTACATGCACCCGGTCAAGGGCCGTCAGGCGATCCGCAACGCCTATCGTCAGTATGGCGTCCGCGACTTCGTGCTCGACAGCCGCGAGGAGCTGGAGAAGATCCTGGAGGAGACGGACAACGCCGCCGACCTCGGCCTCGTCGTGCGTCTGGCTCTGCCGAAGGGCAACGCCGTCTACGACCTGTCCGGCAAGTTCGGCGCCGCCATGACCGATGCGGTGGAGCTGCTGCGCGCCGCCCGCGCCGCGGCGCTCAAGGTCGGGCTGTCCTTCCATGTCGGCTCGCAGATGCTCGATCCGTCGGCCTATGAGCGCGCCATCGCGCTGGCCGGCTACGTCATCGCCGAGAGCGGCGTTGCCATCGACGTGCTGGACGTCGGCGGAGGGTTCCCGGTGTCCTATCCGGGCGTCACCCCGCCGCCGCTCGGCGACTTCATGGCCGCCATCGCCCGCGGCGTCGCATCCATCGACCTGCCGCCGCATTGCCGCCTGTGGTGCGAGCCGGGCCGCGCCCTGGTCGCCCCCGGCGTATCGCTGGTGGTGCAGGTGGTGAAGCGGCGCGGCGACGAGCTGTTCATCAACGACGGCGTCTATGGCGCCCTGTCGGATGCCGGCGTGCCGGGCTTCCGCTTCCCGGCGCGGCTGATCCGCCCGTTCGAGGCGATGTCCGATGCCGAGGATGCGGCCTTCAGCTTCTACGGCCCGACCTGCGACAGCGCCGACAAGATGAACGGCCCCTTCCATCTGCCGGCCGACGTCAAGGCCGGCGACTGGATCGAGCTGGGTCAGCTCGGTGCCTATGGGTCCTGCCTGCGCACCGCCTTCAACGGTTTCGACCAGGCTCGCGTCGTCGAAGTGTCGGACGCGCCGCTGCTTGCCACTCCCGGCTATCAATTGCGCTCCTGCGCAGCCTGATTACGCCGCCGGAATCTGTGGATAAAGCGTAAAGACATCCGTAACATTCACCGGTCCGGCGCGTTCCGCAGCCACTTCTCCGAAGTGGGCGGATGCGCCGGACCATGTCGTTGGCCTAAACTACCTCGGGGAGACAAAAAATCATGGCCCTGGACACGAAGCTCTGCACGTTCACAGGCCGTATGGTCATCGTTGGATTCGGTTCGATCGGACAGGGTGTCTTGCCGCTGCTTCTGCGTCACATCGACGGACTTACCGCCGACCGAATCACCATCGTCACCGCCGAGGAGCGCGGGCGCGAGGAGGCCGAGCATTACGGCGTCGCCTTCCACAACAACCCGCTCGACAACGACAATTTCTTCCAGATCCTGAAGCCGCTGATCGACAAGGGCGATTTCCTGGTCAACCTGTCGGTCGACGTCTCGTCGGTCGCGCTGATCGAGTTCTGCCAGCGGGTCGGCGCCTTCTACACCGACACCTGCACCGAACCGTGGGCGGGCGGCTACACCGATTCCAGCCTGTCGCCGTCGCTGCGCTCCAACTACGCGCTGCGCGAAACGGCGCTGGCGTTGCGCAGCCGCTTCGAAGGCGGCCCGACCGCGCTGATCACCCATGGGGCGAATCCGGGTCTGGTGTCGCATTTCGTCAAGCAGGCCCTGCTGAACATCGCCGCCGACACCGGGGTCGAGACCGACATCCCGGCCGACCGCGACGGCTGGGGACGGCTGGCGCAGAAGCTGGGCATCAAGACCATCCATGTGGCGGAACGCGACACCCAGGTGTCGAACCAGCCCAAGCAGATCGGCGAGTTCGTCAACACCTGGTCGATCGACGGCTTCGTCGGCGAGGGCTGCCAGCCGGCCGAACTCGGCTGGGGCACGCATGAGAAGGCGCTGCCGCCCGACGGCCGCCGCCACGAGTTCGGCTGCGATTCCGCCATCTACCTGATGCGGCCGGGTGCCGCCACCCGCGTGCGCACCTGGACCCCGCTTGAGGGACCGTTCCACGGCTTCCTCATCACCCACAGCGAGGCGATCTCGATCTCCGACTATTTCACGGTGCGCGAGGGCGGCAAGGTCGTCTATCGGCCGACCTGCCACTATGCCTATCATCCCTGCGACGACGCGGTGATGTCGCTGCACGAACTGGTCGGCAAGAACTACAACATGCAGGCCGAACAGCGGCTGATGATGCACGAGATCACCGGCGGAATGGACGAGCTGGGCGTGCTGCTGATGGGCCATCCCAAGGGCGCCTACTGGTACGGCTCGCGGCTCGACATCGACACGGCGCGGTCGCTGGCCCCCTACAACAACGCCACGTCGATGCAGGTGACCTCCACCGTTCTGGGCGGCATCGTCTGGACGCTGGAGAACCCGACTCGGGGCGTGGTGGAACCGGACGAGGTCGACTTCCGCCGGGTGCTCGACATCGCCGCCCCCTATCTGGGCGAGGTGGTCGGCGCCTATGGCGACTGGACGCCCCTGCAGGACCGCAACACCCTGTTCCCGGAGGACATCGACGAGGACGATCCGTGGCAGTTCAAGAACTTCCGGGTCGTTTGAGACAGGTTGGATGAAGTCCCGCGGCTCCTGCCGCCGCTGCGGCGGCGGGGGCTGCGGCGTTGCTGCCACAGGGCGGGCGGCGACACGGTGACATTGCCCGCGGTGGGGTCTTGAAACCGTTGACTTGGGCTTTCGCTTCCCCCAATCGTTCCGACATGCCCAAGCACGTCTCCCGGCGCGCCCGCGCCAAAGCTCCGACCGCCGCCAATCCCCTCCTGCGCTCCGGCATCGTCGGGCTGATGGTGGCGTGCGGGGTCGCCGCCGTGGATCTGGCCTTCACCGACATGGCGCAGGCCCAGTCGCCGGCCACACCGGTTCCCGGAACGAAGCCGGCCACCGCCGGACAGGGAAGCGCCAATGGACCGGCGAACGGAACGGCGCAGAAGCAGGACCCGGTGCTGCTCACAGCCGACCAGGTCACCTTCGACGAGGTGAACAGCCTCGTCACCGCCAGCGGCAATGTCGAGCTGGCGCAGGGCAAGCGCAGCGTCCGCGCCGACAAGATCACCTACAACCAGAAGACCAAGGTCGTCACCGCCACCGGCAAGATCCGGCTGGTGGAGCCGTCGGGAGACATCGTCTTCGCCGATTACGCCGAACTGACCGATGACCTGAAGGACGTGTTCATCGAGAACATCCGCGTCCTGATGACCGACAACGGCCGGATGGCCGGCACCGAGGGCGAGCGGCGCGAGGGCCGGCTGACGCGCGTCAACCGCGGCGTCTACAGCCCCTGCGACCTCTGCAAGGAGGACCCCACCCGTCCGCCGCTGTGGCAGATCCGCGCCGTGCGCATCGTGCACGACAACGAGGAGCACGAGGTCCGCTACCGCGACGCGACGATGGAGATCTTCGGGATCCCCGTCGCCTACACGCCCTACCTGTCGCATCCCGATCCGTCGGTCGACCGCAAGAGCGGCTTCCTGACCCCGTCCTTCGGCAACAACTCGAATTTGGGCGCCATCCTCAAGACCCACTATTACTGGGACATTGGGCCGGACCAGGACGCAACCTTCGACCTGCATTACTATTCGCAGCAGGGGCCGCTGCTGGGTGGCCAGTACCGCAAGCGTTTCGAGAACGGCCGGCTGGAGCTGGAAGGCGCCATCACCCGCGGCGACGGCGGCAACAGCAACACGGCGCCGAAGGAGACGCGCAACCGCGGCTACGTCGCCGCGCGCGGCCTGTTCGACATCGACGAGACCTGGCGCGCCGGCTTCGACATCAAGCGTACGAGCGATCCGACCTTCCTGCGGCGCTATTACGATTTCCGCGAGGACTATCTGACCAGCAAGGCCTATGTGGAAGGCTTCCGCGGCCGGAACTATGCGGCGATCACCGGCTACAGCTTCCAGGACATGCGTTACGGGAATACCATTCCCGAACCGGTCGCCCTGCCCTATGCGCAGTACAATGCGCTGGGCGAGCCGGGAAGCCTGTTCGGCGGCCGCTGGTCGCTGGACACCAGCCTGCTGGGCGTCTCGCGCTTCCAGAATGCCGGGCCTGACACCCAGCGCGTCGTCGTTCAGCCGGGGTGGGAGCGCAACATCGTCTCCAACGCCGGCTTCGTGACCACCCTGTCGGGCAGCGTGCTGGTCGCCGGCTATACGGCGCAGCAGTTCAACTCCGCCAATCCGACCACGCGCGGGGACGACAACGTCAGCCGCTTCCGTTTCTTCCCGCAGGGACAGGCGACCGTCCGCTATCCCTTCGTCCGCTATGGAGAAAACTCGTCCCAGCTGATCGAGCCGATCGGCCAGATGACCTTCGCGCCCAAGCTGCCGAACGGCCGGGTTTTCCCGAACGAGGACAGCCTGGACATCGAATTCGACGACGTGAACCTGCTGCAGCCGAACCGCTTCACCGGCATCGACCGGCTGGACGACGGCATGCGCATCACCTACGGCCTGCGCACGGCGATCTACGGCAACACCCAGGGATCGGCCAGCCTGTTCCTGGGCCAGAGCCGCCGCCTGACGGACAGCAATGCCGGCTTCACCGGCGGGTCCGGCCTGGAGGACAGCGTGTCCGACTATGTCGGCCGCCTGGACCTGCAGCCGGCCGACTGGCTGGATGTGAATTACGGCTTCCGCATCGACCATGAGACGCTCCGGCCCCGCCGCCATTCGCTGAACGCGTCGGCCGGCGTGCCCCTCCTGCGGCTGTCCACCTCCTACACCTATGTCGACCAGACCACGTCGCGCACCGCGGTCACCCGCGACCGGGTGGAACAGGCGTCGTTCGGCCTGTCGTCGCAGTTCAGCAATTATTGGAGCATCGGCATCAGCCACAGCCAGGCGATGGAACCGCAGCCCGGTCCACGCTCCAGCCTGGCGGTTCTGTCCTATGCCGACGAATGCCTGATCTTCCAGACGATCGCCCGCCGCGACTACACGGTCAGCACCACCGGCGAGCAGGACGGCAACACCATCTTCTTCCGTCTGGTCTTCAAGAATGTCGGCGAGTTCAAGAGCCCGGGCCTGAACGCAAGCTTCCTGGGCGGCGGCTCGGCCAACCAGTAGAATCGGCGCGCCGATAGCTGGCAGCGACAAGGCATCACGGCAAAATGGACGGCCAAGGGGTTGCATCCCTTGGCCGTTGCCGTTAGCCATATCGCCCGACGAGACAGCCCGCCGCGACCGACATCATGACCCTGGGACGTTACGACTACGAAAGACGGTATCGCAAACGCATGCGGGCCGGCGCGATCAAGTTCCTGCTGCTGGCCGCGCTGGTCCTCGGCGTCGGGCTCTTCTCCTACCAGATGGGGATCGAGCAGCTGAAGGGCCGCGACGTCACCCTGCGGGAGGAGATCGCCACCCTGTCGCGCCAGAAGGCGGAGCTGGAACTGCTGGCCACCCAGATGCAGCACGCCGCCCGCACGGCGGAGGCGCGCGCCGCCGAGCTGGAAGGCCGCCTGCAGCGGGAGGTGCCGACCGGCGAGCTCGCCAAACTGACGCAGCTGGTGTCGGAGCGGCTGAAGAGCGGGATTGACGCCAACCGCCTGTCCTTCGTGATTTCCCAGGCCCAGGTTCAGCGCAACTGCCAGCCGGCCGACACCAAGCGCTTCACGCTGAGCACCCCGCTGCTGAAGGGCGGTGCGCGCGGCGTGACCTTCGGCAACGGCACCGTGACCGTCACCGGCGAAGGCCAGTCCGCCCACAACGCGCAGGGCAATGCCGAAAGCTGGTTCGATCCGGGACAGCCGGTGACCATCCGCATCACCGGCATCGGCGGCAAGACCGCGACGGTCACCGGCGTGCTGCCGCTGCACCAGTCGCTGGTGGTCGACAACAGCGAATACCGCTTCACCTTCGCCGCCTCCCAGCGCTCCTTCGTGGAGGTCACCGCCGACCGCTGCACCTATCCCTGAGCCGCAACCGCGAAGCCGCGCGGCGGTCCGCCCGCCGCGTGGATTTCCCACATGGCGAGGTAGGCGGCCTCGATGGAGCGGGCGAAACGGTCGGTATCGAACAGCGGGGCGGTCGCGCGCCCTTCCTCCAACCGCCGTTTCAGTCCTGCAAGCTCCGCCGGCCGTTCGGCCAGACGCTGCGCGGTCGCCTCATAGGCGTCCCAATCCGGCACGGCCGATTCCGGCAGACCGACGGCATGCAGCAGGCTGGCGGCGACCCGCCCGGCGAAGGAATGGCCCGGCACCGTCAACACCGGCAGCCCGGCCCACAATGCATCGCTCGCGGTGGTGTGGGCGCCGACCGGGCTCGAATCGAGGAAGAGGTCGGCCAGCCGGTGCCGCGCCAGATGGGCGGGGCCGGGCAGCCGGGGGGCGAAGACCAGCCGCTCCGCCGCGATTCCCCGCTCCGCCGCGGCACGGCGCAGGTTGACCGCCACCTCCGCCGGTCCTTCCAGCAGCCACAGGACCGATCCCGGCACCCGTTGCAGGATGCGGCACCAGCGGCCGAACAGCTCCGGCCCGATCTTGTAGGGCGCGTTGAAGGCGCAGAAGACCACAGCGTCCGCCGGCAGGCCGCAGTCGGCGCGGCTGGGCACCGGCCCGATGCTGCGCTTGCGGTCGTTGGGCTGATAGCTGTCGGGCAGATGGACGATGCGCTCGCTGTAGAAGCGCCGATGGTCGGCCGGCGCCACCACCGGATCGGCGATGACATAGTCGATGGTCGGACTTCCCGTCGTTCCCGGATAGCCCAGCCATTGCGCCTGCACCGGCGCCGGCCGGCGGGCGGCGATGCCGGGCCGGACGCCCTGGGTGTGCCCCTTCAGGTCGACCAGGATATCGATTCCCGCCCCATGGATCGCCTGCGCCGCCGCCTCGTCGGTCAGGGCGGACAGGTCGAGGAAGCGGTCGAATCCCGCTGCCAGCCGACGGCGCATTGGCCCGCCATCGTCGGGACCGTAGGAGCAGCCGACGATCTCGAACCGCCCGCGGTCGTGCCGCTCCACCAGTTCGGCGATCAGCACCGCGGTGGCGTGCTCATGATAGTCGGCGGACAGATAGCCGATGCGCAGCCTGTCGCCGCGGCCGGTGCGATTCGGGAAAACCGGCTCGATGCCGCGGGTCTTCCAGGCGGCGTAGCGCTCGGCGCAGGCCCGCTCCAACTCCGGCCCCGCCCCTTCGCCGAGGAAGATCCAGGGATGAACCTGCCGGGTCCGCCCCTCCCGCACCAATCCCACCAGCCGAACCGACAGCGCCTCCAGCCCATCCCAGCGGCAGAGGTGACGGCGCTGCTGAATCAGCTGGGCCAGCACCCCGCCGGGATCGGGCAGGCCGATGCACAGGGCACGCTCGAATCCCGCCACGCTGGCGGCATCGTCCTTCGCTCCGCCACGCTGCCCGCGCTCCTTCAGGGACAAGGCGAGGTTCGCCTGCCCTTCCGCCAGATCGGGCCGCAGACACAGGCAGGCGCGGAATCCGGCAATGGCGCGGTCCAGGTCGCCACGGTCGCGGTGCAGAGCCGCCAGGGCAAGCCGCGCCGGCACCAGCATCGGGTCCAGCTCCAGCGCCCGGCGCAGCGCCGCATCCGCCTCGTCCAGCCGGCCGAGTTCGCGCAGCAGGACCCCCTGGTTGCAAGGCGCCGGGGCGAAGCGCGGCATAAGCAGCGCGGCCTCGCCATAGGCCGTCACCGCCTCTGCCGAACGGCCGAGCGCCTGCAGGGTCACGCCCCAGTTGAAATGGTTGCCGCCGAAATCGGGCAGCCACGCCAGCGCCTTGCGGTGATGGGCCTCTGCCTCCGCCAGCCGGCCCTGGCGCCGCAGCGCCTCGCCGAAGTTGGAGCGGGCGACCGCCTCCTCCGGCGTGCCGGCCTGCCTTGCCGCGTCGAGCGCAGCGAACAGGGCGGCCTGCAGCGCGCCGTCACCGGGCTTGCCGGACAGACGGCGGCGCAGGTCGGCGACGGTGGCCGCGTCGCTCACTTCCGCTGCCACTGTCCGGCGGCGGTCATCACGAACTGGCCGGCGGGGGTCCGCTCGATCAGCTGCTGCCCGGCGACGGCCTGGACCTTGTCGAGCGCAGTGCCGTTGCCCTTGGCGATCTCGCGATAGCGGGCGAGCCGCTGGGCGTTCACCTGCTCGGCCAGCGCCTGGGCCGATGCGGGGGCGCCGGGAACGGCGCCGACCAGCCCGTCCGGACGCTCGCCGATCTGGCCGGCGGCCTTGGCGGCGGCCAGCGCATCCTGTGCGAAGGCAAGCGACGGCAGGGCGGAGGCCAGCAGCCCGGCGGCCATGGCGGTCAGCGCCAGCCGGTTGAAGCGGCGGCGGGTGATGGGATGGGTCGTCATCACTGTTTCCCCTTCGCAGGAGAGGGCAAAGAGTCCGCGGGCAGGCCGAACAGGGCTGGGTCGTTGCGGATGGCGTCGTCGACGTCGCGTTCCAGCTTGACCCGCACCTCCTGCTCGATGCGAACGTTCAGGTTGATCTCGATGGGCTTGTCGGGCGCTTCGATCTTGACCGTTGGGGCACAGGCCGCCGCCGCGAGGGACAACAGCAGGGCGGCCGTGGGGCGCGCGGCCATAAGATGGGTGGATGGGAATTTGGTTACCATGGTGGCGATCAGGGGTCCTTCTGGTCGGAGCCGGTCATGCGGTCCCGCAGCGTGTCGGGGAGCCGATAGACGTCGAGGTTCTGGCGCAGAATCCGGTCGAGCGCGCCGGACAGCTTAAGGTTAAGCGCAACCGGATAGCCATCGTAGAATGACGGGTTGGCGCCGCGCAGCGACAGGCCGGCGCTGAGTTCCCCGCCGGCCTGCCCGTCGATGGTGATCCGCAGGCTGTCGTAACGGAAATCGGTCAGCGCGCCCATCAGCATGGCGGTCGGGCTTCCCTCCACCCCCTTCAGCGCGGCGGGCGGGTTGGCGGGATCGTAGCGCAGGGTGCCGGGCGCGGCGGACTCCAGAACGCCGCCGTTCAGCGTCACCGTATCGTCGGCGAAGACCACCGGCAGGGTGCCGGCCAGCTTGCCGCTCGCCTCCAGCCCGTCGACGGCGATCAGATCCAGCAACTTGGCCGCGTCGATTCCATCCGCATGCAGGGTGACGGTTCCCTTGGGTGCGGCGGGCGCCAGCTTGAACGGATCGGCGCGCAGCGTACCGCCGGCCCAGCGCCATTCCGCGCGGCCGACGTCCAGCCGCCCGTCGCGCCCATAGCCGAACAGCAGGGTGCCGTCGGTCAGAGGAACGCCGACGTCGAGCAGGCCGATGGACAGCCTCTGTCCAGCCGGGATCACCGGCGGAGACAGGCTTGCCAAGGCCACCGTTCCGGTCACACCGGCGACGGTCACCGGCCCGGCGACGCCGGCCAGCCCCCTCACCGCCGCCTGCCCGGCCGTGGTCATGCCCTTGGCATCCCAGGCGATTGTCGCCTTGCCCGACAGGGTGCCGGACGCCTTCTGAAGAAAGCTCGCCGCCAGCGGCGAAAGGGCGGCCAATCCCGGCCCGTCCGGCGCAAGCGCGACCGGTTTCGCCACCGCCTCCACCCGGCCGGTGCCGGCGGTCTGGTCGTAATCGCCGGCCAGGGTGACGGACAGCAGGCCCTGCGCATCCTTCGCCGTGCCGGCGATGGACCAGGGCTGTTCCCCCTCCTGGACGGCACGGAGGGTGACGGCGAGCGGCACGACCGGCGCCGGCTTGGCGGTGTTGGTCAGCTTGGCGACGGTGGCGTCCGCCTGCCGACCGTTCCCATCCTGCCCCAGCCGCAGCGCCAATTGGTCGGCACGCAGGCCGCTGGCCGGTGCGTCGAGCCGCGGGGCCTTCACCTCCGCAGCGATGGTCATCAGCGACGGCGACCAGCGCAGCAGCGGCCCCTGCGGCGCGGCGCAGACGGTTGCTTCCTGCGGGAGGACCAGCGTCTGGCCGCTGATCGTCAGCTTCTCAACAACGGCAGGCAGGCAGCCGTCGGGGCTGACGGTCAGCATCCCGCCATCCATCCCCACCCGCAGCGCGCCGGACAGGGTGACACGGCCGGCCATCGGCAGGTCCAGCGTCGGGGCCGCGGCCTCCAGCGGCCCGCTGCCGGCGGTGAACTCCAGCCGCAGCCCGTCCCAGCCATCGGCGATCCGCAATCCGGTGACGGTGACCTCCGCCCCGGCGAAGCCGGAGTCGCGCAGCAACTCCGTCGCCACCCCGCCGATCAGGGTGGGTCCGGCCAGAATGGCACCGCCAAGGCCGACGACACCCAGCGTCATCGCAACCGCCGCCGTTCCCGCTATCGCCCGTCCCAGCCTCACCCGCCGTCCCCTCCCCGCGTCATGCGATGCAGATGGCTTGCCATGTCCCTGCCGCGATGAACACCCGGACAAGAGTCCGTCATCCGTGACTTTTGGCGGATCGTCCCCCCTCGCCAGCGCGGCTTTGCATTCCCCAGCTTTTCCCCTATGGTCCGGGGCGCGGATTTCGGCTCATCGGAGTGTTTCGCATGAAGCGGTGGACCCGCGCGTTGCTGGCGGCCTTGTTCGCCACAATCTTCACTGTCTCGTTCTTTACAGTCTCGCAAGGGGAGGCGAAGGCCTTGGATCCGGAAAACACCATTTACCTCGACCTCAAGGATGGTCGCGTGGTGATCGAACTGCGGCCCGACCTGGCGCCGAACCACGTCGCCCGCATCAAGGAACTGACCCGCCAGGGCTTCTACAACGGCGTCGTCTTCCACCGCGTCATCGACGGCTTCATGGCCCAGACCGGCGACCCGACCGGCACCGGCATGGGCGGCTCCGGCAAGAAGCTGAAGGCCGAGTTCTCCAGCGCGCCGCACATCCGCGGCACCCTGTCGATGGCCCGCGCGCAGGATCCCGACAGCGCCGACAGCCAGTTCTTCATCTGCTTCGCGCCGTCCAACTTCCTGGACCGCCAGTATACGGTCTGGGGCCGCGTGGTCGAGGGCATGGAGTTCGTGGACATGATCAAGAAGGGCAGCCAGTCCCGCAACGGTCAGGTCACCGAGCCGGACAAGATCGTCAAGATGCAGGTCGCCGCCGACGCCAAGTAACGGCATCGTCGCAGCGGATCGGGAAAAGGGGACCGGGTGCGCCGGTCCCCTTTTTCATGCCCGCGTCACGACGCTCTCAGCCACCGGCCAACGCCAAGGTCATCCCACGCAGCAGATCCTTCATCGACTGCGGCCGGTCCTGCCAGCGCATGGCCAGCCCGGACATCAGCACCTTCTCGAATCCCGGCGGCAGCGCCACCCCGAGTTCGGAGGGGCGCGGCACCTTGTCGTTCATGAAGCGGGCGGTGGCGTCCGGCGGGGTGCGGCCGGTCAGCGCCAGATAGATGGTGGCGCACAACGCATAGACGTCCGACCAGGGACCCTGGCGCCCTTCGTTCGAATATTGCTCCGGCGGGGCATAGCCCGGCTTCAGGATCACGGTCAGACCGTTGGCGGGCTTCGCCGTTTGCCGCGCCGCGCCGAAGTCCAGCAGCTTCCGTTCCCCGCCATTGGTCAGGAAAATGTTGTCCGGGCTGACGTCGCGGTGGATCAGACCCTGCTCGTGGATGGCCTGCAGCGCCTTCGCGATGGGCGTCACCACCGACAGCGTCCGCTTCACGTCGATCCGGCCGCCGGAATCGGCCAGATACCTCTTCATGGTCCGGCCTTCCAGCAGTTCCATCACCAGATAGGCGGTGCCGTTCTCCTCGAAGAAGTCCTGGACGCCGACGATCTCGCGCACGTCGCGCAGGCGGGCCAAGGTCCGCGCCTCCTCCAGGAATTTGGCGAGACCGTCGGCAAAGGTCTCCGCATGCTCGTCGGAAAAGGGGGAGACGGCGGCGGCGTTTGGAACTCGCGCGATCAGGTTGGCCGGATAATACTCCTTGATCGCGACCTTCACCCGCAGCCGGTCGTCCCAACCCAGATAGGTGGCTCCGAAACCGCCCTGCCCCAGCACCCGCCCGGCGCGGTAGCGGCCATGCAGAAGCGTGCCGGGCACCAGATGCACCCCCGGCCGGTTGTCGGACTTCACGGGAAAGCCGCAGGCGGTGCAGGGACCGGACGGCATGCGGGCCGTGTAGCAGTTCGGGCACAGCCCGTCCGATGCCACCGGGGCGGCCGCGGGCGTCGGCGCGCCGATCATAACCGTATCCGCCGATGCCCGGCCCGCCGGAGGAATGGCGGCAGGCATTGCGGCGGAGGGGTTGCAAACGGTGTCCGCACTGCGCGGACCGGCACGATGCGCCGCCGAAACCGGAACCGGAACCGGAACCGGTGTCGGCGGCGGGGCGGGCGCGGTGGCCATCTGACGCAGGCGGTCGAGCAGATGCAGCAGCCGGCGCACCTCCGCCTGGGCGACGTCGCTGTCCGGTTGGGCGATCTCCGCCTGGAACTGCGGTTGGCGGACGATCTCCAAAATGTGCTGGCGCATCAGAGGCAGGGCGCCGTCCTCGCGGATCAGACCGGAGCAGGCGACCTCCGCCAGCCGGATGGTGCGGCGGCGCAGCACCGGCTCCACCTGCTTCAGCCGGGCGGCCAGTTGGCCGGTCTTCACATACTCGTCGACGGACCGTTCGGCACGGGCGGCGATCCGTTCGCAGGCATCGGCCGGCAGCGGGGCGGAACGGATGGCCGCCAGCGCGCGGGCGACGTCGCGCTCCAGCAGCGCCGTGTCCGGCGTCTGCACCAGCATGTTCTCGATCAGCAGCTCGTTGCCGACCGCGGCGTCCAGCGATGCGAGGATTTCGTCCGCGTGTCGTTCCCCGGCAGGAGTGGCGGCGACGCGGGTGAGATAGTGGATGCGGCAGAGCAGGTCCGGCTGCCCTTCGCTGAGCCCGACGATGGAACGGCGATAGGCGCTGGCCCCGCCCTGCTCCAGCCGGCGCGAATAGCGCACGGTCAGCGCATCGGCCATCGCCGCCCCGCCGATCAGCCCGTCGCGGCTCAGCAGATGCCCGGCCAGCGTCTTCAGAAACTCCGCCTCCTGGTCGAAGGCGCCGCGGCCCAGCGGCTGGGGCGCCTTCAACTGCCGGCGGATGCGGTCCAGCACGGCGGCTTTCGCCATCGGCAGCTTGCCCTGGCGGAACAGGGCATTCAGCACGCCGATGCGATTCGGCCCCATGGCCTCCATGCCGATGCGGCCGAACAGCATGTCGCACAGGGTGGACAGCAGGGTTCCGGGCAGCAGGTTGGCACCGAAGAGTTCCCCCCCTGCGGCGGTGGAGGCCAGGATATCGCCGATCACCCCATCGATCGCGGCGGCCAGCCGTTCGTCCCGGTCCCACTGGTGCAGTTCCAGCAGCCGGTCCAGTTTGCCGCCCCAGCTCTTGATCTCCACCAGTTCCAGGGCAACCGCCACCCGCAGGTCATAGTCGGCGTCGCCGGTCGGCGTCGCGGTTCCCTGCGACAGCAGCCAGTCCACCGGCCGGCGTCCGCGCGGCATGGCGGCAAAGGCGGCCTGGGCGGTGCGCGCCCTGGCCCAGCTCTCATCCACCGCGCTGCGGATGGCCTGACGGCGTCTCTGCTGCTCCTGCCCCGGCGCTCGGGCCTGCACGGCGGCGACCTTGGTGATCGCCGCCTCCACCACCGTCCCCTGTTCCAGGCAGGATTTCAGCGGCTTTGCGAGATGGATCAGTTCGGTGGGCGTCAGGCACAGCGGGTCGAGATACGGACGCAGCACGACGCCGATCACCATCCGCGCCGGCAGCGCATGGTAATCCGCCAGCGCACCGCACAGTTCCGCCTCGTCGAGCGAGCCCATGGCGGCCTGGGGTGACGGCATCGCGCGGCTGAGCGGTGAACTGGACACTCCCGACCTTTCCTGCAGATACCCGGCAGATGCCCCCCGAGGCCTGAGGACGCAGGGCGATCTGCAACAACAGGGCGCTCCCCGCGTTGACATCCGCGGCTGCACCGACCCGATTTGCCCCCATCGTCACCGGTGGAGGGTAAAGGAGGGGTGTACGATACCCGCATTTTTCGACAAACACACAGAAACTATGTCAGCGTTGCGTCATCGGCGGCGGCCGTTCCCTTCGGTCTTCGCATGTGCGATAAAAGTCGCGACGCTGAAGATGGGAGAAACGCATGATCCGGACCGGCGCCATCATCGCGTTGCGGCACAGGGCCATGACGCTCACGGCGACTCCGCACATCGGCGGTTCGCTGGCGAGTTGGAGCCTGTCGACCGCGACCGGTCCGGTCGATCTGTTCCGGCGCGCCTCGGACCCTGCGCTGGCCGGCGATTTCGCCCCGGACATGGCCTGCTTTCCGCTGGTCCCCTTTTCCAACCGCATCAGCGGCGGCCGCTTCGTCTTCAAGGGACGGGAGGTCCAGCTCGCCACCGATCCCGGTTCGCCGCACCGCATCCACGGCCATGGCTGGTCGACCCCCTGGACCGTCGAGGCGGCGGCCGAGGATGCGCTCCGCATGGGCTTCGCCCACCGCGCCGGCGACTGGCCCTGGAGCTACCGCGCGACCCAGACCGTGGCGCTCGACGGCGAGGGGCTGACCGTCACCCTCGACCTGATCAACGAGTCCGACGGCGACATGCCGGCCGGGCTGGGGCTGCATCCCTATTTCGCCAAGTCGCCGGGCAGCATCGTCACCGCCGATGTCCGTGCGGTCTGGGACAATGATGACACCATCCTGCCGTCCCGCCGCCGCCCCCTGCCCGCCGCCTGGGATTTCCGCCACGGCATCGACATGGACCATGCCGCGCTGGACAACGGCTTCACCGGCTGGTCGGGCACGGCGACGCTGGACCGCCCGCAAGAGCGGCTGCGCCTGACCATGATCGCCGACGGGCCGGCCGGCCATCTGATCGTCTATGCCCCGCCGGGCGAGCCCTATCTGTGCCTGGAGCCGGTCACCCACATGACCGACGCGCTGAACCGCCCGCAGGAGGCGGATGCCGGCGTCATCGCCCTGCCGGCGGGAGAACGGCTGTCGATGACCGTGCGCTTCCTCGTATCGCGCATCTAGACATCGCGAACCGAGTTATCACGACCCTGGGGGACCGCCCTTTGCGCCGAGTTCGCGGGCGAGGCCGATGAAGGCCCTGAAGGCGGCCGACGGGTTGCGCCGTCCGGAATAGTAGAGGCAGAGCTGGGAACGCGGCGGCGTCCAGTCCTCGAGCACGCGAACGAGACGGCCCGCCTCGATGTCGGCCCGCACGTCCGACTCCATGAAGAAGCCGATGCCCACACCTTCGAGGACGGCGATTCGCGCCAGACTGGCCTCGTCCAGGGTGATCGGCCCATCGACGTCGATCTGCGCCGATTGCCCATCCTTCTCGAACTGCCACCGGAAAAGGGCGCCGTTCGGCAGGCGGACACGGATGCAGGGGTGATTGAGCAGGTCAGGCGGCACGCGCGGCCGGTCGTGCGTCGCGAAATAGGCCGGCAACCCGACGACGGCATAGCGCTGCGGGCGACCCAGGGAAATCGCGATCATGTCGCTGGGAACGAGATCGGCCACCCGTACACCGAGATCGAAACCATCCTCGACGATATCCACCAGACGCCCTTCGGTGACGAGGTCGACATGCACCTGCGGATGACGGCGCAGGAACTCCAGCACCAGCGGCGAAAGGATTTCACGCGCCGCCGCGGCGAAGGCATTGATGCGCAGCGTGCCTGATGGAGTTGTCTGCTGCGACCGCACGGCTTCCAGGGCGCCATGAACATCCTGCAATGCCGGACCGACCTGCTCGACGAATACCCGGCCGGCATCGGTGAGCGAGACGCTCCGCGTCGTGCGGTGGAACAGGCGGACGCCGAGACCCGCTTCGAGCTTTCCGATGGCGTTGCTGAGCGCGGTCGTCGACATTCCCAGATCGAGCGCCGCCGCGCGAAACGAGCTCCGTCGCGCAATGGCGATGACCGCATCCAGATCGTTCAGGTCGGCCCGCTTCATTGTCCCACCTTTCGGAATTCCGCATCCTGTTTTATCCCGATTATCGGAACGTGCGTCCAGGCCTACCTTTGCGGGACAGAGCAATCCCGATCAGGAAGACCGATCCATGAGCCCCTTCATCAGCCTCGACGGCAAGCGAGCGCTCGTCACTTCGGGCACGCGCGGCGCGGGTGCGGCCACCGTCGCGCTGTTTCGCGACCTCGGCGCCCGTGTGCTGACCGCAGCCCGGTCCCGTCCGGACAGCCTCGACGACGGGATGTTCGTCTCCGCGGACCTGACGACCGCGGAGGGGTGCGCCACTCTGGCGGCCACGGTGCGTGAGCGTCTGGGCGGGGTCGATATCATCGTCCACATGCTGGGCGGCTCATCCGCTCCGGCGGGCGGCTTCGCGGCGCTGAGCGACGCGGAGTGGCGCAAGGAGCTGGATCTCAACCTGATGCCCGCCATCCGGCTCGACCGAGAACTCGTGCCGGCGATGGTGGCGCAGGGTCATGGCGTGGTCATCCATGTCACCTCCATCCAGCGCGCGCTGCCGTTGCCGGAGTCGACGACGGCCTATGCCGCCGCGAAGGCCGCGCTCTCGACCTACAGCAAGAGCCTTTCGAAGGAGGTCTCGCCCAAGGGCGTGCGCGTGGTGCGCGTTTCGCCCGGCTGGATCGAAACCGAGGCGGCGGTACGGTTGGCGGAGCGGCTCGCGAAGGAGGCCGGCACCGACTATGAGGGCGGCAAGCGGATCATCATGGACTCGCTCGGCGGGATTCCCATCGGCAGACCATCGAAGCCGGCGGACGTCGCCAACCTGATCGCCTTCCTCGCCTCCGATCGGGCCGCGACCGTTACCGGCACCGAATACGTCGTCGACGGCGGCACCATTCCCACCGCGTAAAGCGCGAGCGGCGGCAGAAGCGCTTCGGCCGTTGCCGATTCCCCTATCGGCAGCGGACGAATTCCGCCGCGAAGGTGGCGGGTGCCGCCATGCGCAGGATCAGCCGGTCGAAGCGCGCCGAATCGGCGGGCAGCAGCCGCAGGGTGGCCAACGGCGCAGGCGCGTCTTCCGTGGCTCCTTCCGGCTGCAGGGGCTGCACCGGCACCTGCTCCACCGGATCGCCATCGGCCGGCAACCGGCCGGTCAGCGGGAACTGGGGCACCCGCGCATCCACGGCGGACAGGGTCCGGTCGGCACCGATCTCCAGATAGGACGTGCGGCAGTCGTCGATGGCGGTGCGGTCGTTCGGATCGGCCTTGGCCCAGCGCCCGGCCAAGGCCGCCAGCGTCGCCTTGCGGTTGACCGGCGGCACCGGCGTCTGCGGCGCCACGAACCGCGGTGCGGCCGCTCCGGTGACGGCCAGAGGCAGATCGGCGACCGGATGGGACCGCGCCTGACGTTCCGACTCCAGCGCCGCGGTGCGCTGCCGGGTGACGCGCAGCAGGCAGTCGGTGCGGGACTTGGTCGCCTTGGCATCGGCAAGGTCGGCGGCCGTCACCGGGCAGGCATCGTCACGCCGTGCCCGCCAGACGGTCTGGCCCGCCTCGATCGCCGCCCGTCCGGTGTCGTCGGTGGTTGCGCCCAGCGCCGCCAGCGCCGCCTCCATCGCCTCGCCGGCGGCCACCAAGCCGGCGTCGCGGCACAGCAGTTGCGCCGACGGCGTCCCTGCCGCATCGCAGTCCGCCGCCGCAGCCTCCGGGACCGGCGTCTCAGCCAGGGCCGGAGCCGCCGCCGGAACCGCGAGCGCCAGAACCGCAAGCGCCAGAACCGCGAGCTTGGAGCCGGCGGCCAGAAGACCGCTCACCAGGGACAGGGCACGCATGGCAGGAAACCTTGGGTAATGATGAAGCAGGACGTCACGAGGCGGGGAAGGCTTCCAGCACGGCTTTGACCTGACGCTGGAAATCCTGGTCGGTGCGATAGCGCGTCACGACCGACTTGTCACGCTCCACGAAAAACAGCATGTCGTCGCGGCTGGGCAGCGCGCGCGGGTTCGGCTTCTCCAACAGCTCGCCGTTCCAATCGATCCGCGCCATGAAGTACACAGCACGGGCGAACAGCATGAACAGCTTGTTGTCGGGCGCAAGCTTTTCCCGTCTCAGCAGCGCGAAGTAATAATAATTCCGGCCATGGAAGTAGTTCGTGTGGATCGCCTGCAGTGCCGCGAAGCGCTCGTCCGGACTGTTGACCTTCTTGATCTGCTTTTCCAGCTTGAAGCCCGCGAAGAAATACTCCCGCGCCTCATGCTCGAAGGAAAAGGCGCTGCCCTTCATCAGGGCCATCTGCTCGCCATACCGCTTCAGCGCGCGGGTCATCAGCAGTTCGATGAAATGCCGCTCAGGCGCCAGCGCATCGGGGATGCTCGGCAGCATCTCGAACACATGGCGCAGGTGATAGGGATGGCGCACGACGACCACCGGGACCGACAGCTTCTTCTGCTTCGCCGGCGCCCGCTTTTCCGCCACCAGCGTCACGGCGGGCGACAGCGACGCCATGGTCGCCTGGATGGTGTCGTACAGCTTCCAGCGCAGCCGGGTCTCCGCCGATTGGCTGCCCAGGTTCAGCCGGGCAAGGAAACGCTTCATCCGGCTGCCGAACGTCTCCTTCGGCAGCTTGTGCGTCGGCAGGTTGGGCACGACCAGCGGGTTGCCCAATATATCCGCCGGCGGAGGCAGCGGCTTGAAATTGAAATACTTCCCGGTAACGACGCCACGTCCGGCGCCGCTATTGCCCGCGTCGCCCATGCCATCCGCCCCACGGTTGCCGCCCAATATCGAAGAAGCCGCCACCGACACCATCCAAACGCGAGACCCCACCGCAGCGATACCCCATCCGATTAGGATATAAAGGGTAACGCGAACGGAAGAAAGCCGCAGCGCACGTCATCGGCAACTTCGTGACTTTTTCGCAACTGCGGTAGGATCGGTGCCGAGCCGCCCTGTCGGGCCGGATTTTTCGGTGTTACCGTTGCAGCGGCGACCCCGGAGCAAACCGGGGCGCGACCATCATCGAACAGGCATGAGGCGGGGTTTTCCATGGCGATCCACGTCGCGCTGAATCACAAGACGATCTATCGCTACGACAGGCCGGTGTCCCTCGGCCCGCAGATCATCCGCCTTCGCCCGGCGCCCCATTGCCGGACGCCGATCCTCAGCTATTCGCTGAAGGTCACGCCGAAGCAGCATTTCCTGAACTGGCAGCAGGATCCGCAGTCCAACTTCCAGGCCCGCTTCGTCTTCCCGGAAAAGACGCGCGAGTTCATCGTCGAGGTCGATCTGGTCGCCGAAATCGCCGCGATCAACCCCTTCGACTTCTTCCTGGAAGAGAAGGCGAGCCATATCCCCTTCGCCTACGACGACTGGCTGCAGCGCGAGCTGCGCCCCTATCTGGAGACGGAGGAACCGGGGCCGGAACTGGCCGCCTACCTCAAGAACATCCCGCGCGAGAAGACACCGACCATCGATTTCCTGGTCGCGGTGAACCAACGGCTTCAGCAGGACATCGGCTATGTCATCCGGATGGAGCCGGGCATCCAGACCTGTGCGGAAACGCTGACCAAGCGCACCGGATCCTGCCGCGATTCGGCCTGGCTGCTGGTGCAGATCCTGCGCAACCTTGGCCTCGCCGCCCGTTTCGTCTCCGGCTACCTGATCCAGCTGACCGCCGATCAGAAGGCGCTGGACGGCCCCTCCGGTCCGGAAAGCGACTTCACCGACCTGCATGCCTGGACCGAGGTGTTCCTGCCCGGCGCCGGCTGGGTCGGGCTGGACCCCACCTCCGGCCTGCTGGCGGGCGAGGGGCACATTCCGCTGGCCTGCACGCCCGACGCCTCCTCCGCCGCCCCCATTTCGGGCCTCGTCGACGAGGCGGAGGTAGAGTTCGGCCATGAGATGTCGGTCACCCGCATCTACGAGGCGCCGCGCGTCACCAAGCCCTATACGGCCGAGCAATGGGCGGCGATCGAGGCGCTGGGCCATCGGGTGGACGAGGATCTGAAGACCGGGGACGTCCGCCTGACCATGGGCGGGGAGCCGACCTTCGTCTCCATCGACGACATGGACGGCGCGGAATGGAACACCGCGGCGCTGGGTCCGCAAAAGCGGAAAATGGCCGCCGACCTGATCCACCGGCTGATGGCCCGCTTCGCCCCCGGCGGCCTGCTGCATTTCGGCCAGGGCAAATGGTATCCCGGCGAATCGCTGCCGCGCTGGGCGATGACGCTCTACTGGCGCCGCGACGGCGAGGCTCTGTGGGCCAACAGCGACCTGCTGGCGCGCGAGGATACCGATTACGGCCACACCGCACAGGATGCCGGCGTGTTCCTGATGGCGCTGGCGAAGCGGCTGGGCCTCGACCCCAATCTCGTGCTCGGCGCCTATGAGGATCCCTGGCATTACCTGCGCAAGGAGTCGCAGCTTCCCATCAATGTCGATCCGCTGAACAGCAGGCTCGACGACAAGGAGGAGCGGGAGCGGCTGACCCGCGTCTTCACCCGCGGCCTCAACGAGCCTGTGGGCTTCGTCATGCCGATCAACCGCCGCATGACCCAGCAGGGGCCGGTCTGGCTGTCCAGCACATGGCCGCTGCGCCAGGAGAAGCTGCTGCTGATCCCCGGCGACAGCCCGGTCGGCTACCGCCTGCCGCTGGGCTCGCTGCCCTGGGTGTCGAAGTCCGACTACCCCTATGCCTGGGAGACCGACCCGTTCGAGGATCGCGGCCCGCTTCCCCCTCATCCGGTGCAGCGCCGGCAGGAGATCCGCGGCGCCGTCCAGGAGTCCGACCGCGGCGTCCACACCGACAAGCGGATCGCCCAGCGCCAGCGCATCATGGCAGAAATCCGCGATGAACTGCCGGAAGAAGGCAAGTCGGCCTGGTGGGTGGTGCGCACCGCCCTGAGCTGCGAGGCGCGCAACGGGCGCCTGCACCTGTTCATGCCGCCGATGAGCACGCTGGAGGACTATCTGGCGATGCTGGCGGAGATCGAGGCGACGGCGGTCGAGCTTGAGATGCCGGTGGTCATCGAAGGCTATCAGCCGCCGAAGGACCCGCGCCTGAACTCGCTGGCCGTCACTCCCGATCCCGGCGTGATCGAGGTGAACATCCACCCCGCCCACAGCTGGGACGATCTGGTGCGCAACACCATCGCGCTCTACGAGGATGCCCGCCAGTCCCGCCTGGGGGCGGAGAAGTTCATGATCGACGGGCGCCATTGCGGCACCGGCGGCGGCAACCATGTGGTGATGGGCGGCGCCACCGCGGCCGACAGCCCCTTCCTGCGCCGGCCCGACCTGCTGCGCAGCCTCATCACCTACTGGCAGAACCACCCTGCCCTGTCCTACGTCTTCTCCGGCCTGTTCATCGGCCCGACCAGCCAGGCCCCGCGCGTTGACGAGGCGCGCGACGACCAGCTCTATGAGCTGGAAATCGCTTTCAACCAGATCGATCAGGCGGCGGCGAGCGGCAACTGCCCGCCCTGGCTGGTCGACCGGGTGCTGCGCAACCTGCTGGTCGACGTGCAGGGCAACACCCACCGGGCGGAGTTCTGCATCGACAAGCTCTATTCGCCGGACAGCTCCACCGGCCGCCTCGGCCTTGTCGAATTCCGCGCCTTCGAGATGCCGCCGCACGCGGAGATGAGCCTGACCCAGCAGCTTCTGATGCGGGCGCTGGTCGCGCGCTTCTGGAAGCATCCCTACAAGGGCCGGCTGGTGCGCTGGGGCACCGACCTGCACGACCGCTTCATGCTGCCGCATTTCGTCCAGCAGGACATGGCCGACGTGCTGCAGGATCTGCGCGACCACGGCTATCCGCTGGAGGACGGCTGGTTCGCGCCGCACTTCAACTTCCGCTTCCCGGTCTACGGCCATGTCAGCCAGCGCGGCATCACCATGGAACTGCGCATGGCGCTGGAGCCCTGGCATGTGCTGGGCGAGGAGCCGGGCGGCGGCGGCACGGTGCGCTATGTCGACAGCTCGGTGGAGCGGGTGCAGGTGCGCGTCAGCGGCCTGATCGACGCCCGCCACGTCATCACCTGCAACGGCCGGCGCGTGCCGCTGATCCCGACCGGGGTGGAGGGCGAGTTCGTCGGCGGCGTGCGCTATCGTGCGTGGCAACCGCCGTCCTGCCTGCACCCGACGATCCCGGTCCACACCCCGCTGATCTTCGACATCCTCGACAGCTGGGCCGGCCGGTCGATCGGCGGCTGCACCTATCACGTCATGCATCCGGGCGGCCGCAACTACGAGACCTTCCCGGTCAACGCCAACGAGGCGGAGGGGCGCCGTCTGGCCCGCTTCTTCCCCTTCGGCCACACCCCCGGCCCGATGGACGTCCCGGCGGAGGAACGCAACCCGCAATTCCCGATGACGCTGGATCTGCGGCGGGGTTGAAGCCCATCGCCGCTGGTGACATACGCCCTCTCCCGGGACGGGAGAGGGCGCTTCACCATGACCGGTCAGTCATCCATTTTTCAGCGTCATAACGCGATAGCACTACCCGTATTACGATTATCGGAATTACCCTCATCGGTCGAAGGCCCACGCGCCACGCCACCGATAAGGGAACAACCGGGATGAAAACCCCCGTTTACGCGACCCTGGCCGCCTCCGCGCTGCTGCTTGCCTCCTGCGCCGAGCCGCCCAAGCCGCCCCGCCCCGTGCCGGTCAAGCCGCCGACCGAGGTCAACGGTCTGTGGTATCTGGACCAGGGCTGGTCGCAGGAAGCCCGCCAGTGGTACTACACCACCACCCAGGGCTCGCAGATCATGCGCTATGACTGGTTCATGGCGCTGGAGGATCCGCAGACCAAGCAGCCCTTCGTCAAGAGCATCCCCCGCTACGGCTATCCCGCCAACACGTCGGCCACCTGGAACCCCGATCTGCTGCCGGTCGGCTTCGTCAAGGACACCGATCCCGACAAGACCGAATGGTTCGGCATGACCTGTGCCGCCTGCCACACCGGCGACGTGACGGTGAACGGCAAGACCATGCGCATCGACGGCGCGGTCACCACCGGCGACCTCTATGGCTTCATCAGCGGGCTGAGCAACGCGGTCCACACCACCGTGACCAGCGACGCCGCCTTCCAGCCCTTCGCCACCCGCGTGCTGGGCGCCAACGCCACCGACCAGCAGAAGCTGGCGCTGTACAACGCGCTGAAGGACTTCGACCGCTCCTTCGCCGAATTCGTCGCCGCCAGCACCCCGGACACGCCCTGGGGGCCGATGCGCACCGACGCCTTCGGCATGATCTTCAACCGCGTGTCGGCGATCGACCTGAACCTGCCGAAGAACAACCGCGCCCCCAACGCGCCGGTCAGCTATCCTTACCTGTGGGATGCGCCGCACCAGCCGCGGGTGCAGTGGAACGGCCTGCTGCCGAACGCCACCGCCTTCGACGCTCTGGGCCGCAATGCCGGCGAGGTGCTGGGCGTGTTCGGCAAGGTGACGCTGAAGCCGCCGGCCGACGCCGCCCATTACTATTACAAGTCCACGGTCCGCGGCCGCAATCTGGTCGACATGGAAAACCAGCTGCGCAAGCTGCGGTCGCCGGTGTGGCCGGACAGCCTCGCCGGCAACGTCGACATCGTCAAGGCCGCGGCCGGCGAGCCGATCTACAAGGAAAACTGCGAGAGCTGCCACGCCATCCTGCCGCGCGGCGAGACCTATACCACCGCCCCCATCCAGATGGTGCCGCTGTTCAACTGGGCGCAGCCGGACAACGCCAAGGCGGTCATCGCGGCCTTCGGCACCATCTGCACCAAGGGCGTCGATGCCGCCGTCGCCGCCAAGATGATCACCGTCAACTATGACGCCGATCCGAAGATGGCGGTCGATGCGCTGTGCCGTCAGGTCGACACCGGCGCCATCGCCAACGTCGCCATGCCGCCGCAGCTGCTCGGCGGCAAGCCGCTGAAGAACCCGGATCTCGCCGCCAACCTGCTGTCCAACGCGGTGATCGGCGCCATCCTCGGCGATCTGGTGCGCGAGCCGGGCCTGCTGCTCGACCTGCTGAAGGGCGACGATGCCCCGGCGCCCTGGCTGACCGCCAGCGCCCCCGCCGGCTGGTCGGCGGAATCGCAGGCGAAGGGCGGCACGCTCGACACCACGCCCTTCGTGAAGCCGGGCGCCAAGCAGACGGCCGACCACCAGAAGGTGATCGCCGCCCTGACCGGCCGCGGCCAGACCAAGCCGACCGTCGGCGCCGTCCCGGCCGGCGGCAGCGCGGCGAAGGCCGCCGCCGCTCCCGCCAAGGCGTCCACCTCCGGCAGCGCCAGCTCCGACGAGGAAGCGCTGGCCGGCACCATCAAGATGCTGCTGGCCTACAAGGCCCGTCCGCTGGACGGCGTGTGGGCGACGGCGCCCTACATGCACAACGGATCGGTCCCCAACCTGTATGAGATGCTGCTGCCGGCATCCAAGCGGTCGGCGACCTTCCGCATGGGCAGCACCTCCATCGACCCGGTCAAGGTCGGCGTGGATTCCTCGGCGGCGGGCGCCAGCTTCGTCTATGACGCGACGAAGCCGGGCAACCGCAACACCGGCCACGAGTTCGGTGCCGGCCTGACCGACGCGCAGCGCTGGCAGCTGCTGGAATACCTGAAGACGCTCTGATACCCGGCGGTTTTCCGCAACATCCGGCAAGCCGGAGCGTCGCTTTTCGCGGCGCTCCGGCTTTTTTTTAGGCGGAGGCGGGCCGTCCGATTGCGAACTCTTTCCTCTTTCGGATTGGTTCGCCGGCCGCCAGCCTTGCATCGCAGCACGCGGACGTTCAGACTGTTGCTCCGTTCATAGGCAAAAAGCATCAGTCAGACCTTGTCCAAGCCCGATCAGCCTTTCCGCGCGCCGGCGTCCGTGGTCCCGTCGGGGATGCCGCCGGTTCCCTTCACACAGGGGTCGCTGTTCGGCGAGGCCGATGCCATCGGCTATGGCTCCGGCCAGGTCTATGACGAGATGGTGACCGGCCAGGGCCGGCTGCGGCCGCACTGGCAGACCTTCATGAGCACGCTGGGTCCCCTCGACTCCGACCAGATGGCGGAGCGGTGGGAGGAGGCGCGGCGGCTGCTGCACCAGAACGGCGTCACCTACAACATCTACGGCGATCCCAACGGGATGGAGCGGCCCTGGCCGCTCGACATGATGCCGCTGCTGCTGCCGGCGCATGAATGGAAGGCCATCGAATCGGGGCTGATCCAGCGCGCCTCGCTGCTGAACGCCATCCTGACCGACATCTATGGACCGCAGACGCTGACCCGCTACGGCCGGCTGCCGCCGTCGGTGATCCATGCCGACCCCGGATTCCGCCGCGCCGTCCACGGCATCCGCGTGCCCAACGACGTCCACCTGCATTTCTACGCCGTCGACCTCGCCCGCGCGCCGGACGGGCGCTGGTGGGTGCTGTCCGACCGCACCCAGGCGCCGAGCGGCAGCGGCTATGCGCTGGAAAACCGCGCGGTGATCGCCAAGGTGCTGCCCGACAGCTTCCGCCATTGCCAGGTGGAACGGCTGACCGGCTTCTTCGACACCTTCAAGGAAACGCTGCTGTCGCTGGCGCCGCGGGCGAACGGAACCGGCGGCGCCCGCAGCCTGCCGCGCGTGGTCCTGCTGACCCCCGGCCCCTACAACGAGACCTATTTCGAGCATGTCTATCTCGCCCGCTATCTCGGCCTGACCCTGGTCGAGGGGGCGGACCTGACGGTGCGCGACCGGACGGTGTTCCTGAAGACCCTGTCGGGGCTGGAACAGGTCGACGTGATCCTGCGCCGGCTCGACGCCGACTTCGCCGATCCGCTGGAACTGCGCGCCGACAGTTCGCTGGGCGTGGCCGGGCTGATCGAGGCGGTGCGCGCCGGCAATGTGGTGATGGCGAACGCGCTGGGCTCCGGCCTGATGGAATCGATGGCGATGAAATCGTCGCTGCCGACGCTCTGCCGCCATCTGCTGGGGGAGGAGCTGCGGCTGCCCGGCGTCGCCAGCTGGTGGTGCGGCAACGATGCCGAGCGCGCCTACGTCATCGACCATCTCGACGGTCTGGTCGTCAAGCCGGCCTTCCCCTCCCTGTCCTTCGAGCCGATCTTCGGCGCCCAGCTGTCGGCCGCCGAGCGGTCGGCGCTGATCGAGCGGATCAAGCGCCGTCCCTGGTATTTCGTGGCGCAGGAACAGATGGCGCTGTCCACCGCCCCGGTCTGGCAGGACGGACGGCTGCAGCCGCGCCCGCTGGTGCTGCGCGTCTTCCTCTGCGCCACCCCCAGCGGCGGCTATGCCGTCATGCCCGGCGGGCTGACCCGCGTGTCGAGCGAGTCCGGCCGGCTGGTGGTGTCGATGCAGAGCGGCGGCGGCAGCAAGGACACCTGGATCCTGGCGCCGCGGCGCGCCGATGTCTCGTCCGCCCAGCCACGGCCGGCCCTGGCGACGGAGCCGACGGCCAGCGGCGCCCGCCCATCCGCCAACGACCTGCCCAGCCGCGTCGCCGACGGCCTCTATTGGCTCGGCCGCTATGCCGAACGGGCGGAGGGGGCGCTGCGCCTGCTGCGCGCGACGCAGAGCCGGCTGATCGACAGCAACATGCCGGGCGCCACCCTGCAAGTCCGCCCGCTGCTCGACCTGCTCTGCTCGCTCGGGATGATCCCGGCCGACATGGCGCAGGTGACGGAAAGCGGCGCCAACCGCGGCCTGCGCGAGGCGCTGCATGCGGCGGTGAACGACCCGGACCACCCCAACAGCCTGCGCGCACAGGTTCTGCGCCTGCACCGCACCGCCTATTCGGTGCGCGACCGCCTGTCGATGGACATGTGGCGGGTGGTGTCGGCCATCGACCGCCAGACCCAGCCGCCGAAGGGGCGGATGGACCCGGCGTCGCTCCTGCTGCGGCTGGACGACGTGATGATCACGCTGGCCGCCTTCTCCGGGCTGGAGCAGGAGAGCATGACCCGCGGCGCCGGCTGGCGCTTCCTCGACATCGGGCGGCGCATCGAACGGTCGCTGCACATGATCGCGCTGATGCGCGGCGTCCATGTCGCCGACCTCGACCGCCTGGACGAGCCGATGCAGGCGGCCACCCTGGCGGTCCTGCTGGAGCTGGGCGAAAGCGTGATGACCTACCGCGCCCGCCATCTGACCAGCGTCCAGCGCAGCTCCGTTCTCGACCTGCTGCTGGGCGAGGAGGCGAACCCCCGCGCCCTTGCCTTCCAGCTTGCTGCACTGGACCGGCATATGCGGGCTCTGCCCAGCCAGGGCGTCGGCACCGGCACCGATCCCACCGGCGGGGCGCTGGCCATCGTCGCCGCCGCCCGCAACGGGCTGGAGCGGACCGAGGCGATGGCCTCCGGCGATGCGCTGCGGGCGCTGCTGGACACGCTGGCAATGTCGCTGCCGGACGTGTCGAATTTCCTGGCGCATGCCTATTTCAGCCATGCCTTCGCACGATCGGCCTGACCCGATGACCCCTCCCACCCCGCTTCCCGGCGGCAGCGGCGCCTCCACCCGCTACCGCGTGCGCCACGCCACCTCCTACGACTATGGCGAGGATGTGCCGATCTCCCACCACCTGCTGCACCTGACCGCCCGGCCGCACCCGCGCCAGCGCATCCGGCGCAGCCTGCTGACCATCGATCCGGTCCCGGCGGTGCGGTCGGACCGGGTGGATTACTTCGGGAACACCGTCACCTATGTCGCCGTGCAGGAGCCGCACCGGACCTTCTCGGTCATCGCCGAAAGCGAAGTGGAGGTTTTCGAGCCGCCGGCACTGACTCCCGGCGCTTCAGCGCCGTGGGACCATGTGCGCGACAGCCTGCGCGGCCTGTCCGGACCGGATGACGGGGCGGAAATCACGCAATACTGCTTCGACAGCGCTCTGGTCGCATCCAGCCCGGAGTTGCTGGACTATGCACGGGTCAGCTATACCCCCGGCCGTCCGGCTGTCGCGGCGGCCATCGACCTGATGAACCGCATAAACCGGGAGTTCGCCTTCGACCCCGCCGCGACGACGGTCGCCACGCCGTTGGCGGCGGTGATGCGCAACCGCCGCGGCGTCTGTCAGGATTTCGCCCACATCGCCGTCGGCTGTGCCCGCGCCATGGGCCTGCCCGCCCGCTATGTGTCGGGATATCTGCGCACCCTGCCCCCGCCGGGCCAACCGCGGCTGGTGGGCGCCGACGTCAGCCATGCCTGGGCATCGGTCTGGTGCGGGGCCGCCGCCGGCTGGCTGGACATTTGCCCGACCAATGCCTGCGTCGCCAACCGCGACTTCATCACCATCGCCTGGGGCCGCGATTACGACGATGTCAGCCCGGCCCGCGGCGTCCTGGTCGGCGGGGCCGGTCACGGCCTGACCGTGAGCGTCGACGTCGAACCGCTGGAAGACTGAGCCGCGCCGCCAGTCACCGCCGAACGCGGCCGTCCCGCTCACGCCTCCAGCGGAAGGCCGAGCATGCGGTGCAGGGTTTCGCAGATGATGCGCGGGTTCACGGGCTTGCTGAGGATTTCCAGGGGCCTCCAGCGCTCATGCTTGAGGTCGCTGTCCTCCGTCAGATAGCCGGTCATCACCACCACCGGCAACGCCGCATCCCGATTGCGGATTTCGCGGATCAGGGTCTGGCCGTCCATGCGCGGCATGCGCAGGTCGGTCACCAGCGCATGCACCTGCTCGCGGCCGTAGCGTTCCAGCGCCTCGGCTCCATTGGCGGCGACGGTCACGCGGAAGCCCTTGAGCGACAGGAAATCCTCAAGCGCCATCGCCGCGAGAACCTCGTCCTCCGCGATCAGGATGTGTAATGGATCAGGCATGCGACAGCTCCCTGTCGGAAGAGGAAACCGGCTGGCTGGGCAGGGTTATGGTGAAGCGGACGCCGTGGCGCCCCCCCTCCAGATCGACGTTGCGGGCATCGATGCGGCCACCCATGCCGTCGATGATGCCGTAGCCGATCGACAGGCCAAGTCCCGATCCCTTGCCGACCTCCTTGGTCGTGAAGAAGGGGTCGAAGATCTGGGGCAGAACCGACGGATCGATGCCGCCGCCATCGTCGGTCACCTGGATGGCGACGTTCTGACCATCGGACTCGTCGCTGACCGCCACCATGATGTGTCCCGCCTCCCCACCGGTTGCACGAAGTGCGATGATAGCATCGCGCGCGTTCGAGAAAAGGTTGAGTATCACCTGTTCCAATTCAAGTGGACGCCCGGTTACCGGCATTTGCGCCGACGTGGCACTCTCTATGATCTCGATGTCTTCCAAAGCATACTGGTGGCGCACCAGATCCACCGCGTTCTGGACACAATGGGCGGGGGTGAAGGCCTGCATGCCGCCGCCGTCCCGACGGCCGAAGCTGCGGACATGGTCGATCAGCTTGGCCATGCGGTCGGTCTGCTCGATCACCAGGGTCAGCGACCGTTCGGCCCGCTGGGGCTCCAGCAGATTGTCGCGCAGGCGGGACAGCATATTCTCCGTCCACAGGCGGATGACGTTCAGCGGCTGGCTCATCTCATGCGCCATGCCCGCGGCCAGCGTGCCCAGGGTCGCCAGCTTGGAGGTCTGAAGCACCTCGGCCTGCAGGCGCTTGCGCTCGGTCACGTCGCGGCTGCTGCCCAGGATCTGCACGACACGGCCGGCGGCATCCTTCACCGGCACCAGCATGGTGTGGAAGACGCGCAGGCCGATCGGCAGAAGCAGAGTCTCTTCGTAATCGATGCTCTCGCCGCCGTCGCGGCAGGCGGTATAGCGGGGGATGATCGATTCGGCCACTTCCGGCCCAAGCGCATCCGTGACACGCCGGTCACGCAATCCTTCCGGGTCCAGACCGGTCGACCGTGCCAGCGCCGGATTGATCGCCTCGAAGGCGAACTCGCCATCGGGCAGGACCTGGACGATGAACAGCGACTCGGCCAGATTGTTGAAGAAGCTGGAATAACGCATTTCCATCTGACGACGGATGGCGATCTCCTGCTCCAGCGCGCGGTTGGTCGCCTCCAGCTGCTTCGGGCTCGGCAGGGTGAGAAGGCGCGGCATCAGCCACCACAGGGCCGCGGCGGTGCCCAGTGACGCAAAGGCGGTGACTGCCTTGACCAGCCCCTCCAGCACGTAATCGGGGTTCCACAGGGTCCACACCATCAGGAAATGGGTGCTCCCGCAGGCGATGATGAACAGGGCGAACAGAAGCGCCATCCAGCCGAAGTCGACGTCGCGCCGGCGCATGACGAAATAGACCAGAGCCACCGGGATGGAGAAATAGGACAGGCCGATGAGCATGTCCGAAGCGACATGCAGCGCCAGAATGTCGGGCCGCCACAGCAGGCAGACGCCATGCGGAACAAAGCCGCTGGAGTCCAGAATTTCGTCCAATCCCAACGCCATGACCGCCTCATTTCCGACCCTGCCCGTCCGACGGAGGCCATTATATAAGTGTCGAAACTGTTAAGCGCACTCGCACACGTTCCGTCACCGGACCGATGCCGTCAAGCCGTCCGTCAAGCCGGGAAGACCGGTGTGTATCTCTCTCGACAAAAGAGAGCCCGCCCCCGGGTTCGACCAAGGGCGGGCGACAGGCAGATCGCACTGTCCGTCAGGCCGCGGTGTGGACCTTGCGGTTCTGTTCGCGCGTCTTCAGGAACCGCAGCGCCGGGAAATCCTCCTGCGCGCGGTTCAGGTGCCAGGCGTTGCGCGCCAGGAACACCAGGGCGCCGTCATGGTCCTCCGCCAGCGCCGAGCGGTTCAGCTCGATGAACTTCTCCAGCTGGGTCTTGTCGTCGGTCTCGACCCAGCGGGCGGCGTCCAGTCCGGCCCCTTCGAAGCGGGCGGCGATGCCGTATTCCGCCTCGATTCGCGAGGCCAGCACCTCGAACTGCAGCTGGCCGACCACGCCGACGACCCAGTCGGCGCCGGTCAGCGGCTTGAACACCTGGGAAGCGCCCTCTTCGGCGAAATGCTCCAGCGCCTTGCGCAGATGCTTTACCCGCATCGGATCGTCGGGGCGGACGCGCTGCAGCAGTTCCGGGGCGAAGCTGGGCACGCCGGTGAAGCGCAAATCCTCGCCCTCCGTCAGCGTATCGCCGATGCGCAAGGATCCATGGTTGGGGATGCCCATGATGTCGCCGGGCCATGCCTCTTCCGCCACCTCGCGGTCGCGGGCCAGGAACAGCACGGCGTTGTTCACCGCCATCAGCTTGCCGGAGCGGATGTGCTTCAGCTTGGCGCCGCGCTTGTAGCGGCCGGAGCAGAGGCGGACGAAGGCGATGCGGTCGCGGTGGTTCGGGTCCATGTTGGCCTGGACCTTGAACACGAAGCCGGTGACCTTCTCCTCGTCCGGCTGGACGGTGCGCGGATCGGCCGGCTGCGGACGCGGCGGCGGCGCGTTCTCCGCCAGACCGGACAGCAGCTCGCGCACGCCGAAATTGTTGATGGCGGAGCCGAAATAGATCGGCGTCAGATGGCCGGCGCGATAGGCCTCCAGGTCGAAGGCGGGCATCAGGCCGCGCGCCATCTCCACCTCTTCGCGCAGCTTGGCGACGGCGTGGGCGGGCAGCAGCTCGTCCAGACGGGGATCGTCCAGGCCGTTGCACTCGATGCCCTCGTCGATCTCGTCGCCCTTGCTGCGGTCCATCAGGATCAGCCGGTCGCGGATCAGGTCGTAGCAGCCAAGGAAGTCGCGGCCCATGCCGATCGGCCAGCTGGCCGGCGTGACCTCCAGCGCCAGCGCGCTTTCGATCTCCGAGATCAGGTCGAAGGGATCGCGCGCCTCGCGGTCCATCTTGTTGCAGAAGGTCATGATCGGCACGTCGCGCAGACGGCAGACCTCGAACAGCTTCAGAGTCTGCGCCTCGATGCCCTTGGCGCCGTCGATCACCATCACCGCGCTGTCGACCGCGGTCAGCGTGCGGTAGGTGTCCTCCGAGAAATCTTCGTGGCCCGGCGTGTCGAGCAGGTTGAAGGTGCGCCCCTCATAGTCGAAGGTCATGACGGAGGCGGTCACCGAGATGCCGCGCTCGCGCTCCACCTTCATCCAGTCCGACTTGGCACGCCGCTGCTCGCCGCGCGCCTTGACGGCGCCGGCCATCTGGATGGCACCGCCGAACAGCAGCAGCTTTTCCGTGAGCGTGGTCTTACCGGCGTCGGGGTGCGCGATGATGGCGAAGGTCCGACGGCGGGAGACGGCGTCCTGAAGTTCGGACATGCGCGAGGTCCCGTGACAAGAGAAGGTGATCGTAAGAACGGCGAAAGGGGCCGGCAGGCGAAACACGCCCATCGGCCCCCGTCGATTAGATAGCAGCAGCGCCCGGCGGATTCCAGAGCGTTCCGCCAGTCCGGTCCCGGCTCAGGTCCGTCAGGCGGGCCTCGGCGGATAATAGCCGTTGTAGCAGATGACATAGTGGAGGGTGGGCAGCGGCTCCTTGCCCTTCAGGTTCGGCAGACCGAATGTCGTCCTGCCGTCGCCGCCATATTGCGTGCCGATCAGAGAGTAGAGCGCCTGATACTGCGCAATGGGAACGATGCTGCCGTCGCAGGGTAGAAAGCTCTCAGGCACGTAGCTGCAGGCAAGCAGAATGATGTCGCTGATCAGGTATTCCATCATCGCCTCTCGTTCGGATGCAATGGCGACGGCGACACGGGTTATCCCGGACGGTCCGAAGCCCTGTCGGACGAATTTGAGGCGCGCAATAAAATGCATGCAACCGGGAAATCGTTACAAGCGTATTCATTTCAATAAATTCTGCGGGACGGCGATCCGCCCCGCAGAATGCACTCGATCAGAGAGCCAGCTCGGCGATCTGCACCGCATTCAGGGCAGCGCCCTTCAGCAGCTGGTCGCCGCAGACGAACAGGTCGAGGCCATGGTCGCCGAACACCAGGTTGCTGCGGATGCGGCCGACCTCGACGTCATACTGGCCGGTGGCGTTCAGCGGCATCGGATAGGCGCCGTTGGCCGGATCGTCCACCACCTTCACGCCGGCGGCATCGGCCAGCACCGCGCGGGCGGCGTCGGGCGTGACCGGCTGGATGGTCTCCAGCGTGATGGCTTCGGAATGGGCACGATAGGTCGGGATGCGGACGGCGGTGCAGCTGACCAGCAGGTCCGGGACCTCCATGATCTTCCGCGTCTCCCACGTCACCTTCATCTCCTCCTTCGTGTAGCCGTTCTCCTGGAAGGCGTCGATCTGGGGGATCAGGTTGAAGGGGATCGGGTGGCGGAACACGCTGTTGGTGACCGGCTTGCCGTCCAGCTGGTTGCGCGTCTGCTCCTCCAGCTCGGCCATGCCCTCGGCACCGGCGCCGCTGGTGGCCTGATAGGTGGAGACGATGGCGCGCTTGATGCCGAAGGCCTTGTGCAGCGGGCCGAGCGCAACGACGGCGATGGCCGTGGTGCAGTTCGGGTTGGCGATCAGGCGCGAACCGGCGGCGTACGCCTCGCGGAAGACGTGGGCGTTGATTTCCGGAACGATCAGCGGGATGTCGGCGTCGTAGCGGAAGGCCGAGCTGTTGTCGATCACCAGCGCGCCGGCCGAGGCCAGATCCTTGGCATGCGCCTTGGCGAAGTCGCCCGACACCGCCAGCAGGGCAACGTCGTAGCCCTTCACCACCGCGGCGTCGAAGGCCTTCAGGGTCAGGGCGCCGTAGGGGGTCTCCTGCACCTTGCCGGCGGACCGCTCGGAGGCGAACAGGCCGAGTTCGGCAACCGGGAAATTGCGGTCGTGCAGGACCTTGACCATCTCGCGGCCGACGGCGCCGGTGGCGCCGACCACGGCGACGCGGAGGGACTTGGAGGAAGCGGAGGCGTTGTTGCTGCTCATGTCGGGGTTCCGTCCTGTCTATCGCACTGTTGATCGGACCGGCCTATCGGTCGTTCGGACAGCGGACCCCGGATACGACGAGGCCCCGTCCGATGTCCGGCGGGGCCTGCCTCGTGGAAGAAACGCTGGTCGATCCGATCAGCACGCACCACGACGCTGCCCGCCGAAGCGAGTGGCTTTTTTGGTCGTAGTGGTGGTGATGGCCTTGCGGTTCATGCTGGTTGTCATAGCCCAATGGAGGGGGCTTGTAAAGCGCCGGCTGAGGGGTTGCCACAGCGCCGCTTGCCCCCTCCCCGACCCTCCCCCGCTTCGCGGGAGAGGGAGTTGGGCGCGGGAGTGGCGGAGTTCCCTCTCCCTCGAAGAGGGGGAGGGTTAGGGAGGGGGCAAAGCTCTTACCGGAACCCCTCGCCGTCATGGCTTGGCTTCACCGGGTGTACGTCCCAGATCTCCTGGGCGTACTCGTTGACCGTACGGTCGGACGAGAACCAGCCCATGTTGGCGGTGTTCAGGATCGCCTTGCGGGTCCATTCCTCCGAATCGCGGTACAGCTGCATCGCCGCGTCCTGCGCCCGGCAATAGTCGGCGAAGTCCGCCGTCACCAGGAAATGGTCGCCGCCGTCGGTCAGCGCCTGGACGATGGGGTGGTAGCGGTTGCGGTCGTCCGGCGAGAAGGCGCCGGTGGAGATCATGTCGAGCGCCCGCTTCAGGCTGGGGTTAGACGCGATCACCTCGCGCGGGTTGAAGCCGCCGCTGGCGCGCAGGTCGTTCACCTCGTCGGCGGTCATGCCGAAGATGAAGATGTTGTCCGCACCCACATGCTCGCGGATTTCGACATTGGCGCCGTCCAGCGTGCCGATGGTCAGCGCACCGTTCAGCGCCAGCTTCATGTTGCCGGTGCCCGACGCCTCCATGCCGGCGGTGGAGATCTGCTCCGACAGGTCGGCGGCCGGGATGATGATCTCGGCGGCGGTGACGTTGTAGTTCGGCAGCAGCACGACCTTCAGGTTGTCGTGCACCGACGGATCGTGGTTCACCACCTTGGCTACGTCGTTGATCAGTTTGATGATCAGCTTGGCCATGTGGTAGGAGGGCGCCGCCTTGCCGGCGAACACCTTGGTCACCGGGACCCAGCTGACCGTCGGGTTGTCGCGCATCTCGTTGTACAGCGCGATGGTGTGCAGCACGTTCAGCAGCTGGCGCTTGTACTCGTGCATGCGCTTGACCTGGACGTCGAAGATGCTGTCGACCAGCACCTCCTCGCCGGTCTGACGGGCGATGTAGGCGGCGAGGCGCTTCTTGTTCTTGCGCTTGGCCCGGCGGAACTCCTCGCGGAACACCACGTCGTCGGCTTTCTCGCGTAGCGCCGCGATCTGCGACAGGTCGGAGTTCCAGCCCTCGCCGATTCGGGTGGTGATCAGCTCCGACAGGGCCGGATTGGCCTGCTTCAGCCAGCGGCGCGGGGTGATGCCGTTGGTCTTGTTGTTGATGCGGTCCGGGAATTCCTGGTGGAAATCGGCGAACACCGTCTGCTTCATCAGCTCGGTGTGCAGGGCCGACACGCCGTTGACCTTGTGCGAGCCGAGGAAGGCGAGATTGCCCATGCGCACGCGGCGCTCGCCGCGCTCGTCGATCAGCGACAGGCGCGACAGCCTGGCATTGTCGCCGTCCGCCCGCGCCTTGGTGCGGTTCAGGAACTTGGCGTTGATCTCATAGATGATCTGCATGTGGCGCGGCAGCACCCGCTCGATCATCCGCACCGGCCAGGCTTCCAGCGCCTCGGGCAGCAGGGTGTGGTTGGTGTAGGCGAAGGTGGCACGGGTGATGTCCCACGCATCGTCCCAGCGCAGCGCATGCTGGTCGACCAGCAGACGCATCAGTTCGGCGATGCCGATGGCCGGATGGGTGTCGTTCAGCTGGATCGCCGCCTTGTTGGGCAGGTTCTCGAAGCTGGAATGATGCTGCAGATAGCGGCGCAGGATGTCCTGCAGCGAGGCGGAGGTGAAGAAGTACTCCTGCTTCAGCCGCAGCTCCTTGCCGGTCTCCGTCGCGTCGTTGGGGTAGAGGACGCGGCTGAGGTTCTCCGACAGGATCTTCTGCTCGACCGCCTTCATATAGGCGCCGTCGTTGAAGTGGCCGAAGTTGAAGTCGCGGGTGGCGCGGGCCGACCACAGGCGCAGCGTGTTGATCGTCTCGCCGCCATAACCGACGACCGGCGTGTCATAGGCCATCGCCAGAACGCGGTCGGCATCGACCCAGCGATAGGCGCGCTCGCCCACGCTGTCGCGGAACTCCTCGACACGGCCATAGAACTGGACCGGATACAGCACCTCCGGCCGGGCGAATTCCCACGGGTTGCCGAACTGCAGCCACTGTTCCGGATACTCGACCTGCCAGCCGTTCTCGAAGCGCTGTTCGAACAAGCCGAACTCGTAGCGGATGCCATAGCCGTAGCCGGGCAGCCCCTGCGAGGCCATGCTGTCGAGGAAGCAGGCGGCCAGACGGCCGAGGCCGCCGTTGCCGAGCGCGGCGTCCGGCTCGGCGTCGACCACGTCGTCCATCGACAGGCCGAGGCGGTCGAGCGCCTGACGGCATTCGTCCATGATGCCCAGGTTCGACAGGCTGTTGGTCAGCAGCCGCCCGATCAGGAATTCCAGGGACAGGTAATAAACGCGCTTGGCGTCTTCCTGGTAGTAGCTGCGCGTCGTGTCCATCCAGCGGTCGACGACGCGGTCGCGCACGGCCAGAGCCACGCTGTGGAACCAGTCGCGGCGGGTGGCGGCGCGGGCATCCTTGCCGACCGAATAGACAAGCCATTCCAGGAACGACCGTTTCAGGCCGTCGACATCCAGGCTGCGGCGTTCGATGTCGCGAGATTTAAACCGAGCGTCCATGTCCTGACTTTCTGCTTGAAAGGCCAATGGGAGCAGGCGGCTGGAAGGACAGCGCTCCAACAGAGGGCCAACATGGGGTGGAGTGTCGGCGCTGTTGGTTAAACAAAGCTTTCCCCACGCGGACCATACCGTCGTTTCACTGTGGTAAAAGGGAGTAGTATCCCCTTCCCCTCCCCTTTTTCCCGTCAACGATGCGTCACGAAATCGATCCTGTCCACTGCGATGCAGCATGCATCGTCATCCGCCGTGCCACAGCGGCCGACATTTCCGTGCTGCTGGCAATCGAGGAGCAGAGCTTCGCGACCGACCGGATGACACGGCGCAACTTCCGCTATGCGATCCTGAAAGCAAAAGGTGTGGTCCTTGTGGCCGAGCGCCAAGCGGGCGACAGGTCCGGCGACTGCCCATCGGACATCGGGAACCGGCCGGTGGCCTATGGCGTGCTGGGCTTCCACGCCGGAACGCCCTTTGCCCGCCTCACCTCCTTCGCCGTGGAATCGGACAGCCGCGGCCGTGGAATCGCCCGCCGCCTGCTATCGGCGCTGGAGGATGCCGCGGCGGCCCATGGCTGTGCCGGGATACGGTTGGAGGTCCGGGCGGACAACGCTGTGGCCATCGCTCTCTACACCGCCGCCGGTTACCGGCGCTTCGCCGTCTATCCCGCCTATTACGAGGACGACATGGCGGCACTGCGCCTGGAAAAGCCGCTCGCGGCGCTTTCGCCGGCCACAAGCTGACTGTTGCGGTCCGGCACCATACGGCGCGTTCGATGGTGGTAAACCCGGCAAGCGGGGCCGCGACCGAAATCTCCGCGATCTGCCCCCGATGTCACTCTTTCCGAATCCGGCGGTGGAACATCCGCGGCGGATGGCGCGTTTAGCTCCCGACACGATCAACGACGGGCAACAACGGGACCGCCTCAATGACGCCACCGCCGACCGGATCGTTCCGCGACATCCCGCGGGGATTGCCGCAGGGATCGCCCCGGGGTTTGTCCAAGAGATTGCCGGCCAGACTGCAATGACGGGCCGGCAGATGGCATCCCCCCGGGCCGCCTGACGCCGCAAGACTTTAAACAGCTTCGATCCTCAGCCTTTCGAACCGGCCGCGCCCCGCTCGCGCGCCGGAACACCAAACGCCGTCCCTGCTTTGCGCCCCGCCGCCGATAGAAGGGCACCGCCGCCCAACCGGCCGGCCGGGACGAACAGACCGTGGAGGAAGAATGACCATGGCGTACTCGTTCGAAAACGAACTGATCCGCTGCATGCCGAACCTGCAGCGCTATGCCTGCAAACTGACCCGCGACGCCAACGCCGCAGAGGACCTGCTGCAGGACTGCCTGGCCCGAGCCCTGTCGCGGCAGCATCGTTTCGAACCCGGCACGAATATGCAGGCATGGTTGACCACCATGCTGAAGAACCTGCATTTCAACAACCTGCAGCGCGACCGCCATGTGACGAAGGTGGAGCTGTGGGACGGCGCCATGTCCGTCGATGCGGCGCAGATGTCGCGTCTGGTCTTCCGCGACGTCGACCGTGCCTTCTCCACCCTCACCCCCAGCCAGCGCAAGGTGGTCAAACTGGTCGCCATCGAAGGCCGGCCCTATCAGGAGGCCGCGGAAACGCTGAACGTTTCCATCGGCACCATCCGCTCCCGCCTGTGCCGCGCGCGGGAACGGCTGAACAACCTGATGGCCGCCTGATCCCGGAGGGGACACACCATCGAAGAAAAGCGCCCACTGCGCCTTACGGACGCAGCGGGCATTTTTTCGTGGGCACCACAGGGACGGCCGGGCGTCAGCCGTTCACCACCGTTCCGCCATTCGGGTGCAGGACCTGGCCCGACATATAAGAAGAATCGTCCGACGCCAGGAAGACGAAGCACGGCGCCACCTCGTCGGGTTGGCCGGCCCGCTTCATGGGGACGTTGCCGCCGAAGCTCTCCACCTTCTCCTCGTCGAAGGTCGAGGGGATCAGCGGGGTCCAGATCGGGCCGGGGGCGACCGCGTTGACGCGGATGCCGCGGTCGGCCAGCGCCATCGACAGCGACCGGGTGAAGGCGACGATGGCGCCCTTGGTCGCCGAATAGTCCAGCAGTTCCGGACTGCCCTTGTAGGCGGTGACCGAGGTGGTGTTGACGATGCAGGCGCCCTCGTTCATATGCGGCAGGGCGGCCTTCACCATGAAGAACTGGCCGAAGATGTTGGTGCGGAAGGTCCGCTCCAGCTGTTCGGCGGTGATGTCCTCGATCGACGTCTGCGGGTGCTGCTCGGCCGCGTTGTTGATCAGGATGTCGATGCGCCCATGCTCGCCGATCATGCTTTCCACCGCCTTGCGGCAGGTTTCCTCCTGGCCGACGTCGCCGCTCAGGATGGTGCAGGGCTGGCCCTCCGCCTCGACCAGCCGGCGGGTCTCGCGGGCGTCCTCATCCTCGTTCAGGTACAGGATGCCGACCTTGGCGCCTTCGCGGGCGTACAGCACGGCGATGGCGCGGCCGATGCCGCTGTCGCCGCCGGTGATCAGCGCCACCTTGTCGCGCAGCTTGCCGCTGCCGCGATAGCCGGGCCGGGTTTCGGATGGTTGAGGATCCATCGGCGCCTGATGGCCGGGCCGGCTGTCCTGGTGCTGGGGCGGCTGCCTGCTCTCCTGCTGAGCCACGGGCGTTTCTCCTTTCGCTGTACCCCCGACGGGGCATGGACGGGATGCGTTGCACAATCACAACAGCCCCGATTGCGTCGCGTTCCGCCCCGTCGCCGGCTGGAACAATCAGCGATACCGTCCTGTTACTTGGCCGGGCGACGCGAAAGAGGATGGCGATGCCGGATTGCTCGCCTCGAAAGGGAGCAGTGATTGCGCCGTTTGTCGGACTGGTATGGCCGAGGATCATGCCCATAAGATCGGGGCAGGCGTCCTTTCGGCCGATCTTTCCGGAAACGGCGGAGCCACCGGACGTGTCACGGTTGATCGTGTCCCAGGGGAGAAACCCCGGCGACCCATCCGGGAACGACAGAGATGAAGCGTGTGACGATGACCGATATCAACGCCTATCTGGACGGCGCCCTCGACGAACGGGAGCGCGCGGCATTCGAAAGCGTGGTCGAGAGCGATCCCGACGCAAAGGCGCTGCTCGCCCAGCATCGCCAGCATGTGGAGGAACTTCATCGCCTGTACGATCCGGTCCTGAGCGAGCAGGTCCCGCCCCGCATGTTGGAGCTGCTGCGCAAGCGGAAAGGCTGAGCCCTCGCGATTTTCCTCTCCGTCCCGCGCCGCCATGCGCTATGGGATGCGGTGACGCCCCCCTCCCGGGGGAGCCGGTTCGGACGGATGAGGCATGGCGCGCAGACGAGCGGAGCCGAGCATCCTGCTCGGCCCCATCCTGTATTTCCGTGGTGAGCAGCGCGACCGATGGTGGCTGTCGGCGCTGTTCGTTCTGGACGGGGAGGTCGAACCCGACGACCTGCGGGTGGACGGCGTCACCCTGCCGGTTCCCCCGCGCCACCTGACGGTCTGGCGCCGCCGCCATGTCTGGCGCTTCGACTTCGCCGTTCCCCGCGGCATGCGCGACACCGATGTCGCCTATGGCTTCCCCGACGGCCCCAGATGGACAGTGGTCGTTCCGGGCCGTCATTCATTCCCACGCATGGCCATTCTGTACGGAAGCGGAATGACCGGCGCGAAGAACGGCGCCGAAGCTTCGGATGGTGGGGCGCCGCCGCCGTCCACCGCGTCGTCCGCCGCGCCGCCCCGCGCACTCTGGCCCGATCTTCTCGCCGGGCATACCAGCGACCGCTATCACCTGCTGATCCAGGCCGGCGGGCAGGTCGATGGCGATGCCGTGGTGGCCGCCGCCCCGCAGGCGGCCTCTCTGCTGGGCGACGCCTCCCGCCGGCTGGGTCCGCCCCTTCCCGGCGTGGCGGAGGAGCTGATGTCCGCCGGGTTCGACCGGATGCTGCAGGGCTGGAGCGGTGCCGCGGCGGCAGCCGTGCTGGCCTCGATTCCGTCGGTGATGATGTGGGACGGGTCCGACCTCGGCCGGCTGCTGGCCGGCGCCTGGGCTGGCCGGGAGGACGGCGATGCCGCGTCGCGCAGCCTGCGCCCGTTGCTGGCGGCGACGCGCCGGCAGGCCCAACTGTTCCAAACCGGTTCCGTCGCCGAATCTCCGCCGGACTGCCTGTGGGGGGCCGCCTGCGGAACCCTGGCACAAGGCTTCGTCATGGGAGAGGCCGGGTTGCTGGCGCTCGACCTGTGGACCGACCGCAATGCCCGCCGCATCCTGTCGGAGCGCGACTGGAGCCTGCTGCCGGACTGGCTCGACCACTTCGCCGGTTGCCGTCACCTGATCCTGGTCAGTGGTGCTCCGCTGCTGCTCCCCGCCGCTGCGCTCGACCGGCTGGGGGCAATGCTGCCGGCTTCCCTGCGGCGCCGGCTGGGACGGGGGGCGGGCGATCGCTGGACCGCGCCGGGTCGCCATGCCGAGTGGGAACGCATGCTCCGCACCTTCGCCGACTTTTCACGGCGGACCGGCTGCCGCATCACCGTCGCCTCGCGCGGCCTGTCGGGCGCCGCCGGCCGGGGGGTGCTGCGCGGCGGCGGGCTGGAGATGTGGCAGCTCTATTCCCCACGCTTCGCCGCCTCTCCCACTGCCGCCGCGCGGCCGGGCTGGCATATGCGGCTGGCCGAGCCGCTGGCGACCCGGCCGGATCACCCCCTGCCCGCCCACAGGTTCGAGATGCCGCCCTTCGCGGACGGTGGCCGGCGCCTGCTGCACGGTCCGGGATGGATCGCCTGCAGCTTCGATGGCAAGGGGCAACTCCATGCCCGATGGCGCCTGCCGGCAGACGCCGGCCGGTACGTCCAGGCCATCTAGCGCCGCAGGACACCGCAACCGGACGGGCCGGATACCGCGAGACCTCCAAGCCTTGCGTGCACATCCGGTTGCAACCCATGCTTCTGCGCGTCTAGGCTGCCGCTCCCACCCCTTTTGTCGCAGGCCGCCATGACCCGCCGTTTCGCCCTGACCTGGCCGCTGTCCGAGATTCATGGATGGGGGCTGGTCGGCGTCCATACAGCGCTGTACCTCGAATCACAGGGCATGCGCCCCCTTCTGCTCGACGCGCCCATGATGGACAGCCTGCGGCTGGAGAACAGGGCGGCTCTTCAGGTGCTGGAGGACGAGCATCGCCGCTATATGGAGGTCGCCGCCCCCTACGCCGACACCGTCGTCGTCATCCCGGACGCCGACATCCTGCATGCGCTGGGCAACGGATTCGTGGCTGGAGAGCCTTCCCGCCGGTTCCGTGGACACCGCAACATCGGCGTCATCGCCTTCGAAGACACCAATTTCGATGCCGAGGCGCTGGCGCGTGCCCGCGCCTTCGACCGCATCGTGGTGCATTCCAGCTACAACCGCGACCTCCTGCTGGAGCAGGGCTTCACCGAGGTCGGTCTCGCCTTCCAGGGCGTAGACCCGACGGAGATGCGGCCGCTGCCGCCGTCCGGGCGCTTCGGCGACCGGTTCGTGGTGTTTTCAGGCGGGAAGCTGGAATACCGCAAGGGGCAGGACATCGTGCTGATGGCTTTCCGCGCCTTTCAGCAGCGCCATCCGGAGGCGCTGCTCGTCACCGCCTGGCAAAGCCCCTGGCCGGAGGTCGCTTTCACCATCGCCGACTCGCAGTTGACCGGCATCCCGCCGAACATCGGACCGGACGGGCGGCTGCAGGTGGTGGAGTGGGCCGCCCGCTACGGCCTCCCCGCCGGGTCGGTGATCGACCTCGGCCTCGTCGGCCGGGGCGACATCGCGGCCATCATGGCGGATTGCCATGCCGCGGTCTTCCCCAACCGGTGCGAGGGGGCGACCAACCTCGTCGCCATGGAGGCGATGGGCTGCGGCGTGCCGGTGGTGCTGTCGGCCAACACCGGCCATCTCGACCTGATCGGCCCGGCCGGGGAGCCACGCTGCTGGCCGCTGACGAAGCAGACCCAGCTGTTCCACAAGAGCGGCCGAAAGGGCTGGAAGGAGTCCTCGGTCAACGAGCTGGTCGCCCATCTGGAGGCGATCCATGCCGACCGGGAGGAGGCGAAGCGCCGCGCCGACCGCGCCCTCGCCTTCATCCGGGGCGAACGGACCTGGACGCACTTCGCCAAGTCCTTCGTCGAAGCCTGCGGCGCCTGACGGCGCTATCCCATTATCGGCGCCATCCCATCACCGGATGGCGCGTTCCACCACGAACAGCAACCCGGCGACCGGCACGCCCTTTTCCCGCCGCGGCGCGCAGGGTTCCATCAGCCGCACGGCGAAGCCGGCCTCCTCCGCGCTGCGGCGGACATAAGCTTCGGCATGGGCGTAGCGGCGGGTTGCACCGAGGCAGAACTCCTCTGCCGACCCGTCCGCCAAGCGCTCCACCGTGGCGGCGAAACGGCCACCCGTGGGCAGGGCGCGGGCCGCCGCGGCGAAGACCGGGGCGAGGTCGCCGATATAGACCAGCACGTCGGCAGCGACCAGCAGGTCCCAGCCGCCGGGCGCACGCTCCATCGCCTCCACGACGTCGCCGACACCGAGTTCGTCGTAAAGCCCTCGCTGGCGGGCCTTTTCCACCATACGCGGCGACAGGTCGACGCCGGCCAGATGCGCTGCCAGCGGTTTGAAGGTGACGCCCGCCAGCCCGGTGCCGCAGCCGAGATCGAGGATCCGCAGGCCCGCCGCCCCCGGCATTACCCGGTCCACCGCCGCCCGCAGCAGGTCCGGCGCCGCATAGCCGAGCTTGCCGACGAGATCCTGGTCGAAGCGGTCGGCATAGCGGTCGAACAGGGCGCGGACATAGGCCGCCGACAGGTCGGCGCCCTCCCCGGCCTCCAGCGCCGCGATCAGCCGCTCGATCGGCGCGGCCTCGTCCCCCTCGGCGGCATCGCGCGCATGGCGGAGCGCGGACAGCGCCTTCGCCGGTTCGCGCAGTGCCAGCCAGCAGCGGCCCAGCGCATGATGGACCGTCGCATCGTCCTCATGGCGCCGGCCGAGCGGCTGCAGCAGTTCCACCGCCGCCAGCGCATCGCCCGCCACAGTCAGCGCCTCGGCCAGAGCCAGCACGGCGTCGCGGTCGTTCGGGCGCAGGGCCACGGCCTCCCGGAACTCCTCCAGCGCCTCGTCATGCCGGCGCCGCGCCGACAGGCAATGGGCAAGCCCGAGTCGCACCGCCGCCGAATCGCTCCGTTCGCCTGCCAGCACACTATATATAGCATGTGCAGCATCGGTTTCGCCGCACTGCCGCAGGGCGTCGGCCAGCATCAGCCGCCATGTCCAATTGGTGGGGTCCAGCATCGCGGCGTGCCGATAGCAGGCCGCCGTCCGTTCCATCAGCCCCGCCCCGCCGCAGGCGTCGGCCAGCGCCGCCCAGGCTTCGCCGTTCGCCGGATCGCCGACGGCGGCCAACTGGAATCCACGGACGGCTCCGGTGAAATCCCCGGCATAGAGCCGGTCGTAACCGAGGCGGAACAGTTGATCGAGATCGGGAGCGGGCGACGCTCCGCCGAAGGACGGATCCGCGGACAAGGGGAAGGTTTCCTTTGATGTCGGGCCAGCACGACCGGATGCCCCGGTCGGTGAGGCTCGGTATCCGCCTGCCGCGACCCACCGGCGCTCGGCCTATGGCGGCAACCTGGAACCAGGCCAACCCCGAGTCCAGGGAAACAAGGCGGCGCAGTTTACTGCCCCAACATGCTGCGCCGCGCAAGGGGGTCGCGAAAATCATCTGGACGTGTGATTCCGGCGACACGCGGTCGCAGTAGCCCCTTTTTTGTCTCCTGTACGGAAGACGGAGTCAGCCCTTGGGGACACCCCTTCCGAATTTGCCGGCAAATGTGGCGATTCAAAGGCTTATGCCGGAATCCGAAGGGCCTGGGCCGTCGGCCCCGGCCCCCTGCGTGACATCCGACGGAGGAAAGCTGTGGTATTACCAGGGCCCAAGGCGGTTGACGATGGATCAAATTTTTGGAAGTGTGGCCGCGGCGCCCGATTGGGAGGCGTCGAACATCTGGGTAGGAGGCGGTCGCCGTAAGCGACTCGGTGACCGGAACAACGGCCCCGCGCGGGGGGTCAAACAGCCGCCGTAGAACACGGGGCGACAGCAGAAGGAGGTTTGGGATGCGGGGACGAAATCAGCGCGTATGCGCCACAGCGGGTGGGCGCTTCGCACTGGCTGCGGGACTGCTGACGGCTCCCCTGGTGGCGCTGACGATGGCAATCCCCGCCCAGGCCCAGACCGCGACCCCGTCGCTCGCCAAGGAAAGCTGCGTCACCCACGCGGTGGAGGCCGAACAGAAGCTCGGCATTCCGTCGGGCATGCTGGTGGCCATCGCGCTGGTCGAAAGCGGACAGGACGGTGCGCCGCATCCCTTCGCGATGAGCGTGCAGGGCCGTCCCTATTACGCCCGCAACGTCAACGACGCCGCCCGGCACCTTCGCGACCATCGCGGGCAACTTCGCTCCAACACCTATGTCGGCTGCATGCAGCTGTCGGTCGCCTCGCACCGCGGTGAATTCCAGCCGGTGGAAAAGATCGTGGAGCCGCGCGACAACGTCTTCTACGCCGGCCAGCTTCTGGTCCGTTTCCATGGCGAGGAAGGCAACTGGAAGACCGCTCTTGCCCGCTACAACGGCGGTTCGGGCCGCCGCGCCCAGGCCTATGTCTGCAAGATTTGGCAGAGCCTGTCGGAACTGGATGAGCGGAGCGCCAAGCTGCTCGCCTCCTCCCGTTGCGAAGACACCGATCCCGTCAGCGTTGCCCCCGGCACCCGCCGCAGCTTCCGCAACGCCCAGCAGGTCGCCTCGATCAACTGATCCGCGTCAGAATCGCGCGTTCGATCCTCGCATCGACAATGGTGCCGGCATGACCGCTGGCGCGAAGCGGCGTGATCGGGTAAACCCCGGCGCATGAACTATCGCCACATCTTCCACGCCGGCAACCCGGCCGACGTGATGAAGCACGCCGTCCTGGCGCTGATCCTGGATCATCTGCGCGCCAAGCCGGCGCCCTTCTGCGTGCTCGACACCCATGCCGGCATCGGCCGCTACGACCTGACCTCCGAGCAGGCCCGCAAGACCGCGGAAAGCGACGACGGCATCGGCCGCCTGTGGGGACGACCGGCACCCCACCCGGGACTGACCCCTTATCTGGATGCGGTGCAGGCGTTGAACCCGGATGGTTCCCTGCGCTGGTATCCCGGCTCTCCCCGCATCGCCCGCGCCGCCCTGCGCCCGCAGGACCGCATGGTCCTGGTGGAACTGCATCCCGACGACGCCCACAGCCTGAAGGCGGAGTTCACCGGCGACCGCGCGGTGTCCGTCCACCAGTCGGACGCCTACACCGCGCTGAAGGCCCATCTGCCGCCCAAGGAAAAGCGCGGACTCGTCCTGATCGATCCGCCCTTCGAGCAGCCGGACGAGTTCGCCCGCATGGCCGAAGGGCTGGCGCTGGCGCATCGCCGCTGGTCCACCGGCATCTTCGCCCTGTGGTATCCGATCAAGGAACGGGCAGCGGTCTGGCGGTTCCAGGACGCGGTGGAGAAGACCGGCATTCCCAAGGTGCTGATTGCCGAGCTGACCTGGCACCCCGAGGACACCCACCTGCGCCTGAACGGCTCCGGCCTGCTGATCGTCAATCCACCCTGGAAGCTGGACGAGACGCTGAGGAGCATGCTGCCGGCCCTGCACGACACCCTGCCCTCCACCGGCGGCGGCGCGTCGGTGAGTTGGCTCACGCCGGAGGCGTGATAGTCGAGAGACGCCGGAGGCGTCGCAATAGAGGCATCCGGCGCAGAAAAAACCCCGGTCCTTGCGGGCCGGGGTTCAGGTCAGGATGGAGACCGTTCCTCTTGGATGGCTGAATGCTCAGAAGCGGCGCTCGGACTGCTGGGCGGCGCCTTCCAGGCGGGCGTTCAGCTTGCCGATGGCGGTGCTGGCGGTGTTCGCCGACAGCTCGGAAATCTTGACGCTGCGGCTCAGCACCAGCTGCATGTTGTCCTTCAGCATCCGGCTCTGCGCCGCGTAGAAATCCGGGACGGTCCGGCTGCGCATCAGCGCGTTCATGCCCTCGGCATTGCGGCTGGCGACGTCCTGGGCCAGCCCCATCCATTCGCGCCAGGCATTCTGCCAGCCATCGGCCAGCACGCCGCCGCACTGCACCATGACGTCCATGGTCTCGCGCGTCTGGCTGGCGACCTCGCCCTGGGCTTCCTTGGACAGGCCGAGAGCGCGCTGCAACTGCTCCGACGTGCGGCCGGCGACGTCGCTGGCCGTCCCCATCACCGTACGGGCGGTGTCGGCGGTGCGGCGGGTCATGTCGGCACCGGCGCCCATCGCCTTCTGCCCGGCTTCCGCGCCGGCATCGGCGGTCTGCCGGCCGGTCTCGGCCGCCTCCTCGCCCATCGAGCGGGCGGCCTCGGCTGCGCGGCGGGTGGTGGTTTCCCCAACGCGGGTCATCTCGTCCACCGTGCCCTTCGCACGGTTGGCGGTGTCACGCGTGGTGGTCGTGATGTCTTTGTCCGTGGCCATGCGGGATGCTCCTCGAATACGTTCGTCCGGGTGGACGCCACTTCCCAAAGCCCGCGTCGGTCATTTTGCTGCACCGCCGCACGCGTTGAGTTGTATAACACCCGAAAAGCAGAACGTTCCAGGACGCAAAATAATAATCACGACCCTTTCTTTCGAGGTACTCGACACCTCGAAACCGTATCGTCTTTCTTTCGAAACGGTTCTTAAATCATCCAGTATCCTTCCTCGATCATCATTGTCGAATCAGTGCTTTTTCCCGAGTCTCGCCTGGATTTCGCCGGCGATGCCCCGGCGGAAGACCAGGACGCAGACGACGAAGATGCAGCCGATCACCACCGGCACCGGCAGGCTGGTGGCGGCGAGATAGTTTTCCAGCGTCACCACCAGCGCCGCACCGATCACGGGGCCGGACAGCGTGCCCATGCCGCCCAGCAGCGTCATCAGCACCACCTCGCCCGACATCTGCCATGTCACGTCGGTCAGGCTGGCGAGCTGGAAGACGATGGCCTTGGTCCCGCCGGCCAGCCCGGCCAGGGTCGCCGACAGCACGAAGGCGACCAGCTTGTAGCGGTCGGTGCGATAGCCGAGCGACACCGCCCGCGGCTCGTTCTCGCGGATCGCCTTCAGCACCTGGCCGAAGGGCGAATGGACCGTGCGCCAGATGATGGCGAAGCCGATCAGGAACACGGCCAGCACGGTGTAGTACATCGCCATCGGGTTGTTCAGGTCGAAGATCCCGAACAGGGTGCCGCGGGGCACGCCCTGGATGCCGTCCTCGCCATGGGTGAAGGGAAGCTGCAGCGCCAGGAAGAACACCATCTGCGACAGCGCCAGCGTGATCATGGCGAAATAGATGCCCTGTCGCCGGATGGCGATGCCGCCGAACACCAGCCCCAGAAAGGCCGAGGCCGCGGCGCCCAGCAGAATGCCGAGCTCCGGCGGCAGCCCCCAGACCTTGACCGCATGGGCGGTGACATAGGCGGCACTGCCGAAGAAGGCGGCATGACCGAAGCTGAGCAGGCCGCCGAAGCCGATCAGCAGGTTGAAGGCGCAGGCGAACAGCGCGAAGCACAGCACCTTCATCAGGAAGACGGGATAGAGCAGGAAGGGGGCCGCCAGCAGGCCGGCGAGCACCGCCAGCGCACCGATTCTCCCCAGCGTCAGGCCCTTGCCGGGGACCGACACCTGTGCGACGGCACGGGGAGCCTTGGCGGACGTCCGGCCGCCGCTTTGCGAATGGAGGCTCATACGCTCACCTTTCCCGTCCGAACAGGCCCGCGGGCTTGATCATCAGCACCACCGCCATGATAACGAAGACCACGATGTTGGAGGCTTCCGGGTAGAACACCTTGGTCAGCCCTTCCAGCAGGCCCAGGCCATAGCCGGTCAGCACCGCCCCCAGGATCGACCCCATGCCGCCGATCACCACCACTGCGAACACCACGATGATCAGGTTGGATCCCATCAGCGGCGATACCTGGTAGATAGGCGCCGCCAGCACGCCGGCCAGTCCGGCCAGCGCGACGCCGAAGGCATAGGTCAGCGTCACCATGCGCGGCACATTGATGCCGAAGGCCTGGACCAGGACCGGATTCTCGGTCGCCGCGCGCAGATAGGCGCCCAGCTTGGTCTTTTCGATGGCGATCCAGGTGCTGAGGCAGACGATCAGCGATGCCACCACGACCCAGCCGCGATAATTGGGCAGGAACATGAAGCCCAGATTCTGGCCGCCCTTCAGCGCGTCGGGAATGGGATAGGGCTGGCCGGAGACGCCATACTGGTGGCGAAAGGCCCCCTCCACGATCAGCGCGAGGCCGAAGGTCAGCAGCAGGCCATAGAGGTGGTCCAGCTTGTACAGCCGCGACAGCAGCGTCTTTTCCAACACCACCCCGAACATCCCGACGATCAGCGGCGCCAGCAGCAGCGCCCACCAATAGCCGATGCCGAGCTTGGTCAGCAGCAGCCAGGACACGAAGGCGCCCATCATGTACAGCGCACCGTGGGCGAAGTTGATGACGTTCAGCATGCCGAAGATCACCGCCAGCCCAAGGCTGAGCAGCGCGTAAAACGACCCGTTGATCAGCCCCAGCAGCAGCTGCCCGAACAGCGCCTGGGGCGGAATGCCGAAAATCGTCCCCATCATAAGCGTCGCTCTCCCCTGCGGCACCCCGCTGCCGCGCCGGCCCGACGGCCGATGCGGCGGCGGGGATGCCGCCCGATCACATCACGGTCTTACTCAGGTCATGCCTTTACTTGGGCAGCTTGCAGCCGCTCTCTTCGAAGCTGGCGAAGGCCTCCTTGCCGGGGATGGTGCGCAGGATCTGGTAATAGTCCCACGGACCCTTCGATTCCGACGGCTTCTTCACCCGCGCCAGATACATGTCGTGGACCATGCGCCCGTTGGGCAGGATGGTGCCGTTCTTGGCGAACATGTCGTTGACCGGCGTCTCCTTCATCTTGGCGGCCACGGTCGGTCCGTCGTCGGTGCCGGCGGCCTCGATGGCCTTCAGATAGTGGCGCACGGCGGAATAGCTGCCGGCCTGCACCATGGTCGGCATCTTGCCGTGGCGGTCGAAGAACTTCTTGGACCAGGCCCGGGTCTCGTCGTCACGGTCCCAGTAGAAACCCGTGGTCAGCACCAGATCCTGGGCGACCGGCAGCCCCAGCGCATGCACGTCGGACAGGAAGATCAGCAGACCGGCCAGCTTCTGTTGTCCGCTCTGCGTCAGGCCGAATTCCGACGCCTGCTTGATCGAGGTGATGGTATCGCCGCCGGCATTGGCAAGCCCGACGATCTTGGCGCCCGACGCCTGGGCCTGCAGCAGGAAGGAGGAGAAGTCGGCGGTGTTCAGCGGCGCCTTCACCGACCCGGTCACCTTGCCGCCGGCCTTCTTCACCTCGGCCGAGGTATCCGCCTCCAGCTGGTGGCCGAAGGCGTAGTCGGCGGTGATGAAGAACCAGCTGTCGCCGCCCTCCTTCACGATGGCCTGACCGGTGCCGACCGCCAGCGCGCGGGTGTCGTAGGCCCAATGGAAGCCAGTGGGGGAACAGGCATCGCCGGTCAGGCGCGACGTCGCCGGGCCTTCCATCAGGAAGATCTTCTTCTTTTCCCTGGTCACCTCCTGAACCGCCAGCGCCACGCCGGAGTTCGGCACGTCGACGATCACGTCGACCCCGTCCTGGTCGATCCACTGGCGGGCGAGGTTGGAGCCGATGTCGGGCTTGTTCTGGTGGTCGGCGGTGACGATCTGGATCGGCTTGCCAAGGATCTTGTTGCCGAACTCCTCCGCCGCCATGCGCGCGGCGACCGCCGACCCCTCGCCGCCGAGATCGGCATAAAGGCCGGAGCGGTCGTTCAGCACACCGATCTTGACCATGTCGCCGGTCAGCTTGCCCTGCTGGGCACTGGCCGGTCCCGTGGACAGGACACCGATCGTCAGGGCGGCCAGGGCGGCACCGGTCAAAAGACGTGCGATCATGCGTGAATTCCTCCCCTCAGCGTTGCGCTGCGCATGGTTTCGGTCGACCTGCCGGACCGGTTCGTCAGGCGGTCTCCCCGCGCGGTCGCGCCGGCCGATCTTTCCGGTTTGCCGGACCCGTCAGGCCATCCGCGCCGCTGCTTCACAGCCACTATGCAGGGGCATCGCGTTGTAAGCGAAGCGGATTTTCAGTTTCGCAAACAAATTTCATCGAGGGTCGGGCGAAACACCCGCTTTTTCCATTCGGGGGTGTATGGCGACCGCCGCCGCCGGGTCGGGCCCCTGCCGGCGGCGGTCGATCCGGCGCATGATCGGCGTCACCGTCGTGCCATGGACGAGAATCGAGAGCAGCACGATCAGCCCGGTGACCGCCCACAATGCGTTCGACACGTCGAATTCGGCCGCATTGAGGGCGTAGGCGACGTAATAGATGCTGCCCATGCCGCGGATGCCGAAAAAGCCGATGGCCAGCTTCTCCCCCAGCGGCATCGGCACGCCGGCCAGCCCGGCCACCCCCGCCACCGGCCGCACCAGGAACAGGATCACCACCGCGGCACCGACCGCACTCCAGGACAGCGCATCGATCAGCCCATGGGCCAGCGTGCCGCCGAACAGGACCAGCATCAGCATCATCATCAGCCGCTCGGTCTGTTCGACGAAATCATGCAGCCGCTCGTGATACTCGTTGTCCCTCTCGGCATCGCGGAGAGCCACGGCGGCGACGAACACGGCGACGAAGCCGTAGCCGCTGGCCAGTTCGGTCACCCCATAGGCGATCAGCGTGATCCCGACCGACACGAAGCCGTCGCCCGTCCGCGACAGGTTGGCCCGATTCGGCACCCTGAAGGTGACATAGCCGAGAAACCGCCCGACCAGCCAGCCGATGCCGACCCCGGCGGCCAACCGCCAAACGACGTCCAGCAGAGCCCAGTGCTTCAGCATCTCCCAAGGCGGGTTGCCGTTCAGCAGGGCGACACCGATGGCAAGATGGACGAAGGGGAAGGCAAGGCCGTCGTTCAACCCGGCCTCCGACGTCAGGCTGAAGCGGATCTCGTCCTCCTCCCCCGATTGGGGCGGACCGACCTGGATGTCCGAGGCGAGGACCGGATCGGTGGGCGCCAGCGCCGCTGCCAGCAGGATCGATGCCGCCAGCGGGAAATCCAGCCAGTACCAGCCGATCAGCGCGATCATCAGGATCGACAGCGGCATGGTGATGGCCAGCAGCCGCCATGTGATGATCCAGCGCCGCCAGCCGATGCGGCGGTCCAGCTTCAGCCCTGCGCCCATCAGCGAGATGATGACGATCAGTTCCGTCAGCTTCTCCGTCGCCTCCGGAAAGGCCAGCGGCTCCGGGTTGTCCAGCCGCAGAAGGCTGAACACCGCGACTCCCAGCGCGACGCAGATGATCGGCAGCGACAGCGGCAGTTCCTTCAGCACCATCGGCAGCCAGGCCACCAGCAGGATCAGGAAACCGAGTCCAACCATGAGAACGATGTAGGACATGCGCCGCCTGTTCCAGTCATGCCCCGACGCCGCCGGCCGTCGGGACGACGCCCAAGGCGCGCAGGAGCCCGATCCCGTCAACGCGCAAAGGCGCGGATGGGTTCAGCGACAAAAATGGAACACTGCGGAAAGACTGCGAAGATACCGGCTCGTTCGGCTTTGCTTCCCTGCCCCGCCCCGCCGGTCTTCGACAGGAAGCGCCCGGACCGACGGAAAGGGGCGCAAAGGGATGGGAGGCGTGCCTGGATGCCGCCCGCGGGAGCCGGAACCGCGGGGGCCATCGGAATACCCGGCCTGTTTCAGGCCGCGGACGTCATCGGAAAGCCGCTGTAGTCGAGCGAGGCCGACCAGAAGCGTTCCAGCTTGCGCAGGGTCTCGTTCGCCTTGGTCAATTCCTCGTCGCTGAAACCGGCCTTTTCCAGAGCGGCCAGATGACGTTCGAACATGACGCTGATCTTTTCGCGCAGGTCGAGGCCCTTTTCCGACAGGCGGACACGGACTGACCGGCGGTCGTGCGGAGAGCGCTCCTGTCCGAGATAGCCGTTCTCGACCATCTTCTTGACATTGTAGGAGACGTTGGAACCCAGGTAATAGCCGCGCGCGGTCAGTTCGCCGACCGTCATCTCGTCTTCACCGATGTTATAGAGGATCAGGCTCTGAACGTTGTTGATGTCCTGAATCCCAAGCCGGTCGAGCTCGGTCTTGAGCACTTCGAGAAAATGGCGGTGAAGCCGCTCGATCAACAGAATGCTCTCGTAATAGGGTTTGCGCACCGCGGTCTCCTTTGGCTCAAACCGGCCGTTCCCCGCGCAAGGACGATACCGGGACCTTAAGGCGAGATTAACCGATCATTCGTCGGCAATCATCCTAATAATTCCGGAAAAAGTCCGGCACAACCCGTCTGTACAGGCCCCTTTCGCCGGGCGCTCCCATCCGGTTGCTTTCGACCGGGTGGACACCCCGGCATAACCGGAACGGAATGGCCCCTGAGACCGCACCGGGGCCGCTCCTTTCGCCCTTTCCGGTCAGTCGCGGAACACCAGATCGCCGCCCGCAGGCTCGGCGAAATGACGCTCCACATCGGAAGGCCCGACGTCTGCCAGGGCGGCCGGCTTCCATTTCGGGTTCTTGTCCTTGTCGACCAGGACGGCGCGGATGCCTTCGTAGAAGTCATCCCCGGCAAGGCAGGCGAGGCTGAGACGGAGCTCCTGCACCATGCACGCCTCGAAGTCCAGCTTCGCCCCACGACGCAGGGCGGCCAGCGTCACCTTCAGGCTGGTCGGCGAGACGCGGCGCAGCGTGGCGAGCTGCCCGGCCGCCCATTCGGTCCCCTCGGCCTCCAGCGCCTTGACGATCGCCTCGACGCTGTCGAAGCCGTAGCAGCGGTCGACGGCGGCGCGGATCGCGGTCACCGACACCTCGCCGGCTTCGCCGCGATGGGCCGCCACCGCCTCGTCCGCCGGAACGCCGGCCGCCAGATCGTCGACCAGCGCGTCGATCTTGCCGCTCGGCACGAAGGCGTCGGCGGCGCCGATGGCCAGCATGTCGGCCGCCTTCAGCCGGTCGCCGGTCAGGCCCAGCCAGATGCCGACCTGCCCCGGCAGCCGCGGCAGGAAATAGGTGCCGCCGACATCGGGATAGAGGCCGATGCCCGTCTCCGGCATCGCGAACAGGGTGCGTTCGGTGACGATGCGGTGGCTGCCGTGAACCGACAGGCCGACGCCGCCGCCCATGGAAATGCCGTCGATCAGCGCGACATATGGCTTCGTCAGCCGCTTGATCAACCGGTTCAGCACATATTCCTCGCTGAAGAAGGCGCGGACCGGCGTCGTGTCGCCGCGCCCCTCCTTCGCGGCCTTGCCGGCCTCGTACAGGCTGACGACATCGCCGCCGGCACAGAAGGCCTTTTCGCCCGCGCCGCGGATCACGACGGCCTTGACCTCCGGGTCGGCGTTCCAGGCCCGCAGCTGCGGATCGAACAGCCTGATCATGCCCAGCGTCAGGGCGTTCAGGGCCTTAGGCCGGTTGAGCGTGACGAGGCCGATGGCGCCCCGACGTTCGAACAGAATCTCAGCAGCGTCGCTCATCGTCTTGTATTTTCTCGATTATCGTTGGAAATCGGGCGGCGGCGGGCCACCCGCTCCGTCCTCCCCTGATGCATCCCCTGATACATCGGGCAAAGCTTGTGGCCGCCGCAGATGATACGGGAGCCTGCGCCCCTGTCAAATCGGCCATACGGTGCCGGATGTTCGCAAAAGCCGCCGCAAGACCGTTTAAGGAACTTCGCCCCCCTTGGACCGTTGCGCTCACGCTCTCATCTGATCGACACAGCCACGAGACGCAGATCCACAGAAGGTTCGACGCAATGCCGCTTCACAACCCGGCCGGTCAGCCATGAAGGTCGGTATCATTCTGAACCAGCAGGCCGGCTCCCTGGTCGACCGCCCCTTGGACGGCGCCAGGCAGGCGATCCGTGCCGCCTTCGAGCGGCGTGGCGCCGAGGTGGACCTGCACACCGTCGACGGTGCCCAATGCACGGAGACGATCCAGCGGGTGCTGGAGTCGGACGCCGAGATGGTGGTGGTCGGCGGCGGCGACGGCACGCTGCACAGCGCGGTGAAGCTGGCGCTGCCCACAGAAAAGCCCTTGGGGGTGATTCCGCTGGGCACTCTCAACCTCTTGGCGCGTGATCTTCATATCCCACTTGAACTCGAGGCCGCGGCAGAGGCCCTGGCCGCCGGCCGGGTCCGCGTCATCGACGTCGCCGAGGTGAATGGCGAGCCCTACACCAACAGCTCCATCCTCGGCTTCTATCCCCAGGTGGTGCAGGAGCGGGAACGCCAGCGCAAGCTGCACCGGCTGCTGAAATGGCCGGGCGCCGCGCTGGCCCTGGCAAAGACGCTGTACAAGCTGCCGCTGCTGGATGTGCGCCTGGACTGGGGCGAAGGGCCGAAACGGATGCGCACCCCGATCCTGGTCGTCTCCAACAATATCTACGACGACGGTTTCGGTCTGGTCCTGACGCGGCAATCGCTGGATGCCGGAAAATTGGGGGTCTATGTCGCCCGCGAACGGAACGCCTTCGCCATGCTCCGGTTGATGGGACGGCTGGTCGCCGGATCCTGGAAGCAGGACGAGGCGCTCGATACCTATGCGGTCACCAGCCTGACGGTCCACAGCCGCCGCCATCGCGTGAAGATGGTCAACGACGGCGAGATCCGGAAGCTGCACGCGCCGCTTCACTACCGGATTCGCCCGGGAGCCCTGAGGGTTCTGGCGCCCGGCTGAGAAAAAGGATGAAGATGGCGTGAAACGGCTCGCTCACATTTCCGACCTGCATTTCGGGCGAATCGACCCGCATGTGGTCGACGGTCTGCTGGCCGACCTGACGGCCCAGGCTCCCGACCTGATCGTCATCTCCGGCGATTTCGTGCAGCGGGCAAAAGCACGCCACTTCGAGGAAGCGAGAGCCTTCCTGGAGAAATTACCCTTTCCCTACATGGCCGTTCCGGGGAATCATGACATTCCGGTTTACAATGTGTTCAAGCGCTTCACCGACCCGTTCGGCCATTACCGGCGCTACATCACCAGCGATTTCAGCCCGCTGCACATCGACGACGAAATCGCGGTGCTGGGCATCAACACCGCCCGCCCGGTCATCATGGATTTTTCCGAAGGGCGGATGAACAGGCGGCAGATCGCGCGGGTCCGCGAGGTCTTCGGCGGCATGCCCGACACCGTGTTCAAGGTGCTGTTCACCCATCATCCCTTCCTGCCGCCGCCGGACCTGCCGAAGACCCAGCTGGTCGGACGGCACAAGATGGCCCTGCCGGCACTGGAAAGCTGCGGCATCGACCTGCTGTTGGCCGGCCATCTGCACAAGGCCTATTCCGGCGACATCATGAGCTTCCACACCCAGATCGCCCGCTCGATCCTGGTGGCCCAGGCCTCCACCGCCACCTCCACCCGGCTGCGGAACGAGACCAACGCCTACAATCTGATCACCGTCGACCAGCCGACCGTGACCTTCGAAGTGCGGTCGTGGGAGGGTGCGGCCTTCACCGGCGGGCTGGTGTCAACGTATCGCAAGCAGGGGAATCGCTGGACCCTGCAGGCCCAGGACACCGGATTCCGCCCGGCAGCCGGCGATCCGGTCGCCGCCGCCTGGGAAACGGCCGACCGCCCTTCAAGAGGGCCTGAACCGGACAGGGCATGAGGCGCGCGCACGGCTGCCGGCCCATCCCAAAGGACCGCAGCAGCCCCCATGGCTTGAGTTCACTAGGCGGGAAGGCGTAGGATCGCCGCACTCGTTCTAAGTGCATGGTCTTCCCGATGCCGATCTCCCTCCCCGCCGCCTTCCCGCGCACCCGTCTGCGCCGCAACCGCGCCGATGCCTGGACCCGCCGTCTGGTCGCCGAGAACACGCTGACCGTCGACGACCTGATCTGGCCGGTCTTCGTGATCGAGGGCGAGAACCATCGGGAGCCCGTAGCCTCCATGCCCGGCGTGGAGCGCCTGACCATCGACCTGCTGTGCGAGGCGGTGGCGTCCGCCGGCGCGCTCGGCATTCCCTGCATCGCCCTGTTCCCGGTCGTCGGCTCCGATGCCAAGTCGGAGGACGCGGCGGAATCCTACAACCCCGAGAACCTGATGAACCGCGCCATCCGCGCGGTGAAGGCGGCGGCGCCGGAGGTCGGGATTCTCGGCGACGTGGCGCTCGACCCCTACACCAGCCACGGCCATGACGGCCTCATGCGCGACGGCTACATCCAGAACGATGAGACGGTGGAGGTTCTGGTCCGCCAGGCCCTGTCGCAGGCAGAGGCCGGCTGCGACATCGTCGCCCCGTCGGACATGATGGACGGCCGCATCGGCGCGATCCGCGACGCGCTCGACCGGGACGGCCATCAGCTGACCCGCGTCTGCTCCTATGCAGCCAAATACGCGTCGGCCTTCTACGGCCCCTTCCGCGACGCGGTGAACTCCGGCGGCTTCCTGAAGGGCGACAAGACCACCTACCAGATGAACCCGGCCAACACCGACGAGGCCCTGCGCGAGGTCGCCTGCGACCTGCAGGAAGGGGCGGACATGGTGATGGTGAAGCCGGGCCTGCCCTATCTCGACATCATCCGCCGGGTGAAGGACCAGTTCGCGGTTCCGACCTTCGCCTATCATGTATCGGGCGAATACGCGATGCTGCGCGCCGCCTCGGCCAATGGCTGGCTGAACTACGACAAGGCCCTGCTGGAGACCCTGATGGGCTTCAAGCGCGCCGGCTGCGATGCCATCCTGACCTATGGCGCGGTGGACGCCGCGAAGCTGCTCAGGCAGGGCTGAGCAGTTCGGAGCCATCTTTGAGCCGTCCGGGGCCGCGGAGCGATCCGCGGCCCTTTATCGTCGGGGGCATCCCACCCAGCGGAGACGCCCCGATGACCCCGACCATGTTATTCCGCCCGGCCCTGCTGGCCGCCCTGCTGCTGACGGCCGCTCCCGCTGCCGCCTTCGAGTTGCGCAGCCCCGACTTCACCGACGCGTCGCCGATCCCGGAGCGCAACGTCTTCGCCGGCTTCGGCTGCAGCGGCGGCAACCGGTCGCCGGCCCTGAGCTGGACCGAACCGCCGGCTGGCACCCGCAGCCTCGCCGTCACCATCTACGATCCCGATGCGCCGACCGGCAGCGGCTGGTGGCACTGGGTGCTGTTCAACCTGCCGCCCGACACCCGCGGCCTGCCCGCCGGTGCCGGCGACCCGGCAAAGCCGCTGCTGCCCGCCGGCGCGGTGCAGAGCCGGACCGACTTCGGCACCGCCGGCTATGGCGGCCCCTGCCCGCCGCAGGGCGACACGCCGCACCGCTACATCGTCACCGTCCACGCGCTGAAGGTCGACAGCCTGCCCCTGCCGGCCGATGCGTCCGGCGCGATGGTCGGCTTCAACCTGAATGCCGCCACGCTGGCGAAAGCGACGCTGACCGCCCGCTACGGCCGTTGATCGCCCGCCGGCCTTCGCCTTAGGATGGTGTCCATGGGTCCAGACCTCCTCGCCCGCCTGTCCCGCTTCGCCGCCCGCGACCAGCGTCCCGGGGCAGGCGACCGTCCGCACCGGCCGGAGCTGTGGGCCTTCATCGCCCATGACTGCGAGCGGCTGGCGGAGGTGCGGATCGAACGCACCGCCCTGATCGCCGTGCTGGAAGGCGTCAAGGAACTGACCGACGCCTCCGGCACCACCCGCAACTTTCCCGCCGGCACGGCCATGCTGCTGCCGCCGGGCTGGTGCGGGTCGGTGGTGAACGATCCCGGTTCCGCCGGCCGTTACCGCGCCCTGGTGCTGGAGTTCCCAGCGGAGATGGTGCGCCGCCTGCTGCGCGCCCATGGCACGGAGGGGCTGACCCAGCGCGCCCGGCCGGGCGACTGGCATGTCACCCTGACGCCGGCCCTGACCGATGCCATCCACCACGCCGCCGACGGCCTGACCGCCGACCCGCCGCTGCCGGCAAAGCTGGCCGAGCATCGCTGCATGGAGGTGCTTCTGGCCCTGCTGGAGGACGGCGTCTGGTGGCTGGGTCCGGTCGCGCCGACCGGCACAGCCGATGCGGTGCGCCAACTGCTGCGCACCCGGCCCGACACCGCCTGGACGGCGGATGCCGTTGCCGACGCGCTGAACCTCAGCACCGGCACGTTGCGCCGCCGTCTGTCCGGGGAGGGCTGCTCCGTTCGCAGCATCCTGGTCGAGGAGCGCGTCGCCCACGCCCGCGATCTCCTAGAACGCGAGGGACTGAGCGTGCAGGAGGCGGCGGAGGCCTGCGGCTACGCCAACCGGTCCCACTTCGCCCGGCGCATCCGCACCGCTGTCGGCGTCAACCCGTCGGACCTTCGCGACCGCTGACCGGCGCCCTGCCATAGGCCCGCACCAGCGCCGCCACCGACTCGGCGATCACCCGCTCCGGGTCGGCGGTGACCGGCAGGCCCAGCATGGTCGGCCAGAACAGCACCTCCTTGATGCCGCCCAGCAGCTGGGTCGCCGCCACATGCGGATCGGGCGCATTCAGCCGGCCGCGCGCATGCTGGGCGGCGATATAGTCGTCGAGCAGCGCATAGGCCTGCCCCTTTCCGCCTTCCAGATAGTCCTGCGACAGCTCGGGAAAGCGTTGATGCTCGGCGATGACGAGGCGCAGCAGCCCGCGCACCTCCGGCCGCCGCATATGGACCAGCAGCGACCGCAGGAAGGCGGGAAGCGCCTGCTCCGGCGGCTGGTCATGGCGAAGGGTCTGGTCGCCGTCGCTGTGGAACCCCTCATAGAGGCCGGAGACGACGGCCTGGAACAGCTCCCGCTTGCCAGGGAAATGATTGTAGACGGTGCGCTTGGACACATTCGCGTCGGCGGCGATGGCGTCCATCGACGACGCCTCGTACCCGTGGGTCAGGAAGGCACGGGTCGCCGCCTCCACCACCGCATCCCGCTTCGCCGAACCGCGCACAGCATCCCCCTCCCGAGACATTGACATTCTCCTGCCGTTAAGTACACTGCACCGTGTAGTGTATTTGCTGCCGCAGGCTCCCAGGGTAATCCGCCCGGCCGCGGCGCGGGAGGGGTAAAGCGATGAAACAGCGCAGCATCGGCAGCATTCTTTCCGTTTCCGAGATCGGTCTCGGCTGCATGGGCATGTCGGAGTTCTACGGACCGACCGACGATTCCCAGTCGCTCGCCACGCTGGAGCGGGCGTTGGAGCTTGGCATCACCCATTACGACACCGCCGACATGTACGGCAGCGGCCATAACGAATCGCTGCTCGCCCGCTTCCTGGCCGGCAAGCGCGACCGGGTGGTGATCGCGACCAAGTTCGGCATCGTTCGCCAGCCCGGCGAATACGCCCGCCGCATCGACACCAGCCCGGCCTATGTGGCGCAGGCCTGCGACGCCTCGCTTAAGCGGCTGGGGGTGGAGACCATCGATCTCTACTACGTCCACCGCCTGAATCCGGACATCCCGGTGGAGGAGACGGTCGGCGCCATGGCCGATCTGGTGAAGGCCGGCAAGGTCCGGGCGCTCGGCCTGTCGGAGGTGTCGGCCGCCACCCTGCGCCGCGCCCATGCCGTCCACCCCATCGCCGCGGTGCAGAGCGAATATTCGCTGTGGACCCGCGACATGGAGGATGCGGTGCTGCCGGCCTGCCGCGAGCTGGGCATCTCGCTGGTCGCCTATGCGCCGCTCGGCCGCGGCATGCTGACCGGCGCGGTCAGCAGCCCCGACCAGTTCGCCGAGAACGACTTCCGCCGCGTAGCGCCGCGCTTCGCCGGCGAGAATTTCGACCGCAATCTGGCCCTGGTCGAACAGGTGAAGGCACTGGCGGCGCGGAAGGGCTGCACGCCGGGACAGGTGGCGCTGGCATGGCTGCTGGCCCAGGGGCCGGAAATCCTGCCGATCCCGGGGACCAAGCGGATCAAGTATCTGGAGGAGAATGTCGGCGCCGCCGCGGTGACGCTGACCGAAGCGGAGGTGAAGGCGCTGAGCGATGCGCTGCCGCCGGGTGTCGCGGCGGGCGACCGCTATACGGCGGAGGGGATGCGGGGGGTGAATGTGTGAGGCAGAGGTGCTGATTTGGTGACGGCTCGCCCCCTCCCCATCCCTCCCCCGCTTCGCGGGAGAGGGGGTAGAACGCTTGTCGACGTGGGTAATTCGCAAAGCGGCGGCAGTTCCCTCTCCCGCGAAGCGGGGGAGGGTTAGGGAGGGGGCACCCGCACCTGCCCCCTACTTCGGCGTCCCCGCCCAGACCTGGAACTGCGTGGTCTCCAGCAGCATGTCGCTGTGACCGAAGGCCGCCTTGAACAGCTTGCCCACACCGGCCGTTCGCTGGGTCACCGCCACCAGCGTGCCGCGCAGCTTCAGATACTGCTTGGTCCCGGCCACCAGCGCGTCGAGCATGCCGAAATCCTCATCCTTGCCGCGGTGGAGCGGCGGGTTGGACAGGATCAGGCCGAAGCGCTCGCGGGTGCCCAGCCCCGCCAGCCCGTCGCTCAGCACCAGCTCGGCGTCCGGCACATTCTGGCGGGCGGCGTGCAGGGCCACCGCGTCGATGTCCAGCAGGGTCAGCGGCGCGTCCGGCTGGCGTTCGCGCACCGCCCGCGCGATCACCCCGGCACCGCAGCCGAAATCCAGCACACGGGTGCCGGCTGCGACCTCCGGCAGCACCTTCAGCAGGCATTCGGTGCCGGCATCCAGATGCCCGTGGGCGAACAGGCCGGGATAGGACACCAGTTCCAGCGTCCGGTCGGGCAGCGTCAGGCTGACGGTCTGCCGCCAATCCTCCAGCGCGCCCTTGGCCGGCGCGTCGGTGCGCCGGGTCAGCAGCAGCCGGGCACGCCGCTTGATGATCAGCGTCTCCGCATCCCCGGCCAGACCGTCGAGATGCTTGGGTGCGCTGGTCACGCCCTCGTCATTGCCGCCGGCGATCCACAGCGGGGCACCAGGGGCAAGGCGGGAGGCCAGCGCATGCAGCGCCATCTCGAATCCGGCCCAGCCGCGCGGCAGGCGCAGCACGGCACCGTCGAACGGCCCCTCCGCCGGCCAGGGCGTCGCGGCCTGCCCGCCAACCGCGAGCCGGTTCCACACCACCACCTCCGCCCCACCGTCGCGAAGCGCGTCGGCAATGGCGCCGTCACTGTCGAAGGCCACGAGGATCCGGCCCTGCGGCCGGATGTCGGACAGGGCTTCGGCGGCCACGGCGGCGACGGTCTGGTCGCGGTCCGTGGCCCGGTTGTCGAGACGTGCCACCTGAATCAGCCCTTGTCGCGCATCAGCCGCGCCTTGTCGCGCTGCCAGCTGCGTTCCTTCTCGCTCTCGCGCTTGTCGTGCTTCTTCTTGCCGGTGGCGAGACCGATCTCGACCTTGGCGAAGCCGCGGTCGTTGAAATAGACCGACATCGGCACGAGCGTGACGCCCTTCTGCTTGATGCCGGCCGCGAGCTTGTCCAACTCGCGGCGACGGACCAGCAGCTTGCGCGGCCGTTTCGGCTCATGCTGATCGACGCGGCCGGCCTGGAGATATTCGGGGATGTAGGCGTTGAACAGGAACAGCTCCCCGCCCTTCAGGCCGGCATAGGCCTCGTTCACGCTGGCGCGGCCGCCGCGAAGCGACTTCACCTCGGAGCCGGTCAGCATGATCCCGGCTTCGAGAACATCGTCGATGAAGAAGTCGAATCGCGCGCGGCGGTTCTGCGCCGCGTATTTTTTAGCTTCCTCGCGCGTCGCCAAGTCTCTCTCCTCTACGGCCCGTTCTGTCGCTTACGACAACAGGCCGGCTTTGGTCATGGCTCCACGAACGGCGGCACGGGCGGTGTCGGACGCCGGCACCAGCGGCAGGCGCACCTCGTCGGTGGCGAGGCCAAGCAGGCTGGCGGCGAACTTCACCGGGGCCGGGCTGGTCTCGACGAACATCGAGTCGTGCAGCGGCGACAGCACGTCGCGCAGGCGGAAGGCCTCCTTCAGATCGCCCTTGGCCCAGGCGGTCTGCATGGCGGAGCACAGCGCCGGTGCGATGTTCGCGGTGACGGAGATGCAGCCCACGCCGCCCTGCGCGTTGAAGGCCAGCGCGGTGGCATCCTCGCCCGACAGCTGGATGAAGTCGGGGCCGACCTCCTGCAGCAGGCGGGACGGGCGCGACAGATCGGCGGTGGCGTCCTTCACGCCGACGATGTTGGGCAGCTTCGCCAGCCGGGCCATCGTCGCCACAGACATATCCACGACACTGCGGCCGGGAATGTTGTAAATGAAGATCGGCAAATCCGCCGCGTCATGGATCGCCTTGAAATGCTGGTACAGACCCTCTTGAGACGGCTTGTTGTAGTAGGGCGTGACCACGAGCGCCGCCTGCGCGCCTGCTTGGCGGGCATGGCGGGTCAGGGCGATGGCCTCGTCGGTCGAGTTGGAACCGGTCCCGGCCATCACCGGCACCTTGCCGCCGGCCGCCTCGATGCACAGTTCCACGACGCGGTTGTGTTCCTCGTGGGAGAGGGTCGGCGACTCGCCGGTGGTGCCGCAGGGCACAAGACCGTGCGTGCCCTGGGCGACCTGCCACTCCACGAAGGACTGGAAGGCCTTCTCGTCCACTTTCCCGCCCTTGAACGGAGTCAGAAGGGCGACGACGGAACCGTGGAACATGGCTGCCTCCTCAGTCGGCTTAGCTGGAAAAAAGAGTTGCGCACATTATCCCTCCCCGCCGCCCTCGGCAAGAGCGCCCGGACCGCTGTTTTCGCGGGTCTCCTCACCCTTATCGCCGCGGTTCCCGGCGCCCTGCCCGCCACGGCGCTGAGCGCGCAGGACATCGCCGTCTATCGCGAGGCTTTCAAGCTGGCGGACAACGACCGGCTGGCCGAAGCGCTCGCCACGGCGTCCCGCGCCCAGGACCCGTTACCGGCGAAGGTTTTGCGCTGGATGGCGCTCGCCACCCCCGGCGGCGGCAGCTTCGCCGACATATCGGCCTTCATCCGCGACAATCCGGACTGGCCCAACATGGCGGCGCTGCGCCGTCAGGCCGAGATGGCGATGCCCGACATCCCGCCGGCCGAGGTGGTGGAGTGGTTCCGCCAGTCCCCGCCGCAGACCAACGACGGTTTCGTCCGCCATGCCGACGCGCTGATCGCCACCGGCAGCGTGGAACGCGCGACCACGCTGATCCGCAAACAGTGGGCCGACGCCACCTTCACCCCGGACGAGGAGGCGACCTTCCTTGCCCATTACACCCCCTATCTGCGCCCGCAGGACCACAAGGCGCGCATCGACCGGCTGCTGTGGGCGAGGCAGGACGCGCCGGTCCGCCGGATGCTGCCCTTCTTCGACGAGGCCTATGACACGCTGATCGAGGCGCGCATCGCGCTGGACGGCGACAACCCGAACGCCGACGCGGCGCTGGCGCGGGTCGCCCCTGCCCTACGCGACGATCCCGGCCTGATGTTCGACCGCGCCCGCTATCTGCGCCGCAAGGGCGACGATGCCGGCGCGCTGGAGATCATGGCCCGCGCCGGCACCGACCTCGGCCGTCCGCAGGCCTGGTGGCCGGAGCGTCATCTGCTGGCCCGCCGGGCGATGGAACGCGGCGACTTCAACCTCGCCTATCGTCTGGTCAGCACCCATGGCATGACCGAGGGCAGCGCCTTCGCCGACGCCGAGTTCCTGTCGGGCTTCCTGGCGCTGCGCTTCCTCGACAAGCCGTCGGAGGCCTTCGCCCATTTCCACAAGCTCTACCGCTCCGTCTCGGCGCCGATCAGCAAGGCGCGCGGCGCCTACTGGTGCGGCCGGGCGGCGGAGGCTCTGGGACAGACGGAACCGGCCCGCGAGTGGTACGCCAAGGCCGCGACCTACCCCACCACCTTCTACGGCCAGCTGGCCTTCCGCCATGTCTCCAACGGCGCCGTCACCCTGCCGGCCCCGCCGTCGGTGTCCAGCGCCGACAGCGCCGCCTTCAACCGGCGCGAGGTGGTGCGCGTCGCCCGCCTGCTGGCGGAGATCGGCGGCAGCACCGACGAGCGGCTGGGCAGCTTCGTCCGCCGCATCAGCCTGGATGCCAAGTCGCCCGCCGACTATGTTCTCGCCGCCCGGCTGGCGAGCGAGGTCGGCCGCCGCGATCTCGCCGTCGCCGCCGCCAAGGATGCGGCGCAGAACGAGGTGTTCCTGGTCGAAGCCGGCTACCCGATGATCGACGCCCGGCCGGCGGCGCCGGAACTGGCGCTGATCCACGGCATCATCCGTCAGGAAAGCACTTTCAACCCCACCATCGTCTCGTCGGCCGGCGCCCGCGGCCTGATGCAGCTTATGCCGGCCACGGCGCAGCTGGTGGCGGGCAAGCTCGGCCTGAAGCACACGCAAGCCCGGCTGACCTCCGACCCCGGCTACAACGTCATGCTGGGTTCGGCCTATCTGTCGGAGCTGATCGACCGCTTCAACGGGTCCTGGGTGCTGGCCATCGCCGGCTACAATGCCGGGCCGAACCGGGTGCGCCAATGGCTGCAGACCTACGGCGATCCGCGGACCGAGGCTGTGGACGTGGTCGACTGGATCGAGCTGATCCCGATCTCCGAGACCCGCAACTATGTCCAGCGCGTGCTGGAGGCCGTCCAGGTCTACCGCTCCCGCCTGGGCGGCGACCGGGTGGAGCCGAACCTGGACAGGGATCTGCGGCGGTAGACGGGTGGTGCCCCCTCCCTCCCACGGCTTTGCCGAGGGTCCCTCCCTCCCCCGCTTTCAGCGGGAGAGGGGAGAGTTTGCATGGCGGCGGCAGTTCCCTCTCCCGCTGAAAGCGGGGGAGGGTTAGGGAGGGGGCCGTTACGCTTCCTCCCTCACCCCTTCGGCCGTTCCGCCCGCGAATAGTTGCTGAAGTGCCCCTCCTTCGCCGCCATCCGGCGGGCCGACTGGACGACGGCGCCGGACTTGCCCTCCGGCGCCACATTCGACAGCTGGCGGGTCAGATCGGCGCTGCCGCAGGACGGGCAGACCGGCGTTTCTCCAGAGCGCACAAGGCTCTCGAACCCATGGTCGCAGGCTTTGCAGCGGTACGAGTAAAGCGGCATCGGAAGCTCCCGGCACGAATCGCGTCGTCCCGAGTATCCCGCAATACCCATATTCTGAAAACGGTTTTGTTGCGCCGCATCAAACGCGGCGAACCGCGCCGCAGTCAGGCCGCGGCGCCGCCGAAATCGAAGCCGGCGGCCTCCACCGCCTGCTGCACCACCTCCGCCGGGATGCCGCCGTCCACCAGCACGGTGCCGGTCGCGAGGTCCACGGTCACCGCCGCTTCGGGCGCCGCCTTGGTGATCGCGTTGGACACGGAGCGGGCGCAGCCGCCGCAGGTCATCCCATCCACCTTGTATGCATCGGCCATCGTCACGGGGCTCCCCTCACGGTCGGGTCAGCCGCCGGCATGGTGCGTCCGCACCACCGCGCTGACCGGGACAAGTACGAAGCCACGCTTTTGCACCTCCGGCAACCAGGACGCCAGGGCATCGATTGTCGCATCATGCGGGTGGCCGATGGCGACGGCATAGCCCTGCCGCTTCGCCACCTGTTCCGTCTTCGCCAGCTGGGCCTTCACCGCCGCCACCGTTTCCTGGTTGTCGAGGAAGATGTCGCGGCCGACCCAGGGCATCTTCATCTCCCGCGCCAGCCCGATTCCGGCACTGTTGGGCGTCGTCCGGCTGTCCAGCCACAGCAGGCCGCGGCGATGCAGTTCAGCCAGCACGGGAGCCAGCGCCTGCCGGTCGGCGGTGAAGCGGCTTCCCATATGGTTGTTGACCCCGACATAGCCGTCGAAGCTGTCCAGTGCCGCACGGGCCCGCTTCACGATCTCCCCCCGGTCGAGCGAGACCAGCAGCGCATTCGGGCCGGGATCGGCCTTCACGCTGGGTTCCATCGGCATGTGCAGCATCAGCTCATGCCCATTGGCCCGCGCCGCCCTGGCCTGGACCGGCAGATCGCGGGCATAGGGCAGCCAGGACAGCGTCAGCGGCCCGCGTAGGCCAGCCATCCTGGTCGAGCGCTTCCGGTCCAGCCCCATGTCGTCGATGACGATGGCGATCATCGGCTTGCCCTGCGGCACCTCCGCCGGAAGGGCATTCTTCCGCCACAGCGCGGCATTGCCCGGCGGAGCCTGCACCTGCGGCGGCTGGGCGGGAGCGACAGGCGGCGGCAGCATCGCCACCACCGTCGCCGCCGGGCGGGACTCGACCTGCGCCGGCTTCTCCGCCACCGCATTGCCAGGGGCGTCGGTCTCGGGCTGCGCCACAGCGGACGAAGGCGCGGCGGACGAAGGCGCGGCGGGCGGCTCCACCTTCGCGGTCGGCACCGGCGGAGGCTGTACCGCCGGCTGGGCCGCCTGTTGCACCGGCGCCGGCTTGGCCGCATCGCCGCCGGCCCTTCCACCGGAGCCGCCACCGGAGCCGCCGCCGGTCAGCGTCGCCACCCCCAGCGCCACGGCGAACACCGCGGCGACGGCGGCCAGCGCCAGGACGAAGGGGTTGGACAGGAAGGGGGGAAGCGGAGACTTGCGAGCTTTCGAAGGCGCCTTGCGGGCCATGGTGACGACGTCCATCCTGCGACCGGGGCGCCGCACAGTGGCACCCTGCCGCCGCGACCGCAATCGCCCAATCGGTGCAGGACGCCGCTGCGGCGCTGCCTGTCCCGTCCGTCCGAGCCCATCCGCCAGAGTCTGCCCGAAGAGTCCGCCAGATGCGTCCCATCTTTGTCATCGCCGTCCTGCTTCCGACCGCCGCCGCGACTCCGGCTCTGGCCGCCCAGGGGCTGGACTGCCCGGCCAGCCTGACCGTCCAGGCGCAGCCCGATGCCCCCGGCGGCTGGTCGCCCTACCCCGGCCGCGACAGCCACGGCTTCGCCGGCATCTCCATCGTCGAGGGCGACCGCGCCAGCCAGATGACCTCCGCCGCCCCCGCCACGCTCGCACCCGACCGCGAGGTGCGGCGCGGGCGCAGCATCGTCCAGGTCTGGGAGTTTTCCGGTTCGCGGCGGGAGAACGTCTTCCTGGTCTGCCGCTACCGCAACACCCAGGCGACGCTCGCCGCCGACCTGCCGCGCCAGATCCGCCGCTGCACCCTGACGCTGGAAACCGACATCCGCGGCACCGTGCTGGACGATCCGAAGACCCTGCCGCAGCTCGACTGCCGCTGACGGCATATCGCCGAGTTCTGTCCAGCGCAGCAGAAACAAAGGTAAAGCCCCTCTCCCCTTGCGGGAGAGGGGTTTGGGGTGAGGGGTGCTACCCGACCGGTAAGGACTCTGGAGACATAGTCCGACCAGCGCTTGCCGGCGCCACCCTCACCCCAACCCCTCTCCCATCGAGGGAGAGGGGCTTTGAGCGATTGCAACGGCTTCTCCGCAGAGGCTGGAAATCCGCCCCCTCAGCGGCTAGGGTGTCCGTCGTTGGAACAGGGGCGGAACGGCCCCGACGATCCGGGCGAAGGTGGAAGGCGCATGCTGCTGCTCATCGACAACTACGACAGCTTTACCTACAACCTCGTCCATTATCTGGGCGAGCTTGGCGCCGACGTGCAGGTCCGCCGCAACGACGCCCTGACGGTGGAGGAGGCGATGGCCCTCCGTCCCGAGGGCATCGTGCTGTCCCCCGGCCCCTGCGATCCCGACCGCGCCGGCATCTGTCTTCCGCTGATCGACGCCGCCGCCAAGGCCCGCCTGCCGCTGATGGGCGTCTGCCTGGGCCACCAGTCCATCGGTCAGGCCTTCGGCGGCCGGGTGATCCGCGCGCCGGTCCCCATGCACGGCAAGGTCGACGACATCCGGCACGAGGGCCGCGGCGTGCTCGCCGGACTGCCCAGCCCGTTCCGCGCCACCCGCTACCACTCGCTGATCGTCGAGCGCGACACGCTGCCCGCCTGCCTGGAGGTGACCGGCGAGACCGCCGACGGCCTGATCATGGCGCTGGCCCACCGCGAGCTTCCGATCCATGGCGTGCAGTTTCACCCCGAGAGCATCGAGAGCGAGCACGGCCACAAGATCCTGCAGAATTTCCTCGACCTGACCCGTCCCCGCCCGGAGACCGCGGCCCTGGAGAGCGCGGCATGAGCGGCGACCTCAGCGACATGAAGTCCATTCTGGGCAAGGTCGCCACCGGCGCCGCCCTGACCGAGGCCGAGGCCGGCTTCGCCTTCGACATCATCATGTCAGGCAATGCCACCCCGTCGCAGATGGGCGGATTCCTGATGGCGCTGCGCGTGCGCGGCGAGACGGTGGACGAGATCGCCGGCGCCGCCCGCGTCATGCGCGCCAAGGCGATTCCGGTGGAGGCGCCTCCCGGCACCATCGACACCTGCGGCACCGGCGGCGACGGCGCCGGCACCTACAACATCTCCACCGCCGCGGCGCTGGTGGTGTCGTCCTGCGGCGTGCCGGTCGCCAAGCACGGCAACCGCGCCATCTCGTCGAAATCCGGTGCCGCCGACGTGCTGGGCTCATTGGGCGTCAACCTCGACTGCGACTTCGCGCTGGTGCGCAAGGCGCTGTGGGATGCCGGCATCGCTTTCCTGATGGCCCCGCGCCACCACCTTGCCATGCGCAACGTCGGCCCGACCCGCGTCGAGCTCGGCACCCGCACCGTCTTCAACCTGCTGGGTCCGCTCGCCAACCCGGCGACCGCCCGGCGGCAGGTGCTGGGCGTCTTCTCCAAGCAGTGGGTGGAGCCGCTGGCGCAGGTGCTGCATCGCCTGGGCTCCGAAGCGGCCTGGGTCGTCCACGGTTCCGACGGGCTGGACGAGATCACCACCACCGGCCCCACCACCGTCGCCCAGTTGAAGGACGGCGAGGTGACGGTGTTCGAGGTGACGCCGGAGGATGCCGGCCTGCCGCGCGCCCGGATCGAGGACCTGAAGGGCGGCGACGCCCAGGTGAATGCCGAGGCGATCCACGCCCTGTTCGACGGGGTGCGCAGCCCCTATCGCGACATCGTGCTGCTGAACGCCGCCGCCGCCCTGCTGGTGGCCGGCAAGGCCGCGACGCTGAAGGAGGGTGTGGCGATGGCCGCCGACGCCATCGACAGCGGCGGCGCCCGCGACCGCCTGCGCCGGCTGGTCGCCATCACCAACGAGGCGGTGGCCTGATGAGCGACGTTCTGACCCGCATCAACGACGACAAGCGTGCGCTGGTCGCCGCCCGCAAGGCCGCCCGCCCGTTGTCGGAGGTCGAGGCCGCCGCCAAGGCCGCCAACGAGACCGACCCGCCGCGCGGCTTCATCCGGGCTCTCAGCGCCGCGGTGGAGGCCGGGCGCTACGGCCTGATCGCCGAGATCAAGAAGGCCAGCCCGTCCAAGGGCCTGATCCGCGCCGATTTCGATCCCCCGGCCCTGGCCCGCGCCTATCGCGACGGCGGGGCGAGCTGCCTGTCGGTCCTGACCGACGAGCCCTATTTCCAGGGCAAGGACGAGTATCTGGTCGCCGCCCGCGCCGCTGTGGATCTGCCGGTGCTGCGCAAGGACTTCATGGTCGATCCCTATCAGATCGTGGAGGCCCGGGCGCTGGGTGCGGACTGCATCCTCATCATCATGGCCTCGCTGTCCGACGCCCAGGCGGCGGAGATCGAGGATGCCGCGATATCCCAGGGCCTGGACGTGCTGGTCGAGGTGCATGACCGCGCCGAGCTGGACCGTGCGCTGCTGTTGAAGACTCCGCTGCTGGGCATCAACAACCGCAACCTCAAGACGCTGGCGGTGGACATCGCGACGACTGAGGAACTGGCGGCCAACGTGCCGGCCGACCGCATGCTGGTCGCCGAAAGCGGGCTCTACACCCCCGCCGATCTGGCCCGCATGGCGAAGGTCGGGGCGCGCTGCTTCCTGGTCGGCGAATCGCTGATGCGGCAGGCCGACGTGACCGCGGCCACCCGCGCCCTGCTGGCCCCGGTCTAAACTGATGACCGAGATCGCCATCGCCGCAGAAAGCCCGCGCCAGGAGCCGGTGATCGCGCTGGTCGCCGCGTTGGACCGCTATCTGCTCGACCTCTATCCGGCGGACACCTGCCACCTGCTCGACATCGGCGAGTTGGAAGCGCCGGACGTGCGCTTCTTCGTCGCCCGCAAGGACGGCGTTCCGGTCGGCTGTGCCGCGCTGCGCGTCGACCCCTCGGGCTATGGCGAGGTCAAGCGCATGTTCGTCGATCCCGCCGCCCGCGGCCACCGCATCGGCGACCGGCTGCTCGCCCGGCTGGAGGAGCAGGCGCGGGCTGAGGGGCTGACCGCCCTGCTGCTCGAATCCGGCATCCACCAGCACGAGGCGCTGGGGCTCTACCGCAAGGCCGGCTTCGCCGAGCGCGGCCCCTACGCCTGCTACAAGGAAAACGGCGTCAGCGTCTTCATGGAGAAACCCCTGCGGGAGACCGTCGCATGAGCGGCTTCACCCATTTCGATGCCGAGGGCAAGGCGGTGATGGTCGACGTCTCCGACAAGGCGGACACCGAACGCACCGCGACCGCCGCCGCCACCGTGCTGATGCAGCCGGAAACGCTGGCGCTCATCATGCAGGGCGGGGTGAAGAAGGGCGACGTGCTGTCGGTCGCCCGGCTGGCCGGCATCATGGGGGCCAAGCGCACGCCGGACCTGATCCCGCTATGCCACCCGCTGATGCTGACCTCGGTCAAGGTCGACCTGTCCTGCGACCCGGCGCGCAATGCGGTGGACGTGACCGCCACCTGCAAGCTGAAGGGCCAGACCGGCGTGGAGATGGAGGCGCTGACCGCCGTCACCGTCGCCGCCCTGACCGTCTATGACATGTGCAAGGCGGTGGACCGCGGCATGACCATCGCGGACGTCCGCCTGCTGCACAAGGCCGGCGGCAAGAGCGGCGAATGGGGTGCTGCCGCCACCGCTCCCACAGCCGGAGCCTGACGCCATGATCTCCGTCGCAGAGGCGCGCGCCCGCATCCTGTCGGCCTTCGCCCCTCTGCCGGCGGAGACGGTCGCCCTGCCCGACGCGCTCGGCCGCGTGCTGGCCGAACCGGTGGTCGCCCGGCTGACCCAGCCGCCCTTCCACGCCGCCGCCATGGATGGCTGGGCGGTGCGCTCCGCCGACATCGCCGCCGCCACCGCCGAGTCTCCTGTCGCGTTGCGCCGCATCGGCGAATCCTCCGCCGGCCATGCCTTCGGCGGCAGCGTCGGTCCCGGCGAAGCGGTGCGCATCTTCACCGGCGCGCCGCTGCCCGACGGCGCCGACGCCGTGGTGATGCAGGAGGATTGCAGCGCCGACGATACGACGGTGCGGATCGGCCGGGCCGTGGCCGCCGGGCGCTTCGTCCGTCAGGCCGGCTTCGACTTCGCCCAAGGGCAGGAGCTTCTGCCGAAGGGCCGCCGGCTGACCGCGCGCGACATCGCGCTGGCCGCCGGTGGCAACGTGCCCTGGCTGTCGGTCCACCGCCGGCCGCGCATCGCCATCCTCGCCACCGGCGACGAGATCGCCCTGCCCGGCGATCCGCTGGGGCCGAGCCAGATCGTCAGCACCAACGCGCTCGGCCTGTGTGCGCTGGTGACCGCCCAGGGCGGGCTCGCCCACAATCTGGGTGTCGCCAAGGACACGCCCGACAGCGTCGCCGCCATGGCGAAGGGTGCCGTCGGCTGCGACCTGCTGGTCACCACCGGCGGCGCCGCCCATGGCGACTACGACCTCGTGCGCGACGTGCTGGCCGACCGAGGGGTGGCTCTGGAGGTGCAGACGGTGGCGATGCGGCCGGGCAAGGCGCTGATGTTCGGCCGGGCCGGCGGGGTGTCGCTGCTGGGCCTGCCCGGCAACCCGGTGTCCACCGGCGTCACCGCCGTCCTGTTCCTGCGCCCGGTCCTGCGCCTGCTGCAGGGATTGCCTCCAGAGGACGACCGGCCACCGCTGCGCGCCCGCCTGACCACCGCGCTGAAGGCGAACGACCGGCGCGAGGAGTATCTGCGCGCCACGCTGGCTGCCGGCCCCGACGGCGTCCTGACCGTCACCCCCTTTGCCCGGCAGGACAGCGCCATCACCTCGCTTTACGCCCAGGCCGACTGCCTGATCCCGCGCCCGCCCAACGCCGACCCGGAGCCGGCCGGCGCGATGGTGGCCGTGCTTCCCCTGACCGATGGAGCGCTCAGCATTTAGCCTTGGGAGACGGCCCCCGGACGGCGGATGGAACAGTTGAACGGCATCCCGAAAACCGTTTCACGCTGTTTCAGATGTTCCGTTCAAGTTCTGAAAGAAGCCGATGGGGGACTTGACGCGCGGCAGGAACCAAACTAGAACATGGAGGCAACGTTTGGTTTTTGTTCCATCTTCAGTCTGGCGACGGCCGGGAGGCATCCATGCTCACGCGCAAGCAGCACGAATTGCTGCTGTTCATCCACGAACGGCTTGGCCAGGGCGGTGTCTCGCCGTCGTTCGACGAGATGAAGGACGCCCTGGGGCTGAAGTCCAAGTCGGGCATCCATCGCCTCATCACCGGCCTTGAGGAACGCGGCTTCATCCGCCGCCTGCCCCACCGCGCCCGCGCGCTGGAGGTTCTGCGCCTGCCCGAAGGCCTGGACGCCGCCCGCTCCCGCACCGCGCCCAAGCCGAAATTCCAGCCCAACGTCATCAAGGGCGATTTCGCCTTCGCCGGCCGCGACGTGGCCCCGCCCACGCCCACCCCGGCCGCCGCGAACGAGACGGTGCAGTTGCCGCTCTATGGGCGCATCGCCGCCGGCACGCCGATCGAGGCCCTGCGCGACAACAGCGCCTTCGTCGACGTTCCGGCCTCGATGCTGGGCGGTGGCGACCACTACGCGCTGGAAGTCTCCGGCGATTCGATGGTGGAGGCCGGCATCCTCGACCATGACACCATCATCATCCAGCGCTGCGACGCGGCGGAGAACGGCACCATCGTCGTGGCGCTGGTCGACGAGGGCGAAGTGACGCTGAAGCGCCTGCGCCGCAAGGGCAACACCATCGCCCTGGAACCCGCCAACGCCGCCTACGAAACCCGCATCTTCGGCGCCGACCGCGTCCGCGTGCAGGGCAAGCTGGTCGGTCTGGTCCGCAAATACTGAGGTTTTGCCCGCCAAACACCGATCCCCTCCCCCGCCCAGCTCTCGCACAAAGCTTCGCTTTGTGCTGACGCGGCAGGCGGACCATAGGTCCGCTGAGAGCGGGGGAGGGTTAGGGAGGGGGCATAACCTCGGTCGCCCCTCACCTCCCCCCGGTCCAAGGCCGATCCCCTCTGATCCCCCGCACCGTCTCCACCTCTATTCCCTCCGCCGTCACCCTCAGCGCATGCGACCCTTCGTGCCGCAGCGCCCAGCGGTCGACCACCACCCCGGCCCGGCATCCCCGCGCCACCGCCGCCGTCACCACCGCATCGGCCGCTCCGCAATCCTCGTCCAGCGCATCCGGCAGCCGCGGCAAGGCCACCACCCTTCCGCGCACCCGGTACAAACACCCCAACGCATCGCAACTCAGCGACCGCTCACCCTCGCTCCATCCGCCGGCCGCTGGCCAGGGATCGGCGCCCGACCGCTCACCGTCGCGTTCCCGCCAGGTCTCCGTCACCCGCCCGCCCGTCTTTCCCGATGCGCTGAGGCGACCGTCCGGCGTCCGCACCGCCATCACGCTCCCGTCTCCCGCCACCAGCACGTCCGGTCGCGTCACCAGCGCCGGTGAGGCCAGCCCGGCCAGGACCGGCAGCAGCCCGAGCCAGCGCCACCGCCGGGTCCAGATGCACAGCCAGATGCCGCCCAGCACCAGCACCGCGAAGCCCTCCACCGGCATCGCCGGCACGGTCAGCGACGCCCAGGGCAGGCGGCCGAAGAACTCCGCGGTCCAGATCACCGCCCGGTCGCCCCAATTCATCGCGATCAACGCCGGCGCCTCCAGCCCGAAGGGCATCAGGGCATAGGCGATCAGGCTCCACGGCATGACCCAGAAGGAGGTGATGGGAATGGCGATCAGGTTGGACAGCACGCCATAGAAGGCGATCTGCTGAAAATGGAAGAGCGCGAAGGGCAGCGTTGCCAGCGTCGCCACCACGCTGGTCAGCAGAATGCCGCCGACATAGAGCAGGCCGCGCAGAAACCACCCCGCCCCGCTGCGCCATTCCGCCAGCCGCGGACTGCCGCGCTCGAAGGCGGCGATCAGCGCCACCACCGCCGCGAAGGACATCTGGAAACTGGGGCCGAGCATCCCCTCCGGGTCCATGGCGATGGTGACCAGCCCGGCGAAGGCGACCAGCCGCATGCTGAGCGGGTGGCGGTCCAGCATGATCGCTCCCATCACCATGCCGGTCATCAGCACCGACCGCACGGTCGGCAGCGGCGCACCGACCAGAAGCGTGTAGGCGAGCGCCGACAGGATGCCGAACAGCGCCGCGATCTTCTTGATCGGCCAGCGTAGCGCCACATAGGGCACCAGCGCCAGCAGAGCCCGGACGACATAGAACAGGATGCCGGCGGCGATGCCCACATGCAGGCCGGAGATCGAAAGAAGATGCGCCAGCCCGCTGTTGCGGAAATCCTCCAGTGTCCCGTCCGGGATGCCGAACTGCTCCCCGTTCAGCAGCGCGGTGGTGACGCTGGCCTCCACCGGGTCGCCGATGGTCGCGGCCACCCGCTCGGCGATGGCGCCGCGCGCCTGCTCGAAGGCGACCGTCACCACGCGCCAGCCCGTGACCGGCGGCGCCTCGACCAGTTCCGCCGCACCGGTGGCGAAGCCGGTGCCGCCAAGCCCCATGAACCAGGCCCGCCGCTGGAAATCGAAGGCTCCCGGCTCGGCCGGGGCCTGGGGCGGCAGCAGCGTGGCGCGCAGGCTTATCACCGATCCGGGTTCGGGCACGGCATGGCGATCCGACAGGCGGATGCGCAGCGCGGCCGGTGTCCGTTCAGGCGGCAGCCGGCTGACCGTGGGGTTCCGCAGAGTGACGCGGACGGCACCCGGCCGGCGCTCCACCGCCATGACCCGGCCGGTGACCGTCGCCCCTGTGATGACACGGGTCAGCACCGGCGCAGCCACCCCTGCGCTATGCCCCTGTGCCACCAGGAACCCCGCCGCCACCATCGACAGCGCCATCACCGCGCCGAACAGAGCGAACCAACGCCGCAGGACCAGAAGCAGCACGACGCAGCCCCCACAGGCCGCCGGACCGATCCACCGGTCAGGCTCCCGCATCAGGCCGAAATACAGCGACACTCCGGCCCCGAAGGCGACGGGAAGCCACAGGACCCACCGGTCGCCCTCCGCCTCCGCCAAAGCCGCGAGTCGCCTGCCGATGCGAATCCACTGGCGCCGCCACCGCCCAGCGGATGCAGCGGGACCGTCCGTCTCCTCCTCCGGCCAGCCGGCGACGGTCACAGGCGACGGCCTCCCAACACGGCGATGCCGCCCGCGCCCGCCTTTACGACCGTCCATGCGCGCATCGCATTGCCTCCCAGCCCGGTGGCTGTGTTAAACCACGGTGTCGAACCACCGGCGCATCATACCAGCGCCGAACCGGAAATTGAGAGACCGATGACCGTCGTCACCCGCTTCGCTCCGTCGCCGACCGGCTTTCTGCACATCGGCGGTGGCCGCACCGCCCTGTTCAACTGGCTGTACGCCCGCAACACCGGCGGCAAGTTCCTGCTGCGGATCGAAGACACCGACCGGCAACGCTCGACCCAGGCGGCGGTCGACGCCATCCTGGACGGGCTGCAGTGGCTGGGCCTGGATTGGGACGGCGACGCGGTCAGCCAGTTCGAACGCAAGGACCGCCATGCCGAGGTGGCGCACCAGATGCTGGCCGCTGGCAAGGCCTATCGCTGCTATTGCAGCCCGGAAGAGCTGGAGGAGATGCGCGCCGCCCAGAAGGCCGCCGGGCAGCCGATGCGCTATGACGGCCGCTGGCGCGACCGCCCCGAATCCGACGCGCCTCCCGGCGTCGCCCCGGTGATCCGCCTGAAGGCGCCGCAGGAAGGCCAGACGGTCCTGAACGACCTCGTCCAGGGCGAGGTCACGGTCCAGAACGCCCAATTGGACGACCTGATCCTGCTGCGCGCCGATGGCACGCCGACTTATCTGCTGGCGGTGGTGGTGGACGACCACGACATGAACGTCACCCACGTCATCCGCGGCGACGACCATCTGACCAACACCTTCCGCCAGATCCAGATCTTCCACGCTATGGGCTGGGACCTGCCGCGCTTCGGCCATATCCCGCTGATCCATGGGCCGGACGGCGCCAAGCTGTCCAAGCGTCACGGCGCGCTGGGCGTCGATGCCTACCGCGACATGGGCTATCTGCCGGAAGCCGTGCGCAACTACCTGCTGCGGCTCGGCTGGTCGCATGGCGACGACGAGATCATCTCGACCGAACAGGCCATCGAATGGTTCAATCTGGAAAGCATCGGCCGCTCGCCCTCGCGCTTCGATTTCGCCAAGCTGGAGAACCTCAACGCACACTATATGCGTCTGGCCGACGATACCCGGCTGGTCGGGCTGATCGCCCCGCGGCTGGAGGCCGATCTGGGCCGCAGCCTGACAGACGCGGATCGCGACCTTCTGACGCGGGCGATGAACGGCCTGAAGCAGCGCGCCCGCACCGTCGTCGATCTGGCGCAAAGCGCCCGCTTCTACGTCGCCGCGCAGCCGCTCAGCTATGATGAAAAAGCGTCCGCGCTGCTGGACGAAAAGGGCCGCGGCCTGTTGAAGGAACTGGCCGAAGCCTTTGCCGGGGAACCGGACTTCACCGCCGCGGCGCTGGAGGCGCAGGTCCGCGCCTTCGCCGAGGCACGGGGTGAGAAGCTGGGCAAGGTGGCGCAGCCGCTGCGCGCCGCGCTGACCGGATCGACCGTGTCGCCGCCGATCTTCGAGGTGGCCGAACTGCTGGGCCGGGAGGCGACGCTCTCTCGCATCCGCGATGCAGCGGGTGCAGCATAATGGTCATTTCCGTGCGTTGCCATCGGGCTGCCATGGAACTATGCTGCGCCGACGAAAAAAGGGCGCTTAAGCCCCACCCTCAACGATAAGGACGTGCCGAGATGACCCAGACCGAGGACGGCAAGGACACCGTTACCCTCATCGACAATAAGACGGGCAAGCAGGTCACGATGCCGGTCCTGCACGGCAGCGTCGGGCCGAGCGTGATCGACATCCGCAAGCTCTACGCCGAGACCGGCTATTTCACCTACGATCCGGGCTTCACCTCCACGGGCAGCTGCGAGTCGGGCATCACCTACATCGACGGCGACGAGGGTGTCCTGCTGCACCGCGGCTACGCCATCGACGAGCTGGCCGAGAACTCCACCTTCCCGGAAGTCTGCTTCCTCCTGCTCAACAACCACCTGCCGACCGCGGCCGAGCGCACGGATTTCGAAAACATCCTGCGCCGCCACTCGATGGTGCACGAGCAGCTGACCAAGTTCTACAGCGGCTTCCGCCGTGACGCCCACCCGATGGCGATCATGTGCGGCGTCGTCGGCGCCCTGTCGGCCTTCTACCACGACTCGCTGGACATCAACGATCCGCAGGAGCGCAAGATCGCCGCGCACCGCCTGATCGCCAAGATGCCCACCATCGCGGCGATGGCCTACAAGTATTCGACCGGCCAGCCCTTCATGTATCCGCGCAACGACCTGTCGTATGCGGAAAACTTCCTTTACATGACCTTCGGCACGCCCTGCGAGCCGTACCGGGTCAACCCGATCCTGTCCAAGGCGATGGACAAGATCTTCATCCTGCATGCCGACCACGAGCAGAACGCCTCGACCTCCACCGTCCGGCTCGCCGGCTCGTCGGGCGCCAACCCGTTCGCCTGCATTGCCGCCGGCATTGCCTCGCTGTGGGGTCCGGCCCATGGCGGTGCGAACGAAGCCGTGCTGAAGATGCTGGAGGAAATCGGCTCGGTGGATCGCATCCCCGAGTTCGTCCGCCGCGCCAAGGACAAGAACGACAACTTCCGCCTGATGGGCTTCGGCCACCGGGTCTACAAGAACTACGACCCGCGCGCCCAGGTCATGCGCCAGACCTGCCACGAGGTTCTGAACGAGCTCGGCATCAAGGACGAGCCGCTGCTGGACATCGCGATGGAGCTGGAGAAGATCGCCCTGTCGGACGAGTACTTCATCGAGAAGAAGCTCTATCCGAACGTGGACTTCTACTCGGGCATCATCCTGAAGGCGATGGGCTTCCCGACCAGCATGTTCACCGTGCTGTTCGCGCTGGCCCGCACCGTCGGCTGGATCAGCCAGTGGAAGGAGATGATCGAGGATCCGGTGCAGAAGATCGGCCGTCCGCGTCAGCTCTACACCGGCGACACCAAGCGGTCGTTCGTGCCGCTGGCCGAGCGTGGCTAACCGGCCAACAGCCCATATGGGAATGGGCGGCTCCAACGGAGCCCGCCCAGGACCCGACTGCGTACATCGTTCCGGCCCGGCGCGTGCGCCTGCGCTCGCCGGCCAACGACAACCGGGCACCCCTTGGCTGGCGGGTGCGCAGGTTGATCGTTTATGTGCTGATCCTGGCCCTGATCGCCGGGATCGTCTTCATCTAAGGCAGTTGCTCAGCTCCCGCTGTCCAGCGCGAAGCCCTCGTCGATCCAGCCTGTCACGCCACCGATCATCAGCTTGACCGGACGCCCGATCCGCGCCAGCCGCAAGGCCGCACGATCTGCGCCATTGCAGTGCGGACCGGCGCAATAGACGACGAACAGCGTCCCCTCCGGCCACTCCATCATCCGCCGCTCCGTGATCTTGCCATGCGGCAGGTTCAACGCCCCCGGCACATGCCCCTGGGCGAAGGCCGCCGGGCCGCGCACGTCGAGCAGGACGAAGTCGGGACTGCCGGATTTCAGCGACGCATGCACATCCCAACAGTCGGTTTCCAACGACAGCTTGCGGGCGAAATGGACGGCGGCGTCCGCCGGGGATGCGGCTGGGATTTCGGTGACGAGACTGGCCATGGGGCTCTCCTGATCCGGTGTCGCCCACATCATCCCCGCCGGCACTTCCGCTGGAAAGTGGCGGAACTGACAGCTATCGTTCAGATCATGCCAAATGCCGCGCCACCGCTTGCCGTAGCCCTCGCCTATGACGGCCTGTGCACCTTCGAGTTCGGGGTCGCCGTCGAGATATTCGGTCTGCCGCGACCGGAACTCGGCCCCGGCTGGTATCGTTTCGCCGTCGGCGCGCTCGAATCCGGGCCATTGCGGGCGGTGGGCGGAATCCGCATGGAGACCGATGGTGGGCTCGATCTGCTCGACAAAGCCGACATCATCGTCATTCCCGGCTGGCGCGGCGCCTGCGAACCGGTGCCCGTCCAACTGACGGACGCGCTGCGCCGCGCCGACGCCCGGGGAGCGCGCATCCTCTCGATCTGCTCCGGTGCCTTCGTGCTGGCCGCCGCCGGTCTGCTGAAGGGCCGCCGCGCGACCACCCACTGGCGCTATGCCGCAACGCTCGGGGAACTATATCCCGACATCCGCGTGGTACCGGACGTTCTCTATGTGGACGAGGGCAACATCCTGACCTCCGCCGGCAGCGCCGCCGGCATCGACCTCTGCCTTCATCTGGTGCGCCGCGATTTCGGACCGGAGGCCGCGAACAGCGTCGCCCGCCGTCTGGTGGTCCAGCCCCACCGCGAGGGCGGTCAGGCCCAGTTCATCGAGGCACCGGTGCCCATCGCCCGCGAGGGCGCCCGTCTGGGACCGCTGCTCGACCATTTGCGGGAAACTCTGGCGGAGGACCACAGCCTCTCCAGCATGGCCTCGCGCGCCGGCATGAGCCTGCGCACCTTCCTGCGCCGGTTTCAGAGCCTGACCGGCACCACACCCGGCGAATGGCTGGCCACGGAGCGGCTGAACCGTGCCCGCGACCTGCTGGAAAGCGGAACCCTGCCGGTGGAGGATGTCGCGACCCTTGCCGGCTTCGGCTCCGCTGCCACCTTGCGGCACCATTTCCGCCAGCGTCTGGGGATCAGTCCGGCCAGCTATCGGGCACGCTTCCGCCGCGATCCGGCTCCGTCCAAACATGACAAGGGCGCGGCCGTTGCCGACCACGCCCCTGTCCGAAGCCGATGACCCCCGGAACGGTCACTTCCGCTCGATCAGTTCCACCTTGTAGCCGTCCGGATCCTCGATGAAGGCGATCACAGTGGTGCCGTGCTTCATCGGACCCGGCGGGCGCGGGATCTTGACGCCTTCCGCGGCCAGCTTCTCGCAGGTGCCATAGATGTCGGGAACACCGAGCGCGATGTGGCCATAGGCGGTGCCGATCTCGTACGGCTCCTTCTGATCCCAATTGTGGGTCAGTTCCAGGACGGCGGTATCGGATTCGTCGCCATAGCCGACGAAGGCCAGGGTGAAGCGGCCGCCTTCATAGTCGTTGCGGCGCAGCAGCTTCATGCCGAGCAGACGGGTGTAGAAGTCCAGAGACTTCTCCAGATCCAAAACGCGCAGCATCGTGTGCAACAGACGGAATTCGCTCATTGTCTCTCTTCTCCCGCTTGGCGGTTGACTCGGCGGTTGATTGGACGGTTGTTCAGTTTCTTCCGAAGCGGTGTTCGGCGACGATGTCCAGGATGGTGCGGGCAGCGCGTTCACTGGGCGGAGTATCCCCCTGCCCCAGCCATCGGGCCACCTCGACCACGCCATCGATCTGCGCCTGGCGCGCCGCCGGCTCATCGAGCAGATGCCCCAACTCGTCGGCCAGTCTATCCGGCCGGCAGTCCTGCTGCAGCAACTCCGGAACCAGCATCCGATTGAGCATCAGGTTGACGAGATTGACGTACTTCACCCGGATCAGCCGGCGATAGAGCGCAACGGTGACCGGATTCAGGCGGTAGGCAATGACCGTCGGCAGTCGGGCAAGTGCCAGTTCCAATGCGACCGTACCCGATGCGGCTAGCGCCACTTCCGCCGCCGCGAAGGCATCGTACTTCTCGGCATCCCCCTCGATCAGCAGAGTACGGACCGGCCAATCGGCGATGGCGGCAGCCACGCGGTCGCGCACCGTCGCTACGGTCGGCACCACCGCCACCAGATTGGGATGGGACGGTCGCAACAGGTCCAGCGTCGCGCGGAAGTCGGGCAGCAGGCGCGACACCTCTCCCTTGCGGCTTCCCGGCAGCACGGCGACGATCCGCTCGCCCGGTCCGATGCCATGCCGCTGGCGGAACGCCGCACCGTCGCCCTTCCCTGCGCCTCCCTCGACGACCGAATGACCGACGAAGGTGCAGGCCAGCCCCTCCTTCTCGAAGTAGGGAGGCTCGAAGGGCAGAATCGCAAGGAGGTGGTCGTAGATGGCGGCATATTTGGCCGCGCGCTTCGGCTTCCAGGCCCATACCGTCGGCGCCACATAGTGGATCAGCGGAATGGCGGGCTCCGCAGCACGCACCTTCTTCGCCACGCGCAAGGTGAAGCCCGGCGAATCGATGCCCACCACCGCGTCGGGGCGCAGGCGGACGATCTCGGCGACCGTCTGGTCGATGCGCCGGATCAGGTTCGGCAGATGCGGCAGCAGTTCGAAGATGCCGAACAGGGTCAGTTCGCCCATGGGGAAGAGGCTGACCAGCCCCGCCGCCGTCATCTTCTCGCCGCCGATGCCGACGAAGCGCACCTTGCCGCCCGTCAGCCGCTTTGCCGCCGTCATCAGGCGTGCGCCCAGCGCATCCCCCGACGGCTCGCCGGCAATCAGGAACAGGGTCGGGCCGTCATTGGCCACCGCATCGACGGCTACCAGATCGACGGTCGGGTTGAAGCTCATTGCGGAATCTCGATGCCGGTGACGAAAAGACCGAGCCGGTCGGCCGTCTCCGCCACCGCCGCGCGGTCGACCAGCAGGCTGCCGCCGGCTTCCACCGCGATCCCGCGCAGTCCGGCCGCGGCGGCCTTCTCGACCGTCGTAACGCCCATGGTCGGCAAATCGATGCGGCGGTCCTGTTTCGGCTTCTTCACCTTGACCAGAACCCCGCCGGGTCCGGGCCGCAACAGGCCGGCACAGCGCTCGAGCATCGCGTCGGTGCCTTCGATGGCCTCGACCGCAAGCACGATGCCCTGCTGGACCACCGCACCCTGCCCGACATCGAGCGCCCCCATGGCGCGGGCGACCTCCACCGCGCGGGCGATGTCACGCTCCGCCTCGGCATCCGGGGCAAGGCTCCCGACCGGACCGGGCGTGGTCAGCAAATCCTTCAGCAGATCATGCAGGCCAACGACCCGGAAGCCATCCTCCTCCACCTCGCGGACGACGGCGCGCAGCAACCCGTCATCGCCGAGCGCACGGGTGCCGACACGGGCGAGAAAGCGGGCGGTCCGCCAGTCCGGCATCAGTTCCGTGAAGGACGGACGCTTCACCGGACCGGCGAGCACGACCTCGCCGACGCCTTCCTCATGGAGACGACGCAGGATGCTGCCGGCAGCGCCGAAACGGCTCCACAGATGCGGCAGCCCGGCGACCGTTTCCGGATCGGTATGGCCCTCGAAGGCGACAATGAAGACCCCGCGCCCCTGCCCGCGCACCGCGCTGGCGATGCGGGCCGGCAGCGTACCGCCACCGGCCATGATCGCCAGCTTGGGACCGGCAGCCTGATGGGTATCGGCCATTGGCCGGACGCCTCAGCTCTCGCGCGGCTGGCAGAGGGAGCGCGCTTCCTTGGCACGGATGAAGGACAGCACGTCCGAGATCAGCGCGCGTTCGCCGAAGTCGCGACCGACCTCCTCCACCCGCTCGGCGAAAGTCCCCTCCGGCCCGAACAGCATGCGGTAGGCCGCACGCAGGGCGTGGATGTCGTCCTTTTTGAAGCCGCGCCGCTCCAGCCCGACGAGGTTGAGGCCGGCAAGGCGGGCGCGGTCACCCATCACCAGACCGAAGGGGATCACGTCATTCTCGACGCCCGACATGCCGCCGATCATGGCGTGGGAGCCGATGCGCACGAACTGGCGCACCGCCGACAGCCCGCCAATGATGACGTAGTCGCCCAGTGTCACATGGCCGCCCAGCGTGGCATTGTTCGCCATGATCACATGGTCGCCGACGATGCAGTCATGCGCGACGTGCGAGCCCATCATGAACAGCCCGTCATCGCCGACGCGGGTGATCATGCCGCCGCCTTCGGTGCCGGGATTCATCGTCACATGCTCGCGAATCTGGTTGCGGGCACCGATGACGAGTTCCGACGGCTCACCATGGAACTTCAGGTCCTGCGGACGATGGCCGATGGACGCGAAGGGATAGATGACGGTGTCGGCGCCGATGCTGGTGCGCCCGTCCACCGCCACATGCGAAACCAGCCGAACGCCGTCGCCCAGCGTGACGTCGGGGCCGACGACGCAGAAGGGGCCGATGTCGACCCCCTCGCCCAGCTTGGCCGCGGGATCGACGATGGCGGACGGATGGATGGTGACGGTCATTTTTCGTCCAGGATCATGGCGGAATAGATGGCTTCGGCGACGAGGACGCCGTTGACCTTGGCCTCGCCCTTGAACTTCCACACGTTGGCGCGTTGGCGCTGCTTGGTGACGTGGATGTGGATCGTGTCTCCGGGGGTGACCGGACGACGGAAGCGCGCCTCGTCCACAGTCATGAAATAGACCAGCTTGCCTTCGGCCTCGGGCCCGAGCGTGGCGACCACCAGCACGGCGGAGGTCTGCGCCATCGCCTCGATGATGAGCACACCGGGCATCACCGGACGCGACGGGAAATGGCCCTGGAAGAAGGGCTCGTTGATCGTGACGTTCTTCACGCCGGTGGCGCCTTCGCCCAGCGTCACATCGATCACCCGGTCGATCATCAGGATCGGGTAGCGATGCGGGATCATCTTCATGATCCGCGTGATGTCGATGTCGTCGATCTTCTTGCTTTGCGCGTTGTTGTCCGCCGTCACGTCCATTGTCCGGCCGCCCGCCTTTCCACCAACCGATAGGGTTCATCATTCTCCGTTCCCGGAGAACGGGCGCCGCCGTCCCAACGGGGAACACCGGCACCTTTTTGTTCGCTGAGCTTTCTTGCCCCATTTCCGCGGCGACCGCAACCGCCGAACCCGGAAACGCAACAGGGCCGTCACCTTCCCCGGTCGGGACGGCGACGGCCCTGGTCAGACAGGCATCACTGCTTCGGGACGTTCAGCGCGACCTGAGGCAGCTTCTTGTTCACCCGCTCCATCACCGTTTCGGTGACGTCGAGCTGGGTGTCGACCAGGACGAATTGCTGGCGGGCCAGAACGAGGTTGGCGCCGCGCTCGCGGGAGATTTCGGCGACCACATCGACCATCGTCTTGTGCACGACGGCCATCGCTTCGTTCAAGCTCGTCTCCAGTGCGCGCTTGCGGTTCTGGACCGTCTTCTGCACGTCGGCGACCTGCTTCTCGAAATCGCGCCGCTTGGTGGCAAGCGCCTCCGGCGACAGGACGGTCTGCTGCTTGCGCAGTTCATCCTCGGTCTTGCGGAGCTTGTCCTCCAGCGCGGAGATTTCCTTCTGATAAGAATCGCGCAGCGATTCGAAGGACTTGGTGATGCCCTTCGACGCGGAGGACTCCTGCATGATCTTCTGGACGTCGATCACCGCGATGACCGGCGCCTTCAGCTCCGCACCCGGTGCCGGGGGCGTGGCCGTAGCCGTGGCCGCCTTGGGAGCCTCGGCCTTCGGCTGGGTTTGGGCCTGTGCCGACGTGGCGGCGAACAGGAGGCCGGCGACCGTGACGGCCGACAGGACAGCGACGCGGAACGGCGCCTTCGACTGGGTGAATTGCATCTTAGAACCTGGTTCCGAAGCTGAAGCGGATGAGCTCTTTCTTGTCGTAGCCTTCCTTGCGGATCGGCAGCGCGACATCGAGCCGGATGGGCCCGAACGGCGACTTCCACGACACGCCGGTGCCGATGGAGACGCGGATGGTCTCGTCATCCTTCACGTTCGGATCACTGATGTCGACCTTGCCGAGCGTACCGACATCGGTGAAGGCGTGGCCAAGCAGGCCGAACTCTTCCGGCAGGCCGAAGGGGAAGCTCATCTCAACCGACGCGCGGGCATAACGGGTGCCGCCCAGCGCATCGCCGGTGGAGATGTCGCGAGGACCGATGCCGGCAGTGTTGAAACCGCGCAGCGTATCGCCGCCGATGAAGAAGCGGTCGCCCAACTGCACCTTCTGGCCGAGGCCGTGGATGTAGCCGATCTCGCCGGTGGTGCTCAGCACCCACTGGTCTTCCCCGAGCGGGAGGTAGTAGCCGCCGGCCAGCTTATTGCGCAGGAAGCGCACCGACCCGCCGAGACCGGCGATGTCGTTGGTCAGGCGGATGAAATAGCCCTCGGTGGGCGTCAGCTTGCTGTTGCGGACGTCGTAGGTCAGTTCCTGACCGATCAGCGAGGTCAGGCGTTCGCCGCGCTGCTCCTGGATGTACTTCGACGCGGTGGTCGGCACTTCCTCGATCAGCGTGTCCTGCAGCTGGTAGTAGACGCGCTGGCGCAGCCGCTCGGTCAGCGGATAGCCCAGGCGCAGGGCGAAGCCGGTGTTCTTTTCGTTGAACGAGCTCTCGTCCTGATAGTTGTAGCGCGTCCGGAAGACGTCGACGCCGGCCGACAGGTCCCGGTCCATGAAGTACGGCTCCGTGAAGGAGATGTCGTACAGCTGGCGACGGCCGGACAGCGTGGCGCCCAGGCGCAGATCCTGACCGCGGCCGAGCAGGTTGCGCTCGCGGATCGAGAAGTCACCCAACGGACCGTCGGAGGTCGAGAAACCGGCACCGATCGAGATTTCGCCGGTCGATTGCTCGGCCACATCGACGTTCACAACGGTGCGGTCGGGCGCGCTGCTCTCGGCCGTGGTGATGTTCACGCGCTCGAAGAAGCCCAAATCCTTGATGCGCTGCTCGGACCGCTTCAGCTTGGATGCGTTGAACGGGTCGCCTTCGGACAACAGCATCTCGCGACGAACCACCTTGTCCAACGTGCGGACGTTGCCGGTGATGTCGATGCGGTCGACGAATGTGCGCGGCCCCTCGTTGATCTCGTAGGTGATGTCGACGGTATGGGCTTCGCGGTTGCGCGAAATCCGCGGCCGGACATCGACGAAAGCATATTGCAGGTCGCCGACGGCGTTCGTCAGCTTCGTGATGGTGTCTTCCACCTTCTGGGCGTTGTACCAGTCGCCTTCGGTGGTGATCACGCTGTTCTGCAGAACCGTCGGGTCGAGCTGCTTCAGCGAGGTCTTGATGTCGACCTTGCCGAACTTGTAGCGCTCGCCTTCCTCGATGGTGAAGGTGATGAAGAAGTCCGACTTGTCGGGAGTCAGCTCGGCCACCGACGAGACCACGCGGAAGTCGGCGTAGCCTTCCTTCAGGTAGAATCGGCGCAGCAGGTCGCGGTCGTAGTTCAGGCGGTCCGGATCATAGTTGTCGTCGGACGACAGGAAACGCCACCAGGCGGATTCCTTGGTCTGAACGGCCTCGCGCAGAGTCCCGTCGGAGAAATGTTCGTTGCCGATGAAGGTGATGCCCCGCACGCCGGTGCGCACCCCCTCATTGATCTCATAGACCAGATCGACGCGGTTCTGGTCGAGCTGGATGATCTTCGGCTCGACCGTCGCGGCGAAGCGGCCCTGGCGGCGATAGATCTCCTGGATGCGCTGTACATCGGACTGGACGCGGGTGCGCGTGTAGACGACGCGGGGACGCAGCTGGATTTCCTTCTCCAGGGTCTCCTTGTCGATGCGCCGGTTCCCCTCGAACGCGATGCGGTTGATGATGGGGTTCTCGGCCACCGTCACCACCAGCGCATCGCCCGCGCGCTTCAGAACCACGTCGGCGAACAGCCCCGTGTTGAACAGCGCCTTCAGCGACTGATCGATCCGGTCGGGATCGAACGGGTCGCCGGGCTGGATCGTCAGATAGGAGCGGACCGTGGACGGTTCGATTCGCTGGGTGCCTTCGACCCGGATATCGCGCACCGTACCGCCGCTGAAAACCTGGGCGACCATTGACCCGGAACCCGCAGGCGCCCGTCCGGGCGAGGCGGCGGTTTGGGCGTGGGCGACAGACACCGTCGTCATGGCGCAGCCGGCCAGCAGGCCCGCCACCAGAACTTTGCTCGACACCGGCAAATCACGCTCCCTGGCAAGGGGCTGGAATCAGGAGACCAGTCCCCGGAAGAAATCGACCACGCGAAGCTGAACCAAGTCGTTCCACGTGGCGAAGACCATGAGCGTTAATACCAAGGCCAATCCAATTCGGAAACCGTATTCTTGCGCTCGCGCTCCGAGCGGCCGGCCGCGCAGCTTTTCGAAGGCGTAGAACAGCAGGTGGCCGCCGTCCAGCATCGGCACCGGGAAAAGGTTGATCAGCCCCAGGTTCACCGACAGGAAGGTCATGAACCAGATCAACGGATACCAGCCGGATTGCGCCACCTCGCCCGACATCTGGGCGATGCGCAGCGGCCCCCCCAGCTCTTCGGTCCCGCGCGATCCCTGGACCATCTGGCCCAGCGCGGTGAAGGTGCCGGTGATCATGCCTGCGACTTCTCGTCCCGCCTGCCAGACCGCCGTCAGCGGGTCGTGGCGCATCATGCCGACGCTGCCGCGGCTGATGCCGAGCAGGCCGATCTGATGGCTGTTGCCGAGTCGGTCGGTGACGGACTGCGAATCCGGCGTCGCCGTGACGGTCATCACCCGGCCGTCGCGCTTCAACTCGATTGCCAGAGGCTGCCCCGGCCGGATCGAAACGATCTGCCGGATTTCCTCGAAGCGCTGCACGCCGGTGCCGTCGACCGACAGGATCAGGTCGCCCGGCTGGATGCCGGCGCGCTCGGCGGCGCTGCCCGGTTGGATACCGCCGACGTCGGGCGGGGTGAAGGACTGCCCCGCCGTCATGAACAGCACGGCCAGCACGACGATGGAGAACAGGAAGTTGGCGATAGGGCCGGCGGCGACGATGGCCGCGCGCTGCCCCACCCGCTTGTGGTGGAAGGATACCGCCCGCTCCTCCTCCGACATGCCCGTCAGGTGGGCACCGGGGGTGCTGGCGGGGTCGGCATCGCCGAACATCTTGACGTAGCCGCCCAGCGGCAGCGCGCTGAATTTCCAGCGCGTGCCGGCGCGGTCGGTGAAGCCGAACAGCTCCGGCCCGAAGCCGATGGAGAAGGTCTCGATCCGCACGCCGTTGCGCCGCGCGATCAGATAGTGACCAAGCTCGTGCACGAAGACGAGCACGGTGAGGACCAGCAGAAAAGCCAGCACCGAGGTCCAGAAACCGCCGATTACGTCCATTTCAACCCTTGCGCCTTCCAGCGCCTCGAACGCGGATCATCGGCTGCCAACCGCCGTCGCACCGATGGCCTGAATGCGGACGGCGGCAACCCGCCTGGCCTCCGCATCGGCCTCCCGCACGGCGGCGAGATCGCGCAGCGGGCGGTGGGGCAACGCCGTCAACGTCTCCTCGACGATCCGTTCGATGTCGAGGAAGCCGATCCGGCGGTCGAGAAACGCCTGAACAGCCACCTCGTTGGCGGCACTGAGTATAGTAGGAGCGCCCCCACCGCTTTGCAAGGCGGCCCGGGCAAGCCGAAGGGCCGGAAAACGCACGGGATCCGGGCCCTCGAAGGTCAGAGTGGCCGCCTTGATCAGATCCAGCCTTTCCGCCGGGGTGGCGATGCGGGCGGGCCAGCCGAGCGCATAGGCGATGGGCGTGCGCATGTCCGGCGTGCCGAGCTGCGCCAGCACCGAGCCGTCGACATACTCGACCAGAGAGTGGATGACCGACTGCGGATGGACGAGGACGTCGATCCGCTCTTCCGGGATGCCGAACAGGAAATGGGCTTCGATCAGCTCCAGCCCCTTGTTCATCATCGTGGCGCTGTCGACGGAGATCTTGGCGCCCATGTCCCAGGTCGGATGCGCCACCGCCTGCTCCCGCGTCGCCGCCGCCATGAAGGCGCGGTCCCTGGTGCGGAACGGGCCGCCGGACGCGGTGAGGATCAGACGGGCGACGCTATCGGTCCGCTCGAAATCGAAGACCTGATAGATGGCCGAATGCTCGCTGTCGACCGGCAGCAACGTCGCGCCATGCGCCTTCACCTCCTCCATCATCAGGGAGCCGGCGCAGACCAGAACCTCCTTGTTGGCGAAGGCGACGATGGCGCCGCGCCGCACGGCGGCGAGCGTCGGCTCAAGCCCGGCGGCGCCGACGATGGCGGCCATCACCCAGTCGGCCGGCCGTTCGGCGGCCGCGGCCACCGCCTCGGCACCGGCGGCAACCTCGATCCCGGTGCCGGACAGCAAATCCTTCAACTCCGCATAACCGGCGGGATCGGCGACGACGGCAAGACGGGCCTTCAGGTCGCGGGCTTGCTTGGCCAGCAGGGCGACGTTGCGGTTGGCGGTCAGCGCCTCGACCGGGAAGCGCTCCGGATCGCGGGCGACGAGGTCCACGGTCTGCGTTCCGACCGAGCCGGTAGACCCGAGGATCGTCACGCTGCGCGGCGCACCCGGCGCCGCCTCCGCCTTCACCACCATGAGAGAACCGTTCCAACGGCCGCATGGAACAAGGCCAGCACCGGGGCCGCGGCCAGAAGCCCGTCGATGCGGTCGAGGATGCCGCCATGCCCGGGAATGAGCTGGCCGCTGTCCTTCACATTGTAGCGCCGCTTGACCGCCGATTCGAACAGGTCGCCGGCCTGCCCCACCACCGCGACCGCGGCGCCGACCACAATGGCGATGTCCGGACGTGCCGCGTCGAAGGCAAGCGCCACCAGCCAGCCGAACAGGGCGGAGGACAGCATGCCGCCGATCAGGCCGGCCCAGGTCTTCTTCGGGCTGATGCGGGGCGCCAGTTTCGGCCCGCCGATGCTGCGCCCGGCGGCATAGGCGCCGATGTCGGTCGCCCAGATGGCGATGAGCACGAACAGGAACAGCGACAGCCCGACGTCCGGCAGATCGCGCAGCCAGATGAGCCCCGCCATGCCGGCGGCAACGTAGAAGACGCCGAACCCCAGCAGACCGCGGTCGCTGCCGCCGCCGACGATGGCCGTCAGTACGGAGAAGGCCGCGGCAACGCCCAGCCCTGCGGCAGGTCCTGCGGCGATCTGGGCCATCATCGCGACGGCAATGCCGATTGCCGCCATCAGCCGGGCGGGCAGACGGCGGGCGCTGGGGACGATGTTGGTCCATTCGGAAACGGCCACCACCGATCCGAAGGCGATGAGGGCATGGAACACCCAGCCGCCCAGCCAGACGGCGCCCAGCACGACGGGCGCCATGACGAGCGCAGACAGGGCGCGGACCTTCAGATCCCCCGCCCTGGACGGCTTCACCGGCGGAGTGGTCGAAGCCACAGCCTGGGCGTCAGCGTGACCCGGCGGTGGTGGCGCCGAAGCGGCGTTCCCGTCGGTGGAACTCTTCAATCGCCGCCTCCAGATCGCGCTTGGTGAAATCGGGCCAGAGGGTGTCCACGAAGACCAGCTCGGCATAGGCCGCCTGCCACAGCAGGAAATTGCTGATCCGCTTCTCGCCGCTGGTGCGGATGATCAGGTCGGGGTCGGGAATGTCGGCGGTGTAGAGCCGGGCCGACAGCGCGTCCTCGTCGATGGCGCCGGGCGACAGGCGCCCCGCCGCCACCTCTTCCGCCAACCGGCGCGCCGCATGGACGATTTCCAGCCGCGAGCCGTAGCTGAGGGCGACGACCAGCGTCATAACCCGATTGTCGCGGGTCAGTCCCTCGGCGTTGTCGATCAGTCGGTTGATGTCTTCGGACAGCCGGTTGCGGTCGCCGATCACCCGCAGGCGGATGCCCGCCCGGTGCAGTTCGGCGACCTCGCTGCGCAGATAGAAGCGCAGCAGACCCATCAGGTCGCTGATCTCCTCTTCCGGCCGGCGCCAGTTCTCCGAAGAGAAGCTGAAGATCGTCAGAGTGCCGATGCCAAGTTCGCGCGCCGCTTCCACGGTGCGGCGGACGGCGTCCACGCCCTTCTTGTGACCGGCGGTGCGCGGCAGGCCGCGCGCCTTGGCCCAGCGCCCGTTGCCATCCATGATGATGGCGACGTGCCCGGGGGCCGTGTTGGACCGGTTGTCGTCCGCTTCGCGCATTCCGGATCAGACCTGCATGATTTCCTTTTCTTTTTGCGCAAGCGAATCGTCGACCATCTTGATGTGCTGGTCGGTCAGGACCTGCACCTTGTCCGATTGGACCTTGTGCTCGTCCTGGGTGATCTCGCTGGCCTTCTCGGCCTTCTTCAGGCCGTCCATGCCGTCGCGACGGATGTTGCGGATGGCGACGCGGCACTGCTCGGCGTATTTGTGGGCGACCTTCGCCAGTTCGGCGCGGCGCTCCTGCGTCAGGTCGGGCAGCGGGACGCGGATGACCTGGCCCTCGGCCTGCGGGTTCAGGCCCAGGCCGCTGTCGCGGATGGCCTTCTCGACCGCCTTGGTCATGCCGCGATCCCACACCTGGACCGAGATCAAACGCGGCTCCGGAACGGAGACGGTCGCCACCTCGCGCAGGTGCATGCGGCTGCCATAGGCCTCCACCATCACCGGTTCAAGCAGGTTGGACGAGGCGCGGCCGGTGCGCAGACCGCCCAGTTCCTTGCGAAACGATTCGAGCGCGCCTTCCATGCGGCGCTTCAGATCCGATAGGTCGGGCGCAGCCACGGGCCTACTCCCTTTCTTCCGTTATGATGGTGTGCTTGCCACGGCCCTGCATCACTTCGGCGAAGGCGCCGGGCGTGTGGATCGAGAAGACCAGAATGGGAATGTGGTTCTCGCGCGACAGCGCGATCGCCGAAGCGTCCATCACCTGCAGTTCCTTGGTCAGGACGTCCATGTAGGTGAGGCGTTCGTAATGCTGGGCCGTCGGATCCTTCTTCGGATCGGCGGTATAGACGCCGTCGACCTGCGTCCCCTTCAGCAGACCGTCACAGCCCATTTCCGAGGCGCGCAGCGCCGCGGCGGTGTCGGTCGTGAAGAAGGGGTTGCCGGTGCCGGCGGCGAAGATCACCACCCGGCCCTTTTCCATGTGACGGACGGCGCGGCGCCGAATGTACGGCTCGCAGACCGTCGACATGGGAATGGCCGACTGCACCCGCGTGCTGACGCCCATCCGTTCGAGCGCGCTCTGCATCGAGAGCGCGTTCATCACGGTGGCGAGCATGCCGATATAGTCGGCCGAGGCACGCTCCATCCCGCTCGCCGCACCCTTCACACCCCGGAAGATGTTCCCCCCGCCGATCACCAGGCAGACCTGGACGCCGAGCGCGATGACCGCCTTCACCTCGCTGGCGATGCGGTTCACCATCTCCGGGTCCAGACCATAGTCGCGCTGACCCATCAGCGCCTCGCCCGACACCTTGAGGAGGACGCGCTTGTAGCGGACGCCCTCGGCCGGCGCGGTGGTCCCGGTGGCTTCAACCATTGGGGGAACGCTCCCTTGCTGTTTCGGAATGCGGCTTGCGGACCTAAGCGTTCGACCTTACCGGTCTCAGCCCTGACCGCCGGCGGCGGCGGCGACTTCGGCGGCGAAGTCCGACTGGGCCTTCTCGATGCCCTCGCCCAGAGCGAAGCGGGTGAAGGCCGTGACCTTGACCGGAGCGCCGATGTCCTTGGCGGCGTTCTCCACCACCTTGCGGACCTTGGTCTCGCCGTCGATCACGTAGGTCTGCTCCAGCAGGCAGACTTCCTCGTAGTACTTGCGGACGCGGCCTTCGACCATCTTCTCGATGATGGCTTCCGGCTTGCCCGAAGCACGGGCCTGCTCGGCCAGCACGTTGCGCTCACGCTCCAGCGACGAGCTGTCGACATCGGCGATGTCCAGCGCATCCGGACGGGCGGCGGCGATGTGCATGGCGATCTGCTTGCCGAGGTCGGCCAGCTTGGCGGCATCGCCGGTCGACTCCAGGGCGACCAGAACGCCGATCTTGCCCAGGCCCGGCGCGATGGCCGAGTGGACATAGCTGACGACGACACCGGCCGAAACCGACAGGGTGACGGAGCGGCGCAGGTTCATGTTCTCGCCGACGGTGGCGATCAGGCTGGTCAGCTCGTCCTGGGCGGTGTGCGAGGTGCCCGGATAGGCCGCGGCCTTCAGGGCCTCGACGTCGCCGCCGGTGGCCAGGGCCAGCTCGGCGGACTTGGCGGCGAAAGCCTGGAACTTGTCGTTGCGGGCGACGAAGTCGGTCTCGGCGTTCACCTCGACGACGGCGCCCTTGGTCCCGGCGGTGGCGACGGCGACCAGACCCTCGGCGGCGATGCGGCCAGACTTCTTGGCGGCAGCGGCGAGGCCCTTCTTGCGCAGCCAGTCGACGGCGCCCTCGAGGTCGCCCTGCGTCTCGTTCAGCGCCTTCTTGCAGTCCATCATGCCCGCGCCGGTCTTCTCGCGCAGTTCCTTGACGAGCGAGGCGGTAATCTCGGCCATGTTGCGCCCTCTTCCTTCCAAGCGATCCGGCTGGCGGATCGGATTGAGTCACAAAGTCAAAACGGGTGGCAACCCATAAAAAAGGCAGCCGGGCCATAGGTCATAAGGCCCGGCTGCCCTTGAACCGTCAGGGTCAGGCCTGGGCGGTCTCGGCGGCGGTCTCTTCCTCCGGCAGCTGCTCGGCCGGGGCGTCCTCAGCGGCGCCGACGTCGATGCCGGCGGCGCTCATCTCGGCCTGCAGGCCGTCAAGCACGGCGCCGACCGTCAGGTCGCAGTACATCTCGATGGCGCGCAGCGCGTCGTCGTTGCCGGGGATCGGGAAGGCCACGCCGTCCGGATCGGAGTTGCTGTCGAGGACCGCGATGACCGGGATGCCCAGCTTGTTGGCTTCCTTGACCGCAATCGACTCCTTGTTGGTGTCGATGATGAAGATGACGTCCGGCAGGCCGCCCATCTCCTTGATGCCGCCCAGCGCACGCTCCAGCTTGTCGCGCTCGCGGGTCAGCTCCAGCACTTCGCGCTTGGTCAGGCCCGAGGTGTCGCCGGCAAGACGCTCTTCCATCTCGCGCAGGCGCTTGATCGACTGGGAGATGGTCTTCCAGTTGGTCAGCATGCCGCCGAGCCAGCGGTGGTTGACGTAGTACTGGCCGCACTTGGCGGCAGCCTCGGCGACACGCTCCTGGGCCTGGCGCTTGGTGCCGACGAACAGGACACGGCCACCGCCGGCGACGACGTCACGCACGGCCTGCAGGGCGCGGTGCAGCATCGGGACGGTCTGCTCGAGGTCGATGATGTGCACGCCATTGCGCACGCCGAAGATGTACTGGTTCATCTTCGGGTTCCAGCGGCGGGTGTGGTGACCGAAGTGGACACCGGCTTCCAGCAGCTGGCGCATGGTGAAGGTGGGCATGGTCATGTGGAAAAATTCCCTTTTTCCGGTTGCTCCGCCGCGGGCATTGTCGAGAGCGCATGCAGTCCATGGCCCAAGACACCGGATCGGGCCATCGGGGTAAAGCCGAGGGTCCGCCAGCCCGCGTGAGGTTTTGACGACGGCGCTTACATAGCCCCGCGCGCGTATGTTGACAAGGAAAAAGGCCACCCGGACCAGTGTCCGGATGGCCTTTTCACCAAACCGCCAAAGAGGGGCGAAAGTTCCTTTACGCCTGCGGTGCGGACGGCGCGGCGACCTTCGGCTTGGGCAGGTCGAGCTTCAGGTGCAGTTCCTTCAGGCGGGCGGTGTCGACCGGCGCCGGGGCCTGCATCAGGAGGTCTTCGGCCCGCTGGTTCAGCGGGAAGGCGATGACCTCGCGGATGTTCGGCTCGTCGGCCAGCAGCATGACGATGCGGTCGATGCCCGGGGCCGAGCCGCCGTGCGGCGGGGCGCCCAGCTTGAACGCGCTCAGCATGCCGCCGAATCGGGCCTCCAGTTCCTCCGGCGGATAGCCGGCGATTTCGAAGGCCTTGTACATCACTTCCGGCAGATGGTTGCGGATGGCGCCGGACGACAGCTCCACGCCATTGCAGACGATGTCGTACTGGTAGGCCTTGATGTCGAGCGGGTTCATCGTCTCCAGCGCCTTCAGGCCGCCCTGGGGCATGGAGAACGGGTTGTGGCTGAAGATGACCTTGTTGGTCTCCTCATCCAGCTCGTACATCGGGAAGTCGACGATCCAGCAGAAGCGGAAGGCGTTCTTCTCGATCAGGTCCAGTTCCTCGCCGATGCGGGTGCGGGCGAAGCCGGCCAGCTTGGCCGCCGGGCCGGGCTGGTCGCAGACGAAGAAGATCGCGTCGCCGTCTTCCAGGCCGGCCAGCTCGCGCAGCTGGGCTTGCGCCGCCTCCGGCACGAACTTGGCGATGGGACCCTTGCCGCCGCCGGCTTCCATGACGATGTAGCCGAGGCCGGGAGCGCCCAGACCGCGCGCCCAGTCGTTCAGCTTGTCGAAGAAGCTGCGCGGACGGTCGGAGACCTTCGGCGCGCGGATGGCGCGGACGACGCCGCCCTTCTCGAGCGTCTGCTTGAAGGCGCGGAATTCCACGTCGTCGCGCTTGAACACCTCGGTCACGTCGGTGATGACCAGCGGGTTGCGCAGGTCCGGCTTGTCGTTGCCGTATTTCAGCATCGACTCGGCGAAGGAGATGCGGCGGAACGGCAGGCCGTCGATGGCCGGCTTCGAGTCGCGGCGGAAGCCGCCGAACTCGTCGAAGATGCCGTGCAGAACCGGCTCGATGGCGGCGAAGACGTCTTCCTGGGTAACGAAGGACATCTCGAAATCGAGCTGGTAGAACTCGCCCGGGCTGCGGTCGGCGCGGGCGTCCTCGTCGCGGAAGCAGGGGGCGATCTGGAAGTAGCGGTCGAAGCCCGCGACCATCAGCAGCTGCTTGAACTGCTGCGGCGCCTGCGGCAATGCGTAGAACTTGCCGGGATGGTTGCGGCTGGGCACCAGATAGTCGCGCGCACCCTCCGGCGAGGAGGCGGTGAGGATCGGCGTCTGGAATTCGGTGAAGCCCTGGTCGATCATGCGGCGGCGCGCCGAGGCGATCACGCGCGACCGCAGCATGATGTTCTCGTGGATGCGCTCGCGGCGCAGGTCGAGAAAGCGGTAGCGCAGGCGCACGTCCTCGCCGGCATCGGTGTCCTGGTTGACCTGCAGCGGGATCTGCTCCGCCTCGCCTTCCACGGTCAGTTCGGCGATCTGCAGCTCGATGCGGCCGGTGGGCAGCTTGTCGTTGATGGTCTCGGCCGTGCGCTTCACCACCTTGCCGGTGACGGTGATGACCGATTCCAGCTTCAGCCGGTTCGCGACCTCGAAGGCCGGGTTGGAGGTATCGACCACGCACTGCGTCAGGCCGTAATGGTCGCGCAGGTCGATGAACAGCAGCTGTCCATGGTCGCGCTTCCGGTTCATCCAGCCCGACAGGCGGACGGTCTCACCGGCATTCTCTTCACGAAGCTGGCCGCAGGTGTGCGTGCGGTAGGGGTGCATGGGTCGAAACACCTTGAAAAGGGCGGATTCCGGCGGAAAAAGCGGTCCGACACACCACACCGGACGCGCGCGAAAGTCAAGCCGCGATAGGGTGGAGCGTGCGTCCGCGGCGGTTGGAATGGAACGTTTGAAACGCCGTGAAACGCTTTCCGATGCCCTGTTCACCTGTTCAACATCCCCTTCCCGGCCGCCGCACCGTCCAATCGGCCACAGTTTAGCACCGCCGCCGCGCGGCAATAAGCGCAAGAGGAAAATCCGCCCGCAACGTCTCCTGCCCTGCCGCCCGCGCGTCCCTTTTTCAGCGCGTGGCGTCCCGGCGCTTCGGCGGACTTTCAAGCACCCGTTCCGTCGTGTATGAAGCAACCATGACGCTCATCACGACAACCGACGCCCTCCAGGCCTTCTGTCAGTCGCTGGCCGGGGCCGAGTACATCACGGTCGACACCGAGTTCCTGCGGGAAAAGACCTATTGGCCGCAATTGTGCCTCGTGCAGGTCGGCGGACCCGACGGCGCGGTCGCCATCGACCCGCTGGCCGAGGGCATCGACCTTGCACCGCTGTTCGCGCTGATGAGCGACCCGTCGGTGCTGAAGGTGTTCCATGCCGCCCGCCAGGACGTGGAGATCTTCTGGCACCTGTCCGGCCAGATCCCGCATCCGCTGTTCGACACCCAGGTCGCGGCGATGGTCTGCGGCTTCGGCGAAAGCGTCGGCTACGAGACGCTGGTGACCAAGCTGGCCGGCGCCCGCATCGACAAGTCCAGCCGCTTCACCGACTGGTCCCACCGCCCGCTGACCGAACGGCAGCTGACCTACGCCCTGTCCGACGTGATCCACCTGCGCCCGGCCTATGAGAAGCTGAAGCGCCGCCTCGCCCGCTCCGGCCGCTCGCACTGGCTGGAGGAGGAGATGGCGATCCTCACCGATCCGGCGACCTATCAGGTTGACCCGGAAAGCTCGTACATGCGGCTGAAGGTGCGGACCAACAAGCCGCGCTTCATGGCGATCCTCAAGGAGCTGGCGGCGTGGCGCGAGCGCGAAGCCCAGCGCCGCGACCAGCCGCGCTCCCGCGTGCTGCGCGACGAAGCGCTTCTGGAGATCGCCGCCCACGCCCCCACCACCGTCGACGACCTCGCCCGCACTCGCGGGCTGGGCCGCGGATTCGCGGAGGGGCGGCAGGGAACCGACGTGCTTGCCGCGGTGCAGGCTGGGCTGGACCTGCCGGACAGCGCCCTGCCGCGGGTCGAGCCGCGCGAGGAACCCCCGCCCGGCCTGCAACCCATCGTTGAGCTTCTGCGCGTGCTGCTGAAGATGAAATGCGACGAGAACAATGTCGCGGCGAAGCTTGTGGCCTCGTCTGCCGATTTGGAGGCTTTGGCCGCCGATGACGCGGCAGACATTCCGGCGATGCACGGGTGGCGGCGCGAGCTGTTCGGCAGCGATGCGCTCGCCTTGAAACACGGAAAGATCGGACTTGCGGTCATCGACCGTCGCGTCCGCATCGTTCCTGCCGGAGAACCGCGCCCGTCGGCCGCGCCGGTCGATTCGGAAACTTGACCTTTTCGAGTGGCGTCGCTTCGATGACTGAGGGGCCTTTGCCCGGGTCCGGACCCGCCCGCGTCCGGACCTTTGCCTTAAGGTCTTTTTAAAGATAGTTACCGTTAGAATCGGTTCGGCTCCGCAGGAATTCCGGGTTACCGGCGCTTGCGGAGTCACGGTTCAGGCCGGTACAGGGCGCCGGACCGGACATGAAGGCTGCCGAACAATGAGCAGCCGGCGATACGGATGGTTGGCAGGCGTGGCGCTTGTTGTGGGAGTGAGCATCGTATGAGCAGGTTTGGCGGCAGACCCCCCCTGGGACGGGACCGTGTCCGGCTTTCCACCACGGAAAAGCAGGCCGCCGTCGCCGCCGCCAAGGACCAGAAGCCGGAATTCGACAACGACAAGCTCCTGAACCTGCTGCGGTCGGCGAAGAACGAGCTGCAGGGCATGCGGTTGATCCACATGCACCTGTCGCTGCTGAAGGACCGCGACCCGACCAGCCAGATGATGGTGCGCTCCATCATCCAGGAACTGGCGACCAAGGCCTCCTATCTGCAATCCTTCAACATTTCCAACGGCGACGTCATCATCCTCTACAAGGGCCTGAAGCTGACCGGCGTCACCGACGTCTGCCAGACGGTCGAACAGGTCTTCCTGTCCAAGACGACGTTGACCGGCCCCAACCCGTACAAGGAATATTCGCTCTACTCGATCATGGAACTGGCGTTGAACTTCATCAACGTCATCCGCTTCATCGAGGAGCTTCAGGCGAACGAGACCGGCAGCCACGTCACCGAAACCAAGCCGCCGATCACGCTGGAGGAACTGGGCAAGCTCGAACGCTCGATGCAGATGTTCGATTTGTCGCCCTTCCTGTTCAACCAGGGCATTGCCAACATCGGCGGCGGCGAAGCGGAGATGGAGTATTACGAGCTCTACATCTCCATCAAGCTTCTGCAGGAACGGCTCTGCCCCGATTATGACATCACCGCCAACAAGTGGCTGTTCAACTATTTCACCGCCAACCTCGACCAGTCGGTTCTGCGGGCGCTGAACCATGGCCTCAGCTTCATGCGCGGGCGGCGCATCGGCATCAACATCAACCTGTCCACCGTCATCTCCACCGGCTTCGTGAAGTTCGACGAACGCCTGCCCATCGATTTCCGCGGGCAGGTGGTGCTTGAGGTGTCGAAGGGCGACCTGATCGAAAACCTGCCGCTGTTCAACGAGGTGGTGGAGTTCGCCCAGGACCGCAGATACCAGATCGCGGTGGACGGGCTGAACCCGTTCTGGGTGACGAATTTCGATCTCGAATACCTGAACGCCGACTACGCCAAGATCTTCTGGTCGAACGACATGCTGGAGATGGATCCGTCGTTCGAGAAGTTCTTCCGCGATCGCATCGCCGAACAGGACCGTTGCAAGTTCATCCTGGCCCGCTGCGACAGCGTGTCGAGCTTGGTCTATGCCCACAAGATGGGCATCAATCTGGTCCAGGGCCGGGCGGTCGACAACATCATGCGCAAGGGCGTCAGCGTCCGCGAGGCCATCGCCCACGCCAAGGTGGATTGAGGACAGCTCTCACGGCTTGCGCGGGGCCTGCCGCAACAGACCGTCGGTCCAGGACGGCGGCAGCAGAGCCAGCAGCCACACCGCGGCCATCATCGGCCAGGGGAAGGCGATGCGGACCGCGTTGCGCTCCAACCCTCGGCGGATGACGCGGGCGGCGGCCTCCGTCTCCATCAGGAAGGGCATCGGGAAACGGTTCACCGCGGTCATGCGGCTCTTGACGAAGCCGGGGCAGATGACCGAGACGCCGATCCCCTCCCCCGCCAGATCGCCGCGCAGCGCCTCGCCATAGACCCGCACCATCGCCTTGCTGGCGCAATAGGCAGGCGCGCCGGGAAGGCCGCGGAAACCCGCCAGCGACGCCATAAGGGCGATCTGCCCGCGCCGCCGCGCCCGCATCGCCGGAAGCAGCGGATGGATGCTGTTCAGAACGCCGTCGATGTTGACCGCCAGGATGCGCCGGGCCTGCTCCTCCGTCTCGCCGCCGCCGCCGGTGCCGGCCGACATCCCGGCATTGGCGATCAGCAGATCGACCGGCTCGGCGGCATCGACCCGCGCCAGCCACTCCGCCATCGCCGCCCGGTCCGCCACGTCGATCACCGCCGTGTCCACGCGGGCGCCGGCCGTGCGGCAGCGCTGCGCCACCGATTCAAGCCTGGTGGAGTCGCGGCCGGTCAGGGCCAGCGCCACGCCGGGCGCGGCATAGAGGATCGCCAGGGCCTCTCCGATGCCGCTCGACGCGCCGGTGATGACGATGGAGCGAGGGGTGGCACGGGGGGTGGATTGCGGCTGCTTCATGAAATCTCCGCCCTGCTCGTCGCTCCAGGTCTGGCGCCGGAGCTTGTTGTGGGGTGATGTCGCGTTTATAAGCACGACACCAACCGACACCGCTTTTCAAGTGAGGCCGCCTTTGCCCGCCCATCGCCCCGTCATTGCCAGCATGACCGGTTTCGCACGCGTCGACGGGCACGGCGACGGCTATTCCTGGACCTTCGAGGCCAAGAGCGTCAATGGCCGCAGCCTGGACCTGCGATGCCGCCTGCCGTCGGGCTTCGACAGCGTCGAGGCGGTGGCCCGTGCCGAGCTGCCGAAGCGGCTTGCCCGCGGCAACGTCAACCTGACGCTGACCGTCAACCGCGCCCAGGCGGTGTCGCAGCTGCGCATCAACCGGGAGCTTCTGGCCCAGGTGCTGGAACTCGCCCGCGAGATCGAGGGGGCCGGCGCCGCGCCGCCGCGGCTGGATTCGCTGCTGGCCGTCCGCGGCATCATCGAGCCGGTCGAGGAGGATGAGACCGAATCGCGCGAGCGCGTCGAATCGGCGCTGAAGGCCGACCTCGCCAAGCTGATCGACCAGCTGGTGGTCAACCGCCTTGCCGAGGGTGCCCGCATCGCCGAGGTGCTGAACGGCCATCTGGACGAGATCGCCCGGCTGGTCGATGCCGCGTCGGCCTGCGCCTCCACCCAGCCGGAGGCGCTGCGCGAGAAGCTGCGCGCCCAGGTCGCCACCATCCTCGGCTCCTTCCCCGCCCTGTCGGAGGACCGGCTGGCCCAGGAGGCCGCCATCCTGATCGGCAAGGCCGACGTGCGGGAGGAGCTGGATCGCCTGCGCGCCCACATCCAGGCGGCGCGCGACCTGATGGCGGAAGGCGGCGCCATCGGCCGCCGGTACGACTTCCTGTGCCAGGAGTTCAACCGCGAAGCCAACACGCTGTGTTCCAAGTCGGCGGATGTCGAACTGACCCGCATCGGCCTGTCGCTGAAGGCCTCGATCGAGCAGCTTCGCGAGCAGGTCCAGAACATCGAATGATCGCCAACATCGAGTAACCATCAACACCGAGTGAGCGCCATGGCTGCGACCAACACCCCCCTGATCCACCGGCGCGGCCTGATGCTGGTGCTGTCCTCCCCCTCGGGCGCCGGCAAGACCACCATCGCCCGCGGCCTGCTGGACCGCGATTCCGGCATCACCATGTCGGTGTCGGTGACCACGCGGGCGATGCGTCCCGGCGAGGTCGAAGGGCTGGACTATTACTTCATCGACCAGCAGCGCTTCGACCGCATGGCCGAGACCGGCGACCTGCTGGAACATGCCCGCGTCTTCGGCAACTGCTATGGCACGCCGCGCGTGGCGGTGGAGGATGCGCTGGGCGCCGGCCGCGACGTGCTGTTCGCCATCGACTGGCAGGGCGCGCAACAGTTGGCGCAGAACGCCCGCGACGATCTGGTCAGCGTCTTCGTCCTGCCGCCGTCGGTGAGCGAGTTGGAGCGCCGGCTGCGCGGCCGCGGCCAGGATTCCGAAGAGGTCATCGCCAACCGTATGGCCAAGGCATCCAACGAGATCAGCCATTGGCCGGAATACGACTACGTCATCGTCAATCATGACGTGGAAGAGAGCATCACCGCGGTGGAGTCGATCCTGCGCGCCGAGCGGCTGCGCCGCCGCCGTCAGGTCGGCCTGCCGGAATTCGTGCGCAGCATCCAGAACACGCTGTAGTTATCCGATGGGAAACGGCTTCGCCCGAACCTTGATCTCATGGTCGGGCGGGCCGTCGCTGCCGTCCGGCCTCCTGCCGCGGTAATAGCCCTTCTGCCAGCGCTCCTGCGCCGCCGCGCTGCCGGGGGTCTGCAGGTCGGCGTTGAACTGGCTGCGCGAGGCCGCCCAGGCACGATACTGCGCCGCCGTTTCCGGATCGCTGTCGAGATCGCGGATCTCCGGCTCCAGACCTTCCACCAGCCCGCGCTGGATCGGCATCAGATGGGCGAAGGGTTCGCCCTTCTCCCAGGTCACCGGCACGCCGGGCGCGGTGAATTTCCAGTTCATGGTGAAGGGATAGGGCGACCAATCGGTCTCGATGATGCCGGACAGGCCGAGAATCCCGTGCTTCGGGTGGTTCAGCGGTCCGGTGACCATCAGGTTCACACCCGGCGGCGTCCGGAACAGAGCCGCGACATGGAAGGTCAGCACGCCGCTGCCGAAATGGCTGGCCGGCAGCAGCGGGTGTGGCTCGTCGGCCGTGACCGCAATGGCATCGATCCCGACGCCGCCATCCCACACCGCCGTCACCCGCACCGGGCAGCAGACCTCCCAACCATGCATGCTGGCGATGTTCAGCGGCAGACAGCGGTAGCCGTACTGCTCCGGCAGGGCATCGATCCAGTCGCGCGTCGGGCGCGCCGGGCGGATGTCGGGCATGGCCCCCGACAGCGGATAGGCGATCAGTGTCATGGTGCCGTATCCTGCCAGATTTCCCGGCCGGCGCAATCCGCCGGATTACAAAGATCACAACCGGTTACGTGTCGATCCGGATTATCCCTACCCCACCGTTAGGGATTGCATCAACGCGTTATACTCCAGTATGAATGGCTCATTCCATTAGGAGCTGCTCATTTAATCAGATTGCGACGCACCGGTGCGTTCCGGCGGCGGAGTCGCGCGTTCGGGGGGAAAAGGGCGATGATCGACAAACTGCACAGCATCAAGGCGAAGCTCCTGATCCTTCTGGGGCTGTTCCTCTTCACCATCCTGGGCGCCGGCATCTGGTCCGCGACGTCCAAGCGCGAGACCATGGTGGAGGGATACCGCAACTCGATCCAGGCGGTGGTGCAGACCTCGCTGTCGATCATCAAGTCCTACGACGCCCGCGCGGCAAAGGGCGAGTTCAGCCGGGAAGAAGCGCAGGCGCGGGCCAAGGCCGCCCTGCGGGCGCTTCGCTTCTTCGGCAGCGAATACATGTTCGGTTACGAGTTCGACGGGACGAACGTCTTCCATGGTGTGCGCGCCGACCTGGAAGGCACCCGCAAGCTGGCCGATTTCAAGGACAGCAACGGCGTCCTGGTGATCCGCGGGCTGATCGACTCGGCAAAGTCCGGTGACGGCTTCCTGATCTACAACTTCCCCAAGGCCGGCGGCGGCGATCCGGTGCCGAAGCTGGCTCTCGCCGCGATCTACGAGCCCTGGGGCTGGATGATCGGCACCGGCGTCTATATCGACGACGTCGATGCCGCCTTCCGCCGCACGCTGCTGGAAACGCTGCTGGTCACGCTGGTCGCGTCGGTCCTGCTCGGCCTGTTCGGCTTCCGTCTGGTGTCGCGCATCTCCAAGGGGCTAGACGGCATCGGCACCGCCACCGGCCGCATCGCCACGGGCGATCTCGCCACCCAGGTCGGCGGGACGGAACGGCGTGACGAGGTGGGCGCCCTTGCCCGCTCGGTCGAGACGCTGAGGCTCAGCGCCATCGAGGCTGAGGACCTGCGCCGCCGCCATGCCGCCCTGAAGCATGAGGCGGAGCAGGCCCGCCGTGCAACCCTGGCCCGCCTTGCCGACGAGTTCGAAAGCACGGTCGGCGGGCTGGTCCGTTCGGTCGCCGAATCGGCGGGACAGCTGACCCACACTTCCGGCGCGATGAGCAGCGGGGCGGAACAGACGACCCGGCTGATGGACGGCGCCGCCCGCTCGGCGGAAACCACGTCGGGCAATGTCCAGGCGGTGGCCGGCGCGACCGAGGAACTGGCGGCGTCGATCCGCGAGATCGCCCAGCAGATCGCCGAATCGACGACCGGCTCCGCCCGCGCGGTGGAGGACGTCCGCCGCACCTACGCCCTGATCGAACAGCTGGACGGCGTCGCCCGACGCACGGTGGAGGTGGTCGACCTGATCCGCTCCATCGCCGAGCAGACCAACCTGCTGGCGCTGAACGCGACCATCGAGGCCGCACGCGCCGGTGAGGCCGGCAAGGGCTTCGCCGTCGTCGCCAGCGAAGTGAAGAACCTTGCCAACCAGACGGCCAAGGCCACCGACGACGTGCAGGCGCAGATCGCCGCGATGACCGACGCCACCTCGTCGGTGGTGGAGGCCATGCGCGGGGTCGGCGGCGCCATCGAGACGGTGAACAACGTCGCCTCCAGCATCTCCGCCGCCATCGAGGAGCAGGGTGCCGCCACCCGCGACATCAGCCAGAATGTCAACGAGGCGGCGCAGGGCGTCAGCTCGGTGTCGGACAGCCTGAACCTCGTCTGCAGCCACGCCACCGCCACCGGTCAGGCCTCCACCGAGGTGGCTGCGGCGGCCCGTGCGGTGGGCGAGCGCGCCGACCGCATGCTGAACGAGGTCTCGGCCTTCGTCGCCCGCATCCGCCAGGGCTGAACGACCGGACGGCGCGCGTTCGGGGGGCGCGCGTTGGGGGAGGCGCGCGCCGGGTGCAATCCGCGACAATCCGCGCTATGGATTGTGTCCTGCGAATCGCTGTCACACGGGACCTCATGACCTCCCCCACCCCCGCCGCCGCCCCCACCACCGCCGCCCGGCGCGGATGGCTCGACGAGGCGCTGCGGCGCATCGAGGCGGACGTGAACCGGTCCGCCGACACCCATCTGCTGCGCCTGCCAATCCCGTCGGCGCCGGGGATCACGCTGTACCTGAAGGACGAATCGACCCACCCGACGGGCAGCCTGAAGCACCGGCTGGCGCGGTCGCTGTTCCTCTATGCGATCTGCAACGGATGGGTGCGCGAGGGCACCACGGTGATCGAGGCGTCGTCGGGCTCCACCGCGGTTTCGGAGGCCTATTTCGCCCAGCTGCTCGACCTGCCTTTCGTCGCGGTGGTGCCGCGCAACACCTCCCCGGCCAAGATCGCGCAGATCGAGTTCTATGGCGGCTGCTGCCATATGGTGGAGCGTGCGTCGGAGGTCTGTGCCGAGGCGCAGCGGCTGGCCCAGGCCTGCAACGGCCATTTCATGGACCAGTTCACCTATGCCGAGCGGGCGACCGACTGGCGCGGCAACAACAACATCGCCCAGTCGATCTTCGAACAGCTGGCGCAGGAACCGCATCCGGTGCCGGACTGGATCGTCTGCGGCGCCGGCACCGGCGGCACCTCCGCCACCTTCGGGCGCTATGTCCGCTACCGCCGGCTGCCGACCCGCATCTGCGTCGCCGATCCCGAACATTCGGCCTTCTTCGAGGGCTTTCGTGACAACAACCCGAAGGCCGACGTCGGCCGCGGGTCCGGCATCGAAGGCATCGGGCGGCCGACGGTCGAGCCCTCCTTCCAGCCGACGGTGATCGACCGCATGATCCGCGTGCCCGACGCCGCCAGCATCGCCGCGGTGTGGGTGCTGCGCGACCGGCTGGGCCGCGCCTGCGGCGGCTCCACCGGCACCAATCTGGTCGGGTCCATCGAGCTGATCGCCGGGATGATGCGGGACGGCCGGCAGGGCAGCGTCGCCACCCTGATCTGCGATCCCGGCGACCGCTATATGGGGACCTATTTCAACCGCGACTGGCTGACCTCGGCCGGGCTGGACATCGGCCCGTGGTGCGAGCGGATCGACGGCTTCTTCCGCACCGGCGCCTGGAGCGGCGACGGCATCGAGACCGCCGAACGGTGACGGGAGAATCGCGGCAATGACGCGCATGCGGATCCGCATCGACTTCGACAGCGGCGGCTCCATCGGTCCCGGCAAGATCGCGCTGCTGGAACGGATCCGCGAGACCGGCTCCATCTCCGCCGCCGGGCGGGCGCTGGGCATGTCCTATCGCCGCGCGTGGCTGCTGGTGGACGACCTCAACCGCATCTTCCGCGAACCGGTGGTCAACGCGGCGGTGGGCGGCAAGCAGGGCGGCGGCACGGTGCTGACCGCCTTCGGCGAGCAGGTCATCGACCATTACCGCGCCGTCGAACGCGAAGCCCATGTGGCGACCGCCCACCGGCTGGCGGCGCTGGCGGCCGGGATCGACCCGGACTATGGCGCCGACAAGCAGGCCGACGACGGCAGCTTCGCCAACGATCCGGGGCTGAAGCCTGGATGCGGGCCGGAGTGACCGGACTCTTCGCACACCCTTCACCCTTAATGTGCTGAAATAAAAGAACTTTCTGCCATCTCCGCGAAGGCGCTACGGGATGCACAGATCTCGCACTTGCGAAAAGACGTGCAGCTTGGCATTGAGGAAAGCCCCTCTCCCCTTGCGGGAGAGGGGTTGGGGTGAGGGGCGCAGATGTGATTGCCTCGGGCTTTCAGCTGGTCGCACCCCTCATCCCAACCCTTCTCCCGCAAGGGGAGAAGGGCCACTCGCTACCAAAAGCTGCTGTTCTTTCGCAAATGTGAAATATGTGCGTCCCGTAGCGCCTTCGCGGGAATGACGGCCGATAGAGTCTCTCATGACCGGCATGCTGGACGCCCCTCGGACATGCGCGTCCCCTACCCACCCCGCTCCCCTCAGTAATCCTTCTCGTAGACCAGTCCGAACTCCGTGTCGGAATTGCCGCCGACCGCGGCGGTGCCCTTCAGGTTGTTGGTGATGTCGATCTCGACCTTCGCGCGGCTCTGGTTGGCGCCGATGCCCTGTTCGACGCCGACATAGACACGGTCGCTGACATAGCGGCCGGCCTGCACCGCGCCGCCCTTGCCGTTCGCGCCCTGGGTGAAGTCCAGCCGGTCCACGCCGATGCTGCGACGCACGCGGTCGAGGATGCCGCCGCCCCCGCCGCCGAAGCCGGCCAGCGCCGCCGCCGACTGGGCAAGCTGCACCGCTTCCGCCGCACTCAGGTCGCCAACCGACTTGCCGAACAGCACGCCGGCCAGCACCTCGTCCTGCGGCAGTCCCTGGGGCGAGGTCAGCTCGATCTTCGGCTGGCGGGCGGTGCCGCCGACCACCACGTTGGCGGTGACGCCGTTGGCCGTCGCCTCCGCCAGCAGGTCGAGCCGGGGATCGAGGCCGCCGTCGAAGTCGAAGATGCCGCGCTTGAACTCGAAGTTGCGGGCCAGCAGGTTCAGGCTGCCCTTCAGGATGGTGAAGCGGCCGGTCAGCTCGGGCGCTGCGGCGATGCCGCCGACGCGCAGGTTGCCGCCAAGCTCCGCGTCCAATCCACGGCCGCGCACGAAGATCTGGTTGGGCGCATTCACCGTCATGTCGAGCGCCAGCACGAAGGGCGCTGCGGCGGGCGGCGCCTCCTCCGGCTGCGGGATGCGGCGGGTGCCGCCGGATGTCGAGATCTGGGTTGTGCCGCGGCCATGGCCCCTACCGACCTCCGTCACCTTCAGGTCGACGACGCTGGCCGGCATGCGGTCGGGGATCTGGATTTCGGCACGGCGGATGTCGACCGGCCCGGCCAGCCGCGCATTGGCGAATCCGCCGGTCAGCGTCAGGTTCGCCCCGATCTCCGCCGTCGCGAGGTCGAGTTCCACCAGCCGGGCATTGTCGGCCTTCACTGCGATGTCGAGCTGCCGGTCGGCCGGGGCTGCCGGGCGGATGACGCCGCTGGCGCTGATGGCGCCGCCGTTGCGGGTCCGGCCCTGGAAGCTCTGGATGGTGAAGACGTCGCCGTCGCCGGCCAGACGGGCCTGGATGTTGGTGATGACGGCGCCCGACGCCCGGTTCTCGTAACGCCCGTTCGCCAGCACGACGGAACCGCCGAGCGACGGCTTCTCCACCGTGCCGCCGGCCCGCACGTCGAGTTGCAGCGACCCGCGCGCCCGGTCGCCCGACGACGCCAGAATGTCGTTCGCCAGCGACAGGTCGAGCGTGCCGTTGACCGCTGCCTCCAGCGCGCCCCTGGGCGGCAGGCTGACGGCATAGCTGTCAGGGTCCATCACCAGCGGCACGGCGGCGTTGGCGGTCAGGGTGCCTGCATTCTTCGGCATGGCGATGCGGCTGGTCATCGACAGGCGGCGGTCGCGCCACTGCGCGTCCACATTGGCGTCGATGCCCGGCAGGCCGGCCTGCGTCGTCTGCTGCGCCTTCAGCCCTCTGACCCGCAGGGTGGCGTCGGCGCGCGGGTTGCGCAGAGTCCCGCCCAGCGAGGCGCGCGCGTTGGCGACGCCGTCCAGCCGCAGGGTCGGGCTGGCGAGCTTGGCGAGCGCGAGCGGCAGCCGGTCGATGGTCAACTCGCCGCTCAGCCGCTCGCCGTTCAGGCCGAGGTCGGCGGCCAGCCGGGCATTGCCCGACGACAGCCGCAGTTCCCTCACCTCGTAGCGGCGCTCGGCCAGCAGGATGGTGGCGGGAGCGGTCATCCGCAGATCCTCGCCGGCATAGCGCGCCTGCAAGCGGTCGAGCCGGATGCGCGTCGCCTCCCCCTCCTGCGTCAGAGTGCCGGCGAGATCGAGGGCGACCGGCTGGGCGCCTGAACCTGCGGCATTGGCCCCGGTAGCATTGGCCCCAGTAGCATTAGCCTGGAAGGAGGCCTTGGCCAGCGAGCCGTCGACCGAGGCGGTGACGCTGCGCAGGTCGTTGCCGGCAGCGTTGCCGCCGGTCATCTCCACCCGCGCCTTGCCGCTGGGGGTGCCGAGCGCGTCGACGACATCGGCCCGCGCCATCAGGCGGCGAGCGGTCAGCAGGGGACCGCCTTCCCCGTCCACCCGCAGGTTGGTGGCGTCGGCGGTGAGGTTGGCCGCCTGCTTGCCGCCCTTGCCGTCGAGCGCCAGCGCGAAGGTCGCCCCGCCGCCGAGCGGCATGCCGGCCAGTTCCGACAGCCCGTTCAGGTTGGGCAGCGCGCCCTCCAGCCGTCCGGTGGCGAGCAGGGTATCGAGCGCCACCTGGGCCTGACCGGTGATGCGGTTCGACCCGTTGGCGATGGTCAGCCCATCCAGCCGCAGCGTCTGCTCGCGCAGCGCATAGCGTCCGTCGAGCGACAGCGGCGTCTTGTCCAGGTTGGTGCGGGCCGACACCGTGCCGTTCGGCGTCTCCGGCAAGCCGGATGCCGTGGCCTGCACCTCCGTGGCGCCCAGGCGGCGGCCCTGGACCACGAGGTCGCGGGCATTCAGCTTCGCCTGCGCCTCGATGGCGTCGAGCGGGCCGCGGGCGGTGGCCTCCAGCGTCGCCGACCCCTCCATCGGGGTGCCGAGCGCGCCGCCCAGCAGCTCCAGCTTCGCCACCGTCAGGGTGGTGCGGGCGTCGACTTGGCTGTCCGTCAGCGCCGCGGTGCCGGTCAGCTTGCCGTTGCGGCCGTCCACCGTCAGGTCGGTCAGCCGCATGGCGCCGTCCGGCTCCATCCGCGCCGCCAGCGCCAGCGTCGCCTTGTCACCCAGCACCGCGTCGGCCGGGGTGCCGGTGGCGAGACGGTCGAGGCTGCCGGTCAACTCCGTGGTCAGCACGCCGTCGGCACCGCGCCGCACCGGGCCGGAGAGCGCCACAGCCCCCGCCAGAGGCCGGCCGGCGAGGTCCGACAGCGGGGCGAGGTCGTCGGCGCTGGCCGACAGGGTCAAATCGGCGGTCTGGCCCCAGCCGCCGATGGTCCCCTTCGCCTCCGCCCGCGCTGCGGCGGCGGTCAGCGCCAGCGTTTCCAGGCCGACCTGTCCGCTGCCGACGTCGATCCGGGCGCGGGCGGCCAGCACCGTCTCCGGCCCGGTCAGCTGGGACAGAGCCGGGTCGTCGGCGGCGAGATCGCGCAGCGTGGCGTCGACCGCGACGTTCAGGGCGTTCAGCGCGCCTTCGGCAGAACCCTCCACCACGCCCTCGCGCCAGGACAGCGGCACCAGCGGATGCAGGGTGGAGTCCGGGCCGGCTTGCAGGGTCCAGCGCAGGTTCAGGCTGTTGTAGTCGGCGGCGATGTCGCCGTTCACCGTGGCGGTCGCGGCGGCGACGGTCAGGGCCAGCGGCCGGACGGTGATGGCGCCGGTCGGCGCCCGCAGCACGCTGGCGTTCAGCGTCGGGGCGGGTCCGATCAGCGGCGTCACCGTCTCCCCCGCCAGCCCGGCGATCAGCGGGGCGAAATTGCCGCCGGCCGCCAGCGTCAGGGCATGCCCCTCCGGCACCTTCCTGATGGTGGCGTCGGCGTTCAGGGTTCCGGTGGGGGCTGCGGCCTCGCCCGCCATGGCGGTGAGCTTGCCGGCCCAGTCGTCCAGCGTGCCGTCGCCCTTCAGCGTCACCTGCACCGGCGGCAGGCCGGGGATGGACAGGGCGCGCGCCATGACGCCGCCCGCGGGTTCCGACGCGTCGACCGAGAGGGTCAGCGTGTTCTCGTCCGGCTTGTAGGCGGCGGCGATATCGGCCTTGCCGGGCTTGTCGTAGATGCGCGCCACCGACAGGGTGGTGTCCAGCGCCCCGCCGCCATGCGCCAGTTCGGCCGCCCCGGTTATCCGCAGGACCGCCGGCTCGCCGAGCAGGGCCGGCCCCAACTCCAGCCGCTCCACCACCAGCCTGTCCAGGTCGATGTCGACCGGCAGGCTGGGCAGCAGCGGGGCGTCGGGATCGGATGGCGCGGCGGGCTGGGTGCTGACGGGGGCGCGGGTGACGACGATGCTGGCCGCCTCCAGCGAATCGATCTTGGCGCTGCGCAGGAACAGGGCGGACGGCGACAGTACCACATGCAGCCGGTCGATGGTCAGCCAGACGCCCTGACTGTCGGACAGCGTGACGGTGGCGATGGTGAAATCGGTGGGAAAGCCGCCCTCGATGGCGCCGAGCTTCAACTGCATGTCCGGCGATTCGACGGCGCCCTCGATCTTCTCCGTCAGCCACTCGCGGGTGGAATCGCCGAACAGCGACAGGGCGCGGGCCGGCTGCGGCCCAACGAACAGGCCGGCCAGAAGGATCAGACCGACCAGGAATATGCGAACCGTCACACCACGCCCTTTCACCAGCACGACCACCCCGACCGGGCCAACCTTGTCTCAACCGCAATAGACGGTCATCGTCCCGAAGGATTGGGACGATTTTGCGCCATCAGAACGCCTGCCCCAGGCTGAGATACAGCTGCCAGCGCGCGTCGCCGCTCGCCGGGTTGAGGGGAATGCCGACATCGACCCGCAGCGGACCGAAGTCGGTATAATAGCGCAGGCCGAGGCCGGCGCCGACGCGCAGCGGCTCGCTGAAGTCGGGATAGGCCGAATCATAGACCGTGCCGGCATCGACGAAGGGAACGACGCCGATGCTCTCCGTCACCTTGATGCGCAGCTCCGCCCCGATCTCGAACAGCGACCGGCCGCCGACGGGATCGTCGTAGCGGTCGCGCGGCCCCGCCTTCTGGAAGCCGTAGCCGCGCACCGACCCACCGCCGCCGGCATAGAAGCGGTGGTCGGGCGGGATGTCGGTCAGCGAGGTGCCGAGGATGCTGCCGACCCCGATCCGCGCCGCGGCGACATAGCGCCCGTCGTTGCCGAGGTCGTAATAGGTGGAGCCGTTGAGCAGCACCGAGGTGAAGGGCGATTCGGTGTCGCCGCCGACCGGGAACCACGGCGTCACCTGCAGCGATGCCCGCTGGCCGGAGGTGGGGTTCAGCAGATTGTCGGTGCCGTTCCAGGCCGAACCCAGCGGCACGCCGATGAAAGCGGTCTGATAGGTGGTGTCCTCCGTCTTCACCCGGCCGCGCTCGCCGGTCACGCCGTAGCTGATCGTCAGCTGGTCGGTCAGCGGCCGTTCGAGCTTGACCGTCAGTTCCGAGGCGACGCGGCTGTAAGCCGGCGGCTGGTCGTTGACCACGGCGAAATTGACCACCAGCGACTGCTTCACCGCCAGGAAGTCGGGCTTGCGGAAATTGACGCTGAAACGCAGGTCGGGCAGGTCGTTGCCGGTGTTGGAGCTGCCGCCGCTGGAGCCGGCGACTCGGCCGACATCGACGCCGAGGCGCAGCTGCTCCGCCCCGCCGAACAGGTTGCGGTGGCCCCAATAGGCGTTGGTGCCCAGCCCGTCCTCGGTCGAGAAGGTGATGCCGCCGCCGATGAAGCGGCGCTTGCGCTCGCCCACCGTGACGATCACCGGCGTCACGCCGTCCGGCCCCGGCTCGTCCGCCATCCGCACGCGGACGGTGTCGAAGACCTGCAATACTGCGATGTCCTGCCGCGCCCGGTCGGTGGCGCCGGGGTCGTAGACCTGCCCTTCCTTCCAGGCCAGCCGCCCGCGCACGAGATCCTCGTCGACCTTCTCCAGCCCTTCGATTCGGGTGGCGCCATAGCGGGTCAGCGGGCCGGGATCGACGGTGTAGGCGACGTCCATCGTCCGGTCGGAATGATCGACCACCACCTCGCGGTCGGACGCCTTGGCGAAGGCGTAGCCGCGCCTGGCGAGACGGCCGACCAGTTCCGATTCGGCATCCAGCACCCGTTGCGCCACCGCCGGCGCCCCGGCGGCAAGGCCGAGGTCGTCGGTCGCGACCTCCCCCGGCAGGGTCGCCCCGTTGGCGCCTCGCACCGTCACCGTCTTGAAGTGGTAGAGCGGACCCGGCGTCACCGCGACCGTCACCTTGACCGGCGGCGCCTCCCCGCCCGCGGGCAGGGTGCCGGTCGCTGCCGGATCCTCGATGCGGATGTCCAGCCGCGCGTCGTAGTAGCCGGCGGAGCGCAGCGCCGTCTGCAATCGGTCGCGGTCGCTGTCGGCCCGGCGTTCCAGCCCGATCAGCGAGGGCGGCGTCTCCCCCTTCAACTCCACCAGGGTCGAGGCGTCGTTGAGCGTGCCACGCAGCCCGTCATCCTCGACGCCGGTGATCTCGACCTCGTAGCGGATGCCGGCCGGCCGCACCTCTTCCTCGGCGGGGGCGTCCAGCGCTGGGGCGGGCTGGAAGCCGTCGGCCGGCGAATCCTGGGCGCGGCCGGCGCCGGACGGCCCCAGCAGCAGCAGGGCGGCGACCAGGGGAGCGGCGATGGGAGCCTTGAAGGGCGCGGCTGCAACCTGGGTTGCGGCGGCCATCCTGCGGCGGGAAGCGGAAGCGAAGCGGATCATCGCCCACAATGTAGGCTGCGACCACGCATGGCTCCATCCCGGAAATTCGCGTTAGACCAAAGGGCACGGCACTTGCGTTTTTCCTTCGGATCCATATATTGCGCCGCAACAGTTTCCCCGACAGCGCCCACGGATTAATGTTCGTTGGGCCTTTTTGTTGTTTGTGGCATGACGCTGCTGCGTGTCGGGGGTGCCCTTGCGAGACCGAAGGCTCCATGAATCTCCGTAACGTCGCCATCATCGCCCACGTCGACCACGGCAAGACCACGCTGGTCGACCAACTTCTCAAGCAGGCCGGCTCGTTCCGCGAGAACCAGCAGGTCGCCGAACGCGCCATGGACTCCAACGACCTGGAGCGCGAGCGCGGCATCACCATCCTGGCCAAGTGCACGTCCGTTCTGTGGAACGACCTGCGCATCAACATCGTCGACACCCCCGGCCACGCCGATTTCGGCGGCGAGGTGGAGCGCATCCTCTCCATGGTCGACGGCGTCGTCCTGCTCTGCGACGCGGCCGAAGGCCCGCTGCCGCAGACCAAGTTCGTGCTGGGCAAGGCCCTGAAGCTGGGCCTGCGCCCCATCGTCGTCATCAACAAGGTGGACCGTCCCGACGGCCGTCCGCACGAGGTGCATGACGAGGTGTTCGACCTGTTCGCCTCGCTCGACGCCTCGAACGAGCAGCTGGACTTCCCGACCCTGTTCGCCTCGGGCCGCAACGGCTGGGCGACCACGGACCTGGAGAACGGCGCCCGCGAGACGCTGACCCCGCTGTTCGAACTGATCCGCGACCATGTCCCGGCCCCGAAGGTCGAGGAAGACCTGCCCTTCACCATGCTGGCGACCACGCTGGAAGCGAACCCCTATCTGGGCCGCATCCTGACCGGCCGCATCCAGACGGGTTCGGTCAAGGTCAACATGTCCGTTAAGTCGATGAGCCGCGACGGCAAGCTGGTCGAGAACGCCCGCATCAGCAAGGTGCTGGCCTTCCGCGGCCTGGAGCGCGTTCCGGTGGACGAGGCGCATGCCGGCGACATCGTCGCGCTGGCCGGCCTGACCAACACCACCGTGGCCGACACCATCTGCGCGCCGGAAGTGGCCGAGCCGCTGGCCGCCCAGCCGATCGACCCGCCGACCCTGGCGATGACCTTCTCGGTCAACGACAGCCCGCTGGCCGGCCGCGAGGGCGACAAGGTCACCAGCCGCATGATCCGCGACCGCCTGTTCCGCGAAGCGGAAGGCAACGTGGCTCTGCGCATCGCCGACACCGAGGGCGGCGACGCCTTCGAGGTGGCCGGCCGCGGCGAACTGCAGCTGGGCATCCTGATCGAGACCATGCGCCGCGAGGGGTATGAGCTGGCGATCAGCCGTCCGCGCGTGCTGTTCAAGACCGACCCGCTGAACGGCCAGCGTCTGGAGCCGATCGAGGAAGTCGTCGTCGACGTCGATGAGGAGTTCTCGGGCACCGTCGTCCAGAAGATGGCGGAGCGCAAGGCCGACCTGATCGAGATGCGCCCGAGCGGCGGCGGCAAGACCCGCATCGTCTTCCACGCTCCGTCGCGCGGCCTGATCGGCTATCAGGGCGAGTTCCTGACCGACACCCGCGGCACCGGCATCATGAACCGCCTGTTCCACGGCTACGCCCCGTTCAAGGGCGCCATCGCGGCGCGGCGCACCGGCGTTCTGATCTCCAACAGCGACGGCACCGCGGTTGCCTATGCGCTGTGGAACCTGGAGGATCGCGGCCCGATGCTGATCGATCCGGGCGTTCCGGTCTATCAGGGCATGATCATCGGCGAGCACACCCGCGGCAACGACCTTGAGGTCAATGTCATCAAGGGCAAGCAGCTGACGAACATCCGCACCACCAGCAAGGACGAGGCTGTCCGCCTGACCCCGCCGATCCAGATGACCCTGGAAAAGGCGCTGTCCTACATCTCCGACGACGAGCTGGTGGAGGTGACGCCCAAGTCCATCCGCCTGCGCAAGCGCTACCTCGACCCGAACGAGCGCAAGCGTCACCAGCGCGCCGCCGAAGCGAGCTGATAAGGGCTGGCGTTTTAGAGTAGAGTACTGGCGTTGATGCCCCCTCCCTAACCCTCCCCCGCTCACGCGGGAGAGGGGACCCGCCGCATAGCAAATCCACCCTCTCCCGCGAAGCGGGGGAGGGAGGGACCCGCGAAGCGGGAGGGAGGGGGCACCCCGCACCGACCATTTTTCCGACAGCGAGGACACCCCCGCATGGCGATGGCGACCGACGCGAAGTCTTCCGGCTCCCCGTCCCTCTCTCCTCGCCGGCTGTGGTCGCGGGTCGGTCCGACCGGGCTGTTCGCCCTGGTCCTTGCACTGCTGATCGCTTTGCCGATCCTCGCCGTCTTCGTCCAGGCCGCCGGCGTCTCCACCGACCTGTGGGGGCACATGGCGCGGACGGTGCTTCCCGGCTACATCCTCAACACCCTGATCCTGCTGGGAATCGTCGGCGTGGTCACGCTGGTGACCGGCGTCGCCTGCGCCTGGACCGTCACCATGCACGACTTCCGCGGGCGTGGGGTGCTGCAATGGCTGCTGCTGCTGCCGCTGGCCATGCCGGCCTATGTGCTGGCCTACACCTACACCGATTTCCTGCAATTCGCCGGACCGCTGCAGTCCTTCCTGCGCGCCACCTTCGGCTGGCGCCGCGGCGACTACTGGTTTCCGGACATCCACACCGCCTGGGGCGCCGGGCTGGTGCTGTCGTCGGTGCTGTACCCCTACGTCTATGTGCTGACCCGCGCCGCCTTCCTCGAGCAGTCTGTCTGCGTGCTGGAGGCCAGCCGCACGCTGGGCTGCACCCAGTTCGGCGCTTTCCGCCGCGTGGCCCTGCCGCTGGCCCGCCCGGCGCTGGTGGCCGGCGTCGGCTATGCGCTGATGGAGACGCTGGCCGATTTCGGCGCCGTGCGCTATTTCGGCATCGACACCTTCACCGTCGGCATCTACCGCACCTGGTTCGCGCTCGGCGACCCGGCCGCGGCCGCGCAGCTGGCGGCCGTGCTGCTGCTGGTGGTGCTGGTCCTGGTCGGTCTGGAGCGGCTGTCGCGCGGGAAGATGCGCTTCCACCAGACCACCGGCCGTTACCGCGCCCTGCCCGCCCCGCGCCTGTCGGCCCGCGGCACGGTGGTGGCCTGGATCGTCTGCCTGACCCCGGTGCTGTTCGGCTTCCTGCTGCCGGGCGCGGTGCTGATCCGCATGATCCTGCGCGGCGGCACGGAGTTGACGCTCGCCCGCTTCACCGACCTGACGGTCAACACCTTCATCCTCGGCGCCAGCGGTGCCGCGCTGGTCGTCGTCGTGGCGCTGCTGGTGATCCATGGCGTGCGCCACGACCGCAGCGGGCTTGCCACCGGCGCCGCGCGCCTCGCCTCGCTCGGCTATGCCACGCCGGGCACGGTGATCGCGGTGGGCATCCTGATCACGGTTGGATTGACCCGCGACTGGACCGGCTGGCCGGTCGGCGCCATCCTCGGCGCGACCATCGCCGGCATCCTCTACGGCTATCTGATCCGTTTCTTCGTGGTGGCCTATGGGCCGCTCGAATCCGGTTTCGCCAAGATCGGCCCGAATCTGGAAGGGGCGGCCCGCTCGCTCGGCCATACGCCGCTGCAGGTGCTGCGCCGGGTCCATCTGCCGCTGCTGCGCCCCAGCCTGCTGAGCGCCGCCATGCTGGTGTTCGTCGACATCACCAAGGAGCTGCCGGCGACGATGATCCTGCGGCCCTTCAACTTCGACACGCTGGCGATCGAGGCCTTCCGCATGGCCTCCACCGAGCGGCTGGACGACGCCGCCCTGCCCGCCCTGGTGATCGTTCTGGTCGGCCTCGCCCCCGTCATCTATCTGAGCCGCACCATCGCCTCGTCGCGTCCCGGCCACCGGGGCTAGCCGCCTTCACGCCTCGTTGCGGCTTTCCACCCTCTCCTCACGGGGCGGCTCCGCCACAGGTGGGGGGGCGGCGAGCTGCCGGGCCCGCAGTTTCTCGCGCTCCTTCCAGCGGCGGAAGGCATGCTCGTTCCACCAGCCGCGCAGCCGCCCGCCTATGACGGTGACGCGCTGGTAGAGCGGCCGACGCCGGCTGGTGACGCGGACGGGCTCCAGCGCCAGACCGACCGAGGTGATGGTGTCCTCGTCCATGTCGCGCACGATCAGTTCGACACCGCCCATGCGCACCCGGTCGCCCAACTCGCAGGAGCCGCCGAACTCGTTGCGCAGCAGGTCGCTCAGCGTCAGCCGGGCGTTGGACAGCGACAGCGGCAGGCCGTACATCTCGGCGATCTGCTCCACCGTCGCATCGGGGCTCAGCACCAGATCGCCGTAGAACTCGCGGTCGGACTGGTCGAGCGCCCGGCTGCCACCATAGAGCTTGTCGATCAGCGGCAGCCGGTGCTGCGGCGTGAACAGATAGACATGGTCGCCGGGCTGCAGCGGCTTGGCCTTGTGCAGCGGCACCACCGCGCCGGCGCGGATGACCAGCGACGGCTTGGCCCAGCGCGGCATGCGCTGGCCGCGCGCCGCCGGGCTCTTGCCATGGACGGTGTAGGCGACAAGCTCCTGGTCGGCGTTTCCGGGAAGCTCCAGTTCCACACGCTCCACCGGGCCGCGGCGGGGCGGGACGATCAGCTCCAGCGCGCGGGCCATGCTGCCGATGGTCCAGCCCTGCACCAGCAGAGAGACGACCACGACGACGAAGGCGGTGTTGAAGATCAGCTGCCCATTCTCCAGCCCGCCCAATACCGGAACCAGCGCCAGCAGCAACGACACCGCGCCGCGCAAGCCCACCCAGGCGATGAAGCTGGTCTCCCGCACCGAGAAGCGGAAGGGCAGCAGGCACATCCACACCGCCAGCGGCCGGGCGACGACGATCAGCACCAGCGCCACGCCCAGCGCCGGCAGCAGCATGCCCGCGAACTCCCGCGGGGTGGCGAGCAGGCCCAGCATGACGAACATGACGATCTGGCTGAGCCAGGTCAGGCCGGAATGGAAGCGCCGCAGTTCCAGCGCGCCGCGCAGCTTGACGTTCCCGGCATAGAGGCCGGCGGCATAGACGGCCAGATAGCCGCTGCCGCCCAGCACGTTGGTGGCGGCGAAGATGAACAGGGCGAAGGTCAGCGTCACCACCGGGTTCAGCCCGGTCTCGAAATTCGCCTTGTTGATGAAGGCCACCAGCAGCCAGCCGCCGGCCAGACCCATCACCCCGCCCAGCGCGAAGGCCAGCGCCAGTTCGCCGACGATGGCGGCGGGCGACGCCAGACCATGGGTCGCCGCCTCCACCAGCAAGATGGTCAGCATGATGGCGACCGGGTCGTTGCTGCCCGATTCGATCTCCAGCGTCGAGCGGACCCGGTCGCGCAAGGTGATGCCGCCCACCCGCAGCAGGAAGAAGACCGCCGCCGCGTCGGTGGAGCTGCAGGCGGCGCCGATCAGCAACGCCTCCCACCACCCCAAATTCATCAGGTAATGGGCGGCCACGCCGACGACACCGGTGGTGACGGCGACGCCGACGGTCGCCAGCGTCATCGCCGGCCAGGCCGCGGCCTTGTAGCTGGCGAGCTTGGTGTCGAATCCGCTTTCGAACAGGATCACCGCCAGCGCCATCGACCCGATCAGGAAGGCGGAGCCGGCATCGTTGAAGGCGATCCGGCCGATGCCGTCCTCCCCCGCCAGCAGGCCGATGCCGAGGAAGATCAAAAGCAGCGGGGCGCCGATGCGCAAGGCGAGGTAGCTGGTCAGCACGCTGACGATCAGCAGCGTGGACCCGATGAGAATGATATAGCTGACCGCCTCCATGAGCCCCACACGCCGTTCGCATCAGGCCGCCCCTTGGCGGAACCCTTTGATTTTGACGGCAACCCTGCACATCCGCAAGGCGTAGAAGCCGGAGGCGGTCATTCGGAAAGGCTGTACGCTTACGATACCAGCTTCCAGCTTCCGTCAGCCTGCCGGCAGGCGGTGCCGCGCGCGACCTCGGTCTTGCCGTCGATCACCACGGTGTGGTTGTAGTCGCGGCAGGTTTGCCCGCTGTTGCCCTGATATGTGCGTACCGGCTGGATGGTGCCGCTGTTGCCGGATTGCGGGTTGTTCCAGGTGATGGTCTGGTTGTTGGCGACCGCACGCTCCTCCGCATCCGACGCCCGGTTCTGGTCGGCCGGCGTGAACTGGCGGGCCAGCTGCTGGCCGGCATAGGCGCCGAGCAGCGTGCCGATGGCCGTGGTCGCCAGCTTGCCGGCCCCGCCGCCGAAACGCGAGCCGAGCAGGCCACCGGCGACGGCGCCGCCCAGCGTGCCGACGGTTTCCGAGGTGTTCATCCCGCCGATGCCACCGCTGTTGCCGGTCTGGCAGGCGGCCAGGGACAGGGCCGCGGTGGCGGCGATGGCGGTTGCGCGCAGGCGGTTGGTGATGCGCCGCATGGTCGTTCCCCCGTATCAACGTTGCACGATCAAAGTCCGGTCAACGCTGGTGGGGTTAAGAGGTTCCCCTCGAAAGAATCAGAACCGAAAGATCGGCAGGCGATGGAAGCAAAATGCCCTTTCGTGTGTTTAGACATCGAACAGTCAACATGAGGAGGGTTGCATGATGTCCCGTTTGCGTCTGATCGGTGCGGTGTTCGCGCTTCTTTCTCTCACCGCCTGCTCGACCGGCGGCGTGGTCGGCGGTACGGCCGGCGCGGCCGGCGGTTACGCGGTGGACGGCACCCGCGGCGCCGTGATCGGCGGCCTGGGCGGTGCGGCGCTCGGCACGGCCATCGATCGCTAAAGCGCCGCTCCCCGCCCGGAGCTATCCGCGCACCGGCTCGCGCATCGTTTCCCGCGGGCCGGTGGCGAAGACGGCGAGCGCGTCATGCAGTTCCGGCAGGACGCGCTCCACCGACGCCTCGCCCTCGCGGATGCAGTCCTCGGCACGGTCGAACTCGGTCAGGCCGATGTGGCCCAGCCGCGGCACGATGTGGACGTCCGGCGGGTCGCCGGCCAGCCGCGAGCGGGTGATGCGGTCGGTGACGATGCCCAGCGACGACACCATCACGCCGAACAGGCTCGGCCCCTCATAATCGCGGCGGAAGATGCGGCGGGTCAGCGCCCCGATCCCGCTCGGCGGGCGGTGTTCCGGCGCCTCCCCCTCCACCAGCCGCAGCAGGTCGAACCCGGCGGCGGTCGGCACGCTGGCCCCGGGCTTGCGCGCCTTGCCCAGGATGTCGCCGGCCAGATTGACCGCGATCACCATCTGCGCCCCCAGCGCCCGGCAGGCCGACACCGGCACCGGATTGACCAGCGCGCCGTCGATCAGCCAGCGCCCGTCGATCAGCACCGGCGGAAACACCCCCGGCAGCGAGAAGGACGCCCGCATGGCGTCGACCAGTTCGCCGCGCTGCAGCCACACCTCGTGCCCGGTCACCAGATCGGTGGTGATGGCGGCATAGGGACAGGGCAGTTCCTCGATCCGCTGGTCGCCCAGATGCAGGCGAAGCTCCGCCAGCAGACGGTCGCCGCTGATCAGCCCGCCGCCCTGGCGCAGCCGCAGGTCGAGATAGCCGACGATCTTCAGCCGGGTCAGGTCGCGCACCCATTCTTCCAGCGCGTCGAGCTTTCCCGCCAGATGGATGCCGCCGACCAGCGCGCCCACCGAGGCGCCGCAGACGATGTCGGCCTCGATGCCATAACGCTTCAGCGCCCGCAGCACCCCGATATGCGCCCAGCCGCGCGCCACCCCGCCGCCCAGCGCAAGGCCGATGCGCGGACGCCGCGCGCTGCCCTCATGCCCGTTGGTGCCATTCCCGTTCGCCATGGGCTTCCCCTTCCCCAGCAGCACGGACATCCGCCATGCCGATCATCCGCAGTCTTGCACGAAAGCGGTAAAGGAAGGCTGTAACCGGAACCGGGCCGGCACGCCGACCGGTGGACAAAGCCGAAGCCCATGGGCTAAGCCATCGGCAACGGACAAGAGATCGGATGCGACCGTGACGAACAAGAGCGGCAAGCCCCTGCGCCTGGATGCGGCGACCGAACGGCTGGTGGCGCGGATGTGGCGCGAGTGGGTGCGGCCCTATCGCGGCAAGCTGATGCTGTCCTTCCTGCTGATGGCGGTGGTTGCGGCGACCACCGGCGCCTATCCGCTGCTGATCGACCAGTCCTATGCCATGTTCTCCGCCCAGGACCGCGGCATGCTGCTGGCGATTCCCCTGGCCATCGTCGCGGTGACGGCGATCAAGGGCGTATCGCTCTACTCGCAGACGGTGGTGACCAGCGACATCGTCCAGCGCGTCATCGCCGACATCCGCCTGTCGATGTTCACGCATCTGCAGACCGCCGACATGGCACAGCTGCACGCCACGCCCACCGGGTCGCTGACCTCGCGCTTCATCAACGACGTCGACCTGATCCGCAACGCGCTGTCGCGCACGCTGACCGGGCTGGTGCGCGACATCCTGACGGTGATTGCGCTGGTCGGGTCGATGTTCTATCTCGACTGGTTCCTGTCGCTGATCGTCTTCATCATCTACCCCATCGCCGCGGTGCCCATCGTCCAAATCGGCAAGCGCCTGCGCCGCGTGTCGCGCGACACCCAGGCCCAGATGGGCGACATGACCTCGCTGCTGACCGAAAGCCTGTCGGGCGCGCGCATGGTCAAGACCTACAATCTCGAAGACTATGAGCGTGCCCGCGCCGGACGCGCCTTCCACGACAACTACCGGCTGACCATGAAGGCGGTGCGCGCCCGCTCGCGCATCGATCCGATGATGGAGGTGCTGGGCGGCGTCGCGGTGGCGGGGGTGATCGCCTTTGCCGGCTACCGCATGACGATGGGCGAGGGGTCGGTCGGTGCCTTCTCCGGCTTCGTCGGCGCGCTGCTGATGGCGGCCCAGCCGGTGCGCGCCATCGGCACGCTGAACGCCGCCCTGCAGGAGGGGCTGGCCGCCGCCCAGCGCATCTTCGAACTGCTCGACCAGCAGCCGACCATCCTGGAGCGGCCCGACGCCAAGCCGCTGGCCGTGACCGACGGTGCCGTCGCCCTGCGCGGCGTCCAGTTCTCCTACGAGGAGGGGGGCGACACGCTGAAGGGCATCGACCTCGACGTGCCGGCCGGCAGCACGGTGGCGCTGGTGGGGCGCAGCGGTGCCGGCAAATCGACCGTCTTCAACCTGATTCCGCGCCTTTACGACGTGACGGGGGGCGAGGTGCTGGTCGACGGCCAGGACGTGCGCGGCGCCACCCTGCGCAGCCTGCGCGGCGCGGTGTCAATCGTCAGCCAGGACACCGTGCTGTTCAACGACACGGTGCGGGCGAACATCGGCTTCGGCCGGCTCGATGCCGGGATGGACGAGATCGTCGCCGCCGCCAAGGCCGCCGCCGCCCATGACTTCGTCTCGAAGCTGCCGGAGGGCTACGACACGGTGATCGGCGACCGCGGCGTGAAGCTGTCGGGCGGCGAACGCCAGCGGCTGGCGCTGGCCCGCGCCTTCCTGAAGGACGCGCCGATCCTGCTGCTGGACGAGGCGACCAGCGCACTGGACAGCGAATCGGAGCGTCTGGTGCAGGCGGCGCTGGAACGGCTGACGGCGGGCCGCACGACGCTGGTGATCGCCCACCGGCTGGCGACCGTGCGCAATGCCGACCGCATCGTGGTGATGGAAGGCGGCCGCATCATCGAACAGGGCACGCATGAGGCGCTGCTGGCCGCCGACGGCGCCTATGCCCGGCTGTGCCGGCTGCAGTTCGGCGAGGATGAGGTTCGGGCGGGGGCTTGAGGGATCTGCACCGATTGCCCCCTCCCCATCCCTCCCCCGCCCTTGGCGGTGGAGGGGGTAGAACGCTTGGTGAGGTTTGGCAAAGGAGAGGCGGCAGTCCCCTCTCCCTCGATCGGACCGGCCTTCGGCCGGCCGAGGGAGGGAGAGGGTTAGGGAGGGGGCAATGGCCCCGACAACTCCCTCACTCCGCCGGAAACACCATCACCCGTTCGGCCGCCATCGCAGCCGACAACTCCTCTCCCGCACGCACATCCACATGCCCCGGCAGGCGGGCGTGGACCTCGGAGGCGCCGCCCGGCAAATCCAGGCAGACCCGCGTCGCCGGGCCCAGGAAGCTGGAATGGCGGACGCGCACCGGCACCGCGTCCGGACGGGCGCCCAGCGGCACCAGTTCCAGATCCTCCACGCGACAGGCGACCTCCACCCTGGTCCCGCCGGGCAGGTGCGGCGCCTGGATGCGGCCGAGCGGCGTGACGATCTGGCCGTCGCGCACCGTCGACTGAAAGCGGTTGACCTCGCCGAACAGGCGGGCGACGAAGCTGTTGGCCGGGCGCTGATAGAGATTCACCGGCGTGTCGGCCTGGACGATCCGCCCGGCCTCCATCACCACCACGCGGTTGCCCATCTCCATCGCCTCTTCCGGGTCGTGGGTGACGACGATGGTGGCGATGCCGCTGGCACGGATGATCCGCACCACCTCTTCCCGGACCGAACGGCGAAGCTGTTCGTCGAGAGCGGAGAAGGGTTCGTCCAGCAGAAGGACCTTGGGGTCGCGCGCCATGGCGCGGGCCAGCGCCACCCGCTGCTGCTGCCCGCCCGACAAAGTGTGCGGGTAGGCGTCGGCGTAGCGGGTCAGCGCCATGGTCTCAAGCAGTTCGGCCACCCGGCGCTTGCGCTCGGCGCGCGGACGGTCGGTCTGGCCGAAGGCGATGTTGCCCGCCACCGTCAGGTGCGGGAACAGCGCGAAATCCTGGAACATCATGCCGACCGGACGCTTTTCCGGCGGCAGGGAACGGTCGGCGGTGGCGAGCGGCACCCCGTCCACCGTGATCGTGCCGGCCTGGACCGTCTCCAACCCGCTGATCAGCCGCAGCAAAGTCGATTTGCCACAACCCGACGGGCCGACGATGCAGACCACCTCCCGCGGGGCGACCGACAGCGACACGCCGTCGACGGCGATCAGCGGCCCGTAGCGGTGGGTGATGCCCGTAAGGACGACGGACGATTGAGAGGGGGCGGACGAATTCACGGTGAACGGGGCGTCGGTCATTGTTACTTCCAGCCGGCACGGTCCATGATGCGCAGCGCCTGCGGGGTGTAGGCGGCGAAGGCGGCGGCGTTGACGTCGGCGGCCTTGAAGGTGCCGAGCTTCACCAGCTCCGGATGCGGCTGGACCGCCGGGTTCACCGGATACTCCATGTTGCCGTCGGCGAACAGCCGCTGCGCCTCGGGGCTCAGCAGATATTCCAGCAGCTTGCGGGCGCTCTCCTGGTTCTTGGAGGTCTTCACCACGCCGGCGCCGCTGAGGTTCACATGGGTGCCGCGATTGTCCTGGTTGGGGAAGATCACGCCGATCTTGGAGGCGACCTCGCGGTCCTCCTGCTTGGCCGAGGTGATCAGCTTGCCGACGTAATAGGTGTTGGCGATGGCGACGTCGCCCTCGCCCACGGCGACCGCACGGATCTGGTCGGTGTCGCCGCCCTGCGGCGGACGGGCGAGGTTGGCCACCAGCCCCTTCACCCACGCCTCGGTCTTCTCCTCGCCCTGGGCTTCGATCATCGAGGCGGTCAGGGCCAGGCTGTAGGGATGGGTGCCGCTGCGGGTCAGGACACGACCCTTCCACTCCGGCTTGGCGAGGTCTTCGTAATTCCTGATCTGGTCCGGCTTCACCCGGTCGCGGGCATAGACGACGATGCGGGCGCGGCTGGACAGGCCCCACCAGGCGCCGTTCGGGTCGCGCAAATGTGCCGGGACCTTGATGGCGTCGAGCGTCGGCGAGGTGACCGGAGCCAGCAGCCCTTCCTTCGCCGCGGAGGCCAGACGGCTGGCGTCCACCGTGATGAACAGATCGGCCGGGCTGCTGGCGCCCTCCGACTTCATCCGCTGGATCAGCTCGTCGTGATTGCCTTCGATGATGTTGACCTTGATGCCGGTCGACTTCGTGAAGGTCTCATAGATGACGCGGTCGGTATTATAATGTCGCGAGTTGTAAACATTCACTTCCTGCGCCTGGACGGAGAAAGCGGTCAAGGCACCGACGGCAAAAGCGATACCAGCAAACTTGTCGACGAACATTCTACACTCCCGGACTGCGAATGACTCTCAAGGTCCTGAGAATGGATATCAGTTGCAGCATATACTGTCGAGCCAGGATTTACCCCAAGGAGGAAGCTCCCTGCCCCCGCAGCAGGTCGGCCAGCGCTTCCGGCGCCATCGGCCGGCCGAAGAAATAGCCCTGCATCAGGTCGCAGCCGACCGACACCAGGAAATCGCGCTGCTCCGCCGTCTCCACCCCCTCGGCGACGGTGGTCAGGCCCAGGCCGTGCGCCATGCCGACGGCGGCACGGACCAGCGCGTTGTTCTTCGGATTGTCCGGAACGTCGATGATGAAGGCGCGGTCGATCTTCAGCTTCGCCACCGGCAGCTGCTGCACGTAGCTGAGCGAGGAATAGCCGGAGCCGAAATCGTCGATGGCCGCCTGGATGCCGAGGTCGGCCAGTTCCCCCAGCGTGCGCACCGCCACCTTCAGATCGCGCACCGCCGCCTGTTCGGTGATCTCCAGCCCCAGATGGCTGCGCAGCGACGGGTGCCGGCCCAGCAGCTCCTCCAGCCGCAGCGTCAGGTTGCCGCGCAGGAACTGCTGGCCGGAAATGTTGAGGAACACGCGGTCGGGCAAAACCCCCTCATCCTCCCACTGCGACATCTGGCCGACGGCGGTGGCCAGCACCCAGTCGGTGATGGGGACGATCAGCCCGCTTTCCTCCGCCACCGGGATGAACTCCCCCGGCGAGACCGGCCCCAAGGCATGGTGGGACCAGCGCAGCAGCGCCTCTGCCGACCGGACGCGACCGTGGCGGTCCACAATGGGCTGATAGACCAGATGCAGCTCGTTGCGTTCGATGGCGTGGGTGAGATGCATGGTCAGCAGCATCCGCCGCGTCGCCGCCGCCGCCATTTCCGGGGTGTAGAAGCAAACGGCGTTGCCGCCATTGTGCTGCACCGCCTGAAGGGCCAGCTTCGCCTTGGCGTTCATATCCTCCAGCGTGCTGACCGACTCGTCCTGCACAGCCGCCCCGACCGACAGCCGCAGCCGCACCCAATGGCGGTCGGCATAGATGGAAGCGGTCAACCGGTCGTGCAGGACCCCGGCCAGCGTGCGCGCATGCTCGCCGTCGGTCACCCGTGACAGCGCTGCGAATTCGTCGGCGGCGATGCGGCAGACGATGGTGTTGGGAGGCAGAACCTCCATCACCCGGCTGACCATGGCCTTCAGCGCCGCGTCGCCGACATGGAAGCCGAAGGCCTCGTTCACGTCGCTGAACTGGTCGACGTCGAGGGAGAAGAGCGCGAACAGCCCCGCGCCCGCCGCCTCTCCGTCCGCGGTGCCGTGCTCGGCGAACAGTGCCTCGCAATCCTCGAGGAAGGCGGTGCGGGTGAGGACGCCGGTCAGCGGGTCGTGCCGCGCCAGATATGTTGCGCGCTGTTCGGCCGCCAGACGGTCGGAGATGTCGCGGATGATGCCGACGAAGGTCATCTCCTCCCCCAGCCGCGCCTGGCCGACGCTGAGATGGATGGGGAACACGGTGCCGTCCTTGCGCTGGCCCAGCGTGTCGCGGCCGATGCCGATGATCCTGGCCCGGTCCGTCTTCACGTAGCTGTCGATGTAGCGGTTGTGGTCGCGCGAGAAGGGCGGCGGCATCAGGATGGTCATGTTCCGCCCGACCAGTTCGCCCTCGTCATAGCCGAACATCTGGCAGCAGGCGCGATTGATGGAACGGATGATGCCGCTGCGGTCGGACACGATGATGCCGTCGACCGCGGCGTCGAGCAGGGTCGCGATGAAGGTATCGCGACAGGTCACGAATTCCGCAATGCGGTCGGGGTCGCCGGTCTGGTGGAAGGTGCCGAGATACCCCACCGTCTCCCCATCGGCGTCGCGATGGGCCAGCACGCTGCCGCTGAGAATCGAGCGGCGTCCGTCGCGGCCGGCCGTCAGGCAATCGAGCGGCACCGACCATCGGGACGGCGATTGACCGACCGTCTCGATGGCCGTCCTCAGCGTCGCGATCGCGGGATGATCGAAGTCGCTCAGCGGATGGCCGACGAGATCCGCCGGTTCGGCATCCAGGACGGCGGCGAAGCGCAGGTCGGCATGGCGGAGCACATGGTCACGGTCGACATAGACCAGGACCGCCCCGCCACCGTCGAGCGGGCTCGCGGTCAGCGGGTTGGTGGTCAGCCGGCTCTGGGCCGGTGGACTGGAGGCCAGCAGGCTGGAGGCCAGCGAAGCCAGGAAGGCCGGATCTTGCGGCAGGGCGGCGGCGCCGCCTTCCCGGACGGAAGCATCGCCGCCGGGACCGCTGACTTCGGAGCCGTTCATCTGATCCGCTGCTTGTAGGTTCACGAAGCGATCCGTTTTCTTCTGCTGGTGTCAGTTGCTGGTCTCGGTCTGCCGGCCTGCCGGCCTGCCGAAACAGGATTGGGCAACCCATATTATCAATCGAACATCCGAGGGAGGTATTATGACCCCTATCGGCAACTTTTCCAACGTTCGGCCAAGCTGCGGCATAGCGATCATTCACATGACCGTCTGAGCGTGATGCGTTAGCACTCTAACGGTTGAAGTCGGATGCGCGATTGACATGGTTCAATTCGCGGTGCGGTTCCCGGGAATAATCGACCGCCGCCCGGCGCACCACCACAGCTTTTGCGCGTGTGATCTGCGACATTTCGGTGGCATCGCGCCTTCGCATCCGGATCCCCGGCAGTGTTCCCCGCAGGATATTCGCGGAACACGGCGTTTCGTCCGGACCGGCAAGGCGCGCCCCGGTGGTTTCCGACCCGCGTGCATTCGATGGAGGAATAAACCGGACTCTCTGGGCGTTCATCCGATACCGGCCTCGGCAACAGGCTGCGGCAGCGGTTGCGGCAGCGGCTGCCGCCGTCGGGTATCGGGAACGCCAGCGGTCCGCCGCTCAAGAAACGGATAGGGAGCACCGTGACATGACCAACGCATTCAACCAGATCCGCCATGCCGACGGCGGTGCATACTACCAGGGCACCCCGTTGTCCCTGGCCGAAGCGCAGATCATGCTCAACGACGACATCCTGCGCGGCAGTGTGCGCGTCGGAGCCTATCTGCGGGTGGATGGGGGGCGTCTGGTCCTGGTGAACGGCCCTGCCCTGCGGTGGTCGGTCAACCGGCCGGTTCCGCCATCCCTCAGCCCGCGCGGGGACCAGCGAGGATGATCGCCGCCCCGGCCAGACAGAGCAGCGCGCCGGCCGCGTCCCAGCGGTCCGGCCGCGCGCCTTCGACCAGCCAGAGCCACAGCAGCGACGCGGCGATGTAGACGCCGCCGTAGGCCGCATAGGCCCGGCCGGCAAAATCCACATCCGCCCGCGTCAGCAGCCAGGCGAACAGGCAGAGGCTGGTCACCCCCGGCAGCGTCCACCACAGGCTGCGCCCCAGCCGCGCCCAGCCCCAGAAGGCGAAACAGCCTGCGATCTCCGCCAGCGCCGCCGCCCCGTACAAGGCCAGCGTCGGCCACACCGCCCGCTCCATCCACCCCCCGCATCGCCACCGTCACCCGATTGCGGCGATGCTGGTGCACGCCCGGACCGCCGTCAATGGCAGGGATCGCGATTCCGAAAGGCCGATTCGTTGCGCTGCGGCGAATTGCGCCACAGCTCGTTTCAATTTGCACCGAAAATATTTCAGCCCGTTCATGGACTTGGCCGCGGGTGCGGCATAGATTCGTCGGGAATGGAGGCATGGCAAAATGTTCATCGACGCATCCAATCCCATGCAGGACGCTTTGGAAACCATCCGGGCCACCGATGTGATCTCGGACGCGAAAAAGCATGCGCTGTGCCAGGGATTGGAGGCGCTGCGCCGCCAGCACTGCCCGCAGCATCTCCAGGCGACCGGCTGCTGTGACGATTGCGTGACCCGTCGCCGTTGCCTGAACGCGGTTCTCGACCTGCTCGGGTCCTGAGCGTCGTGACGGAAGCATGCAGATGAGCCTCCAGCCCGGAAAGCGCCCGCTCGACGCAGGCGCGCTCGACGACGAAGCCGTGCTCTGCTCGATCGAAATCCTCGCTGAAGCGGTGGAAATGGCCTTCGTGCCGGGCATCCTGGAGCTGCGCACCCTGCGCGACGCCCTGCAGGAGGCGCGACGGACCCGGTCACCGGCGGCCGTCCAACTGGCCTACAGCGCCTTCAGCCGTGTGGACGGCGAGTTCCGCAGCCGCATCAGCCATCACGCATTGACGTTGGCCACGCTGCGGCGTCGCAGCGCCGGCCCGACGCCTGTCGCAGCCTCGGCATCGGAGCGGTCGGCCGGCCGCGGCATCGGCCGTGGTATCGATGGCCCGCGCCGGGCCTGACGGCCGGCTCTTTCCAGGCTCGACTTTCGTGTACGAAATTTAATGGAGCCTTTCTCCTACCGGTCTGTTGTCCCGGCATACCCAACACTCAGGAGGTTGCCACCATGGACAAGGACCGCATCGAGGGCGCCGCCCGCTCCGCCAAGGGCTCGATCAAGGAAGCCGCCGGCAAGCTGACCGGCGACAAGAAGACCGAGACCGAGGGCCAGGGCGACAAGGCGGCCGGCAAGGTTCAGAACACGGTCGGCAGCGCCAAGGATGCCGCCCGCGACGCCCTGAAGTAAGGCTCTGGCCCCAGCGACCGAAAGCCCCGGCGCCGCATCGGAAGCGGGGCCGGGTCTTTGTCGTGAGAAAAGGCCCGCCGCAGATCGGCTTTCCGGAAATGACTCTGACGGAAAAGGGCTGTTGCCGCCCCACCCTCCCCTATCTATGATGCGCCGCCCCGGCCGGATGGCCGAACGACGCGCTCAGATTCGGGTCCCATGCTCCAGTTCATCCGCAATTTCGCCGGCTCCTGGGTCGTCAAGATCCTGTTCGTGCTGTTGATCCTCAGCTTCGGCGTTTGGGGCATCGGCGACGTGTTCCGTGCCTCCACCCCCACCACCGTCGCCCAAGTCGGCAAGGTGGAGATCGAGCAGCAGACGCTGGACCAGGAATTCCGCCGGCAGATGGAACGGCTGCGCCCGATGCTGGGCGGCACCCTGACCGCCGAGCAGGCCAAGCGCTTCGGCCTTCTGGAACAGTCGCTGCAATCGCTGATCCAGCGCACGCTGTTCGATCTCGCCGCGACCGACATGGGCATTTCCGTCGGTCCGGAGGTGATCCGGCTGCGCATCGCCGACGAGCCGGCCTTCCGCAACCAGCAGGGCCAGTTCGATCCGAACATCTTCCGTTCGGCGCTGCGCAACGCCCAGCTGACCGAGGATGCCTATGTCGCGATGATCCAGCGCGACACGGCGCGGCAGCTGGTGGCCGGCGCCGTCGCCGCCGGCCTGACGCCGCCGCAGCCGCTGGTGCAGGACCTCTACCGCTTCCGCGGCGAAAAGCGCGTGGCGGAGGTCGTGACCCTGCCCAACGGCGCCATCGGCGATGTCGGGGTGCCCGACGACGCGGCGATCAAGCAGGCCTATGAAGACCATCAGGTCCGCTTCACCGCCCCGGAATACCGGTCGCTGACCGTCGCCCTCCTGTCGCCCGATGCGCTGGCCAAGGACATCAAGATCGACGATGCCGAGCTGCGCAAGGCCTACGAGGAACGGGCGAGCGAATTCGGCGCGCCGGAAAAGCGCACCGTCCAGATGCTGGTTTTCGATGACGAGGCGAAGGCGAAGCAGGTCGCCGAAGCCGCCAAGACCAAGGGGCTGGCCGAGGCCGCCAAGGATGCCGGCCAGGAGCCGGTGACGCTCGACAACATCGCCCGAACCGACCTGCCGGAAATCGGCGACGCCGCCTTCGCGCTGGAAGAGGACAAGACCTCCGATGCGGTCAAGAGCTCGCTCGGCTGGCACGTCATGGCCGTCACCGGCGTGACCCCGGCGACCACCCGCAGCTTCGAGGATGTGCGCGACCAGCTGGCGAACGACCTGAAGAAGGAGCAGGCGCTCGATTCCGTCTTCTCCATCGCCAACCGGGTCGAGGACCAGCTCGCCAGCGGTGCGTCGCTGGACGAGGTGGCGCAGGCCCAGGGGCTGGCCCTGACCAAGGTCGCCGCCATCGACAGCACCGGCAAGGCGCCGGACGGCAAGGACGCCGCTCCGGACCTGCCCGGCCTGAAGGCGATGCTGCCCACCGCGTTCCAATTGAAGACCGGCGCCACCTCCAACCTGACCGAAGGCGAGGGCAGCATCTTCACCGCCGTCCGCGTCGACAGCGTGATCCCCGCCGCGGTTCGTCCGCTGGCCGACGTCCGCGATCAGGTCATCGCCGACTGGCAGCAGGAACAGCGCGCCGAACGCGCCGCCAAGAAGGCGGAGGAGATCGCCGCCCGCCTGAAGCAGGGCGCGGAGGCCGCGGCCCAGGATGTCGCCACCCAGGCCGGCGCCAGCTTCGCCATGACGGCGCCCTTCACCCGCGATGCCCAATCGGTCCAGGGCCTGCCGGGCGACATGGTCGCCAAGCTGTTCGCCGCCAAGCCGAACGAGGTGGTCAGCGGCACCACCGCCGACGCCCAGGTCGTCGCCCGCCTGAAAGAGGTCATTCCGGCCGATCCGAAGGCCGCCGATGCCGATCTGGCGCCGGTCCGCGCCTCCGTCGAGCAGGGGCTGGAGAACGATCTGGTGGCCGAGTTCACCAACGCGCTGCGCGACAAGTATCCGGTGCAGATCTACCGCCAGCGCATCGACCAGTTCTTCGCCAGCAACTGAGGCTCCGGCTTAGCCGACAGCCAAGCAAGAGGTCTCGTGCCGTGAAGGTCCAGCCCGATATCGCCAGCTTCGACGCCGCTTACGCCGCCGGTCGGCCGCAGGTGGTGTGGACCACGCTGGTCAGCGACCTGGAGACGCCGGTCTCCGCCTATATGAAGCTGGCGGACGGGCGTCCCTTCGGCTTCCTGCTGGAATCGGCGGAGCGCGGGGCCGGCTCGCGGCGCGACCGCTATTCGGTGATCGGCTTCAAGCCGGACGTGGTGTGGCGGTCGCGGGGCAACAGGGCGGAGATCAACCGCGACGCCCTGCATGACCGCGACGCCTTCCAGCCGCTAGGCGCCGCACCGCTCGAGGCACTGCGCACGTTGATCAAGGAGAGCCGGATTCCACTGCCGGAGGAACTGCCGCCGATGGCCGCCGGGCTGTTCGGCTACATGACCTACGACATGGTGCGGCTGATGGAACGGCTGCCGGACAACAATCCGGACGAGCTGAACATTCCCGACGCCATCCTGACCCGGCCCAGCATCGTCGCCATCTTCGACAGCCACACCGATTCGATCACGCTGGTGACGCCGGTCTGGCCGAAGGCTGGCAAGGACTCCGCCGCGGCCTATGCCGACGCGCGGGAACGGCTGACCGATGCGCTGGCCGACCTCGAACGCCCCCTGCCCTACCGGCGCGAGCCGCGGACCGAGACCGGCCTGCCGCTGGCCTGGACCTCCAACACGACGCGCGAGGAATATCACGCCATCGTGGAGAGGGCGAAGGAGTACATCCGCGCCGGCGACATCTTCCAGGTCGTGCCGTCGCAGCGCATCCGCTTCCCCTTCAAGCCGTCGCCGCTGTCGCTGTACCGCACGCTGCGCCGCCTGAACCCGTCGCCCTTCCTGTTCCACTGCGATTTCGGCGACCTCACCATCGTCGGCTCCAGCCCGGAAATCCTGGTGCGGGTGCGCGACGGCAAGGTCACCGTCCGTCCCATCGCCGGCACGCGCAAGCGCGGCGCCACCACGGCGGAGGACGAGGCGCTGGCCGCCGATCTGCTGAGCGATCCCAAGGAGTTGGCCGAGCATCTGATGCTGCTCGACCTCGGCCGCAACGATGTCGGCCGGGTGGCGAAGGTCGGCACCGTCAAGGTGACCGCCAAGATGATCGTGGAACTCTACAGCCACGTCATGCACATCGTGTCGAACGTCGAGGGCGAACTGGACCCGAAATTCGACGCGCTCGACGCGCTGGTCGCCGGCTTCCCCGCCGGCACGGTGTCCGGCGCGCCCAAGGTCCGCGCCATGGAGATCATCGACGAGTTGGAGAAGGCGCGCCGCGGCGTCTATGCCGGCTGCATCGGCTATTTCGGCGCGTCGGGTGCCATGGACACCTGCATCGCGCTGCGCACCGCCGTGCTGAAGGACGGCATGATGTATGTCCAGGCCGGCGGCGGCGTGGTCGCCGACAGCGATCCCGAGGCCGAGTATCAGGAGACCGTCAACAAGTCGATGGCCCTGATCCGCGCCGCGGAAGAGACGCTGCGCACGACCGCGCGCGGGTAGTCGTTTTTCACATGACAATCAAAAAAGGCCGCTGACGAAGCGGCCTTTTTCATGCCTGTGTGGCGGCACACGGCACGCCCTCGTCCCGGAACGCGATTATCCGCAGAATTCTGTTCGCCGAAAACGCAAGCCGGCGCACACATCTGCAACCATGTGGTTATAGTGGCCGGGTGCGGACGGGGTGGCGGATGGGCCGCCACCGCCGCACACCAAGGGAGAGAAGAGGATGGAGAAAATCCTCGCACTCCTGATCCTGCTGTTGCAGATCATCAAGGCGTGCCTTGATCTTCTGAACCGCTGATCGGATGGGCGTATCGGGGTCTAGCCACCCCGGTACGCCTGTCCCCAAAGATAAGCCATTTCACGCGTCCCGCAAGATGCTTCTGCACGCGGAGCGATTGCGGGATCAGTCGTCGCCGCCGGCCGGCATCGGGCCGTGCGGCAAGTCCGCCTTGCCGCCGCGCTGGAACAGGTTGGCGACGAAGCGGCCGAAATCCTCCATGTAGAGGTAGAGCGACGGCGTGATGTAGAGCGTCAGCACCTGCGACACGCACAGCCCGCCGACCACGGCGAGGCCCAGCGGCTGGCGCAGCTCGGCGGCGGCGCCATGGGCGATGGCGATGGGCAGCGTCCCCATGATGGCGGCCATGGTGGTCATCATGATCGGGCGGAAGCGCAGCAGGCACGCCTGTTCGATGGCGTCATGCGCCGACATGCCGTTGCGCCGCGCCTCCACCGCGAAGTCGATCATCATGATCGCGTTCTTCTTCACGATGCCGATCAGCATCAGGATGCCGATGATGGCGATCATGCTGAGTTCGGTGTCGAACAGCATCAGCGTGCCCAGCGCGCCGATCACCGCGGAGGGCAGGCCGGACAGGATGGTCAGCGGGTGGACGAAGCTCTCATACAGCACGCCCAGCACGATGTAGATCACCAGCACCGCCGCCGACAGCAGCAGCGCCTGCCCGGCCTGGGCATCCTGGAACACCTGGGCGGTGCCGGCGAAGCCGGTGGTGATGGTGGGCGGCAGGCCCATCTCGCGCTCAGCTTCGCGGATCATGTCCACCGCCTGTCCCAGCGAGGCGCCGGGCGCCAGGTTGAAGGACAGGGTGACCGCCGGAAGCTGGCCCTGGTGCGCCACCGCCAGCGGCCCGGCCGTCCGCTCCACCCGCGCGAAGGCGTCGAGAGGTACCAGCTTGCCCGACGTGGTGGAGCGGACATAAATGCGCGACAGCGAACTGTCGTCGCCCTGGTATTTCGGCTCCAGCTCGATCAACACCTGATAGTCGTTGCTGGGGGTGTAGATGGTCGACACCTGCCGCTGACCGAAGGCGCTGTAGAGGGTCGAGCGCACCTGATCGACGCCGATGCCCAGAGTCGCCGCCTTCTCGCGGTCGATGTGGACATAGGCCTGCGGATTGTTCAGCTGAAGGTCGCTGGTGACGTCCTGCAGGATGGGGATGCCGTGCAGGGTCTGCTCCAGCCGGCCCGACCATTGATAGAGCTCGTCCAGGTCGAGCCCCTGGATGGTGTACTGGTACAGGCTCTTGGAGGTCCGGCCGCCGATGCGCAGGTTCTGCACCGGCTGCATATAGACGGCCATGCCGGGAATGCCGTTGACCTGACGACGCAGTTGCTGGATCACGTCGCCGATCGCAGGACGCTCCGCGCGCGGCTTCAGCGTGACGAACATGCGGCCCTGGTTGCCGGTGCTGCCGCCGACACCGACCGAGGAGATCACGTCGACCACCGCCGGATTTGCCTTCATGATGGCGGCGACCTGCTGCTGGCGCTCGGCCATGGACGGGAAGGCGATGTCTGCCCGTGCCTCCGTCGTCACCTGGATCTGGCCGATGTCCTCGGTCGGGAAGAAGCCCTTGGGGATCGCCTGATAGAGCACCGCGGTGCCGATCACGGTGGCGATCATCACCAGCCCCATCAGCGGCCGGTGGCGCAGCGTCCAGCGCAGCGTGCGGGCATAGCCGTTGAGCAGCGCCGAGAAACCGCCTTCCAGCACACGGCCGAACCAGCCCTCCTTCTCGCCATGGGCATGGTGGACCAGGAAGCGGGAGCACATCATCGGCGTCAGCGTCAGCGACACGAAGGCCGACGCGGCAATCGCCATGGTCACGACCAGCGCGAATTCATGGAACAGCCGCCCGACCACGCCGCCCATCAGCAGGATCGGGATGAACACCGCGACCAGCGACAGGGTGATCGACAGAATGGTGAAACCGATCTCGCGCGAGCCCTTGATGGCGGCCTCGAACGGCTTCATCCCTTCTTCGACGTAGCGGACGATGTTCTCCATCATCACGATGGCGTCGTCCACCACGAGGCCGACGGCCAGGGTCAGGGCCATCAGCGAGATGTTGTCGACCGAAAACCCCATCAGGTGCATGCCGCCCGCCGTCGCGATCAGCGAAATCGGCACGGCCAGCGCCGGGATCAGGGTGGCGGAGAGACGACGCAGGAACAGGAAGATCACCAGCACGACCAGCACGATGGTCAGGGCCAGGGTGAACTGCACGTCCTCCACCGCCTGACGGATCGATTGCGAGCGGTCGTTGACGATCTGGATGGCGGCGGAGGCCGGAAGCTGGGCCTGGAACACCGGCACCAGCGCGCGCACCCGGTCCACCACGTCGACGGTGTTGGCGTCGGGCTGGCGCTGGACCGCCAGCATGATGCTGCGCGTGCCGTTCAGCCAGCTGGCGGTGCGGTTGTTCTCCACGCTGTCCAGCACCTGCGCCACGTCGCCCAGCCGCACCGGTGCGTTGTTGCGGTAGGCGACGATCAGCTCGCGGAAGGCGGCGGCATCGGGAAGCTGCGGGTTGGCCGCAATCACCAGCTGCTGCTGCTGGCCGGTCAGGGTGCCGACCGGGGTGTTGGCGTTGGCGGCGGCCAGCGCCTTCTGCAGCTCGTCGATGCCGATGCCGCGCAGCGACAGCGCGTTGGGGTTCACCTGCACCCGCACCGCATATTTCTGCGAGCCGTAGATCTGGACCTGCGCCACGCCCGGCAGGGTCGCGACCTTCGGCTGGATCAGCGTTTCGGCGATGTCGTTCAGCCGCGCCAGCGGCAGGGTCGGCGAGTTCAGCGACAGGAACAGGATCGGCTGGTCCGCCGGGTTCACCTTCCGATAGCTGGGCGGCGTGGTCATGTCGGCCGGCAGCCGGCGCTGGGTGCGGGCGATGGCCGCCTGCACGTCGGCCGCCGCCGCGTCGATGTCGCGCTCCAGCACGAACTGGATGGTGATGCTGGTGTTGCCGAGCGTGCTGTTGGAGGTCAGCGTATCGATGCCGGCGATGGTGGAGAATTCCCGCTCCAGCGGACTGGCGACCGATGCCGCCATCGTCTCCGGCGAGGCGCCGGGCAGCGTGGCGGTGACACTGACCACCGGAAAATCCACCCGCGGCAGCGCCGCGGTGGGCAGCTGGCGATAGGCGGCGAGACCGCTCAGCACCAGCGCCGCCGTCAGGAGAATGGTCATCACCGGACGGCGGATGCAGAGTTCGGAGAGGTTCATGTCGCACCCCCGCCTGTCTTGTCCTGGGTCAGGACGCTGCGGCCGGCCGCGTCCTGTGCGGCGGAACCCTGCCGGCGGTCGCCCTCGGCGGTTTCGCCGGACGAGGTTCCGGCGGGCTTGCCGCCGGGCCGCTCGGTCACCTTCGCGCCGGGGGACAGGCGCGACTGGCCATCGACCACCACCCGCTCGCCGGCCTGCAGGCCTGAGGCGATGATGCTGAGGCCGCCATGGGTGCGCTCGACCGTGACCGGGCGGACCTCCACCGTCTCGTCGGCCTTGACGACATAGACGAAGCGGCCTCTCTGGCCGGTCTGCACCGCAAGATCGGGGATGGTCAGGGCGTCGTGCTCCACCCGCAGGGTCAGCACGGTGTCGACGAACTGGCCCGGCCACAGCCGGGTGTCGGCGTTCGGGAATTCGCCCTTCACCAGGATGGTACCGGTCTGCTGGTCGACCTGGCTGTCGACGAAGGACAGCCTGCCCTCCGCCGTCTCGCCGCGGCTGCCGGCGATGGAGGCGGTGACCGGCAGGGTTCCCGCCTCCATCGCGGCGCGGATCGCCGGCAGATGCCTTTCCGGGACGTTGAAGGAGACGTTGATCGGCCGCAGCTGGGTCAGGGTGACCAGGGGGTTGGTGTCGGCGGCGCGGACCATGGTGCCGACCTTGGCATTCACCGTACCGGTACGCCCATCCATCGGCGCGGCGATGCGGGTGAAGCTGAGCGATACCTTCGCCGCCTCGATCGCCGCGAGATCGGCCTTCACCGTGCCTTCCAGCGCGTCGGCGGTGGCGACGGCAGCGTCATAGGTGGTGCGGGAGATGGCGCTGGTGCGCACCAGCTCCGCATAGCGCCTGACATCCCCCTTGGCCTTTTCCAGATTGGCGCGGTCGCGCTCCAGATTGGCCTGAGCCTGTCGCAGTTGGGCCTCCAGCGCCCGGCTGTCGAGGGTGAACAGCGTGTCTCCCGCCTTCACCTCCTGCCCCTCGGCGAAGTTCACCGTCTCGACCACGCTGTCGACGCGGGCCTTGATGGCGATGGCGGCGATGGGCTGGACGCTGCCGATGGTGACGATCTGCTCCGGCACGGCCTGGACCGCCACCTTCCGGGTCACCACCGGAACCGCACGAGTTCCCGCCGGCGTCGCCTCGGCCTTGGCGGTCTGGGACTGGCCCCCGGCATGCCGGGTCTCATACCAGTAGTACCCGCCGCCGCCGAGCAGTGCCGCAAGCAGCAGGGCCAGGAAAAGCCGTCTCATCCGTTGGGACTCCAAACGCCGGGGGCCGGCTTGCGCTTATATGAAAGGAGGCAGATTGGTCAGGCCGGACATCAGGAAGTCGATGACGGAACGCTCCAGCGCCTCGCGCGGGCGTTCGTCCATCTGCATGATGCCGCCGCGCACCATGCCGATCACCAGAAGCGGCACGATTTCCAGATCGATCTTGCGGAACTCGCCCGACGCCATGCCGTCGGCCATGACCTGCTGCAGGGCGGTCGCGGTGCGCTCGCTGCGCCGGCCGATGATCCGGCGCGTGCGGTCGGCAAGGTCCGACTGCTCGCCGCCCAGCCGCTTCAGCGTCTGCAACTGCTCGCTCAGCGTGCCGACCAGGGCGGAGACCATCGCCGACAGCCGGACGGAGGCCGGAACCTGCTGCGGCGCGATTTCGGCGTTCAGCTTCTGCTCCAGCCCGCCGAGCGCCCGTTCCAGCGATTCCAGATAAAGCTCTTCCTTTGAGGGGAAGTAGCGGTACAGCGTGGCCTTGCCGACGCCGGCCCGCTTCGCCACCTCCTCGACCTGGACGGAGGCATAATCGCGGCCGGCGAACAGTTCCACCGCGGCGTTGAGGATCACCTCGCGCCGCCGAGCCCGCCAGTCAGGTATCTCTTCCGCATCGAGAGGCATGAATGGAACCCACGGGTTTCGAAAAATGACGATAGTGGAGTTCCCTAGAGTGTCAAGGAACCACTCTCCAGTGAAAATGAAATCGGCGTCATGCTGAAAAGCCCATCGCGGGCAAGGGATTGACCGCTCCGGACCACGACCATCATACGCTGTGCCGGTGGCGAGGCGGGATCATTAGAACGGGAAGGGCGCGAGCCCCGGAGTCCCAGGGCGATATTGCCTGGGAAACCGGGACCCGCGCCCATGGAGAGGACTTGCCGTCATCGAATACGCACCCTTGCGGGCGTGGCAGGTCAGCTCCGCGTGGTGGAGGATCGGCCGGTGCCGACCGAACCGGTGACGCCGGTGGTGGAGCCGCTCATCGATCCGGTCCCGGCGGAGGCGCCGGCAGGGCCGCCGCTGGTGCCGGCCCCGGTGCCGCCCCCGGAACTGGTTGAGGACGGCGATGCGGACCCGGTGCCGCTGCCGGTGGCCGCGCCGATGCCGGCGTTGGTGCCGACCGTGGTGTCGCCCCCCTGCAGGCCGCCCGTCGTGCCGCTCATGGCGGAGGCGGTGGTGCCGGACGTGGTGCCGGTGGAGGCACCGGAGGTCGGACCGGTCCCGGAACCGCTCCCCGCATTCGCCATCGCCGACGCGCCGGCCCCGGTGGAGCTGCCCCAGCCGGACCCGCCCCGATTGCCGGTCTGGCTGCGGACGCGCAGGTTGTTCTGCACATGGGTCACGCCGGACACCGCCTCGGCGACATCCTCGGCGCGGCGCTTGGTGTGACGGTCGGGGACCATGCCGGTCAGCGTCACCTCGCCGCTGCTGACCGTCACCTCGATGTCGGACGCGTCGATGTAGGCGTCATCGGTCAGGCGGTCGCTGACATCCTCGCGCACCCGCTCGTCGGAGCGGCTGTAGCCGCGCGGCCCGCGGCCACGATGCTGGGAAGCACGGTGCTCGTCGTCGTGCCGGCGGCGTTCGGCATCGTCGTCGCCGAACCAGGAGGCGATCTCGTCGCCGGCCTGTTCCCAGAAGCCGCGCTGCTGCGAGCGGCCACGGTCGTCGCCCCGGCGCTCGCCCCGGCCACCGCCGTAGCCACCCCGAGCCTCCTGCGCGCGGTACATCCCGCCGCGGTCCTCGCCCCAGGAGCGGTCGCGGTCCTCGTCGCGCCGATAGCTGCCGCCGTAGCTGGTCGATGAACTGCTGCCGAAGTCGCGCCGGCTCGAACCGCCGCGTTCCCACTCGCCACGGTCCCGGCCGGACTCGTAACCGCCGCCATCGCCGCCCCCATAACCACCCTGCGAGCCGTAATCGCGGTTGCGGTCGTCGCGGCTGGCATAGTTGCGGTCGCCGGACTCGCGCTCGCCATATTCCCGGCCGCCATAGCCGAGGGAGCCGCGGCCGCGGACGACCTGCTCGCCCTCGCCATAGGGGCGCACGCTGTAATCGCGGTCGCGATACTCGCTGCTGCCGACGTCGCGGCTGGTATAGTTGCCTTCGGTCCCGGCATTGCCGGCGCCGGCATAGCCGCCATACTCGCTCGACCCGGAGCGCCCGCCATAGCCGGCGCCATAGCCGCCGCGGCTCATGTCGCGCCCGCCGCCGAAGCTGCGGTCATAGACCCGCTCCATCTCGCGGGCGTTGTCGCGGCGGTTGTCGCCGCTGTCCCTATGGGAATCGCGGCCGAAGCCGCCGGATTCGTTGCCGACGCGCCCTTTGTAACTGGGATCGCGGGAAAGCCGGCCGCGCTCGTCCTGGTGAAGGTGCGCCTGCGGGTGATACATGCTCTCGCGGTCGCCGGACCGGTAATCGTCCGGATCGTAGACGCCGGCATGGCGGGCCTCGCCCCAATCCCGGTGCCGGTTCGGTTCGCGGTCGTCATTGCGCCAGTCGCGGCCCTCACCGCGCCACCGATTCTCGTGCTGCGCCATCGTGGTCGGCTCCCTCTTGCTGGATTCTTGGAACTGCGGTCGGCCCGGCGCGATTGGCATCGGCCACCGGCGCCTGTGCGCCCGCGTTTCCCGAACAACAGGGGGGACCAAATGGCGTTCCGGATTTTTCCCGGCCGCCGACGGTCCAGCTGGAGAGTTCTGGCACGGACTTTGCGTGGCTATAAGCGGTTGGTTCCACGCATCACTTGCGGCTTCGGCGCTTCATGCACCGAAGCCGCTTTCTTTTGCGCCCTATTATTGGGCAGAGACTTCAAACTGCTTAATTTGCATGCGACTGGTCGAGCAGGCGGGCAACCGCAGCCCCCAACTCCTCGTTGAGGAAGGGTTTGTAGATGATCTCATCCGCATTGAACATGCGCGTCATCTTCAGGAGATAGCCCGCCGGCATGTTGGGCGCGCCGCCGGACATGGCGAGGATCTTCACGTCGGGTTGTGCGGTGCGCGCCGCCTTGATCAGCTCGATCCCGTCCACCTCCGGCATTAGCACGTCGGTGACGATGAGGTCGAAGCTGCGGCGGTCCAGCGCGCGGATGGCGGCGCGGCCATTCTCCGCCTCGGTCACGTCGAAACCGCGGCCTTCGAGATAGCCGGCCACCGACAGCCGCACGGCCGGCGAGTCTTCAACAACCAGGATGTTTGGCCGAATGGCACTTCCCATCACACACCCGGCCCCCTTTCGGGAACCGCCTTATCGCAAGGCCGGCCGCAGCCGGCGGAAAACGCACCCCCGACGCCCGATCCCCGCTGTCATCCACCCAGCGCCGCGACGGCGGCAGCCGCATCGGCATGGATCTCGAACAGAGACGAGAAGCCGCTGACATCGAACACCTCGCGGATGTGCGACGCCATGGCCGACAGGGCGATGGCTCCGCGCTTCGCACGGGCCGCCTTGGCGGCGACCAGCAGACAGCGAAGCCCGGCAGAACTGATGTAGGAAAGCTGCTCCATGTCGACAACGAGCCGCGTGCCCTCGGCCCCGATGGCCGACAGCAGCGCCGCCTCGAACTGGGCGGCGTTGCCGCTGTCGATACGGCCTTCCGCGCGCAGCACCGTGACGCCGTTGACCGACTGTTCGGTAATATTCATCCCCTGCCCTCGCCTTGTCTTAGCTGGATGTTACCAGGATCTTTCCTATCCCGTGCTTATACCACGCCCTCGCAAGTCCGACGATGCATTCGAGGGCAGGACGGGCGCCTGCCATCATCGATTTATCGGCATCAGGCGACGGGATCGGCCAGCTGCGCCACGGCGGCGGTCGGCGCCTCCGCCGCCCCGCGCCAGCGCAGGACCAGACAGGTGATGTCGTCGGACTGCGGCGCACCGGCGGTGAAACGGGCGACGTCGGCAAGCACTCCGTCCAGCCCGTCGCGGGCGGAGGCATTGGCCTGCCCGCCGACTGCGGCAACAAGCCGCGGGTCGCCATACATCACCTCTTCACCATTGAAGGCCTCGGTCACGCCATCGGTGAACAGGAACACCATATCGCCGGTGTCCAGCGTCACGCTCTTCTCGCCGAAGGGCATGTCGGGCATGGCGGCCAGCGCGATGCCGGGGGTGCGCTCCAACTCCTTCACCGCGCCGGACGCGGTCATGCGCAGCGGCGGGTTGTGGCCGCCGTTGGAAAAGGCGAGCACGCCGGTGCGCAGGTCCAGCTCGCCGTAGAAGACGGTGACGAACATCATCTGTTCGTTTTCCGCGGCAAGCAGGTTGTTGACCCGGCGCATGGTCTCCGCCGGGCCGACGCCGGATTCGGCGATGGCGCGCAGCATGGTGCGGGTGATCAGCATGAAGAAGGCGGCCGGGATGCCCTTGCCCGACACGTCGGCGATGACCAGCGCCACCTTGTGCTCGGAAATCGGGAAGAAATCGTAGAAGTCGCCGCCGACCTCCTTGGCCGGGATCATCCGCGCGGCGATGTCCAGCTCGGCCAAGTCGGGAAAGACCTGCGGCAGGATGGTCAGCTGCATGGTGCGGGCGATCTCCAGCTCCTGCTGCAGGCTGATCAGCCGCCGCTTGTCGGCGAGAGCCTCGCGCAGGTCGCGCACCATCTGGGTCAGCTGCACCTGCTGGGTGCTGACCCGCGTCGCCAGCCTGGAGAAGCCCAGCGCCAGCAGCCCCAGTTCATCGCCGACGCCCTTGGACTGGGCGGACTGGGCGTCGTGGGTCTCGGCCTCGATCTGGCGCAGCTCCTCCAGCAGGTTCTGGCGGGCGTCCTCCTCCAGCGTCACCGCCAGCGCCTCCATCTGGCGGCGGATGAAGCGCTGCTGGCGGCGCAGGCGCCGTTCGCGCTGGCCGGCGCTGCGCTCGATCTCGCGCATCACGCCGCGGAAGACCTCCACCGCACCGGCGATCCGGCCGATCTCGTCATTGCCGGCCGGCAGTTCGACATAGCCCATGGCGCGCCCGCGGGAGAGGTCCTGCAACGCCTTCACCGCCCCGTCGAGGGTGGAGAAGTTCCGCCGCAGGAAGCCGTAGAGCAGGCCGAGCGCGCCCAGCAGCACCAGCCCGACCGCCGCGACATAGGCGACCGACCACAGAGCCTGTTCCTCCACCGCCTGGGTGACGTCGGTGGCGATCAGCACGGTGGCGACACGCCCGCCGGCAAGGTCGGCGACCGGCAGGCTGGCAAGCGCATAGCGGCGCCCGCCACCGGCGATGGTGGCGATGCTGCGTTCCGCCGGGCGGACCAGCGGCTTGACCGCCGGCCACAGCGGATCGCTTTGCCCGTCGAAAACCGTGCCGTTGCGGGTCACGGCGAAGACGCGCCCGCCGGTGGTCCGCCGCAGCACGTCCAGCGCGGCGACGAAATCCAGCCCGGCGACGGCGGCACCGGTGACGCCGGCCCCGCTGCCCGCCCCGCCGCCGGCCCCGGTCCCGGCATAGATCGGCACGCCGGCCACCACGACCAGCCGCTCGCCGTCGACCAGACGGACGCCGCGCGCCAGCTTCTGACCGGACAGGATGGCGTCCAGCGCGCCGCGGTTCAGCAGCGGTTGCGGTTCCAGCGCCGGGTCGGTGCTGTAGAGCAGCTCCCCCGACTTCGACAGCAGGTTGACGTCGGTGATCCCGCCGGTGGCGGGGGCGGCGACGATGCCGAGCGCCGCGACACGGCGGTCGAGGGCGCCGCGGTCCTCCGCCTCCACCGTGCGGGCGATCTCGGCGTCGCCCGCCATCCGGCCGAGACCCTGGTCGATGCGTCCGACCGCGCCCGACACGGCCAGCTGCCACGAGGTTTCCAGCCGGGCCAGCTCAAGCTCGCGCGCACGGCGGTCGAGGGCATCCTCGCGCAGCGCGGCAAAACCGAGAAGAAGACCGGCCACCACGGTGACGGTGGCGAGAACGAACAGGATGATGCGGGTCTGAAGCAGCATGGGGGCCTCTCAGCTCCGCGAAACGACGATGGGGCGGGCCAGCAGCGCAGCCAAGGCCGCCGGCAACAGCGACGATGCCGCGAGCATCCCGCCGTCCCAGCCGACCGCCGCCGCCCACAAGAGGGCCGCGACAATCCCGGAGGCCAGCGTCCGCAACAGCGAAAGCTGCCCGCCATCGGCCGCCTGACGGCGCACATAGGACAGCGCCAGCCCGGCGGCGAAACCGCCGCACACTCCGCCGGCCAATCCGGCAGGCAGCGATGCACCGCCGAGCAGCAGCACCGCCGCCGTCGACAACAGCGCCAGCGCATTCAGCACCGCCGCGACACGGCGCCAGCCGGGCGGGACGACATAGCCGGCAATGGCACCGACCAATGCAGCGGCCACCACCAGGGCCAGCGCCGGACCGGCCAGGGAAAGGCTGCCGGCGAGAACCAGCATCGCCGCCGCCGCGGCCGACAGCAGGGCGAAGGCGAGGACATCGTCGGATCGGGAATCGATCTCGCGGCGCGGCGCCGCCTCCAGGCCCGGACCGAGGGCGGTCAGAGCCGACAGTCGCGTGTTCTCGACCGCAGAGGCCACCTCCGGATCGAAGACGGCGGCGCGCACTTCGTCGGCATGGGCGGCGAAGCGCTGGCGGCGCTCGTGAAGGCCGAAGACCACGGCGTTGAAGGCGAACAGCAGCCGACCGACCTGATCGCGCGGACGGCGGCCCAGCAGGGTGGCGAAATGCCCGTCCGCCGCATCCGCCATCGCAAGGGCAAGGCGGCGCAACGGCGCACGGAAGCTGGCACGGGCCAGAACGCCGGCCAGCTCGGCCAGCAGCAGCAGAACCGCCAGTCCTCCCAGCGCCACCGTCGCCAGCTCCCCGGCGATCTGACCACGCACCTGCATCGGCTGGACGCCCACCAGCACATGGCCGGCCGGCGGCTGGCCCACTCCGCCGCCGCCGCCTTCCGACGACAGGCGGCCGACCCGCACCGGCACCCGCAGGATCAGCAGGCCGTCGCGCTCGATCGGCTGGAGGGTCGCGGCACGGGTTTCCGGCGTCGGCAGGCCGCGCAGGCCGGCGGTCAGCGCCTGCAACCCGGCAGCGTCGATGCCGCCGCCGGCATTGACCGCCCCCTGCAGCAGCACACCGTCGCCGCCGGTCAGCGCCAGGAACCCCAGATCGGGGTTGCGGTTGGCGATGCCCTGAAGGAAGGCCGCCACCCCTTCGATGCGCGGCAGGGGAATGCCGTAGCCGATGGCGCGTTCCAGATCATGCTGAACCGCCTCCGCCACCGCGGCGGCCTTGGCGGCGCGCGCCTCGCCCAGCTGGTCCTGCGCCAGCCAGGTGCCGAGCAACCCGACCCCGGCCATCACCAGGGCGGCCACCAGCAGGATGACGGCGGGAATGCCGGCCATGAACAGGCGATGGCCGCGGAATGCGCCGCGAACGGTGTTGCGGGTCGTCATGCGAGTTCATCCAGGCGTGCGACTTCGCGCTCCGCCTCGTCCAGGATGGTCAGGCGCCGCCGCACCGCATCGGTGAAGGCGGCGGCCGGCAGCCCTAACGTCTGGTGCGCCAACTGCGCCGGCAGTTCGGCGCGGATGCGCCCGACCTCCCCCAGCCCTTCGAGGGTAGCCGCAAGGTCGGACAGCGAGCGGCGCGGTCCGGCAGCAAGCCGCAGGCCAGCCAGCCAGCCCAGCAGGGCCAGCGGAAGCACGATCAGCACCGCGCCGATGGAAAGGGTCAGGGCATAATGGCGCATCGGCTCGTCCATCGCGCCGGCCGGCATGCGAACCAGCAGGCTGCCTGCCACCGTGTCGAAACTGGTGGCGAGTCCGACGCCATAGACCCGTTCGTCCCCGCGCTCCTCCGACCAGAAGCCGCTGACGCCGCCATTAGGCTCGACCGAGGTCCGAACGGGCAGATGCTCGCCCACCTCCACCGCGTTGGTCGAAAACAGGACGGTGCCGGTCTCGTCCAGAACGGTGACCGACTGGATGCCGGGAAGGGCGACGCGGGCGCGGGCCAGCAGCCCGTCGACCTGCGGCAGGTCGCCCAGCGCAAGGCCGAGATTCAGCTGGGTCTCGAGCGATGCCTTGGCCTCGCTCAGCACGAAACCGACCTGGGAGGTCACGGCCTCGTCCAGGCGGCGTGCCTGTTCGCGCGTCCACATCACGACGGCGGACAGGGCGGAGACGAAGACCGCCACCGCCATGAACGCCGCCAGCCGCGCCCCGAAACTGCCCGATCCCATCCCGGCCATCCCCCTCCAGCCGGCCGAGCGCCTCAGCGCCCGCCCGGCCCCGTGCCATCATGCTCCAGCGGAGCCCTTTTCCCGGCCGCACAGCGCGTACCAGCGCAGCGCGGCACCGTCGCCCACGGCGACGCGGCCCCAGACATGGCCGCGCTCGAACACGTCCCAGCGTCCAGCCAGCTCCTCCACCGCCACCAGTTCGGCGCTGGCGGTGTCGAAGATCGGATCGGCGGTGAAATCGCGGTGGACCAGCAGGCGCACCAGATCGCCGCCGACGCGGACCAGCCGCTTGGGATAGATGCCGTGGCCGGCCAGATGGCCCCAGCTGCGGTGGTTGCGGGTGCTGACCGTGGTGATCAGGTGCCGGCGGCCCAGCGCCTCCGCCACCTCGATCCGCCAGTCGATCAGCCGGTGATGCAGGCCGCGCCCGCGCTCCGACGGATCGACCATCGCCGACGACATGTGCGCGACCCAGGGCAGTTCCGCTTCCGGAAGATCGAGGTCGCGGCCACGGTTGGGGTCCTTGCCCGACGGCAGGCCCAGCGCGCCGTAGGCGACCAGACGGCCGCCGGAACCATCGCCGCTGCGCCCCTCGTGACGGAAGATGCCGGCGGTCAGCCCCTTCTCGCCCAGATGGTCGGCGACGAAGTTCCCGACCTCGCCCGCCATGCGGTAATGGTCGGGATCCTCCAGCGTCGCCACCACGCGGACGCGGAAGTCGGCCAGCAGGTTGGAATCGTCCAGGTCCATCATGCGGGCGGTCAGCCCGTCCGGCAGGTCGGCGGCCAGCGCCTGCAGGCGGACGGCGGCCACCGCGCGGGCGGCCTCGCCACACAGGGGGGCTCCGCCGAACGGCAGGGTCATGGGGATGCGGGCGCTCATGATTCGATGATTTCCGCGAAATTCAGGAGGCCGATGGGCGGGTAGTACTCCAGCGCCCGAACGGTGGCCATGTTGATGATGACGGAAAAGCGCTTCAGCGTTTCCACGGGAATTTCGGCCGGACTGACGCCGTCCACCAGGATCTGCGCCGCCTTGAAGGCGGTGAAGCGGCCGATGCCGTAGGCGCTGCTCGCCAGCGCCAGCATCGCCTTGTCGGTGCGCACGATCAGCTCTGTCACCGAGAAGGTCGGCAGGCCCAGGCGCAACGCCTCCGCCGCCACCACGGTGCGGTTGTGGAAGGCGATGAAGGTGTCGGGACCGATATAGAGGACCTCGCCCCCGCGCTTCGCCACCCGGGCCAGCGCGTCGGGCACCGCGGCGGAGATCGGCTCGCCGCGGTCGTTCAGGGGGACCGGCTCCTCGATCAGCTCCAGCCCGCGCAGCGCCGTCTCGGCCCGCAGCCCTTCCACCGTGAGAACGGAGTTGCGTTCCTGCGGGTTGAAGACCACGCCTAGCCGCTTGATCGGGCGGTAGGCCTGGATGGTGTTCAGCTGCACCGCGATGGGCGCGATGTGGATGGTGCCGGTGACGTTGCGTCCCGACCCTGCGAGGTCGGGCACGATCTTCGCGTCAACCGGAGCGGCGACGAAGGTGAAGACCACCGGAATGTCGGTGATGTGCTTTTGCGGGTCCGCCGCGTCATAGGGGCCGACCAGAGCCCTGGTCTGTGGCGTCCCCCAGCTGTAGACGAGGTCGGGCCGAGTGTCCTTGATCTCCTGGATGATACCCGGGAGCTTGGCGGTGTCGCCGCCGGTGTTGCGGATGGTGTAGTCCACCTTCAGGCCGCGCCGGGCCAGATAATCCTTGAAGCCGAACTCGTTGTCGCTTTCGCCGCGGCCCAGCACCATGGTGATGCGGAAGGTCTTGTCGGGCACCGTCGCGGCCAGCGCCGTCCCGATCAGCGAGTTGCCGGCCAGCGGCAGTCCGGGCAGGGCCAGCCCGCCGGCAGCGGCGAGGCGCAGCAGCGAGCGGCGGCGGATGCGGAGGAGATCGCTTTCGTCGACTCTCATCGCGGTCATGCCTCCTGTGGCCGGGCGGCGGGAGTTGCCGGACGCCCGGTGCGGAAAAGGATCCAGAACAGAAGCGCGCTCACCCCGCACAGCAGGCCGATGCTCAGCATCGCCTCGCGGTAGGAGGTGGCGACCGCCACCGCCATTGCGGTGACGGGGCCGAGCGCGCCGCCCAGCCGTTCGATCAGCCGGTACCAGCCGATGGCCGCGGTTTCCGGCAGGCCGCCGTCGCGGGCGATCTGCGAAACCAGCGTCAGCTGCGGCGCACCGACCAGCGCCTGCGACAGGCCGAACAGGGCGATGGCCAGCGGCGGCCCCCACATCGCCTGGGTGGCGACGATCGGCAGGCAGCTCGCCAGCGTGCCGATGCCGCCGAGGGCGATGAAACCGCGCCGCGCCTGCCATCGGTCGGACAGGCTGGCGGCCAGCGGCGACACCAGGATGAAGGCGACGAAATACATCATCTGCACCCGCCCGATCTCCGCCTTCGACGCGCCGTCGGCGGTCAGCAGCAGCGGCACGAGGCAGAAGAGGAAGGCGGTGGATGCGATCTTCGTCGGGATGGCGCTCAGCACCATCAGGGCGGAGAAGCGGAAGTCGCGGAACAGCGGCAAGGCGCTGCCCATCGCCGGCCGGGACGCCGCACCGGCAGCGGCAGGAGATTGCGCCGCACCGCGTCCGCGCAGCAGAAGCAGGCTGACCGACAGGCCGGACCCGAGCGCCAGAAGCGCACCCAGCAGGAAGGTGGCGCGGAAGCCGATCTGGTCGGCGATGATGCCGCCGCTGACCGGACCGCAAACGCCGGCGGCCAGCAGGGCGCCGATGAACATGGCCATGCCGGCGGCGCGGTTGCGCGGGGTGGTGTGGTCGACGACGATTCCCTGCGCGGTGATCAGCACAAGCCCATAGCCGAGCGCGGTCAGGCAGCGCCACAGCATCAGCTCTGCCAGCGACCCGGCAAAGGCGGTCAGCGCCAGGCTGACGGAGCCCAGCAGCGCGCCGATGGTGAAGGCGCGCGACCGGCCCCAGCGTTCGGAGAAGCGGGCGCCGCCCGGCTGCGACAGCGCCCAGATCAGCATGAACAGCGTGATCGGCAGGCTGACCACCATGTCCGGCGTCAGCCACGGCACCTCGCCGGCGAAGGACTTGGCATAGGCCGGCAGGAAGGGGCGCGACAGCTCCTCCGACAGGCAGAACAGGAAGACCGGCAGTCGCAGGAAGACGAGGTTCAGCGGCGTCGGCGGCGGGCGCGCGGAGTCCGGATCGCGGAAGCGGAAGCGGCGGGCGAGCGCCGACAGCCCGGCCTCGGCCCGGCCGACCCGCGGGTCGTCGCCGCCCAGCCGGCCGCGAAGCTCCGCCACCCGCGCGGCAAGCCCGGCATAGCGGGCGTTCACGCTGTCCAGAGCGGCGCGCACGCCGCCTTCCAGCGCCCGGTCCTCCGTCGCCGCGAGCGGCCCCGGTATCTCCGGCAGGGTGGCGCGGAAATCGCCCTCCTCCGCCCGGTCGGCCAGCAGCCGAAGGGTCAGCACCCGCCGCATGGCGAGATTCACCACCAGCTGCAGCACTTCGAAGATCAACAGGACGGAGACGATGACCACCGACAGCACGTCCAGTGCCAGATCGGTCGAGGCCTTGGCCAGGAAGGCGCTGTCGACGCCGACATGCAGCCCGCCGGCCGGACTGGCGCTGTCGCCCAGCGGGCGCAGGACATCGACGAAGCCGCGGGCAAGCCGGCCGTCGGCCGGGCCGGTCAGCCGGTCAGCCGACAGCGCCGTGATGCCGGCCAGCGGTCCGCCCGCCGCGGCGACGATGCGTCCGGCCGGGTCGGTCACCGCGATGTAGGCGATGTCGTCGTGGCGCTCGACCTCCGCCGCCAGCAGGGCATCGAGGCCGGCCATGCGCTCCAGCGGAATGCGCACGCCAAGCCCGCGGTCGATCTGCGCCCCCATCAGGTCGCCGACCGTCTGCGCCTTGCGCGCCAGTTCCGGCTGGAACAGCGGGTCGAAGCTGCGCAGCGACAGCCAGGAGGCCGCGCCGGCCGCCAGGAGCAGGACCGCCACCGTGACGATGGTCAGCCGCAGCACCAGTGCGCTGATCGGATCGCGCCGCTTGGTCGGCCTGGCGGCGGATTTGGCGGCGGATTTGGCAGGGGCGTTGCGGGCCGGGTCGCTCATGTCACCGCGCCCTTCGCTGGGTGTGGTCCGGGGGCATTCGGCGCCATGGCGTCCAATTCGCGTTCCAGGTCTTCCATGGCGTGATCGGCCTCGGCGATGCCGTGGTTCAGGCGGTCGCGCACCACGCCCAGCGGAGCAGTGCCGTCGGCCAATCCACCGCGTCCGCCGCGCTGCCGCACCACGACGAAGACGGCGGCCAGCGTCACCAGCGCGGCGACCCCCACCAGCGCCAGGATGCTGCCGCGCAACCCCTCCTCGACCGCCGCAACCCGCGACTTCAGCCCGGTCAGGGAGGAGCGCAGGATCACCTGCCCCACCGTCTGCCCGAAGCTGTTGCGCACGTCCGAGCCGAGGATGAGGACATCGCCCTCGATCTGCCGGCGCAGAGTTCCGGTTGAAGCGTCCTCTTTCCAGCGGACCGGCGTAGGCTGCCCTACGGCATTGCGGTCGGCGGCGAACAGAACGATGCCGCGGTCATCGACCACCTCGACGCCGAGGATTTCCTCGCCGGACGCGGCACGCTCGGCCTGGGCCTGCAGATCGACCAGCTCGGACAGGTCGAGGCCCAGCGTCAGGCCGTATTCGACCCGGCGCCGCATCTCGTCCGCCACCACCGTCAGGCGGGATCCGGCGACCTCGCGCAACTTTTGCTCGAATTTCAGTCCCGACAACGCAACCGACAACAGCACGGCGGTCGCGACCGTCGCCGCTATGACGGCACCGGTGCGCAGGGCCAGCACCCCGCCCAGCCTCATGGTGTCCCTACAACAGGAAAAGGTGATGCTTCAGCCACGGATCGCCCAAAGCTCCATCGCCACCTGGGGGAAATCACCCGCTAGATGAACCGCGATTCCGCCCGAAGTTGCAAGCTGTTTCCAAATCGGGCTACCCCGTTCGAGCTCGAAATACACGGCACCTGCATGGTAGGGCAGCTGGCGCAGAGCGACAGGCAGCGGCCTTACTCGGATTCCGGGCAACTGTACATTGACCAGTTCGCGAATTTGCTCCACCGGGCCGATCTTGACCAGCGCGGGGAAGTTGCGGCGCAACGCCTCGCCCGGCATGTCCGCCCGCACCGCCAGCACGAAGGTCGCCGTAGTGATCAGCGAACGGTCGGCGATGGTGCCGACGCGGATGCCGTATTTGCGCTCCTGCAGGTCGATGGGAATGGCGGTCTGTTCCAGCACCGCGCTCAGCGAGCGGCGGATCTCCGCCATCACCGGTTCGAGCGTGCCCTGCAGATCCTCGTGGCGGTAGGGCGGGAAGCTGGGCGGCCGCTTGTTGACGGCGGTGAAGGTCGCCAGTTCGCCGGCCAGCCCCAGCATCATGCCGTGCAGCCGTTCCGGATGGATGTCGGGCATGCGGGCGATGTTGGCGAACAGCGGTTCCGAGCGGTTGGCGACCTGCAGCATCAGGAAGTCGGCCATCTCGCCGGCGCCGCGCCCGTTGGACCCGCCGACACGCGCGGCCAGCGCTTCCGACCGGCTGTTCAGCAACCCCTGGATCTCGGTGACGAAGCCGGCCAGCGGGGCCAGCGCCTGGACGTTCAGGGCCGGCGGGATATAGCGCTCGTCCAGCGTGGCCTGGCGGTCCGACCGCACCTCCTGGATGCGGGCGAGGCCCAGGCAGTGGTAGCCGGCGCGCTCCTGCCGCTCCAGCCGGTAGCGCAGGCGCAGCCGTCCGGTGCGGATGCGCGACACGCTGGCCGACCCGGCGATGGCGTCGACCGTCTCCGTCTCCTCACCGACATAGCGGGTGGCCGCGTCGGCGCTCTCGCCCACCTCGAATTCCACGCCGCCGCGCTGGCGGATGGGCAGGGCCAGATAGACGATGCTGTTGGCCAGCGTTTCCGGCAGGTCGAGCGGCGGCGGCGGATCGTCGTCGTCGGGGATGTTGATCGGCGTCCCGTCCTCCAGGATGCCCTTGCAGCGCAGGACGGCGAACTTGCCGACGGCCAGAAGCTCGCGGTTGATCGTCAGTTCGCTGATGCCCCAGGCGAAGGGGCGGATGCCGCCGACACGGCCGCGCACCAGCCGCTCGACATAGCGGTCCTGCTGCTGGAAATGCTGCGCCCGCAGGAACATGCCTTCGGACCAGATGACCTTGTCGTCCCAACTCATGGGCGCTTTCCCTCTCGCAGGCTGATGGTCGTTGCCATGGGTTCCGTCCCGCCGGTCAGCCGCCCAGCGCGTGGCGGTGGATCGGCAGGAGCCGGCGGTACAGGGCGGCCAGCCGGGTGCCGCCGTCGGCGGTTTCCCCCGTCAGTTCGCGCACCGCCGCCAGCAGGGCCGACTGGTGGGCCGCACCGTCGGACACCGCCGCCTGCAACAGCGCCTCCGCCTCGGCGAGCGGCAGGGCACGCAGGCGGGCGAGCGCGTCGTCGGCATCCACGGCGCGGCGCAGGATCGAGTCTCCCTGCGCCATCGTGTCGTCCGGGTCGAGGCCGAGCATGGCCTCCAGCGCCGCCTGCCGCCGCACCAGCGACAGCACGACATCGACCAGCGCGCGGCTGAGCGCGTCGGCGGCCGGATCGGCGGGAACCGGGTTGACGGATGGCGCAGCGAAGGGCGACGGACGCGCGCCGAAGGCCGGCGGGACCAGCGGCTCGTCGGCCCAATCGTCAGGCGGAATGGCGGGCGGGTTTGCAGGCGGGTTCGACGGCTGGGTGGCCGGCGGAAGGTCGACGGGATCGTCCAGCCAGTCGTCGGGGATCGACGAACCGCCATTGCCCTTGTGGAAGCCGGCATCGAAGCCGGCATCGAACTTGGCGGCGCCGAATCCCGCCTGCCCGGTCGACACCCGGATGGTGCCGAGGCTGTCCGGCGAGAAGTCGGTCTGGGTGGAGCCCGGCCAGTCGGGATCGCCGCCGGAGGCGTTTCCGGCCGCGGTCGGCTGCCAGCCGCCAGCCGAATTGCCGCCCCAGCGCGTGTCCGGCTGCGGCAGGTCGCCGAACAGGTCGTCATCCTCCGGAATCGGCATCACCGACATCGGTCCGCGGCCGAAGGCCGGCAGGGCGAAGGGATCGTCCTCGGGCGAGGCCGCCGGTGACTGCGCCGGTTCGTCGGAGCCGCGCAGCACCGCCAGGAAGGGGTCGTTGGCGGGCGGCGCCTCCTCCGCGGCGAAGCCGGCGCGCATGACGAAGCCGCCCATCCGCAGCCGGTCGCCCTCGCCCACCACGGCGGAGTTGCCGCGGCCGATGGGGGTCGGCGCGTCGTTCAGGAAGACGCCGTTGGTGGAACTGTCGATGACGATGTAGACGCCACCCTTGAACTCCACCATGCAGTGGATCTTGGACAGCATCCGCTCCGGATCGTTCAGCACCCAGTCGCAATCGGGACCGCGGCCGATCACCAGCCGGCCGGTGCCGAGATCGCGGGCGATGTCGCCACCCTGCGCGGGCGGGCATTGGATCAGGGTCAGGCGCAGCTTCATCGGATCACGCCGCCCCCACCTTGCCGCTGCCGCCGTTGGCGATGTCCAGCGCCTGGGCCAGCGCCGCCCTGTGGCGTGCCTTGATCTCCTTGGGCACCGCCGCGGTGGCGAGCAGCACGGCGGCGGCGGCGGCCGTCCCGGTCAGCCCGTCGCCCGGCGGCACCACCACCGCCGCGTCGGGCGGGGCGAGGCTGCCGCCGGACCAGAAGGCGGCCATGGCGGCATAGGCGCAAGCGGTCTCGAAATTCATCGCCTCGGCCGGGGCGAAGCAGGCGCGGCGGTTCTCCTCCGTCGGGCGGTAGACCCAGGCCTCCGCCGCCTCCAGCGCCGCGACGTCGGCCGGCGCCGGCTCGGCCTGCAGCGCGCCGCGGGCGGACAGGCAGCCCCACCACACGGCCTCGCGCCGCGGCAGGGCAATGGCCAGCAGCCGGATGGCGTCCGCATACAATTCGCCGTCGATCAGCGCCTTCAGGAAAACCGCCGTCGGAGCGTTCGGCGCGAACAGCGCCTTCGCCTCCGGCGACAGGTCCAGCCCCGCGACCGCTTCGGCCGCGCGGGCGAAGCGCAACTTCGGCAAAAGCCCGATGTCCACCGTCCCAACCCCGCTGTGATGACCGCCCCACTGTGGACGGCGTTCGTCAATTGATGGTTACTACGCCGCCCTTGACCTGGACCATCGCATCACCGTTCACCTGGGTCATCGCACCCTTGATCTGCACCTGGCTGTCGCCGGTGACCTTGACCATCAGGCCTTTGACGGTGATGCCGGTCTGGTCGATCTTGACGCTGTTGCCGCCGACCTTCAGCTCGATGGAGGTCGTCGCCTCCATGGTGATCTTGCCGGTGCTGGCCTTCACCGACACGTCGCCCAGCCCGAGCTTCAGCGCGTAGTCGCCCTGCTTCACGTCGATCGCCATGTTGCCCTGGCCGACGGTGAGGCTGTCGTTGCCCTGCCCGACGTCCACCGTCCGGTTGCCCTGGCTGACCGTGTGGGTATCGTTGCCCTTGCTGACGGTGACGGTGCGGTTGCCTTCGCCGACGGTCAGGGTCCGGTTGCCCTTCGTCACGTCATGGGTGTCGTTGCCTTCCGACACAGTGACGCTGCGGTTGCCCTTGGCGATGGTGACCGTTTCGTTGCCTTCCGACACCGTTTCGGTGCGGTCGTTCTTGATGGTGATGGTCTGGTCGTGGTCGACCTGCAGCGTGTCGTCGTTCTCCACCACCCGCTTGAAGTCCTTCTGGGCGTGGAAATAGATCTCTTCCGCGTCCTTCTTGTCCTCGAAGCGCAGTTCGTTGAAGGTCGCGGTGTCGCCGCCCTTGCTGGAACGGGTCTTGATGCCGCTCTGCGTCTTGTTGTCGGGCAGCGTGTAGGGCGGCATGTTCTCGGCGTTGTAGACGCAGCCGACGATCAGCGGCCGGTCGGGGTCGCCGCCGATATAGTCGACCAGCACCTCCATGCCGACGCGCGGGGTGAAGATGGTGCCCCAGTTCTTGCCGGCCATGGTCTGGGCCACGCGCAGCCAGACAAAGCTCTTCTCGTCGTCGGTGCCCTTGCGGTCCCAATGGAACTGCACCCGGACGCGGCCGTACTTGTCGCAATAGATCTCCTCGCCGCTGGGACCGACGACGGTCGCGGTGTCGGGACCATGGGTGCGAGGGCGCGGCACCGGCGGCGGACGGAACACCGTGGCCTCCGGGATCGCGGCGAAGCGGCAGGAGAATTGCGGGGGCATGCCACCATTGCCGAGATGGGTCTCGTCCTGGGCGCTCAGTGCCAGATCGGTGATGACATAGCCCTTGCCGACCTCCGCCGTCACCGCATGGCCAGCCATGGAGATCTTGCCGCCGGCGGACAGGCCGCGGTAGGTCGCCGTACCCTCCACCCGCTCATAGCCGGTCTCCGTCTCCTCCATGCGCAGGCGGGACAGGGTGGTGCCGTCGGCCTTCACCATATGGCCGCCGGGATAGTCGAACATCTCGTGCGACTTGAAGGCGGAAACACCGAGGACCGTGGTGGTGCTGGCGGCGAGGTCGGTGCTGGGCGTCTCGAAATTATAGTCCTGCAGCGTCCATTTGCCGGACACGTAGGACTGGGAATGCGACCAGCCGTCGATGACGAGCGTGTTGCCCTGCGACGCGGCGGCGTGGATGACGTTCTTGTCCAGGCAGTCGGTGTAGCCCGACGCGCTGTCGCTCAGCACCAGCGTGTGCTTGCCGGCCTCGTGCTGGAAATAGAAATAGATGCCCTCGTCCTGCAGCAGGCGGGCGATGAAGTCGAAATGGGTTTCGCGGTACTGCACACAGACAGGGCGGGCGTTGTGGGTGCCGGACAGCCCCTGCTTCTTCACCTCGGTCACGCCGCAGTCGGACAGCATGGTGTCGACGATCTGCACGACGCTCTTGTCCTGGAACACCTGGCAGTCGGAGCGCAGGGTCGCCAGCCACAGGGACGGCACGATCTCCGCCGTATAGCGGCGGTAGCCGCGCAGAGCCAGCGGCCCGGCGGAAAAACTCTTCACGATGCCGTTGATAATGCGGGGGCTGCCACCCTGGCGCGCGACGGACAGCGTCAGCGACTTTCCAAGGATGTCGGCCGGCGCGACGGTCATCCGCGGCGAGATCATGGTGATGGTGTAGCGGAACAGGCGCGACAGCCCTTCCTCTCCCTCGACGGCAACCGGGATCAGCACGTCCGCGCCGAGCGGCGAGGTCAGCGACAGAAGCCGGCCGGTCTGCGAGATGGTGGGCGCATCCGACATGCGGGCTTGGTCCTATGTGTTGGGAAGATAATGATCTGGAGAGGCTTTGCCCCCACCCCTACCCTCCCCCGCTTCGCAGGGGAGGGAGAGATCCCCTCCCCCGCCCAGCGGGGGAGGGTTAGGGTGGGGGCAAGTGGAGCCGAACTTAGGCGCTCTTGGTCGTCGACAGGTCGTAGGAGACCGAGATCGGCGTGCCGGCCTTGTTCTTGTCGTCGTACGGAATGAACTTGTACTCCATCTTGGTGAAGCTGATGGAGATCGATTCCGACGGACGGTCACCGCCCGACGACATCGAGTAGGCCGAGACCAGGGCGTTGGTCAGGGTGTACTCGGCATAGGTGTTGCCCGGGCTGCCGGTGGTGACGAGATGGATCTGCACCTTCTTGCCGATGGCGCCGGTGCAGGATTCGACGAAGAACTTCGGCGAGGAGCTGTCCATCTGCTTGGTGATGGTCACTTCCGACACCGACGGCTCCGACGCTTCGCGGTTGGCGGTCGAACCCGACGGGGTGCTGATGGCACGGCCGACGCCCCACTGCAGCGAACTGACGTCCAGCCACTTCTTGTGGGTCTCGTGCGTGGCCTCGCCGTCGATGCCGTCGTACTTAACATAGATCGCCATGGTTGTCTCCTCGCTCTCTGGAAGTCGGTCTTAACGGGGGAAGCTTGATCTGTGCTGTATGGTTACGAAAGAATTGAGGCGGGTGCTGTGACGGGCATCACGACCCGTCTGGCTTCTGCGCCCCCGCCCCGGTCCTCCCGCTCCCTGGGGCCTCAGGCGATGTCGTAGACGAAGCGGTCTTCGCCATCGACCGAGACGTGGATGCGGGTGATCGGCTCGCCGTCGCCCATGCGGGCGAGGATGCGGGACGAGATCTCCGGCAGAAGCGTGCGGCTCAGGATCGTCTCGATGTTGCGGGCGCCGCTCGACACCTCCTGGCACCGGTTGACGATGCTCTGGACCAGATCGTCGGAGTAGGAGAAGGCGGCCTTGTAGTTCTGCACCACCCGCTTGGCGATGCGGTTCAACTGCAGGACAACGATCTTCGCCAGATTCTCGTCCGACAACTGGAAGTAGGGGATGACCGTGCAGCGGCCGAGGAAGGCCGGCTTGAAGCTCTTCTGCAGTTCGGGATGCAGGGCCTCCAGCAGGCCATCGGCGTCGGGCGCCGTCTCCGGGTCGGCGCACAGCTTGTGGATCAGGTCCGTGCCGGCATTCGACGTCATGATGATGACGGTGTTCTTGAAGTCGATGTCACGGCCTTCGCCGTCCTTGATCGTGCCCTTGTCGAACACCTGGAAGAAGATGTCCTGCACGCCGGGATGGGCCTTCTCCAGCTCGTCCAGCAGGACGACGCTGTAGGGCCGGCGGCGCACCGCCTCGGTCAGGACGCCGCCCTCGCCGAAGCCGACATAGCCGGGAGGAGATCCGAGCAGCAGGGAGACCTTATGCTCCTCCTTGTACTCGGTCATGTTGATGGTGGTGACGTTCTGCTCACCGCCATAGATCAGGTCGGCGAGCGTCAGCGCCGTCTCGGTCTTGCCGACGCCCGACGTGCCGACCATCAGGAAGACGCCGATCGGCTTGCGCGGGTCGGTCAGCTTGGCCCGGCTGGTCCACATCGCCTGGGCGATGGCGTCCAGCGCGTGGTCCTGGCCGATGATCCGCTCCTTCATGCGGTCGGCGAGCGACAGGATGGTCTTGATCTCGTTGGAGACCATGCGGCCGACCGGAACGCCGGTCCAGTTGGCGACCACTTCGGCCACCGCCTGCCCGTCCACCGCGACCTTGACCAGCGGATCCTCGCCCTGCAGAGCGGTCAGCTCGGCGGTCAGCGCCGACAGCTTGGCGTTCAGCGCATCCGCGTCGAGCGGCTCGGCGGCAGGAGCCCCCTCCGCAGCCGGGGCCTTGGACTGCTCATGCGCGGCGACCAGCTGGTCGCGCGTCTCGTTGATCGCCTTGACCAGCTCCAGTTCCTTGGTCCAGCGCGCCTCCAGCGCCTCAAGGTCGGCCTGGGTGGCGGCGATCTTGTCCTTCAGCGCGGCGAGCAGTTCGGCATGGTCGATGCCGATGGCCTCCTCGCGCTCCAGGATCGCGACCTCGGTCTCGGTCAGCTGGATGGTGCGGCGGCGATCCTCGATGGCCGGCGGCGTCGCGGTCTGGCTCATCGCCACGCGGGCGCAGGCGGTGTCCAGCAGGCTGACCGCCTTGTCGGGAAGCTGGCGCGCCGGGATGTAGCGGCTGGACAGGCGGACCGATTCGATCAACCCCTCCGTCACGATGCGGACCTTGTGGTGCTTCTCCAGCGTGGCGGTCAGGCCGCGCATCATGTCGACGGCGACCGGCTCCGCCGGCTCCTCCACCTTCACCACCTGGAAGCGGCGGGTCAGCGCCGGGTCCTTCTCGAAATACTTCTTGTATTCGGCCCAGGTGGTGGCGGCGACGGTGCGCATCTCGCCGCGCGCCAGCGCCGGCTTCAGCAGGTTGGCGGCGTCGTTCTGGCCGGCCTGCCCGCCAGCGCCGATCAGGGTGTGCGCCTCGTCGATGAACATGACGATGGGCTGGCTGGAGCCCTTCACCTCGTCGATCACGCCCTTCAGCCGGTTCTCGAACTCGCCCTTCATGCCGGCGCCGGCCTGCAGCAGGCCGAGGTCGAGCGACAGCAGGCGGACGTTGCGCAGGTCCGGCGGCACGTCGCCGGCGGCGATGCGCAGCGCGAAGCCTTCGACCACCGCCGTCTTGCCGACACCGGCTTCGCCGGTCAGGATCGGGTTGTTCTGGCGGCGGCGGGTCAGCACGTCGATGATCTGGCGGATCTCGGCGTCGCGGCCCAGCACCGGATCGATCTTGCCGTTCTTGGCGCGGTCGGTCAGGTCGATGGTGTACTGGTCGAGGTTGGGGGTCGCCCCGCCGGCCTTCGGCGCGCCGCCCGCGGCGACCCCGCCGGCTGCTCCGCCCGCCGCGGCGACCGGTGCGCTGGTGCGCGCCTCCGCCGTATCGGCGACGATCTTGGGAAGGTCACGCCGCAGCACGTCCGCGGTGATCTTCGCGAACTGGCCGGACATGTCGCGCGCCTGGGCCGACAGCGATTCGTCGGACAGCAGAGCCGCCAGCAGATGGCCGGAGCGCACCGCCCCCTCGCCATATTGCAGCGAGGCCAGCACCCACGCCTCGCGCATCAGCTGCACCAGATTGGGCGACAGGGCCGGCGCCCGGCTGTTGCCGGTCTTCAGCTTGTCCAGCACCCGCGTCAGGTCGGCGGACAGGCGGCCGGCATCGATCTCGTAGACGCGCAGAATGGCGGAGATGTCGCCGTCGGCGGCGCCGATCAGCTGGAGAAGCCAGTGCTCGATCTCGCAATTGTAATGCGTGCGCGACAGGGTCTGTCCGGCCGCAGCCTCCAACGCCCGCCGGCACAGAGGATTCAGCCGCGAAATCATGCTCTGCAGATCGACCGCCACCATGGCTCCACCCCCTTCGTGTGACTTGCGTGACTTCAACCCATGCGGGCAGAGCGCCTGCGGCGTCCGCGCCAACTCAACCGGCCGGCCGGTTCGTCCTGTGGCTGTGCCGCGGACTCTGACCAAGCCATTTTGAAAAATCCACTGCTATGCTTCGCGATTAGACTGAAACTTCTTCGTTTCATTCCCGATTCATGCCCGTAACATCACCAAATGCGTTCTATATTGCATGAAGGCGCGATCATGCATCCGTACCGTCCAGGGAACATCGACCGGCTCTCCCAATGGATGCAGACGCTCGACCGATTGCGGGTGAGCGCCCGGCGTCAGCAGCCGCGCCAGCACGGCCTCGCAGCGGCCGGCATCGTCGCCGCGCTGCGAATGGCCGCCCAGCCAGGCCTCGACCGGCGTCGCCTGTGTCGACCAGTCGAAGGGCGTCGCCAGCAGCGCGCCGCCGCCGTCCGCCACCATGCCGTCGATGGCGCGCAGCAGGGCGGGCGGCGAGGCGACGCAGTCCAGGACGTTCATCGCCGCGACCAGCGCGAAGGATTGCGGGGCGAAGGGCGGGAACAGCGCGTCGCCGATCCAGAAATCCACCCGCTCCGCCGCGGCGAACCGCGCCTCGATCCGCTGCCGGTCATAGGCGATCCCCGACCGGCGCAGCGGAAAGACCGCCTCTCCCCGCGCCATCACCCGCCGCGCCAGCGTCAGCAGCGGCCAGTGCAGATCGAGGCCGAGCACCAGATCGTCTCCGCGCGCCGCCAGCTCGAAACTGGTCCGCCCGGCGCCGCAGCCGAGATCCAGCACCGGCCCCGCCGGCAGCGGACCCAGCCGGTCCAGCCCGGCGGCGAGGCAGCGGACGACCGACCCGGCCTGCCCGTCCGGCGTGGCGGGATCGAGGTCGCCGTAATGATCCCAGCCATAGCTGGACAGATGCTGCCGGGTGGCGTTGAACGCGCTGTCCGGCCCGAACCCGTCGCCGAGCACCCCTTCCATCGCCGCCGGGATGTCGGCGCGCGCGGTCAGCAGATGCCCGTTCGCCGCCATCCAGCCGCGCAGGTCCGGCACCAGGATCGGAGCGCCGTCGACGATGGGATATTCCATCGCGCAGGCCCCGTCGCCGCAGACCAGCGTTCCCCAATGAACCTCGCCGGTGTCCGCCGCCTCCACGATGCCGAGTGCCAGCGGCACCGCCACGCCGCGGGTGGCGAGGCAGCGCGGGCAGACCGGGCGCAGACGTTCGAAATGGGAAAGGCGCATGCGGTCAGCCGCCGATGATGACGGTCGGACAGCCGGGCGGCATCACCTTGCCCACCGGGGCGGGGATCGGCGCGACGCAGCTGACATGGGCGGTCATGTCGTTGATGCGCGCCGCCGGCAGGCTGTTGATCAGCACCGTCGCCGACCCCTGGGAGATCATGCCCGGCCCGGCCGGAATGCAGCCCGGCAGCATGCAGGGGGCGGAAATGTCGGTCAGCCGCGCGGCCGGCATTTTCCCAATCAGCACCGTCGGGCTGCCCAGCACGATTGCCAACGGCAGGCCGGGATGCGGCGCCGGCGCCGGCACCAGGGCCGGCGGGTGGATCGGTGCGTGGCAGTGCGGCGTGTCCTGCTTGATCAGGTCGCCGAGGCGGGCGGCGGGCGGCATCCGGTGTCTCCGGCCGGTCAGAACAACGACTCGCCCGATGCCACCGGGGCGCCGGGCAGGAAAGGCGCGGGATCGTACCCGGCCGGCGGCGGAACCGGGCGGCCGGCACGGAACAGCGTCCGCGCAACCACCGTCTCCCCGTCTTCCGCGAAGAAGAGGCAGGGCCCCTCCAGCATCCCGTCGGCGATGCCGACCCGTGCGAGCAGACGGCCGGCAGGATCGCGTTTATCAATCACGACGGGAGAAACAATTCCGGAACTTTCCGCCGAAGCGGCAGCAAAGCCGGAGGTTGCAGCTGGAATGGCGTCAGGAGTCATTGCAGATGGGATCCCGGGAAGGGTTCGTTCCGACGTCAGACGAACAGCATTCATCCGCAATTGCGTTTCGTCAAGCTCATAGGGGTAGCCCCGGCGCTTATTTGTTACGCAACTGCAATATTCTATTCGGCAGCCCTCGAAATGACGAATAGCCTTGTCGAAGCGTCGGAAGTAACGCTATCAATTTCCCGGCACGAACGCTTACCCCAATTCGGCGGGCTCCGCGCCCTGCGGCTCTGACCTTCTTCATACGAATGTGGAAAGGGTGCTTTCCTTCATGCCCACACCGCAGATTTTCGACATCGAAGAGCTTTTGCAGCCGATCGAAGGAGACTCCGAATGCGGAATCGACCTTCGCGAGAATGCCTCGGCCGACTACTACACCGTTAAGGATGCCCGCAGCGCCGCCCGCGCCGCCGAACGATCCATGGATGTGGAGGACGACGCCGGCGGCCTTCTGCCGGAATGGCGCACCATTCTGGAAGTCAGCCCGCGGATCCTGCGCACCCAGGCCAAGGACCTCGAAGTCACCGCCTGGTTCATCGAGGCGCTGCTGCGGGCGGAGGGCTATGCCGGCCTGCGCGACGGCTTCGCGCTGGCCCGCGGGCTGGTGGAGCGGTTCTGGGACAACCTCTACCCGGCCCCGGACGAGGACGGCATCGCCACCCGCGTCGGCCCGCTGACCGGCCTGAACGGCGAATCGGCCGACGGCACGCTGATCCAGCCGGTCCGCAAGGTGCCGCTGACCATGGGCGACATTCCCTATTCGCTCTGGCAGTACGAGCAGGCCATCGAACTGGCGAAGATCACCGACGAGGCGCGCCGTCAGGCGCGCATCGACAACGGCGCCGTGACCTGGGAACAGTTCGAGCAGAGCGTCCGCGAGACGCCGGCCTCCGAATTCAAGACGCTGCTGGAGGATATCCAGGGCGCCATCGACGAGTTCGAGGCGCTGGGCAAAATCCTCTACGACAAGGCCGGCTACGATGCGCCGCCGGCCGGCAATATCCGCAACGTCCTGACGGCGGCTCTCGACGCGGTGAACTACGCCGCGCGCGACCGGCTGGCGACGCTGGGCGGCGACGAGCCCGCCGCGGCGGAGGCCGCCTCCGCGTCCACCGATCCGGCCGCGACGACCGGCGGCGGGGCGGTCGCGGCTGCCGGCGCCAAGGTGCAGGCAAGCGGGGCTGTGACAACGCGCGAAGAAGCCTTCAAGGTCCTCTTGCAGGTCGCCGATTTCTTCCGCAAGACGGAACCCCATTCCCCCATCTCCTATACGCTGGAGGAGGTGGTCCGCCGCGGCCGCATGTCTTTGCAGGAACTCCTGCAGGAGCTCATCACGGACGAGGAGACGCGGCGGCAGTTCTTCATCGCGTCCGGCGCCAAGGCGCCGCCGCCGGCAGAGCAATCAGGGTATTGACGATCACCGCCTATCCTACGGCGTGAGCAGGGAGGTCCGATAACATGGCGAGTATCCACCAGAAGCTGGATCGCGTGCGCAAGCCCCGCGTCCACATCACCTACGACGTCGAGACCGAGGGTGCGACCGTCGTCAAGGAGCTGCCCTTCGTCGTCGGCGTGCTCGGCGACTTCTCGGGCGACCCGACGGAGCCGCTGAAGCCCCTGAAGGACCGCAAGTTCATCCAGATCGACCGCGACAACTTCAACGACGTCATGGCCCGCATGACGCCCGGCCTGAAGATGAAGGTGGAAAACACCCTGGCCGACGACGGCACCGAGATGGCTGTCGAGCTCGCCTTCAAGTCGATGGAGGATTTCGAGCCGGGCCGCGTCGTCCAGCAGGTCGAGCCGCTGCGCAAGCTGCTGGAGACCCGCAACCAGCTGCGCGACCTGCTGAGCAAGGCCGACCGCTCGGAAGAGCTGGAGGGCCTGCTGGAGCGCGTGCTGCAGAACACCGACGAGCTGAAGGCGCTGAGCGGCGAGCTCGGCACCGAGAAGAAGGAGGGTTGATCCGATGAGCGACGCTCAGACCCAGGGCGCAGGCGCCACCGGCGCCGTTGCCGAAGGTACCGGCCTCTCGATTCTCGACCAGGCCATCGCCGCCACCAAGCAGACCGAGCCGGACCGTGCGCAGGAGCTGCTGCGCACCCTGACCCAGGAAGCGCTGGCCGGCACGGTCACCTTCAACAAGAACCTGGGCCAGACGATCAACAAGGCGATCGCCGCGATCGACGCCAAGATCAGCAAGCAGCTCAACGCCATCATGCACCACGAGAAGTTCCAGAAGCTGGAAGGCTCGTGGCGCGGCCTGAACTATCTGGTCATGAATTCGGAAACGGGCTCCACGCTCAAGATCCGCGTCATGAACTGCCCGAAGAAGGACCTGTACAAGGACATCTCGAAGGCGGTCGAGTTCGACCAGAGCAACCTGTTCAAGAAGATCTACGAGAACGAGTTCGGCATCGCCGGCGGCGAACCCTACGGCGCCCTGATCGGCGACTACGAGTTCACCAACCACCCCGACGACATGGAGCTGCTGACTGGCGTCTCCAACGTCGCGGCGGCCGCCTTCGCTCCCTTCATCTCGGCCGCCAGCCCGAAGCTGTTCGGCTTCGAGGACATGACCGAGCTGTCGAAGCCGCGCGACCTGGAGAAGATCTTCGACAGCGTCGAATACGCCAAGTGGCGCAGCTTCCGTGAGAGCGACGACAGCCGCTTCGTCACGTTGACCATGCCGCGCGTGCTCGCCCGCATGCCTTACGGCGCCAACACCAAGCCGATCGAGGAGTTCGAGTACGAGGAAGCCCCGTACGAAGGCGGTATCGCCCGGCCGATGGCCCACAACGACTACTGCTGGATGAACGCCTCCTACGCGATGGGCCAGCGCCTGACCAACGCCTTCTCGCAGTATGGCTGGTGCACGGCCATCCGCGGCGCCGAGGGCGGCGGCAAGGTGGAGAACCTGCCCTTCCACACCTTCACCTCGGACGACGGCGACAGCGACGCCAAGTGCCCGACCGAGATCGGCATCACCGACCGCCGCGAGGCCGAGCTGTCGAAGCTGGGCTTCCTGCCGCTCTGCCACTACAAGAACCAGGACTACGCCGTCTTCTTCGGCGCCCAGACCACGCAGAAGCCCAAGAAGTACGACCGGCCGGAGGCGACCGCGAACGCCGCGATCTCCGCCCGCCTGCCCTACATCATGGCGACCTCGCGTTTCGCCCACTACTTGAAGATCATGGCGCGCGACAAGATCGGCTCCTTCATGGAGGCGAGCGACTGCGAGGCGTGGCTGAACCGCTGGATCCTGAACTACGTCAACGGCAACGAAGCCGCGGGCCAGGAGATGAAGGCGAAGTACCCGCTGGCCGAAGCCAAGGTGCAGGTGAAGGAGATCCCGGGCAAGCCCGGCTCCTACAACGCCGTCGCCTGGATGCGCCCGTGGCTGCAGATGGAGGAACTGACCACCTCCATGCGCATGGTCGCCCGCATCCCGCAGGCCGGCTGATAACCGCATGACCGGCCAGGCTGCCGAATTCCACGCCGACGACGCGGAGGCGACGGTCCTTGAACGGCCGTTGCGTCTGCGGGCGGTCGACATGGCGCTCGGCCGCGACGATGCCGGCCCGCTCGACGCCTTCCTGGCGGCCAATGGCCCCGGGGAGGCGCTGCGGCTGTGGTTCGGCATCACGCTGCCCGTTCATGACAGCCTGGACAAGCTGCGCGCCGCGCTCGACCGCGACATCGCGGCCATCGACGCGCTGCTGTCCGAACAGGTCAACGCCATCCTGCACCACAAGCGCTTCCAGTCGCTGGAAGGCTCGTGGCGCGGGGTGCGCACGCTGGTGAAGCAGGCGCAGAACGCCGAGACGGTGGTGCTGCGCCTGCTCAACCTGACCTGGCCCGAACTGTGCCGCGACCAGGAACGCGCTATCGAGTTCGACCAGAGCCAGCTGTTCAACAAGGTCTACAGCGACGAATTCGGCATGCCCGGCGGTCGCCCCTTCGGCGTGCTGCTGTGCGATTATGCCGTCCAGCACCGCCCGACCAGGGAGCGGCCGACCGACGACGTCTCCGGCCTCAAGGGGCTGGCGCAGGTCGCCGCCGCCGCCTTCGCGCCGGCCATCGTCGGCGCGGCGCCCGAGCTGTTCGGGCTGGAGACCTTCCACGAGCTCGGCCTGCCGCTGGATCTCAAATCGGTGCTGCGGCAAGCGGAGTACCAGCGCTGGCAACGCTTCCAGGAGACCGAGGATTCGCGGTTCGTCGGCGTGGCCCTGCCGCGCGTGCTGATGCGCGAACCCTATGGCGACGATCCGCAGGCCCGTCACGGCTTCCGCTTCCGCGAGGAATCGGTGGGCGGAGAGGGAGGCATGCGGCTGGAGGACCATTGCTGGGGCAATGCCGTCTATGCCTTCGGCACCGTGCTGATCCGCTCCTTCCTGCAGCATGGCTGGTTCGCCGACATCCGCGGCGCCCAGCGCAACGTGGTGGGCGGCGGGCTGGTGACCGAGCTGGTGGTGCCGGATTTCGCCACCGACAGCGTGAAGGTCGCGCAGAAATTCTCGATAGAGGTCTCGATCTCCGACCAGTTGGAGCGCGATCTCGACGATCTCGGCTTCATTCCGGTCAGCCGCTGCAAGGACACGCCCTATCTGGTCTTCTACGGCAACCAGTCGGTCCAGCGGGTCGGCCAGCTCACCACCGCCACGGCGACGGCCAACGCCCGGCTGTCGGCGATGCTGCGATACATGTTCTGCGTGGCACGCTTCGCCCATTTCCTGAAGGTGATGGTACGCGACCGCGTCGGCTCCTTCGTCACGCCGGAGGAATGCGAGCGCGACCTGCAGAGCTGGCTGCACGGCTATTGCCTGGGCAACGACGACGCCAGCCTGGACCAGAAGGCCCGCTATCCCTTGCGCGAGGGCAGCATCCAGGTCCGCGCCATTCCGGGCAAGCCCGGCAATTATCAATGCGTCATCCATCTTCGGCCGCACTTCCAGCTGGATCAGGTCTTCTCGACCTTCAAGCTGGTGACCGAGCTGGCCCAAACCGGCGGAGCGGCCTGACCCGGCCGTCAACCCAAGTCAGGCGCTCCATCCAGGGAGAGATACAGACCATGAGCGAAACCGCAGCCCAGCTGTTCCAGGCGGGCCGCCTCGACGAGGCGATCACCGCGCTGAACGGCGAGATCAAGAAGAAGCCGACCGATCTCGACCGCCGCGTCTTCCTGGCCGAGCTGCTGAGCTTCGCCGGCAACCTGGAGCGCGCCGACCTGCAGCTCGACACCATCGGCACGCAGGAGCCGCAGGTCGCCGTCACCATGGCGCTGTTCCGCCAGCTGGTGCGGGCCGAGCAGGCGCGGCGCCAGCTGTTCGCCGACGGCCGCGTGCCGGAATTCATCGACCAGCCGGCCGACCATCTGCGCCTGCATCTGGAGGCGCTGGTCGCCCTGCGCGCCGGCGACACCGCCGACGCCGTGGCGAAGCTGGCCCAGGCCGAGGAGATGCGCCCGCCGGTGTCCGGCAGCCATGACGGCACGCCTTTCGACGATTTCCGCGACCTGGACGACCTGACCGGCGGCTTCTTCGAGGTCTACACCAGCACCGGCAAGTATTTCTGGATCGCCAGCGAGACGGTGGAGCTGGTCGAGTTCCGCGCGCCCCAGCGCCCTCGCGACCTGCTGTGGCGCCCGGCGCACATGGTGGTGCGTGGCGGCCCGGACGGCGAGGTCTATCTGCCCACGCTGTACGGCGGCGCCCCGGCCGATGCCGAGGATGCGCTGAAGCTGGGCCGGGCGACGGACTGGTCGGAGGATACACCGGTGCGGGGCATCGGCCAGCGCTGCTTCCTGGTCGGCGAGGAGAGCATTCCGATGCTGCAGCTTGGCACGCTGGAGTTCTCGGGGGCGGTGTGAGGTTAACGCCCTCTCCCGCCCCGGGAGAGGGAGGGGACCCGCGCCGTAGGCGTGGGGAGGGTGAGGGGCAATCCAGACATGGATTCCTGATCCTTGGATCACCCCTCACCCTTCCCATGCTCCGCATGGGCCCCTTCCCTCTCCCGGGGCGGGAGAGGGAGACGACGCGAAGGCCATCATGGATCGCAACCAGTCCATCACCCTGTCCGTCCTGGACCGTCTGCTCGACGATACGCCGGAGCATGTGGCGCCGCGGCCGCACACCGTGGCGGACCTGCGGGCGGCGATCCGGCGCGACCTGGAGAACCTGCTGAACACCCGGCGGCGGGTGCTGGGCTGGCCGGACGACCTGACGGAGCTGGCGGATTCGATCCTCGGCTATGGCTGCCACGACCTGCTGGTGGAGAATGTCGCCACCGAATCCCGCCGGCGCGAGGTGGTGGCGCAGATCGAGGCGGCGATCCGGCGGTGGGAGCCGCGCTTCGCCCAGCTGGCGGTGACCATGGTCGACAACAGCGACCCGGCCGACCGCACCCTGCGCTTCCGGATCGAGGCGCTGATCCATGCCGACCCGGCGCCCGAACCGATGGTCTTCGATTCGGTGGTCGATCCCACCTCCAACATGGTCACCGTGACGAGCAAGGCCCGTGGCTGACGAACTCCTCCCATATTACAACCGCGAGCTGACCTATCTGCGCCGCATGGCGGCGGAGTTCTCGGAGGCGCATCCGAAGATCGCCGGCCGACTGCGGCTCAGCGCCGACGCGGTGGAGGATCCGCATGTCGCCCGGCTGCTGGAGGGCGTCGCCTTCCTGAATGCCCGCATCAGCCGCAAGCTGGACGACGAGTATCCGGAGCTGGTCGACACGCTGCTCGACGTGCTCTACCCGCATTATCTGGCGCCGATCCCGTCGATGGCGGTGGTGCAGATGAAGAGCAGCGCGGACCTCACCGGCTCGCACACCGTGCCGAAGGGGACGGAGCTGGAGACGGAGGCGCTGCGCGGGGAGACCTGCCGCTTCCGCACCGTCTATCCCGCGACCCTGTGGCCGATCGAGCTGGACCAGGCGGTTCTCGCCGGCCGACCGCTGGTGGCGCCGCCCAACCCGCGCGCGGGCGACGCGGTGGCCTCGCTGCGCCTGACCCTGCGCTGCCGCGTACCGGAGATGACCTTCACGGAGCTGGCGCCGGACACCCTGCGCTTCTTCCTGCGCGGCCAACCGCAGCAGGTCTATGCCCTGCACGAGCTGCTCTTCAACAACGCCGTCTCGGTGGCGCTGGCCGACGGCCCGCAGGATCCGAACGCGGTGATCCTCGGCCCCGACGCCATCCGCCCGGTCGGCTTCGGCGACGAGGAGGGCATGCTTCCCTACCCCGCCCGCTCCCACCGCGGCTATCGGCTGCTGACCGAGTATTTCGCCTTTCCGGAGAAGTTCCTGTTCTTCGACCTTCACGTCTCGCCGAAGGTGCTGCGCCGCGCCGGCAACACGCTGGAGATCTTCATCTATCTGAACAGCACCGACGGCGACCTGGAGCGCGCGGTGTCGAAGGACAATTTCGCGCTGGGCTGCACCCCGGTGGTCAACCTGTTCCGCCAGCGGGCGGAGCCGGTCGCGCTGACCCAGACCCAGCACGAACACCGCGTGGTTCCCGATGCCCGCCGCCCCGGCGCGCTGGAGGTCTATTCGGTCGACAGCGTGCTGGCCACCGATCCCGACGGCAAGCAGCGGCGCTTCCTGCCCTTCTACGGCCTGCGCCACGGCGGCGTCGAAGCGGTCAGCCGCACCTACTACACCGCCAGCCGCCGCCCGGCCGGCGGGCGCGATCCCGGCACCGAGGTGCATCTGGCGCTGGTCGACATCGACTTCGACCCGTCGAGCCCGGCGGAGTCCGTCCTGTCGGTGGAGACGACCTGCCTCAACCGCGACCTGCCGGGGCAACTGCCCTATGGCGGCGGCCACCCGCAACTGAAGCTGACGGAGGGGATGGCGGCGGTCGCCGGCCTGTCCTGCCTGACGCCGCCGACGCCGACCCTGCGCATCGCCGAACGCAAGGGCCATCGCTGGCGCCTCGTCTCCCACCTGCTGCTGAACCATTTGTCGATCTCCGGCGGGGCGGAGGGGACGGAGGCGCTGCGCGAGATCCTGCGCCTCTACGACTTCCGCGATTCGGCCGAGACCCGCGGCATTGCCGACGGCATCGTCAAGGTGACGACCAAGCGCGGCACCGCGCGGGCGCCGTCCCGGCCGGGCGATGTCGCCTGGGGCGACGCCATGTGCCGCGGCATCGATGTCGGCATCGAGTTCGACCCGCAGCGCTTCAGCGGCAGCGGCATGTTCCTGCTGGCGATGATCCTCGACCATTTCCTGGGGCTGTACTGCTCGATCAATTCCTTCACGCGGCTGACCGCTACGGTCAAGGGCCGCACCGGAGTGCTCCGCACATGGCCCGCCCGCGCCGGCAACCGCCCGCTTCTGTAATCGACCGGCTGTTCCGCGCCCCCCACCGCTTCGACTTCTTCCAGGCGGTGCGGGTGCTGGAATGGCAGGCCCGGCGTGACGCGCGCGACCCGCGCAACACCCGCCGCCATGCCGTGGGCCATGACCATGACCCGCGCGAGGAGGTGGTGCGCCTGCGTGCCGAGACCTCGCTGACCTTCCCCGGCAACCAGGTGGCCGGGGCGGAGCCGGGGGTGGACGGCCGCCCGCCGACGCTGGTCGGCGCCTTCCTGGGACTGGTCGGGCCGCTGGGCGTCCTGCCGCAGCACTATACCGAGTTGATGATCCGGTCTTTGCGCGAGCGGAACCGGGCGCTGCGCGATTTCTTCGACGTCTTCCACCACCGCAGCTTCTCGCTGTTCTACCGCGCCTGGGCGAAATACCGGCTGCCGGTGTCCTTCGAGCGCGGCCAGGGATCGCGGGAGCCCGATCCGGTCAGCACCACCCTGTCCAGCTTCGTCGGCATCGGCCAGCCGTCGCTGACCAAGCGTCTGGTGGTGGAGGACGAGACCCTTCTGCATTATTCCGGCCTGATGTCGCGCGGCACGCGCTCGGCCAACGACCTGCAGGAGATGCTGTCGGATTTCCTCGGCCGGCCGGTGACGGTGGAGAGCTTCGTCGGCGGCTGGCTGCCCATCGCGCCGGACGGGCAGACGCGCCTGCCCAGCCTGTCGGACCCCGAGGGCCAGCATTGCCGGCTGGGGATCGACGCGCTGGCCGGCGACCGCGCCTGGGATGTCCAGGGCAAGTTCCGCCTGCGCATCGGCCCGCTGAACCACGACCAGTTCCGCGACTTCATGCCGGAAGGCCGCGAGTTCCGGAAACTGCAGGATCTGGTCCGCATGTATGTCGGGCCGGAGTTGGATTTCGAGCTTCAGGTGAGCCTGCTGGCCGCCGAAGTACCGGCCGCCCGGCTGGGCACCGGCGGGGACGATGCCGACGGCTCGCGGCTGGGCTGGAACGGCTGGGTGCTGCACGCGCCGAGCCCGGTCGAACGCAAGGACGCGGTTTTTCCGATGCAGGATTTGTGAGGCGTGCGGGCGAGAGGCCCCCTCCCTCCCACGCTTGCGCGTGGGTCCCTCCCTCCCCCGCTTCGCGGGAGAGGGACAACTTGCCCCCTCTCCCGCGAAGCGGGGGAGGGGTGGGGAGGGGGCAACGCACCTACCGCACTCCGTAGAACGACGAGGACCCAATGAGCGACTGGAGCGCCGGCTATGTGTCGGACATCGAATATCTGCCGGGCTTCTACCGTGAACAGGGGCCGGCGCATCTGACGCTGAGCTGCCTGATCAACGGCATCGCCCCGCCCTCCACGGCCAACGGGTTCGACTATTGCGAACTCGGCTGCGGCCATGGCACGACGGTGGCGCTGTTCGCGGCGGCCAACCCGCAGGGGCGTTTCCATGCGGTGGACTTCCACCCCGCCCACATCGCCCGCGCCCGCGACGCCGCCGAGGCGGCCGGCCTGACCAACATCGCCTTCCATGAGGCAAGCTTCGCCGAAATGGCCGATGGCGTGGGGCCGGACCTGCCGGAGTTCGACTTCGTCACGCTGCACGGCGTCTACAGCTGGGTCAGCCCGATGAACCGCGGCGCCATCGCGCGCTTCCTGGCGAAGAAGCTGAAGCCGGGCGGGCTGGTCTATGTCAGCTACAACGCCATGCCCGGCTGGGCGCCGATGATGCCGCTGCAGCGGCTGCTGTACGAATATTCCGGGCTGGTCCACCAGCGCAGCGACGTGCAGGTGAAGGCCGGTCTCGACTTCGCCGAACAGCTCTACAAGGCCGGCGCCAAGATCCTGGGCGACGAGGCGATGTTCGGCAAGCTGCGCGGCGAGACCAAGGCCAAGAACAACGCCGAGCAGTCGGTCTATCTGGCCCACGAATATCTGAACGGCAGCTGGCAGCCGCTCTACCATGTCGATGTCGCGCGCGAACTGGGCGAAGCGAAGCTGACCTATGCCGGCTCCGCCACCCTGTTCGAGAATTACCCGGACCTGTCGCTGACGCCCGACCAGCGCGCCGCTCTGGACAGCATCGGCGTGCCCAGCCTGCGCGAGACCTTCAAGGATTACTGCGTCGGCCGTCCCTTCCGCCGCGACGTCTTCGTCCGCGGCGCCCGGCGCATCAGCGTGGCAAAGCGCGACGCGATGCTGAAGGACATGGCGATGGCGATGATCATCCCGCGCGCCGACGCCCGCACCACAATCCAGGTGCCGCTGGGCGAGGCGACGCTGGAGGCCAAGCATTACGAGCCGATCTTCGATGCGCTGGCCGAGGGGCCGCGTCGCATCGGCGACCTCCTGGAACTGCCTGAGGTCCGGCGGGCCGGCGGCAACCTGTCGGCAGTGGAGATCGCCGGCATGCTGACCGGCTCCAGCCAGGCCATCCCGGTGCTGAATCCGCCGGAGACGGTGACGCCGCTGCCCGGCGTGCTGGCCCACAACCGCGCCGCCGCCAACGAACTCGCCACCAGCGAGGGGCGCAAGAGCACCGCGCTGGCCGCGTCGGTCGGCGGCGCCGGCCTGCATGTCAGCACGATGGAGGCTCTGCTCTATGACGGGCTCAGCGAAGGCGTGCCGGAGACGCTGGACGCGCTGGTCGCCCACGCCATGCGCCGGCTGGACGCGCCGGAAAACGCCGACGATGCCAGCCGCAAGGCCATCGCCGACAGCATGGGCTGGTGCATGGCGAACAGCCTGCCGGTGTGGCGCAAGCTGGGCATGATCGGATGAGGCGTCTCGCCTACGCCGGGCGTCAGCCCGGCGGCATCGCTCCGGCATGGGCACCCTGCATGGGACGCCGTTCCGCCTGATGCTGCCAGCCGATCGCCTCCTCCTCCCAGCCCTCACCGTCATCGGCGGCGGGAACGGCGTCCGCGCGCAGGTCGGCGAGCGCCGCCAGCGCATCGCGGTCGCCGGCCGCGGCGGCGGCCTGCATCCACAGGGCGGCTTCGGCCGGATCGCGCCCGATGCCGACGCCCTCGCGCAGGCACAGGGCAAGGCGGTACTGGGCGGCGGGGTGCCCCTGCCCGGCGGCGGCGCGCAGCCAGTGCACCGCCTCCGCCTCGTCCCGGTCCACCCCGCGGCCGTCGAGCAGAAGCAGGGCGAGGTTGACCTGGGCGGCGGCCGACTGCTGCAAGGCGGCCAGCCGGTACCACAGCGCCGCCTTGGCCGGGTTGCACGGCACGCCGGCGCCGTGCTCGTGCATGTAGCCGAGGTTGTTCTGCGCCCCGACATCGCCCTTGGCGGCTGCGCGGCGATACCAGGAGACCGCCCGGCGCGGGTCGGGCGGCACGCCGATGCCGTTGGCGAGCAGGAAGGCCAGCATGGTCTGGGCGGCGGCATGGCCCTGGCGCGCCGCGCGCCGATACCACGGCACCGAGGCGGCGACGTCGGTCGCCCGCAACGCTTCGGCGAGTTGGTATTGCGCGTCGCTGTCGCCCAGTTCGGCTTTCATCCGGGTCCAGAGCGTGGGCATGGCAAGCTTGGACATGGCGCTGGCACCTTCGACAATTGTCCCCCGAGCTCTCGCCCCACGAACAGCGCGCGAACGGATTTTATTCCATTCGCCGCACGGTTGCGGAGCAGCCCCTGCGCCCGAGTCTGTCCCCCCGGCGCGCGGCGTTCAACCTCCCCAGCCGGCGGTCGAGGAATTGTCACGAGGGCGCCTTTGGATAAGGATGACCATCCAATCGCGCCCTGCTATACCCGTCCGTATAAGGGGAAAGGTGTGGTGATGCTGAGGATTGCCGGCTGGATGCGGATCCGGAAGACGATTTGGTCCGCTGCCGTCCTGGCCGCAATGCCGGCGCTTGCCGCCTGCTCCTCCCCGCCGCCGCCCCCGCCGCCGACCACGATTCAGCTGACGGTAATCGGGGCCAAGGCGTTGAACCCCGACCCCAACGGCCGGCCGTCGCCGGTGATGCTGCGGCTCTATCAGCTCGGCCCCAGCGACGCCTTCGCCAACGCCGATTTCTTCCAGGTCATCGACCAGGACAAGGCGACGCTCGGCCCCACCCTGCTCGACCGCCAGGAACTGGCTGTGCCGCCCGACAGCCGCCAGACCCTGACCGTCCAGCCCAAGCCGGACGTCAAGACGCTGGCCGTCGCCGCCGCCTTCCGCGCCTATGAGGAAGCGGGCTGGCGCGCCATGCAGCCGATCCAGCCGAACAAGGCCAACAGCTTCGTCCTGACCGCCACGGCCAGCACCGTCACGCTCGTCCCCGGCGACGGCAGTAACGCCAGCACCGACGCCCCGGCGGACAAGCCTGCGGACGCCAAGACGGAGGGTGCGAAGACCGGGGCCTCCAAGCAGGATGCCGAAAAGCCGGCCACGGAGAAACCGGACGCCGCGCCGAAGCCCGCCGCCGACCAGCCGCCCGCTGCAACGCACAACCTGATCCTGAAGGGGGCGTCATGACCGTCCGGCCGCCGCCCGACAAGAACCCGTTCGAGGAGCCGGACGACATCGATGCCACGGTGATGCAGCCGATGGCGTTCCAGCGCCCGGCCGCACCCCCTGCCGCTCCCACTGCGGCGCCCGCCTCTCCGCCGCCCTTCTCCGGCGGGTCGGCCGGGCTGGTGCCGCCGGCCTTCGGCCAGAGCGCGCAACCCTTCTCCGCCCCCTCCGCCTTCTCGCCCGCCGCCTTCAACACGCCGAAGCCGGCAGCCCCGCAAGCCCCGGCACCCGCGCCCGCGATGTCGGCCCCGCTCTCGCCCGGCTTCCGCCCGCTGGACGATGCGGCGCTGACGGCCCTGACCGCGGTCAGCGACAACCCTCTGGTGACCGCCGCGGCGCCCATCCTGGCGATGGTGGTGCGGGTGCGCGAGCTGACGCAGCACCGCGACGTGGAATCCTTACGCGAACGCGTCATCGCCGAGATGCAGCGGTTCGAGGCGGCCACCGTCCGCGCCGGCCTGTCCGCCACCCAGATCCGCAACGCCGGCTACGCGCTGTGCGCGACGGTGGACGACGTGGTGCTGGCGACCTCCTGGGGAAACCAGAGCCTGTGGGCGCACAAAAGCCTCGTCTCCACCATCCAGAAGGAGACCTGGGGCGGCGAGCGCTTCTTCGACCTGCTCGACCAGATGGCGGAGGTGCCGGACCGCCACCTGATGGAGCTGGAGCTGTTCTACCTCTGCCTGTCGTTGGGCTTCGAGGGCAAGTTCCGGGTCTCGCAGCGCGGCTACAGCGAGTTGGCGAAGCTGCGCGACCGGCTCTACCGCGTCATCCGCAAGCAGCGCGGCGAGGCGGAGCGCGACCTGTCGCCCCACTGGCGCGGACAGGCCGACGGCTTCCGGCCGCTGGCGGCAACGGTGCCGCTGTGGCTGCCCGCCGTGATGATCGCGGCGCTCCTGGCCGCCCTCTACGCCTGGTTCATCTTCGCCCTGGCCGACCAGTCCGACGCTGCCTATCGCCGGCTGGCCGCGGTGATCCCGGATCAGCCGGTGCAGATCGCCCGCATTGCGCCGCCGGTCACCCTTCCCACCCCGCCGCCCCGCCAGTCCGTCGCCGACCGCGTCGCCCTGGCGCTTGCCGCCGACATCAAGGCAGGTCTGGTCGAGGTCAGCGGCGGCACCGACGGGCGCGTGCTGGTCCGCACCCGCCTGAACGTCTTCGCCTCGGGCAGCGACCGGATCGATCCGCGCTATGTCGAGGTGTTCAGGCATGTCGCCGAGGCGCTGCGCAAGGAGCCGGGCCGCATCTCCGTGATCGGCAACACCGACAATGTCGCCATCCGCTCGCTGCGCTATCCCTCCAACCAGGAATTGTCGGAGGCGCGGGCCTTCAGGGTGCAACAGCTGATGACGGAGATCCTGGCAGGCGATGCCGCCAACCGTTTGAGCGCCGAAGGGCGCGGCGACACCGATCCCATCGCCCCCAACACGACGGCGGAGGGCCGGCAGGCCAACCGGCGCGTCGACATCGTGCTGGCACCCTGACCGATGCTGAAATCGATCCTGTCCGCCCTGACCTCCCGCTGGTTCCTGACGCTGGTCGCGGCGCTGTGCCTGGGCGCCATCGTCTGGTTCCTGGGGCCACTCGTCGCCGTGTCGGGCGCCTTCCCGCTGGAGGACGCGACCGTCCGGCTGGCGGTGGTCTTCGGCATCCTGCTGGTCTGGGCGCTGGCGATGCAATGGTCGCTCTACCGCCACCGCAGCGCCAACGACCGCATGGTGCAGGCGCTCGCCAAGGCGACGCCGGCCGCCAAGGGCGATCCGGATTCGGAGGCCGTCGGCCAGGAGACCGACCTGCTGCGCGGCCGCCTGCGCGAGGCGCTGGACCAGCTGCGCAAGGCGCGTTTCGGCGGCAAATGGGGGCAGCGCTATCTCTACCAGCTTCCCTGGTATCTGCTGATCGGTGCGCCGGGGGCGGGCAAGACCACGGCGCTGGCCAATTCCGGCCTGCGCTTCCCGCTGGCGGCAGAAATGGGGCGGGCGGCACTGCGCGACGTTGGCGGCACCCGCAACTGCGACTGGTGGTTCACCGACGAGGCGGTGCTGATCGACACCGCCGGCCGCTACATCACCCAGGACAGCCAGCCGGCCATCGACGGCAAGGTGTGGAAGAACTTTATTACCCTGCTGAAGCGCCACCGCCCGCGCCAGCCGGTCAACGGCATCCTGCTGGCCGTCAGCCTCGCCGACCTCGCGCTGTGGAGCGAGCCGGAGCGCAAGGGACATGCCGAACAGCTGAAGCTGCGGCTGAAGGAGCTGCGCGGACAGGTCGGGTCGCGCGTCCCGGTCTATGTGCTGCTGACCAAGGCCGACCTGATCGCCGGTTTCGCCGAGTTCTTCGACGACCTCAGCCGGGAGGAGCGCGAACAGGTCTGGGGCGTCACCTTCCCGCTGGATGACGGCAAGAGCGGCGACGACGCGCCGGTCTACCGCTTCGGCACGGAATTCGACGCGCTGACCGGGCGCATCGCCCGCCGGGTGCTCGACCGCGTGCATGGCGAATCCGACATCCAGCGCCGCTCGCTCGACACCCTGTTCCCGGCGCAGATCGCGGCACTGAAGCCGGCCATCGCCGACCTGCTGATGGTCATCTTCGAGCCCAACCGCTACGAGGAACGGGCACTGCTGCGCGGCGTCTACCTGACCAGCGGCACCCAGGACGGCGCGCCGGTCGACCGTTTGTCGGAGATGGTGGCGGGGTCCTTCGGGCTCGACCGTCCGGTCCTTCCGGCGGCCAGCGGCGGGCGCAGCTTCTTCCTGACCCGCACCCTGCGCGAGGTGGTCTTTGCCGAGGCCGGGCTGGTCGGCACCAATTCCGGGCTGGAGCGGCGGTGGCGCCTGCTGCGCGGCGGGGCGATGGTGGCGATGCTGCTGGCCGGGCTGGGGATCGCCGCCTTCTGGGCCAACAGCTTCACCGGCAACGCCGCGCTGGTCGCCGGGGTCGATGCGGCCGCCGCCAAGGCGCAGGCCGAGCTGGCGCCGCTCGCCACCGCGCCGCGGTCGCTGGCCAAGGTCGACGACACCGATTTCATCACCATCGTGCCGCCGCTGAACACGCTGCGCGCCATCCCCGCCGGCTGGACCGATCCGGTGCCGCTGGAGATGACCGGCGGCCTCTATCAGGGCGACCGGCTGGGACGGCAGAGCGAGACCGTCTATGACCGCGCGCTGCGCACGATCCTGCTGCCGCGCGTCTTCCTGCGGGTGGAGGAGCAGCTGCGCCGAGAGCGCGGCCGGCCGGAGTACCTGTTCCAGGCGCTGAAGGTCTACCTGATGCTGGCCGGCAAGGGGCCGCTGGACAAGGGGCTGGTGTCGGACTGGATGGCGCTCGACTGGATGGCCTCGCTGCCCGGCCCGGCCTATGACGGCGTGCGGAGCGACCTGCGCGTCCATCTCGACGCCATGCTGGCGGCCCCGCTCTCGTCCATCGAACCGGATGAGGCATTGGTGGAGGAGGCGCGGCAAAGCCTGACGCGCTATCCGCTGGCCGAACGCGGCTTCGCCATCCTGCGCGACCGGCCGGAGATCCAGGCGTTGGCCGACTGGCGGCTGGTCGACCATGCCGGGCCGCTGGCCGGCCGGGTGCTGATCCGCCCATCGGGCAAGCCGTTGTCGGAGGGGGTGCCCGGCCTCTACAGCTATGACGGCTTCCACAAGGCGGTGCTGCCGGCGCTGCCCAAGGTCGCCAAGGCGCTGGTGGACGAAAACTGGGTGCTGGGCCAGCCGAGCAGCGGCCCGCAGGCGGTCGCCAGCGCGCAACGGCTGGAGAAGGGCATCCTCGCCGTCTATCTCGACCGCTATGCCCGCCAGTGGGACGAGCTGCTGGGCGACGTGGTAATCGTGCCGCTGCGCAGCCTGAATCAGGCCGCCGACGTGCTGAACACGCTGTCCGGCCCGCAATCGCCGCTGAAGCTGTGGCTGACCGCCATGGTGCGCGAGACCACGCTGGCGCCCGGCCCGAATGACAAACCAGCCGACGGCAAGGGGCCGGTTGCCGGCGGTCCGCTGGCCGGGATTGCCCAGCAGGCGCAGGCCGGCGAGAAGGCGGTGGAGTCGACCGGCACCAACGCCGCCTATCTGGCGCGGCTGGCCGGCGTCTCGCTGCAGCCGGAAGGACCGCCGCCGGGCCAACCGATCAACGACCATTTCAAGGCTCTGCGCGATCTCGTGCAGGGCGAGGGCGGGGCGCCGCCCAAGCTGGATGAATCGCTGAAGCTTCTGGGCGAGCTCTACCAGCAGATCGCCCGCGCGGCCAACGCGCCCGACCAGAACGGCGCGTTGCTGGCCGGGCTGGCCGGCGGTGCCGACAAGGGGGCGGTGGCCGCACAGCTGCGCAACCTCGCCCGCGACCTGCCCGACCCGGTCGGCGGCATGGTCGCCACTGTGGCGCAGAGTGCGGCGACCGTCAGCGCCGGCGGTGCGCGGTCGCAGATCAACAAGGCGTGGCAATCCACCGTCCTGCCCTTCTGCCGGGCGGCGCTGGACAACCGGTTCCCGATGGTGCCGAACAGTCAGGTCGATGTGACGGCGGCGGATTTCGCCAAGCTGTTCGCGCCGGGCGGCATGATCGACCAGTTCTTCAACACCAACCTGCGCCCCTTCGTCGACATGACGGTCAGCCCCTGGGCCTGGCAGAAGGTCGATCAGGTCGATCTCGGCATTCCGCCCGCGGTGCTTGACCAGTTCGAGCGCGCCGCGCGCATCCGCGACAGCCTGTTCCCCGCCGGGGCCGCCACCGCGAAAGTGGTGTTCGAGATCACGCCGGTGGAGCTGGACGCCAAGGCGACCCAGGTGGCGCTCGACGTCGACGGCCAGACGCTGATCTACCAGCACGGCCCGCCCCGCCCGCAGGTGATGAAATGGCCGGGGGCGGAGGGCACCAGCAGCGTGCGCCTCGGCTTCGGCCCGCCGCTGCCGGGTGAGCCGGCCGGCATCTCGCGCCAGGGTCCCTGGGCCTTGTTCCATTTCCTCGCCGACGGCAAGCTGGAGTCCACGCCGCAGCCCGACCGCTTCACCTTCGCGGTGACGGTGGGCACCCGCAAGGCGGTCTTCGCCCTGCGGGCCGACAGCGTGAACAACCCCTTCGGCAAGAACCTGCTGGAGAGTTTCCGATGCCCGACGGCTCTGTAGGCGGCGCGCTTCCCGGTCCCATCGGCCCCTACCGGGTCGAAGGGGTGCTGGGCCAGGGCGCCATGAGCGTGGTCTACCGCGCGACCGATGGGCGGACCGGGCAGCCGGTGGCGCTGAAGCTGCTGCGCGGCGAATTGCTGGCCGCGGCGGAACGCAATGCCGTGCTCGCCCGCTTCCGGCGGGAGGCGGAGATCGGGCTGAAGCTGGACCACCGCAACATCGTGCGGGTGCACGACTACGGCATGCTGGACGCCGCCCATGGCGGCGCGCCCTACCTCGCCATGGAGCTGATCCAGGGCAGGGAGTTGAAACAGTACCTGGAGGCCGACACGCCGCTGTCGGTGCAGCAGGGCGGCGAGTTGATGGCGGCGGTGCTGGACGCGCTGGCCTTCGCGCACGCCCGCAACATCATCCACCGCGACATCAAGCCGGCCAACATCGTGGTGGAAGCCGACCTGACGCCCAAGCTGGCCGACTTCGGCATCGCACAGATTTCCTCGTCCGACCTGACCCAGGCCGGCGACCTGCTGGGCACCCCCGCCTACATGGCGCCGGAGGTGCTGCGCGGCGAGAAGGCCGACGCGCGCAGCGACCTGTTCTCCGCCGGGGTGGTGCTCTACTACCTGCTGGCGCAGCGGCGGCCCTTCTCCGGCTCCGTCGCCACGGTGATGCAGCAGATCCTGTTCGTCGAGCCGCCACCGCCCTCCCACGGCAACCCGGAGCTGCCGCCGCCTTTCGACACCATGATCCTGAAGGCGCTGGCGAAGGCGCCGGCCGACCGCTATGCCAGCGCCGCAGAGTTCGCCCAGGCGCTGCGCCACGCGCTGGCCGTTGCCGGCACGATGCGGACTGCCATGCCCTCCGCCGAACTGACCATGTTCAATGCGGAGCTTCCGGCCGCCGCGGCACCGGCGCGCGACCGTGGCGCCCTGGCTGCGGCGCTGGAAACCGCCCTGCGCGCCATCCCCGGCCAGCCGATCGACGCCCGCAAGCTGACCGGGCTGATCGACATCCTGGCGGAGTGGCAGGCGGGGACCGGCGGCGACGCGCAACGCTGGCAATCGGTTCTGCTCGACGCCGGAATCGAGCCGCTGACCGAGCTGATCGTCGCTGCCACCCCCGCACCGCGCGCCGCCCCGGCGAGCCAGCGGCGCGACTGGATGCCGCTGGTCCGGCTGTTCGCCGCGATGAACCGTGCGCTGGCCGGGACGCCGGCCGCCGACCGGGCAAAGATGTCGGCGGCGCGCATCGCCTTCGACCTGTCCGGCCGCTTCTTCCTCTATTCCGGCGAGCTGAACCGGGTGCTGATGGACGGCGACAACCCGGACATCCAGATGCTGTCGCTCGACTTCCTGCGGCTGGAGATCCTGCAGCATGCGCTGGAGGAATTGGGGGCGGAGGCCGAACTGGCGCAGAGCCGCAGCGCCATGCTGATGTTCGCCGTCCAGGTCATCCGCAAGGTGACGCAGATCCTGCGCGCCTGCACCGACGGCAATGACGGGCTGGCCCGCTTCGGCGTCGCCATCATCCTCGCCAACATCGAGGAGCTGATCGTCATGGCCCAGCGCCTGTTCGAAACCGGCGGACAGGCCACCGGCGGACTTCCGCAGGATGCAGTGGCGGAGTTCATCGCCGCCGCCGGCCGCTTCGCCACCCTGTCGGTGGAGGAGCTGCGCGGCGAGGTCGCGACTGGCGCCGGCACGCCCGATAGCTTCAGCGCCCGCCTGCGCGGCGTCGGCCAGCTCTACCTGTTCGCCACCCGCCTGACCGCACCGGATTGCGCGCCGCTGATGCACAGCTTGTCGACCTTGCTCTACGGGCTCGTCGCCGGGCTGACCGCCGACCTCGGCAATGCGCCGGTCGGCGACACCGGCGCCCGCACCCGGCTGGTGGCGCTGGCCGAAATGGCAAGCGGGCTTGGCTGGAGCGAGGTCGAGCGGATCGCCCTGACCGCGCTGCGCCGCTGGGCTGTCGCCGGCGCGGCAGCATGACACGCTCCCCCTGATGCGGGGAAAAGGCAACCGGGCCAACGGATAAGGGGGATCGGCACATGGATGAGCGGATTGACGGTGCCGTGGCGAACCGCCTGGACATGGTCCTGCGCAACGACCTGTCCGAACTGGGACGGCTGGCCGAGGCTGTGGACGAGTTCATCGAGCGCAACCAACTGCCGCCCGACCTCGCCTTCAAGTTCAATCTCTGCTTCGACGAGCTGATCACCAACACCGTATCCTACGGCTATCGCGATGCCGCCCCGCACGAGATCCGGGTGCGGATGGAGGCGAACGGCGCGGAACTGCGGGCGGAGGTGGAGGACGACGCCGCCGCCTTCGATCCCTTCGCCGACGCGCCGCCCCCCGATCTGACCAGCGATGTCGATGACCGGCGCGTCGGCGGCCTTGGCGTGTTCCTGGTCAAGAAGACGATGGACCATGCCAGCTACCGGCGCGAAGGCGACCGCAATCTGGTTCTGCTCGCCAAGAGCTTCGGTTGACCGCAACCTTCGGCGGCGGAACGCGCGTTGCCAATCCCCCGACCAATTGGGGATATGACCTGTGGACTATCGGGAGCGCAGCGTCTCCGCTCCGCAATTCCGGCAAAGCCCCCAACAGTCACGTGGTCAAATCGATGACCCCGCGAACTTCATGTGCCTCTTGCCGGTCATCTGCCGCTTGTCTTCCATGACAATCCGGCAAAGCAGAGCGTTCCGCTTTGCAACAAACCGACACATGACAAGCTCGGACTTTTACAGCATTATTATCGCCGACGATCGGTCCAAAGCGGGCTGCCACTGTCCGACTGGGACCGGGACATGGAAGGCGAACGCTAACGTGTGGAGTCGACGCATCATGACCGGGACGCAGTGCCAAGAGGCACGCCTGCGCCTTGGCTGGTCGACACGGATGCTGGCGAACAAGGCCGGTGTGCCGTGGTACGCCGTGATGAATCTCGATTACGGAACGGGCGAGGTCGATCCGGCCATCGTCGATGCCCTCGCCCGTGCCTTCAAACAGGCCGGCGTGGACCTGCATTGAGCCTTTCGCAAGCGTCCATGCCCTTCACGTCTTCTTCCCAGCCTTGCCCTTCTCCGCCGGGCGGTCGATGTGCTTGGCCGATTCGGTGTCGGGGGTGATCGGCTTTCCGGTGTCCGATACGGCCTCCGCCGCTTCGAGCGGGTCGGCGATGTCGCGGTCGGGCTCGTTGGACAGGGCGTGGCCCTCGTTCGCTGTCTTGTCTGCCATGGGACGGCTCCTTCAATAGGGTCTCCGCACCACAACAGCCCGGCCCCCCTTTCCTCCCCCGCTCATGCCCCGTCGCCGATCCCCTTCTGCGCCAGCACCAGGAAGATCTTCTCCTCCAGCTGGTCCGGCGTGAAGGGCTTGGCGATATAGCCGCTGACGTGGTGGGCCAGCGCCTTCTTCACCGCCTCCAGCGTCGCCAGCGCGGTCACCATCAGGAAGGGCAGGTCGCTGCGCGTCTCGCGCACATGCTTCAGCAGATCCAGCCCGCTCAGCCGCGGCATCATCCAGTCGCAGACGATCAGGTCGTAGGCGGCCGCGTCCGCCTGGAAGCGCTGCAGCGCGTCCTGGCCGTCGACGGCGGTGTCGACCTGCCCGATGCCCAGTTCCCGAAGGACGGAGGTGACGAAGGCACGCGGCCCGTCTTCGTCATCGACCACCAGCACCCGCTGGGCGGCGAGGTCGATGAAGGGCACGCCGACCATCGCCAGCGACTGGCGCAGCCAGCCGGCCCGGGCCGCCCGCTCCTTCGGACCGGGTGCGTTCAGCAGCACATGGCGGACGAAGCGCGGCCGGTGGCAGTGGCGATAGAGGACGCGGGCTGCCGCCAGCCGGCTCTTGCCGCTGCAGAAGGCCCCCTCCCCCGCCAGACGGACGATGTCCAGCACCGAATCCGCCGGCGGGTCGTCCTTCGCCTGGATCAGCGGCGCCAGCACGCGCTGGGTGCGCAGGAAGGCGTTCTGGATGTCGTCGATCTGGCCGGCCAGATACTCGCGCTCCTCCTCCGGGAAGGCGCTGGACTGCACCATGCGCTGGACCTCCGCCAGCCCCTTCAGCTTCTCGTTGCGGTCCTTCCAGCAGTCCAGCAGCCGGCCGGCGAAGTCGCGGCTGTCGAAGAAGCTCTTCAGGTAATCGGTGACCGCCTTTGCCGCGGTGGGCGACAGCGGCATCTTCTGCAGAACGAACAGGATGCGCAGCTTCTGCATGAAATTGCGGCCGCGCGTGATCTCGGGAACCGTGTCCTCGTTGACCAGCAGCGCGGTGCGCCGCTGCAGCGCCGCTTCGGTCCGGGCGCCGCCGGCGTAATTGCCCTCGCGGTCGCGCAGGCGGGCGGACAGGTCGCTCAGCGCCAGGATCTCGCGCTGCACCGCCTCGATCCCGAACATGTCGCCGGCGCTGGCGATGGTGAAACAGGCGGGCTTGGCCATCTCGCGGCGGAAGGCGGCGGTCAGCGCCTCGCGCAGGGCCGGCATCGGCACCCGCCTCATCAGCGCGTCCAGCCGGCGGAACACCGGCGGCGCGTCGTCGGGCATCGGCCGGTCGGCGGCGATCAGCGTCACGATCAGGTCGATCAGCGTGACGAAGGGTGCATCGCGCGCGCAGGACGCGGTGCCAGCATCGCTCAGCATGATCTCGCCCAACAGCCGTTCCAGCGGAACCAGCGCGTCGGGATGCTCGGTGGTCGCGGCCAACGCCAACAGGGACAGGGCCTTCTCGGCAAAGCTGCGGCCGGTGGCGATGTGATGCGTGATGGCGGCGTCGAGCAGGAAGCGGCCGAGGAAGCCGCCGTTGGACAGAAGCTCCGCCGCTGTACCGGGATAGGCGCCGGGCAGGAAATCGGGTGGCGGATTCTCCTTCAGCCTTTCCCGCGTCAACCGGGCGATCTCGTTGACCAGCGGGGTCAGCGCGCCCTTCTGGCCGCCGGGCCTCTCCATCGCCCGCTCCGCCTGGGTCAGGATGGCGACGAAGGTGGCCGTGTTGGACAGGGAGATCTGGTGGCGCGGGTGGTGCAGCAGTTCCGTCGCCGTCAGCGCGTTCTCGTCGAGGAAGCGGCGGCAGAAGCGGCCGACCCCATCCCGGCCGGCCGGCGCGTAGAAATCCGCCGGCTCCCGGCAGACGGCGGGAGCGGAGCCGTCGGCCTCCTCCGTCGCGGCGGAAAGGGCCGGGTCGGTGCCGTCGTCGTGATGGGAGAGCTCCATCGGCGCCCTCACACTGCCAGAAGATCGCGCAGGGCATTGAGCAGCCGCTCCGGCGCCACCGGCTTCATCACGATCTGCCGTCCTTCCTGGGCCATCAGTCCTGCCGCCGTCTCGCGCGAGGCATAGCCAGTCAGGAACAGGATGGGCAGAAGCCGGTTGCGTGTCTCCAGGGCGCGGGCAAGCTCCAGCCCGTTCATCCGCGGCATCGACACGTCGCTGACCACCGCGTCGAACAGGCCGCCGGCCTCGTCATAGCGCTCCAGCGCCTGCTGTCCGTCCGACGCCTCGACCACCGTGCAGCCGGCCTCCTCCAGCACGAGGCGGAGGTAGCGGCGCACCGAGTCCTCGTCGTCCACCAGCAGGATGACGGCCCCCTCCCCCTCCGCGACATGCAGCGGGTCGAGCCCGGCGGGGGCGGCGGGCGGATCGATCGCAGGCAGGTACAGGGCGAAGGTGGCGCCGCGCCCCTCCTCCCCTTCGAGTTCCACGGCGCCGCCGGCCTGCTGGGCCGTGCCGTAGACCATCCACAGGCCGAGCCCGGTTCCCTTCCCCGGTTCCTTGGTGGTGAAGAAGGGCTCCCAGATGCGGTCGCGGATCGCCGCCGGAACGCCGCCGCCCTGATCGGTCACGCGGATCGCCACATAGCGGCCGGTCTTCAGCCCGCGGTGGCGGGTGAAGAAGGCGTCATCGGGCGTCTCCACGGTCAGGGCGATGGTCAGGGTGCCGCCGTCCGGCATGGCGTCCCGCCCGTTCAGCGCAAGATTCAGCAGGGCCTGGTTCAGCGTGACCGGATTGACCAGCGCATAGGCCTCCAGAGGGGCGCTTTCGTCCCCGGCCCGGATCGCCACGTCGATGCCGGCGCTCAGCAGCGGCTTCAGGAAGACCTTCATGTCGCGCACCAGCGGCGCGATGGCCACCACCTCCCGCTCGTCCGTCACCCGGCGGTGGGAAAAGTCGAGAAGCTGGCCGGTCAACGCCGCCGCCCGCTCGGACGCCTTGGCGATCTCCTGCACGCAGGTCAGGACGCGGTCGGGATCGGCGGGATTGCGCTCCGCCAGTCGGGCGAAGCCGCCGATGGCGGTCAGCATGTTGTTGAACTCGTGGGCGATGCCGCCGGCCATGCGGCCGACCGCCTCCATCTTCTGGGCGCGCAGCAGTTCGCCTTCCACCCGGCGGCGGTCGGTGATGTCGTTCAGCACCAGCAGGACCGCCGGCCCACCGCCATAGACCGCCGGGCTGGCCGCGACCTCCAGCCGGCGGCGTTCGCCGTCCGGGCGCAGGGCGTCGCATTCAAGCCGCCGCTCCTCCCCGTCCGCCGCGACGGCAAAGCTCGCTTCCAGCGCGTCGCCGCCCTCCAGGAATCCTGCCAGGGACAGGCCTTCCAGTGCATCGGCGGCAATGCCCAGGATCGCGGCGGCGGCGCCGTTGGCGAAGCGGATGGCGCTGCGGTCCCAGATGACGATGCCGTAGGGCGCCAGTTCCACCAGCTGGCGGTAGCGCAGTTCGCTTTCCCTGAGCGCGGTCACGGTCTGCTTCAGCCGGGCGGTCTGGCCGGCCAGCTCCTCCTCCCGCGTCTTCAGCTCGGTGATGTCCATCAGGATCTTCACCACGCCGCCGGTGCCGGTCGCATGCTCGCTGATGCGATACCAGCGCCCATCGGACAGCCGGCCGTCCACCGGGGCGGAATGCTGGAGATGGCGGGTCAGCCGCTGTTCCACCCAGGCGCCGATGTCGCCCTCGCCCTCATAGCCGCCGCGTTCCGCCGCCGCCCGCAGGATCTCGGCAAAACTGCGGCCGGGGGTGAGCAGGTCGGCGATGGTGGGATAGGCGCGGCGGTACTGCTCGTTGCAGATCAGCAGCCGCCCATCGGCGCTGAACAGCACGAATCCCTCCGACACGCTGTCGATGGCGTCATGCACCACCGCCTGCATGAAGCGCGCCTCCACCAGCGCCAGGGTTTCGGCAGTCGCGTCGATGCCGCTGCCGCGATAGCCGCGGAAGCGCCCGTCGGCGTCGCGCACCGGCACGGCGCTGAGCCGCAGCACGAGGTCGCGGCCATCCACCCCTTCGAAGCTCACCTCCAGGTCGCGGAAGGGCCGCCCGGCCTCGATGTCGGCGCGGTATTCCGCCCAGGTCGCCTCGTCATCGACCAGAGCGCCCAGGTCGAGCAGCGAGTCGCCGAACACGCTGCCGGGGTCGCAGCGCAGCAGAGTCCCCAGCCGGTCGGACAGGGTGACATAGCGATGGTCGGCCGCCGTCTCCCAGAACCAGCCGGGAGAAGCGGCGGTGAAATCGCGGGCACGGGCATGCAGCGTCGCCAGATCGCCACGCGCCCGGTCCAGATCCGCTTCCGATCGCACCAGCGAGGCAGCGGTGCAGCCGGCCCGCCAGGCGCTCCACAGAGCCATCCCCCCGGCAAGGGTCAGGCCCCCGGCCACCGGCCACGCGGCCTGACCGGTAGCGACCAGACCCGCCAGGGTGCCGAAGCCGGCCAGACCGGCGAGAAGCCCGGGAATTGAAGCGGAAAGATGGAAACGCCCGGCGACCGGTTCGACGGCACCCGCAGTGCGAAGCGGGTGGTCGGTGTCTGCAACGTCCACGGTGCCTCCGCCGGTCCGAAGGTTGATTGTCCGACGCCGTTGCGTCCAACCGTACCGTCTTAGAAGGGCAGGCGTTAACAGCTGGTTTCGAGGCTAAGCTTTCCTTCAGAATGCGACATCTCGAATCATTTCAGCCCATCTGTGGACTACCGCACCGCATCAGGAGACCCGACGCATTTTCGTTCACCGGGTCCTGCTTTTCCCGTGGATGTTCTTGCGGTCTATCATGTCCCGATCCGACATTCCCAATGGCGAACCGCCACCCCGCGCCACAGCCACGCCCATGAGCAGTTCGTCATGGTCGTGGAGGGGCGCGTCCCGCTGATCTGCGAGGCCGGGACCGATGCCGCGACTCTGCCGGCCCTATGATCCGGCCGAATCAGACGTCGATGTCGATGTCGATCTCGTCTTCCGGCGCGCGACCGAGCAGCAGGTCGGCGGCGTCCAGGGTCAGCGCCTCCACCTCCTCCTGGCGGTCCTCGTCCGGCAGGCGCAGCGCATGCATCACCTGGGTCGCCAGATGGATCAGCATGGCGCGGACGCAATCGTCCTCGGGATATTCGAGCGCCACCATGTCCTTCAGGAAGGCGCCCAGCTGTTCGGGCGTGTTCCAGGGATGGGTGATGACGGTCTCGAACCCGCTGGTGCCGAGGAAGACGGCATTCAGCGCGGTCGCCTGCCGGTTGATGCCGTCCACCGCCTCGTCCTGGTCGAGCTTGCCCTGCAGGACCTGATTGAAGGCGTCGAGGCTGAGGTCGATGAACTGGCGGACCAGCAGCCGCACCACCGTCTCGTCCCCCAGATCGTTGCGGGCCTGCGGCTGGCTCAGTATCGGCAGCGGTTGCAGCAGCGCCGCGATGATCGGCTTTGCGGATTGGGATTCCATCGCGAGCACTCCTGTCGGATTCGGCCCCGGCACTCGCGGGGCATAAGGTCTGTGGCCCCGATACTGCCAGAGCCCGATGCAAAACGCAAAAAAGGCCGCCTCCCTGCGGAAGCGGCCCTTTCCTCGGCCGGCCGGGCGCGATGCCCGGCCGCGCGAAATCAGCCCACCAGCTCGATGCCGGCGAAGAAGAAGGCGATCTCCTGGGCGGCCGTCTCCGGAGCGTCCGAACCGTGGACCGAGTTGGCCTCGATCGATTCGGCGAACTCCTTGCGGATGGTGCCCTCGGCGGCGTTGGCCGGGTTGGTGGCGCCCATGATCTCGCGGTTGCGGGCGATGGCGTTCTCGCCTTCCAGGACCTGCAGGACCACCGGGCCGGAGATCATGAAGGACACCAGATCGTTGAAGAACGGACGCTCGCGATGCACGCCGTAGAACTGCTCGGCCTGGGCCTTCGACAGCTGGACGCGCTTCTGGGCGACGATGCGCAGGCCACCGTCCTCGAACTTGGCGTTGATCTTGCCGGTCAGGTTGCGGCGGGTGGCATCGGGCTTGATGATCGAGAGGGTCCGTTCGACGGCCATGGTGGTGACTCCTGCAGGTAAGGCTTTTCGCCGATTAAAAAGCATGCAGGCGCCACCGGTTGTACCGGGGCGCCGATGGGCGGCTTTATAGAGGCGCTTTGGCGGCGCGGCAAGGCGTTCGTTGGAGAATGCGGCGGAACCGCAAACGGACTTGCGCCAACGGACTTGCGCCAACGGGCTTGCGCCAACGGACTTGCATGGAACGCTTCCAAGTCTATGGTGGGTCCGCCTCCGGTGCCCCGTGCAACGACCTCAACGGCCGAGACGCCCGACCATGACCGAGACCGCCGCCCGTCCCGCAACGCCCGCAGCCGCCTCTCCCGACGATGTCCCGCCGGTCTTCACCCACCAGGAGATCCTGCGGGTGTTCAGCGGGGTGGCGCTGGCGATGCTGATGGCGGCGATGGACCAGACCATCGTCGCCACGGCGCTGCCGACGATGGCGAGCCAGTTCGGCGGGCTGGAGATGCTGCCCTGGGTGGTCACCGCCTATCTGCTGACCTCCACCACCACGACGCCGATCTACGGCAAGCTGTCGGACCTCTATGGCCGCAAGCGGGTGCTGCAGACGGCGATCCTGCTGTTCCTGGTCGGCTCCGTCCTGTGCGCGGCGGCGCAGAGCATGACCCAGCTGATCCTGTTCCGCGGCCTGCAGGGGCTGGGCGGCGGCGGGCTGATGTCGCTGGCCTTCACTATCATCGGCGACGTGGTGGCCCCGCGCGAGCGCGGACGCTACCAGGGCATGATCGGCGGCGTCTTCGCGCTGGCCAGCGTCGCCGGGCCGCTCTTGGGCGGCATCTTCACCGAAACCATCGGCTGGCATTGGATTTTCCTGATCAACCTGCCGCTGGGGGTGGCGGCCTTCGCCATGACCCGCAGCACCCTGTCGCGCCTGCCCGCCGGCCGGGCCAAGCCGCGCATCGACGTGGCGGGCGCGGCGCTGCTGACCGGTGCGGTGACCTGCCTGCTGGTCTACGCCACCCGCGGCGAGGCGATGGGCTGGAGCAGCCCGGCGGCCTTCCTCCTGCTGGCGGCGGGCCTCGCCATGCTGGCCGTCTTCCTGTGGCACGAGCAGCGGATCGAAGAGCCGATCCTGCCGCTGCACCTGTTCCGCCGCCCGGTGGTCGCGGTGGCGACGCCGGTGGTCGCGGTGTCCGCGATGGTGCTGTTCGCCGGCATCGTCTATCTGCCGCTGCACCTCCAGCTGGTGCAGGGCGCCAGCGCCACCCTGTCCGGCCTGCTGCTTCTGCCGCTGGTGCTGGGCATGACCCTGGGATCGGTCGGCGGCGGCCGGCTGATCGCGCGGACCGGGCGCTACAAGGCCTTTCCGCTGGTCGGGCTGGCGCTGTCGGGGGTGATGTACGCCCTGCTCGGCACCTTGCCGGAACTGGCCGGCAGCGGGCTGTGGTCGACGCTGATCCTGGTGCCGCTGGGTATGGGGCTGGGGCTGGTGATGCCGGTGATGACGGTCGCCGTGCAGAATGCGGTGGAGCAGCGCGACCTGGGGGCGGCCACCGCCTCGGTCGGCTTCTTCCGCTCGCTCGGCGGTTCGGTCGGCGTGGCGGTGTTCGGCGCCGTGTTCAACGCCGTGGTGTCGGAACGGCTGGAGGGGGCCGGCCTGTCCGGTCGCGCGGTGCTGGACCATGGCGCCGCGGCGCTGGCCGACCTGCCCCCGGCGGTCCGCGGCGGGGTGGTGGCGACGCTGGAGCACGGCTTCGCCACCCTGTTCCTGCTGGCCGCCGCGCTGGCGGTCGTCTCCTTCGCCATGACCCTGTTCCTGAAGGAGCTGCCGCTGCGCTCCTCCCGCGACGGCCGGGGCGAGGCCGCCCCGGCGGCCGAGGGGTGACGCGTCAGGAGTCGCTGCTGGGGAAATGCCGGGGCTGGCCCAGCTTGTCCTCGATGTAGAGCAGGTTGATCAGCACCAGCACGACAACGGCCATCGGCGTTGCCAGGAACATGCCGAGGATGCCGAACAGCACGCCGCCGGCGGCGATGGCGCCGATGGTGATCACCGGCGGCAGATCGACCACCCGCTTCTGCAGCAGCGGGGTGACGAGATTCCCCTCCACCTGCTGGATGACCAGATAGAGCCCGGCGACCCACAGCACATCCTGCGGCGACTGGGAAAACGCGATCAGCAGCGCCGGGATCGCCGCCAGGAAGGGGCCGATCAGCGGAATGAACTCCAGCAACCCGGCCACCAGCCCCAAGGCGAGCGCCGACGGAATGCCCAGAAGCCAGAGCCCGATGGCGGTCAGCGTGCCCACCGCGGCCATCGCCACCAGCTGGCCGATCAACCATTTCCACAGGCTGTCACCGGCGACGTCCATCACCTCCCACGCCCGCTCCTGCCCCTGCGGCGGCACCAGCAGCACCACGCCGCGCCGGTAGACGCCGGGCGAGGCCGCCAGATAGAGGGCGGCGAACATCACCACCACCGCGTCGGCGATGACATAGACGAGGCCGGAGGCGAAGCCGCTCAGCTGGCTCATCCAGGGCCAGTTCTTGCTCTGGTCCATGATGCGCTGGCGCCACTCCTCCGGCAGCATGCCCATGGCCCTGGTCACCTGCTCCTGCAACTGGCCGAGCTGCGCCGTCATCGAGGTGCCCATCAGCCAGCCGCCGCCGCCGACCAGCAGCACCAAGGCCACCAGCACGATGGCCAGCGCCCAGCCATGGGCCAGCCCGGTCGCCTGCCGCACATAGCCGGTCAGCCGCTGCAGCAGGATGGCGAACAGCACGCCGGTGAAGATCAGCAGCAGCGTGCCCGACACATTCCACAGGAACAGCGCCAGAGCGCCAATCCCGGCGACGATCAGCACCTTCCAGGTGAAGACGGCCAGTTCGCCGCGCCCGGCCCGCGCCGGCGGCTCCTCCTGCATCGCCCCGCCGCCGGTCCGGCCGGGCGGGACGGCACCCTGGTGAGCGGCGGCCTTGCTGGCCGTGGGGCGGCTGGGTATCGCCATCTCTCGGAACTCCCGCGCTTGCGGCCGCCGGACGGACGGCCCTAGGGGAGAACGCCCAAGCCCGCCGGACGTTGCGGAACGTCAGCAGGCTAGGCCGTCGGCGGTAATCCGAAGTTCGATCTGGAAGCCGATCCTCCCTGCCCCATATCAGAAGGGACGCCAAGGAGTCATTCTCGCTGATGTCACCTTTTCAAGCCCGCCGCCTGGCGGGCTTTTTTTTGGCGACAAGCCTACCGCCGCGCTTCCGGCGGGAAGACAAGGCTGACCCGCAGGCCCGGCGCATTGTCGTCCAGCTCCAGGCCAGCGCCATGCAGCGTCGCCACCGCGTCGACGAGGCTCAGCCCCAGCCCGTTGCCGGGCGACGCGCGGGCGGTGTCCAGCCGGACGAAGCGCTGCAGGACCTTGTCGCGCATCTCCGCCGGGATGCCGGGACCGCTGTCGGCCACCGAGATGCAGGCGGCGCGGCCGGGCGCCGGGCCTTCCAGCACCAGCGAGATGGTGCCGCCCTCCGGCGTGTATTTGATGGCGTTGTCCAGCAGGTTCGACACCGCCTGGGCCAGAAGCTGGCCATTACCGCGCACGGTCGGCTTGCCCCGGACATCCACGCTCAGCCGCTGGCCGCGCTCGTCCGCCACCGGTTCGTAGAGGTCGGCAGCGAGTTCCACCACCTCTGCCAGATCGACCGCCACGAAATCCTGGCGCTTGGCGCCCGATTCGGCCTCCGCGATCGACAGCAGGGCGCTGAAGGTGGCGAGCAGCCGGTCGGCCTCGGCAATCGTGTCCTGCAGGACGGTGCGGTAGACCTCCGGGTCCTCGGTCTCATGCAGCAGGGCCAGCTCGATGCGGGAGCGCAGGCGGGTCAGCGGCGTGCGCAGGTCGTGGGCGACGCTGTCGGTCACCTGCCGCATCCCGGTCATCAGCCGCTCGATCCGGTCGAGCATGGCATTGAGGTTGCCGGCCAGCCGGTCCATCTCGTCGCCGCCGCCGAAACGCGGCACCCGGTCGCTCAGGTCGCCGCTCATGATCTGGCGGGTGGTGCGGTTGATCGCCTCGATCCGCCGCATGGCGCCGCGGCTCATCAGCAGCCCGCCCCCCAGCCCGAGCAGCGCGGTGGAGCCCAGGATCCAGCCGAGCGAGCGGAACATGCGGGCACGCAGCTGGTCGATCTCGCTCATGTCGCGGCCGACCAGCAGGCGGAACTGCCCCGGCAGGGTGAAGGTCACGGCCTGTGCGGTCGATGGCCTGTTGGTGACCCCGCCATAATCGGCGACCTTGAAATGGGTCCAGCCGCTGGCATTGGGCACCGCCGCCGGCCAGCCCGACAGGTTGCCGGCCAGGATCACCCCGGCGGAGGTGGTCAGCAGATAGATGGAATTGTTGTTGGGAACTGCGCTGCGCGCCCGCACCACGTCGACCAGACCGGGCAGCCCGTGGATGCGGTAATGGTCCTGAAGCCCGGCGACCTCCAGCGCGATGGTCTCGCCGATCTCCTGCTCCAGGAAGCCGGCCGTGGTGCGGTAGACCACGCCCAGGATCAGCCCGACCGACAGAACGAACATCGCCAGATAGAGCAGCGCCAGCCGGAACGCCGTGGTCCGCACCAGCCGCAGGCCCGCGGCAAGGAAGCCGTGCAGGCCGCCGGAGTGGGTCTCGCCTTTCAACAAAGGCCCTCTCCCCCCCGCTGTCGCGCAAACAAAGTTTGCGCTGGCGCGACAGGCGGACCATTGGTCCGCCGATAGTGGGGAGAGGGTTGGGTGAGGTGGATGCGTTGCGAGAAGCGTCCGGCAAACGGAACCCCCTCACCCTGCCCTCTCCCCGGGGGGGAGAGGGGAATCGCCGCCGTCAAAAGCCAAACTCCATGAAGCCCCGTCACCCCTCCGCCACGCGCAGGCTGTAGCCGGCGCCGCGCACGGTATGGATCAGGGGGGTGGGGAAATCCTTGTCGATCTTCTGGCGCAGACGGGCGATGTGCACGTCGATGACGTTGGTCTGGGGATCGAAGTGATAGTCCCAGACATTCTCCAGCATCATGGTGCGGGTCACCACGCTGCCGGCGTTGCGCATCAGATATTCCAGCAGCGAGAACTCGCGCGGCAGCAGGTCGATGGTCTTGCCGGCGCGCTTGACGCTGCGCGACAGCAGGTCCAGCTCCAGGTCGCCCACCACCAGCCGGGTCTGCGGCTGGGCCGCGCCCCGGCGGCGCACCAGCACCTCGATGCGGGCGAGAAGCTCGGAGAAGGCGAAGGGCTTGGTCAGGTAATCGTCGCCGCCGGCCTTCAGGCCCTTCACCCGGTCGTCGACGCTGCCCAGCGCCGACAGGAACAGGACCGGCGTGTCGTTGCCGGCCGCCCGCAGAACCTGGACCAGCGACAGCCCGTCGCGGCCCGGCAGCATGCGGTCGACGATCATCACGTCGTAATGCTCGGCGCCGGCAAGGAACAGGCCCTCCTTCCCGTCGTTGGCGACGTCCACCACATGGCCCGCCTCCTTCAGCCCCTTGGCGAGGTAGCTGGCGGCCTGGCGATCATCTTCAATGACGAGAATCTTCATGAGCACGAGTGTAGCCTCCCAAAACAGCCCGGCCAAGCGCGAGCATGCCGCGCCCGGCCGAGCGTTCGACGCCCCTCTCCCTCGATGGGAGAGGGGGTGGGGTGAGGGTGGCGCCGGCGACAGCCGGCCGGCAATTTTGCTCCCGTCCCTGCGGATCGGGCTGCACCCCTCACCCCAAACCCCTCTCCCGCAAGGGGAGAGGGGCTTCTTGTGACGCCCGGCCGGACTTCCGTCACTCAGGCGGCGGACCGCCTCAGGCCTTCAGCTTCAGCGCGACGAAGGACTCGTTGCCCTGACGGTTAATCAGCATCAGCAGCGCCTTCTGGCCGGCCTTCTCGGCTTCGGTCACATGGCGGCGGACATCGGCCGGGCTCTTCACCTCGGCATCGCCGATCCGCTCGATCACGTCGCCGGGACGGATCGGCACGTCGACGCTGCCCGACAATCCGACCACGACCACGCCCCTGACATCCTCGGCGATGCCCAGGCGCTTGCGCGCCGCCTGATCCAGCGGGGCGAGCTTCAGCCCCTTCACCGCCGCGACCTCGGCCTGCGGGGCGGTGCCGGTGCCGCCGTCGGTGTCGGCCGACGCGACCTGCGGCTGCTCGCTCAGGCGGTCGATGCGGACCTGCACCGCCGTCTCACGGCCGCCGCGCAGGACCTTCAGCTCGACCGAGTCGCCGGGCTTGGTGTCGGCCACGCTGCGGGTCAGGTCGCGCAGGCTGTTGACCGGCTTGCCGGCATAGCTCAGCACCACGTCACCCTGACGCAGGCCGGCGCGCTGGGCCGGGCTGTCGGCGGTGACGTCGGCCACCAGGGCACCCTTGGCGGCGGGCAGGCCGACGCTGTCGGCGATGTCCGGCGTCACCTCCTGGATCTTCACGCCGAGCCAGCCGCGCTCGACCTTGCCGGACTCCTTCAACTGGGCCACCACGTCCTTGGCGAGGTTGGACGGGATGGCGAAGCCGATGCCGACCGAACCGCCGTTGGGGGAGTAGATGGCTGTGTTGATGCCGATCACCCGGCCGGCGAGGTCGAAGGTCGGCCCGCCCGAATTGCCGCGGTTGATGGCGGCGTCGAGCTGGAAATAGTCGTCATACGGCCCGCTGTGGATGTCGCGCCCGCGGGCCGACACGATGCCCTTGGTGACGGTGCCGCCGAGACCGAACGGGTTGCCGACGGCCATCACCCAGTCGCCGACGCGGGTCTTGTCGCTGTCGGCCCAGTCGACCGACGGCAGCGGTTTCTTCGGCTCCACCTTCAGCAGGGCGATGTCGGTCTTGGCGTCGCGGCCGATCACCTTGGCCGGCATGGCGGTGCCGTCCTGCAGGGTGACGGTGATCTCGCTGGCGCCGTCGATGACATGGTTGTTGGTCACGACGAAGCCGGCCGGATCGATGATGAAGCCGGAGCCGAGCGCCCCGCTCCTGCCCCGCGGTCCAGGGCTCTGGTCATCCTGACCGCCGTCCGGGCCGCCATTCCGGCCCATCTGGTCCTGGAACTGGCGGAAGAACTCCTCGAAGGGCGAGCCCGGCGGGAAGCCGGGGATGCCGGGGCCGCGCTGCGCCCGCGGTTCGGCCTTGGCCTCCTGCGTCGCGGCGATGTTGACGACGGCGGGGCTGACCTTGGCGGCGAGATCGGCGAAGGTGGAGGGCGTGTCCTGCACCATCGTCACGGCGGGCGGCGTGGCCGTCTGCTGCGCATGCGATGCCGCCCATCCGGCCAGCGCCGGCCCCGTCAGCACCGTGGAGCCCAGCAGCAGGGCGGCGACGGTACGGCGCAGGCGGTTCGGACGGTTCGGCGTGGTGGCGGGAATGGTGGTCATGGCGACAACGCTCCAGTGATGCGGTTCCGGCTGTCCGGTGTTGTCCGCAATCTAGGGTGCCCCCGTTGACCGGGGCCTTGCGACCGGATGAAAGATATTTCAGGCGGGCCGCCCTCCCCGGTCCTCCACGGCCTCAGTCCCCCAGCAGATGCAGCGCGATCTCCCGCCGGTGCGGCCGGGAACGGTGTTCGAACAGGTAGATGCCCTGCCAGATGCCCAGCACCGGTTCCCCCTCCATCACCGGGATCGACAGGCTGACGCCGGTCAGCGCGGAGCGGATATGCGCGGGCATGTCGTCCGGCCCCTCGGTGGTGTGGTCGTAGAGCGACGGGTCCTCCGCCACCAGCCGGCGGAAGAAGCGCAGCAGGTCGGCCTGCACGTCGGGGTCGGCGTTCTCCTGGATGGTCAGGGAGGCCGAGGTGTGGCGGCAGAAGACCGTCAGCAGCCCGGTCGTCATGCCCTGCTCCGTCACCCAGTGCCGCACCGGGGCCGTCACCTCGACCAATCCGGTGCCGCGGGTGGCGATCGTCAGCGTCGTGGCGGCTTGTCGCATGGGATCCGTCCTCCTGGTGGCGTTCAGCGGCTTGGCTCCGGCCGCAATCAATACCAGATGTGTCTGCCCGGCCGTTGCGCCGGGATTGCGAACCTGCGGGAATGCGAAAGAGGAAGACGGCGCATGGACATCACCGGCACACACAGCGTCCCCGGGCCGCGCGACCGCGTGTTCGCGGCGCTCTGCGACCCGGCGGTGCTGATGCGCTGCATCCCCGTGCTGGAAGAGATGGAGCGGCTGTCCCCCACCGACTATGCCGCGCGGGTGCGGACCACGCTGGGGCCGATGAAGGCGCGCTTCTCCGGCCGGCTGAAACTGGAACCGGAGGATGGCCTCCACCGCTACCGGCTGCTCGCCCAGGGCAACGGCGGGCTGGCCGGCGCCGTGAAGGGCGAGGCGCTGGTGATCCTGGAGGAGGATGGCGGGCGCACCCTGCTGACCTACAGCCTGACCGTTGCGCTGGGCGGGGCCGTCGGCCGGCTGGCGGCAAAGCTGGTGCAGGCCAAGACCGACCGGGTGCTGGCCGCCTTCTTCGAACGCTTCGCCGAGGAGATTCACGCCCGTCTCGACTGAGGCGATGGCCCGACTGAGGCGATGCCCGGAAGGATGCGGCGCAATGCCGCAGGCCACCGGTCCGGGGAGCGTCTTTCGCACATGCAGCATCCTGGGTCAGGATAGCAGGCGTCGCGGGTGCTTCCAGCCGGTGGAGATGGACATGTCCAAGCTCTCAGCCCATTCGCCTGCCTGCGCTCCGGATTGCACGGACCCGGACGATCCCGCCGCCGACCGCATGATCTTCGGCCGCATCCTGGCGATTGCCGCCGCGGATGGGGCTCGGCCGATGACCCGGGCGCTCGCCCTGACCAAGGCCGACCTTGCGGAGATGGCCGCCCGCCATGCCCCGCATTTCGCCGCCGCCGTCGCATCGCTGCCCGCTGGGGCGGAAGCCGGCGAGGATTCCATCGAGGAGGCCGACCTGCGCGCCCTTCTGGTCGAACATGGCGCGCGGGGGGCGGATGAGGAGCGCTGGCTGGCCGCCATCCTGGCCCGCCGTTCGCTGGAGCCGAACCATCTGTGGCAGGACATGGGGTTCCACGACCGGGACGAACTGAACACGATGTTCCGCCGCCATTTCCCGGCGCTGGTGGCGCTGAATGCCGGCGACATGAAGTGGAAGAAGTTCTTCTACCGGCAGCTTTGCGAGCGCGAGGGGCTGATGCTGTGCAAGTCACCCAACTGCGAGGTGTGCGACGACGTGGAGGTCTGTTTCGGCGAGGAGGCCGGCGATCCGCTGGCGACCCTGTCGCGTCTCGCCCGCGGCGGCTGAAGTCTTTCAGCGCGGCTGGGCGCCCAGATCCTCGAAGGCCATTCCCTTGTCGGTGCGGCGGAAGCGCCCCTTGCCGTTGACGGTCAGCGGTGGCTGCCCCGGCTGCGGCACGAAGGTGGCGGCATAGTAGCAGTCATACTGCCCGCTGCCGTCCTGCCCATTCTTCAGCTTCGCCTCGACGCAGCCCTGCTTGCGGAAATCGTCGAAGGCACGGAAGGCGGCATTCCCCTGCCGCTCCAGCGTGCGGCGGGTGTGCGTCTCCACCAGCTTGCGCATGTCGCCCTCCGACGGCTCGCCCGAGCAGGCCGCCAGGACGAGCGCAAGCGTTAGAATGCCCGCACGAAGCCTCACCGTCCCCCCAGCAGCCGGTCCATCCGCTCCTTCAGCGCGGCGAAGGACGGGGGTTTGACCACGAAGCCGTTGACGCCCAGCGCCATCGCCTGTTTCACGATCTCGGATTCGGTATGGTTGGTCAGGAAAACCACCGGGGCGCGGGGATTGGCGGCCTCGGTGCTGGCACGCAGATGGGCAAGGAACTGCAGGCCGGTGACCGGCTTCATGTCGATATCGCAGACGATCAGGTCGGGATTGACGCGGATGCACTCAAACATCGCCGACTCGCCGTTGTCGGCCTCCGCGATGTCGCGAAAACCGATCTGGCCCAGAATCTGGACGATGGTGCGGCGGACGAAGGGCTGATCCTCCACGACCAGGATGCGGTACCGGGAGTAGTCGATCGTCTGCTTATCCATTCCCGAACCTCCAGCCAATTCGCCGCCATCCACTGATACCGTCCGGGCCGACGGCGGGCAACCGAAGGCCGGTTACCGGCGAGTGGAATATGATGTTAGGTCTGTAAATTTTTCGACAATTTGCATCGGCCCCGCATCACCCTCCCTGCGGCGCGCGGCCGGGGAACAGGCGTTCCAGCACGGCACACAACCGGTCCATGGTCAGCGGCTTGTGCAGGCAGTCATCCATTCCGGCGGCGCGGCACTGGGCGTCGTCCTCGGCATCCGTACCGGCGGTGAGCGCCACGATCGGCACGCGGCCCGCCTCGCCCGGCAGCGCACGGATGGCGCGCGATGCCTCATGCCCGTCCATCACCGGCATCTGCACGTCCATCACGATCAGGTCGAACCGCCCTTCGGTCGCCGCGGCCACTCCCTGGGCCCCATCCTCCGCCGTCGTGACCGCATGGCCCAGCGCCTTGAAGAAACCGGCGGCGACCAGCCGGCCGATCGGGTTGTCCTCCACCAGCAGGACCGAAAGGGAGGCAGGCGGCGCAGCGGAACGGGCCGGCAGCTGCACGGGGATTCGGGCGGTCAGCCATTCCCCGGCGCCGCCGCCCGCACCCGCGCCGTCCGCACCCGCGTCAGAGGCGCCGTCTGCGAACAGGCGCCCCCCCAGCCGCCGGACCTGCGGTCCGGCCACCGCCAGCGCCAGCGGGCGCAGCCGAGGCGCGCCCCGGCGGCGAAGGATCAACTCGGCCGCCTCCCCCGTCGGCTGCAGCGACAGCGACAGCTCCGCCCCCGTCTCCGCCGTCAGGAGGACCAGCAGGGAGCGCAACCCGCCCGCATCGGCGATGAAATGTTGGCCGGCGCCCCCTTCCACCGCGACCGCCCTCGCGCCGGCCACCAGATCGCCAAGGGTCAGCGTCTCCACCCCCTGGGTCTCCGGCTTCGTCGAACGCAGGGCCGAGATCGTCGCGCGCAGGGTGCTGGCCGCCGCCCGGATGGCGGCCAGCCGGTCCTGCTGGCTCGGCAACAGCGGCGATTCCAGCGTGGCGGCGGTCAGCGCCAGCATGGGGTCGAGCGCAGCCTCCACCGCAGCGGCGGCGGCATCGAACAGCCCACCGGCATCGCCCCTGGCCTCGCCTCCTGCCTGGCCCCCTGCCTCGCTCCCGTCCTCGCCCCCTGCCCGCCCCGCATCGGCCAGAGCCGCACGCAGGCGGTTTTCCCGCTCCTGACGCCGACGGGCGGCGAGGACGGCGCGGCGCAGGGCGATGGCATCGCAGGCGGGCAGCGCATCCTGCGCGCCGGCCGCGATGAAGGATGGCGCGGCATCCTCCTGCCCATCCGGCACCAGGACCAGCACGGCGGGAACCGGGTCCAGCCGGACCAGCGCCTCGACCGCGTCATGACCGGAGGCGACATCGGCGGCGCTGCCGGCGACATCGATCACCACGACGCACTCTCCCGCCGCTGCACCATGGCCGCGCAGGTGGTCCAGCGCCGCATCGACCGCATCCACCCGCAGGGGAATGCCGCCCAGCGCGATGGCAAGCTGCCTTGCGCGGACCGCGTCGCCCGAGACCAGCAGCACCGCTTCCCGGCCGGAGGTTTCCGTCATCATTCCTTCGGCCATTTTCCCTCGGACACTCCGTCAGCTCGCGATGGACGTTGGAATGGATGCGGTGGCGAAGGCCGGACCGGGATAGCCGTCGCTGACGACGACGCGGTTGCGGCCCAGCGATTTCGCTTCGTACAACGCACGGTCGGCGCGGCCCAGCGCGCGCTCGATGCTGGCGTCCTCGTCGCCACACATGGCGACGCCGATGCTGACCGTCATGCGCAGGGTCCCGCCGCCCGATTGGCCGCCGGGCTGCAACGCGACGTCCGCCATGGCCAGACGATGGCGCAGCCGTTCCGCCACCTCGGTCGCCGACGCCAGCGGGGTTTCGGGCAGGATGATCGCGAACTCCTCCCCGCCCAGCCGGCCGATATGGTCGGTGTCGCGCAATTCGGCACGGCAGACCTCCGCCAGCCGGACCAGCGCCCGGTCTCCCACGGCATGGCCGTGGGTGTCGTTGATCGCCTTGAAGCGGTCGATGTCCAGCATCAGCACCGACACCGGCCGGCCATAGCGGCGCAGCCGCGCCATCTCGACCTCCGCCAGTTCCATGATGCGGCGGCGGTTGTTCAGCCCGGTCAGCGGATCGGTGGTCGCCATGCGGCGAAGCTCGCTCTCCACCCGCTTGCGCTCCGACACGTCGCGGATGACGGCGGTGAACAGCAGGCCGCGGGCATGGTGCAGTTTGGCGATCGACACCTCGGCCGGGAATTCCCGGCCGTCGGCGGTCAGCCCCTGGACTTCGCGACGGTTGGTCATAACCTGCGCCTGGACCATCGACGTGGCAAAGCCGGCGATATGCGCCTCGTGGTCGGGGCGGAAACGCTCGGGGATCAGCAGCGACAGCGGCCGGCCCAGGATGTCGTCGGCGTCGTAGCCGAACAGGCTTTCCGCCGCACGGTTGAACAGGGTGATGTTCAGGTTCTCGTCGGTGGTCAGGATGGCGTCCTGCGCCAGCCCGATGATGCCCTGCAGCCGCTCCTCCGACAGGCGCAGCTCCTCCTCCAGCCGCTTGCGGGCCATGGCGTGCTGGACGGCGCGCCACATCAGCGGCCCGTCGGTCTGGCCCTTCACCAGATAGTCCTGGGCGCCGTGGGCCAGGATCTCCAGCGCGAAATCCTCGTCGTCATAACCGGTCAGCACCACCAGCGGCAGCGACGGCGCGTCGGCATGCAGGCGGGTCACCGTCTCCAGCCCGAAGCTGTCGGGCAGCGAGAGGTCGAGCAGCACGACGTCGCAGGCGTTGCGGTGCAGCCAGGCCCGCGCTTCCTTCAGCGAGGTGGCGCGCGCCACTGTGGCGCGGCGGGCATAGGGCGTCAGGGACCGGGTGACCAGACGCGCGTCGGCGTCGTCATCCTCGACCAGCAGGATGGCGGTGTGCCCCTCCTCCGGCTCGGGCTCGCGGGACTGGACGGGTTTGACCGGTAAGGCAATGGACATGTCTGGCCTCCTTCACCGTGGCAGCCTGACGACACGGAACCAGTATTCCTCGATGCTCTTCACAGCGTCGAAGAAGGCGTCCATGTCCATCGGCTTGGTGATGAAGCTGTTGGCTCCAAGCAGATAGCTGGCGTTCACGTCGCGGTCGACGTCGGAGGTGGTGAGGATCACCACCGGAATGGTCTTCAACTCTTCGTCCGCCTTCAACTCCTGCAGAACCTCGCGGCCGTCCATGCGCGGCATGTTCAGGTCCAGCAGGATCAGGTCGGGCCGGGTGGCGCCGGCGAAGGGGCCCTGGCGGCGCAGATACTCCATCGCCTCCACCCCGTCGCGGACATGGCCCACGTTGCACAGGATGCGGCCGTCGCGCAGCGCACGCTTGGCGAGGCCGGCATCGGCCGGATCGTCCTCGACCAGCAGGATCTCGAAGGGAGTGGTCAGGTCCTGCATCAGGGGAATCCTCGAAAGGCGGGATGGGGCAGATGGATGGAAAAGGTGCTGCCGACGCCGGGGCTGGAGACGACGGTGATCCGGCCGCCCAGCCGCTCCACCATCTTTCGGGCGATGGCGAGGCCCATGCCGGTGCCGGGATGCTCGTCGCGCGAATGCAGCCGGCGGAACACCTCGAAAATCTGGTCGCGGTAACGCGGCTCGATGCCGATGCCGTTGTCGCGCACGTCGATCACGTCATAGCCGTCGGCTCGCCGGCCGGAGACATGGACCTCCGCCGCGCGGTATGGATGGCGGTATTCGACCGCATTGGCGATCAGCACGATGAAGATTTCGCGAAGGCGGCGCTCGTCCGCCTGCACCGCCGGCAGTTCGCCCACGGTGACGGTGGCGCCGGCATCGGCGATGCGCCGCTTCAGCCCGGTCAGCGCCGCCTGAAGCGCGTCCCCCGCCGCGACCGTGCCGCAGCCGAGCGGCACCCGGTCCTCCGCCAGGAACAGCTGGACGTCGCGCAGCAGCATCTTCAGACGCCCGGCCCCGTCGACGATCTCGCGGATGAAGCCCTCGCTTTCCTCGTCCAGCTTGCCCTTCTGCTGCTTCTCCAGAAGCTGGGCATAGCTGGCGATGGCGCGCAGCGGCTCCTGCAGGTCGTGGGCGGTGGCGTAGGCGAACTGCTCCAGCTCGTTCTTGGCTCGTCCCAGCTCGGCGGTGCGCAGGTCGACCTGCCGTTCCAGCGTGTAGCGGCGGCTGACCGCCATGAAGGTCAGCGCCTCGATCAGCAGGGCGAGCAGCAGGAAGGCCGCCTGGAAGCCGCGGAAGGTCGGGTCGGCATAGGCCAGCCCCTCCCAGCTGGTGCGCGGGGCCAGCGCCAGTTCCCAATGTCCGTCCGGAAGGTTGATCCGCTCCACCAGCGGGTCGCCCTTCAGCGCCATCACATCGCCCGCCACCTGCTGGCCGCTGTCCGTCACGATGGCGAAGACCAGATGCGGCGGCACCCGGTCGAAGCGCACCTCGCCGAGGATGGCTCCGACATCGAACACCAGACCGACCGCTCCCCAGGGCTTGCCCGGCCCATAGACGATCTGCCGGGCGATCAGCCCCTGCCCGCCCTGGAGCAGGGTCACGGGACCATGGACGGTTACGTCGCGGCTGATGATGGCGCGCTGCACCGTTTCGGCGAAGCCGGGGCGCGCGTCCTTCAGCAGATCGTTGCCCAGCACCTTCTCGTTGCCCTCGACCGGATAAACGATGCGGACGACGAATTCGGGGGCGGCGGAGATGTTGCGCACCCCCACCACCGACCGCCGCAGCCCCTCCGCATAGCGCGGGAACTGCTCGGTCAGGCTGCCGGCAGCGGCGGCCACCTCGACGAAGGCGGTCAGGCCGCGGACCAGGGCGAGGCGCTCGTTCAGCGCGCTGGACAGGGTGCTGGCCATCGACGAGGCGGTGAGCGCCGCGGTCGCACGGTGCTCGGCCACCAGGACGCGGACATAGACGTCGCCCATCCACAGATAGGCCAGCACCAGGACCAGCGTCACCGCGGCCTGGATGGCGGCGGGCTTCCATATCCGCAGTCCGCCCGCGATCAGGCGGCGCAGGACGGCCGGCACGGGCAGGCGCGGCGCGCTCAGGGGTTCCGCCGTCATCGCCGGTCCCGTGCCTCCCCATCCCTGCCCGCTCCGGCCGCCGGGGATGCCAGGGCCGGCAGGACCAGGCGGAAAAGGCTGCCGCAGGGGCGCCCGTCCGTGTCGCGCAGGTCGTCGTCCGGCGGGCCTTCCACCCACAGCCGGCCGCCGTGATGCTCGATCACCTTCTTGCAGACGGCCAGCCCGACGCCGGTGCCCTCATACTCGTCGCGGCGGTGCAGCCGCTGGAAGATGCCGAAGACGCGGTCGCGATCCTCGGCGGCGATGCCGATGCCGTTGTCGCGGATGTCGATGCACACCACCGGCGCACCGTCCTGCCGGTTCGAAGCCCGGCCCAGAGCCACGGTGACGCGCACCACCGGCGGGCGGCCGGGCGCGCGGTACTTCACCGCGTTGCCGATCAGGTTCTGGAACAGCCGCATCAGCTCGTTGTCGTCACCGGCCACCACCGGCAGCGCGGTGCCGTCCGGCCCATCCACCGTGACCGTGGCCCCGGCATCCTGGACCGCCACTTCCAGGTTCAGCAGCGCCAGCCGCAGCGGCTCGTCCAGCGGCACCGGCCGGAAGGGCTTGGCCTTGCGCCCGACCCGCGAATATTCCAGAAGGTCGACGATCAGCCGATCCATGCGCTGGGCGCCGTCACGGGCGAAGTCGATGCACTCCCGCCCCTCCTCGTCCAGCGACTTGCCCAAGCCCCGCTCCAGCAGGGTCAGGTAGCTGGTGATGACGCGCAGCGGCTGGCGCAGGTCGTGGGAGGCGACATAGGCGAAGGCCTCCAGCTCGGCGTTGGAACGCTCCAGCTCGCGGGTCTTGCCGCGCAGAGCCTCCTCCGCGATGCAGCGTTCGGTGATGTCGTGGATCAGCGACATCAGCAGCGTGCGGCCATGGACGACGATGTTGCTGATATAGACTTCGACGTCGCGGACATCGCCGGAGGCCAGCCGATGGCGGAACTGGAATTGCTTGCGTTCGCCGTTGTGGGCCTGACGCAGCTCCCGCGCCACCTCCGCGCCCGTCGCCGCGTTGATGTCCTGGATGTGCATGCTGCGCAACCGGTCGAGCGGATGGCCGTAGAACTCCGCCGCCGCCGGGTTGGCATCGACGATCCGCCCGTCGAGCGGGTCGATCAGCAGCTTCACCGCGCAGCTGGCGACGAAGATCTGCTCGAACAGCTGCTGGCGCTCCAGAAGGGCCTGCTCGGCATGCTTGCGCTCGCTGATGTCCATCACCGCGCCGACGATGCCGGCCGGCTTGCCTCCGGTGCGGCAATAGACGGCCTTGGAGAACAGCACGTCGCGCAGCGTTCCGTCGGCGCAGCGCAGCTGGGTTTCGTAGCTCTGAGGCTTCTGGTCGGCCAGCAGCGCCTTATCGACCGCCTCATCGGCCTCGGCGATGTGCGGCGGGGCGAGGTCGAAGACGGTACGGCCGAACAGGGCCTGCCGGTCGATGCCCATCCAGCGTTCGAAGGCGGTGTTGGCATCCACGTAATGGCCCATGACGTCCTGGACGAAGATCGGCACCGGCACCGTGTCCAGCAGCACGCGCTGGAATCCGGCGCGGTCGTTCAGCGCCTGTTCGGCGCGCCAGCGCACCGTGATGTCCTCCACCACCCAGACGAAGCCGCGTGCCGGGTTGCCAGCCTTCACCGGCCGGCCGATCAGGCGGCAGCGGATGTCGGTGCCGTCGGCCCGGCGCATCGACACCTCCTCGTCGAACTGGCCGCCCGACTGCATCCGCGGATAGGCGCGCCGTCCGATATCCTCGAACACCTGGTCGTCGCCGTAGATGACGCGGGCGCTGCAACCGACGATGTCCTCCATCCGGTACTGGAAGGTGGCGGCCACCGCCTTGTTCACCCGGCGGATCACCCGGTCGCCGTCGACCAGCAGCACGCCGACCGGGGCATTGTCGAGGATGGCGTCCAGTTGCAGCCGGCTTTCGGCCAGTTCCTCTTCGATCCGCTTGCGGGCGGTGACGTCCACATGGGTTCCGATCATGCGGCGGGGACGGCCGTCGGCATTCCAGGACACCACCCGGCCGCGGTCGAGAATCCACAGCCACTCCCCCGATTTGGCGCGGACACGGTGCTCACACTCGTAGAAGGGGCGCTCGCCGGAAAAATGCGCCTGCAGCGCCGCCTGGGTCAGCGGCAGGTCTTCGGGATGGACGCGGGAGCTCCAGAAATCCAGTTGAGGCGGCACTTCGCCCGGCGAAAAGCCCAGCATCGTCTGCCAGCCCGGGCTGTACCAGACCGCGCCCGTCGCGACATCCCAGTCCCAGATCCCGTCGCCGGCGGCATCGATCGCCAGATGCAGGCGCGGAACCGCCGCGGCCAGCCGGGCACGACGCCATTTCAGGCGGGCGCGGAGCTTCGGCACAACGGCGTCGGATGGCGCGCCGGATGGCCCGTCCCCGTCCGACAGAGGGCATAGTGTGGTTGCATCGACCATGGTTGCGGCCGGACCTCTTTTCCATTCATGCGGCAGGAGCTGCGGACAAGCGCACATCTCCCGGAAGTAGGGCAAGCATACTCCTTCAACCGCGAAGCAATCCCTTGCGAAATTGTCACAGGGCTGTAGTCTTCAACCGGCGGGATGAAGAAGATGCTTAACCATTACCTATGCTGAAGGATGGGATAGCGCTGAATAGCTCAGGCGGCCACATCGACGGGCGCACGATCCTTGGTGGCGATTTCCACCGCCCGACAGAAATCGCTCGGCATGCCGTCCGTCTCGAAGGCCAGATGGATGCGGTTGTGTTCCACCGCCTTGACCACGACCGTCGCCTCCGCCCCGTAGCGGTCGAGGCGCAGTTGGCCGGTGGTGCCGGCGAGCGAGCGACCATCGGTCGCGGTGACCGGATCGATCATGGCGCCGCCGATGGACAGGTTGCGGACGGTCACCGCCAGACGGTCGCCGCCGATCAGCAACGTCCCCGTCTCCTCCACCTGATAGCGCGGCTTGCGCCGGCGGTCGGCATCGCCGGTGGAGGTGCGGACGATGCGCACCAGAACCTGCCGCAGGGACTCGATGGACCGGGCGACGTCACCGGAGCCGTTCTTGACCTGGGTCGCCTGTTCGCCGGTGCGGTCGGCTTCCTCGGATACGGCGGCGATGCGGAACGACACCTCCTGCGCGGCGGTGGAGGTCTCCACCACGTTGCGGCTGATCTCCTGGGTGGCGGCCGTCTGTTCCTCCATCGCCGCGGCGATGGACCCGGCGATGTGGTCGATCTCGGCGATGGTGTGGCCGATCTCCTCCACCGCCTGCACGGCCTGGTCGGTCACGGCCTGGATGGCGGTGATCTGGCGGGTGATCTCCTCGGTCGAGGAGGCGGTCTGGTTGGCGAGGTTCTTCACCTCCTGCGCCACGACGGCGAAGCCCTTGCCCGCCTCGCCGGCGCGGGCCGCCTCGATGGTGGCGTTCAACGCCAGCAGGTTGGTCTGGCCGGCGATGGACTGGATCAGGTTCACCACCTCGCCCACCTTCGCCACCGTCTCCGACAGGGAGCGGATGGTGGCCTGGGTGTTGCGTCCGTTCTCCACCGCCCGGCGGGTCACCGCGCTGGAATGGGCGACCTGGGACGAGATCTCGCGGATCGAGGCGGCCAGCTGCTCGCTGGCGGCGGCCACGGTCTGGGCATTGGCCAGCGCTTGGCCCGCCGCAGACGCCACCGTCTGGGCGTTGATGCTGACCCGCTCGGCCGAGCCGGACATGCCTTCGGCGTCGTCGGCCATCGAGCCGGTGCGCTGGGCCACTTCCTCCACCGCGCGGCCGGCCTCGCGCTCCACGGTCGAGGCCATGGCCTCCAGCGCGCGGCGCCGTTCCTCATCCGCCTGCCGGGTGCGCTCGACGCGCTCCTGAACGGCATAGCAGAGCCGGGCCTTCAGCCCGCGCAATTGGCCGGCGACGTGGTGGAACTCGACCGCCGCCGGAAGGTCGATGATGTGGGCCTGGTCGTTGCGGGCGATGGCGTCGAAATCGACGGAGAAGTCGGCCAGCGGCCGGCGCACCGTGCGCAGAAGCAGAAGACCGCACAGGACCGCCGCCACCAGCACACCCAGCCCGGCGGCGACGGCGAACACGAGATGCCACTGGAAGTCCTCCAGCGCCCCCTCATATTCGGCCTTGGCGACGGTCAGCTGCAGCTGCAGCAGGTCCTTGTTGGTCTGGAAGGCGGCCTGGAACAGCGGTTCGACGCGGTCGCGCACCAGAACCTCCAGCCGCAGCGAATCGCCCTGGCGCGCCAGCTCCACCGCCGGACTCAATCCTTCGTTCAGGAAGGCGGCGCGCTGCTTGGCGAAACGTTCCGCCAGCACAGCCTCCTCCGGCGTCAGATAGGTGGTGAGATAGCCCGCCCACAGCCGGTCGATGGTGGCGTTGTTGCCGGCGATCCGCGCCTCGCGCCCGGCCATCGCCTTGGCGTCGGTGCCGTCGCGGGTGTCGATGATCAGGCGCTGGAGCGTCTGCACATTGTCGCGCATATGGTCCAGAATCTCGCCGATCTGCACCGCCGGCACCGTCCGGTCCTCGTACACCGTCTTCAGCGAGGCGTTGCTGTCGGACATGCCGCGCAGGGTTACGCCGCCGACCAAGAGCATCGCCAGGATCATGAAGGTGAAGATCAGGGCCAGCCGGCCGGTCACGCTCGCCGTCCAGCGCCGCAACGCCGCGCCGGCACCACGGCCCACTGCCTGGCCGTCGCGCACCGTCAGATGGCGAGCCCGCCCCTCGCGGATGTCCGCATAGAGCCGCTCCGCCGCAACCACCTGCTCGCGCGAGGGCTTGGTGCGGATGGAGATGAAGCCGGTCACCTGGCCGTCTTCGATCACCGGCGTGACGTTGGCCCGCACCCAATAGAAGTCGCCGGTCTTGGTGCGGTTCTTCACCAGCCCTTCCCATGGCCGCCCGCCGTTGATCGTCGCCCACAGGTCGGCGAAGGCCTCCTCCGGCATGTGGGGGTGGCGGATCAGATTGTGCGGCGCGCCGATCAGTTCGGCCTCCGCATAACCGCTGATGTCGACGAAGGCCTTGTTGACGAAGGTGATTCGCCCGCCCGTGTCGGTACGCGACACCAGCAGGACGCCGTCTTCCATCACGATTTCGCGGTCGGTGATCGGTTCGTTCACGCGCATGGATGGGGCCTCGTCAGACAAAGGGCTTGAGACAGGGGGCACGAACAGCACGGCGCGACGCCGCCGGACCGGGCGATTGCTGGGTACGGAGAGCGGGCAGCCTGTTCATCTACCGTGAGTGGATGACGGACCGCACTGACCCAGATCAAAAAAGCAAGAGGTGTGCCATGCACAACAACCGGGCCGGAAAACCGGCTTCGGGGAATACCCCTATGGACTCCAAGGGCCGTGCGGCAAGGCCCCGCAGGCCTGCGACTGCCTTGAAACGCAGCCGAATTCGCAGTTTGCGAGCTGAAACGCAAGAAATCGGGCAGATTTCCAAAATGCAAAAGCTCGCCCACCTTCAAGGGCGCAGATTTTCTTTTAAAAGGAAATCCTTATAAAAGAATAGCCCCTCTCTCGACTTGAGGGAGGGGCTTCAGGACTGCGGCGAATTGTCGCAGCTTCAATAGCTATACAGTGAAAAACGACAGCCGGTCAGGATTTCGCCATCAGCTGTTCCAGCCAATGGATGTCGTAATTGCCGTCGATGAAGGCCTGCTGGGCGATGATGCGGTCATGCAGCGGCAGCGTCGTCTGGATTCCGCCGATCACATACTCCTCGATGGAGCGGCGCAGGCGCATCAGGCACTCGTTGCGGGTGGTGCCGTGGACGACCAGCTTGGCGATCAGGCTGTCATAGTGCGACGGCACGCGGTAACCGTCGTACAGCGCCGAATCGACGCGCACGCCCAGGCCGCCCGGCGCGTGATAGCCGTCGATCTTGCCCGGCGACGGGATGAAGGTTTCCGGATTCTCGGCGTTCACGCGGCATTCGATGGCATGGCCTTCGAAGCGGATGTCCGACTGGCCGTAGCCCAGCGGCGCACCGGCGGCGACGCGGATCTGCTCGCGGACCAGATCGATGCCGGTGATCATCTCGGTGATGGTGTGTTCCACCTGCAGGCGGGTGTTCATCTCGATGAAATAGAACTGCCCGTCCTCGAACAGGAACTCCATCGTGCCGACGCCGCGATAGCCGATGGCCGCCGCGGTCTTGGCCGCCAGGGCGCCGATATACTCGCGCTGCTCGGCGTTCAGGGCCGGGCTCGGCGCCTCCTCGATCACCTTCTGGTGCCGGCGCTGGACCGAACAGTCGCGCTCGCCGAAATGCACGCAGGCGCCGTGGGTGTCGCCCAGGAGCTGGATCTCGATGTGCCGGGGCCGGCCGAGATACTTCTCCAGATAGACCTCGTCGTTGCCGAAGGCGGCGCGCGCCTCGCCACGGGCCAGCTGATAGGCTTCCTTCAGCTGGTCGGGGTTGCGGGCGACCTTCATGCCCTTGCCGCCGCCGCCGGCCGCCGCCTTGATCAGCACCGGATAGCCGGTCTCGTGGGCGACCTTCTCGGCCTCTTCCAGCGTCGACACCGGACCGTCGGAGCCGGGAACCACCGGCAGCCCCTGTTCCATCACCGTCTTCTTGGCGGTGACCTTGTCGCCCATGATCCGGATATGCTCCGGCGTCGGGCCGATGAAGGTGAAGCCGTGCTCCTCCACCATCTCCGCGAACTGGGCGTTTTCGGACAGGAAGCCGATGCCGGGATGGATGGCGTCGACATTGGTGATCGACGCCGCCGACAGGATGGCCGGAATGTTGAGGTAGCTTTCGCGCGCAGACGCCGGACCGATGCACACGCTCTCGTCGGCGAGGCGGACGTGCATGGCGTCGGCGTCGGCGGTGGAATGCACCGCCACGGTCTGGATCCCCATCTCGCGGCAGGCGCGGTGGATGCGCAGAGCGATCTCACCACGGTTCGCGATCAGGACCTTTTCGAACATCGCCAAGGGAATGCCCCGCTTACTCGATGATGAGGAGAACTTCGCCGAATTCGACCGGCTGGGCGTCGGACACCAGAACCTCGACGACCGTGCCGCCGCGCGGGGCCTTGATCGGGTTCATGACCTTCATCGCCTCGATGATCAGCACGGTCTGGCCGGCCTTGACCACGTCGCCCGGACGGACGAAGGGCGTGCCGCCCGGTTCGGCCGCCAGATAGGCGGTGCCGACCATCGGCGAGGTCACCGCGCCCGGATGGCTTGCCGGCTTGGTCGAGGCCGGAGTTGCCGCGGCGGCGACCGGAGCGGCCGCCAGGACCGGGGCGGCCTGGACGGCGACCGTCTGGGCGGCGGTCGGCCGGGTGACGCGGATGCGCTTTTCGCCCTCGGCGAACTCGATCTCGCTCAAGCCCGTCTCACGCAGGAGGTCCGCCAGCTTGCGGACCAGATCGCCGTCGATGTCGAAGCTCGCCATGATGTCAGTCGTTCCCGTTTCCTTAATCGCGGTCGATGATGTTCGCGATGGCGTCCAGCGCCAGAAGATACCCGTGCGGCCCGAACCCGCAGATCATCCCCCTCGCCACCGGCGAGATGTAGGAGTGATGGCGGACCGGCTCGCGCTTGAAGATGTTCGACAAATGGACCTCGATCACCGGCAGTTCCGACAAGATCAGACTGTCCATGATCGCGACCGAGGTGTGGGTGTAAGCGCCGGCGTTGATGACGATGCCGTCATTCTCCGTGCGGGCCTGCTGAATCCACGAGACCAGTTCGCCTTCGTGGTTGGATTGCCGGAAATCCACGGTCAGACCCAGCTGGTCGGCACGCTCGTGGCAGGCGGCCTCCAGATCGTCCAGGGTCATCGACCCGTAGATTTGCGGCTCCCGCACGCCCAGCATGTTGAGGTTCGGCCCGTTGAGGACCAGAATCGACGCGTCGATGGCCACGGCCCGCGCCCCTTTTCCCATGATCGAAACCGCGCGTTTATAGCACGAAGCACCGTCCTGTCCATGGCGACGCGGGCCTTTGGCGCGGAAAAGCGCGGTATGGGTCCCGCCCCGCTTCGCAGCCGCCCCGTCCGCGCCGTCGAGCCGCCGGGGCTCAGGGGGGTGACGGAACGGTGTGGCCGGACAGCAGTTCGCGGTAGACGCCCTGCGCCTTCAACGCCTTGAGCCCGTCGTTGAAGGCGGCGAGCGTCGCCTCGGCTCCCGGCGTCGCGCGCCCGATCACCAGATGGAAGGTGACGACGGCATAGGGATGGTCCGATACCCGGATGTCGTCCGCCAGTCCGGACCGGGCGATGGCGGAGGCCGCGCTGTACTCGTCGATGACGAAGGCATCGGCCCGACCGGTCGCCACCATGCGCACGCAGGCCCCCAGGTCGGACGGAGTCTGCCGCGCCAGCTGCCCCTGCCCGACCAGCGTCTCCAGCTCCGGCGGCAGCGCATAGCCCACCGGCTGGCAGACGGTCCGGCCGCGGAACCCCTCCAGCCCGCGGGAGCCGCGCACGGATCGCCCGTCAGCCAAGCGCCCGTCAAAGGTCATTGCCGTGCGGTTCGACATGTAGACGAACTGCCGCACCTCGATCACCGGGTCGGAGAACAGCACCTCCTGCTCGCGTTCCGGCGTGCGGACATAGGGAAAGGTCGCCAGGAAACGGCCGGCGACCACCCCGTCGTAACCGCGTTTCCACGGCATGAAGCGGACGTCGTAATGGCGGCCGGACACCGCGAAGGCCCGGCGGGCCAGATCGGTCACCAGCCCGCCGCCCGGCAGATCCTCCCCCGTGTAGGGCGCGTAATCGCCGCCGGTCACCAGGTCGAGCCCGGTGTAGGGAGCCGGGGCCGGCTCGGCTGCGGATTCGAGCGCCTGTCCGACGGTCGGCACGGCGAGCAGCAGCACGACAGCAGGCACCACGGCCAGCAGGAGGCCACGCATGAGGACCGGCATGGCAGCGCCCGCCCTCTCCGCGACGTTTCCGCCCGCCAATCGAACGCCCATGGCTGACCTCTCCCGCCCCATCGCGGACCGTTGGCCGTCGCCCGCAAGGTCCAGGGATCTAACGGCCATTCCGCGATCCTGTAAAGAGCGGCCGGCGATCCCCGGTCACTCCGCCGCGGTGGCGGGGGTGGAGGCGGCCTCCCGCGCGCGGCGTCCGGCCGGGTCGGTGTAGAGGTCGTTGATGCGCTGGACATGCACCGCCGTCGCTTCGCGGATGGCGAAGATCGCCTTGCGCGCCCTGCCGCCCCAGCCCGCCGGTTGCTTGGCGAAGATCGAGCGGAAGAAGCGGGTGTTGGCGAGGAAGGCCTGCCGCAGGTTCAGGTCGACGTCGCCGAACCGTTCGCCCAAGCCCGCGGCGACGCGGCCGGCGAAGAACTGCCGGATTTTGAAGTGGCCGGCCAGGAACAGCCCACCCAGAATCACCGCGGCGCCGACCGCGCGCAGGGGCACGCCACCGTCGGGATTGTCGAACAGCCAGCCGAGCAAGGCGCCGAATCCGCCGCCCATCGTCTGCACGACGGTTCCCAGCAGCACCAGAAGAAGCACGCCCCACACCGCGTCGCCGATCAGCACCCGCCGGCGCCACGCCGCCATCGCCTCGCGTAGCGTAGGTACCACCTCGCCCTCCAGCTCCTTGGTCAGGCTGTCGATGGAGCCGATGATGCGGTAGGCCCGCGCGACCTCCACCTCGTTGATGCGGGTGTGGAGTTCGGCAAGGTCGTGGTCGCGCCGCGCCTCGTAGCGGGCCCGGCGGCCGTCATCCTCGATGGCGACGGCGGAGCGCTGGTCGTAGATGGCGTAGAAGCGGCCCGACACCAGCCCGGCCTGGGCGATCGCCCGCTGCCAGGCACCGAACACCGCCTCCAGATTGTCTTCCTTGGCCGTGGTGTCGACCTGATTCAGGATGTAGCAGACCTTGCGGGCATCGGCGCGGTTCACCGTCTTGGCGACCAGATGTCGCAGCGTGTCCTGCATGGCGCCCGGCTCAGGATGGCGGGCGTCGAAGAAGACCAGCACGAGGTCCGACAGCTCGACGATATGGTCGACCAGCCGCAGGACGGAGCGGCGCTGGTCGTCGGCGTCGAAGCCCGGCGAATCGATGAAGATCTTGCCCTTGGTCCGCGGCCCGGCCAGCGTCTTCAGCTGCAGGTAATTGTCGATCCGCTTGCCTTCGCCGGCCGCAACCTTCTCGATCTCGTCGGCGATGCGGTAGAAGGGAAAGCGCGGGTCGGCGTTCAGCGCGGTGCCCGGCAGCGCCTCCTTCCGCGTCTCAGGCCCGTGGCAGATGACGGTGAACTTGTCGTCGACCGCCTGATTGCCGGTGTTCTGCAGGACCTCGCCCAGATAGCCGTTGAGGAAGGTCGACTTGCCGGCCGAAAAGGTGCCGAGCACCGCGACCATCGGCCACCAGGGAATACGGGTGGTCAGCGACTCATGACGGTCGATCAGACCCAGCCCGGCCAGGATCCGGTCGAAGGCACGGAAGGTCGGGAGGACCGGCAGCAGGTTGGGGTTTTCCGCGCGCAGATGGGCATCCAAGGCCGCAAGGCGCTGCTGAAGGGCTTGCCGGGGGGTCATGGTCGGTCTGATTCCACAATGGCACGGGGGCACGGGACTTGGGCCGAATCCGGCAGGGCGCCGGCCCGGTCGAGTCCGGCCCTGTCTAGCACGGGCGGGGCGGCGTCCGGACATGAAATCTCCCTCATACTCCATGCGGGGAGCCATCCGCCGGGCGTGATCGGAAAGCCGGTGCCGGTGGAACAGGAGGCGGAAGCGGAACGTTGCCTCCGAATGGACAGCGACGGCGGCACCGACGATCCCCTTTCCGCCCCTCCCCTTCCCGCACCGGAGGAGGAGCACCGGCTGACGGCGGAGGAGTTGGCCTTCCTGCTGCGCGATCCGGCGGCGAGGGCGCGCGAGTCCGAACGCGCCGCACGCGCCAACCGCAACCGCACCGAACGCCGCGCGGCCGATCCCGCGTATGCCGAGCGGCTGCGCGCCGGCGACCGCGAGCGCCAGCGCCGGCGTCGCCTTCGCGAGTCCATCGGCCGGCCGGAGCCACCGGACTCCCCGGCGGTTCCCCTGCCGGACCTGACCGAGGCCGAGGCCGTCCGGCGCCTGACGCTTCATCTTGAGAGGAGCACGGACGCGCAGGCCATGCAGTTGCGCCGCCGACCGGAACGCGTCAGGCTCTATGCCGAGGCCTTCGTCGTCTACCGCACCCTCTCGGCCGGCGGCGACCGGCCGACACGCGGCGCACTCGCGGCCCTGCTGAAGTCCCGCTTCGGCCGCAGCGTAACGCCCTCCCAGGTGCAGAAGCTGCGCGACCATGTGGAGGCGTTCGCCGCCCCCGGCGGGCCGTGGGCAGCCGGCACCGCCGATGCTCCGTTACCTGTCCGAACTAAGAGCACCGCCAAGGCCGATACGCATGGTCACGCATCACGGCGAGAACGCCGATGAATCCGGGCCGGGGACCGTCCCCGCGAGGTCGGTAAATATGGTTAATTATCTATTAACACTCTTCCGACCACCGATTCCGCCCTTTGCCGGGCAGACAGCGGCGCGTGACGCCTTGTATCGGCCTGATTCATGTGAAAGATTGCTTTGCCTGCGCATGATTATTTGCCGCAACCAGAAGGTTCGCCATCACCATTTGTAGCAGTTCCAGTCCAGTCTGCATTCGAATGGCCGACGGCTGAATTTCATAAGCTATCGGTCCAACCATTGGATGAGCCGAAAGACGCGGAGATTTCCACAAAGGGATGGGTGTAGGGTGTGGACAAAACGCCCACGGAATTGACTCTGGTCACGTCTGAAATAATTCAAACCTGTAACAAAGCAACTCCTACGAATGTTTCTCCACCACCGATGCCTATCGGAATATGGCGTCCATATACCAATATTCAAAAGTTTTCTCTTGAAAATCGGAAAAGAACATGCAAACAATCCTTTCATTCTCGCAAAGAGAGGCGATGGAAGACTGGCTATCGGAGACCAATGGACATGAGTGAACCGACGGCGCGCAAAAGAGGACGACGCGGATCGCCGGAGTCCTGGTCTGTGGATGCCCATGTTGGGCAGCGCGTGCGGATGCGCCGGACCTTGCTGGGAATGAGCCAGGAGAAGCTGGGTGAGGCAATCGGCCTGACCTTTCAGCAGGTTCAGAAATACGAACGCGGTTCCAACCGCATATCCGCCGGAACTCTTTATCGCCTGGGCCAAGTCCTGGACGTTCCGGTCAGCTTCTTCTTCGACACCTACAATGATCCGGATGGATCGCGCCGTCGCCGCGGCTTCGAGGAATCCGACGACAACGACACGCAGATCAGCCGGCGTGAGGCGCGGCTTCTTCGGCTGTGGCGCGCCGCCCCCTCCCATGTGTCGGACGAGTTGCTGTCACTGCTTTCCGCCCTTTCCCCTGAAATCAGGGAACCACCGGAAGGTTCGGGCGAGGATGGCGAGGACGATGGAGAGCCGCCGTCCTTCGACGGCGCTCCGCCCTCCGACGACACCGGCCAGAGCGACGGCTGGAGCAGCGCTGCGGCGGGCACCGTCATCGAAGCGGATGGCACCCGCGCCTCCAGCCGGGCGGTGCGTAGCGACGCGCCGCGGGTCAAAACTGGCGGATCGGCCGATGCATCGGGCAAAGGCAAGGGAAAGCGCCGCCGCCATGGTGCGGTGTGGGACCCGACCGACATCCTGCGCGCGTCAAAACCCTCGCCCCGCAGTTGACGACAGGCGGCGGCCGGTTTCCTGCAGAGCGAATCCGGCAGAACGCCGATTGGAACGCCGATACATCCCCCAATACAACCCAAAGCCCCGAAACGAAAAGCCCCGCATCGCCTGATGCGGGGCTTTTCAGTTCGAATTCCCGTGATCCGCAGGGCGCAAGCGCCGGTGCGCGGCCTTACCAGCTGCGCACGGGGCCGACGTCGAGGTGAACGAAGCCGCTGCGCGGGTAGAATCCGACGCCGCCGCCCTGCATGGTCTTCGCCGTCTCGGAGATGGCGCGCAGCTGCGTGTCGGGCAGGCGGATGTCGATGGCCATGCCGCGGGTATGGTAGCTTTCCTTCGCCACCCCACGCGACCGGCGGCGCGCCATCGCGTTGGTGCGGCGGGAGCGGTAGCCGCAGATCACTTCGAAGGGATCGTCGGACCCGACGCTCTGGTGCACGCGGGCGAGCAGATCGAACAGGCGCGGGTCGTAACGACAGACCTGCTTGGCGCGGTGGTCGCGCAGGAGCACGTCCAGTTTGCGCAACGCCTCGGGCTTGTAATGGCCGTCGGCCCAATAGACGCCGTCGAAGCGCTCGTTGGTGTTGATGTTGTGAAGGCTGAGGCGCCGGACACCGCCGGCCAGAGGCGCTGCTTCGGCCGACTCCGACCCCAGAAGGACCGGAGCCGCCGTTACGCCGGTCACCACGCCACCCGTCACGACCCTGGCCGCGACACTCGTCGCCATCCCTGATGCGACCGGAACGGCCGCAGACACCGCCGCGGCGGCAAAACCCAGGAACCCGCGCCGCCCAATGGCCGGAGCGGCACGCTCGTCATCCCCCAAAAGCATCCCCGAACCTCGTCGTTTTGCGTTTTGGCCGTTCTACGATGTGGCCGTTTGGCGTCTGGCGGGTCGCTTGGCGCCCACGTTAGGTGTAAACCTTGTAACCAACGCTGTTTCGGAGCGCTCCGTCTGGCGGGAAACGTCACCGAACGGTTATTCGTATAGGGAAGGTCATCGGCCTAGGCAATCAAAAAATTTTGCACTGTGACCTTATTGCATAGGCAGGTCATAGGACGGCGACGGGAAAGTCACACTGGACGAGTGTTCGCGAAGAATTCGCGCCACGCGCCTCGCCTTCCATTATTGCGTTGCATAGATTGATCCCAAGGGCCGCGCCGCACCTCTTCGGATGCGCGGCAGGCCCGCCGCGACAGAGGGTTCCGACATGACCGTATCCGCCGACCTCCGCAAGCCCCGCAAGCTGGCCGTCCTGGCCATGGCTGCCGCATCGGTGCTGGCGCTGCTCGGCCCCGCGCCGGCGGATGCCCTGCCCTACCGCGACACGCTGACCCAATGGGCCGACCGGCTGGACGGCGCCGCGGCGGAACTGGACCGCGCTCCCCCCCAGGCCTCCACACGCATCGGCGAAGGCGGGACGATCAAGCTGGGCAGCCGCGGGGAGCGGGTCGCCCGCCTGTCCCAGCGGCTGCTGGAGCTCGGCCTGCTGCCGGCCGACAAGCTGTCCGACATCTTCACGACGGACGTCGACCACGCGGTGAAGGCCTTCCAGCTTTCGCAGCGGATGAAGCCGGACGGGCTGGTCGGCGCCGGCACCCGCGCCGCTCTGGACCGCACGCCGGCCGAGGCGGCAAGCCTGATGCGGCAGAGCGCGGCGGCCATGCGCAGCTTCCGCGACACCGCTCCAGACGATGTGCTGGTGGTGAACCTGACCGACCAGACCACCACGCTGGTCCGCGGCGGGGAGGAGGAGCTGACGATGCGCGCGATCGTCGGCCGGCCGTCGCGCGAGACGCCGCTGCTGACCGATCGCATCACCCACATCATCGTCAACCCGACCTGGACCGTGCCGCCCACCATCCTCAAGGAGGACAAGCTGCCGATGCTGCGGGCCAAGGGGGTACCCGGCATCCAGAACGCCATCGTCTATCTCGACGGGCAGGAGGTGGCTCCGGAGACGGTCGACTGGTACAGCGTCAGCCCCGGACGGGTCCGCATCGTGCAGCAGCCGGGCGACCACAATGCGCTGGGCCGCTTCCGCTTCAACCTGACCAACCCTTACGACATCTATCTGCACGGAACCAACGAGCCGCGGCTGTTCTCGCGGGAGCTTCGCTCGATCAGTTCCGGCTGCGTCCGGCTGGAAGACCCGCGCCGCATGGCCGAACTGCTGCTGCAAGGCACCACGGTGACGCCCGCGCGAATCGACCGCATGCTGGAAAGACTGCAGCCGCAATGGGTGAAGCTGGCAACGCCCATGCCGGTCCAGTTCGTCTACTGGATCGCCACCGTCGAGGCGGACGGAGCCGTCCGCCTGCATCCGGACATCTACGACCGGCTGGACGACGCGCCAGCCACCGCGTCCGTCCCCTCCTCCGCACCCGATCCGGCGGTGCCGGCCATCGCACCGGCGGCGGCACCCGCACCCGCACCGGCACCCCAGCCGGCCGACACCGGCCGCGCCGCCGTTCCGGTGGACAAGTCCGGCACCGCCGAGGGCGGGCCGGCTGCTGCGGAGAGATCCCCGGCCTGACGGCCGGGGCATCGTTTCCGACGATGACGGTCAGGGTCGGCGACGGGACTTCTTGCTGCGGTTGGGTGGCACCGCGGTAGAGGCGGCTTCCTCCGGCGTGGGCCAAACTTCGCGGTCGCCGCGCATGGGCAGGCCGAACTCGTCGCCCTGGTCGGCCAGCCCCGGCTGTTCGCCCTGGTTGGCGATGGCCAGCACCGGTTCCATCGGCTCGGTCCGCATCGCCGTCGCTTCCGGACCGCCGGCCGGGTTGGGCTTCAGCGTATCCCGGTAATTGTCCTGGATCGCGATCTCTTCGCTGGCCAGTTCCCAATTGGCTTCGGCGCGCCCCTCCGGCCGGCCTTCGCGTTCCCAGATCTCATGCGCGCGCCGACGGATGCGGCTTTCCAAATCCTCGGCCATACGGGTCCTCTCCTTCACGGCTGGGGGTTTCCCTTAATGAACCCCGCCACCGCCCCGCCGGTTCCGACGCCGTCCCTGTGCGCCGGTTTGAGCGCCGGTTGCGCCCATTGGCCGGCCGGGCAGCATACCACCGTTTCCAAACGGCAACGCCCGCCCGAAATCCGCCGGAATTGCCGCAAATCCGCCGCTTGTCGTTTGAATTAATACCTTTGGGATGATATTGCACCGCGACCAACCGGCGGTCCCGCAAATTGTGGCTGGGCCAAGCGACGGGACCGATATGTTGCGCATCATCTGGCCGAACGCCGTCTCCACCGCCTCCCCCATCCGGGTAGCCGGCGCCGTCCGCGGCCGTGGCGCCGCTTCGGCCACCGGGCTCCGGACCGGCCGCGCCTATGGCGGCCTGCTGAGCGCCGCGTTGCTGGCCTGCACAATCGGTCTGCCGGCCCTGCCCGCCGCGGCCGCGCCCGACACCCGCCCCCAGCGCCCGCCCGCCGCCAAGGCGGAGCCGGAGAAATCCAGCGCCACTCCCACGACCGTGGAAGACAAGCCGGCAACCGGGCCGGTCCTGCAACTCGGACTCTATTCCCGCGACGGCGACGCATGGTGGAGTTGGAAGAGCCTGCAGCAGCGCCAGCCCGCCCTTGCCGCGGGGCTGACCGCGACCGTCATGCTGCTGGACGGCAAGAGCGAGGCCGGGGGCGTTGCGCTCTATGCCCAGGTGGGCAACGGAACCGATCCGAAGGTGCTGTGCCGCCGCATCGTCGGTGCCGGCTTCGGCTGCCTCGTCGTCGACCGTCCGCCGGCCTCGGCAACGCCCGCCCAGGCAGAGCCACTCCCGGCCGCCACCGCAAAGGCTGCTCCCGCCAAGGCCGTTCCCGCCACCCCCGCTCCGGATGCCAAGGCACCGGCAGCCGCCATGGTCACCCCACCGGCCCCTGCGGCGACCGAAGCGCCCAAGCCGCCGGCCGTGGCGGTGGCCGTGGCGGAGACCGTGCCCGTGGCCCCGCCCGCCGCGGCAGCCGCCGAGGCTAAGCCGCAGCCTGCGGTCAAGGCGGAAGCGCCATCCGGGACCACGACCTCCGTCCTGGCGCCCATCGGTTCCGCTGCCGCCGCGCCGATGGCGCCCCCGCCGCCGGCCGTCGCCGCCGCCATCCCGCCGGCCGAAGGGCTGATCATCTACAACGAGGAAGACGCCCGCACGATGGCGGACATCGAGCAGCACAGCCGCCGCAAGGGCCGGCTGCGCTCGGTGATGCCGGATTCGCGCTATGACGTGATGCCGGCGACGCTGAAGAAGGAGAACTGGAACCTCTGCGCCCTGACCTTCGACGATGGGCCGCACCGCACCGTGACGCGGCAGGTTCTGGACATCCTGAATCGGGAGGGCGTGCGCGCCACCTATTTCCCGGTCGGCCGCATCGCCGAACGCCAGGGCGAGCTGATCCGGGATTTCGTCGCCGGTGGGCACGAGATCGGCAACCACAGCCTGACCCACTCCGACCTGCGCAAGATGGACCCGGCGGCCGCACGGTACGAGATCGCCGAGACCAACCGCATCCTGCGGGAATTCGGCGCCAATCCGGTGCTGTTCCGCCCGCCCTACGGCCGCTATTCGGAGGAGCTTCTGACCGTCGCGCGCGAGGAGCGCATGGGGTCGGTGCTGTGGTCGGTCGATACGCGCGACTGGCAGGTGCGCAACGCCGACAAGATCGTCAGCCAGATCAAGCTGGGCGGCATGCCGGGCAACGTCTTCCTGATGCACTCGACCTATCCCAGCACCGCGCAGGCTCTGCCGCGCGTGATCGCGGAGCTGCGGGCCAAGGGCTGCGAGTTCGTCACCCTGTCGGAATGGCTGGATCGGGCCCGCAATCTGGCCCTGCCGAAGATCGTCAACGCCGGCATGCCGGCGCCCGCCAGCGGAACCCCGGCCGACCGCCAGTAAGGGAACGGGAGCGCCCTACCGGGCGCTTCTATCGGGCGCCCCTATCGCGCGCCCTTGGCATCCTGCTGCTTGCGATTCTGGGCATATTGCCGGATAACCCCCTCCACCTCCGGCGGCAGAATCGTCCAGGTGGCGCCGAAGGTGGGCCCTTTCACCTCCACCACCGCGACGGTCGCGGCAAAGGTGAATTTGCCGGCCGGATCGTCGACACGCACCGACACCCGGGCATTCTGTCCGACGATCAGCGATCCGTCGAAACCACGGGCGACGAACCCCTTGGGCGTCAGCGACACGATGGGGAAGCTCTTGCCGTCGCACTCCACGACGCTGACCGCCATGCGGCCGGCCGGCTTCGCCGGCTTCTGATCCTTGACCGTGACCTTCAGGAAGTCGAAAAGCCCCATCCCGCGCCCCCAGAAACCGCCCAGCACAGCCAGGGAACGGGCGAGTCCGCCCATTTGCCATACACCTGCCGTCCATGTCCGCGATTAAACGCGGGCACGGTTCCGGGGGCAATCGATTCCTGCCTTCGCGGTGGTCCGTTCAGGAAAAACCCTGAGTGGGTGGAGGTTCAGCGGCGCAGCGCACCTTGCATGTCCGCCCAGGCGCGATGCGCCCGCCTGACCGACAGCAGGGCGAAGGGCAGCAGGGTGACGAGGACCAGCGCCATTCCGGCCATGATCGACAACGCCCCCAACGCATCGGAGGCGGGAAGCCGCGCCGCCAGGCCGGCCAGCAGATGCAGGATCAGCGCCCCCAGAACCGATGCCGCCACAAGCGGGCTGGCGAGAGCGGCCAGCAGGGTGACGGCCCCCGCCCGCCGGGGCCGCCCGGAAGCCTCCCCGCCGCTCTTCGGCCAGTCGGACCGGACTGCCGGAGATCGGACCGCCGCAGATCGGACCGCCGCAGACTGGACCGCCGCAGACCGGACTGCCGGGTACGGCATGCCGGCGACGCCTCGCACAACGCTCCGCATGGGCACCTCCGCTCTGGCTGTTCTTCCGCACGCCCGTTCTCGACGACGCATGGCCGCGACGCATGGCCGGCCACACTCAGCCGGCCAAATCCGACTGGATTGGTCGGGTTACCGAATGAATCGATTTGGGAACTATAGGATGCTTTCTCCGGCTTGGCCAAAATCCAAACCGATTACCTCCTTGCGCATGCCCCACTCTGTTGGTCTGCCAAAAGTACAGGCGTCGAAGGTACAGGTCCGGCAATTGGGCACACCATAAGCCATGGCCGCCGACAAAGCCCGCGGTCTCCACAGAGGCTGTGGATAACTGTGTGGGCAAGCCGTGGGCAGCCCCGATTCGCACTAGGCGATTCAAGGCCCCCATGGTGTTTGCCCATAAATCAGGCATTCTCGTTAAGCGATTGATCTGTAACGATAAACTTCTATTCAGAGCCCCAGGGGCTTGGCCGGCGTGTCAACCGAAATCTGTCACAATCTGCTGTACCCGTCGATTTCACACCCGGTTGTGCCCTGTTGACAACTGCCTCCAAGGGCATTGCACCATTGTTACGGGTGCAGCGACCTTCGTCCGTCGCCCTATGACCTTGGTCGAGGCGGAGCCCCACAACCGCTCCCCCGCCTAGCCGTCGGTCTTCACCCAACAGCGCAGCACCTCCGCCACGCTCCAGGCCTGGGATATGCATCCGCGCGGGGTGAAGGGCGGCTCCGCGTCGAAGATCTCGCTGATGGTTCCGATGCCGCCCTCGTCCAGATGGGGCAGGAAGCCCTCCAGCAGCCGGCGTGCGCCCGCCTTGTCCTGCGGGTGCAGCTTCAGCCACGCATCGACGTAGGGGCCGATCAGCCAGCCCCAGACGGTGCCCTGGTGATAGGCGGCGTCGCGCGCCCGCAGGTCGCCGAAATACTTCGCCTTGTAGTCGCGGCTGCCGGGAGCCAGCGACCGCAGCCCGACCGGGGTCAGCAGGTGCTTGCGCACCGTCTCCACCACCGGCTCCCACCGTTCGCGCTCCAGAACGGGATGGTCGAGCGAGACGGCGAAGATCTGGTTGGGACGGCAGGCGACGTCGTCGCCGTGCTCGCCATCCACCACGTCGAACAGATGCCCGGCCGACGGACACCAGAACCGCGCGTTGAAGGAGGCGCGCGTCTGGTCGGCCAGCTCTTCCAGCGGGCGGGCGGCGGCCTCGCCGTCCTCTTCGCGCAGCCAGCCCGCCGTCAGGCGAAGCGCATTGTGCCAGAGCGCGTTGATCTCCACCGCCTTGCCCCGGCGCGGCGTGACCACCCAGTCGTCCACCTTGGCGTCCATCCAGGTCAGCTGGTAACCTTCCTGCCCCTGGCGCAGCAGCCCGTCCTTGGGATCGACGCCGATGCCGAAACGGGTGCCGCGGCGGTGGAAGTCGATCACCTCGCGCAGCTTGGGCAGCAGCAGGCGCAGCGTGTCGCGGTCGCCGGTGACGCCCAGATAGCGGTGCAGCGCGTGGAAGAACCAGAGCGTCGCGTCGGCGGTGTGGTACAGCCCGCGGTCCTTGCCGTCGGGGAACATGTTGGGGATCAGGCCGTCGCGGATGTAATGGCCGAAGGTGTGCAGGATCCACCCCGCCTCCATGTGGCGTCCGGTGGCCAGCGTCAGCCCTTCCAGCGCGATCATGGTGTCGCGGCCCCAGTCGGTGAACCAGTGGTAGCCGGCGATCACCGTCCGCACCTCGTCCCCCTCCGCCCGTGCCCGCATCTGGTCGGCGACACGGCCGGCCGGCACGAACAAGAAGCTGTCGGCGGACAGCACCAACTCCGCCATCGCGCCGTAGCGCAGGCTGGGATGGGCGTTCTGGATGATGCGGCGGCGGCGTTCGGTCTCGAACCCCAGCACGTCGGCCGGCGGCAGCGCCTCCAGCCGCCACCACTCCTCGGTCGCTGCGGCGAAGGTGATGCTCTGTCCGGCCCCGACCTCGCCACTGAAATAGCCGGGCGTCCACAGCGAGCCGCGGGCCTGATAGCCGCGCTCGTCCTCCACCCGGTAGTAGACCTCGCTGCGAACACCGCCGTCGAGCGTCATCGGGAAGTCGCCGCCCTCGATCGCCATGCGCAGAACCGGCAGGTCGGGACCGGCCGATACCTCGTAGCGCTGGCCCGCCGCGGTGATGCGATAGGCGCCGGCCAAGGGCTGGTCCACCGCCGATTCCTGCGTGCGGAAGGCCAACACCGGCCGCAGCCGCAGTTGCACCGGTTCCTTGGCTTCCAGCACGCGGTAGGTGACATGGACGATGTTCTGGCCATGCGGCAGGACGACCTGCTTCTCGATCACCGCACCACCGGCGCGGAACCGCCAGACGGGAAGTCCCGCCTCCATGCGGAATTCCTGCAGGGCGGCAGTCTGCGCATCCTCCCGCGGGTCGCCGTTCGCCTCGCGGCTGCTCAGCCAGTATTCATGGCCGTCGGCATCGACGACGACGTCGCTCAGCTGGCTCAACATCAGCACCCGGCCCAGCGGAGCCGGCAACGCCGCGATCAGAAGCCCGTGGTAGCGCCGGGTCACCGCCCCCGATACGGCGCCCGAGGCATAGCCGCCGAGGCCGTTTGCGACCAGCCATTCCCGGGTTCCCGCACTGTCGGGACCGGTGGCCAGCACGTCGTGCGATAGGGTGCGAACGAAATCAGCCATGGTGAGCCTACGATCTGCTTTCGGTTTCCGACCCCTTGGAAACCACGATGACGGGGGTAGTGTTTCCCCCGGTGTCGTCGCTTTTCGTCGGAAAATCTTCCGCCGGCGCCAAAACCAGGGCGGCCTGCCCCGGCAACCGCCACGCGCCGCAGGGCTGTTCCACCGGCGCCGTGCCGCCGCCGCCATAGAGCGGCTCCTCGCTCGACCACCGAACCGTCCAGGCACCGTCCCGCGGCGGCGCGAGCAGCGGCTCCGCCAGAACCCTCAGGGTCAGGTCGCGCCCCAGATTGACCAGCAGCAGCCGGTCGTCGCCCTCCTCCTCGCCGAAGATGCGCAGGACGAAGGCCTCCTCCCCCAGAACGGCCCCGTCCAGCCCGCCGACGCGCTGGGCGGCGAAGACCCGGTCCTCCCGGCGCAGGCGCAGAAGGTCGCGGTGCAGCGCCCAGACATGGGCGTTCGTCTCCCGCTCGCCATGATCCAGCTTGCAGCGGCTGAAGCTCTCCTCCGCTTGCGGCTTGGGCAGGCCGTCGCGCATCGGCGAGGAGGCGATGCTGGGAAACTGGGCCAGGAACTCCGCCCTGCCCTTCTCGACCAGTTCGGCCAGTTCGGGCTTGTGGTCGGCGAAATAGAGGAAGGGGGTGCCGGCCGCGAACTCCTGCCCCTGGAACAGCATCGGCGTGCCGGGACCCAGCAGGGCCAGCGCCGTCATCGCCCGCAGCCGGCCCGGCGCGGTCAGCCCGTGCACGCGCAGCCCACGGGCCGAATTGGCGATCTGGTCATGATTCTGCAGGAAGGTGACGAAGGCCGGCCGCCGCAGGCCGAAGGCCGGCATGCCGCGCCGCTTGCGCTGCCAGCGATACCACTGCCCCTGATAGAGAAAGCCGTGCTTCATCGCCGACACGAATTCCTGCGGCGTGCCGCGATAGTCGGTGTAGTAGGCCTCCGTCCGGCCGGTCAGCGCCACCATGGCCGAATGATGGAAATCGTCGTTCCAGATGGCGCAGAGTCCGCAGCCGCCCTTATCCGCCGGCGTCACCATGCTGGCATGCTGCGGCTCGTTCTCCCCCACCAGGATGGCGGCGCGATCACCGGCGGCCTTGCGCACCGTGCGGGAGATTTCCGTCAGGATATGCGGTTCACCGCTGTCGAAGATCGATTGGGTCGCGTCCAGCCGCAGCCCGTCCAAGTGATACTCTTCGATCCAGAAGGCGGCATTGGACAGGAAGAACTCCCGCACCGGCCCGGATTCGGGACCGTCGAAATTGATCGCCTCGCCCCACTCGTTCCTGTAACGGTCGGTGAAATACTCGTCGGCAAAGCATTTCAGGTAATTGCCGTCGGGACCCAGGTGGTTGTAGACGACGTCGAGAATGACGGCGAGCCCCAGCCGGTGCGCCTCGTCCACGAAGCGGCGCATGGCGTCGGGATCGCCATAGAGCCGGGTCGGCGCGAACAGGTTCACCCCGTCATAGCCCCAGCCGAAGCGGCCGGGAAACTCCGACACCGGCATCAGCTCCAGCACCGTGACGCCGAGGTCGGCCAGCGCCGGCAGTTCCCGCAGCGCCGCGTCCCAGCTGCCTTCCGGCGTGAAGGTGCCGATATGCATCTCGTAGATCACCTGGCCCTCGATGGACCGGCCGCGCCACTCCCGGTCGGTCCAGGCGAAGCGGTGCGGATCGACCAGCTGCGAGGGACCATGCGGCCCGTCGGGCTGGAAGCGCGACATCGGGTCGGGATAGAGCGTCCCGCCGCCGTCCAGCCGGAACCGGTAGAGCCCACCGGCCTCCAGTCCCGTCACGGCGCCGGAGAAATAACCGTTCCCCTCGCCCTCCAGCACCGTCACCCGCGCGTCAGGCTCCACCACCAGTTCGACCCGCTTGGCCTTGGGCGCCCAGACCCGCGCGTGGGCGCCGCCCGGCTGCAACTCCACCCCGATCGGCCAGCGGCGCGAGACGGTGGAGCGAGGCTGTTCGACAGGCGGAATGGCGGCGGAGATTCTCACAGTAACTGCCCCGGGAAGCGTGAGGCGGACTTGCCCTACAGTCATGGTCAACAGGGGCGGGGCGGCGTGGTCACGCTGGGAGTGGGAAATTGTCTTGGAGGCTATGGGCCTTTTTTGGGAGCGTGTCGGCTTCGGATGCCCCCTCCCTAACCCTCCCCCACCTGCGGTGGGAGAGGGAACTCAACCGCATGGCAAACTTGCCCTCTCCCGCCAAGGGCGGGGGAGGGAGGGACCCGCGGCGAAGCCGTGGGAGGGAGGGGGCCGTAGCCCCCCTCAAACCCGCTCGCCGAAGCTCCGCGCGGCGGCGTCGATCACCAGCGGGTGGGCGCGCAGCGCGGTCAGCGCCGCTTCCGTCTTGTCGTCGGCGACCTCCAGCGTCACCAGCACGTCCATGCGGTCGCCGCGTTCGGCATCGCGCTCCTCCCGCCCCGTCTGCACCACGGTGCCGAATCGGTCGCGCAGGCTGCCGACGATCTCGGCCTCCACACCGCGGCCGCGCTCGGCGGGATAGGCGTAGACCAGTTCCATCGCGCTCTCCCTTCTCTCTAGCCTTGCGTGGCGAAGACGACGCGCAGGCAGTCGTCGGCCTTCTCCTTGAACATGCGGTAGCCCTGCGGTCCTTCGTCCAGCGGCATCCGGTGCGTCAGCAGGTATGACGGGTCCAACTCGCCCCTGCGGATATGCTCGAACAGGCGCTCGGCATAGCGCTGGCCGTTCTGCTGGCCCATGCGGAAGGTCAGGCCCTTGTTCATCGCCGCCCCCATCGGGAACTTGTCGATCAGCCCGCCATAGACGCCGACGATCGACAGGGTGCCGCCCTTGCGGCAGCTCTCGATCATCTGGCGCAGCACCGCCGGCCGGTCGGTCTGCAGCCCCACCGCCTGCTTGGCCCGGTCGTACAGGTCCTCCACTGCGTTGGACGCACTGTCGGCCTCCATGCCGACGGCGTCAATGCAGACGTCCGGACCGCGCCCGCCGGTCATCGCCTGCAGCGCGTCGAAGATGTCGACCCGGCTGTAGTCCAGCGTCTCCGCTCCCGCCTTCATCTGGGCGGCGCGCAGCCGGTCGGGGAAGCGGTCGATGCCGATCACCCGCTCCGCTCCCAGCAGATAAGCGCTGCGGATCGCCATCTGGCCGACGCCGCCGCAACCCCACACCGCCACCACGTCGCCCGGCTTGATGCCGGCCATGTCGGCGGCCATGTAGCCGGTCGGCACCGCGTCGGACACGAACAGCGCCTTCTCGTCGCTCACCCCTTCCGGAACGCGGACGGCGTTGAAGTCGGCGTAGGGCACCCGGATATACTCGGCATGGCTGCCGGCATAGCCGCCGAAGGCGTGGCTGTAGCCGAAGATGCCGGCGCCGCAATGGCCGTAGGCGGTGCGGGCATAGTCCGGGTTGGGGTTGGAGTTGTCGCACAGCGAGCTTTCGCCATGCTGGCAATGACCGCAATGGCCGCAGCCGATCACCGAGATGGTGATGACCCGGTCGCCGCGGTTCAGGTAGCGGACCTCCGGCCCCTTCTCGACGATCTCGCCCAGGAATTCATGGCCGATGATGTCGCCGGGCCGCATGGTGGGCACATAGCCGTCGATCAGATGCAGGTCGGACCCGCAGACCGACGACAGCGCCACCTTGACGATCACGTCATGCGGATTGACCAGCACCGGGTCGGGCACGCGCTCCACCCGCAGGTCGTTGGTTCCGTTCCAGCAGAGCGCCTTCATTCCATCGCCTCCCGGAACGAGCCATTGCCCGCGCCATTCCCACTGCCGTTTCCGCGGGGCTGGCGGTCGATGGTGGACAGCTCTCCGGTTTCCACCCGCTGCTTCAGCCGGCGCAGTGCCTCCTCCGCCTGCGCTTCCGGGGTCACGCCCAGACGCGCCGCGACCTCACTGGCCGGGACGCGGTAGACCAGCGTCAGCCGCACCTCCGTCCCGCGGTCGCCCGGCGCCGGGGTCAGCATCAGCGAGGCGCGGTGCGGCAGTGCCGTCTCGCCCACCGTGTGCCAGGTCAGCAGCCGGTCATCGTCGACGCGGTCGAGCACGCAGCGCCAGCTCAGCGCCTCCCCGCCCGCCGTCCCCCCGCCCGGCCTCCCCCCGGACATGGCGATCCATCGGCTTTCGGTGGCCGACAGCACGTCGACCCGCTCCAACTGCGGCATCAGCTTCGGCAGGTTGGCGAAGTTGCGCCAGAAGCGGAAGACCATCCCCGGTTCGGACGCGATGGTCACGACAGCCTGGGTGCGTTCCGGCGTCAGCGACCGGCGGCGCGACGCCGGAACATGGCTGCGCCAGGCGCCGGGATCGGGGGCGGCACGCAAGGCCCGGTCGCCGAAGGGCCGCAGCCCCAGGGCACCGGCGGCGAACAGGCCGGCCCCGCCCAGCGCCAGCATCGCCCCGCTCCACCCCGACCGCCGGAGCCCCAGCACGCCCAGCGCGGTGCCGCCCACCATGGCGAGCCAGCGCCCGCCGGTCGCGGCATCGCCCGACCCGATCAGGCTCATGCCCGACCGCAGGGAGTCCGGCTGGGGCCAGCGGCCCTGCCCGGTCAAACTGTTCGACGCCATCGCCGCTCCTTTCCAGTCTGTGCAATGCCTGTGGACAGAGAACAGCCGGGTTGCGGCTTCGTTGCCTTACGCATGACCGGATGCGCGGCAACCCTGCCGCGTCCCGGTTGTTACCATTGGCAGCAAGGATCGGAAGGGAGGATGGCCGTGCCACGTCTGGACGCCACCATGGGCATCGCCGACGCCGAAGGGTTCCGGCCGGTATCCCTGGAAACCGACCGCGGCCCGGTGGAGGCCCGCTATTACCCGGTTCCGGACGGGGAGCTGGCGGTGCTGTGGGTCGGCGGGGTGGGCGGCGGTTTCGACACGCCGGCGCGCGGGCTCTATCCGCGGCTGGCCGCCGACCTGACCGCCGACGGCATCGCGTCGCTGCGGCTGCGGTTCCGCGATCCGCGCGACCTGGAGCAGGCGGTGTACGACGTGCTGTGCGGGCTGAGCTTCCTCGGCCGCCAGGGCATCCGCCATGTGGCGCTGGTCGGCCACTCCTTCGGCGGCGCCGTTGTGATCCAGGCGGCGGTCATCCAGGCGGCGGTCTCCAACGGCAGCGCCGTGCGCACCGTGGTGACGCTGGCGACCCAGAGCTACGGCACCGACCCGGTGACCGATCTCGCCTGCCCCATCCTGCTGGTCCATGGCGAAGCGGACGAGATCCTGTCGCCCGACTGCTCCATCCACGTCCACCGCAAGGCGCGGGAACCGAAGAAGCTGGTCCTGGTTCCCGGCACCGGCCACGCGATGGACGAGGCCTCCGAAGCGGTCTGCCGCGAGCTGCGCGACTGGCTGAAGGCGTATTTGCTGGAGCGGTAGGGGGCAGCGCGGGAACGCCGCCCCTGCCCTCAGCTTTCCTTCGGCTTGTGCGTGTCGCTGACCGGCTGCACGCCGGCCGGCTGCTCCTGCTGCTGCGGCTGGGGGTGCTGCTGTTGCGGCTGGTCGGGCGGCGGCTCGCGGCGCGGCGGGCCGGCCTTGACGTCCTGGTAGACGGCCTTGGCGATCTCCAGCAGCTCCTCCTTCGACAGCCGGCCGGCCAGCGCATAGGCCAGCTGCCCTTCCACCCAGTAGAAGGTGGCGACGTCGCCGTTCTGGGTGAAGCTGAAGCTGGACTGGTTGCCGCTCTGCGGAGCGCCGACGAACAGGGTGATCCGCTTGTTGGCGTCGTTGGCGTACATGTACTGCGCGCCGGCGCCCATGTCGGTCGGCAGCGACCGGCCGCCGATCAGCCGGTAGCCGATGCGGCCCAGATCGGGACCGAACACGTCGCGTCCGACCCGCTTGGACAGCCAGCCGTTCAGCTCGTCCTGGTTGTCGGCACCGAGTTCCACCTGGAAGCGTTCGTCCGACGTGTAGAAGCGGTGCGCCTGGGTGGCTTCCTGGGCGAAGGTGGCGAGGGTCTGGCGCTGCTGGGCGACGGGGGCGACGGCCTGCTGTTCGGCGCCGCGGCCCATCCAGCCGCCGGCCGCACCGGCGACCACCAGCATCACCGCGGCGGCGAACCGGACCAGCGGGCGGGCGTGCCAAGCCGGGCGGTTGTCGTTGAAGGCGATGCGCCCCTTCAGCTTGTCGGACAGTTCCTGAACCGTATCGCTCGGCGGTTCACGCAGGACGGTGTCGAACATCTCGTGCAGCAGCATCGCCTGGGCGCGGTAATCGTCCGCCCGCCGCGCCGCGTCGGGATCCTCGGCCAGCCATCGCTCCACCGCCAGACGGCGGCTGCCGTCCAGCTGTCCGTCCACGTAGGCGTGGAGTTCGTCCTCGGTGACCCGCCCTATGCCCTGATGCGCGTTCATCACTTCACCCGCCGGAGGGTGACGCCACCCTCGTTCGCCAGTTTCGCCCTCACCGCCTCACGCGCCCGCGACAGGCGCGACATGACGGTCCCGATCGGCACGCCGAGCATGTCGGCGACCTCGTCGTATTTCAGGCCCTCCAGCGCCACCAGAAGCAGCACCTTGCGCTGTTCCTCCGGCAACTCGTCGACCGCGCGCATCATCTCGCGCAGTTCGACTCGCTCTTCCTGCCGGGCCGGGGTGACCAGCTTCGATTCGACGTCGGCGACGTCGACCTCCTGCGGCCGGGCGGCCTTGGAACGGACCTGATTGACGTGGACGTTGTGCAGGATGGTGAAAAGCCATGCCCGCAGGTTCGTCCCCGCCTGGAAGCTGTCGGCGCGCGCCACCGCGCGCGTCAGCGCCTCCTGCACCAGATCCTCCGCATCCGCACCGTTGCGCATCAGCGCACGCGCGTAGCGCCGCAAGGACGCGATATGGACCTCCAGATCGACCCCGAATTTGCTCAACCGCGCACCCGATCCTTACCGATCACGCCACGGCTCACGCCATGGCCTCACCCGCCGGCCGCAAGGCCGGACGGGACGACACGGCGTCGCATGTCCAGGGCCGGGCCGGCCCGTTCGGCCTTTCAACCGAAGCGGAGACCCGATGCATATGGGTGCGAACGCGCGCCGCGCATCCTTTATTCCAGACTTTCCGAGGCTTGCAGCAAAATTTATGGGGAACCGCCAAGCTTGTGCCGAAAAGGCTTCAGGCGGGCCTGTGTCGATGATCATGTGCGACATCAATGGCGCCGTCAGCCCTGGGGCTGCGCGCGTGTTTCAAAATGGCGGTGGCTTTAGCCGAAAGGAACAAGATTGGTGGGCCCGGCCGGATTCGAACCGACGACAACACCGCCATGAGCGGTGGAGATAGGACGCGCATCCCGAACAGCGGGTCGCAAACACCCCGGGATCGTCGGTGTTGATCGAGAACAGCCCGGCATCGTGATCGTTGCGCAAGTGCCGCAGCAACGGATGCTCCTCCATCGAGCCTACGGCACCGGTTGCCAGATTGCTGGTCGGATTGGCTTCGATGACGATGCCACTGGCACGCAGATCGCGCACCACCGCATCCTGCAAAGAGGTGATGACCTCGTAAAGATCGTCCAGAATATTGGCCGGCTCGGCGTCGGCCCAGTCATGCCGCCTGCCCCTGACGACGGGATCGTACAGGTGGCTTGCGAAGATGCGGCCCTCGCGGGAGGTTGCCGCTTCGATGCTTGCCGGCGGCAGCCCGTATCTCCGTTGCCGGAGACCGCTGAGAAGAGGGATATCCACCAGCATGCCGTAGATCCGCTCCGACAGGCGCCAGATCGCGTTTTCGACCTTGATCGTTGCAACATGCTCCAGGCAGCCGAAACTCTGGCCCCGATGGTAGAGCCAGCGAGATTGTCGAGGAGAATGCCGTTCATGATATGCAGCGGCGCCCCGCGCTTGTCGGCGGCTCCCTGCACCGAGAATGCGGATGGGCCAAACTTCATTCGGCCTTTACACGATGCAAGACACGGTGCAAGGCCTCCCCCAATATGCACGGAGAAGCTTTTCAGCGCCCCGCCATTTCGATTGTCAGGCGGGTGTGCCGGGCCAGACAGTCGGCAAGATCATAGTGCTGGATCACCGTGTCACGGGCGGCGCGGCCCAGCGGGGCGAAGGCAGCGGGATCCGCCAGGACGTCGATAACACGGTCGGCGATGGCCTCGGACGCGAAGAAATCGACCAGCAGGCCGTTCTCGCCGTCGCGGATGACCTCGCGCACCGGGGCTGTGTCGGACCCGATCACCACGCGGCCAAGGGCCATCACCTCCAGCATCGACCAGGACAACACGAAGGGGTAGGTCAGGTAGACATGGACCCGCGACACGGCGATGGCGGCCAGGAAGCGGTCATAGGGAAGATGACCGAGAAAGACGACGCGCCGGAGATCGACGTCCACCTCCCGCAGCATCGCCTCGCGCCATGTCCCGCCTTCCTTGGGGCGGGCGCCATAGCTGGCCTCGTCGCCGCCGATGATCAGTATGGTCGCGTCGGGCCGCGCCTCCAGAATGCGGGGTGTCGCGCGCATGAAGGAGGGAAAGCCCCGGTAGGGTTCCAGATTGCGGGCGGCGTAGGTGACCACCGCGTCGCCGGGCACCAGAACGCGGCCATCGGGCAGGGTGAGGCTGGCCGCCGGGTCGGGGCGCAGGGCGGCGGTGTCGATGCCGTCGTGAATGGTGTCGATCTTCGCGCGGAATTCCGCAGGATGGGAGTCGCGCTGCCACGCGGTCGGAGCCACCCCACGGTCGCACGCCTCCAGCGCCAGCAGCAGCGGCGCGCGGCGCATGCGCAAAGTCAATTGAGCGTCGAGACTGGTCGGGTAGAGGGGATCGAAGCCAAAATCCTGGCCCTGCGGTTTATAGTAAAATTCGCAGTAGTTGAGATAGGGCGTATCGGGCAGCACGTCCTTGACGAACAGCGTCTCGCCCCAGCCGGGATGGCCGACGATGATGTCGGGAACGAAGCCCTCTTTCTTGAGCGTCAGGAGCACGCGTGCGACTTCCTGTCCATGCAGGACCGCGCCTTCGGTGGACCGCAAATAAGCGTGGGCCTGCGACTGGGGCGGGCGGCGGACACCGTAGGTCAGACATCGGACGCCGGGAATGTCGCGGTCGGAGCGCCGGGTGATGAACACCACATGGTTGGCGGGATCCGCAGCCAACGCCGCCGCCAGATGCTTGTACTGGCCCGGTATGTTCTGGTGGATGAAGACGATTTTCATCACGAACGATCAGTTTAACGAATAATTCGACATAGTGGATGTTCTGTTGCCTTGCCATGCTCAACGTGGGCTGGGGAACCGATGAACAATCCGATTCCCCAGTATCCTCGCGGCTTTTTAGAGGCCTGAGACGACGCTGTTGAACCAGTAATCGGTACCGCTCAGATTGAGGTATTCAATTCGGCCCGCGCCAGCGGAACTGCCGCTCCAGAAATCATCTATGATGATGTATTCGCTGATATTGCCGTCGGCGGCATCAGCTTTGGTAAAGAAGAGAAGGTCGTTGTAATCGCCACCGAAGGTATCAGCTCGATAATATTCGAGTTGGTTGGTGGCCGTCGGACCGTTCAATCGCAGACGGTCATAGTCGCCTGCGGTGTCCGAGATGATGTCGATCCCGTCGGAGTTGCAAGTGTAATAGTAGTTGTCGCTGTCATTTCCACCGTAAAGGATATCGTTGCCGGCCCCGCCCGTCAGCGCATCCACACCGCTGTCCGTGCCATAATCGCCATGCAGCGTATCGTCACCATTGCCGCCGGCAAGCGTATCGTTGTTGGTTCCGCCATAGAGGAAGTCGTTCCCGTCTTCGCCGACTAAGAGATCATGTTCATTGTTGCCGTTCAGCGTGTCGTTTCCAATTCCGCCGTAGAGGCTGTCATTACCAGAACTGCCATAGAGAATGTCGTTTCCATCCCCGCCATCAATATAATCCCGGTCGGTGTTACCAAGGATGTCGTCGTTTCCGGCGCCCCCAAAAAGGGTGTTGAGGCCCGTGGGGGCATCATAGACATCGTCCCCAGAAGTTCCATACCATATCGCCATTGGATATCCCCCATCAAAGTTATACCGAAATCGGCGTATATCTCTTACGTATTTCTACTAAATGAATCAATAAAAAAACTCATACCATAGAATTTTCGATAGTTAGGATCCTAATAGAATGATTAGATTTCAAAGTATATGAATGACAATCGCGCTATCCGTCATTTTAATGTTAAATCTATTTTCCGAAATAGGTTAGCAATGTAAGCATTTATCCTGATGGTTACGAACCTAAGTAATAAAATTGCGCGCCCTCACTGTCAAAGCAGTTGGTTTCCATCTTTACGCATGAGATGAAACGCGAGCAAATTGGTTAAATTAATCTTGGGTTTACTTTTGGTCGCCACATTAGAACAACCGGCAACAAATTATTGTAACGCTCGAGAGGGGGCTGTGTCATGGCGGTCGATAAGATTGGTGTATTCACGGCGGCGTCATCATCATCGGCAGGCTTATGGAAATCCACCACCTCTTCTCCAGCAAAAGCGGGGGTGGGCACCACCCAGGCGCATACGCCCGTTGGCGATAAAGTGTCGATGAGCAAGCTGGGCGAAGCTTTGACAGGGCGTGCTGCGGATGCGTTCAAGCATCTTGACGCGAAGGCGCGTGGGATGCTGGACGGATTGGTGAACAGTGGGGCGGTCAAGGCGGAGGATGTCGTCAAGGGGTTGCAGGCTCTGGCGACGGCGGCTGTCGATGGTCAATCCTCCAGGTCCATGTCAGGCGGAGCGGCCAGCCCCAAGCTCAAGGGCATCAGTGACGATATGGGAAAGGCCCTTTCTGCCATGGGGGCTGTTGATGCGGCGCTCAAAAAGGGCGAGATCAGCCATGAGGACTATGCCGTGCAAATTCGCGCGGCCGGCAAGTCCATTGATGCGGCCCGCAAAAGTGATGAGTTGGCGGCGGGCGGCGACTCTGGCTCAACCATTGACGACCCCGCCCTCGCCGGGATCAACGACCGGCTTCAGCAGTTCGCTCAGCAACGCCTTAAGGCGGCAAGCCTCATTCCTGCGGAAGATCGCGCGGCGGTGGACAAACTGAGCCAAGCCGGCTTCGACGAGACGGTTTACCGCGATGCTTTCGCCCGCTACGCCGCCGATGCCAGCAAACCTGATGGCGCTGCTCCGTCTGGAGCCACCGCACCTCAGCAACCCACCGGCGCGCCGACTGAGGCAGACAGTTCCGCTTCAACGTCAACCGCCAATGCGGCCCAGAACGCGCCAGCGGTGGCGGCCACAAAGCCCGCCGTCAGCGATCCCGGCAACGCGAAGGCGGCGGCTTCCATGCTGCAATCCGCGCTGGAGGCCGGAGCGAAGAAGACGGCGGCCACCGGCATTCTCGACACCGCGTCGAGCGCTGGCAAGGACGTTTCCGACAGCGTGCTGAATTCCTTGGTCGGGTCACTGAAGGCCGGGGCCGGTAAAGACAAGACCGACACCGCGTCGTCGTCTTGATGACAACCATCGAAGCGACCAGGGACAGTGGCGCGCAGTCAAACACGCGCAACTGGTCCCGGCGCTTGGGGAGCGACGTTTGAAAATGCAGGTCGACCACACTCCGGCGACGATCCTCGCGCGCTGCCGGGCGCCGTTGCTGTGGGTGGGTGGATTCAGCCTGTTGATCAACGTGCTGATGTTGTCTTCGTCGCTCTACATGATGCAGGTCTACGACCGCGTCCTGTCCTCGGGCAGCCTGTCCACGTTGCTGTATCTGTCGCTGATCGCCGTGGGCGCCATCGCTCTGATGAGCGCGCTGGATTTCACCCGGGCGCGCCTGCTCGGCACGCTCGGCGACTGGCTGGAGCGCAGCCTCGGCCCGCCGATGCTGGAGCGCATGGTGGACGGCGCCCTGATGAGCCAAGGGGCGGCGGGAGGCGAGCGGACCGAGATCCTGCGCGATCTGGGCACCCTGCGCGGCGTGCTCGGCGGCGGCATCGCCTTTCTGTTCGACGCGCCCTGGGTCCCGGTCTATCTCGCGCTGATCTACCTGCTGCATCCGGTGCTGGGGCATCTGGCGGTGGCCTCGGCGGTGCTGCTGTTCGCGCTGGCGCTGGCCAACGACCGCGTCACCCGCGCCAGCCTGCGCGCCGCCTCCGCCGCCAGCAACCGCGCCATGGCGACCGCCGAGGCCGCCCTGCGCAACGCCGAGGCGGTGGAGGCGATGAACCTGCTGCCCGGCCTGACGTGGCGCTGGCGCCGCGACCACGCCCTGGCCCTGGAGTCGCAAGACCGGGCGCAGTGGCGCGGCGCGGCGCTGCTGAACGTCACCAAGTTCCTGCGCCAGATCGTTCAGGTCGCCCTGCTCGGTGCCGGCGCTTGGCTGGTGGTACGGCACGAGATGAGCGGCGGCGCGATGATGGCGTCCTCGTTGGTGGTCGGCCGCGCCCTCGCTCCGGTCGAACAGGCCATCGGCGGCTGGCGTCAGGTCAGCGCCGGGCGCGAGGCGTGGCGCCGGCTGAGCGCCGTCTTTGCCCGCCCGCCGCGCCGTCCCGCCGGGTTGCCATTGCCCGCTCCTGCCGGGCGGCTGTCCGTCCAGGCCGTCGCCTTCCGCGTCGGCGGGCAGGAGCGGCTGATCCTGAACAACGTGTCGTTCGAGGCCAAGCCGGGCGAGGCGCTGGCGATCATCGGCCCCTCGGCCGCCGGCAAATCGACGCTGGCCCGCCTGCTGGTCGGGCTGCACCCGCCGCTGGCCGGGTCGGTGCGGCTGGACGGCGCCGACCTGTTCCAGTGGCGGCGCGACGACGTCGGCCGCCACATCGGCTATCTGCCGCAGGAGGTCGGGCTGTTCGCCGGCAGCGTCGCGGAGAACATCGCCCGGCTCGGCGACCCCGATCCGGAGGCGGTGGTCGCGGCGGCGCGGCTGGCCGATTGCCACGCCATGATCCTGCGCCTGCCCAAGGGATACGACACCGAGATCGGCGAGGGCGGAGCCTTCCTGTCCGGCGGGCAGCGTCAGCGCATCGCGCTGGCCCGCGCGCTGTACGGCGATCCCAAGCTGATCGTGCTCGACGAGCCCAACGCCAGCCTGGATGCCGAGGGCGAACAGGCGCTGAACCGCGCCATCGCCGCGCTGAAGGAACGCGGCGCCTGCGCCGTCGTCATCGGCCACCGGCCCGGCACGCTGGCCCAGGTCGACCGCATCGTCGCCCTGCGCGACGGCCGGGTGGAAGCCTTCGGCCCGCGCGCCGAGGTGCTCGACGGGCTGAAGCGCCGCAGCCTGCACAGCGTCCCGACGGGACCGCAGACGGCCGCCCGTCCCGGCGCGCAACCCGCTGCCCTCCCCGCTGCCCTCCCCGCTGCCCTCCCCGCTGATTGACAGGACCGACCATGACCCGCGATGCCGTGCCGGACGTCCCGCCGCATCCCCCCGTCGGGCGGCTGGTCGCCACCGGCGTCGTTCTCGCCGTGGTGGGCTTCGGCGGATTCGGCGCCTGGGCCGCTCTGGCGCCATTGTCGAGCGCCGCCATCGCCCCCGGCGTGGTGACGGCCGACAGCAACCGCAAGAGCGTGCAGCATCTGGAAGGCGGCATCATCGCCGAGATCCTGGTGCGCGAAGGGCAAGGCGTCGCCGCCGGGCAGCCGCTGATGCGGCTCGACGATCTGGAATCCCGCTCGACCGTCACGGTTCTGGAGGAGCAGCTCTGGTCGCTGCTGGCGCAACAGGCCCGACTGAGCGCCGAGCGCGACGGGCTGGAGGTTATGGCCGTGCCGCCGGTCTTGGCAACGCGCGCCGGCCATCCGGTGGTGAGCGACATCCTGGCCGGTCAGGAGCGCATCTTCACCACCCGCAACGCCGCCCTGGACGGACGCGCGGCGGTGACGCGCCAGCGGGTCGCCCAACTCGACGCCCAGATCGCCGCGCTGGAAGCGCAACGCTCCGCCGGCCGTCGGCAGCTCGTCCTGATCCAGGAGGAGGTCGATGCGGTCAGCGAGATCGTCGCCAAGGGCTACGAGCGCAAATCGCGCCTCCTCGGCCTCATGCGTCAGGCGGCGGAGCTGGACGGCAACCAGGGCGACCTTGCCAACCGCATCGCCCAGGCGCGCGAGGGGATTGCCCAGGCGGAACAGGAGATGCTGGGCCTGCGCGCCGACCGCCAAAGCGAGGTGGCCGCCGAACTGCGCGAGACGCAAACCCGCCGGGCCGAGATCGCCGAGAAGCTGGCCGCCGCCCAGGTGCGCCAGACCCGGCGCGACCTGCTGGCACCGGAGAGCGGCACGGTGGTGAACCTGCGCCATTTCGCGGCGGGGGCTGTGGTGGCGCCGGGGGCGGCGGTGCTCGACCTCGTGCCGTCCGATGACGCGCTGGTGATCGAGGCGCGGGTCAACCCGATGGACATCGACATCGTCCACGCCGGCCTGCCGGCCAAGGTGGTACTGACCGCGTTCAAGACGCGGACGACGCCGCCGATCGACGGCATGGTGACCCGCGTCTCGGCCGACGCGCTCACCGACGAGCGCAGCGGCCAAGCCTATTACGCCGCGCGGGTGACGGTGGACGCCACCCAGCTTGCCGCGCTGAGGGACGTTCACTTGCAACCGGGCATGCCGGCGGAAACCCTGATCGTCACCGGCGAGCGCACCCTGCTGACCTATCTGACGCAACCAATCCAGGACAGTTTCCGCAAGGCATTCCGCGAGGAATGATCCTCCTGTAAGCAATGAAGAGCAGAACAATCCTGGGAGGAGGATGGTACGGCAGGTATGGCCGACAGGGGTTGCCGTTTATGATTTCGGGGCGTTGGAACGGGAGGTGAAGCGGCTTGCGGCGCCTGCCGGAAAACCCATGTTTTCCAACGCTTCCACCCCTTTATGTCGGTTTCCTGCTCCATTGTTCCCCAGCCCCCCAAGCTATCGGCGATGGCCGACGGCGTCCTGGCCCAGGTGAGGCGGTCCGACGGACGGGCGTGTCGAGCGGCACGGTGAGCGCGATCCGGCAGGAACTGACGGCGGCCCTGCCGCTCTACCGGAACACGGAGTTCGGCGCTTGCGTGCCGCTTGCGTGCCGCGATGGTGACAAGGACGCCGACAGCCTGCCGGAAACCTCTGGAAAGCTTGGTGGGCCCGGCCGGATTCGAACCGACGACAACACCGTTATGAGCGGCGCGTTCTAACCGCTGAACTACAGGCCCGAGGGCTCGCAATCTGCTCTGAAATGTTTTTTTCCGCAAGAGCATTTTCTGAGCCACTCAACTGGAGAGTGCTCGTTGGCCCCGCGCAGCATCGCTGAGAAAAATTAGCGCAACACTCTCCCTTACGGTAGCCCTACGGCTTTTGCGTTCCCTTGATTTTTTGCATCATCACGGGATAATTCAACGAACTTTACATATGGAGGGATTATGACTCTGTATAAGGACCAATGGGAAGATATCGACGTACCTACTCTTGAAATCGCTTTAGATGATGAGAACCCGCGCCTAGATCCATTTTCCAGAAGCTCCCAGGACGCAATCATTCAGTATCTAATTGAGCATGAAGGCGTAATTCCGCTAGCAAAGCAGATTAATAGTTTCAAAGGGCTCTTCCCGCAGGAGCGAGTTATACTTATTCCAGGATCTTCAGGATATACTGTAATTGAAGGAAATCGTCGTGTAACGGCATGTAAGATTCTTCTGAAGCCATACTTATCAGTGCATAGCCATTGGGAAAAAGAAATTCCGATAATTGATGATATAACTAGAAACAATATCCGGTCCATACCAGCGACCATCGCAGCAACACGAGCAATTGCAGATGAAGTAGTTGCCAGCCTACACCTTAATGGCGGAAAACTAGATTGGACTGATATCGGCCAAATTAGATATACAGAAAGCCGATTTCTAATGGGGCGCTCGATAGAAGAACTAGCAAGAGAGTTATCAGTTACCGAGGAAACCATCAAAAACCTACTTTCCCGTGGAAAAGCTTACCGAGCCATACAAGGCCTAGAATGGAAGAGCCACGAACGCGATATACTCTGGGACTTTAGAATTGATATACAACCGCTAATGAGAATTTGCTTCTCGCCCTTGATAAAAAAGCACTTTGGTGTGGAGCTATTTCTGCATGACGGATCTCTGAATTACATGTTCCAAGATTTCGAGAAAGTCTTACGAGCAATCACTAAGCATTGTATAATTTCTCAGCGCATAAAGGAAATGAGAAGAGTCTATAAAGACGCAAATATACAAGATTACTTGAACGAGGTGTTTCCACGCAAAAATACTGATAAAGAAAAGCAGATAGACTTTTTCGAAAAAAAATTACCAGCACCTAGCAAGAAAAACATAGATAAATCAGAATCAGAAAAAAATATTCCAGAACACAGTCAACAGCAAGCCGAGGAACGGAAAATTTCCCCTCAAAGCACTACACATCATCGGCCGGAGTTATTTTTTGAGCATCTGAATTGCCGTCAAAATGATGTTCATATGAGGCTTCTCTGTCGAGAGCTACGAAGAGTTAATGTTGAGGACTTTAGGTTTTCAGCATCTTTTCTAATGAGGGTTACATTTGAGTGGTGTCTACGTTACCACCTTATACAAACTGGTCATTGGAAAATATTGGAGGAAAAACACAAAAAGCCAAAACTCTCCCACATGATGTCATATGCAGCGATCAGAGAGAATAAAGTTTTCCCCAACGAAAACATGGCAAACAAAGTGCAAGACATGATCAGCCAAGGACGAATCAACGACCTAAATTACAATGCTCACGACAGCATTGGCAATCACTCCCCCGAAAGATTAAGAGAAATTGCTGGAGACCTAAGGCCATTCATCAGATATATCGCAGAAGATGCTCAATACTAAAAAAACGGGGGCCGAATGGCCCCCGCTTCGTCTCGAACGATACGGCTTCCGGATCAGGTGTCCCAATCAGGTGTCCAGAAAACTGCGCAGCTTGCGCGACCGCGACGGGTGCTTCAGCTTGCGCAGCGCCTTCGCCTCGATCTGGCGGATACGCTCGCGGGTCACGTTGAACTGCTGGCCGACCTCTTCCAGCGTGTGGTCGGTGTTCATGCCGATGCCGAAGCGCATGCGCAGCACACGCTCCTCGCGCGGCGTCAGCGAGGCCAGCACGCGGGTCGTCGTCTCGCGCAGGTTCGCCTGGATGGCGGCATCCAGCGGCAGGACCGCGTTCTTGTCCTCGATGAAATCGCCGAGATGCGAATCCTCCTCGTCGCCGATCGGCGTTTCGAGGGAGATCGGCTCCTTGGCGATCTTCAGGACCTTGCGCACCTTCTCCAGCGGCATCATCAGACGCTCGGCCAGCTCTTCCGGGGTCGGCTCGCGGCCGATCTCGTGCAGCATCTGGCGGCTGGTGCGGACCAGCTTGTTGATCGTCTCGATCATGTGGACCGGGATGCGGATGGTCCGCGCCTGGTCCGCGATGGAGCGGGTGATGGCCTGGCGAATCCACCAGGTGGCGTAGGTCGAGAACTTGTAGCCGCGCCGGTACTCGAACTTGTCCACCGCCTTCATCAGGCCGATGTTGCCCTCCTGGATCAGGTCCAGGAACTGCAGGCCGCGGTTCGTGTACTTCTTGGCGATGGAGATCACGAGACGCAGGTTCGCCTCGACCATCTCCTTCTTGGCGCGGCTCGCTTCCTTCTCGCCCTTCTGGACGGTGGAGACGATGCGGCGGAACTCGTTGATCGGCAGGCGGGCCTCTTCGGCCACCTGGGCGATCGACTCGCGCGTCTTGCGGATGTCGCCGTCGTACTTCTCGGCGAACTTGCCCCAGGTCTTGGGGTTCAGGCCGCGGATGCGCTCCTGCCAGTTCGGGTCCAGCTCGTGGCCGAAATACTGGTTCAGGAAGTCCTCGCGCTTCACGCGGCAGTCGGTCGCCATGCGCAGCAGGCGGCCTTCGAAACCGGTCAGCTTGCGGTTCAGGCCATAGAGCTGCTCGACCAGCTGTTCGATGCGCTGGTTGTTCAGGCGGACGGTGTTCATCAGCTCGACCATCTCGGTCTTGAGCTTTTCGTACTTCTTGTCCGTCTGCTTGCCCATGTCCTCGCCGCGCTGCATCGCGGCCATGCGGGCCTCGTGCAGCTTGTGCAGCTTGTCGTAGGTCGCCTTGATGTTCTCGAAGGTCTCGATGACCTGAGGCTTCAGCGCGGCTTCCATCGCGGACAGCGACAGGCTGTTGTCGCCCTCTTCGCCTTCCTCGCCCTCTTCGCCCTCGCCTTCGGCGCGCGGCGGACGCGGTTCGTCGCCCTCCTCGCCGGCCGGCGCATCGGCGGCGGGCGCTGCAGCCGCACCGGTGCCGGCGGCTTCCACCACCTCGGCCAGGCCTTCCGGCATCTCCTCGCCATCCGGGCCGCCGCCATAGGTGGCGTCCAGATCGATGATGTCGCGCAGCAGCATCTTCCCTTCCATCAGGGAATCATGCCACTCCAGAATCGCGCGGATGGTCAGGGGCGATTCGCAGATCGCGCCGATCATCATCTCGCGGCCGGCTTCGATCCGCTTGGCGATGGCGATTTCGCCTTCGCGCGACAGCAGCTCCACCGACCCCATCTCGCGCAGGTACATGCGCACCGGGTCGTCGGTACGGCCGATGTCGTCGTCGTCGAGATTGCCCGACGAACGGCCTTCGCCCTCGCCTGCCCCCTCGCCGCTGTTCTCCGAATCCTGCTCTTCCGATTCGACGATGTTGATGCCCATCTCGGACAGCATCGCCATCGTGTCTTCGATCTGCTCGGACGAGGACGAATCCTGCGGCAGCGCTGCGTTCAGCTCGTCATAGGTGACATACCCGCGCTCCTTGCCACGGGCGATCATCTTCTTGACGGCCAAACCCATGCCGTCCATCAGAGGACCGTCTGCGGATTCCTCCCGCGTTTCGGAAACTTCCACGCTGTTCGCAGCTTTCGTGGCCATGCGATCGGTGCCCCCGCATTACCCCATTGAAAAAGACGAAAGGAGCGCCCGGTCCCGGTTGCCCGGCCCGTCCGCCCCACCCCCAACCATGTATCTACCCAGAACCCGCCATCACAGAAACTGTCATGCGGCCCTGTCCCATCACTGCTTCCTGTTACCCTGTGTCCCGTCAACCGATGCCGAACCGCCGACGGCACAAGCCATCAACCGTCAGACATCGTCAGAGTCACCATCGTCCGTCATACCCTGGCCGGACCTGATGACCTCCTGCTGAAGAGCCACGACCCTCGCGAAGTTCACCTCGCTGTTGTCACGGGTCAAAGCCGCCTTCGCTTCTCTAAGATCGTCGAGCACCCGCTCGTGATGCAGATGCCGCCACGCAGGCCACCATCCCTTCCGGGCGTCCTCCGTAGAGGCCTCCGGACGGGCGAAGCCGGCATGGACATAGGTCGACTCGCCTAGCAAAGCACCGACCATCGTCTCATGGCCGGCGGATGACAAGTGGCGACAAAGCGCAGCGGCGTCAAGTGTCGAGTCGTGGTTACGATCGTCCGAAAGACATTCGATCACCGCCCAGCGCAGTTTTTCGAGCTCCGGGTCACCGAACGGCAACAGCCCCAACGGCTCGGCCAATTCGCCGAACAGCTCGGGATGGTTGATGATCGTCGCCAGCAGGATCCGCTCCCGCACCGAGGCGAGGCGGGAGGCGCGGCCACGTCCCTCCCCCGCCGGCTTGGAGGTCAGGCGTCCGGGCACGCCCGGCACATGGCGGCGCGGCGGTTCGCCGAAGCGCCCCCGCCCCTGCCCCGGCACCCAGGGACCGCGGTTGTAGGCCGCCCGTACGGGCGCGAAGGCCTCGTCGACGCGGCGGCGCATCTCGGTCCGGTAGAAGCCCTGCACGTCGCGGTCGGCGATGGTGGCGACGCGGGCCTCCAGCGCCGCCTTGACCGCGGCCTTGGCCTCCGGCGTGTCGGTCGGCCGGCCTTCGCTCTCCATCCGCCACAGGGCGTCGGACAGCGGGATGGCGGCCTCCAGCACCGCGCCCATCGCCTTGGCGCCTTGCGCGCGGATCAGGCTGTCGGGATCCTCGCCCTCCGGCAGAAAGGCGACGCGGGCCGACTGGCCGGGGGCGAGGTGCGGCAGGATGCGTTCAACCGCCCGCCACGCCGCGCGCCGGCCGGCATTGTCGCCGTCGAAGCACAGGAACGGCACCTTCTCCGCCGCCGGGATCAGCTTCCACAGCTCCTGCACCTGGGTTTCGGTCAGCGCGGTGCCCAGCGGCGCCACCGCCCCCTCGAAACCGGCGCGCACCAGGGCGATGACGTCCATATAGCCTTCGGCGACGATCACCGGCTTGCCGTCCGCCGCCGCCTGCCGCGCCCGCGACAGGCCGTAGAGCAGCGTGCCCTTGTGAAAGAGCGGCGTGTCGGCGGTGTTTACGTATTTCGGCCCGTCGCCCTCCAGGATGCGCCCACCGAAGGCCACCACCTGCCCGCGCCGGTCGGTGACCGGGAACATCACCCGGTTGCGGAAGAAGCTGTAGGGCGACCTGCCGTCGTCCGGCCGCTTCAACAGCCCGGCATTGACCATGTCCTCGTCGGAAAAGCCCTGCTTGCCAAGATGGGTGCGCAGCGCGTTTGAATCGCCGGGCGCGTAGCCCAGCCGGAAGCGGGCGATGGTTTCGCCGTCCAGCCCACGCCGCATGAAATAGTCCAGGCCAGCCCGGCCGGCGGAGCTGTGGAGCTGCTGCTCGAACCAGCGGGCCGCCTGCTCGACGAGATCGTGCAGGGTCTTGCGCCGCTCGTATCGCTGCCGGTCCTCTTCCGTCGGGCGCGGCACCGGCAATCCGGCTTCGCCGGCCAGATGCTCGACCGCCTCGGGGAAGCCGAGATTGTCGTGGCGCATGACGAAACCGATGATGTCGCCATGGGCACCGCAACCGAAACAATGGAAGAAGCCCTTCTGGTCGTTGACGTAGAAGGACGGCGACTTCTCGTTGTGGAACGGACAGGGGGCCTTGTACTCGCGGCCGGCGCGGATCAGGCGCAGCCGCTTGGAGACCACTTCCGACAGAGTCAGCCGGCTGCGCAGTTCTTCCAGAAATTGGGGCGGGAAGGCCATGGTCGAACGGTCACCGGGGAACGAAGGGAGTGCGACGGGCGCTAGGCTATAGCAGAGGCATAGTATGGGAACCAGCGCCGCCGGCCCCAAGGGGTTCAGATGGCGCAGGTGGAATGCGTCAGTCGGGTTGCCGGAAAAGATGCGTCCCGACATAGAGCGCGCGCAGGGGCGCCCGATAGCCGATGCTGTCCAAACTCAGCACGTCCTCCCCGACCATCACCAGCGGACTTTCCGGCCAACTTCCATCCGCCTGACGCCGAAGAAGCTCCGCACCGATGCCGGCGGTCCACAGCACCAGGATTTCGCTGACCGACGGCAGCGTGGTGTAGGTCCAGACATTCTCCCAGGTCTCGGCCTCGTTGCTGGGCGACAGGATCTCGATCAGCAGGACCGGATCGGGGAGCGTGCGCAGACCTCTTTCATCGGCGGCGCAGGTCACGCCCAGATCGGGAATGCGCAGATTGTGGCTGGACCGCACACGCGGCTGAACGCCGGGAGCGGTTACGACATGGCAGCTGGGTGCCCGCTCGGCCAGATGATTGCCGATCAGGCGGGCGACGGTGCTTTGCAGGATGCCGTGGGTGATGCTCGCCGGCGCCATGGCGCGAGGTTCGCCGTTCACCAACTCATAGCGCGTGTCGGTGCCGTCGCCGTTCCAGTCCAGGAACTGGGCGACGGTCATGCCCGAAAAGGTGGATTTGCGGACCGCGACCATTCGAGTGTCCTCCTGCCGCCACCCCGTTCGCCGGAGGGGCGCCAGACCTCAGCCTAGCCTGAGTCGCCCCTCTGCGGCCAGCACCCCTTGCTTTACTTGCCCGACAGCCGCGCCTTCACCAGACCGCCGGCCTTGGCGAAATCCATCTGGCCGGCATGGCGGGCCTTCAGCTCGGCCATCACCTTGCCCATGTCCTTGATGCTGGACGCGCCGAGCTCACCCACGATGGCGTCGATGGCGGCGGCGGACTCCTCGTCGGTCATCTGCTTGGGCAGGAAGCGTTCGATGACCGCGATCTCCTCGCGCTCCTGCTGGGCCAGTTCGGGACGACCGCCCTGCTCGTACAGCGCTGCCGATTCGTTGCGCTGCTTCACCAGCGCCTGGAGCATCGACAGGATCTCCGCCTCGTCGATGCCGTCGGTCACACCGCGCGGACGGGCGGCGATGTCGCGGTCCTTCAGCCCGGCAAGGATCATGCGGATGGTGGAGACCGCGCGCGTGTCCTTGGCGCGCATCGCGTCCTTCAGGGAGTCGTTGAACTGCGTGCGCAGAGTCATGTCCTGTCTTCCTTGTTCATCGTGCCCGGCATGCGGCCGGGCCCCGTATCCAGCCGGATTTGGCGACTATCCGGAAAGCGCCCGTCGATTTCCATACAAAAGCCCGGCCGGAAAACGCCCGGCCATGGCGCCGGCCGACTTTGCCGCGGCTTCAGAGCGGCCTTGCAAAGCTATTGCTGGAAATTCCGCATCCAATCGTCATATAGGATGTCCGGCCCACCCGATAAGCCCACTCGATCCCACGTCACTGCCCGTACCGGCGGAGGTGGGGTGCGAGCGGTTCCGTGTGCGCGCCCGGCGGGACGCTTGGCCGTCGCCGTTCCGCCGATCAGCCGATCCGTCGCCGGCCGCGGTTTTTGGGAAGGTTCACAGGAATGACTCTCGCCACTCCCCCCTCCGACGATGCGGTTCACACCGGCGTGCTTGTTCTGGCCGACGGCACGGTGTTCCGCGGCCGAGGCATCGGCGCCACGGGGGATTCGGTGGGCGAGGTGTGCTTCAACACCTCCATGACCGGCTATCAGGAGATCCTGACCGATCCCAGCTATGCCGGGCAGATCATCACCTTCACTTTCCCGCACATCGGCAACACCGGCGCCAACACCGAAGACATCGAGACGATCACCCCGGCCGCCCGCGGCCTGATCCTGCGCGCCGACATCACCGACCCGTCGAACTGGCGCGCCACCCGCCACCTGGACGACTGGCTGAAGAGCTACGGCCTCGTCGGGCTGGCCGGCGTCGACACCCGCCGCCTGACCCGCCGCATCCGCGACCTGGGTGCGCCCAACGGCGTCGTCGCCCATGCGCCGGACGGCAAGTTCGACATCGAGGCGCTGGTCGCCAAGGCCAAGGGCTGGCCGGGTCTGGAGGGCATGGATCTGGCCAAGGACGTGTCCTGCCGCCAGACCTATGACTGGACCGAGGCCGGCTGGACCATCGGCGGCGGCTACGCCACCCAGGACAAGCCGCAGTACCATGTTGTCGCCATCGATTACGGCGCCAAGCGCAACATCCTGCGCTGCCTCGCCGCGGCCGGCTGCAAGGTGACGGTGGTGCCCTCCACCGCCACGGTCGAGGATGTGATGCGCCACCAGCCGGACGGCGTGTTCCTGTCCAACGGCCCCGGCGACCCCGCCGCCACCGGCGAGTATGCCGTGCCGACCATCAAGGGCCTGCTCGACACCGGCGTGCCGATGTTCGGCATCTGCCTCGGCCACCAGATGCTGTCGCTGGCGCTGGGCGCCAAGACCACCAAGATGCAGCAGGGCCACCGCGGCGCCAACCATCCGGTCAAGGATCTGGCCTCCGGCCGGGTCGAGATCACCAGCCAGAACCACGGCTTCGTCGTGATGCCGGAGACCCTGCCGGCCGACGCCGAGGTCACCCATGTCAGCCTGTTCGACGGCACCAACGAGGGCATCCGCCTGAAGGGCAAGCCGGTCTTCTCGGTGCAGTACCACCCGGAAGCCTCGCCCGGTCCGCAGGACAGCCATTATCTGTTCGACCGCTTCGTCCAGCTGATCGCCGAGAAGAAGGCGGCCTGACGGCCGAGCGGAACAGTCCCGCTGAAAAGGGCGTCCCGATGGGGCGCCCTTTTTGCTGGTGCCCTAATCAAGAGAAAGCCGGATCATGGCCCGGTCCACCGACCTGCTGCTGACCGCCATCGCACCGGCGATCTGGGGCAGCACCTACATCGTCACCACCGAACTGTTGCCGCAGGGCTACCCGATGACGGTGGCGCTGTTGCGCGCCCTGCCGGCCGGGCTTCTGCTGTTGCTGCTGGTCCGCCGGCTGCCGTGGGGGTGCTGGTGGGGGCGCTCGCTTGTGCTGGGGGCGCTGAACTTCTCCTTCTTCTGGGCGATGCTGTTCGTGTCGGCCTATCGCCTGCCCGGCGGTGTCGCCGCCACGGTGGGGGCGGTCCAGCCACTGATCGTCATCGCCCTGTCGCGCCCGCTGCTGGGCACGCCGATCCGCCCGCTGGCGGTCGCCGCCGCCATGGCCGGCATCGGCGGGGTGGCCCTGCTGGTCCTCAAGCCCAGCGCCGCGCTGGACGGGATCGGCGTGCTCGCGGCGCTGGCCGGCGCCGGATCGATGGCGGCGGGCACGGTGCTGAGCCGGCGCTGGCGCCCACCGGTGTCGCCGCTGACCTTCACGGCCTGGCAGCTGACCGCGGGCGGAGTGCTGCTGGTGCCGGTGGCGCTGCTGCTGGAACCGGCGCTGCCGGTGCCGACGGCGGCCAACCTGATGGGCTTCGTCTATCTCGGCCTGATCGGCGCGGCGCTGACCTATATCCTGTGGTTCCGCGGCCTGTCGCGGCTGGAGCCGTCCGCGGTGGCGCCGCTCGGCTTCCTCAGCCCGGTAACGGCGGTGGTTCTGGGCTGGGCGCTGCTCGGCCAATCGCTGACCGGCTATCAGATCGCCGGGATCGTGCTGGCGCTCGGCAGCGTCTGGGTCGGCCAACGGGCGCAGGCTGCACCAGCCCCGCCAGTCGAGGCCACGGCAGACGCGCGGAGCTGAAGGCAGCTTTTTGCCCGGCGGGATCGTGCCATATCTTCCAGGCCCCGCCCGCTGCTTCGTCCTTTGCCCCGGACCTCATGCGCCGCCTGCCGCCACCGCCCATCGCCATCCCTGCTGCTCCCGCCGCCCCACAGGAGGACCGTCCCGCCTGCCCTCTCTGCGGCCGGCCGATGGTGCCGGGGGCCAGCCTGAACGAACACCATCTGGTCCCGCGCACCTATGGCGGACGGGACACGGTGACGATGCACCGCATCTGCCACGCCAAGATCCACGCGGTGCTGACCGAGCAGCAGCTGCGCGACCACTACCACGAGATCGAAGCCCTGCGCGGCCATCCCGACATCGCCGCCTTCATCCGCTGGGTCCGCCGCAAGCCGCCGGAGTTCACCGACGGCCATGCCACCGACCGTCGGCGGCGCAAGCGCTGAAAGTGGCTCACCCCCCCGACTCACCCCCGGCGCACGGTCTGCCGCTGGGCGGGTTTCGGCAGATAGTTGCGGGCCTCGCCGTTGCAGACGCGGCTGACCCGCTCATACTCCTCCACCGTATCGACCTGGGCCTGCCGGCGGTCGCGCTCGCGCCCGAACTCCTGCATGATCCGCCGCATCGCCGATTCGAGCGGCCGGCGGATCGCTGCCATCGCCTGGGCCTGACTGCGCGACCGCACCGGCGCCATGCCATCCATAACCTGATCCAGCCGGATGCGGATTTGCGGCATCATCTCGCGCAGCAACGCCTCGTCCACCGCGACATGGCGCATCTCATGGGCCAGCACCTCACCATGCAGGCAGGAGTTCACCGGGATTTCGCTGGCGACATGGACGATGCGCTGCTGGAAGCCGAAGCTGATGGTCACCGTGCTGGCCGACGCGCAATAGGTGCCGTCGCCCATGGTCCTGAACAGGGCGGAAACCTGCGACTGCTCGCCATAGCGGGCCAGGGTCAGCCCCAGCACATGGCCACCGGCGCTCCCGACCGGTCCCGGCGTGCGTCCCGGCAGCCGGGTGAGCTGCGCGATCGTTCGCCCGTCGTCACGCTGGATCGGTGCCAGCATGCTGTCGAACACGAGCTTCGTCGGCGGAAACCCGCTGCAGCCATTGGACTGCGCCGCCGCCGGCGAAGCGGTGGGCAGGGCGGCGAGCAGGACACCCGAAAGGAAGAGGAACAGGAGGCGAACGGTCATCCCGATACAGATATCAGGAAACCGTCCGCGGACAAGAGACATGGAGGGGGTGGAGTGGGCAAGTTGCGGCAATGCCCCCTCCCCATCCCTCCCCCTCTTCGAGGGAGAGGGTGCCTTCCGCGAATCGGCGGCTGTCCCCTCCACCGCCAGAGGCGGGGGAGGGTTAGGGAGGGGGCAAAGCCACAGCTCCCCCAGCCTACCTCACTGATGCGCCGGGAACAGGAAGCGCGCCTTCAGGGTGCCTTCGATGGCGCGCAGGTCGTTGACGACCTCCAACTCCTCGACATCGCCGTTGACGTCGACCACCACATATCCCAGCTCCGGATCGGTCTGGAGATACTGGGCCGCGATGTTCAGGTCGCGGCCGGAGAACACCTCGTTCACCTTGCGCAGGATGCCCGGACGGTTCTCGTGGACGTGCAGGAAGCGGGTGCAGCCGGCCTGAACCGGCAGCGCCACCTGCGGGAAGTTGACCGCGCCGACGGTGGAGCCGTTGTCCGAATACTCCAGCAGCTTCTGCGCCACCTCGGTGCCGATGTTGGCCTGCGCCTCCATCGTCGAACCGCCGATGTGCGGGGTCAGGATGGCGGTCTTGATGCCGCGCAGCGCGCTCTGGAACTCTTCCTTGTCCGAACCGGGCTCCACCGGGAAGACGTCGATGGCGGCACCCAGGACATGGCCGCTGTTCATCGCGGCGGCCAGCGCCTCGATGTCCACCACCTGGCCGCGGGCGGCGTTGATCAGGTGGCTGCCCTTCTTCATGGCCGCCAGTTCACGCTCGCCGATCATGTTGCGGGTCTGCGGGGTGTCCGGCACATGCAGGGTCACCACGTCGGACACCGACAGCAGTTCCTCCAGCGAATCGCAGGCGCGAGCATTGCCGAGCGCCAGCTTGCGCACGACGTCGTAGAAGCGGACCTGCATGCCCATCGCTTCCGCCAGGATCGACACCTGCGTGCCGATATGGCCATAGCCGACGATGCCCAGCGTCTTGCCGCGGATCTCGTAAGAGTCCTTCGCCGACTTCATCCAGCCGCCGCCATGGACCAGCTGCGACTTTTCGAAGATGCCGCGCATCAGCATGATGATCTCGCCGATCACCAGCTCCGCCACCGACCGGGTGTTGGAATAGGGGGCGTTGAACACCGGGACGCCGGTGCGGCGCGCCGCCTTCAGGTCGACCTGGTTGGTGCCGATGCAGAAGCAGCCGACGGTGATCAGCTTGGCTGCCTCCTCGAACACCTTGGCGGTCAGATGGGTGCGCGACCGGATGCCCAGGATGTGGACGGACCCGATGCGCTCCAGCAGCTCATCCTCGTCCAGGGCGCGCGGCAGCCGCTCGACCGAGGCATAGCCGCCGCGGGCCAGCTCGTCGATGGCGTTGTCGTGGACACCTTCCAGAAGAAGGATGTTGATCTTGTCCTTGGAGAGCGAGAGCTTGGTCACGGCCGGCATCCGTATCTGGGCATCGGGACTGATCGGCAGCCCGCCTGCCTGAAACGGCGCGATGGGCCACGGAAAAGCGAGCGCGCAAAATAATACCAAAGGCAGCCCTTGTCACCTGACGGATGTTGCGCCGCCACAGAGCTTTCCGCATGCCGGATTGGCGCAGGACGCGGGTTGGGTGTATCAGTCGGATCGACCATCCAATCTGGAAACCCGCCATGAGCGACGTGACGATCTACCACAACCCGCGCTGCAGCAAATCGCGCGAGACGCTGGACCTCCTGCGCTCCCGCGGCGTCGAACCGGCGGTGGTGGAGTATCTGAAGACCCCGCCCAGCCCGGCGGAGCTGTCCGCCATCCTCGCCAAGCTGGGCAAGGGTCCGCGCGACATCACCCGCGCCAAGGAGGCGGCGGAGGCCGGCTTGCCCAAGGATCTGGACGGCGAGGCGCTGATCGCCGCCCTGTCGGCCAATCCGTCCGCCATCGAACGCCCCATCGTGGTGAAGGGCGACCGCGCCCGCGTCGGCCGTCCGCCGGAGTCGGTGCTGGACCTCCTCTGACCCCATTCCCGCCCCTGACCGGAGCCAGCGCCCCATGACTGCCAAGCACACCGCCGCCGCCGCAGCCGCCGAGCTGTCGACCATCCGCGATTTCCTGCGCTACGGCGTCAGCCGCTTCAACGAGGCCGATCTCGATTACGGCCACGGCACCACCACGGCCTTCGACGAGGCGGTGTTCCTGGTGCTGGAATCGCTGCACCTGCCGGTCGACCAGCTCGACCCCTATCTCGACGCCCGGCTGACCGCGGCGGAGCGCGAGGCGGTGGCCGGCATCCTCCACGCCCGCATCGACACCCGCAAGCCGGCGCCCTACCTGCTGAACAAGGCCTATATCCAGGGCATCCCCTTCTATGTGGACGAGCGGGTGATCGTCCCGCGCTCCTACATCGGGGAACTGCTGTTCTCCGACCTGTTCGGCGGCGACGATTTCACGCTGGTGGAGGACCCGACCTCGGTGGAGCGGGTGCTGGACCTGTGCACCGGTTCCGGTTGCCTCGCCATCCTGGCCGCCCGCATCTTCCCGGAGGCGCAGGTGGACGCGGTCGACCTGTCGCCGGACGCGCTGGAGGTGGCCAAGCGCAACGTCGCCGACAGCGGGTTCGAGGACCGCATCGCCCTGCACCAGGGCGACCTGTTCGCGCCGCTGAAGACGCGGAAATACGACGTCATCATCACCAACCCGCCCTATGTCGACGCCGAAGCGATGGACGCCCTGCCGCCCGAGTTCCGGGCCGAGCCGGAGATGGCGCTGGCCGGCGGTAACGACGGGCTGGACATCGTCCGCCGCATCCTGAAGGAAGCGCCCAAGCACCTGACCCCGGACGGTGGCCTGCTGTGCGAGTTCGGCACCGGCCGGGAGATCCTGGAGGCGGAATATCCCCACCTGGACTTCCTGTGGCTGCAGACGGCCAACAGCTTCGGCGAGGTGTTCTGGCTGACGCGGGAGCAGTTGAAGGCGGGGAAGTGAGGGGCTAAAGCTCCCACCCCCGGGAACCCTTCCCCCCGCCCCTCGGTTGTCCTCCCGACGATGCTGCATCGCAGCAGCCGCTTGAGAGGACAACCACCATGACCGACCGCCAATCCACCATCCTCAAAACCCTGGGCATCACCGCGCTCGCCTTGGGCGGGCTGGCCGTCACCAATACGCTGGCGGCCCGCGCGGCGGAGCGGCGCTATCCGCCCGACGGGCGCTTCGTGACCGTCGACGGCGTCCGGCTGCACTATATGGAGGCCGGCGAAGGGCCGCCGGTCGTGCTGCTGCACGGCAACGTCTCCGCCCTCGGCGATTGGCTGGCGAGCGGGCTGTTCGACCGGCTGGCGCAGAACCACCGTGTCATCGCCTTCGACCGTCCCGGCATGGGCCACAGCGACCGTCCCCGCGACCGCGCCTGGACGCCGGAAGATCAGGCGGATCTGCTGGCCGAGGCCTTCGCGGTGCTGGGGATCGAGAACGCGGTGGTCGCCGGCCATTCCTATGCGACACTGGTGGCCCTAGCCCTGGCGCTGGACCATCCGCGGACGGTCAAGGGGCTGGCTCTGCTGGCCGGCTATTACTTCCCGACCAAGCGGGTGGACGCGGTGATGGTGGCGCCGGTTGCGGCGCCGGTGCTGGGTGACCTGCTGCGCTACACGGTCTCGCCGCCCTTCTCCAAGGCGGTGATGCCGGCGCTGCTGAAGACGATGTTCTCGCCCCGGCCGGTGCCCGACCATCTGACGGAGACCTTCCCGGCCGCCCTGACCACCCGCCCCGGCCAGCTGCGCGCCAACGCCCAGGACGGCGTCACCATGGCGCCGGCCACCGACCGGCTGCAGCACCGCTACGCCGATCTGGCCGTCCCGGTGGCGATCTTCGCCGGCCATGAGGACCGCATCGTTTCGCAGGAGGAGCAGAGCGGCCGCCTGCATCACGTACTGCCGAACAGCACCCTGCACTGGGTGCCGGACTGCGGGCATATGGTGCATCACGCCGACCCGGAGCAGGTGGAGCGCCGCATCGACGAGCTGTCGGCCGAAGGCGCGCCGCTGCGGGTCGCCGCTCAGAGATAGCGCCGCATCAGGATGCTGCCGCCCTGGTGTGGCAGGCGGGGGTGCCAGGGGATGTCGGCGCGGCCGATCTCCTCGAACCCTTCGCCGGCATAAAGACGACGGGCCGGGTCGTTGTCGGCCCAGACATGCAGCGTGACCCGGTCGAAACCGCCGGTCCGCGCCCGTTCGTAGAACCAGCCGAGCAACCGGCCGGCGATGCCGTGGCGCCGCTGCTCCGGATCGACCGCCAGGGCCGACAGGAAATAGCTGCCCCAGTCCAGCGTTTCGGAGAATGCGGCCATATGGGCGACGCGGTCGGGCGGCAGGCCGCTGTAATCCTCCGTCCGGATCCAGTCGGTGGGATAGCCGTGGGTGACGCCGACGACCCGCCCGTCCAGTTCGGCGACCCCGCTCTGCCGGTGCGACAGCGAACCGCTGCGCCCGGCAAGGCCCGGCATCAGCATTTCCGCCGCCGTCAGCCCCGGCATCAGCCCGTCCAGAAGAAAGCCGTAGACCCCGCCGCCGGCGATGTCGATCAGCCGGGCAAGGTCCGGTGCGTCGTCGGCATCGGCCGCACGGATGCGGAGACGGTCGTCGATGATATGAGAGGTCACGGCAGGCACCTTCCTTCCGGGGAGCGGCCGATCAGGAAAGGCCGTCCGGCCGCCGATTTCCAGCCCCTTTCGACACCGCGGGATCAGTTGTGGTCTGCGGCCCGATTGAGATCGTCGCGCAGCTTCAGCAACACCTCGCGCAGGGCGGACAGTTCCTCGACCGAGCAGCCGGCAGCGGCAGCGATGTGGGTCGGCACGCAGGCGGCCTTGCCGCGCAACGCCGCCCCCTCTGGCGTCAGGCGGATGCGGACAAGCCGCTCGTCCTGCGGATCGCGGGCGCGGGTGACCAGCCCCTGCCCTTCCATCCGTTTCAGCAGCGGGGTCAGCGTGCCGCTGTCCAGCCCCAGCCTTTCGCCCAGCGCCTTCATCGACTGCCCGTCCTCCTCCCACAGCAGCAACATCATCAGATATTGCGGGTAGGTCAGGCCGAGCGACTCCAGCAGCGGACGGTAGACACGGGTCATCGCCAGATTCGCCGAATACAGGGCGAAGCAGGCCTGGTTGGAGAGCAGAAGCGGATCGTTCCTGTCGGCAGTCATGGCTTTGTGGAACCTTCGAAACGGCGAGCGCCGCCGGGCTGTTGCGCGCCGGTCGATCATGCGTTCGGCACAATCGCGCGCAACAGCCCGGCGGCGCAATCCCGAAGCGTTTCGCTTCAGGTATTCACCCGATGCTATACCCTGGGGCAACACCCCGGAGGGAACAGCCTCAGGCAACCGTCGTGGTGACCGGGATGTTGCCCTTGGTGGCATGGCTGTAGGGGCAGACCTTGTGGGCGCGGGCCAGCAGATCCTCGGCCGCAGCCTTGTCCATGCCCGGCAGCGACACGACGAAGTCCACAGTCAGGCCGAAGCCCTCGCCATCGTCACGGGCGCCGATGCCCACCGTGGCGGTCACCGACAGGCCGGCCGGAACGGCGATCTTGTCGCGGTTGCCGACGAACTTGATGGCGCCGATGAAGCAGGCGGAATAGCCGGCGGCAAACAGCTGCTCGGGGTTGGTGGCCCCGCCCTGCCCGCCCAATTCCTTCGGCGCGGCCAGCGCGACCGACAGCAGCCCGTCCTCGCTGACGGCCTTGCCGTCGCGGCCACCGGTGGCGGACACCTTCGTCGAATACAGGGTCTTCATGGTGTGCTCTCCTTCATTGCATATGGGGGTTCGGTCGGCGGCGCGGCGGGAAGCATTGCCGCCTATGATCTCGTGAGAAGAAACATCGCTCACAATCGAATTGCACGCAATTTATTAAGCCATGCGAAACTCAATTGCGCGCAATGCATTCTTCACATGGCGGCCGGTGCTCCCCTTCGCCTTGGAGAGAGACCGCGCCGGATTTGCCGGAGGCCCCGTTTCCTGAGAGGATGGGGTCAGCATGACGAAACAGGGGTCACCGAAATACGCCCCTGAAGCCCGCGCGCGGTGCGGATGATGTTCGAACACGCTGGCGAGCATGCCTCGCAGTGGGCGGCGATCGGCTCGATCGCGGCGAAGATCGGCCGCAATCCCGAGACGCTGCGGGGTTGGGTCCGGCAGGCCGAACGCGACCAGGGGAAGCGGCCCGGCCCAACACGCCAATATCCGGATCGATACCGGGCTGTGCGTCTACTTATGCGATCCGCGCAGTCCATGGCAACGCGGCACGAACGAGACCATCGACGGCCTCTACAAGACCGAGGTGATCCGGCGCCGCAGGCCATGGCGCGCCCTGGAATGGGTGGACTGGTTCAACAACCGGCGCCTGCTCGAACCCATCGGCAACATTCCGCCCGCCAAGGCCCAAGCGCGCCATCATGCTCAAACCGAGGACGTCGCCATCGCGGCGTGACTCGAGCCAAATGGCCTCCGACAAACCCGGTGCGGTTCACTCACATGGCGGCATGCTCCCTGACCGCCGACTCAAGGCGGACCTTGAGATCGAGGAACCGCGCATCGATGGCCAGCGGGTCGTCCCGGTTGAGCGCGATCATCGCCGCCCGCGCTTCGCCGCCGCGGATCACCTCCAGCGCGTCCGTTTCGATCCCCGCCACGATGGCCGCGGCCACGGCCTCGGCGCTCTCGCGGGTGAAGCCCAGCTCCGGACCGGCGTTGTTCGACGCCATCATCGGGGTGTCGGTGGCGCCGGGATAGACGGTCAGCACATGGACGCCCTCGCCCTTCAGTTCGCGGCGCAAGGCCTCGCCGAACCGGGCCAAACCGGCCTTGGCGCCGGCATAGCTGGCGTAGAACGGAGCGCCGACAAGCCCCAGGCCGGACGATATGTTCACCACCATCCCCTCGCCGCTGGCGCGCAGCGCCGGAAGGGCGGCCCGCGTCAGCAGGATCGGCGCGGTCAGGTCGACGGCGATCATCGCGAGGATGTCCTCCTCGGTGACCTGCTCCAGTCGCCCGGCGCGAACACCGCCGGCATTGTTGACAAGGATGTCGAGCCCGCCCAGTGCGCCGAGTGCGCGTTCGAGCGTCTGCTTGCGCCCGTCGACGGTGGCGACGTCGGCCACGATGCCGGTCACCGACGATCCAGCCTTCTGCAAGGCGTCGACCGCCGCGGCCAGCCGGTCGGGGTGCCGGCCGGTGATGGCAAGGGCCACTCCTTTTTCGCTCAACGCCCGGGCGGCGGCAAAGCCGATGCCGCTGGAGCCGCCGGTTATGAGTGCGCGTTTTCCGGAGAGAATCATGTCAACCCCATATGGATCGATTCGGTGACGAGACCTGTCGGGTGCGTGACGAGAACGGCGCTCCGCCCTGTGTCAGGCACGGGCCGGCTTGCTCCACTCGTTGCCCTTCATGAAGGCGTCGAGCGGCGTGTGGGTGATGTGGTTGGTGTAGTTGCTCATCACCTTGGTGGCGACGCCGAGCACCACCTCCAGGACGTTGCGGCGGGTGAAGCCGGCCGCCAGGAAATCATCGACGTCCGCGTCGGCGACCCAGCCGCGATTGCGGACCACCAGCGTGGTGAAGCGGTGCAGAGCCTCCAGCCGGGCGTCGGGCAGTTCGCTGCCGGCCCGCAGCGCGGCGATCACGTCCTCGCCCATCTTCTGCATCCGGGCGAGCGTGGTGTGACCGGCCATGCAATAGTGGCACTCGTTCTCGAAATTGGCGGTCAGATACACGACCTGCTGCTCATGGACGGTGAGCGTGGTCTTGGCGAACAGATCCCACAGCGCCGTATAGCCGGCCAGCAGTTCCGGCGATTCCGCCATATAGGACTGCAGGTTGGGCACGAAGCCGAAAGCGGCCTTCACGCCCTCGAAAATCGGCTTTGCGCCATCCGGGGCGGTATCGAGGGTGTGGCTGGTGAACTGGGTCATGGTGGCGGTTCCTTGTTCCGTCGGTTGCGTTCGACGGATCGGACCCTGACCCAATCCAGAGGCGGCGCGTAGGCGGGCTGCGCGACTAATGCCTATGCCTCCTGGGAATGACCGCCGTTGAAATGGCGTTCCCCGGACTCCGCTTCCTCCGCAGGCGCATCGTCGCCGTTCACGATGGCGGCGACGAACTCGGCGAAGGCGCGCGCCTTGGTGCTGGCCAGCCGGCCGGTGGGAAACACCGCCCACAGGTCGACCGGCGGCAGCGTCCAGTCTTCCAGCACGCGCCGCACCGAACCGTTTGCAAGCTCGGGACCGAACATCCAGTCGGACGCCACCGCCAGCCCCAGATCGGCCAGCACCGCCGCCCGGATTCCTTCCGCCGCGCTGACCCGCAGCCGGCCGCGCACCACGACCGACGCTTCGGTTCCGCCCTGCCGGAAAGCCCAGCTGTTGCTGAGCTGGCTGTAGACCACCGCGTCATGATCGGCGAGGTCGGCCGGGGTGCGCGGCACGCCCGCGCGGGCAAGATAGGCGGGCGTCGCCACGACAGAGCGGCCACCGCTGGCGATCCGCCGGGCCACCGCCGTCGAGTCCGACAGCGTGCCCATGCGCAGCGCAACGTCGATCCCCTCGGACACCAGATCGATCACCCGGTCGTCCAGAATCACCTCCATGTCCAACGCCGGATGACGGCTCAGGAATTCGGGCAGCCGCGGCACGATCAGCAGCCGGGCGAAGGTGGTCGCCGCGCAGATCCGCAACCGGCCCGACAGGCCCGCACCGGCACCCCGCGCCTCCTGTTCCGCTTCATCGGCCTCCCGGATGGCGAGCCGGGCGCGCTCGTAAAAGCGCAGTCCCGCTTCGGTGGGCGTCAGGCCATGCGTCGACCGCAGCAGCAGGCGCACCTGCAATCGCTCCTCCAGCTGCGCGATGGTCTTGGAGATGGCCGGCTGGCCAACCCCCAGCTGCCGCGCCGCGCCCGAAAAGGAGCCGGTCTCCACCACCCGCACGAAGCTGGCCATCGCCTGCAATCGGTCCATCGTTATTCCTGACGGGAATTGCCGTTATCGCTCCGGCCGGGCTGCCGCCCGGAGATTGGAATGGCGATAACTCTCCCATCGGCGGCGACGCTGCAAGGGAGAAGCGAACATGATCGAGCTTTGTGGGTTTGCCACGCCGAACAGCGTCAAGGTTCCGGCGGCCTTGGAGGAGATGGACCTCTCCCATGTCCTGAAACCCGTCAACATCCGCCAGGGCGAACAGAAGACCGGCAGGCTGCCGCCGCTCACCAGCCGCCACACGCGCATCGCGCTGACGCAGAAGCTGCGCCGGATCGTCGACGAAGGCGCCGGTTACGGCCGGGCGCTGGAAGGCATCAGCGCGGCCGAGGTCGCCCGCTCCGCCGCCGCGAACGGCTGATCCGCATTTCCCTCGACTCCATACGACAGAGGACTTCCCCATGTCGCTCCCCCATAAGTCGCTTCAGGACAAGCTTGACGCCTTCAAGGCCGATTTCCAGGCGGGCAAGCCGCCCTACAACGTCCCTCGCTCGGCGATCGAGACGATGCACCGCGCCACCGCCGAACTGATCGCCTCGGGCGCCGCCGGCCTTGCGCTCAAGGCAGGGGACAAGGCCCCCGCCTTCACGCTCGACGATCCCGACGGCAAGGCGGTGTCGTCCGCCGCACTTCTGGCGGAGGGACCGCTGGTGGTCAGCTTCTACCGCGGCGTCTGGTGCCCCTACTGCAACATGGAGCTGCAGTCGTTGCAGGCGGCGTTGCCGACCTTCCTGTCGTTCGGTGCGAATCTGGTCGCCATCTCGCCGCAGACGGCCCCGAACAGCCGCAAGTCGGTGCGCCAAAACGCGCTCGATTTCCCGATCCTGTCGGATCCGGGCAACGACGTCGCCGCCGCATTTGGCCTGCGCTTCGCGCTGCCCGATTATCTGGTCGAGCTGTACAAGGGGCTGAAGAACGACCTGCCGGCGTTCAACGGCGATGCGAACTGGACCTTGCCGATGCCGGCCCGCTTCGTCATCGGACAGGACGGCACGATCCTCTATGCCGAGGTCAATCCGGACTACACCCGCCGCCCCGAGCCCGAAGACATGCTGCCGGCACTGCGCAGCGCCAGCCGGACGGCGGCCGCCTGACCCCTGTCAATTCCCCTCGCGTCAATAACGCCCCCAACCCAACACTGGAGCGGGGGCTGGAGATCAACGATGAAACGCAGCTTCCTGATCACCGGTGCCAGCAAGGGCATCGGCCTGGCGCTCGCGCATCGGCTCGCCGCGCACGGTCACGCCGTCATCGGCATCGCGCGCACCTTGACCGATGATTTTCCGGGAACGCTCTACCCGCTCGACATGGCCGGCGATACGGCGGCCGGCACACTCGCGGACGTCGTCACGCGTCATGCCGTCGATGGCGTGGTCAACAATGTCGGACTCGTCCGCCCGCAGCCGCTCGGCGCGGTTGACCCGGCGGTGCTGGACGAAGTGCTGCGGCTCAATCTCCACCCGGCGCTGACGGCGGCCCAGGCGGCATTGCCGGCAATGAAGGCGCGCGGCTGGGGCCGGATCGTCAACATATCGAGCCTTACCGTGCTGGGTGCCGTGGAGCGCACCGCCTATGCCGCGGCAAAGGCCGCTTTGGTCAGCTTTGCACGAAGTTGGGCACTGGAACTGGCCGGCAACGGGATCACCGTGAACGCTGTGTCGCCGGGTCCAACCGAAACCGAGTTGTTTCGTGCCAACAATCCGCCCGGCAGCATCGGCGAGGCACGATATCTCGCAGGTGTGCCGATGGGCCGCTTCGCCAAGCCCGATGAAGTTGCGGCGGCGATCGCCTTTCTCCTGTCCGACGAGGCGGGCTTCATCACCGGCCAGACGATTCATGTCGACGGTGGGGCTTCGATCGGAAAAGCCAGGTTCTGAACAAGGACGGCATGCCCTTGTCGGCGAAGCCGCCGTTTGGCGGCCAGCCGCCCAATTGTCCGGAAACCCGCGTTGACGGCGGCTTTCCGGACACAATGCTTGTCGGGCGGGTTTCCCGACAAAGCCAACGTCCAGGGACGTGGTGGAAAATGCGCCCGATCCTCCGCCCCTCGGGCGGTGACGGGGCAGCGTGAGGTGGCCATCGCGCATCTTCGGTAAGGTCGAGTTGCCACACGCGACTCACGTCATGGCACTGATCGAGCAGATCCAGAAGAGCACCGACGGCGATTTCCTGCGCGCGATTGCCGAGCAGGCGTTGCACCGGTTGATGGACTTAGAGGTCGAGGCGCTGATCGGCGCCGCGCGTCACGAACGCAGCGATACGCGCCCCACCCGCCTCGAGGTCCGCCAGAACGGGCGCTCCGTACCGAATTGCACAGCACAAATCCCATCGAGCGCCTGAACAAGGAGGTCAAGCGCCGTACCGATAGCTGACGCTCGAGTCCATGGCGGGCCTCGCGCCGGCTGACGATCCACACTCCTCAAGAACGGCCCGATTCAGCACCCCGTCGGATGAACGCCCCATCGTTTGCATAAAAATAATCGACGCCGCGCGGAATAATCGTATGGCCGGCCAGTCCACCCCGTCGAGACCGCGACGAGACAGACCGAAGAGCCTCCTATGCGATATCCGATATTGATAGCCGTGGCCCTCGCCCTGACAACGGGAATGGCCGCGTCGACGCTGGCCGGTGCCCAAACTGCCCACGCACACTCAGCCGGGCCGGCCATGGCATCGGCGCTCGACGACGAAGCGCCGTTCCTGGCGGAAAACAGCGCCGCTATGGACAGAATGATGTCCGATATGGCGGTGAAGCCAACGGGCGACGTCGACGCCGATTTCGCGGCGATGATGATTCCCCATCACCAGGGCGCGATCGACATGGCGCTCGCCCAACTGCGGTACGGGAAGAACGAGCAGCTTCGGCGCATCGCGCAGGAGATCATCGTCGAGCAGCAGCAGGAGATCGCCGCCATGCGCATGGCCTTGGGCCAGCCGCTGCCGCCGTCCGTGCCGGTACCGACCCAGGTTTCACGGCCCCAGATCTCACCGCCCCAGATCTCACCGCCGCAAGTCCCGCCTCAAGCATCCGCCTCGCAGACCCCTCCGTCTCCGATGCACATGCATATGAAAGAGGGTCAGCCCCAATGAAGATCCGTCTGCTTTCCACCCTGGCGATGATCGCCGGCTCGATGCTTGCGGGACATCTGCCCGCCTATGCCGGGCAAGCACCCTACGCCGGCACGGCGCCGGATTTTCCGATCAGCCACCGCGATCGCGTCTATGCGGCCGAACAGTTCTCGAACACGGTTTCGGTCATCGATCCCGTCGACAACAAGCTGCTCGGCGTCATTCGCCTGGGAGACCCGCAGCCGGCGAACTTCAGCCCGCTCTACAAGGGACAGGTGCTGGTCCATGGCATGGGTTTCTCCCCCGACCGCAAGACCATCGCGGTCGTGTCGATCGGCTCCAATTCGGTCAGCTTCATCGATACGGCCACCAATACGGTCAAGCACACCACCTATGTCGGGCGCTCGCCTCACGAGGCGTTCTTCACCCCGGACGGCAGCGAGGTCTGGGTCACGGTGCGGGGCGAGAACTATGTCGCCGTCCTCGATGCAAAGACCTTCGAAGAGAAGACCCGGATCAAGACGCCCAACGGTCCCGGCATGCAGATCTTCTCGCCGGACGGAAAATACGGCTACATCTGCTCCTCCTTCAACCCGGAGACGGACGTCGTCAGCGTGGCGGATCACCGGATCGTCGCGCGCATCCAGCAGGCCAGCCCCTTCTGTCCCAACATCGCGGCGACCCCGGATGGCCGGCAGGTCTGGCTCACCCTGAAGGATATCGGCAAGACGCAGGTCTTCAATGCCCAGCCACCATTCGACCCGATCAAGACGCTCGACACCGGCCCGATCACCAACCACGTCAATTTCGCGCACAACGCCAATGGGACGTTCGCCTACGTCACCATCGGCGGCCTGAACGAGGTCAAGGTGTTTCGCACCGACAGCTTCGAGCATGTCGCAACGATTCCCGTCGGCAACCTGCCGCATGGCATCTGGCCGTCCGGCGACGGCAGCCGCATCTATGTCGGGCTGGAGAATGCGGACGCTATGGCTGCGATCGACACCATGACGAACACGGTGATCGCGACCGTGCCGGTCGGCCAGGCGCCGCAGGCGATCGTCTATGTGCCCGAGGCCGTGCCCGAAGGTGCGGGAACCGACAACCTGACCCCCCTCGGGGGCGCCGGGCAGGCGACGCATCTCGACCTCGCGGTCTCGGCGAACGGAAAGCCCGGCAAGGCCGTCACGACGGTGACGCTGTTCGACCAGGGGCTGATCCAGGTTCTCCAGGCCGCCGTGACGAACCTCGAACCCAGAAAGCCCTATGTGCTGGCGCTGGCCGAGACCGAAACCGGCAAGGGTACGCTGCAGCCGCTCGCCGCGTTCATGACGAATCCGGCCGGATCGGCAATCGTCAACACAGCCGGACCGATCCGGCAGATCGTGCAGAGCACCGCGAAAGCCGAGAAGCGGTATCTGGTCATAACCGAGGGCACGGCGGCACAGCCCGGTGCCGTCGTCCAGATCCAGGCGCGGTGACAGGCGGCCGGCCCGCCCTCGAACCGGAGGCGGGCCGGCTTGGGACCCAGCATTCATGGTCGCACGATGCCCGATGATGATCGAACTGCTTGAACCCCTCATACCGGCGCTTCGCCGATACGCGCGCTCGCTGCTCCGCGATCGCACGGCGGCCGACGATCTGGTCCAGGACTGCCTGGAACGCGCCATCGCCCACTGGAACCAGCGCCGGGTCGGCGGCGACACCCGCGGATGGGTCTTCACCATCCTGCACAACCTCGCCATGACCGAATTGAAGCGCAGGTCCACACGATCCTCGGACATCGACGTCGAGTCCGCCGAGAATTGGCTCTCGACGCCCGCGTCGCAGGAGGATGGCCTGCATCACCGCGCCCTGTTGCGTGCGCTCGAAGCACTTCCCGAGGACCAGCGCGCGGTCATTCTGCTTGTCAGCATAGAAGACCTCTCCTATGCGGATGCGGCCAGGGTTCTGGATGTGCCGATAGGGACCGTCATGTCGCGACTGTCGCGTGCGCGCGAAAAGCTGCTGAAAAGCATCAAGGAGATGCCGGCCGAAGCTGCCGGACGGTCCCATTTGCGGAGGGTGAAATGATCAGCCGTCCGATCACCGAGGACGATCTAAACGCCTTCGTCGACCAGCGCCTCGATCCGGTCCGGCAGGCGGAGGTGGCGGCCTATCTGGAGACCCATCCCGAGGTGGCGGAGCGCGTGTCGGGCTATGCCGCCCAACGCGACGATCTCAGAGCCCTGCTCTTGCCGATCGCCGACGAACCGGTTCCCGCGGCGCTCAACGTCAGACACATCGTGGAACGCCAGGAACGCCGATCCCGCTTGCCGTGGTGGGCCGCCGCGGCGGCGGCCGTATTGTTGGGGTTCGGCGGCGCCGGCGGCTGGACGCTGCGGGGGTTGTCCGATCCGCCACGGCAAGGCGTCGCCTCGCTCGGCCAGGAGGCTGCGGACAATTACGTCGTCTACAGCCCTGACCGCCTGCGTCCCGTCGAACTGCGTGCCGACGCCGGCACCGAACTCGCCAATTGGATTTCCACCCGTCTGGGACGGCAGGTCGGGATTCCGAACCTCGAAGCGTCGGGCTACCGCTTCATGGGCGGACGTGTCGTCGCGACCCCGCACGGGCCGGCGGCGCTCTTCATGTATGACGATGACCGTGGCATGCGTCTGGTCATGCTGAGCCGCCCCATGGCGGTGGATCGCGACGTCCCGATGCAGCCCTTGAGCCGGCAGGCTGCCAGCGGCTTTTCATGGGCGGTCAAGGGCATGGGCTACAGCTTGGTCGGCCCCGCCGATACACAAGCGCTCCTGCATCCCATTGCCGACGAGGTGCGGCGCCAGATCGCCAACGGTGCGTAGGGCCGGGCGCGTGACCGCTTCGCAGATCGCGCCTGCTTCACGTGCGGTTTGACGCAGGCGGGCGGCATCAGCCTCACCATATGCCCCAACGCCGCGATCTCCCGGCGACGGCATTGGTTTGCCACCGATCCCAGAAGGTGGAAGGGCCGCCGCCACATCACCCCACCTCAGATCGGCGCTTCGGCACTGCGGTCCAGGCGCTTGATGATGCCGGTCAGGTGGGTCGCAAAGGCATACACCGCCTCCGGCAGATGGCGGCCGAGCATGGTCTGGATCTGGTAATAGCGCTGGTCGAGTGTGGGAGAGTCGATCGGGACCGACGCCACCGGATGGCCCACCGTGCTGGAATGGACGGTGAAGGGACTTGCGACGGTGATGCCGCCGCCTTCCGCTGCAAAGGCCCACAGCCCGGCGATGTAGTTTGAAACCAGCACCGGTTCGATCACGACCCCGGCCAGGCCGCAGGCGATATCGAACAGCTGCCGCACGGTGGTGTCCTTTTCCGGCAGCGCGATGGCTTCACGGGCCAGCTGGGCCAGCGACACGACGGGCTGGCCGGCCAGCGGATGGTCCTTCGCCATCACCGCCAGGACCGGCGCCCGGCCTTCCCCCATCGCCCTGACCCCCGGTTCGGGGGCGAAGGAGAAGGTGGCGCCGATATCGACCTCTCCCTCCCGCACCATGCGGGTGACGGCCGCCGGTGCGACGACGCGCAGTTCGATGCGGATGCCGGGATGGCGGTCGCGGAAGCTGCGGATGGCCGCCGGGATCAGGCTCATGCCGAATCCCTCGGTCGCGGCGACACGCACCCGTCCGCTGGCCAGCCCGCGCAACCGCTTCAACTCGGTCACGATGGCCTCTTCCTCCAGGAACAGGCGCTGGGCATGGCGGGCGAGCAGGTCGCCGGCATAGCTCGGCACCATTCCGCGCGGCCGGCGTTCGAACAATTCGACGCCGAGATCGGCTTCGAGATGGGCGATCTGCCGGCTGATGGCGGAGGAGGCGACATGCAGCCGGGCCGAGGCGTCGGCGATGGAGCCGGTGCGGGCGACCTCAAGGAAATAACGGAGCGCGGTGGCGTTCATGGCGTTTCCCCTCGACGACGCCGATTTGGTAAGATCACTGAATATCAGCACCATGAACCATGCCGTTGCCGATTCAGCAACGAGAACTTCCAACTATTATAATTGCGGCATGCCAATCTGCACAATACCGTGTCATGGCTAACTTTCGTGCAAATGGACCCTCTTGGACGGAGTTCGGACATGGCGCCCTTTGCGTACGGTAAGTCGATGATGTTCGCAGCCGCGGCGGTCGCGGCCCTGGCCCTGCCTTCGGTGGCCCTTGCCAACAAGGCGAACGACACGCTGGTCTACGCTTCGGACAGCGAGCCGGAGAACATCAGCCCCTATCACAACAATCTGCGCGAAGGCGTCATCATCGCCCATCTCGTCTGGGATACGCTGATCTACCGGAATCCCAAGACCGGCGAGTACGAGCCGGAGCTGGCGACCTCGTGGAAATGGATCGATCCGGTCACGCTGGAACTGAAGCTGCGCCAGGGTGTGACCTTCCAGGACGGCTCGCCCTTCACCGCCGACGATGTGGTGTTCACCTTCAATTACGTGCTGACGCCGGAAGCGAAGGTGGTGACCAAGCAGAACGTCGAATGGATGGCCGGCACCGACAAGATCGACGACTACACGGTGCGCGTCCGGCTGAAGGGCCCGTTCCCGGCGGCGCTGGAATATCTGTCCGGCCCGACCCCGATCTATCCCGCCGCCTATTTCAAGAAGGTCGGGCTGGATGGCTTCTCCAAGGCGCCCATCGGCACCGGCCCCTACCGCATCACCGCGGTGGAGAACGGCAAGGGCGTGATGATGGAAAAGTACAAGGGCTATTTCAAAGGCAGCCCGCTCGGCGATCCCGCCATCGGCAAGATCCAGTTCCGCGTCATCCCCGACGGCGAGACCCGCATGGCCGAACTGATGACCGGCGGCGTCGATTGGATCTGGCGCGTGCCGAAGGACCAGGCGGAGCAGCTGAAGACGGTGCCGAACCTCACCGTTCTGTCGGCCGAGACGATGCGCGTCGGCTTCCTGCAGTTCGACTCCGCCGGCCGCACCGCCGCCGATACCCCGATGAAGAACGAGAAGGTCCGCCAAGCCATCGCCTATGCCATCGACCGTCAGGCGATGGTCAAGAATCTGGTCGGCGAGGGCGCGCGGGTGATGCATTCCGCCTGCTTCATCGACCAGACCGGCTGCACCGACGACGGCGTTCCGCGTTACGACTACAATCCGGAAAAGGCGAAGAAGCTGCTGGCCGAGGCCGGCTATCCGAACGGGTTCGAAACCGATCTCTACGCCTATCGCGAGCGCGAATACGCGGAGGCGGTCATCGGCTATCTGCGCGCGGTCGGCATCCGCGCCAACCTGCGGTTCCTGAAATACGCGGCGATGCGCGAAGCCGCCCGCGCCGGCAAGGTGCCGCTGCAATACCAGACCTGGGGCTCCTTCTCGGTGAACGACGCCTCCGCCTTCACCGGCGTGTGGTTCAAGGAGAACGAGGACGACATGAGCCGGGACCCCAAGGTCAGGGCTCTGCTCGAGAAGGCCGATACGACGACCGACACCGCGGCACGAAAGGACCTCTACAAGGAAGCGCTGTCGACGATCGCGCAGAAGGCCTATCTGCTGCCGCTGTTCTCCTATCCCAGCAATTACGCCTTCACGTCCGACCTCGCCTTCACCGCACAGCCGGACGAGCTTCCGCGCTTCTACGCCGCCCGCTGGAAGTGAGGCCGCGGCGGCGGGCCGGCATGATTGTTGATAGCCGGCCCGCAGCGCCTCTCCGCACGCTCCTTTTCAGGAGACCGCCATGCTCGCCTTCCTGCTTCGCCGGCTCGCCGTGGCGCTGTCGGTGGTGCTGACCGTATCGGTCATCGCGTTTCTGCTTCTGCATCTGTCCGGCGACCTCGCCACCGACCTCGCCGGTCCCGAAGCGTCGCCCGAACAGGTGGCGCAGGTGCGGGCCGAATACGGCCTGGACCAGCCTCTCGCCGTCCAGTACGGCCATTGGCTGGCCGGGGCTATCCGGTTCGATTTCGGCCAGTCCTTCTATTTCCGGGAATCGGTGGCGTCGCTGGTCGGCGACCGCATTCCGATCACTTTGAAACTCGGCGCCATCGCGCTCGGCCTCGCCCTGGTCTTCGCCATTCCGCTGGGGGCGCTGGCCGCCGTGAAGCGCGGCAGCTGGTTCGACCGCGCGGCGCTGGCCTTCTGCGCGCTGGGGCAGGCGGTGCCGACCTTCTGGCTCGGCCTGACGCTGATCATCGTCTTCTCGGTCAATCTGCGCTGGCTGCCGGTGTCCGGCAACGCGACCTGGAGCCATTACGTGCTGCCGTCGGTGGCGCTCGGCTGGTACGCCATTCCCGCGGTGATGCGGCTGACCCGCAACGGCATGCTGGACGTGATGGCGTCCGACTATATCCGGACGGCACGCGCCAAGGGCCTGCGCCCAAAGACGGTGATCTTCAAGCATGCGCTGCGCAACGCGGTGGTGCCGGTGGTGGCGCTGGCGGCGGTGCAGTTCGGCTTCATGCTCGGCGGCTCCATCGTGGTCGAGGCGGTCTTCTCGATGCAGGGGCTGGGGCAACTCGCCTGGGAGGCCATCGGGCGCAAGGACTTCCCGGTCGTCCAGGCCATCGTGATGCTGCTGGCCACGATCTACATCCTGCTGACCCTCCTCGCCGACATCCTCAACGCCTGGCTGGACCCAAGGATCCGCGTCGCATGAGCACCACGAGCGCATCCAGTGCCACCGCCACGGCCGCCGGTTTCGACGCCGTTCCGGTCCGCCGGTCGCCGCTGGCCCGCTTCACCAAGCGGGCGGCCCGCCACCCCGGTTTCATGGCCGGCGCCTTCATCCTCGCCGTCATCCTCGTCATGTCGATCGGCGCACCGCTGTTCACCGCCCACGACCCCTATGCCCAGGACATCTCCAAGCGGCTGATCCCGCCGATCTGGCACCCCAAGGGCACCTGGGAGCATTGGCTCGGCACCGATAAGCTGGGGCGCGACTACTTCGCCCGGCTGCTCTATGGCGGGCGCATCTCGCTGATGATCGGCGCGGCGACGGTGCTGATGTCCGGCGCCATCGGCACGGCGCTGGGCGTCGCCGCCGGCTTCTTCGGCGGGCGGGTCGACATGGTCATCGGCTACATCATCAACGTGCGGCTTGCGCTGCCGGTGGTGCTGGTGGCGCTGGCGGTGGCCGCCCTGGTCGGCACCTCGCTGAACACGGTCATCGTCGTGCTGGGGCTGCTGCTGTGGGACCGCTTCGCCGTGGTGGCGCGGTCGACGACGCAGCAGATCGCCCATGCCGATTTCGTCGCGGCGGCCCGCGCCATCGGCTGTTCGACCCGGCTGATCGTCTTCTCCGAAGTGCTGCCCAACATCGTCAACCCGCTGATCGTGGTCGCCACGCTGGAAATGGCCCATGCCATCCTGCTGGAGGCGGCGCTGTCCTTCCTCGGGCTTGGCGTGCAGCCGCCGCTGCCGTCCTGGGGCCTGATGATCTCGGAGGGCAAGCAGTACATGTTCTTCAGCCCCTGGGTCATCACCATCCCCGGCGTGGCGCTGGTGGCGCTGGTCCTGGGCATCAACCTTCTGGGCGACGGCCTGCGCGACGTCACCGCCCCCGACAACCGGAGCTGACGGCCATGCCCCTGCTCGACGTCGATCACCTCACCATCGAGATTCCCACCGAGGCCGGACAGCTGAACGCCGTCAACGGGGTCTCCTTCACGCTGGAGCGCGGCGAGACGCTGGCCATCGTCGGCGAGAGCGGGTCGGGCAAGTCGCTGACCTCGCTGGCCCTGATGGATCTGCTGCCGTCCAGGGCGGTGCGCAAGGCGCGCTCCATGCGCTTCGACGGCATCGACCTGATGGCCGCCGGCCAGCGCAAGATGGAGGATCTGCGCGGCGACCGCATGGCGATGATCTTCCAGGAACCGATGACCTCGCTGAACCCGGCCTACACCGTCGGCGACCAGCTGGCCGAGGCGCTGCGCCGCCATCGCCCGGTCAGCCGGGCGGTGGCGCGGGAGCGGGCGGTCCATCTGCTGGAGCGGGTCGGCATCACTGCCGCCGCCTCGCGCCTCGGGCAATATCCGCACCAGCTGTCGGGCGGCCTGCGCCAGCGGGTGATGATCGCCATGGGGTTGATGTGCGAACCGGATCTGATCATCGCCGACGAGCCGACCACCGCGCTGGACGTGACGATCCAGGCGCAGATCCTGATGCTGCTGCGCGACATCCAGCGCGAGTTCGGCATGGGGCTGATCCTGGTCACCCATGATCTGGGCGTCGTCGCCCGCGTCGCCACCAAGGTGGCGGTGATGTATGCCGGCCGGCTGGTGGAAACCGGCCCGGTCGAGGCGGTGTTCGGCGCCCCCAGCCATCCCTACACCCAGGGTCTGCTGCGCGCCATCCCGGTTCCTGGTCGCACCCGGCCGGGCGAGCCGCTGGGCACCATTCCGGGACAGGTGCCGAATCTGATCGGCCCGCTGGCCGGCTGCGCCTTCCGCAACCGCTGCGACCACGCCACCGACGCCTGTGCCGCCGACCTTCCGGAGCGGGATCTCGGCCCCGGCCACCGCATGGCCTGCGTGCTCGACCCCGTCGCCACCGCTGCTTGACCGCCTCCTTTTGACCGGAGACCGATGATGACCGTTCCGGTGCTCGAACTCGAAAACGTCACCAAGATCTATCCGGTGCCGCAGGGAATGTTCAAACCGAAGGCGATGCTGACCGCCGTCGGCGGGGTATCGCTGACCGTCGCCCGCGGCGAGGTGCATGCGCTGGTCGGCGAAAGCGGATCGGGCAAATCGACGCTGGCGAAGATGCTGCTGGGGCTGACCAAGCCGACCTCCGGCGAGATCCGCATCGACGGCGTGCCCATCGCGAAGACCGACCGGCGCGAGGTGGCGCGGCGCATCCAGCCGGTGTTCCAGGACCCCTATTCCTCGCTGAACCCGCGCAAGTCGGTGGCCGACCTGATCGCCCTGCCGCTGGTCGCCCACCGCATCGGCACCTCCGAAAGCCGGCAGAAGACGGTGGCGGAGATGCTGGACGCGGTCGGGCTGCCGCGCCGGATGATCGACGCCTATCCCGGCCAGATGTCGGGCGGCCAGCGCCAGCGCGTCGCCATCGCCCGTGCGCTGGTGATGCGGCCGGACGTGCTGATCTGCGACGAGCCGACCTCGGCGCTCGACGTGTCGGTGCAGGCGCAGATCCTGAATCTGCTGATGGATCTGAAGCGCGAGTTCAAGTTGACCTATTTCTTCATCAGCCACAACCTCGCAGTGGTCGAGCATCTGGCCGACCGGGTGGCGGTGATGTATCTCGGCCGCATCGTCGAGGAGCGCGGGCGCGAAGCGCTGTTCACCCAGGCCAGCCATCCCTATTCCCGCGCGCTGCTCGACTGCGTACTGACGCCCGATCCGACGCTGGGCATGCCCGACACGGTGATCTCCGGCTCCTTCCCCAACCCGATCGCGCCGCCGCCCGGCTGCGCCTTCCACCCGCGCTGTCCCTGCGCCAACGAACGCTGCCGAATCGAGGTGCCGCGCCCGGTACCGGTAGCGGACGGCGTCGCCTCCTGCTTTTCCGCCGCCTGACATATTTCCCTCCACACCCGAGTTCCGCCATGACCCATCAGCCATCGCGTGACGGCGCCATCGCGCGCGCCGCCCATCATTTCGCGTCCGGCGCCTTCCTGGCCGACCTGACGCGGCGCGTCGCCATCAAGTCGGAAAGCCAGTCCTCCGACCGTGGGGCCGAGCTGCGCGCCTATCTGGACGGGGAGATGATCCCGTCGCTGGGCAATCTCGGCTTCACCGGCACCATCGTGGAGAACGCGGTGGCCGGGCGCGGGCCGTTCCTGATCGCCGAACGCCACGAGGCCGACCATCTGCCGACCGTGCTGATCTATGGCCATGGCGACGTGGTGCCGGGCCATGAGGGGCGCTGGCGCGACGGCATCGATCCGTGGACGGTGACGGTCAAGGGCGACCGCTGGTACGGCCGCGGCACCGCCGACAACAAGGGGCAGCATTCCGTCAACATCGCGGCGCTTGCCGAGGTGATGGCGGAGCGCGGCGGCAGCCTGGGCTTCAACGCCAAGTTCGTGATCGAGATGGGTGAGGAGGCGGGATCACCCGGCCTGCGCGCCCTGGCCGAAAGCCATGGCGAGGCGTTGGCCGCCGACGTCCTGATCGCATCCGACGGGCCGCGGGTGATCGCCGAACGGCCGACGGTGTTCCTCGGCTCACGCGGCGCCATCAATTTCGAGTTGACGGTCGATCTGCGCAAGGGTGCCCACCATTCCGGCAACTGGGGCGGGCTGCTCGCCAATCCCGGCACCATCCTCGCCAACGCCATCGCCTCGCTGATCGACGGGCAGGGGCGGATCAGGCTGGATGCGCTGAAGCCGGCCGGCATCCCGCCGGCGGTCAAGGCCGCCATCGCCGACCTGTCCGTCGGCGGCGGACCGAACGATCCGGAGATCGACCGTGACTGGGGCGAGCCGGGCCTGACGCCGGAGGAACGCGTGTTCGGCTGGAACGCGCTGGAGGTGCTGGCATTCGAGACCGGCAATCCGCGCGCGCCGGTCAATGCCGTGCCCGGCATCGCCAGGGCGACGCTGCAGCTGCGCTTCGTCGTCGGCACCGATCCGGCGACGGTGATCGACGCCGTGCGCGCCCATCTCGCCGCCAACGGCTTCGACCGGGTGCAGGTGACGCCCAGCCGCATGGAGGCCTTCACCGCAACCCGCCTGGATCCCAACGACCCGTGGGTGGGCTGGGCGCTGGAGTCGCTGGCACGGACGACGGGCAAGAAGCCGGCGCTGCTGCCCAACCTGGGCGGCTCGATCCCCAACGATGTCTTCTCCGAGATTTTGGGGCTGCCGACCATCTGGGTGCCGCATTCCTACCCCGCCTGCTCCCAGCACGCGCCCGACGAGCATCTGCTGGCGCCGGTCGTCGAGGAGGCCCTGCGAGTGATGGCCGGGCTGTTCTGGGACTTGGGCGAAACCGGCCCCGGCATCATGGACGCCCGCAAGGAGGCCTGCCGCGCATGACCCCGCTCGCCCAACGCGCCAGCGACTGGCTGGCGACCCGCCGCGCGGAGATGGAGGACATGCTCCAGCGCCTCGTCGACATCGATTCCGGCAGCCGCGACGGCGCCGGCATCGATGCGGTCGGCGACATCATGGCCGCGATGCTGGAGGCCGACGGCATCGCCGTGACGCGCTTCCCGAACGAGACCTACGGCGCCGTGCTGAAGGCCGATATCCCCGGTAACACGGGCGGGGCGCCGGTGCTGGTGATGGGGCACCGCGACACCGTCTATCCCAACGGGACGGTGGCGGCCCGGCCCTTCACCCGCGACGGCGACACCGCGCACGGGCCGGGGGTGGCCGACATGAAGGGCGGGCTGGTCGTCGACGTCTTCGTGCTGCGGGCGCTGAAGGCGGCGGGCGGCACCGGCTTTCCACTGATCGGCCTGTTCACCGCCGACGAGGAGATCGGCTCGCCCTCCGGCCGCAAGATCATCGAGGAGGTGGCGCGGGGGGCTCGCGCCGCCTTCAACGCCGAACCGGGGCGGGTTTCGGGCAATGTGGTCACCGCGCGCAAGGGTGGGCTGACGCTGGACATCACGGTGACCGGGCGGGCGGCCCATTCCGGCGTCAACCACGCTGACGGCGCCAGCGCCATCGGCGCACTGGCGGCGAAGATCACCGCTCTGCATGCGCTGACCGACTATCCAAGCGGCATCACCACCAATGTCGGCGTCATCCGCGGCGGCCGGACCCACAACACAGTCGCCGACCATGCCGAGGCGGCGCTCGACATCCGCTTCCGCTCGGTCGAGCAGCTCGACGCCATACTGGCTCGAGTCGAGGCGATCCTGGCGGCGGAAGACGTGCCGGGCACCAGCGCGACCTACCGGCGGGGACACCTGTTCATGCCGCTGGAGGAACGGCATTCGGCCGATCTGTTCGCCCGCTACAAGGCAGCGGCGGCGGCGGTTGGATTCGAGGTGGATGGAGAGTTCACCGGCGGCTGTGCCGATTCCGGCTTCACCGGGGCGCTGGGCGTTCCGTCGCTGTGCGGGCTGGGACCGGTCGGCGGGGCGGCGCATACGGAGCGGGAATGGTGCCGGCTCGACACTCTGGTGCCGCGCGCCCAAGCTCTGGCGATCACCATCGCCACGCTGGATGCATGACATGATCTTGCGCGACGTTGGGGCGTTGTCGAGAAATTCGGTTCATGCTGCTGATCCGCGCCGGGTTTGCCAAAGGCCATTTGTGTTGAGTCACGCCACCATGGCGACGCCCCCGGTTTGGGCATAGTGGCGCGCTTCGGCCCGGGTGGGCGGAGTGTTGCCGATGGGCTTTAGGAGGCGCCGGTTGTTGAACCGGTCGACCCATTCCATGGTGGCGAATTCGACTGTAAAGGCCGAATGAAGTTTCATGAGAACGGTCGGATGAAAAATCCCCGGATGGTTTGCAGGGCTAAGCACTGGCTTCGGTGTCGGCGCTCCTCGCTTTTGGTGGCCGGCTTCGGCGCCGTGGGTCTATATCCGCGAGATGCTGGCATGGTTCGGTGTGGACCTGCCGATATCGGAAGTCACTGAACAGCGCATATGAGGATATGTGGCCTGGTCGGTACGCATCCGGTGAATGCCGCGGTTAGGCAGCTTTCGTCTTCTCGCGGATTGCCTTCCAGTTCCAGGGCAGTAGTTCGTGCAGGCGGGTCTGGGGGATGTCGTTGATGCGGGCGAGCACGTCGGCGAGCCACGCCTGGGGATCGACGTCGTTGAGCTTCGCCGTGATGATCAGGCCGTACATGATCGCCGCTCGCTGCCCGCCGCGATCGGAGCCGCAGAACAGCCACGCTTTTCTGCCCAAAGCGATCCCGCGCAGGCTACGTTCGGCTGCGTTGTTTGTCAGGCACAGCCGGCCGTCGCTGAGGAACTTGGTGAAGCCGTCCCAGCGGGTCAGCATGTAGTCCATCGCCTTGGCCACGGGGGCATGGCGGGAGAGCCGGGCGCGTTCCGTCCGCATCCAGTCCTCCAGCGCGGCTACCAGGGTGACTCCGTGTTCCCGGCGGGCCGCCAGCCGCTCGGCCGCTGGCTTGCCGTTCAGGGCGCGCTCGAGATCGAAGAGGGCGTCGATGCGCCTTACGGCTTCCAGGGCCAGCGGTGAGATCGGCGGGGCGTCCTTGCCACGTCTGGTGTTCGCGGCGATGTCGGCCAGCTTGAAGAAGCCGCGCCGGGCATGCGCCCAGCACAGCACGTCGCTGATCGGCCCCGGCTGGCGGTCGGGTTCGTACAGCCGGTTATAGCCGGCGAACGCATCGGCCTGCAGCCAGCCTGTGAAGCCGGCCAGATGCCGTTCGGGATGTTCGCCCTTGCGGTCTCGCGAATAGTGGAACAGCGCTGCCGGTGGGGCTTGGCCGGCAAATGGCCGGTCATCACGCACATACACCCACAACCGCCCGGTGTCTGTCTTGCCCTTGGCCAGCACGGGCACCGGCGTGTCGTCCCCATGCAGCCGCTCGGCTGCCAGTACATGCGCGGCGATCAGGTCGTGCAGCGGCTTCAGCACCGCCGCGGCGGTGCCCACTTGGTCGGCCAGGGTGGACAGGCTGAGCGGCACACCCTCCCGTGCGAAGCGTTCGGCCTGCCGGTTCAGCGGCTGATGCTGGCCGAACTTCTCGAACAGCAGGGTGGCCAGCAGGTTGGGGCCGGCCCAGCCGCGCGGGGTGGCGTGGAACGGCGCCGGTGGCTGGCTGATCGTCTCGCAGGCCCGGCAAGAGAACCGCTCGCGCACCGTCTGGATCACCTTCCACTGGCGCGGGATCACCTCCAGCGTCTCGGTGATCGTTTCGCCCAGCCGGCACAGCTTGTCCGAGCCGCAGCACGGGCAGCTCGCCGGGGCCGGCACAACGACGCGCTCGCGCGGCAGATGCTCGGGAAAGGGCTGGCGCGACGGCCGCTTGCGGGTGAAGGCCGCCACCGCGGTAGTTTTGGCCGCAGCCTGCTCGGCCGCCAGCTCGTCCTCGCTGGCCGTCGCTTCCAGCTCTTCGAGTTGGAACTCCAACTGGTCCAGAAGACGCGCCTTGCGCTCGGAACGCGTGCCGTAGAGCTCGCGCCGGAGCTTCTCGATTTCCAGCTTCAGGCTGGCGATCAGCGCCTCGGTGTTGGATGCCATCGCCCTGGCCCGGGCCGCGTCGGCTTCCGCCGCGTCCGCCCGCGCCTCGGCCTGCGCCAAGGCGGCGCGCAGGCTGGCAATGTCGTCGGGCGGGGCGGCGGTCATGGCGCCAGTTTACCTGGAAACGCGCCGTTGAGCCGCCGCAATCGCCCCTGAACCGGTGCGTCGATTCACCGTGTCGCAGTCACCCCGCGGCCTCGGGGCGCCAGGTCTTCTGCGGGTTGCGCCAGTCGATGCCCTCGAGCAGATAGCCCATCTGTCCAACCGAGATGGACACCGCACCGTCCGCCGGCCTCGGCCAGATGAACCGGCCCCGCTCCAGCCTCTTCATGAACAGGCAACTGCCCTGGCCGTCATACCAGATGATCTTCACCAGATCGCCAAATCGCGTGACATAGTGCATCTCTCCTTTCACAATCCTGGCAACAGCATCGTCTCATCTCTTTGATAATCAATGAGGTTCTTGGGGCGCCGCGCCTTAATCTCGTTCACGCCCGTTTGCACGGCGTCCGTGTCCAAGGCTGCCATGGGAATGTGCCACGGGGCTGATGGGACAAGCTGCGTTGCCGGCAGGATCCCACGCTGAATAAGGCGGTGCACGGAGGGAATGGAGATGCCGAGCCGCTTCGCCGCCTTGTCGGCCGTCAGCGTCTCGGGACGGGGCACGGTCGGGTCGAAATCGGAAAGGCCAAGTCGCTCCCGCAACAGCCGAACCTTCACGGTCGTCCAGGTCTCTCCGTTATCGCTCCGGCACTTCATGCGGTTCAACGTGACGGAGATCTCATGATCCGGCCAATGTCCGGACAGCTTGCGCACGACCTCCACCGCTCCTGGATGTGCTTTGTCCGCTCGACGCCCGGTCCTGGCCCGTGGGACACGCAGTTCGGTGTGTCGGCCACCTATCCAATGAATCCGCAGCACCGCCTCGTACGCCGCGTCGTCGAGGTCGATCACCACCTCCTCCACGAGTAGCCGGGTCAGACGTTGCCGAGTTCGCGCGTCCGCTGTCGGTGCATTCCAGGCCGCCGACAGATCGTGAGCCAACCCCAGAAGAGCCGCCCTGTTCACCCTTGGGCGCGCCGATGAGCGCGCCTCGGCCTCGGCAATCCGACGTTCGATCTGCGCCACCCGTTCCAGAGCCGTATTCCAGCGCGCTTCCAGTTCTCTCACGACATGGCGCTTTTCCGGCTCCACGAGGTCGTACCGGCGAGCCGCCAACGAGGCATCATAGCGGGCCGCCTCCAACTCGCGCTCCAGCGCTGCCCGCTCTTCCGCCCCCGCCGCAGCCGCCTGGTCGGCGGCAAGCAGGGCAGCCTCCACCGCTCTGGCAGAGACGGCTTCCAGCATCTGCGCCACGACCGCCCGATCGACACGAATACCGCCGATGCCGATGCACAGACCGACACCGACATGGGCATCGTCACCTCGGCATTGGTAACGGTGGGCATGCCCCGACTGCATGCCGTAGAAGACCCGCATCTTGCGACCGCAGTGCCCGCACCGGACCAGCCCGGTCAACAGTGCCCGGCCGCCCCGGCCGGCCTTGCGGGCGGCACGCTTCTGCATGTGGGCGTTTTCCTCCAGCATGCGCTGATGTTCCTCGAACTCGGCCCAGGTGATGTAGCCCTCGTGGTTGTCGCGCAGCAGGGTATTCCACTCGGTGCGCTCCCGTTTATGCCCGCTCGTCTTCCGAGCCCGGCCCTCGACAACGCGAGTCCGGTTACCCCGCCGGCCGAACACATAGGCGCCGGCATAGATCGGGTTCTGCAGGACCTGGATCACCGTGTGGTACGCCGGCGGCTGCCAGAGGATTTTGCAGGCGATGAGGTTGCGCCGCACGACGGGGAGCGACAGTTCGGCGGCGCGCGCCCAGAGAAAAACCTGGCGGGCGCTGCCCAGTTCTCGGAACTTGCTGAACAGCATCCGGATCGCGCCGGCAACGCGCTCGTCAGGATCGATTTCGATCCGTCCGGCCTCGTTCCAGCAGTAGCCGGGCGGTAGCGTGAACCGCAGTTCCCCCCTGCGGGCTTTTCCGTCTCGGGCTTCGATGCCGCGTTGACGCAGCAGGCTGAGTTCGTACTCCGACATTGTTCCCTTCAGGCCGAGCAGAAGGCGGTCGTTCAGCAGCCTTGGATCATAGACCCCATCTGGGTCGACGACCAACGCCCCTGCCAGAGCACAGAGGTCAATGAGGTGGTGCCAATCCCGGCCGTTGCGGGCCAGCCGCGATGCCTCGATGCAATAGACGGCACCGACGGTGCCGGCGCAGACCGCCGCCACCAGCTTCTGAAAGCCAGGACGGCTTTCGAGGCCGGAACCAGAGCGGCCAAGGTCCTCATCGATGATCATGACATCGACGAACCCAGCCGCCCGTGCGGCGTCAGCCAAGTCATACTGTCGACGACGGCTTTCCGTATGATTGATCAGCTGGCCGGGTGTGGACTGGCGGACATAGATCGCGGCACCGCGGCCGAGGTGATCAGCGGTGATCTTGGGGCTCATGGCCGTCCTCCTTTTTCTTCGTGCCCAGCCGGGCTCCGACGGCTTCCAGGAGGAGGTCCGCCAGGACCTGCACGACCTCGTCCGGAACCACGAGACCCGGGAGTGGAACCGTGAGGTCGAGCAAGAGTTGGGACGTCGGCCGCGGTCGTCTGGTCATCGGCAACCTCCTCCGTGGGTGAGTTGTCCGATGCTGCGCCGCCGCCGATCGAGTCCCGCAGATCCGAGAGAACTGCCGCCAATGCGCTAAGGGCTGCGACTGTGGTCTGCGGCGGACCCAATGCCGCCATATCAAGGCAGTAAGCCGGGTCGCACATCCAGGCCGGCAATTCCCGGGCGGTATCGGGGCGTTCCTCGAGCCACAGGACGGAGTGGCCACCACGTACTGTCCGGCTCACCACCCTCAATGTCTTCCCGTACAGCGGGTGCCACGGATACTCCACGCGAGCCGACTCGAAACTGTATGCTGAATGACGCTCAATCCCCCCGGCGCCCGCGGAAAATGAAAAGATGACCGCTGTGCGGGTCTTGGGCGAAGCGTTCCTGCACCAGCAGCGCCAAGCTTGCCCAGCCCTTGCGCATGTCGGTGTGCCCGCTGGCCAGCCACACCCGCACGCCACTCGGCACCGGAATCATGCCAGGGCACCGACAACGGCCGCCGCCAGGGCCGGGTCGACCGGCCCTTCCAGACGCAGACGTGCCCCGCTGGGCAGGATGACCTCGAGGATCGCTGGGCTCATCTCCGGCGCCGCCGGAGGCGGCAATGGCGTATGAGGCTCCGCGACCGGCGGTTCCATCACGCTCGGCTCCGGCGCGATGGTCACCGCGACAAAGCTGGGCGGTTCGGCCACGGAGGTCCCGCCGACCTTCATCAGGTCCCGCCAGCGATACAGCAGGCTTTCGTGCACGCCCAGCCGACGGGCCGCCTCTGAACCGCCCCGGGTTTGTCGGAGGCCCCATCTTCTGAGAGACTGGGGTCATCATGACGAAACAGGCATCACCCAAATACGCCCCTGAAGTGCGCGAGCGCGCGGTTCGGATGGTGTTCGAGCACGAAGGCGAGCATGCCTCGCAGTGGGCGGCGATCAGTTCGATCGCGGCGAAGATCGGCTGCACTCCGGAAACGCTGCGGGGCTGGGTCCGGCAGGCCGAGCGTGACCAGGGCAAGCGGCCGGGGCCGACAACGGACGAGCAGGAACGGATCAAGGCTTTGGAGCGTGAGGTGCGGGAGCTGCGCCAGGCGAATGAGATCCTACGCAAGGCGTCGGCGTATTTCGCCCAGGCGGAGCTCGACCGCCCGTTCAAGAAATGATCGCCTTCATCGACGCGCACCGCGCCGTTCACGGGGTCGAGCCGATCTGCCGAGTGCTGCCGATCGCCCCGTCCACCTATTACGCCCATGCCGCCCGACAGGCCGATCCGTCCAAGGCGCCGGCCCGTTCGCGAAGCGACGCAGTGCTGAGGGAGGCTATCCGGCGGGTCTGGGACGCGAACTTCCAGGTCTATGGGGTACGTAAAGTTTGGCGGCAGTTGCGGCGGGAGGGTATCGACGTGGCACGCTGCACAGTGGCTCGACTGATGAAGCAGATGGGCTTGAAAGGAGCGATGCGTGGCAAGGTGGTGCGCACCACGATCAGCGACCGGGCGGCGTCATGCCCTGCTGACCGGGTGAACCGCCAATTCCAGGCGCCACGCCCAAACGCCCTGTGGTTGGCCGATTTCACGTACGTATCGACATGGCAGGGCTTCGTCTACGTGGCCTTCGTCATCGACGCCTTCGCGCGCCGCATCGTGGGCTGGCGGGTGTCCAGCACAGCCCACGCCGGCTTCGTTCTGGATGCGCTCGAACAGGCACTTCACGACCGCCGACCGGCCAAGGGCTGCGGCCTCATCCATCACTCCGACAGGGGATCGCAATACGTTGCGATTCGCTACACCGAGCGTCTCACCGAAGCTGGGGTCGAGCCTTCCGTGGGCAGCGTTGGCGATTCCTACGATAACGCGTTGGCCGAGACCATCAACGGTCTCTACAAGACCGAGGTGATCCGGCGCCGCGGGCCATGGCGCACCTTGGAGGCTGTCGAGTTCGCCACTCTGGAATGGGTCGACTGGTTCAACCACCGGCGCCTCCTCGAACCCATCGGCAACATTCCTCCCGCCGAGGCCGAAGCGCGTTACTATGCCCAAACCGAGGACGTCGCCAGGGCGGCGTGACTCAACACAAATGGTCTCCGGGAAAACCGGCGCGGTTCACCTCCGTCACCACCACGCCGGGCCGGAACGCCTCCTCAACCATCCGCACCTTCTCCGCCGGCGTGTAGCTCCGCCGCCGTTCCCGGCCCGTCAAAACCTCGATACGCTGGTAAGCCATGACGTTTGCAACTCGTTTGCGTCCGCGCGATGACGCGCAACGCAAAACTCAGACGCCGGACCCTACTTTGCCAAGGCGGCACTCACCGGAGGCGTACCCTGGTCGCGTGAGCAGCCGGTCATGATCTACATCGGCGGATCGAAGAAGCAGGCTCCCGAGTCCGATCCGGCAAAGCTCTTCCGGCCATCCGACCGCAAGCGCGCCGACTCGACCATCAACCGCTATCTCGTCTGCCTGGGCGAGGCCATGCGGCTGGTTCATGGGCTGAAGGATGCCGGCGGGCGTCCGCTCCTTGCCGAACTGCCGAAGGTACCCCGGCTGGCCGAACCGGAACATCTGCCCCGCCCGGTGTCCGACGATGACCTCCAGGCGATCATGCAACGGGTTCCCCAGCATCTTGCCGACGGCATCCTGCTGGCCCGCCTCATGGGCTTCCGGAAGGGGGAGGTCTTCGCCCTTACGGGGTCGATCAGGTCGATTTCCAGAACCGCGGGGTGTGGCTGGAGGCCAGTTCGACGGAGGCGAACCGGGCCGAGCTCATCGCCGCCGGAGCGGAGGCCATGGAATTGCTCACCCGGCTGCTCGCCCAGGCTCGCGGCTGGAGGCAACAGCATCTGCTGACCTATCAACGTGGCGAGAAGGGCAAGCGTCAGCCGGTGAAAACCCCCAAAGCGAGCGTTGCCGACCGCCATGAAGGCGCTGGGGCTGCAATACCGCTTCCACGACACGAAAGCGAGCTATGTGACCGCCGTGGCCCGTGTGGCAACCGCCGCCGTCACCCAGCAACTGGCCCGGCACCGGAGTTACGAAACGACGAAGCGGTATCTCCCGGTGGCCGACGAAGCGGCGCGCAACGCGGTGGAGGCGATCCCGATGAAGGTCTTCGCCAATGCGGCGGCGTCGCCAAGTCGCAAACAAGAGTCGCAAACGGACGGAGCAGCAGCGCCGAAAGCAACCCAGGACGCGGGCAAAGAAAAAGCCCTGGAACCGTTGGGTTCCAAGGCTTTTTCGGTCCTTCCGGAACTGGTCGGAGCGACAGGATTCGAACCTGCGACCCCCAGACCCCCAGTCTGATGCGCTACCAGGCTGCGCTACGCTCCGTCAACTTCACCGCAGTGCTTGCGGCTTGGCTCCGGAAGGGAACGGGACTATAGCCGCGGACTTTTGCCGATGCAACATCTCCCGTAATGATTTTTCAGCTTTTTTTGTCCCCGATTTCGGACAGACGCGACAGCATCGACCGCAGAGATTTCAACTCGTCGACCACCATGGTGATCTCGTGCCGCAGGGCGGCGGACAAAGGAGGATGTTGCCCGTCATCCGGGCCGCCATCGCCGTCAAACGCCTCTTCGCCCAACTGTCCAGCATCGGAGTCTTGCGGCTCATCGGCATCCTCGGGCAAAGGCGGCGTCGGGTCGGACATGCGCCCTTCCTTCAGCAGGCGCTGCACGCCCTTGATGGTGTAGCGGTCCTCATACAGCAGGGCCTGAATTCGGCGCAGAAGCTCAACGTCCTCCGGCCGGTAAAAGCGCCGGCCGCCGCCGCGCTTCAGCGGGCGGATCTGGGGAAACTTGGTTTCCCAAAAGCGCAACACATGCTGAGGCACGTTCAGGTCGGTCGATACCTCGCTGATGGTGCGATAGGCCGTGGCGGACTTCATGGCAGGATCAGGCCGCCACCCGGTAGCGACCGGATGCGGGGATCCACAGACAGGTGCGGCACGGCGGCGGGCGATGAGCCGGGGTCATAACGGACAACCGGCGTCAGGAGAGAGCCCGCGCAGGCGTCGGCGCCCCACCCTCCTGGACATCGTTGATGCGGTTCTTCAGCACATGGCTGGCGCGGAAGACCAGCACCCGCCGCGGCAAGATCGGAACCTCTTCCCCGGTCTTGGGGTTCCGGCCGATTCGCTCACCCTTCTGGCGAACCTGGAAACTGCCGAAGGAGGAAATCTTCACCATCTCCCCCCGGGCGAGCGCGTCGGAAATCTCGTCCAGGACGGTTTCGACCAGATCGGCCGATTCGTTCCGCGAAAGTCCGACTTCCTGGTAGACGGCCTCGCTCAATTGGGCGCGCGTGACGGTGTTCTGAGACATGGTTCGACCTCCCCCCGCAACCGTTGCGAAGACGGTAATCCGGGGAAAGAAGGTCCGTCAATTCAAAAGCTTGGCAGCCGCATACAGCCCGGCCAAAGCCGGGTTGGGCGTGCGGTGCAGCATTGAATCCGGAGTGGAAAAAGGAGGGGCCGCCTACCAGCGGACCAGCGCCGAACCCCAGGTCAGGCCGCCGCCGATGGCTTCCATCAGGATCAGGTCACCGCGCTTGACCCGGCCATCGGCCACTGCCTCGCCCAGCGCCAGCGGAATCGACGCGGCAGAGGTGTTGCCGTGGCGGTCGACCGTCAGCACGACCTTTTCCGGCGACAGCTTCATCTTGCGGGCCAGCCCGTCGATGATCCGACGGTTCGCCTGGTGCGGAACCATCCAGTCGATGTCGGTGGACTCCAGACCGTTGGCGACCAGCGCCTCCTCCACCACCGCCGACAGCTTGGACACGGCGTGGCGGAAGATCTCCTGCCCGTGCATGCGGACATGGCCAATGGTGCCGGTCGAGGACGCGCCGCCATCGACATAGAGCAGGTCGTACTGGCTGCCGTCGGAATGCAGATGGGTGGACAGCACGCCGCGGTCGGTCGAATCGCCCTTGGCCTCATAGGCCTCCAGCACGATGGCGCCGGCACCGTCGCCGAACAGTACGCAGGTGGTGCGGTCGTTCCAGTCCAGCAGGCGGGAGAAGGTCTCCGCCCCGATCACCAGCGCGCGGCGCGCCTGACCGTTGCGCAGGAAATTGTCGGCGACCGCCATGGCATAGACGAACCCGGCGCAGACCGCCTGGATGTCCATGGCAAAGCCCTTGGTCCCCAGAGCCGCCTGCACCTTGGTCGCCGTGGCCGGGAAGGTGTTGTCGGGCGTGGTGGTGGCCAGCACGATGCAGTCGATGCTGCCCGCCGGCACGCCGGCATGCTCAAGCGCGCGGGTCGCCGCGGCGATGGCGAGGTCGGAGGTCTTCTCCCCCTCCGCCGCGATGTGGCGCGACCTGATGCCGGTACGCTGGACGATCCACTCGTCCGACGTGTCGACCCGCTGTTCCAGATCCTGGTTGGTGACGATGTTGGCCGGCAGGAAGGTACCGCAACCAAGAACTCGGGAACGCATGACCATGGTTCAGCCCGCCGCCGCCTTCGTGTCGGGAAGAGGGGTCGCGTCGGCAATGCGCCCCATCTCTTCCTTGATGCGCTCGTTGAAACCGTGAGTCGCCAGATTGATGGCGACCGCGACGGCATTGGCGAATCCGACCGGGTCGGTACCGCCATGGCTCTTCACGCAGACGCCGCGCAGGCCCAGGAACATCGCGCCGTTGTAGCGCCGCGGGTCGATCCGCTCGCGGAAGCGCTTGAAGGCGCCGCGTGCCAGCAGATAACCGATCCGTGCCAGGAAGGACGTCGCGAAGGTGCGGCGCAGGAATTCGGAGAACAGCTTGGCCGTCCCCTCCGCTGTCTTCAGCGCGACATTGCCGGTGAAGCCGTCGGTGACGATGACGTCCACCGTGCCCAGCCCGATGTCGGTGCCTTCGACGAAGCCATGGAAACGGCCGGGCAGCGGCATGTCGCGCAGGCTGGCCGCCGCGGCACGCACCACTTCGTTGCCCTTCATGTCTTCCGAGCCGATGTTCAGCACGCCGATCGACGGCTCCGGCAGCCCCAGGATGGCGCGCGCGAAGACGGCACCCATCACGGCGAACTGGACGAGGTTCTCCGGCTGGCATTCGGCATTGGCGCCGAGGTCCAGCATCACGCTCTCGCCCCGCTGCGTCGGGAAGAAGGACGCCATCGCCGGCCGGTCGATGCCCGGCAGCGTCTTCAACACGAACTTCGCCATCGCCATGAGGGCGCCGGTATTGCCGGCCGAAACCACGCAGGCGGCATCGCCCGACGCCACGGCGTCAATGGCAAGCCTCATGCTGGACTGGCGTCCGGCGCGCAACGCGATTGCGGGCTTGGCATCCCCGGCCACGAAGTCGGCGGTATGGCGGATCTCCGCCACCGCCTTCAACGCGGGACGCAGGTTCAGCAGCGGTTCGATCCGCTCCCGGTCGCCATACAGCAGAAAGCGGACGTCGGGATGGCGCTCCCGCGCGATGTCCGCCCCGGCAACGACCATGTCGGGACCGAGATCGCCACCCATGGCATCCAGGGCGATGGTCAGGCGCTGGCTCACCGCGAACAGGCTCCCCGGCTAGGACCCCGGCAGGGGCGGAAAACGCCCCTGATCATCGGGACCTCAGACAACGCGATCAGGATCAAGCGGCCGCGGTGCCGCTCTGAACCACTTCGCGCTGGTCGTAATGGCCGCAAGACCCGCAGACGTGGTGCGGACGCTTCAGCTCGCCGCAGTTCGGGCACTCGTTGTACGCCGAGGTCGGCAGAGCGTGGTGCGAACGCCGCATGTTGCGCCGCGACTTGGAGGTCTTCTTCTTCGGAACAGCCATGACCGTAAACTCTCTTCATTGGAAAGGGCGGCCCGAACAGGGGCCGCCCAGCGCGAGCGGCATTCAATAAGGCAAATGCTCCCGAAGGGCAAGCCCGAACAACCCCCATTTCGCAACCCCGCGCCGCTCATTGGAGGGGGTGGAAACGCCGGCCCTTATACAAGGAACCGCGGGGGACGCAAGACCGCAGTCACTTCCGCTGCTTCAATTGTTGCAGAACGGCGAACGGGTTCGGCTTTTCCGGCTCCTCCGCCACCTCGTCTTCGACCGGATCGCCGTCATCACCCTCGTCATAGCCCTCGAACTCCACGCCCTCGGCATGCGGATAGGGGTCGAGGCCCAGCGACAGGTGCTGCGCGGTCAGTTCGCCGATATCGATTCGGTTGTTCTCCATCGGCTCGGGGATGTCCTCGTCCGACAAGGAGGGGTCGAAATCGATCTCCAGCCCCTGGTCCTCGACCATCGAGGATGGGGCGAACAGCGCCTCGAAGCTCTCGCTGACATGGGCCGGCACTGGATCCAGCGTGACGACGCAGGTCTGGACCACATCGGCCTCCAGTTTGCCGGACACGCGGATCATCTGGCCGCCGCGCACCGCGCGCAGCTTCACCGTGGCGGTGAGGCTGCCGATCGCCTCCAGCTCCAGCCGCTCGGCGAGCGCGCGGCGCTCCGTCTCCGTCGCCTCGATGGTCTCGGTCACGTCGGCGCGGCGCACCGCGTCGGCATTGACGATGCGCGAGAATTCCGGGGCCGGCAGGGCACCGTTCACAGGACTCATGGCGAAAGACTCTCTGATGAAACCATGGCGGCGGTCGAAACGGACGGGCGGGAGCGGCAGGCGCCCGCCCCAGAGTCACATGCAGCCGCCGGCGGCGAAAGGCAAGCCCTCTGCGATGCCGCCCGCCCGTCAGGCGCAGTATATATAGTGTGCCGTCAGGCGGGCGCAGGGGCGAAGCGCAACTCGCCGCGCATCAGCGACTCCAACGGCTGGGCATCGAGCGCCGCGGCGCAGGCGCGCACATAGGCTGCCATGGCGGGGAGCGCCCCGTCCCGCACCGGATCGACCGTGCCGTACAGGTTGTTGTCCAGCGCCACGTCCAGCCGGCCGTCGTCGGATTCGGCCAACGCCTCGTCATAGGCGCGGATTCGCCCGGCCATGCCGCGCGCCATCGTCTTCACACGCCGGGCGATGCCGCTGTCGCCAGCCCCCAGCTCCATGATCGACTTCTCGAAATCGTCGACCATCGTTTCGTAGAGGCGCTGCGACAGTTTCGCCGCCGCCGCCCCCTGCCCCTTCAGCCGGTGCATGACCAGGAACAGGTGCAGCGCCACCATTTCGAAGCGGCCGTCCAACGTATCGGGCACGCCGAGCGCAGCATAGAAGCCCGGTTGGCGGGCCTGGGCGACGATGCCAGTGAACAGCCCGCCCACCGCCTCGGCATTGCGGGCGCGCACGCTGCCACCCAGGCCATTCAGCAGTGGACCCAGCAGACGATCCATGAAGCTCTCAGACACGAACGGCAGCCCTTCCCCGATTCGGAGTCTCGTTGACAGGGCGAAGCGCCCGGTGCGATTGTCCCGCCTTAGCGACTATCCGCACCCGCAGGCAGTCCTATGCCCCGCCGGCTCCATCATAGCCCGAGCACCATGACCAGATCGAACTTTTCCGCCCCGCGCGCCGTCATTCGCACCGCCCTTCTGGGGAGCGTCCTGTTCGCCGGCCTCGCCGCGACCGGCTGCTCGCCCGTCGTCGCCACCCGCGGCAACCTGACGGACCCGCAGCTGGTGGCGGAACTGCAGCCCGGCCAGAGCCGGCGCGACGACGTCGCCGCCGTTCTGGGCACGCCGACCTCGGTGGGCACCTTCGATCAGAATGTCTGGTACTATATCGGCCAGAAGACCGAGAAGACCGCCTTCTTCGAGCCGGAGGTGACGGAACGCCGCGTCGTCATCGCCCGCTTCGACGATGCCGGCGTCCTGCGCGAGATCAAGACGCTGGACAAGTCGAACGGCCAGGACATCGATCTGGTCGAGCGCTCGACGCCCACCGCCGGCCGCGAGATGGGCTTCCTGGAACAGATGATGGGCAACGTCGGCCGCTTCTCGGCCAAAGACACCAAGGGCAAGGGCCCCGGCAGCTGATCGCCTGACCGTTACCGTGCCCGTTTCACCCGACACCGACCTGCGCCATATGCAAGCCGCCCTGTCGCTCGCCGCGCGCGGGCTGGGGCGGACATGGCCCAATCCGGCGGTCGGCTGCGTGCTGGTCCGCGACGGTGCCGTGATCGGCCGAGGCTGGACCCAGCCCGGCGGCCGTCCCCACGCTGAAGCAGAGGCGCTGGCCCGCGTCCGCGACCTGCCGGGAGGGGCCGAGGGCGCCACCGCTTACGTCACGCTCGAACCCTGCAACCATTATGGCAAGACGCCGCCCTGCGCCCTGGCGCTGGTGGAGTCGAAGGTGGCGCGCGTCGTCGTGGCCTGCCAGGACCCGGACCCGCGGGTTGCCGGCGGCGGGCTGGCCCGCCTGCGCGACGCCGGGATCGAGGTCGTCACCGGCGTCTGCGAGGCCGAGGCGCTGGCCCTCAACGAAGGCTTCTTCAACCGCATCACGCTGGGCCGCCCGCTGGTCACGCTGAAGGTCGCCAGCACGCTGGACGGCCGCATCGCCACCCGCACCGGCGAGTCGCAATGGATCACCGGCCCGACCGCCCGCGCCTGGGGCCACCGGCTGCGCGCCAGCCATGACGCGATCCTGGTGGGCATCGGCACCGCGCTGGCCGACGATCCCGAACTGACCTGCCGCCTGCCCGGCCTCGGCGACCGCAGCCCGGTGCGCGTGGTGGTGGACAGCAGCCTGCGCCTGCCCCCCACGGCGAAGCTCGCCACCGGCGCCAAGCGCATTCCGACCTGGGTCGTCACCGGCCCCACCCCCGACTCCGCCCGCCTGGAGGCGTTGACCGCACTCGGCGTGGAGGTCCTTCCGGTCGCCGCCGGTGGGGACGGCCGCGTCGATCCCGCTGCCGCCCTCTCCACCCTCGCCGCCCGCGGCATCACCCGCGTCCTGGTGGAGGGCGGTGCGGCGATGGCCGGCGCCCTGCTCCGCGCCGGGCTGGTCGACAGGCTGGAGTGGTTCCGCGCCGCGTCACTGATCGGCGGCGACGGGTTGCCGGCGGTCGCCGGCTTCGGAGTCGAGGCGCTGTCGGCGATGCCCCGCCTCGAACGCACCGCGGTCCGCAGCGCCGGCGCCGATCTCGCCGAGAGCTATCGCCGCATTCCGTCCTGACCATCGGTTTCGCCACCGGTCCAGGCCACGCAACAGACCGTTGCGCCGCGCGCGGTGTCGCGCGCGCTTCCCCTGGCCGCGAAACCTGCTAAATTCGCCGGCATGTTCACCGGAATCATCACCGATGTCGGGCGCGTCCGGGCCGTGGAGCGGCAGGGCGATACCCGGTTCACCATCGAGACCGCCTTCGACACGGAGACGATCGCGATCGGGGCGTCCATCGCCCACAACGGCGTCTGTCTGACGGTCATCGAAAAGGGGCCGGGGACCTACGTCATCCAGGCGTCGGGGGAAACCCTGTCGAAGACGACGCTCGGCGGGTGGGAGCCCGGCACGCGCGTCAACCTGGAACGCGCGCTGAAGGTCGGCGACGAGCTGGGCGGGCACATCGTGTCCGGCCATGTCGACGGCGTCGGCCGGCTGCTGTCGATCCGCCCCGAAGGCGAATCGCTGCGCCTGACCTTCGAGGCGCCGGCCACTCTCGCCAAATACATCGCGCCGAAGGGCTCGGTCGCCATCGACGGCGTGTCGCTGACCGTCAACGAGGTCGACGGCAGCCGCTTCGGCGTCAACATCATCCCCCACACCCAGACCGCCACCACTTTCGGCGGGCTGAAGGAGGGCGATCCGGTCAATCTCGAAATCGATATGCTGGCGCGCTACGTCGCCCGGCTCGCGGGGCAGGAATGACGTCCGAGTTTCACAAATACCTGTCGACGGCCGAAGAGATCATCGAAGAGGCGCGTCAGGGCAGGATGTTCATCCTGGTCGACGACGAGGACCGGGAGAATGAGGGCGATCTGGTGATCCCCGCCTCCTGCGCCACGCCGGAAGCGGTGAACTTCATGGCCAAGCACGGCCGCGGCCTGATCTGCCTCACCATGGACCGGCCGAACATCGAGCGGCTGCGCCTGCCGCTGATGGCGCAGCAGAACGCCTCGCGCCACCAGACCGCCTTCACCGTCTCGATCGAGGCGCGCGAGGGGGTGACCACCGGCATCTCCGCCGCCGACCGCGCCCGCACCATCGCGGTCGCCATCGACCCGGCCTCCGGCCCGCAGGACCTCGCCACCCCCGGCCACATCTTCCCGCTGCTGGCGCGTGACGGCGGCGTTCTGGTCCGCGCCGGCCATACGGAGGCGTCGGTCGACATCGCCCGGCTGTCCGGCCATTCCTCCTCCGCCGTGATCTGCGAGATCATGAACGACGACGGCAGCATGGCCCGCCTGCCGGATCTGGTGCAGTTCGCCCAGTTCCACGGGCTGAAGGTGGGCACCATCGCCGACCTGATCGCCTACCGCCGCCGGACCGAGACCATTGTCGAGCAGGTGCTGGCCGGCACGCTGGACAGCCGTTTCGGCGGCCGCTTCCAGTCCTACGTCTACATCAACAAGATCCAGTATGCGGAGCACATCGCGCTGGTGCGCGGCGACATCTCCGGCGACGAGCCGGTGCTGGTGCGCATGCATGCCCAATCGGTGCTGGACGACGTGCTGGGCGACCGCAACTCCGGCCGCGACGCCGACCTCCATGCCTCGATGGAGCTGATCGCCAAGGAAGGCCGCGGCGTCGTCGTGCTGCTGCGCGAGCCGAACCCGAACGGCCTGTCCACCGTGCTCAAGGCCCGGCTGGAAGGCCAGTCGAGCAGCGCGCCGGAACTGCGCGACTACGGCATCGGCGCGCAGATCCTGCTGGATCTCGGCGTGCGCAAGATGGTGCTGCTGTCCAACCGCAAGAAGCCGATCATCGGGCTGGAGGGCTATGGCCTGACCGTGGTCGGCCACCGCGCCATCAATCCGGGTGCCGCCGACCCCGGCGACGATTGAGCAGGGGGCCGGACGCCGCCGGATGACCGACACGCCCCACATCATGGTCGTGGACGCCCGCGTCCACGAGGACATCGCCGATGAGCTGGCGCGTGGCGCCGTCGCGGAACTCGACCGCGCCGGCGCCACGCATATCCGCTATGGCGTGCCCGGCTGTCTGGAGCTTCCGGCGGCGATCATGTACGCCATCCGCTCCATGGATTTCTTCACCGCCCGCAAGCGCTTCGACGGCTATGTCGCGCTGGGCTGCGTCATCCGGGGCGAGACGACGCGGTACGAAACGATCTGTGCCGAAAGCGCCCGCGGCCTGCAGGATCTTGCCCTGCGCTACAGTCTGGCGGTCGGAAACGGCATCCTGACGGTGGAAAATCGCGAGCAGGCCTGGGCGCGTGCCAATGTCGGATCGGTCAATATGGGGGGGCGCGCCGCGCGGGCCTGTCTTGACATGATTGACCTGAAGCGCAAATTCCGCCTCTATCCGCGCTGACCCCGACATCTCCTCTCTTTTTAGCGACTGCAGATCATGAGCAACGACGACGCGGGCCGCCCCGTGACACCCGATCACGCCCCCAAGGGCGGCGACTCCAAGGGCAAATCGAAATCCCGCAAGAACAAGACCGGCGGCGGCTCCGCCAAGGCGCGCCGCAAGGCCGCCCGTCTGGCCGCGGCCCAGGCGCTGTACCAGATCGATCTGGCCCAGGCCCCGGTCGAGACTGTCGTCGGCGAGTTCGTCGCCCACCGGCTGGGCGAGGAGATCGACGGCGACAAGTTCGTTTCCGGCGATCCGCAGCTGTTCGCCGACATCGTCCGCGGCGCGATCCATCGCCGGGCCGAGGTGGACGGGGTGCTGGGCGCCGCGCTCGACCCGCGTTTTCCGCTCGACCGGCTGGAGCTGCTGCTGCGCGCCATCCTGCGCGCCGGCGCCTATGAGATCGCGGTCCATACCGACACCCACCCGCGCATCCTCATCAGCGAGTATGTCGACGTCGCCCGCGCCTTCTTCTCCGGCCGCGAGCCGGCCATGGTGAACGGCGTGCTCGACCATGTCGCCCGTGCGCTGCGCGCCGACGACCTCGCCAAGCCCGACCCCGGCCGCGGCACGGCCGAGGAGTGATTCTGGAAGAAATCCCCTCTCCCCCCCTCGGCGAGTTCGGCCGCATCGCCCGTTTCTTCAAGCCGCTGGCCGCCGGGTTTCCCGGTGCCCGCGGCCTGCGGGACGATGCCGCCGTGTTCGGCGTGCCGGAGGGGCGGGAATTGGTGGTCACCACCGATGCCATGGTGGCCGGGGTGCATTTCTTCCCCGACGATTCGCCGGCTGACATCGCGGCCAAGCTGATGCGCAGCAACCTGTCCGACCTTGCCGCCATGGGGGCGGAGCCGCTGGCCTACACGCTGGTGACCGCCCTGCCCCGCGGGCTGGACGAGTCCTGGCTGGAGGGCTTCGCCGCCGGGTTGGGCGAGGACCAGCGGCAGTTCGGCATCGCGCTGGCCGGCGGCGATTCGGTCTCCACCACCGGTCCGATCACCCTGTCGGTCACCGCCTTCGGGCTGGTGCCCAGCGGGCGCGCCCTGCCGCGCTGGGGTGGGCGTCCGGGCGATCGCGTCTTCGTCACCGGCACCATCGGCGATGCCGCCCTGGGGCTGGAGATCGCCTATGGCCGGCTCGACATCCCGGACGGGGAAACCCGCGCCCATTTGCTGCGCCGCCTGCGCCGGCCGGACCCGCGCACGACGGTGGGGCCGCGCCTGATCGGGCTCGCCAGCGGCGCCATGGACGTGTCGGACGGGCTGGTCGCCGATCTGGGCCATCTCTGCGAGGAGTCGGGCTGCGCCGCCCTGCTGCGGGCCGGCACGGTGCCGCTGTCGGATTCGGCGCGTGGCGCCATCGACGGCGATCCCGTCCGTCTGGCCCTGGCCATCACCGGCGGCGACGATTACGAGCTTCTGTTCACCGCCCCACCGTCGGCCCGCGATGCGCTGGCCGCCCTGGCCGCGGACAGCGGGGTCGCCATCACCGAGATCGGCGAACTCAACCCCGGCCCGCCCGGCGAGGTCACGGTGCTGGACGCCGCCGGAGCCACCCTGCCGCTGGCCCGCCGCGGCTGGGACCATTTCTGACTGCCTGTTCCCCTCCCGGCCCCTTTAAGACAATCGAAAGCATGACCGGCGCAGGGTGCGGCGGTTCGATGTCTGCGAAGGTGTGCTGCGGTGGTCAAGGCCCTGATCGTTCTCGTCCTGGGCATCGTGCTGCTGGGCGGCGCCAGCTTCGGCGGCTGGTTCGTCTACCAGAAATACTTCACCGAGCAGCCCGACCAGCCGAAGAAGGTGGAACCGCCGCCGAAGCCCCCCACCGCCTTCGTGCGCTTGGCCCCGCTGGTGGTGCCGATGATCGGCCCGTCCCGAGTCGAGCAGTTCGTGACCGTCGTCGTCGCGGTCGAGGTGGTTCTGGACAAGCAGCCGATGGCCCAGGCCAACCAGCCGCGCCTGACCGATGCCTTCCTGACCGCGCTTTATGGGGGCATCGCCGACCAGTCGATCCTGAACGGCGCTTTGGTCAATATTCCTGCCGTAAAGGCGAAACTGATCGAGGCGGCCGGCAAAGTCATCGGCAAGGACGCCGTGCAGGACGTTCTCGTTCAGGCGGTTACGCAACGCAATCTCTGATCTGCCGCATATTTGCTTGAAATCCGCACCTATTGTGCGGTGCAGAAGACCGGCACTACCCACAAAGGACAGGTGCCCCGCGGCCATTTCGCCGCGCTGCCTCCGGCCGGGCGGCGGTTGCAAAGCGGCGGCGCGGGGAGCATGCTTTTTCCGGGAATACTTGCGCCCGACTTCTCCCCCATTTGATTACGTGGTGGGACCAGCCTTTCCTGGGCGCGACATTGAAATCAATCGGGGGATGCGATGGCTTTAGCGTTCATCGTCATCATCGCCGCCGGCCTGCTCGCGCTGGCCTACGGTTTTCGCACCGGAAAAGAAGTCATGGCCGCATCGCCGGGGTCGGAGCGGATGCAGGCCATCGCCGCAGCGGTGCAGGAAGGGGCGCGTGCCTATCTGAACCGCCAATACACCACCATCGCCATCGCCGGCGTCGTCCTGCTGGTCATCCTGTGGGTGACGCTGGGCTTTCCGGTGGCCTTGGGCTTTTTGATCGGCGCCGTGCTGTCGGGCAGCGCCGGCTATGTCGGCATGAACGTGTCGGTCCGCGCCAACGTCCGCACGGCGCAGGCCGCGACCAACGGTTTGGCCCCGGCGCTGGACATTGCCTTCAAATCGGGGGCGATCACCGGCATGCTGGTGGTCGGGCTGGGGCTGCTGGGCGTCGGCGGCTATTTCGGCATCCTGACGCTGATCTACCGGGTCAACGACCCGGTGGAGGTCCGCACGATCCTGGAGGCGCTGGTGGCGCTCAGCTTCGGCGCGTCGCTGATCTCCATCTTCGCGCGGCTGGGCGGCGGCATCTTCACCAAGGGGGCCGATGTCGGCGCCGACCTCGTCGGCAAGGTGGAGGCCGGCATCCCGGAGGACGACCCGCGCAACCCCGCGGTCATCGCGGACAATGTCGGAGACAATGTCGGCGACTGTGCCGGCATGGCCGCCGACCTGTTCGAAACCTACGCCGTCACCATCGTCGCCACCATGCTGTTGGCGGCGATTTTCTTTTCCGGGGGCGTGTTGCGGCTGATGCTGGTCTATCCGCTGCTGATCGGCGCGGTGTGCATCCTGGCCTCGGTCGCCGGCACCTTCGCGGTGAAGCTCGGTGCCGACAACGCCATCATGAAGGCGCTGTACAAGGGGCTGATCGTCGCGGCCGGGTTGTCGCTGGTGCTGATCCTGATCGTCACCGCGATCCTGTTCGGCTTCACCCGCGCCATTCCGATGGCCGACGGCATGACGATCACCGGCTTCAACCTGTTCGTCTCGGCCCTGGTCGGGCTGGGCGTCACCGGGCTGCTGGTCTGGATCACCGAGTTCTACACCTCCACCGCTTTCCGGCCGGTGCGCAGCGTCGCCAAGGCATCGGAGACCGGGCATGGCACCAACGTGATCCAGGGGCTGGCCGTGTCGATGGAATCGACCGCCTTGCCGGTGATCGTCATCTGCGCCGGTATCCTGATCGCTCATGGTCAGGCCGGCGTCTTCGGCATCGGCATCGCCGCCACGACGATGCTGGCGCTGGCCGGCATGGTGGTGGCGCTCGACGCCTATGGCCCGGTCACCGACAATGCCGGCGGCATCGCCGAGATGTCGGACATGCCCGCCAACATCCGCGTCACCACCGACGCGCTGGACGCCGTCGGCAACACCACCAAGGCGGTGACCAAAGGTTACGCCATCGGTTCCGCCGGTCTGGCGGCGCTGGTGCTGTTCGCGGCCTATGTCCAGGATCTGGGCCATTACTTCCCGAACGTGCCGGTGGAGTTCCGGCTGAACGACCCCTATGTCGTCGTCGGCCTGCTGGTGGGCGGCCTGCTGCCCTACCTGTTCGGCGCCATGGGCATGACCGCCGTCGGTCGCGCCGCCGGGTCGGTGGTGGTGGAGGTCCGCCGCCAGTTCCGCGAGATCCCCGGCATCATGGAGGGCACCGCCAAACCCGACTATGGTCGGGCGGTGGATATGCTGACCCGTGCGGCGATCAAGGAGATGGTGATCCCCTCGCTGCTGCCGGTGCTGGCCCCGGTGGTTCTGTATTTCGTCATCGCCGCCATCGGCGGTCAGGCGGCGGGATTCGCCTCGCTGGGCGCGATGCTGCTGGGCACCATCGTCACCGGCATCTTCGTCGCCATCTCGATGACGTCCGGCGGCGGCGCCTGGGACAATGCCAAGAAGTACATCGAGGAAGGCAACCACGGCGGCAAGGGCTCCGACGCCCACAAGGCGGCGGTGACCGGCGACACCGTCGGCGACCCCTACAAGGACACCGCCGGCCCGGCGGTGAACCCGATGATCAAGATCACCAACATCGTGGCGATCCTGCTGCTGGCGATCCTGGCGCAGTTCGGGTGAGGAGATGAGCGGGGGCGGGGCATCGTCATTTGCCCCCTCCCCGACCCTCCCCCGCTTCGCGGGAGAGGGAGTTAAGTGTCGGAGCGGCGGCAGTCCCCTCTCCCACCGAAGGTGGGGGAGGGTTAGGGAGGGGGCGATAGCACGCCCCTCCCCCAACACATCACATTCCCGGCGAGGCTTCCGGCGCCAGCTGCTCCACGAACTCGTTGAAGTCCGAGGCTTCGCGGAAGTCCTTGTAGACCGAGGCGTAGCGGATATACGCCACCTGATCCATCGTCTGCAGCGCCTCCATGATCTTCTCGCCGATCTGCTTCGACGGAATCTCGCTTTCGCCGGAGGATTCCAGCTGACGGACCATGCTGTTCACCACCCGGTCGATGCGGTCGGCATCGATCGGGCGCTTGCGCAGCGCGATCTTCATCGACCGCAACAGCTTCTCGCGGTCGAAGGGCTCGCGCTGGCCGTTGCTCTTCACCACCGTCAGCTCGCGCAGCTGGACGCGTTCGAAGGTGGTGAAGCGGGCGCTGCAGCTGGGACAGAAGCGCCGCCGGCGGATTGCCGAGTTGTCTTCGGTCGGGCGCGAGTCCTTGACCTGGGTATCCTCGTTTCCGCAGAACGGGCAGCGCATCTGTCGATCACCTTGGTCGGAGCAAACGGTCTGATCAGAGAGTCGGGCCTTAGAGAGTGGGGTAGATCGGGAACTGACGGCACAGGCCGCGGACGCGCTCGCGCACCGACGCCTCGACCGCCGCGTTGTCGCCGGAGTTGCTGGCGGCCAGCCCGTCCAGCGTCTCGACGATCATCTCGCCGACCTGTTTGAACTCGGCGGTGCCGAAGCCGCGGGTGGTCGCAGCGGGGCTGCCCAGACGGACGCCGGAGGTGATCATCGGCTTCTGCGGGTCGAACGGCACGCCGTTCTTGTTGCAGGTCATGCCGGCATGCTCCAGGCTGGCTTCCGCCGCCTTGCCGGTCAGGTTCTTCGGACGCAGGTCGACCAGCACGATGTGGCTGTCGGTGCCGCCCGACACGATGTCCAGCCCGCCGCCGATCAGCGTCTTGGCCAGCACCTGGGCGTTGTCGACCACCGCCTGGGCGTAGGTTTTGAACTCCGGACGCAGCGCCTCGGCGAAGGCCACCGCCTTGGCGGCGATGACATGCATCAGCGGACCGCCCTGCAGGCCGGGGAACACCGCCGAGTTGATCTTCTTGGCGATGTCCTCCTTGTTGGTCAGCACCATGCCGCCGCGCGGGCCGCGCAGGGTCTTGTGCGTGGTGGTGGTGACCACGTCGGCATAGGGGAACGGGTTCGGATAGACGCCGCCGGCGATCAGGCCGGCATAATGGGCGATGTCCACCATGAAGATGGCGCCGACCTCGTCCGCGATGGCGCGGAAACGCTCATAGTCGAGAACGCGCGGATAGGCGGAGCCGCCGGCGATGATCAGCTTCGGCTTGTGCTCGCGGGCCAGCGCCTCGACCTGCTCGAAGTCGATCAGGTGGTCGTCCTTGCGCACGCCGTACTGCACGGCCTTGAACCACTTGCCCGACATGTTCGGCGCGGCGCCATGGGTCAGGTGGCCGCCGGCGGCAAGCGACATGCCCAGCACGCAATCGCCCGGCTGCAGCAGGGCCAGCATCACCGCCTGGTTGGCCTGGGAGCCGGAATTGGGCTGCACGTTGGCGAACTCGCAGCCGAACAGCTTGCAGGCGCGCTCGATGGCGAGGTTCTCGGCGACGTCGACGAATTCGCAGCCGCCATAGTAACGCTTGCCCGGATAGCCTTCGGCATACTTGTTGGTCAGGACCGAGCCCTGCGCCTCCAGCACCGCCTGCGAGACGATGTTCTCGGACGCGATCAGTTCGATCTGCTCCTGCTGGCGGACCAGCTCGTCGCGCACCGCGCGGGCCAGTTCGGGATCGGTCTCGGCAAGCGAGGCGGCGAAGAAGCGGCCGATCTCGGCGGTGTTGCTGCTGGTCATGGCGGAAGGTTCCTCATCGAAGGGCATGAAGCGGTCCGGGCGGCCCGGACGGGCGGCTTCCATACTGGTCGGTCCGGGGGCTGTCGCGCCCCGGTTGCGGGCCTCTGCGGCCAAGTTCTGGGCCAGGACAGGCGGCGCCGGCGGCGCTCAGCCCATCTTGGCGATGCGGCGGCTGTGACGCTCACCGCCTTCGAATTCGGCCTTCAGGAAGGCATCCACGCAATCCTTGGCGATTTCCGGCCCGACGATGCGGGCGCCCAGCGCGATCACGTTGGCGTCGTTGTGCTCGCGCGACAGGCGCGCGGTGGTGACGTCGTGGACCAGGGCTGCGCGGATGCCGGGATGGCGGTTGGCGGCGATGCTGATGCCGATGCCGCTGCCGCAGATCAGCACGCCCCGCTGCGCCCGGCCGTCGGTGACGGCGGCGGCCAGCGCCGCGGCGAAGTCCGGATAGTCGACCGAAGCCGGACCGTCGGTGCCGAGATCGAGGACGGTGTAGCCGGCGGCCTCCAGTTGCCGGCCGATCTGAGCCTTCAGCTCGTAGCCGGCGTGATCGGAGGCGAGTGCCACAGTGCTGACGGTCATGACGACGGAAACTCCGGTGCGTGCGGTAGCGGATGCGGTGATCGGTGAAGCGGCGAAAGACGCCCGAACCCTACCAGATGTCGGTGCAAACCGCCACAGCCACACCATGACGTGGATGCATGGCTAGGGTCGGTGCGGGGTCCGGCCAGCTTGCCGGCGTCTGCCGCACCAGTTCCGGCCGGTGCGGTACCCCAACCCCCGCGAAAGTTCAGAGACGGTTTTCATCCCTTCGTTGTCGATCCCGCGAAGCAAGGGAGATAACCGATTCGTTATAGGAGCTGGAAATCAGCCAATTACCGCATCCCAATCGTCGGAAAATCGCAAGCCGGTGCTTACTAGACGCCTCTTAAAGCGGCGACACAGCCACGACGCGATGACGGTTTTCAGCGAAAGCTGATTTGCACCTTGCTCCTTTGTTCTGACTGGCAAGAGCAACTAATTTGGCGCTTGCCGAAATTATATTGACACTCAAATCACGGTATGCAACTTGGTTCGTACGGACAAATGAAAAGCCAGGACACAGAGCAATGAGCGACCAGCTTCGCGCCGATGTACCGGACAATGCGCTGCTGCGGATGACCGCCGACATCGTATCGGCGTATGTCAGCAAGAACGTGTTGCCTGCTCAGCAAATCCCCGACGTGATCAATACGGTCTACTCGTCGCTGACCGGACTGAATGGTCAGCCGCGGGAGGTCGCGGCGGAACCGCTGAAGCCGGCCGTTCCGATTCGCAAGTCGGTGACTCCCGAATACATCGTCTGCCTGGAAGACGGGAAGAAGTTGAAGATGCTGAAGCGGCACCTTCGCTCGACCTACAACATGTCGCCGGACGAGTACCGCGCCCGTTGGGGACTTCCGCCCGACTATCCGATGGTCGCGCCGAACTATGCCGCGCAGCGTTCGGAATTCGCCAAGCGCATCGGCCTGGGCCGCAGCTCCGGCCGCCAGACCCGCCGCAAGGCCGGTTGAACGAGCAAAGTCCGTATGCAACACGGGCCGTTCCCTGCCGGGATCCGGCCCGTGCGCGTGTTCGGCCGGTACAGGCCATATCGGATTGATTGAAGACGCGACCCGATCGCAGGGTCGTCGGCGGCGGCAGTCAAAAACCGACCCCATGTTCAGGCCCGCTCCCAGCGGCTGCCAGCGCGCCTCAGTTGGCGCAGCCCTTCCTGCCCGACAGGCGGCAGTTGAAGCGGTCGACATTGCGGCTCAACTCGCGCCCCGTGGCGATATTCTCGTCATTCAGGCAGGTCAGATAGGCCATCGACTTGTCGACATACTCCTTCACCTCGCCCTGGCAGGACGACATCCTGTCGGCGCTGAGGAAGGTGGCCTGATCATCCATGCAGAGCGGAACACCGGGCTTCAGGCAGCCGGCGGCCGGCGTTGTCGACTGGGGATCCGTGGAAAGCGGTGCGGCGTTGGCCGGACCGGCCTGCTTGTCGCCGCCGGACTTCGGCCCTGCCTGGCCTGCATGCCCCTGGGTTCCGGCGGCGGCCGCCGCCTGGGAAGCCAGCAGGGTTGCCGCCAGCGCCGCCGACATGAGGGACACGCGCAGGAAAGCCGTCACACGAACCATGGCCTCGATCCTCTGGTGTTTCGGTCTTTTGCTCCGGCGAACAGCCGACCCCGCAAGGCCGGTCCGGAGGCGATCCGTGCAAATCCGCCGATCGCGATCCGAACGGACGGCGCGGAAGAGCGCCCTTCTTATGCGCCATTCGTTCAGCGATGCGCGGTTCTACAGGCGTTAAACCCTCTGCGCCAGAGCCAACGGGCAGGTATAGGTCTACTGTCGGGGTCGAGCGGTTCGCTCTACGACCGGCGGTCCGGTCTCAAGGCCAGGGCCGCCGGCGGGGGCATGCCGGCGCTCACCATCAGCAAAGCCAGACTTCGATCCGCGCCGCCCGGTCCCGACCGGCGGCGCGTTTTCTTTTCCCGGTCACCGGCGCCGCCCGAAGGTCAATAAAGCCCACCGGATCCCGGCTTGGTGCCCGGCTTGCGCGCCGGCGCCGCCTTAGCATCCCCGTTCCGGGCCTCCTTGTTCTGGACGAAGCGCAGCTTGTTGATCGCCGTCCGCTTCAGCAGCTCCTGGCTGCCGGTCGCCGGGCCGGCCACCGTCACCTCCACGCCGGTCTGCGCGTCGATGGCGGTGACCCGCAGATAGCTGCCGACCCGCTGGAACTCGAACAGGACCTCGCCGTCCCCATTGCCTGCTGTCATATGAACCCTCCTTCGGCGCCCATTCGCCTGCCCATCCGTCAGCCCATTTGCCCGATGGCCGATCCCCGTTCGAGACCGCAACACCCGGCCATCGCCGCTGTTGTCCACGCTGCCGATCCGGCGCGCTGGAGCCCCGCTCCGCAAACGCCCGCCGGACGGACATCCACAGCGAGGAAGGACCGTCACCATGGCCGCCAAGACGATGCAGGATCTGCTGATCGAGGATCTCCGCGACATTTACCACGCCGAGAAGCAGATCACGAAGGCCCTCCCCAAGATGATCAAGGCCGCCCATTCCGACCAGCTCCGCCAGGCCTTCGAAACCCACCTCGAACAGACCAACGGCCAGATCGAGCGGCTTCAGCAGGTCTTCGAGGAGCTGGACACCCGCCCCCGCGGCAAGCATTGCGATGCGATGGAGGGGCTGATCAGCGAAGCCCAGGAAATCCTCGAAATGGGCCTCGCCCCGGAGGTCCAGGACGCCGCCCTGATCTCCGCCGCCCAGAAGGTGGAGCATTACGAGATCGCCAGCTACGGCACGCTGCACGCCTATGCCACCGCCTGCGGCCTGGACAAGGTCGCCCAGCTGCTCGACGAGACCCTGCAGGAGGAGAAGGACACCGACTCGCTGCTGAACAAGCTCGCGATCGGCGACGTCAACAAGAAGGCCATCGCCGCCAGCGGCAAGAAGGCCGCCTGACGAACACGGATATGCGGTGACCGGCCGCATCCGGGCCGACCCTAGTGGCATGGGCCAAGGTTGCAAGCACCGCGCCGGACCGGTAGGTTTAACCACCTCCCGGTCCTTCGCGGTGCTTCTTGATGCGCAGCCTTCAGCCTGCCGATTTCCTTTCGAACAGCATGCCGGCCCGCTGCTTTTCCGTCGCCGCCCGCGCCGCCCTGGTCGGAATGCTGGCGCTGGCGGGCGTCCTGACGGCCGCCCTGCCCGCATCCGCGGCCGAAGGGGCGCCCGGCGCCCTGCCCCCCTCGGTGCGAATCAAGCCGCTGATGGTTCCGGTGGTGAATGCGGGCCGGATCGAGAAATACACCCAGGTCGAAGTGAATTTGGAGATCGGCGACGCCCTGCGGCTGGGCGAGGTGCAGTTGAGCATTCCCCGGCTGCACGACGCCGTGCTGACCGCCATCTACAAGGGCATCGACGAGGGCTGGATCGTCCGCGGCAACATCGCCAACGTCCCCGCCCTGCGCCGCCGCATCGACGAATCGATGGTCGCCATGTTCGGCAAGGACGTGGTTACCCGTATCCTGATCACGCCGATCGCGCGCCAGTCGTCGCTGCAGTAACCGGCTTTCCCCCTTTTCCCCTCAAAGAGGATCGAGTCGTCATGGCCGTCGTCTTCGTCGCGCGCAGCGCCGCCCTGACCAAATGGGCGTCCGACGTCGGGCAGGGAAAGCACATCTTCAAGCTGGGCGTCGCCGAGGATGAGGCGGCCGTCAAGTCCGCCGTCGCCGCCGGCTGGGGCGGCGAGACCGACTGGAAGCTGATCGACTCCAGGGAGATCGACGGGCTGGACGAGGAGACCGCGCTGGCCCGGCTGGGCCGGCGCGAGAAGGTGATCGACCCCACCTATTACCCGCGGCTGAAGGGCGCCGCCGGCGTCTTCCGCATCGCCCTGACCAATGTGCAGAACAGCCTGCTGGTCGCCAAGGCGATGACCGCCGACGAACCGCTGACCGAGGTCAAGGTCAAGCCCAAGGACATCGCCGACTACATGATCCGCAACGCGGCCGCCTGACCGGTACGCCTCCCCGATGTCCAGACCGCCCATCCGCCGCGTCTCCTTCGACTCGCTGAGCCTTCGCGACCTGCATGACCTGCTGGCCTTGCGCAGCCGGGTGTTCGTGGTCGAGCAAGCCTCCCCCTATCCCGACATCGACGGCCGCGATCCCGGCGCCCTTCATCTGATCGCCACCGACACGTCCGGCGCCATCGTCGGCTGTGCCCGCTGTCTTGATCCGGACGAGGACGGGCCGGACGCCCCGGTCTCGTTCGGGAGACTGGCGGTCGATCCGTCGCAGCGCTCCACCGGACTGGGACGGGCGCTTGTCGCCGAGTCCCTTGCGATACTGGTGGAACGCTGGCCGGAGCGCGACGTGGTGATCGGCGCCCAACAGCATCTGGAGCGCTTCTACGGCAGTTTCGGATTCGTCCGAATCACCGAGTCCTACGACGATTTCGGGATTCCACACATCGACATGCGATTGCGCCGCTGAACCAGGCCGTCGCCGAGCCGATGCGACACTATGACCTATCCATACCCCTGTGTGGGGGGGGGGCATCGAAGCCGACGCCCCCCGCTCCCGCGCTCAATGCGACAGCAGCAACGGCACCGGGCAGGTGCGCAGGACGTGCCGGGTCCCGCTGCCGCGGTGCAGGAACGGGAAACCGTAATGGCCGTGCGCGCCCATCACCAGCAGGTCGGCGCCGGTGTCCATGGCGCGGGCCAGCAGGGCGTCCATCGCGCCGATGTCGTTGACGGTGAAATGGGTCTGCTCCGCCGTCACGCCATGGAAGGCGAGATGGTCGAGAAGTCCGATCCTCGGCGCCTCGGGTGCGGAGCCGGAAGCCTGGGTCAGAACGGTAATCACCGTGACCTCGTCGGCCTTCTCCAGCATCGGCATGGCGTCGGACAGGGCGCGGGCGGCCTCGCGCTCCGCATTCCAGGCGACGGAGACGCGCTTGCCGATCACCGGGAAGCGGCCGGCATAGGGAATGACCAGAGCCGGGCGGCCGGAATTCAGCACCACCTGCTCGTTCAACTCCTCCGGCGCAGCCTGCGATCCGGCCTCGCGGTCATACTGGCCCAGCACGGTCAGGTCGGCGAAGCGCGACCAGATGATGACCTCGCGGATGACGTGGTTGTATTCGCCATGGGTCAGTCCGTGCCATTGGCCCTGCAGACCGGCCGCCGCCAGCTTCTCCCTGAACAGCGCCTCGCTGCGCGCCGAGGCCTCGACCAGATGGTCGCTCGACCGGCGGGCGATCACGCTGGTGGCGTTGCGGTCGCCCTGGGCGAACAGCCCGCGCAGGAAAGCACCGTGGCGCTGCGCCAGCGCGATGGCGGCATCGAGCCGTGCCTCGACATGCGGGCTGCTGTCGAGGTGAACGAGAATGTGCTTGTAGGTCATGCGGGCCCTCCCGGAATGAAATGCGATGTCTTTCGACGTCTGCCGTTCTCCGCCGGACCGATAAGAGGCCGAACGGATTGTTTCATCTGCATCATGTTTATCCGTGTGGCATTCGTCCAGCCTGCGTTGAACCGTCTGCGGTGAAAGGTCGCAGCCGCCCGGCCGGCCGGATGCGGTCCGGTCAGGCGTCTCGGAACCGCCCATAGGTATAGTGCGCGGCGCAGGCCCCCTCGGCCGAGACCATGCAGGAGCCCATCGGGTTCTCCGGCGTGCAGACGGTGTCGAACAGCTTGCAGTCGACCGGCCGCTTCACGCCGCGCAGGATTGCGCCGCAATCGCAGCCCTTGTGGTCGGGAACGCTGGCTCCGGCGATGGGGAAACGCCGTTCGGCATCGAAGGCGGCATAGGCCTCGCGCAGCTTCAATCCGCTGTGCGGGATGCTGCCCAGGCCGCGCCATTCGAAGGAGGGGCGCGTCTCGAAGATCTCGGCCACCATCGCCTGGGCCTTGCGGTTTCCGTCGGCGGTGACGGCGCGGGTGAACTGGTTCTCCACCTCCGCCCGCCCGTCGTTGATCTGGCGGACCAGCATCAGGATCGACTGCAGCACGTCCAGCGGCTCGAACCCGGAGATCACCACCGGCTTGCCATGCTCCGCCGCGGCCGGCGCATAGGCTTCCGAGCCGATGACCACCGAGACATGGGCCGGCCCGACGAAGCCGTCCAGCGACAGCCCCTCCTCGGTGCCCGACAGGATGCCCTGGATGGCCGAAGGGGTGAGCACATGGTTGCAGAAGACGGAGAAGTTGGTCAGCCCCTGCGCCGCCGCGGCGCGCACCGCCAGCGCGGTGGGCGGGGTCGTCGTCTCGAAGCCGATGGCGAGGAACACGACCTGCCGGTCCGGGTTCTCCGCGGCGATGCGCACCGCGGCGTCGGCCGACACCACCATGCGGACATCGGCGCCCTGCGCCTTGGCCTTCAGCAGGCTGAGCCGCCCCGATCCGGGAACGCGCATGACGTCGCCATAGGTGCACAGCGTCACCTCCGGCCGGCGGGCGAGCGCGATGGCATCGTCGATCCGCCCCACCGGCAGCACGCAGACCGGGCAGCCCGGCCCATGGATCATGCGGACATTGCCGGGCAGAAGATCGGGAATGCCGTAGCGGGAGATGGCATGGGTATGCCCGCCGCAGAACTCCATCAGGTGATAGGAGCGGTCGGCCCGCACCTCGCGCGCGATGGCGGCGGCGACGTTGCGGGCAAGAACCGGATCACGGAACTCTTCGACATACTTCATGGTCGCTCCCTCTGCCCTGCCATTTCACCCGCAACACTGACCGTTCGCGTTGATACGGATCAAGGAGAGTGTTTGGGGGAGAGTGTCTGGGGAGAGTCCGGGGAAGCGCCCATCATGACGGGCTGTCTCCCGCCGGCTGTCCTTCACGCCTCGACCTTCTCCTGGTCCTTCAGCGCCACCCAGATCGCATCGAACTCCGCATGACGGGAGGCGAACAGCGAAAGCAGGCGGGGATCGAAATGCACCTTGGGATCCAACCGGTCATCGCCGTTCAGCAGGATGTCCACCGCCTTCTCATGGCTGAAGGACGGCTTGTAGGGACGGGCGCTGCGCAGGGCGTCGTAGCAGTCGGCGATGGCGACGATGCGGGCGGCAAGCGGGATTTCCTCGCCCTTCAGCCCCTGGGGATAACCGGTGCCGGCCCATTGCTCGTGATGGCACAGCGCAATGTCCGCGGCCATCTTCAGCCGGTCGGACGCGATCAGGATGTCGTGGCCGTAGATGGGATGCCTCTGCATCTCCGCCAGTTCGCGTTCGTCCAGCCGGCCCTTCTTGTGCAGAACCGCCTGATCGACGCTCATCTTGCCGACATCGTGCAGGGCGGCGGAGAATCGGATTTCCTTGCAGAAGGCACGGCTGCAGCCGGCCCAGCCGGCCAGCGCATAGGAGTATTCGTTGACGCGCAGGATATGGTTGCCGGTCTCCTCGTCATGAACCTCGGCGGCGCGCGCCAGCAGGTTGACCGAAACCATGAAGGCGCGCTCCGTCTCCGCCTGGAGTTCGGCGACGCGGCGGCGCTCCCTGGTCAGGGCGCGGTTGCGTTCGGTCAGCCGTTCCAGCGTCGCGGCCCGCTCCAGGGCGCGGCCGACGATGTGGTTGACCGGGGCGATCATCTGCTCGTGGTTGGGCTGGAAGACCGGCGGCCCCGCCTCCCCCGGCACGGGCCGGCGATTGATCAGCTGCACCACCCCGATCGGTCGGCCGCGGGCCCCTTTCAGCGCGAAGGCCATGATCGAGCGGGTGCGGAAGCCGGTGCGCTGGTCGAAGGCGGGATTGAAGCGGTAGGGCCGCTCCTCCGGAATCTCGTAGGCGTCATCCAGCAGCAGGGTCTCGCCGGTGGCGGCGACATAGCCGACGATGGAGGTCTGGTTCACCGGCACCGTGAACAGGGCAGGCTTGGCGCGGATCACGTCGTTCTGGGCGCTGACCGCCTCCAGTTGCCGCCCCCGCCCCTGGCCGCGCAGCATGAAGACCGTTCCGGCCTCCGCCCCCGTCACCTCCCGGCACTTGCGCAGCACGCGGTCGCTCAACGCGCGAAGCGACTGGTTCGGCGCGCTTTCGATGAACTCCATGAACTGGACGACCAAACTCACAGCGCGCCCTCCCCCGGTGCGCGAAGAGAGTACTCCATTTGTCGCAGTTCGAAAAAGAGTCTTGCACTTTACAAAATTGCAATACGATTACGGAATACAGCCTGTCCTTCACTGCCTGTGCTTCATGGGGCCATCCAGCCGCCGGCCCACAGCCAGACCGCCGCCACCGCCATCGACAGCAGCGCCATCGGCACGCCGCAGCGGGCATGCTCGACGAAGCCCAGCCGCACACCGGATGCCGCAGCCCGTTCCGCCACGATGATGTTGGCGAGGCTTCCCGGCAGCAGCAGGTTGCCGGCCAGCGTCGACAGCAGCGCCAGCCCGTACAGCGCCCCTTCCGGCGGGTTCGGCCAGGCGGCCAGCAGCAGGATCACCGCCGGCACGTTGCCGATGCTGTTGCTGCCGGCGAGCGCCAGCGGGACCATCACCGCCAGCCGGTCGGGCAGCCATCCCGCCGCCTGGAGGTCGCCCACCAGCGCCGCCGGAATGCCGGTCAACCCCAGCGCATGGTTGATGGCGAACAGCGCCGCGAACAGGACCAACAGGTGCCAGTCCACCATGCCCAGCATGTCGCGGCTGGCCATGCGCCGGCTGACCATCATCACGCCGGCCACCAGCAGAACCGAATGCTCCTGCGGGATGTCGCGGGTGAACAGCACCAGCAGCGCCAGCGTCGCCGCCACCGCCTTGCCCAGCTGCCAGCGGTCGAGCGGCACCGGCGCCACCTCCCTGCCCGCTCCCACCCCCTCGGGCTCGCCGAAGCGGCCGCGCCAGACCAGCCAGACGGTGACATAGACGATGAGCATGGCAGCCAGCGCCGGACCGCCGCACACCGCCAGGAAGCGCCAGAAATCGAGATGCCCGACCTGCCCGATCAGGATGTTCTGCGGATTGCCGATCACCGTCGCCGCCGAGCCGGCGTTGGCGGCGCCCGCCAGCGCGATCAGGTAGGGCCGCGGGTCGAGCTTGCGCGCCAGCAGGCCCAGGCACAGCATCGGCGTCATGGCGAAGACGACCACGTCGTTCGCCAGCACCGCCGACAGCCCGCCGGCGACCAGCACGATCACCGCCAGCAGCCGCGCCGGCGACCGCGCCGCCTGCGCCACCTTCAGCGCGCACCAGTCGTAGAAGCCGCTGCCGGCATATTGCGCCGACAGGATCATCAGCCCCAGCAGGATGAAGATCGTCGGGAAATCGACAGCCGCCACCAGCTGGCCGGTATCGAGCGCCCCGGTCGCCAGCAGCAGGATGGCGGCGACGAGCGCGATGCCGGTGCGGTCGATGCTGAGACCGGGAAAGCGGCCCAGCGCCATACCCAGATAGGTGGCGCCGAACAGGATCAGGATTGTCGCTGTCATTCCAAGGGGGCATTCAGTCCGGGGAGATCAATCCAGGGAGATCGTCGTGCCCTCGCGCGCGGCGAAGCAGTTGGGGAACTCCGCCTTCGCCGCGGCTTCGATCCGTTCCATGGTGGCGTCGTCGTGGTCGGGGTCGTGGTGGAACAGGCCCAGCGTCTTCACATGGGCGGCGCGGGCGATCCGCACCGCCTCCATCCAGGTGGAATGGCCCCAGCCGATGCGCTGCGCCCACTCCTCGTCGGTGTAGGTCGAATCGTAGAGCAGCAGGTCGACCCCATCCACCAGGTTCAGGATGTTGCGGTCGGGATGGTCCGGCACATGCTCGGTATCGGTGACATAGGCGAGCGAGCGGCCCTGATACTCGATGCGGTAGCCGGTGGCGCCGTCGGGATGGTTCAGCGCCGCAGTGTGGATGCGCACCCCGCCCTCCAGCTTGAAGCTGTGGCCGGGCGGAACCTCCAGGAAGCTGAGGTCGCCGCCCATTGTGCGCAGCGGCACCGGGAACAGCGGGCGCTCCATCTGGCGGGCCATCACCGATTCGATATCCGGGCTGCCGGTGAGATGGCCGGAGATCACCCGCAGGCCGAAGCCCTTGGTGTAGGCCGGCGCGAAGAAGGGAAAGCCGCTGATATGGTCCAGGTGGGTGTGGCTCAGCAGCAGCGTAGCGCTGGTCACCCCCTCCGCCAACAGCTTGCGCCCCAGCGCGCGCAGCCCGGTTCCCGCGTCGATGATGATGCACTGCTTGCCGGCCCGCACCTCGACGCAGGAGGTGTTGCCGCCGAAGCCCAGATGCGAGGCCATCGGGCAGGGAATCGTGCCGCGCACGCCCCAGAAGGTAACCGTGAAGCCCATTCCCCCGCCTCCAGAGCGCAAGTTTGCGCCGTCTCAACCCCTTTGGCCGGCGAGTTTAGCGCGATTCACCGCCATGTACACGGTGGTGCACGTTCGGGAAACGGAGATGCGGGGGAAGTGGACCGGCGGTTCCTCACACCTTGTAGGCCAGCCGCAGCCCGCCCCAATGCCGGCCGCGCACCGTGACGGGCGCCGAGACGTCCTTCATCAGGGCGTATTTCCCACCGCCCATGTCGCGGCGGTAGGTCTGCAGCAGGAATGGCTTGGTGTTGCGCCCGGCGGCCAGACCGACGCGGTCGTTGAAGATGCGCCGGTTGCGGCAGTTGGCGGCGTTCCACACCGGGTCTTTGCCCTGCGGCTGGCTGAATTGCCGGTTGTGGGTGGGCAGATAGCCGTTGTCGTCCACCGCCACGCAGAAGACGATCCGTCCGTTGGCGGACAGCACCGGCTCCTGGATTCCCGGCAGCAGGCGGTCGCACAGCTGGGTGAAGCGGGTCATCACCTGCTGGGGGTCCGATCCGGCGACCGGCTGGTAACTGCGGTCGAACAGGTCGGCCTCGCTGATGTCGCCGCGGGCCAGCGCCTCTTCGAAGGCAGCGGACACCTTGGCGGCGGCGTCCTTCACCGTGGCGATGAAGGGCGTGTCGACCGTCTCGATGTTCAGCTCCGCGGTGATGCCGATCAGCCGCTCGCTCATGCCGACGAGGCTGTTCACCCGGTCGCGGGCCTGGGCGAGGTTGTCGCTGGACAGCTTCACGCCGGCGGCCAGATCGGCGATCTCGTGCTCCAGCTCGCCGCAGTTGGCGCCGATCTCGGCCGAGGCGGCGTCGATCTTGTCTGTCTCGCCGTTCAGCTCGCGCATGGCGCGGCCGACCGTCTCGATCACCGTGCCGATGGCGGCCGTGCCTTCGCTGACCGCACGGGCCTTGGCCGCACTGGCCGAGCTTTCGGCCATCAGGCGCTGGGCCTGTTCATTCAGCACCTTCAGCGTCGCGTCGATCTCCGTCGTCGCCTCGCTGGTCTTGGTGGACAGCGATTTCACCTCGTTGGCGACCACGGCGAAGCCGCGCCCGGCATCGCCGGCCCGCGCCGCCTCGATGGTGGCGTTCAGCGCCAGCAGGTTGGTCTGCTTGGCGATGGTGAAGATCTCCTTGGCGACCTTGCCGACGCGGTCCAACGCATCGCGCAGCCCGGCGATCTGCCCTTCGATGCCCGTCACCGACGACACCAGCGCATGGATGTCGGCCAGCGATCGCTGCACCCGGTCGTGCGAACCGTCGACTTCCTGCCGGGCCTGTTCCGTCACCGACCGCGCGACCGCCGAGGCCTCCGAGATGCGCTGCGTGCTGCGCGACATCTTGGCGCCGGTGTCCCGCAACTGCGTGAAGACCTCCGACTGGTGGGTAACGCGGGCGTTCACATCCTCGATGTGGCCAGCGATGTCCGCGATCTCGATGCCGAGATTGCCGGCTTCCGTCGCGATATCCGCGATCAGATGCGGCCGAAGCGTAAAGCTTCCATCCATTATGCCCACCATTCTTGCTGTTTTGTAACCGAGCGCTTTCTCCCAAGCACTATTATTGCGCTTTTGAGACATGTTCGCAACGAACCGGCGGTCCGGGATGGGCCCGGCACCCCCTGTCCTTTGGTAGGATACCTTTAGGAGAAGTTGCGTCCGACGATTGTGCACGAGCCGAGGATCATCGCGAAATACGGGATTCCCCGCAATACGGCACCGTATCACGAGCGACAATGCGCAAGCAGCAGTGGCGGCAGGCCGCAAGGGCCGGCGGACGCCCGCCCTCAGCCGGCGATGCGGTTGTCCAGCCGGTCGTCGGCCAGCCCGGCGGGCTCCTGATGGACCAGCACCTCGGCATTGACGAAGGCATCCCGCAGCCGCCGCTCCACCCGGTCGGCGATCTCATGGGCCTCGGTCAGAGTGAGCGTGCCGTCCAGTTCCAGATGCAGTTCGATGAAGCAGCCGGTGCCGGCATTGCGGGTGCGGAGGTCGTGAAGGCCGCGCACGCCGGGCTCGGCCCGCGCCAGCGCCGCGATGCGGTCGCGTTCCTCCTGCCCCAGCTCGCGGTCCATCAGGACGTCCAGCGCGTCGCGGGCCACGCCGCGGGCACCGTTCAGCAGGAACAGCGCGATGCCGATGCCGAACAGCGGATCGACGATGGCGAGCCCGGTCGCCTCGGTCAGCAGGATGGCGGCGATGACGGCGCTGTTCATCAGCAGGTCGCCGGCATAATGCAGCCGGTCGGCCCCGATGGCGACCGACCCGGTGGCCACCTGCACCCGGCGCTGGAAGGTGATGAGGCCGGCCGTCAGCACAATCGACAGCAGCATCACCGCGATGCCGATCGTCCCCTCGGCGATCGGTTCCGGCCGGACGATTCGCCGCACCGCCTCCACGCTCAGCAGCACGGCGGACCCGGCGATGAAGGCCGCCTGGGCCAGCGCCGCCAGCGCCTCCGCCTTGCCATGGCCGTAGCGGTGGTTGGCATCCGCCGGCCGCAGGGCCTCACGCACGGCAAGCAGCGTCACCAGCGACGCCATCATGTCGGTGGTCGAGTCGATCAGCGACGACAGGATGCTGACCGATTCGGTCAGCAGATAGGCCCCGAGTTTCGCCACGATCAGGGTGGAGGCCACCGCCACGCTGGCATAGGTGGCGCGACGGCGCAGGCTATCCGTCCGGGCGCCGCTGTCCAGATTGTCGCTCACGAGCTGCCTTCTGTTCAGTGCTGGTGTTCTGGGCCACCCTTCAGGGATAGAGCCGCTCGGTCGTCCAGCCCGGCGAAGCCGCATCCGTTGCCTCCGCGGCGCGGCGGTAGACCAGCCGGTCGTGCAGGCGGAAGGGCCGGTCGCGCCAGAACTCGATGCGCGACGGCAGGACGCGGAAGCCGGTCCAATGCGGCGGCCGCGGCACGGTGCCGATGGCGTATTTCGCGGTGAACTGCGCCACCCGCTTCTCCAGCTCCCACCGGCCTTCCAGCGGGCGCGACTGCTGAGAGGCCCAGGCGCCGATGCGGCTTTCGCGCGGGCGGCTTTCGAAATAGGCGTCGGCCTCGGCGTCGGTCACGACCTCCACCGGCCCTTCCACCCGCACCTGCCGGCGCAGGGTCTTCCAATGGAAGCACAGGGCGGCGTTCCGATTCGCGAGCATTTGCTCGCCCTTCCGGCTCTCGGTGTTGGTGTAGAAGACAAAACCGCGCGGATCGATGCCTTTCAGCAGGACCATGCGCACGGACGGAATGCCGTCGGCATCGGCGGTCGCCAGCGCCATGGCGTTGGGGTCGTTGGGCTCGCTCTGCTCGGCTTCCTTCATCCATTCGGAGAAGAGTTCGTAAGGGTCGCGCTCGCTGCTGTCGGTCATGCCCATGGTCCTGTTACGATCGGATCCTGTTTCGATGGGTCCCGCATCGCCCACAGGCCGGGTGCGGGGGCTATCCTTTGTGCAAAAGCGAAAGGGTCACAGCCTCATCACAATTCACAGCAAGGATAGGGTCGCTTATATCACTGTCCACCGCGAAGCTACCGACAAGGTGCCGCGGCAACCAACCTTTTCGAGGCGCAAGGATGTTCGTGAAGAAAGTCGTTCCGGCCGTGATCGTCGCGAGCCTGCTGGCAGGCTGCCAGCTGGGTGGCCAGAAGGAAACGGTCGGCACGGTCGGCGGCGCGGTCGCCGGCGGCCTGATCGGATCGCAGATCGGCGGCGGAACGGGCAAGCTGGTGGCGACCGGCGTGGGCACCCTGCTGGGCGCCTTCATCGGCCGCGAGGTCGGCAGCTCTCTCGACAAGGCCGATGCCGGCTATGCCGAGACCGCGGCCCGTCAGGCCTATGCCGCCCCCGTCGGCGACCGCATCACCTGGAACAACCCGCAGTCGGGCAATTCCGGCACCATCGTCACCACCCGCGACGGCTACAGCAACACCGGCACCTACTGCCGCGAGTTCCAGCAGACCATCGTGGTCAAGGGCCGGACGGAGCAGGCATACGGAACCGCTTGCAAACAGGCCGACGGTACGTGGAAGATCGTCGGCAATTCGTAACACAACCGACCTGCAACCCTTGAGCCCCGTTGGGGCGGGAATTCTCTGCCCGTGGCTACGCGCGATCCCTACAGCGTTCTCGGCGTCAGCCGGTCCGCCAGTGCCGACGACATCAAGAAGGCGTACCGCAAGCTCGCCAAGCAGCATCACCCGGACCTGAAACCGGGCGACGCCGCCAACGAGGAGCGGTTCAAGGAAATCTCGGCCGCCTACACGCTGCTGTCGGATGCCGAGAAGCGCGCCCGCTACGACCGGGGCGAGATCGATCCCTCCGGGCAGGAACGGCACGCGGGCTATGGCCCCCGCGGCCGGACCAGCCGGGGCAAGGCCTACAGCGGCACCGCCGACGACAGTTTCTTCGGCGGCGGTGACGACTGGTTCTCCGACCTGTTCGGCGGCGGCCGGCGCCGTCCCGGCGGGGCGGGGGCCGGGGCGGGCATGGGCGGCGGCTCCGCTGGTGGCCCCACCGGCGGCTCGGCCGGGCCGAAGGTTCGCGGCAGCGACATCTCCTATTCCGTCACCGTCCCCTTCGTGGAGGCGGCGAACGGGTCGAAGCGGCGCATCAACCTGTCCAACGGCAAGAGCATCGACGTCGCCATCCCGCCGGGAACGGAGAACGAGTCGAAGCTGCGCCTGAAGGGCCAGGGCCTGCCCGGCATGGGCGGCATGCCCAACGGCGACGCCATCGTCGAGGTGCATGTCGAATCCCACCCCTACTTCACCCGGCAGGACAGCGACATCCATGTCGAGGTGCCGATCACCCTGAACGAGGCGGTGCTGGGCGCCACCGTCAATGTCCCGACCATCAGCGGCAAGGTGGCGGTGAAGGTGCCGCCCGGTGCCAACACCGGCTCCGTCCTGCGGCTGCGCGGCAAGGGCGTGGTGAACCAGGCCACCAAGCAGCCGGGCGACCAGTATGTGAAACTGAAGGTCGTCCTGCCCGACCCGCCCGACGCCGAACTGGTCAAGTTCGTCGAGCAATGGGCCAAGACCCGCAGCTACGACGTCCGCAAGAAGGCGGGGCTGGAGTAAGCGAAGGCGCCCGGTCGACTTGCATGCGGCGATCTGGACAGGCGGCCTGCCCATCAGGGCGGGCCGCTTTTCGTTTGCGCCCAATCCTGCAGCGCGTCACGACGCCGCGGTCAGGACTGTTCTGCATCGAATGAGAGTGTTGCACCGTACCGATTGCCTGCACATCGTGATCTCATCAGGCTGACCAATCGCGGCAGGCCATTCGCCGGGGTAGCGGACAATGAATTTCTTCGAAGCCATCAGGTCGGTGTTTTCCCAATATGTCGGGTTCTCCGGCCGCGCACTGCGATCCGAATACTGGTACTGGGTTCTGTTCACCGTGCTGATCGGCATTGTCACCGGCATCATCGATGTCGCTCTCTTTCCATTCGAGGATGCCAGCCCCCTGAGCTCCATCGTCAATCTGGCACTGCTGCTGCCGGGCTTGGCTGTATCGGCCCGCCGCCTGCATGACGTCGGGCGGTCCGGCTGGTGGCTGCTGTTGGCGATTGTTCCGGTGATCGGATGGATCGTCCTCCTCGTCTGGACGGTGACCAAGGGCGATGCCGCGGAAAACCGCTTCGGCCCGCCACCGCAGCCGACTGCCGGTTCGCCCGCTGTCGCCTGAACGGCTATTTCTTAACCGCCCGCAACGGCACCGGCCCCGCCGCCGCCTGCAGGTCCCCCTGTCCGGCCGGCTGCCCTTCGGGCGGCGGGTCGTCGTTCAGCAGCGTCTTCAGCGGCACGCTCAGCAGGTCGCTCTGGCTGGCTTCCGCCGCGTCCAGAAGCCGGGCGGTGCGCTCCTGCCAGGGCAGGTTCAGCCCGCCCAGCCCGTGGACGGAGCCGCGCATGCCGATGCCCAGCGCCTTCATCAGCTCCAGCAGCGTCGCCTCGCCCATGTCGCGGGTCACCACCCAGGCGTCGCGCGTGGTGTGGGCGACCCAATGGGCGTCGCGCAGCTGTTCCAGGATGCCGTCGATCAGCAGCGTGCCCACCGGGACGCGGCCGACCAGCGTGCGGCGGCGCAGGCCCACGCCCAGCCGGCTCGCCTCCATCAGCTCGTGCAGGACGGCGAGCGCCAGCGCCAGCCGCTGGGCCGGCAACAGTCCCTCCATGCCGCCGCGGGTGACCTTGCCCGCCCGCCATTCTGGCAGGGATGCGGCGACCACCGCGCCGAACAGCACCGTCGACCACGCGATGTACAGCCAGAACAGGAAGATCGGCACGACCGAAAGGGCGCCGTAGATGGTCTGGTAGGCCGGGTATTCGCGCATGTACCAGCCGAAGATCGCCTTCGATCCCTCCAGCAGGACCGAGCCGATGGCCCCGCCGCACAGGGCGTCCAGCCAGAAGACATCGCGGTTGGGGATGATGAGGTACAGCAGCGTGCAGCCGACCAGCTGCAGCAGGAAAGGCAGCAGCATGCCGATGCCGGCCAGGGGATGGACCATCCCCTCCAGATGCGCCAGCTCCAGCGCGGTCCACAGCGTGCTGGACAGCGACAGGCTGGCACCGGCGAACAGCGGCGTCAGCGACACCACCGCCCAGAAGGACAGGATGCGGGTGACGTAGGACCGCGGCTCCCGCACCCGCCAGACGGTGGCGAAGGACCCTTCGATGGTCCAGATCAGCAGCACCGCCGACATCGCCAGACCGATCACGCCGAAGATCGGCATCTGGCCGGCATTCGCCATGAAGCGGCCGAGATATTCCAGGATCGCGTCGCCGATCTCCGGCACCAGATTCTTGATGACGGCGGTCTGGATCCGCATCTGCAGCGCGCTGAAGGCCGGAAAGGCCGAGAAGATGGCGAAGCCGATGGTCATGATCGGCACGATCGCCAACAGCGAGGTGTAGGTCAGCGACGCCGCGGTCTGGAAGCAGTTGTCGTTGTAGAAGCGCAGCATCGAATGGCCGAAGAAGCCGCCCAGCTCCTTCAGGCCGCCGAAGATGCCGCTGCGCTCCTCCTCTTCCGGGCGGGAATTGTCCTCAGAGAGAGGCATGCGGCGCCCCCTGCGGCAAGACCGCCCGCGTCGGTTTGACCGGTGAGCGCTTTCGTGTAGGATGCGCGGCACTTTTCGCGGCTGGAGCCGCAGCACATCCGTCGTTCACGAGGTTCCGATGTCCAATCCGATGCCGCTCATGGCCGGCAAGCGTGGCCTGATCATGGGCGTGGCCAACGATCGTTCGATCGCCTGGGGGATCGCCTCCACCCTGGCCCAGCACGGGGCGGAGCTTGCCTTCACCTATCAGGGTGATGCGCTGCTGAAGCGGGTGAAGCCCCTGGCCGAACAGGTCGGCGCCAAGCTGGTCCTGCCCTGCGACGTGACGGACGAGGGCAGCATCGATGCGACCTTCGCCGCCATCGAACAGGAATGGGGCGGGCTGGACTTCGTGGTTCATGCCATCGCCTTTTCCGATAAGAATGAACTGGACGGGCTGTATCTGGACACGACGCGGGCCAACTTCCTGCGCACCATGGACATCTCCTGCTACTCCTTCACCGCGGTGGCGCAACGCGCCGTGCCGCTGATGAAGGACGGCGGCAGCCTGCTCACTCTATCCTATTACGGCGCCGAACGCGTCATGCCCCATTACAATGTGATGGGTGTCGCCAAGGCGGCGCTGGAGGCCAGCGTGCGCTACCTGGCCGTCGATCTGGGTGGCCGCAACATCCGTGTCAACGCCATCTCCGCCGGCCCGATCAAGACGCTGGCCGCCAGCGGCATCGGCGACTTCCGCTACATCCTGAAGTGGAACGAGCTGAACGCCCCGCTGAAGCGCAACGTCACCATCCAGGAGGTCGGCGGTGCCGGCCTGTTCCTGATGTCCGATCTCGGCAGCGGCGTCACCGGCGAGGTGATGCATGTCGACAGCGGCTATCACACCGTCGGCATGGTCGCGGTGGACGAGGCGGCCGAGGTCGCCAGCCTCCTGGGTTCGCTGGGCGGTACGCCGAAGGCCGGCTGAGGCCAGCCCGGTTGAACGGCGGTAACACGCCTGCAATCGCATGATGAAGAGAGGGATCGGTTTGCCGATCCCTCTTTGCGTTTGCGAATTCGGCGTTTATGATTTGCGCAATATTCGCGGATTTGGGTAATATTCATGCGCGCTCGTAAGAAAATGGACTCGGTTTCTCCGATCCTTGAGCAGATCCTTTACGGCGGCTCCAGCGTGTCGATGAATCTCATCGCCATCACGCGCGAGATCCCCGAAGAGCAGCGCATGTTCAAGGCCCAGGGCCTGAACAACTGCATCCTGTTCAAGTACCCGAATTTCGACGACCGCGACGATGACGGCGGCGATCCGATGGCGGAGGACGAGGAGCTGGAGGGCGGCAGCCGGCCTGTCGAAACCGGCATCTATGTGCCGCACAACGCCAAGTCGCCCGAATCCGGCGGCGTCGCCGTCTATCTGCGCGGCCGCAACAGCGAAGCCCTGCTGGAAGAGCAGTTCGGCATCAAGCACGGGCCGCAGGAAAACGGCATCATCGGCGACATGAAGATGCTGTCGATGATCGACGACGTGCCCTCGCTCGACGCCTTCCTGCTGAAGACCTGCTTCGAGGGGGAGAAGGTCAACGTCGATCCGCGCCACTGGCTGATCAGCAACGAGGAGGACCACCAGCTCCGCCGCCTGATCCGCGCCCGGATCGAGCCGATCGTCCGCAAGGCTCTGTCGGGCAGCCAGGGCAACGCCCAGAGCATCGAGCGCTTCCTGGAAGCGATCTGGAATCCCAACCTGGAAGAGGCGGGCCTGTTCGTCTCCGCCTTCGGCATCGAGCGGGCGGAGGCCGACACCATCTTCAGCGCCTGGAAGGGCACGACCTTCTACGAATACCAGCTGCGCCGCATCGCCCCGCGCGCGCGCGTCATCCTGACCTGGCTGAAGTCGCGGGAATGCATTCCGGTCGACATCCGCATGCACAAGCCCTACGAGACCCAGCTGCTGATGCACATCGAGAAGGTGGGCAAGCTGCTGGAGACGACGCTGATGGACATCCGCACCATCCTGTCCGACTACGAGACCGCCTTCAGCAGTTTCATGAACGGCCAGCCGGAGCCTTTCCGCGACTACCTGCGCAGCATCCGCTCGCGCTATTGGCTGCTCGGCTATTGCGTCTCGGCGCTGACCAGCGTCGCCCATCTGGACGCCCGCTGCATGAAGAACACGCCGTCGCGCAAGCTCTACTTCGAAGGCATGCAGAAGCTGCTGCGCCAGTTCGACGTGGCTCTCGACCGTCGCCGCGAACAGAAGGGCGCGTTCTGAGGGGCCTTTTATCCAAAACCCGCCCCCTCCCCATCCCTCCCCCGCCTCCGGCGGGAGAGGGTGCCTCCTGCGAAGCGGCTGTATTCCCTCCACTGCCGAAGGCAGGGGGAGGGTTAGGGAGGGGGCAGAGCGCTCACCCACTTTAATCACTCGCTCAAAAGAAAAAGGCGGCGCCTCGCAGCGCCGCCTTCTTCATTTCCGAACCGAGAGCCCTCAGGTGCCCTGCGGCTCCGGACCCATGCCACCGCTTTCCTGCCCGCTGCTGGGCGGAACGGAGGAGCGGCGTCCGCCGGCGGTCGGGCGCGGCGGCGGGGCGGCGACCGTGTCGCGGTCGTCGTCGCGCAGGATCGGCTCGCCGCGCAGCAGACGGTTGATCTCGTCGCCGCTCAGCGTCTCGTATTCCAGCAGGCCCTTGGCCAGGGTGTGCAGCTGGTCGATGTTCTCGGTCAGGATCACCCGGGCGCGCTCGTAGCTCTCGTCTACGATGCGGCGGATCTCCTCGTCGACCAGCTGGGCGGTGCGGTCGGACATGTTCTTGTGCTGGGTCACCGAATGGCCCAGGAACACCTCCTGCGTCGGCTCGCCGTAGAGCAGCGGGCCGAGCTTGTCGCTCATGCCCCACTCCGTCACCATGCGGCGCGACATCTCGGTCGCCATCTTGATGTCGCCCGAGGCGCCGGTGGTCACCCGCTCCTTGCCGAAGATCAGCTCCTCGGCGATGCGGCCGCCCATGGCGACGCACAAATCGGCCAGCAGCTTGGCCTGCGACAGGCTGATGCGGTCGCCTTCCGGCAGGCGCATCACCATGCCCAGCGCACGGCCGCGCGGGATGATGGTGGCCTTGTGGACCGGATCGCTGTCGGCGCAGTGGATGGCGCAGATGGCGTGGCCGGCCTCGTGGTAGGCGGTCAGCTTCTTCTCGTCCTCGGTCATCACCATGGAGCGGCGTTCCGCACCCATCATGACCTTGTCCTTGGCGGCCTCGAACTCGGCCATGCCGACGACGCGCTTGCCGATGCGGGCCGCGAGCAGCGCCGCCTCGTTGACCAGATTGGCCAGATCGGCGCCGGAGAAGCCGGGGGTGCCGCGGGCGATGACCTTGGCGTCGACGTCCGGCGACAGCGGAACCTTCCGCATGTGGACCTTGAGGATCTTCTCGCGGCCCAGCACGTCGGGGTTCGGCACCACGACCTGACGGTCGAAGCGGCCCGGACGCAGCAGCGCGGGATCGAGAACGTCCGGACGGTTGGTCGCGGCGATCAGGATGACTCCCTCATTCGCCTCGAAGCCGTCCATCTCGACCAGCAGCTGGTTGAGGGTCTGCTCACGCTCGTCGTTGCCACCGCCCAGGCCGGCGCCGCGATGGCGGCCGACCGCGTCGATTTCGTCGATGAAGATGATGCAGGGGGCGTTCTTCTTGCCCTGTTCGAACATGTCGCGGACGCGGGACGCACCCACACCGACGAACATTTCGACGAAGTCCGAACCGGAGATGGTGAAGAACGGCACATTGGCTTCGCCGGCCACCGCGCGGGCGGTCAGCGTCTTGCCGGTACCCGGCGGGCCGACCAGAAGGCAGCCCTTCGGGATCTTGCCGCCCAGCCGCTGGAACTTCTGCGGGTCCTTCAGGAACTCGACGATTTCCGTCAGCTCCTGCTTGGCCTCGTCGATGCCGGCGACGTCGTCGAAGGTCACGCGCCCGACCTTTTCGGTCAGCAGGCGGGCACGCGACTTGCCGAAGCCCATCGCCTTGCCGCCGCCGGACTGCATCTGGCGCATGAAGAAGATCCAGACGCCGATCAGCAGCAGCATCGGGAACCAGGACAGCAGCACCGAGAACAGCGACGGCACGTTGCTGTCGTCGGGGACCGCGTTGATCCGGACGTTCTTGTTGGTCAGGCGCTCGACCAGACCCGCTTCCGGCGGGACATAGGTGCTGAAGGAGCGGCCGTCCGAGAAATGGCCCGAAACCTGGTTGCCCTTGATCGTCACGTCGGCGACCTGGCCCCGGTCCACTTCGGCGAGAAGCTCGCTGAACGGAACGGTCGTTTGCGGGCTGCGGGTGGAGGAACTCTGGAACAGATTGAACAGGGCCACGAGCAGCAGCCCTATGATGATCCAGAGCGCGAGGTTCTTGCCGAAATTGTTCACGTCACACGCCTTTCTGCGAACCCATCGCCATGCGGTGCGCCGACAAGGCCGCACCCCGGACTCCTACGGGCACGTTCCCAGATTAAATAATGCCGCGCCGGTCCGAAACAACCGTAAAAGCTGGTCTTCCCAACGGCGAAATTGGACGGAAGATCGCGCAGTCCATCGGTGCCTGTCCATCCGCGTCGAACCCGTATGCGCCACCGATCGTCGGGATAGCAAGCATTTCCGTTCCCAACCAAAGGCTTGGCAGCGATTCGCGCACCGGAACCGGCAGGTCGGACAATCCCGGATGCCCACCCGGCCCCGCCCCTTTGCGCCACCCCGCGGCGCCGATCGCCGCGACCTCGACGGGCCGTTCCCACCGGTGCGACACCTGCAGGTCGAATCGACCATCCCACAGGACGCGCCCGCCGGGCGGAACCAGCAGCCTTTCCACCGCAGCCGCCGGTTCACGCGCGACCATGACGGCACCGCGGCGCATCCGCACCACGCAGCCGCCCAGGGTCCCGCCCTGCCCGTCGGCCAGCGAGCCGAGCAGACGCTCCAGCGCCTCGTCCCGCACCGGACCGGCCCCGCCGACCGCCGCCAGCGCCTGCGCCAGCGCCCGCAGCGCGATCTCTTCCGGGGCGGCCAGCAGCGGGACCGGATCGAACGTGACCCAGCCTTCGGGATGGATGGTCGCGGCCTGCGCCAGCAAGTCGGCGGTCGCCTGCTCCAGCGCGGCGCGGGCGCGACCGGCGCGGCGGGCGACCTCGCACAGCCGGTCGCCGTCCAGCCCCTCCCCGCCCAGCAGATCGCGGGCGGCGCGCAGCCGGGCACGGGCGAAGCGCGGGTTGTGGTTGGAGGGATCCTCAACCCACTCCAGTCCGGCGGCGCGGCAGGTCGCCAGCAGCCGGTCATGGGAAAAGCCCAGCAGCGGACGGATCACCCGAACGGCGCCATCGGCGCGCACCGCCGCCATGCCGGCAAGCCCGTCGGTGCCGGAGCCGCGGGCCAGCCGCAGCAGCACCGTCTCCGCCTGATCGTCGCGGTGGTGGGCCAGCGCCAGATGCAGGATGCCGGCCTCGACACAGGCGTCGGCCAGCAGCCGGTGGCGCGCTGCCCGTGCCGCCGCCTGCAGCCCGGAGACCGGCTTGTCCCCCGCCCAGCGAAGGATGCGGTGGGGAATGCCGATGCGGGCCATCGCCGTCCCGACCACCGCCGCCTCGTCGGCGGACTCGGCGCGCAGCCCATGATCGACGGTGAGAGCCAGCAGGTTGCCGCCCCGCTCTGCGACCCAATGCCGCAGCAGCAGGACCAGAGCCAGACTGTCGCCGCCGCCGGACAGGCCGACCGCCACGGCGGGCGCCGGCTCGAAGCCGTCCAGCGCCGCCATCGCGCGGGCGAACTCCCCTGGCGTCACCGGGGCGGCATCGCCCGGCCCGGAGTCGGAGTCGGCCATCAGCCCGGGCAATTGATGCGCTTGCGCTCCGTGTCGGCGCGGCGCTTCACGCTGGCCGAGGCTTCGGGGAACTTGGTCAGCAATTGGCTGAAGGCGGTGCAGGCATCCGACTTCTTGTTCATCTGCTGCAGCGTCATGCCCAGCTTCAGCAGGCTGTCCGCCGCCTTCGGGTTGTTGCGGTACTTGGACAGCACTTCGGCGAAGGCCTGGGCCGCTTCCGGATACTTGTTGCGGACGTAATAGCTCTCGCCCAGCCAGTACTGCGCATTGCCGGCATAGGCATGGCTCTTGTTCTTGACGATGAACTCCTGCAGCGCCTTCTCCGCCCGGTCATAGTCGGAGTTGCGCAGCAGTTCGAAGGCCTGCTCATACTGCTTTTCCGGCGACAGCCCGGCGGTGGACGGCGGGTTGGCCGTTGCGGTCTGCGCCGGCTTGTCGGCGGGCTTCTTGTCCTCCGCCTTCGCGGCCGCCTTGGGCGGAGCGGCGTCGGACATGGCCCCCCCCATTGCGCCACCCATGGCACCGCCCATCGCACTGCCGCCCTTCTCCAGGTCCTTCAGGCGGAAATCGATGTCGCCGTTGATCTTCTCCAGACGCTCGCGCAGTTGGCCGATCTGATAGGTCGACTCCTCGTATTTGCCGGTCAGCTCTTGCATCGAGCGTTCCAGGTTCTGCAGCCGGATCTCGAAATCCGCCGCGACGGAGGGCGACAGCTGCGCCACCTCCACCGGCCCGCCCAGTACCGCGACCTGCGTTTCCAGCGATTGCAGCCGCTCGATCTGCCCCTTCGACTGGGCCAGTGCGGGGCTTGCCGCGAGCATGCCACCCAGCAGCAGGGCGGCGACGGGACGGATGTGGGTCATGCGCGTGGGATCCTGAGGAGATCTGAGGCCGGAGGGCGGAAACACCCACGGCGACCATGGCAAACGAAAAAGGCGACGCAATGGCCGCTGTTTAGCAGAAGTTTCGCAGCGGCGCAAAGAACCGCCGTCGTCCTATGCCCGTGTTGGCGTATGCGGCAACGAACAAGGTGAAATCGCCTAAGGTGAACAAGCCCCTCTCCCCTTGTGGGAGAGGGGTGGGGGTGAGGGGGCGCAAGTCGATGGTTCCATCGGCCTTTGGCCTCTTACCCCTCATCCCAACCCTTCTCCCGCAAGGGGAGAAGGGCGTCCAATGCGGAACGGCTGCTGCACCGCCCGCCAAAAGAAAAGGCGCCGCACCGGTTGCCCGGCGGCGGCGCCTTGTCTCCATTCCCCGTCAGGCGGGGACCGGCGTCATCAGTTGACGACGGTCACGCCACGGCGGTTCTGCGACCAGGCGGCCTCGTTCGAGCCAACCACCGCCGGACGCTCCTTGCCGTAGGACACGACATTGACGCGGTTCGGGGTGATGCCCTTGGCGGCCAGGTAGTTCTTCACCGAGTTGGCGCGGCGCTCACCGAGAGCCAGGTTGTACTCGCGGGTGCCGCGCTCGTCGGCATGGCCCTCGACGGTGACGGTGACCGAGCCGTAGGTCTGCAGCCACTTGGCCTGACGGTCCAGGGTGGCGCGGGCCTCCGGCGACAGGTCGTAGCGGTCCAGGCCGAAGAAGACGCGGTCGCCGACGTTGACGACGAAATCTTCCGCCGAACCCGGACGGACCGACGACTGCTGGGCACCGGTGTTCGCGCCGTTGGCGGCGTCGTTCGGAGTGGATTCGCAAGCGGCAAGCAGAGCGACCGCGGCGAGAGCGAGGAACTTCATACGCATGTTCAGGGACCCCTTGAACGAAACTTGTTGAGTGGTCGGACAATTATCGGCGCGAGAGCCGCTTCTTTCCGCCAAGCCCCGACGAAAAGACGACGTCCAACCCAAGTCTTGAGCATTGCTCTCGCGTGGCCGCAAAATAGGGCTACTCCACTAGGGAATCAAGGGCGACCACGCGGGGTCCGACGCATCGACCGGGCTGCTGACGCGGCGCTCGTTGGCGCCGGTGATGTCGATGCTGTACAGCTTGGCATTGCGGCCACGGCCGTCACCTGACGGCAAGTCCTTGAAGAACATGAGAACACGGCCGTTCGGTGCCCAGGTCGGACCCTCGACGTGGAAGGCTTCGGTCAGGATTCGTTCCCCCGTCCCATCCGGACGGATTACGCCCACTGCAAAGCTGCTACCACGCTGGCGCGTGAAGGCGATCAGGTCGCCGCGCGGCGACCACACCGGCGTACCGTAGCGGCCCTCGCCGAAGGTCAGCCGCTTCACGCCCGAGCCGTCGGCGCCCATGACATAGAGCTGCTGCGTGCCGCCGCGGTCCGACTCGAAGACGATCCGCTGGCCGTCCGGCGAATAGCTGGGGGCGGTGTCGATGCCCGGCGCGTCGGTCAGCTGGGTCTGGCGGCGGGTGCGCAGGTCCAGCGTATAGATGTCGGTGTTGCCGTTCTGGGCCATCGACATGATGACCTTGTTGCCGTCCGGCGAGAAGCGCGGGGCGAAGGTCATGCCGGGGAAGTCGCCCAGGACCTCCTGGCGGCCGGTATCGATGTTGAACAGGTACACGCGCGGCTTCTTGTTGAAGTACGACATGTAGGTGATTTCCTGCGACGTCGGCGAGAAGCGCGGCGTCAGGACCAGGGTCTGGCCGTCGGTCAGGAACTGATGGTTGGCGCTGTCCTGGTCCATGATGGCCAGCTGCTTCTTGCGCGCGTTCGCCGGGCCGGATTCGGCGACATAGACGATGCGCGTGTCGAAATAGCCGTCCTCGCCGGTCAGCCGCTTGTAGATGGCGTCGGCGACGATGTGGGCGATGCGGCGCCATTCCTGCGGCGAGGCGCTGTAGCTCAGCCCCTGCATGTATTGGCCGGCGGCGACGTCCCACAGGCGGAAATCGACCTTCATGCGGCCGTCGCCGCCCGTGGTGGTGTTGCCGGCGACCAGCGCCTGGGCGCCCAGCGCCTTCCAGTCCTGGTAACGCGGCTCGCCGCTGCGCAGCTGGTCCGGCGTCTGCAGGAAGCCGCGCGGATCGAGCGGCTTGAACAGGCCGGACCGCTCCAGGTCGTCGGAGATGACCTTGGAGATGTCGGCGCCCATCTGCGCGTCGCGCCCGCCCGATCCGGCGAAGCTGGTGATCGCGATGGGCAGCGGCTCGGACACGCCCCGCGTGATGTCGATGCGCAACTCGGCGCGCGCCTCCTGCGGAGCGGCAACGCCGAGGGAGAGGAGAAGCGCGCCGGTCGCCCCGGCCAGCTTCAGCAGAAGCCTCGTCTTCGTCGTCATGGTCAGAACATGTCCCTCGGGTCGAAATTGAACACGATGTAGCGCCAGCTTTCATAAGTGTCAGCCGTGAACTCGCTGGAAAGCAACTCCAGCGGGCTCGACCGCTTGACCGCGCGCACGGCGGCATCCGCCGACGCGCGGAAGGCGGCGTCGCTCATGTAGCGCGACCGGTACTTGTCGTCGATCCAGGCGCGGACCACGCTGTGGTCGCGGCCGACCTCCACATGGATCTCGATCTGCATCGACGCGGCGTCCTTGCGGCCACTGTCGAAGTTCCAGTTCTTGCTCAGCTGCCCGCGGATGGCGTCCAGCGCGCGGCCGGACGGCTTGAACGGCTTGTCGGGGCCGTTCGTCGCCTTCGCCGCCCCGGCCGGAGCCGCGGATGCGGTCTTCTGGCTGGGCTTGGCGTCGCTGTTGGCGCTGGCCGATGCCTTGCCGTCCGCCTTCGGGTTGTCCGACGGCTTGATCTTCCCGACATTCGACAGCAGGTCGGACAGCGGGTCGGTCTTGGCCGACGGCTTCTCCGGCTGCTTCGCGGGAGCCTCCGTTTTCTTCGGATCGGCCTTGGCGGCATCCTTCGGCGGCTCCGCCTTCGCGACCTCCTTCGGCGGCTCCTTATGCGGCTCCGGCTTCTTCGGCTCGACCTTCGGCGGTTCCGGTTTGGGCGGTTCCGGCTTCGGGGGCTCGGGCTTCTTCGGTTCCGGCTTGGGAGGCTCGGGCTTGGGCGGCTCCGGTTTCGGAGGCTCAGGCTTCGGCGGCTCCGGCGGCTTGGGAGTTGGCGACGGCGCCGGATCCGGGGGCGGAGGCGGAGGGGGTGGCGGCGGAGGCGGAGGGGGCGTCGGGGCCGGCTTGGGCGGTGGCGTCGGCTCGCGCGGCGGCGGCGGCACCTGGGCGACCTTCGGCGGCTCCGGCGTCTTCGTCGGTGGCGGTGGCGGAGGCGGCGGTTCGTCCTCCTCGTCCGGCGGCTCGGGCGCCGGCGGGGCAGGCTTCGCTTCGGGTACCGGCGGACGGGCCGCCGCGCTGGCGGCCGGCTTCGGTTCGCCCTTCTCGACGCGGGCGGCCTCGGTGATCTCGCCGACGTCGACGATCTCGATCGGGATCGAGGAGGCGATTTCGAGCTTGCGATCGCTGGGCGGCATGCCGAGCACCATCAGCGCGACCAGCGCGACGTGCAGCACCGCCGAGGCGATCAGGGGCTTGCGCATGGGAGTTCCGCCCGCCTCAACGCGCCGGCTTGGGTGCACCGACCCGCGCGCTGGACGCGGTCGGGCCGTTCGGCATCTCGGCAACCAGACCGACCTTCTTGAAGCCGGCGGCGCTCATGGTGCCCATCACCTCCAGCATCTTGCCATAGGCGATCTTGGCGTCGCCGCGGACCAGGATGCGGGCCTCCGGGTTGTTGTTGGTCACCGCGATCAGCAGCGGCACCATGTTGGTCAGCTCGACCGCCGTCTCCTGCACGAAAACGCGGCCGTCGGTCTGCACGGTGACGAACAGCGGATCCTTCTGCTGCTCCAGCGGAGCAGCGTTGGTCTTGGGCAGGTCGACCGGCACGCCGACGGTCAGCATCGGGGCGGCCACCATGAAGACGATCAGCAGGACCAGCATGACGTCGATGAACGGCGTCATGTTGATCTCGGCCATCGCGCGATAGCCCCGGCGCTTGCCACGCCCGTGGGATTTGCCTGCGAGTTGTCCGGCCATGGTTCAGGCGGCTCCCCGCTCCTCGAGGTGGCGGGACAGGATCGCCGAGAACTCGCCCGAGAAGGTGTCCAGCCGGTCGGCGTAGCGGCCGAGGTCGGTGGAGAACTTGTTGTAGGACAGCACCGCCGGGATGGCGGCCAGCAGGCCCATGGCGGTGGCGAACAGTGCCTCGGCGATGCCGGGCGCCACCACGGCGAGGCTGGTGTTGCCCGAACCGGCGATGGAGGTGAAGGAATTCATGATGCCCCAAACCGTGCCGAACAGGCCGATGAAGGGGGCGGTGGAGCCGACCGAGGCCAGGAAGGTCATGTAGCGTTCGGCCCGCGCCATCTCGCGGCCGATGGTCACCGCCATCACCCGTTCGACCCGCTGCTGCAGCGAGCCCTTCATCGTGCCGGCGATGCCGCGGTCGGCGGCGTGGCGCCATTCGCGCATGCCGGCGGCGAAGGTCGCGGCCATCGGGTCGGCCGGCGCTTGGCCGATGCGGTCGTACAGCGCATCCAGCGAGCCGCCGGACCAGAACGCCTCCTCGAAGGCGTCGGCCTGGGCGTTCAGGCGGCGGATCCGCATCAGCTTCTCGATGATGATCGCCCAGCACCAGACCGAGGCGACGATGAGCATCAGCATCACGATCTTGACGACCGCATCGGCCTGCCAGAACAGGCCGAGCATGGTGATCTCATGTGCCGTCGTGGCGGCGGCGTTGCCGGCCAGTTGGGCGGTTTGCAGGGCGTCCATCGCAGTCAGTCTCGCGTTTGCGCTGTTGGCACGGGGTGGAAAGAGAAGTAACTGGAAAATCAGGCTAGTGGAGAGGAGCTTTGCTTGTCGTGCAGCGTCTCCATCGCCGCTTTCACCGGGTCCGGCAGGCGTACGGCCCGCCCGGCCCGGTTGATCGTCACCAGCTGCAGGTCGGCGCGCGCCAGCACGCGACCGTCGCGGCGGATGACTTGTGCGACTGCGAAGGAGGCACCGCGGATATCGACGATTCGGGTTTCCACTTCAAGCGTGTCCTCCAGCTTGGCAGGCGCGTCAAAATCAATGGTCAGACGCCGTACCGCAAATGACACACCTGTGACATCGCCCGAGCCCTCCGCCATCTCCTTCTGACGGAAGCCCATCAGGGTGAGCATCTCCGTCCGCGCCCGCTCCGCAAAGCGGAGGTAATTGGCGTGATAGACGATGCCGCCGGCGTCGGTGTCCTCGTAATAGACCCGCAGCGGAAAGCGGTGCGTACCGTCCTCGGCGAACCATCCTGAAAGCGAGGCGGCGCGCTCACTCATCGCCATCCCCTTCCGTCGGATCCGGAACCCGGTCCAGCAGGTCGAGCTGCCGGATCGGCGCGTTCGGCGGGTTGAGGCCGAGATAGCGGAAGCCCTGATCGGTCAGCATGCGCCCGCGCGGCGTGCGCTGCAGGAAGCCCTGCTGGATCAGGTAGGGTTCGACCACCTCCTCCAGCACGTCGCGCTGTTCGCCCAGCGCGGCGCCCAGCGTCTCCACGCCCACCGGTCCGCCGCCATAGTTGTTGGCGACCAGCCCGAGATAGCGGCGGTCCATGCTGTCCAGCCCGAGCCGGTCGACCTCCAGCCGGGTCAGCGCGGCATCGGCGACGCGCTTGTCGACCTCCTCCACCCCCGCCACTGCGGCGAAATCACGCACCCGGCGCAGCAGCCGGCCCGACACGCGCGGCGTCCCGCGCGAGCGGTTGGCGATCTCGCGCGCGCCCTCCGGCGTGATGCCCATGCCGAGCACCCCGGCGGCGCGGCGCACGATCAGCTCCAGCTCGTCCGGCTCGTAGAATTGCAGGCGCACGGGAATGCCGAAGCGTTCGCGCAGGGGCCGCGTGATCAGGCCGCTGCGCGTCGTGGCACCGACAAGGGTGAAGGGCGGCAGGTCGATCCGGATGGACCGCGCCGACGGGCCTTCGCCGATGATGAGGTCGAGCTGGAAATCCTCCATGGCGGGATAGAGCACCTCTTCCACGGCGGGATTAAGGCGATGAATCTCGTCGATGAAGAGGACGTCGTGCGGCTGCAGGTTGGTCAGCAGCGCCGCCAGATCGCCGGCCCGCGCGATGACCGGACCGGAGGTGGCGCGGAAGCCGACCCCCAGCTCGCGCGCCACGATCTGCGCCAGCGTGGTCTTGCCCAGGCCGGGGGGCCCGAACAGCAGCACATGGTCCAGCGCCTCGTTGCGGGAGCGGGCGGCCTGGATGAAGATCGACAGGTTCTCGCGCGCCTGGCGCTGGCCGATGAACTCGGCGAGCGACAGCGGACGGATCGACGCCTCGCCCGAATCGCCGTAGCCCTGGCCCGGCTGGACCAGACGATCGTTTTGGGGGGCGCTCATTGGCTCAGTTCCTTGAGGCCCTGGCGGATCAGATCGGACACGCCGGCGTCATCGCCCAGCACGCGCCCGGCGGCGACGACCGCGCCGAAGGCCTCCGACCGGCCATAGCCGAGATTGACCAGCGCCGACACCGCGTCGGCCAGCGCCGGGCTGGCGCCGGGCACGGCGGCGGGGGCGCCCTTGCCGGCCGGCGCGCCCACGGTCGCCGCGGGGCCGAGCGCCAGATTGCCGACCTTGTCCTTGAGTTCGTTCAGGATGCGCGCCGCCACCTTCGGCCCGACGCCGTCGGCGCGCACCAGCGCGGTCTTGTCCTGCGACGCGATGGCGCGCGTCAGCTGGTCGGGGTCGAGCACGCCGAGGATCGACAGCGCCAGCCGGGCACCGACGCCCTGGATGGTGGTCAGCAGCTTGAACCACTCCCGTTCCGCCTGATCGCCGAAGCCGTGCAGGACGATGCGCTCCTCGCGGATGAAGGTCTCCACCACCAACGACACGCGCTCGCCCACCGCCATGCGCGACAGCGTGCGGTTGGAGCAGGACAGCAGGTAACCGACTCCGTTCACGTCGAGCACGACCCAGTCGGTGCCGGTGGAATCGACGATGCCGGTCAGCTTGGCGATCATGGTTCAGGACTCCGAGTCCCTCTCCCGCCCCGGGAGAGGGTGGCCCGCAGGGCCGGGTGAGGGGTTCGCCGCGGCGACCGGCCGCCGCAGGACGGAAGTTTCGTCCAAGCGCGCCTTGATAGTCGTCAGGACACCGTCGAGGTTGTCGCCAACATCCGTATTCCAGAACCGCATGATGCGAAAACCGGCCTGCTCCAGCATCCTGGAGCGTCGTTCATCATGGGCGGCGCGCTGCTCTGCATGCTGGCCGCCATCCAGTTCGATGATCAGCCGGTGATCGTGTGAAACGAAGTCGACGGTAAAGCCGAATATTGGTTCCTGACGACGGAATTTCGCCCCCAGCTGGCCGTTCCGCAGCTTCTGCCACAGCATTTTTTCCACCTCGGTGGAATCGCGGCGAAGCACGTGGGCGCGTTCGGTTTCTTCGGGGGTCGGGAGGCGTTTGGCTTGTTTGGCGAGTGGCGGGGTGGATAGCCCCTCACCCTCCCCGCCTGCGGCGGGTCCCCTCCCTCTCCCGGGACGGGAGAGGGCGCTTTGCGCCGGTTGGGACGCTTCACCACCCCGCCGCCACATCGTCCAGCTTGCGCGGTGGTGCGCATGGCAGATCGCCACGGCGAGCGCGTCGGCGGCGTCGGGGCTGCCGATCTCGCAGCCGGGCAGCAGCAGGCGCACCATGGTCTGGACCTGCGCCTTTTCGGCGCGGCCTTGGCCGACGACCGCCTTCTTGACCATGTTGTTGGCGTATTCCGCCACCGCCAGCCCGGCCTGGGCCGGCACCAGCAGCGCCACGGCGCGGGCCTGCCCCAGCTTCAGCGTCGAGACGGCGTTGCTGTTGACGAAGGTCTCCTCCACCGCCGCCTCGTCGGGACGGTAGCGCTCCACCACCGCCGACAGGGCGTCGTGAAGCTGCAGCAGCCGCTCGGCCAGCGGACAGGAGTCGTCGGAATGCACCGCGCCGTCGGCGACGTGGCTCAGACGGTTACCCGCCACGTCGATGATGCCCCAGCCGGTGTGGCGCAGGCCGGGGTCGATCCCCAGCAGCCGCACCGGCGAAGGCACCCCTGCCTCAGTTCGTCCTGCCCGCGCAAACACGGCACCCGCACTCCGCCTGCAAGACCCGCGTCGATGTTACGCAGTCAGCTTCTGCATCAGCTCGTCGGAGATGTCGAAGTTGCCTTCGACCACCTGGACGTCGTCGTTGTCCTCCAGCACGTCCAGCAGCTTCAGCAGGCTGGCCGCGGCATCCTCGCTGGGCGCGACGGTGTTCAGCGGACGCCAGGTCAGCCGCGCGCTCTCCGCCCCGCCGAACTTGGCCTCCAGCGCATCGCGCACGGCGCCGAAATTCTCGACCGTGCTGGTCACCTCATGGCCGTTCTCGTCGGATTCGACGTTGTCGGCGCCGGCTTCCAGCGCCACCTCGAACACGGTGTCGGCATCCGCGGCCGAGGCCGGGTAATAGATCGCGCCGACGCGGTTGAACATGAAGCTGACCGAGTTGGTCTCGCCCAGGCTGCCGCCATACTTGGTGAAGCTGGAGCGCACTTCCGCGGCGGTGCGGTTGCGGTTGTCGGTCAGCGCCTCGACGATCAGGGCGACGCCGCCGGGGCCGTAGCCCTCGTACCGCACCTCCTCGTAATTCGCGTCGTCGCCGCCGCCGGGCGTGCCCTGCTTGATGGCGCGGTCGATGCGGTCGCGCGGCATGTTCTGCACGCGCGCAGCGAGAATGGCGGCGCGCAGGCGCGGGTTGGCCGCCGGGTCCGGCAGGCCGCTCTTGGCGGCGACGGTGATCTCGCGGGCGAGCTTGTTGAAGATCTTGGACCGCTTGGCGTCCTGCGCGCCCTTGCGGTGCATGATGTTCTTGAACTGGGAATGACCGGCCATGGGTCGAACGAGCCTCGAAACGGAAAATGGTCAATCGGGCGGGGTGAGCGCACGACACATGTAACAGGTCTGCCGCCCCACCGCACCTTTTCGGCGCGGGAGACGACACCCACGGGATTAGAAAGTCAATATGGCGAGATTGCGGCGCGGCGCAGTCGGAGCCGTGAACGAACGCCCTACTGCATCCGCTCCGGCAACGTCTGGCTCAGCCGCCCGCCGATGCGCAACGGTTCGATGCGGACGGCGAGCCCGCTGCGGTCGTCGGTCTCGACGTAGCAACCGCAGACGGTGCCCTCCCCTTCGGCCGGGGACAGCCGCTCGGTCGGCAGCTTGCGCACCATCTTGGCGAGCGCCACCTCCTTCTTCATGCCGATGGCGCTGTCGTAATCGCCGCACATGCCGGCGTCCGACTGATAGGCGGTGCCCTTCGGCAGGACCATATGGTCGGCGGTCGGCACATGGCTGTGGGTGCCCACCACCAGCGAGGCGCGGCCGTCGCAGAAATGGCCCATGATCATCTTTTCGCTGGTCGCCTCGCCATGCATGTCGATCAGCACGGCATCCACGCCCCCCGGCCCCATGCGATGCGCCTTCAGCACCCGGTCCACCGCGGCGAACGGGTCGTCCATCGGCTCCATGAACAGGCGAAGCAGCACGTTCACCACCAGCACCTTGCGCCCGCCGCGCGCCTGCAGCAGGACGAAGCCGCGGCCGGGCGTGCCCTCCGGGTAGTTCAGCGGGCGGATGATGCGCGGCTGCTGCTCGATGGTGCCGACCAGTTCCTTCTGGTCCCAGGTGTGGTTGCCCAGCGTCACCACGTCGATACCGGCGGCGAAGAACTCCTCGGCGATCTTGACGGTGACGCCATAGCCGCCGGCGGAATTCTCGCCGTTCACCACAGTCAGGTCGGGATCCAGCCTCTCGCGCAGCATCGGCATGTGCGCCAGCACCGCATCGCGCCCGGCCCGGCCCACCACATCGCCGAAGAACAGAATCCGCATCGCCCCAACCTTCCCGATAATCTCACTTATGAATGCGGAGCGTTTCCCGCTCCGTCACGATCCAGTCCAGCCGCTCGTCATGGACGTCCACCGGCACCGCCGGCATCTCCTGCGCGGAGAAGGCCACGCCCACCGCCAGAACCGCCCCACCCGCCCGCAGGCCGTCCAGCGTCCGGTCGTAATAGCCGGCGCCATAGCCCAGGCGGTGCCCGTTGCGGTCATAGGCCAGCATCGGCACCAGCAGCAGCGACGGGCGCAGCACCGCGCGCTCCTCCCCCGGCTCCCGGATGCCGTAGCGGCCAATGGCCATCGCCGCTTCCGGATCCCAGTCGCGGAAGACCAGCGCAGTGCCGCGCGGCCCCGACACCGGCAGGGAAACCGGATGGCCAAGCTGTTTAAGATGGAGCAATGCCGGCCGCGCGTCGAGTTCGGAGCCGAGCGGCCAATACCCGCCGACGGCCCCCGGCGGCAGATGCCCGTCCGCCGCCAGTTCGGCGATGCGGCGGCACACGGCGGCGGAGGCTGCGGGACGGTCGGAGTCGGCGACGGCGTCGCGCCGGGCGCGCGCCTCGCGTCGGGCGGCGTCCTTGGCTTGCGGATCGGTCATCGCGGACTGCGTGCGGGGAAAAGAAGGTGGAAGGTGCCGCCTCGGCCGGTGGCCATGTGCCTATCCTCCATGGCCTGCATGAGCAGGTGGGCGCCATATACCCGGCCCATTGGGCCGGACAGGGACAGCTCCCTAGAGATCAAGGTTATCGGCCCTGGGGATTATTGCAGCCTATCGAACCAGGCAGCGGTCCTTCCGAGACCCAATCTAGGCGCGCTCGAGCCGCGCGGCAACCTCTTCGATGCGTTTTGCCACACGATCGAGTTCGCCGACCACCGCGCCCTCGTCCACGGCGGGGGCTATCCCCTTGCCGGACATCACATCCTGCAGCTCGTCGGCCAGCACCAGGCAGGTCATCAGCATCATCTGCGCCTCCGACCCGCTGCGGCCGCCGCCGGTCAGCCGGCGCAGCCGGTCGTCGACATAGGCCGCCAGCTCCCGCAGCCGGGCCTCCTGCCCGTCCTCGCACAGCATGCGATAGAAACGGCCGTTCACTTCGATGTCGACCTGGGCCATGGCGTCAGCTCTCCAGCACTTGTTGCAGTCGGGCGATGGCGACCTCCAGCCGCTGCGACACCGCCTCCGCGGTGGCCTGGGCGGTCGCCCGGTCCGCCCGCGCGGTTTCCAGCGCCTGCGACAAGTCCTGTTCGCGCCGGACCACCCGCTCCTCGCGGGCCGTCGCGGCATGTTCCAGCCGGTCCACGGCGCGGCCGAGACGGTCGAGAGCGGTTTTCAGGGAATCCATGGACGTCAACCTCGACCTGTGGGCACGTCATGTTCAAGGGGCAGAAGGCGCCCGAGCGGCTGTCCGCCAAGCCAAACCGCTGCCTTATCGGAGCGCATAGAGTTGGGCCGGCACGCCGACCTCGTCAACCGTCACGACGGACTCTTCCACCGAATGCCCATGCGGAATCCCGAAACGTGACGGAAGGCCGCAGAGGGCGGGAAACTTCGCATCTGACGATAAACGCCCTCTCCCGCCCAAGGAGAGGGAGCCATGCGCGATAGCCCCTACTCCTTACCCCATTCCCATGTTGACCTGCGGACGGCGGTTCTGCATGGTGCGCCCGTTTCGCGGCGCCTCATCCGGCGACCGCGCCACACCCGTTGACTTGGCATCGTCGCCGACGCCGCAACCGCGCCCGACCCCGCAGGAAACGCCAGATGTCCGCTGCCTCCGCCCAGCCCTCCCTCCACACGATGGCCAGCGCGATCCGCGCGCTCTCCATGGACGCGGTCGAGGCCGCGAAGTCCGGCCACCCGGGCATGCCGATGGGCATGGCCGACGTCGCCACGGTCCTGTTCACCCAGTTCCTGAAGTTCGATCCGAAGAACCCGTCCTGGCCCGACCGCGACCGCTTCGTGCTGTCGGCCGGCCACGGCTCGATGCTGATCTACTCGCTGGCCTACCTGACCGGCTACGAGCGGATGACCATCGACGAGATCAAGCGCTTCCGCCAGCTGCACAGCCTGACCCCCGGCCACCCGGAAGTCGATCCCAGCCTGGGCATCGAGATGACCACCGGTCCGCTGGGCCAGGGCGTCTCCACCGCCGTCGGCATGGCGCTGGCGGAGCGGATCACCAACGCCCGCTTCGGCGACGAGCTGATCGACCATTACACCTACGTCATCGCCTCGGACGGCGACCTGATGGAGGGCGTCAGCCACGAGGCCTGCTCGCTCGCCGGCCATCTCGGGCTGAACCGCCTGATCGTGCTGTGGGACGACAACCACATCTCCATCGACGGCTCGACCGACCTCAGCTTCACCGACGACACCCAGGCGCGCTTCCGCTCCTACGGCTGGAACACCATCGCCGTCGACGGACACGACACCGACGCCGTGTCGAAGGCCATCGCCCAGGCCCGCACCTCCACCGACAAGCCGACGCTGATCGCCTGCCGTACCATCATCGGCAAGGGCGCGCCGAACAAGGCCAACACCCACGGCTGCCACGGCTCGCCGCTGGGCGCCGACGAGGTCGCCGCGACCCGCGAGGCCATCGGCTGGACCCATGAGCCCTTCATCGTTCCCGACGAGGTTCTGTCCGCCTGGCGCGCCGCAGGATCCCGCAGCGCCGACGCCCATGCCGCCTGGGCCGACCGCCGCGCCGGCCTCACCGAGGCCGCCGGCAAGGCGTTCGACGAGGCCTTCGGCCGCGGCGTGCCCTCCGCGCTGGTCGACACCATCGTCGCCTTCAAGCAGAAGGTCAGTGCCGAGAAGCCGAGTTGGGCGACCCGCGTCGCGTCCGGCAACACGCTGGAGGTGCTGGTCCCGGCGATCCCGGAGATGATCGGCGGCTCCGCCGACCTGACCCCGTCGAACAACACCAAGGTCAAGAACACCGCCGACGTGAAGGGCAAGGGCGAGTTCGCCGGCCGTTACGTCCGCTACGGCGTGCGCGAGCACGGCATGGCGACGCTGATGAACGGCATGGCGCTGCATGGCGGCGTCATCCCCTATGGCGGCACCTTCATGCAGTTCGCCGACTACTGCCGCCCGTCGATCCGTCTGGCCGCGCTGATGAAGCAGCGCTCGATCTTCGTGATGACCCACGACTCGATCGGTCTCGGCGAAGACGGCCCGACCCACCAGCCGGTGGAGCATCTGGCGGCGCTGCGCGCCATCCCCAACCTGCTGGTGCTGCGCCCGGCCGACGCGGTCGAGACCGCCGAATGCTGGCAGATCGCGCTGGAGGCCACCGGCGCCCCGTCGGTCCTGGCGCTGACCCGCCAGAATGTGCCGACCCTGCGCACCGAGCACACGGCCGAGAACCTGTCGGCCCGCGGCGCCTATGTCCTGGCCGAGGCCGAGGGCGAGCGCAAGGCGACCATCCTCGCCACCGGTTCGGAAGTGTCGCTGGCGATGGAGGCCCGCAAGGCCCTGCAGGCTGAGGGCATCGGCACCGCCGTTGTGTCTATGCCGAGTTGGGAACTGTTCGACCGACAGGACGATGCGTACAAGGCTTCGGTGCTGGGCACCGGCGTGCGCGTCGGCGTCGAGGCGGCGATCCGTCTGGGCTGGGACCGCTGGCTGGGCGGCGCTGGGGACAAGGGCGCCTTCGTCGGCATGGCCGGCTTCGGCGAATCGGCCCCCTACCAGGAACTGTACAAGCACTTCGGCATCACCGCCGAAGCGGTCGTGGACGCCGTTAAGGCGCGTCTCTGAGAGAAGCCGAAGGGGCGTCCGGCCGATTTTGGGCGCCCCATATCCAACTGGAGGAAGTCATGGCTGTACGGGTAGCGATCAACGGTTTTGGCCGCATCGGCCGTCTGGTTCTGCGCGCCATCTACGAGAGCGGCCGCAAGGACGTCGAGGTCGTGGCGATCAACGACCTGGCCGATCTGAAGGCCAACGCGCACCTGCTGAAGTACGACAGCGTCCACGGCCGCTTCCCCGGCACCATCGAGACCGGCGACGGCGTTCTGATCGTCAACGGCCATTCCATCAAGGTCGTGCAGGAGCGTGACCCGGCCAAGCTGCCGTGGAAGGATCTGGGCGTCCAGATCGCCATGGAATGCTCGGGCATCTTCACCAAGCGCGCCGATGCCGCCAAGCATCTGGAAGCCGGCGCCGAGAAGGTGCTGATCTCCGCTCCGGCCACCGACGAGGACATCACCGTCGTCTATGGCGTCAACCATGACAAGCTGACGGCCGAGCACAAGATTGTCTCCAACGCCTCCTGCACCACCAACTGCCTGGCCCCGGTCGCGCATGTCCTCCACAACCTGGTGGGCATCGAGAAGGGCTTCATGACCACGATCCACTCCTACACGGGTGACCAGCGGATCGTCGACACCAACCACAAGGACCTGCACCGCGCCCGCGCGGCGGCCCTGAACATGATCCCGACCTCCACCGGCGCCGCCAAGGCCGTCGGCAAGGTCATGCCGGAGCTGAAGGGCAAGCTGGACGGAACCGCCATGCGCGTTCCGACCCCGAACGTGTCGGTCGTCGACTTCAAGTTCACCGCTGGCCGCGCCACCTCGGTCGAGGAGATCACCAAGGCGATCAGCGATGCCGCCAACGGCCCGCTGAAGGGCGTGCTGGGCGCCTACACCGAAGATCTGGTTTCGACCGACTTCAACCATGACCCGCACAGCTCGATCTTCGCGCTGAACGAGACCAAGGTCATCGACGGCAACTTCGTCCGCATCATGACCTGGTACGACAACGAGTGGGGCTTCTCCAACCGCATGAGCGACACCGCCGTCGCCATGGCGAACGCCAAGTAAGCCTCGCCGGATCAAGAGAAAGGCGCCTTCCGCAAGGGAGGCGCCTTTTTTGTGGTGGAGTTCGCTTGCCCCCTCCCTTCCCATGCTGCGCATGGGCCCCTTCCCTCCCCCGCCTTCGGCAGGAGAGGGAGGAATTTGCAACGCGGCGGCAGTCCCCTCTCCCTCGAAGAGGGGGAGGGTTAGGGAGGGGGCAAGCGCAAGCCGACGCCTCCCCTCAAGCCGCCCGCACCGTCGCCAGGAAGGTCCCGACCTGGGCGTTCAGCCCGGCGGCCTCCTCCGAAAGCTTGCCCAGCGCCTCCACCAGTTCGCGGGCGGTGCGGCCGCTCTCGTCCGATGCGGCGGTGACGCCGGAGATGCTCGACGACACCTCGCCGGTTCCGGCGGCGGCCTGCTGGACCGAGCGGGAGATCTCCGCGGTTGCGGCATTCTGCTGGTCGACCGCGGCGGAAATCGTCGTGGCGATGGCGCTCAGCCGCTCGATCACGGCGGACACCCTCTGGATCTCCGTCACCGCCTGACCGGTCACCGACTGAATGCCGCTCATCTGGCCGCCGATCTCGTCGGTCGCCTTCGCCGTCTGGTTGGCCAGCGCCTTCACCTCGCTCGCCACGACCGCGAAGCCCTTGCCCGCTTCGCCGGCGCGCGCCGCCTCGATGGTGGCGTTCAGGGCCAGCAGGTTGGTCTGGCCGGCGATGGAGTTGATCAGCCCGACCACGGTGCCGATCCGCTCCACCGCCTCGGCCAGACTGCCGATGCGGCCGGTCGCTTCCTGCGCCATGCCGACGGCCTCGTTGGCGACGCGGCTGGCCTCCGACACCTGCCGGCCGATCTCGACGATGGAGCTGGAAAGCTGTTCCGACGCGGCGGCCACGGTCTGCACGTTGGCAGCGGTGCCGTCGCTGGCGCTGGCCACCAGCCCGGCGAGCTGGCTGGTCTGCGCGGCGGCATGCGACATCGCCCGCACCTTCTGCCCCAATTCGTCGGTGGTGGTGGAGACCGAGCGGATCATGCCGCCAACCGTCCCTTCGAAGCGGGCGGCGAGCCGGTCCATCGCCTGCCGCTTGTCCTCCTCGGCCCGGCGGGCGGTCTCGGCCTGTTCGGCCTCCAGGCGCCGGCTCGCCTCGGCATTCAGCTTGAACACTTCCACGGCGCGGCCCATGTCGCCCAGTTCGTCGCCGCTGCCGGTCTCGGGAACGGCGGCCGACAGGTTGCCGTCGGCAAGGCTGCGCATGCTGTCGGACAGGCGGCGGATGCGCCGGCTGATCGAGTTGCCGACCAGCGCGATCAGCGCCACCACCGGCAGGGCCAGCCCGCCGACGATGGCCGCCATGGTCCACAGGCTGCGCATGAAGCGGGCTTCCAGGTCGTCGATGTAGACGCCGGTGCCGATGATCACCTGCCACGGCTCGAACATCTTGACGTAGCTCAGCTTGGGCAGCGGCACGTCGCCGCCCGCCTTGGGATAGCTGTAGCCGACAAAACCCTCGCCCTTGTTGCGGGCGGTGTCGACCATCTCGCGGGAGAAGAAGACGCCGTTGGCATCCTTCATGTCGCGCTGGTCCTTGCCGATCACGTCGGGGCGGACCGGGTGAATGACTGCCTGGTAAGCGGTGCCGAGGACGAAGATGTAATCCTTGCCGTTGTAGAACATCGTGTTGATGTTCGCCTTGAACCGCTCGAACGCCTGCTCGCGGGTCAGGCGTCCGGCCTTCACCTCCGCGTCGTAGCCGGCGGCGAGCCCATGGGCGGTCTGCACGACGGAGCGCAGCGTCTCCTTACGGTCCTCCAGCGTGCTGCGCTGATTCAGCCACAATGCCGAAGCGGCCAATGCAATGCAGATGGCGCCGGCCAGCACGACCAAAGCCCATAGTTTCGCTCGCAATGTCAGTTTGAATCCGCTCATAGCGCAATCCCCCTTTATTCTTTGGGGAGATATGAGCAATTGCAATGCCAGTTGGGCAAGAGGAACATACCCATGCATCTCAACGCATGCGGGCAATTCCCACCCACGGCCCGGATGCCAGAATGCCAAGCCACCGGACCGGCACAGGCAATCGGCATCGCATTTTGCGAATCCTCAGCTCGCCTTTACCTTCGCCACCCCGGCCGCCCGGCCAAGACAATCGGCGATCCAGGCCGACAGGCTCTTGCCCTCGCGGGCGGCGCAGTCGGCGATGGCCCGGTGCAGGATGGGGTTGATGCGGATGGAGAGGCGGCCGGAGAAGGGCTGCTCCCCATCGCCGCCCATGTCGCAGGACAGGTCGAGATAATCGTCCACCGCACGGCGGAAGGACTCGCGCAGCTCGTCCACGGAGCGGCCTGTAAAGGTGATGCCGTCGTGGGTGTTGATGACCTCGCCGACAAAGACGCCTGCGTCGTTGTCGAAGTCGATCTGGGCCTTGTAACCCTTGTATTCCATCATCGCGGCATTCCCGGGGAATCGATTCCCATGAAACGGACCCCGGCGCGCTGGCACCCTGTCCCCAGAGATTGGGTCCGATGCGACCGACCATACTCCGGGACCGCGAGCACAGGGTTTGACCTGCCTCAATTCTCTCATCCGCAGGATCACGCCCGGCCGGATCTCCGATTCGCCCGTTCCGGCGGCTGCCGGCCGCGGCTAAACTGCGCCGCCCCTCCCCGCTGCCCCGACCTGCCCCAACCTGCCCCAACCTGCCGATGACCGCCCCTTCGCCCTTCCGTCCCATCCTGATTCGCGGCCTGGACGACGCCCTGCCCGCCGCCGCCGCCGCCGACTCGGCCGGGACGCCTCTCGTGCTGATGGCTCCGCCGACGGCCGGCGCCCTGTGGCTGCGCGGGGTGGTGGAGCGGGTCCGCAAGGCCTATCCGGAACTGGAGGTCACCGGCCTGCTCGATTGCGGCGACCGCGCCGGCGAGGCACAGGGGGCGCTGACGGCCGGCCTGCGCCTGCTCCTGTTCACCGGCCGGCCCGACATGGCCGACCGGCTGGCCGCCATCGCCGCTGCCCGCGGCGCGGCGCTGCTGACCCGCTGCCCGGCGATCCTCGACCTTGCAGCCGCCACCCCCGCCGAAGGCCGGGATCGGCGCAGCGCCGCCGCGCTGGAGGCCCTATGCCGCGGCTGGCTGGCACGCGACCATGGTTAGGGTGGGACTACCGCTTTTTCGCACAGCCCCGCCGCGCAAAGGTGGTGTAACGTCGCGTAAGGATATTTTTGTGACACCGCACCCTCCCTCCGATGCCGGATGACCCGCCCATGAGCATCACCTCGCTGACCACGCCGGACTCGACGGTCGCGCAACCTCGCCGTCCGGGGCACTCCGCAAGCGGCCGGCCGGCCGACCGAAGCGGGCTGGGGCCCGCCAGTCCCGGTGCGGGACCGGAGAAGATGCGCGGCATCCGCCTGCTGGCGGTCTGGATCGGATTGACGGCCGGGGCCTGGGCGGTTCTGGGCGGTGCCGGCTATGGGTTGTACATCGCGCTGCACACCCTTCTGCCTTAGCACCTTGGTGGGTGCGTCACCCACCTTGCGGGCTTGGCCCGTCCACACGCCCTAGGCCGTTCAGGCGTGGCAAATGGCCGCTTTATGCCCCTCCCACCGTTGCAAAGCGGCCGAATACGGGCTAAGACGGCGCCATTTCCAAGAATGCCCCAGGGGAAGAGCCACAATGAAGCTCACGCGCCGCGTCAAAGACATTCTCGCCAACTACGAGAGCGACAATCCCGGCACCAAGGCGAACCTCGCCCGCATCCTGATGGAAGGCAAGCTCGGCGGCACCGGCAAGCTGGTGATCCTGCCGGTCGACCAGGGTTTCGAGCACGGGCCCGCCCGCAGCTTCGGCCCGAACGATGCCGGCTATGACCCGCACTACCATTACCAGCTGGCCATCGACGCGGGCTGCAACGCCTACGCCGCCCCCCTGGGCTCGCTGGAAGCCGGCGCCGGCACCTTCGCCGGCTCGATCCCGCTGATCCTGAAGATGAACAGCGCCAACTCGCTGTCCACCCAGAAGGAAAATGCCGACCAGGCCGTGACCGCCTCGATCCAGGACGCCCTGCGCCTGGGCTGCTCGGCCATCGGCTTCACCATCTATCCCGGCTCGGAAGCCATGTACAACCAGTACGAGGAATTCCGCGAGCTGTCGAAAGAGGCGAAGTCCTACGGCCTCGCCACCGTGCTGTGGTCCTACCCGCGCGGCGGCGCCGTCTCCAAGGACGGCGAGCTGGCCATCGACGTGATCGGCTATGGCGCCCACATGGCCGCCCTGCTCGGCGCCCACATCATCAAGGTGAAGCTGCCGTCGGCCCATCTGGAGCAGGCGGAGGCCAAGAAGGTCTACGAGTCCAAGAACATCCCGATCGCCACCCAGGCGGAGCGGGTGAAGCACATCATGCAGTGCACCTTCAACGGCCGCCGCATCGTGGTCTTCTCCGGCGGCGCCACCAAGGGCGAGGATGCGGTGTTCGAGGACGCCCGCGCCATCCGTGACGGCGGCGGCAACGGCTCGATCATCGGCCGCAACGCCTTCCAGCGCCCGCGCGAGGATGCGCTGAAGCTGCTCGACCGGATCATGAAGATCTACCAGGGCCGGGAGTAACACTTGGCCAAGGGAAAGCCGGCGCAGGCGGAACCTCCCGCCTGCCGTCTGTACCTCGTGACGCCGCCGGCCCTGGAGCCGGCGGCGTTCGCGCCGCTTCTTCGGGAAGCGCTGGATGCCGGCGACGTCGCCTGCGTGCAGCTGCGCCTCAAGGACTGTTCCGAGGACGACATCCGTCGCGCCTGCGACCTGCTGCGCCCGATCGCGCAGGAACGGGACGTCGCCTTCATCCTGAACGACCATCCGCGTCTTGCGCGGGAAACCGGCTGCGACGGCGTCCATGTCGGGCAGCAGGACACCCCCTATCGCGAGGCCCGCAAGATTCTCGGCAACGACGCCATCGTCGGCGTCACCTGCCATGACAGCCGCCATCTCGCCATGATCGCCGGCGAGGAGGGGGCCGATTACGTCGCCTTCGGCGCCTTCTTTCCCACCACCACCAAGACGGCCGAGTACAAGGCGGAGCCGGAACTGCTGAGCTGGTGGTCGGAGCTGATGGAGGTCCCCTGCGTCGCCATCGGCGGCATCACCGCCGACAATTGCGCGCCGCTGGTCACCGCGGGCGCCGATTTCCTGGCCGTGGTGAACGCCGTCTGGGGTCATCCCCAGGGTCCGGGCGCCGGAGTCCGGGCGCTGAACGCCGCCATTGAGGCGGCGCTTGCCGGTTCGACCGGCTGAGCGTACATATGCCGGCCCTGCCGGCCGGCACCCCTAAGCGGACTTTCCCAGGATCATGGATCTTCTGACGCCCGAGTCGCTGGGCATCCTGTTCGCCGTCGGCCTGTTGGCCGGTTTCGTCGATTCCATCGCCGGCGGCGGCGGCCTTCTGACCATCCCAGCCCTGCTGGCCGCCGGGCTGTCCCCCGCCGAGGCGCTGGCCACCGGCAAGCTGCAGTCCAGCTTCGGGTCGCTGTCCGCCACCATCAAGTTCGTCCGCCGCGGCGAGGTCAATCCGGGCGCGATGCGCACGATGATCCTCTGCACCTTCGTCGGCGCCGGGGCCGGGGCCACGCTGGTGCAGATGCTGGATCCCAGCTTCCTGCGCGACGTCATCCCGATCCTGCTGATCGGCATCGCCATCTATCTGCTGCTGTCGCCCAAGGCCGGCGATGTCGACGCCCACCAGCGCATCGGCGAGCATGCCTTCGCGCTGAGCATCGGCACCGGCATCGGCTTCTACGACGGATTCTTCGGGCCGGGCACCGGCACCTTCTTCGCCATCGCCTTCGTCTCGTTGCTCGGCCACAATCTGCGCAGGGCGACCGCCCACACCAAGGTGTTGAACCTGACCAGCAACGTGGCGTCGCTGCTGTTCTTCATCATCGGCGGCCATGTGCTGTGGACGATCGGGTTGCTGATGGGCGTCGGCCAATACATCGGCGCCCAGCTCGGCGCCCATATGGTGATCCGCAACGGCGCCCGAGTCGTCCGACCGATGCTGGTCGTAGCCTCCGTCGTCATCACCGCCAAACTGGTGTGGAGCGACGAGCACAACATCCTGCGCGAACTCTTCGCTGCCGCCGTCGCCTGGATCGCCTGACGCGCCGGGTGCCACCGGCGCTTTTTCTCCACTGAAATCACTGGATACAGCGTCGTGCGTTTAATATGAAACGCACGACGCTGTAGCTTTATGTTTGGCGATCGGATTCACGCTCCAAATCGATCCCGATTTTACGCGATCCGATCTAATTCCGCCGCAAGGCGGCGCCCCGGCCGGCGAGCCTGCTCCCGCCGGTGACGCCTCCTTGCGGCCACTTTTCCATTCCGGTTTTTGGAACCGATGCAGGGCCGCAACACTGCTTGTGCAGCCAACAAAAAGCGGCGGGCGGCTCTTTACGTAAGCGTCAGTTTGTGTATCATTGGGTCAATAACACAATTTGGGGAAGGAACCATGTCTCCGATGACGCTCAAGACCCGCCTGATGACCGCCGCTGCCGCCATTGCGGTAACCGCACCGATCGCGACCGCCTCGACCGCGTTCGCCGCCGGATTTGCGTTGAAGGAGCAGAGCGTATCGGGCCAGGGCACCGCCTATGCCGGCGTGACCGCCGGCGGCAACGGCGATGCCAGCTCCATGTTCTACAATCCGGCGACCATGGGCCTGGTCACGGGGATCGAGGCGGTTCAGACCGCCACCGGCGTCATCGTGAAGTCGAAGGTCGACAGCGCCAGCGCCACCCGCGCCCGGCGGCTCGGCGGCACTGCGATCAGCGGCAATGCCTCGCCCGGCGACATCGCGCAGGACGCCATCGTCCCGGCCGGCTATTTCGTCTATTCGATCAGCGACGACCTGAAGGTCGGCCTGTCGGCCAACGGTCCCTGGGGCCTCGTCACCGATTACGGCGACAGCTGGATCGGCCGCTATCACGGCATCCGGTCGGATCTGCGCACCTATAACTTCGTGCCGACGGTGTCGTACCGCATCAACCCGATGATCATCATCGGCGGCGGCGTGCAGATCCAGTACGCCAAGGCCAAGCTGTCGCAGTCGTCCGACTTCGGCGCCAGCCGGCTGGGCCGTCCGGGCGCGCTCGACGTCAAGAGCGACGTGACCGGCGACGATTGGGGCTGGGGCGTTTCGCTGGGCGCCCTGATCGAACCGATGAAGGGCACGCGCATCGGCATCGGCTACCGGTCGGCGGTCAAGCATACGCTGAGCGGCAACATCTCCTTCACCGGTCTCCCCGCATCGCTGGCCGGGGCCCTGCCCTCCCAGGCGGCGAATGCCGACCTGATCACGCCGGAAATCGCCTCCGTCGGCCTGTACCACGAGGTGAACGACCGCTGGGCGGTGATGGCCGACGTGCAGTGGACCAACTGGTCGCGCTTCAAGGAGCTGCGGGTCAACATCGCCAACCCGGCGCTCAACTCCCTGACCGAAGAGCATTGGAAGGACACCTGGTATTACGCGCTCGGCACCTCCTACAAGGTGACCGACAAGTTGACGCTGCGCGGCGGCATCGCCTTCGACAAGGGCGCGGTCGACGTCGAATACCGCACGCCCCGCATTCCGGAGCAGAACCGTTACTGGCTGTCGGTGGGTGCCGGCTATCAGGTGACCGACAGCCTGCGCGTCGACGCCGCTTACTCCCATGTCTTCGTGCCGAAGGCCTCGGTCGACCTGACCGACGACCTGACCGGCGCCGAAGCCGGTCGCGGCAACCTGACCGCGGAGTACAAGAGCAGCATCGACCTGATCGGCCTGCAGGCGAAGTTCACGTTCTGAGGGTGATTGCCCTCTCCCACACGAGTTATCCCCTCTCCCCCCTGGGGAGAGGGTTAGGGTGAGGGGGGCGCGCGGCGAGAATCTTCAAGGGCCGCGCACCTCCCGTTTCCTATCCAATCCACGCAATGCATCCCCCTCACACACCCGCCACCGGCAGCCACAACACCTGTTCGATGCTCTCGGCCCCGCTGCACAGCATCGCCAGCCGGTCGAAGCCCATGGCGATTCCACTGCTCTGCGGCATGCCATGCTCCAGCGCGGCGAGGAAATCCTCGTCCACCGGGAAGCGCTCGCCGTAGAGCCGCTCCTTCAAGTCCATGTCGGCTTCGAAGCGAGCGCGCTGCACCGCCGGGTCGGTCAACTCGCCGAAGGCGTTCGCCAGTTCCAGGCCGCAGGCATACAGCTCGAACCGTTCCGCCAGCCGAGGGTCCTCCGGCTTCGGCCGCGACAGTGCCGCCATGCACAGCGGATAGTCGCTCAGCACGCATGGCACGCCGCCGCCCAGATGCGGCTCGATCCGGTCGAACATGATGCGGAAAACAATATCCTCCCAGCGGTCGCCGTGATGGGGCGCGATGCCGATGCGCGCAGCCTCCGCCGCCAGCGCCGCCGGGTCGGGATCGTGGCTGCCGTCATAGGTCGCCATCAGGTCGATGCCGGCGTATTCCTGAAAGGCGTCCGGCACGGTCAGCACCCGCCAGGTGCCGAAGGGATCGCAGGTCATGCCGCGGAACGTGAAGCTCCGCCGCCCGCCCGCTTCCGCCCCGGCCTGCAACAGCAGCTGGCAATCCTCGATCAGGGTGCGGTAGCCGTCGCCCGCGCGATACCATTCCAGCATCGAGAATTCCGGCGCGTGGGTGCCCGACCTTTCGCCGTTGCGGTAGACATGCGCCAGCTGCCAAAGCCGCGGCACGCCCGCGACCAGCAGCTTCTTCATGGCGAATTCCGGGCTGGTGTGCAGGTAGAGCGGCCGGCGGTCGTCCGGATGAGGACCCTGCAGTTCAGTGGCGAAAGCCTGGAGATGCGGTTCCATCCCCGGCGACACCTGCAGGGCGGGCGTGTCCACCTCGACGAAGGCAAGCTCCTCGAACACGCGGCGGACGGCGTTCAGCACCCGGCTGCGCGCCGCCAGATAGGGCCGGCGTCGGGCCAGCGCCTCGGGATGCCAGGGAGGAAGCTCGGGGGATCGGTTGGCGGGCATGCGGCGCGCTCTTCTGCAAAGTCGAAAGGGGTGCCGGCGCATCAGAACACCCACGGGCGGCGTACTCAAGCCGGGTCGGCATCGGTCACAGCGGCATCACACCGGGCGGCCGGTTTTGCTGCGCGCGCTTATCGCCGGGCAAGGCCCCGTGCTACTCTTGCCGGACCGGCTGCCGATCTGCGGCCGATCTGCGGACAGGTGCGGATGGAACAGTGAACAGGGGCCGGGAAATTGTTTCAAACGTTCCACTCCTGGAGCGATTCCAAGAAGCAGACGCCGATTCGCCAAAGAATCGTCCGCCCGCGTCGCGGATCGCGCCTGTTTACCGTTCCGCGCCGTTGCCTATGGGCGGTCAAGCTGGTAGGGTCCGCGCCGCCCTGATTCTGGAATTCACGAGTACGCCATGAAGGTCAATGCCAACACGATGCGCCCCGGCCATGTGCTGGAGCACAACGGTAAGCTCTGGGTCATCACCAAAACCGCCATCGTGCAGCCTGGCAAGGGCGGCGCCTTCATCCAGCTGGAAATGAAGGACGTTCGCACCGGCAACAAGTCGACCGAGCGGTTCCGCACCCAGGAAACCGTTGAGCGCGCTCGCCTGGACGAGCATGAGATGACCTTCCTCTTCGCCGAAGGTGACAGCTTCACCTTCATGGACAAGGAAAGCTTCGAGCAGGTCGCGATCCCGCGCGACATCATCGGCGACCCGGCCGTCTTCCTGCAGGACGGCATGGAAGTCACGGTGCAGAGCCATGAAGGCTCGCCGCTGGGCGTCGAGATCCCCGGCAAGGTCACGCTGACGATCACCGAGTCCGACCCGGTGGTGAAGGGCCAGACGGCCTCTTCCTCCTACAAGCCGGCCAAGCTGGAGAACGGCGTGTCGATCCTGGTTCCGCCGCACATCGAGGCCGGGACCCGCGTCGTCGTCGACACCGCCACCGGCGAGTATGTCGAGCGCGCGAAGGACTGATCCTTCCCAGGTCCGTCCTGCCATCACCGGTCTTCGCCAAGCGCGGAGGCCGGTGTATTGTTTTCTGGTTCCTGCATAAAACGGTACACCAACACCCATGGCCACCCGCTCCGCTCTCATCAACGTCATGGTCCGCGCCGCCGAAAAGGCTGCCCGGGGTCTCGTCCGCGACTTCGGCGAGGTCGAACACCTCCAGGTGTCGCGCAAGGGGCCGGCCGACTTCGTGTCCGCCGCCGACCTGAAGGCCGAACGCACCCTGCGCGAGGAGCTGCAGAAGGGGCGTCCCGAATTCGGCTTCCTGATGGAGGAGAGCGGCGCGTCCAAGGGCAGCGACGCCGAGGCGCGCTGGATCGTCGACCCGCTCGACGGCACCACCAACTTCCTACACGGCCTGCCGCACTGGGCGATCTCCATCGCCGCAGAGCGCAACGGCGAGATCGTCGCCGGCGTCATCTACGCTCCCATCGGCGACCAGCTGTTCTGGGCCGAGAAGGGCGCCGGCGCCTTCGTCAACCACACCCGCCTGCGCGTGTCCGAACGCCGCCGGCTGGAAGACTGCGTTCTGGCCACCGGCATCCCCTTCAAGGGCCGCGGCGACCATGCCGGCTTCCTGAAGGAGCAGGAGGCGGTGATGAAGGAGGTCGCGGGCATCCGCCGCTTCGGCGCCGCCTCGCTCGACCTCGCCTACACCGCCGCCGGCCGTTTCGACGCCTATTGGGAGCGCGGGCTGGCTCCGTGGGACTGTGCAGCCGGCGTGCTGATGGTCACCGAGGCCGGCGGCTTCGTCGGCGAGATCGAGGGCGGCCGCAATCCGGTCTTCACCGGCAACGTGCTGGCCACCAACAGCCATCTCCAGGTCCCGGTCGCCCGCCTGCTGAAGTCCGCCAAGGGCTGAGCCCCTCGCCAGCTCCGGCCAAGCCCACCCGCCCTGCCCCGCACCGGGGCGGGACGGATGAGCGGTTGTCGCTGGTGCGATCGATAGGTTATGGTTTGCACGACAAGGGTTTAACGGGACGCATCGTTTTGGGCCGCTGGGGACACGCCGACCGCAGACACCGTGCCGTCGCCGCCGCGCTGTGCGTGGCCTGGGCGCTGCATCCAGCCGCCCTGTCGGCCGCGGCTCCGGCAAACGCCGCTCCGGCGAATGCACAGGTCGCCACCGGGCTGACTCTGGAAAACGCCGTTCCGCTGTCCGTGCCTCCGCGCCCCAACCTGCGCACCCCGCCGGCCGTCAAGGCGCCGCCGCGCCTCGTGCTGCCGCAACCGCTGGAAGCGCCGCCCCCACCGGAGATGACCGAAGGCCCGGCGCAGCCGCCGGCCTCGCGGCCGGAAGCGCCGTCCGCTCCGGCTATCGCCACCGCGCCACCGCAGGCAGTGCCTGCGCCGACGGCCGGACCGGAGCCGGCGACCCCGCGGACCGACACCGCGGCATTGCCCCCTCCCCCGGAAGCGGCACCCCCTGCGGCGACGCTGCCACCTTCGAGCGTTTTGAGCCTTGTGTTCCCGGCCGACACCACCAATCTGCCGGATACCGCGGACGCCACGGTCGACCGGATCGTCGAACGGCTGCGCGCCAGCGACACCGCCCGTCTGCAGCTGCGCTCCTACGCCAGCGGCACCGCGGACACGGCGCGGGAGGCGCGGCAGCGCTCGCTCGCCCGGGCGCTGGCCCTGCGGGAGCGGCTGACCGCCTTCGGCATCCGCAGCAGCCGGGTCGATGTCCGCGCACTGGGCCTCGACGAGACGGGCGGAACGCCGGACCGGATCGATGTTGTCTTCTTGAACGAATAGCGCTCCACCCGTGGGCCCATCCCTGGGCAAGGTCTGACCGGAACACCCCTTCGGAGCATCATGACCGCCACGACCCCGTCGACCCGACCGCTGGAGGTATCCTCCCTCATGACACGCCCGGAGCGGTTCCTGACCCGGATGATCCTGTTCCTGGTGGTGGTCGGTGCCGTGTGCGGACTGCTGTTCCCAGCCTTGCGCGCCGCCTTCCTCAACAACGCGCCGCTGAACGGCGTCATCCTGGCGACGCTGCTGGCCGGCATTGCCTTCATCTTCCGTCAGGTCCTGATGCTGCGCCCCGAGGTGGCGTGGCTGGAGCAGTATCAGAGCGGCGTCGCCCCCGCCTCGCTGCAGGAGCCGGTGCTGCTGGCCCCGATGGCCCGCATGCTGGGCGAACGGCGCGGCCGGCTGACCCTGTCGGCGCTGTCGATGCGCTCGCTGCTGGACGGCATCGCCTCGCGGCTGGACGAATCGCGGGAGCTGTCGCGCTACCTGATCGGCCTGCTGATCTTCCTCGGCCTGCTCGGCACCTTCTGGGGCCTGCTGCACACGGTTCAGTCGGTCGGCGGCGTCATCGGCAGCCTGTCGGTGCAGGGCGGCGACGTCGGCACCATGTTCTCCCATCTGCAGCAGGGGTTGGAAGCGCCGCTGGTCGGCATGGGGACGGCCTTCTCCTCCTCGCTGTTCGGCCTCGCCGGGTCGCTGGTTCTGGGCTTCCTCGAACTCCAGGCCAGCCAGGCCCACAACCGCTTCTTCCAGGATCTGGAGGACTGGCTGTCCAGCGCCACCCGGCTGTCGAGCGGTGCGGCGGGCGGGCTCGAATCGGGCGATCATGCCGCCTCCGCTTATCTGACCGCCCTGCTGGAGCAAACCGCGGAGAATCTCGACTCCCTGCAGCGCACCGTCGCCACCGCCGAGGAAGGCCGGCGCGCCGCCAACGCCAACCTGATGGCGCTGACCGAGCGGCTGTCGAGCCTCACCGACCATATGCGGGCGGAACAGCAGCTTCTCCTGCGGCTGGGCGAGAACCAGCTGGAGGTGAGGAGCCTGCTCGACCGGCTGGCGGAGAGTGCGGGCGGCGGTTTCGACGACGCCTCGCGCCAGCATCTGCGCAACATGGACATCTATCTCGCCCGCATCGTCGAGGAATCCTCCAACGGCCGCGTCCAGGCGGTGCAGGAGATCCGCAGCGAGATCAAGCTGCTGGCCCGCACCATCGCCGCATTGGCCGAAGAAGCCGACCAGCAGCAACGCTGACACCCAGAACACCCAAGGCAAACGCCGGGAGCATCCATGGCCAGCATCAGCCGCCGCAACGGCCATCGCGACGCCAGCGCCTGGCCCGGCTGGGTCGACGCCCTGTCGTCCCTGGTGATGGTCGTCATCTTCCTGCTGATGGTCTTCATCGTCACCCAGTTCTACCTCGCCACCGCGCTGACCGGCCGTGACGAGCAGCTGACCGTCCTCAACCGCAAGATCGCGGAAATGAACGACCTGCTGGCGATGGAGCGGGAGGCGAACGCCGATCTCCGCGTCAACATCACCCAGCTGTCGACCGAGCTTCAGACCTCCGTCGCCGCGCGCGACGACATGACCCTGTCGCTGAGCCAGTTGCAGGAGGACCGCGACCGCACCGCCCGCACGCTGGAGGAATTGCAGCGCAACGTCCGTGTCGACCGCGAGACGCTGGACCTGAAGCTGAAGGAAATCCTCAGCCTGCAGGCCGACATCAAGGCCCTGCGCGACGCCCGGCAGAAGCTGGAAGGCGAACTGGCCGCCGCCGCTGCCACTGCCAAGCTGACCGAACAGCAGCGTCAGGCCCTGCTGGCGGAACTCGGCACCACCCGCGACCGGGCGAAGGCTCTGGAGTCGGAACTGGCCTCTGCCGCCGAGAAGACGATGCTGGCACAGAAGGAGATCGACCAGCGCGACATCCGGCTGAAGTCGCTCGAATCGCAGCTGACCGACAGCCGGACCCAGGCCCAGAAGGATCTGGAGCAGCGCGACATCCGCATCCGCGATCTGATGGCCTCACTGACCGGCGAGCAGGCCGAGGGTACGCGAAGCAAGCAGCAGATCGACCTGCTGAACCAGCAGCTTCTGGCGCTCCGCGAACAGCTCGCCCGCATCGGGGCGGCGCTGGAGGTATCGGAGAAGGCCTCGGCCGAGCAGAAGGTGCAGATCGCGGAATTGGGCGCCCGGCTCAATCAGGCACTCGCCGCCAAGGTTCAGGACCTCGCCCGCTACCGGTCGGAGTTCTTCGGCCGGGTCCGCGAGGCGCTGGGCAACCGGCCGGATGTGCGGATTGTCGGCGACCGTTTCGTCTTCCAGTCGGAGCTGCTGTTCCCGTCGGGCTCGGCAACCCTTGAGGAGGCCGGCAAGCAGCGGTTGGCCGATCTCGCCCGCACGCTGATCGAGATCGGCAAGGCGATTCCGTCCGACATCAACTGGGTCCTGCGGGTGGACGGCCACACCGACATCAAGCCGGTGCGCTTCCAGTTCGCCTCCAACTGGGAATTGTCCTCGGCACGCGCGCTGTCGGTGGTGAAGTTCCTGGTCGATCAGGGCATTCCGGCGGAACGGCTCGCAGCCGCAGCCTTCGGCGAATTCCAGCCCATCGATCCCGGCACGTCGGACGAGGCGCTGGCGAAGAACCGCCGGATCGAGATCAAGCTGGACCAGCGCTAAGGGCCGGAGGACTCAGCCCTTCCACTCCTCGCGCAGGATCGCGTAGAGGACATGGTCGCGCCATGCGCCGTCGATGCGCAGATAGCCGCGGGCATAGCCTTCGTGGCTGAATCCGACCTTTTCCAGCAGGCCGCGGCTCGGCAGGTTGGTCGGCAGACAGGCGGCCTCGACCCGGTGCAGGCCGAGCTGGCCGAAGGCGAACTCCAGGACCAGCCGGGTGCCGCCGGACACATAGCCGTTGCGGGCATAGGGCTGGCCGGCCCAATAGCCGAGCGTCCCCATCTGGGCCACGCCGCGCCGGATGTTGGTCAGGCCGAGCCCGCCGACCAGGGCGTCGGTTCCCCGGTCGAAGATCAGGAAGCTGTAGCCGAGATCGTCCCGCCACTCCTGCGCCTGCCGCCGCAGCCGCCGGGCGAAGGCCGCCCGCGTCAAGGCGTCGGCCGGCCATGTCGGCTCCCAGGGTGTGAGGAAGGCGCGCGAGGCGGCGCGGAGGTCGGCCCATTCGCGCCAGTCGCGCGGCAGCGGCGGCCGGATGTAGCAGTTCGGACCGTCGAGCCGGACCGCGGGCGGGCTGATGAGGCCGCTGCCGAGAAGGCGGATCATCGCAATGCCGGGGTGGTCGGCCCCCTCCCTAACCCTCCCCCACCTTCGGTGGGAGAGGGAACTGCCGCCTCATCGCAAACATCCCCTCTCCTGCGATCGGATCGGTCTTCGACCGACCGAGGGCGGGGGAGGGAGTGACCCGCGGCGAAGCCGTGGGAGGGAGGGGGCACCGCAGCCGCCATCGTCAGGCGAGACGCTCCGCGATGCGGTCGTAGCTTTCGAGCTTGGCGATCGGGCCGAGAGCGGCGACGGTCGGGCGGCTGGCACGCAGTCGGCTGGTGGCCTTGACCACGGCGTCGCGGTCGACGCCGTCGATCTTCGCCACGATCTCTTCCACCGGAACCGGGCGGTCGTAGATCAGGATCTGCTGACCCAGCTGCTCGCAACGCGACATGGAGCTTTCCAGCGCCATCAGCGTCCCGGCCTTCAGCTGGGCGCGGGCGCGGGCGACCTCGTCCTCGGTGACGTCGGCGCCGACCTTGGCGATCTCGTCGCAGACGACCGGGATCAGTTCCGCCACCTCGTCCTCGCCGGTGCCGGCATAGACGCCGAACAGGCCGCCGTCATGGTAACCGCCGGTGAAGGTGTAGATGGAATAGACCAGTCCGCGCTTCTCCCGCACCTCCTGGAACAGGCGGGACGACATGCCGCCGCCCAGCAGGGTGGAGAGCACCGAATGGGCGTAGAAGTCGGGATCATGGACCCCCACCCCGTCGAAGCCGAGCACGAGGTGCATCTGCTCCAGGTCGCGCTCCTCGCGGAAGTCGCCGCCGGTATAGCTGGCGGGCTCCGGCTTGGGCGGGGCGCCGCTCGGCAGGTCGCCGAAGGCCTTGAATGCAAGATCGACCATGCGGTCATGCTCGATCCGGCCGGCGGCGCTCAGCACCATGCCGGGGGCGCCGTAATGGCCGGCGATGTAATCGACCAGCGCCTCGCGCGGCAGCGCGCCGACGATCTCGGCAGAGCCCAGCACCGGACGGCCGATGGCCTGCCCCGGATAGGCGGTCGACTGGAAATGGTCGAAGATGATGTCGTCGGGCGTGTCGGCGCTCTGGCCGATCTCCTGCAGCACCACCGTGCGCTCGCGCACCAACTCCTCGGCGTCCAGCGTGGAGTGCTGGATCATGTCGGACAGGATATCGAGCGCCAGCGGCGCATCCTCGTGCAGGACCTTGGCGTAATAGGCGGTCTGCTCGCGGGTGGTGTAGGCGTTCAGCTGGCCGCCGACATTCTCGATCTCCTCGGAGATGCGGAAGGCCGACCGGCGGCGGGTGCCCTTGAACAGCATATGCTCGACGAGATGGGCGACGCCGTTGACGCTCGCCGCCTCGTTGCGGGTACCAACCCCGACCCAGCAGCCGAGCGAAACGGACTGCACGTCGGGCATGGTGTCGGTCGCGACGCGAAGCCCGTTGGGCAACGTCGTCACACGAATGGAACTCATGCGGCCTCCTGGGCGGCGCGGGCGCGCGCGATGACGAAGTCCTGAACCGCCGCCAGATCGTTCGGCAGTTCGGACAGGCGCTCCTCGCGCACATAAAGATCGGACAGGCGCGGCGGCAGCTCCGGCCGGCGGCCGGTCGCCTTTTCCACCGCGTCGGGGAACTTGGCGGGATGGGCGGTGGCGAGAACCACCATGGGAACGGACGGATCGACCCGGCCGGCCGCGACCGCGGCCTTGGCCGCCCCGATGCCGACCGCGGTGTGCGGGTCGAGCAGATAGAGGCTGCCCTTCCAGACATCGGCGATGGTCGCCATCGTGGCGGCCTCGTCCACCCGGTGGCCGGAGAAGATGGCCAGCGCGCGGGCGAGCTGCGCGTCGGTCACCGCGAACTTGCCCTCGGCGCGGAAGCGGTTCAGCGCCTCCGTCACCGCATTGCCGTCGCGGTCGAGCAGGTCGAACAGCAGCCGTTCGAAGTTGGAAGAGATCTGGATGTCCATGCTGGGAGACAAGGTAGGCACGACGGGCGCCGCGACCATGCTCCCGCTGGCGAAAAAGCGCGCCAGGATGTCGTTGCTGTTGGAGCCGACCACCAGCGTCTCCACCGGCAGCCCCATGGCGCGGGCGCCATAGGCGGCATAGACGTTGCCGAAATTGCCGGTCGGCACGGTGGAGGCGATCTTCCGGTCGGGCGCGCCCAACGCCACCGCGGCGGTGAAGTAATAGACGATCTGGGCCATGATACGGGCCCAGTTGATCGAGTTCACCGCCGACAGCCCCATCCGGTCGCGGAAGGCGCCGTCGTTGAACATCGCCTTCACGAGGTCCTGGCAATCGTCGAAGGTGCCGTCCAGCGCGATGTTGTGGACGTTGGACGACAGCACGCTGGTCATCTGCCGGCGCTGCACCTCGGACGTGCGGCCCTTGGGATGCAGGATGAAGATGTCGACGTTCTGGCGGTCGCGGCAGGCCTCGATGGCGGCCGATCCGGTGTCGCCGGAGGTGGCGCCGACGATGGTCACCCGCTGCCCGCGCTTGGCCAGCACATGATCGAACAGGCGGCCGAGCAGTTGCAGCGCCACATCCTTGAAGGCCAGCGTCGGACCGTGGAACAGCTCCAGCACCCAGGTAGTCGGATCGACCTGCACCAGCGGGGTCACCGCGGCGTGGTCGAAGCTGGCATAGGCATCGCGGACGATGGCGCGGAACTCGTCCTCGGCGATTGATCCCCCCAGGAAGGGCAGCATCACGCGGACGGCGATCTCGCTGTAGGGCAGACCGCGCATGGCGCGGATGTCGTCGGCCGTGAACTGCGGCCAGGTTTCCGGCACATAGAGGCCGCCGTCGCGCGCCAGCCCGGCAAGAAGGACGTCTTCGAAACCCAAGACCGGGGCCGCGCCCCGCGTGCTGACGTACCGCACCGCTTACACTCCGTCCGATGAAGTGGGCATAGTTAGCGAGGTGCCCGCCCGCACGCAAGCGGTGCGGGACGCTGGGCGCATATTCCCCAATGGGAGGCTGCCTGCGGTTCCTGACCGGACTGCCCGAAACATGGCGGAACATCTTTCAGGCCGCTGTTCCGCGTTTCTGCCGGAAGGACCGCGCGTCGGGACGACCGGACGCAGCCGCAGGCGCTTTCGGGCGCGGTCATGGGATCGGTCCCATCGTTGCGATCACCGGCACCTCGCCGCCGGGCAAGCGCCCCCAATGGACCGCCCCCCAGAAAATAATCGTGAAAGCGGTGATTGGCTGCCCGCGCAACAGGATTAATCGTTGTTAAACCGTATCAGGGAGATACTGAACCCTGGGTTGGATAGCACCAGCGACAGGTCTGTTTTCCATGAGGTCGAACCAATGAAAAAATTTCTGTCTTCTCTTTCCGTCCGCACAACGATCGGGCTGGTAACTCTTGCGCTCGGCCTGTTGCTGATCGCTCAAAACTCGATCATTCTCGTGGATGCTATCTCCCGCTACCGCGGCGCCGACCGCGTTGCGACGCTGAGCGTAACGAGCCGGGATCTGCTGAAGACACTGCTTGCCACCCGGCTTGAGCGCGGCCTCGTTACACCCGCCCTTGGAGCGGACAAGACCATCGGCGGCAGCGTTGAGCAGGACCTCGCCAACCAACGCCGCACCTCGTCGGACGGCTACCGTGCCATCATCGCGGCGCTCGCCGGCGCCGATCTACCGGGCGCACCGGCTGCGGCAGAGCGGCTGCGCGCAAGTTTCGACAAGCTGGAACAGGCGCGCAAGACAACCGACGAGGCCCTGCGAAAGCCGCTGTCAGCGCGCGATAAGGGACTGGCGGATAGTTGGCTGAAGAGCCAGAACGAATTCCTCGACGCACTGGCCGCCACCACGGACCTGCTCGACGCCACCATCATCAACGCGTCGGCCGAAGTAGGCGCCCTGCTGACGATCAAGCGCGCTGCCTGGGCCACGCGCCTTAACATGGGCATCATGGCGTTCCGCATTCAGAATGCCATAGGCACCGGACAGGCCTGGACGCGGGAGGATGACCTGATCGTCGCAGACTATCTCGGCCGCGGCATCCAGACCTGGGCGCAGGTGATCGAAGCTGCGGCTCGCCCGGGTACGCATCCGAGCATCCTGGCTGCGATGCAGAAGGCGAAGGCCAATTTCGAGGGCAGCTTCGCCGACCAACGCAAGGCGATCCTGACCGCCCTTTCGTCCGGCAAGCCGTCGCCGGTTTCGTTGGACAAGCTGCGGCCGGAGGAGACGGCGACCCAGGGCTATATCGTCGATGTGGCTCTGTCTGCAGTAGACCGAATCGTCGGCCAGTCGGCCAGCGATCTGGACGACGCCCGCTCCGACGCGATTTCGGCCCTGCTGCTGCTGCTGCTGACCGCCGGCCTGACCGCGGGCGGACTTGCCATCGCCAACCGCCGCGTCGCCCTGCCGATCCACCGCCTGACCGATACAATGCGCCGGCTGGCCGACCGCGACATGAGCGTCGATATTCCCGGTCTGGACCGCCAGGACGAGATCGGCGGCATGGCTGCAGCCGTCACCGTGTTCAAGGACAACATGATCGCCGCAGACCGCATGGCCGCCGAACAAGCAGCAGAGCAGGCGGCGAAGGAGCGGCGCGCCACCCAACTGGAGGCGTTGATCCAGTCCTTCGACCGGCAGGCGATGCACATCGTCGAACAGGTCGCGGCCGCGGCAAAGACCATGCAGAACACCGCCGGCGCGATGTCCAGAAACGCCGACTCTGCCAGCCAGATGGCAACCACGGTTGCGGCAGCGGCGGAGCAGGCTTCGGTCAATGTCCAGACGGTGGCGTCGGCGACGGAGGAGTTGTCGGCCTCCATCCGCGAGATCGGCCGTCAGGTCTCCACCTCCACCCGCATTTCGGGCGAAGCAGTGACACAGGCCGACCAGACCAACGCCAGCATGCAGGCGCTGGTGGAAACCGCCCATCAGATCGGCGCGGTTGTCGACCTGATCAACTCCATCGCCGGGCAGACCAACCTGCTGGCGCTGAACGCCACCATCGAGGCAGCCCGCGCTGGCGAGGCAGGCAAAGGTTTCGCCGTTGTTGCTTCCGAGGTGAAGGCGCTGGCCACCCAAACCGCGCGGGCGACCGATGAGATCCAGGCGAAGGTCAAGGAGATCCAATCGGCCACCGCAGGGGCGCAAACGGCGATCCAGGGCATCGGCCTGACCATCGGCCAGATCAGCGAGATCACCACCACCATCGCCGCCGCCATCGAGGAACAGGGTGCCGCCACCCGCGACATCGCCAGCAACGTGATGGAAGCCGCCCGCGGCACGGGCGAGGTGTCGTCGAACATCGCCGGCGTCACCCGGTCGGTATCGGAAACCGGATCGGCCGCGTCGAATGTCCATGGGGCATCCAGCGACCTCGCCCATGAAGCTGAAAAACTGCGCGGCGAGGTGATGAGCTTCATCGCGTCGGTCCGGTCGGTCTGAGACCGAAAGACGGGAGCACGGCCGCCCGCGGACTTCGGAGGCCGGTCAGGCGGCCTCGCTGTCCAGGCCGGCATCTTCCGCCCCACGGCACCGCACCAAAGCCGCAGCGCGATCCAGCACTTCGGGGCCGGCGCCGGGGCGGTGAGCGTTCTCGGCGATGTGGCGGCGGTAGGCGCGGGCGCCGGGTAGGCCCTGGAACAGGCCCAGCATGTGACGGGTGATGGAGGACAGGGGCGTGCCCAGCGCCATGCGCGCCTCGATGTAGGGCAGCATGGCCTCGATCACCGCATGGCGGTCGGGGCCGGGCTCCCCGCCCATCAGGCGGCGGTCGGCGTCGGCCAGCAGATATGGCGTCTCATAGGCGGCTCGGCCGATCATCACGCTGTCGACCTTGCCCAGATGCTCCTCGGCCTCGTCCAGCGTGCGGATGCCGCCGTTGATGGCGATGGTCAGTTGCGGGTATTCCGCCTTCAGCCGGTGGACGAGGTCGTAGCGCAGCGGCGGGATGTCGCGGTTCTCCTTGGGGCTGAGCCCCTTCAGCCAGGCCTTGCGGGCATGCACGATGAAGTGGCTGCAGCCGGCGGCGGAGACGGTGCGGATGAACTGGTCCAGCGTCGGCCATTCCTCCATCTCGTCGATGGCGATGCGCGACTTGACGGTGACGGGGATCGAAACGGCCTCGCGCATGGCGCCGACCAGCCGGGCGACCAGATCGGGTTCCGCCATCAGGCAGGCGCCGAAGCGGCCGGACTGCACGCGGTCGCTGGGGCAGCCGACGTTCAGGTTCACCTCGTCATAGCCCCACTCTTCCGCAATGCGGGCGCAGGCGGCGAGGTCCGCCGGGTCGGAGCCGCCGAGCTGGAGCGCGACCGGATGTTCCGCCGCATCGAATCCCAGCAGCCGCTCGCGGTCGCCATGCAGCACCGCGCCGGTCGTTACCATCTCGGTATAGAGCAGGGTCGAGCGCGACAGCAGACGGTGGAAGTACCGGCAATGCCGGTCGGTCCAGTCCATCATCGGGGCGACGCTGAGGGGGATGGCGGGGGTGGTCATGTCGGGTGCGGCCGGTGAGAAGGAACGGGAGATCGATAAGGGCGCAGAAGGCGCTATGGACTGACGGTCAGGCGAAGTCCGAGAGACTTGATCACCTTCAGGACAGTGGCGAATTCCGGGTTGCCGTCCGGTGACAGCGCCTTGTAGAGGCTTTGGCGGCCGAGCCCGGCGTTGCGAGCGACCTCCGTCATCCCCTTTGCGCGGGCGATGTCGCCGAGCGCCGCGACGATCAGTTGCGGATCGCCATCCTCCAGCACCGCATCCAGATAGGCGGCGATGCGCTCGTCACTGTCCAGGCTGTCGACGATGTCCCAGGGACGGGTCTCGGTTCGGCCCATGCTTCCCTCCTTTATCGGGCTGCACGTCTAGAGGTCCCGCGCCAGCGCGATGGCGGCGGCGATGTCGCGGTCCTGGGACCGCTTGTCTCCGCCGGCCAGCAGCACGATCAGCGTGTCGCCGCGCTGGATGAAATAGACGCGGTAACCGGGGCCGTAATCGATGCGCAGTTCGCTGACCCCCTCGCCCACCGGCTTCGTGTCGCCGGGATTGCCGAGCTGAAGCCGGCGGATGCGCACTTCGATCCGCATGCGAGCCCGATCATCCCGCAAGCTCTCTATCCAAGCGGCGAAGCGGTCGGTCTGGCGGATCTCGATCATCGGAGAATGTCTTCTGTGGGAGACAGTTTGTCAAGCTGCCAGCCCAAAACGACTAAGCCCCGCACGAGGCGGGGCTTAAGTCATGAACCGAGAGAGTGGCGTCCCCGACGGGAGTCGAACCCGTGTCGCCGCCGTGAAAGGGCGGTGTCCTAGGCCTCTAGACGACGGGGACGTCGTTCGCGGTGACGCGCTTTCTAAAGATCGGGGCCGGAGAGCGCAAGCGCTTTTTTGCATCCCCCGATACTTTTTTGGAGGGCGTCGGCCGGTGGGGCGACGTTAGACCCCCACCTTAATCCTCCCCCGCTGGGCGGGGGAGGAGATTGGTGCTGATGCGGGAGAGCGGCGGCAGTCCCTCCCCTGCGAAGCGGGGGAGGTTAGGTGGGGGCATTCGAAGCCGACAGTATTCCCTACGCCGACCGCGCCGGCGCCGCGTCGTCGATCAGCAACTGCACGCCCTCCGAGCCGTTCCAGCGGTCGATCCGCAGCACGCCGGCAAGATGGAAGGGGGTGCCGCGGCCGGTCAGCAGGGCCTGGCCCATGTCGCTGTCCAGCGCGCGGAACGCGATGGCCTTCAGCCGGGCGCCGTCGTTGCCCTGCAGGATGCAGCGGACATGGTTGGCGCCCACCACGTCGGCGCGCACGACGCGGGCGTCGGCAATGGCGAAGCGCGGTTCGGAATTGCCGGTGCCGTAGGGGCCGAGCTTGTCGAGCATGGTCACCAGCCCGACGCTGGCACCGCCGACCGACAGGGCGCCGTCCAGTTCCAGCGTCGGTACCAGCGGGGCGGCGGAAACCTGTTCGGAGATGCGGCTGTGCAGGAAGTCGCGCAGCGCGTCGATCTTGTCGCCGGCCACGGTGAAGCCGGCCGCCATGCGGTGGCCGCCGCCGGCCAGCAGCAGCCCCTCCTGCCGGGCGGCGATCACCGCGGATCCCAGATCGACGCCGCGGACGGAGCGGCCGGACGCCTTGCCGATGACGGTGCCGTCGGCGGTTTCCTCCAGGGCGACGACGCAGGCGGGGCGGCTGTAACGCTCCTTCAGGCGGGCGGCGACGATGCCGATGACGCCGGGGTGCCAGCCGACACCGGTGACGAAGACCAGATCGGTCTCGCGCCCGGCTTCGGCGGCGACGCGCTCCAGCGCCTCGTCGAGAACCGCCTGCTCGATGGTGCGGCGTTCGGCGTTGTGGCCTTCCAGACGCTGGGCGAGTTCCATCGCCTCGATGGGGTCGTCGGTGGAGAGCAGGCGGGCGCCGAGGTCGGACGCCCCCACCCGGCCGCCGGCATTCACGCGGGGGCCGAGGACATAGCCGGCATGGTAGGCGTCGGGCTTCTCCTTGACCCCCGCCACATCGGACAGGGCGGCGAGGCCGGGGTTGGCGCGGCGCGCCATCACCTTCAGCCCCTGCGCCACCAGCGCGCGGTTCAGGCCGGTCAGCGGCACCACGTCGCACACCGTGCCGAGGGCGACGAGATCCAGCCACTCCATCAGGTTCGGTTCGGGCCGGTCGCGGTAGAAGCCGGACTGACGCAGCACGCGGTTGACGGCGACGATGGTGATGAAGGTGACGCCGGCGGCGCAGAGCGTGCGGTAGGCGCCGTCCTCGTCCAGCCGGTTGGGGTTGACCAGGGCGACGGCGGGCGGCAGGCGCGGTTCGGCGGCGTGATGGTCGAGCACCACCACCTCCAGCCCGGCATCGGCGGCGGCCTCCAGCGCGGCGAAGGCGGAGATGCCGCAATCGACGGTGACCACCAGCCGCACCCCCTCCCCTTTCAGGCGGAGCAGCGCGGCGGCGTTCGGGCCGTAGCCTTCCTTGATGCGGTCGGGGACATAGACGCGGATGTCGGCCCCGAGCGCGCGGAAGAAGCGGCGCAGCAGCGCGGCGGAGGTGGCGCCGTCGACGTCGTAGTCGCCGAAGACCGCCACCGGCTCGCCGTCGCGGATGGCACGGGCGATGCGCTCGGCCGCCGGGTCCATGTCGCGGAAGCGCGAGGGGTCGGGCAGCAGCGCCTTCAGCGTCGGGTTGAGGAAGGTGTCGCAGGTGTCGTCGGTGACGCCGCGGGCGGCCAGCACCCGGCCGACAATCTCCGGCAGCCCGCGCCCCTGGGTCAGCGCCTGCGCCTGCCGCTCGTCGCAGGGCCGCGCCTGCCAGCGCTTGCCGGACAGGGAGGTGGCGACGTTGAGGAAGGCGGCGGGGTCGGTCATGGCGGTGCTGCGCGATCTCTGGATTGGGGGCACAGCCATAGCAGAGATGGACGGGCGGCGCACGGGTGGGTATGGGCAGGGGTGGGATGTGGGGGTGGGAGATTGTCGGCTGACGATGCCCCCTCCCCAACCCTCCCCCGCCCTCGGTCGGCCAATGGCCGATCCGATCGCGGGAGAGGGGGCAGAACGCTTGCAGAAGTAGTGTAAAGGACAGCGGCAGTCCCCTCTCCCACCGAAGGTGGGGGAGGGTTAGGGAGGGGGCACCCGACCCGCACCCGAACTTACGCCGCCCGCATCCACACCGCCGTGTCGTGGAACGCCGCGCCGCCCGCGGGAGGCACCGGCTCCGGCGAGGTCAGGCTGTTGATGCCCATGCCCTCGACGAAGGCGCTGTTGGGCCAGATGCCTTCGACGATCACCACACCGCGCGGCACGCCGGCGAAGGGCTTGGCATGGACCACCACGCTGCCCTGCGGGTTGCCCAGCCGCACCGCGTCGCCGTCGGCCAAGCCCAGCCCGGCCGCATCGTCCGGGTGGATCAGCGCGGTGGGGCGGCCTTCGCGCTTCTGGGCGGTCAGCGTCTCGGTGAAGGAGGTGTTGAGGAACTGGCGCGCCGGGGCGGTGACGAGGCGGAACGGGTGCTCGGCATCGGCATCGCGGCCGGGGGGCATGTGGTCGGGCAGCTCCGGCATGCCGCCATAGGGGCCGAGCGCCGCCCAGTCGGGGGCGAAGCGGAACCTGTCGTCGGGATGTGCGAAGCCATTGAGAAAGTGCGAGGTCTCGAAATCCGGCTGGGCGTCGATCCAGCGCTGCTCGGTCAGCGTCGCCGCGTCGCCGAGGTCGGAGGCCTTCAGCATGGCATCGACGATCTCCAGCGCGGTCATGCCGAAGCCGGGATGCTCGGCACCGACGCGGCGGGCGACTTCGGAGATGACCCAATGGTTCTCGCGCGCCTCGAACTGCGGCTCGATCACCTTGCGGCCGATCAGAATGTGCATCTGGCCGCCGCCGCGGTAGATGTCGTCATGCTCCAGGAAGGTGGTGGCGGGGATCACCAGATCGGCCAGCTTGGCCGTGTCGGTCATGAACTGCTCATGCACCGCGACGAACAGATCCTCGCGCAGGAAGCCCTGGCGGACGCGGGTCGAATCCGGGCAGATCGTCACCGGGTTGGTGTTCTGGATCAGCATGGCCGTCACCGGCGGGCCGCTGGTCAGGTCGCGCGGGTCGCCGGTCAGCACCGCGCCGATGCGCGACTGGTCGAAGCTGCGGACGCTGGTGTCGAGGCGGTCCAGCCCTTCCGACAGGGTCTTGTCCAGCTTGTAGATGCCGGACGAGCAATAGAGCGCGCCGCCGCCCTTGTGCTGCCACGCGCCGGTGACCACCGGCAGGCAGGACACGGCATGGACCTGCGCCGCGCCGTTGTGGGCACGCGACAGGCCGTAGCCGACGCGCAGGTAGGACCGCTTGGTGCTGCCGTAGAGGCGGGCGAACTCCTCGATCTCCGCCACCGTCAGGCCGGTGATCCCGGCCGCCCATTCGGGCGTGCGGGTGGCGAGATGCGCCTCCAGCCGGTCGGTGCCGGCGGCGAAGCGGTCGAGATAGGCGCGGTCGGCGTAACCGTCGCGGAACAGCACATGCATCACCGCGCAGGCCAGCGCCCCGTCGGTGCCCGGCCGCAGCATCAGGTGCAGGTCGGAGACCTCGGCCGTGCCGGTGCGGTAGGGATCGATGGTGACCAGCTTCGCGCCACGGCCTTTGCGGGCGCGGCTGACATGGGTCATCACGTTGACCTGAGTCGCCACCGGGTTGCCGCCCCAATTGACGATCAGGTCGCTCTCCGCCATCTCGCGCGGGTCGGCGCCGCGGATGTCGCCATAGCCGGCGAGCCAGCCCATGTTGGCCGGCGTGTCGCACACCGTGCTGGTCTGGCGCGAATAGCCCTTGGCATGGCGCAGGCGCTGGATGGCGCCGCGCTGCACCAGACCCATGGTGCCGGCGTAGAAATAGGGCCAGACGGCTTCGGGGCCGTATGTGCGCTCGGCGGTCAGGAAGGACTCCGCGATGCGGTCCAGCGCCTCGTCCCAGCCAATCGGCTTCCACTGGCCCGAGCCCTTGGGGCCGGTGCGCAGCAAGGGCGTCTTCAGCCGGTCCGGCGAATGCACGCGCTCGGCATAGCGGCTGACCTTCGCGCAGATGACACCGGCGGTGTAGCTGTTCTCCGCCGCGCCGCGCACTTTCCCAATGCGGTCGGGGGCGAGGCGTTCCACCTCCAGGGCGCAGGTGCTGGGGCAGTCGTGCGGGCAGGCTGTGGGCAGGAACTGGGCCGACAAGGCTAACCTCTGGTCTGGCTGGCGGCGGTAGGGAGCCAAGTTTAGGCCCTGCCCCGCGCCCGCTTCAACGCACAACAATGTATGGGTACAATAAAGAGGGGCCGCGAAGTCCCCTTCCGGACTTCGCGGCCCCAACCGCTCGGGCGAAAAACCCCCAGACGACTTGCGGCTTTACATCACGCCGATCAGGCGCGGGAACCACAGCGAGATCGCCGGCACATAGGTGACGAGGCCGAGGAAGATCAGCATCGTCAGCAGCCACGGCCACACCGCGACCGTCAGTTCGGTGATGCCCATCTTTGTGATGCCCGACGCGACATAGAGGTTCAGGCCCACCGGCGGGTGGCACATGCCGACCTCCATGTTCACGATGATCAGGATGCCGAAATGCACCGGGTCGATGCCCAGCGACATCGCCACCGGGAACAGGATCGGCGCCATGATCAGGACGATGGACGACGGCTCCATGAAGTTGCCGGCGGCCAGCAGCACTATGTTCACCACCAGCAGGAAGACCCAGACGCTCAGGTTCTGGCCCTGGATCCAGGCCGCCATGTTCTGCGGGATCTGCTCCGACGTCATGACGAAGGAGAAGAGGACCGCGTTGGTGATGATGTAGAGCAGCATCGCCGACATGCTGGCGCTGTCCAGCAGCACCTTCGGCACCCGGCGCAGCGGCATGTCGCGGTAGATGAACACCGCCACGATGAAGGCATAGACCGCGGCCATCGCCGCCGCCTCGGTCGGGGTGAAGATGCCGGTGTAGATGCCGCCCATCACGACGACGATCAGCAGCAGGCCCCAGAAGCTCTCGCGGAACGCCAGCCAACGCTGCCGGGCGTTCGCCTTGGGCAGGCGGGGATAGCCGAACTTGCGGGCACGGTACCAGGTGGTGAAGCCGAGGAATCCCGCCAGCATCAGGCCCGGCACGACGCCGGCCAGGAACATCTGGCCGATGGAGGGCGCCTGCGGATGGCCGGTGGTGGCGACGCAGTACATCACCATCACAATGGACGGCGGGATCAGGATGCCGAGCGCGCCCGAGGTGGTGACGACGCCGGCGCCGAAGTTCCGTGGGAAGCCCTGGGCGATCATCGCCGGCAGGATGATGGAGCCGATGGCGACCACCGTCGCCGGGCTGGAGCCCGACACCGCCGCGAACAGGGCGCAGGCGACGACGCCGGCCATGCCGAGCCCGCCGTGCCAGTGTCCGACCATGGAGGTGGCGAAGTTGATCATGCGCCGGGCGACGCCGCCATGGGTCAGGAAGTTGCCGGCCAGGATGAAGAACGGGATCGCCATGATCTCGAACTTCTCGATGCCGGTGAACAGCTTCAGCGCCACCGCGGCGACCGGCACGTCGGTCATCAGGAACAGGAAGGACAGGACGGTCAGGCCGAGCGAGATGGAGATCGGCATGCCGGTGAGCATGAGGGCAATCAGCAGCCCGAAGATGATGAGCGCGTTCACGCCGGGCCTCCCTCGTTGGCGGCTTCGACCGGGTCGATGCCGTCGACCTGGGCATGATCGTGGTGGGGCAGCTCGCCGGTCCGGATGAAGGTCCAGGCGACCTGGAGGAAGCGGAAGCACATCAGGAAGGAACCGAGCGGAATGGCCAGATAGACCAGCCACATCGGCATTTCCAGATCGGCCGAGACCTGCTCGGTCAAGGCGATGTGGTAGACGAAATTGGCGCCGAGAGAGCCGACGACGCCGGTGAACAGGGCGCCGGCCAGCAGGCCGAAGATGACGAAGCGGCCGCGGATGTCCGGCCGCAGCCGGTTGATCACCACGTCCACGCCCACATGGATGCCGGTGCGCACGCCATAGGCGGCGCCGAACTTGGCCATCCACACGAACATGTAGATGCAGACCTCCTGGGCCCAGGCGAGGTTCCAGTGGATGACGTAATCCTGGATGACGGCCACGCCGGACAGGTAGCGGTGCATGACCGCCACGAAGATGACGAGAGTCGCCGCCGCCATGAGGGACGCGATCAACGTCTCCTCCAGGCGGTCGAGTATTTTCATAAGCATGTCTGGGGGATCTCCCGGTCGGCGGAGATGGTGTCGGGTAAGCTGGAGAGCCGCGGCACGATCCGCGGCACGCCATTCGGCCGTCATCCCCGCGAAGGCGGGGATCCAGGCGGCTTCCGTAGCGAGAGCATTGGGAAAGCTGGATTCCCGCCTTCACGGGAATGACGGCCGACTGAGGCGGATGCCGGTTCGGTGCGGGCGCGCCTTCCAGCAGGAAGACGCCGCCCGCCCGCAAGTCCTTACATCTTGAAGCCGGCGGCGGCGGCTTCCTTGTAGATCGCTTCGATCAGGTCCTTGCCGACGCGGGATTCGGCGTCCTTGTGGACCGGCTTCAGGGCCTTGATCCAGGCTTCGCGCTCTTCCTTGGTCTGGGTGTGGAAGGCGGTCTTGCCCGACGCCTTCATCTGGGCCAGCGAGACGTCGTTCTCGTTCTGGGCGATGTCGTTGGCGTAGGCGGTCGCCTCCTTCATCGCGCCTTCCAGGCCGGTGCGGACGTCGGCGGGCAGGCCTTCCCAGAACTTCTTGTTCACGATGACCGCATAGCCGAGATAGCCGTGTTCGGTCAGCGTGGCGTTCTTCTGCACCTCGTGCATCTTCTGGGTATACATGTTGGACGGCGGGTTTTCCGTGCCGTCGACGACGCCGGTCTGCAGCGCCTGGTATACTTCGGAGAAGGCCATCACCTGCGGCAGGGCGCCCAGCGCGCGCATCTGGGCGTCCAGCACCTTGGACGACTGGATGCGCATCTTAAGACCCTTCACGTCCTCCGGCTTGATGACCGGCTTGTTGGCGCTCATGATCTTGAAGCCGTTGTCCCAATAGGCCAGACCGATGATGCCCTTGGACTCCAGCTTCTGGAACAGCTGCTTGCCGATCGCACCCTCGGTCACGCGGCGCAGGACGTCCTTGTTCGGGAAGATGTAGGGCAGGTCGAAGACCTCGAATTCCTTGGCGCCCAGCGGACCGAACTTGGCCAGCGACGGGGCCAGCATCTGCACCGCGCCGAGCTGCAGGGCCTCAAGCTCTTCCTTGTCCTTGTAGAGCTGGCTGTTCGGATAGACCTCGACCTTGACCTTGCCGTTGGTCATCTTCTCGGCAAGTTCCTTGAACTTCTCGGCACCCTTGCCCTTCGGCGTCTCCGGAGCGACGACGTGGCTGAACTTGATCACGATCTGGTCCTGGGCCCAGGCCGTGGACAAGGCCATCGGCGCCGACATCATGCAGCCGACCGCCGCCGCGCACAGAAGCTTCACGAGTTTCATCGGTGCGTTCCCCTCTGGTGTTGATTATCCGCGTGGCGGAATGTCCCGCCTTGAACTTGTTGCGCATTGTTCATGATCCGGCGAATTGCGGCTATTGTGGATATCCGCAGAGTCGGCCTGTCCCACTTTCGTCCGGTCCCATCGTCGTCGTCCTCCACACTTTCGTGTCGATCCTCATGCCGCAGCCCAACCGCACCCCCGGCTCCGCCGCCCTGCCCTCCTCCCGCTCCGGGTGGGCGGTGCCGCATGCCATGCCGCTGGTGGCGATGGTGCTGGTCGTCGTCCTGCTGGGCGCCTTCCTGTGGCTTTTGCAGCGCAACGAGCGGGACGAGGAGGCGCTGGCCCTGATCAAGGACGCGCTGTGGGTGGAGCAGAACCTGCACTTCCAGCTGGCATCCGACGAGGACAAGCTGGAGAGGCTGGCGGAGACGCTGGGCCGGACGGAGGTGGACCTGCGGCAGTTCGCCGCAATGGCCCGGCTGGTGGTGAACACCAACCCGGCAATCGAACGGGTGCTGTGGCTCGACCCCCAGGGGCGCACCATGCTGGCCGAGCCGCCGCTGCCCCAGGACGGGACGCCGGGGGCGGACGGCCCGCCCGGCGACAGCCTGACCCGCCACGACGCGATACGCCTCGCCCGGTCCTCCGGGCTCAGGGCCTATGGCGCGCCCTACCGGATCGACGCCACCGACCGCGGGTTCGACGTCGCCTTTCCACTGTTCCGCGACGGTGTCTTCGTCGGCGCCCTGGTCGGAGTCTTCTCGTTCGAGGCGATGCTGACCCACCATGTCCCCTGGTGGTTCGCCCAGCGCTACCAGCTTGAGGTGATCGACGTCACGGGCACCGTGCTGGGGGCGAAATCGCGCATGGTGGTGCCTGGGTCCATGGCCGGTCCGGCGCCAGATCCGGCGCGGAGCCACGTCATCCCCTTCGACCCGCCCGGCCATGGGCTGGCTCTGGTCGCCACCGCCTACCCCAGCGAGTCCAACGTCACGCGCACCGTCCTGGTGGCGGCGATCTTCGCGCTGACCGGATCGGCGCTGTGGAGCCTGTGGTCGCTGCGCCGCCACATCGCCGGCCGCCTGCGCGCCGAAGAGGCGCTGCGCGAGGAACATGCCTTCCGAAAGGCGATGGAGGACAGCCTGACCGTGGGCATGCGCGCCCGCGACCTGGAGGGACGCATCACCTACGTCAACCCGGCCTTCTGCCGGATGGTCGGTCTGGAGGCCGGGGAGCTGGTCGGGCGCGGCCCGCCGATGCCCTATTGGCTGCCGGAGGAGATCGACCGGGCGGAGGCCGCGCTGCAGGACGTGCTGGCCGGCCGCGCGCCGGAAACCGGACTTGAGATGCGGTTCCGCCGCGCCAACGGCGAGCGGTTCGACGCGCTGATCTACGAAGCGCCGCTGATCGACGCCAACGGGCGCCAGACCGGCTGGATGGGCTCCGTCCTCGACATCACCGAGCGCAAGCATGCGGAAGATCTGGCCCGCCAGCAGCAGGAGCGGCTGCAGCAGACCTCCCGCCTGATCACGATGGGCGAGATGGCCTCCACCCTGGCGCATGAGCTGAACCAGCCGCTGTCGGCCATCGCCAGCTATTGCACCGGCTGCCTGAACCGCCTGCGCTCCGGCCGGTTCGACACCGACGAGGTCGCCGCGGCGCTGGAGAAGCTGGCGGCACAGGCCAAGCGCGCCGGGCAGGTGGTGCGGCGGATCCACGACTTCGTGCGCAAGCGCGACCCGAATGTCGCCCCCTGCTCGCTCGCCCGCGTGCTGGAGGACTGCGTCGGGCTGACCGGCGCCGACGCCGCCCGGCTGGGCGTGCGGGTGGAGCTGGATGCCCCGGCCGACCTGCCGCCGGTCACCGGCGACCGCATCCTGCTGCAGCAGGTCGTGCTGAACCTCATGCGCAACGGGATCGAGGCGATGGCCCGCACCCCGCGCGACGACCGCCGCCTGACCGTCACCGTCCGCCGGCAGGTTGGGACGGACGGAGCCGGGGACGGAGTGCTGCTGACGGAGATCCGCGACCGCGGATGCGGCGTGGCGCCCGATGTGGCGGAGCGCCTGTTTTCCCCTTTCTTCACCACCAAGCGCGAAGGTATGGGGATGGGCCTGAACATCTGCCGCTCCATCGTCGAGCACCACCGCGGCCGGCTGTGGTTCGAAGCGGCGGCGGAAGGCGGCCCGGACGAACCGCCGGCCGGGACCCGCTTCCTGTTCACCCTGCCGGTGCATGCCCAACCGTCGGACCGAGTTTCAGACCAGAACGCAGAGGCCGCTGAATGACCACGCTCCACATCGTCGACGATGACGAGGCCATCCGCGACGCGCTCGGCTGGCTGTTCCAGTCGCGCAACGTGCCGGTGGCCGGCTGGCCCGCCGCGGAAGCCTTCCTGGAGGCGTGGAGGCCGGACATGGCCGGCTGCCTCCTGCTGGACATCCGCATGGAGGGGATGAGCGGGCTGGAGCTGTTCGACCGGCTGCTGTCCAAGGGATGCCGGATGCCGGTGATCTTCCTGACCGGCCATGGCGACGTCCCCATCGCCGTCAGCGCCCTGAAGAAGGGGGCCCGCGACTTCGTGGAGAAGCCGTTCAACGACAACGAGCTGGTCGACCGGGTGATCGACGCCCTGGCCTTCGACGCCGAACAGCGCGAGCGCGAGGCGGGACAGGCCGGCCTTGCGGCACGTCTGGCCACCCTGACCCAGCGCGAACGGCAGGTGATGGAGCTGGTCGTCGCCGGCCGCCTGAACAAGGTCATCGCCGACGAGCTGGGCATCAGCATGCGCACGGTGGAGGTCCATCGCAGCCATGTGTTCGAGAAGATGAGGGTGAAGACGGCGGTGGAGCTGACCCGCCTGCTGACCGGCGCCGCGTGACCGGGGGGACTTCCGGCCAAGCCTGCCAATCGTACCTTTCCACTCCGGTGGTCCTCTAGCGGTGGAGCGTCGACGGTTGCGCCTGCGGTTGCCCGGTTCCCTGCTTGCCATCGGCGTGGCCGTGACCACGCCCCTGCTGCTGTTCGGCGCCGTGCTGGTCTGGCAGCTCGACGCCCGCGAGCGCGGGAAGATGGAGGGCGAGTTGCAGTCGATGGCGCAGTCGCTGTCGCTGGCGGTCGACCGCGAACTGGCGAGCCAGCTGCGTCCGCTGGAATTGCTGGCCGCCCTGGTCCAGCCCAATGCCGGCGATCTGCGCACGCTGTATGAAGAAACCACCGCCGCCACCCAAAGCCAGGCCGGCTGGCTGGCGATGGGGCTGATCGACACCGATACCGGGAGCTTCGTCTTCCACACCCGCTATCCGCTGGGCGTCCATCCGCTGCCGCCGCCGCGGCTGGACGAGGTCACGCGCCAAGTGATCGAAAGCCGCCGCGCGGCGATCGGCGGCGTGCTGCCGCCGGGTGGGCCGCCGGGGCGGCCGTCGCTGATCCTGCGTGCGCCCATCCTGCAATTCGATCCTGCCAGCGCAAGCGACCGGGTGCGTTATGTCCTGTCGCTCGCCCTTGGGCTGGACGGGCTCGGCGGCGCGCTGCAGACCCGCAACACCCCGTCCGAATGGCTGGTCACGGTCATCGATCCCGCCCTGCTGATCGCCGCCCGGTCGCGCGATGCCGCGACACATCTGGGTCAGCGCATCTATCCGTCCCTGGAATCCCGCATCCGGACCGGCAGCAACGGCATGCTCCCCGGCAGGACGATGGACGGGCTGGAGGTCCATGCCGTCATCCACCGCTCCGCAGAAACCGGATGGTCGGTGGTGCTGGGCGTGCCGTCGGACCTGTTGCAGCAAAGGCTGAACGCCCTGCGCATGGCGGTGATCGGCGGCGGTGCGGCGGCCTGCGCCGCGACGCTGGGGCTGGCCCTGCTGGTGTCCCGCGCCTATCGCCGCCGCCGCAGCGCCGAGGAGGAGGTGCGCCGCGCCCGCGAGGCCGTTCTGATCGAACAACGCCGCCGGCTGGAATCCGAGAAGGAGCATGCCGAGGCCGCCAGCCGGGCCAAGAGCGAGTTCCTGGCCAACATGAGCCACGAGCTGCGCACGCCGCTGAATGCCATCATCGGTTTCGCCGAGGCGCTGATGTCCGGCATCTTCGGCCCGGCCCCGCCCAAGCATGTCGAGTACCTGACGGCGATCCACCAGTCCGGCCGGCACCTGCTGGACCTGGTGAACGAGCTGCTGGACATGGCGAAGATCGAGGCCGGGCGGCTGGAGCTGTTCACGGCCCGCGTGCCGCTGGGCGAGCTGCTGGACGATTGCCTGGGGCTGGTGGAGGCGCTCGCCCTGCGCAAGGGCGTAACCCTGTCCGGCGACGGCATCGATCGGACGCTGCAGGTGACGGCGGACGGGGTCCGCATGCGTCAGGCGGTGCTGAACATGCTGTCGAACGCCATCAAGTTCACCCCCTCCGGCGGTGCCGTGCGGATGGAGGCGGCAGCCGGACCGGATGGCAGGGGTGCGGTCATCGTCATCGCCGACACCGGCGTCGGCATGACGGCCGACGAGTTGCTGATCGCGATGGAGCCCTTCCGGCAGGTCCACAACTATCTGACCAAGGCCGAGGCGGGGACGGGGCTGGGCCTGCCGTTGGCCCGCCGCTTCGTCGAGGCCCATGGCGGCACGCTGACCCTGGACAGCACGCCCGGCGTCGGAACCACGGTGACGATCAGGCTGCCGTGAGGGCCGGCTGCGGTGGGGAAATACGGGCGTTCACCCGCGGAGGTTCCTATCCGCGCCGGGGCGGACGGCCCGGCAGCATCGCGCGCTGCAGCTTGGCGCCGGCCAGATCGGCACCGTCCAGATCGGCACTGTCGAGGTTGGCGTCGGACAGGTTGGCATGGACCAGACAGGTCCCGACCAGCAGGGCGCCGCGCATGTCGGCCCCCATCAGGTTGGCCGCCCAGGAGCGGCCGGTCGGGCGCCCCGACGGGTCCTTGATCGCCGCCGGCCCCAGCCGCACCCGCGTCAGGTCGGCGTTGGTCAGCACGGCATAGCTGAGATTGGCGCCGGACAGGTCGGCGCCCATCAGGTTGGCGCCCTCCAGATTGGCGCCGGACAGGTCGGTCATCATCAGCCGGGCGCCGGTCAGCGCCGCCGCCGACAGGTTCGCCCCGCGCAGGGAGGCGGCGCTGAGATTGACGTTGCGCAGGTCGGCGCGGCTGAGGTCGGCGCCGTCCAGGTCGGCACGCTGGCCGCGCTGGCCGACGCTGTCGATCCAGCGTTCATGGTCGAAGATGGCACGCTGGATCTCCGACCCCATGCTGTCGATCGGCCGGGTCATCTGCGCCGTGGCGATCCGGGTGGAAGACAGGTCGCAGTCGGCCATTCGGGTGCCGACCATGTCGGCCTTGTCGAAGCGGGTGCCGTCCAGTGACGCCCCCGACAGGTTGGCGCCGTTCAGACGCGCGCCGCTCAGGTCCGCGCCGTTCAGAACGGCCCCGGACAGGTCGGCATTCTGCAGCACGGCGCCGGTCAGGTCGGCATCGGACAGGTTGGCGCCGCACAGCGTCGCACCGGTCAGGTCGGTGGGAATCCCACCCTCCGCCGTCGTGCCGTTCTGCAGGCGGGCGAGCGCCGCCTTGTGGAGCTGGCGCGCGCTTTCGCCGTCCTGGCCGCTGGGTGCATCGGGTCCGCTGCCGCGCCTTGCGCTGCCGCCCGGCTCCAGCGTGCCGGCGCGCAGGTCCGCCCCCTTCAGGTTGGCGTTGGAGAAATCGGCCGCGCGCAGGCGGGCACCGCGCAGATCGGTCTGCGTCAGGTTGGCGCGGCTGATGTCGGCATCGCGCAGATCGACGCCGAACAGGTCGGCGCCGGCCAGATTGGTGCCGTTCAGCCGGCCGCGGGCCAGCCGCGCGCCGACCAGACGGGCGCCGCGCAGGTCGCGCTGCGACAGGTCCGCACCCTCCAGGTCGGCCATGGCGAGGTTGGCACGGGCGCCGCCCGGCTGGCCCTTGACCCAGCGGGCATGCCGGTCCAGCACCTCGGCCAGTTGATCGGGCCGAAAGAAGGACACGGTGCAAGCAGTGGGGGCGGTTGCAGTGGGCACGGGCAGGTTGACGCCGTGAAAATGGTTACATTGCGACAATCATGCGATTCATTCCTTACCGAAGGCTGAATGAATCTCCTTTTGCGCTCACTCTTTCGGAGGATGCGGTTCGGGGGTACGCCGCTATGGCGTCCGGCGGGGCCAGGCGGCGCCAGTCGGGGGTTCGGTATGAAAAACAGAAGCTTGGCCATACCTACAGCCGAGCCCCCCTGCCGGCCCGACAGGGTCGTTCTGCCGCGGCTCTCCCGAGTCGCGCAGGTTACGGTTCTGTAATCGAACCGGCTGCGAACGAGTCGCGAACAGCCTCGCCCCGCGGTCCGGTCCGGGCTGCGCGCCGATCGGCATAAACCCTGGACCCGGCCAAAAACCGCCACCGGTTAAGCAATGGTTTCTTGACAGCAAAGGCCACAGACATCCTAAAAGTGTCCCACCTTTCGGACCAACGCACCGCAGCACGCCCTGACCTTGACCGGGGTGTTGCTTTGGCCGTTACCGGGATGACGGGCTCCGATGGACGGAGACGGCACGCCGGAGCGGAAAAACGGGATATGAAGGAAGAATGATGAAGGATGCGGACGCCCGGTCGACCACGACCGCACGCCCGAGCGCTGGCGAGAGCCACGCCACCGAACGCCGTCATCTCGATCGCCGCTCTCTTCTGCGCGCCGGCCTGGGGCTGGCGGCGGCTGCCTCCGCCGGGGGAACCCTGTTCGCGAGCGAGGAGGCCGAGGCTGCAGCGCTCCGCGCCCCGCCCCGGGTGCTGTCCCTGGTGAACCTGCACACCGGCGAGAGGGTCAGTGCGGAGTATTGGGCGAAGGGACGCTATGTCAGCGATGCCGTGCGGGCGATCAACCATCTGCTGCGCGACCACCGCAACAACTCGGTCCATCCCATCGACCCGAAGCTGCTGGATCTGGTCCACAATCTGAGCCGCAAGATCGGCCGCAAGGGTCCGATCGAGATCGTGTCCGGCTACCGCTCGCCCGAGACCAACGCGCTGCTGCGCGAGGCCGACCACAGCGGCGTCGCCCAGAACAGCTATCACATGCGCGGCATGGCCATCGACCTGCGGGTGCCGAAGATGTCGACCCGCCAGCTCCAGCGCGCGGCGCTGAGCCTGCGCGCCGGCGGCGTCGGCTATTATCCCGACAGCAACTTCGTGCATGTCGACGTCGGCCCGCTCCGCCACTGGTGAGCGGCTGGACCGCGGATAGCCCGTGGCTCTACCAGGTCCCCGTCCTCCAATCGTCCGGTTCGATGTGGCGCCAAATCCAGGCTGGATTTGGCGCCACAGTCATTTTCGGGCCGTCTCACGCCATACCGTCGAGGAAAGCGCCTCATATCCGGTCTTCATCGGGCGGCTGCCGGCCGGAACCTGAGGCCCTCCGCACATACCACCGTCCCGGACCCTTTCCCATCGCCCCCTCGGGAAACAAAAGAACGGGAATGATTGAGGCTTATTGCCGCATTTAGAGGTAGAATGCTTCCGTGTTAATTCCTGTAAAGCTGGTTTGCGCAACAACAGCACAACCCGGATGGTTTTCTGATGGGATGAGCGTGGGGGACACAGAGATGAGCACACCGGTTGAAGACTTGAACTACGTCCCGTTTTCGGATTTGCAGGCCGGCGATTCCCCGCTGGGGCCGCTGGCACTGGGCAGCGCGGATCCGATCGGCGGTTCCGGGGAATGGCTGAATTCCCACATCTTGGGCGGGAGCGGCGACGATCTTCTGATCGGGGGCGACGGAGACGACACCATCGACGGCGGCGGCGGCAACGATTCCTTGATCGGCGGATTGGGCAACGACATCTACATCGTGGACAGCGCGGGCGACGTCATCCAGGAACAGGCAGACGAAGGCATCGACGAAGTGCGGACCACGCTGGACGCCTTCGCCCTCGGCGACAATCTGGAGACGCTGACCTACACCTGGTACAACAACTTCCAGGGCACCGGCAATGCGCTGGACAATGTCATCGCCGGCGGTTGGAGCAACGATACGCTGAGCGGCGCCGCCGGTTCCGACACGCTGATCGGCGATGCCGGCAATGACCGTCTCGATGGCGGCACCGGCGACGACCTTCTGATCGGCGGCCGGGGCGACGACGTCTATTTCGTGGACAGCGCGGGCGACATCATCCAGGAACAGTTTTTCGAAGGCTTCGACGAGGTTCGCACCACGCTGAACGCCCTGACGCTCGGCGAGAATCTGGACCGGCTGACCTTCATCGGAACCGGCGACTTCCAGGGCACCGGCAACGAGCTGAGCAACCTGATCGTCGGCGGGACGGGCGACGATACCTTGATCGGCGGAGGCGGCTCTGACACGCTGAGCGGCGGTGACGGCGACGATCTTTTCTACATCGACGACACCGCCGCGACCATCGAGGGCGGTGCCGGCATCGATACGGCCATCGTCCGGTACGGCTTCGGGATCCAAATCGATCTGGCGGCCAGCGGCATCGAACAGGTTTATGGCGGTTCCGGAAACGACATGCTGGTCGGCACCGGATCCACCATTGGCCTGGCCATCGATGGGGACGACGGCGACGACACGCTCATCGGCGGCGCTTTCAGCGACACGCTGATCGGCGGAAACGGCAGCGATTCTCTGGCTGGCGGCGACGGCGACGACGTGTTTTATGCGGATGCCGCCGACACGGTCGAGGGGGGGGCCGGTTTCGACACCGTCTATATCGAGGGAAACGGCGATCTGTTCGTCGCGATCCACCATGCCGGTATCGAGAGGATGTTCAGCGGCGGCGGCAACGACCGTTTGATCGCAAAGGAAGGTCCCAGCGCGGTCGAAGTCGATGGAGGTGCTGGCGATGATGAAATCATCGGAAGCGGCTTCAACGACACGCTCAGTGGCGGCGACGGCAATGATGCGCTGTACGGCGAAGATGGTGACGATGTCCTGGTTGGCGGGAGCGGCGACGACAAGCTGTCCGGTGGCGCCGGGAACGATTACCTCTATGTCGATACTGCGACAGTGACCTTGCTGGATGGTGGCGACGGCGACGATACTGTCGAGGCCCGCTACAGCGCCGGCGTCACCCTGAACATCTCCTCGTCGATCGAGCACTTCATCGGCGGTGCCGGCGATGACATCGTAACGGCGATCAACTCCTATGACGGCGTGGAGATGGCCGGCGAGGACGGCAATGATCGGCTGACCGGAAGTTCCGGCAATGACAGCCTGTCCGGCGGGAGTGGCAACGATACGCTGAGAGGAGGCGGTGGCGACGACCTGCTGCAAGGCGGGGCCGGTGCGGACTTGTTCGATTTCTCGATCGATTTCGACAGCAACAGCGTCAACAACGGCAACGACATCGTGAGCGATTTCAATGCGGCCGAAGGCGACAATATCGGACTGCTCATCTTCCAGAGCTATACGGTGAGCGCCAACACCCAGGGCGAGGCCGTTCTAAACATTTCCGGCCTTGGTGCCAATTCAACGATCACCCTGTCCGGTGTGATGGCCCTGGACGTGTCAAGCTCCTGGTTCACCACCCTCTGAAGACAGGAAGGGCGCCGTCCCGGTGAAGACGGCGCCCTTCCCATTTGTCCTGAGCGGATTATACCGCCCTAGCCCACCTTCAGCTTGCGGCGCAGCAGCGACAACGGTGCCGTATCGTCCAGGCTGGGCTGGAAAGCGATGGTGACCTCGGTCAGCGCGGTGGCCCAGCTGTCCGGGTTGGTGCCTTCCGGCGCCTCGACCGAGGTGAAGCCGGTGCGGACCAGGAACAGGTACTGGTCGGGAATCACATGGCCGACCGCGCGAATCTCGCCGGTGTAGCCGTAGCGCTCGCGCAGCTCGCGCGCGGTGGAGAAGCCGCGTCCGTCGCGGAACTTGGCGAACTCCACCGCCACCAGGGCGAAGCGGTCCAGATCGGCGGCGATGGCGCCGGCCAGCGTGCCGCTCTTCAGCCGCACGCCCAGCTTGGCGTTGCGGCCGTCGAAGCTGTCGCGCTCCGCCTGCCAGCGCTCGAAGCTGATGATGACCGGGCGGTCGTTCGGCACCGGCTCGCCATCGGGGATGAAGCTCCAGGCGTCCTCGCCGATGCGCCCATTCTCAATCAGCGGCATAGATTCTCTCCTTGAACGGGGCATGGCCGACGCGGCGGAGGGTGTCGACGAAGCGCTCGCTCTCGTCCCGGCGGTTGGCGAGATAGACGTCGACGATGGCCTCGATGGCGTCCACCGCCTCGGTCTCGGTCACCGCCGGGCCGAGGATGTCGCCGATGGCCGTGGTCAGCGTCGGGTCGCCGCCCACCGTGATCTGGTAATACTCGGTGCCCTTCTTGTCGACGCCGAGGATGCCGATGGCGCCGACATGATGATGGCCGCAGGCGTTGATGCAGCCGCTGATCTTGATGCCCAGCTCGCCGATGGTGCGCTGGCGGACCGGATCGGCGAAGCGGGCCGAAATCGCCTGCGCCAGCGGGATCGAACGGGCGTTGGCCAGCGCGCAGTAATCCAGCCCCGGGCAGGCGATGATGTCGCCGATCAGCCCGGCATTGGCGCTGCCCAGTTCGGCCGCGTCCAGCCGTTTCCACAGGTCGTAGAGGTCGTCCTTCTTCACATGGGCGAGGACGAGGTTCTGGACATGGGTGACGCGCAGCTCGCCGAAGCTGTAGCGCTCGGCCAGATCGGCGACGAGGTCCATCTGGTCGCAGGTGGCGTCGCCGGGGATGCCGCCGGCCGGCTTCAGCGAGATGGTGGCGATGGCATAGCCCGGCGCCTTGTGCTCCGCGACATTCACCGCCAGCCAGTTGGCGAAGGCCGGATCGGCGGCCTTGGCGCGCTCCAGCGCGTCGGAATGGTCGGGCAGCTCCTCGAAGGGCGGCGGGGCGAAATGCTGGCGCACCCCCTCGACGATCTCCGGATCCAGGCGGTATTTCGGGCCGCGCAGCCGCGCGAACTCCTCCTCGACCTCCTGGGTGAACTTCTCCAGCCCCAGCTCGTGGACCAGGATCTTGATGCGCGCCTTATAGATGTTGTCGCGGCGTCCATACTGGTTGTAGACGCGCAGGATGGCTTCCAGGTAGGCGACGAAGTCCTCCTGGGCCACCCACTCGCGCACCAGCTTGCCGACGAAGGGCGAGCGGCCGAGACCGCCGCCGACATAGAAGGAAAAGCCCGGCTCGCCCTGGTCGTTGCGGCGCGCCAGCAGGCCGACATCGTGGATGCGCACCGCGGCGCGGTCGCTCTCCGCGCCGGAAATGGCGATCTTGAACTTGCGCGGCAGATAGGTGAATTCGGGGTGCATCGTCGTCCACTGCCGCAGGATCTCGGCATAGACGCGGCCGTCCACCACCTCGTCCCTGGCGGCGCCGACGAAGGGGTCGGTGGTGACGTTGCGCACGCAGTTGCCGCTGGTCTGCAGCGCGTGCATGTCCACCTCGGCCAGCTCATGCAGGATCGCCGGGGTGTCCTCCAGCTTGATCCAGTTGTATTGCAGGTTCTGGCGGGTGGTGAAGTGACCATAGCCGCGGTCGTACTTGCGGCCGATGGCCGACAGCTTGCGCAGTTGGGTGGCCGACATCACGCCATAAGGCACGGCGATCCGCAGCATGTAGGCGTGAAGCTGAAGGTAGAGGCCGTTCATCAGCCGGATCGGCTTGAACTCCTCCTCCGTCAGTTCGCCGGACAGGCGGCGCTCGACCTGTTTGCGGAACTGCTCGACGCGCTCGGCGACGAACTGCCGGTCGATCTCGTCATAGTGATAGATGCCGGCACGGGCGCCGGGCGCGATGTGGTTCATGTCGATAAGCCCTCAGGGCCGCCGGAACGGCCGACGTTCATTCACTCAAGCGGCCTGCGTGCCGAGAGATTGCTTGCCGAGGTCCAGGCGGACGGTCGGGCCGGCGGTGCGGATTCGCTCGCGCATCGTCGCCGGGACCGGAACGCCGTCCTGTACCACCACCTCGAAGGTGTAGATGTCGACGCCGAACCGCTCGCGCTCCGCCTTCTCCTTGGCGGCGGCCAGCACCCCGTCGGCCTCGGCGCGCGGAAACAGCGCGGCCTCGGCGAAGGACTCGACCCACACGCCGCCTTCGCCCAGGAACACGACTTCCCCGTCGCGCAGGCGGTTGGCGGTGATGGCTTTCATCGATCCTTCCTTCGATCGATCCTTGGCCGACATCTGGCTCTCCTGGCTGGTCGTTCTCGAACGCGTTTGGTGTCTTACCCGAACCGGTGATGGTCCGGCAGTGAATTCGGCGGGATGAGGAGCGCTACGGCAACCATCCTTCCCGGTCGATCATCGCGCGGGTCTCCTGGGCGACCTCGGACATCGACGCGCCTTCCGCCCGGCGGCGGTTGCGGAAGTCGGCGATGGTGCGCAGCCGCTCCGCCCAGTCCTCCGGGAACAGGGCTTCCAGCCGCTGGCGCAGCAGGCTGGCAAGGGTCGGGCTGCGGCCGCCGGTCGATATCGTCATCACCAGATCGCCACGCCGCACCACGGAGGGCGAGTGGAAATCGCACAAGGGGATGACGTCCTCGACATTCACCAGCACGCGGCGCGACCGCGCCAGCTCCGCCAGAGCGGCCTCCGTCTCCGGACCAAGGCCCATGACGTACAACACGCCAACCTTGTCCAACTCCGCGGCATCCGGCAGCGCCCGCAGCAGACGGTCGCCGGCCAACGCCGCCAATTCCCCATCCGGTTCCGGTGAAAACACCGCCGGGTCAGCCCCGCCCTCGCGCAGTTGCGTCAGGCGGCGAACCGCCAGCGGGCCGTTGCCGGCCAACGCGATCACCACCCGCGACGGGTCGAGCGCCAGCGGAATCATGGCCGCACCGCCGAAGCGGGCGACGGGGAGCGGCACAGACCGGTGCCTATGATGGAGATCATGTGCATGGCGGTATTTAGCCCAGGCGCGCCGACACAATCAACATATTTCACACTACGCATTGCAGCGCAGCACAAGCCTATTAAACAAGTAGAGAATGTATTTACGTTGCACGGGTTTTCCGCTGGTGTTAATGTGCAAACAAGAACATTAAGTCTACTTGATAAGTAGGCATTTCGAGCCACCGCGAAAGGCAGCTGACGATGGACGCCGCGACACGGGTGAAGCATCTGACCGACGGCTACGGCACGCTGGAAGGCGCGCCATTGCTGGCCGCCATGCATGAGGTGTTCGGCGGGCGGATCGCGCTGCTGTCGTCCTTCGGCGCCGAATCCGCGGTGCTGCTGGCGCTGGCCGCCGAGGCGACGCCGGATTTCCCGGTTCTGTTTGTGAATACCGGCAAGCTGTTCGGCGAGACACTGCGCTACCGCGACCAGCTGGTGAAGCGGCTCGGCCTGACCGACGTGCGGGAGATCGGACCGACCGCCGACGACCTCGCCGCCGGTGACAAGGACGGCATGCTGTTCAGGCGGGATTACGACGCCTGCTGCCATCTGCGCAAGACGGTGCCGCTGGACCGCGCGCTGGCCGCCGCCGGGCTGGAGGCCTGGGTCACGGGGCGCAAGCGTTTCCAGTCCACGACCCGCGCCGCCCTGCCCCTGTTCGAGGCGGAGGGGGACCGCGTGAAGGTCAACCCGCTGGCCAATTGGGACAAGAACCGGCTGGAGGAGGAATTCACCCGGCGCGACCTGCCGCGCCACCCGCTGGAGGCCGACGGGTTCCTGTCGATCGGCTGTTACACCTGCACCGAGCGAGTGGCGCCCGGTGCCGACCCGCGTTCCGGCCGCTGGGCCGGCAGCGCCAAGACCGAATGCGGCATACACACCACCATGATTGGAACCGCCCGATGAGCGCCGATCTCGACCAGCTCGAAAACCAGAGCATCTATATTCTGCGCGAAGCCTACAACCGCATCGACAAGCTGGCGATGCTCTGGTCGATCGGCAAGGACAGCAACGCGCTGCTCTGGCTCTGCCGCAAGGCGTTCTTCGGCCGCATCCCCTTCCCCGTCGTGCAGCTCGACACCGCCATGGAGCTGCCGGAGGTCTACGAGTTCCGCGACCGCATCACCAAGGAGTGGGACCTCGACCTGAAGGTGGAGCAATGCCCGCCCGAGGAGGAGATGGACCAGACCCTGCCGCCGCTGACGCGCGCCGCCGCGCGCAAGACGGAAGGGCTGAAGAACCTGCTGCGCGACCATGCCTATCAGGGCGTGATGGTCGGCATTCGCCGTGACGAGCAGGCGACCCGCGCCAAGGAGCGCGTGTTCTCCCCGCGCTCGCTGGAAGGCGACTGGGACGTGAAGGACCAGCCGGCTGAGTTCTGGGACCATTACAAGACCCGCTTCCCGGAAGGCGTCCATGTCCGCATCCACCCGCTGCTGGCCTGGACCGAGCTGGACATCTGGCGCTATTCCCAGCGCGAGGGGATTCCCATCGTCCCGCTGTACTTCGCGCGGGACGGCAAGCGTTACCGCTCGCTGGGCGAGAAGAACATCACCTTCCCGGTCGACAGCACCGCGTCCACCATCGACGAGATCATCGCCGAGCTTCAGGTGACCCGCATTCCGGAGCGCGCCGGCCGCGCGATGGACAATGAATCCGAAGACAGCTTCGAGCGCCTGCGCAGCGTGGGGTACATGTAAGATGCCGCATTCTCAACTTCGCATCGTCATCGTCGGCCATGTCGACCATGGCAAGTCCACGCTGATCGGCCGCCTGCTGAACGACACCGGCAGCCTGCCCGACGGCAAGGTGGAGCAGGTCCGCGAGATGAGCCGCAAGCGCGGCATGCCGTTCGAATGGGCCTTCGTCATGGACGCGCTCCAGGCCGAGCGTGACCAGGGCATCACCATCGACACCACGCAGATCCACTTCAAGACGGCGCAGCGCCCCTACGTCATCATCGACGCGCCGGGCCACACCGAGTTCCTGAAGAACATGGTGACCGGCGCCAGCCAGGCCGACGCCGCGCTGCTGGTGATCGACGCCGACGAGGGCGCTCTGGAACAGTCGCGCCGCCATGCCTTCCTGCTGCACCTGCTGGGCGTGCGTCAGGTCGCGGTCGTCGTCAACAAGATGGACAAGGTCGAGTTCTCCAGCCGCCGCTACGAAGTCGTGGCACAGGAGATCAAGGACTATCTGGCCGAGCTTGGGCTGCAACCCAAGGCGGTGATCCCGGTTTCCGCCCGCAACGGCGACAACATCGTCAGCCGCAGCGAGCAGTCCGACTGGTATCTCGGCCCCACGGTGATCGAGCAGCTGGACGCCTTCCGTCCGCAGCAGACCTCGCCCGACCAGCCGCTGCGGTTCCCGCTGCAGGACGTCTACAAGCCGGACGACCGCCGCATCCTCGCCGGCCGCATCGAAAGCGGGCGCCTGCGCGTCGGCGACACCCTGCACTTCTCCCCCACCGGCGCCAGCGCCAAGGTGGTCAGCATCGAGGCGTGGAACCACCCCGAAGCGGTGCTGTCGGCCCAGGCCGGGCAGAGCATCGGCATCACGCTGGACAAGCGCATCTTCGCCGAGCGCGGCCACATCGCCCACCATCAGGCCGACGCCCCGATTCTGGCCCACCGGCTGAGCGTGCGGCTGTTCTGGCTGGTGTCGGACCCGCTGGTGGTCGGCAAGACCTACACGCTGAAGATCGCCACCGCCGAGCACCGGGTGACGGTGGAGCAGGTGACGGCGGTCATCGATGTCGAGGATCTGTCCAGCACCCCCGGCAAGGCGGTTCGCCGCAACGAGGTGGCGGAGGTCGTGCTGCGTTCCCGCTCGCCGATTGCGCTCGATCTGGCGTCCGACCTGCCGCGCACCGGCCGCGGCGCGCTGATCGACGGCAACGACGTGGTCGGCGGCTGCCTGGTGGTGGAGATCGAGGACAGTGCTGCGGCCAACATCACCGAGGTGTCGCACACCGTCTCGCTGGAGGAGCGCGCCCAGGCCAACGGCCACAAGGGCGGCATCGTCTGGCTGACCGGCCTGTCGGGGGCCGGCAAGTCGACGCTGGCGATGGCGCTGGAACGCGCGCTGTTCGACCGCGGCTGGCAGACCTTCGTGCTGGACGGCGACAATGTGCGCAACGGGCTGAACGCCGGGCTGGGCTTCTCGTCGGATGACCGGGCCGAGAACATCCGCCGGGTGGCCGAGACGGCGAAGCTGTTCGCCGACGCCGGCATGGTGGTGATCGCCTCGCTGATCTCGCCGCTGAAGGCCGACCGGGCGCGGGCGCGGGTGATCGGCGGCGAGCGCTTCCACGAGGTGCATGTCGCCGCCAACCTCGCCACCTGCGAGGAGCGCGACCCGAAGGGCCTTTACAAGAAGGCGCGCGCCGGCGAGATCGCCGAGTTCACCGGCATCTCCGCCCCCTACGAGGCGCCGGACCAGCCCGAACTGGTCATCGACACCGACTCGCTCAGCCGCAGTGAGGCGCTGGCCCGGCTGCTCGACTATGTCGACGAGACCTTGGGCAAGAATAGCCTGAAGTCGGAGAAAGAGCTGACCTACGTCATTTGATGGGCGTGATCTGAGGGTCGGTTCCGATAGGGTAAGGCTTCGGGCGCGGGGGAAAGACCGCGCCCGAAGTGTTTTCGGGGGACCCTGCTCAGGACGCCAAGGGCAGCCGCACTTCCTCGACCAGTTCGGGGTGACGGTCGAGCAGGAACAGCAAAATTCCCATGGCCTGGCTGGGCTCCGCCTCGGCGCTTTCGTATTTCTGGAAGGCGTTCGGCCCGCCTCCGAGCAGCGCGCTCGCCCTGCGTTGCGAGAGCCCCAGCTTTTCCCGGATGCGACGCACGGTCTCCGGCCGGGGGATGCGGTCCACCAGTTCCTTCAATTCGCGAAGTGCAGCGTCCGACACGTCGAGATCGGAGCCGGTGAACACCGCGTCATCATCGTCATCCGACTGGTCCGGATACCAGCCCGGCATCTCGACGGTCTTGGAGACACCCTTGTACGTGACGGTGAGCGGACGCACGCCACGGCGCAGTTCCCGCCCGCGTTCCGAGATCATCGTTTCGGGATGCTTTTCCATGATCAGCCTCGCTCTTTGAAGGACAGGACACGGAAGGCGGTCAGGGTATCGCCGCGGAACTTGGTGTAGATCATCATCCCCTTTGCCGGGACGACATAGACGTCCTGCCACTCTTTGTGGTCGTTGTAAGAGGTCATGGACTTCACGAAGTGGCTGCCATCCATGACGGCAATCGTCGCGACGATATCGGACCGCGTAAAGCCGAGCGCCGCCGCATCGAGCAAGGCCACCTTCGTGATCGCCAAACCGTTGGGGGCGGTCATCGCGGCCTTGAAGGCGTCCAGGTCGTATGTCGGACGGCGCTTTTCCATCCCGTCAGAGTGCCACCATTAAGGTGGCATCGCAAGGACGGTCGGCAACTGCAAACGTCACATTGCCGCCTTGGCAGGGCGGTAGAACGCCGTCACCATCAGCGCCGCGGTCGCCAGCGCCAGCGGCAGGAACGAGATCCACAGGACCGTTTCCCAGCCGTAGCCGGTCAGCAATCCGCCGGAGGCGAAGGAGCCGAAGGCCATGGTGCCGAAAACGATGAAGTCGTTCAACGACTGCACCCGCGTCTTCTCCTCCGGCCGGTGGCACTCCATCACCAGCGCCGACGCGCCGAGGAAACCGAAGTTCCAGCCCACGCCCAGCAGGATCAGGCTCACCCAGAAATGGGCCTCCTCCAACCCCATCAGCCCCACGGCGGATGAGGCGGCGATCAGAGCCAGGCCGGCGGCCACCAGCCGGGTCGCCCCGAAGCGCGTGATCAGCCGGCCGGTGAAGAAGCTGGGGGCGTACATGGCGATGACATGCCATTGCAGGCCGAGGTTGGCCGATTCCTGAGACAGGCCGCACAGCCGCATCGCCAGCGGGGCCGCCGTCATGACGAAGTTCATCAGCAGGTAGGACACCACCCCGCAGATCACCGCGGTGATGAAGCGCGGCTGGCGCAGGATGAGGGAAACCGGCCGTCCACCGGCAACCTCCGCACTCGTCGGCTTCGGCAGACGGACGCCGAGCAGGACGAGCGCCGACAGAGCGGCCACGGCAGCCTGGGCAAGATAGGTCGCCGCGAACAGGTAGGGCGGCCACAGGTTCATCGTGTGGGTGACCAGCTGCGGTCCGAAGACGCCGGCCACCACGCCACCCGCCATGACGGCGGACATGGCCCGCGGCCGCCGCTCCGGCGGTGTGCAGTCGGCGGCGGCGAAGCGGAAGGAGAGCACCACCGCGGCATAGGCGCCGCCGAAGATCATCGCCGCGCAGAACAGCCAGAAGGACCCCAGCAGGATCGCAAGCCAGGACAGCAGCCCGACGAGGACGCCGCATCCGGTGCCTGCAAGGAAGGCGGCTCGCCGGCCATACAGGCGGGCGATGGTCCCGGCCGGCAAGGTGCAGACCGCCATCCCCACCACGAAGATGGAGATCGGCAGCGTCGCCAGCGCCGGGCTGGGCGCCAGCGTGTTGCCGACGATGGCGCCGGTCGCATAGACGACCACCGCGTTCGCCCCGGCAAGCGCCTGCGCGACGACCAGCCGCGCGACATTCCCGACCTCGGACCGACCGACGGAGGTGGAGACGAGTCCGCCATCGGCGGGGGTGGCTTCGGCTTGCGGCATGGAGGTCCTCGGGCGGCGCGCCGGCCTCTTGCCGACTGGGATGAATATTCCAGGAGTAACGGCCGCCCATCATGAACGGAAATGGTATTTTCGCATGCGTGGATGAGCGGGAGTGATGGATGCTCGACCGGCAGGGGCTTGCAGGCAACGGCATCCAGCCTTCACCCGAAGTGAACGCCGCCTTCAGAACAAGTCATTAGCCGTGAAGACCACCCCGGCGTAGCATCGCCATCGTTGTCGAAGCGATGGAGACGGACATGCCCTCTCATATGGAGTCCCTAAAGCGGCTCGGGCTGCGCTCACCGGTGATCCAGGCGCCGATGGCGGGCGGCGGCGATACCGCGGCGCTGGTTGCGGCGGTCAACGAGGCCGGCGGGCTGGGTTTCGTCGGGGCGGCCTATCTGTCCGACGCGCAGATTTCCGAGCGGGCGCTCGATATCCGCAACCGCACCGCCCTGCCCTTCGGCATCAACCTGTTCGCGCCGACGCCGGCCCCCGGTCCCGCGCCGATGATGTCCGACGCACTGGCCCGCGTGGCGCCTTTCCATGCGGAGCTTGGGCTGGCGGACCCTGTGGCGCCATCCCATGTCGGCGACGGGTTCGACCGGCAGTTCGCGGCGCTGCTGGACAGCGGAGCAACCTATTACAGCGTCACCTTCGGGCTGCCGCCGGCCGAGAGCGTGTCCGCAGCCAAGGCGCGCGGCATGCGGGTGCTGGGCACGGCGACAACGGTGGCGGAGGCGGTGGCGCTGGAACAGGCCGGGGTCGACGCGGTGATTGCCCAGGGCAGCGAGGCCGGCGGGCATCGCGGCAGCTTCATCGGCGATCCCTGGAAAGATCGGGGGGCCAATCTGGTCGGCACGATGGCACTGGTTCCGCAGGTGGCCGATGCGGTCGGCATTCCGGTGATCGCCTCGGGCGGCATCATGGACGGGCGGGGCATCGCCGCGGCGCTGGCGCTGGGGGCCACCGCGGTGCAGATGGGCACCGTCTTCCTGACCAGCGACGAGGCCGGCATCCCGGAGGCGCACAAGGCCGCCATCCTGTCGGCGCGCGAGGACCAGACCCGCATCACCCGCGCCTTTTCCGGCCGGCCGGCGCGCGGCATCGTCAATCGCTTTATGGAAACGGTGGAGGACCCGGCGGCACCCGACGCGGTTCTGCCATTCCCCTTGCAGAACACGCTGACCCGGCCGCTGCGCACTGCCGCCGGCAAGGCCGGGCGGGCGGAATTCCTGTCCTTGTGGGCCGGCCAGGGGCTGCGGCTTGCGCAACGCCGGCCGGCGGCGGAGCTGGTGGCGGAACTGCTGCGCCGGACCGAAGCGGTGAGACGGCAGCTGGGGGGCTGAATCCGAGGGGGACGCTGGACTCAGGCGGTTGGTTCAGGCGGTTGGTTCAGGCGGTTTCTGCCATCACCCGGTTGCGGCCGCCGCGCTTGGCGGCATAGAGGGCCTGATCGGCGCGCCGGACCAGCGCCATCGCCGGCTCACCGGCACGGAATTCGGCGACGCCGACCGACAGGGCGACGGTGCCGTAATTGGCGTTGCGCGCCTTGTTCACGATCTGCCGGGCGCCGACGAAGCTGCGCACCTGCTCGGCCAGCTTGGTGGCGTTCGCCAGGCTGGTGCGCGGCAGGATGATCGCGAACTCCTCCCCGCCATAGCGGACGGCGGTGTCGCGGCCCTTGATGCATTCGGTCAGCATGCGGGCGACCAGCTTCAGCACATGGTCGCCGACCAGATGGCCGTGGGTGTCGTTGAAGGCCTTGAAATGATCGATGTCGACCATCAGCAGGCACAGCGGCTGCTCGTCGCGCACCGATGCCTCCATCGCCTCCTGCAGCATCAGGTCGAAGGCCTTGCGGTTGCCGATGCCGGTCAGCCCGTCGGTCAGCGCCTCGCGCCGCGCGCTGTCCAGGCTGACCCGCATCTCCGCCAATTGCTGGCTCGATTCCTGAAGCTGGAACTGAAGGGCGGTCTGACGATCGACGATCTCCTTGGTCTCCGCCGCGATGGCCGCGACCATCGCCCGCAGTTCCGGCAGGCTGAGCGGCTGGTCCAGCTCATCCCGGAAGCCGGTCAGGGCATTGCCGTAGCGCTCCGTCTCCGACCCGACATTGCCCAGCTGCTCCAGGATGCGGCCCAGGGCGTAGCGCGCCTTGTCGGAGGTTTCGCGGATCGCCTGCGCTTCGGCATCGAGCGTGAAGAAGCGCTTGTACAGCTCGTCGCACAGAGTCTGCGACGTGGTCAGCCCGTCGCGGCGCGCCAGATCGATGGCGCGGGTCAGGTCCGGGTTGCGGCCGCTGAAATAGACGAACCAAAGCGTGAAGTTTTCCGGGGTGGGCGGCAGTCGTTCGGACAGCATCCGATCCATGGCCTGCGCGGCGAGGCCGCTGGAACGCTCGAAATCCTCCGTGATCGCCACGACCGTCGTCCGTCAAAAATCATTCGGTTTCGAACGGTACGCGGCTCAAGCCCTTACGGCAAGAAGGTTTTTGGCGATGCGGCGAGTTGTTACAATCGTTCTAGTTGCATTGCCCGATCGAGCTTTCCGCACAGATGTGTGTGCCGTCGGTCCAGCGGGCACCCGACAGGTCGGCGTTGCTCAGATCGGTGCCGGACAGCCTGGCCCCGGTCAGATCGGCCCGCACCAGCACCGCACCCACCATCTTGGCATTGCGCAGGTCGGCATCGCGGAAACTGGCGCCGGTCAGGTTGGCGCGGGTGAAATCGGCTTCGATCAGCCGGGCCCCGTCGAAGATCGCCCCCAGCGCCGTGCTGCTGATGAACCGGGCGCGATAGCCGTCGGCACCGGTCAGCTTGGCCTGCCCCAGATTGGCCCGCTGAAAGGTCGCATCGCGCAGCATCGCACCGCTGAGGTCGACCCCGGTCAGAGTCTGTTCCTCCATCGAACAGCGCCGCCAATTGACTTTCGGCTGCGCCGCCTCGGTACAGGCGGCCAGCGCCGGTCCGGCGAAAAGGACGGTGACGACCGCAGCCGCGGCCAGAAGAGGGGCGGAGCGGAGCCGAGCGACAAATGCAGTCTTCATTCCTCGATAGATGGGGGCATCGCCCGCGAACTCAACCTGGGCTCCTGTCGGATTTGACAGGATCCAGCGGCGCCACCCCCCGTCCGGCCTGGGGCGGCCGGGGACCGGCCGCATGGGCCGCCGCCTGTTGGGTGAGAGCCGCCGCAACCTCCGGCGGGAAAGGAGAGGTCTTGCGGGTGGCGAGATCGACATGCAGCAGCATGAACTCCGCGGTCGCCGCGAGCCACCCTTCTTCCGCATGCCGCATCTCGTGGAACAGGTGCAACCGCTTGGCGTCCGCGCCCAGAACCAGCGAATCGAAGCGGAGCGGCGCCCCTTCCGTCACCTCGCGGGCATAGGTCAGGTGGGCGTCGACGACGAAGACCGACCGATTCTCCGCCGCGACATAGGCCTTGCCGATCCCGAACCGGTCGAGCACGGCGTCCGTCGCATGATCGAAGGCCAGCAGGTAATAGGCCACGTTCATGTGCCCGTTGTAGTCGATCCACTCCGGACGGACGGACTCGCGGTGGAGGTCGAGGGGGGTGGCGGGGGTCATGATTGGGGTCCGGTACCGGCTGAAATGATAAGAGAAACGCTATGCAAGGTCGTTTCTATCTCGTCCAACCAACCAAGCACTTCCTCCATGGTCGGTTCATCGGAGACGTCGCCCGCCTCGCCTGGATATCGGTACAAGGTGGCAAAAGCGGTGAAGCGCCCGAGGGGCGACAAGCGTTCCCGTATCGGCAGGTCGCGCGGAATGCGCATGACGAGCGAGTCAATGTCATGGGAACGGGGTACGTCGATCTCCAACCAGACCAGCGCCGCCTTCACCAGCTTTTCCGCGGCCTGCTGACAATGATACGTGGCGGCTGTGACGATGGGATCCGGAACCGAAAGGCATGCCCGGCCGGCACGCAGGTCAACGGATGCCGTCGCCAGCCATGCTTCGGGTCCGACCCTAAGCCCCATAGACCCGCACCCCTTCATGCGTGGCCTTGTAGCTCAGCGTGCCGACCTGATCCTTGTTCGCTTCGAAGAAGGAACGCCGGCACGGCACGATGTCCGCCGGGATGCCGGTGCCGGCCTTGGCCGCATGGGCGAACACCGCGGATCGACGCTGCTTCGGCGCATCGTCCGGGACGATCACCAGCAGGTCGTAATCGCTGTCCTCGTCGAAGTCGCCGCGCGCCCGGCTGCCGAACAGGTAGACGGCCTCCGGCTCCAGGGCCGGGACGATCCGGTCCAGCAGGAGTTGCAGCTTTTCGTCGTTCCGTGCGTCGACCACAGACATGGGACTCCTCCGCCGCCCATTCTAACACGGAACGGACGGCGGAGGATCAAATCACACCGAGAAGTACTTGGCCCGCGGGTGGTGCAGGACGATGGCCGAGGTGCTCTGCTCCGGATGCAGCTGGTCCTCGTCCGACATCTCGATGCCGATGCGGCCGGCGTCCAGCAGCTTCAGCAGCTGTTCCTGGTCCTTCAGGTTCGGGCAGGCCGGATAGCCGAAGCTGTAGCGGCTGCCGCGGTAGGACTGCTGCAACAGCTTCTCCTTGTCGCGGCTGTCCTCGGCGCCGTAACCCAGCTCGGCCCGGATGCGGGCATGGACATACTCCGCCATCGCCTCGGTCATCTCCACCGACAGGCCGTGCAGGTAGAGATAGTCCTGGTAACGGTTCTCCGCGAACCACTCGCGCGCCACCTCGGCACAGTGCTGCCCCATGGTGACGACCTGGAGGCCGAGCACGTCACGCTCCGGGTCGGTCACGTCGCGCAGGAAGTCGGCGATGCACTCGCCATCCTCCTTGCCCTGGCGGGGCATGGTGAAGCGGGCGGCCTCGGTGGTGCCGTCCTCTTCGAACAGGATCACGTCGTTGCCGTCGGCCGCCGCCTTCCAATAGCCGTAGACGGCGGTCGGGCGCAGGATTTCCTCCTTCGCCGCGATCTGGAGGATGCGGTCGAGCACCGGCCGCAGCTCCTTCTTCGCCCACTCCTTGAACTCCTCGAAGGACTTGCCGTCCTTCCGGTAGCCCCATTGCAGCTGGTAGAGCATCCGCTCGTTCAGGTAGGTGACCAGCGTCTTCAGCGGCACATGATCGATCAGCTTCGGCCCCCAGAAGGGCGGGGTCGGCACCGGCACGCCCTCGGCCAGCCGGTGGCGGCGGGCGCGGACGGCGTCCTTGTCGACCGGGCCGGTGGCGGCGCTGGTGGCCTGCCCCAGCACACGGCGGCGGTTGGTCGCCTTGCCGGCGCGCTTGGCCTGCTGGATGGCGAGCTGCTGGTCGAAGCTGCCCTCCACCACCTTGTCCATCAGGGTCAGCCCATCGAAGGCATCGCCGGCATAGGCCACGCGGCCGGAGCCGTAGGACGCCACGCAGTCGCCCTCGACATAGGCGCGGGTCAGCGCGGCGCCGCCGAGCAGGACCGGCACCTCCAACCCCTCGCGGGTCATCTCCTCCAGGTTCTCGCGCATCACCACGGTGGACTTCACCAGCAGGCCGGACATGCCGACGGCGTCGGCCTTGTGCTCCTTGGCGGCCTGGATGATGGCGGTCACCGGCTGCTTGATGCCGAGATTGATGACCTTGTAGCCGTTGTTGGTCAGGATGATGTCGACGAGGTTCTTGCCGATGTCGTGGACGTCGCCCTTCACGGTGGCGAGGACCAGCGTGCCCTTCTGCTGCCCCTCGATCTTCTCCATATGCGGCTCCAGCCACGCCACGGCGGCCTTCATCGTCTCCGCCGACTGCAGCACGAAGGGAAGCTGCATCTTGCCGGCGCCGAACAGCTCGCCCACCACCTTCATGCCGTCGAGCAGATAGGTGTTGATGATCTCCAGCGGCGGGTGGGTCTTCATCGCCTCGGCGAGGTCGTCCTCCAGGCCGGTGCGGTCGCCGTCGACGATGCGCTCCTTCAGCCGGTCTTCCACATTTTCGGCGCGGGCCTTCTTCTTGGCGTCGGCGGCCTTGCGGCCTTCGAACAGCGCGATGAAGGCCTGGAGCGGGTCGTAACCCTCCGCGCGGCGGTCGAAGATCAGATCCTCGGCGGTCTTGACCTCCTTCTCGGGGATCTGGTGCAGCGGCAGGATCTTGGAGACATGGACGATGGCGCCCGTCATCCCCTTCTTCACCGCATGGTCGAGGAAGACCGAGTTCAGCACATGGCGCGCCGCGGCGTTCAGGCCGAAGGAGACGTTGGACAGGCCCAGGATGATCTGGCAGCCGGGCATCTCGCGGGCGATGGCCTCGATGCCCTCCAGCGTCCAGATGGCGAGCTTGCGGTCGTCCTCGTTGCCGGTGGCGATGGTGAAGGTCAGCGGATCGAACAGCAGGTCGGACGGGGCAAGGCCGTACTCGTTCACCGCCAGATCGTAGAGCCGCTTGGCGATGGCAAGCTTGCGGTCGGGCGTCTTCGCCATGCCCTCTTCATCGATGGTCAGCGCGATGACGGCGGCGCCGAACTTCTTGGCCAACTCAAGACGCTTGCGCGCCGGCTCCTCGCCATCCTCGAAGTTGATGGAGTTGAGGATCGCCTTGCCGCCATAGAGCGCCAGCGCCTGTTCCAGCACCTTGTACTCGGTGGAATCGATCACCAGCGGGGCAGTGACGGAGCCGGCGAAGCGGGAGATGACGGCGTTCATCTCCGCCACCTCGTCACGGCCGACGAAGGCGGTGCAGACGTCCAGCGAGTGGCTGCCTTCCTTCACCTGCTCGCGCGCCATCTCGACGCAGCCGTCCCAGTCGTTCTTCTCCTGCAACTCGCGCCACTTCTTGGAGCCATTGGCGTTGCAGCGCTCGCCGATGGCGAAGAAGGCGTTCTCCTGGCGCAGCGTGACCTGGGAGTAGAGCGAGGCCACCGCCGGCACCCAATGGACGGTGCGTCCCTTCGGCGCCGGGCGGTGCGAGCCGGCGGGCGCCAGCTTGCGCAGCATCTGGTTCGCCGCGGCGATGTGGGGCACGTTGGTGCCGCAGCAGCCGCCGACGAGGTTGACCCCGTCCTCCGACACGAAACGCTCCAGCCAATGGGCGAAGTCATTGGCAAGCAAGGGGTAGTGCGTCTTGCCGTCCACCAGTTCCGGCAGGCCGGCATTGGGCTGGACCGAGATCAGGCCCGGCCAGTTCTGCGACAGCCAGCGCACATGCTCGCTCATCTCCAGCGGGCCGGTGGCGCAGTTCAGGCCCATCAGCGGCACGTCCAGCGCCTGGATGACGGTGGCGGCGGCGGCAATGTCGGTGCCGACCAGCAGCGTGCCGGTGGTCTCAACGGTGACCTGGACGAAGACGGGGGTGTCGCTGTTGGCCTCGGCCCGCGCGCGCTTGATGCCGTTGACGGCGGCCTTGATCTGCAGCGGGTCCTGGCAGGTCTCCACCAGGATGGCGTCGGCCCCGCCGGCGATCAGGCCCGCGGCCTGGACATAGAAGCTGTCCTCCGCCGGCTGATAGGCGATGTGGCCCAGGCTGGGCAGCTTGGTTCCCGGCCCGATGGAGCCGATGACGAAGCGCGGCTGGCCGTCCCTGAAGCTTTCGGCCGCCTCGCGCGCCAGTTCGACGGCGCGCTGGTTGATCTCGAAGGCCTTTTCGGAGATGCCGAACTCGCCCAGCGTCACCGGCGAGGCGCCGAAGGTGTCGGTCTCCACCATATCGGCGCCGGCTTCGAAATAGCCGCGGTGGATGTCGCGGACGATGTCGGGGCGCGACAGGGGCAGGATGTCGGTGCAGTTCTCGTGCCCCCAGTAATCCTTCTCGACGTCGAGGTCGAGCGCCTGGATGCGGCTGCCGAACCCGCCGTCGCAAAGCAGAACACGGTCACGCAGGGTGTCGAGGATGTGGGGCATGAGTTCTCTTTCAATGCTCTATATTACCAAACAAACCTATGATGGACTTATCTTTCAACCAAAATCCTCTCGATATTTATTCTGAAAAAATCCCTCTTTCTATGATCTTGCAATTTCACCCCTCCCCTAACTTTCCTGAATGGAATTTCCTGCTTGCAGAAGGCGCGCCTCACCTTAACCACTCCCCCTCTCTTATAAAAACATCCGTCTTCATACATAGATAACGCCAGCAGAAGCCCCTTCTTCACACCATAATATGTTGACTTTCTATCAACCTCCAAAACAAGCCTGAGAAGAAGCTCGTAGACCGCCTCTCGTTTTTCCGAAGGAACACCGTTTGGTATATCTTCATTCTTCACAAATCCACGCTCAACCAACTCATTAATAGTTTTCAAGATCGCCTTTGAGGCTCCAGCAGCATGATCACTCATCGCAACCCTCATATCTTTATGAAGAACAAACAAAGGTGGTTTTGAATATTACTAGGCACCACGCTAAATACCTTAGCCCTCCAGCCCATGCCGGTTCACCGGCCACCAGTCCGGATCGCGCAGATCCTCCAGAGCATAGGGGCAGTCCTTCGGCAGCGCGTCGATGGCGATGCTGTCGTCCTGGCAGGCGTCGTCGCGGCCGTCCAGCCACGCCTTTCCCAGGATCTCGGCCGGCCAGCGCTGCAGGCTCGGATGCTCCTCCAGCTTGTCCTCCAAATGGCGGCGGGCCTTGGTCACGGAGATCCGCCATTTCCGGCGCGGATAGGGATCGGGCGAGTATTCCAGCTTCAGAAGATGCTCGATCACCGTGGCCAGATGGCTGCGGATCGCGTCCTTGACCTGCCCGCCCATGATGTCGAGTTCCTCGGCGATGTGCTCCCAGTCGATGGGCGAGTTGGAGCGCTCGGTTGCCGCTTCACGCAGCAACCGCGCCTGTTCCTGGGTCCAGGCGTAGAAGTCGGTGTCGTACCCGATCCGGCTGTCCATGGCATTGCCCTCCCGCGCCCCGTTCAGCTGCCCAGTTCCGCCGCCTCAGCTTAACACAGGGCGGCGTCCGGCGCCCTACCCCGCCACCGGCGCGACCGCAGCAGCGGCCTTCGCCTTCACGCCAAGCATGCGGCAGATGGCGATGGTCAGGTCCGACCGGTTCAGGGTGTAGAAGTGGAAATCGTGCACCCCCCGCGCCTGCAGCTCCTGGCACTGTTCGGCGGCCACGGTCGCGGCGACCAGTTGGCGGGTCTCGGGGTCGTCGTCCAGGCCCTCGAAGGTCTCGGCCAGCTTCGCCGGCATCGAGGCGCCGCATTTGCCGGCGAACTCCACCGCGCGGGCGAAGTTGGTGATCGGCAGGATGCCGGGAACGATCGGCACATGGATGCCGGCCGCGGCGCAGCGGTCGAGGAAGCGGAAATACACGTCGTTGTCGAAGAAGAACTGGGTGATGGCGCGGGTGGCGCCGGCATCGACCTTGCGCTTCAGGTTGTCCAGGTCGAACTGGGCGCTCGGCGCTTCCGGATGGGCTTCCGGATAGGCCGCGACCGAGATCTCGAAGTCGGCGATGCGCTTCATTCCCGCCACCAGATCGGCGGCATAGGCATAGCCGCCGGGATACGGCTCATAGCGGCCACCGACGCCGCCGGCGGTCTCCGGCGGGTCGCCACGCAGGGCCACGAGATGGCGGATGCCGGCGTCCCAATAGGTGCGGGCAATCGCGTCGATCTCGTCGCGGGTGGCACCGACGCAGGTGAAGTGGGCGGCTGCCGGGATGCCGGTCTCCGCCTGGATGCGGCAGACGGTGGCGTGGGTGCGCTCGCGCGTCGATCCGCCGGCGCCGTAGGTCACCGACACGAAATCGGGCGAAAGCGGGGCCAGCCGCCGGATCGACTGCCACAGGCTCTGTTCCATCTTCTCCGACTTGGGCGGGAAGAACTCGAAGCTGATGGAGGGCTGCGCAGAGGTGGGCGCGGTCATGACGGGACTCCGCTGAGCGAGTGGGCGGGCTTCGGGGATTGGTTTTGCGGGGAAGGAATTTGAACGCCGGCCGCAAAGCGGGTGGCCGGCCAGATGGAAACGGTAAGCGGATCACCCGGCAGATGCACCACCGGGCCGCAATCCAGGCCGGACTGGCGGCACCAGCCGGCGACCTCGGCGTCCGCGAAGCCCAGGCGGCGGTGCGCATGCTCCTCGCGCAGGGCTTCCAGATGATGGGGGGCGAAATCGACGACCAGCAACAGCCCGCCGGGGCGCAGCACCCGCGCCGCCTCCGCCAGCACGCCGGCCGGCGATTCGGTATAGTGCAGCACCTGATGGATCACCGCGGCGTCGAAGGAGCCGGAGGGAAACGGCAGCTGGTACATGTCCGCCTGCCGGACATGGCAGTGGCGCAACCCCGCCTCCTCCAGCCGGTTGCGGGCGACGGCCAGCATCTCGCGCGACTGGTCTACCCCGATCGCACGGTGGACGCGCCCGGCCAGCACCTCCAGCATCCGTCCGGTGCCGGTGCCGATGTCCAGCAGTTCCTCCACCCCTTCTTCCGGGACCAGGCGCAGCAGAGCGGCCTCGACCTCGCCTTCCGCAACGTGAAGGGAGCGGATCTCGTGCCAGCGCGCGGCATTCTCACGGAAATAGGCGGCGGCGGTTTCCGACCGCGCGCGCTTGATCGCCTCCAGCCGCTCCAGATCCAGCGTCAGGGTCGGATCCTCGTCGGGGATGGCGTCGACCAGCACGCGCGCCAGCTCGGCAGACTTTCCCTTCTCCGCAAGGCGGTAGAAGGCGAAGGTCCCTTCGCGGAAGCGGTCGAGCAGCCCGGCATCGCACAGAAGCTTCAGGTGGCGCGAGACGCGCGGCTGGCTCTGGCCCAGGATCTGGGTCAGTTCGGTCACCGTCAACTCGCCATGCGCGCAAAGCGCCAGCAACCTCAACCGCGTGGTTTCGGCCGCCGCCTTCAGCGTCGCCAGCAGATCGTCCATCGCCTCACGTCCGATTCGGGCCAGAGCGGGGTGCGGCCGGCCGGCGCACCATGCCCGGACAGCCCGAATACAGATATAAAGATATCTTTATGCGTCGTAAACCGCTTTTCGCGGATCGCCGCCATCGACCCTGTCACAGCGGCGCCCCGCGGCCTTTCCCGCGGCCCGGCCCAAGGTCGAAAGCGGCGTCGCACAAGCTCTTCGGCGGTTCTGCGGCAAAGCCGTCACAATCGCCGAGCCGCCGCGCAGGCCGCGACGGCCCGTGCTGGTCAAACCGCAAAGCCTGTGTTAGGTCATGAAACGGTGGAAATTCTGCGATATCTCGCCCAATCTTCCTCCCGACCGCGTAGCCACCTTGCCAAGGTTGAGGACGTCCGCCATCGGAGTCTTCGGTTGTGGACAGGACATGCGGCGACCCGCACCGAGTCGAGCCCACTGATAAAGAGCCGTCGCACATGAAGCTGGCCAGCCTTTCCCGCTCCCTCCTCCGTACGGCCACCGTCGTGGCATTCGCCCTGACGGCAACGGCCTGCGCGACCAACCCGGGCGACTCGGGCGCAACGGAGGCCGCCTATCAGGTCAACGATCCGCTGGAACTCCCCAATCGCTTCGTCTTTGCCGCCAACGAGGCGGCGGACATTCTGGTGATCCGTCCGGCGGCGGAGGTTTACGTCGGCGTCGTGCCCGATCCGGTGCGCGATGCGATCCACAACTTCATCGACAACCTGATGTCGCCGCTCTACATCGCCAACAACCTGCTGCAGGGCAATGTGGAGGGGGCGTCCAACGCCACCGGGCGCTTCCTGACCAACACCATCCTTGGCGTGGGCGGTATCGCCGACGTCGCCACCCAGGCCGGCATCCCGCATGCGCCGGAGGATTTCGGCCAGACGCTGGCGGTGTGGGGCGTGGGTGACGGTCCGTACATCGTGCTGCCGCTGCTGGGCCCGTCGAACCTGCGCGATACCGCCGGCTATGCCGTCGACAGCGTCGGCGATCCGGTTCGCATCTGGGCCTACGGCACCGATCACAAGGGCATGCTGGTTGGCCGCGCCGTCGTCAGCGCCATCGACCGCCGGTCGCAGATTCTCAAGGAGGTCGACGACCTGCGCCGCAACTCGCTGGACTTCTACGCCACCGCGCGCAGCCTGTACCAGCAGCAGCGCCGTGCGGCGATCGCCAACAACAAGGCGTCGGCCGCGCCGGAGTTCCCGGACTATTCCACCCCGCCGAAGCCCTGATCCCGACCGCATGGCTTCTTCCGCCTGCCGGCGCCTTTCCCCGACCGGGACGCGCGCCGGCATGCCGGCCGGACGCCTATGGATTTCGGATCCCCGAGGTCACAGGACCCCCAAAGGCCACATGACCGTTGACAATGCCGCGGCAACCGCCACCTTTCGCCCTACCATGCTGACACGCCGCAAGTTTGTCGCGTGCGCTGCCCTGCTCGCGGTGAGCGGTTGGGCCGGGCACACCCTCATCTCCCCCGCCGCTGCGCAAGGCGCGGACCAGGGAGCCAGCGCGTTCATCCAGAAACTGGGGAACGACGCCATCGCAACCTTCTCGGACAAGAGCCTGTCGCGCGATCAGGCGATCCAGCGCTTCCGCACGCTCCTGTACGCCGGCTTCGACGTGCCGTATATCGGCCGCTGGGTGCTGGGCCGCTACTGGAACAGCGCCAACGAGGCGCAGCGGGCCGAATACCAGAAGCTGTTCGAACAGCTGATCGTTAACACCTATGCCGAGCGTTTCGTCGAATATTCGGGCGAGACCTTCAAGATCACCGGAACCTCCCCGGCCGGTGAAGCGGATACCATGGTGACGACGCAGATCGTCCGCCCCAACGGTCCGCCGGTGAATGTCAGCTGGCGCGTCCGCAAGGCCGGTGCCGATTTCAAGATCATCGACGTGGTGGTGGAGAATGTCAGCATGGGCGTGACCCAGCGGCAGGAGTTCGCCTCCGTCGTCGAGCAGAACGGCGGACGCATCGACGGCCTGATCCAGGCCCTGCGCCAGAAGGTCGGCCGCGCCGGCTGAACCGCCCAACGGCGACTCAACTCAATCGACCAAGGCCGTCTTCCCCGGTGGGAGGCGGCCTTTTCCGTTCCGGGCCCCGGTTCCGCCCGGCAACGGTTGGCACACCGTCGAGAAACCGTGACGCGCCTGTCCGAACGGGCTATCGTTGCGCCGACGCTCCTGTCTTTCGTCATACGGTGGATCCGGGAACCCACGCCATGGCCGAACGCGATCCCAAAGAGGTCGACGAACTCCGGACGATCATCCAGGCGCATCAGGCGTGGCTGAAGCGGCCGTCCAGCGGCCGCCGCGCTGACCTCAGCTTCCGCGACCTGTCGCGGCTGAACCTGGAGCGCGTGTCGCTGGCCGGGGCCAAGCTGGCCGGGGCTAACCTCACTAACACCCGCATGGTGAAGGCCAACCTGTCGCAGGCCGACCTGTTCGGCGCGGACATGGAGGCGGTCAACCTGTCGGGCGCCATCGTGACCGGCGCCGATCTGCGCGGGGCCAACCTGCACCGCGCCCAGCTGACCGACGCCAACCTGCGCGGTGCCGATTTCCGCGCCGGTGAACTGGTCGACAGCGGCGGCACGGACGGCAACCGGACGACCCGCGGCACCGGCACCACCCGGCTGACCGAAGCCAAGATGGAGCGCTCGATCCTGGCCGGCGCCAATTTCAGCGGCTGCGACCTGACCGGCGCCGACCTGAACGATGCCGACCTGACCGGGGCGGAGCTGACGTCGGCCGTGCTGATGGGCACCGATTTCTGCGGGGCCAACCTCGATGGGGCGGTGTTCGGCAACACGGTGATGGACCACGCCACCCTGACCCGCACCTACATCCCCTTCGCCCTGCCGCCCGACGCCATCGTCCAGCCCAACTACACCGCGATGCCGATCGCCGAGTTCCTGGAACTGGTGGAGCGGCATGAACGCTGGGTCGACAGCGGCGGGACCGACGGGGCGCGACTCGACCTCGACCTCGTGTCGGTGGCCGGGGCGGACCTGCATGGCCGCACGCTGGCGGCCGCCCGGCTGCGCCGCTGCCGCCTGCCCGGCGCCCGCCTGACCAAGGCGAGCCTGGAAATGGCGGAGCTGTCCTACATCGACCTGGACGAGGCCGACCTGCGCGAGGCCGTGCTGCGCGGGGCCACCCTGCGCCGCGCCTATCTGGCGCACACGCTGATGAACGGGGTGGATGCCCGGCCGGTGCCTCTGGCCGGCGGCCGCGACTGGCCAGCCAATTTCGAGGGCGCCGACTTCTCCGACGCCGACCTGCGCGACTCCACCATGGGGCCGGCGGTCGTCCGCGGAGCGAATTTCAACAATGCGCTGACGGACCGGTCGGGCATCGACATGCCCAGCGCCTCCAGCCCCTTTCCTCCGCCCCCGCCGGAGGAGCGGCGGCGCCAGAAGCGCTTCGTGCGCCCGGGCATGGTCGTCCACACCGAACATGGCAGCTTCCCCGCTCGGAACTGGTCGGTGGGGGGCCTGTGCCTGCTGGCGGTCAACCAGCCCTATCAGCGCGGCCAGACCTTCCAGGCCCGCGTGGTGCTGGCCGACCGGCAGGAGGTGGCAGCCGTCGCCAACCTCGTGGTGCTGCACCGCGACGAGGAACGCGGCCAGCTGTCCGTCCGCTTCCACCAGTATGGCGACGACCTGAAGGCGCTGCTGAAGACCGCCTTCCTGGAGCATCAGCGGATGGCCGGCTGAGCTGGCGGTTCGATGCATCCGCCCTTGATCGTTTGAAAAGTAAGGATCGTTGAATCCTCGGAACGATCAGGGGGAACGATCCAGGGGCCCTTCTGTTTGAATGGAGCATGCCGGATGGGGGCGCAACCCGCCGGTCCATCCCCGCAAGGAGGCTCCCATGGCAGACGAACAGAAGCCCAGGAAAGTTGGTGTGTATGACACCGTGACCGGAGCAGGAAGCGCCGGGATGAACTGGATGTGGATCATCCTCGGTCTGATCGTGGTCGCGATCGTCCTCTACCTCCTGTTCCGCTGACCGGCGGCGCCAGCCGCCATGACAGCCGAGAAAGAACCGTCCCCCGACAGCGGCGATGCGGTCATTCCCCTGCACGACGAGTCGATGACCGTCGACAAGCAGCGGGTTGAGCGAAGCCGTGTCCGGGTGACCACCCGTGTTTCCGAACGGGAGGAACTGGTCCGCGAAGCGCTGGAGCAGGAAGAGGCCACTGTCACCCGCATCCCGATCGACCGCGAGATCGACGCCCATCCCGGCATCCGCCAGGAGGGCGACGTTACCGTGATCCCGCTGGTCGAGGAGGTTCTGGTGGTGGAACGGCGGCTGGTGCTGCGCGAAGAGCTGCACATCCGCAAGAGCCGGCGGACCATCGACGTCGAGCAGCCGGTCACGCTGCGTTCCCAAGAGGCGGTGGTGGAGCGCGTTACAGCCCCGCCCTCCCCCAAACCGAATTCGTCCCCCGATTTCGTCCGAGGAGTAAAGCCGATGACCAAAACCATCGTCGCCCTCTACGACCACCGATCCGACGCCGAGACCGCATCCCGCGACCTGCAGGCCACCGGATTCGAAACCAGCGCCATCGAAATCCTGTCCCATTCCGACCTGACCGGCGGCGGATGGAGCGGCAGCGACACCACCGGGCTCGGCACCACCACCGGCGATTCGTCGGTCGGCGCCGCCGGCGGCATGGCCCGTACCGACCTGTCCACCGGCTATGTCGCGTCGCCCAACACCGTGCCCGGCAGCAGCATGGGCACCGGGCTGGGAGCCGGGGCCGGGGCCGGGATGGGCGCCGGGATGGGCGCCGGGATGGGTGCGACCACCGGCACGACGGCCGGCGGCATCCTCACCCGCCTGTCGGGCTGGGGCGTCCCCAATCAGGACGCGCAGGTCTACGCCGAAGGTGTGCGCCGCGGCGGCTCGCTGTTGAAGCTGCAGTTGGACGAGGATGATGTCGACCGCGCCATGGAGGTGCTGGAGCGCGGCAACGTGGTGGATGTCGAGGAACGCGGCACCGCCTATCGCAACTCCGGCTGGACCGGCTTCGACGAGAGCGCAGACTATTACGACGACAGCACGGCCGAGGAGGAACGGCTGCGCTATTCGCCCGGCCGCACCCCCGTCGACACCACGGGTACGGGTACCGGCGCCGGCTTGACCGGAGCCGCCGCCGCCATGCGCGACGTCAACGCCGACAGCACCCGCAGCGGCAGCTCCGAACGGGAAGAGCAGATCCCAGTCGTCGAGGAACAGGTCAACATCGGCAAGCGCAGCGTCGAGCGCGGCGGCGTCCGCGTCCGCAGCTATGTCGTCGAGACGCCCGTCGAGGAGCAGGTGCGCCTGCGCGACGAGACCGTCACCGTCGAACGCCGCCCCGGCGGCATGGCGGAGGGCAGCGCCGACGTGCCGGCCGACGCCTTCCGCGAGCGCACCATCGAGGTGACGGAGACCGACGAGGAAGCGGTGGTCAGCAAGACCGCCCATGTCCGCGAGACGGTCGTGGTCCGCAAGGATGTCGAGGAACGCGCCCAGAGCGTGCGCGACACCGTGCGCCGCACCGAGGTGGAGATCGAGGACACGCGGGACGACAAGACCACCGACCGCCGCACCGACCGGACAGACGATGTGACGCGCTGACTGGCCGGACATCGGCGGCAGGGTGGAGGAGGGACAAACGCGCATTGGTTGCGTCATCTCCATTCATGCGACCAATTGCGCAGTTAACGACTGGATGAACATCTCTATCGTGTATCGGTAGCAGATCGCACTCTGCGATTCCGTTTCCGCTACCGGAGAGTTTGCCCATCATGTCTCGGTCCCCCGTCCACCCCCGCCGCCCTCCGGTGGCCGGCCTGCTCGCCGGCTTGCTCGCGGGGGGTCTGGCTGGTTCATGCCTGCTGTCATCCGCACAGGCGCAGACCACTTCCAGCCAACCCGCCGCCACACCGGTCCCGCGATCCACCCCGCTGCTGCAGACGGAGACCAACTCCAACGGCACGCCCATCGTCTATCCGAAGGGTACGCCCCAGGTCACCGCGCGCATCACCGAGATACCGCCCGGTGCGCGCACCGGCGTGCATACCCATCAGATCCCGCTGTTCGTCTACATTCTGGGCGGCACGCTGACGATCCGGGGCGAAGCCGGCGAAAGCACGGTCTACAAGGAAGGTGACGCGTATATGGAGCGCACCGACTGGCATGAAGGCATCAATGAAGGCAGCGAGCCAGTTCGGCTGCTGGCCGTCTATCCCGGCGAAGTTGGGACGCCGCTGTCGGTCAAGCGCGGCAACTGACCGCGCCAATGAAAAGGGGCCACCGGTCGGTCAGACCGGCGGCCCCTTTTCCGCTCGGGAGGGAAGCCCCTCTATCCGTTAGCCGCGCACCAGCGGCTTGTACTTGATGCGGTGCGGCTGGTCGGCGTCGGCACCCAGGCGGCGCTTCTTGTCGGCCTCGTAGTCCTGGAAGTTGCCTTCGAACCATTCGACGTGGCTTTCGCCCTCGAAGGCCAGGATGTGGGTGGCGATGCGGTCGAGGAACCAGCGATCGTGGCTGATGACCACGGCGCAGCCGGCGAAGCTCTGCAGCGCGTCTTCCAGCGCCCGCAGCGTATCGACGTCCAGGTCGTTGGTCGGTTCGTCGAGCAGCAGGACGTTGGCGCCGGACTTCAGCATCTTGGCGAGGTGGACGCGGTTGCGCTCACCGCCCGACAGCTGGCCGACCTTCTTCTGCTGGTCGGGACCGCGGAAGTTGAAGCTGGAGACATAGGCGCGGCTGGGCATGGTCTTCTTGCCCAGTTCCACCAGATCCAGCCCGTCGGAGATCTCCTCCCACACCGTCTTCTTGGCGTCGAGGCTGTCGCGGCTCTGATCGACATAGCCCAGCTTCACCGTGTCGCCGACGCGGAAGGTGCCGGCATCCGGCCCATCCTGCCCGGTGATCATGCGGAACAGCGTGGTCTTGCCGGCGCCGTTCGGGCCGATGACGCCGACGATGCCGCCCGGCGGCAGGCGGAAGGACAGGCCGTCGATCAGCAGGCGGTCGCCGAAGCCCTTGGAGATGTTCTCCGCCTCGATGACGACGTTGCCGAGCCGCGGCGGCACCGGAATGACGATCCGCGTCTCGCCGCCCTGCTCCTTGGCGCTTTCGGCCAGCAGCGTCTCGTAGGCGGTGATACGCGCCTTGCTCTTGGCCTGACGGGCGCGCGGGCTCTGGCGAATCCATTCCAGTTCGGTCGCCAGCTGCTTCTGGCGGGCTTCCTCCTGGCGGCCTTCCTGTTCCAGGCGCTTCTGCTTCTGCTCCAGCCAGGACGAATAGTTGCCTTCCCACGGAATGCCCGACCCGCGGTCGAGTTCGAGGATCCAGCCGGTGACGCTGTCCAGGAAATAGCGGTCGTGGGTGACCAGGACGACGGTGCCCTTGTAGTCCTCCAGGTGCTTCTGCAGCCAGGCGACCGATTCGGCGTCGAGGTGGTTGGTCGGCTCGTCGAGCAGCAGCAGGTCGGGCTTTTCCAACAGCAGCTTGCAGAGCGCGACGCGCCGCCGCTCACCGCCCGACAGCTTGGTCACGTCGGCGTCGCCCGGCGGGCAGCGCAGAGCGTCCATGGCGATCTCGACCGTGCGGTCGATATCCCAGGCGTCCGCCGCGTCGATCTTCTCCTGCAGCTCGCCCTGTTCGGCCAGCAGCGCGTCGAAATCGGCGTCGGGATCGGCCATCAGGTTCGACACTTCGTTGAAGCGGTCGAGCAGCGCCTTCGTCTCCTTCAGCGCCTCCATGACGTTTTCCTGGACGTTCTTGGTCGGGTCCAGCTGCGGCTCCTGCGAGAGGTAGCCGACCTTGGCGCCCTCGGCCGCCCAGGCCTCGCCGGAGTAGTCCTTGTCCAGACCGGCCATGATCTTCATCAGGGTCGACTTACCGGCGCCGTTGACGCCGAGCACGCCGATCTTCACACCCGGCAGGAACGACAGCCAGATGTTGTCGAGAACCTTCTTGCCGCCAGGATAGACCTTGCTCAGGCCCTTCATGACATAGACATACTGGTAGGACGCCATGCGCCGCTCCGACCTTCCGAAAAGATGTGAGAATTGGCGCCGCCCCTGCCTTCCGGTTCCACGGCACCCTGTCGCTAGGGTCCGGTTTTAGCGCATAAGGGCCTTGCATGAAACCTTGTTGAGCCGATCCGCGGAGATCGGGCGGTATCCGGAGGAAAAGGATTGGTCAGCCCCAAGGTCGAAATCTACGTCGATGCCGACGCCTGCCCGGTCAAGGCCGAGGTCTACAAGGTTGCCGGTCGAACCGGCTGCAAAGTGTGGCTGGTCGCCAACGCGCCGCTCCGCCTGCCGACGGAGTGCATGGCCGAACTGGTGGTGGTCAGTGACGGCTTCGACGCCGCCGACAACTGGATCGCCGAACAGGCCGGCCCGACCGACATCGTGGTGACCGCCGACATCCAGCTGGCCGACCGCTGCGTGAAGCGGAACGCGGTGGTGATCGGCCCGACCGGGCGCCCCTTCACACCGGACAGCGTCGGCTCGGCGCTCGCCACCCGCGCGCTGATGCAGGATTTGCGCGACATGGGCGTGGTCAGCGGCGGCAACGCGCCGATGAGCCAGCGCGACAAGTCGCAGTTCCTCCAGACGCTGGACCAGGCGGTGCAGGCGCTGAAGGCGGGGCGGCGGCCGAAGTTCCGGTGAGGATTGTGCGGCGGCAGAAATGCCGCTGCCACGGTCCACACGACGTATCGCAATCGAAGCGCAGGTGTTGTTTCCGCCCGCAAACGATTCGGGCGGCCATTTCGCCGATCCGGGTGCATTTTCAGAATTGAATAAAATCATTCATATGCATGTATACTATTTTCGATTTTTTACTTTATTTGAATCAATTTGTTCATGGATATCCCCATACCTAAAACCACATGATGGATTTATCAGAAGCTGATAAGAGATAATATAAAATGGTCACTTACTCACCCGCTCCCTACAATTCATTCGATGTGACCGAACCAGTCTCCAAGCCAATCATCGTTGGGTATGCTTACTCGTTCACCATAAACAATGAATTCGATCGGGAAATCTCGTACGATTTCACCAAACTCATCAAACGCGCAGCTGTGTCTCCAAAGGAGCTATACACGCCCGCATCAGGCATAATCCATCCAGCCCGAAGCGCATTTGTCAAGTTCGATACCCCCCCGGATTTGATCGAATACGACAAGGTTCATCTTTTGACGGTAAAGAATATTGGGATCGACTTCTGGTTTTGGACGAAACACGGCCTTCTAAAAGACTATCAATTCATCAATATCATTGTTGGAAACGGCGTGATCGAAGTCGCAGACACCAGCAAGGAACAAACGATTATAGTTGGAGAGTTTGCAATAAACCTGAGCGCCTCGAAAAAAATCTACGATACCAATCGTGTTGAAATCAATATCCTGCACGCCAGTCAAACCCGGTAAATGCCGGATCGGCAACCCAATCCGAAAGAACTGGGGATGAAACCCGTCAAAGCAGCGCATCCCTTGCTCGGCTGGATAATCGACGAACAGGTCTCGTCGGCAGCCAGCAGGCTGTAGATAGGAAATGCGAAGGCCCGATCCCAAGCGGAACCGGGCCTTCTTGCTGTATGGATCTGCTCCACCGGCTCGGCGCTCACTCCCAGCCGGCAACCTTCTCGCAAGCCTTGCGGGCTTCGGGATTGGCCTTTTCCCACTGGGTGATGGTGCGCGTCTCGTTGTTGTCCATCTTGTCGTTCATACAGACGCAGTATTTGTTCACGACGGATTCCGGGACCTTGGCGTCGGCGTTGTCCTTCATGCACTGGGCGATCCATTTCGCGTTGTCGTCCGCCAGGGCGGGCGCCCCTGCGGACAGCAGGCCGAGCGACAGGATGCCAAAAGCGAGTGCGGCGAACTTCATGACCGGGCTCCACATTGGGCGGCGCAACGGGATGGTCGCGCCGCGCCGGTAATCGGCGATCCCAATAGTAGAAGCGATAACAACCACCCGACAAGAACAGGCTAGCCCTTAAGAGGTAGGGCGTATTTCATAGGCACTCGAAGACTTGCTTGTGATCAGACCCGCACCACCTTGCCCGGATTCAGCAGGTTGTCCGGGTCGAAGGCGCGCTTCAGGTCGCCCATGACGTTGAACGCTTCGCCGGTCTCCTGTTCCAGGAACGCCATCTTGCCGTAGCCGATGCCATGTTCGCCGGTGCAGGTGCCGCCCATCTCCAGCGCGCGCGTCACCATCTTGTCGGCAAGGCGCTGGGCCTCGGCCAACTCGGCCGGATTCTCCGGGTCGAGGACATAGACGAGGTGGAAGTTGCCGTCGCCGACATGGCCGACCATCGGGGCCAGCATGTTGGACTCGGCCAAATCCTGCTTGGTCTCCAGGATGCAGTCGGCAAGCCGCGAGATCGGCACGCAGACGTCGGTCGGCCAGCCCTTCGATCCCGGACGCAGGGCCAGCGCCGCGTAATAGGCATCGTGCCGGGCCTGCCACAGCTTGGACCGGTCCTCCGGCCGGGTGGCCCAGGCGAACTCCAGGCCGCCATGCTCGGCGGCGATGGCGGCCACCATCTCCGCCTGCTCCTTCACCCCGGCCTCGGTGCCGTGGAATTCGAAGAACAGGGTGGGCGCCACGGCGTAGTCGAGCTTGGAGTATTTGTTGACCGCGTCGATCTGCACCTCGTCCAGCAACTCGATGCGGGCGACGGGCACGCCGACCTGGATGGTCTGGATCACGGTGTCGACCGCGCCCTTGATGGTCGGGAAGGCGCAGACGGCGGACGAGATGGCTTCCGGAATGCCGTAAAGCTTCAGCGTCACCTCGGTGATGATGCCGAGCGTGCCTTCGGACCCCACGAACAGCCGGGTCAGGTCATAGCCGGCCGCCGACTTGCGCGCCCGCCCGCCGGTCTTGATGACGCGGCCGTCGGCCAGCACCACCGTCAGGCCCAGGACGTTCTCGCGCATGGTGCCGTAGCGGACGGCGTTGGTGCCGCTGGCCCTGGTCGCCGACATGCCGCCGAGAGAGGCGTTGGCGCCGGGATCGATGGGGAAGAACAGGCCGGTGTCGCGCAGATGCTCGTTCAGCTGCTTGCGGGTCACGCCGGCCTGGACGGTGACGTCCAGATCCTCCGGGCTGACGCGCAGGATCTGCTGCATGCCCGACAGGTCGATGGTGATGCCGCCGGCCAGCGCCGCGATGCCGCCCTCCAGCGAGGTGCCGGTGCCGAAGGGGATGATCGGCAGCTTGTGCTTCGCGCAGATCTTGACGATCCCGCTGACCTCTTCGGTCGAATTGGCGAAGGCGACGCCGTCCGGCGGGAAGGGCGTGTGATAGGACTCGTCCTTGCCGTGATGCTCGCGAACTGGCAGGGAGGTGGTGAACCGGTCGCCCAGCAGAGCCGTCAGCTCGGCCCGAGCCTCCTCGGTCAGGGCCGCGCGCGGCTGGGTGGTGGCGATGACGGTCATGAGTGTTGTCCTCCCCGGTCGATGATCATTGGGATCGTTCATTGGTATGACCAAACGAAGCTAAAGCGGCGGGCGAACGCTTGGCAAGACGGGCGATGCGCAGGGGTGGAATGCCGGGTTGCCACAGGTTGGCTCCAGATCTATCGCAAGCCGCCACACCTGTTGCACCGGCGGCGCAACAGTCCGTGCAACACCTGTTGCAACGCCCCACCCCAGCGCATCACCCCAACCGTTGATAATCAAGAAAATCCGCTGAACTGGCCATCTGGCACAGCGGTTGCTCTTACCCCTTCGAACCGCGCGTCGATCAACGGCGCGCCGCAACGAGGGGGAGGCGCAATCTTGGCTCCGGTCGTCGGCATCGTCGCCAATCCGGTTTCGGCCCGCGATATCCGCCGGGTCGTCGCCAACGCCACCAGCCTGCAGATCGCCGACCGGGCGAACATCCTGCTGCGGGTGCTGGCGGCGCTGCATGCCTGCGGGGTGCGTGACGTCCTGATGATGCCGGAGAATGGCGGCATCCGCGCCCATGTCGAACGCGGCATGATGCGGGCGAGAGCGCGCGGCGAGGACATCTACCCCGCCCTCCACACCGTCTCCATGCCGGTCACCGGCACCGTCGCCGACACCCACAGCGCCACGGCCGAGATGCGGCGGGCCGGCGTCTCGGCCCTGGTGGTGCTGGGCGGCGACGGCACCCACCGGGCGGTGGCGGCGGAATGCGGGACGGTGCCCATCGCCGGCATCTCCACCGGCACCAACAACGCCTTCCCCGAACATCGCGAGCCGACGATCACCGGGCTCGCCACCGGGCTGGCGGTAACCGGCCGGGTGCCGCCGCACATCGCCTTCGCCGCCAACAAGCGCATCGATGTCTCGCTCAACGGCGGTGCCGTCACCGACATGGCGCTGGTCGACGTGGCGCTGGTGACGGAGCGCTACATCGGCGCCCGCGCCCTGTGGCGAACCGAGAATTTCCGCGAACTCTACGTCACCTTCGCCGACCCCGAGGTGATCGGCATGTCGGCCATCGCCGGCCTGCTGGAACCCGTCGGCCGCGACGAGAGCGGCGGCCTGATGGTTCGCCTGTCGCCGGACGGCGACTGCCGCAAGAACACCACCACGCTCCACGCCCCCATCGCGCCGGGAATGATGGCCCGGGTCGGCATCACCGACTGGCGCCGCATGCCGGCCGACGTGGCCTTCGTGCCGGAAGTCGCCGCCGGCTCCATCGCGCTGGATGGCGAACGCGAACTGTCCTTCTCCGAACGCGACCGTCTGTCCCTGACGCTCCGGGACGACGCCTTCCGCACGGTCAACGTCGCCGCGGTGATGCGGCACGCTGGCCAGAACCGGCTGCTGACCGGCACCCCGGTGCCCGTCACGGCCGCTTTCTAAACTCCAAATACAATCCAGGGAGAAAACACCTCATGGCCCAGAATCCCTTCCCCCTCGGCAAGGACGAGCTGCTGAAGGCCTACCGCACCATGCGGACGATCCGCGAGTTCGAGGAGCGGCTGCACGTCGATTTCGCCAAGGGCGACATCCCCGGCTTCGTCCACCTCTATGCCGGTGAGGAGGCCTGCGCCACCGGCATCATGATGCACCTGAACGACAACGACCGCATCGCCTCCACCCACCGCGGCCACGGCCACTGCATCGCCAAGGGCGTCGACGTCCACGCGATGATGGCGGAGATCTACGGCCGCAGCACCGGCGCCTGCCGCGGCAAGGGCGGGTCGATGCACATCGCCGACCTGTCCAAGGGCATGATGGGCGCCAACGGCATCCTCGGCGCCGGCGCGCCGCTGATCTGCGGCGCCGCGCTGGCGGCCAAGGTGCGCGGCGACCGCGGCGTCGGCATCACCTTCGTCGGCGACGGCGCGTCGAACCAGGGCACCTTCCTGGAGAGCCTGAACCTCGCCGCGGTGTGGAACCTGCCGGTGGTCTTCGTGGTGGAGAACAACGGCTATGCCGAATCCACCGCGATGGAATGGGCAGTGTCCTGCGACAGCTATGTCGACCGCGCCACCGGCTTCGGCATGCCGGGCGTCACGGTGGACGGCACCGACTTCTTCGCGGTGTACGAGGCGGCCGGCGAGATCATCCGCCGCGCCCGCGACGGCGGCGGCCCGGCCCTGCTGGAATGCAACATGGTCCGCTTCTACGGCCATTTCGAAGGCGACGCCCAGACCTATCGCGCCAAGGGCGAGTTGGAGGCGATCCGCGCCTCCCGCGACTGCCTGACCATCCTGTCGGAACGGGTGATCGAGGCCGGGGTGATCGGCCGCGACGAGTTGCAGGCCATCGACCGCGAAGTGAACGCGCTGATCGAGGACGCTACGCGCGCCGCCAAGGCCGCCCCGCTGCCGGTGCCGGAAGACCTGCTCCGCGACGTTTACGTCGCCTACTGAGCCAATCCAATAAACGCGAAACGCGCGGAGGAAACACATGTCCCGCAAGATCAGCATGAAGCAGGCGATCAACGAGGCCCTGGACCTGGAGATGCGCCGCGACCCCACCGTCATCGTCATGGGCGAGGACATCGTCGGCGGCACCGGCGCCCACGGCGAGGACGACGCCTGGGGCGGCGTGCTGGGCGTCACCAAGGGTCTGTACGCCAAGCATGGCAACCGGCTGATGGACACGCCGCTGTCGGAATCCGCCTATATCGGCGCGGCCATCGGCGCCGCCGCCTGCGGGCTGCGGCCGGTGGCGGAGCTGATGTTCCTCGACTTCATGGGCGTCTGCTTCGACCAGATCTTCAACCAGGCTGCAAAGTTCCGCTACATGTTCGGCGGCAAGGCGGAGACGCCGGTGGTGATCCGCGGCATGGTCGGCGCCGGCTTCCGCGCCGCCGCCCAGCATTCGCAGATGCTCACCCCGCTGTTCACCCATATTCCGGGGCTGAAGGTGGTCTGCCCCAGCAACGCCTATGACGCCAAGGGCCTGCTGATCCAGTCGATCCGCGACAACGATCCCGTCATCTTCTGCGAACACAAGAACCTCTACGGCCTGGAATGCGAGGTCCCGGCGGAGAGCTACGCCATTCCCTTCGGCGAGGCGAATGTGCTGCGCGACGGCGACGACGTGACCATCGTCAGCTATGGCCTGACCGTCCACCGCGCGATGGAGGCGGCCACGGCGCTGGCGAAGGACGGCACCGAGGCGGAGGTGATCGACCTGCGCACCCTGTCACCCATCGATTGGGACACCATCGTCGAGAGCGTGGAGCGCACCGGCCGGCTGGTGGTGGTGGACGAGGCGCATCCGCGCTGCAACCTCGCCACCGACATCGCCGCCTTCGTCGGCCAGAACGCCTTCGGGGCGCTGAAGGCCGGGGTGCAGATGGTGAGCGCGCCGCATACGCCGGTGCCCTTCGCGCCGTCGCTGGAGGATCTGTACGTGCCCAGCGCCGACAGCATCGCCGCCGCCGCGCGGCGTACCCTGTCGCCCAAGGGGGCGCGCAGCATCGCGGCGTGAGGTAAGCGCAAGCCTTTGCCCCCTCCCTAACCCTCCCCCGCTTAGGCGGGAGAGGGAACTCCGCCGCTCTGGCGATTACTCCCTCTCCCGCGAAGCGGGGGAGGGCTGGGGAGGGGGCATCCCTAGCAAAGCAAGAAATTCCCCAGGAGACCGAGTTCCATGTTGAACGAGCGCATCAAGCCCATCGTCATGCCGAAATGGGGCCTGTCCATGTCGGAGGGCAAGGTCACCGGCTGGCTGAAGCGGCCGGGGTCAACCATCTCCATCGGCGATGAGTTGCTGGAGGTCGAGACCGACAAGATCACTAACGTGGTCGAGGCGGGAGAGACCGGCGTGCTGCGCCGGGTGCTGGGCGAACCCGGCACCGTCTATCCGGTCAAGGCGCTGATCGCCGTGCTGGCCGAGCCCGACGTGCCGGACGACGACATCGACGCCTTCATCAGCGCCTATGCCGTCCCGGCCAGCGAAGACGACGGCGAGGCGGATGCCGGCCCGCAATACCACACCGCCGAGACCCCAGCCGGCACCATCCGCTACGCCAAACGTGGCGAGACCGGGCCGACCGTCCTGCTGGTCCACGGCTTCGGCGGCGACCTCGACAACTGGCTGTTCACCATCGACGCGCTGGCGGAAAGCGCCACCGTCTACGCGCTCGACCTGCCCGGCCATGGGCAATCCACCAAGCAGATCGCCGATCCCAGCCTGTCCGGCCTGTCGCAGGCGGTGCTGGGCTTCCTCGACAGTGTCGGGGTGGAGCGCGCCCATTTCGTCGGCCATTCCATGGGCGGTGCAGTGTCGATGCGCACGGCGCTCGACGCGCCGGGCCGGGTGGCGTCGCTGTCGCTGATCGCGTCGGCCGGGCTGGGTGAGCAAATCGACAACGGCTATATCCAGGGCTTCGTCGGTGCGACATCCCGCCGCGACCTGAAACCGGTGCTGGAGACGCTGTTCGCCGACCGTGGCCTTGTCAGCCGCCAGATGGTTGACGACCTGTTGAAATACAAGCGGCTGGACGGCGTGGACGAGGCGCTGCGGGCGCTTTCGGCGTCGCTGTTCTCCGACGGCCGGCAGGCCAGCGTGCTGGCATCCGGGATCGCCGACGCCAGGACGCCGACGCTCGTCGTCTGGGGCGAGGAGGACCGCGTCATCCCCGCCGACCACGCCCAGGCTCTGGCGAACACGGCACAGGTCGCCGTGATCCCCGGCGCCGGCCACATGGTGCAGATGGAGGCGGCCGGCAAAGTGAACGCGCTGCTGAAGGGCCACATCGCCAAGGCGGACTGAGGAGGCCGGCCCCCTTCCCGCCCCCTTTTCCCGGTTCCCGAACCCCTCGCCACCGGCGCGCAGGCTGTCCGCCAGCGCGCCGGCAGGAGACAGCTCATGCCTGATCTCAAGGACAAGAGCATCATCGTCACCGGCGCCGGCCGCGGCATCGGCGCCACCATCGCCAAGGCGCTGGCCGCCGACGGTGCCAAGCTGACCATCGCCGACCGCACCGAGGCCGACGCCCGGCAGGTGGCAGACGCCATCCGCGCGGCCGGCGGCACAGCCATCGCCGTCACCGTCGATGTCCGCGACCGTGCCGCCGTCCGCCGCATGATCGACGAGACGGCGAAGGCCCATGGCCGGCTCGACGTCATCTTCAACAATGCCGGCATCGCCCAGACCAAGCCCTTCCTCGACATCACCGAGGACGACTGGCACACGGTCAACGACGTCAATGCGCTGGGCGTGCTGATCGGCATGCAGGAAGCCATCAAGACCTTCCGCGCGCAGGGCGGCGGCGGCAAGATCGTCAACACCGCCTCCATCGCCGGCAAGCAGGGCTACGAGCCGTTGGCCCATTACTCCGCCAGCAAGTTCGCCGTCGTGGCCCTGACCCAGGCCGCCGCCCGCGGCTTCGGCAAGGAAGGCATCACCGCCAACGCCATCTGCCCCGGCGTGGTGGCGACTGAGATGTGGAAGATCATCGACCAGGGCTTCCGCGACACCGGCATCACCAAGTCGGAAAACGAGGCCTTCGACATGTTCGCCGCCGGCGCCGTGCTGGGCCGGCCGTCGCGTGCCGAGGATCTGGTCGGCGTGGCGCGCTTCCTCGCCTCGTCCGACAGCGACTTCATGACCGGCCAATCGCTGCTGGTCGATGGCGGGATGGTCTTCGCCTGAGCCACCGCGAACGCCGACAACGATAAAACCGGAGGAAAACACCATGAATGCGATAACCAAGGATCCGGCGACCACGATGAAGGCCGCCGTCTGGCATGGCCGCAAGGACATCCGGGTCGAGGACGTGCCGCTGCCGGGCGCGCCGCCCGCGGGATGGGTGCAGATCAAGGTGCATTGGTGCGGCATCTGCGGGTCCGACCTGCACGAGTATGTCGCCGGCCCGGTCTTCATCCCCGTCGACACCCCCCACCCACTGACCGGGCTGAAGGGCCAGTGCATCCTGGGGCACGAGTTCAGCGGCGAGATCGCGACGCTGGGCGAGGGTGTCACCGGCTTCGCTGTGGGTGACCGGGTGGCGGCCGACGCCTGTCAGCATTGCGGCGAGTGCTATTACTGCAAGCACGGCATGTACAACATCTGCGAGAAGCTGGCCTTCACCGGCCTGATGAACAACGGCGCCTTCGCCAGCCTGGTCAACGTCCCGGCCGAATTGCTCTACAAGCTGCCCGACGGCTTCCCGACCGAGGCCGGCGCCCTGATCGAGCCGCTGGCGGTCGGCATGCATGCGGTGAAGAAGGCCGGCAGCATCGTCGGCGAGACGGTGGTGGTGGTCGGCGCCGGCACCATCGGCCTCTGCACCATCATGTGCGCGAAGGCTGCGGGGGCCGGGCGGATCATCGTCCTGGAGATGTCCGCCGCCCGCAAGGCCAAGGCGCTGGAGGTCGGCGCCAGCATCGTGCTCGACCCCAAGGACTGCGATGCGGTGGCGGAGGTGAAGGCGCTGACCGGCGGTTACGGTGCCGACGTGTCGTTCGAATGCATCGGCCACCGCGACACCGCGAAGCTCGCCATCGACGTGATCCGCAAGGCCGGTAAGACCGTGCTGGTCGGCATCTTCGAGGAGCCGAGCTCCTTCAACTTCTTCGAGATCGTCGCCACCGAGAAGCAGATCATCGGTTCGCTGGCCTACAATGGCGAGTTCGCCGACGTCATCCGCTTCATCGCCGACGGCCGCATCGACGTGCAGCCGCTGATCACCGGCCGCATCACGCTGGACGACATCGTCAGCGGCGGCTTCGAGGAGCTGGTCGCCCACAAGGACCGCAACGTTAAGATCATCGTGCAGCCGCAGGCGGTCACCGCGGCGGCGGAACAGCCGGAGCTCGTCCACTGATGGCCCTGCCCGCGATGCACATGAAAACCGCCCGCCCGGAGCACCGGGCCGAGAAGCCGGCCTGGCTCCGCGCCCGCGCTCCCGGCGGGACGGCGTTCGAGGACACGCAGTCGCTGGTTCGCCGCCACGGCCTGAACACGGTCTGCGAGGAGGCCGCCTGCCCCAACATCGGCGAATGCTGGAGCAAACGGCACGCCACGGTGATGATCCTGGGCAGCGTGTGTACGCGGGCCTGCGCCTTCTGCAACGTCGCCACCGGCCGGCCGGACGCGCTCGATCCCCACGAGCCGGACCGGCTGGCCGAGGCGGTCGGCGAACTGGGCCTTGCCCATGTCGTCATCACCTCGGTCGACCGCGACGACCTGCCGGACGGCGGCGCCGCTCATTTCGCCCGCTGCATCCGCCGCCTGCGCGACACCGCCCCCACCACGACGGTGGAGGTGCTGACGCCGGACTTCCGCAACAAGCCGGGGGCGGTGGAATCCGTCGTCGATGCCCGGCCCGACGTCTACAACCACAATCTGGAAACCGTGCCGCGACTCTATGCCGACGTGCGGCCGGGGGCGCGCTATTACGGCTCGCTGCGCCTGCTGGAGCGGGTGAAGGAACGCGACCCGACCATCTTCACCAAGTCCGGCATCATGGTCGGGCTTGGCGAGGAACCGGCGGAGGTGTTGCAGGTGATGGACGACCTGCGGGCGGCGGGGGTGGATTTCCTGACCATCGGCCAGTATCTCCGCCCGACCCCCAACCACCACCCGGTCGCCCGCCACGTCACACCGGAGGAGTTCGAGCGATATGGCACGGTAGCGCGGGCGAAGGGCTTCCTGATGGTGTCGGCGACGCCGCTGACCCGCTCCTCCCACCACGCCGGCCGCGACTTCGAGGAGTTGCGGCGGCGGGCGGGACGATGAGGGACAACCGGCGGTACGCCGTCAGGCCGCCCGGACGGTGCCGATGAAGTTGGCAACCTCACCCTTCAGCCGGTCGGCCTCCGTCGCCAGGACATTCGCGGTGGTCAGCACCTGATCGGCCGCCGCGCCGGTTTCGGTGGCGGCCCTGGTCACGCCGACGATGTTGGTGGACACCTGTTCGCTGCCGCGGGCCGCCTGGGCGACGTTGCTGGAGATTTCGGCGGTCGCGGCATTCTGCTCTTCGATGGCGGCGGCGATGGCCGACGAGATTTCGCTCATCCGCCCGATGATCCCGGCAATTCCGGCAACCGCCTCCTGTGCGCCGCCGGTGGCGCTCTGGATTTCCTTCACCTTCGCCTGGATTTCCTCGGTCGCACGGGCGGTCTGGCTGGCGAGTGCCTTAACCTCGCTGGCGACCACGGCGAAGCCCTTGCCCGCCTCCCCCGCCCGCGCCGCCTCGATGGTGGCGTTCAGAGCCAGCAGATTGGTCTGGCCGGCGATGGAGTTGATCAGGTCGACCACCGCGCCGATCTGGTTCGCGGTATCGACCAGCAGCTGCATGCTGGCGTTGGTGCGGTCGGCCTCCTGCACCGCGGTCGCCGAAATGGCGCTCTGGTTCGACACCTGGCGACCGATTTCAAGGATCGAGGCGGCCAATTCCTCCGTTGCGGACGCAACCGTCTGAACGTTGGCGCTGGACTGCTCGGACGCCGCTGCCACGGCGGTCGCCTGGACGGTCGACTGGGTCGCCGACGAGGACAGGGTTCCGGCCGCGCCCTGCATCTGTGTGGCCGACGATGCGACATTCTGGACGATGGCGCTGACGCTGCCCTCGAACCGGTCGGCGAGCCGGCGCATCTCGGCCTTGCGCTCCACCTCGGTATGAGCCTTCTGCGCCTCCTGCTCGGCGGTCAGGCGCCGGACTTCCAGCGCATTGCTCTTGAAAACGTCCAGCGTACGGGCGAGCAGTCCGACCTCGTCGCGACGTTCCGTGCCATCGATGGGAAAATCCAGGTCGCCTTGTGAGACGCGGGTCATCGAATCGGTGATGCGCTTCAGCGGGCGGACGATCAGATAGATCACAATGGACAGCGACAGCGCCAGTCCCAGCAGTATGCCGGCGACGGATAACATCAGGACCACATCGTGGGTCTGCTCGGCGACGGCACGGGTCTCCCTGATCGCCTTCTCCATGCCCTGGCGGGTGATCTCGACCCGCTCGTCGATCAGGATCGATGCGGCGCGGCGATTCCTCGCCCCATTGCCGATGCTGAGGGAATAAGCCTCGTCATCCTTGTCCTGCAGGGCGAGGTCGATGACCTTCAAGGCGTTCTCCCGATAGGCATCGACCAGCGCCTTGATCTTCACGCCCGTTTCGCGGCGGAGGTCGCTGTCGGCAGTCAGGGCAAGTTCGGCAATCGCCTTGTCCGTCAGTGCCATCGCCTCGGTGAACAGCGCCGCGAAGCGTCGCTGTTCGTCGGGAACATTTTCGAGAATGACGTTCTTCTCGGCAGCGGTTGCTGAGTTGAGATGACGACCGATATCAAGAATGGTCGCGCGACGCGAAGCCTCCACAGTAAGCGCGTATTCGGCAACCTGCTGAACCAAAGTCAGTCGCTGAAGTGCCGTCACGGCAATCGCTCCCATGAAAATCAGCAGCAGGAGCACAGGCGTGAGGATCTTCACGATCACTCTTTGATTGCTGAACCAGCTGAACATTGAACGTCATCTCCCGGCAAGACTTCGGAATTAACTGAAAGCCACCCGGATGATGAGCCTATAATCTTCACTTCCATCATCAATCAGGGAAAACCCCAGAAGCCATTCCAACACGAAAACGCGCATTTCATAATTTCAATAAACTTTGACGTATTTTTGTTTCATTATTTGGGAATCTGTTGAATGGAGAATTCAGCGCACGTCGGCAGCCATTGTTATCTGTTCCTACGAATATTCGCTCCACACCACAGCAATCTTCGTTCGATGCCAGGAGCGAGAAAGCCAAGTCACCATTCCGCCACGCCACGGAACGGGGGTGCCGTCGGGCCATTCGGAGATCGTGGAAGACCGCGACGACGCCGGTCGCCGACGATCATCGCCAATCGGAGCTGCGCGGCGATCGTACGCTCACCGCCTTGACGCCCATGATATTGAGCGGAGAGCCTGACCGGCAGGACTTTCGCTCGGCCCCGGACGCGGGGCTGCCACTGGATGGCTGGCACGCGCCTGCACAGGCAGCGGGAACCCTCAGGTCAAGTGCTGCCTGTGCAGATAGTCCTCGCTCTGCATCTCCATCAGTATTTCAGGCCCTTCGGCAAGGCGAACGCGAGGGCCGGAAAACGCTGGAAATGCCGAAACCCTATATGCCGGCAAGCGGCTGAAGTTTCGAGGCTAATCCGGAAAGCGTGATATCATACAGGCGACTGACTGGGCTGCCGCGGCTACGCTTGGATTTGCCACTCTTTCCTGTGGCATCCGTGATTTGTGTGACACCGGCTGTGACACCATTTATCGGACTGTATTTCTGACAGTCTAAGAACGGCCATGCCCAGACTGACCGACACGACGATCCGCCACACCCGCGCCAAGGACGGGGTTCGCACCATTCTGAGGGACGGCGGCGGCCTCGAATTGCAGGTTCATCCGAGCGGCACCAAGACGTGGTACCTGCGCTGCCGCGTCCGCGCGGAGAGCGGCGGCAAGGGCATCCAGCGCCGCGTCGCGCTGGGCGCCTATCCGGCGGTATCGCTGTCCGATGCCCGGCTGGAGGCCGGCCGGATCGTCTCGGAGGCGCGCAGCGGCCAGGACCCGAAGGCGGCCGAAACGCGGGCGGTCCTCGGCCTGGAAAAACCGCGCACGGTGGCCGACGCGGCCACGCTCTACATCGCGCACCTGAAGGCAGTCGGGCGGGCGGAACGCTACTGGAAGGAACGGGAACGGCTGCTGAAGCTCCACCTTGTGCCGGCGCTGGGCAAGCTCGCGCCGGCCGACGTCGATCGCGCCATGCTGTCGGCCGTGGTGGACCGCGAGGCGCGGCGCCAAGCCAAGGCCAAGCAAAAGGGCGTGCAGACGCGCCGGCTGGGCAGCGTGATCACCGCGCTGTGGCGGCACCTGGAGGATAAGGGATGGCTTCCCACCCGCGGCACGGCCGACCGGCTGCTGGTATCGGCCGCCGCGGAGCGCTCGCGGGACCGCATTCTGAGCGACGGTGAACTCGGCAAACTCGCCCTGGCGCTCGGTCTGCTGGACGGCCGCACGATCTATCAGCGGGAGGCGGACGGCACCCGCCCGATCAGCCGGCAGACGCTCGACGCCATGGCCCTGGCGCTGCTGCTCGGCCTGCGCGCCGGGGAGGTGCTGCGCATCCAGGCTAGCGACATCCAGGAGGACCGCGAGACGGGCTTTATCCTGCTGCGGGTGGCCGCGCACGGCGGCAAGACCGCAGCGGCCCGCCGCGATCTTCCGCTTCCGCCCTTGGCACTCAGGGTCCTGCGCCACCGCCAGCAGGCGTGCGGGGATGGCCCGCTGTTTCCCAGCCCAAGCGGCAAGACCGCGGGCACGCTGACCGTAGACGGGCTCGCGTGCGCCGCCCGGCTGCTGACCGACAAGCTGAGCCACCGTGACGCGGAAGGCCGGCGCTGGGCCCATCCGCATTCCCGGTGCAGGGTAGCAGCCTAGGCTTGTGCATTCAGGCAGCCTCAAGCACGCGATGACGCAGCAAATCGAAGCCGCCGCGGCCGTTCATCATGCGCTTGATCGTCTTCAGCCTGCTGATCTGCCCCTCCACCGGCCCGGTGCTCCACGGCAGCGACAGAGCCGCCCGTACAGCGGCAAGGTCGCTCTTCAAACCATTGGCAAAGCCCGCCAAGGGGGTGCCGTCCGCCGTCAACAGCCAGTTGTCCAACTCTCCGGCTCGTTGTCCCCGGACCATCGCCCGAAAGGCACGGGCCACGGTGATGGTCCGTGCCAGTTCCGGCGATCGGGCGATCAGGGCCGAGACGAAGGCCTGTTCGGTCGGGTCGACCTCATGCTCGTCGGCAATCACCAGCCATGCTGCCCGTCGGCGCGACGGTGCCGGCCATGATGCCAATGCCATGGATGCTGCACTTCCTACGGCCTGTCGCAGAGGCCGTGCCCAGTCCCGAACCAGTGTCCGCTGACCGGTAAAGCCGAGGGATTTGATCTCCCGGCAGAGCTGAGCGGCGTTGTGGCAGCCGTCATCCCAGCGCTGCTGCAGGTGATCGAGGAACGGATCAAGCCGGCTCCCCTTGGCCGGCTGACGCCATGCCGGCGGCTGCCCGGACCGCAGCCACACCCGCACCGTTTTGCGATCGAGGTGGAGCGTTTCAGCGATACGCGTTTGCGACCACCCGCGGGTTTTCAGCGCGACGACCTCGTCATGGCGGGCATGGCGGGCGGCATGAAGGGCAGCGCTCCGCTGCTCTCGCCGGGTCGGTGGACTGGAAACCTCATCCGACAGCAGCAGGTGCGGGTCCTGCTCGGTTTTGCCCAGCGGAGCGACAGCCAGCTTGGCGGCGGCTCGGAGGTCGCGGTGATGGCCGGTGAGGACCTCCCGCAAGGTGTCGGTCACATTGTGCAGGAGGTGCCAGCGATCCGCGACCTGGGTAGCGGAGGGCGCGCCCTGACGGACGCCATCGGCGTAGGCGCCAGCACGGTCACGGGCGACGATCTCGACACCAGGATGGGCTTTCAGCCATGCGGCAACGGTGTCGGCCTGACGGTCGGGCAGGAGGTCGATGGGGCGGTTGCGTTCGAGATCGACGATGATGGTGCCGTAGCGCTTACCCCGGCGCCAAGCCCAGTCATCGATCCCGACGATTTGAGGCGGTGGGGCCGGCACCACGGGCACCGCGCGGATCAGGCGCAGCAGCGTGTCGCCACTGACCGGCATGGCGAGCCGTGTGGACAGCCGGGCGCCGGGATTTCCGCCGGCACTCAGTGCAATGGCGCGCTGCGCCTCGGCAAGCCGCCGGGTGCGCCGGACCCGAGGGGCCGCCACCGTGGGCAGCGGCTCGGCGAAGATGCGGCGGGGACAGTCCGCCACCGCACACCGGAAGCGGCGAACCTGCAGGTGGAGGTCGCCAACCCGGCCCTGCCACGGCAGGTCGCCCAGATGTCGGGAGTACCGACTGTGGACGCGTGCGGAGGGGCAATGGCACAGCGGACAGGCCGCCCTTGTGGCCCGCATGTGGGCCGTGATCGCCACCCGATCAGCGTCGACGGAAACCTGATCGACGACAAGGCCGGTTGGGAGCAACGAAAGCAGTGATTTGGACAAGGAAACCGGGGCTCTGGAGGAAAATCGTTCCCTCTATGTGCTCATCCTCGCTTCGATCTGCATCGGGAATGCGGATGGGCCAAACTTCATTCGGCCTTTACAGCCCTGAAGCCGAACAGGAGGGGCATGGAGTATGGGCGAGCCGCACGTCGTCAGCGCCTTGCGGGAGAAGCGGGCCGAGATCTCCGGGGCAATCCTTGAGCTTGAGAAGCGAATGGCTCAGCACCGGGCCGACCTGGTGCATCTGGACGCCACCTTGCGCCTGTTCGCCCCGGAGCTGGAGCCGGAGAGCATCGCGCCGAAGAGGCCGCCGGCGGCGCGCTCCCACTACTTCGCCACCGGCGAGCTGGCGCGCCGCTGCCTGGAGGCGCTGCGCATGGCAGAGGGACGTGTCGTTGCCGCTGAGCAGATCGCCGTCGCCGCCATGCGCGACAAAGGGCTCGATCCGGAAGACCGCAAGACCCGCTCCGATTTCATCCAGCGCGTGCTCAACACCCTGACCGCCCAGAAAGGCAAGGGCACGGTGGAGAAGATCGGCAATGGCCTGGGCGCCCGCTGGCGCCTTCCGGCCGAACCCGCCGATCACGCCGCGTAAGCGCGCTGCCAGTAGCCGCAGAAGTCCACTGACGGGTCATTGCGCGTCACCAGGGCGAGGACAGCACGGAACTGCTCGCCGTTGCTGGTCCGGCGGTGGTCTTCCCGGAAGGCGGCTTCCTGGGCGTAGCGGTGCAGGTAAAGGCCCGAGATGTGATGATGGTGCCCGATCTCCCCGCGGCGGATGCGCGAGAAGAAGGATTCCGCTCCGTTGGTGCAGGCGCCGTCCTGACTGTAGGCGTCCTGGTGGTTGATGCGGTGCATCGGGTAGCGGGCGTGCAGGTCGTTCCAGGCGCTGGACTCGTCCGCATGCACTTCGGTGCCCTTGGTGACGCGCGAGCGGATGAAGCTGCCGGCGGCGTCCTCGGACGGGAACACGCCGGTCAGGGTGCGGCCGTCGCGCTCGCGGATGGTGACGACACACCGGCGCTTGCCGGTCTGGTTGATAGCAAGCCGGCGGTCCTTGCGCTCCGTCTTGCGGTTCTCCGGGCGGACGTGTGGCCGCCGAAGTAGGCCCCATCGATCTCCGCTGCCTTGCCCGTGCCGCCGATTACGACGCCGCGGCTCTCGGCGGCCATCGCTTCGCGGATCTTGTGGGCCAGCACGAACACCGTCTTGTACTGGACGCCCAGGTCACGCGATAGCGGCAGCGCGCCCTTGCCCTTCACCTCGTTGACAAAGATCACCACGGCGGCGAGGTACATCCGGAGCGCCAGCTTGTGGAAGGCGAACAGCGTGCCCGAGGTGAGGGAGAAGTCTTTGCGGCACCGCTTGCAGCGCCAGCGAGGCGCACCGCTCGGCCGGCGGCAGTCGTACACCGCATCACAATCGCAGGCCGGGCACACGGGACGCCCGTTCGTCTCCGGCCAGCGGATCGCCGCGAACACCGTCTCGGCTTCCGTGTCCGACAGGCGCAGCACGGTCGCCAGCGACAGCGTGCGCGCCGCGGCGCTGAGAAGGAAGTGCTGGCTTTTGGTGCGACGGGGCATGGCGATCTCCGACACGGTGATTGCCCGAGTCTACCCGGCCACGACTCCGCTGTGAATCGTCAAGTTCATGATTTGTACTCACCCGGCCAGATCACCCGCCGGCCATGGTGGCGGATGCTACATAAGTCCGGGCATTTCCGACGATCCAGCCGGAACGTCCCGCCGGTATCCAGGTCGAGCCCAGTTCGGCTGTCACCAGAAGGTCCCACCCCTGGTCCTGGCCCTTCCAAGGGGAGACCTCCAGGCCGGTCAGCGCCGGATCCGCCTGAAGGAGGCGAATTACCAACTCTTCAACTGCCGCCATGGGAGCACCGGAGGCTCTCCATATTTCCAGTGCGGCTGCATCGAACCGGTACTCACGCGCGACCACCGCACCCTCCTCATCCTGCACCGCACTCGATAGCACATCTCTTTTCGCGTGCAAGAAAAACGATCAGCCGGAATTTGTATCCGGAACGCCTTGCCATTTTTCAGATGTCCAGCAAGCGACATCAGCAAAGCAGCGTCAAAACACCGCACGGCTCAAGATATCCTCTCGCATCCCTGACCATCATTCGCCTTGAACACCTATGTATTTAATACATTTGAAGAAATATCTTGAACGAATGCTTTGCAATGTGCATTCATTGTGGGCGAGGCATCGATCCAGCGTGGATCTAGTCTATACCTTTGCTGCATTTTTTGAGGCAGACGGCTGAACACGATGGGAACCTCCGGTAACAGGCTCCACAGCCCCGGCCACGCCGCACCGCGTGCAGCGACGTGGCGGCGAACGACGGTGCGGTTCGGCCTTCTCGGCGCCATATGCCTTTTTGCGGCGGCCTGTCAGGACAAGCGGCCGGGATGCCTTCCCCTGCCCCCGAAGGAAGCGTCCGCAATGCTCCCGCGCGGTGCGGTGGACATAGGCGGCCCGGTTCATCTCTACCTCGACGGATCGGGCTCGATGCGGGGCTTTGTCACCGTCCGGGGTGAATCGCCCTACCTCGAAGCCCTCCGCTTCCTGCCGCAGAGCCTCGCGCGGTCGGCTATAGGCATGCAGGTCTTCCGGTTCGCCACCGGCATTGAGCCGCGCCCCCATTCCGGCAAGCTGGAAGCCGAGATCCTCAGCGACGGCTTTTACCGGACCCAGGCCGGCGGCTCGAACACGCAAGTGTCGGCCGGCGCCACCCATCTGCACGAGGTGCTGCGGCGTGCGGCCTCGGAATCGGACACGACCAGCGTTATCGTCAGCGACCTTTTCCTGAGCGCGGCCGAGGTGCACGGCGGGGATTCGGGCCCGCTGCGCAAAACTTTGGCCGACATCCTGCACAAGGATCTGACCGTAGCCATCATCGGCGTGCAGGCGCCTTTCAACGGGCGAGTGTTCGACCTCGCCACCACGCCCAGCGGGGTTCAGCTCACCAACGGCTTCCGGCCCTTCTACGTGCTGCTGGTCGGCCCCGACGCCAGGGTTCGGTCCATGTACGACACCCTGCGGTCCGAGGTTCTGGAAGGCATGCCCGCCGGCAGCCATCACCTAGCCGTCTACTCGCGCCGCCCCTTGCCCAAGCGGGGCTGGGTGCAGCGGATCGACCTGCGTGACGGAGCCGCGACGGCATCGCTGCTGTCCAAGGACGTGCCGCACACCGCAGTCGAGCAGATCGCCATCGGCCGGCGCGCCGGCGGCGCCGAGGTGACGCTGGAACAGGAGGACACCAAAACCGGCTGGGATGCCGCCCAGGCCGCCGTGCCGGACATCACCCAAGCATCGGCCAAATCCACCCTTCATTTCTTCGGGGACGGCCGGCATGGGTGCGAGAACGGCTGGGTCGAAGACGACGATCATCCCGGTCTTCTCCGGTTGACCCAGGGCAAAACGGATCGGCTGTCGTTTGACGTCTTCCCCCAACCGGCGGCGACATACGGCTTGCGCCCGAAGGTCCCCTACACGCTGGACGCCGCCGTCATGATCCCCGCTCTCCAGCCGGCACCGCCCGTGCGGCATTGGATTCAGGAATGGGGGTATGACGCCAGCCAGGAAAAGGCTCTGCTCGACCGCTTGGCGCAAAGGGAAAAGAAGCTGACCACGCGCTTGCCGGCCAAGGGATCCAAGGCGGCGCCCGAACCAGAAAAGGTCGAGGCGGCCGAGAGCGCCGACCGGTTTCTGTTCCCGACCCTGAACCTGCTCTCGCTGAACGATCTGATGGTCCGCATTATCCGCGACAATTACTCGGCGGAGCGTATTCACGCGTTCCGCATAGCTTTCAAACTGGACTGAGGACAGGCAGCGATGAAGAAATTCAGTCCCATCCTGTTGACCGTGTTCATTCAGGTCCTTGCGGGCGTCACCATCGTTGCGCTGCTCAACATGCTGGATCCCGGCTTGTTTGCTCCCTTGATGGACGAAAAGATCAATGGAAGGTCGTTGCGCTTCGCCCTTGAGGATCTGCGCTTCGGGCTGGGGGTGGTCACCGTGTCCAGCGTCGGCACCGCCATCCTGGCATCGCTCGTCTGGCTTCTATGCGCGCTTTTCAAATCCGTGCACCACCCGAAGGACGTCCCGACACTGTCGCCGTTCTGGGTCTTCAACACCCTGTTCTTCATGATCGTCACCGCCGGCATCGTCTATTACGAGATCGACCAGCTCTTTTACGCAATGCGCACCAGCTACACGACCCACATCGTCCTCATGGCGCTGGTCTTGTTCCTTTTATTCTATTACTTGGCGACGTTCCTTGCCACACGGCCGACGATGCGGCCGTCTGTCCTCTTCCGCAACCGGCTGTTCATGCGGAGACAATCATGACCAAGTGCTATTTCATCGGCGTCGGCGGCACCGGCGCCCGTTGCGGCGAGGCGATGCTTCACCTCTGCGCCGCGGGGCTGGGACCCGAGGAGCTGTGGATGGGCTTCGTGGACCCGGACTCCAGCAACGGGAACCTTGAGCGCACGAAGGACCTGCTCAAGCTGTATCAGGTTACACGCGCAACGCTGCGCAATCCCGGCAACAGCCAGTTGTCCCCCAAGGCTCCGCTGTTCCGCACCTCGGTACAGACGGCGGTGTCCGGGGCATCCTGGTCGCAGGTTCCGGCCGGAATCACTTCAATGCGGGATCTCTTCCATCACTCGCGGATGGAGGACGACGGCCGCGATCTGTTCGACGCTCTTTACCTGCGCGAAGAGCAGGAAATGGATCTGTCGCATGGGTTCCGGGCGCGGCCGGCGATCGGCGCGGCCGTCATCGGTGCACGGGTGGAATCGGACGACGAGTTCTGGCAGGACGTCTTCGCCGCTCAGCAGGATGCGAACCAGAACCGCGACGTGCGGATCTTCCTGGTCGGGTCGGTCTTCGGTGGAACCGGGGCGTCGGGTTTTCCGGTCATCGCACGCCGCCTTCGGGAGGCCCTGAACTCACCCCGGGTGACGATCTCGGGGGCGCTGGCCCTTCCCTATTTCAGCTACGCCCCGCCAACGGATTCGGGGGCGATCATCGCGCATTCCGGAGCCTTCATCCATCAGTCGCGGGGCGCGCTCGAACACTACCAGGATCTGCTGTCCAAGCCGGGGCCGGCCGGGCCGGCGTTCGACAACCTTTTCATGTTCGGCTGGCCCCGGCTCTTGCCTCTCCCCGCGTCGCGCACGGGGGGAAGGGCGCAATGCAACCCGCCCCTGCTTCCGGAACTCTACGGCGCGCTCGCCGCTGCCGGCTTCTTCCACGGCGGCGCCATTCCCAATGCGAAGGTACTGCACATTGCCAGAAATGCGGCGCCAACCCTGACCTGGGACGATCTGCCCGCTATCGCCAGCCCCCCCGGCGCCAGCAGCGACGTCAAAGCCGCCTTGGGAGGGTTGCTGCGCTTCGCCGTAGCCTTTCGTGCCATCTACGCGCCGCTGCTCGACCGCTCCGTCCACTGGCGCTACGAGCGGCATTCCTGGTACCGCAGGCTTCTCGCCGACACGCACGCCCAGCTCGACGGCGATTCGGCGCAGCTCGCCCGGACGAAGCTGGACAGCTATTGCCATGCGTTCCTGCGCTGGATGGTCACGCTGGTTCGTTGCAGCAGTCACGACGGCTTGGCCGTCGACCTGTTCAACGACAATGCCGTCGGCGCCGACGGCGTGCCGGATGAGCGAGGGCTGCTCGCCCTTCAGGACGAACTGTTCGGGCGCGCCAAACCCGTGTTCGCCGATCTGGTGACGGACTCGGTCCCGGGAACGGCATCGTTCGACAGAATTCTCGACAATCTCAACGCGGCCGTCCCCCCGGCCGGTTCCGAGGGGCTGTCGGCATTCGTTGAAGCGCTCTTCGACCAGTGCAGGCTAGGCGACGGGAAGCCCCTGATACGCCCGACCTGACCTCTTCCGGCCAACCCGTCGTTCGGTTCTGCCCAAGGATACCGCCTGATGCCCACGCAGCATCTGCTCTCTCCCCTCAATTCCGACGCTCTCCCTTCGCCGGAAACGCCAGGCGTCTGGGTCCAGGAAACGGGTTACGAGTGGCTTGGAAAGCTGGCCCAGTGTCTCGCACAGCAGCCGGAAGGGCAAAGTGACGAAGATCTGCTGTCCATTCCCGACGTGTGGGCACAGGCGATGGTGTTCGAGAGCGCGCTGCTCGACGTCAGCCATCCCCTGCATCGCCGCAGCGTGCGCGAATGGCGTGGGCTAATCGGCCTGCTTGCGCTGTCAGCGCAGCGGGGCATGGCCTTGCAGAGCCGCCTCATCGATGTCCAGGCGCTGGCGGAGCCCGATGACGGCAGCTCGATGTTCGTGAGGGTCGCTCACAGCCTGCGCCCGGCGTGTTCGCTCGTCGCCACGCAGACATGGTCGAAGATCGGCTTCCTCACGCTCGACGGCCGGCCGCTGGCGATGATCGTGCCGCACGTCCTCATCTGTCCGGTTCGAGGGCACGAGGCGGCGCTGGACGCGACGATCGAATGGCGCACGTCGCCGGGCGGCGGCCTGGACGATCCGCTGTGCGCCGACAACCTGACGCCCGAGGAACTCGGGCTCATCGCCCGCTACGCAAAGGCTCTGCAGCAGGGGTTGCGCCCGTTGGAAACCGATGGCCCGCGGGACCGGCGCCTGTCGCAGCTGCTGACCCGGCTCGAAGAATTCGCCGAAGCGCTCGAACGGACGTTCGCCAAGGCCATGGGGCAGAAGGGTCGTCTGTCGCTGGACGACACCGAGGTGTACTCGGTTCCGCAGCAATTCGAACTGCCGCCGCCTCTCTACTCCCTCATCAACCACTTCGAAGCGCTGATTCCGCGCCAGCGCTACGACACCGCGATCCCGACGCGCGCCGAGTTTCGGAAAGCACTCGCCGGCATTCTGCTGCTGGACGAGCGGCTCCCCAGCCTCCTCAATAGCACCTCCTCGGCCATCCGCGCTTGGGACACCGACACACTTGAGACGGCGTTGCGCCACCCGGCCCACCGCCAGAGGGTTATCGACGGGGCCGCGGCGGGCGGCTTCCTCGCCATCGGCATCGACGATCTCTTCACGCCGGCCCTGTGCCATCTGAGCGAAGGCGCCATCACCACGCACGGTGCCGCGGAATCCTTCACCCTGCCGTTGACGCCGCTGGCGCTCCTTCTGTTCCCGCCGTCGGAGTTGCGGGAGCGCGTCGTCATCCGGCCGGAGGGCGGCGGGTATCGCGTGATGCTTCGGGTCGAACTGCTGGACGACCGGGAGAACAGCCGTCCTTGCCAGCTGTCGCGATTCTACCCGAAGGCGCACCGCGCATCATCGCCGGCCAGCCTGTCGGTCTGGCCCGACTTCCAGTCGGTTCATTGGGACTATTATTACCTGTTCTACGGCGTCAATCCGGAGGAGAGCCTGACGCCGACGCTCCCGGTCACGCGTTCCGACCTGCTGACCGCCCTGAAGCCGGCCGCCCCCGCCGCGCACCGCGTCGCCAACGCGGCCCGGCTGCCCCAGGGCCTGGAAACGGCGATCCTCGACGGCAAGCGCCGGCGCATGCTCCGCGAGGAGCGGCAACAGGTGCGGGCCATGGTGCTCATGACCCAGCAGCCGGAAGCGATCCTCTGCACCGTCGCCGCAGTCGAGGCCGGCGGCCTGAAAACCCGCCTGCCGGTCGGCCTGATCCTGGCGGCGGAGGCCAAGCAGGTCGCTCCGCGAAAGCCGTCGAACTGGAAAATTGGCGTCGATTTCGGAACAACGAACACCTGCATCTTTTACCGGCGCGACAGCCGCCCGCCGGAGCGGGTGGTCTTCCGCGACCGTTGCATCTCACCCTTCCGTGGCCAGGAGCAGGCCACCGAGGCGCAGGACGAGCATGCCCTGGAGTTCCTGCCACTGAGCGACCGGCCGCTGCCGTTCCAGTCCGTGCTTCAGGATCGCAGCAACCTGCCGAACGAGGGCATGCCGCGCTGGCCGCTGTGGACCGAACGGATCTACTACGTCCGCGATGTGCAAGTAACGCTGAACGCGCTGCGCGGCGACGGCAACTCGGCGTTGCGCTTCGATCTCAAATGGTCGGAGATTCCCGAGGACCGTAACCGCCGCCAGGATTTCCTTGCCCAAGCGGCGTTGGAGGCGATGGCCGAGGCCGCGGCGGAGGGGATGAATCCCGCCGACGTCCATTGGTTCTTCTCCTACCCCGAAGCGTTCAAGGGCGAGCAGCTTGCCGACTATACCGGCATCATTCCCGAAGCGCTGGGGACGGCGCTGTCCTCGCAGCAGAACGTGCCGGCGCCCGATGAGACCCGGACCAGCCCGGAGAGCGTCTGCGCCGCACTGTACTTCCACAGCCACGGCATCGCCTTGACCGGCACCGTGGTGACGTTCGACGTGGGCGGCGGCACCACCGACATCTCGCTGTGGCAGTCCCGCAGGCTCGTGTGGCGCAGTTCGGTCCGCTTCGCCGGCCGGGATATCGTGATCGGCTACCTCGCGCGGCAGAAGGAATACATCCTCGCCCTGACGCGGCAGAGCCAGTCGCTGCGCGAGGCGTACGAAGAGTTCCAGACGACCGTGCAGGAAACCCAGAGAGTCTTCAACGCGACCGAGGTCTTCGTCAACAGCGACACCTTCAGCAAGGCCTTCCAGAAGGAGCGTGCGGCCATCGGTGGAACGCCTGGGGCGAAGGGACTGCACGCCACCGTCGAATTCGCGATGGCGGGCCTGCTGTACTACGTCGGACTGGTGTACGGGGCGCTGGTCCGCTCTGGCGTGTGCAGCGCCGACGCCGGCACCATCCAGGTCTGCTACGGCGGTCGTGGCAGTCTGATGATGCGGGAGCTCGTCGGCACCACAGTGGCCGAGCGCATGACCGCGCTGTTCAACACCGCTGCCGGGCTCGGTAAGGACAACGGCGTTCCCGAACAGCACCTGACGCTGTCCTACAGCAAGAACCCGAAGGAAGAAGTCGCCTTCGGGCTGCTGATCGACCGGGCCGACGCCGCGGAACTGCGCTACAACCAGGAGGAACTGCCCCCCTCGATCATCGGCGAGTCGATCCTGATCGGGGGTAAGCCCTGCACATGGGACAGCCGCGCCGACATGCTCGACCCCACGGCGGAATGGCGTTGCGGCGACCTCAGCCAGCTCGAACGCTTCGTCACCTGCTACAGGTCCGAACTGGGCCGGATCGTGCCGTTCGACACGGTGATCAAGTCCCACGTCAAGACCCAGGTTAACGAAGCCCTGGTGGCTGAGCGCAACCAGGCCGCCGCCATGTTCCGGCGCGGCAAGGATGCTGTCCGCACCATGGGCATCGAGCCGCCGTTCATCCTCGCGCTGCGGGCGCTGAACACGTATCTCAACGTGAACAGGCAGTTCATCCAATGATCGGGCGCCGGATCCTGATGGCCGGCGCTTGCGCAACGGCGTACATCGCGGGCACGCCGGCCGCCGTGCTTGCCGCCGATCCGTCCGGCGGGGCGGAATCCGGTGCGTGGCTGACCGGCACGTACGTTCTGGCTGCCTTCCTCTGGGGCGTGATCGTCGGCGCGCTGTTCATGCCGGTCTGGCGCACGTTGCACCCGCAACGCAGGACCCTAGAGACGGAGAACGCCGAACTCATCCGTGCACTGCACAAGCTGACCGAAAAGGTTCAGGGCATGGATATGGCGGTGAGGGACATCAATGGAATGGTGAAGGACCTCGGAGGCCAAGTGAGCGTGCTTCGGGCGGACGTTCGCCAGCAGGGGGAGATGCGGTCGCGGGAACAGTCGGCCAACCGCGTTCGCGAGCCTCGCGCCGCGGCGCCGGACGGCATGACCTCGACCGGCACGACCTCGGACTGCACGGCCTTCGGCACCCCCTCGCCGGCACTCCTCGCCGACCATTGGCCGATCTCCCTGGGATCGTTGGATGTCCTGGCCGACCTCATGGACGAGTACCGCAGGGTCATGGAGGACGAGAACCGGGTCGAGGCCTTCCTGGAGCAGCGGCGGGCGTTGCGCGCCGTATGGAGGGGGGCCGACTGGCTGGATCTGGTCGATTCCCCGACCGCCGACCTTTGGGTGCTGCCGCCGCATAGCGCCGGAAAGGCGTTGATCCTGCCGTCCCGGCGGATGCTGACGCGCAACTTCTCAGCGCTGGCCGCCAACCGCGGCGAAGGGGTGCGCCGCCAGCTCGGTCCGATGTTCGACATCGACTTCACTGACGTGGAGACACCGCTCGTCGTCCGGGCAGCTCGGGCCGATCTCGACGGGCAGCGGGCGCGGTTGGTGGAACCGGGCCTCCTGCGCTTCCCGCGCCAGTAACCCGCCACCACTCATCCGATCGGATCAAGCAAATGTTCGACGCCGTCATCCATGCCGCCAACAACCCAGTGGTCATCGCGCTCATCGCCAGCCTGATCGTTGCGTTCGGCGTGCTGGTCGGGCTGCGGGCATCGGCCCGGTTCCAGGAGGTTGACAGCGATCTTCGCAGTGCCGCCAGCATCGTGGAGGCCGTCGCCTCGCCGGCCCGCTTCGGTCCCGAACTGGATGCGATGGAGCACGCTTTCCGGCGAAAGCCCGGACTGCAGAGCGCCTGGATAGGGATCGAGGCCACACTGGCCCCTCCGACCGGCGATGACATGGCCGTGGTCGCCACCGTGAAACCGTCGGAGTTCCTGTCCATAGACCTGCTGCGTCAGGCCAACATCAACGTCGCCCTCTATCAGGCGGTCCCCGGGTATCTGGTCGGCACCGGGCTGCTCTTCACCTTCATCAGCCTACTTCTGGCTCTGGTCGCCGCCACCGGCACCATGTCGGCGGCGACGGCGACGGCGACGCACGTCGCCCTGCAGGGCCTGCTGTCCGCGGCAGCGATGAAGTTCACCTGCTCCATCGCCGGCCTTCTGGCGTCCATTGTCTTCTCGTGGTGGCTTCGGCACCGGCTGCATGGCATCGAGGCCAGGATCGACGATCTCGGCCGCCTGCTCGACAGCCGGATTCCCGTGCGCCACCCCATTCAGCTCATCGCGGAAACCAACGCGCTGCTGACGCGGCAGATCACGGTGTTCCAGTCGATCGACACACAATGGCGCGATCATCTGGTGGAGAATCTGTCGGAGCGCACCGCCAAGGCTGTGGGCGACGGGATGAAGCCGCTCGTCACCGTCGTGAACGAGATGACCGCCAAGGTCGGCGAACTGAGCCGCGACTCCATGGAGAAGATGATCGGCGCGTTCACCCGCCGGCTGGAGGAATCGCTTAGCAGCCGCACGGCCGACCTGCTCGAACGGCTCGAAACGCTGTGCAGGAACTTCCAGAGCCTCATCGCGACGGTGGAGGGCATGGACAAGAACCTCGCGGAGGCCATCGACCAGAGCACACAGGCACTGGACGAACGGGTCAGCGCTGCGGCGGACCACATGAACAAGGCCTTGCACGATGGCAGCGCCGGAATGATCGGTGGCCTGCTGGAAGGCAGCAGGGCGCTCACGGCATCCGCGGCTGACGCGACAAGGCAAATGGAAGGCCAGTTGGCGGACACGGCGGCGCGGCTGGCGGCGCGGCTCGACGAAGCGGGCAATGCCCTGCACGGCCACATGGAGAAGATCGACAACGACTTCCAGACCGTGTCGGCACAGCTCAACGGCGAGCTGACGACGACCGCCGATCGGATCATCACCGATCTCGGCCGCGCCGCCGGGGCCTTCCGCAATGCCGATGAGCGGACGACCCAGGCCCTGCCCGAGTTCCTCGGCAGGCTTGAGGGGCTGGTCGCCAAGGTCAACGCGACCGGCCGGCCGATGGAGGAACTGGCGCACAGCATCGAGCTGAGCACCACGGCCCTGAGAAAAGCGTTCGATGCATCGTCGGGAAGCCTGTCCAAGGGCCGGGTGGCCGTCGAGCGTGTGACCGTGGTGGCGGAGAGCGTGGCCGCCATGCACGACACCTTCAAGGCGCTCGCCCAGGCCGTGGGTCGGATGGAGCAGTTGGAGGCGGCGGCGCAGGCGGTCGGCGAGTTGGTGGACCATCTGTCTGGCCTCGACCGGGTCTTGGACACACTCAACGCGATGACGCAGCGTCTAGGCGCATTGGAAGCCTCGTACGCCGGGCTGGCGGATGCCGGCGACGTGCTCGTTCGCATGAGGCCGCCGATCGAGGCGCTCACCTCCTCAAGCCAACGGGTGGCGTCCCTGGAAACCCCGCTGGCCGCTCTGGCCGGAACGGCGCAGGCCGTGGCAGAGGCCGGCACCTCGTTCCGGGAGCTGTCGGGAACCGCCGAACAGGTAATCGCCTTGAACCGCACGATCGACCGCTTGGCCGAGGTGGTGGAGACGCTGGCCTCACTGGAGCCGGTGCTGGCGGCCATCCGCGACGCGGCGCAGCCGGCGGTGATCCACATTGCGCCCGAAGCGGCCGCGCCGTCACCCCTCAGCTCGATCCGGCAGAAGCTTGGTCTTTAATCGGATGACAACCATCCGTAACCCGGTCGGGAAATTCGGGAGCAGGTTCCATGCAGGCGATCAGATCGAAGCGCGGCCGGCGCCACTCCGCCGGAGAAGCCGGCGAGCAGGACGGCTATTTCGCCTCCGTCAGTGATCTGCTGACAGGAATCCTCTTTATCTTCATCCTCTTGCTAACTGGTGTGGTCATCGACAATCAGGGGGCCGACGGGGACATGCTCAGGGTCCGGAACGCCCTTGAGGCCGAAAGGGGAAGGGCCGAGCACCTCGCGCACGAACTATCCGAGGCTCAGAAGGAAGCCCGCACCATAGCCAAGCGGCTTGTCGACGAGCGCGACGAGGCGCGGCGTGAGGCGCATTCGGCTCAGAGTCGTCTGACCTCCTTGGACGCACAGCTCAGTGCGGCACGCAACGATATCGACGCAGCGCGCTCCGCCGAAACGACGGCGCGACGGGCGCTCTCCGAGATGCAGGATGCGCGCACGACCGAGCAGATCCTCTACACCAAGAACAAGCAGAAGCGCGCGGAACTCCTCAACCGGATCGTCAATACGATGCGCGAGCAGCGCTTCGAGGTGGTCGCAGAGTTGGAAGAGGGAGTACTGCGGCTCCCCGACGGTCTGCTTTTCGAGAAAGGCGACGCAAAGCTGGACCGCCGCGGGGCTCAAGCCCTACAGGTGTTGGCCGGCATCATGGAACGGGAAGTCCATTGCGCGACGCGCCCGTCGCAGGACTGTCCACCGGGATCCTCTGCGTTCCTAGAGGCGGTGTTCATCGAGGGACATTCCGATAACACACAGGTGCGCCCAGGCCAGCACCATCCAGATTTTGCGAACAATTGGCGGCTGTCTACGCGGCGCGCCCTGGAGGCGTTCTCGGAAATGATGAAAGGCAGGCCCAATCTCGAAAAGCTGGCCAATGCCCAGGGGCGATCCGTGTTCGGCGTCAGCGGCTACGCTGGCGGACGGGCGATCGCGGACAACAGCACCGAACAGGGTCAAGAGCAGAACCGGCGCATCGACATGCGTTTCCTGCTATCCGGCACCGCTCCCCTGGAGAAAGCGCCGACGCGATGACCGGCCCGCTACGAGGGGTACCGCTCTCACAGGCTGGTGCCGCTGTTCGGGACATCCGCCTGACGATGCCGACGTCGCGGCTCTCCGCGCCCACCCTCAAACTTTCCCGCTATGGGCAAGCGGTGCTCGTCGTCCATGAACGGCTCACACGCTTCACCAAGCTCTTCCGCCAGTCCTGAAAGGCGGCCAAGCCGGTCATCGACCGCCTGCTCGCCTTCCTCAGCCCCCTCCCGCCGGCCCTGCGGCGCTCCGCCACCTTCGACAACGGCACCGAGTACGCCAAGCTGTAAATAAGCATGGAATAATACCAGCGGCTTTAGACATTGACCGCTGCCCACGAGCGTGAGGCGATTGAGCGAATGATTTCGGGTGCCTGGGCGAGAGCGTTCCACGCCTCGCAGCAGGCCTCGACGATGGCGGCATAGGAATCGAAGACGCGATGGCTGAGGTGGTTCTGTCGCAGGAACTGCCAGATGTTTTCGACCGGATTGAGTTCCGGGCAATAGGGCGGGAGATGCAGAAGGCTGATGTTTTCGGGCACGACCAGCTTGTCGCCCGGCTGGTGCCAGCCTGCGCCGTCGAGGATGAGCACCGCATGGTGGCCGTCGCTCACTTGGCCGCTGATCTCGGCCATGTGCAGGGTCATTGCCGCGGCGTTGGCCTTGGGCAGGACCAAGGCCGCGGCGGCGCCACGGCTCGGGCAGACGGCGCCGAACAGGTAGGCCCAGCTATGGCGCTGGTCGCGGGGCGCGCGTGGCCGGCTGCCCTTGGCGGCCCACACCCGGGTCAGGGTCCCTTGCTGGCCGACCCGGGCTTCGTCCTGCCACCAGAGCTCCAGCGGCTTGCCGCGGGCGGTGTCGGGGAGGGCGCCGGCAACCAGAGCGGCAAAGTTTTTTTGTGAGCCTCGAGCGCCTCGCCATCCTGCTGAGGATGCTGGGGGCGCACCGACAGGCGACGGAACCCCAGACGGCGCAACAGCCCGCCAACGCTGCGCTCGGCCAGCACCACGCCGAACCGGCGCTCGATCTTGCGGGCCAGATCGCACCGCCGCCACCGAACCACGCCATCCTCGGCGAGGTCCGGACCGGAGCGGACCCAGGACGCCACCTCCGCTTCCTGCTCCGCCGACAGCTTCGGCTTGGCTCCCGGTGCCTTACGATCCCGCAGCCCCGCCACGCCTTGGGCGTTGTAGCGGTGAACCCAATCCCGCAACGTTTGCCGATCCATCCCGCAAGACCGCGCGGCGTCCTCGCGAGATCGCCCCTCCAAAACCAGAGCTAGGGCGAGAAGGCGCCGCGCTACATCCGGATCGCCAAAACGCACCGCCCGCTGGCGCAACTCCGCTGAACTCAGCTCCAGCCGCGTGATCGCAATCGCCGCCATACCCGCCTCCTTCCGAGAGCTGGCAGCGAATCACAGGGCGGACCAAAAGGGAATCCACCGTGACGAGTCACACTTCAAAGCCGCTGGTATAAGGCCCCCGTTTTCGGGATGATCGGCCACATCCGCCGCAAGCTTGCCGCCGCGACCGACGGCGACCGGCAGATGGTGGAGATCCTCATCGCCGTTCTCAATGATAGGCTGGGCGCGGTGGTGGCCGCCTGCCGCGAGGCGCTGGCGAGCGGCACGCACAGCCGGGACGTGATTCTGAAGATCCTGGCCCGGCGCCACGACGTCACTCCGGCGCCGTGTGTGGCGGTGCCGGCGGCGTTGACGCTGTCCATCGAGCCGGCCGCCGACTGCGGGCGCTACGACCGTCTGTTTGCGTCGTGCATACGGGCATCCTTCGGTCCCTCGGTTATTGCCCGTACACGGAATTCCTGACAGTCCCGCCAGCCCCGAACCAGCACGCCGTTGCCGGCAGCGGACAGAGACTGTGTTCACTCGTGTTCAGCTACCGCGTTCTGTATACGCTATATCCATTTGATGTTGGCTACATATCCGACCGGCGTATCCGCCCTTTTATCTTGCTATCCCAGTCCTACAATCCCCTATCACCCTTCATCCGACGCGCCGCCACGGGTTAACGACATCGCGCCATCTTGGCGATCCGGCCAGCATCGGCCAACACGCTCCAGGTAAGCCGCAATTCGGGTTGGGCATCGGCAGAGGGCCCAGCGAAGAGTTGGCCGGGTTCCGCCTGGATCATATGCCAGAGGACACGGAGGCGAGCCACCAACTCGGCGACAGTGTGTGCCGGCAGTGCGGCGATGCGCGTCTCAATGTCGTTGAGGCGAGTGCACAGGGCCTCGATGCGGTCGTCCAACTCATCGAGTCCGGCGGCCTTCGTGGCGGCCTTGTAGCGGGCGTAGTCGTCGGGTGGCATCGCGGCGAGGTACGGCGTAGCGGATCGGGTCCCGATGCCATGATTGAGGGGGCGAGCGTTGAGGAAGCAGCGACGCCAGCCAGCAGCCTGCGGCGGGAGAGCGGAGGAACGCTGGCGGGCGCCCCCGGATACAGGCATGCGCCATGGGCGTCGGCCATGAGTTTCCCTTCTACCTCATCCGTGACCGTTTTACTATCAGGCATGACCGGAATTCGTCAACACAAAACGATCTTGCGTGATCAAAAAAGGAAAACGGCATGCTGACGGGGGCACAGATCAGGGCGGCGCGCGCTTTGCTCGACTGGAGGCAGAACCGCTTGGCGGAGGAGTCCGGCGTGTCGGGGCCAACGATCCGGCGCATGGAAGGGGCGAAAGGGACGAGCAAAAGCTTGGTCGAGAATGTTGAGGCTGTCCGTCGTGCGCTGGAGGCTGCGGGGGTCGTGTTCCTGGCCGACGGGGAACAACGGGCCGGCGGCCCCGGTGTGCGCCTGCGCGAACCGGAGGAGACCTGACCGCCAACCCCATCCTCCTGTTCGACCGGGAATACGACCATCCTCCCGTCCCGACCTGCGATCCGGAGAACCCCGCCCACAGCGGCGCGCAAGGCTGGCCGCAGGCTACCGCCGGAGGCGGCTTGGCCTTGCGCGGCGCGAGGACGGGGTTAGCCTCGGGAGCGGCGGACGGGGCGGGAGAGCGGCGCCGTCAGGGCAGCGGATGCGAAGTTTTCATGGCTGCCTAGCTTATCGGGCATGCCTCGTGAGACACAGATGTGACACCGGTCGGAGAGTAATCAGAAAATATCAAGTAAGATGCTGCCTTTGCAGGTAATCCTCGCTCTGCATCTCCATCAGCCGGCTGACCGTGCGTTCGAACTCGAAGGCGTGGGTGCCTTCCGGATAAAGCCGCTCGGGCGGGCCTTCGGCGGCGATGACGACGTTGACCTTGTGTTCGTACAGCGCGTCGATCAGCGTCATGAAGCGCTTGGCCTCGTTGCGCAGTTCGTCCTTCATGGTCGGAACATGGTCGATCAGGACCGTGTGGAAATGGGTGGCGATGGCCAGATAGTCGGCCGCCCCCAGCGGCTTGCCGCACAGGTTCCAGAAATCGACCCAGGCCACGCTTTTGGCGGCGCGGTCGATCTCGACCCGGCGGCCCTGCACCGTCAGGCTGCAGGGCTCGCCCGACGCACCGCCGGTCAGGTCGGAGAAGGCCCTGGCAAGGGCGGCGTCCGACGCCGCGCCCAGCGGGTGGTGGTAGATCGGCACCCCCTTCAGACGGTCCAGCCGGTAGTCGGTGGGGCCGTCCAGCGACAGGATGTCCAGCTTCTCCTTCAGAAGCGCGATGAAGGGCAGGAACAGCTCGCGCTGAAGCCCGTCCTTGTACAGCATGTCCGGCGGCCAGTTGGAGGTCGCCACCACCACCACCCCCAGGTCGAACAGGTTGGTGAACAGCCGGCCAAGGATCATCGCGTCGACGATGTTGGTGACGTGGAACTCGTCGAAGCAGAGCAGCCACGCCTCGTCGGCCAGGGCGCGGGCCAGCTCGGGCAGCGCCTCGTCCGGGCCGTCACCCTTCCCCTTGCCGGACTGGCGGTGGTCGTGGATGCGCTGGTGGATCTCCAGCATGAATTCGTGGAAATGGACGCGCCGCTTCTTGTCGACGGGAGCCGTCTCGAAGAACAGGTCCATCAGCATCGACTTGCCGCGCCCGACGCTGCCGTAGATGTAGAGCCCCTGCGGCGCGGTGGAGGCGATGTCGGGCGGCGGCGGGGTGGAACGGCGGCGGCCAAGGCCGAAACGCTCCAGCCACCCTCCCCCGGCAGGCTTGCCGTCGCCAGCGGGTTGCGGCTGATAGCCCTTCAGCGCCTGATACAGGCTTTGGAACTTCTCCGCCGCCAGCTCCTGGTCGGGATCGGGGCGAAGAGTGCCGCTGCCGCGGCGGGCGCGGTAGAGCGAAAGCGGTCCGTCGGTCATGGGGATAAGCGCTATCCGGCTGCCAAGTTGCCCCTTACCTAACGGATGGAGCCGCTTCCGGCAACCGCCGACCGGCACGCGGGGGACCAGCGGCGGGAATGGCAGGGTGGCGTTTGCAGCGGTTGGCCGGCGCGGCATCTGGGCGCAGTGGGAATGCCCTGGTTTCCGTCCGGTTACACTTTCTTTAGGGTGTTCGTCCAATCAATGTTCCGGCGCAGTCCAGCCGCCCGCCAGACAGGAAGCCGCCGCACCGATGCCCGCCTCCGGGTCCGCTTTCCCGACCGATGGTTCCAACGCCGGGCTGGCGCGGGCGTTGCGTCGCCGTCTGGGGTCGGTGCGCTTCCTGATGACCGCCTCCGGCCTCGCCTTCATCCTGGTGGTGAACGCGCTGATCGGCTACGGCATCCTTCAGAACCGGAGGGAAGCCCTGGATGCGGGCGAGCGGGCGACCCGCGACCTTGCCCGCATGCTGGAGGCCCAAGCACTGCGCACCGCCTTCTCGGTGGACCGGTTGTTGAGCGATCTGGCCTTCGCGCTCGACACCCACCCCGACGGCCGGCGGCGCGGCAGTGCTGCCATTCACGACCATCTGCGCCAGAGCCGCGATTCTTTCGGCGAACTGGCGGATCTGGTGGTGGTGGGCGACGACGGCCTTGCCCTGCATCATTCCGCCGACCTGCCGCTGCCGCCCTTCCCGCTGTCCGACCGCACCTATTTCACCAACGCACGCGACCGCGCCAGCCCCGGCCTGCTGGCGGGCGCACCCATCGTCAGCCGGGTGGTGCCCGGCACCCGCGTCATCCCGCTGAGCCGGCGCTGGACCGACGCAAGCGGCCGCTTCCGCGGGGTGCTGGTGGCGCTGGTCGATCCGACGCGGCTGGCGGCGACGCTGGAATCGCAGCGCATCGACCGCAAGGGCAGTGTGATCCTGGCGCTGGAGGACGGGACCGTATTGCTCGAACGGCCCCAGGACCGCATCGGGCTGACCCGGCTGGCGGACTGGCCGGCGGTGCGGCGCGCCCTGGCGGCCCGGGACGAGGCCACCATCCGCGACCGCACCCCGATGACCGCACCCGCGGCGACGGCATCATCGCCAGCCACGCCCGGCGGCGGTGCGGTCGACAGCCTGATCAGCGTGCGGCGGGTGCAGGGCTATCCGTTCGTCATCGTGGCGACCCTGCCGGTGCAGGCGGCTTTGGCCGACTGGCAGCGCGACACAGCGGCCTGGACCGCCATCGGCACGGCGATGACCATCGCCATCGCCCTGCTGACCGCCTTCGTCGTTCGCCAGCATGCCCGCCGCGAGGAGGATCAGGCCCGGCTCGCCCGCGCCTCCCGCCGGATCCGCGGCATCCTCGATTCCATGCTGGACGCGGTGGTGACCTTCGACAGGGCGGGGCGCATCGTCACCTTCAACCGGTCCGCCGAAGTCATGTTCGGCGTGCCGGAGCGCGAGATGATAGGCCAGCCCATCGAAGCGCTGATCCCGGACGCGCGCGACGGCGCCAACGACCGCGACCTGACCGCGATTCGCCGCGACGGCCACGCCTTTCCGGTGGGATTCACCGTCAGCGACCTGCGGCTGGGCGCCGGCCCCAGTGCCACGGCGCCCTACCCCGCCGCCGTCGACACCCCGCGCCCGGATCCGGCTCCCGACGAGCCGCGCATCTATGTCGGCGTCATCCGCGACATGACCCGCCGCAAGCAGCAGGAGGCCGAGGTGATCGCCTCCAAGACCCAGGCGGAGCTGGCGAACCGCGCCAAGAGCGAGTTCCTGGCCAACATGAGCCACGAGCTGCGCACGCCCCTGAACGCCATCATCGGCTTCGCCGAAGTGCTGGACAGCGAGTTCTTCGGCACAATCAACGAGCGGCAGAAATCCTGCATCGCCGACATTCACGACAGCGGCCGGCACCTGCTCGACATCGTCAACGCCGTGCTGGACATGTCGAAGCTGGAATCGGGCCAGTTCGACCTGTCCGAGGAACCGGTCGAAATCCACGAGGCGGTGGCCCATTGCCTGATGATGGTGCGCGACCGCGCGTCCGCCGGCGGTGTGGCCCTGAACAACCTCGTGACGGGATACGTCGCCACCCTCTGGGTCGATCAGCGTGCCTTCAAGCAAGTGATCCTGAACCTGCTCTCCAACGCGGTGAAGTTCACGCCCTGCGGCGGCAGCGTCACTATCGACGCCGGCATCGATGAGGATGGCGGGTTCAGGCTGACGGTGGCCGACACGGGCATCGGCATTCCGCCCGAATTCATGGCCGACCTGTTCCAGCCGTTCCGCCAGGCCGACAATGCGGCCAATCGCCGGTACGAGGGGACCGGGCTGGGCCTGTCGATCTCGAAGAACTTCATCGACCTGCATGGCGGGACGCTGACCTGCGACAGCTCGCCGGGCACCGGCACCACCATGACGATCCGCCTGCCGCGCTCGCGGGTGACGGATCATCCGTCCAATGTGGGCGGCCGGGCCGCCGGAGCGGCCTGACAGCCGGGACGTTCGACGGATCTCAGCGCAAACGGCTGGCGGTGAAACGGCGGGGCGGATCGACGAAATCGTCCTGGGCGGCGATCAGTTGAAGCTCTCGCGTGCCCAGACGCTTGGTCGTTTCGAAGATGGCGAAGATGGCCGCCGCCGCCTGCTCCAGCGCGTCGGCAGGATCGAATGCCTTCAGGTAATGGGCCAGGAACAGCGCCGCCACCGCGTCGCCCGACCCGTTGGGCGGCGGATCGAAGGTCAGGCGCGGCGTCGCCACCAGCCAGGCGCCGTCGGTACCGTCCACCAGCATCTCGATGCTGTCGGGATCGGCCTCGCTCCGGGTCAGGCTGGTGACCAGGACCAGCCGCGGCCCGCGGGCGCGCAAGGCCGCGGTCGCCGCCAGCGCATCGTCCAGCGTCGCCACCTTGCGGTCGGTCAGATACTCCAGCTCGAACTGGTTCGGCGTCATCAGGTCGGCGGCGGGAACCGCATGATCGCGGATGAATTCCGGCAGGCCGGGCCGCACGAAGAAGCCGCGGCCGACGTCGCCCATCACCGGATCGCAACAGTAGATCGCCTTGGGATTGGCCGCCTTCACCCGCGCGGCGGTCTCCACGATCACCTGCCCCAGTTCGACGGCGCCCATATAGCCGGACAGCACCGCATCCTGCGCCGGCAGCACCCCGCGGGCGGCGATGCCGTCGACGATGTCGGCGATATGCTCCGCCGTGAAGACCTGCCCGGTCCAGGCGCCATAACCGGTGTGGTTGGAGAACTGGACGGTGTTCACCGCCGTGGCGTCGATGCCCAGCCGCTGCAGCGGAAACACCGCGGCCCGGTTGCCGACATAGCCATAGGCGACGTGCGATTGGATGGTGAGGACGGTCTTCATGGGGGCAAGCCTATGCGACGCTCCGCCGGGCGTAAAGCCGCCTGCTCCGTGGCGACGCCGGGGGAGCACGGCATGGCTGCCATGCATGTCCCCCCTGCCGGCCGTCTGCTGTGGCGGCTTGGCCCATGGACAGGGCGGGGACGCGCAGCTAAAGCTGCCGTCTACAACCATCCGCACCACCTATCCGCCTTCTGGGGAAATCGCCATGGCCACGACCGTCCGCCCCCGCCGCAGCGTGCTCTACATGCCGGGCTCGAACGCCCGCGCCTTGGAGAAGGGGCGCAGCCTGCCCGCCGACGGGCTGATCCTGGACCTGGAGGATGCGGTTGCCCCCGACGCCAAGGCCGCGGCGCGCGACACCATCGCCCAGGCGCTTGCCGCCGGCGGCTATGGCGGGCGGGAACTGATCATTCGGGTCAATGGGCTGAACACGCCATGGGGCTATGACGACCTCCGCATGGCGGCGGCCAGCGGTGCCGACGCCGTGCTGCTGCCGAAGGTGGAGAGCGCCGACAGCGTGCGGCAGGCCGAGGCGGTGCTGCGGACCGCCGGAGCGCCGGCCAGCCAGACCATCTGGTGCATGATGGAGACGCCGCTCGGCGTCCTGAACGCCAAGGAGATCGCAGGGGCCTCCCCCGCCGTCGGTGCCCTGGTGCTCGGCACCTCGGACCTCGCCAAGGATTTGCATGCCGCCCATACGGCACAGCGGCTGCCGATGATCACCAGCCTGGGGCTCTGCCTGCTGGCGGCGCGCGCCTATGGGCTGGCGGTGCTGGACGGCGTGCATCTGGACCTGAACGACGACGAGGGCTTCGCCGCCTCCTGCCGGCAGGGGCGCGAGCTGGGGTTCGACGGCAAGACGCTGATCCATCCGAAGACCATCGCCGCCTGCAACGCAGCCTTCGCCCCCGACGCCGACGAGATCGCCCACGCCCACCGCATCATCGCCGCCCATGCGGAGGCCGCAGCATCCGGCAAGGGGGTGGTGCTGGTCGACGGCAAGCTGGTGGAGAACCTGCATGTCGAGAACGCCCGCCGGTTGGTGGCGCTGGCCGAGGCCATTGCGGCGCTCTGACGCACTGGCCCTCATACCGGAACCCGGTATCACTCCTCCTCCCCGTCGCGGTACAGGTCGGGCCAGTCGAAGCGGATCATCGAACGCGGGCGGTCCTGCGGCGGGCCGATGCAGTTGCCCGCGACCAGCCTGACCCCCGACGCCCGCGCCGCCACCACCATGCTGGTGGTCGACAGGCCGGCGACGCAGATCATCAGGCCGGTGCGCTCGGCCGCGGTGACGATGGCGTTCATTTCCTCCATCAGCCGGGCCTCGGCCGAACGGTCGGCCGGCATCGCCACGGTGATGCCGTTCAGGCCGGTGCCGGCGAAGCCGGAGAAGCTCTGCAACTTGAACTCCACCCGCATGAAGGTCCAGCGGCAATAGGGCCTGATCTCGTGCAGCAGTTCACTGAGCCGGCCGGTCGGCACCCCCGGCGGAAAGCGCAGAAGCTCGAATATCAGGAAGCGGCGCAGATAGTCCGGGATCGACTGGCAGATCTCCAGGAAGGGCAGCCGGGTGCGGCGGGCCGCCAGGGTTTCGAAACAGATCGGCACCGACATCAACAGCCGGGATTTGTTGCGGAACAGCCCGTTCAGGATTTCCACCGATTCGACCAGCGCGTCGGCGTCGAGTTGCAGGATCTCCACGGCGTCGCTGAGCGAATTCAACGCCGCCGTTCCCTCGATGAAGGACTCGTCGGGAAAGATGCGCACCGGCGTGCCCATATAGGTGGAGATCACCTGTTGGGTGATGTCCCAGACCGGCCGGTAGCGGATGCCGAACCGGCCGGCATCGTCGGGGGACAAGCGCAACTGGCGCAGGACCGGCCGGGCCTTGCCGCCGGCATCCTCGGCGTAGAAGATCGGGCCGGTCATCGCCGGCGAGCCGTCGGCGAACGCGCCGCCCGCAGAACCGCCCGCCGGTTCCGTCCGCAGTCGCGCCTCGGCCAGCAGGCTGGTGGCGAGGGCGTGCTCGAACCGGATCTGCCCATCCGCCACGCCGACGGCGGTCGAGACGCGGAGGTCGGCCGAGCGGTCGTCGCCCAGGAACAGCTGCAGCAACTCTTGCGCGATCCTGGCACAGACCAGGGACGCCGCCTGGCGTTCGAGCGACGCGAACACCAGGATGTAGTCGTCGCCGGCGGTTCTGAAACGGATGTCGTTCCGGGTCAGATAACGGTCGATGATGCCGTCGGCAGCGGTCAGGACCCGCGGGCGCAGCACCGTCCAGCCCGTCCCCAGGCGTTCCCGCATCATTCCGAGGTCGAGCAGATGGACCCGCCCGGTCGAGGCAACCGCCGGCTGCATCAGCAGGCGCCACAGCCGCTGCTCCAGGGCGCGCAACTCCTGCTCCGCCTCCACCGACGGCCTGACGGTCCTGGCGGGATGGCCGACGGACGATGGCGGCGACGCCCCGCCGACCATCCCCCCGCCCGTCCCGCCCCGACCGAACCATTGGCGCAGCAGACGCCGCATCGAGGCGAACGACTGCTTCACGGCACCGCCACTCCCGCCGTCTCAGACGCCGCGCGGCAGCGGCGGGGCACCGCGATCACGACCACAGAAATCGACGATGAGCGCGATCTGGCTGCGTTCGATCGGTTTCGCCAGCACATGATCGGCCCCCATCTGCCGCGCCACCGCCAGCAGATCCATCGCCTTGCTGCGGCCGCCGCCGGAGATGGCGATGATCTTGGCCGCGGGGGCCAGGCGCCGCATCCGCATGATCGTCTGCAGGCCATCGGCGAACGGCATCACCAGATCGCAGATCACCAGATCCGGCCGGTTCGCCCGGAACAGCCGCATGGCCTCGTCGCCGTCCTCCGCCTCGACGACTTCAACTCCCGCGCTTTCGAGAAGATGACGAAGCGTCAGACGAAGCGTGGGATCATCGTCAACCACAAGCACGGTCGGCATTGCACTCCCCTGCCACAGGAATCCGGTTTGGCATCGGATCCGCCGCCTTAACAATCAAACCTCGGAACACCTTGCCAATCTCTTAAAGATACCTTTGAGAAATCCAGAAAATTTAATAAATTTCTTTATGTTTCAAAGTATTACTTCATAAAAATACGGAGTGATATTTGAACCTATATGAATGACCTCCAAAGATTCCAGCAGGCACCTTCTAAAACAGCCGTAAATTGTTCGGTTATTTTTCCAAAACCAAACAAGAAATTTTTCAGAAACAAACCTTAAGGTCGACACAGGTTATACCTGCATCACTTTGCCGCACCCTGCCGGACACGGGCCAATTTCCGAGCGTCCTATCGGAAGGATGCGCTACTTTTCAAACTGCACAACCATCAGAAAATACGCAAAGCAACCTTAGGTATACTTTCATCCCTTCCCTGCGAAAAGGGACGGGCGATTTAATACGACGAAGCGGGAACCAGCCTGCCGCCGATTGGTTGTCTGAACAGCAAGGCACAGTCGGAGGTTGGTTATGGCCTCGAAAGAGAGCAATCGTACGTCGGGCCGCGGTTTCGCGTCGATGGACCCTGATCGGCAACGCCAAATTGCCAGCAAGGGTGGCGAGAGCGTGCCGGCCGACAAACGCAGCTTTTCAAAGAATCCGGAACTCGCCGCGGAAGCCGGGCGCAAAGGTGGGCGCAGCGTGCCCGCTTCCTCGCGCAGCTTCTCCAAGAACCCCTCGTTGGCGGCGGAAGCCGGACGCAAGGGCGGACAGGCGAGCCATGGCGGACGGTCGACCGACCGCCCTGCCGGAGGGGATTGAAACGCTGCGATCCGTGCAGACGAAAAAGCCCCCGTCCTTGCGGACGGGGGCTTTTTCCTTGACCGCCGGTCAGCGGACCGATCAGGAGGCGACCTTGTCCAGCTCGCGCAGGATCGAGTCGCCCATGACGGTGGTGGAGCAGCGTGCCATGCCCGGGGCCATGATGTCGGCCGTGCGCATGCCGCCGCCCAGCACGTTCTGGATGGCCCGCTCGATCAGCTTGGCATCCTCGTCCAGGTTGAACGAGTAGCGCAGGCACATCGCGAAGGACAGCAGCGTCGCGCAGGGGTTGGCCAGATCGCGGCCGGCGATGTCGGGGGCGGAGCCGTGCACCGGCTCGTACAGGGCCTTGCGGTTGCCGTTGGCATCCGGAGCGCCCAGCGAGGCCGACGGCAGCATGCCGAGCGAGCCGGTCATCATCGCCGCCTCGTCCGACAGGATGTCGCCGAACAGGTTATCGGTGACGATCACGTCGAACTGCTTCGGGTTCTTCAGCAGCTGCATGGCGCCGTTGTCGGCGTACATGTGGCTCAGCTCGACGTCCTGGAACTCTTCCTGGTGCAGCTTGGTCACTTCCTGGCGCCACAGCAGGCCGGATTCCATGACGTTCGCCTTTTCCATCGAGCAGAGCTTGTTGCCGCGCTTGCGGGCCAGCTCGAACGCGACGCGGGCGACGCGGCGGATCTCCGACGTGGTGTAGACCTGGGTGTTGACGCCGCGGCGCTCGCCGTTGCCGATGTCGGTGATGCCGCGCGGCTCACCGAAATAGACGCCGCCGGTCAGCTCGCGGACGATCAGGATGTCCAGGCCGCGGATGACGTCGGGCTTCAGGGTGGAAGCGTCGACCAGCGCGTCGAACACCACCGCCGGGCGCAGGTTGGCGAACAGGCCCAGTTCCTTGCGCAGGGCCAGCAGGCCGGCTTCCGGACGCTTGGTGTAGTCGGTCGGGTTGTCCCATTTCGGGCCGCCGACGGCGCCCAGCATCACCGCGTCCACCGCCAGCGCCTCGGCCAGCGTGGCATCGGACAGCGGAACGCCGTGGGCGTCGATGGCCGCGCCGCCGACCAGACCTTCGGACACGTCGAAGGTGATCTTGCGCTTGCGATCCATCCAGTCGATGACCCGGCGGACCTGGCGCATCACCTCGGGGCCGATGCCGTCACCGGGGAGGAACAGAAGCTTCTTATTGGCGGCCATGGCGGGCGCACTCCCAAATATCAGACGTCAAGAAGACAGAAGTTGATGGGAATCGGGGGAGGATGAGGGGGATCAGCCCCACATCCACGGCTGGCCGGTGCGCTGCTTGCCCTCGTACCCGTCGATATGGGCCGACTGCTGCAGCGTCAGGCCGATGTCGTCCAGGCCGTTCAGCAGGCAATGCTTGCGGAACGGATCCAGTTCGAAGGAGATGGAGCCGCCGTCCGGGCCGGTGATGGTCTGCTTCTCAAGGTCGACCGTGATGACGGCGTTCGACCCGCGCGACGCGTCGTCGAGCAGCAGGTCGACCTGCTCCTTCGGCAACTTGATCGGCAGGATGCCGTTCTTGAAACAGTTGTTGTAGAAGATGTCGGCGAAGCTGGGGGCGATGATGCAGCGGATGCCGAAATCGGCCAGCGCCCACGGCGCATGCTCACGCGAGGAGCCGCAGCCGAAATTGTCGCCGGAGACCAGGATGCTGGACTTGCGGTAGGCCGGCTTGTTCAGGACGAAGTCCGGGATCTCCTGCCCGTCCGGGGTGTAACGCATCTCGTCGAACAGATGCTTGCCCAGCCCCGTCCGCTTGATGGTCTTCAGGAACTGCTTCGGGATGATCATGTCGGTATCGACGTTGATCATCGGCAGCGGCGCCGCAACGCCGGTGAGAACCGTGAACTTTTCCATCGCCAGAAATCCTGTCGCGCAAGAAGGCGCAAGCGTGCGCATGCAGAGCGTGGTGAATAGCAGACCGAACAAGCCATTGCCAGAGGAAGCTTGCCCTTTTCCCGGCACGCAATGAGCGAACAGGCACGCGCGAATGCGCCGCCGCGCATCTTTGTTGCTTGAAAGTGCCCGGATCGTCCCGCTCAGGCCCGATTCCGGAGGCCGAAACGCAGCGCCGCAACCGGCTTCCCCTTGCGGACGGCGTGGCTGCCCCCTACCACAGTAGCGCTCAACTGCCAGGCCGCCCCGATCCGATGCCGACCCTTGACGACGACCGACGCGCCCGCCTGACCGGCCGTGCCTTCCTGCTGCTGGCCCCGGTCGCCTATGGGCTGCTGACGCTGGCCTTCGGCATGGATGCCAACTGGGACCTACGGAACTACCACTGGTACAACGCCTATGCGCTGCTGACCGGGCGGATCGGACGCGACCTGCTGCCGGCGCAGATGCCGACCTTCTACAGCCCTTTCCTCGACGTTCCCTTCTATTGGCTGGCGACCCACCTGCCGGCGCGGGCGGCGGGATTCCTGTGGGGGACGCTGCAGGGTATCAACCTGTCGCTGCTGTATCTGCTTGCATTGTCCTGCCTCCGGAACAATCCGGCAATGCAACGAAGCTTGATCGCCATGACCCTGGCGGTGATGGGCGGACTGGGCGGCGGAACGCTGGGGCTGATCGGCACCACCTTCCAGGACAATGTGGTCAGCCTGGGCGTGCTGGGCGCGCTGGCTGTCATCGCCGGCAGCCTGCCCGGCATCCTGGACGGACGGCCGCTGCCGAGCTTCGCCCGGGTGGCGGCGGCCGGGATGCTGGCCGGGGTGGCGATGGGGCTGAAGAACCCGACGGTGATCTATGCGGTGGGGCTGTGTCTTGGTTTCCTGGCACTGCCCGCCCGGCCATGGCGTCGGCTGTGGCTGGCCTTCTTCTTCGGCATCGGCGTGCTGGGCGGGCTGGCGCTGGGCGGCGGCGTGTGGATGGCGCATTTGTGGCACGATTACGGGAATCCGGTCTTCCCGCACATGAACCACATCTTCAAGTCGCCCTTCGCCGCCATATCCGACTATGTCAATGTCAGCTTCTTCCCGCCCGGCCTGTGGCAGCGGCTGTTCTTCCCCTTCGTGTTCACCTTCTTCCCCCTGACGGTGGGCGAGGTGGCGTTTTTCGACCTGCGGGTGCTGGCGCTGTTCGTCCTGGTGCCGGTGGGAGCCGCCGCCGCGCTGGTCGGGTGGTCGTTGCATTTGCGCAATGAGTGGCTGACCGAAAGGCCGGCGACGCGCTTCCTGCTGACGGCGCTGACCGTCACCTACGCGCTGTGGGTGGCGATGTTCTGCATCTACCGTTATCTGGTGCCACTGGAGATGCTGGCGCCGCTGGGGCTGGTGATGGCGGTAGGTCTGTTGCCGCTGGCCCGGCTCCTGCGCGTCGGTCTGGCGGTGGCCCTGCTGGCGCTGGTGCAGCTGACGGTGCAGCCGGCCGACTGGGGACGCGTCGCGTGGCCCAAGGGCACGAATGACAAATGGGTGACGGCGGAGGTGCCGCCCATCGAGGATCCGGACGACACCATGGTGCTGATGGCCGGCTACTGGGCCATCTCGCACGTCATTCCGTCCTTCCCGCCCCGTGTCACCTTCGTGCGCATCCAGTCCAACTTCCTGCAGCCGGATTCGGTCGGCAACGGCCATCTCGCCATCCTGAAGGACAAGGTAGCGGCGCATCGCGGTCCCTTCCTGATGCTGAGCACGATCCCCGACACGGCCGGAGCGGCGAAGGCGGCGGCATTGCTCGGCCTGCGGCTGGACCCACAGCGCTGCCGGACGATTCCCAACAATCTTGGCGAGACCTTGAACCTCTGCGCCGTGGACAGGGGCGCCGGGAAATCGGAGACAATGGAATAATCGCCTGGTTTGTGCTGTTTATCGCCGGTAACCGCCTCGTCCGCCTTTTTCGAGCCAAAAAGCCAGCGCCATGACCGTATCGACCATCGACCGCGCCGCGTCCACCGCCGGCACCACCGGAACCGACGCTTCGGAAACGCCGCGGGCCAATTCGGGCGCCGCGCCGGCGCCGACCATCGCGGTGCTGATCCCCTGCTACAACGAGGAGGCGGCGATCGGCAAGGTGGTGCAGGACTTCCGCGCCGCCCTGCCGCAGGCGACGGTCTACGTCTACGACAACAACTCCAAGGACCGGACGGTCGAGGTCGCCCGTGCGGCGGGCGCGGTGGTCCGGCACGAGCCGCTGCAGGGCAAGGGCAACGTCATGCGCCGCATGTTCGCCGACATCGAGGCGGACGTGTATGTGCTGGTCGACGGCGACGACACCTATCACGCGCCCAGCGCCCCGCAGCTGGTCAAGCGCCTGTGGGACGAGCAGCTGGACATGGTCAACGGCGCGCGGGTGACGGAGATCGTCGCCGCCTACCGCCCCGGCCACCGCTTCGGCAACCTCGTGCTGACCGGCATGGTCGCCAAGATTTTCGGCAGCCGCATCGGCGACATGCTGTCGGGCTACCGGGTGTTCTCCCGCCGCTTCGTGAAGTCCTTCCCGGCGCTGGCCAGCGGTTTCGAGACCGAAACGGAGCTGACCGTCCATGCGCTGGAGCTGCGCATGCCGATCGCCGAGGTGAAGACCCCCTACAAGGACCGGCCGCCCGGCTCGCACAGCAAGCTGAACACCATCCGCGACGGCATCCGCATCCTGCGCGCCATCATCATGCTGGTGAAGGAGGAGCGGCCCCTGCCCTTCTTCTCCGGGCTGTTCGGCGTGCTGGCGTTGCTGTCGGTGATGCTCGGCGTGCCGGTGATCATGACCTATTTCGAGACCGGGCTGGTTCCGCGCTTCCCCACCGCGGTGCTCGCCACCGGCCTGATGCTGATGGCCTTCCTCAGCCTGACCTGCGGCCTGATCCTGGACACCGTCACCCATGGCCGCCGCGAGGCCAAGCGGATGCACTACCTGTCGCTGCGCGCGCCGGGCAACCACCCGCCGCTGGCGGCCAACGGCGGGGATTGCCGCCGGTGAGCGGGCCGGTCGCCGGTCTGCTGGACAGCCGGCTCGGCCGGCTGGGGGTGCAGTTCGCCAAGTTCGGCGTCGTCGGCGTCGTCGGGCTGCTGGTGGACACCGCCGTGCTCTATGCCGGGCTGGCGCTGGGTCTGGAGTTCTTCGCCGCCCGCGTGCCGTCCTTCTTCGCCGCGGCGACCGCCACTTGGGCGCTGAACCGCGCCTTCACCTTCCGCGGCGCGGCGAGCGAGCCGCTGCACCGCCAATGGGCAAAGTTCATCGCCGCCAACGCCATCGGCGGCGTGGTGAATTACGGCGTGTCGGTCGGGTTGGAATCGGGCGTGCAGATGGTCGCCGACCACCCGTTCCTGGCGGTTGCCGCCGGTTCGATCGCCGGCATGTTCTTCAACTTCGCGGCGTCGAAGCATCTGGTGTTCAAGGGGGCGTAAGCGCCGCGAATCTGCCTTGCGCGGCGCCATATGGACTTATCCCCGCGGCTCGCCATATAACGGCGGCCATGACCCGCGAATTCCTGAAGATGCACGGCCTCGGCAACGACTTCGTCGTGATCGACGCCCGTTCCGAACCTTATCGCCCCTCAGGCGCGGAGGTGCGCGCCATCGCCGACCGCAAGACCGGTGTGGGCTGCGACCAGTTCATCATTCTGGAACGCACCGAGGCGCCGGGCGCGGACGCCTTCATGCGCATCCACAACGCCGACGGCAGCGAGGCCGCGGCCTGTGGCAACGCGTCGCGCTGCGTCGGCTGGCTGCTGATGGAGGAAAGTGGGCGCGACCGCGCCAGCTTCCAGACCGCCGCCGGTCTGCTCCACGCCTATCGCGCCGACAACGGCCGCATAACCGTGGACATGGGTCCGCCCCGCCTGGACTGGAGCGCCATTCCGCTGGCCGCCCCCACCGACACGCTGCGGGTCGAGACGGTGGAGCATGGCGGCTTCGCGGGCCCAGTCGCGGTCAACATGGGCAATCCGCACGCCGTCTTCTTCGTCGACGATGCCGAAGCGGTGCCGCTGGCCGAGGTCGGACCGGTGTTCGAGAACCACCCGACCTTCCCCGAACGCTCCAACATCGAATTCGCGCAGGTCCTGTCGCCAACCGCCATCCGCATGCGGGTGTGGGAGCGCGGCGCCGGCATCACCCAGGCCTGCGGCACCGGTGCCTGCGCCACGCTGGTGGCCGCCGCCCGCCGCGGCCTGACCGGGCGCAAGGCAGACATCCTGCTGGACGGCGGCACCCTGACCATCGAATGGACCGAGGACGACCGCGTCCTGATGACCGGCCCGGTGGCGCTGGCCTTCAGCGGCCGGCTGTCGGCCGAGCTGGTTTCCGTTGGACAAGGCGATGCCTGAGATTAGCCGGTTCTTCGGCATCATCATCGCGATGTATTACAACGATCACGCACCACCACATTTCCACGTGCGGTATGGCAATCAAAAGGCCGTGATCGACATTTCGACGCTTGGGATCATCGAGGGCGAGCTTTCGCCCCGGGCGTTGGGACTTGTGACGGAATGGGCCGCCCTTCATAGGGTCGAGTTGAAGAACGATTGGGAACTGGCACGCAGGCATGCGCCGTTGAATCAGATTGCTCCGCTGGAATGAGCCGATGCTGAAGGATATTGTCGCCGCCACGCCGCTCGATGGCTACCACCTGCACCTCCGATTCGAGGATGGTGCGGAGGGGAATGTCGACGTGTCCGCCCTGGTTCCTTTCACCGGAGTTTTTGCCGTGCTGCGCGAACCGGAAACCTTTGCGGCCGTTCGCGTCGATCCGGAGCTTGGGACCGTGGTCTGGCCGAACGGGGCCGATCTCGATCCTGCCGTTCTCTACTCGTCGGTTACCGGTGCGCCGCTGCCCGGAATGGGAGGGGCTGACCATGCCCGATGATATCGCGCTGAAGAACGACGGCCCCGAGATCGTCACCTTCGGCTGCCGCCTGAACACCTACGAGTCCGAGGTGATGCGCAACCATGTGCGCAGTGCCGGGCTGGACGACGTGGTGATCGTCAACACCTGCGCCGTGACATCGGAAGCCGAGCGGCAGGCGCGGCAGACCATCCGCAAGCTGCGGCGCGAGCGGCCGGACGCCCGCATCGTCGTCACCGGCTGCGCCGCCCAGATCGACCCGCAGCGCTTCGCGGCGATGCCGGAGGTCGATCAGGTCCTGGGCAACCAGGAAAAGCTGCAGCCGGAAAGCTGGGGCCTGCCGCCGGCCGAGAAGGTGCTGGTCAACGACATCATGTCGGTGAAGGAGACCGCCGGGCACCTGATCGGCGGCTTCGAGGACCGCGCCCGCGCCTTCGTGCAGGTTCAGCAGGGTTGCGACCACCGCTGCACCTTCTGCATCATCCCCTATGGCCGCGGCCCGTCGCGCTCCGTCCCCATCGGCGGCATCGTCGAGCAGGTCCAGGCGCTGGTGAAGGCCGGCTACAACGAGGTGGTGCTGTCCGGTGTCGACATCACCAGCTACGGCCCCGACCTGCCCGGTTCGCCGTCGCTGGGGCAGATGGTGCGCCGGCTGCTGGCCCTGGTGCCGGAACTGCCGCGGCTGCGCCTGTCCTCCATCGACTGCATCGAGATGGACGACGACCTCTGGCGCCTGATCGAAAACGAGCCGCGCCTGATGCCGCACCTGCACCTGTCGCTGCAGGCCGGCGACGACATGGTGCTGAAGCGGATGAAGCGCCGCCATGGCCGCGCCGATTCCATCGCTTTCTGCAAGCGGGTGCGCTCGATCCGTCCCGACGTGGTGTTCGGCGCCGACTTCATTGCCGGTTTCCCGACGGAGACCGAGGAGATGTTCCAGAACACCATGCGGCTGGTGGAGGAATGCGGCCTGACCTGGCTGCATGTGTTCCCGTACAGCCCGCGCCCCGGCACGCCGGCCGCCCGCATGCCGCAGGTCGACGGCGCCGTCCGCAAGGAGCGCGCCGCCCGGCTGCGCGCCGTTGGGGAAGCGGCGGAGGCCCGCACCCTGGCGAGCCTCGTCGGCCGCACCGCCACGGTGCTGGTGGAGAAGGACGACCTGGGCCGCACCGAGCATTTCGCCGCGATCCGCCTGGGCCGGACTTTCGCGCCCGGTTCTCTGGTGCCCGCCGCCATCACCGGCATCGAGAGCGGCGTGCTGACCGGCACCCCGCTCTGACCCCTTTCATAGTGGACACTCCATGATTTTCCGCTGGTTCGGCCGCAAGAAGCCCGAAGAGACCGCTCCCAATGACGAGGCGGCGAAGGACCAACCGGTCAGCCAAGAGTCCGCCCCCCCCCCGCCCGAGCCCGAGCCGGAAGTCGAGCCGGTGCCGGAACCGGCGCCCGCCCCGCCGAGTGTCGAGCCGCCGCTCTCCCCTGCCCAGGTTTCTCCCGCTCCGGTGCCGGAGCCTGAACCGGTGCCGGAACTGCCGCCGGCCCCCGCTCCGATGCCGGCCCCGGTCGCCGCGGCGACTCCCGCTGCCGCCGAAGAAGCGCCGCCGACCAAGAAGGGCTGGTTCGCCAAGCTGAAGGAGGGACTGTCCAAGTCCTCGTCCAAGCTGACCGACGGCATCACCAGCATCTTCACCAAGCGCAAGCTGGACGACGAGGCGCTGGAGGAGCTGGAAGAACTGCTGATCACCGCCGATCTCGGCCCGGCCACCGCGGCGAAGGTAACGGCGGAACTGGCGCGCACCCGCTTCGGCAAGGAGGTCTCGCCGGAGGAGGTCAAGTCGACGCTGGCGGCCGAGGTGGCGAAGATCGTCACCCCCGTCGCCAGGCCGCTGGTGTTGGACCCGGCGCTGAAGCCGCATGTCATCCTGGTCGTCGGCGTCAACGGCACCGGCAAGACCACGACCATCGGCAAGCTCGCCCGCCAGTTCAAGGCGGAGGGCAAGAGCGTGATGCTGGCCGCCGGCGACACCTTCCGCGCCGCCGCGGTCAGCCAGCTGAAGATCTGGGGCGAGCGCACCGGCTGTCCGGTCGTCGCCCGCGACACCGGGGCGGACGCCGCCGGCCTTGCCTATGACGCGCTGGAGCGGGCGAAGGCCGAGAAGGTCGACGTGCTGCTGATCGACACCGCCGGCCGCCTGCAGAACAAGACCGGCCTGATGGAGGAGCTGCGCAAGATCGTCCGCGTCATCAAGAAGCTGGACGAGACGGCGCCGCACACCACCCTGCTGACGCTGGACGCCACCACCGGCCAGAACGCGCACAGCCAGGTGGAGATCTTCCGCGACATGGTCAACGTCAACGGCCTGATCCTGACCAAGCTGGACGGCTCCGCCCGCGGCGGCGTGCTGGTCTCGCTGGCGGAGAAGTTCAAGATCCCGGTCCACGCCATCGGCGTCGGCGAGGGAGTCTATGACCTGCGGCCCTTCGATGCGGATGCCTTCGCCAAATCGCTGATGGGGCTGAACGCCGACTGACCGGTGGGGGCGTTTCGTCATCTCCGAAGGGATAAGTGTTGGGGATTGGCCGAAATTCGGCCTTCCCAGCCGGTCGTTCGTACCCCATCTTTGTCGACATGACCGATAAAGCCCCGCTCCAGCCCGGGTCGGCCGGGCGCTTCACCGATGCCAAAGCCGCGCTGGCCTGCTTGCGCGACATCTACGACCGCAACACCGCTTTCCTGCGCGACCGCTTCGCCGCCTATACCCAGGGCGAGGAGGAGGGCGGGCGGAACCGGGCCTATTACCCCTATGTGCGGCTGACCGCCGTGTCCGGCGCCGCGGTCGATACGCGGCTGTCCTACGGCTTCGTCGAGGGGGTCGGCGTCCATTCCACCACGGTGACGCGGCCCGACCTGTTCGAGCGTTATCTGCTGGAACAGTTCACGCTTCTGCTGCGCAACCACGACGTCCCGCTGGAGGTCGGCGTCAGCGAGGAGGCGATCCCGATCCATTTCGCCTTCCCCAACGGCATGTATGTGGAAGGCGATCTGCCGCCCGACCGGCTGACCAAGCTGCCGGACCTGTTCGACCTGCCCGATCTGGCGCGGATGGACGACACCATCGTCAACGGCACCTGCGACGGCGGGCCGGACGCGGTGAAGCCGCTGGCCCTGTTCACGGCGCCGCGGGTGGATTTCTCGCTGCACCGGCTGCGCCACTACACCGCGACCGCGCCGGAGCATTTCCAGAACTTCGTCCTGTTCACCAACTACCAGTTCTATGTGGATGAGTTCATCCGGCTGTCGCGCGAGATCATGGAGCCGAGCGGCGATGCCGATCTGGCGGCCTACCGCTGCCAGTACGACAGCTTCGTCGAGCCGGGCGACATCGTCACCACCAACCAGAATCTGGGCGGCACGACGGATGTTCCAACGGCCAGGCTGACGCGCATGCCGCAGATGCCGGCCTATCACCTGAAACGGCCGGACGGCAACGGCATCACCCTGGTGAACATCGGCGTCGGTCCGTCCAATGCCAAGACCATCACCGACCATATCGCGGTGCTGCGTCCGCATGCGTGGCTGATGCTGGGCCATTGCGCCGGGCTGCGCCACACCCAGCGGCTGGGCGATTATGTGCTGGCCCACGGCTATGTCCGCGAGGACCATGTGCTGGACGCCGATTTGCCGCTGTGGGTGCCGGTGCCGGCGCTGGCCGAGGTTCAGCGCGCGCTGGAGACGGCGGTGGAACGGGTGACCGGACTGTCGGGCTTCGCCCTGAAGAGCATCATGCGCACCGGCACGGTGGCGACCATCGACAACCGCAACTGGGAACTGCGCGACCACCGCGAACCGCTGATGCGCTTCAGCCAGAGCCGCGCCATCGCGCTGGACATGGAAAGCGCGACGATCGCCGCCAACGGCTTCCGCTTCCGCGTGCCGTACGGGACGTTGCTGTGCGTGTCGGACAAGCCGATGCACGGGCAGCTGAAACTGCCGGGCATGGCCGACCGCTTCTACCGCGAGCGGGTCGACCAGCATCTGAAGATCGGCGTGCTGGCGATGGAACTGCTGCGCGCGCACGGGATGGAGACGCTGCACTCCCGCAAGCTGCGCAGTCTGGCAGAGGTGGCGTTCCAGTAGGGGGGAGTGTCGGCTTGAGGTGCTGAGTTAGACCCCCACCTAACCTCCCCCGCTGGGCGGGGGAGGGACTGCCGCCACTCTCCCATACCAGCACTTGTCCCCTCCCCCGCCTAGCTCTCGCACAAAGCTCCGCTTTGTGCTGACGCGGCAAGCGGACCGAAGGTCCGCTGAGAGCGGGGGAGGGTTAGGGTGGGGGCAAGTGCAGCGCCCCCAACCAATCAAGCCGCCGCCAACAGCCCGTCGATCTCCTTCGCGGCGCCGGCCAGCGCCTTGTCCTTGGCTTCCGGACCCATGCCGATGCCTTCGGCGCGGATGAAGGTCACGTCGGTGATGCCAAAGAAGCCGAACACGGTGCGCAGATAGGCTTCCTGGTGGTCCAGGCCGGCCAGCGCCGGGTTGGTCGAATAGACGCCGCCGCGGCCGGACGCCACGATCACGCGCTTGCCGCCGGCCAGACCCTCAGGCCCCTTCTCGGTGTAGCGGAAGGTGCGGCCGGCCTGGGCGAGGCGGTCGATCCAGGCCTTCAGCTGGGTCGGGATGGTGAAGTTGTACATCGGCGCGCCGACCACGACGACATCGGCAGCCAGGAACTCGTCGAGCAGGGCATTGGTCAGGGCCAGCTCTTCGCTCTGGCGCGGGCTCAGACCCTCGACGACGCCGAGCTTGACGACCTGGAGCAGTTCGCCGTCCAGATGGGCCGGCGGGTTGGCGGCGACGTCGCGGGTGACGACGGTGGCGGCCGGGTCGGCCTTCACCAGGGCCTCGACGATGGAGGCGGTCAGCTGGCGGGTGACGGAGGCGGTGCCGAGTGGGCTGGAGTCGACATGCAGGATCGTGGTCATGGCGGAAGGAGCCTCTTGGTTGTTGCGGCCGTCATGTCCGGCCGGGTTCTGACGCCCAAGATGCCCCTTTGTTTTCCGGCGGTTAAGCCGGCCTGTGCGCGAAAGATCGTCTCTGGACAAGCAACAATCGGCCTGGGTGCGCCCGGTTCAGCGCGTCACCAGCGCCCCGCCGCGGAAGACCGCCATCTGCCCCGGCTGCATCACCGTCCAGGCCTCGTCCCTGGTCAGCGGGCGGGTGGCGATGACGGTGACGACGTCGTCGGGCGTCGTCTCCCTGGAGAAATCGACGCTCATGTCGGCATCCACCAGGGTGGCGGCACCGAACGGCGCCTTGCGGGTCAGCCAGGCCAGGTTGGTCGCGCAGTGGCACCACAGATACCGCCCGTCGCTGAGCAGCATGTTGAACACGCCCAGCGTTCCCAGATCGGCGGCCAGATGGCGGATCAGCTTCATCAGCCCGGCGGTCGTCTTCGGCGGCTCCGGATACTGCATGCGGATCTGGTCGAGCAGCCAGCAGAAGGCATGCTCGCTGTCGGTGCTGCCGACCGGCTCGTAGAAGGTCAGGATACGGTCCTTGATGCCCTTCAGCTGCCCATTGTGGGCGAAGGTCCACACCCGGCCCCACAGCTCGCGGGTGAAGGGATGGGTATTCTCCAGTGACACCCGGCCGCGGTTGGCACGGCGGATGTGCGAGATCACCGTGCAGGACTTGATCGAATACTGGCTGACCAGCCGGGCGATTTCCGATTCGCTGCTGGGCGCCGGGTCATGGAAGGTGCGGCAGCCTTTGCCTTCGTAAAAGGCGATGCCCCAGCCGTCGCGGTGCGGCCCGGTCTGCCCGCCGCGGCGCATCAGGCCGGCGAAGCTGAAGCAGATGTCCGTGGGCACGTTGGCGCTCATGCCCAGGAGTTCGCACATGATGTCCTCGTCTGCCGCTGGTCGTCGCCCTTGGGGGCGACAAGCTACGACAGGTGGCGGGCGAGGTCACGCGTTGACATGGCGGAGCCCCATGGGCATGTCAGGGCTTTGGACAGGGCGGCATATCGGGCCGCAGGCATCCCTCCATCTTCCTTTCCGCCGGCGCCGCGTCGCCCAGCCCGATCCAGGCGTCCACCCGGTCGGTCTCGAAGCCGCAGTCGCGGCGGTCGCCGACCTGCATCAGCGGGCGGCGGATCAGCAGCGGGCGTTCGACCATCGCGGCCAGCGCCGACGCTTCGTCCATCGCCTCCGGCACCACCTCGCCGTTCTTCACCGCCGGGGCGGCGCGGTTGAACCAGTCAGCCACCGGCCGGTCGCCGAAGAAGGGGCGCAGCGTTTCGGGCGTCCAGGGCTCCCCCAGCAGGTCGCGGGCGATCACCCGGTGACCGGCCTGCTCCAGCAGGGCTTTCTGCCGGGCGTTGCCGCCGCAGCCGGGCTTCTCGAAGAAAGTCACGTCAGCCATCGTCATGCCTCCCGGAACAGCGGCGCGCGGGCCAGCAGCGCGTCGGTTTGCTGACAAATCTCGTCATAGACCTCGCGGTCCAGCTTGCGCAGCCAGCGCGGCGGGATCGACTCCACGCCATAGGTGGCGCCGGCCAGCATGCCGGCGATGGCGCCGGTGGTGTCGGCGTCTCCCCCCTGGTTTACCGTTTCCACCACACAGGATTCGACCGAATCGGTCTGGAAGTAATAGTGGAAGACGGTCTGCACCGTATCGACGATGAAGGCGGTGGACAGGCCGCGGTAGGGTTCGAACTTGAACTGACGGTGTTTCGCGATCAGGGCGTTCGCCTCCTCCCGCGCGGCGACGATGCCGCCGCCCAGCACCAGCCGGCGCACCATCCGGCCCAGCGCGATCACCGCGGAATCCGACAGCTGGTTGCAGTGGGTGATGTGCGACTGTTCCACCGACCAGCGTTCGAAGGCCGCATCGTCGCCCAGCGTCGCCAGCGCCACCGGCAGGTTGCGCATCGCCGCGCCGTTGCCGGCATGGTATTCCGACTCCGGCTCCTCCAGCGTGCCGTGCATGATGAAGCGGCGGATGCCGCGGCGCGTCGTATCGCCGACATCGACAGGCACCGATTTCAGCCAGATCGCGAACTCCTCCGCCGCGCGGCGGGCGTCCCACTCCGGCCCCGACAGGATGGCGCGGCCGAGATGCAGCGACATCTCGGTGTCGTCGGTCACCTGCCCGGCAGTCAGCTTCAGCCAGCCGCCGCCCTTGATGTGCTTGTGAACGCCATATTGGTGGGCGATCTCGCCCTTGGTCAGGAACTCCACGGTCGCCCCCAGCGCGTCGCCGCAGGCGAGGCCGAGATAGGCGCCGAGTGCCCTGGATCGAATCTCGGGGGATCGGATCTCGGCGGATCGGATCTCGGGCGTCAGAATCTTGGGATCGGTCATGCCATGGGGCGAAATGCCCGCCCTTTCCTGGTGCGCCCCGCAGCCGGCCAACAGGCCGCCGCCGGACGTGAGGTTGTCAGAGAAGCGACACACCCACCCGATAATCCCCGCCGACCACCAGATACTCCCCTTCGCCCTGGAAAGGGTAGCGCGGCAGAATGTCGCGGAAGAAGACGACCTTGGGCAGCGGCACCCAGGCATCGAGGATATGGTCGCCGAACTGGCCGGCGATGTCGCGGTCGATGGAAAAGGAACACAGGTTGTTCAGCCGCAGCACCGCCGTGCGTTTGTCCGGCCGGGCGACGATGTGGTGTTCCGCGAAATCGTTGACGCCACGGTACAGCCGGATATGCGAGGCCCAGTTGGGCATCGGCGCATCCGGCCAGCCGCGGCGGATGGTCCATTGGCAGAACTCGTAAAGCAGGTCGAGTTGCAGGTGGATGTTGTTGTTGTGGAAGCGGGTCGACTGTTTCTGCTCGCCATAGGCCGCCCAGGCGTCGGAGGCGAAGCGGCGGATCGGCTCGCCATGGAAGGTCGGCAGCAGGCCGAACCGGCTCTCGACCCAGCCCTTCAGCACCGCGCCTTCCGCCCGGTTGCTGTCGAACATCCAGCCCTTCAGCAGGCGCAGATAGCTGGCTCGGAAGCGCCGCTTGCCGTCCGGCCCCTCCGCCCCGGAAAAATCGGGGTTCACCCCGAACAGCTCGGCCATGTAACGCTGGAAGATGTCCGACGCGGTCAGCGCATCCGGGCTTTCGTCCAGCGCCTCGAACAATGCCGCATGTTCGCTGCGGGTGGCGCCGATGCGCAGGCGCCGCGGTTCGTCGTTGTAGGCTTCGCTGCACAGCGTGGCGGCCGGGACATTGACGAGGTTGGTGCGGTGGGCGCGAAGGGCCAGGGGGGAATCGGCCTGGGAGGAATCGGGCGGCAAATCGGGCTTCGGTGTCCGTCCGCTCGCATCCTGAATCGCCACCCCATCCGCCACGCCGGTCCGCTCCGCCTGAATGCCATTACTCCATATATGGATATTGTATAAGAGGGCGCGTGCCAAGCCTGGACCACTGCAACCGGTGGGGTTCCATCGCCGCATGTCGCAACATTGTCCGTTTGAAGCCGAACGGTCCGTCCCCATACTCACTACAGCGACGCTTACGATCCGGCGGCACCCGCATGGCCTTCTGGCCGACCAAGTACGACGACAGCCGGCGCCGGCGCACCCCGCCGGCGCCAGCGAAGACGCTTGTCCGGACGCCCCCGCCGTCCTCCCAGCCCATACCGGCCGCTCCGGCGGAACCCGACGGTCGCCCGCCGCGCGGCATCGACGAGGCGCGGACCGCCCTGCGCCTCGCCCAGCTCCTGCGCGGCACCATCACCCCCCTGCGCGGCGACGCTGTGCTGGAATTGCTGGAGCCGCACCGGCCGAGGCTGGTGCCCAAGCCGGTCAACCCGCTGCCGGGACTGGCCGGGCAGCCGCCGGGCCGGATGCTCGACGCATTGCTGCGGCCGATCGGCCAGATCGTCACCGACGTGCTGCTGCCGGGGGTGCGCGACCATCTGATCGACCGGTTGGTGACCGGCCGCACCGCCCATGAGGAAAGCCTGCCCAGCGCCATCGACCTTGCCGAAGCGATGCGGGCGCTGGTCAGCCGGATGCGCGGCGGCGGCAAGGGCCATCTCCAGGCGGTGATCGCCGCCATCGAAACCGACGCCCGCGCCACCGCCGACGCGCTGACCAGAGACCGCCGCCCCATCGACGTCGGCGGCATCGACCGGCTGGCCCGCGCCCTGCTGCGCTTCGAGGTGCGGCGCATGGTGCTGGAAGCGCTCGGCGGCGGCAGTGCGTTGCAGGACGTCGTCTATCAGTCGCGCCGGCTGGCCCGCTATTCCCTGCACCGCGCCACCGAGGCGATCGAGGGCTTCGTCGCCGACCGCGGGCTGAAGGCGCTGCATGCCAGCCTCGCCACGCTGGCCCAGGCCGACGGGCTGATCGTCATCGCGCTGCGCAACCTGGACGACCAGGAGGAAACGAAGGAGGAGGCCGGCCCCTTCGTCGAGCCGGCCGACCGCAAGGCGATGACCGATTGGCTGTCGGCGGCATGGCGGCTTTCCGACACGCTGTTCGATCTTGTCGGGAAGGCCACCGCCGGCGGCGAGCTGGACGACCTGCTGTTCGCCGCCCTGCTGCGCCAGCTGCGCAGCCTGCACCATTTTTGTGTCGATCTGGCCCATGGCAAACGCCCGGCAACGGTCGATGCGCTGAAGGAACGGCTGATCACCTGCGGCACGGCCCTGGGACAGAGCGTCGGCGACCATCTGATCGCCGCGCTGCTGGCCCGCCCGGCCAACCCAAGCAAGGCACACCGCCTGCTGGTGCGTGGGCAGATGATCGCTCAGCTGCTCTATGACATGGAGCAGGACACGGTGGTGGAGGAATTGGCGCTGCGCCTGCTGGTAGCGGGACAAACGCTCGAACGTCCCTCCGAGCCCCCCCCTTCCACTTCAGTGGACTGACGGTTCGGCCCGTGGTTCAGACTGGGGGAGTCGGCATTCGTCCGCCATCCCCCAAGCCAAACGCAACAGCCGCCCAGCACGTTCAAAAGCGACCAATCCTTACGAGCTCGAGCCTCTTCAGCCTTAGCTGGGCTGGCAGATTACAGCGTATGCCGACGGATTCTGGGTTCCAGCCGTGAGGGAAATCCAGATAGCGATTCCGGATCCCTTGGAATTTGCCGCAACATTCAAATAGACGGAATCGCCCTCGAAACTGTAGCCATTTTCCAGTTCTGACCAAGTCGTCACAGTGCCGACATAACTTCCAACACCGATTATATTAGCATTTATTGAGAAAGTCCCATCGGTGTTATAATCTATAGAAAATGCATTTTCGCTACTGCCCCATGTGGTGTTAAAAGTCGTTTCCGTGTATTCTGTTACTTGGCCGCTGGTGCTTTCAAAGAGGCTGCCGCCAAGATAGACATTCAACACGGCATTTTGTGCGCTGGAGTTCAACGAAAAGGTGCTGTTGTTAAACACGCCCAAATCGACGCCGCTCATCATTCGTCTCCCTAGTAGAACTTTGTCGATGGCATATCGACAAATCTGGCGCATGCCTCTCCCTTGCTGCCGCGGAAAATTGTTTATGTCAATTCGTTTTGCGTACTGAATTTCGACGATTTCAATCGAAAACACGCGCTGCTGAATACGATTAAAAGCGAAGAGGCTAAGAATCATCCACGACCGGGAGCGGACACTGTCCCGCCCGCCAGCGATTTCGTGGACAATCCACCTACGCGAGACCACCAGCCGACCGGTTTTGCGACCGGCCCATTTGGCCGGGAAAGACCTGACAAAATGTCGGGCTTTGTCGGGTGTGTCGGGACCCCGACAAAGGGAGCAAAAGCGCACCCCTCTAAATTTTACCATATATTACAACGATTTAGTTATTCACTCAGCTCTGGCACGGGTCGTGCAATCCATGAAATCCGAAGCGGCCACGAACCGGCCGCACCGGATCGAAGCAAAGTCCCCACGACCCAAGCACAGGAGCGACCCACATGGCCAAAGCGCCTCTGCGTCAGATCGCCTTTTACGGCAAGGGCGGTATCGGCAAGTCCACCACCTCTCAGAACACGCTGGCCGCGCTGGTCGAGCTGGATCAGAAGATCCTGATCGTCGGCTGCGATCCGAAGGCCGACTCGACCCGTCTGATCCTGCACGCAAAGGCCCAGGACACCGTCCTGCATCTGGCCGCCGAAGCCGGTTCGGTCGAGGACCTGGAACTCGAGGACGTCCTCAAGGTCGGCTACCAGGGCATCAAGTGCGTCGAGTCCGGCGGTCCGGAGCCGGGGGTCGGCTGCGCCGGCCGCGGCGTCATCACCTCGATCAACTTCCTGGAAGAGAACGGCGCCTACGACGACGTGGACTATGTGTCCTACGACGTGCTGGGCGACGTGGTCTGCGGCGGCTTCGCCATGCCGATCCGCGAGAACAAGGCCCAGGAAATCTACATCGTCATGTCCGGCGAGATGATGGCGCTGTACGCCGCCAACAACATCGCCAAGGGCATCCTGAAATACGCGCACAGCGGCGGCGTCCGCCTCGGCGGCCTGATCTGCAACGAGCGTCAGACCGACAAGGAATGGGATCTGGCCGACGCGCTGGCCAAGCGCCTGGGTTCCAAGCTGATCCACTTCGTGCCGCGCGACAACATCGTGCAGCACGCCGAGCTGCGCCGCATGACGGTCATCGAGTACGCCCCGGACAGCAAGCAGGCCGGCGAATACCGCGCGCTGGCCAACAAGATCCACGCGAACTCGGGCCAGGGCTGCATCCCGACCCCGATCACCATGGAAGAGCTGGAAGAGATGCTGATGGACTTCGGCATCATGAAGACCGAGGAGCAGCAGCTCGCCGAGCTGGCTGCCAAGGAAGCGGCGAAGGCCGGCGCCTGATCCCGGGCGTAGCGACGGTTGCCTACCGGCCCCCCTGCCGTCCGCGCAGGGGGGACCGCCTGAACACTGGCCCCATCCCCAGCCCCGCACAACGCCGACCCAGCAAAGCCAGGGGCGACGGCGTGGGAGGGAGGGGCTCGGTCACGCGCTGAAGCGGCGCGGAAAATTCAAGCAGGAGGCCGGCTATGAGCCTGTCCGAGAACACCACGGTCGACGTCAAGAACCTCGTCAACGAAGTCCTCGAAGCCTATCCCGAAAAATCCCGCAAACGCCGCGCCAAGCACCTGAACGTGCTGGAGGCCGAGGCCAAGGATTGCGGCGTCAAGTCGAACGTCAAGTCCATCCCCGGCGTCATGACGATCCGCGGATGCGCCTACGCCGGTTCCAAGGGTGTGGTGTGGGGTCCGATCAAGGACATGATCCACATCTCCCACGGGCCCGTGGGCTGCGGCTATTACTCCTGGTCCGGCCGCCGCAACTACTACATCGGCGACACCGGCGTGGACAGCTGGGGCACGATGCACTTCACCTCCGACTTCCAGGAGAAGGACATCGTCTTCGGCGGCGACAAGAAGCTGCACAAGGTCATCGAGGAAATCAACGAGCTGTTCCCGCTGGTGAACGGCATCTCGATCCAGTCGGAATGCCCGATCGGCCTGATCGGCGACGACATCGAGGCGGTCGCCCGCGCCAAGTCGGCGGAAATCGGCAAGCCGGTCATCCCCGTGCGCTGCGAAGGCTTCCGCGGCGTGTCCCAGTCGCTGGGCCACCACATCGCCAACGACGCCATCCGCGACTGGGTGTTCGAGAAGACGGAACCCAAGGCCGGCTTCGTCTCCACCCCCTATGACGTCACCATCATCGGCGACTACAACATCGGCGGCGACGCCTGGTCGTCCCGCATCCTGCTGGAGGAGATCGGCCTGCGCGTGATCGCCCAGTGGTCGGGCGACGGCACCATGGCCGAACTGGAGAACACGCCGAAGGCCAAGGTCAACCTGATCCACTGCTACCGCTCGATGAACTACATCGCGCGTCACATGGAAGAGAAGTACAATATTCCTTGGATGGAATACAACTTCTTCGGCCCGAGCCAGATCGCCGAGTCCCTGCGGAAGATCGCCGCTCTGTTCGACGACAAGATCAAGGAGAACGCCGAGAAGGTCATCGCCCGCTACCAGCCGATGGTCGATGCGGTCATCGCCAAGTACAAGCCGCGGCTGGACGGCAAGAAGGTCATGATCTACGTCGGCGGCCTGCGTCCCCGCCACGTCGTCGATGCCTATCACGACCTGGGCATGGAGATCATCGGCACCGGGTACGAGTTCGCCCACAACGACGACTATCAGCGCACGCCGCACTATGTGAAGGAAGGCACGCTGATCTACGACGACGTCACCGCGTTCGAACTGGAAAAGTTCGTCGAGGCGATGCGTCCCGACCTCGTCGCGTCGGGCATCAAGGAAAAGTACGTGTTCCAGAAGATGGGCCTGCCGTTCCGCCAGATGCACAGCTGGGATTATTCCGGCCCGTACCACGGCTATGACGGCTTCGCGATCTTCGCCCGCGACATGGACCTGGCCATCAACAACCCCGTCTGGGGCGTGATGAAGGCCCCGTTCTGACCATCGGCCTCTGGAACAGGAGAATTCGACAATGACCGACAAGCTTTCGCAGAGCGCCGACAAGGTCCTCGACCATTACACCCTCTTCCGGCAGCCCGAATACGCGGCGATGTTCGAGAAGAAGAAGACCGAGTTCGAGTACGGCCATTCGGACGAGGAAGTCGCCCGCGTTTCCGAATGGACCAAGTCCGAGGAATACAAGGCGAAGAACTTCGCCCGTGAAGCGGTCGTCATCAACCCGACCAAGGCCTGCCAGCCGATCGGCGCGATGTTCGCCGCCCAGGGCTTCGAAGGCACCCTGCCCTTCGTCCACGGCTCCCAGGGCTGCGTCGCCTATTACCGCACCCACCTGACCCGCCACTTCAAGGAGCCGAACAGCGCGGTCTCCTCGTCGATGACGGAAGACGCGGCGGTGTTCGGCGGCCTGAACAACATGATCGACGGCCTGGCGAACGCCTATGCGCTCTACAAGCCGAAGATGATCGCGGTGATGACCACCTGCATGGCCGAAGTCATCGGCGACGACCTGCAGGGCTTCATCGCCAACGCCAAGAACAAGGAAAGCGTGCCGGCGGACTTCCCGGTGCCGTTCGCCCACACCCCGGCCTTCGTCGGCAGCCACATCGTCGGCTACGACAACATGATCAAGGGGATCCTGAGCAGCTTCTGGGGCACGTCGGAGAATTTCGACACGCCCAAGACCGAGCAGATCAACCTGATCCCGGGCTTCGACGGCTTCGCCGTCGGCAACAACCGCGAACTGAAGCGCATCGCCGGCGAGTTCGGCCTGAAGCTGCAGATCCTGTCCGACGTGTCCGACAATTTCGACACGCCGATGGATGGCGAGTACCGCATGTATGACGGCGGCACCACCATCGAGGAGACCAAGGAGGCCCTGCACGCCAAGGCCACCATCTCCATGCAGGAGTACAACACGACCCAGACCCTGCAGTTCTGCAAGGAGAAGGGCCAGGAGGTCGCCAAGTTCAACTACCCGATGGGCGTCACCGCCACCGACGAGCTGCTGCTGAAGCTGGCGGAACTGTCGGGCAAGCCGGTACCGGCCAGCCTGAAGCTGGAGCGCGGCCGTCTGGTCGACGCCATCGCCGACAGCCACACCCACATGCACGGCAAGCGCTTCGCCGTCTACGGCGACCCGGACTTCTGCCTGGGCATGACCAGGTTCCTGCTGGAGCTGGGTGCGGAGCCGGTGCACATCCTGTCCACCTCGGGCTCCAAGAAGTGGGAGAAGCAGGTCCAGAAGGTGCTGGACGGCTCGCCCTTCGGCGCCTCGGGCGCTGCCTATGGCGGCAAGGATCTGTGGCACCTGCGCTCGCTGATCTTCACCGACAAGGTGGACTACATCATCGGCAACAGCTACGGCAAGTATCTGGAGCGCGACACCAAGGTTCCGCTGATCCGCCTGACCTACCCGATCTTCGACCGCCACCACCACCACCGCTATCCGACCTGGGGCTATCAGGGCGCGCTGAACGTGCTGGTGCGGATCCTGGACCGCATCTTCGAGGACATCGACGCCAACACCAACATTGTCGGCCAGACCGACTACTCGTTCGACCTGATCCGCTGATCGGCCCGCCGGCCGAAAGGCCGGCGGCAATCCAGGCATCGGTTCTACAGGCATCGGTTCCAGCCTACCCGACGGGCCGGGGTTTCCATCCCCCCGGCCTGGCGGCATCCTCCCCAACCCGGAGAGCGCCGGCAACGGCACGCTCCGGGTATTTTTGTATGAGCGAATGCCAGGGAGTTCATGGGGGCGATTAAGACAGGACCGGCCGGAATTGGATATTTTGCGTCCGCCAATAGAAATTTTTGGGAATGCCCAGATCTCGATTCATTTCTTTACGAACGATTGTAAATAATGTTGTCGATAAAATGTATAGACACGATTTGCAAAATGCGAATCTTTCTTCCCAGAATGCGTCATACCTTTGTTGCATTCCGAATTCCGCGCCTAGATCCTCAGGATTTGTACTTATTGACTGCCTCCATTCCATACGTTTTGATAATGCATGTTCAGCAAACATTCAGGCGTGTTGCGAGGCGGGGGGGGCGGCAATGTTCGGTTTCATTCAGTCGATCTACGGCAAGGACTCAGAAGGCCAATCGGTATTGTCCGCGCTGGACCGTTCGCTGGCGATGATCGAATTTGCCCTGGACGGGACGATCCTGACCGCCAATGCGAATTTTCTGGCGGTTATGGGCTATTCATTGCCGGAAATCGTTGGGAAGCACCACAGGATGTTCGTCGATGCGTCCGAACATGCCAGCCCGGCCTATCGGGAGTTCTGGGATCGGCTGAATCGCGGCGAATTCCAGCGGGCGCTGTACCGGCGCATCGGCAAGAACGGCCGCGAGGTCTGGATCGAGGCCACATACAACCCCATCCTCGACGCCGCCGGTCGCCCTAGCAAAGTCGTCAAGATCGCCACCGACGTCACCGAAAAACAGGGCATCAACGCCGACATGCGCGGCAAGGTCGAAGCCATTTCGCGCTCGCAGGCCATGATCGAGTTCAATCCAGACGGCACCGTCATCACCGCCAACGAGAATTTCCTCCAGGTGCTCGGCTACCGTCTGGACGAGATCCGCGGGCGTCATCACAGCATGTTCGTCGATCCGCAGGAGCGCGAGACTTCCGCCTATCGCGAGTTCTGGGCCAGGCTGAACAAGGGACAGTTCGAAGCCGCCCAATACCGGCGCATCGGCAAGGGTGGACGTGTCGTCTGGATCCAGGCATCCTACAACCCGGTTTTCGATGACGCCGGCCGCCTGCGCAAAGTCGTCAAGTTCGCGACCGACATCACCGACCAGATCGGCCTGCTGGACCGCCTGAAATCCCTGATCGACACCAATTTCACCGAGATCGAACAGGCGATGAGCGACGCCCACAGACAGGCCGACACCGCCGCCGCCGCATCGTCGGAAACACGGGGAACGGTGCAGACCATCGCGGCTGGGGCGGAGGAACTGGCCGCCGCCGCCCGTGAGATCGCCGACAGCATGTCGCGGTCGCAGCAGGCGGCCGACGCGGCCGTAAGCGAGGCCGACAACGCCGACCGCGCCGCGACCCGTTTGTCGGAAGTGGCGAAGGCAATGGGTGGCATCGTCGAACTGATCCGCTCCATCGCCGGACAGATCAACATGCTGGCCCTGAACGCAACCATTGAGGCGGCGCGGGCCGGCGAGGCGGGCCGGGGCTTCGCCGTGGTCGCCAACGAGGTCAAGAACCTGGCCAACCAGTCGGCGAGCGCGACCGCCCAGATTTCCCGCGAAATCGAGGGGATGCGTTCCGTCTCCGGCGATGTCGTGTCTTCCCTGTCGGCAATCCGCACGGCCATGACCGATCTGCGTGAATTCGTCGTCATGTCCGCCGGCGCGGTCGAGGAACAGACCACCGTCACCGCCAGCATCTCCGCCAACATGCAGGGAGCATCGACCTCGGTGGGCGTTGTGGACCGGAACATCAACGCAATCTCCGCCGCCTTCGCGCAGGTCGAAACCGCCATCGCCGCGACCAAGGAAGCAGCCCAAGTGCTCGCCCGCTGACCGGAACGGATTGGTGAAGGAATCGGACAGGCCGGCTCAGGCACACAAGGAAAATGTGCCTGAACTCCCATTTGATCGGGCCCGCCATCACAAAAAGTTCACCCTTCGAATGCTAGGGATATCCCCAGATTGGCGGCGCTCGGCCGGCCGATATAGTTGGATATGCTGATGCCATCGCCCGGCAGTCGGGAAGGCAGTTGCCGATCCTTGGGGGTTCCATGTCCGATCGCGTTCTTCAGGCAGGCTCTTCCCGGCCACCAAGAAAATTCATCCACCGCATCCTCATCGCCGCCACGCTTCTCATCACTCTTTCGGTCGGCGCACTCGGTCTTCTGGTCTACCGGCTGTCGTCGCAGGCCTTGCAGGCGGAGATCGACGCCAGGATCGAGACGGCCGGCACCGCCGCGGTGGACGGCATCCAGAAATGGCTGGCGGGGCGAATGATGCTTGTCCGTCTGGTGGCCGAGGACGTCACGTCCGCCGGCCCGGACGCGATCCTGCCGATCATCGCGCGCAAGACCCTGCGCGACACCTTCTCCGAGGTCTATTTCGGTGCCGAGGCGGATGGCCGCTTCACCACCTTCAACCCGTCGGAACTGCCGCCCGGCTACGACCCGCGCAAGCGCCCCTGGTACAAATCCGCGGTCACGACGCGCGACCTCACCCTGTCGGAACCCTATCAGGACGCCACCACCAAGAAGCTGGTGATCAGCGCGGTCATGCCCGTCGCCAGCGGCGGGACGCTGCGCGGCGTTGCCGGGGCCGATCTGCCGCTGGACGTGCTGCAGGAATTCCTGCGCTCCTTCGCGATGGACGGCAAAGGCTTCGTCTTCCTGGCCGACGGCGACGGCAAGATCCTGGTCCACCCGGACGAGGCGATGGTCATGAAGCCCTTCGGCCGCAAGCCGGTCGAGGGACGCGAGATCGCGACCGACGACGGCCGGCTGGTGCGGTTCTACAACATCAAGGGCCTGCCAGGCCTGAACTGGTATGTCGCGGTGTCGATGGAGCGCGCCAAGGTGCAGGCTCCGATGGAGCTTCTGGCCAAGCTGCTGGCCGCGACCGTACTGGGCGCCATCGTCTTCGTCGTGCCGTTGCTGGGGCTGTTGATCGCCCGCATCGTCGCCCGCCCGATCACGCGGATGACCGACGCGATGTCGCGCCTGAGCGCCGGCGATCTGTCGGCCGACATCCCGGCACTCGACCGCAAGGACGAGATCGGGGCGATGGCGCAGTCGCTGGAGGTGTTCAAGGAGAATCTCGCCCGCAACCGCGCCATGGAAGAGGAGATGCGCCAGACCCGCGAGCAGGCGGAACGGGACAAGCGCAACGCCCTGGGCCGGATGGCCGACAGCTTCGAGAACACGGTCAAGACCATCGTCGGGCAGGTCATCGGCTCCGCCAGCCGGATGAAGGGCAGTTCGCAGGAACTCTCGACCATGGCCGAGGACAGCCGCAGGCGCGCCGCGGCCGTCGCCGCCGCATCGGAGGAGGCCTCGACCAACGTGCAGACCGTCGCCGCCTCCGCGGAAGAGATGACCGCCTCCATCGGCGAGATCTCGCGTCAGGTGACGCAGTCGAGTGCGGTGGCCCGCCAGGCGGTGGAACGGGCGGATGAGGCGTCGCAGAATGTCCAGCTCATGGCCGATCAGGCCCGCAGCATCGGCACCGTGGTCCAGCTGATCCAGGAGATCGCCAGCCAGACCAACCTGCTGGCGTTGAACGCCACCATCGAAGCGGCCCGCGCCGGCGAGGCCGGAAAGGGGTTCGCCGTCGTCGCCAGCGAGGTGAAGGGCCTCGCCACCCAGACCGCCAAGGCAACGGAGGAGATCTCCAGCCAGATCGCGGCGATGCAGGCTGCGACCGACGACACCGTGGGCGCCATCCAGAAGATCACCACGATCATCGCCCAGGTGAACGAGGTGTCGACCACCATCGCCGCCGCGGTCGAGGAACAGAACGCCGCGACCCGCGAAATCGCCCGCAGCGTGCAGCAGGCCGCCTCCGGCACGCAGGAAATCTCCCGCAACATCGGCGGCGTCCAGCAGATCGCCGACGGAACCGGCAACGCCGCCCAGCAGGTGCTCGACGCTGCCGGGGCCCTGTTCGGCGATGCCGAGAAGCTGTCGACGGAAGTCGACCGTTTCATCCACGAGGTGCGCGCCGGCTGACATGGGGCCGTTTCAGCCGTCCCGAAGGGCAAAGCCGACCACCCGCTCCAGCGCACGGTCGGCTGCCGCCCGCCAGCCCTCCCCGGCCAGCTCGACCGGGATCGGCGGAAGTCCGACCGACGGGGCGGCGACGCCGCCGCGGACCGGTCGGGCGCGCAGCAGCAGGCGGGGGTGCGCGGTGCCGCTCCAGTCCCGGCGGCCCTCCAGGACCAGCAGAAGAATCGGGCCATCGACGGTCGGCGGCAATTCTTCGGTCGGTTCGGCGTCGAGCGCCACCGTGCGCAGGCCGAGGTGCACCACGGACCTGCCCCGGTCGGATACCATCCGCGTGACGAGTTCGGCTGCGGCATCGCACAGCATTGTCGCTTCCGGCGGAGCCGCGCGCTGATCGAGGTCGAGGTATCGGCAAGCGACGCCGATCTCACGACCGGACTCCCGCGTCAACCGGATCACCGCGCCATCCTGTGCCGCCGCGCCCGGCCCGGCCGCCAGCGCCACCAGTATTCCGGCCATCGTCGCCTGTCGGCGGCGGCGCCATCCGATCCGGTCCATCGTAACGCCCCTTTCCCACCAGCGTCCTGATACGGGCGGCCCCGCCCTGCCCCTGCGCGGGATGTGCGACACCCGACAAGCCCGCGCCGCGCCCCCCGATTGTCAGCTATCGGACAGGGCCGATAAACCCGACAATTCTTATCTGTCAGTGACTTACCATCTGGCACGCCCCCTGCATCACAGCAGTGCAGAGCCATTTCCGGCGCCAGGATGGGAGAAGCGGGCATGCTCCAGGACAAGATCCAGGACGTCTTCAACGAACCGGGCTGCGCGACCAACCAGGCCAAGTCGGCCAAGGAGAAGAAGAAGGGCTGCACCAAGTCGCTGAAACCGGGGGCCGCGGCCGGCGGCTGCGCCTATGACGGGGCGATGATCGTGCTGCAGCCGATCGCCGATGCCGCCCATCTGGTCCATGGCCCCATCGCCTGCCTGGGCAACTCGTGGGACAACCGCGGCTCGCAATCCTCCGGCCCGCAACTCTACCGCACCGGCTTCACCACCGACCTGTCGGAACTGGACGTCATCGGCGGCGGCGAGAAGAAGCTCTACCGCGCCATCAAGGAGATCGTCCAGCAATACGACCCGCCGGCCGTCTTCGTCTATCAGACCTGCGTGCCCGCCATGACCGGCGACGACATCGCCGCGGTCTGCAAGTTCGCAACGCAGAAGCTGGGCAAGCCGGTGATCCCGGTGGATGCGCCGGGCTTCGTCGGGTCGAAGAACCTCGGCAACAAGCTGGCCGGCGAGGCGCTGCTGGAGCATGTCATCGGCACGGTGGAGCCGGAATACACCACCCCCACCGATGTCTGCATCATCGGCGAATACAACCTCGCCGGCGAGCTGTGGCTGGTCAAGCCGCTGCTCGACGAGATCGGCATCCGCCTGTTGTCCTGCATCTCCGGCGACGGCCGTTACAACGAGGTCGCCCAGGCCCACCGCGCCCGCGTCACCATGATGGTGTGCAGCCAGGCGCTGGTGAATGTCGGCCGCAAGATGCAGGAACGCTACGGCATCCCCTATTTCGAGGGCTCCTTCTACGGCGTTTCCGACATGTCGGACACCCTGCGCACCATGGCCCGCATGCTGGTGGAGCGCGGCGCCGACAAGAGCCTGATCGACCGGGCCGAAGGCGTGATCGCCCGCGAGGAAAGCCGCGTCTGGCGCCGGTTGGAACCCTACAAGCCGCGCTTCGAGGGCAAGCGCGTCCTCCTCTTCACCGGCGGGGTCAAGAGCTGGTCGATGGTCAGCGCGCTGGAAGGCGCCGGCCTGACCATCCTCGGCACCTCCACCAAGAAGTCGACCAAGGAGGACAAGGAGCGCATCAAGAAGATGAAGGGCGACGAGTTCCACCAGTGGGACGACCTGAAGCCGCGCGACATCTACAAGATGCTGGCCGACGATCAGGCCGACATCATGATGTCCGGCGGCCGGTCGCAGTTCATCTCCTTGAAGGCAAAGGTTCCCTGGCTCGACATCAACCAGGAGCGCCACCACGCCTATGCCGGCTATGACGGCATCGTCAATCTCTGCGAGGAGATCGACAAGACGCTGTCCAACCCGATCTGGCGTCAGGTCCGCCAGCCGGCACCGTGGGAGTCCGGTCCGTCCTCCACCCTTCTGGCGGCGGAGTGATGGCGATGTCCCACATCCAGCGCTTTCCCTCCGCCGCCAAGGCCGCCTCCACCAACCCGCTGAAGATGAGCCAGCCGCTGGGCGCTGCCCTGGCCTATCTCGGCGTCGACCGCTGCCTGCCGCTGTTCCATGGGTCGCAGGGCTGCACCGCCTTCGGGCTGGTGCTGCTGGTCCGCCATTTCCGCGAGGCGATCCCGCTGCAGACCACGGCGATGGATCAGGTCTCCACCATCCTCGGCGGCTACGACAATCTGGAACAGGCGATCCGCACCATCGTCGAGCGCAACAAGCCCGCCATGATCGGCGTCGCCACCACCGGCGTCACCGAGACCAAGGGCGAGGACATGGGCGGCCAGTACACGCTGTTCCGCCAGCGCAACCCCGACATGGCCGGCACCGCCCTGGTCTTCGCCAACACCCCCGACTTCGCCGGCGGCTTCGAGGACGGCTTCGCCGCCGCCGTGACCGCCATGGTGGAGCGGCTGGTCGAACCCTCGCCGGTGCGCATCCCGACCCAGGTCAATGTGCTGGCCGGCAGCCATCTGTCGCCCGGCGATGTCGAGGAACTGCGCGACATCATCGAGGGCTTCGGCCTGTCGCCGATCATGCTGCCCGACCTGTCGCTGTCGATGGCCGGGCGCCAGCCGACCGACTTCACCGCCACCTCGCTGGGCGGCGTGACGGTGGACCAGATCCGCGCCATGGGCGCCTCGGCCACCACCATCGTGGTCGGCGAGCATATGCGGGTGGCCGGCAACGCGCTGGAGCTGAAGACCGACGTTCCCAGCCATTTCTTTAGCCGCCTGACCGGGTTGGAGGCGTCGGACAAGCTGGTCCGGCTGCTGATGGAACTGTCGGGCAAGCCGGCGCCGGCCCGGCTGCGGCGCCAGCGCGAAGCCCTGGTCGACGCCATGCTGGACGGGCATTTCTTCTTCAGCCGCAAGCGCATCGCCGTCGCGCTGGAACCCGACCTGCTCTATGCCGTCACCGGCTTCCTGGCCGACATGGGGGCCGAGGTGGTCGCCGCGGTGTCGCCGACGCAAAGCCCGGTGCTGGAACGGCTGAAGGCCGCCACCATCATGGTCGGCGACCATTCCGACATGGAGACGCTGGCCCGCGACGCCGACCTGATCGTCTCCAACTCGCACGGGCGGCAGGGCGCGGCGCGGATCGGCGTGCCGCTGCACCGCATGGGCCTGCCGATGTTCGACCGGCTGGGGGCGGGCCTGCGCGTCCAGGTCGGCTACCGCGGCACGCGCGAGCTGCTGTGCGAGATCGGCAACCTGTTCCTCGCCCGCGAGATGGACCACGGGCCCCACGACGCCGGACATCATGGGGCAGACGAATCGCACGGCTGCGGAGGCGGATCATGCGGATGCAACGCCGTCTGAGCGTGGTGCAGGACCCACGCCCGACCAAAGGAGGATCGATGAAGGTCGCTTTCTGCACCCAGGACATGCAGCACGTCGATGCGCATTTCGGCTGGGCCAAGAACATCGCCGTCTATCGGGTCGACCGCCAGGGCCATGCCTTTCTGGAGACCTTCCAGTTCGGCGGCTCGATGTTCGAGGACGGCAACGAGGACAAGCTGGTTCCCAAGCTGGAGGCGCTGGCCGATGTCGCCATCGTCTACCTGTCGGCCATCGGCGCCTCGGCCGCCGCCCGCGTGGTGGCGAAGAAGATCCATCCGGTGAAGGTCGAGGCCACCGAAACCATTCCGGCCCTGCTCGACAAGCTGGTCCAGACGCTGAACGGCAATCCACCGCCCTGGCTGCGCAAGGCGATGGGCGAGACGCCGCAATTCCATTTCGACGAGGAGGAGGTCTGAGCATGGCTGATGTGGCTGAAGTGTCCGTCGCCGACCAGTTCGTGAAGACGCTGGTCCTGCTGTTCCGTGCCGAGGACAGCTATGGCGCCTGGGAAGGCAAGCCGGACGAGGCTCTGCTCGCCCCCTTCATCCTGGACAAGGAGGCCCGCGCCGCCATCCCGATCATCGGCGACCCCGACCCGGACACGCTGTGGCGGCTGGAGCTGTTCTACAAGGCGGTCGGCGTCACCGTCGAAAAGCAGACCGGCATGATGGCCTCGCCGATGATGAAGATGAGCCATGAGGGCTTCGGCCGCATGATCCTCACCACCGGCCGGCTGGTGGTGGTGTCGAAGACCCTGCGCGACGTCCACCGCTTCGGCTTCCCCAGCATCGAGAAGCTGGCCGCCGACGGCGCCAAGCTGGTCGAGGACGCGGTGGCACTGATCCGGGAGTACCCCGAGGTCGCGAATCTCTGAGCCAAGGTATTGCAACCATGAGCGACATCGACGCCCTGAAGGACGAGATCAAGAAGCTGAACGCCCGCGCCACCCAGAAGAAGATGGATCTGCACGATTTGTCGGAAGAGCTTCCGCAGAACTGGCAGAGCATCCTGACGGTGGCGCAGGAAACCTATGACGCCTTCAAGACCCTGACCGAGAAGCGGGCGGCGCTGAAGGCGCTGGAGAAGGCCTAACCCCCCTCAATTTCCCAAGAAAAGCTTAGGCGCGGCCTTTCCCGAGAGGAGCATTCCCATGGCTGATTTCCTGACCGGCACCACCCGGGGTGGTCAGAGCTGGACCCCGAAATTCGTCGAGACCATCGATCAGAAGCAGTGCATCGGCTGCGGCCGCTGCTTCAAGGTCTGCGGCCGCGGCGTGCTGAACATGATCGGCCTGACCGAGGACGGCGACATCGTCGACGCCTTCGACGACGAGGCCGAGAAGAAGGTGATGACGGTCGAGACCGCGGCCAACTGCATCGGCTGCGAAAGCTGCTCCAAGGTGTGTTCGAAGAGCTGCATCACGCATGTGCCGGTGGCGGCGTAGGACTCTCGCCCGCGTGCCCCCACCCTTCCCATGCTACGCATGGGCCCCTGCCCTCCCCCGCTTCGCGGGAGAGGGTAGAGTTTGCGGGGCGGCGGCAGTCCCCTCTCCCGCGATCGGACCGGCCTTCGGCCGGCCGAGGGCGGGGGAGGGTTAGGGAGGGGGCCTCACCTCGGCAAAGCCCCCACTCCCCTCAGTACGCATACTCCTTGAACACCGGATCGACGCTGCCACCCCAGGGGCCGTTGAACTTCTCCAGAAGCTCGTCGGCCGGGCTGCGGCCGCTCTCCGCGATCATCTGCAGGGTGTCGAGGAAGTGGGTCTCGTCGTCGCCCCAATTGTCGTTGCGGCCGCGCCTCGCCAGACCGTCGCGCGCAATAGCCACCACCTCCAGCGCCACGTCGCGCACCGTCCCATTGCGGAACGTCGTGCGCAGGCCCGACCGCGGCACCTCGGCGCGCAGATGCGCGCGTTCCTCCGTCGTCCAGTCCTTCACCAGATCCCAGGCGGCATCCAGCGCCACCTGATCGTAGAGCAGCCCGACCCACAGCGCCGGCAGGGCGCACAGGCTGCGCCACGGACCGCCGTCGGCGCCGCGCATCTCCAGATACTTCTTCAGCCGCACTTCCGGAAAAGCGGTGGTGGTGTGGTCGGCCCAATCGGTGATCAGCGGCACCTCGCCCGGCAAAGCCGGCAGCTTGCCGTCCATATAGGCGCGGAAGGACTGGCCGGCCGCGTCGATGTAGGTGCCGTCGCGGTAGACGAAGTACATCGGCGTGTCGAGCAGATAGTCGACATAGCGTTCGAAGCCGAAGCCGTCCTCGAACACGAAGGGAATGTCGCCGGTGCGGTCCGGATCGGTGTCGGTCCAGATGTGGCTGCGGAAGCTCTGGAAGCCGTTCGGCTTGCCCTCCGTGAAGGGGGACATGGCGAACAGCGCGGTCGCAATCGGCTGCAAGGCCAGCGAGACGCGGAACTTCTTCACCATGTCGGCTTCGGACGCGAAGTCCAGGTTGACCTGCACCGTGCAGGTCCGCGTCATCATGTCGAGGCCGAGCGAGCCGACCTTCGGCATGTAGTCGCGCATGATCTTGTAGCGGCCCTTGGGCATCCAGGGGATGTCGTCGCGCGTCCATTTCGGCTGGAAGCCCAGCCCCATCATGGCGATGCCCAGCTCGGCCCCGACCTCCTTCACCTGGCGCAGGTGGCGGTGCACCTCGGCACAGGTCTGGTGCAGGGTCTCCAGCGGCGCGCCCGACAGTTCGACCTGACCGCCCGGTTCCAGCGTGATGTTGGCCATGTCCTGGACCAACGCGATGATGTTGCCCTTCTCCTCCACCGGCTGCCAGCCGAAGCGGGTCATGCGGGTCAGCAGTTCGCGGATGCCGTCCGGCCCGTCATAGGTCAGCGGCCGCAGGTCGGAGGTGCGGTAGGCGAACTTCTCGTGCTCGGTCCCGATGCGCCAGTCCGGCGCCGGCTTGCTGCCGGATTCGAGATAGGCCACCAGTTGGCGGCGGTCGGTGATGGGTTCGCCGCGCGTGGTCGGGGGTGCGGACATGAAGTCTCTCGCGGGAAGTGGACGGAGGATCGGCCGGGTGACGGCCGGTTAGGGGATCGGCGCACGGAAAGGCGGACGCCGGTCGCTTCCCCCGGCAGTCCAATCCCCGGTCAAGGACTGCCAGCAAGCCAGCGCCGCCACCACAGCCGTATCGGCCCGCAGGATGCGCGGACCCAATCCCACCGGAACAACAAAGGGGAGTTTGGCGAGTTCGTCAAGCTCCGACTGGTCGAAGCCGCCCTCCGGCCCGACCAGCAGTGCGGCTGGACCGGGCGGCGCATCGCGCAGCACATCGGCGATGGGACGGGCGGAGCCGGCCTCGGCGCACAGATAGAGCCGGCGGTCGGCCGGCCAGCCGGCCAGCGCGCGGTCCAGCGGCACGGCCTCGCCCATCTCCGGCACGCTGAGCCGCTCGCACTGCTCGGCCGCCTCCACCGCGTTGGCACGCAGGCGGTCGATGTTGACGCGGTTGGGATCGGTGCGGCGGGTGAAGACCGGCCACAGCCGGGACACACCCATCTCGGTCGCCTTTTCGGCGACGAAGTCGATGCGGCCCTTCTTCAGCGGGGCGAACAGCAGCCACAGGTCCGGCGTCGTGTCCTGTTCCCGCCGCCGGTCCGCCACGGTCAGCGAGCACCAGCCCTTGCCGAAGCCGTCGATCACCGCCAGCCATTCGCCGTCGCGGCCGTTGAACACGGCGACCGGATCGCCGCGGTCGAGCCGCAGGACATGGCGCAGGAAATGGGCGCGCTCATGATCCAGCCCGACCGACTGGTCTTCGGCCAGCGGGCTGTCCACATACAGACGGGTCTTGATCGGGTCGGCCATGGCTGTCATCTCCGCGGGGCGCGCCGACTATAGCCGGCTGCGGGCGTGCAAGTCAGCACATCAGAGACAACGGCGACGCGCAGGAGCGGTGCGTGGAAGGCCGATGGCGCCGCGCGGCCCGCAGGATCACGCCGGGGCGATCAGGGCCTCGATCTGGCGGCGCAGGTCGTTGGGCTGGACGGGCTTGTGCAGGATGCGCACCTGTTCGGCCTTGGCGGCGGCCATCAGCTCGGCACCGGTGTCGCCGGTCAGGATGATGGCGGGAATGTCAGCGCCGCAGGCCTCGCGCACCGCGCGAACGGCGGTGATGCCCGACCAGCCGTCGCGCAGCCGGTAATCGGACAGGATCACGTCCGGAACCGGATGTCCCGGCAGTTTCGCCAGGACGGTTTCCACATCCTCGGCGGCCAGCACCCGGTAGCCCCAGGTGTCCAGCATGATCTCCATCCCGGCCAGAATGATCGACTCGTCGTCGATGACGACGGCGAAACGGTCCGGTGTTGCGTTCACGTCCATTTAAGATAGCAGACCGCTGAGGTTATAACGAATAAACAGTATCGGTGCAATTTTGGCGCGTGCAAGTCCCGACCTGCCATTTCCCATAGCGTCGGCCCGGGCCTTTCGCCGCACCCACTTCGCACCCGGCCACGGCAGCGTGCTTGCCGCCTGGGCGGCTGCCCGATACCTTCGCGCTGATTGCCTGTTCAGTCATCTCCATAGCACAGCGGGAACGCCGCCGTCATGCCCACCGCGTCCACCGGTCCCACTCTTCCCGACTCCGGCTTCACCGACATCCGTCAGGACGGGTGGCTCGCCCGCCGCGTGCCGGCCGGCTTGCGCCCCTACGTCACGCTGGCGCGGCTGGACCGTCCCATCGGGACATGGCTGCTGCTGTTCCCCTGCTGGTGGAGCGTGGCGCTGGCGACGCCGCAACCCTTCCGCGACTGGCCGGCGCTGCTCTGGTTGATGGCGCTGTTCGGAATCGGCGCGGTGCTGATGCGCGGCGCCGGCTGCACCGTCAACGACATCCTCGACCGCAAGTTCGACGCGATGGTGGAGCGCACCCGCTCGCGCCCGATTCCGTCGGGGCAGGTGTCGGTGCGTCAGGCGCTGGCGTTTCTGGTGCTTCAGCTGCTGGTATCGCTGCTGGTGTTGCTGCAGTTGGGGATGACGGCCATCGGGCTGGGCGTGCTGTCGCTGGCGCTGGTCTTCACCTATCCGCTGATGAAGCGCATCACCTGGTGGCCGCAGGCCTTCCTGGGGCTGACCTTCAACTGGGGCGCCCTGATGGGCTGGGCCGCGGTGCAGAATGACGTCGGCTGGCCGGCGGTGGCGCTCTATGTGACGGGCATCGCGTGGACGCTGGGCTACGACACCATCTACGCCCACCAGGACAAGGAGGACGACGCCCGCATCGGCGTGAAGTCCACCGCGCTCCGCCTGGGCGACCAGAGCAAGATCTGGATCTACGGCTTCTACACCCTGACCTATGTCGGCATCGGCATCGCCGGCCGTCTGGCCGGTCTGGGCGGCCTGTTCCTGCCGGTGCTGTCGCTGGCGGCGCTGCAGCTGGCCTGGCAGGTGGCGACATGGCGGCCGGACGATCAGGGCGACTGCCTTGAAAAGTTCAAGTCCAACCGCTGGTTCGGCTGGCTGGTTCTGGCGGCGATCCTGGCAGGGAAGATTTAGGGGAAGGTGCAGGCTTCGATTGCCCCCTCCCTATCCCTCCCCCGCCTCCGGCGGTGGAGGGGACTGCCGCCGCTTTACCGCGCAGGCACTTGCCCCCTCTCCCGCGAAGCGGGGGAGGGTTGGGGAGGGGGCAATCGAAGCATGGATCACACCCCTACAAACAAAAAGAGCGGAGCAAAGCCCCGCCCTTCCTGAAACCCTGGAACCTGCCCCGCTCAGCGCTCGTTGGAGTCGGCCAACTGGGCGACGGAGCTGGTCGAACCGGGCTTCCGGCCGGGGGCGACGGTGCGGCGGCTGCCGGGAGCCGAAACCTCGGCGACGGTGACGTGGGCCGGGGCGGCATGCGCGGCACCCGGCTTGCGGAGCGGAAGCACGGCCACATCCATGCGCTGCGGTTTGGCGTGGGAGGCGACGGCGGTGGCCGGCAGGCTCTGCGGCTTGCGGCCGGGAACCGAGACGCTATGGCCCTTCTGCGGGTGCAGCGACGCTTCCATCATGCGCGGGCCATTGGCCTTGGCACGGCCGCGCGGGCTGCTGCTGAAACCCTGGTCCATACCGCGGTCGCCAGCATCCAGCATCCGGCCGCCACGCGGGGCCTCTTCGCCTTCCGGCATGATGAAGCCGTAGGCGGCGTAGACGCGCAGGCCCATCTGGTCGGTCGGCTCGTGCCAGACGCGGACGGCGGACCAGTCGTTGTTGCGGGAAACATCGACCACCCGCATGCCGCGGCGCAGCCCGTCGCCATCGATCCAGCTGTGGTCGACCTCGATGGTGCGGCGGTCGATCACCGCGCTGACCAGCGAGACATGGCCACGGCGCATATGGCCGGTGCGCTTGAAGACGAGGACGGAGCCGACGGCGGGGCGATGGTCGCGGTCATACTGGCCGGCGGCATGGTCCCACCAGGTCCAGGCGTCGCCGCGGATCGTGAAATCGGAAATGGAGCGGACGGTGCGGACGCAATCGCCGTCTTGTGCGGCAGCCGTCGACACGGTAAGGGGGCTCAGCGCGATCAAAGCCGCAAGCGAAAGGCCGATGGCGGTTCCCCTCTGCCGCATGACTCCCCCAATCCCTCTGTTTTCCCCTGGCAAGAACGGGTAACACGGGTTCGCAGCTGTGTCTACACCGTTTGAATTATGTAACATTCATAAGCCACCGTCTTTCATCCCTCCAACAGCGGAGTCCCTTGGGAAGCCTCGTATGAACAACGCATCTCCGCAAGATTTCGTCCGCGACAACACGGCGCTGACGACCACACCGCTGTTGCCGGAAATCCAGCTTCATCTTGCGACCGAGGTCACGCCCCTCTGGCAAGCGACGGAGGAGACCTTGGCCGCCACGAATTTGCCACCGCCATACTGGGCTTTCGCTTGGCCGGGTGGGCAAGCTGTGGCACGGCTGTTGCTGGACCGGCCGGAACTGGTGGCCGGCAGGTCGGTGCTCGATTTTGCCGCAGGCACCGGGCTGGTCGGCATCGCCGCAATGAAGGCCGGGGCGGCGCGCGTCCAGTGCTGCGACATCGACCGCTTCTCGCTGGCCGCCATCGCGCTGAACGCCGAGGCCAATGGGGTGGAGGTCAAGGCGGTCAGCGCCGATCTTGTCGGCCGGCCCCTGCCGGGCATCGACGTCGTGCTGGCCGGCGACGTCTGTTACGAGAAGCCGATGGCCGAGCGGGTGACGGCATGGCTGCGCGAGATCGCGACGACCGGAACGCTGGTCCTGCTGGGCGATCCCGGCCGCGCTTACTTCCCCGCCGGCGGAGTCGAGAAGGTGGCGAGCTACACCGTCCCGACATCGCTGGAGCTGGAGGACCGCGAGGCGCGCGAAACGGCGATCTGGCGCCTGTTGGCTAACGCGTGAGGCGGGACACGGCCAGCCGCAGGTCGGCCAGGAAGGTCGGCTGTTCCACCAGCTGGCCGCGCAGCAGGTAGCTGGGGTGGAAGGTCGGCACCACCTCCACCCCCTCCAGCAGCCGGCAGGGCAGCAGCTTGCCGCGCAGCTGCAGGATGCCGTTCTCTCCGGTCAGCGCCCAGGTCGGCGTCCGCCCCAGCGCCACGATCACCGACGGGCGATACTCGGCCAGAGTGGCGCGCAGATGCTCGATCTCGCCGGCGAATTCGGCGAGCAGCCGGTCCGACGTGCCGAAGGCGCCCCAGCTCTCGTCGATCTCCCGCCCCTCCCTGCGGGCGCGGGCGCGCGAGGCGAAGAAATGCCCCACCTTGTTGCCGGGCGGCTGATAGCGGAAGACGTTGGCGACCAGGCATTCCGCCCGCTCGATCCCCACGGCGGCCAGCGATTCGTCCAGCAGCCTGCCGCTGCGCCCGACGAAGGGCGTGCCCTGCCGGGCCTCCTCCGCCCCCGGCGCCTCGCCGACGATGGCGAGCCGCGGCCCGTCGACCGGCTTGGTCGGGTACTGGTAATCGGCGAAGGGCATGTCGGTGCGCAGGTCGGTCATCGGGTCGCTTCCGGAAATCCTGTCAAATGGGCTCAGTCGGGGCGCCGGGCTTGCCGAAGCGCAGGCCCGATCCCAAGCTTGTAGACGGTCAGGGTCCAGCCCAGACCGCCCACCCTACAAACAAGCCCAACCCACAAACAAGGGAGAGACCGGGATGACACCGCAAGCACCGGCGACACAGGAACTGGCCGGCAAGACCTGCGAGCCCTGCCGCGGCGGAATACCGCCGATGGACCGCGCGATGGCCGCCTCCTATCTGGTGCAGGTGCCGGGCTGGGTCCTGAAGGAAGACCCCGACCGCATCGAGCGCGACTTCACCTTCCCCGACTTTGCCCAGGCCCAGGCCTTCGCCAATCAGGTGGGCAACCTGTGCGAGGCCGAAGGCCACCATGCCGAAATCCGCTTCGGCTGGGGCCACTGCCGGGTCGCCTTCTGGACCCACAAGATCAAGGGCCTGCACGAGAACGACTTCATCATGGCCGCGAAGGTCAACGGCATCGCCGACGCCCCCTATGTGCCGGCCTCGGTGGGGACACCGCCGCCGCCTTATGTGCAGGGGGCGTGAGGGGGAGCATTTCTACAGCTGGGAACTGGCCCCCACCCTAACCCTCCCCCGCTGGGCGGGGGAGGGGACAAGTGCTTGATCGGGAAGGCGGCGGCAGTCCCTGCCCCGCACAGCTCTCGCACAAAGCAGAGCTTTGTGCTGACGCGGCAGGCGGACCATAGGTCCGCTGAGAGCGGGGGAGGTTAGGTGGGGGCAATCGAAGCCGACACCTAACCCTACCCCCACAACTCCGCCACCGGCGGCTGGACCACCGCGCCGTCATAGTGCAGCCCCGGCTCGCGGTCGCGGGCCAGCAGCAGCGGGCCGTCCAGATCGACGTAGCGCGCGCCCTGCCCGACCAGGATCGCCGGCGCCATCGCCAGCGACGTCGCGACCATGCAGCCGACCATCACCTCGAACCCCGTGGCATGGGCGGCGCGGGTCATCGCCAGCGCCTCCGTCAGGCCGCCGGTCTTGTCCAGCTTGACGTTCACCACCTGATAAAGCCCACGCAGACGGTCCAGCGACTCCAGCCCGTGGCAGGATTCGTCGGCACCCAGCGGCACCGGGCAGGCGACTCCGCGCAGGGCCTCGTCCTGGCCGGCTGGCAGCGGTTGCTCGATCATCTCGACGCCGAGTCCGGCCAGCACCGGGGCGAAGCGGTGCAACTGGTCCAGCGTCCAGCCTTCATTGGCGTCCACCACCAGCCGCGCAGCGGGAGCGGCGGCGCGGACGGCGCGGACACGGTCGAGGTCGCCCTCCCCCGTCAGTTTCATCTTCAGCAGAGGGTGGCGCAGCGCCCGCTCCCGCGCTGCGGCGGCCATCGCCTCGGGCTCGTCGACGCTCAGCGTGTAGCAGGTGACCAGCGGCCCCGGCGGCTCGGCCAGCCCGGCGAGTTTCCAGGCCGGCACACCGCTGCGCTTGGCCTCCAGGTCCCACAGGGCACAGTCCAGCGCATTGCGGGCCGCCCCCGGCGGCATCAGCCGGGACAGCGAGTCGCGATCGAGCCCGGCAGCGACCGCCTCGGCCATCGCCTCCAGCGCGGCGACGACTCCCTCCACGCTCTCGCCATAGCGGGCGTAGGGCACGCATTCGCCGCGGCCGCGGTGCGGGCCGTCGGTCACCTCCGCCACCACCACCGCGGCTTCGGTCTTGGCCCCGCGCGAGATGCGGAAGGATCCGCGGATCGGGAAATTCTCCCGACGGACGGTCAGCTGTTGGGCGGACATGATCGCGAACCCCGAAACGGAACAGGGCCGGGAGTGTATCCCGGCCCCGTCCGTGAATGCGACAGTGAAGGCTACCCCCGCTTCACCGCTCCTGAATGATCACGCCGTACCAGCCCAGCCCCTTGTAGGTCTCGTAGCCGGGGGTCAGGGCATAGCCGACGATGCGGTTCCTGTCGTCGATGTAATGGCCCATGGAGCCGGCATTGCGGCGCAGCGGCACCGTCTCGGTCAGCAGGCCGCGACCGTCGGACGAGGCGATCACCCGATGGCGGGCGTCGAGCAGCAGGCAACGCGACTTCTCGCGCTCCCCGGCCTCCAGCCGCACCCCCTCGACCACGGCGGCAGCCTGCGGCTCCCAGTCGAAGAAGATGCCGAGCACGCCGATGGCCTCGCCGTCAGCCTCGCCGTCGCGGCGGATGGCGGTGGCATAGGTGGCGACGACACGGTCGTCCAGGCCGCGGTTGCGGGCGACGTCGCCGACGGTGAACTCGCTGCCGTTGCGGGTGGCCAGCGCTTGGCGGAACCAGGGCTCGTCCGACACGTTGGCGCCGCGGGCGCCGGGATAGCGGTCGGGCCGGCCGTTGGCGATGACGGTGCCGTTGCGGTCGGCGATCCAGAGGTCGAGATAGACGGTGTAGGATTCCAGGATCACACCCAGCCGGCGCGAGGCATGGCGGCGGGCCTCCTCGCTCGGGTCGGCGGCGCAATCGACCACCGCGCTGTCGGTCGCCCACCAGCGCACGTCGCAGGAGCGTTCGTACAGGTTGCGGTCGATGATTTCGATCATGTTCAGCGACAGGTCGGCCAGCCGCTTGCCGTGCATCTCCTGCACCATGGCGCTGCCGGTGGTGGTCAGGTGATCGACGCGGGCGACGATCTCCGACCGCAGTTCCTTGGTGATGCTGTTGACCTGGGTCGAGATCTCCGACACCTCGTTGGCGACGACGGCAAAGCCGCGCCCGGCGTCGCCCGCCCGTGCCGCCTCGATCAGGGCGTTCATCGCCAGCATCTTGGTGCGCCGGGTGATGTCCTCGATCAAGGACACCTTCTTCGACGCAACATCCAGCACGCCCCGCGACAGCTCGAACAGATCGGTGCCCGCCATGCTCATCGTCTTGTCCCCCGTCATGACCGTCCCTGTTTCCCCCTTCATCAAAAGCCGTGCCAACCGTTACCGGATCTCCACGGGCCGCCTGCCCTTCCCGATTTCCGCGGCACTTGGCCGCGCGCGACACGCAAGGTCCGGATATTTCGGAAGTGTCGTTCGGTTAAGGTGCTGAAACAAAAGGCAGGCTGGCTTGCGGTTGCTCAACGGGTCGCGGCACCGGCAGTCATACGTCCGTCATGTTGCCGACTGGTAACATGATTTCTCGCCAAATTCGCAATAAAAAGTCCGCAGCGAGCGGAAAGACGCCAGATCAATTCCGCACTGCGGGATACCATACACATGCTGTGCACATTCGCCGGGCAGTTGATGCGAAGCGCATCACCACAGCGCGAAAACGCCGTCAGGCGACGCGATTCATCTCGTCGAGGAAACGCTGGACCTCGCGGGTCAGCCGGTCGGCTTCGGCCGCCATGCGTTCGGACGCGGCGAACACCTCATGCGCGGTGCCGCTGGTGCGGCCGGCGGCATCGGTGACCTCGCGGATATCGTCGGACACGGCGCGGGTGCCGGCGGCGGCCTGTTCCATGTTGACGACGATCTCGCGCACGGCGGAGCCCTGCTGCTCGATCCCGGCGCTGATGCCGGCGGCGATCCGGTTGATCGAGGTGATGGTGCGGCCGATGCCGACAATGGCGTCCACCGCCTCGTCGGTGGAGGACTGGATGCCGGCAATCTGGGCGGCAATGTCGCCGGTGGCCTTGGCTGTCTGATCGGCCAGCCTCTTCACTTCCTGGGCGACGACGGCGAAGCCCTTGCCGGCCTCCCCCGCCCGTGCCGCCTCGATGGTGGCGTTGAGCGCCAGGAGGTTGGTCTGGCTGGCGATGTCGTTGATCAGGGTGATGACGTCGCCGACCGTGCGCGCCGCACCCGACAGCGTGGCGACCAGCGCGTTCGACCGCTCGGCCTCGCCGGCCGCGGTTTCGGCGACATGGGCGACCTCGCCGATCTGGCGGGCGATCTCGGCGATGGAGGCCGACAGCTCCTCGGTCGCGGCGGCGACGCTGCCGACATTGCTGCCGGTCTGCGCCGCGGAGGCCGCGACCGACGAGGCCTTGCCGGTCGCCTGGGTCGCGTCCGTCTCCATGGTGCGGGCGGAGACCTCCAACCGATGGGCGGTGTCGGCCACCTCGCTGCACACGCTCTGAATCTGCCCCTCGAAGCGCTGGGTGACGCCGGCGAAGCCCTTGACCTTCTGCGAAATGCTCTCTGTCGCCGCGTTGATGGTGCGGCTGGCGTGCAGGAAGCCGCCCTGCATGCCACGCAGCACGATCCGGCGGAAATATTTGTGCTCCGACACCGCATGCATGGAGGCCGTCGCCTCGCGGACGAAGGCGTCGGTGCGGTCGATGGCGTCGTTGGTGGCGTGCATCAGCTCGCCCAGCGCCCCGCCTTCGCGGATGCCGATCACCCGCGCCTCGAAATCGCCGGCGGCGACCGCAAGGTTGACTGCGGTCAGTTGCCGCACCACCGCGCCGGCGCGGCGCAGGTACAGACCGGCCCCGCCCAGCGCGGCGAGACCGGCCAAGGCGAGACCGGCGCGCAAGGCGACTCCGCCGGCATCCAGCAACTCGACGACCAGCAGCACCGCCAGAGCGACGACGGCCAGCGCAAGCAGCCAGCCGGCCCGGGTCAGGGACGACACGTTAGAGGGAGAAGACGAATTCGTCATACCCGATTCCCTTCTCGGCCAGCAGGGCGAGGACGGCGGCGAATCCGGCCTCCATCCCCTGCTTGCGGTCGGCATGGCTGTTCTCGATATCGAGGAGCTGGTGGTAGAGCGGGATGACCTTGTCCAGCGCCGACCGCTCCGGCACGCGGCGGGAGGAATGGTAGCCGATCACCCGCCCATCCGCGTCGAAACTGGGTGTGACATGGGCGAAGACCCAATAATGGTCACCGTTGCGGGCGCGGTTGACCACATAGGCAAAGATCTCCTGCCCGGCCTCCAGCGTGACCCACAACAGCTTGAACACGCAGCGCGGCATATCGGGATGGCGCACGATGGAATGGGGCGCGCCCATCAGCTCCGATTCGCTGTAGCCGGCGACCTGCTGGAACACCCGGTTCGCGTAGGTGATCCGCCCCTTCAGGTCCGTCTTGGAAACGATGACTTCATCCGGGTCGAAGAAGCGTTCCACCCCCGTCAGGGGAACGTCGCGTCGTGCCATGTGCCTTCCGGTCTCCCGCTTCCCTGACCCGCCCGGATCACGCCAGCCCAGCATGGTGGCCCCGGCATGCTCCTCATCGCGGCGAAAGAAATCGGCGGCAGGGACGGATTATGTCCGGATCGACATGCCGCGCGATGCCCCGCACCGCGGGCGCCGCAACGATTTGCACTGTAATGTGACAGAAGCTTGCAGGAAAGCCCCTACTTATTGCAGTACTGAAATATTTGAGTACGGACGATAGGGCCGGTCAGCCGCCTCACTCCGGCGGATAGGGAATGGTCAGCAGCCGGTCGGCCGGCGGATTGTCCACCGTCACCACGGTTCCGTCGGGCCAGCGCACCTCCACATGCTCCACCGCATGGAGCGGTCCCAGCCCGAAATGGGCGACCGGTTCGCCCTGGCAGAGATAGCCGGAGCCGGCGCACACCGCCCGGCGCTGGCGGCGCCCGCCGGCGGTCAGGCTGACCACCGCACCGCGGGCCGGCGCGCCGAAGGGGGTCAGCGGCTGCACGCGCAGCCAGCCATTGTTGGTCGCCTCCGGACGGAAGACCGAGAGCGGCTGTGCGCTGCCTTCTGCGCCGTGGCCACCATGGGAACCGCCATGCGCCAGGATCAGTTCCAGCCGTCCGTCGCCATCGATGTCGGCCGCGACGGCGCCGGTGCCAAAGCCCTTGGGCTCGGCCGCGTCGCCAAGCTCCAGTTCCTGCCACTGGTCGTTGCGCCAGCCGAACAGGCGGTTCGGCTCGCCATGGGCGTGGAAGAACAGCTCCTCATAGCCGTCATTGTCGAAATCGGCGGCGACGACGGTGAAGATGCGGCCGGGCATCGAAAAATCGGCACCGGCCGATTCGACGAAGCCGCCGCCCATGCGCTGCTGGAAATAGCGCTGCGCGCCATCCCAGGTGCCGACCACCAGATCGAACAGCCCGTCGCCGTCGGCGTCCAGCGCCACCACGGCGCGGCCGGAGGGACGCGAATCGGCGATGCCGCGCTCTTCCGCGATCTCCTCGAAATTGCCGTCGCCGAGGTTGCGGAACAGCTCGTTGGGTCCGCCATCGTTGACCGTCACCACATCCATGTGGTCCGACACGATGGGCAGCGCGGTGACGCCGCGTGCCGCGCCGATCGAGTCCAGCCCGGCCTCCTCCGCCCCATCCTCCAGCCGGCCGCGGCGGGTCAACTCGTACAGGCGCAAGGGTCCGCCGTCCGTCGCCACCAGGAAGCCGTAGCGGCCGTGCCCCCAGCGGTCCATCGCCGCGACCGCGCCGGCCGCGGTGTGGTTGGCGGCGCCGGCATTCTCCGCCTGGGCGAACAGGTCGATCCAATGCTTGCCGAAGCAGGCGAACAGCCGGTCGGCCATGTCCTTGGCGCCGGTGGCGCGGTCGCAGTTGACGACGTAGAGCTCCTCCCGCCCGTCTCCGTCGATGTCGGCGGCGGCAAGTCCCAGGGCGGGGCCGGCAGGATCGGCGAGCAGCGGGCCGGCGATGTCGACCAGCCGGCCATCCACCCATTTCAGGACGAGGTTGGCGGTGCGGTAGCCGGCCACGACCAGCTCGAAGGCCCCGTCGCCGTCGATGTCCGTGACCGCAATTCCGTTCGATGGCCGCGGCGGGTTCTCGGCGATCAGCGACGAGCAATCGAGGAACATCGGCACCCTCTTGTCCCGTGGTCGGTCCGCCGCCAGCCCCGATCCCTGGACCGGTCACAGGCAGGCCTTTGGAGCCATTGGCCTTTCGTGCGGCGTATCCCTGTTGATACCCCGTCCCCGCCCGGCCGTAAACCCGGACGGATGATCAGGGACGGCCTATGTCCGATGCCGAAGCCAGCTGCCGACCGCGTGGATGGAGCCGAAAACGCAAAATCCCCCCGGCGCGGCTGCACCGGAGGGAGTCTGGCAACCCGGCAGGCCGCGGCAGATGCCGCGCCTCGGGTCAGAGGCGCTTCTTCGCACCGGCATTGCCGCTGATCGGGCGCTTGGCCGCCGCATCGTCGTTGCCGGCCGGCTTATCCGCCGCCTTGGCTGCCGCCGCGGCCTTGGCCTGCTCGCGGGCCGGCAGCTCGATGTTGACCTCCAGCGTCGAGCAGTCGCCGCCGCGGTCGAGCTTCACCTCGACCTTGTTCTCGTCGATGTTCACGTATTTGGCGATGACCGCGAGAAGCTCCTGCTGGAGCATCGGCAGATAATCGGGGCCGCTGCGCCCGGCGCGCTCGTGCGCCATGACGATCTGCAGACGCTCCTTGGCCTGGACGGCCGACGCGCGCGGTGCCGCGCGGAAGAAGTTGAAGATACTCATGCGCTCCTCCGCAGGAGCCGGCTGAACAGGCCCTTCTTCTGGGGGGTGACGAAGCGATGCTCGATGTCCTCGCCCAGGAAGCGGCCGACCGCGTCCGAATAGGCCAGCCCGGCGTTGGAGACCTCGTCGAGGATCACCGGCATGCCGACGTTGGAAGCGCGCAGCACCGCCTGGCTTTCCGGAATGACGCCGAGGAGCGGGATCGCCAGGATCTCCAGCACGTCGTCGACCTTCAGCATCTCGCCCTTCTCGACGCGCTCGGGGTCGTAGCGGGTCAGCAGAAGCTGCTGCGTCACCGGCTCCAGCCCCTGCTCCGCCCGGCGGGAACGCGAGTTCAGCACGCCCAGGATGCGGTCGCTGTCGCGCACCGACGAGACTTCGGGGTTGGTGACGATGATTGCGTGGTCGGCGAAATAGAGCGACATCAGGGCGCCGCGCTCGATACCCGCCGGGCTGTCGCACAGGATGTAGTCGAAATCCTTCGACAGCTCGTTCAGGACCTTCTCCACCCCCTCGCGGGTCAGCGCGTCCTTGTCGCGCGTCTGCGAGGTCGGGAGGATATAGAGGTTCTCGATCCGCTTGTCCTTGATCAACGCCTGGTTGAGCTTCGCCTCGCCATTGATGACGTTGATGAAGTCGAAGACCACCCGGCGTTCGCAACCCATCACCAGATCCAGGTTGCGCAGACCGACGTCGAAATCGATGACGACCGTCTTGAAGCCGCGAAGCGCCAGCCCGGTCGCAAAGGCCGCGGACGAGGTCGTCTTGCCGACACCGCCCTTGCCGGAGGTCATGACGATGATCTTGCTCAACGGAGCCTCTCCCATAATCCCAAAGTTGCCGTCACCGATACCATAGACGATCCGAAGATTTCACCCTTCGGGAAAGAACCTGTCCTACCGCGTCTCAGCCGGTCTTCAGAAGCTCCATGCTGAGGACGCCGTCGCGCAGGAAAACCTGCACGGCTTTCTTGTAAAAGTCACTGCCGATATCTTCGCTGACACGGTAATTGCCTGCGACCGATAGCACCTCCGCCTCCAGGCTGTGGCAGAAGATGCGGGCGTTGGTGTCGCCGGAGAAACCGGCCAGCGCCCGGCCGCGCAACGCGCCATAGACATGGATGTTGCCGTCGGCCAGCAGCTCCGCCCCCGGGGAAACGGAGCTGGTGACGATCAGGTCGGTCTTCTCGGCATAGACCCGCATGCCGGAGCGCACCGGTTCGGTCACCACCACGGTCGGGCGGTGGACGACCTCGATCAGCACCTGCGGCGCGGCGACCGGCGCCTGCTGATCCGGCTGGCGGGGATCGGGGGCCTTCACCACCTCTTCCAGCTTGGCGGCGCGGCCCGACGGCATCGGCGTCAGGCCGACATTCATCGCCGCCTCGCGCACCGCCTGCGGCCCGCCCTGGAAACCGACCGGCAGCAGGTTCAGCGCCTGCACCTGCGCCACGAAGGCACCCAGGTCGAAGACGATGGCCTCCGGCAGCTCGTCGAAATCCAGCACGACCGGGGCGTTGTGGAAGAAGTTGGGCGCCTGGCGCACCTTGACGTTCAGCTGGGTGAAGAAATTCGGCGATGTCGGAGCAAAGACCTTCAGCACCATCATGGTGAAGGAGTTGCCACGCAACTGGAACGGCACATCCCGTTCGGCGACCTGACTGGCGCTGCTCACCGTAGCCTTCCCGTTCGTTCCTGCCGTCCCGTGCCGTGCGTCCGGTCCGCCATGCGTCTGGTTCCGCCCTGCGTCCGGTCCGGAGCCGACCGCCATCGCGCGCGGCACCGGCATCGAGCCAGCCAATCCGCGCCTTCTAGCCGTCCGCAGCGGTCGGTTTCAAGAGTTTCCCCGCCCCCGCGGGTGACAATCGAATGCCACGCCCGAACGCCCTGCGGTCGCCCGGCGACGGACAAATCCCCACCCGGCCGGCCGCTGCCGAGCGCGACGATCGGGCCGACGACCGGAGCGACGACCTGCGGTCGCGGCCATCCACCTGAGCGGACAGGCCTGGGTTGCGGCATATCGTTCGATTTCCCCCGTGGCCGCACAGTGTAATGAAAGCGTCCGGCAGCGGCAAAGCCTTTCGCCCGCATCGGCCGGAAGGCCATCCGGCGGCCGAAGCGGCTCGGCGGAAAGGGTTACCAACCCCGCCCCTCCCGGCTTTCCTGCGGCACCCACACCACATCTAGTATGAATATTTCGCGTCGGCCGCAATTCTGCCTGACGCGCGCCGTTGAGACCGGTACAGTCTGGTTGCGTGGCTTCCAACGACGACGAGGTTCTCTTGCACCTTGTTTCGCTTACAGTGCACCTCCCCCGTCGGCCCGCACCGGCATGTCCGGATCCGGCACGACGCCCGGCCGCAGCGCCCGGCGAAGCACTCATCATCGCGCATTCATGCGCCCGGTCGAGCCTCCCCCCTGCGGGAGGTTTTTTTGTGCCCGAATACCCGGTGCCAGAATCCATCGTGACCGAAATCATCGTGACCGACTCCGGCGCCACCCCCACCTATCGAGGAGATGCGACATGGCCAAGCGTTCCAGCAAAGGCATCGCCGCGGCGGGCGACTCCACCGTCCACCCGCTTTTCCCCGGCATCAGCGGCCCCGCCGGCACCGGCTGGGATCCGCTCGGTGGGAACGACGACCGCCGCGACCAGAGCTATCTCCGCAAGGTCAAGCCACAGAATCCCAACCAGAAGCTTCTGATGGACGCAATCAAGACGCACAATCTGGTGGTGGCTCTCGGGCCGGCGGGCACCGGCAAGACCTACATCGCCATTTCCTCGGCGGTGGAGGCGCTGGAATCGGGCAGCGTCGACCGCATCGTCCTGTCCCGCCCGGCGATCGAGGCCGGCGAGAGCATCGGCTACCTGCCCGGCGACATGCACGAGAAGATGGCGCCCTTCCTGCGCCCGCTCTACGACGCGCTGACCGATCGGCTGGGCTCCAAGCGGCTGCGGATGATGATGGCCGACGGCACCATCGAGATCGCGCCGGTGGGCTTCATGCGCGGTCGCACCCTGAACAACGCCTTCGTGGTGATCGACGAGGCGCAGAACTGCACCTACGCCCAGATCAAGATGCTGCTGACCCGGCTGGGCTGGCATTCCACCATGGTGCTGACCGGCGACCCCGACCAGACCGACCTGCTGGACAACCTGTCCGGGCTGGCCGACATCGCCCGCCGGCTGGAAGCGGTGGAGGGCATCGCCGTCGCCCGCCTGACCGAGAAGGACATCGTCCGCCATCCGCTGGTCGCCAGCATGCTGACGGTGCTCTGACCGCGGTCATTCGCCGCAACGTTGTGCGGGAGGCGTCGACACGGCGTCTCCCGGCACTTGCCGCCCCCGGCCTCGCCCCCCACACTCCGCTATGGTTGCATTTATGACATTTCGTTGAACAAAGCGTAGGATATACGAACAATTCGGCTTGACGATTGCCATCACTCCGGCAAATGTCCCCAATATTTTAAGGACATCGCCGAAGGGGGCCGCAGCCGTGACCGTTGCCGTGTTCGAACGCATCAGCATCCGGGGCAAGATCGCTTTGATCCTGGCGGCGGCCGGTGTGGGGCTCGTCCTGATCGCCGCGGTCAGCCTGATGGGGCTGCGTGCCGAGATGATGGCCGACCGCCGCGACAAGACCCGCAACGTGGTGGAGATCGCCCACAGCCTGATCACCCATTTCGAGGCGCGCGAACGTACCGGCGCCCTTTCCCGCGCCGAGGCGCAGGCCGGCGCGAAGGCCGCGCTGAAGGCGTTGCGCCATGACGGCGACGAGTATTTCTTCGTCACCGACCTCAGCCCGCGCATGGTCATGCACCCGATCAAGCCGGAACTGGACGGCACCGACGTGTCGCGCAACGCCGATCCCAACGGCAAGCTGCTGTTCCAGGAATTCGTGCGCGTGGTGAAGGCGGACGGCGCCGGATTCGTCGATTACCTCTGGCCGAAGCCCGGATCGGCGGATCCGGTGGCGAAACTGTCCTACGTCAAGGGATTCGCCCCCTGGGGCTGGCTGGTCGGGTCCGGAATCTACATCGACGACATCGACGACGCCTTCCGCCGCGCCGCGTGGCGGCTGGCCGGCACCGGGCTGCTGATCGCGCTGGCCTCCGGGTTGTTGGCGCTGCTGGTCAGCCGGGCCATCGTCCGGCCGCTGGGCGGCCTGGGCCGGGTGATGCAGGAGCTGGCCGGCGGCAACAGCGCCGTCGCCGTCCCCGGCCTTGGCCGCGGCGACGAGATCGGCGCCATGGCCCGCACGGTGGAGATCTTCCGCGTCCAGCAGATCGACCTCGCCGGCCATTGGGAACGGCAGAAGATCGAGCATCGCGTCAACGAGCAGCGTACCCAGGCGTTGAAACGGCTGACCGACCGCTTCGACGCCACCATCGCGGAAACCATCCGCACCGTCGGCGCAGCCGTCGGTACGCTGGAGACCACCGCCCGCGCCCTGTCCGCCACCGCGGACCGCAACCGGCGCGAGGCGACCTCCGTCGCCGGTGCTTCGCAACAGGCGTCGAGCAGCGTGCAGACCGTCGCCTCGGCGGCGGAGCAGCTGACCGGCTCCATCGCGGCAATCGGGCAGCAGGTGGTGACCTCGTCGGCCATCTCGACCCAGGCGGTCGAGGCCTCGCAGAAGGCGGGCGAGCGGATCGACGGGCTGGGCCACGCCGCCCAGAAGATCGGCGAGGTGGCCGACCTGATCGCCGGGATCGCCGGCCAGACCAACCTGCTGGCGCTGAACGCCACCATCGAGGCGGCGCGGGCCGGCGAGATGGGCAAGGGGTTCGCCGTGGTGGCGGGCGAGGTGAAGACCCTGGCCAACCAGACCGCCAAGGCCACCGAGGAGATTGCCCGTCACATCGCCGAGGTGCAGGACGCGACACGGGCCGCCGTCACCGCCATCCGCGAGATCGGCACCATCGTCGCCCGCAGCGACGAGATCGGCACCACCATCGCTGCCGCCGTGCAGCAGCAAGGGGCGGCAACCGGCGAGATCGCCCGCAGCGCCGGAGAGGCGGCGGAGGGCACCCGGCAGGTTTCCTCCAGCATCGACGCCGTGTCCGATGCGGCGCTGGAAACCGAACGGTCGGCCGGCGCGCTGCTGGACGCCGCCGGCGGGCTGTCGCGGCAGGCGGAGGGGCTGCGCGGGATGGTCGACGCCTTCCTGGTCAATGTCGAGGCGATCAACGCGGCGCCGCTCGCCGCGCTGCACGACGCTCCGCCGGAAGGGTCGGAGACCTTCATGCCCTGGACCGACAGCCTGGCGGTCGGCGAGGAGGGAATCGACACCGACCACATGATCCTGATCGCACTGATGAACGAGGCCGCCACCCTGGCGCGGCGGGCAAAAGACTCCCCCGGCGCCAACCGGCGCCCCCTGGGCGAGGCGGTCGGCCGGCTGATGGCCTACACCATCCTGCATTTCGAGCAGGAGGAACGGCTGATGGACCAGTGCGGCTATCCCGACGCCAAAGCCCACAAGGCCCAGCACGAGGCGCTGCGCACCCGCGCCGGCGACCTGCGCCGCCGCCTGGATGCCGGCGAATCGGTGGCCGACGAACTGCTGGCCCTGACCCGCGAATGGCTGTTCGAACACATCCAGCGCGCCGACAAGCGCATCGGCGAGCATCTGGCGGCAACCCGCCGAAAGGCCGGCGGAACAGCGGAGCCCTCTGCGGCCAGACGGGCGGCGTGAGGGGCATATGGCCTATGGACTGGCGTCACCCTGCCTCTTGACCTGGGCGGCCGGCGGCCTCATTCCTGTCGGACCATGAAGGCACGACTCATCCGCATCGCCGCCGCGTCCGTCCTCGCCATCGCCGTGTCCGCCGGCATCGCCTGGTGGCAGGTGCGCAACGCCGCAACCACCGTGGAAAGCGGGGCGAAGACCGCCGTGCCCATCGGCGGCCCCTTCACGCTGACGGACAACCGCGGCCGCGCCGTCACCGACGCCGATTTCCGCGGCAAGTACATGCTGGTCTATTTCGGCTACACCTACTGCCCGGACGTCTGCCCGACCGAACTGGGCGTGATGACCCAGGCGCTGGACCAGCTGGGTCCGAAGTCCGAGCAGGTGCAGCCCGTCTTCATCACGGTCGATCCGGACCGCGACACTGTGGCGCACATGAACGATTACGTGGCGCTGTTCCACCCACGGCTGGTCGGGCTGACCGGCACGGCGGAGCAGGTGCGCGACGCCGCCCGCGCCTACCGCGTCTATTACGCCAAGGCGCCGCAGAAGGATGGAAAGCCCGAGGATTACCTGATGGATCATTCCAGCTTCATCTATCTGATGGGGCCGGACGGAAAGTTCGTCGGCGTGTATCCCGGCGGCACCGGAGCCGACAAGATCGCGCAGGACCTGTCGGGCCGGATCGCCGGCTGAGCTGCGCGAAAGGGGCGAAGGGGGCGAAAAGCCCCCAAAAACCCCGGAAAAGCGGTCATACCACCGGGATTTTTCGCATGTTGGAGCGGGACAACGCGCCGCACCGCGGCAAAATCCGCGTCATTTCCTGTCTTTTTTAGTCTTTTCAATGGTTTACACCGCAGGTTTTGCGACTTGACAGGGTAACGCCCCAACCGTATGGTCTCGCCGCTTTCGCATGGCTGCGAGCCAACGAGTGCCAAGGGCGATTGAGAGGCGGAATGGACAACAGAACGCCCCCCGATCCTTTGGATGACCTCGAAGCCCGGTTGCGGAAGGCGCGTGAGGGACAACGCGGCTGGTCGGGCGGACCCGGTAGCAAATACCACCGTCCGCCCCAGGGCCCCCTCGCCACCGCCTGGCGCATCGGGACGGAGCTTGTTGCAGCCATGATCGTCGGCGTCGGCGGCGGGCTTCTGCTCGATCGCTGGCTCGACACCGCGCCCTGGGGACTGATCGTCATGTTCTTCCTGGGGGCCGCGGCGGGAGTGATAAACGTCTACCGGGCCGTTACCGGCTTCGGCATCGCCGCCGGCTACCGCCGGCCCACTGGGGACGACAACGAGCGCCAAGACGGCGACGCACACTGAGCGAGGACGACCTTGGATCCGCTGCACCAGTTCCAAATCAACCCGTTGTTCCAGATCGTGCTCGGCGGCTACGACGTGTCCTTCACGAACTCGGCCTTCTTCATGGTCGTGGCCGTGGCGGCGATCTACGCCCTGCTGGTCATGGGCATGGCGAACAAGTCGATGGTTCCCGGCCGCCTGCAGTCGCTGGCCGAGATGTTCTACGAGTTCGTCGCGAACCTGGTGCGCGACAACGCCGGCCACGACGCCAAGCCCTATTTCCCGTTCGTGTTCTCGATCTTCATGTTCGTGCTGTTCGCCAACATGATCGGCATGATCCCCTACACCTTCACCTTCACCAGCCACATCATCGTGACCTTCGCCCTGGCGGCCACGGTGTTCGTGTTCGTGACGGTTCTGGCCCTGCTGAAGCATGGCCTGCACTTCTTCTCCTTCTTCATGCCGCATGGCGCTCCGATCGCGCTCGCCCCGATCCTCATCCCGATCGAGGTGATCTCCTACGTGATGCGCCCCGTCAGCCTCTCGATCCGACTGTTCGCCAACATGATGGCCGGTCACACGATGCTGAAGGTCTTTGCCGGCTTCACGGTCATGATGATCAGCGGTCTCGGCGCGCTGGGCTTCGTCACCGGCCTCGTCCCACTGGCGATCAACGTCGCTCTGACCGGCTTCGAGTTCCTGGTGGCTTTCCTGCAAGCCTACGTCTTCTCGATCCTGACCTGCCTGTACATCCGCGACGCTCTGGAGCTGCACTAAGCGGCTCCCGGCGAAAGGCCGGACCTCCTGTCCACCTCAAGTTCCAACAAGTTCACCCTTACCTAGAGGAAGAGAGTACAATGGATCCTCAAGCCGCCAAGTTCATCGGTGCCGGTCTGGCTGTCATCGCCCTCGCCGGTGTCGGCCTGGGTATCGGCAACATCTTCTCGACCCTGATCGGCTCGATCGCCCGTAACCCGGCCGTCCAGCCGAAGGTCTTCCCGATCGGCATTCTGGGCTTCGCGCTGACGGAAGCCGTCGCGCTGTTCGCGCTGCTGATCGCCTTCCTGATCCTGTTCGCCTAAGGCCAGAGCGGCTTTTCAAGAAAAACAGCTCTGACGCGGCGCCGGGCTTCTTCGGGAAGTTTCGGCGCCGCTCCTTTGCCTAGGGGGACCGATCATGCCGAACCTGTTGGCCAAAGGCCGGCTGGCCCGCTGGTCGGGAGTGGCGGGCGCCTCGCTCGTCACCCTCACCACGATGGCCGGCACCGTCCTGGCGGCCGCGGCGGAGCACGCTCCGGACGCGGCGCACGGCGGCGAGCACGCTTCCGGCGGCCTGCCGCAGCTCAATCCCGCCAATTTCCCGACCCAGATCTTCTGGCTGGCTCTGACCTTCGGCGTTCTCTACTACCTCATGTCCAAGAAGGCGCTTCCGCGCGTGGCCGAGGTTCTGGAAGCGCGGCAGGAGCGCATCTCGCGTGATCTCGCCAAGGCCGCCCAGCTGAAGGAAGAGGCCGAGGCCATCCTGGCCCAGGTCGAGAAGTCCCTCGCCGGCGCCCGTGCCGAGGCCCAGGGCGTTATCGCCCAGGCCAGCGCCGATATCGAGGCGAACAACCAGGCCCGCCAGGCCCAGCTGAACGCCGACATCACGGAGCGTCTGCGCAGCGCCGAGGCCTCCATCGCCGCTGCGAAGGAGCAGGCCCTGGCCAACATCCGCGCCGAGTCGACCGGCATCGTCCGCGACATCGCCGGCCGTCTGGCCGGTGTCGAGGTCGATCAGGCCCAGGCGGACGCCGCCGTCGCGGCCGTGCTTGAGGAGCGCCGGGGATGAACTCACCTGAATTTTGGGTCTTCGTCGCCTTCGTCATCTTCGTGGCCCTGGTCTGGAAGAAGGCGTCGGCCGCCATCGGCACCATGCTGGACGGCCGCGCCGAGCGCATCCGTTCGGAACTGGACGAGGCCGAGCGTCTTCACAAGGACGCCCAGGCCCTGCTGAACGGCTACCAGCGCCGTCTGGCCGACGCCCAGAAGGACGCGGAGGCTTTCCTGGCCCACGCCCGCGAGGAAGCCGCCCGCCTGCGCGCCCAGGCCGGCAGCGACCTGGAAGCGTCGCTGAAGCGCCGCGAGGCTCAGGCCATGGACCGCATCGCCCAGGCGGAAGCCGCGGCGCTGGCCGACGTCCGCAACCTGACCGTCGACGTCGCCATCGGCGCCAGCAAGCGCGTCCTGTCCGGCGGCCTGCCGCCGATGCAGGCCGACAAGCTGATCGAGCAGTCGATCGGCGAGCTGCCGAAGCACCTGCACTGATCGGTCCCCACCGGTTGGAGTCACCGGGTTCCGCCGCAGCACGGGGTTTCCCGATCATTGTTGCGGCATGAACAACGGACTTTCGAAAAACCCCGGCCTAGGCGCCGGGGTTTTTCTTTGTTCGAATGGCACCGTCGCCGCCCTCCCCCACCGCCCGGCCGGAGTTCCGTTCGTCCATGTCGTCCAATGCCCCCTTCCCCTCGGTCTTCGTTTCCCATGGCGCCCCCACACTGATCCTGGAGACCAGCGCCGGCCGCGATTTCCTGGCCGGGCTTGGCCGCAGGCTCGGCCGGCCGAGCGCGATCCTGGCGGTGTCCGCCCACTGGACGACCGGCGGGCCCGCGGTCAGCGGTGCCGCCGCTCCCGAAACCATCCACGACTTCTACGGCTTTCCCGACGCGCTCTACCGCATGCGCTATCCCGCCCCCGGCGCGCCGGAACTGGCCGGGCGGATCGCGGAACTGACCGGCGCCGCGGTCGATCCGGCGCAGGGGCTGGACCATGGCGCCTGGGTTCCGCTGATGCTGATGTATCCCGATGCCGACATCCCGGTGGCACAGCTGTCGGTGATGCCCCACCGCAGCGCCGGCGACCACATCGCGCTGGGGCGGCAGTTGGCGTCGCTGCGGCGGGACGGCGTGCTGATCCTCGCCAGCGGCGGCGCCGTCCACAATCTGCGGGAGTTCCGTTTCGGCGGGACCGGCACCGCCGCCTGGGCGACCGGCTTCGCCGGCTGGCTGGACCGGACGCTGGAAACCGGTGACGCCCTGGCTCTCGGCGACTGGCTGACCGCCAGCCCGGACGCCCGCCGCGCCCATCCCAGCGACGAGCATTTCCTGCCGCTGCCGGTGGCCTTCGGCGCAGCCGGGCCGCAGCCGAAGACCGAGCGGCTGCATGCCGGATTCGAGCATGGCAGCCTGGGCATGCATGCCTATGCCTTCACCTCCGGGGATGTTTCCTGACCTTTGGCGGTACTCCGTCGCACACTTGTCTGTTTGCCTGAGGGGATCGCCAAGCTACAATCCGCGCCGCGCGGGAGCCGGCCACCGCAACGGTTGTGGCCGCCCATGCAATTCGTCAGGCACAGCGCAAGCGGGAGTCGGTGTGAAGCGGAACGGCATTCTGTCCCGGAGCGGCCGCCGGACCCGATTCCGCGACATGACCGTGTCGGCCCGGGTCGGCACGGGCTTCGCCATCGCGCTCGGGCTGGTGGTCCTGCTGGCGCTGGTCGGGTTCGGCTGGTTCCATGCGGTATCGCGTGACATCGGCGCCTTCTCCGGCCGCGCCGACCTGTCCCAGGCGGCGGCGGACGCGGATGTCAGCCTGCGCGACCTGGAGGTCGCCGTGCGCGACCATCTGACCTACGGCGACGACCAAAGCCTGCTCGACGCCTCATGGCGGCACGACACGCTGCGCGAACGGCTCGACACTCTGTCCAAGGGCGCGGTGGAGATCGCCGACCGTCAGGGCGTCGACAAGGCCAAGTCGGCACTCGATGACTATTGGGCCGCGGTGCAGAAGGTCATCGCCCTGCGCAGCGACCGCAATGGCCAGATCACCGGCGTACTGGAACCGATGGTTGCCCAGACCCGCCAGAAGCTGGACCATCTCAAGAGCGCCGGCGGCGTCGATTCGACCGCCCTGGCCAGCGACGCGGCCATCGCCGTGCTGCTGATGCAGGACCATCTGACCCGCTTCATCGACCGCCGCGATCCGCAGGATGCCGAGGCGATGCGCGCCCAGCTGGCCGCCGCCCGCGACCGGCTGGCCGAAATGAACCGCTACCTGTGGGTTCCCGGCACGAAGCAGGCGATCGACGAGGTGGCGGCGCTGCTGTCCAAGGCCGGCGGCGTGCTGACCGCCATCGAAGCGGCGGTCGCCGAAGAAGACAGCCTGCGCGCCGAGGCGATGGCCGCCAATGCCGCCGGCATCGCCGCCAATCTGGGAGAGATCCGCCGCCGGGCGGAGGCCGGGACCCAGGCGCTGCGCAGCACGCTGACCGACGGGCTGTCGGGCTACACCAAGGTCGCCCTGTGGATCGGCGGCGCGGTCCTGCTGGCCGGGCTGCTGGCGCTCTGGCTGGTCCAGCGCAGCGTCGCGGCGCCGATGAAGACCATGGCGACCGCGGTGACGGCCCTGGCCGCCGGCCGCACCGACGTGACCCTGCCGACGCTGACCGGCCAGGACGACATCGCCGCCATGGCCCGCGCGGTGGAGGTCCTGCGCACCACCGCCGAGGACACCGAACGCGAGCGCCGCGAGGCGGAGATGGAGCATACCCGCCTGCTGCGCGAAAAGGCTTTGGCCGAGACTGCCAGCCGGGCCAAGAGCGATTTCCTGGTCAATATGGGCCAGGAACTGCACGGCCCCCTGACCGAGATCGTCAACGCCAGCCAGTCGCTGATGACCGATCTGCACCGGCTGGGCGTGGACGAGCTGGCTTCCGACGTCGAGCATATCCAATGGACCGGGGAGCAGCTGACCACCCTGGTCGACGCCCTGCTGGATTATGCGAAGATCGAAGCGGGGGCGATGGACGTCTGCCTGCAGGACTTCGACATCAACCGGCTGCTGACCGAGGCGCGCGAGCGTTCGATGCCCGCCGCTGATCTCTACGGCAACGCGCTGGAGCTGTCCGCCCCCGCCGGACTCGGGCAGATGCATTCCGACTTCACCAAGGTACGCCAGACGCTGCTGAACCTGCTCGACAATGCCTGCAAGTTCACGCAGGAGGGTACCGTCACCCTGTCGGCGGAGCGGGTGGAGCGGAACGGTGCCCGCTGGTATCGCTTTATCGTGACCGATACCGGCCGCGGTTTCCCCAGCGCGCAGACCGGGCGGCTGTTCCAGCCTTTCGTCCAGGGGGCCGGCAACGGCACCGTGGCGACCCGTGGGCAGGGCAAGCCGCGCGGCGCCGGACTGGGCCTGACGCTGGTCGGCCATTATACCGCGATGCTGGGCGGCGAGATCGAGGTGGCAAGCGAGCCCGGCCAGGGCACCCGCATCACCGTCGCCTTGCCCGCAATCTACGAAGCACCGGCGGAAGAACGCGCGCTGCAGGTGGAGGCGGTCGGGAATGCCAAGCCGCTTCTGCGGGTCGCCTCGCTGAAGCCGGCCGGCCATCTCGCCGGCAGCAACTCGATGACGCAGATCGGGCCGTAACCGGGACGTCGGATAATCAGGAGCGGGGACGCGCGGTGTCTTCCGGCGCGTCGCTGTCGTCGACCGGCTGGCCGTACTTCATCCGCCGCATCTTCTCCGCCACCCGTGCGATCTCGTCGGGCGGCAGGATCACCGGTTCGCCTAACTGCTGGGCGTAGAGATACTGGCGGGCCAGAGTCTCGACCTCCACGGCCAGGGACAGGGCGGATTGAACGCTGGTCCCCAGCACGATCATGCCGTGGTTGGCGAGCAGGCAGGCCAACCGCCCCTCCAGAGCCGTCAGGGCGTGGTCCGACAACTCCTGTGTGCCGAAGGTGGCGTAAGGGGCACAGCGGATCGAATCGCCACCGGCCAGGGCCACCATGTAATGGAAGGACGGGATGCCGCGGCCATGCACCGCAAGCGCGGTGGCGAAGGTCGGATGGGCATGGAGGACGACCGTCACGTCCGGCCGCGCCCGCAAGATGTCGCGATGGATCCGCCATTCCGAAGACGGCCGGCGGTTGCCCAGATAGGTGCCGTCGAGGCCCATCTCGACGATATCGTCCGGGGTCATGGCGTCATAGGGCATGCTGGTCGGCGTGACGAGGAAGCCACCCTCGACCCGGTGCGACAGGTTCCCCGACATGCCCTGATTGATGCCCAGCCGGTTCATGGCAAGGCAGCCGTCGATCACGGCCTGGCGTTCGGCGAGGTGGGTGGTCATGGCGGGCGCATCCGGGGTAGTGGGAGCGCCTAAGGGGCCATGGAGTTTGGTGAGGGTCAAGGGTTGTCCGCAGCCATCGGCGTTAGACCCCCACCTATCCTCTGCCGCTCTCAGCGGACCTATGGTCCGCCTGCCGCGTCAGCACAAAGCTCTGCTTTGTGCAAGAGCTGGGCGGGGGAGGGACTGCCGTCGCTCTCCCGCATCAGCACCAACCCCCTCCCCGCTCAGCGGGGGAGGGTTGGGGTGGGGGTCTAACGCCGACAGAAGAACGATCAGATCCTACTCCGCCGGCGTACCGTGGTGATGGCCGTGGCGCACCTTCTCGCCGGTGACTTCCTCGACCCACAGCGAATGGTGCTCGCGCGCCCATTGCAGTTCGACCTGACCGTCGCCCATGGCGGCGAAAGCGCCTTCCATGCCGACCGAGCCGATGTAGATGTGCGCCAGGATGATGGCGATCATGATGACGGCAATCGCGGCGTGGGCCAGTTGGTAGAGTTGCAGTTCCTCCAGCGTGGCGAAGCTCAAGGGGAAGATCAGCTGGACGCCGGTGAAGCCCAGCGCGGCGCCACCGACGACGGTGGACCAGAAGATGACCTTCTGACCGCCGTTGAACTTGTGCGCTGGCGGGTGGACGCCCTTGGAGAACAGGCCGCCCGCCTTCAGGAACCAGGTCAGGTCATGGCGGGACGGGATGTTGTGCCGGGCCCACATGACGAAGATCAGCGCCACGCCGACGATGAAGGCGAAGCCCAGGAAGTTGTGCGCCAGCTTGCCGTAATGGGTGAAGGCGGCGAAGGGCTCCGGCCCGATCAGCGGCAGCAGCGTGTAGCGGCCGTAGAGCACGTTCAGGCCGGAGATCGCGAGCACGACGAAGCTGCCGGCGGTCAGCCAGTGCACGCCACGCTCGAAGGCGTTGAAACGCTGGATGGTGCGGCCGGTCTTCTCGCCGTCGATGCGGATGCGCCCGCGGACCAGGAAGAACAGCACCAGCAGCGCCATGATGCCGGCGAGCACCCACGAGCCATACTCGCTGAGCGGCCCGTTGCGCACCGCGCGCCACGCCTCGCCTTCCGACTGGATCAGGACGCCGGCCTGCTTGTTGGGGATGGAGACGGTGCCCTGCTCGCCCAGACGGATGCCGTGCCAATCCTCCGCCACGCTCTTCCCAGGGACCTGGGTCGGCACCGGCGGCGCTTCGCGTTCGAGCTGCTGGCTGTTGGCCTGCTGATCGACCGGTCCGCCGACGCGGACGCTGGACTGGGCGGCGGCCGGCAGTGCCGCACCGGCGGCAAGGCCGATCCCGAGCAGCAGAGCGGCGACAGCCGATTTCATGCGATGACCTTCCATCGGACGCTCCCTATCGCACACCCTGATAGGCGGCACGCTGTTGCAGCGCGCGCACCTCGTCCGCGGTGCGCGGCGTGTCGGCCGCGCCCCGGTAGACGCCCTTGTCCAGATGGATCGGGCGCGGGGTCGCGTCCTCCTGGCACCCGGCCAGGAGGAGCGAAGCCCCGAACGCCAGCAGGACAGTGCGCGCGCCCACCATCGTCACCGTCACAGCCCCTGCTTCTGTACGGGCAGGCCGCCGGCAGCACCGGTGCCCTGGAACAGAGAGCCGCCGGACTGGCCGCGCTCCTCGCCGGACTTGGTCTGATAGGCGGTGCCCCAGCCCCAGGCGCCGGCCCCGAAGCCGCGGGCGGTCACGCGCTCGCGGTAGATGTCCGACACCTTGTCGGCGTCACCGGCCAGCAGCGCCTTGGTCGAGCACATCTCGGCGCAAAGCGGCAGCTTGCCTTCGGCCAGACGATTGCGGCCGTACTTCTTGAACTCGGCCTCCGAATTGTCGGCCTCCGGACCGCCCGAGCAGAAGGTGCACTTGTCCATCTTGCCGCGGGTGCCGAAGTTGCCGGCCTGCGGGTACTGCGGCGCGCCGAACGGGCAGGCGTAGAAGCAATAGCCGCAGCCGATGCACAGGTCCTTGTTGTGCAGGACCACGCCCTCGGCGGTCTGGTAGAAGCAGTCGACCGGGCAGACCGCCATGCAGGGCGCGTCGGAGCAATGCATGCAGGCGACCGAGATCGTCCGCTCCCCCGGCTTGCCGTCGTTGATGGTCACGACGCGGCGGCGGTTGATGCCCCAGGGAACCTCGTTCTCGTTCTTGCAGGCGGTGACGCAGGCGTTGCACTCGATGCAGCGCTCGGCGTCGCACAGGAATTTCATCCGGGCCATGGTTCAAACTCCCGCGCGTCAGGCCGCCTGGATGCGGCAAAGGGTGGTCTTGGTTTCCTGCATCTGGGTCACCGAATCGTAGCCGTAGGTGGTCGCCGTGTTGGCGGCCTCGCCCAGGACGATCGGGTCGGCCCCGGCCGGGTATTTGGAGCGCAGATCCTGCCCCTGATACACGCCGCCGAAATGGAAGGGCATGAAGGCGACGCCGCGGCCGACCCGTTCGGTCACCATGGCCTTGACCTTCACCTTGCCCTTCTCAGGGCCTTCCACCCACACCATCTGGCCGTCCTTGATGCCGGCGTTGTTGGCGTCGAACGGATTGATCTCGACGAACATGTCCTGCTGCAGCTCGGCCAGCCAGGGGTTGGAGCGCGTCTCGTCGCCGCCGCCCTCATACTCGACCAGACGGCCGGAGGTGAGGATGATCGGATACTCCTTCGACACGTCGCGGTCCTGGATGGACTTGTAGAGCGTCGGAACGCGCCAGGACTTGGTGTCCTTGTAGGTCGGGTAGCTGGCGACCAGATCGCGGCGCGGGGTGTAGAGCGGCTCGCGGTGGATCGGAACCGGGTCCGGGAAGTTCCAGGCGACGCAGCGCGCCTTGGCGTTGCCCGGCGGGTTCAGGCCGTGCTTGATCGCCACGCGCTGGATGCCGCCCGACAGGTCTGTGGTCCAGGACACGGTGCCGATCTTGTCGCCGCCGATCTTCTGGATGACCGCCAGTTCCTGTTCCGTCAGCTCCTTGTCGAAGCCCAGCTTCTGGAGCATCGCCATGGTGACTTCCGGATAGCCGTCCTTGATCTCCGACCCTTCCGGATAGGAGCCCTCGGCCAGCAGGGTCACGCCGTTGCGCTCGACGCCGAAGCGGGCGCGGAAGGCGCCGCCGCCCTCGGCCACCGGCAGCGAGGTGTCGTACAGGTTGGCCGTGCCCGGATGCTTCATCTCCGGCGTGCCCCAGCAGGGCCACGGCAGGCCGAAATACTCGCCGTCGCACGGGCCGCCGACGGCGCGCAGCGTCGTCTTGTCGAAGGTGGCCTGATGCTGCATGTGCAGCTTCAGACGCTCCGGCGACTGGCCGGTGTAGCCGACGGACCACATGCCGCGGTTCCACTCGCGGGTGATGTCCTCGATCACCGGGACATTGCCCTCGACCTTGATGTTCTTGAACAACGCCTCGGCGAAGCCGAACTTCTTCGCGAACAGATACATGATCTCATGGTCCACCTTCGATTCGAAGAGCGGCTCCATGATCTTGTCGGACCACTGGACGGAGCGGTTGGACGCGGTGCGCGACCCGACCGTCTCGAACTGGGTGGCGGCCGGCAGCAGGTAGAAGTTGTCCTTGCGGTCGGGCAGCACGGCGGTCATCGTCGGGAACGGATCGACGACGACCAGCAGCTCCAGCTTCTCCATCGCCTTCTTCATGTCGGGCAGACGGACCTGGCTGTTCGGCGCGTGGCCCCAGAAGACCATGCCCTTGACCGGGTTCGGCTGGTCCAGGTTCTCCTTGGCTTCCAGGACGCCGTCGAACCAACGGGACACCGGGATGCCGGTGGCCTCCATCAGCTTCTTGTCCTTGAAGCGGGCCAGCACCTCGTCATACGGCACATCCCAGACGCGCGCCCAGTGGCGCCACGCGCCCTCGGCCAAGCCGTAGTAGCCGGGCAGGCTGTCGGAGGTGACGCCGAAGTCGGTCGCGCCCTGCACGTTGTCGTGGCCGCGGAAGATGTTGGTGCCGCCGCCGGCCACGCCGACATTGCCCAGCGCCAGCTGCAGCACGCAATAGGCGCGGGTGTTGTTGTTGCCGATGTGGTGCTGGGTGCCGCCCATGCACCAGACCAGCGTGCCGGGACGGTGGGAAGCCAGCGTGCGGGCGACGCGCTTCAGCTGCGAGCCCGGAACGCCGGTGACCCGCTCCACCTCCTCGGGCGTCCACTTGGCGACCTCGGCGCGGATGTCGTCGAAGCCGTAGACGCGCTTGGCGATGTAGTCCTTGTCCTCCCAGCCGTTCTGCAGAACGTGCCAGAGGATGCCCCAGACCAGGGCCACGTCGGTACCGGGACGGAAGCGGATATACTCGTCGGCCTTGGCGGCGGTGCGGGTGAAACGCGGATCGGCGACGATCAGCGGCGCGTTGTTCTGCTCCTTCGCCTTCAGCACATGCATCATGGCGACGGGGTGCGCCTCGGCGGCGTTGGAGCCGATGAAGAACAGCGAGCGCGACTTCTGGATGTCGTTGTAGCTGTTCGTCATGGCGCCGTAGCCCCAGACGTTCGCCACGCCGGCCACGGTGGTGGAGTGGCAGATGCGCGCCTGATGGTCGACGTTGTTGGTGCCCCAGAAGGCCGCGAACTTGCGGAACAGATAGGCCTGCTCGTTGCTGTGCTTGGCCGAGCCGAGCCAGAACACCGAATCCGGGCCGGACTGCTCGCGGATCGACAGCAGCTTGGAGCCGACCTCCTCGATGGCCTGATCCCAGCTGATCCGGGTCCACTTGCCGTCGACCATCTTCATCGGATAGCGCAGGCGGCGGTCGCCGTGGGCGTGCTCGCGCACCGAGGCGCCCTTGGCGCAGTGCGCACCCAGGTTGATCGGGCTGTCGAAGCCGGGCTCCTGCCCGATCCAGACGCCGTTCTGCACCTCGGCCACCACGGTGCAGCCGACGGAGCAGTGGGTGCAGATCGACTTGACCTGCTTGACGGGCGCGCCGGCGACGGCCGCCGCGGTGGCGGCGTCGGCCTTCTTCACCATGCCGAACGGCATCGCGGAGGCGAGCGCGGCGCCGCCGGCGGCGATGCCGGAGCTGCGCAGGAAGGCGCGGCGGTCGACGGTGACGCCGGTGGCGGTCGCCAGCGTCTGCGTCAGGGTGCGGGCAAGGTGACGGCCGCCCGAGGTGGCCGAGCTTTTCTTGATGAGCATCGGGGCGTTCCTCTTAGAAGCGGCTCAGTTCGTAGACCCGACGGACATGGTCGGTCTCGCGGTAGCCGGTGGAGACGGTCTCCGCCGGGGCGGCCTCCGCGGTCCCGCCGGTGGCGGTCACCCCGGCGGCGACGGCGCCCAGCGCACCGACGCCCAGGCCGGCGACGCGAAACAGGTCGCGTCGGGCGAGCGCCTTGTCCATTTTCTGGGTATCCGTGTTCTGCTTGGCAGCTTCTGCTTTGGCTTTGACCGCGTTCCGCGTCATGGCTTCGCTCCTCACCTTTACGCCGCAAGGTCGAAGGCGCGAGCCTCGACCGCCAGAAAACTTCGTCCGACCGCACCGACCGCCCGGTAGAAGCGGGCCGACGGCGAGGTCTCCAAATCCGCAAAGAACCGCCCGGCCCAGGAGCCGACATGGCGGTCGAAGAATGCCCGCTGTGCCTCGAGATCGACCGTCCCGCCGTCCTCCGGCGCGAACTCGCCGCCGATCAGGCCGGCCATCATCTCGCACAGCGCTGCGATGTGATCCTCCGGCTCCCTCACGCCGTCGGCGCGGGCGATGCCCAGCCGCGCCATGTCGACGCGCAGCTCCGCCAGCGGCTTCTCGTTCAGGAATCCGGTCAGGTAGTAGGAGCCGTAGGGAGTGCGCTCGCTGCCGCCGACACCGATGAAGAGGGTGGTGAACTCCTCCTCCACCGCGGCGGGGTCACTGCCGCGCGCCGCTTCGGCCAGCTGGTTCAGCGCCGCGCCGAACTCGCCGCCCTCCCCCGCCACGCCGGCAAGCGCAGCCAGGAAGTCCGCGTCGGGCGCGCGCGACAGCAGGCGGGCCAGCAGGCCGTAGACCTGCGCACGCAGCAGTTCCTCCTCCGCGACCGCGGGGGAAACGGTATGATCGACGGCCCTGGACACGCGCCGCAAACTCCTCCCGGACACACAGACGGGGATGCCGGCGTCCGCGGTCTGACCGCGCGCCGTCCGTTGGCCCCGTCCGAAACCCCATTTGATGCACCTGCGAAAAGCCGTTGCCTTACAGTGGCTTAGCATTGCACAGGCAGATAATAGAAGGACTGAACCTATCCTTTTGTCAACTAAGGACGCGTCCGGAAGAGCAGACAAATGAAACTTTATCGCCGCGCTATGCTCGCGCTAACAGAGCGCCCCTGAGTTTCGAAGGGGTCCGATCCGACGCGACGATCCGTCGCAATTTGAGAGGGAAACTGCGAGGGGGAAGTGGGGATGTGCGCGGTGGCTTCCCCCTCTCCCCCCGGGGAGAGGGTCGGGGTGAGGGGGAGACACGGGGAGGATTATGGGACGATGGGGACTGCGCGCGGGATGATGAAGTTCCGCAACGCAGCCCCCTCACCCTAACCCTCTCCCCGGGGGGGAGAGGGGATTGACGGCTGGGGAGAGGGGGTGTCGCTTGCCACTGCAAGTTCGGCATCGGTGTTTGAAACAGGTGCGGGCCCCGCCCCTTCCGCCACCTCGTCCAGCATGTTCAAGAACCCCTCGCCGACACGGTAGAGGGTCTTCACCGGGACATTGCCGGTGAACAGGCTGGCGTAGTCGTCGGCGTAATCCTTCAACCCGTCGTCGTTGGCATAGATCGGGTCGGAGGTCCACAACTTGCGCAGAGCCTGCCGGTGCAGGTCCTCCGGCACCTCGGCGCGCAGGAAGGGGGTGAAGTCGGACTCGCCGGTCAGTTCCTCGATCGGCGGCAGGTCCTTCAGCGGATCGTCGGCTTCGCCATCCGCGTCCGGCAGCGCGGCGTCGGCCGGCAGCTCGTCGGCGACCGCGATGGGAAGTGCCGCGGCCTCCTCGACGGGCGGCGCAATCTCGACGGCCTCGGGTTCCGGCTTGACCGCCGTGCGTTTCAGGCGCGACCAGCGCGACAGGAAGGCTTCGCCGCTCATCGCCGCCGCTCATCCTTCTCGAAGTGGCGCTTGCGTTCGCGCTTGTGGAAGGGGACGTCGACATGGTGCTGCTCGACGAAGTCACGGACCAGCGCGATCACCTCCGCCGGCATCGGCACGGTCTCCACCACGTCGGCACCGACCTGATAGCCCTCCCCTTCATGGGCCGACGCGGTGACGGTGAAGGGCACCAGCTCCTCGCCATCGGGACCGGGGCGCATCACCACCCAAAGGCGCGGCGGGTCCTGCGACAGGTTCAGGCGGTAGCCTTCGGTGTCGGTGCGGAACAGCTCCAGCGTCAGGGTGGCGGCATGGCTGTGGGTCCAGCCCTCGCCCTCCATCAGGACGCGGCCGGGCGGGTCGACCGGGCCGGCGCCGGGGATGACCGACACCGGGCGCCAGCTCCACTCGGCCCAGGCGGTGACGCCGCGGCGCCGCTCCACCACGATGCCAAGCGGCATGGTCTCGATGCGTTCCAGCGATTGAATGCCAAGCGGTTCCGTCATCACAGGTTTCCCGACGCCAGCAGGCGTTCCGCCTCGGCCAGATCCTCCGGCCGGTTGGTGTTGAAGAAGGGATCCACAGAATTGGCCGGCTCGACGTCGAAATCGGCGATGGCCAGAGGGTAGCGGGCGGTCCAGGCATCGACTTTGCGGATGCCCTCCTCCACCATCGCCCGGCGCAGGTCGCCGGCCAGCCGGATCGGCCAGAGCCCGAAGACGGGATGCTCCTGCCCGCCGGACCGGGCGCAGGCGAGGTCGGCGCCCTCCCGCTCCAGCGCCGCCACCATACGGGTGACGAGATCGCGCGGGATGAAGGGCGCGTCGGTGGCGAAGCTGGCGACCCAGGCGACGCCGGGGGCGGTGCCGCGCATCCACTCCATGCCGGTCAGCACGCCGGCGAGCGGCCCGGCATAGCCCTCCACCACATCCGCCGCGACCGGCAGATGGAGATGGGCGAAGCGGGCCGGGTCGCCGTTGGCGTTCAAGACCAGCGGGCCGACCTGCGGCCGGACGGTGGCGACGATCCGCTCCAGGATGGATTGGCCGCCCAGCGGGCGCAGGCACTTGTCGCCGCCGCCCATCCGACGCGACAGGCCGCCGGCCAGCAGAACGCCGCCGATATCCCGATGCCCGATATCCCTGTGTGCAGTGTCAGTCGTCATCGCGGCTTCCCTTGCGTCCATGCCGGCGGTCCTCGTCCGCGGTCGCGGCCGTGTCGGCGTCGAAGACCAGCCGGTCGGTGCCGGCCAGCGCGATGAAGCGCTTGCCCTTGGCCCGGCCGACCAGCGTCAGGTTGGCCTGCCGCGCCAGCTGCACGCCCCAGGCGGTGAAGCCGGAGCGCGAGACCAGGATCGGAATGCCCATCTGCACCGTCTTGATCACCATCTCGGAAGTCAGGCGCCCGGTGGTGTAGAAAATCTTGTCCCCGGCCGGAATGCCGTTCAGGTGCATGTAACCGGCGACCTTGTCCACCGCGTTGTGGCGGCCGACATCCTCCATATAGATCAGCGGCCGGTCTTCCTGGCACAGCACGCAGCCATGGATGGCCCCGGCCTCCAGATACAGGCTGGGCTGCAGGTTGATCTGCCTGGACAGCGCGTAAATCCACGAGGTGCGGAGCCGGACGTCGGCGGGAAGGCTGATGGACTCGAAGGTCTCCATCACATCGCCGAAGGCGGTGCCCTGGGCGCAGCCGGAGGTCAGCGTCTTCTTCTTCAGCTTGGCCTCGAAATCGGTCGCGCGCTCGGTGCGGACGACGACGGTGTCCGTCTCCTCGTCCACATCGATGCCGGTGATGCGGTCGTCGCGCCGCAACATGTTCTGGTTCAGCAGATAGCCGACGGCCAGACAGTCGGGATAGTCGCCGATCGTCATCATGGTGACGATCTCCTGCCCGTTCAGGTACAGGGTCAGCGGCCGTTCCACCGTCACGGCGGTTTCGATCTCGCGGCCGTCCTGGTCCAGGCCGCGGACGCGCTCCGTCAGCTTGGGATCGGCCGGATCCGGCGCTATGGTGAAGATCTTAAGACTCATGATAGGGCTCATGCGCGCGAGTGTGGGCGAGCGCCGGTCTTCGGACAAGTCCCCGGCCCAAGCAATTTCATTTTTGATCTGGACCCGATGCACGATTTTTCCCAGGCCATGGCGCTGGCCGTCACCATGATCGCCACGCTGGACCCCGGGCTGGTGCAGATCGTCGGGCTGTCGCTGCGGGTCAGCCTGACCGCCGTCGCCGCCGCCACGCTGATCGGCCTGCCGCTGGGTGCCGCAGTCGCCGCGCTGAGCTTTCCCGGACGGCGTGTCGTCGCCATCCTGCTGAACACGCTGATGGGGCTGCCGCCGGTGGTGGTCGGGCTGGTGGTCTATCTGCTGCTGTCGCGCTCCGGCCCGTTCGGGGTGCTGGGGCTGCTGTTCACGCCGACCGCGATGATCGTCGCCCAGACGGTGATGATCGTGCCGATCGTCGCCTCGCTGTCCCGCCAGACGGTGGAGGATCTGCTGGTCGAGTATGACGACCTGCTGCGCGTCACCGGCGCCGGGCCGTTCCGGCGGCTGGCGACCCTGCTGTCGGAAGCGCGCTGGAGCCTCGTCACCACCGTGCTGGCCGGCTTCGGCCGCGCGTCGGCGGAGGTCGGGGCGGTGATGATCGTCGGTGGCAACATCGAGCATGTCACCCGCGTCATGACCACCGCCATCGCGCTGGAGACCAGCAAGGGCGACCTGCCGATGGCGCTGGCGCTCGGCCTCGTCCTGATGACCCTGTCGCTGGCCGTCAACCTCGCCGCATCCCTGCTGAAGGAGACGGGCGAACGGGCCTGACCCCGCGAAACCGCATTTTCCGGTATGCGGCAAAATCGACGGAAGCTTGGCAAGCCTTTGCAAGGACGGCCGGTCTGCGCTATGCCATTCAGGCAACAACGCCTGTTGGAGGAGTGACGCGATGCTGCGCCGTTCGTTCGTGCTGGGGGTCGCCGCCGCCGCGGCCCTGACCGGCCTGATCCAGACCGCCATCCCGTCGGCCGCATCCGCCGCCGACCGTTTCATCACCGTGGCCTCCACCACCTCGACCGAGGATTCGGGGCTGTTCGGCTCCATCCTGCCGAAATTCACCGCCAAGACGGGGATCGAGGTGCGGGTCGTCGCCAAGGGAACCGGCCAGGCCATCGACCTCGCCAAGCGCGGCGATGCCGACGTGCTGTTCGTCCACCACAAGCCGTCGGAAGAGAAGTTCGTCGCCGAAGGCTTCTCCACCCTGCGCAAGCCGGTGATGTACAACGACTTCGTCATCGTCGGCCCGGCCGCCGACCCCGCCGGTATCAAGGGCGGCAAGGATGTCGCCGCCGCCCTGTCCAAGATCGCCGCCGCCAAGGCCCCCTTCGTGTCGCGCGGCGACGACAGCGGCACGCACAAGGCCGAACTCGCGCTGTGGAAGACCGCCAGCCTCGACCCGGCCAAGGCGGAGCCCAAGGAAAGCTGGTACCGCTCCATCGGCCAGGGCATGGGCCCGACGCTGAACACCGCCGCGGCGATGAACGGCTACACCCTGACCGACCGCGGCACCTGGCTGAACTTCAAGAACCGCGGCCCGCTGACCGTGCTGGTGGAGGGCGACAAGCGCCTGTTCAACCAGTATGGCGCCATGCTGGTCAACCCGGCCAAATTCGCCCACGTCAAGGCTGCCGACGGGCAGGCCTTCGTCGACTGGCTGGTCTCGGCCGAGGGCCAGAAGGCCATCGCCGACTACACCATCAACGGCGAGCAGCTGTTCTTCCCCAACGCCAACGAGCCGGGGGCGTAAGACGCGGACAGAACGCCGGCGGTCACATCCACAGACCACCGGCCGGCGTCAGCAGAACGGGTTCCATGCGGCGCCAGGGTGTATAGGCCGCTCACCGCTGCTCCGGACCGCCCTTTGCCTGCCGGCGCGCGGCAATCCGCTCCTTCGACAGGCGCCGGGCCTCATCCGGGGCGATCCCCTCTCCGCGGTCCAACTGGCCGATGGCGTCGCCGATGTCCCGGTTCAGCCGCTCCAACGCACGCCCATTGGCATCGTCGATGCGGAAATACAGGCGCAGCGCCTCGCGCATCACCTCGCTGGCCGAACCGTACAGGCCGCTTGCCACGCGCTCTTCGATCCGCCGTTCCAGTTCGGGGGTAAGGGATACGTTCATCGTCCGCCTCCGGATAGCCAACGATAGCAAAGCTTGTTATCGCGGAAATCGGCGACAACTCGGTCCCGATAAGATTCCCGTTCCCATCGCGCTGCATTCCCCCATATGAGTGTCCTTAGGCCAGGGGCGTCAGCCCCAAGCGACAGGAGTTTTTGGGACGATGAAGATCGGCGATCGGACGGTGCTCGTCTGCGACTGTGCGCACAGCATCGCGCTGGACGGTGCGGCGCTGGGCAAGGCTTGCGGCGACGGCAGCGCCGTAACCGTGCATACCCAGCTGTGCCGGGCGCAGCTCGACCGCTTCGAGAAGGCGGTTGCCAACGGCCAGCCGCTGCTGGTCGCCTGCACGCAGGAAGCACCGCTGTTCAGCGAGGTTGCGGCGGAGGTGGCGCCGGACACAGCGCTGACCTTCACCAACATCCGCGAGCGCGCCGGCTGGTCGGACGAGGGCGCCCAGGCGCTGCCGAAGATCGCGGCCCTGCTGGCCGAGGCCGCCTTGCCGATCCCGCCGACCGGCGCCCTGACCCTGACCTCCCAGGGCACCTGTCTGGTCTACGGCACCGACGAACGCGCCATCGAGGCCGGGCGGCAGCTGGCGAAGCATCTGGATGTCACAATCCTGCTGACCAACCCCAAGGACATCGCGCCGCCGCAGATGATGGACGTCGCGATCTTCCGCGGCCGCATCCGCAGCGGGCGCGGTTGGGTCGGCGCCTTCGAGATCGTGGTGGACGATTATGCCCCGGCATTGCCCTCCTCGCGCGGAACGCTGGGGTTCGAGCCGGTGCGGCAGGGGGCGTCGGCCCGCTGCGACCTGATCCTCGACCTGACCGGCGGGACGCCGCTGTTCCCCGACCACAAGCGCCGCGACGGCTATATCCGCCCCGATCCCGACAGCCCGGTGGATGTGGCGAAAGCCCTGCTGGAGATCGCCGATCTGGTCGGCGAGTTCGAGAAGCCGCGCTTCGTCGACTTCAAGGCCGATCTCTGCGCCCATTCGCGCAGCCGCAAGACCGGTTGCACCCGCTGCCTCGACGTCTGTCCAACCGGCGCGGTGACGCCGAACGGCGACCATGTGGCCATCGACCCGCATGTCTGCGCCGGCTGCGGATCCTGCGCCGCGGTCTGCCCGACCGGGGCCGCCACCTACGCCCTGCCGCCGGCCATCACCGTGTATGAGCGGCTGCGCACGCTGCTGACCACCTACCGCAAGGCCGGCGGCGTCGCCCCGGCGCTGCTGATCCACGACCCGCGCCATGGCGACGAACTGGTCGGCATGATGTCCCGGCACGGCCGCGGCCTGCCGGCCCGCGTGCTGCCCTTCGCCCTGCACGAGGTGACGCAGGTCGGCTTCGACCTGTTCGCGCTGGCGCTCGCCTATGGCTGCACCCATGTCCGCGTCCTGACCGGGCCGGAGAATGAGGGGGAGACCGCCGGGCTGGCCTCGCAGGTCGGGCTGGCGGAGGCCGCCTTCAGCGGTCTCGGCTACGGCTCCGGCCGGGTGGCGGTGATCGACGCCGCCGACCCCGACGCGGTGGCGGACGAGCTTTGGGCCCTGCCGGCCGACCCGGTCGAGGCCGGGATGTTCCTGCCGATGGGGCCGAAGCGCACCGTGACCATGCTGGCGCTGCGCCACCTGCACAAGGTCGCCCCCGCCCCGGTGGAGGTGCTGCCGCTGCCGCCGGGCGCCCCCTTCGGCCGGGTGTCGGTGGATGTGGAGGGCTGCACGCTCTGCCTGTCCTGCGTCGGCGCCTGCCCCACCGGGGCGCTGCTCGACAATGCCGACAAGCCGATGCTGTCCTTCGCCCAGGATGCCTGCGTGCAGTGCGGCCTGTGCAAGACCACCTGTCCGGAGAAGGTCATCTCCCTGGTGCCGGAGATCGATTTCCGCGACCGGGCGCGCGGTGCGGCGGTGATCAAGGAGGAGGAGCCCTTCTGCTGCGTCTCCTGCGGCAAGCCCTTCGCCGCCAAGTCGGCGATCGAGAAGATCGTGACGACGCTGGCGGGCAAGCATTCGATGTTCGCGACGCCGGAGGCCGCCAACCGCATCCGCATGTGCGAGGACTGCCGCGTCCGCGACCAGTTCGAGCGCGGCAACGACCCCTTCGCCCTGGGCCGCCCGCCGATGCCCCGCACCACCGACGACGACCTGCGCGAACGCGAGGAAGCTCAGCGGGAAGCACAACTGGCGGCCGTGCGACAAAAGCTTATGTGACGCCGGGAACTCTTGATCGCCGTCAAAGTCGGCATACCGTGATGTGGAATACGCTCCTGCGATCGTTGCGCATCGTATGTGTAGCGAACATATACTGTGGCGGCCCGCCAGCGGCCGCCCGTGGAGTCCACCGATGATCGATCCCGTGTCCGAAGCCCAATCGCCAGCCGCCACCGCCCCGCTGATCGACCCGTTCGGCCGGAAGGTGGAGTATCTGCGCGTGTCGGTGACCGACCGCTGCGACCTTCGCTGCGTCTATTGCATGGCGGAGGACATGAGCTTCCTGCCCAAGGCGGAGGTGCTGACGCTGGAGGAGCTGGACCGGCTGTGCAGCGCCTTCGTGAAGCTGGGCACGCGCAAGCTGCGGCTGACCGGCGGCGAGCCGCTGGTGCGGCGCGACGTGATGCGGCTGATCCGCTCGCTCGGCCGCCACATCCAGTCGGGCGACCTGGACGAGCTGACGCTGACCACCAACGGCACCATGCTGTTCAAGCATGCGGCCGGGCTGTACGAGGCGGGGGTGCGGCGGATCAACGTGTCGCTCGACACGCTGGACCCGCACAAGTTCCAGGCCATCACCCGCTGGGGCAAGCTGGACAAGATCCTGGGCGGCATCCAGGCGGCCAAGGACGCCGGGCTGAAGATCAAGATCAACACGGTGGCGCTGAAGGGCGTCAACGACGACGAGGTCCACCGGCTGGTGGCCTGGTGCGGCGAGCAGGGCTTCGACCTGACCTTCATCGAGGTGATGCCGATGGGCGACATCGGCGAGGGTGCCCGCATGGACCAGTATTGGCCGCTGACCATGCTGAAGGCGGAGTTGCAGAAGCGCTGGACCCTGACCGAGAGCGACCACCGCACCGGCGGCCCCGCCCGTTATGTGCGGGTGGAGGAGACCGGCCAGCGCGTCGGCTTCATCACGCCGCTGACCCATAACTTCTGCGAAAGCTGCAACCGCGTGCGGCTGACCTGCACCGGCACGCTGTACATGTGCCTGGGCCAGGAGGACGCCGCCGACCTGCGCACGCCGCTGCGCATCAGCGACGAGGACGGCCCGCTGATCGACGCGGTGCGCGAGGCCATCACCCGCAAGCCCAAGGGCCACGACTTCATCATCGACCGCCGCCACCAGGGTCCGGCCGTCGGGCGGCATATGAGCGTGACGGGGGGGTGAGGGTTCAGGCAGCGTGAGGCCGCTCGCTTCGATGCCCCCTCCCTAACCCTCCCCCTCTTCGAGGGAGAGGGAACTGCCGCGGTCCTTTGCTGAACTCCCGCAAAGCTCCTGCCCCCTCCACCGCAAAGCGGGAGAGGGATGGGGAGGGGGCATCGCATGCAAAAGTCTCCACCACCAACCAAGAGCGAGCACCGCCATGCCCCTGCCCTTCCTGACCGGACTGCGCGTCGTCGACCTCGGCCAGTATCTGCCGGGACCGCATGCGGCCCAGCTGTTGGGCGACCTGGGCGCCACGGTGGTGAAGGTGGAGCCGCCGGCGGGCGATCCGCTGCGCCGACTGGGTCCCACCGACAGCGACGGCACCACCGCCGCCTACAAGCTGCTGAACGCCGGCAAGACCGTCATCCGCCTCGACCTGAAGTCGACGGAGGGGCGCAAGGCACTAGAAGAGCTGTTGGCGAAGGCCGATGCGCTGATCGAGAGCTACCGGCCGGGCGTGATGGACAAGCTGGGTCTGGGGCGCGAGCGGCTGCGGCAGCTCAATCCGCGCTTGGTGCATGCCAGCCTGTCCGGCTGGGGCTATGACGGCCCCTATGCCACGCGGGCCGGGCACGACCTGAACTACATGGCAGTCGGCGGCGGGCTGGACGCCTCCGGACTGCCGGACCGGCCGGTCATCAGCTACCTGCCGGTGGCCGACTTCGCGTCCGCCCAGCAGACGGCGCTGGCGGTGGCCGGCGCGCTGTTCGGGCGGGAACGGTCGGGACAGGGCTGCTTCCTCGACCTGTCGATCATGGAAACGGTGCTGGGCTGGCAGGGGCTGAACCTGACCGCGGCGGCGCGCGGCACCATGCCGAAACGCGCCGAGGCGCTGCTGTCGGGCGGGGCTGCCTGCTACCGCATCTACCGCACCGCAGACGGACGTTTCGCCACCCTGTCGGCGCTGGAGCCCAAGTTCTGGCAGGGCTTCTGCGAGGCGGTCGGCCGCCCCGACTGGATCGCCCGGCAGGAGGATCCCCTGCCCCAGACCGCCCTGACGGCGGAGCTGGAGGCGCTGTTCGCGACGCGGACGCTGACGGAGTGGAAGGCCCTGCTCGACCCGGTCGACTGCTGTTTCGAGGCTCTGCCCGAACTGGCGGAAGTCCACGCCCATCCTCACGTCGCCGCACGCGGGCAGGTCCGCGTCACGGAGGGACCGGAGCCGCTGGTCGAAACGCTGATGGGCCTGCGCGTCGACGGCGCCCCGCCGCCGGAGCGTGCGCCCTTGCGGGAAAGCGATGCCGCCGCGGTGCTGGCCGGCTGGGCGTAGCGCTCAGCCCTCCCGCCGGTAAGGCGACAGCTCCTCGCCCAGCGCTTCGATCTCCGCCTGCACCGCCGGGCGCTCCTGAGCCAGATAGCGGTCCACGGCGCGGCGGAAGCCGGGATCGGCGATCCAGTGGGCGCTGTAGGTCGGCACCGGCAGATAGCCGCGCTGGATCTTGTGTTCTCCCTGCGCACCCGCTTCGACGCGCGCCAGCCCGCGTTCGATGGCGAAATCCAGCGCGCGGTAATAGCACGCCTCGAAATGCAGGAAGCGGTAGCGCCCGTCCGAACCCCAGTTGCGGCCGTACAGCGCATCGTCGCCCAGCAGGTTCAGCGCGCCCGCCACCCACTCCCCGCCATCCTCGCACATCACCAGAACCACCCGGTCGGCCATCGTCTCGCCCAGCAGCTGGAAGAAGCGGCGGTTGAGATAGCCGCCGCCCCATTTGCGGTCGGTGGTGTCCAGGTAGAAGCGGTGGAAGGCGTCCCAATGCTCCGGCTTCAGATCGCCGCCGGTCAGGGTGTGCAGGCGGACGCTGCTGTCGGCGACCTCGCGCCGCTCCTTGCGGATCGCCTTGCGCTTGCGGGAGTTCAGCGCCTCCAGGAATTCGTCGAAGCTGCCATAGCCGCGGTTGTGCCAATGGTACTGCACGCCGGTCCGCTGCAGCCAGCCGGCCTTGCCCAGCCGGTCCCAATCCGCGCGCTCGGGAAAGGTGACGTGGGCAGAGGAGACGCCGTAGCGTTCCGCCACCTGCTCCAACGCCGCGACCAGCGCATCGGCGACCGCATCGGCCTGCGGCCCCGGCGCCACCAGCAGCCGGGGGCCCGGCACCGGCGTGAAGGGAACCGCCACCTGCAGCTTGGGGTAATAGCTGCCGCCGGCCCGCTCATAGGCGTTGGCCCAGGCATGGTCGAAGACGTATTCGCCGTAGGAGTGGCTCTTCAGATAGGCGGGCACTGCGCCCACCATCCGGCCGGAGCCGTCATAGGCGGCGAGATGGCTGGGCTGCCAGCCGGACTTCCCGGCCGCCGAACCCGAGTCCTCCAGCGCCAGGAGGAAGGCGTGGGACAGGAACGGGTTGCCGGAACCGGCGCAGGCGTCCCAGCCCTGCTGGTCCGCCTCGCCGATTCCGGTCAGAACCTTGAAGGTGATGGCATCGTTGCCGTCGGGCATTCATGCGTCTCCCTGAACCGATGGCAAGGAGGTAAGCCCGATGCCGTGTTGCGGCAAGGCGCTGCCGTCAGGGCTGTCGTGAAGCGGATCAGGCCACTTCCAGGATGGCGTCGACCTCGACCGCGACGTTGCCGGGCAGCGACGGGGCGCCGACCGCGGCGCGGGCATGCTGGCCGGCCTCGCCGAAGACATCGCGCATCAGTTCCGAAGCGCCGTTGATCACCAGCGGATGATCGTGGAAGTCCGGGCCGGAGTTGACGAAGCCGCCCAGCCGCAGCACGCGGGTGACGCGGTCCAGGTCGCCGCCCAGAGCGGCCCTGGCCTGGGCCAGGATGTTCAGCGCGCACAGGCGTGCGGCTTCCTTGCCCTGCTCCACCGTGAAATCCTGGCCGACCTTGCCGACGAACTTGCGCTCGCCGTTCCAGACGGTGACCTGACCCGAGATGTAGAGGGTATTGCCCGAACGGGTGTAGGGCACATAGGCCGCCACCGGGGCGGCAGCCTGCGGCAATTCGATGCCCAGCTCCGCCAGGCGCGCGTCGATCCGACCGGTCATGATGCTTCTCCCTTCCCTGCTGTGGCCCGAATGGGGCCATGCGTTCGATGTTTGGGACGCGGTTTGGAGCCAGACCATAGCCGCGTCTGCAAGGCGGTGGGAAGATTCTTACCGCCGGCCACATCGGCAGAACCGTCCGTCACCGGCAAAAGATTCCGGGAATCTTTTTCGGGCCTCCCGCCGGCCGGGGCCGTCCCAACCCTGCCCTTTTTGCCGGCCTATTTTTATTTCATAAGCAGATCAGTGACTTATGGCACATCACTGCAGTTGGCACGGCGCTTGAAACAGTGGTGTCAGGAAAACGCACGTTGCCTCGCCGGTCAAATGACCGAGGGCGGGGACAGCCTCAGAAGGAGACTAGGACCATGGCCGGAAATGTGACCCTGACCGCCTCGATGCGCACGAACCTGCTGCAGCTGCAGAACACGCAGTCGCAAATCGACAAGAAGCAGAACATCCTGTCGACGGGCAACAAGATCAACTCGGCTCTGGATGGTCCCACCTCCTTCTTCGCCGCCAAGGGCCTGAACCAGCGCGCCGGCGACCTGACCTCGCTGAAGGACGCGATGGGTCAGTCGATCAGCACGATCCAGGCCGCCGACAAGGGCCTGACCTCGATCGATGCCATGGTCGACCAGGCCAAGGGCCTGACCACCGCGGCCTACGCCGCCCTGGGCAACGACGCCGCCTCCGTGGCCACCCGCAAGTCGCTGGCCGCCCAGTTCAACACACTGAAGAACCAGATCGACAAGCTGGCCGCCGACAGCGGCTATCAGGGCAAGAACCTGATCAACGGCAACGGCATGAGCATGGACAGCACCAGCGAGTCCCGTGCCGCCGTCAACACCATCGTCGGCGTCGACAACGCCCGCGTCACCAACGTCATCGCCCCCGACACCTATGCGATCCGCATCAAGGGTGACGGTTCGGTCGAAGGCAAGGCCGCCGACATCGCCAAGGCCGAGAATGCGCACGGCTTCGTCGGCCTGAAGCTGTCGGGCACGATGTCCAGCACGCTGGGCAGCTTCTCCGACGTCCAGATCGAAGTCCGCGGCGCCAACGGCCGCACCCGCGACTTCATCGTGACGGACGGGAACGAGAGCCGCACCATCTCCTACTTCGACAACACGCAGACGACCAGCACCAAGCTGCAGACCGCCGGCACCTCCAGCGTCGCTCAGGTCTCCACGGTGAACGTCAGCGGCACCATCGAAGAAGGCGACATCTTCTCGATCACCGTCGAAGGCCAGACCTTCAGCTACACCGCGACCTCCGGCGACGTGGCCACCGGCCAGACCGCCTCCGTCAACGTCGCAACCCGGCTGCAGGCCTCGATCAGCACCGCCATCACCAGCGGCCGCCTGCAGGGCAAGGACGTCGCCTCCGCCTCGATCGGCACCGGCGGCACGATCACCCTGACCGGCGCGACGCCGGGCGGCACGACCCGCGACTTCACCGTGACTTCCAGCACGACCAACGCGCTGACCAAGAAGATCTCGGAAAGCTTCGCGTCGGGCACGGTGGTGACCTTCACCGTCGACCGCCAACTGCTGGAATCGGCGAACAACCAGGGCAACGGCATCTCGGTCATCGAAAAGAAGGTCGACCTGCAGATCCAGGTCACCAACTCCAACGGCGCCCAGGTCACCCGCGACGCCATGAACGACCGCGGCGACGGCAAGCTCTCCGGAGGCGAACAGTCCTTCACCTTCGACACCGGCACCGTGCGCATGGCCGTCGATGCCACGAAGATCAAGCAGGCGGCCTCGGCCAACTGCTCGGCCAACATCGTCACCAAGCAGATTTCCGACGCCAACACGTCGAACGACATCACGGTCCAGTTGAACGAGCGCAACACCAACTCGATCACCGTGACCGCGGTCAACCTGTCGACCAGCGGCCAGGGCCTGAGGCTGGACGGTGCGCAGAACGACTGGATGGACCGCGCCGACATCGACAAGGCGGTGGCCGGCCTGGATCACGCCAAGGCTTCGATCCGCTCCGCGTCGCAGCAGCTGTCGACCAACCTGAACATCATCACGACCCGCGAGAGCTTCACCAAGGAGTTCAGCGACGTGCTGACGGAAGGCGCCAGCAAGCTGACGCTGGCCGACCAGAACGAGGAAGGCGCCAGCCTGCTGATGCTGCAGACCCGTCAGCAGCTCGGCACCATCGCACTCTCGCTGGCCAACCAGTCGCAGCAGTCGATCCTGCGTCTGTTCTAAGCCGGACCAGGGACGGACACACGAAAAGGGGCGCTCCCGCCGGGGCGCCCCTTTTCGATTCGGCATCGGGGCCTTTCCGATAAGCCTCTCCAGGACGCCTCGTCAGCGCCGGCGCAGCGCCTCCTCGACCAGGGCGCGGGCATCGGCGGCCAGCGCGGCCCGGCCTTCGGCCCGCGTGTACATCATGTGGCCGCCCGGATGCACCGTCACCGCCACCCGGTCGCGCCCGCCCGCCGGCAGTTCCAGCCTGGACGCCACCCAGCGCGAGGCCATGTAGGGGGTGATCAGGTCGGTGCGGCCATGGACGATCAGCACCCGCAGCGCCGGCTGCAGGGTCAGTGCCGTCTGCAGCGCGTCGACGGCGCTCGGCACCGACATCCGCGGCCATTCCCAGTTCCGGTTCACACGGTCGCTCAGCAGCCGGTAGGGCGCGTCGGTCCGCACCCCCAGAGCGTCATGGGCGTAGGCGGCGAAGGCCGTCGTGTAGGTCGGCACCGTTCCCTTCAGGAAGGGATCGAACGGAATGCGGGCCGCCCCCGGATCGGGATCGGCCGCGGTGAAGGTGCCGTCATAGATGCTGAGGATGCGCCCCTGGTCGCGCAGAAGCTCGCGCGTGAAGACGCCCATCGGCACGCGCCCGCGCTGGCGCCGCACGATCTCCACCGGTAGGCCGGTGATGCGCGCCACCTCGTCGAAGACCTCCTGCCCGGCGTCGAGCCGGCCATAGTCCAACCCGGCCAACCCGGTGAGGTAGGGACCGAGCGCAAAACGCTCCGCCGTTTCGGCCGCCTGCTCCGGCGTACCCGGCCGGCGCCCCAGCGCGGCGGCGGCGGCAGCCATGGACGGCAGCTTCCAGGCCGGGCCGAGGATGCCGTCCTCGTCGATGGCGGCGAAATCGACGACGGGCGAGACCAGGATCAGCCCGTTCACCGCAAGCCCGACCTGATCGATCAGTTCGTCGGCCATCTTGGCGATGCGAAATCCGCCATAGCTCTCCCCGGCGAGGAAGGTGGGGGACGACCAGCGGCCCTGGCGGGTCAGCCAAAGCCGGACGATCTCGGCCATCGCCCGCGCATCGCCATCCACCGACCAGAAGCGCTTCTCCGTCTCGTCGGGCTTCACCGCCCGGCTGAAGCCCGTCCCGACCGGATCGACGAAGACCAGATCGGTGAAGGCCAGCCAGCTGTCGGGATTGTCGACGAGCGCGGCGGGCGGTCGCGGCAAGGTGCCGTCGGGCCCGAAGGCGACCACCCTCGGTCCCGCCGCACCCAGATGCATATAGGCCGACGCGGCACCCGGCCCGCCGTTGAAGACGAAGGTGACCGGTCGCGGCCCTGCCGCCGGGCTTTGCGGGTCGGCGGTGTAGGACACCGTGAAGATGCGGGCAGCCAGTTCCTCCCTGGCGCCATCGTGCAGCGGCAGGAACTCCGCCGTCGCGCCATAGGCCAGCGCCCCTCCCGGGAGCGGCAGGCTGTGCCGGGTCACGCTGCGCTGCGGATCGAAGCCCTGGAGATCGTCCGGCTTGCGGTCGTCCGGCTTGCGCTCCTCAGACTTGCGGTCGTCTGCCCGTGCGCCCGGCCTGGTGGCATCCGCCGCTTCCGTCCTGTCCTGCGCCCTTTCCTGAGCGGGGGCGGGGGTGAGCGGCACCAGAAGGGCCGGCAGCAGCGCCAGCGCCAGACCGGCGGACGGGCGACGGAGCCGTCGCAGCGGCCGGGCGGACAGGGATGGGGGCGGCATCGACGGATCCAAGACGGAAACTCCCGAACGGTTGCTGGCCCGCCGCATATTGCGGCCCCCGCCCCGATCCGCAACCCGCGCCTTGCGGGCGACCGGTTGGCGGCGGGCTTGCCAAGCGCAATCCGCGCCACATCTTCCGGCTACCGAAAATTTAACATCTTTCGGGGTAGTGTAATCTCCTTGCCCATCGGGCCATATTCGACGGGATTCGCCGACATGTTCCTTTCCCGGCACGCCACGATCCGCACGAGGCTGTTCCTCGGCTTCGGCGTGGTGCTTCTTCTCCTTGTCAGCCTGACCATCATCGGGGTCCGGGAGGTGCGGAAGATCGATGCCGACCTCAACCGGATCAACGAGGTGAACAGCGTCAAACAGCGCTACGCCATCAATTTCCGCGGCAGCGTGCACGATCGCGCCATCGCGCTGCGCGACGTGGTGCTGGCCACCGATCCGGCGACACTGTCCGCGGCGCTCTCCGACATCGACCGGCTGGCCGCCTTCTACGAACAGTCCGCCAAGCCTCTCGACGCCATGTTCGCGAGCATGACCGACATCGAGCCGGAGGAGCGGTCCCTGCTCGCCGGCATCAAGGAGATCGAGGCCAAGGCCCTGCCGGCGCTCAAGGCGGTCGTCGCCGCCCGCAAGGCCAACGACATGGCCGGCGCGCAGAAGGCGCTAATGCAGGACGCCCGCCCTGCATTCACCGAATGGCTGAAGCGCATCAACGCCTTCATCGACCTGCAGGAGCACAAGAACCAGCAGATCGCCGCCCGTGTGCGCGAGGTCGCCAGCGGCTTCCAGGCGCTGATGCTGACGCTCTGCGGCGCCGCCCTGCTGCTGGCCGCCGGCTTCGGATTGTGGACGGTGATGGCACTGCGCCCGCTGCGCCGGTTGACAGACGCGATGCTGACGCTGGCGAAGGGCGACCTGACCGTGACGGTGCCGGCCTCCGAATCGCGGGACGAGATCGGACAGATCACCGGCGCCGTCGAGGTGTTCAAGGCCAATGCGGTGGAGGCCGACGCCTTCCGCCGCCGCCAGGCCGAGGCCGAGCATGCGGCGGAGGAGCGCAAGCGGGCCGAGATGGCGGCGCTGGCCGACCGGTTCGAGAGCCAGGTGAAGGGCGTGGTCGACAGCGTCTCCACCTCCTCGACCGAGGTGCGGACTCTGGCGCAGTCGCTGGCGACCACCGCCGACCACACCGAGACCCAGGCGACCACCGTCGCCGCCGCATCCGAACAGGCGTCGGTCAATGTCCAGACCGTCGCCGCCGCGGCCGAGGAACTGGCCGCCTCCATCGCCGAGATCGGCCGCCAGATCGGCGAGAGCAGCCGCAAGGCCAGGCACGCGGCCGATCAGGCGGACGGCACCAACCGCATCGTCGACGGCCTGTCCGCCAAGGCGAACCAGATCGGCGACGTGGTGAACCTGATCAGCTCCATCGCCGGACAGACGAACCTGCTGGCGCTGAACGCGACCATCGAGGCCGCCCGCGCCGGTGAAGCGGGCAAGGGCTTCGCCGTGGTGGCGAGCGAGGTGAAGAGCCTCGCCAACCAGACCGCCAAGGCGACCGGCGACATCTCGCAGCAGATCCAGGAAATCCAGACGGCGACCGCCGACGCGGTGCAGGCGATCCAGAGCATCGCCACGACGATCGGCGAGGTGAACGACATCGTCGGCACCATCGCCCAGGCGGTCGACGGCCAGAACGCCGCCACCATGGAGATCGCCCGCAACGTCCAGCAGGCGGCGGCCGGCACCAACGAGGTGTCCTCGTCCATCGGCGGCGTCCTGCAGGCGGCTTCGGAGACCGGAAGCGGCGCCTCGCGCCTGCTCACCTCCTCCGGCGAGTTGTCGAAGCAGGCGGAACTCCTGCGCAGTCAGGTCGACCGCTTCCTGGGCAGCGTCCGCGGCGCAGTCTGAGTTGGTCCGGGCAAACCGCGCTCTTGAAGCGGAGACGCGGCAATAGGTAGCATAGTCGACGCTTGCGGCCGGCGGCCGGGAAATCTACGAGATTTCGGCCGCGGCACGTCCTGCGCGCGCCATCCGCCGGATGCATCTCCGACCAGCACGGGTCCCGCCATGATCGACAGCTCCATGATCGACAGCGAGAGCGACGACACCGTCGATTACGGCCGCCTCGTGTGGAGCGACGACCTGGTCCTGGGCATCGCATCGATCGACGAGCAGCATCGCGAGTGGATCGCGCTGGTCCAGGCCTTCGAGCGCGCCGTCACCGAAGGCGAGCCGGCCGAGGAGATGCGCAGGACCCTGGCCGCCGCCATCGCCTACACCGAGTCGCATTTCGCCGACGAACAGCGGGTGATGGAGGAGGCGGACTATCCCTTCCTCGACGACCACCTCGCCCAGCACCAGCTCGCCTGGGACCGTGTCCATGCCTTCGCCACCGGCGAGGTGGCGGACGAGGAGGTCCGCAACAGTCTGGCGGAATTCCTGCCGCAATGGCTGATGCTGCACATCAACACCGCCGACCGCCAGTTCGCACGCTGGCTGAAGGGCAGCGCCGTCCCCGGCACTCCGGTGGAACCGGCGGGCCGGGTGTTCGGCGACATCCCGGTCTGACCCCCCGGTCCGAATCCCCCGTCCGGCAGGCCCTCCCCTCCCCCCGCCGTTGCGATTCCGCGATCACGCCGCTACACAGGGGGCATCCGCGCGAGCCATCCCGTTTTCCGGAGCCTTCCGTCATGTCGACCCTGCCCGATCAGGCCACCATCGCCGCCACCGCGGCCAAGATCCTGCTGGAGATCAAGGCGCTGCATTTCAACGCCGAGACGCCCTTCATCTTCACCTCCGGCTGGGCCAGCCCGGTCTACACCGATTGCCGCCGCATCGTGTCCTTCCCGCGCGCGCGCAAGGCGCTGATGGACTTCGCGGTCGCGACGATCGAGCGCGAGATCGGCTATGAGGCCATCGACGCGGTGGCCGGCGGCGAGACTGCCGGCATTCCCTTCGCCGCCTGGATCGCCGACCGGCTGGAACTGCCGATGCAGTATGTGCGCAAGAAGCCCAAGGGCTTCGGCCGCAACGCCCAGATCGAAGGCCTGCTGACCGAGGGGCAGCGCGTCCTGCTGGTCGAGGATCTGGCGACCGACGGCAAGAGCAAGGAGAACTTCGTCACCGCGCTGCGCAACGGCGGCGCCCAGGTGACCGACACCTTCGTGATCTTCCACTACGGCATCTTCCCGCAGTCGAAGGTCAACATGGACGCCATCGGCGTGCGGCTTCACGCGCTGTGCACTTGGTGGGACGTGCTGAAGGTCGCCCGCGACAACCGCTATTTCGACGAAAACACCCTGTCGGAGGTCGAGAAGTTCCTGAACGATCCCGTCGGCTGGTCGTCGGCCCACGGCGGCAAGTCGAGCATGTGATCATTGCCGGGGGCGGCCACCGCGCCGCCTCCGGCACTGAGCCGTCAGTTGCGACGAACGTAAAAGGCGTCGCCCCAGCTGTGATGAAAGGGGCTGATCTCCTCCACCCGGTCATAGCCGTGCGGGAACAGGAGTTCGTCGATGTCGGCGATCCGGCCGCAGCCCTCGTAAAGTTCTGCGTAATTCACCTCGACCGAGACGGCGTCGAAACGCCCAAGCAGCGCACCACAGCCGGCCAGGATCATCCGTTCCGCGCCCTGCGTGTCGATGGCCAGCACATTGTAGCCGCCGGCATCGATGCCGAATTCAGCCAGGATGTCGGGCAGCGGGGCCGTATCGACCTCGATGGTGCCGGTCAGCGTGATGCCGGGATAGACGTCCAGATGCTCCTTCGGGGGCAGCAGCGAACTGGACTGGCTGCCGCTCATCCGCGAAAAGGGAAGCCGTCCGGCGCGGTCAGACACCGCACGGTTTATGCAGACAACATCCGGATTTGCGGCGAAGCGCGGGGCGAGGCGGGCATAGGTGTCCGGATCGGCTTCCACGAACAGGACCCGGCGGCAGCCGGCTTCGACATACTGGGAATATTCCTCGCCCTCATGTGCGCCGATATGGACGATCCCGCGCGGGACGATGCCGTAGCGCGGAAACAACTCCGAATATCGGAACATCGACCGGTCGCGGGTGAACAGCCGCTGCCAATGGCGCGGAGCCACCGCAAGATGCGTGCAGGACGCGCCGTCCGTCGGCGGTTGCTGGCAGTGTTGCAATGTCCGCCCATCGAAGCAGAACATCGCATAGCGATTGCGCTGCAGCAGATCATACAGCGCCGGCAGGTCTCCGCCGGCCTCGGCCCCGTCGAATTGGACGAAATCGATACGGCGAAGGCGCATCATCTCCGCGGCGCTCTCCAATGCCGCCAGCGGGCCGCTATTGCGATGCAGCACCAACCAATCGATATGCCGCAGGCCCAGCCGGGCGCACCAGCTGTCGATCGAGCCGGGCGCATCCTCGGCGATCACGGTACGATCTTCGGACCGCAGGTCCGCGGACCAAGCCGCCGCCCCCTGCCCGGCTGCCAGCAGCGTGACGCCACCCTCCAGGAAACTCTGCAGTAAGGTGTTTACCAGCGCATTGCTCATGCTTGTCTCGTTTCCAATTGACCGACCTCCTTGCCGCAGGCGCGGCGAGCCAGCCGGGACGGAATCTTAAAGTCCGGCATCGACAAAAAGACAAGCAGCCTCATGAGGCTCCATGCCCGGCAGCCGCCGACACCTGATCGGGCCTGGGGGCGTGGCTGAACCGGACGCGGACGACTTCCCAAAGCCCCTCCGCCCCCGCAATGCCGCCATCGCAGGGCCGGCGGTCCAGCACGTCGAAGGACAGGGTGGACAGGCCATCGCCGGCCGGGATTTTTCCGCCGGACCAAAGTTCCTGGAAAACGCGGCGATTCACCAGGGAGATGGGGGACGGCGCCGCATCCGGCGTGAAGCCGTCATTGTCATGGTCCAGCGGCCGGAAGCGCCCCTTGCGCCGGCCGGTCGGAATGCGGCGTGCCCGGATGCGCAGCGAGAAGTCGAAATCCTCATAGCCCCAGCCCCAGAAGGCGTTCGAATAGCCGTCCACCTGCCGCATGACCGTGTTCGGCATCAGCAGCACGCCGCCCATCGAGCTTTCCAGATTGGTCGTCACCGTGCGGTCCGACCGTCCCGGCGCCACCGGCCGCTGCTCCGCCCCATACCACAGGATGCAGGTGGGACAGTCGGCCCAGGAGTAATCGGCATCGACCGGCAGGTAATCGACGTCATGCAGGCAGGTATAGTCGCTGCGCTCCTCGCCCAGCAGGAAACCGGCGTTCTTCAGAGCCCCCCGGTTGAAGGGAAGACCGGCCTCCTGCTCCACGATGGTGACGCGATACTCGATCCGCGGGGCCAGCCGGTCGAAATAGGCGCTCACCCTCGGCACGAACTCCTGGAGATGGCTTTCACGATCCCGGTAGGGGACGACGATGTGGAGCCGCTTGCCTGCGCTGTCGGCGGTCGTCATGTGGCCTCCCCCTCTCCCTGCATGGCGGATTTCGGACCGCCGGTGTCGTCAGTTGCGATTGTGATCGGCTGCGGCGCTCCGCCGACCCGGTGACTCTCCCACATCGCCCGGTAGGCCGCCTCCAGATGCCGGGTGAAGCGCGGCGTGTCGAACAGCGGGCAGACCGGCCGGTTGCGCGCCAACCGCTGCCGCAGGTCGCGGAGCCGGTCGGGCGAGCGGGCGAGCGCCGCCGCCGCCGCCTCATACGCCTCCTGATCGTCGACGATCAGCTCGGGCAGACCGGCCGCCCGCAGCAGGCTGGCAGCCACGCGCCCGGCGAAGGTCGTTCCGCAGCGTGTCAACACCGGCAAGCCCGCCCACAGGGCATCGCTGGCCGTGGTGTGCGCGTTGTAGGGAAGCGTGTCGAGGAACAGGTCGGCCAGCCGGTGCCGCGCCAGATGCTCGGCATGGGGCAAGGGCTTGGCGAAGACGAGCCGCCGAGGATCGACACCGCGGGCTTCGGCCTCGCGGCGCAGGTTGGCGGCGACCTGCGGATTTCCGGCATAGAGCCACAACACGCTGCCGGGCACCGCCGCCAGGATGCGCGCCCAGCCGTCGAACAGGGCGGGCGTCAGCTTGTAGGCGCTGTTGAAGCAGCAGAAGACGAAGCCGTCGGCCGGCAGCCCGCACTCCGCGCGCATCGGCGTCGCCTCGGCGATGGCGCGTCGGCGGTCGTTGGGCTGGTAGCAATCCGGCAGCCGCACCACCCGCTCGGTGAAGAACCCCTCCTCGCCCGGCGCGATCACCGTGGGATCGGCGACGATGTAGTCGACGAACCCGGCACCCAGCGTTCCGGGATAGCCCAGCCAATTGACCTGCACCGGAGCCGGACGGGCCGCCAGGATCGAGGTGCGCGAGAAGGTGGTGAAGCCGGTCAGGTCGACCAGGATGTCGATGCCGTCCGCGGCGATGGTCCGCGCCGCATCGGCGTCGGTGTGGCGGCGCAGGTCGACGAAGCGCTCGATCCCCTGCTCGAACCGCTGGCGCAGCGCGCTGCCGTCGTCGATGCCGGTCGAATAGGCGGTGACGGCAAAACGGGAGCGATCATGCGTCTCCAGCGCATCGACCATCAGGTGGCCCATCGCATGCTCGCGGAAATCGGCCGACAGGTAGCCGATCCGCAGGCGTCCGTCGAGCGCGGCCGATGCGGCCGGCCGGGCAACGGGAACCGCGCCGCGGGCTTTCGTTGCCGCCCAGCGCGCCGCGGCCGACTGCTGGTCGGCCAGGGTCGAGGCGCAGGACAGGACGTCGAAGGGCGACACCCCCTCCGCCCCCTCCCGCACCCGCCGGAGAAGCAGCGATTCCAGCGCGTCCAGATCGCGCCAGTCGCACAGAAGTCTCTGCTGGTGGACGAGTTGGCCCAGGGCCGCGGCATGGCCCGGAACCAGCCGAAGCACCCGCCGGCAGGCGTCCACCGACAGCGTGCTCCAGCCGGCCATCGCGGCGGCCATCGCCAGATCGACATGGGCGTCCGGCTCGCCGGGGTCGAGGGCGACGGCGTTGCGCAGAACGGCGACGGCGGCATCGGGACGGACGGCCTCCGCCAGAACGCCGCCCAGCCGCCGCCACGCCTCGCCGTTCGCCGGCTGGCGGGCCAGCAGGGTCCTCAGGACCGCAAGCGCGCCATCCGCATCGCGCAGGCTCGACAGCAGCAGTGCCAGATTGATCTCCGCCACCGGGAAATCGGGCTGCAGGTCCAGCGCCGCGCGGTACTGTGCCACGGCGTCCTGCGGGCGTCCGAGTTCCCGCAGGGCGTTGGCCAGGTTGTTGCGCGCCGCCGGGTCGGACGGCTCCAGCAGGACCGCGGCCGACGCGGCGCGCCATGCCTCCTGCAGGCGCTGCGCCGCATGGGCGGCATTGCCGAGAGCCAGCCAGTTCCGCGCGCTGGCCGGGGCGAGCGCCACCGCAAGTCGCCCGGGGGCGAGCGCCTCCGCCGGGCGGCCGGCGGCGTCGAGCAGGCCGGCCAGGTTGTGCCAGTTGTCCGCATCCTGGGGAGCGAAGCCGATTGCCTTGCGGAAGGCCGCTTCGGCCTCAGCGCCCCGGCCCATGCGGTGGAGCGCCACCCCCAGCTTGGACCATGCCGTCGCGTCGGAGGGATCGAGCCGGGCCGCCTCGCGATGGGCGGCGGCGGCCTCCGCGACGCGACCCAGATCCTGCAGGGCGACTCCGAGATTGTTGTGGACCTCTCCCAGATGGGAATGGGTCGCCAGCACATTGCGGTAATGGGGCTCGGCATCCTGCGGGCGGCCTTGCCGGTGCAGCGCCAGCGCCAGCCCGTAATGGGCATCGACCGAAGCGGGGGCGACACGCAGCGCCGCCGCATAGACCGTCGCCGCCGCATCCCAGCGGTCCAGCGCGGCCATGGCGGCGCCGAAATCAAGATAGACGTCCAGGTCCTTGGCGATGGCCAGCGACTTCTGGAACAGGATCACCGCCTCGCGCGGGCGGCCCAGCCGCAACTCCACCACCCCCAAGCGGTGCAGGGCCCTTGGGTTCTGCGGCTCGGTCTGCAGGACTTCGAGGTAGCGGGCCCTCGCCTCCTCCAGGTCGCCGCTGTTTTCCGCCGCCACGGCGCGGGTGAAGCTGGTCATGCGCTGCCGATCGGTGCTGACGGTTGACGGGGACGGGTCCGGCTTCTGTCTGCCATAGCCGGCCCTAGGCGCGCCAGCGCGTGTGTTCCAGGATGCGGGGAATCTCCGCCGGACGGCGGCCGTCCCCCCATTGCGAGATGTCGGGGATGGCAGTCACGCCGTTGCGGCGGCCGAGCAGGCTGAGGATGCTCTGGTCGTGGCGATGGTCGCGGAACTCGGGATAGTTCGGCAGGCCGCATTCATTGGGGGCGTCGGTGATCAGCCGGGCGTCCTGGGCATAGCGCAGCCATTGGGACACGAAGTCCATGCTTTCCGGCCCGCGTTCACAAACGATGAAGCTGGCGAGGATCTGCGGCACGTCGGTGAAGGCCGGCCGGTCCAGCCCCATGAAATGGAAACAGTCGCGCTTCGTCCAGACGCGGTTGCTGTGAGTGTCGTCCAGCGTGAACAACAGGACCGGCAGGTCGCGCCGCCGGCGGCAGAGTTCTATCACCGGGCCGACGTTGTGGACGAAATGGGCGCCGCTGTCGCAATAGAACAGGATGTCGCCGTCCTGCAGATGCTTGCGCAGCATCACGTCGATGAAATAGGGCTTCCACAGCCAATAGCCGGCCCCACGCGGCTGCTCCAGGATATGCCGGTTGCGGGCGGCGAAGGCGGCGTCGATGTGGTGCCGCCCCATCATCGCCACCCCGTCGAAGCCGCCGACCTCCAGCCCGGTCCTGCCGTTGTATTTCTGCGCCGTGGTGAAGGCCCCATCGGCATAGTTCAGCAGCACCCGCTTCATCGCCCGTTCTCCCGCCGCCGCAAGGCGGCTTTCCTACACGCGTCGCTCACAGGCGGCTTTCGATCCATTCGGCCAGCCGATAGGCATCGAAGTAGAAATCCTCCGTGCCGAGGAAGGGCGCCGTGCCGCGGTAGCGGCGGTAGGTGTCATAATCGTCATCCGCCGCCAGGATGGCATCGATCGCCTCCTCGTCGGAGGAATAGCGCGACATGTCGATGAAGCTGCCGGCGGCGACATCGCGCAGCACGCCGGGATCCCCCCAATAGAGCGGCACGGCGCCGGCCTGGAAGGCGTCGAGGATCTTCTCCGTCAGATAGCCGGGATATGAGGCATTCTCGAAGGCGAAGGCGAAGCGGTAGCGCGAGAAGACCCGGATCTTCGGCAGCCAGCCCATCTTCACGACGCTGCCGGTGTTGTTCAGCAGCCAGCCCACCGACTCCACATGGCGCCGCGCGCAGAGCATCTGGAAGAAGTCGTTGCGGCGGGCGCAGTTGGGATTCTTGTAGAGGAAGGCGCAGAATTTTCGCTTGGCCGCCTCTTCCCGCGTCGGCGGCGCCGGCGGCAGGACCGGATGGCAGAAATGCGGCGTCGCCCCTTCGCGCAGGTGCTCCCAGGCATGCATGACGTAGAGCGGCAGGCGGTAATGACGGGGGTCGTCGATGCGGTCGAACGACACCGACATGTCGACGCCGTCGAGCGGGGGCCGCACATTCTCCCCCGTGAAGAACAGAGCGCGGGCGGTCCGCGCCTCGCGGTGGCGGGTGCCGAACACCGACACGATGGCGAGGTCGCAGTCGTTCTCGACGACCGACACCTCGAAGCGGCTCGACAGGATCTCGACGAAGAAGTTCGCGGAGAAATCGAAATCCGGCCAGAAATCGAAGAAGGCGATCTTCAGCCGCGGCCGGGCGCCGCGGCCGCCGCGGTCCGGTCCATGCAGGAGGAAACGGTCGAGAAGCGCCGGATCCCGGTTCGCCGACGCAAGAAATTCGGCCAGGAAGTCGCTGGTCCGTGGATCGATCATGGCCGAAGACGCCCTTGCGCGTGCTGACTGCCCGGAACCACCGGTCGGAAACCGTTCCTGCACCGGATGCCAAGCGGCAACACCGTAGATTTGCCGCCATGCCGTGACCAGCGGATTTTTCGGACCCTGCCGTGCCCCGAACCGGCGTGAGCCGTCCTTGACCGCACCGCACACACCGCTAATATCCCGCGCCATGGACGTCTCACTGCGGATCCCGATGATGTGCGCCCCGGCGCATCGCACGCGAATTACCGGCCCGGCTCTCTGAGGAGGGCCGGGATAGAGACCTGCTGTGTTCCGGGTGGCGCCACGGCCAGTCCTGCCGGCCGCCGCCCGACGGTGATGCTTTCCCCCAGGGATCCGATATGACCCGCGATTACAAATCGACCGTCTTCCTGCCCCGCACCGACTTCCCCATGCGCGGCGGCCTGCCGACCAAGGAGCCCGAGCTGCTGAAGCGCTGGGCCGAGATGGACCTGTTCGGCAAGCTGCGCGCCGGCGCCAAGGGCCGCAAGAAGTTCGTGCTGCACGACGGCCCGCCCTATGCCAACGGCAACATCCACATCGGCCATGCCGTCAACAAGATCCTGAAGGACGTGATCGTCCGCTTCCGCCAGATGCAGGGCTTCGACGCCGACTATGTCCCGGGCTGGGACTGCCACGGCCTGCCCATCGAGTGGAAGATCGAGGAGAAGTACCGCAAGGCCGGCAAGAACAAGGATGACGTGCCGCTCATCCAGTTCCGAGCCGAATGCCGCCAGTTCGCCGAGGAGTGGGTCGGCATCCAGGCCGCCGAGTTCCGCCGTCTGGGCGTGGAAGGCGACTGGAAGCATCCCTACGCCACCATGACCTTCCCGGCCGAGGCGCAGATCGTCCGCGAGATCCACAAGTTCGCGCTGAACGGCGGCCTCTACAAGGGCTCCAAGCCGGTCATGTGGTCGGTGGTGGAGAAGACCGCGCTGGCCGATGCCGAGGTCGAATACCACGACCACACCTCCACCACCGTCTTCGCCCGCTTCCCCGTCTGGGGATCGTCGGCGCCGGAGGTGGACGAGGCCAGCATCGTCATCTGGACGACCACCCCCTGGACCCTGCCGGCCAACCGCGCCATCGCCTATGGCGACGAGATCGAATACGCCACCTTCAAGGTGACCGCCGTCGCCGAAGGCAGCAAGGCCGTGGTCGGCGAGCGTCTGGTGCTCGCCACCGGCGTGGCCGAGGGCGTGCTGAAGGAGGCCGGCGTCACCGAGTGGAAGCAGCTGCACCGCTTCCCCGGCTCGCGCCTTGCCGGCACCTATTGCCGCCATCCGCTGAACGGCAAGGGCTATGACTTCAAGGTGCCGCTGCTGGCCGGCGATTTCGTGACGACCGATGCCGGTTCGGGCTTCGTCCACATCGCCCCCGGCCATGGCGAGGACGACTTCCGCCTGGGTCAGGCCAACGGCATCGAGGTGCCGCAGTCGGTCGGCGAGGACGGGCGCTATTACGCCCATGTGCCGCTGTTCGCCGGTCTGGCGGTCTACACCGACCAGGGCAAGCCCGGCCCGGCCAACAAGGCGGTGCTGGAAGCCTTCGAGGAAGCCGGGTCGCTGCTGGCCAGCAACCGCATCAAGCACAGCTATCCGCACAGCTGGCGGTCGAAGGCGCCGCTGATCTTCCGCACCACGCCGCAGTGGTTCATCTCGATGGAGACGAACGACCTGCGCAAGGTGGCGCTGCAGGCGATCTCCGACACCCGCTGGGTCCCGACGCAGGGCGAGAACCGCATCCGCTCGATGATCGAGAGCCGTCCCGACTGGTGCATCAGCCGCCAGCGCGCCTGGGGCGTGCCGATCGCGCTGTTCGTCCGCAAGGCGACCGGCGAGATCCTGCGCGACGAGGCGGTGTTCGCCCGCATCGCCGACATCTTCCAGCAGGAGGGTGCCGACGCCTGGTTCGCCCGCGACCCGCAGGACTTCCTCGGCAACGCCTATTCCGCCGACGAGTTCGAGCAGGTCCGGGACATCGTCGACGTCTGGTTCGAGTCGGGCTCCTCGCACGCCTTCGTGCTGGAGCAGCGGCTGGAGGAACTGGCCTGGCCGGCCGACCTCTATCTGGAAGGCTCCGACCAGCATCGCGGCTGGTTCCATTCCTCGCTGCTGGAAAGCTGCGGCACGCGCGGCCGGGCGCCCTACAACGCGGTTCTGACCCACGGCTTCGTGCTGGACGAGCAGGGCCGCAAGATGTCCAAGTCGCTGGGCAACGTGGTGGCCCCGCAGGAGGTCTGCGACCAGTATGGCGCCGACATCCTGCGCCTGTGGATCATCAACTCCGACTATTCGGAGGATCTCCGCATCGGCAAGGAGATCATCAAGACCCAGGCCGACCTCTACCGCCGCCTGCGCAACACGCTGCGCTACCTGCTGGGCGCGCTGGCCGACTACACCCCGGCCGAGCGGATCGACGCCGCCCAGATGCCGGAATTGGAGCGCTGGGTCCTGCACCGCCTGTCGGAGCTTGACGCGCTGGTCCGCGAGAAGGTCGAGGCCTACGACTTCCACGCGCTGTTCGTGGCGCTGCACAACTTCTGCGCGGTGGAGCTGTCGGCCTTCTACTTCGACGTCCGCAAGGACAGCCTCTATTGCGATCCGGTCGATTCGGTGCGCCGCCGGTCGGTGCGGACGGTGATGGAGCATCTGTTCTCCACTCTGACCGCCTGGCTCGCCCCCATCCTCTGCTTCACCGCAGAAGAGGCGTGGCTGGCGCGACCGGACGGTCTCGGCTGGACCGAGGAAAGCGTGCATCTGCGCGGCTTCCCGGAGGTGCCGGCGGAGTGGCGCAACGACGCGCTGGCCGCAAAGTGGGAGGCGGTGCGCAACGTCCGCCGCGTCGTCACCGGCGCGCTGGAGCTTGAGCGCGCCAACAAGACCATCGGTTCGTCCCTGCAGGCCGACCCGACCGTCTTCGTCGATGCCGCCACCAAGGCCCTGCTGGCCGACGTCGATTTCCAGGATGTCTGCATCACCTCGGCCATCGAGGTGACGGATGCCGCAGCGCCGGACGGGGCCTTCACCCTGCCCGACGTCCCCGGCGTCGCCGTCGCCCCGGCGCTCGCCGAAGGTGAGAAGTGCGAGCGCTGCTGGAAGGTCCTGGAGGAAGTCGGAACGGTCGCCGACCACCCGACGCTCTGCGTCCGCTGCGCCGACGCGGTGGCATGAGGCCGGCAAGGCGTCTCCCCCACCCTAACCCTCCCCCGTTGGACGGGGGAGGGAACTCCGCCGCCCGACGACCAATCCCCCTCCCCCGCCCAGCGGGGGAGGGTCGGGGTGGGGGCAGGGGGCGGCAGCTTCCGGAGTTCACATGAACAGCTTCGTCGCCAACCAATCCCGGTCCTACTGGCTGTTCGGGCTGATCGTCGCCGCGGTGGTGGTCGTGCTCGACCAGGGCAGCAAATGGTGGATCCTCGAACATGTCATGCAGCCGATCCCGCATGTCATCGAGGTGACGTCCTTCTTCAACCTCGTGCTGGTGTGGAATTACGGCGTCAGCTTCGGCACCTTCGCCAGCGGCGGGGCGATGATGCCCTATATCCTGAGCGCCATCGCCGCGGTGATCGCCGTCTGCCTCGTCATCTGGATGCGGCAGGCCGAAAGCCGGCTGGCGGCGCTGGCGCTGGGCTTCATCATCGGCGGGGCGGTGGGCAACGTCGTCGACCGGCTGCTGCACGGCGCGGTGGTCGACTTCCTGGACTTCCATGTCGGCGGCTGGCATTTCTGGGCCTTCAACGTCGCCGACAGCGGAATCAGCGTCGGCGTGGTCCTGCTGCTGATCGACGGACTGTTCGCGGACCGCGAAAAGTCGTAAGAGTTCCGTCGCCGGTGGCGCTATAACCACCGGCAAGCGCTGACCATGCGGCCGCGGCCTCCGGGCCGGGTCGCAACGACGTGACAGACGACGGGATCCTCCGAACGTGACCAGCATCTCCTCCGCCCTCTCCCCCTCCCGGACCCGGCTTCCTCTGCTTGGGCTGGCGCTTGCGGCGTTGACGCTCGCCGGCTGCTCGGATGTTCGCCGCTCCATCGGTCTCGACCGCCAGAGCCCCGACGAGTTTTCCGTCGTTTCCCGCGCTCCGCTGACCCTGCCGCCCAGCCTGCAGGATCTGCCGAAGCCGCGCCCCGGCGCCGCCCGTCCGCAGGACAGCACGCCGACCCAGATGGCTGCCGGCGCCGTGTTCGGCGGCGCCTCGCGCGGGAGCAAGGCGGCGGCCGGCTCCACCGCGGGCGAGAAGTCGCTGGTCGCCCAGGCCGCGGCGCGCGACGGCATCGACCCCAACATCCGCGCCAAGGTCGATCAGGAAACCACCCAGCTGATCATCGCCGACAAGAGCTGGATCGATTCGCTGCTGTTCTGGCAGAAGCAGGAGCAGCCCTACTCGCTGGTCGACCCCGCCAAGGAGCAGCAGCGCCTGCGCGAGGCCCAGGCCCAGGGCAAGTCGGTGGACGGTTCCGCCACCCCGACGATCGAGCGCAAGCGCAAGGCTCCGCTGGAAGGCCTGTTCTAAGCGGGTTCCGTCCGCGCCCAGACGGTTCGAACCTTGTCCCGGGCGCGACATCACACCAGTTTCGGGGGCGTCCTTCCCAGCGAAGGACGCCCCTTTCGATTCGGACCTCCTGATCCGGGAGCCCTCATGCTCGCCTACCTCCCAGCCCGCCGCCTCGCCGCGGCCGGATTCCTGGCGCTGACGATGTCCGTCGCCGCCCCCCTGATGCCGGCGCCGATTGCCGCGCCGCCCGCCCTTGCGGCGGAAAAGGGGGTGTTCTTCCCCGAGAGCTTCACCCTGTCGAACGGCATGCAGGTGGTGGTCGTCCCCAACCACCGCGTTCCGGTCGTGACCCACATGGTCTGGTACAAGGTTGGGGCGGCCGACGAGGAGCGCGGTCAGTCCGGCATCGCCCATTTCCTGGAACATCTGATGTTCAAGGGGACGGAGGTGATCCCGCCCGGCGAGTTCAGCCGCATCGTCGCCAAGAACGGCGGGCGCGACAACGCCTTCACCAGCTACGACTACACCGCCTATTACCAGAACGTCGCCCGCGACCGGCTGGAGATGGTGATGCGGATGGAGGCCGACCGCATGGCCAACCTGAAGCTGACCGACGCGGTGGTCTATCCCGAACGCGACGTCATCATCGAAGAACGGCGCCAGCGCGTCGAGAACGAGCCGGCCGACCGCATCGGCGAGCAGATCAACGCCACCATGTTCGTCCATCACCCCTACGGCACCCCGGTGATCGGCTGGCCGCAGGAGATGTCGACGCTGACGCGGGAGATGGCGGAGAGCTTCTACAAGACCTGGTACACGCCCAACAACGCCATCCTGGTGGTGTCCGGCGACATCACCGCAGCAGAGTTGAAGCCGCTGGCCGAGCGCTATTACGGCGCCATCCCCGCCCGCCCGGTGCCGGAGCGCAAGCGGGTGAGCGAACCGCCGATGAGTGCCGCAAGGCAGGTCGTCCTGCGCGACGAGGAGGTGCGGCAGCCGTCGGTGCGCCGCACCTGGATCGCGCCGTCCTACCGGCTGGATCCGAACGGTCATGCCTATGCGCTGCAGGTGCTGGCCGAGATCATGAGCGGCGGCACCACGTCGCGCCTCTACCGCAGCCTCGTGGTGGACCAGAAGGTCGCGACCTCGGCGTGGCTCGGCTATGGCCCGACAGCCTGGGACATGGCCACGCTCGGCGTCGGCGCCAGCCCGGCAGCGGGCGTGCCGATGGACAAGCTCGAATCGGCGCTGTTGGCCGAGATCGACAAGCTGCTGAAGTCCGGCGTGACGGAGGAGGAGGTCGCCACCGCCCGCAAGCGCATGCTGGCCGCGGCGGCCTATGCCCGCGACAGCCTGACCGGCCCGGCCCAGACGCTGGGCGCCGCGCTGGCGACCGGCCAGAGCATCGACGACGTGGAAAGCTGGCCGGTGCGCATCGACGCCGTCACCGCCGATCAGGTCAACGCCGCCGCCCGCGCCGTGCTGAGCCAGACCAACCACGTCACCGGCCTGCTGCTGCCCCCGACCGGAAAGGACAGTTGAGGATGAGCGTGCGTCACTTCTCCATGCGGACGGGCGTCGCCGCGTTCTTCTTCGCCATCATCGCCATTGCCCTGCCCGCCCACGCCATGGACATCAAGCGCGTGGTCAGCCCCGGCGGGATCGAGGCGTGGCTGGTCGAGGACCACAAGGTTCCGGTGCTGGCGCTGGAATGGGCCTTCGAAGGGGCCGGCGGCACCGACCCGAAGGGCAAGGAGGGGCTGGCGAACCTCGCCTCCACCATGCTCGACGAGGGGGCCGGCCCTTACGATTCGCAGGCCTTCCAGGCGCGGCTGCAGGACAAGGCCATCGCGCTGGGATTCGATGCCGGGCGCGACGGGTTCAGCGGTTCGCTGCGCACCCTGACCGAACACCGCGGCGAGGCCCTGGATCTGGCCCGACTGGCGCTGACCGAGCCGCATTTCGCGCCCGAGGCGCTGGACCGCATGCGGGCCTCGATCATGGCCAGCCTGAGGCGGGACCTTGCCGACCCCAACTATGTCGCGCGCCGCCAGTTCTACGCCACCGCCTTCCCCGGCCACCCCTATGGCGGCGAGGTGCGCGGCACGCTGGAGACGCTGCCCACCATCACGCCGGACGACCTGCGCGCCTTCGTGAAGGGTCAGTTCGGCCGCGACCGGCTGGTGGTGGCCGCCGCCGGCGACATCTCGCCGGAGGAACTCGGCAAGGCGCTGGACCGGGTGTTCGGCACGCTGCCGGCCAAGACCGCGGCGCCGGCCATCGCCGATGTGACGATGTCCGGGCTGGGCCAGACCATCCTGCTGCCGCGCCCGACGGCGCAGACCGTCATGCTGATGGGCCAGCCCGGGGTGAAGCGCGACGATCCCGACTGGTACGCCGCCACGGTGATGAACTATGTGCTGGGCGGCGGCGGTTTCGGCTCCCGCCTGATGGAGGAGGTCCGGGAGAAGCGCGGGCTGAGCTATGGCGTCTACAGCTACCTGATCCCGATGGACCATGCGGCCGCGGTGATGGCCGGCGGCTCGACCGTCAACGCCAAGGCCGGTCAGGCGCTGGACATCATCCGCCAGGAATGGGCGCGCATGGCAAAGGACGGGCTGACCGACCAGGAACTGGCCGACGCCAAGACCTATCTGACCGGCTCCTTCCCGCTGCAGCTGGGCTCGACCCAGGCCATCGCGCGGATCCTGCTGCAGGTGAAGCGCGACAATCTGGGCATCGATTACCTGAACCAGCGCGACCGCTACATCAACGGGGTGACGCAGGCCGACATCAAGCGCGTCGCCCAGCGCCTGCTCGACCCGGCCAAGCTGCTGACCGTGCTGGTCGGCAAGCCGGAAGGCGTGACGCCGACGCGGACGGTCGAGGGGGGGAGTTGAGGGAGCTTCGGCTTCGGATGCCCCCTCCCCATCCCTCCCCCACCTTCGGTGGGAGAGGGGGCAGGACGCTTGGCGGCGTAACGTAGATGCCAAAGCGGCGGCAGTCCCCTCTCCCGCTCTCGGCGGACCGAAGGTCCGTCCGATGGCGGGGGAGGGTTAGGGAGGGGGCATTGGTTAGCACCCTCACGCCAAATCCGGCTGACTCCCCGGAAAGCGCGGATCGCTCGGATCGACCGGGCTTCCCGGCACCTTGCCCGGAATGATCCCCACCTGATCCGGCCGCGCGGCATCGTCGCGGTCGCGTTGCTCCTCGCGCTCCTCGATCGGCGGGGTAACGGGCTTGTCCGACATGGCGTCCTCCTGTTGCGACTCCCTCTGATCCACAACACCCCGCGCCCCCTCCCCGTTGCACCACTGGCCGCCCCGCATAGGCCGTTAGACCGCGCCGACTGTCGCGTTTTGGCCCGTGGCCGTTGCCGGTTGTCGGTGTTAGGCTCCCCACGCCCCGCAGAGGGGCCGCGTCAAAGGACCGCTGACGTCAAGGAGTCCAAAGCATCATGACCGCGCTGACCCGTTCCCCCTCCCATACGCCGGCTTGGGCCGCTCTCGCCCGACACCGCCAGGACATGGCCGGCACGCACATGCGTGACCTGTTCGCCGCCGATCCCGGCCGGTTCAAAGCCTTCTCGATGGAGGCCGCGGGGCTGTTCCTCGATTATTCGAAGAACCGCATCACGCGGGATACGGTCGGCCTGCTGCTCGACCTCGCCCGCCAGCAGGATGTCGAGGGGGCCCGCGCCCGCATGTTCGGCGGCGAGCCGATCAACCTGACCGAAAAGCGTGCCGTGCTGCACACCGCGCTGCGCAACCGCTCCGACCGCCCGGTGACGGTGGACGGCCGTGACGTTATGCCGGCCGTCCGCGCCGTGCTGGAGCGGATGGACGCCTTCGCCGCCTCCGTGCGCGATGGCGAGTGGCGCGGCTATACCGGCCAGCCGATCACCGACGTGGTGAACATCGGCATCGGCGGCTCCGACCTCGGGCCCGTGATGGCGACGGAGGCGCTGAAGCCCTTCGCCCATGCCCATGTCGCCCTGCATTTCGTCTCCAACGTCGACGGCACCCATCTGGCCGAACAGCTGAAGTGGCTGGACCCGGAGACGACGCTGTTCGTCATCGCGTCCAAGACCTTCACGACGCAGGAGACGCTGACCAACGCCCATTCCGCCCGCCGCTGGTTCCTGGAGACCGCGAAGGACGAGGCGCATGTCGCCAAGCACTTCGTCGCTGTTTCCACCAACGAGGCGGAGGTGCGCAAGTTCGGCATCGACCCGGCCAACATGTTCGGCTTCTGGGACTGGGTCGGCGGCCGCTATTCGCTGTGGTCGGCCATCGGCTTGCCGATCATGATCGCCATCGGGCCGGAGCGCTTCGCCGAACTGCTGGCCGGCGCCCATGCGATGGACGAGCATTTCCGCACCGCGCCGCTGGAGCGCAACATGCCGGTGCTGATGGGGCTGCTTGGCGTCTGGTACCGCAATTTCTGGGACGCCTCGTCCTACGCGGTGCTGCCCTACGATCAGTATCTGCACCGCTTCCCCGCCTATCTCCAGCAGCTGGACATGGAGAGCAACGGCAAGTCGGTGACCCGCGGCGGCGAGCCGGTGGACTACCAGACCGGCCCGGTGCTGTTCGGCGAACCCGGCACCAACGGCCAGCACGCCTTCTACCAGCTGATCCACCAGGGCACCTCGCTGATCCCCTGCGATTTCATCGCGGCGGCGACCACCCACAACCCGATCGGGGCGGAGGCCGGCGCCCATCACCGCATCCTGCTGTCCAACGTCTTCGCCCAGGCCGAGGCGCTGATGCGCGGCAAGACCGCCGACGAGGTGAGGGCGGAAATGACCAAGGCCGGCAAATCCCCCGAGGAGGTCGAGGCGCTGGTGCCCCACCGCGTCTTCCCCGGCAACCGCCCGTCCAACACCATCCTGATCGAAAGCCTGACCCCGGCGACGCTGGGCGCCCTGATCGCGCTGTACGAGCACAAGGTCTTCGTCCAGGGCATCGTCTGGGACATCAACAGCTTCGACCAGTGGGGCGTGGAACTGGGCAAGCAGTTGGCCAACACCATCCTGCCGGAGATGGAGACCGGTCCGGCCGAGGGCGCGCATGACAGCTCCACCACCGGGCTGATGGCGTGGTGGCGGGCGCACCGGTAAGGAGCGGCCGGGCTGACGCCAAGTAATTGTATGTATACGAACGCTGTCGGGCGGGAAGACTCCCTCCGATGGCGTTCGGAACATTGCACCTGCGTTTTGGTTGAAGTGGGAAGCGGTCTTTGCACCAATCCACTTCAGCGGAGCAGCCCAATGTCTACCCGTTTACGCCTCGCCATCCTGATCTACGGCATGATCCAGGGTGTGGTCTTCGGCATCGGCACCGTCCTGGTGCTGGCGGTCCCCAGCTTTTCCGAGCAGGCGATGACGCTGATGCCGACCGTGGTGATCGTCAGCATCGTTCTGGCGGCCCCCATCGCCTGGTTCATGGCGCCGCGGATGCGCCTGCGCTTCTGGCAGCATCGGGAGAAACGGCAGCAGGCGCCGCGCCGCGTCACCCTGTCCTGACCGCTCCGACGGTGCTGTCTTCCGCGACCATGGCGAACAGCCAGTCGCGGAAGGCACGCATGGTCGGCGTCTCCGGTCGCGACTTCAGCGAGGTCAGCCAGTAGGCGCCCTTGCACACGGTGACGGCGAAGGGCTGCTCGATCAGGCCGAGCGCCAACGGCCGGCGGAACATCGACACCGGGGCCAGCGCCACCCCGGCCCCCTGGATCGCCGCCTCCACCATCAGGGAGGAGGAATCGAAGACCGGCCCCTTGACCGGGGGCATGGCCGACGGCTCCCCCCCCGGCGGCGAACCAGCCCGGCCATTCGTCCGACCGGTAGGAGCGCAGCAGGGTCTCGCGGCCGACATCGGCGGGGTCGCGCAGGCGGCGGGCGATCTCCGGCGCGCACAGCACCGACAGCGGCGCGTCGAACAGGCGGACCGCATCGGTGCCGTGCCACGCGCCGTCGCCGAAGCGGATGGCGTAGTCCAGCCCCTCCGCCGCGATGTCGACGCGGTTGTTGTTGGTGGACAGGCGCAGGTCGACGAAGGGATGCGCCTCGCGGAAGCGCGTCAGCCGCGGCAGCAGCCAGCCGACGGCGAAGGTGCCGACGGCGCCGACCGTCAACACCTCGCGGAACCGTCCACCCTCGAACTGGTCGAGCAGCCAGCCGATGCGGTCGAACGCCTCCTCCAGAGTCGGCCGCAGCGCCCGGCCCTCGTCGGTCAGGGCAAGGCCGCGCGGCAGCCGGTGGAACAGGCTGGCGCCCAGCCGCTCCTCCAGCAGCTTGACCTGATGGCTGACGGCGGCCTGGGTCACGCACAGCTCGATGGCGGCGCGGGTGAAGCTGAGATGCCGCGCCGACGCCTCGAAGGCACGCAGGGCGTTCAGCGGCAGATAGGGGCGGACCACGGGTTCCCCGGACGATGCTTGATGCCGGGGGTGAGCTAGCACCGAATGGGGGGTGGGCTCCAGGAGGATGTGGGGGCATCGTCTACCGACACCCCCACGAAACACTCACCGCCCCGTCAGCACCTTGCGGGTGTGAAGCGCGATCATCCGTTCCTCGTCGGTCGGGATGACGTAGACCGGCAGGCGGCTTCCCGGCGTGGAGATCTTCGCCGCGTTGGCCTCGTTGGCCGCCGCGTCGATCTCCACCCCCATCCAGGCCAGCTTGTCGCCGACCCGCGCCCGCACCGGGGCGGAGCGTTCGCCGATGCCGGCGGTGAACACCACGGCGTCCACCCCGCCCATCGAGGCGGCCAGCGCGCCGGTTTCCTTGGCGATGCGGAAGCAGAACAGCTCCACCGCCTCCTGCGCATGCGGGTCGCTGCTCTCCAGCAGGGCACGCATGTCGTTGGAGATGCCCGACACGCCGAGCAGGCCGGACTTGTTGTACAGCATCTTCTCGATGGCGCTGGCGTCCATGCCCTTGCGCATCAGGTAGATCAGCACGCCGGGATCGATGGTGCCGCAGCGGGTGCCCATCGGCAGACCATCCAGGGCGGTGAAGCCCATGGTGCTGTCGACGCTGCGCCCGCCATGGATGGCGCACATGCTGGCGCCGCTGCCGAGATGGGCGACCACCACCCGCGAGTCGCCCAGCTCCGGCGCGATTTCCGGCAGGCGGCGGGCGATGTACTCGTAGGACAGGCCGTGGAAGCCGTAGCGGCGCACGCCCTCCTCCGTCAGTTCCCGCGGGATGGCGAAGGTCTGCGCCTGCCAGGGCTGGTTGCGGTGGAAGGCGGTGTCGAAGCAGGTGACCTGCGGCAGCTCCGGATGCGCCTCGGCCAGCGCGCGGATGGCGGCGAGGTTGTGCGGCTGGTGCAGCGGGGCGAGCGGGACCAGACCGTCCAGCTCGTCCAGCAGGGCGGAGGTCAGCAGCACCGGGGCGGCGTGGCGGACGCCGCCATGGACCACCCGGTGGCCGGCGGCGATCAGCGTCGCCCCCTCCAGCCGTTCCTCGATCCAGCTCAGCAGGTAGGACAGCAGCGCCGTGCGGTCGCTGGCCTCCCCCGCCCCCCAGCTCTTCTCGGCAAGCGGGCGGCGCTGGGCGTCCTTGGCATCGAACACCGGCTGGGTGCCGATGCCCGAGATCTGGCCGTTGATGGTGACCACCGGATCCCCGCCGCCATGATCCCGGAACACCGAGAATTTCAGGCTGGAGGAGCCGGCATTGATGACGAGGATCGCGTTGGACATGGCCCCTGCCCTCCTCACTCGGCCGCGGCGGCGGCACCGCGGCGGCGGGCGGCGGCCGACAGGACGGCCACGGCACAGGACGCCAGACGGGTGCGGACATTGTCGGCGCGGCTGGTCAGGATGATCGGCACGCGGGCGCCCAGCACGATGCCGGCGGCATCCGCATGGGCCAGGAAGGACAGCTGCTTGGCCAGCATGTTGCCGGCTTCCAGGTCGGGAACCAGCAGGATGTCGGCCTGACCGGCCACCTCGGACTTGATGCCCTTGGTGATGGCGGCCTCGCGGCTGATCGCGTTGTCGAAGGCCAGCGGGCCGTCCAGGATGCCGCCGGTGATCTGGCCGCGGTCGGCCATCTTGCACAGCGCCGCGGCTTCCAGCGTCGAGGCGATCTTGGTGTTGATGGTCTCGACTGCCGACAGGATGGCGACGCGCGGAACCTCGGTGCCCAGAACCTTCGCGAGGTCGATGGCGTTCTGGACGATGCTGACCTTGTCCTCCAGCGTCGGGTAGATGTTGATCGCCGCATCGGTGATCAGCAGCGGACGCGGATATGTGGGGACATTCATCACGAAGACGTGGCTCAGGCGCCGGCCGGTGCGCAGGCCGGTCTCCTTCCGAACCACCTCGCCCATCAACTCGTCGGTGTGCAGGCTGCCCTTCATCACCGCCTCGCACTCGCCGGTGCGGGCAAGGCGGACGCCGGTCTCGGCGGAGGCATGGCTGTGGGCGACGTCGACGATGCGGTAGCGGGAGATGTCCAGGCCGTACGTGTCGGCGACCGAGCGGATCTTGGCTTCCGGACCGACCAGAACCGGGTCGATCAGGTTGGCCTCGGCCGCCTCGACGGCGCCGCGCAGCGAGCTTTCGTCGCAGGGATGGACGACGGCGGTCGGCACCGGCGGCAGCGACTCGCACTTCTTCAGCATCAGCTCGTGGCCGTCATGGCGGATCACCTGCACCTGCGGCAGTTCCGCCGCGGCGCGGCGGAACTTCTCCGTCGGGGCGATCACCTCGGCGACGCCGGTCGCGACCGTCTTGCCGTCCTGGTTGGCGGCGAGGCAGTCGAAGACGACCGTCTTGCGCTCCGCGTCCTTGGACCGGGCGGTGACCGTCACAGTGACGATGTCGCCCAGCAGGACCGGACGCTCGAAGCGCAGATCCTGGCCGACATAGACGGTGCCGGGGCCGGGCAGCAGCGTGCCGAGAACCGCGGAGATCAGCGAACCGGACCACATGCCGTGCCCGACCACCTTGTGGTCGGCGGTATAGTTCTCGTCCACATGGGACGGGTTCAGGTCACCGGACACCGTGGCGAACAGCTCGATGTCGGACATGGTCAGCCGGCGGGACAGGCTGGCCTGCTGGCCGATGCGGATTTCCTCGAACGTGACGTTTTCGATCATGGTGCTGCCGTTCTTGCCGGTCGGAACGATGCCGCTGCGGCCCGCCGGAACGACGGGGAGGGCGGCGGTGACGGTGTCCATCTCAAAGCTCCTCAAAAGGATCGCGGCGCCCGACCAACGGACCGCCCGACGGACGAAAGCCCGTCCGCAGGCAAACCCGTATGCCGGAGACCGGGACGGATGCCCCTGGAATGGGGCACCCGTCGCCGCGGCAGGCCGTATCCTCCCGATCCCGGTTCCCGCGCCGCGGCGCCCGCTGAGGCGAACCGACGGCGTCGGGCCGGAACCCGTCTTGTTGGGTCCCGCCGAAGCGGAACCTTCACTCTCCAGGTGATTTCCCAAGGAGTGTGCTTGTGCGAAAGAAATAGCCCCCATGGGCAGCAGGCCCAATGACCTACATCAATAAAGTTGCCAAGCTATTGTTGCAGTTGGGTTACTGGGTTCGTTTCGGCGCAGTGAGCAACCGCAGCATAACCGAAACTTGCGCGTCTGCGGACAGGAAAAGCGGATCGATGGGCAGGACTGCCGCCATTGCGCGCTGCGTCATGACCGATATGGCCGCTGGCCGCCGCAATGCGGGCGCGCGGCCGCCCGCTCAGTCCGCGGCGGCCACGCAGGGGCAATGCTGGACGAGACGCGGGACGCTGACGGCGAAGACGGTGCCGTACCCCACCCGCGACCGGACGGTGACGGGATGGTCCAGCATCTGGGCCATGCGGCGGACGATCGACAGCCCGAGCCCCAGGCCGCGCCCGCTGTCGCGCTGGTCGGTGCCGCAGCGGTAGAAATCCTCGAAGATCGCCGTCATCTCGGCTTCGGCGATGCCGGGGCCGGTGTCCCATACCTCGATCGACAGGCGGTCGCCGCCCTCGCTGTCGCAACGGCGCCGGCAGCCCAGCAGGATCCGCCCTTCGGTGGTGTAGCGCAGGGCATTGACCAGAAGGTTGCGCACCATCCGCTCCAAAAGGATCGGGTCGCTGCGGACCCTGGCGGAACAGGGCACCATCCTCAGTTCCAGCCCACGGTCGGCCGCCTGATCGCCGATCTCGATGGAAAGCCGGCCGAGGATGTCCTGCACGTCGAATTCGACCACCCGCGGCTTCACGTTGCCGACCTCCAGCGCGGAGGTGTCGAGCAGGGTGGACAGCAGCGCGTTGCCGGCGCTCAGCGCCTCACCCAGCTTGTTCGCCACCTCCACCTGCTGGGGATCGTACAGCTTGCTCAACAGGATATGGTGGAACAGGCTCATCGCCTGGAAGGGCTGGCGCAGGTCGTGGCTGGCGGCGGCCAGGAAGCGGCTCTTGGCCTGGTTGGCACGCTCGGCCGCGGCATGGGCGCGTGCCAGAGCCTCGCGGATTTCCACCGATTCCGTCATGTCGACCGCGGCGCAGATGATGCCGCAGACCGCCCCGGTGTCGTCGCGCATGGGTTCCACCGACAGGTCCAGCGCGCGGCGGCGGCCGTTATAGGTCATCTCCACCTCGCAACGCGCACCGATCCCGCGTTCGATCACCGACCGCTTCACCGGAATCAGCCGGTCGGCATCCTGCGGGAACAGTTCGGCATCGGTGCGGCCGATCATGCGTTCCGGACGGAAATCGGGCTGCGGGCAGTAGACCCACAGATGCCGCAGGTCCCGGTCCTGGGTGAACAGCGTCACCTTGGAATGGCGCAGGGCCAGCCGGAAGCGCTCCTCGCTTTCGCGCAGCGCGCGGGCCATGGCGGCGCGGGCACGCGCCTCGGTGCGCAGCAGGCGCTTCGTCCGCGCCTCGCGCAGCACATAGGCGGCGGCACCGGCAGTCAGCAGGAGCCCGCCGATCAGCATGGTCCAGGCCAGCCGGTCATCGGTGCTGAACAGCCGCACCGGCCCCGGCACCACGTACAGCCGCCACACCTGCCCGCCATAGGCGATGTCGCGGACGATGGCCCGCTTTGCCGCCTCCCCGGTCAGCCGATCCACCGTCAGCGGCCGGATCGGAGAATGCGAAAGCTCGCCGGGACGCCTCAGCGCCCCTTCAGCGGCAAGCAGGCGCGGTGCCTCGGCCTTTGGATCCAGCAGATAGGCGTCGCCAACGGTCAGCCCCACCCGCAGAACCGCATCGCGCAGCAGTTGGCCGACGTCGAAGCTGGTCCACAGGAAACCGGTCAGCACCTCGCAGACCGTGCGGACGGCGGACCGCCCCTCTCCGGCATCGATGTCGCGCGCATAGACCGGCAGGTAGATCAGTGCGGAATCCTGTCCGAACTCCGCCTGCAGCGGCTCGCTTTCGGCCGCGACCACGCGATTGGCAGCACAGGCCCGGACCAGCACGTCGCGCTGACCGGGCAGGCTGGCCATATCCAGACCGACCAGGCCCGCCGCCGATTCGGGTTCGGCAAGCACATTCACGAAGCGGTCGGCGCCGGGTTCCACGTCCGCATCCTCGGCGGCATTGCGGACGGCGAAGGAGGTATGGCCGGCCGACCGCATCGCCCGCTCCAGCAGCGGAAGGTCGCGTTCAGCCATCCGCCGTGACCAGACGACAGCGCGGAGATTGGGATAAAGCGGAAGCAGGGGTTTGACCGCCGAAGAAAAGCTCGCCTCCGTCACCGGATCCGGCCCGGCCAAGGGGCCGCTCAGCGCGCGCAGAAGGACGCTCTGGTGATCGAAGCGGGCCTTGAGTTCATCGTGGAGCTGGATGGCCTGACGGTCGGCCAGGGCATGCTCGGCATCGCCGGTCGCGGCACGGATCAGAAGGAAAGCGCTGAGGGATAGGAAAAGGCCGGCGAAGACAATGGTCGGAATCACCTTGCCTGCCCGCACCTCCCCCCGAAATCGCCGATTCATCCGATAGCCCTCCGTCCCGCACAACTCAATCATAGCGAGGGAAAGTCATAAATGGGTATGTTAAAGATTCATATCAAACGAAAGAGGGAGGAGGATCTAACTATCGGAGGATCGAAACTCGTCAAGATAAGCGATTATTAAGATATCTCTGTCGCATTTTGCTGCATTGATACCGTCTATGTTTCAAGAATTTCATTGCGATGCAGCAATGACTGAAGCCCTCCCCCGCCATCCCTTCCCGACCTTACCGGCTCAGCCGTTGGTTTAGCGTCAATATTATCAAAGCGGGTCGTGCCCAAGCAGACGGATGACGGCCGCGCGCAAGGCCAGCGGCGCCACCGGCTTGTGGAGCAACGGATAGCCGGACAGACGGGCCTCGCGCAGCCGCTTCGGATCGGTATCGCCGGTCAGGATCATTCCGGGCACCGGACGGTCGAACAGCTTGGCGATCTGCCGGATGGCGACGATGCCATTCGCCGCGCCCTTAAGCCGCAGGTCGGAGATGATGAGGTCGAATCGGTCGGGCCTCGGGCCGATCCGTTCGACGGCGGCGTCATAGGAGTCCGCACCCACCACGCTGCACCCCCATTGGCCCAGCAGCGCCTCCAGTGCCGCCAGCACCATCGGATCGTCCTCGATCACCAGGATGCGGGTCCGGCTGATGTCGGCCCCGCCGCTCTCCGGCACGGCTGAGGCGGGCGGCTCCTCTCTGCCGGTGCCCTCTGCCGCCTCGACGGAGCGCGGAACGATCACAGCGAAGACGGTGCCCCGCCCCTCCGCCGCACACACCTCCAGCCCCAGGCCGAGCTTGCGTGCCAGACCGCGGACCAGCGTCAGGTCCAGCCCCAGCGCACCGGCCCCCTCCCCGGCCGGGTACCCCAGTTCCGCCCTCAACGCCACCAGCCGTTGCGCGGACAGGCCGCGGCCGCTGTCCCACACCTCGATCCGCAGGCGACCGCCGCGGGCGCGGCAGCCGACCAGAACCCGGCCACGCACCGTGACGCGCAAGGCGTTGGCGACCAGCCCGTGCAGCAGGCGCTCCAGCAGGGCGGAGTCGGTCCGCACCATCGACGAACAGGGCATCACGCTGAAGTGCACGCCACGGTCGGCGAAGCGCGGCGCCACGTCCAGCGCCAGCCGCATCAGCACCCCGTTGACGGCATGGGTGCGGATATCCGGCTCGATCAGGCCGCTTTCCAGGCGGACCAGATCGAAATGGCCATCGACCATGCTGCGCATGGACTCCACCGCCTGGGCCATCGAGTGCAGCAGGTCGCGCCCCGACCGCTCCGCTGCCGCCGTGCGCCCCTCCGTCAACCGGCCGTCCAGCGTGCCGATCAGCAGGGACAGTGCCGCCAGGGGCTGGCGCAGGTCATGGCTTGCCGCCGCGAACAGACGGCCCGCCGGGTCCTGCATCGGCTGTACGGCCGGCGCAGGGGCGGGTGCATCCGCGGAGGCGGACGTGGAAATCGGGAGGGAGGATGCGAGGGAGGCGAGCCGCCATACCGCCCCGCCACCGGCCAGCGGGACAACCGTCCACCCCGGCCCGGACTGCTCCGCCAGATCGGCGGCCGGCATGCCTCCCGCAAGGCGGCCGGCCAGACCCGGCAAGGCTGCGGCCGCCGGAGACCAGTCGGCCAGCCGTCCGTCGGCGCCGAACACCAGAATCGGCGGCGCCGAGCCGTCGGCATCGTCTTGGCTGACGTTCATGGCGTCACCTGCATCCAAACCATAACGCCCCAGTACCGATCACGCTGTGGAGTTACCAGAGTATGGAAGCCATCGCCCGCTGCAAAGCCCGCCGTTGGGCAGAGATGGCGCGAAGTTCATGACGCTCCACACAATCAGAACTTTTGTTGCTTTTTCGGTAAATCGGATAGAAACCATCTGCAAAGAAGGCTTTCTGTCACAATTCGACAAATAATCGTCGCCACTTCAGGCTTGGCCTTCAGCGTTTTTTAGGAATGGGACGCAATGATGGTTGGATGGAATGCGACACGGAGACTTGCGACGATGGGGAAAGCGGCCGGGCGGCTGCAGGGGAAGTCCTGCCCGATGATCTTTGCCTGTCGGCAATGATGCGGCTGCCGGTCGCGATCGCCCTTCTCAAGGCCCACCGCGACTGCACCGGCGTGCTGACGGATTTGGAATGGCGGTCGGCCAACGCGGCGGCGGAACGGCTGCTGGGCGCCTCACCGCTGGCCGGCCGCAGGCTGCGCGGCGATGCGACCGATGCCGACTGCCCCGGGTTGTTCGCGGTGCTGGCCGATGCCCTGCATGAACCGGTGGAACGGACGGTTGCGGCGCGGCGCGGCGGCATTCCCGTGCGCTGGCGGGTGGTGGCGGCCCCGGCGCCCGGCGGACTCAGCGCGATCCTGACCGACCTTGGCCCGGAAGCGCCCTCCGTGGCCGAAGCGCTGGCCGAAAGCCTGACCGCGGCACTGGAGCACAGCGGCGAGAGCTTTGCCCTGTTCGACCATGACGACCGCCTCGTCCACGCCAACAGCCGGCTGAAGAAGATCATGCCCGCCCTTGCCGACCGGCTGGTGCCCGGCGTGCCCTTCGAGGAACTGGCCCGCTGCTTCGCCCTGTCCGACCCCCGCCTGACCACGGAGGAGGACCGCGAGGCCTGGCTGAAGGAGCGGCTGGAACGGCATCGCCGGCAGGATCCTCCGGTTGCCGTGCCTCTCGCAGACGGCCGCTGGCTGCTCAGCCGCGAACATGCGGTGCCCGGCGGCGTGCTGGTCCACTACACCGATGTCACCACGCTGAAGCTGAACGAGGAACGGATGCGCGTCCGCGAGGCGGAGGCGCGCGCCGCCCGCAGCGAGGCGGAAAGTGCCAGCCGCGCCAAGAGCGCTTTCCTGGCGCAGATGAGCCACGAGCTGCGAACGCCCCTGAACGCCGTCCTGGGCTTTTCCGAGATGCTGCTGTCGGAGCCGTTCGGGCCGCTGGGCAACCCGCGCTACCGCAGCTATGTCGGCGACATCCGCGATGCCGGGAGCCATCTGCTGGCCCTGATCGACGATATCCTGGAGTTGTCGCGCCTGGACGGCGTCATGCCGATGGCCGAGGAGGGGGTGGATCTGGACGCCCTGTCGCTCAAGGTCGCCAACGCGCTGCAGGAGGTCGCGGCCGACGGCGAGATCCGCCTGCGCCGCGAGGTGCCGGCCGACCTTCCGCTTTTGCAGGGAGACGCCCAGGCACTGACCCAGATGCTGACCAATCTGCTGTCCAACGCCGTTACCCACACCCGGCCGGGCGGCGAGGTGGTGCTGACGGCACAGCTGATGCCGGACGGCGGGATCGGCCTGATGGTGGCCGACACCGGCGTCGGCATCCCGACCGCCGATCTTCCCCGGATCCTCCACCCCTTCGAACTGCAGGATTCCACCATCGCCCGCAATTCCCGCGGGACCGGGCTGGGTCTGCCGATCGTCAAGCGGCTGGCTGAAATGCATGGCGGCCGGTTGGAGCTGACCAGCGAGCCGGGAGTCGGCACCGCCGTCGTTCTGGTGTTTCCCGCTGACCGCAGCCTGCCGCGCGACCGTTGCCGGCCGGTTCCCCTGCCCCAGATCGTCATTCCGGGCTGAGACGGGTTTGGACCGGGCGCAGCCCGCCATACTCTTTTTGCCCCTTGGCGCCGCCGGGCCGACGCGGCATTGTGTCCCCATCGTTCCCGAACCGTTCTGTTTTCCAGTGGTGGCGCAGCGCCAATGAGCGACGACCTTGCCGTTCCGGTTTCCGATGACGACTCAGCCCTGTCAGCCGGCGGAGCTGTGCCGATCTTCCGCGGCGTGCGACGGGCGCTGGCGATACGCGGCTATGCCACCCTGACCGAATTCCGGCTGGCGAGCGGACGGCGGGCCGACGTACTGGCCATCGACGAGTCCGGCTGCATCCTGATCGTCGAGGTGAAGAGCGGCGTTCCCGACTTCCGGTCCGACCAGAAATGGCAGGAGTATCGCGAATGGTGCGATGCCTTCTATTTCGCCGTCGATGACGGATTCCCGACCGAGCTGATCCCGGAGGATTGCGGGCTGATGGTCGCCGACGCCTATGGCGCCGAGATCCTGCGCGAGGCACCGGTCAGCAAGCTGGCCGCCGCCCGCCGCAAGACCCTGCTGCTGCGCGCGGCGATGACCGGCGCCGGGCGCCTGCACCGGATCGAGGATCCGATGTTCACCCAGGCTTCCCCCACCGTGTGACGCCCCCTATCCGACACTGTCTCATGGTGTGGGTGCGCGCCGCCGGAGAAGCGGCTAGACTGCGGCACTCTCATCAACCGGGAAGAGTGGACCGGAATGCCCCCCTTGCACATCCTGCTGGCGGAAGACGAGACGGTCACCCGCCTTGCCGCCCGCACCCTGCTGGAGCGTGCCGGCCATCGGGTGGTGGCGGTGGAGGATGGCCCGGCCGCCGTCGCGGCCGCCGCACAGATCGCCTTCGACGTGATCCTGATGGATTTGGGACTGCCCGGCCTGCCCGGCGACGAGGCCGTCCGCGCCATCCGCGGCCGGCCGGCCGGCAGCTCCCCGCGGATCCTGATGCTGACGGCCAGCATCACCGCCGATGGCCGCGACCGCTGCGCCGGCTGCGGCGCCGACGGCATCCTGGCGAAGCCCTTGCAGCTGGACAGCCTGGCCGCCGCATTGGCAGGCTCGCCGCAAGCCGCAGCGCCGGTGGACGAGCCCGACTTCGACGAAAGCGCCATCGCGACGATGCGGGACATGCTGCCCGCCGCCCGTGCCGCCGAGTTGATCGCCAAGACGGCGGCCGTGCTGCGCCATCACGATCGGACGCTCGGCGAAGCCTTGCGGAATGGGGATCGGACGACTGCCGGGGCGATGGCGCACAAGATCGCCGGCGTGTCGGGCCAGTATGGCTGCCTCGCCCTGCGCCGCGCCGCCCGCGCCTTGGAGGCGGCCCTGGAGTCCGCAGTGGAGGCGGCCTTGGAGGACGGCAGCGCTGCCGACCTGCCGCGGCGGATTGCCGAACTCACCGACGCGCTGGCGCCTGCCCTGGCGTTTCTGGATCGTTGCGCCGCGGCGGCGCGGGGGTGATCCCCCCGGCCTGACCCGCGGGCTGAGTGCCGGTCAGCCGCGCTCGCCGGGCGACACGGCGACGCAATGGTGGCCGTGCTTCGTCAGGACCGCGCAGGCCTTGCGCGCATCCTTCTCGTCGAGACCGGTCAGACGGGCGCGATAGACGGTGTCCTTGCCGGTCTTGGCCTCCACCACGCTGGCCTTGGCCGCACGCAGGATGAAGGGGGCCTGCTTGACCGCCTGGCTGACCGCCTTGTTGCCGGCGGCACGGCTGGAGAAAGCGCCGACCTGCACACCCCAATGCGACCCGGCATCGCGCGCGGCCTTGCTCTCCCTTGCCGGGGCGGCGGGAATCGCGGCCATCTGCACGGCGGCGCGCACCGGCCTGGCCTTCACCACCGGCTCGTCGTCGTCATCCCCTTCGCCGTCGACAGCGTCGGACCGCGTGGTGTCGAGGCTGGCCATCACCGGCCCGTCGTCGCGGCCACGGCTGGGCCGGCCGAACGCCTGGTCGAGCAGCGCCGCCATCTTGTTGTCGCGCGACCCGGCCGACTTGCCGCCCATCACCACGCCGACCAGCCGGCGCCCGTCGCGCACCGCCGAGGCGGCAAGGTTGAAGCCCGACGCGACGGTGTATCCGGTCTTGATGCCGTCCATCCCCTCGTAACGGGACATCAGGTGGTTGTGGTTGGCCAGCGTGCGGCCGCCATAGACGAAGTTGCGGCGGCTGAAATAGGGATAGTATTTGGCATGGTCGCGCATCAGGGCGCGCGACAGCATCGCATAGTCGCGGGCGGTCGTGACCTGCTCCATGTTCGGCAGGCCAGACGCGTTGCGGTAGACGGTGCGGCGCATGCCCAGCTCGCGCGCCTTGCGCGTCATCATCTCGGCGAAGCGGGACTCGGTGCCGCCCAGCGCCTCCGCCAGGACGACCGCGGCATCGTTGGCCGACTTGGTGACGAGGCCGAGGATCGCGGTTTCGACCTTCAGTGTCTGGCCGGCGCGCAGGCCGAGCTTGGTCGGCGTCATGCTCTCCGCGAAGGAGGAAACCGGCAACTGCTGGTCGAGAGACAGGCGACCGTCCTCCAGCGCGTCGAAGGCGAGATACAGCGTCATCATCTTGGTCAGCGACGCCGGGTGGACGATGGCGTCGGCGTCCTGGTCGATCAGCACCTGCCCGGTCCGGGCATCGACCACGATGGCCGCGGCCTTCGCCGCCAGCGCTTCGGCCGCGGAGAGGCCCGACCCGACGGCCACCATGCCAAGCAGCGCGGCGGCCGCGAGGAAATGGCGTCCCACACCCGCCAAACTCCGCCCGCCGGCCGTATCCGTTCCGCGAAAGGCGAACGGAAACAATCCGTTACGAACGGTGTTGCGCGTTACACTCATGATGGCCCCGCCAACCGCTAGATTTTGGTGCTTGGTTCAATGGTAAATTCGTGCGAAATCAGTGTCTAGCAGGAATTCGTTAATTTCTTGCTTTGGCTTTTGGCAGTGTCTGTGTCCAAAATGGCGGGTCCTGGCTGACGGAGGATGACGGGGAAGACCGCGGAGGACGGCACGCAAGCGGAGGGGTTGCGGCAAGGGGGCAGACGGATTACCGGCGCCTTCCGATCGGCCGCAGCCCGGAGATCGGGCTTGCCGCCGCGACCTGCGCCCTCCACCTACCAGGGGCCGCTGACGCGAGGCAAGCGACAATGAGCCGTGGTCATCAAAGAAGCGTCCCGGATACAAGCGCACCGGGAACAACCATTCCGGCCGACGCCTTTTCCCCCGGCGGCCCCCGCCGCGGTCTCCCCCGCCGTGCAACCGCGGCCCGCGCGGCGATATCCATGGCGGCATGCCTGCTGGCGCTCGCCGGCTGCACCTCCGCCGGGCCGACCGACAATCCGGTGGCGCGCAAGCTGACCTGGTTCAGCTATCTCAACGGCGACGATCTGAGGATGCACTGCGGCAGGGACGGGACCGACCGCTTCCGCCTGGTCTTCAACGCCGACTACAACCGTCATGTTCGGACATACGATGTCGTCGGCGATCCCGAACGCGGCGGCGCCGCGGTGGAAGCCCATGTGATCGAGGCGGCCGACCTCGCCCGCATCACGCCGGCCGATCCCTTCTCCGCCGCCCGCGGCCGCAAGGCGACGCTGCAGCTGAGCGCCGCGCAGTACGCCAGCTTCATCGGCCGCCTGCGCGAAGACGGGGCGTTCGACCCGCCGCCGCACGGGCTGCGGCTTCCATCGAACGGCTTCTATTGGCTGATCAACGGCTGCCGCGCCGGACAGTGGTTCTTCACCGCCTACCCCTACCCGTCCAGCCGCTTCACCGATGCCCGGTTCCCCGGCCTTCTGCGCGGCATCGACCCGACGGGCGTCGCCTTCCCCGCCCTGCCGGCTCCGGAGGACGCGCCGCGCACCCTGCCCTCCGCCGGCCAATTGGCGGACGGCGGCGTCTTCTTCGAAATCCAGCTCGGCCGCGACGGACAGGGTCACTATGGACTGGTGGGCCCGACCGCCCCCTTCGGGGCGCTGATGCTCAGCGCCCTTCCGGCGGACTGAACCGCTGAAGCCGCCTTCCCTCAGGCCGGCTCCCCTCAGGCCGGCTCTTCGGTGATCAGTCGCGGGCGCAGGCTGTCGGGCACCAGAGTCTCGACCCAGGGACCGTCGGGCATGCGGCGGGCCAGTTCGGTCAGGTTGCGGTTCCACCACTGGCGCTGTTCGCTGAGGTCGTCATAGTCGTAGTTCGACTGGCGCCAACTGCGCGACTCCGCATGGTAGGACACCATGTCGATGGGAAAGCCGACGTCGTTGCTGGAAAAGCGGGTGCTGTCGAAGGACAGGTAGGCCAGCTTCAGCGCCGTCTGCATGTCGGTGCCGTAGGTCAGGGCCCGGTCGAGGATCGGCTTGCCATATGCGGTGGCACCGATCGACAGGTAGGGCGTACGCTCGTCCACCTCGATCCAGTTGCCTTCCGGATAGACCAGGAACATGTAGGGTTCCCGGTCCTCGGCAAGCTGGCCGCCGATGATGGCGTGCAGGTTGAAGTGCAGCTTCGACGCCTCCAGCGATTCCTTATCCTCCGCGGCAACTTGCCGCAGGCAGGCGGTGAAGGCCGACACGGCATCCAGCATGGTCGAATAGGCCTCGCCCCGGCGCTTCTGCATGTCGCGGCGGAGATAGGCCAGCGTCTTGTCGCGCACGCTGCGCAGGCCGGAGTTCATGATGAAGAAGCGGTCGCCGCCGCTGCCCATCATCGTCACCTTGCGGGCCGACGAAAGCTGCGACCCGCTGGTGATGCGGCCGTCCGACAGACCGATCAGGCCGTCGCGGGTCTTGATGCCAAGGCAATAGGTCATGATCGATGTGGATCCCGAAGATGCGGCCTGGAAAGCGGACGGTCCGGAGCGCCGCGTCCAAGCGCCGCACCTGACCATTGGCCGAGGCGAATCCCGCCCACGGTCACGCTACACTTGTCCCACCGCCGGTAAATCCTTCGTTAAGGAGTTGCCGCCGCTTCCGCGACCGCAGCCCCCGCCGGCAACGTCCGCGACACTGCGTTCATCGGAGTTTCACGCAATCGGAGTATGGTGCGGCGCAAAAGGTCAGTCGGACACTTACCGAACGGACTGTTGACACCGCCCTCTGCTTAGCCCATAAAATCCTCATATTGCAGTGCAGCATTCCTGGGGCCGGATCGCGGCTTCGGGGACCGGCCGGGCCGGATGCACAACGGATAAACGCAACGCAAACCGCTGCCGGCAGGCATCGCGCCCCGCTCCGCGGCGGCCGGGCCCATCTTCCAAACGTCGGCATCAGCCAGGAAGGAACGCGCGTCATGAACCAGTTCACGCCGAAGTCGATCGAAACCGTCGCCGCCCAGGCCAAGGAACAGTATGAGGGTCTGGTGAAGGCCGGCCAGGAGCAGACGGTCAAGCAGTTCGAGCAGACCGCGACCGCCGCCAAGGAGCAGTTCGAGAAGACCGCCGCCCAGTTGCTGAAGAGCTATGAGGATCTGCAGGCGACCAGCAAGGCCAATGTCGAGGCGCTGATCGCCAGCAGCACCATCGCCGCCAAGGGCGCCGAGGATCTGGGCCGCGAGGTCGTCGCCTACGGCCAGTCAGCGCTGGACAAGTCGATCACCACCGGCAAGGCCCTGCTGGCCGCCAAGACCCTGCAGGAAGTCGTCGAGCTGCAGAACGACTTCCTGAAGTCGAGCTTCGACGCGATGCTGGCCGAGACCGGCCGCCTGCAGGAGCTGACCACCAAGGTCACCAACGAGGCGCTGGCCCCGTTGAACGCCCGCGTCACCGCGACGGTGGAGACCTTCTCCAAGCCGATCGCCGCCTGATCGGCACGATCCGACGGAGCGTGACGGCCGGGGTCCAGCGATGGCTCCCGGCTTCGCAAACGGCCCGGCAACCTCCACGCGGTTGCCGGGCCGTTTGCGTTCCACCGGGGTTTGGCATGCACGTCCGGATTTTTGTGCAGTGCACAATTCCCCCATTGACTCAGGCCCCGGCTTTCCATACATTCTGCTTATGTTGCAGTGCAGCATATCTCGGGCGCCCGCCCTGCCGGGGTCCGAGGGTTTCAACCCACTCCGCACCCGGTCGCCGCATCGTCGGGGCCGCGCGGTTGACCCCTGAGAGAGCGCGAGGAGCATAGCCATGTCCGACCAGATCACCGCCGTCACCAAGTCCGTCGAAGACGCCATCGCCACCGCCAAGCAGAACCTGGAAGGCCTCGTGAAGGCCCAGCAGGAGCAGATCGAAAAGGCCTCCGCCCAGGTGCTGAAGGGCTATGACGAGCTGACCGTGCTGACCAAGCAGAACGTCGACGCCTTCGTGAAGTCCGGCACCGTCGTCGCCAAGGGCGCCGAAGAGGCCGGCAAGCAGGTCGCCGCCTTCACCCAGTCCTCGCTGGAGAAGAGCGTGTCGAACGCCAAGGCCCTGCTGGCGGTGAAGACGATCCAGGAACTGATCGAGCTGCAGAACGCCTACACCAAGGCCAGCATCGACGCGCTGGTGTCGGAAAGCACCAAGATGCAGGAGCTGACCGTCAAGATCGCCAACGAGGCGCTGGCCCCGCTGAGCGCCCGCGTCAACGCCACGGTCGAGGTCATGTCGAAGAAGGCCGCCTGAGGCCAATCGCATTGGGGCCGGTCACCGGCCACTCTGTGCCAAAGATGCAAAATGCCCGGCGTTCTGAACGAAACGCCGGGCATTCTCATGTATCAGTCCTAGGGCCTGTTGACATTTGAGGAACGAAAGGGGATTCCGCTGGCCTCTGAAATCTGATTCAAGGCTTCCAAAAAGGAGGTATCCTTGGATCGGATGGTTCTGCGGGACGATCAGTGGGAGCGGATAGCGGCGCTTCTTCCGGGCAAAGTCGGCGATCCCGGCCGCTCGGGGGCGGACAATCGGCTGTTTCTGGAGGCGGTCCTGTGGATCGTCCGTGTTGGGTCACCCTGGCGGGACTTGCCCGAAGCCTTCGGTAATTGGAACTCGGTGTTCCAACGCTTTCGCCGATGGGCCAAGGCCGGTGTCTTCGATGAGGTCTTCGCCGCCTTATCGAGCGACGCGGACTTCGAGTACGCGATCATCGATGGAACGATTGTCCGGGTGCATCAGCACGGCACCGGCGCAAGGGGGGGACTCAGGCTCAGGCCATTGGCCGCTCTCGCGGCGGACTGACGACCAAGATCCTGGCCGTCGTCGATGGGTTGGGAAACCTTGGGCGCTTCATCCTGCTGCCGGGCCAACGACATGACAGCGTTGGCGTCGAACCGGTGCTGGACGGTATCGAGTTCTCCGCCTTGCTGGCTGATAGAGCCTTCGACAGCAACGCCATCCGCACCTTGATCGCCGAGCGTGGCGCGGTCGCCGTCATTCCGTCCAAGACCAGCCGCACCACTCCGATTCCCCATGACGCCGAAATGTACAAATGGCGCCATCTGGTCGAGAACTTCTTCTGCAAAATCAAGGAATTTCGCCGTACTGCCACGCGATACGACAAAACAGACACAAGCTACGCCGCTGCCATCAACCTCGTCGCTACCGTCTTGGAAACACGGTGAATGTCAACAGGCCCTAGTATTCGCCCAGCTTCGGAGCGGGATAGGCTTATCTGCTACCTCAACTCAGCCAACCGGGCCGACAGGTTCTTGACCTCCAACTCCGCGGCCTCTGCACGTTTGCGTTCCGCAATGAAACGGCCATAGAGAGAATAAAGGTTCGTCATCAGGCGGGCGATGGTCACTAGCGATTCGGGCTGTGGATCGCGATGCCCAAAAATGAAAATCAGATCTTTTGCAATCTTGCCGATTCCTGTTTCGCCGAACGCTTCTGCCGGAAGCTCCAGGAAATGCATCATGGCATTCAAGGCGAAATGCTCGTTCAGAATCAAAATGGTCTTGGACGATAGCTGGTCAACGTCTGGAGAGGCCATTTCTTCGATATAAATCGGTCGGTGCAGAGAAATTAGACGCGCCAGAAACGCCGCACGACGGTTGCGATCACACCCACCATCGACTGCATGAAACTGTCGCACCGGCTTCAGATCATTTGCGTAAATAAAACAAATTTCCCACAAAATAGTCTCATTGAGCCAAAATTTGTGGCCTCCAACTTTGTCTTTGAAAAATTTCTCAAAGGCTGCGTAAACAATTTTCAGCCCCTGAAACCGATCGTCTATAAAAGCGATCTCATAATTGCAGTACTCCCCCCAGACGAGTGGCATCGCTTTACAAGATGCCTTGGCTTGATAATCGCAATGGCCTCTCTCATCTTGATCGCAATGAACAGTCGGCAAGACAGACCCCTTGACAAAAAGAAATACTTTTCAGCGCAAGCCTCGCCGGCCGTCGCTTGGATTTACACCTGAATCGGGAAACAAATTCACTTAATCGGAGGAACAAAATACCCTTAGCTCGGAAAGCTTCCGAATCGAAGCCTCCGACGGGATTCAGTCGGTCTGCTCGGTGCATTGGTATAGAGCAGCCACACGAGCCTCCAATTGCGACTCAGCCAGAGCTCGATTGTGAGTCTCGAAGTGATTGGGTTGCTTTTCCGATATCCTTTCCCGAAAGCCGGGGCGCGCCAACATATCCCGCGCAGTCACCACCTTACGCTCCCGTGTATCGGCAACCGGCAGCGATAATGCCGCCCCTGGCGAGCAAGGCTGGTTCGTATCAGTCATGGCAGCACCCTTCCCAACACGTTCTTCTTTATCTTGATCACGTACGATCAACCGAGCGAACGATCAATCGGGCAAAACCCTACGGTCCTCAGGGGATACATCCCCGAAGGATAGTGAGTCAACAGCTATTCGCGCAAAACGCTACTTTCCAGCGAACTCTATCGCTAGAAATGCGCGTCGCCACGAACGGGCAGAGCCGACAAGATCCATAGAGCCGCTTGCCTCATTCCGAGGCAAACGACGTGCCGAAGATGTGTGAGATGCACCAGGGTCGAACCTGACTTGTGGACATATGCAAGGCCGTCCTTACTTTCAAGAGGATGAACGGCAAAAGGGGCCCCCGGAAGATATGCCCCGTCCTGATGCTGCCTATGCACCCCCCTGCAGGTAAAATGACGAGCCAGACGATCGGCCTCACGAGGCGGCAGTACGGCGGAAAGAGAGCCGCCAAATGGAGGGAGACTGAAAACGGCCCCTTCCCACCGCGACCGAAATGCCCATATCATTCACATAGACAGTGCATCGCGATGACATTCGACTGGGACCATGGCCGACTCTGACAAGCAGGGCAACGACGGCACGAACAGCGGCGTGGTCGTAAAGGCCAAACCGAAGACCAAAAAGCCGTCGATGTACAAAGTGTTGATGCTGAACGACGATTACACTCCCATGGAGTTCGTCGTTCTCGTTCTCGAACGCTTCTTCAGCAAATCGCGGGAGGAAGCGACACAGATCATGCTGCATGTGCACCGGCGGGGTGTGGGGTTGTGCGGCGTGTTCACCTACGAGGTGGCGGAGACGAAAGTCACGCAGGTGATGGACTTTGCGCGCCAGAACCAGCACCCGCTGCAATGCACGTTAGAAAAGGATTAGACCCACACATGCTGTCGCGTAACCTGGAACAGACGCTGCACCGAGCCCTGGCCCACGCGAACGAGCGCAGGCATGAATACGCGACGCTCGAACATCTGCTTCTCGCGTTGACCGAAGACTCCGATGCTACCGCCGTCTTGCGCGCTTGCGGGATCGACCTCGACCGACTGCGCGCGGAACTGTCGGATTACCTCGACAACGAACTTGCGAACCTTATCACGAACAGGCCCGATGACGCCAAGCCGACGGCTGGTTTCCAACGGGTTCTGCAGCGTGCGGCCATCCACGTCCAGTCGTCGGGACGTGAGGAGGTGACGGGAGCAAATGTCCTCGTTGCCTTGTTCTCTGAACGCGAGAGCCACGCGGTCTATTTCCTGCAGGAGCAGGAGATGACCCGGTTCGACGCGGTCAACTACATCTCTCACGGAATCGCGAAGGCTCCGGGCCGCTCGGAAACCAAGCGGGTCTCGGGCGCTGACGACGAGGCGGCGGCGGAGAAGGTCGTGAAAAAAGGCAGCGAAGCGCTCGAGGCGTATTGTGTCAACCTGAACAAGAAGGCGTCCGGCGGGAAGATCGATCCGCTGATCGGCCGGGAGCAGGAGGTCGAACGGACCATCCAGATCCTGTGCCGGCGGTCGAAGAACAATCCGCTGTATGTCGGCGACCCCGGTGTCGGCAAGACCGCCATCGCCGAGGGCCTGGCCCGCCGCATCGTCCAGCAGGAAGTGCCGGAGGTGCTGCGGAACGCCACCATCTTCGCGCTCGACATGGGCTCGCTGCTGGCCGGCACGCGTTACCGCGGCGATTTCGAGGAGCGGCTGAAGGCCGTCGTGTCGGAACTCGAGGCGACGGAGGGGGCCATCCTCTTCATCGACGAGATCCACACGGTGATCGGCGCCGGCGCCACCTCGGGCGGTGCGATGGATGCCTCGAACCTGCTGAAGCCCGCACTGGCCTCCGGTTCGCTGCGTTGTATCGGGTCGACCACCTACAAGGAGTACCGCAGCTACTTCGAGAAGGACCGGGCGCTGGTCCGCCGCTTCCAGAAGATCGACGTCAACGAGCCGTCGGTCGAGGATGCGGTGAAGATCCTGCAGGGCCTGAAGCCGTACTACGAGAAGCACCACAAGGTCACCTACACCAACGACGCCATCCGCGTCGCGGTGGAGCTGTCGGCCAAGTATATCGGCGACCGCAAGCTGCCCGACAAAGCCATCGACATCATCGACGAGGTCGGTGCGGCGCAGATGCTTCTGCCGGAGAACAAGCGCCGCAAGAAGATCGGCGTGAAGGACGTGGAGGCAGTGGTCGCCAAGATCGCCCGCATCCCGCCGAAGTCGGTCAGCCGCGACGACAAGGAAACGCTGCTGAACCTGGAGCGCGACCTGAAGACCATGGTCTTCGGCCAGAACAAGGCGATCGACGCGCTGGTCTCCGCCATCAAGCTGGCCAGGGCCGGCCTGCGCGAGCCGGAGAAGCCCATCGGCAACTACCTGTTCACCGGCCCGACCGGTGTCGGCAAGACCGAGGTGGCCCGCCAGCTCGCTATGACGCTCGGCATCGAGCTGACCCGCTTCGACATGTCGGAGTATATGGAGCGGCACACGGTGTCGCGCCTGATCGGCGCCCCTCCGGGCTATGTCGGCTTCGACCAGGGCGGCATGCTGACCGACGCCATCGACCAGCACCCGCACTGCGTCCTGCTGCTGGACGAGATCGAGAAGGCCCACCCGGATCTGTTCAACATCCTGTTGCAGATCATGGACCACGGCAAGCTGACCGACCACAACGGCAAGATCGTCGATTTCCGCAACGTCATCCTGATCATGACCTCGAACGCCGGGGCCGCCGACATGGCCAAGCCCGCCATCGGCTTCGAGCGTGACCGCCGGGTCGGCGAGGATATCGAAGCGGTCGAGAAGATGTTCACGCCGGAGTTCCGCAACCGTCTCGACGCGATCATCCCGTTCGCGCCGCTGACGCAGGAGGTCATCAACCGCGTCGTCGACAAGTTCATCATGCAGATGGAAGCGCAGCTGGAAGACCGCGGCGTGTCCATCGAGCTGAACGAAGAGGCGCGCGAGTGGCTGGGCAAGAAGGGCTACGACCCGCTCTATGGCGCCCGTCCGCTTGGCCGCGTGATCCAGGAGTACATCAAGAAGCCGCTGGCGGAAGAGCTGCTGTTCGGCAAGCTCAGCAAGGGCGGTCTGGTCAAGGTCACCGTGAAGGACGACAAGCCGGCCTTCGAGTATGCCGAGGGCAACCGGCCGAAGCGTACGTCCGGCGACGACGACGAGGAAATGGTGTCGGAGATGGTCGAGTAACCCGACCACCCCGTTCCATATCGTGAAAAAGGGGGGCCGTCCGCGGCCCCCTTTTTGTTGTCCTCCCGGCGGATGCGCTCTTTTGCATCGTCTCGTCACCGCGCGATACTTTTGCGCGAACGCCGGACTGCGCTATGGTCGGCCGCATGACCGATCCCGCCGCCAAGCAGCCCGCCGCCATGCCGTCAGCCGCCCAGCAGTCCGCGGACGCGCAGGCGCCCTTGCTGCCCGCGCCCGACGCGCTGCGCATCGCCTTCGCCTGCGCCGACACGGATGAGGCACGCGCCGCCCGTACCCGGCTGGTCCACCGCTACGGCAACGCCATGCCGGACGAGGCCGACGTGATCGTGGCGCTGGGGGGCGATGGCTTCCTGCTGGAAACGCTGCACCGGGCGCTCACCCGCGACCGCGAGCGGCCGACTCCGGTCTATGGCATGAACCGCGGGTCGGTCGGCTTCCTGCTGAACGCCTATCGCGAGGAGGATTTGGCGGAGCGCATCGTGGCATCGCAGCATGTCCGCCTGCACCCGCTGCGCATGATCGCCACCAGGATGAATGGCGAGCGGGTGGAGGCGCTGGGCATCAACGAGGTGTCGCTCCTGCGCGAGACGCGGCAGGCGGCCAAGCTGCGCATCACCATCGACGGGGTGGTCCGGCTGCCGGAGCTGATCTGCGACGGCGCCCTGGTGGCGACGCCGGCCGGCAGCACCGCCTATAATTTGTCAGCCCACGGCCCCATCGTTCCCCTGAATGCCGGCGTGCTGGCCCTGACCCCGATCAGCGCCTTCCGCCCGCGGCGCTGGCGCGGCGCCCTGCTGCCCCATGCCGCCCGGATCACCTTCGACGTTCTGGAAGAGGTGAAGCGCCCGGTCAGCGCCGTCGCCGACTTCACCGAGGTGCGCGAGGTCCTGCAGGTCGAGGTTCAGGAATGCCGCGAGGTCGGACTGACCCTGCTGTTCGACCCCGAGCTGAATTTCGAGGAACGCATCCTGAAGGAGCAGTTCGCGCCCTGACCCCTTACCCCCGCCCCTTTCACGCTCTTCTCGCGACCCACACCGCGGTCAGGTCGTCGCGCAGAGGCAGGCGGGTGCGGGCATAGAAGCTGTCCATCATCGGGCCGAGCGGGTGTGCACGATCCTTGGCCAGCGCCTCGCGAACGAAATCGGGCACGGCGTCCTGCCCCAGCGGGCCGTGTTCGTCGCCGCCGCATTCGATCAGCGCGTCGCTGTAGAGGAACAGGAAGCCGCCACGCGGCAGGCGCAAGCTGCGGTCGACATAGTGTGCCCGGCGCGAGGCGCCCAGCACCAGACCGGCCGAATCGAGCAGCCGGATGTCCGGCCCATCGCCCTTCGTGCTGGCCGGCGTGCCCAGCACCGGGTTGGGCGAGCCCGCCGCCGCGAAGGTCAAGGTGTCGGTGGCAAGGTCGAGGATGCCGAAGAAGGCGGTGGCGAACTGTCCGGTCGGCAGCACGTCCTTCAGCGCGGCGTTCAGCTGCGCCAGCCATTGCGACGGCGCCACATGGTGCATGGGAAAGCGGTCGATCAGCGTGTGCAGACGGAAGGTGTTGATCGCCGCGGTGATGCCGTGCCCGGCGAAATCGACGATCAGAAGCCCGAGCCGCCGGTCGCCCAGCGGATAGAGCCCCCAGAAATCGCCGCCCAGTTCCGACGAGGTCTCGAAATGGGCGTCCAGGGTCAGGCCATAGCGGTCGGCCACCTCGGCCAGCCGCCGCTTTTCCGGCAGAAGCGAGGTCTGCATGGCGCGGGCGTGCGACAGCTCGCGCTGGACCCGCTCGCGGAAGGCGGCGAGATCGTTGAACAGCTTGCGCTTCTCCAACTGATGGCGGACGCGGGCGACGCATTCGCCGGGCTTGATCGGCTTGGAGATGAAATCGCTGCCGCCCGCCTCGAAACAGCGCACCTGCTCCTCGTCGCTGTCCAGCGCGGTCTGGAACAGCACCGGCAGCTCCTCATGCGTCGCGTTGCGGCGCAACGCCTCGCACATCTCCCAGCCGTTCATCACCGGCATGTCGACGTCGAGCAGCACGAGGTCGGGGCGGAAGCGGTCGACCGCCGCCAGCCCTTCGCGCCCGTTCTCGGCGAAGGCGATGTCGGTGATGCCGGCGCGGCGGATCACCAGGGCGAGCGATTTGCGGTTGAATTCGTTGTCGTCGACGATCAGGACGCGGCAATCCGACAGAGACAGGGCAGGCACGGGCATGCGTCCTCCGTCAGCGGTCGAACTGCAGGACGGTGCAGCGCCCGCCGTCGGTCACCGTCACGCGGGAAGCCAGCGTGCGCATGAAGACGAAGCCGCGGCCCGACCGCGCCTTGTTGCCGGTGATCGCCGGGGCCAGTTCGGTGTCGAAGCCGCCGCCCTGGTCGACCACGGCGATGGCGATGCTGTGATCGGTCCAGCGGCAGAAGATGTCCAGCCGCCGCCGCACCACGGCAGGGTCGCCCAGCCGGTCGCGCATCATCTCGCCGAAGCGGCGATAGCCGCCGGGCTCGCCCTTCACCGCGCTCGACAGGCCCAGGTTGCCGTGGACGATGGCGTTGGCGACGGCTTCGTGCAGGCAGAGCTCCACGTTGGAACGGCGTTGCGGATCGAGCGCCCCGCGCCGCACCAGTTCGTCGCAGACCAGGACCGGGCATTGCAGGCCATAGGCGCTGCCGGTGGTCAGCGACAGGTAGAATCCGGGCAGGCGCGGATGCTCCGCCGCCGGCGCCCCCGACCAGTCGTCCAGCAGGGCCGCGCACTCGTCGGTTCCCTCCCCCAGCTCGACCGTCAGAAAGGGGCTGCGATCGAAGGCAGCGCGCAGCCGGTCGCGGTCCGCCCGTTCCAGCAGCTGGGCCTCCACCGCCGGACAGGCGGCCTCCGCGTCGGCAGGCAGGCCTTCGGTCCCGACCCCGGTGCCGTCGAAGCGGGAGAAGATCCGGGCGGCCATGTCCGCCGGCACGCGGTTGCGCAGCACGCTGAAGGCACGGAGCGCCGGTTCGGCCGGGCTGTCGGGAAGGACGGCGTCCATGGCGGCAATCTCCCCAGTGCAAGGGACCTGTGCTGCCGGCCGCTGGAGACCGGCTGCCGGATGTTCAATGTTCGAAGGTGATGATCTCGGACAGGCGGGCGAGCTCGATCGACCGCCTCACATCGCCGGCCGCCCCGCGGACGATCAGCTTGGTGTTCCGGCTCTCGGCCTCTTCCTGCAGGATCAGCAGCATGCCGAGACCGGCGGAGTCGATGAACTCAAGCTGCGACAGGTCGAGCACGACCCGGCTGGCCCGCAATTCGTTGAGCTCGGTCACGATTTCGACCAGACGGTCGTGGTCGGTGAACTCCATCCGTCCGGACAGCCGGATCTCGGGCACCGCTTCGGTTCTGATCGTCTTGAATTCCATAACTTTCCCTCACCCATCGGTCGCTGACCGGCCCTGCGCGTGCAGCCCTGACAGCCCTCATACGAATGCGCGCGAAACACCCGACATTTGCCTATGCACAGTAGTGCAAGGCCGGGCTTCCCCTCAAGCTCGGATGCCGTCCGGACGGCGCCTTTCACCCTTGCGCGACACTTTTCCCTGCGCGATGCCCCCGGATTCACCCCCATGGACGCGCTGTCCGCAACGGGGTAGAACGTCTGGATGGGCGCACGCGCGCTGCGTGCCGCACAAACGAACGTCCGGAACGGCAGTGCATGACCAGGATCGCTGAGGCGTGGCGGCGCGTGCCGGCGGTATCGGCAAAATTCCTGCTGATCCTGGTGCCCAGCCTGGTGGTCACCGTCTCGCTGTTCTCAGCCCTGTTCTTCTACGACCGCTACCAGGATCTGCAGGCGGCCCTGCGGGCCAAGGTGGCGACCATCGCCGACATCAATGCGGCGGCCTTGTCCAACAACCTGTGGACCTTCGACGTCCAGGCGATCCGCAACGTGATCCAGGCCATCGGCGCCAACCGCGAGCTGGTCTGCGTCGAGGTGACGGACGATCTGGCCGACGGGCTGTTCGCCTGGCCGGGGCCGAGCTGCCCGTTGAGCGGCGACGCCGACATCGAACGGCGCCCGATCCGGGTACAGAACCTCCAGGTCGGCACCATCACCCTGCACTACAATCACAAGGTCGCGCGCGAACAGTTGCGGCAGGAGGTGGTGAACACCGCGGTCCTCCTTCTGCTGATGCTGGCCGGCACCATCGCGGCGGCGCTGGCGGCGCTTCGGCTGACGGTGGGACGGCCGCTTCGGCGGCTGATCGCCTCCATCCTGGAATCGGAACGCGGCGGCGGGCTGCAGCCGGTGGATTGGCGCGCCTCGGACGAGCTCGGCCGGGTGATCCAGGCGCACAACGCCATGCTCGCCCGGCTGGGCCAGGAGGAAGCCGCCCTGCGCAAGAGCGAGCAGCGGCTGGCACTGGCCATCACCGCCACGCGCTCCTCGGTCTGGGATTACGACCTGCGGACCGGGCTGTATTGGTGGTCGAAGGAGTTCCCCGCCCTGCTCGGCTACGGGCCGAACGAGCTGACCATGACGACGGAGACCTGGGCCTCGCTGTTGCATCCGGACGAGGCGGAACGGGTGATGGCCGATTCGCGGCGCCGGTTGCGCGACCGGGCCATGGCCTACACCGCGGTCTACCGGATGCGCCGGCGCGATGGCCGCTGGGCCTGGATCGAGGATCGCGCCACCGCACAGCGCGATCCCGACGGCCGCGCCCGGCGGCTGACCGGCACCATGTCCGACGTCACCGAACGGGTGCGGGCGGAGCTGGACCTGGCGCATGAGCGCAACGTCCTGCAGGTCACGCTGGACAACACCGACCAGGGCATCCTCAAGGTCGACGGCGACGGGCGCGTGGTGATGGCGAACAGCCGCGCGGCGGAACTGCTGAACATCCCGCCGGACGTGCTGGCCGGCAGTCCGCGCTTCGCCGACGTGGTCGCCCTTCAGCGCCGCCAGGGCGAATTCGGCGAGATGGGCGACGACCCCGACCTGTATCTGAGCTACGGAATCGGCGGGCTCGACGGCAGTCCCGGCGGTGGTTCCGGCGGCGGCCCCGGCGGGCGACTCGACGAGCCGGCCGGCACCATCGACCAGCCCTTCACCTTCAAGCGCCGCCGCCCCGACGGCCGCATCGTGGAGGTGCGCACCAACCCGCTGCCGGAGGGCGGTTTCGTCCGCACCCTGACCGACGTGACGGTGGAGGCGCGGTCGGCCGAGGAAATCTTCAACGCCATGCAGGAGCTGGAGCGCGCCTATGCCGACCTGAAGGAGACCCAGGCCAATCTGGTCCAGGCGGAGAAGATGGCCTCGCTCGCCCTGCTGGTCGCTGGCGTGGCGCACGAGATCAACACGCCCATCGGCATCGCCTTCGGCTGCGCCACCCATCTGTCGGGACGGACCGGCTCCCTGGCCGAGGCGTTCGAGCGCGGGACGATGAAGAAGTCCGAGCTGGCCGCCTATGTGGCCACCGCCAGCGAATCCTCCCGCCTGATCGAGCAGAATCTGACCCGCGCCGCCGAACTGATCCAGAGCTTCAAGCGGGTCGCCGTCGACCAGACCAGCGAGGAGCGGCGCCGCTTCGACCTGCTGGCCTATCTGGAGGAGGTGGTGACCTCGCTCGGCCCCACCCTGCGCAAGAGCCGCCACCGCGTCGCCATCGCCTGTTCGCCCGGCATCCTGATGGACAGCTTCCCCGGCGCGCTCAGCCAGGTGGTGACCAATCTGGTGATGAACGCCCTGACCCATGCCTTCCCGGTCGACAGCAAGGGGCACATGGTGATCGACGTCGACGAGATACCGGACGACGAGGTGGAGATCCGCTTCGCCGACGACGGCGTCGGCATTCCGGCGGAAAATCTGCCCAAGGTGTTCGAGCCCTTCTTCACCACCCGGCGCGGGTCGGGCGGCAGCGGGCTGGGGCTGCACATCGTCTTCAACCTCGTCACCCAGTCGCTCGGCGGGCGGATCTCGGTTGACAGCGTTCCCGGCGATGGAACTACCTTCACCCTGCGCATTCCGCGGACCGCCGCCAACCCGCAGCCGGCCGCGCACCCCCCGGCGCAGCCGCAGCCGTCCCACCTTCCGACGCCCGTCCCGCTGGAGACCGACCCCGCATGAGCACCGGCGCCGCCTTTGACGACGACGAGATCCTGTTCGCCGACGAGGAGGCGGAGGGCCTTTCGGATCGCTCCGGCGCCACGGCGGTCGAGCGGGCGCCGGCGCATGACCCGGCCGCCCCGCCCTGGACCATCCTGGTGGTGGACGACGAATCGGACGTCCATTCGATGACCGGCCTGCTGCTGGCCGACGTCGCCTTCCAGCGGCGGCGGCTGGAGCTCGTCAGCTGCTTCACCGCGGCGGATGCCCGCGCAGTGCTGGAACACCGCCGCGACATCTCGGTGATCCTGCTGGACGTGGTGATGGAGGAGGATGATTCCGGCCTGAAGCTGGTCCGCTGGATCAGGGACGACCTGGGCAACCGCGACGTCCGCATCATCCTGCGCACCGGCCAGCCGGGACAGGCGCCGCAGCGCGACGTGATCGTCGACTACGACATCAACGACTACAAGCCGAAGGCCGACCTGTCGGCGGAAAGCCTGTTCACCGCCGTGATCGCGGCGCTGCGCGCCTTCGACCAGATCCAATCCATCGAAACCCGCGTGGCGGAACGCACGCGCGAGCTGCGCGAAAGCCGCGAGCAGGCGGAGGAGGCGACCAAGGCCAAGTCGGCCTTCCTCGCCACCATGAGCCACGAGATCCGCACGCCGATGAACGGGGTGCTCGGCATGCTCGGCCTGCTGGAACGGACGGACCTGGACGAGCACCAGCGCGACACCGTCGCCACCATGCGCGAATCGGCCAGCGCGCTGTTGCGGATCATCGACGACATCCTGGATTTCTCCAAGATCGAAGCGGGAAAGATGGATCTGGAGCGGGTTCCGCTGTCGGTCCCGGCACTGGTCGAAGGGGTGGCGGAAACGCTGGCGCCCGCCGCCGGGGCGAAGGGGCTGGCGCTGCTGACCTATGTCGACCCGGCAATTCCGCAGGCATTGCTGGGCGATCCGGTGCGGCTGCGCCAGATCCTGTTCAACCTCGCCGGCAACGCCATCAAGTTCACCGAGACCGGCCGCGTCGTCCTGCGCGCGGAGCTGGAGACCGCTACATCGGACGGCGACGCCGAGCCGCTGCTGCGCATCGCCGTCTGCGACACCGGGATCGGCATTGCCGAATCCACCTGCCAGCGCCTGTTCCAGCCTTTCACCCAGGCGGAAAGCTCGACCACCCGGCGCTTCGGCGGCACCGGACTGGGGCTGTCGATCAGCCGCCGGCTGGCGGCGCTGATGGGCGGCGAGATCGGTGTGGAAAGCGAGCCCGGCGCCGGCTCCACCTTCTGGCTGCGCCTGCCGCTGGCCCGCACGGCGGCACCCGCCCCGGCGGAGAACGGCAGCGACACCATCGGACTGGATGGCCTGACGGTGCTGCTGGGCGTGCCCGACGACACCGAGCGCGGCTTTCTCGCCCGCTATCTGGAACAGGCCGGCGCCCGCGTGCTGCCCGCCGCCTCCCCACCCGAACTGGCGACCCAGGCCCGCATCGCGCGGGAGGCGGGATGCGCCGTCGGCGTCGTCACCATCGACGAGGCGCTGCATGTTCCCGCCGCGGCCTGCGCACCCGACGAGTTCGGCCGCCGCAGCGGCGAACCCCGGCCGCCGGTGGTCCTGCTCTGCCACGAAACGGGGGGAGAGGCGTCCGCCACCTCCCGTCCCGGCACGCGGGGCGCCGAGCCCGGCACAGTGGTGCTGAGCCGCCCGATACGCCGGCTGGTGCTGCTGCGCGCGGTGGCCGCCGCCGCCGGGCGGCCGGTTCCCCTGCCCGCCGCCCCTGCCTGCTCCCCTGAGGCTGCCCCTGCCACACCCGCCGCCGGCCGCCGCACCGGCACCACGCAACCTTCCGCGCCCGCCGCGCCCAGTCAGGAGGAGGCGATGGCCCAGGGGCGCCTGATCCTGGTGGCGGAAGACAATCCGGTGAACCGCAAGGTTCTGCTGATGCAGCTGCAGGCGCTGGGCTATGCCGCGGAGATGGCGCCGGGCGGAGCGGAGGCGCTGGCCGCCCTGGACGCCATGCGCCAGGGCCGGCGCCGCTACGCCCTGCTGCTCACCGACGTCCAGATGCCGGAGATCGACGGTTTCGAGCTGACCCGGCGCATCCGCGCCGCCGAAGCGGATATCGGCAATTCCGGCTTGGGCGCCCGCCTGCCGATCGTCGCGATCACTGCCAACGCCGCCCCCGCCGACGTCGAGAGCTACCGCGCCGCCGGCATGGACGATGTGCTGAGCAAACCGCTGGAGCTGTCGCAACTGGCCGTCGCCCTCGCCCGCTGGATGCCGCCGGCACCGGTTTCGCCCGATGCGGAGGAAAGCGTTCCGCCACCGCCTGCACCGCCACCGCCTGCACCGCCGCCGGCCAACGGTGACGCACTGATCGAGCTCGGCAGCCTGCGGGCGCTGTGCGGCGGCGATGCGGCGATGCTGGCGGAACTGCTCGACGACTTCGTCACCATCGGCCGCGGGATCGTCGCCGATCTGGATACGGCGCTGGGCAAGGGCGATCGCGACCGGGTGCGGGCCTGCGCCCACAATCTGAAAGGCTCCTCGCGCAATGCCGGCGCCAAGCCGCTGGCGGAGGCCGCCCGTGTCCTGGAACAGGCCGCCGCGGAGGGCGCGCCGCTTTCCCAGCTGGCGGAGGCGGCCGACCGGCTGCGCGCCAGCTTCGCGGCCACCTGCGAGGCCATCGGCAAGGAACTGGCCGAAGCGGAGAGTTCGGCACGATGAACGATCCGGTCACCTGCCATCCCAGCCGGCGGGAGGCGCTGGGCCTTCTGCTGGGCGCCACGGTGGCGACGGCGGCGTCGCCGGTGCGGGCCCAGGATACAACCGCCCAAGAGGCCCCTGCGGATGTCGGCGTGCCGCGGCTGGGCGAGGAACTGACACCCTTCGGGGCGGTGCGCGCCGGCAACCGCACGCGGGCGATCCCGCCCTGGACCGGCGGGCTGACCCAGGCGCCGCGCGGCTATGTGCCCGATCGCCCCTCCCCCGATCCCTATATCGAGGATGTCCGCTGGTTCACCGTCGGCGCCGCCGATGTGGAGCGCTACAAGATCCGGCTGACCGCCGGGCAACAGGCGCTGCTGGAAAAATACCCGGAAAGCTTCGAGCTGGCGCTGTTCCCCTGCCGCCGCAGCGCCGCCGCTCCGCAGCGCATCTATGACGCGTCGATGGCGAACGCCGACCGGGCCTCGCTGGGGGCGAACGGCCTGATCCTGCGCGATGCCGCCGTCGGCGTGCCCTTCCCTATCCCCACCAACGGGCTGCAGGCGATGTGGAACCACAAGCTGCGCTGGCGCGGCGAGCGGGTGACGCGCACCAGCCTGACCATGGTCCAGTCCGGCGACGGCTCGCGGTCCGGAACCCGGCTGCGCGAGGATTTCCTCTCTCCCTACGCCGCCGGGGATGCCACGGCACCGCCGCTGCTCTACCGCCGCACCGTCCTGGAACCCCGCGAGCAGGCGGGAAACAGCCTGATCGTCCAGTCGACGCTCGACCCCATCGCCGCGCGGACCCGCGCCTGGGCGCGAGAGGGCGAACGCGGCCGGGTGGTGCGGGCGCCCGACTTCGCCTATGACACGCCGGACCCGGTGACGGGCGGCATCTGCACCGCCGACATGCTGGACATGTTCAGCGGCGCGCTGGACCGCTTCGACTTCACGCTGGTGACGCGGCGCGAAATGTACATGCCCTACAACGCCCAACGGTTGACCAACCCCGGCCTGACGGCGCGGGATATCCTGTGGCCGGGCCATCCCAACCCGCAATTCCTGCGGTACGAGATGCATCGGGTCTGGGTGGTGGACGCAAGGCTGAAGCCGAATTTCCAGCACGCCCTGCCCGACCGCACCTATTACCTGGACGAGGACAGCTGGCAGATCCTGGCGTCGGAGCATTACAACGGCAAGGGCGAGCTTCTGCGCTACGCCGAGGCGCATCCGATCCCGCATTGGCAGGTCCCGGTCCTGGTCCCGACGGTGGAGTTCGCCTTCGACCTGACCGCCGACCGCTATGTCGCCCGCGGCATGGACAACGGCCTGCCGCCGCCGCAGTTCGACGCGCCGCTCAAGCCGGAGGACTTCACCCCCGAGGCCCTGGTCCGCCGCGGCCGGCGGGGGTGAGGACTCCCATGCTTACGTCGACCCGGTCTGCCGCACGTCGTGGACTTCGGCCGGGTGGATGGCGTGGCGGTTCAGCACCTCCAGCGCGATGCGTTCGCGGGCGGCGTCGCCGACATTGACCCACAGCAGGATGCCGCCCTTGTCGAGATGCTGCAGCATTGGCTCGTTGCGCTTGTCGGTGATCCATTGCGACAGGAAGGAGCCGGCGGCCCCGCTGCCCACCCCGGCGGCAGCCGCAGCCGCGGCGGCGGCAAGCGCGGTTCCGCCGGTGGCAAGGATGGCGCCGGTGGCGATGATGGCGCCGACATAGGCGGGGAAGCCGACGGCGGCACCCTGGCCGCTGCCGATGTCCTCCGGCGAGATGTAGGCCTGCCGCGGGGCGTCGGGATCGTGGGCAAGGCTGCCGACGTCGCCCGGCACGCTGCCCAGCCGCTCGCGGATCGTCTCGTCATTGGCCAGCAGGCTCAGCTCATGGCGCTGGAAACCGGCCAGCGTCAGGTCGTCGATGGCCTTCTGCAGGGACTCGCGGCTGTCGAGAATCGCCACCGCCTCTCGCACCGTGGCGTCCGTCGTCCCTCCGCTGTCTCCGGTCCAGGCGCTGGAATCGATTGTGGTCGGGTTCTGGTCGCGGCTCTCGATCATGCCTCCACCCCTTCGCTTCGCAGGATGTCCGTACAATCCGGATCCAACCGCAAAGCGGGGCCAAGGTTCCGCCCATGCTTTTGCCAGGGCGTCCGATGAGCCGTTCGATCAGGAGCGGGCAGCCGCGGCGGGCGGCGGCACGGCACCGCGCGGCTCCGGCATGGCACTCAGGAACCACCAGAGGCCGAGCCCGATCAGCACGGCCTTCACCAACAGGAAAAGCGCGATGTGACGGGCAAGCGGGTTGCGGAGCATGGCGGTTCCCCAGGCGGATGCGGCGCGGATGCGACCCATTCGCCGGCAAGGCAAGGCCGTTCTGGCAAAGGCGCCCGTCTTTTGGCTAGTATCCGGCACCCCTGCTGTCAAGGAAGGACCCCGCCATGAAGCGGCTCCTGCTCGCCACCCTCTTCGCCGCCGGCCTGTCCGCCGGCTCCGCCGCTCCGGCGCTCGCCCAGATCAGCCTGTTCCAGGACACCGGACTGATGCAGGCGGTCAACGATGGCGACGTTGCCAAGGTGAAGGGCGCCCTGTTGCGGGGCGAGAATCCCAACCAGGCCGATATCCACGGCAAGACCGCGCTGCTGGCGGCGGTGGACCGGTCCAGCCCGGCGATGGCCGGCCTGCTGCTGGACAGCGGCGCCAACGTCAACCGCGCCGACAAGGCCGGCAACACCCCGCTGCTGGCCGCGGCCGAAAGCGGCAACCCGGAGCTGATCGACCTGCTGCTGAAGAAGGGCGCCAAGGTCGATATGGAAAACCGCGAAGGCATGACCCCGCTGATGGTCGCCGCTCGCGCCGGACGCGCCGACGTGGTGGAGCGGCTGCTGAAGGCCGGCGCCAAGGTCGACCGCTCCGACTTCACCGGCCGCACCGCGCTGAACTGGGCGCAGGAAAGCCGCAACGCCCGCGTCGGCACCCTGCTGCGCCAAGCCGGCGCGCGCTGATGCACATCATCTAGTCGCGGAGACGCCATGTTCGGTTCGGCATTCGGCGGTCCCGGCCCGCTGCTGCTTCTGCTGCTGGCGCTGGGAATCGACGCGCTGTTCGGCGATTGGCTGGACCGCATCCTGCCCGACCCGGCGGGGCTGTCGCGTCGCTTCTGCAACGCGGCCGATGCCCGGCTGAACCGGGCGGAGCGCGGCGCCTCGGCGCAGCTGTTCCGCGGGGCGCTGGTGGTGCTGGCGCTGCTGCTCGTCGCCGTGGCGGCGGGGCTGGCGGTCGAATGGGTCGGCTCCATCGGCCGCGGCTGGATGCTGGAACTGCTGGCCCTGCTCTGCGGCCTGCGCGGGCGGGCGGCCTGGACCCGCGTGCGGGCGGTGCGCCGCGCGCTGGAGAGCGGCGGCGTGGTGCCCGGACAGGAGGCGATCCAGTCGCTGACCCGCCGCCATGTCTATGGCCTGGACGAGCACGGCATCGCCCGCGCGGCGGTGGAAGCTGCGGCCCGTGCCTTCAATCGCAAGCTGGTGGCGCCGGTCTTCGCCTATGCCCTGCTCGGCGTGCCGGGCCTGTTCGTCTGGACCGCGATGGACGGCGCCGACGCGGCACTCGGCAGCCCCGGCGTCCGCCATGGCCGCTTCGGATCGACTGCGGCGACGCTGGACGATGCACTGAATGCCCTGCCCGCCCGGCTGGCCGGCCTGCTGCTGGCGCTCGCCGCCCCCTTCATCGGCACCGCCAAGGCCAGCGGCGCCTTCCGCACGCTGCGCAGCGACGCACGCAAGCATCCGTCGCTGAACATGGGCTGGCCGATTGCAGCGATGGCGGGCGCGCTGGGCCTCGCGCTGGGCGGCCCGCACCGCGACGGCGGCGTCGTCATCACCGAAAGCTGGATCGGCGACGGCCGAGCCCGCGTCACCCCCGCCGACATCGGGCGAGCGCTCGCTCTATCGGCCGTTGCCGCCTTGCTGCTGGTCGGGCTGGTGGCGCTGCTGCTGTGGGGCGTGGCGGGGATTTAGACGGTGATTTGCCCGGCCGCCTGCGGCCCGACATCCTCCACCATGTAGAACGGCCCCCGCCGGTCGCGCTCGACCCGCAGGATGAAGCGGCTGGTCCCGCCGGCCTTGATGGTCCAGAGATCGTCGCCGTCATCCAGCGGGCGAAGCTCCAACTCGTCCGGCACCGGGGCCTCGCCCAGCCGTTTCAGGATGCGGTCGGCGCGGGTGCGGTCGATGGCGGGCAGGCTTTCGACGGCGCGGGCGTCGAAACGGTCGCTTTTCACATAGCGGGTGCCGGACCCCTGGATCGGGCTGGACGGCCGGCCCGGCTGCGTCCGGGCGCGCGCCGCCATCAAGCGCCAGCGGGCATTGCCGCAGGCCTGCACCGCCGCGGCATGGACGGCGGCGACCCGCTCGATCAGCTCCGGGAACAGCGGCATCAGTTCCCGCCGCTTGTAGGCAACGCGGCTCATCAGGTCGTGGATGGAGCGTTCCGCCGTCGCGGCGGCCTCCGGCAACTCATCGGTCTCGGCCGCCAGCAGAGCCGGAATGGCGTCGAGCACCGCCCCGGCCACCAGCGCGTCGATGCGGGCCAGAGCCGCCGCCCCGGCCGCGCCGGTGTGGGCGATGGCGTCGGCAACCACCGGGCGGGCGCGGTCGAGCGCCTCGGCCCGCGGCACCTCGTCGGACAGGGCGGACAGCCAGCCGGCGTCGAACAGGGTGCCGTCGGGGAAGGGAGGAAAGGCGCTCAATCGCTCAGGACCCGGTCGGTGAGGTGTCAGCCGTCCGCCCGCATGCGGGCGACGATGGCCTCAAGTACCTCTTCGGCACGGTCGTTGTCGACCTGGCAGGTGCCGGCCGCCTGATGGCCGCCGCCGCCATATTGCAGCATCAGCGGGCCGATGTCGGTCTTGGAGCTGCGGTTCAGGATCGACTTGCCACAGGCCAGCACGGTGTTCTGCTGCTTCAGGCCCCACAGCACATGGATCGACACGTTGGTGTCGGGGAACAGCGCGTAGATCATGAAACGGTTGCCGGCATAGATCGTCTCCTCCTTGCGGAGGTCGAGCACGACGACGTTGCCGCGGACGGTGGCGCAGCGCTTCAGCTGGTCGACGAACAGCTCGGCATGCTGGGTGTAGAGCTCCACCCGCTCCTTCACGTCGGGCAGTTCCAGGATCTGCTCGATACTGTGGCTGCGGCAGTAGTCGATCAGGTCCATCATCAGCTGGTAGTTCGACACCCGGAACTCGCGGAAGCGGCCGAGACCGGTGCGCGCGTCCATGATGAAGTTCAGCAGGGTCCAGCCGGTGGGGTTGAGGATGTCCTCGCGCTGGTACTGCGCCGAGTCGGCCTGATCGACCGCCGCCATCATCTCGTCGGAGATGCTGGGGAAGCGCTCCTTCCCACCGTAATAGTCATAGACGACACGGGCGGCGGAGGGCGCCTTGGGGTCGATGATGTGGTTCGCCTTCTCGCCGACGCGCATGGTCTCCGACAGATGATGGTCGAACACCAGATGGGCGCCCTCGACGTAAGGCAGGTTGGTGGTGATGTCGCGGCCGGTGATCTCGATCTTGCCGTCCTGCATGTCCTTGGGATGGACGAACTTGATCTCGTCGAGGATGCCCAGATCTTTCAGCAGGACGGCGCAGACCAGCCCATCGAAATCGGAACGGGTGACAAGGCGGTATTTCGCGACTTCGGACATGGAAGCTTCCCCTGGCGGCCGTCTTGGTTGAGCACTGGCCGGAAGGTTAGTCGTCCACCCGTCCGGCGCGCAATCCTTTAACAGCGGCCGCTTCGGAGATCAGCCCCAGGGACCGCGGCGGTTCTGCGGCATGAAGCCGCCCTGGCCGCTACCCTGCGGCGGTGCGCCCCAGGGCGAGCGGCCATCCCGCGGCGGGGTGTGGCCACCACCGAAGCCGCCACCAAAACCGCCACTCCCGAAGCCGCCGGTCTGGGCCGCCATCGCGCGCAGCCGCGCCACCCGCTCGCCCATGTCGGGGTGGGTGGAGAACAGGCTGGCCATGCTGGCGCCGCTGAGGGGGTTGGCGATGAACAGGTGGGCGGTCGCCGGGTGCGCCTCCGCCTGATAATTGGGGATGTGGTTGGCGCTGTTGTGGATGTTGGTCAGCGCGTCGGCCAGCCAGTTGGGACGGCCGCAGATCTCGGCGCCGATGCGGTCGGCCTCGAACTCACGGGTCCGGCTGATCGCCATCTGCACCAGAGTGGCGGCGATGGGAGCGAGGATGGCGGCCAGGATCGCCCCCACCATGCCCAGCGGGTTGCCGCCGCGCTCGTCGCTGTTGGAAGCGCCGAAGAACAGGCCGAAATTGCCGAGCATCGACACCGCACCGGCGATGGTCGCGGTGATCGTCATGATCAGCGTGTCGCGGTTCTTCACATGGGCCAGCTCATGCGCCATCACGCCGGCGATTTCCTCCGGCGTCAGGCGCTGCAGCAGGCCGGTGGTGGCGGCGACCGCCGCATGCTCCGGATCGCGGCCGGTGGCAAACGCGTTGGGCTGGTCGTTCTGGATGATGTAGACGCGCGGCATCGGCAGGCCGGCGCGTTCCGCCAGCCGGGCGACGATGCCGTGGAACTCCGGTGCCGAATAGCCGTCGACCTCGCGGGCGCCGTACATCGACAGCACCATGTCGCCGGAATTCCAGTAGCTGAACAGGTTCATGCCCAGCGCGACGACGAAGGCGACGATCAGGCCGGTCTTGCCGCCCAGCAGGAAGCCGACCGCCATGAAGATCGCCGTCAGGCCGGCAAGGAGAATGGTGGTCTTCAGATAGCTGGTCATGATCGCCATATCGGTTCAGGATGGGCCGAAGCGGGGTTTCCCGCCCCGCTCCAAGCGTTGCCCGAGATATGGGCCCGATCCGAGCCCGCGTTCAAGATGCCCGCAGTTTCGTGATGGACATGATGACCGAACCGACCAAGCCCCAGCAGGACGCCGCCGAACCGGCGACCGACCAGACCGCTCCGGACACCACGGAGACGAAGGGTCCCGAGCAGAAGCCCGGCGAGATCGGCGGCCCGAAGGGACCGGAGCCGACCCGCTACGGCGACTGGGAGTTCAAGGGACGCTGTTCGGATTTCTGAGGGGTGCCACAGTCCCCCTCTCCCCCCGGGGAGAGGGGATTCACTCGGCGGTAGGCGGCGTCTATCTCACTCCACCCGGCGGCCGGTCACCGCGTCGAACAGGTGCAGGGCGCCGTCCTGCGGGGCGACTGTCATCCGGTCGCGCTCGCGCACGGTGGGGATGCCGGCCATGCGGACCAGCAGTGTCTCGCCGTCCGGCAGACGGCCATAGACCACCGTGTCGGCCCCCAGTGCCTCGACCAGTTCCACCTCGATGGAGAAGCCGTCCGCCGCGACCGCCATATGCTCCGGGCGGATGCCCAGCTTGATCGGCCGGCCGGCGTCGGTCGGGCGCGGCTGCGGCAAAGTGAGACGCTGGCCGCCGGGCAGCAGCACCGCCTCGCCGCGGTCGTCGATGCGGCCGTCCAGAACATTCATCGGCGGGGAGCCGATGAAGCCGGCGACGAACAGGCTGGCCGGGCGCTGGTAGACCTCCAGCGGCGTGCCGATCTGCTCGGCGACGCCATGGTTCATCACCAGGATGCGGTCGGCAAGCGTCATCGCCTCCACCTGGTCGTGGGTGACGTAGAGGCTGGTGATGCGCAGCCGGTCCTGCAGCCGCTTGATCTCCACCCGCATCTGGGTGCGCAGCTTGGCGTCCAGGTTGGACAGCGGCTCGTCGAACAGGAAGGCGGCGGGTTCGCGCACGATGGCGCGGCCCATGGCGACGCGCTGGCGCTGGCCGCCCGACAGCTGGCTCGGCCGGCGCTCGAGAAAGCGGCCCAACTCCAGGATTTCCGCCGCCTTGTCGACGCGGGCGCGGATCTCCGTCTTGGGGATCCCGCGGATCTTCAGGCCATAGGCCATGTTGTCGAAGACCGTCATGTGCGGGTAGAGCGCGTAGTTCTGGAAGACCATCGCGATGTCGCGGTCCTTGGGTTCCAGATGGTTGACCACGCGCCCGCCGATGGCGATCTCGCCGCCGGTGATGCCCTCCAGCCCGGCGACCATGCGCAGCAGGGTGGACTTGCCGCAGCCGGACGGCCCCAGCAGGACGAGGAATTCGCCGTCCCGGATCGCGATGTCGATGCCCTTGATCGCTTCGACCGGCCCGTAGGATTTGCGGACGTCGCGGATTTCAACGGTTGCCATTGTTCTTCTTTCCTTCGTCCGCGTCTTACTTTTCGCTGTCCACAAGACCCTTGACGAACCAGCGCTGCATGAACACCACCACCGCCACGGGCGGCAGCATCGCCAGCACCGTGGTCGCCATGATGAGGTTCCAGTCGTTGGCCGATTCGCCGGTGCCGATCATCTTGGTGATGCCGGTCACGATGGTTTCCATGTCACCGCTGCTGGTGACCAGAAGCGGCCAGAGATACTGGTTCCAGCCATAGATGAAGAGGATGACGAACAGGGCGGCGATGTTGGTGCGCGACAGCGGCAGCACCACGTCGATGAAGAAGCGCACCGGCCCGGCCCCGTCGATCTTGGCCGCTTCCAGCAACTCGTCGGGAATGGTCAGGAAGAACTGGCGGAACAGCAGCGTCGCGGTGGCCGACGCGATGAGCGGAATCGCCAGCCCGGCATAGGTGTTGATCAGGCCGAGGTCGGCGACGACCTTGTAGGTCGGGATGATGCGCACCTCCACCGGCAGCATCAGCGTGATGAAGATCAGCCAGAAGAAGGCCATGCGCAGCGGGAAGCGGAAGAACGCCACCGCATAGGCCGACAGGATCGAGATGGCGATCTTCCCCAGCGCGATGGCCAGCGCCATGATCAGGCTGTTCAGCATCATGGTGCGCACCGGCGTGTATTTGGCGCGCGCCCCCGCCTCGCCCGCCCAGGCCTGGGCGTAATTGTCCACCCCTTCCCCGCCCGGCCACAGCGGCAGGCCGCCGCGGCCGATGGTGCCGGAATCCCAGGTGGAGCCGATCAGCGTCACATAGATCGGATAGGCGAAGACCAGCACGCCGACGATCAGCACGATGTGCGGCACGAGGTCGATGAATCGGGTCGGCTTCATGCGTAATGGACCTTGCGCTCGATGAAGCGGAACTGCACCGCCGTCAGAGCGATGACGATCACCATCAGGATCACCGACTGGGCCGACGATCCGCCGAGGTCGTTGTTGACCACGCCGTCATGGTAGACGCGGAAGATCAGCGTCTCCGTCGCCTTGCCCGGCCCGCCCTGGGTCAGGGCGTGGATGGTGCCGAAGGTCTCGAAGAAGGCATAGACCATGTCGACCACCAGCAGGAAGAAGGTGGTCGGCGACAAGAGCGGGAAGGTGATGGTCCAGAAGCGCCGCACCGGACCGGCGCCGTCGATGGCGGCCGCCTCCATCACCGAGCGCGGGATCGCCTGCAGGCCGGCCAGGAAGAAGATGAAGTTGTAGGCCACCTGCTTCCAGCTGGCGGCCATGATGACCATCCACAGCGCCTGCCCGCCGTTCAGCCGGTAGTCCCAGTCATAGCCCAGCGACTTCAGCGCCCGGCCGAAGGACCCGATGTCGGGATTGAAGATGAACATCCACAGCACCGCGGCGACGGCCGGCGCCAGGGCGTAAGGCCAGATCAGCAGCGTCTTGTAGGCGCGCGCACCCTTGATCTTGGAATCGGCCAGCACCGCCAGCAACAGCGCCGTGCCCATCGACAGCACGGTCACCGCGACACTGAAGACGACGGTGACCTTCAGCGTGTCGAGATAGTTCGGGTCGGTCAGCACATGTTCGAAGTTCTCGAACCAGACGAATTCGCTGCGGATGCCGAAGGCGTCCTGCAGATGCACCGACTGCCAGACCGCCTGGGCCGCCGGCCAGATGAAGAACACCAGCGTCACCGCCACCTGCGGCGCGAGCAGCAGGTAGGGCAGCAGCCGGTTGTCGAAAGTCACGCGACGCTGCAAAGGATGGTCTTTCGTGGGTTGTGCGTAACGTTTGGGGGCCGCCTTATCCCCCTCTCACCCCCCGGGGAGAGGGTCGGGGTGAGGGGGAGGCATGGAGTGGATTGGGGGAAGATCGAAGCGCCACAATTCTTGTAAAGCCACGCCGCGCATCCCCCTCACCCTAACCCTCTCCCCGCTTTCGGCGGACCGGAGGTCCGCCTGTCGCGTCAGCGCAAACGAAGTTTGCGCGTGAGCGGGGGGAGAGGGGATCCTGGGGTCGCTCAGCCGATCAACCCTTGTTGGCGCGCTCGAAGTTGCGCAGCACGGCGTTGCCGCGCTTTACCGCGGAGTCCAGCGCCTGTTTGGCGTCCTGCTGGCCCTGGAAGGCCTTCTCAAGCTCTTCCTGGATGATGTTGCGGATTTCCGGCAGGTTGCCCAGCCGCAGGCCCATGCTGTTCTCGGTGGTCGGCGTGCGGGTCAGCTGGGCGGCCGGGACGTCGGCGCCGGGGTTCTTCTCGTAATAGCCCTGGGCCTTGGTCAGTTCGAAGCCCTTCATCGTCACCGGGACATAGCCGGTGTCCATGTGCCACTTCGCGTCGACCTCCGGCCGGGCGAGGTAGCTGAAGAACTGCGACACCGCCTTGTATTCGGCAGGCGTGCGCTTGGGCGAGGTCATGACCCAGAAGGCGGCGCCGCCGATGATGCTGTTCTTCGGGCCGTCCTTGGCGAATTCCGGCCAGTAGGGCAGCGGGGCGGCACCCCAGGCGAAGGTCGCCTCCTTCATGATGCGGCTGCGCAGGCCGGACGAGCCGTGGATCATCGCGCATTCGCCCGACGGGAACAGGGCGTCCGGCTTGTTGTCGCGGCCGCCATACTTGAACAGCCCCTCCTTCTGCATGTCGATCAGCGTCTGCACATGCTTGACGTAGAGCGGGGCGTCGATCTTCAGCTCGGCGTTCAGCCCGTCGAAGCCGTTGGCCTGGCTGGCGAAGGGCGTGTTGTGGATGGCGCCCAGCTGTTCGAACTGTGCCCACACCGGCCAGGAGGTGGTGAAGGGGCAGGTGGAGCCCGAGGCCTTCAGCTTCTTCGTCGCCTCGATCATCTCCGGCCAGGTCGCCGGCGGCTTGTTCGGGTCGAGGCCGGCCTTCTGGAAGGCGTCCTTGTTGTAGAACATGATGGTGCTGGAGCTGTTGAACGGCAGCGCCATCATCTTGCCGTCCGTGGACGAGTAGTAGCCCTTCACCGCCGGGATATAGGCATTGGCGTCGAAGGCCGCCCCCGTCTCCTGCATCAGCTGGTAGACCGGCTTCACCGCCGGGCCGGCGGCCATCATGGTAGCGGTTCCGACCTCGAACATCTGGACGACGTGCGGCGCGTTGCCGGCGCGGAAGGCGGCGATGGCGGCCTGCATCGTCTCGGGATAGGCGCCCTTGTAGGAGGCGTTGACCTGCACCGCCTGCTGGCTGTCGTTGAACTCCTTGACGACCTGTTCCAGCTGACCGCCCAGCGGCTGCGGCAGGCCATGCCAGAAATCGATCACCGTCTTGCCTTGCGCCAGCGCGGAGCCCGGCAGCGCGGCGAACAGCAGCGCGGTGGTGGTGGCGGCGCCCGTCAGGAGGGCAAGCTTGCGGCGGGTCAACATGCGGTGGGTCTCCCTGTCCCGGTATGGTTCGCGGTTGTCATGAGGGCATTGGGTTGCCGTCCCGCGACGCTTTCGTGAAGTTTTGGTGGCAGGCGCATACGGCCATGTGTCGGCCATCTGTTTGCGCTTGCGAAAAGCACCGATAACCGGATGATCGCTTCCGAAATTGTTTGGTTGCACTAAGCGTCACACTGCCCACGCATGGCCGGGTCTGTCAAGACGCCGCATTACAGTTCGATGGCGCGGGAAAGCTGTCGGCCGGAATGTTGCAGAGCGAAAACGCGTCGGCGCGGAAAGGCTAACGCGAACAGGGGGCATCCGGCCGGTTCCCGCCATTCGGAGCGGGTCCGGCATCCGCGTTCATGCAGCAGCAGAGCAGGCGGCGCAGCGCCCGGGGATCGCAGGGCTTATGGACCAGGGGCAGGCCGCTTCGGTCGACGCTGCGCAGCCGGTCGGGGTCGGTATCGCCGGTCACGATCACGCCCGGCACGCGCCGGCCGCAGCGGGCGCGCACCGCCTGGATGGCGTCGATGCCGGTCTCCAGCCCCGACAGGCGCAGGTCGGACAGCACGAGGTCCGGAGCGGTGGCGGCACTGTCCAGCTCGGCGCAGGCCTCGACGATGCCGCGGGCGGGGATGACGGCATAGCCCCAGCCGCGCAGCAGCATGCCGATTCCTTCCAGCTGCATGGCGTCATCCTCGATCACCAGCACCGTGCCGGCCTTCGCCGGAGCGGCGGAAGCCGACGGTCCGGCGGCCGGCTCCGGTTCGCTGTCGGCGGACTCGTCGCCCGACCGGTCGCCGCTGGAAACGGTCAGCGGGACCTCCACCGCGAAGACCGAGCCCTTGCCGAGCCTGGAGCGCAGCGTCACCGGGTGCCCCAGCACCTGCGACAGCCGCCGCACGATGGCGAGACCCAGCCCCAGCCCCTGCTTGCGGTCGCGGCCGGGATTGCCGAGCTGGTGGAAGTCCTCAAAGATCACGCCATGGTTGGCCGGATCGATGCCGACGCCGGTGTCCCACACCTCGATGCGCAGGGCGTCACCACGCCGCCGCGCCGCCAGCAGGATGCCGCCCTTCAGGGTATAGCGCAGGGCGTTCGCCAGGATCGGCCGCAGCAGCCGTTCCATCAGCGCGGGATCGCTGGTGACCTGGGCATCGAGCGGACGGACGTTGAAGCGCAGCCCCTTGGCCTCCGCCTCCGGCCCGAACTCCTCCAGCATCTTGGCGAGCAGCTCGTCGACCGGGAAGGTCTGCGGCTTGGCGGTGACCAGCCCGGCTTCCAGCGCCGATACCTCCAGCAGGGCGCGCAGCAGGGTCTCGCCGCCGACGATGGCCTGCTCCAGCTTGTTCGCCAGCTCGATGGAGGTCGGATCGGTCAGCCGGCCGATCAGCAGATGGTGGAACAGGTGCATCGCCTGAAAGGGCTGGCGCAGGTCATGGCTGGCCGCCGACAGGAACTTGCCCTTGGCGGTGCGGGCGCGCTCCGCATCGGCACGCGCCTGCGCAGCCTCCGCCCGCGCCTCCGCCAGGGCGGCAGCGCCGGCGTCGGCGATCAGCGCCACCGCGCGAATAGCGCCGCCGGCATCCCGCACCGGGGTCAATGCCACGGCCCGCCCAAGGCCGGGAAACGGTCCGGCACAGCTGGCCGGTATGCCGGTCGCCAGCACCTGGCGCCGCAGCGCGTCGAGCGCGTCCACCGCCCCCGCCGGCAGCCCGCCCTCCGCCAGACTTCGCCCTTCCACCGCATCCTGGACAAGTCCAAGAGCGTCGGCGAAGGCGCGGTTCGCCGCGAGCACGCACCCGTCCTCGCCAAGCAACGCATGGGGGGCGTCGTTGGCCGACAGCAGGGCGTCGAACCAGTCCGCGCGGCTCGGCGCCTGTCCTTGGATGAGAGTCATTTGCATGTACTCGGCAAAACTGCGGGGAGGACCGAAGAAAGAAAAAAAGACGTTTCGAACTGTGGGAAAACGGGGATCGTGGGACCACCGCGTTACCTCTGCTTTATCTTGTGCTCCGATCGATCGTGTCAAATGTGACCTCAGTCGACCCCATAGCCTATGGTTCGTTCGAAGGCCCTAATGCTTTAAGCCGAGGCTGTGCCGGAACTCCTTTACCGTCGAGGTGGGAGGACGCTTCCGCATATGGCCGAAGCCGCGCTATAAGACGGCATGGTGCAGCGCCGCCCTTCCCTCCCCGCCCTCTTGCGCAAACGCAAGCGTTCCGCCGCCCGGCCGCCCCAGCCGCCGCGGGCGCTGGAGATTTCCGGCCTGCCGATTCCGCTGGAACTGCGGGAGAGCACGCGCGCCACACGCATGACCCTGCGCGTCGATGCCGGGCGCGGGTTGGTGCAGGTTGTCGTCCCGGTCGGCGTGTCGGAGACCGACGCCCGCCAGTTCGTCGGCCGGCATGACGGCTGGCTGCGGGCGCGTCTGGCGGCGATGCCGCCCTCCCTGCCCTTCGCCGACGGGGCCAGCGTGCCCTATCTGGGCGTCGAGCATGTGATCCGCCACGACCCCGGCCTGCGCGGCCCGACCCGGATCGAGGAGGGCGCCCTGCTGGTCGGCGGCCAGCCGGAACATGTGGCCCGCCGTGTCCGCGATTTCCTGACCGCCGAGGCGAAGCGCGAACTGGCGGCCCGCGCCCGCGTCAAGGCCGCGTCCATCGGCGCCCGCGTCGCCGCCGTCACCATCCGCGACACCAAAAGCCGCTGGGGCAGCTGTTCGTCGACCGGCCGGCTCTCCTTCTCCTGGCGCCTGATCCTGACGCCGGAACCGGTGCTGGACTATGTCGTCGGCCATGAGGTGGCGCACCTGCGCGAGATGAACCACTCCCCGCGCTTCTGGGCGCTGTGCGCCAGCCTGACCGCCGGTCGGGATGTCGAGTTGCCGCGGGCCTGGCTGAAGGCCAACGGCACGCGACTGCTGCGGTACGGGTGAAGAGCAGGGCAATCGCATATTGGATTGTTTGCCGACGAAGCCCCTCTCCCCTTGTGGGAGAGGGGTTGGGGTGAGGGGGTGCAAACCATTGATTCCCACGGCCTTGCGGCCGCTGTACCCCTCATCCCGCCCCACAAGGGGAGAAGGGTATCCGAAACGCAAAAGCCTTCGCTTGAAACCTCATATGCGATAGCCCTGTGGCCAAGGGCGGGTGGTTCCCGCCACCTACTCCACCACCTCCGCCAACTGCGGCTGAGGCGTGCCGGCATCGCGGCGGACGAAGGCCAGGAAGTCCTCGTAGGGCATGGGACGGCCCAGCAGATAGCCCTGACACTGGTCGCAGCCCATGGTGGCGAGGCAGTGATACTGCTCCTCCGTCTCCACCCCCTCGGCCAGCGTCTGCATGCGCAAGCTGCGCGCCATGCCGATGATCGCCTCGGCGATGGCGCCGCTGTCCGGATTGCCGGCGCGCAGGCCGCTGACGAAACTGCGGTCGATCTTCAGCTTGTCGACCCGGAACCGTTTCAGATAGGCCAGCGAGGAGTAGCCGGTACCGAAATCATCGATGGCGAGCGGCACCCCCATCTCGCGCAGTTGCGAGAAGGTTTCCGACACCACATCGGAATCGTCCATCAGGACGCTTTCCGTCACCTCCAGCTCCAGCGCCGAGGGCGGGATGCCGTAGGCCGACAGCCAGCCGGCCACCCGTTCCGCCAGTCCGGGGCGGCGCACCTGCACGGCCGACAGGTTGATGGCGATCATCAGGTCCTGGTGCCGCAGCAGCTCCGCCGCCCGGCGGCAGGCCTCCCCCAGCACCCAATCGCCCAGCGGCAGGATCAGGCCGGTATCCTCGGCAACGGGGATGAACTGGCCGGGCATGATCAGCGTGCCGTCGGGCTGACGCCAGCGCACCAGCGCCTCCGCCCCGATCAGGCGGCGGCCGTCCAGCGAGAACTGCGGCTGGAAATGCAGCTCCAGCTCGTTGTTGGCCAGGGCGCGGCGCAGGTTGTTCTCCGTCCACATCCGGTCAGAGGCGCGGCGGTTCAACTCCGGCGTGAAGAACTGGTAGGTGGCGCGCCCGGCCTCCTTGGCGGCGTACATCGCCATGTCGGCGCTCTTCAGCAGCGCATCGATGCCGGTGCCGTCGTCCGGGTAGACGGCGATGCCGATGGAGGGCGTGACCTGCAGCTCGTGCCCGTCGATCAGATAGGGCTCCGACAGGGCGTGCAGCACCTTGCGCGCCACGATGCCGGCCGCGTCGGGGCTGTCCATGTCGCTGATCAGGATGATGAACTCGTCGCCGCCCTGGCGGCTGACCGTGTCGCTGGCCCGCACCGTGCCGAGCAGCCGGGCCGCCACCTCACGCAGCAGCCCGTCGCCGACCTGATGGCCCAGGCTGTCGTTGATGGTCTTGAAGCGGTCGAGATCGACGAACAGCAATCCCACCTTGGTGCCGTGGCGACCGGCGGCCAGCATGGCGCGGTCCAGCCGGTCGCGCAGCAGGAAGCGGTTGGGCAGGTCGGTCAGGAAATCGAACTGCGCCAGATGGCGGATGCGTTCCTCCTGCGCGCGGGTCTCGGTGATGTCGGTGAAGGCGGCGATGTAGTTGGCGACCGCGCCATCCTCGTTCCGCACAAGCTTGACGCTCAGCCATTCCGGGAACACCTCGCCGCTCTTGCGCGTGCTCCAGATCTCGCCGGCCCAATGGCCGTTCTCGCGCAGCTGTGCCCACAGATCGTCATAGAAGCCCGGCGGATTGCGGTCGGAGCGCAGGAATTCCGGACCGCGGCCCAGCACCTCGTCCCGGTCATAGCCGGTGATGCGGGCGAAGGCATCGTTGGCGGCGACGATCTGCCGGTGCTCGTTGGCGACGAACATGCCCTCCGCCGCGTTGTCGAACACCTTGGCCGACAGCCGCAGCTGCCATTCCGCCCGCTTGCGCTCGCTGATGTCGCGGGCGATGGCGGAGTAGTAGACCTCACCCTCGTAGGTGATGCGGCTGGCGGTGACCTCCAGCTCCAGAGTGCGGCCGTCCGGGGTGTGGTAGACGGTCTCGTAATGGCTGGCCGCGTCCTCGCCCTCCGCAGCGAAGCGCTTCAGCAGGTCGGCCTGCCCCATCACCAGGTCTTCCAGCGTCCCGCCCAGCGCCTTGCAGCCGAAGGGGTTGATGTAGGCGATGTTCAGGTTGGCATCGGCCAGGACGACGATCTCCGACACATGGTCGACGAAGAAATTGGCGAGATAGAGCTGCCGCGCCCGCTCGCGCAGCATGCTGTCGCTGTGCCGGACCCGCAGCTGATAGCTGCCGACGATGCGCCGGATCCAGCCGGTGACCAGCCATGACACGCCGACGGATGCGGCCAGCGCCACGCCCAGCACCGCGACCGTGGTCCAGACGCGCAGGTTGACGCCGCGGCTGATCTCGGCCCGGCGGGCCTCCATCTCCTTGCCGACATCGTCGATGTAGAAGCCGGCAACGAGGATCCAGCCCCACACGCTGGGGGCGGAGACATAGGCCATCTTCGGCGTCGGCCGCGCGGTGACCGGATGGATCCAGTCGTAGCGCACCTCCCCGCCGCCCTGGCGCCCCTGCTCCAGAAAGCGGGTGACGAGATCGCGTTCGGTCTTCCACGGCAGGTCGCGCGCGTTCATCCCTTCCGACGCCGGCGCGGTGGGCGACAGCAGAACCTGCCCGTCCTGGCGCAGAACGCCGATATAGCCGGTCTCTCCGAAGCGGAAGGCGCGCAGCCGTTCCAGCGATTCGCGCTGAAGCTGCGCCTCCACCGCTCCCAGCGAATCGCCGGCACCGATCAGCCAGTCATAGGGTTCGAACCGGCGGACGAAGGCCAGCTTGTCCACCAACTGCGACGGGTCGTCGGGCATGCGCCAGCGGTAGCGGGCGAAGCCGCGCAGGCTGGGGTCCTGGACCGCCCGTGTCAGCTCGCGCACCACCGCGGCACCCTGCGGGTCGGGAGCCGCGAAGGGCGATGTTCCTTCCCGCGACGGATCGACCGGCATCAGCACCGACTCGCCGTGCAGATCGTGGATGAAATAGTAGCCGCGCCCGCCGGAGAAGCGGAGCGGCCGCAGCGTCTCCTTGATGGATTCCTTCACCGCCGCATCGGGCAGGATGTCCTTTTCCCTGTCATAGACGCTGCGGGCGATGGAATACGCCTCATCCACCTGGGCGCGCAGCTGCTCCTTCAGAAGCGGTTCGACGCGCGAGCGCATGTAGGCCAGATAGGATTGGGCGTTCTCCACCTCCTGCACCAGGGCCTGATGCTGCTCCTGGACATAGCGCGCCTCGCTCTGCTTCAGGTCGTGCTCCAGGTCGGCCCAATGCTGCCAGACGAAATAGAAGCCGAGCCCGAGGACGAGCGCCGACACCAGCGCCATCGACGCCAGGAACTGCAGGCGGTAGAGCCGGGCCTCGTCTGACGAGCGCGACGGCGCACGGACCAGCTCGGCGACGGGGTCGGACAAGAAAGGCTCCCTTCGGATGGGCTGATCAGAATCGAGCTCGCGGAAACCGACTGGGGCCGGCCCCGATGCGCTGTGCAAGTGTTGCTTAATGCTCGCCCGGATTCAACTGCAAGCGAATCAAATCCACCAAGGCGCGACTCTTTGACTGTTTTCCTCGCCCTTGGATGGGCGATCCGCGGCGCGACCACGAGTGTACAGGGAAATCGCGGAAACTTCGCCTGCCGGGATTTAGGCGCGGATTCCCTTCGGCCGGCAACGATTCGACCGCAAATATTAACGCGGCAGAGGACGGCCCGGTCCGGACGGGCGAACCGGAGCATCGCGAGGCTTTAAAACGCCTGCCCACGCCGCTATGGTCGCGCGCGCGTGCTATGAGACCCGCAAGCCACCCTCAATCCAGCGCCCGCATCCTCCGGAGAGTGCCGATGATCCCCCGCTATACCCGCCCCGAAATGGCCCGCATCTGGGAGCCGGAAAACCGCTTCCGCATCTGGTTCGAGATCGAGGCGCACGCCTGCGACGCGCAGGCCGAGCTGGGCGTCATCCCGAAGGAGGCCGCCAAGGCGGTGTGGGAGCGCGGCAAGTGGGAGATCGACCGCATCGACGAGATCGAGCGCGAGACCCGGCACGACGTCATCGCCTTCCTGACCAACCTCGCCGAGTATGTCGGCCCCGAGGCCCGCTTCGTCCACCAGGGCATGACCTCGTCGGACGTGCTGGACACCTGCCTCGCCGTGCAGATGACCCAGGCCGCCGACCTGCTGCTGGCCGACATGGACGCGCTGCTGGCCGCGCTGAAGCGCCGGGCATACGAGCACAAGGACACCGTCACCATCGGCCGCAGCCACGGCATTCATGCCGAGCCGACGACCTTCGGCCTGAAGCTGGCCAGCCATTACGCCGCCTTCGCCCGCGGGCGCGAGCGTCTGGTCCAGGCGCGCCAGGACATCGCCACCTGCGCCATCTCCGGCGCCGTCGGCACCTTCGCCAACATCGACCCGCGGGTTGAAGAGCATGTCGCCGCCAAGCTGGGCCTGTCGGTGGAGCCGGTGTCGACCCAGGTCATCCCGCGCGACCGCCATGCCTTCTACTTCTCGGTCCTTGGCGTGATCGCGTCGAGCATCGAGAATCTGGCGACGGAAATCCGCCACCTGCAGCGCACCGAAGTGCGCGAGGCGGAGGAGTATTTCCACCCCGGCCAGAAGGGCTCGTCGGCGATGCCGCACAAGCGCAACCCGGTCCTGTCGGAGAACCTGACCGGTCTTGCCCGCATCGTGCGCTCCGCCGTGGTCCCGGCTCTGGAGAACGTCGCGCTCTGGCACGAGCGCGACATCTCCCACAGCTCGGTCGAGCGGATGATCGGCCCCGACGCCACCGTCACGCTGGACTTCGCCCTGGTGCGCCTGACCGGCATGATGGAAAAGCTGGTGGTCTATCCGGAGCGCATGCAGAAGAACCTGGACGATCTGGGCGGTCTGGTCTTCTCGCAGCGCGTGCTGCTGGCGCTGACCCAGGCCGGCATGAGCCGCGAGGACAGCTACAAGGCGGTGCAGCGCAACGCCATGCAGGTGTGGGAAAAGGGCGGCAACTACCTGGACCTGCTGTCTGCCGACCCCGACATCGCCAAGCATATCGGCCGCGACAAGCTGGAGCCGATGTTCGACATGACCTACCACACCAAGCATGTCGACACGGTCTTCAAGCGCGTGTTCGGCGAGTGACCGTCTGATGGGGTGGGCCGTTGGGCCGGGCCGTCGGGGCGTCTTCCGCATTCCGGCAAATATTTGCCGGTGGATGACAAACGGCCCGCCCGCACCTACTCTATCCTGAGAAGCAAGTGCCCGGGCGGGGCAATCCTGAACAGAGCCCTGAACAGAACGAGGATTGGACCCATGGCGATGGAAGCCGCCACGATCGAAAAGCTCATCAAGGAGGGCATCCCGGACGCGGTCGTCGAGATCGCGGATCTGCGGGGCGACGGCGACCACTATGCCGCGCTCGTCACCTCCGCCGCCTTCAAGGGCAAGAGCCGGGTGCAGCAGCACCAGATGGTCTACGCGTCCCTGCAGGGGAAGATGGGCGGCGAACTGCACGCCCTGGCGCTGACCACAGCGGTGCCGGAAGGCGCCTGAGGTCAGAGCCGCCGGAAGGCGCCTGGACACACGTCGCAACGGACAAGGCCCCGGCAGCGCCGGGCCGAATCGGAAGGGTTATCGAGTCATGGTCGATCAGAACGTCGTCGAGCGCATCAAGCAGGATATCGAAGGCAACGATGTCGTGCTGTACATGAAGGGGACCCCGGTGTTCCCGCAGTGCGGTTTCTCCGCCGCCGTCGTCCAGGTGCTGAGCCATGTCGGCGTCAAGTTCAAGGGCGTCAACATCCTGGAGGATCCGGGCCTGCGCCAGGGCCTGAAGGAATACTCGAACTGGCCGACCTTCCCGCAGCTCTACGTCAAGGGCGAGTTGGTCGGCGGCTGCGACATCGTCCGCGAGATGTACGAGTCGGGCGAACTGCAGACCCTGCTGGCCGACAAGGGCGTCGCCACCGCCGCCTGACACGGTCGCTCCTTCGGGCACCACAGCGAAAAGCCCCGCTCCGGCGGGGTTTTTTGTTGGGTGAATGGGGCGCGAGGCGGCAGTGATGCCGGTTGCGCAGCCCGGCCATGTCCGGCCGCCCGCTGCCGGATTGCACAAACAATGTGCTAAACGGACGGTATGGTTCAGACTCCGCCGCCCGCCAAGGCCCCGACCTCCACAACCGCGGCGTTCGTCGCGGCGCTGGCCTCCTACCTGATCTGGGGGCTGGTCAACCCGGTCTTCTTCAAATCGCTGGGCGATGTCGGCGCGGTGGAGATCGTGGCGCACCGCGTGGTCTGGACGGTGGTGCTGGTCGGCATCGGCGTGCTGGCCACCCGCGGACCGGCGGCAATCGTGGCGGCGGTGGGAAGCTGGCGCCGGCTGGGCGTGTTCCTGGTCACCACGCTGCTGGTCACCACCAACTGGACCGTCTTCATCTGGGCGGTGGTCAACAGCCGGCTGGTCGAAGCGAGCCTGGGATATTTCATCAACCCGCTGGTCAATGTGCTGCTGGGCGTGCTGTTCCTGAACGAACGGCTCAGCCGCGGGCGGATCCTCGCGGTCGCCATCGCCGCGGCCGGCGTCGGCAGCCTCGTCGTCAGCTATGGCGCCGTGCCCTGGGTCGCCCTGTCGCTGGCGCTGTCCTTCGGTTTCTATGCGCTGGTGCGCAAGAAGGCGGCGGTCGATCCGGTGGTCGGCCTGCTGGTGGAAACCGCGCTGCTGCTGCCGGCCGCCCTCGGCTATCTGCTGTGGCTAGGCGGCAGCGGGGCCTTCGGCCATGAATGGGGGGAGAGCACCCTTCTGGTGCTGGCCGGGCCGATGACCGCGGTGCCGCTGGTGCTGTTCATGATCGGCGCGGCGCGACTGACGCTGACCACCATGGGGCTGCTGCAATATGTCGGGCCGACCGGGCAGCTTCTGCTGGGCGTGCTGGTCTATGGCGAGGCCTTCACCAGCAGCCATGCCATCGCCTTCGCCTGCATCTGGGTGGCGCTGGCCGTCTTCACCGCGGACGCTGTGCACAGCCATCGCGCCGCCACCCGCGCCGCCGCCGCTGCGGAATAACCGTTACCGCGGCGTCAGGCCGTAGGCGATGGTGTGGGCCAGCGTGCCGACCATGGCGCAGATGCCGGCCTCGTCGCGGCCGAACACCACCTGATCGAGGAAGCCCAGCCCGAAGCTGAGCGTCGCGATGCCAGCCGCCACATTGGCGAGGTCGGCGTCGGCGGCGATGGCGCCGCGGTCGCGGAACCCCTCCAGCCGCTTCAGCAAGCAGGGAATGCGGCTTTGCGACAGGGTGCGGGCCATCTCGTCGGCAACCGCCTGATCGACCAGGGCGCGGGCCAGAACCACGCGGGTGAAGTCGCGGCATGCCCAGCTGTGCCTCAACTGGGCGTGCAGGAAGCGGGCAAGGTCAGTCTCCAGATCCTCGTCCGGCGGCGGCAGGTGGCAGCCGCCCGATTCCTCGCGCCAATAGCGCTCCACCACCGCCACCAGCAGCCCGCTCTTGCCTGAGAAATAGCGCTGGATCAGCTGTTCGTTGACCCCGGCCCGCCCGGCGATCTCGCGCGTCGTCGCCGCGTCGAAGCCGCGCTCGGCGAACACCACTTTGGCGGCGTCGAGCAATGCGCCCTCGGTCGCGGCCCGGTCCCGCTTGCGCGCCCCGCCTTCGCATCCACCGTCAGTGGCGCCGTTGCCCGGGCAACAGCCGTCCCCATCCTTGCTTGCGTCCAAAACCCGTCCCTCTCCCGTGATGCCGCCGGTTCGATAATAAGTATGCAGATACATACTTGACAAGCGGCAGGCTCCGGTTCAAGTATGTACTCACATACATACAAGTCGCTTCGCCCAACAGGGGGTAGTCCCGCCATGCCGCAGAGCACCGACACGCACAGCACCGCCGCTCCGGATCTGTTCACCCCACTGCGCCTCGGCGCGATCGAGCTGCCGAACCGCGTCGTCATGGCGCCGATGACCCGCAGCCGCGCCGGCGAAGGCAACTGCCCGACCGCGCTCACCGCCGAATACTATGCGCAGCGCGCCTCGGCCGGCCTGATCATCACCGAGGCGACGCAGGTCTGCGACACCGCCCAGGGCTATCCCAACACGCCGGGCATCCACACGGACGCCCAGACCCTGGCCTGGCGCGCGGTGGCCGACGCCGTGCACGATGCCGGTGGGCGGATCGTCACCCAGCTCTGGCATGTCGGCCGCATTTCCCATCCGCGCTTCCAGCCGAACGGCGCCGCGCCGGTCGCCCCCTCGGCCATCGCGGCGAAGGGCCAGCTCTACACCGGTGCCGGCATGGAGCCGTTCCCGGTGCCGCGCGCCCTCGAAACCGCCGAGATCCCCGGACTGGTCCGCCATTTCGCCGATGCGGCCAAGCGCGCGGTGTTCGATGCCGGCCTGGACGGCGTCGAGATCCACGCGGCCAACGGCTATCTGATCGACCAGTTCCTGCGCGACAGCACCAACACCCGCACCGACCGGTATGGCGGAACGGTGGAGAATCGCTGCCGCTTCCTGCTGGAGATCCTTGAGGCCACGGCCCATGCCGTCGGCGCCGACCGCATCGGCGTCCGCCTGTCGCCGACCGGTGTGTTCAACGACATGAAGGACAGCGACCCGCTGCCGCATTTCCTGGCGATCACCAAGGCGCTGAACCCGTTCAATATCGCCTATCTGCATGTGATCGAAGGACGGCCCGGCCACCACATGGCCCCGCCGGAAGGGGCGCCGCATGTGGCGTCCGCCCTGCGTGCCGCCTTCAAGGGTCCGTTCATCCTGAATGGCGGCTACAGCCGCGGCGATGCCGACGCCGCACTCGCCAAGGGTGAGGCCGACGCGGTCAGCTTCGGCGAGGCCTTCATCTCCAACCCGGACTTGCCCGTGCGCTTCCGTGCCGATGCGCCGCTGGCCGAGCCGGACCGCACCACCTATTACGGCGGCGACGCCAAGGGCTACACCGACTATCCGGCCCTGGAATCCGTCGCCGCCTGACCGGTTTGCGGCCCCACTGCCCCGGCGGGGCCGCAATACCTCCCGACGTGAGAGAGCGCGTCGTGAGAGCGTCGTGAGACGCAAATCCCCGCTGCCCCCGGCCCGGTTCCCCCCTGGGCCGGGGGCCTTTTTTATGCGGAGGCGGCCTCTACGCCGCCCCGCCCTCTCCGTCCAGCCCGCGGGCCAAGGCGGCGATGGTGCCGTAGCCGACCTGATCGGCCGGGTCGATCTCCGCCATCTTGGCAAGGATCGCCAGCGCCTTGTCGCGGTTGTGGCGGCGCAGTTCGATGAAGGCCAGCGCCTTCATGGTGAACAGGAAGAAGCGCGCCGGCCCGGCCGCCGTCCAGTCGGTGGAGCGCGCGGTCAACTGCGACCAGTCCGCCTGAAAACCGCCCTGGAGTGCGGCGGCATCCAGCCCGATGCGGGCCACCCGCTCCGCTTCCCCCAGCTTCTTGCGATTGAAGTAGAATTTATAGAGCGCATAGAAGACCGGCAGCACCCGCGGCCCCTTGCGATGCGCCTCCCACAACAGCGACTCGCAGACCTCCGGCACGTCACGGGCCTTCACCGCCTCCTGCAAAAGTTCGTCGATCTGTTCGGGCACGTCGCCGAAGGCCATGCGGCCGTTCGACATCCTGAGTTCGATCGGTTCGTCGCTCATCGCTTCCCTCACCTTTCCGCTGCCTGGATTTTCTGTTGAGAAAATCAACCATCCGACGCACCGACGACGCCACATGGTACGCGCGCGGGCACAGGGAAAGACCACAATATTTTTGTGCGGCGAAGTGTCGCGGCTGTCGCAAAGCCGACACGAACCAAACCCGACAAAAACGTTTGAACGCGAAACATTGTCGGACTATCGCCACGCCCCTCCGACCTGACAATCATTGCAAATCAATGCTTTGTCTGTTTGGCACACCGCTTGCTTTATTCCCCGTCAGATCGGCCGGCACCCCCGGCAACGCGGCTTGAGGAGGCGGGACATGGTGACTCTGACGGATGCGGCGGTTTCCACCCTGGAACAGGTCCTGGCGAAGTCGGGTGGTGCGGCGGCCGGCTTGCGGATCGCCGTGACCGACGGCGGCTGCGCCGGCCTGAAATACCAGATGGGGCTGGAGGCGGCGGCCGGCGACGACGACGCGGTGCTCAGCTTCGGCCCGGTCACCATCTTCGTCGACGCCAACAGCCAGCCCTTCCTCAGCGGCGTGGTGGTCGATTTCGTCGAGGGCATCGAAGGCTCCGGCTTCAAGTTCGACAACCCGAACGCGACCAGCAGCTGCGGCTGCGGCAAGTCCTTCTCGGCCGGTGAAGGCGGTGGCGGCTCCTGCTCGACCTCCTCGTCCAGCTGCGGATCGTCGACCCCCTATTCGACGCACTGAAGTCTCCCCGGACACTCTTCCCCTAGGCGCGCACCCCACGGAAAGGCAGCAGCGACATGTGGAACTACACCGACAAGGTCAAGGAACACTTCTTCAACCCGAAGAACTCCGGTGTCCTGGACAGCGCCAACGCGGTCGGCGAGGTCGGCTCCATCACCTGCGGCGACGCGCTGCGTCTGATGCTGAAGGTCGATCCCGACACCCAGATCATCCTGGATGCGAAGTTCCAGACCTTCGGCTGCGGCTCGGCCATCGCCTCCTCCTCGGCGCTGACCGAGATGATCATCGGCAAGACGGTGGACGAGGCGCTGACCCTGACCAACCGCGACATCGCCGAGTATCTGGGCGGCCTGCCGCCGGAGAAGATGCACTGCTCCGTCATGGGTGCGGAGGCACTGCGTGCCGCCATCGCCAACTACAAGGGCGAGGCGTGGGAAGACGACCATGAGGAAGGCGAGCTGGTCTGCAAGTGCTTCGGCATCGACGCCGCCATGATCGAGCGCGCGGTGAGCGTCAACGGCCTGACCACGCTTGAGGAAGTCACCCACTACACCAAGGCCGGCGGCTCCTGCCAGACCTGCCACGAGAAGATCGAGGAGGTGCTGGAAGAGGTGCTGGCGAAGACCGGCGCGCTCAAGCCCGCCAAGAAGCATGCCCCCGGCACCGTCGGCCTCGACGCCATCAAGCCGCTGGAGCCGAAGGCGGAACCGACCGCGGCGCCCAAGCTGACGAATGTCCAGCGCATGCAGGCCATCATGTCTGCCATCGAGGAGATCCGGCCGCAGATCCAGCGCGACGGCGGCGACGTGGAACTGGTCGACATCGACGGCAAGGACATCTACGTCCGGCTCTCCGGCGCCTGTTCCGGCTGTTCGCAGTCGGCCGGCACGATGATGGGCGTGCAGATGAAGCTGGTCGAGAAGCTCGGCGAGTTCGTGCGGGTCAAGCCCGCGTCCCTCATGCCGGCCCACGCGGGCTAAGGGGAGCGCCAAGCCATGAGCCAGGGAATCTACCTCGACAACAACGCGACCACCCGCGTCGATCCGGAGGTGCTGCAGGAGATGCTGCCGCTCTTCACCGAGCATTTCGGCAACGCCTCCTCCATGCACGGCTTCGGCGCCGCGGTGGGCGGCAAGATCGAATGGGCGCGCTGCCAAGTCCAGGCCCTGCTGGGTGCCGCCCATGACAGCGAGATCGTCTTCACCTCCGGCGGGACGGAGAGCGACAACACCGCCATCCTGTCGGCGCTGGAGGCCTACCCGAAGAAGCGCGAGATCGTCACCAGCGTGGTCGAACACCCCGGCGTGCTGGCGCTCTGCGAGTATCTGGAGAAGAAGCGCGGCTACAAGGTCCACCGCATCCCGGTGGACGGCAAGGGCAACCTCGACATGGAGGCCTACCGCGCGGCGCTGTCGGATCAGGTCGCCATCGTCTCCATCATGTGGGCCAACAACGAGACCGGGACGATCTTCCCGGTGGAGGAGCTGGCGCGCATGGCGAAGGAGGTCGGCGCCCTTTTCCACACCGACGCGGTGCAGTCGGTCGGCAAGATCCCGGTGAAGCTGGCCGACAGCGCCATCGACATGCTGTCGCTGTCCGGCCACAAGCTGCACGCCCCCAAGGGCATCGGCGCGCTGTACGTCAAGCGCGGCCTGCGCTACCGCCCGATGCTGCGCGGCGGCCATCAGGAACGCTCGCGCCGCGCCGGCACCGAGAATGCGCCCGGCATCGTCGGGCTGGGCGCCGCCGCCCAGCTGGCGCTGGTCCATATGGGCGACGAGAACACGCGGGTGAAGGCGCTGCGCGACAAGCTGGAACAGGCGATCCTGGCGGCGGTGCCGAGCTGCTTCGTCACCGGCAACCCCGACAACCGCCTGCCCAACACCTGCAACATCGCCTTCGAGTATATCGAGGGCGAGGCGATCCTCCTGCTGCTGAACGAGGCCGGCATCGCCGCGTCCTCCGGCTCCGCCTGCACCTCTGGCTCGCTGGAGCCCAGCCACGTCATGCGCGCCATGGGCGTACCCTACACCGCCGCCCATGGCGCCACCCGCTTCTCGCTGTCGCGCGAAACGACGGAGGAGGAGATCGACCGGGTCATCGCCGTGGTGCCGGGCATCATCGCCAAGCTGCGCAGCCTGTCGCCCTACTGGCAGCAGGAAGCCGGCAAGCCCAAGGAATTCGCACCCGTTTATTCGTAACACCGGAATCGCAGGCCGGGTCGATGGCCCGTCCCGGCACCCCGCCCGACGACACCCCGTCGGGGCGGGTCCCCGGCCCGGCCTGCGACACTTCTGATGGGGGCAGCGATTGCCTCCGCGCGCGAGGTGCCCCCATGCCCACCACCTTCGCCACCATCAACGACACCACGCTGCGCGATGGCGAGCAGACCGCCGGCGTCGCCTTCACGCTCGACGAGAAGATCGCCATCGCCCGCGCGCTCGACGACGCCGGCGTGCCGGAGCAGGAGATCGGCATCCCCGCCATGGGCGAGGAGGAGCGCGAGGGCATCCGCGCCGTGGCCGCGCTGGGGCTGACGGGCCGGCTGATGGTGTGGTGCCGCATGCACGACGCCGACCTGAAGGCGGCTCTGTCCTGCAATGTCGGCTTCGTCAACCTCTCCATGCCGGTGTCCGACATCCACATCACGAAGAAGCTGAAGCGCAGCCGCGCCTGGGCGCTGGCGGAGATCGAGCGCCGGGTGAAACAGGCGCGCGACCATGGGCTGGAGGTCAGCGTCGGCGGCGAGGATTCGTCGCGCGCCGACATGGATTTCCTGATCGCCGCCGCCACCGTGGCGCAAGAGGCCGGCGCCCGCCGCTTCCGCTTCGCCGACACGCTGGGCGTGCTCGACCCTTTCCAGACGCGCACCTGCATCGAACGGCTGCGCCGGGCCACCGACCTGGAGATCGAGATCCACGCCCATGACGATCTGGGCCTCGCCAACGCCAACTCGCTGGCGGCGGTGCTGGGCGGCGCCACCCATGTCAACACCACGGTGAACGGCCTGGGCGAGCGCGCCGGCAACGCCCCGCTGGAGGAGGTGGTGGTGTCGCTGAAACACCTCTACCACATCGACACCGGCGTCGAGACGCGCTCGCTCAGCACCATCAGCGATCTGGTGGAGCGGGCGTCCAACCGGCCGGTGGCGGTCAACAAGTCCATCGTCGGCGCCGCCGTCTTCACCCATGAGGCCGGCATCCATGTCGACGGGCTGCTGCGCGACCGCGCCACCTACCAGAATTTCGACCCGGCCGAGGTCGGGCGCGAACACCGCATCGTGCTGGGCAAGCATTCCGGCACCGCGGCGGTGAAGCTGGCCTATGAGCGGCTCGGCATCGCCTGCGACGACGCCACGGCGCAGGCGGTGCTGCCGCGCGTCCGGGCGCTGGCGACGCGCGCCAAGCGGCCGCCCACGCCCGAGGAGCTGCATGCCTTCCTGGAGGCGGCGACATGAGCAAAGCTGATCGCCGGCCCGGCATCATCGCCCTGCTGCGTGAGGACGTCGCCTGCGTGTTCGACCGCGATCCGGCCGCGCGCAACGTCTTCGACGTGCTGACCTGCTATCCCGGCATCCATGCGCTGGTGATGTACCGCTTCGCCAACGCGGCCTGGCGGCGGGGGCTGCGCTGGCCGGCGCGCTTCCTGTCCTATGTCGCCCGTGCGGTGACCAACATCGACATCCATCCCGGTGCCGGCATCGGCCGCCGCTTCTTCATCGACCATGGCGCCGGCGTGGTGATCGGCGAGACCGCGGAGATCGGCGACGACGTGACGCTCTATCACGGGGTGACGCTGGGCGGCACCTCCTGGACCAAGGGCAAGCGGCATCCGACGCTGATGGACGGGGTGCTGGTCGGGGCCGGCGCCAAGATCCTGGGGCCGATCACCGTCGGCGCCAACGCGCGGGTCGGCGCCAATTCGGTGGTGACCAAGCCGGTGCCGCCGGGCATGACCGTGGTCGGCATTCCCGGCCGGGTGGTGCGGCCGGAGACCCAGCGCCGGCCGTCTGACCGACCGATCTCCGATCACAACATCGACCTGGAACACCATCTGATGCCGGATCCGGTCGGCAAGGCCATCGCCTGCCTGATCGACCACATCAACCGCATCGAAGCCCGGCTGGAAGCCCACACCGCAACCGAACCGTCACAGTTTCCTGCTAAGAACATCCGCCTGTCGGAATTTCGCCTGAACGATATGCACAGCGATATACGTTTGGACGGCGTTGCCTGCAGCTCTTGTGGCAACATCTGCGACCAGGAGGGGTGCGGCCCCTCCCCTTCCACCCAGCAGCACGCGTGAGGAGCCTTCGACGATGAGCGATTTCACCGACGACCTCGACGATCTGGAAACCGCGGAAGACTTCCTGCGCTTCTTCCACGTCACCTACGACCAGCGCGTGGTCCACGTGAACCGCCTGCACATCCTGCAGCGCTTCCACGACTACCTGTCGGCGGACCATGGGATGGAGGGGCTGGACGACGAAGGCATGTCGTCGCGCTACCGCTTCCATCTGGAACGGGCGTACCAGGATTTCGTGGTGTCCAACGCCATCGCGGAAAAGACCTTCAAGGTCCACAAGGAAGAAGCGCGCAAGATGGCCGACCGCTTCGTCCCGCTGGACAGCCTGCTGGGGTCGCCGGTCGGCTGAGCCGCCTGCACCGGTGGACCGGCCCGGAGCAACGGACAGAAGGGGGCGCCGACCGCGCCCCCTTCGCCGTCAGTGGATCTTGCTCTCGTTGGGGCCGTCGTCGCGCCGGTAGACATGGATGTGGTAGGCGGCCATCGGGTTCTCGTCGATGTAGCGCAGCAACTGCTGCTCCGTCCGCGGCGTGGCGTCGCGGATCAGCACCTGCCAGGCGGGCTCCATCGTCGCACGCATGGTCTCGTCATGAGGGAGCATGATGAATCCGGCCCATTCGGGGTCGAAATCCGCCAGATAGCTCTTGGCGTAATGCTTCATCATCGCCGCGTCGTTGACGTTGACGCTCTCCATGTTTTCGAAACAGACACGCAGGTCCATCGCCGTCCTCCTCATGGAATAGGGCGCGGCCCCGCCAATGGTCCGCATGGGACGCCCGCAGGTCCGCGATGTTCGGTCCTGAAAACAGCCATGGGATAGAGATGGTACGCCGATGGGGTGAAAAACAAGGGCGCGCCAACCCCCATCGAACATCTGTGCCGACCTGCGGCCATGCCTGCCCGCTGGTGCCATGCATCCAGCGCAGACCGCGCCATTGGTCATAATCCTGCGCTTTTTGGGTTCGCCTGCTGCGGGGCTCCTGTAGAATTCTTGTGACAGCACCTGCGCGAGTACGATGACAGACCTTACGCCTGCCTCCGGCCAGCCCCTGCGCATCCTCATCGTCGAGGACGAAAGTCTCGCCGCCATGGCTTTGGAAGAGGTCCTGGGCATGCTGGGCTTCGCCGTCATCGGCATCGAGGACAATGCCGATGCCGCGATCGAGGCGGCCGAGCGGCTGCGCCCCGACATCGTGATGATGGACATCCGCCTGCTCGGTCCCCGCGACGGGATCGACGCCGCCGCGGCGATCCGCGCGCGCACCGGCATCCGCTGTATCTTCACCTCCGCCTTCGCCGATGCCGAGACCCGGCACCGCGCCACCGATTGCGAGCCCTTCGGCTTCGTCCGCAAGCCCTATTTCCCGGCCGAGCTGCAACGGGCGCTGGACCATGCGGCGGGGGTGTTGCGGGGTAGCGTTTAGAAAATTGTCGGCGCAGGCCCCCTCCCCAACCCTCCCCCGCTAACGCGGGAGAGGGAGTTAGTCGCAGAGCGGCGGCAGTCCCCTCTCCCTCGAAGAGGGGGAGGGTTAGGGTGGGGGCAAACACCTTACCCGGCAACCACTTCCCACCAAACAAATCGGCCCCCGCGCGTCGCCGCGCGGAGGCCATGCAGTTCCGGGGGAAGACTCCAAAAATGGCCGATCAGCCGAACTTGTAGCTGATGCCGTAACCGCCGCGCGGATAGTCCCAGGCGATGTTGGCCTTGTCCTGGCAGACGACGCGGCAGGTGCCGCATTCCAGGCAGCCGTCGGTCACCAGCGTCACGCCGCCGGTCTCGTTCTTGCTGTAGCAGGCGGCCGGGCAGCAGAAGGTGCAGGCCTGCTTCTCGCAGCTCTGGCAGGCCTCCTCGCTCTTGATCTGGATGTGCGGCCGGCTCTCGTCGACGATGTAGCGGTTCTGATAGAGCTTCTCTTCGACCTTGACCATCATGTTCATCGCACGGCCCTCACCAGCTTGATTGCGTCACCGACCAGTCCCATCACCGAGCGGCGCTTGATGAAGGACTTCATGATCTGCTTTTCCTTGGTCTTCTTGTCGACACTGTCCACCGTGAACCAGTTGTGGACGGCGGAGGTGATTTCGTCGGGATAGGCACCGAAGAACTGTTTGTTGCCGTGCATGATGCCGGGCAGCTCGCGGTACTTCTTCAGGTCCTTCATGATGAAGCTGTCGTCCAGCTTCTTCTTGTAGGCCGCCAGGTTCGAGGCGCTGTAGCCCTTGCCGGCGGCTTTCAGCTCGATCACCGTCTCCGCCGCCATCCGGCCCGACGCCATCGCGAGGTTGGAGCCTTCGCGGTGGGCGGCGTTGTTGAAGTGGGCGGCGTCGCCGACCACCATCCAGCCGTCGCCGTAGAGTTGCGGAACCGCCTTGTAGCCGCCTTCCGGGATCATGTGGGCGGCGTATTCCTTCATCTCCGCCCCTTCGATCAGCGGCTTGATGACGGGATGGTTCTTCAAATCCTCCAGCATCTTGTAGGGCGTGCAATCGCCGTTCTTGAAGTCGGAGATCAGGCAGCCGATGCCGATCGTCAGCGATTCCTTGTTGGTGTAGAGGAAGGCGGTGCCGACCATCCCCTTGGTCACCTTGCCCATGATCTCGATGACGACGCCTTCGTCCTCCTTGATGCCGAAGCGCTGCTGGATCAGCTCCGGATCGATGAAGAGGATTTCCTTGACGGCCAGCGCCACATTCTCCGGCGCCGCTTCGCCCTGAAGCCCGGCGCGCTTGGCCAGCAGGGCGTTGACGCCGTCGGCCATGATGACGACGTCGGCGTGGATCTCGCCGCCCTCGCGGTCGGTGCGCACGCCGATCACCTTGCCGGACGGATCGCGGATCAGCTCCGTCACCGTGGTCTCGCAGATCTGCAGGCCGCCGACCTTGCGGATCTGCTCGCCCCACCATTTGTCGATGTTGGCGCGGATGATGGTGTAGCGGTTCGGCTTGTCGCTGTTGAAGGATTCCGAGCGGTAGTTGGTGCCGACATAGCTGTCGTCGCCCAGCAGCCAGACGCGCTGTTCGATGATGTGGCGCTCGGTCGGGCAATCGTCCCGGAAGTCCGGGATGATCTTCTCCAGCTCGTGGGCGTACATGATGCCGCCCTGGACGTTCTTGGCGCCGGGATACTCGCCGCGCTCAAGCTGGAGCACCTTCAGCCCCTGCTTGGCCAGCGTGTAGGTCGCGGCATTGCCGGACGGGCCGGCACCGATGACGATGGCGTCGAACTTTTCGACCATGTCGACAGGCTCCTTTCTCGTCCGGCGGTCAGCCGGCCATGCGGTTGACGGACAGGCGGCGGCCGAAGGCATCGGTCAGCGCCGGCAGGATCTTCAGCGCGTCGCCGACCAGCCCGAGATGGGCGAAGTCGAAGATCGTCGCGTTGGGATCGGTGTTGATCGCCAGGATCAGGTCCGACTTCTCCATGCCCACCCGATGCTGGATGGCGCCGGAGATGCCGGCGGCGATGTAGAGCTTCGGCCGCACCGTCTTGCCGGTCTGCCCGACCTGACGGTCGTTGGTGGCCCAGCCGGCCTGGACCAGCGGACGGGTCACCCCGACCTCGGCGCCCAGGACCTTGGCGAGGTCGAAGACCAGCTTCATGTTCTCGACCTTGCCCAGCCCCTTGCCGGCCGACACGATGATGTCGGCGAAGGCCAGCTGCGCCTCGTTCTGCTCGCGGTCGGCGATGAAGTTCAGGACCTTGGTGACGATGTCCTCTTCGCGGAGATCCGGCTGGATTTCGATGACGCGGCCGGTGCGGGTATCGTCGCGCTCCGGCATCGCCATCACGCGCGGGCGCACCGTCGCCATCTGCGGCCGGTAGGCCAGCGTCTGGATGGTGCAGAGCAGCGTGCCGCCGAAGGTCGGCCGGGTGGCGGCCAGCGAGCGGTTGTCGGCGTAGATGTCCAGCTCGGTGCAGTCGGCGGTCAGGCCGGTCGCCAGCGTGGTGGCGATGGCGCCCGCCAGATCCCGGCCCAGCGTGGTGGCGCCCAGCAGCACGATTTCCGGCTTGTGGGTGTTCACCACGTCGGTCATGACGCGGCAATAGGGATCGGTGCGGTAGTCGGCCAGCGCCGGGTCGGTCACCTTGTAGACGATGTCGGCGCCATAGCCGATGGCGTCGCCGCAGATGCGGTTCAGGTCGGGGCTTTCGGCGCCCAGCACCACCGCACCCACCTCCACACCCAGCTTGTCGGCCAGCTTGCGGGCTTCGCCCAGCAGTTCCAGCGACACGGAATGGACGATGCCGCGCTCCTGCTCCACGATCACCCAGACGTTCTTGTAAACCTTCAGGTGTTCGGGAAGCTGGAACTTGCGGCCCTGGGGCTTGCTCGGTTCGCTCATCGTCGGGTCTCCCGCGGATGGATCGTCAAAGCCCGGCCGCGGCGCGGGCGAGCAGATCGCCGGCCAGCTTGGGCTGGGCGGCGAAGATAGCGTCGATGGCGGCGGCGGCCTGCGCATCGGGGGTGTCGGCGTCGGCGACGATCATCTTCGCCTTCTCGGCGCGCGGCTTCGGCACGAAGACCTTCGACACCACGGTCGGCGAGCCCTTCAGCCCGACGCGGCCCTCTTCGGCGCCGGTGAAGTCGCGGCTCCAGGTCTTCAGCTCGTAGCGGGCGGCGCGGAACAGGTCGTCCATCTTGCCGAAGCGGATGGTGTTGGTGCCTTCCAGCATGGTGATCATGCAGGGGAGCTTCGTCTTCAGCACCTGCACGCCGCCTTCGGAGCGGCGCTGCACCACGATCTCCTTGGAGGCGATGTTCAGGTCCTCGATCTTGGTGATGTAGGTCAGCTGTTCGAAGCCGAGACGGGTGGCGATGCCGGGGCCGACCTGCGCGGTGTCGCCGTCGACCGTCTGCTTGCCGCAGAAGACGATGTCGACCGGCTCCTCCTCCGCCAGCTTCTGGATGGCGGAGGTCAGGGCGTAGGAGGTCGCCAGCGTGTCGGACCCGGCGAATTTGCGGTCGGTCAGCAGCACCGCGTCGTCGGCCCCCAGCGACAGCGCCTTGCGCAGCGAGGTCTCCGCCATCGGCGGCCCCATGGTCAGCACGGTGACGCGGGCGCCGACCTTGTCCTTCAGCCGCAACGCCTCTTCCAGCGAGAACAGGTCGAAGGGGTTGATGATGGCGGGCACGCCCTGCCGCATGATGGTGTTGGTGACGGGATGGATGCGGATCTGGGCGCTGTCGGGCACCTGTTTGATACAGACGACGATGTGCATCCCGTTCTCCTTGGCTTCCGCTCTCGCTGTGACGCGCATGTGGGTTTGGGGCCGGCTCCGGGCCGGGATACAGCCAGAACAGCAAGCGGCGTGCCAGCCGGTCGAGGCCGGCCAAGCCGCGGAAAACGTTCAGAATTTCCAGGAGATGCAGTGCACCGCAGCCTTGTCGCAAAGGCGACAAGCGGGCTGCCATGTCGGGTTCGTTACAGCCTGTGAGGGTGCGGAATCAGACCGCCTCGATATGGGCGACGACGCGGTTCAGCTCGACGCCGACGCGGGCGACCATGGCGGCGATGCCGTCCAGCCGGCGGTCGATCACCGCCATCTCCACCGCGTCGGCGGCGGCGGCGAGATCGCGGGCGCCGACGGTGCGCGAGGACCCCGCCAGCTTGTGCGCGGCCTGGCGCACCTCGTCCCAGATCTCGCCCGCCAGCGCATCGGTCAGCCAACGGTGGGAGGTGAGGTTGGAGGTGACGAATTCGCCCAGCAGATGGCGGACGAAGTCGCCGTCGCCATCGAACAGCGCGGTCAGCGCCCCGATGTCCAGCGGCGGCAGGTCGGCCGCCTGCGGCACCGGCGGCGGAACCTCGACGGCAACCGGTGGAAGGGTGGGCGGCGGAAGGGCGGCTTGCCGGTCGGGCTCCTCCTCCGGCCAGCCTTCCGCGTCGCCGTCCGGCGGCGGCAGGAAACGGTCGAGCACGCGGCGCAGGTCGGCGAGGCTGACCGGCTTGGCCAGCGTGTCGTCCATGCCCGCCAGCAGGCAAAGCTGGGCCTCGTTCTCCGTCGCATTGGCGGTGATGGCGACGATGGGCAGGCGGGGACCGCCCCCGGCCGCCTCCGCCGCGCGGATGCTGCGGGCCAGTTCCATGCCGTCCATCTCCGGCATCTGGCAGTCGGTCAGCAGCAGGCCATGGCCGCCGGCCCGCCAAAGGTCCAGCGCCTGGGCGCCGTCCTCCGCGGTTTCCATGACATGGCCCAACAGGGTCAGCTGGCGCTGGATGACCTGCCGGTTGGTCGGATGATCCTCCGCCACCAGGATCAGGCGGCCCTGTGCCCGTGCCTCCTCCACCGTGGGCAGCCGGCGCCGGCCGGCGGCGGGAGCGGCGGGCTCCTCCGGTTCCGGCTGCAGATCGGTCCTCCCGCCCTCCCCTGCCGGCATGCGTCCGGCGGCGGCCAGAACGGCACGGATCAGGCTGGTCCGCCGCACCGGCCGACCGAGAACGATGGTCCCGGCCCCGGATGAGCCCGGCGTGGCCGCATCGCCAGCGTTCAGCGCGTCGCCGCCGATCAGCACCCGGCCGCGCACCCGGCCACGCGGGTCGCTGTCCAGTGCCGCGCTGTCGGTGCCCAAGGTCGAAACCAGCACGTCGCAGGCGGCGGTGGGCAGCAGGGTGCGCAACGCCGCGTCGGCGTCCGCCGCCTCCACCACCTGGGCGCCGTCGGCGTTCAGGTAGCGGGCGAGGAATCCGCGCTCCTCCGCATCCGCCGCCAGCAGCAGCACGGTCACGCCCTGCAGCGGAGCCCGCTGAAGGCAGGCGTCATCCTCCTGCGGGACCAGATCGGCGGCGAAGGTGAACCAGAAGGTGGAGCCGACATTCAGCTCGCTGGTGACGCCGACGTCGCCGCCCATCAACTCGGCCAGACGCCGGCAGATCGACAGCCCGAGACCGGTGCCGCCGAACCGGCGGGTGGTCGACACCTCCGCCTGGGTGAAGGGACGGAACAGGCGGATCTGGTTTTCCGGCGAGATGCCGATGCCGGTGTCGGTCACCGCGACCCGGATGACGACGCGGTCGCCGTCGAAATGCGCCAGCTCCACCCGCACCGTCACCGAGCCGGACTGGGTGAACTTCACCGCATTGCCGGCGATGTTGAACAGCACCTGCCGGATGCGCACCGGATCGCCCAGCACCGCCGCCGGCAGGTCGGGGTCGATGTAGGTGACCAGCGACAGGCCCTTGGCCCGCGCGCCGGGGGCCAGCGTGTCGGCCACCCCCTCCACCACGCCGGCCAGTGCCACCGGCACCCGCTCCAGGTCCAGACGGCCGGCCTCGATCTTCGAGAAATCCAGGATGTCGTTGATGATGGTCAGCAGCGCGCCGGCCGATTCCCGCACCACGCTGACCAGTTCGCGCTGGTCGCCGGTCAGGCTGGTGTGCTCCAGCAGTTCCAGCATGCCCTGGATGCCGTTCATCGGCGTTCGGATCTCATGGCTCATGGTGGCCAGGAACAGCGACTTGGCCTGGTTGGCCGCCTCCGCCTCCGACCGCGCCGCCTCCGCCGCCTCGCGCGCCGCCACGAGGTCGCGCGTGCGCTCCGCCACCTGGCCTTCCAGGCTGCGGTTCAGCTCCTCGTAGAGATGGACGTTGTCGAATCCGATGGCGACCTTGGCGCAGAACACCTCCAGGAGCCGCCGCTCGTCCGCCGTCAGGGCGCGGCCATGGCCGAGATAGACCGCGGTGTCGTGCCGCTGGGTGGCGGAGCGGAAGACCAGGACGCTGTGCCCGCGCTCGAACCGGTTGCGGCCGTCGGCCAGCGCCGCCGTCACCGCCTGCACCGCATCGTTCGGCAGGGCCAGGACCAGCGGCGTCCCTTCCATCCCGGCATGTCGGCCGGCACCGCCCAGCACCAGCGGTTCCGCCGGCTGCAGCCCGTCGTCGGACAGGCGGTTGACCAGCGCCACCCCGCCCACCGTCATTCCATTGGCGGGCGGACAGACGCCGACGATCTGCGCCACGGCATGGCGCACGAACTCCGCCATCGTCCGCTTGCCCAGCAGCGTGGAGGAGGCGTCGAGGATGCGCTCCAGCCCCTCGCGATGGTCCTCGATCGCGGTAATGTCCTGGTAGCCGCGCAGTGCCGCGACGACGGAGGTGAACAGCTTCTGCGCCGTCAGCTCGGTCTTCGACTTGTAGTCGTTGATGTCGTAGCTGAGGATGACGTCGCGTTCCGGCGCCTGCCCCGGCTGGCCGGTGCGCAGGATGATGCGGACGCGGCGGTTGTTCAGCTCGTTGCGGATGTAGCGGACCAGCCGCAGGCCGGCGTCGTCCGATTCCATCACGACGTCCAGCAGGATCACCGCGATGGCCGGATTGTCGCGCAGAACCCCGCGCGCTTCCGCCGCGGTGGCCGCCGACAGGAACTGTGCCGGGCGCCCTTCGAAGGTGAAGCCGCGCAGCACCATCTTGGTGGTGGCATGGATGGCGGGGTCGTCGTCGACGATCAGGATCAGCCAGGGTTCGACCGGTTCGGCAGCCTCCGCCGGCACCTCGACGGCAGGCTCCTCATCCGCGAACAGGAATTCGTCGCTCATCACGGTCCCCCGGCGAACTTGCCGCGCATTTTCCACCCCGGCGCGCGGGGGACCTTATCATAGGTGCGGGAATGGTCGCCAGTTCGGCCCCCGGCTGTCTTCATGAGGCGGTGCCGTCGGGCGGAAAGGGTGGATTTGCCGGGCGGCAGCCGCCATGGTGGCGCCGTTTCCCATCGCGCATGTGCCGTCATGACCCTGCTTGCCTGCATCCACGACAAGGCCCCGCTGATCGAGGCGCGGGATCCCGACCTGGGCGATCTGTTCCCGCCGGGCTTCCTCGACCTGTACGAGGTGCACAGCTACCGCAACGCCGCCCGCATCCTGGCCTATGCCTGCACGCCAGAGTTCCGCGAGATCACCGAACGGCTGATGGAGTTCCGCATCCGCACCGAGGACATCGTGGCATCCGGCGGCAACAAGTCGCAGATCGCCAAGACGATGGAGCGGATGCTGAACCCGCTGGGCTGGAACGAGACGCGCATCCGCGGCGACCTGTTCATCACCAAGATGATCGTGACGCACGAGGAGAAGCGCCGCGTCGCCGGCAAGAACCGCGGCCAGACCGTGACCGAGCAGCGCCAGCGCGAGGAGCTTTACAAGGTCAACGGCTTCATCGATGGGCACAAGATCGACTTCGTGAAGGGGCGGGTCTCCTTCGACCTGGAATGGAACAGCAAGGACCAGACCTTCGACCGCGATCTCTACGCCGCCCGCACCTTCTACGAATGCGGCATCATCAATGCCGGCGTCCTGCTGACCCGCAGCGCCGAGCTGATCCCGCTGTTCACCGAGGTGGCGCGGCGGGTGGAGATGAAGAATTTCCAGAACAAGTACGGCGCCAGCACCACCTGGATGAAGAAGCTGCTCTACCGGCTGGATGCCGGCCGCGGCGGCGGCTGCCCGGTGCTGGCGCTGGGCATCCGCCCGGCGGTGGTGTCGGATTTCGAGGAGTGGAAGGACAGCCACCCGGTCGTCCGGCAGACGGCGACCTTCGATGTCGATACCGGGGCGGAGGACGAGGACGATCTTTGGTGAGGGGTTGCTGCGGTGCGCAGCTAGACCCCTACCTATCCCTTACGCGAACTTCCGGTCCGTCAGCAGCAGGCGCACCGCGAAGCCAAGGAACAGTACCCCGGCGATGCCGTCCAGCGCCGTGCGCACCCGCGGGCTGGACAGCACGCGGCGGGCGGCGCCGGCGCTGAGGGCGGCGACGCCGGCCAGATAGAGGCCGCCCAGCACCGAGATGATGCTGCCGAGAATGAAGGTCTGCAACGCCACTTGGCCCAGGGCGGGGGCGATGAACTGCGGGACGAAGGCCAGCTGGAACAGGATGATCTTCGGGTTCAGCAGGTTGGTCAGCAGCGCCTGGACGAACACCCGGCCGGCGCGGGCCGAGGGCGGCGCCTCGATGGCCGGCGCGGGTTCGGCGCCCCGGCTCGCCCAGACGCTCCACAGCGACCGCAGGCCGATCCACGCCAGATAGGCGCCGCCGGCATAGCGCAGCAGGTCGAACAGCGTGGTCGAGGCCGCGATCAGGGCGGAGATGCCGGCGGCGGCCAGCAGCGCATGCACCATGTTGCCGACGCAGATGCCCAGAGTCGCAACCACCCCGGCCTGCCGGCCGTCGGCGATGCTGCGGGTCAGCACCAGCAGCGAATCCGGTCCCGGCGCCAGGACCAGGACACAGACGGCGATCATGTAGAGTTGCAGCAGATGGGGATCGAGCGGCAGGGTCATGGCGACGGGCCTTCGGGCGATGGGGACGCGGTCAATCCGGCCAGCGGCGGTGGATCCACAGCCATTGCGCCGGCCTCTCGCGGATCCAATCCTCCAACAGACGGTTCAGCCGTTCCATCAGAATTCGAGCATCCGCATTGCGGTCGCCGCTGGTCGGGTATTCCTCCGGCGGCAGGACGGTGACGCGGAACCGCGCGCCCTCCAGCCGTTCGGTCCGCGCGGGACACAGCGGCAGCTGCATCTTCATGCCAAGCATGGCGGCGGCCGGTGCGGTCATGGCGTCGCGGCCGAAGAAGGGGATCGGAATGCCGTCATTCATCTTTTGGTCGATCAGCATGCCGACATGGCCGCCCTTGGTCAGATGGCGCAGCAGGATGCGGGCGCCGTCCGGCCCCTTGGGGATGTGGGTGCCGGTCGCCGCCCCGCGCAGCTTCACCAGCAGCTCGCCGACGATGGGGTTGTTGGGCGCGCGGTAGACCAGCCCCAACTCCAGCCCGTGCAGGCGGGCGGTGACCGACTGCACCTCCCAATTCGCCAGATGGCCGGAGACCAGGATGCCCGCCTTGCCGTCCTCGCGCAGCATGTCGACATGCTCGATGCCAACCAGTTCGATCCGCTCGCGGCCGATCTGCTCCAGATGCGGATACTCGGCGATGGTGCGGCCCAGATTGTCCCACATCCCCCGCAGGATCGCGTCGATCTCCGCCTTGCTCTTTTCGGGGAAGGCGCGGGTCAGGTTGCGGCGGGCACGGGCGCTGTTGGGCAGCCATGGCCCGACCGTCCGTCCGATCCAGCCGCCGAGCGCCGACGCGCGGTCGAGCGGCAGCGCCCGGAACACTGCGCAGACGCCATGGACGAGCGCCGCTTCCAGCTTGTAGCCGACATGGCGCGTCAGCCATTGTTGCAGCGGGCTACGCGGCTTGGCCATCGGGGCTTCCTTTCAACGGCACAGGGCACAGCAGTGCGGCGAGCGCCCCCTCATCCTCCCAGCGGACGGAGACCGGCAGCACCTCCACCCTGCCCCGCAGGTCCGGCGGCAGGCGCACGGCGTCCTTTGCGGTGGTGACGGGCAAGGCGCCCGTCGCCGCGGCGCGGTCGATCAGGGCCGCGACCTCGTCCGGGCGGTAGGGATGGTGGTCGGCGAAGGGCCCACGCTCCACCACGCGGGCGCCGAGCGCCTCCAGCGTGGCGAAGAACTTTTCCGGGCGGCCGATGCCGGCGAAGGCCAGGACGTCACGGCCGGCGAGCCGGGCGGCGGCAGCGGGATCGGGCTCCAGCCACGCCTTCAGCACGGGACGCCCGCCGGCCAGCGCCGCGAGGCCATGGCGGTCCTCCCCCAGGATCACCAGCGCATCGGCACGGGCGAGGCCGTCGGCCACCCGTTCGCGCAGCGGTCCCGCCGGCACCAGCCGCCCATTGCCGAAGCCGACCGCGCCATCGGCGACGATCAGCGCCAGATTCTTGTGCAGGGCGGGGTTCTGAAACCCGTCATCCATGACGATGGCCCCCGCCCCGGCGGCGACCGCGCGCTGCGCCCCCGCCACCCGGTCGCGCGCCACCCAGCAGGGAGCGGCGCCGGCCAGCAGCAGAGCCTCGTCGCCGACATCGGCCGCGGTGTGGCGGGCGGGATCGACCTGCAGAGGTCCGGCCTCCCGTCCGCCATGGCCGCGGGTCAGCGCATGGACGGGAACGCCGCGGGCATGCAGTGCGGCGATCAGCGCCAGCCCGACCGGCGTCTTCCCGGCACCGCCCGCCACCAGATTGCCGACGCAGACCACCGGCGCCGCGACCCGGTGCGGAACGGTCCCGGCAATGCGCCGCCGTCCGGCAAACCCATAGAGGGCGCCAAGCGGCGCCAGCAGCGAGGAAGCCAAGCCGGGCGGCCTGTACCAGAAGGCGGGGGTCTTCACGGGCCAGTCATCCCCTAACGCTCATCCCCTCACGCTCATCCCTCAGGCGGCGGTCGGGATGCCGGCGGTGTCCAGCAGCGGGGACAGCGCGGCCAGCGCGCGGTCGATGATCCGCCGGTTGTCCGCCGTCACCCGCGCCGCCCCCGCGACGATGCGGTCGCGCGCATGGTCGTCGGTCAGCAGGCGCCGGATCTCGCGGGCCAGTGCCTCGCCGTCCGCGACCGGCAGGGCGCCGCCGGCGGCCTCCAGCATGTGGGTGATCTCGCCGAAATTGAACATGTGCGGGCCGTAGATCACCGCGCAGCCCAGCTGCGCCGGCTCCACCGGGTTCTGCCCGCCATGGGGAATGAAGGAGCCGCCCATGCACACCACCGGGGCCGCGCGGTAGAACAGTCCCAGCTCGCCCATCGTGTCGGCGACATAGACGGCATGCTCCGGCCCCGGCAGCAGGTGGCTGTCCGTTCGCCGCAGCACCGGCAAGCCGCGCGCCCCCATCAGCTCGGCAACGGCCTCGCCACGATGGGCATGGCGGGGGACGATGATCGTCAGCAGGCCGGGCAGAGCCGGAGCCAGCGCCGCGTGGACCGCCGCGGCGATGTCCTCCTCCCCCGGATGGGAACTGGCGAGCAGCCAGACCGGCCGGCCGGCCAGCGCCGCGCGGAGTGGCTCCATCGCAGCGGCGGCGGCGGGCGGCGGCTCGGCGGAGAATTTCAGGTTGCCGACGCTGGCGACTCCCGCGGCACCCAGCCGGCGCAGCCGCTCCGCATCGCCTTCGGTCTGGGCCAGCGTGATCTGGAAGGTCGACAGCAGCCCGCCGACGAAGCGCGGCGCGTTGCGCCAGCGGGCGAAGCTGCGCTCCGACATGCGGGCGTTGACCAGGGCGGCGGGGATGGCGCGGGCGCGGATGCCGGCCAGCAGGTTCGGCCAGATCTCCGATTCCGTCCACAGCACCGCGTCGGGGCGCCAGTGGTCGAGAAAACGGTCGACGGCATCCGGCAGATCGACCGGCACATATTGGTGGATCGCCCGCTCGGGCAGCCGCCGTCCCATCAGTTCTGCCGAGGTGACGGTGCCGGTGGTCATCAGCACGGTCAGGTCGGATGCGTCGTCCAGAAGCCGGCCGATCAGGACCAGGACCGAATTCGCCTCGCCCACGCTGGCCGCATGGATCCACACCAGCGGTCCGGCCGGCCGCGGGCGCGAGGGCGTGCCGAACCGCTCCGCCTGACGCACGGGGTCTTCCTTGCCCGCAGCGCGGCGGCGGTCGAGATAGAGGCGCACCGCCGGCCCGGCGACGGTCGTCAGGCCACGGTAAAGGGATTGCAGCATCAAGGCCCGGAACAGGAGACGGACGACAACGGGCGCGTTGCCGGTCCTCCTGATACGGAACACCGGCAGCGCGCCCGGCGGCACCTTAGCACGCGGCAACCGTTCCGTAACAGGGGCCGGTTCGATGGGGATGCGTGGCCGGCAGGTCGGGGCTCCGCGGAACTGTTGGTCATCAAGGCGAAAGTGTTTCGATCCCCAACGCGAGCCCCGCCTCCGCCAAGCGGCGGTCGAGCGTGCACAGGCAAGCCCCGGCTTCCGCCGCGATGGCAAGATGCAGGGCATCGCCAGCCCGCAGGCCAAGCATGTGCTGGTCGGCAAACCGGGCCGCAGTTCGGAAATGCGCCGCTTCAACCGGAAGAATGGTGAAGGTCTCTGCGCAAAGCCGCGTGAACAATGCCAACGCCGCCGCGCGATGATTGGCAGCAAGCTGCCCGGTGCGCAGCTTGATCGCCAATGCCGACGATACCTCCGTCATGACCCATGGGCTGATCAACAGACCGGCGGGATCCTGCCGGTGCAGCCAGACCTGGATGCGCGCCGTCGCAGCTTCATTCGTCAGTGCGGCAACCACCAACGACGTATCGAGATAATGGATCAATACCGGTCGCCGTCACGCATGTTGCGGACGAAATCCCCGGCATCTTCAGACTGCATCGGCATCGAATTCGTGACCGACTGCAGCTCCGCCAGGGAAATCGGACGGCGAGCGGATTGCACGGCCGTCAACCGGGCGACAGGCTTTCCGCGCCTGGTGATGCAGACGGTCTCTCCCGCTTCCGCCTGCGCGACCAGATCGCTGAGATGGGCCTTGGCGTCGGCAAGGGGGATCATGTTCATGTCCGGGCATCCTGACCAGATGATTGGTCAGATATAGTCCAGCTCGTCATGGTCTCCAATTCCCATCTCACCGCTCCGCCAGCGCCAGCTTGGCCCCCAGCGCGGCGAAGGCGGCGGCGAAGCTGCGGCGCATCCAGGCCATCACCCGCGGGCGGGAGACCACCTGATCGCGCACCGCCGCAGCGAACAGGCCGTAGACGACGAAGACGGCGAAGGTCAGCGCCATGAACACGCCGCTGAGTTCCAGCATGCGGGCGAGCGGCTGCGGATCGGCGTCGGTGACGAACTGCGGCAGGAAGGCCAGGAAGAAGATCGACAGTTTCGGGTTCAGCACATTGACCAGCACCGCCCGCAGGATCATCCGCCCGGCCGGAAGCCGCGCCGTCTCCGCCTGGACGCTCAGCGCCCCCTGCTCCTTCAGCGTCGCCCAGGCCATGTAGAGCAGGTAGAGCACGCCCAGGATCTTCAGCCCCTGGAACGCCACGGCGCTGGTGTGCAGCAGCGCCGCCAACCCAAGCACGGCCGCCGCCATGTGCGGCACGATCCCCAGCGTGCAGCCGAACGCCGTGATCGCACTGGCCCGCGCCCCCTGCGACAGCCCCGCCGCCAGGGTGAGCAGCACCCCGGTGCCGGGCGAGGCGACGACGATCAGGGAGGTGATGAGGAATTCGGGGCTCATGGGCGGACACCTCGCGCCAATGTGGAAGAGCCGAATGGAACCATGCCGCGGGACCGTCGCCAAGGGGATGGTTTCGCAAGTCGGGAAAGTCCATCCCGTCGCATTGTCCCCCGCCCCATCCCTCCGCTATCCTGATCCAAATCCCCCGCCTTGCGGTGATGCATGCCGGTCTCATATCTGCGCACGCTTTCGGAGAGCAAGCGAACCAGGCGGGCCAACGTCCATCTCGGCGTGTCGCTGGCCTTCGTCGCCGGGGCGATCAATGCGGGCGGGTTGCTGGCGGTGCTGCAATACACCTCGCACATGACCGGCATCGTCTCGTCCATCGCCGACAACCTGATCCTGGGGAACCTCGTGGCGGCGGCGGCGGGGATGGCGTCGGTGGCGGCCTTCGTGTCGGGGGCGGCCTATTCGACCATTCTCGTCAATTGGGGGCGGCACCACCGGATGCACAGCGCCTATGCCTACCCGCTGTTCTGGGAGGCGCTGCTGCTGCTGGGATTCGGGCTGCTGGGCAACAGCCTGGACGAGCATCGGGCGCTGTTCGTGCCGGTGACGGTTCTGCTGCTGTGCTTCATCATGGGGCTGCAGAACGCCATCGTCACCAAGATCTCCAATGCGGAGATCCGCACCACCCACATGACCGGCATCGTCACCGACATCGGGATCGAGCTGGGCAAGCTGGTCTACATCAATCTCGGCACCGAGTCGGCTCGCTACCAGCCGGTGCGCACCAACTGGCCGCGGCTGGGTCTGCTGGTGGCGCTGCTCGCCGCCTTCTGCCTGGGCGGGGTGATCGGGGCCGCCGGGTTCAAATATGTGGGCTACGTCACGACGGTGCCGCTGGCCGCGTTCCTGGTGCTGCTGGCGATCGTGCCGATGGTGGACGACGCGCGGACGCGGACACGGTTGCTGCTGCGCCAGCGCCTCAGGGCCAACGGCGGGGGACGGCACCGGGAAGCGCCGCCCCCGCTGACCTGACGCCGTTACGTGAACGGCCGCAGGTTGGACAGGAACTGTTCGGCCGAGCGGCGCCAGGAATAGCCCAGCGCATAGTCCCGGCAGGTCTGCGCCGGAATCGCCAGCGCGCCTTCGACCGCCCGCTTCAGATCGACGTCCAGGCAGCCGGCGCCAGAGCCGTCGACCACGTCCAGCGGTCCCGGCACCGGATAGGCCGCCACCGGCACGCCCGACGCCAGCGCCTCCAGCAGGACCAGCCCGAAGGTGTCGGTGCGCGATGGGAAGACGAAGACGTCGGCGGCGGCATAGTGCTTCGCCAGCTCCTCGCCATGCTTGGCGCCGACCCAATGGACGCCGGGGTATTTGCGCTGCAGCTCCTCCCGCGCCGGGCCGTCGCCGACCACCACCTTGGTGCCGGGGAGGTCGAGGCGCAGGAAATCCTCCAGGTTCTTTTCCACCGCGACGCGGCCGACATACATCGACACCGGCCGCGGCAGATCGAGGAAGCCCTTGTCGCGGGGATGGAACAGCTCGGTATCGACCCCGCGGGTCCAGCGCCGGATGTTGGTGAAGCCGCGGCCCTTCAGCGCGTCCTCGATGGTCTGGGTCGCCACCATCACCGCCGAGGAGGGCTTGTGGAAGCGGCGGACCACCGCATAGGACAGCGCCAGCGGGATCGGCGCGCGGTCGCGCACATATTCGGGAAAGCGCGTGTGATAGGCGGTGGTGAAGGGCTTGCCGTGCTTCAGGCAATAGGACCGTGCCGCGAAGCCGAGCGGTCCTTCGGTGGCAATGTGGATGCAGTCGGGCCGCATGCCGTCGATCATCGCCCACAGCCGGCGCTTCGCCCCCACCGCCAAGCGGATTTCCGGATAAGTGGGCATCGGCAGGGTGCGGAAGCGGTCGGGGCCGATCACCTCGACGCTGTGGCCCATCGCCTCCAACTCGGCCCGCACGGTGCCGATGGTGCGCACGACGCCGTTCACCTGCGGGTGCCAGGCGTCGCTGACGATCAGGATGTTCACGCCGCTTCCCGTTCCTTCGCCGTGATCTTGCCCGCACTCGGACCGGGGGCGGGAAGCCGCCGCGCCATGACCTCCGCCCAGTGGATGATCTCCAGCACGCCGCTGTCGTGCTCCACCAAAGCGGTGCAGGACTCGACCCAATCGCCGTCGTTGCAATAGAGGATTCCTTCGATATCGCGCATCTCGGCGGTGTGGATGTGGCCGCAGACGACGCCGTCGACATTGCGGCGGCGGGCTTCGTCGCCCAGCGCCTCTTCGTATTTGCCGATGAACTCGACCGCGGTCTTGGCCTTGTGCTTCAGGTAGGCCGACAGCGACCAGTAATTGAAGCCCAGCTTGCGGCGCACCCAATTGAACAGGGTGTTGACATGCAGCAGCGTGACGTAGGCGTGATCGCCCAGCAGGGCCAGCCACTTGGCATAGCGCACCACCGCGTCGAACTTGTCGCCATGGGTGATCAGCAGGCGCTTTCCGTCGGCGGTGGTGTGGACCCATTCGTCGACCACATGCACGCCGCCGAACTGCAGGCCGACATAGTCGCGCGCCGCCTCGTCATGGTTGCCGGGAATGTAATAGACCTGCACCCCCTTGCGGGCGCGGCGCATGATCTTCTGCACCACGTCATTGTGGGCCTGGGGCCAGTACCAGCTTTTCTTCAGCCGCCAGCCGTCGACGATGTCGCCGACCAGGAACAGGTGATCCGATTCGGTATGCTTCAGGAAATCGAGAAGCAGCTCCGCCTGACAGCCGCGCGTTCCCAGATGAACGTCGGATATCCAAATGCTGCGGTAGCGCTTGACCGCTGGGACGGCGTCCATCATCCGCTCCGTCGTCGCCATGGCCGGTGGCCATCAAGACAACAGCCGTATAAAGGAAAGTACCACATCTTGACAATGATTTGGAACGCCCGCACCTATTCGTGACAGTGATTTGGGCGTTCGTCACAGCGTTGCAGTTTTACTGCAATGAAATCGCCGCCTGCCCTTCACGGTTCTGCAACAGAAGGCGCCCGGTGCGCCGGTCAGGGAGAGCGAATCGGTGCGCGACACGGTGCTGATGGACGAGAACCCGGCGGTTGGCTCGGGCGGCGGAAGCGATGCCACGGCCGAAGTGCGGCGGCTGCTGGTGATCCACAACCCGACGGCGGGCGGGCGGCGGGCACGGCGGCTGCGCGCGGTGGTGTCCCGGCTGGAGGCGCGCGGCCTGTCGGTCACCGTCAAGCCGACGGGCAAGCGCGGCGATGCCGAGGACTTCGCCCGCGGTGCGGATCCCGCCGAGGTCGATGCCGTCATCGCGGCCGGTGGCGACGGCACCATCAACGAGGTCATCAACGGGCTGGCGGTCCATGCCGCGGCGGGCCTGCCGCTGCCGCTCGGCATCGTGCCGATGGGCACCGCCAACGTGCTGGCCGCCGAACTGGGCCTGGGCATGGATGCGGAACGCATCGCCGCGGCGATTGCCGGCGGGCGGCGGACGATGATCTGGCCGGCGCTGGCGAACGGGCGGGTGTTCTCGCTGATGGCCGGGGTCGGGCTGGACGCGCGGGTGGTGGAGCGGGTCGACCCGCGGGTGAAGCGGCTGATCGGCAAGGGCGCCTATGTGGCGGAAACGCTGGTGCAGCTGGCGACCCGGCCGGATCACCGCTATCGGGTGACGCTGGATGACGGGGAGGCTCACGACGTGGCGTCGGTCATCGTCGCCAAGGGGCATTTCTACGGCGGCCGCTTCATCTGTGCGCCCGATGCCCGGCTGACCGAGCCGGAGCTGCATGTCTGCCTGTTCCCGCGCGGCGGGCGGCTGAACGCGCTGCGCTATGTCTGGGGCGTCACCGCCGGGCGGCTGGCGCGTTTTCCGGAGTATCGCGTGGTGACGGCGAAGCGCGTGCGCATCGAAGGGCCGGCGGGCGACGGGCTGTTCGCCGACGCAGTGCAGGGCGACGGCGACGTGCTGGCGCGGCTGCCGGTGGAGATCGCGCTGGCGGGGTGGCGGTTGCCGGTGCTGGCGGGGTGAGGCTGTGGAGGTGTCGGCTGACGATGCCCCCTCCCCAACCCTCCCCCGCTTCGCGGGAGAGGGAGTAAGTGCAAGGGCGGCGGCAGTCCCCTCTCCCTCGAAGAGGGGGAGGGTTAGGGAGGGGGCAATCCCTTGCCGACCCTCGCCGCCCTAGCCTGCTCCTGCAGCGCCACGTAATGGTGCCAGACCAGCCGCGCCGCCAGCGAGCGGTAGGGCCGCCAGGGTTCGGCCACCTCGATCAACTGCTTCGCCGTCGGCTTGTCGGCCCAGCCCTTCAGCCGCTGGACTCCCAGCTGGATCGCCAGATCGCCGATGGGCCAGATGTCCGGCCGGTCGAGCGTGGTCATCAGATAGACCTCGGCGCTCCAGCGGCCGATGCCCTTTAGCGCGACGAGTCGGGCAATCGCCTCCTCGTCCGGCAGGTCATGGATGATGTCGAAATCGAGCCGGCCGCTCGCCACCGCCTCGGCAAGGCCGCGGGCGTAGCCGATCTTCTGGCGGGAGAAACCGCAGGCGCGCAAGGTCTCGTCGTTCAGCGCCAATATGGCGCCGGGAGTGACCTCGCCGCCCAGCCGGTCCTGCAGCTTGGCCCACAGGGCCAGCGCCACCTTGGTGGAGAGCTGCTGCTCCATCACCATGCGCAGCAGGCCGACGAAGCCGGTCGGCCGGGTGAAATCGCGGATCACCGGGCCGCCGACGCGCAGGCATTCGGCGAAAATGGGGTCGAGCGCGGCCAGATGCTCAGCGTTCATGCTCGACGCTCATCGGCCGCGCTCTGCTCCAGACAACCGGTGGCTCAGGCCACCAGCTCGATGGCGTAGTCCTCGATCACGGTGTTGGCGAGCAGCTTGCTGCACATCGCCTCGACCTCTTTGCGGGCGGTCGCCTCGTCGGTGCTCTTGAGCTGCAGCTCGATCACCTTGCCGGCGCGGACGTCCTCGACGCCGTCGAAGCCCAGCGTGTGCAGCGCGTGCGCAATGGCCTTGCCCTGGGGGTCGAGAACGCCGCGCTTGAGGGTGACGTGAACCTTGGCCTTCATCGGATGTCCGCTCGCTTTACGGTGTTGGGTGGAGGGGTGGTTGCTGACTACTGGATGGTCTTGGGGCCCTTGACGTCGCTCGGCCCGCCTTCCGGCAGGATGCCGAGGCGCCGCGCGACCTCCTGATAGGCTTCCTCGACGCGGCCCAGATCCTGGCGGAACCGGTCCTTGTCCAGCTTTTCGTTGGTCTTGACGTCCCACAGCCGGCAATTGTCGGGGCTGATCTCGTCCGCCAGGACGATCCGCATCTCCTCGTTCTCCCACAGCCGGCCGAACTCCAGCTTGAAGTCCACCAGCTTGAGCCCGATGCCGAGGAAGAGGCCGGACAGATAATCGTTCACGCGCAACGACAGCGCGACCATGTCGTCGAGATCCTGCGGGCCGGCCCAGCCGAAGGCGGTGATGTGCTCTTCCGAGACCATCGGGTCGTTCAGCTCGTCCGACTTGTAATAATACTCGATGATGGAGCGCGGCAGCGGCGTGCCTTCGGGAATGCCGAAGCGGCGCGACAGGCTGCCGGCAGCGACGTTGCGGACGACGACCTCGATCGGGATGATCTCCACCTCGCGCACCAGCTGCTCGCGCATGTTCAGGCGGCGCATGAAGTGCGTGGGCACGCCGATCTCGGACAGGCGGCTCATCAGATATTCGGAGATGCGGTTGTTCAGCACCCCCTTGCCGGTGATGACGCCCTTCTTCTGGTTGTTGAAGGCGGTGGCGTCGTCCTTGAAGTACTGCACCAGGGTGCCCGGCTCCGGCCCTTCGAAAAGAACCTTGGCCTTGCCTTCGTAGATGCGCCGGCGTCGTGTCATCGCGTGTTTCGTCCAAATACGTAAGGACCGGTCAAGCGAGCTTGCCGGCCCAGGAATGTGCCTGAGTGATATAGCAAGCCGGGTGCACGAACACAACGACGGGGGCGGGAGGGCAGGATTGTGTGGTCGCGGATCCCCTGGGGCGCGGCGTCGGAGGCAAGATCTCCACGGATTACACGGATTTGAATACGGATTTCACGGATGTGGCGTCCCAAATTCATGGCTTTCGGGAAAGGCCGGAATCTCGGCAAACCCAGAAAAATCCGTGTAATCCGTGTCTAAATCCGTGACATCCGTGTCAATTTTGCCCGCCATGCGCAACTGACCCGGCAGTCGACACTCTCTCACAGCTCCACCGGCGCATAGGGCACCGCGTGCGGCCGGCCGGGGGCGAAGTGCCAGATCGGGTTCAGGTCGGGCCGCTCCACCCTGGGCAGCGCCAGCAGCGAGCTGGACGAGGTGCCGAAGCCGCTCGGCAGCGTGAAGTCCATGGCGCCGCGCTCGTCCGGCGTGCCTTCCCAGATGCGGCTGCCCATCAATTCCGGCCAGCCGCCCCAGGCGAAGGACTCCGCGTCGGGGGCGTCGGTGGCCGGCGGCGCGGCATGCTCGAACAGCGGGCGATAGAAGGCGGTGCGGGGGTCCTGCGGGTCGTCCAGCTCGAAAGCGGTCAGCATATGGACGCCGGCGGGGATCGACGACACCTCCGGCCGGTGGCGCGGGTTGGCGCCGCGATGGACCACCAGAAAGGCGTCGCGGTTGTCGGCGATCACCAGATTGAAGGGGCGGTAGGCGCGGATGTCGAGATGGGCGAAGCTGCGCGCCGCATCGGCGGCGTCGGCATGGTCGAGCGCATCCAGCACCAGTTCCCCGCGCGAGCGCTTGCCGGCTTCCGGCCCCAGCGTACCGAAGCGGTTGAGGATGACCGCCACCACCCCCTCGTCGTTCAACCCCATCCAGGAGCCGCCGGCCAGCTCGTCCAGCCCGGCGACCACATTCGGCCGGTCGGGCCAATGGCGGGCGGGCGGCAGCCAGGGCCGCCCCGCCATCTCGTCACGGTTCCCGGCGACGACCAGCGGCCAGGTTGCGTCGGGTCGCCGCAGGAGAATCACGCTGCACATGCCTTGCCCTGTCCGCTGTTTCGTCTTGTCGGGGGAGAGGAACGGGAATCGCTGTCAATCCGTGGAAATGGCCGCGGAATATCCGTGGCTGCGACGCGGCGGGACGGTGACGGCGGCCGTTTCCCGGCTATATAATCCTTGGGAATGGGAGTGAAACCAATAAAGGAGCGCAGGTCATCATGACGACCTTCGACGACCGCGAAAAGGCCTTCGAGACCAAATTCCAACATGACGAGGACCTGCTCTTCCGCATCCGCGCACGGCGCGACCGGCTGGCCGGCGAATGGGCCGCCACCCTGATGGGGCTGACCGGGGCCGAGGCGGAAGCCTACGCCCGCGAGGTCGTGGACACCGACATCGCCACGCTCGGCCCGCACGACATCCGGGACAAGCTGTGCGCCGACCTGCACGCCCGCGGAGTCGACATCTCCGACCACCGGGTGGAAAAGCAGATGGCCCAGTTCCTGGATCTGGCGCGCCAGCAGGTGACGCAAGACTGATCGGGGGCCCCTCCCGTCCTGCGGACCCGCCGCCCGAACGGGAACGGCGGCGGGCCGCCTATTCCGCTGCGCGGCGCAGGATGCTCTGCCCGGCATAGTCGGCGATGCGGCCGATCAGCAGGTCGATGTCGCCCTTCAGCCGGGTGAAGCCGTCGTGCCGCTCCAGCGTCTCCTCGTTCATGTAGAGGCGCCGGTTGATCTCCAGCTGGATCGAATGGCGGCCGCTTGCCGGATCGCCGTAACGCGCCAGCAGTTCCACCCCCTTGTAGGGATCGTTGATCGCCACGCGATAGCCGAAGCCGCGCAGGGTCTGCGCCACCAGATGGACGAATCCCGGCTCGCTTGTGGTGCCGTCGCGGTCGCCGATCACGAAATCCGCCGCCAGCGGATCGCGCCCGTCCGGTCGCAGCGACGACGGCATCGAATGGCAGTTGACGTGCCAGACCGCGCCGAAGCGATCGGCCAGCCCGTCGAGCGCCAGCCGCATCTGGGCATGGTAGGGGCGGTAATAGCGGTCGATCCGGTCGGCGACCACCGCAGCCGGCAGCTTGCCGTCATAGAGCGGAACCCCCGGCCGCAGCATGCTGCGGATCAACCCCATGCCCAGCGTGCTGCGCGCGGTCGGGCGCAGCGGCACCGGCCAGTCGCCGTCGATCAGCGTCGGGTCGATGTCGTCCACCGCGCGGTTCACGTCGATGCAGGTGCGGGGAAACAGCGCGCACAGCAGGGTCGCGCCATGGTCGGGGGCCGTGGCGAACAGCTCCTCCACATGGCTGTCCTCGCCCTGGCGCAGCAGGGGATGCGGACAGACCACCCGGAAATCGGCGGGATAGACGCTGCCGCTGTGGGGCGAATCGAACAGCACCGGCAGGCGATGGCCGACCGGGTCGTTGCGGACAAGTACGTCATCGATCACGAAGCTCATCGACCGGCCCCGCCCAGACGCCAAGACTGTGTTAACCGCAAGCTCGACCGCCGCCTTCATTGATCCTGCGGATCCCGTGAAAAACGGATCCCGCAGATCCTATAACCCATGCGTCAAGCCGCAGTCGACGGCAATCTGTCACGATCCTGCCATGCCGCCGCAACATCGCGCCAGCCGCATCAGCCGAAAAATCCACGCCGCCGACCTGCCCCGGACTGGCGCGGGGTCCCATGGTTCGCCATACTGACCGGAGCGCCCCCACCGCTGGCGAGCCTGCCGCTTGACCGATCCCCTTTTCGCTCCCGTCGAACTCTCACCGCCGGACATCGCGCCCTACCGGCGCGGCAACACCGGCATCGATCACGTCACCAGCCTGTCGGCGGAAGAGCCGGGACCGCATGTGGTGCTCAATGCGCTCGTCCACGGCAACGAGCTGTGCGGCGCCATCGCGCTGGATGCGCTGCTGCGGATGGGTCTGCGGCCACGACGTGGGCGGCTGACCTTCGTCTTCGCCAATACCGCCGCCTACGCCGCCTTCGACCGGCAGAACCCCTACGCCTCGCGCTATCTGGACGAGGATTTCAACCGGCTGTGGTCGCCCGACCAGCTCGACGGCCGGCGCGACAGTGTGGAGTTGCGGCGCGCCCGGGTGCTGCGCCCGGTCTACGACTCGGCGGACCTGCTGCTCGACCTCCATTCGATGACCGCGGACACGGCCCCGCTGACCCTGTGCGGCCGGACCACGCGCGGGCGCGACCTGGCGCTCGGTCTCGGCTATCCGGCCTGGATAGTGGCCGATGGCGGCCATGCCGGGGGGAAGCGGCTGATCGACTATGGCAGCTTCGCCGAGGCGGAGGGGTCACGCACCGCGATCCTGGTCGAATGCGGTCAGCATTGGCGGACCGAGACGGCGACGGTCGCGCTGGAAAGCTGTCTGCGCCTGCTGCTCGGCCTGGAAATGATCGATTCGGACATGATCGGCCGGCAGGGGAACGGTCCGCGCCTGCGCCCGCGCACCGATTCTCAGCGGGTGGTCGAGGTCACCGACGCCGTCACCGCGTCCAGCGAGCGCTTCCGCTTCACCGCCCCCTTCGTCGGCATGGAGGTGATCGGCCGCGCCGGCACCGTCATCGGCTGGGACGACGGTCGCGCCGTCCTGACCCCTTATGACGACTGCGTCCTGATCATGCCCGCCCGCCGGGTGAAGTCCGGCCAGACGGCGGTGCGTCTGGGCCGGATCGTGGGGTAAACCCGCTCACTTCGCCGGCGGCTTGCCCTTCGTCCAGGTGGCGTTGGCGCTGAACAGCGGCACGGTCGAGATCGACATCTTGGCGGATGCGTCCTTCACCTGCCGGCTGTACACCACATAAACCAGCGTGTCGTTCGGCCGGTCGTAGATGCGGCGGATGGCAATCGACTTGAAAATCAGGCTTTTCCGTTCGGAGAAGACCTCCTCCCCCTTCTGCGACAACTCGATGTCGCCGACGGTGACCGGCCCGGTCTGGCGGCAGGCGATGGAGGCGTTGGACGGGTCCTCGAACCAGTTGCCCTTGCTCAGCCGGTCGATCAGGCTGCGGTCGAAATCGACCAGATGGCAGGTGACGCCCTTCACGCCGGGATCCTCGATCGCCTGCACCTGCAGCCCGTTGCCGGTCCAGTCGTTGGAGAAGCGGCCGACCACCTCGTCCGCCGCCGCGGACCGGAGCGTGAGCCCGGCTGTCAGCAGACCCAGAACCAAAAGGCCGGCGGAAACGTTCATCAGGGGAAACGGGCTGCGCATCGCGACTGGGTCTCCGGCAAGGACGGGCGGGACCGCAGAAAGCGCGGCCCGGAAAAATACTCCCCTAGATCGGAGGGTCCGGCGCCACCGTCAAGCGCCGTCCTTCGGAGGTCCGGCCACCGCGATGACAGACCGCAGCCCGCTCGCCTCGGTTCCCCCTGCGCATCCCCCCGCGCCCGAGGCCCCGCTTCCCGGAACGCCGGAACCGGTGACCGAGCCCCTGCCCCCGCCCGGCCACCGCCGCGATCCGCTGACCATCGCCGCCGTCGGCCTGTTCGTGATCGCCGTGCTGTTCGCGCTGTATTTCGGGCGCGAGGTCCTGCTGCCGATCATGCTGGCGCTGATCCTCAGCTTCCTGCTGCGGCCGCTGGTGCGCGCGCTCTACCGTATCGGCATTCCGGAAGGGATCGGCGCCGCCATCATGGTGATCACGCTGTTCGGCAGCGTGCTGCTGGCGGTCTACACCCTGTCGGCCCCGGCGGCGGAATGGGTGAACCGCATGCCGCGCGTGTTGCACGAGCTGGAGTTCAAGCTGGGCGACATCCGCGCCGGCATCGAGCGGGCCCGCGAGGCCTCGCGCCAGATCGAGCAGATCGCCAAGGAGACCGGCAACGAGGCCGGACCGGTGCGCGAGGTGGTGCTGCGCGGTCCGTCGCTGATGGAACAGGCGGTCAGCCATGTCGAATCGGTGATCGTCAATGTCCTGATCCTGCAGGTCCTGCTGTATTTCTTCCTGGCGAGAGGCCGCCATTCGCTGGAGGCGCTGATCGGCACCATGCGCAACGTCGACGACCGCGTGCATTACGCCATGGTCGCGGCGACGCTGCAGCAGAACATCGCCGCCTATCTGCTGACCATCACCGTGATCAACGTGGCGCTGGGCATCGCCACCGGTCTGGTCATGTGGCTGTGGGGGCTGCCCAACCCGGCGCTGTGGGGGGTGCTGGTGGCGGTGGCCAACTACATCCCCTTCATCGGACCGGCGGTTATGACCGGGGTCCTGTTCCTGGTGTCGGTCCTGACCTTCGACGGTCTCGGCACCATCCTGCTGCCGCCCCTCTCCTTCGTGGCGCTGACCACCATCGAGGGCAACTTCCTGACGCCGATGATCGTCGGCCGCCGGCTGTCGCTGAACCCCATCGCGGTGTTCGTGTCGATCCTGTTCTGGGGCTGGCTGTGGGGCATACCGGGCGCGCTGCTGGCCGTGCCGATCCTGGCGATCCTGAAGATCCTGTTCGATGCGCACGAGCCGCTGAAGCCGGTGGGGGCGGTGTTGGGGGGGTGAATGCGATTGCCCCCTCCCTCCCGCTTCGCGGGAGAGGGTGGATTCGCATAGCGGCGGCAGTCCCCTCTCCCGTGATCGGACCGGCCATCGGCCGGCCGAGGGCGGGGGAGGGTTAGGGAGGGGGCAACCCCAGCGCCTCCTTCACGCCACCGAAGCCAGCGGCAAATTCACCAGCAAATTCTGCGGCTTCAGCTTCAGCCGCCGCCCTTCCGTCATCGCCAGCCCCAGATAGACCGGCCGGCCGGCAAGGTCGGGACGCATGGCGGCGGGGTCGGCGAAGTCCAGGCGGAACAGGGCGAGGATGCGGGCCAGCCGGTCCTCCCCCACCTCCACACCGTTGTAGAGATCGTTGAGGATCGCCGTGGCGGAGCTGTCGAGCCCGACATGCCAGACCCAGCGGTCGTCGCGGATGTTCTGCACCGGCTGGATGCCGACCGTCACGCCCAGGAAATGCCCAACCCAGGCCTCCAGCACGCGGGCCAGCGCGTCCAGCCCGGCGGCGGCGAAGGTGATGTCCAGCACGGTGTCGTGCCGGGCGTCGCGGCCCCAGTAGAGCGGGTGGTTGGTCTCGTCCAGGATGTCCAGATCGACACTGCGGGGGGCGGTTCCGGCCTCCACCACCAGACGGCCGAGAGAGCCGAAGCCGCCCGACGCCGCCATCGTCTCCACCGTCTCGGCATCGGCGACGCGGACGCGGCCGTCGTCGACCGACACCGTCTGCTCGCGGAAGAACAGTTCGCCGGCACGGGTGCGCAGGCCCGACGGGGTTCCATCCAGGATGCCGCGCAGGATGGCATGCACCAGCTGGTCGATGAACAGGCCGGGCACGCCGCGGGCACCCTCGCGGAACAGGCGGATGTAGCAGCCCTCCAGAGTCCCGGCGGCCAGCAGCCGGTCACGGAAGGCCAGCCAGACCTGGAAATTCTCCCGCGCATCCGGATCGGCGATGGCGTCGAGCAGCGGGGCCGGCACCGTCCGCGCCGGATCGTCCAGCAAGGCGGCGTGCAGCGTGCGCTCGGCGTCGCAGGCCTCCTCCGGCGGGCGCATCTCGGGCCGCAGCAGATAGGCGCGCAGGAAATCGGGCGTCACCGCCAGATGGTTGTCGGCATCGCGGGCCAACAGGTGGAAGCCGGACGCCGTCCAGAAATCGGTCATGCTGAGGGGCACCTCTGGTCCTGAAGGCGCCTATCCGACGACAGAGCCGCCGGACTGCGCAAGTGTCTTGTGGCCGGTCCCGTCACCGAGGGTCCTGTCGAGGAAGTCGTCGATGTCCGCCCACACCCGGTCGCGGATGGCGTCGCATTCCATCAGCAGCTCGTGCTTCGCTCCGGGATACTCGACGAGATGGGCGTTGCCGAGCCGGCCGGCCACCATGCGGTGAAGCTCCGCCCGGACCACCCGGTCGCCGGGCGCGCTCAGCAGCAGGACCGGCGTCCGCACCCGGTCCAGCGGCAGGCCGCCATGGCGCAGCGCGTCCTCCGCATCCAGCGCCGCCGCCACCCAGGCGAAGCTGACACCGCCGACGCGCAGTTCCGGCCGCTCGGCGAAGGGGGTATGGAAGGCGGCGTAGCGCTGCGGATCGGCGGTGATCTTGTTGTCCGGCCGGAAGACGGCCTCCGCCGGGTCGTAATCGCCCTGCCACAGCGCATAGCGGCCCCCCCATCCGCAGGCGAGCCCCAGGCAGGCCAGCGCCCGCGCCAGCCGGGGCGGCAGCGGTCCGGTGTGGATGGCGTACATCGGTGCCGCCAGCAGCACGGCGGCATAGCGGCCGGGATCGTCCGCGGCATGGCGGGCCAGCGCCAGCGTCGCCACGAGACCACCCATGGAATGCGCCAGCAGGATCAGCGGCCCTCCGGTCTCCGCGGCGACGGGCGCCACGACCTGCCGGTAGACGCCGTCGAGGTCGTCGACCAGCAGCGCGAAATCGCTGAGATGGTGGATCTGCCGGTTGGCCAGCGGCCGGTCCGACAGGCCCTGGTTGCGCCAGTCGACCGCCACCACGCGGAAGCCGCGGGCGGCCAACGCGCCTGCGGTCTCCGCATATTTCTCGATGAACTCGGCCCGGCCGGTCAGCACCAGCGCCGTGCCGCGCACCCGCTCCGGCTTCGGCCAGACGGCGACCCGCAGCCGCGCCCCGTCGGCCATCGCGACAGACCGCATCTCCACATGGCGCAGGTCCGGCATGATCCCGGATGCAGTCCAGGCGGCATCGTCAGCCATGTTTTCTCCCCTGAACGTTGTGATGACGATCGGAAGAGCGTCGATGCGGACCACCCACCCCGAATTCGTCAAGATATTCGAAACCGGAAATAGTAGCGATGTCTTGCATGCGATCCGTGAGGGAACTCTTTTCCTTGCAGGGCGTTGGTGCGCCGTTGGAGGTGTACCGATGAAGACAATGCGAATCATCGTCCTGGCGCTTGCCGCCACGACCCTGAGCGGGACCGTGGTCCCGGTGCTGGCGAACGGGAAGGCCAAGGTTCCGCCCATGCGTGTCGAGCATGAGGATGGCGAAGAAGTCCTCGTCCACAAGGGGGAAGCGTCCTTCTACAGCCACAAGTTCCATGGCCGCACCACCGCCAGCGGCGAGCCGATGAACCAGAACAAGTCGACCGCGGCATCGCGCGCGCTGCCGCTCGGTTCCAAGGCCACCGTCACGAACGAGGAGAACGGCAGAAGCGTCGACGTCATCGTCAACGACCGCGGCCCCTATGTCGACGGCCGGGTGATCGACCTGTCACGCTCCGCCGCCAGGAAGCTGGACATGATCGAGGACGGGACCGCCCCGGTGACGGTGGAGGTCAAGCCGTCCGAACAGCCGACCGACACCGCCCGCGACAAGGTTGAGGCGAAGGTCGACCAGCTCACCCCCGACCGGCAGGTGGCGGACCGCGAAAACCGCCGCAGCGAAGGCAGCGGCAATAGTGGCGGAACCGGCAGCGACACAGTGTCGCACTCTGGTTCTGGCAAGTAATGCTGCGGCGCGGCGAAGACGCTCCCCGATTCGCCGCGCCCGCGCTCCAGCTTTTATTGCGCTGCCGAACCAACAGTCACCGAACAGTCAATCAGTTGAAAGGAAACAGACTTTGCCATTGCGGCGTGGGGCGGCGTCAAACAGTCGCGCCAACGGTGGCACAAAAGGCCGGAGGTTGGCGGGATTTCCCATTAAGCTGTTGATCGGCCGATGATTCCGCCGCTCTACCTTCGGCAGGAAGTAATCCGGTCGCGCATGGCGCCCTTCCATTGCGAACAAGCATACCGCAGGGCGCAGCCGCTTTGTCCGCGGTCTTGTGCGGAACGTTAGAGATTTTTTTGCATTTTTGGAGGAGACGTGGTGCCATTCCCATCGCTGCGGTGCACATGACGCATCGCAGCGAACGGCGCGGCGCCAGTGCGTGAGACGCCGGAACAGGCATCGAGAGAAAGAGGAATTGCTGCGATGGACGACGTGCGTCAGGTCCGCAAGGATACCGAAGGCTACTGCATCGAAGACCTGTCCGTCGGCATGACGGCAAGCTTCGCCAAGACGGTGACGGAAGCCGACATCGTCCTGTTCGCAGGCATCTCCGGCGACACCAACCCGGTCCACATCAACCAGGAATACGCCGCCACCACCATGTTCCAGGGCCGCATCGCCCACGGCATGCTGACGGTCGGCTTCATCTCGGCCGTGCTGGGCACCAAGCTGCCGGGGCCGGGCTGCATCTACATGAGCCAGACGCTGAAGTTCAAGGCGCCGGTCCGCGCCGGCGACACCGTCACCGCCCGCGCCACCATCACCGAACTGATCCCGGAAAAGCGCCGCTGCGTCATCAAGACCGTCTGCACCGTCGGCGAGACCGTGGTGGTGGAAGGCGAAGCGCTGCTGATGGTCCCGTCCCGCGGCTGATTTTTCGACGCCTGACCGCTGCCTTCGGGCGGCAGGACAGCGCCGGCGCGTTTACCCCGCGCCGGCGTCGGTCTATATAGACGCCCGAGCAAGCGGACCCGCCGGGGTCCGCCCACAGCACCGGGGCGCGCATGCGACTGTACAGACACACCGCCGACCTGCCGGCCGAAGAGCGGGGCGCCGTCGTGGCGCTCGGCAATTTCGACGGCGTGCACCGCGGGCATCAGACGGTCATCGGCACCGCCCAGCGCCTTGCGGCCGACATGGGCGCGCCGTCGGCCGTGGTCACCTTCGAACCGCACCCGCGCAGCGTCTTCCGTCCCGACGACCCGCCCTTCCGCCTGACGCCCTTCCGCGTCAAGACCCGGCATATCGAGGCTCTGGACGTCGACCAGCTGATCGTCTGCCATTTCGACGACGGCTTCCGCCACAAGACCGCGCAGGCTTTCGTCGACGAGGTCCTGATCGGCGGGCTGGGCGTCCGGCATGTCGTCTGCGGCTATGATTTCCTGTTCGGGCACAAGCGGTCGGGCGACCCGGCCTTCCTGCTGCGCGCCGGCCGCGCCCAGGGCTTCGGCGTGACCGAGGTCGGCCCGGTGTCCGACGCCGAGGGCGGGGTCTATTCCTCCACCCGCGTGCGCGACGCGCTGGTCGCCGGCCGGCCGCGCGAGGCCGCCCATGTGCTGGGCCATCCCTGGGAGATCGAGGGGCGCGTCGTCCATGGTGACCAGCGCGGCCGCACCATCGGCTTCCCCACCGCGAACATCGAACTGGGCGAGTATCTGCGCCCGGCCTTCGGCGTCTATGCGATCCGCGCCGGCGTAGACCGCGGCGGCGAGACCGTCTGGCTGCCGGGCGTCGCCAATCTCGGCGCCCGCCCCACCGTGGACGGCACCGTTGCCCGGCTGGAGGCCCATCTGTTCGACGTCGACCTGAACCTGTACGATCTGCATCTGCGGGTGCAGATGATCGATTTCCTGCGGCCGGAGATGAAGTTCCCCAGCTTCGACGCGCTGAAGGACCAGATCGTTCAGGATGCCGCCGCCGCCCGCGCGGTGCTGGCCGCCGGCTGACGGGGAGGACGGGGATGGAGCGGGTTCTGATGCTGCTGTTCATCCTGAACCAAGGCGGTCCGACCACGCTGGAGTTCGCCAGCATGGAGCAATGCAGGGCGGCCGAGCCGGTCGTCATCCAGAACTACCGCGAGATGACCGGCAACACCGTGCTGTCACGCTGCATCCGCATGGTTCTGCCGGCGAAGTGAGGCGGCGGTCCCGCCGGGCCGTCATCGGCACTGGCGGCGATGGTTTCGTCTGATACAGTGCGGCCCCGTCCTCGCTTCCCCGCCGCGGTGCCCGCCCCTGCCATGCCCCGTCCCGATTCCCTGCCGATCCGTGTCCTGCTGACCGCTCTGGTCGCTTTCGGTCCGCTGTCCACCGACCTCTATCTGCCGTCGCTGCCGACGCTGGTCCGGGTGTTCGACACCGATGTCGTCACGGTGCAGATGACGCTGTCGATCTTCCTGATCGGCTTCGCGGTGTCGCAGCTGATCTATGGCCCGATGTCCGACCGGTTCGGCCGGCGCCCCACCCTGCTGGTCGGGGTGGCGATCTATCTGGCGGCCAGCGCCGTCTGCGCCATGGCCACCAGCATCGAGGGGCTGATCGCCGCCCGCTTCTTCCAGGCACTAGGGGCCTGCTGCGGGCCGGTGGTGGCAAGGGCGGTGGTGCGCGACGTCTTCGGCCGCGACCGGGCGGCGACGGTGCTGGCCTATATGTCGATGGCGATGGCGCTGGCCCCGGCGGTCGGGCCGATGCTGGGCGGCGTGCTGACGGAGTGGTTCGGCTGGCGCGCCAATTTCGTTCTGCTGACCGTCTTCGCCTGCGGCATATTGGCGGCGGTGTGGTCGATGCTGGGCGAGACCAACGCCCACCGCGACGAGGAGGCGTTGCGGCCGGGCCGGCTCGCCGCCAACTACCTGCTTCTGCTGCGCAACCGCGGCTTCGTCGGCTATGTGCTGGTGGTCGGCTTTTCCTACAGCGGCATCTTCTCCTTCATCTCGGGCTCGTCCTTCGTGCTGATCGACCGGTTGCACCTGACCCCGGCGCAGTATGGCGCCAGCTTCGGCGCGGTGGTGCTGGGCTATATGCTGGGCACCTTCCTGGCCGGACGGCTGACGCCGCGGCTGGGCGGCGCCCGGATGATCCGCATCGGCACGCTGCTCTCGCTTGGCGGCGGAGTTGTGGGCGGTCTGCTGGCTCTGGCCGGCGTGGTCCATCTGCTGGCCATCCTGCTTCCAGTCTTCCTGTTCATCCTCGGCGCCGGGCTGACCCTGCCCAACGCCACTGCCAATGCGGTCGGCCCCTACGCCACCATGGCCGGGCTCGCCTCCTCCCTGCTGGGCTTCGCGCAGATGACCATCGCCGCCGCCATTGGCATCGTCGTCGGCCATATGAACGACGGCAGCGCCCTGCCGATGATGGGGGCCATCGGGCTGGTGGCGCTGGGCGCGCTGCTGGCGCACCGCCTGCTGGTCATCCCCGCGGCGCGGGACGGGCGATCCGCCTGACCCGGCCCGGCGGGCGGGCGGCGCGGCGCCGCTCCCGCAGCTTGCGGTCGTCGTCGACCCTGCCGCCGTCCCCGTCCTCCTTGCCGAACTGCGGGAAACGGTCCATCAGGACGGTGAACAGGATCGTCACCATCAGGCACAGGGCCAGCGCCATCCCCGCCAGCAGGTAGTATCCGGCACCGCAGGCGATGCCCAGCCCGCCCGCCACCCAGATCACCGCGGCGGTCGTCGCCCCGCGCACGCTGTCGCCGGAACGGAACATCACACCGGCGCTGATGAAGCCGACCGCCTGGGCCACGCCCTGAATGACGCGCACCGGGTCGCTCGGCCGCTCGTCGCCGCCGGTATGCAGGCCGACATAGAGCTCCAGCGCCACCAGAGTCGTCAGGGCGCAGCTGATGGAAATCAGCGTGTGCGTGCGCAAGCCGGCCGCCTTGCCGCGCATCTCGCGGTCAAGCCCGAGCAGCGCACCGCAGAAGGCTGCAGCCAGCAGCCGCAATCCGATCTCCTCCATCGTCAGAACCGTGGTCAAGCCCATGAAATCGCTCCGGTTTTTTGGCCCCTCAAATGGTCTGCCACTTTTTTGGGGCATGCGGCATTTTTCACTTTGCAATCGAACGCGTTGGATCTATGTAACGCGAACTCGCAAGCGCACGTGCCGCTGGCCCGCCCCTCGGCGTCTCCGAGATGTGGTTATGCAACGACGTAACGCGTGATCCCCGACCGTCCCTTAAACAAGGCGGCGACTTGGAGGTTACGATGGTTGATGTTGTTGTGGGTGGGCGCGTGCTCACCCGTCTCCGAAATCTGCCGCTCCTGGACCAAACGGACAGAACAGGGTTCTGTACGGGGCAATCCAGTATTGGCGGCCTGAGCGCCTGATCAGCTTTTTCAGTTGCTGATCGGCCCGCCCGGCCGCTCCGTCCCCCCCGACTTCACCCATTCCGTTCCATCATCTTGCGTCCCAGGAGACTGAGATGACCCAGAAGATTGCGCGCTTTTTCCAAGAGCAGCGCCCGCAGACCCCTTGCCTCGTCATCGACCTGGATGTCGTCGAGCAGAACTACAACGATCTGCACGACGCCCTGCCCGATGCCCGCATCTTCTATGCGGTGAAGGCGAACCCGGCCGCGGAAATCCTCAGCCTGCTGGCCCGTCTCGGCTCCGCCTTCGACTGCGCCTCGGTTCCGGAAATCCAGATGGCGCTGGCCGCCGGTGCCACCCCGGACCGCATCTCCTTCGGCAACACCATCAAGAAGGAAGGCGACATCCGCCGCGCCTATGAGCTGGGCGTGCGCCTGTTCGCCTTCGACAGCGAGCCGGAGCTGGAGAAGATCGAGCGCGCCGCCCCCGGCGCCCGCGTCTTCTGCCGCATCCTGACCTCGGGCGAAGGCGCCGAATGGCCGCTGTCGCGCAAGTTCGGCTGCGACCTGACGATGGCGCGCGAGCTGCTGCTGAAGGCCCGCGACATGGACGTGCAGCCCTATGGCGTGTCCTTCCATGTCGGCTCGCAGCAGAAGGACCTGATGCAGTGGGACCACGCCATCTTCCAGGTGGCGCAGTTGTTCCGCGAGCTTGAGGTGCTGGGCGTCGACCTGGGCATGATCAACCTGGGCGGCGGCTTCCCCACCCGCTACCGCACCGACGTGCCGGAATGCACCGCCTACGGCCAGGCGATCTTCGACTCGCTGCGCACCCACTTCGGCAACCACCTGCCGGAAACCATCGTGGAGCCCGGCCGCGGCATGGTCGGCAGTGCCGGCATCATCGAGAGCGAAGTGGTCCTGGTGTCGCGCAAGTCGGCCGAGGATCCCAAGCGCTGGGTCTATCTGGACATCGGCAAGTTCGGCGGTCTGGCCGAGACGATGGACGAGGCGATCCAGTACCCGATCGAGGTGCTGGGCGATGAGCAGGAAGAAGACCGCGAGGCGGTGATCCTGGCCGGTCCGACCTGCGACAGCGCCGACGTGCTGTATGAGCGTGCCGACTACAAGATGCCGATGGGTCTGAAGGCCGGCGACCGCGTGCGCATCCACGCCACCGGTGCCTACACCACGACCTACTCGGCCGTCTGCTTCAACGGCTTCGCGCCGCTGCAGCACTACTGCATCTGAGAAGGCGGCGGGGCGGCGCCCTGCCCTTCCCGGATCTGGTCCAAGAAAATGCCCGCCTGCCGGATCGATCCGGCGGCGGGCTTTTCTTTTCCTGCCGGTCACTTTTTGTGCAGCCCATTCTTTGGGCAGGCCGAAAACGCGGACAAAGAAAAAGGCCGCTTCCGATCAACGGAAGCGGCCTTTTCCGGTGAACTCGCCGGCCGGCGTACAGGCGTTCATTCGCGCCAGAACGGCTTCGACATCTCGCGCTCGGCATCCAGGCGATTGAAGCCGATGTCCTGGAGCATACGGTCGTCCAGATAGCCCAGCTCACGACGGGTCACGACGCGCTGGCGCCACAGGCCCAGCAGGTTCGAGGCCATTTCGACGATGTGGGAGAAGGTGGAGGTGGAACGGCCGGCTTCGGCCGAATGCAGCAAGGTGGCCATGATGGAGATTCCTGAGATGTCTTGTTTTGGAGGGTCCGCCAGTCGGCGATCACGTCCTCCTTGTGTGGAAATATAATTATGCTTCTTCGAGGCATGTTGCCACCCCCGGCGGCAACATGCCCGCTTTGCAGGCAGCGAAGAACTCGCCACTGAATGTCACCGATCTGTGGCAAAATCGTCATTGCGGATACTTACGGTTTGGTAGACGGACAATAACGGACCCCCGCATCTTCATGCCCTGGACAAGGCAACCTGACTTGGCCCATGTATTGTTTTACTTACTGATCAATCGCGCGAACCTGTGGACACTCCCATGAACGGCATACAGCCCCCCGGCGGCGCACCCGGCAAGCAGACCTTCGAGACCATCGGGTTCGATGGCGACGACACGCTGTGGCACAACGAATCGCTCTTCTCGATGACGCAGGACCGCTTCCGCGCCCTGCTGGCCCATGCCGCCGACCCAACCGACCTCGACCGCCGCCTGCTGGAGGCGGAGCGGGCCAACCTCCGGGTCTATGGCTACGGCATCAAGGGATTCGTGCTGTCGATGATCGAGACGGCGATTGCGGTCACCGACGGCAACGTCGCCGCCCGCGACCTGCAGAGCCTGATCGACTTCGGCAAGGCGATGCTGGACCACCCGGTGGACCTGCTGCCCGGCGTGGCGGAGGTGGTGGAGGCGCTGTCTTCCCGCTACCGGCTGGTTCTGATCACCAAAGGCGATCTGTTCGACCAGGAAAGCAAGGTCGCCCGCTCCGGTCTGTCGGAGCTGTTCCATGCGGTGGAGATCGTCAGCGAGAAGGACCCGGCGACCTACCGGCGGGTGATGGACCGCCATGGCATCGACCCGGAACGCTTCCTGATGGTCGGCAACTCGGTCCGGTCGGACATCCTGCCGGTGCTGGCGACCGGCGCCCATGCCGTCCATATTCCCTACGCCATCACCTGGGCCCATGAAGAGGCCGAGGTGCCCGACGACCATTACCGCCGGCTCGACTCGGTGCGCGACCTGCCGGCACTGCTGGCGACCTGGTGAGGAGCCTGATCGATGACCCTGCTTCCCCTGCCCGACCTGGACGGCATCGCCCCCGAAGCCGGCGGCCCGGCCGCCGACCGCATCCTGTCCGGAGCCCCCGTCTTCACCACCTGGAACGGTTACGAGTCAACCGACGGCAAGCGGTTCGCCGGAACCTGGCGGTCGACCCCGGGTTCCTGGCGCATCGCTTATGACGAGTGGGAGTATTGCGAAATCCTGGAGGGCGAAAGCGTCGTCGCCCATGACGACGGCCGGTCCTGGCCCCTGAAGGCCGGCGACCGTTTCGTCATCGAACCGGGTTTCCAAGGCAGCTGGACTGTGGTCGCGACCACGACCAAGCGCTATGTGGTGGTCCTGCCCTGACCGGCCCGCTCAACCCGTCAGTTCGACCGAGTTCTGCGCGGCGCCGTGACTGATGATGGTGACGGCCTTGCGGCCGATCTCCACCGCCAGCACGCCCAGCACGAGGACGGAGGCGACCAGCATCAGGCGGGCGACGTCACGGGTCAGCGCACGCTTGCGGGCGTTCGCCCGGCGATGCTCGCGAAGCACCGCGCGCATGGCGCCACCGGGCAGTCGGCGTCCGAACCAGACATTGGCGGCCATGATGCGCTCCCATCATCCCGAACAAGTATAAGCGTATTTATATAAAATTTTATCTTGTTCGGCAAGAACCGAATCCTGCGGCGTGACGCCACGGGATTCGGTTGCCGGATAGGGTCGCGGGTAAGGCCAGCCCTATTCCTTGAAGGCCACCTCGCGCTGGCGGCGGAAGGCAGGCAGCAGGATGAGGGCCAGCAGGCCGGCGGCCACGGCCATCAGGCCGGCGCTGATCGGGCGGGTGACGAAGACGGTCAGGTCGCCCTGGGACAGCAGCATGGCGCGGCTGAGATTCTCCTCCAGCAGCGGGCCGAGGACGAAGCCGAGCAGCAACGGTGCCGGCTCGCAGTCCAGCTTTTTCAGCACATAGCCGAACACGCCGAAGCCGGCCATCAGCAGCACGTCGAACACGTCGTTCTTCAGGCTGTAGGTGCCGATGCAGCAGAAGACCAGGATCGCCGGGAACAGATAGGCATAGGGCACGCGCAGAAGCCGCACCCACAGCCCGATCAGCGGCAGGTTCAGCACCACCAGCATGACGTTGCCGACCAGCATGCTGGCGATCATGCCCCAGAACAGGTCCGGCTGCTTGGTCATGATCTGCGGCCCCGGCGTGATGCCGTGGATCATCATGGCGCCGACCATCAGCGCCATCACCGCGTTCGACGGGATGCCGAGGCTCAGCATCGGGATGAAGCTGGCCTGGGCGCCGGCATTGTTCGCGGCTTCCGGCCCGGCGACGCCCTGGATGGCGCCCTTGCCGAAGGCGGAAGGATCCCGCGCCACCTTCTTTTCCAAGGCATAGGAGGAAAAGGCGCTGAGCGTCGCCCCGCCCCCCGGCAGGATTCCCAGGAAGGCGCCCAGCGCCGTGCCGCGCACCGCCGCCGGCCAGGCATCCTTGAAGTCCTGCCAGCTCGGCCACAGCCGGTGGACCGGCGAGGGTTCGATGCCCCGCCCCTCCGTCTCCTCAAGGTTGATGATGATGTCGGCGAGGCCGAACAACCCCATCGCCAGCGGCACGAAGTCCAGCCCGTCATAAAGCTGCGGAATGTCGAAGGTGAAGCGCATCTGGCCGGAATTGACGTCGGTCCCGACCATCGACAGCAGCAGTCCGACCAGGATCATCGCCACCGCCTTCACCACCGACCCATGGGCCAGGGTCACCGCGCCGATCAGGCCGACCAGCATCAGCGCCACATATTCCGACGGACCGAAGGCCAGCGCCATCCCGGCCAGGGGCGGACCGGCCAGCGCGATGACCAGGGTCGTGACGCAGCCCGCGAACAGCGACGACAGCGCCGCCGTCGCCAGCGCGACGCCGCCGCGGCCCTGGCGCGCCATGGCGTTGCCGTCCAGGCAGGTCATGACGGACGAGGATTCGCCCGGCAGCTTCACCAGGATGGCCGTGGTCGATCCGCCATACTGGGCGCCGTAGAAGATGCCGGCCAACATGATCAGCGCCCCCACCGGCGGCAGGTAGAAGGTGATCGGCAGCAGCAGAGCCACCGTCGCCGTCGGCCCCAGTCCGGGCAACACGCCGATCAGCGTGCCGATCAGCGCGCCGAGAAAGCAATAGACCAGGTTCATCGGTTCGACCGACACACCCAGCCCGAGCCAGAGATTGGCGAAGACGTCCATCATGGCCAGATCTGGAGCGGCAGGCCCAGTCCCCAGGAAAAGATGGCGACGCAACTCGTGGCCAGCGTGGCCCACAATGCGGTGAAGGGGCCGGGGCGCAGCGGCCGTCCGGCCAATCCGCCGATGCCGATCAGCGCCAGGATGGCGAGCACCAGACCCAGCCTGTCGAGCAGAGCCGCGAAGGCGATCACGGCGATGGTGATGGCGACCGACGGCCTCCAGGCCCAGGCCAGCGTCGCCGGTCCTTCCGCCGTCAATCCGCGCAGAATGGACGCCAGCCCGGCCGCCAGCAGGAGATAGCAGACGAGCCGCGGGAAGAAGCCGGCCTGCATCATGGCCAGCGATCCCGCCTCCCAGCCGCGCGCCAGCCAGAGCCCGCCGAGGGCGATGGCGCTGAGCAGCAGTCCGGCCGCGAGATCCTGGGGCGATCTCAGCCGGGATCCGGCCGACCGGGGCGATCTCAGGGTATGTGTCATTGGATGGATGTGTCCGCTCTCTCAGCCATGCGACGGCGGAAGGCCCGGGCGCCACACCCGCTTCATCGGGCAATGCGGCCCGCAGCGCCGAGGAAATCACCCGGGGCCGCCGATCCAGCCGCCGGCGCCATCTCCGCCAGTTGCATTATTACCGGACGACACCCCCTCGTCGAGCGCGTTCTCGCCGCAGACCGCCGGTCTGGAGAGAACATCGGCGGAAAGTTCAAGATCTTTTGCATCGGATTTGTGACATATTACCCGCTATGGTATACGCTTACTTTATTCATACACGCATCATGAACGGGTAACTCCGGTGCGGCCGGGAGCGGAGCCCGAAGGATCGGACGACGAACGATGACAGCAGCGTCTCTCCCCCAGCGTATGGCCGGCGGCCCTGCCGCCTCTTTCCTGATTGCGGCGCTCGCGACGCTGATGCTGTGGCTCGCGGGCTCCCCTGCGGCGGTGCAGGCCGCCTATCCCGAGAAGCCGATCACCATGGTCGTCGCCTATGGCGCCGGCGGGTCCACCGACGTCACGGCGCGCATGCTGGCGCCCTATATCGAGCGCTATCTCGGCGGCGGGCGCATCGTCGTCCTCAACCGGCCGGGGGCCGGCGGCGAGATCGGCTTCGCCGCCATCGCCGACGCCGCGCCGGACGGCTATACGATCGGCTTCATCAACACGCCCAACCTGATCACCATCCTGATCGAACGGCAGGCGCGATATGCGCTGGACCGGCTGGACCCGCTGGTGAACATCGTCGACGATCCCGGCGTGATGACCGTCCGCGCTGACAGCCCGTTCCGCTCGGTCGCCGACGTGGTTGAATTCGCGAAGGGCAATCCGGGCGCGCTTACCGTCGGATCCACCGGCGTGGGGTCCGATGACCATCTCGCCATGCTTCTGCTCGAACGGCAGGCCGGGGTGAAGATGACCCATGTGCCGTTCGCCGGCAGCGCCGAGAACTACCGCGCGATGCTGGGTTCCCACACCAGGATCTGCGACCAGAACCTGGGCGAGGGGCTGCGCGGTATCGCCGGCGGCGATCCGGTCCGCATGCTGGGGGTGATGAGCCGGTCGCGCTGGGACATGGCGCCGGACCTGCCGACCTTCCGCGAACAGGGCTATGCCATCGACATGGTGTCCATGCGCGGCATCGGCGCCCCGAAGGGTTTGCCGCCGGACATCCGCCGCACCCTGATCGAGGCGATCACCAAGGCCGCGATGGACCCGGAGTTCCAGGCCAAGGCGCGCGAGACCTTCCAGCCCCTGCGCATCGTCGGTCCCGATGCCTTCGCCGCGGAGTTGAAGCAGCTGGACGGCGAGTTCCGCGCCCTGTGGACCGACATGCCCTGGAAGTGAGGCCTTGGAATCAAGGGCCGCTTGCGAAACGACCTTTTCCGTTACGGTGCCGTTCCGGCAGCGTAACGGATCGGGTCGCTCATTCCGGCTTCGGAAAAACCCTTCAGCCGCAACAGGCAGCTGTCGCAGGCACCGCAGGACAGTCCCTCCGGCGTCGGATCGTAGCAGGAATGGGTGAGGCTGTAGTCCACCCCAAGCTCCAGCCCCCGGCGGACGATGCCGGCCTTGTCCAGCGTCATCAGCGGCGCGTGGATCTTGAACCGGCTCGTCCCCTCCACCCCGGCCTTGGTGGCCAGATTGGCCAGGGCTTCGAAGGCCGCGATGTATTCCGGGCGGCAGTCGGGATAGCCGGAGTAATCCAGCGCGTTGACGCCGATGAACAGGTCGGACGCCCCCAGCGTTTCCGCCCAGGCCAGCGCGAAGGACAGGAAGACGGTGTTGCGCGCCGGCACATAGGTGACGGGAATGCCCTGCCCCGGATCGGCCTCCAGCTCTGCGGCGCTGTCATGCTTGGGCACGTCGATGCTGTCGGTGAGCGCGGACCCGCCGAAGGCGCGCAGATCGATGTCGGCGATCACATGCCGCTCCACCCCCATCGCCGCGACCACGCGCCGCGCCGCCTCCAGCTCCACCGAATGGCGCTGGCCGTAACGGAAGCTGAGGGCGTTGACGCGATAGCCTTCCGCCTTGGCGATGGCGAGCACCGTCGTCGAATCGAGGCCGCCGCTGACCAGCACCACGGCTTCCTTCGCTGCACCCATCGTCTTGTCCTGATCCGCCATCGCACACCCACCTCTGCAAAGCTGCCCGCCGTCACGGGCAAGGATGGCGACAGCTTTTGGCACATCCCGGCGCATCGGGCCAGAACGGGCGTCGCGGCGATCACATCATGCTCGCCAACATGTCCTCGATGGTCATGACACGCGACGGCGGCAGGCGGATGGTTGCGGTACAGCCCTGACCGGGTGCGCTGTCCAGCGTCAGGGTACCGCCATGCGACTCCACCATACGCAACGCGAGCGGCAGGCCGAGGCCGATCCCCTCGTACCGGCGGGTGGCGCTCTGGTCGATCTGGGCGAAGGGGGTCAGGGCGGTCGCGATGTCGTCCGCCCGCATGCCGATGCCGCGGTCGTGCACCGCCAGCTCCACCCATCCGTCGGGCGCGGGCGCCATGGCCAGCGTCACGACGCCCTGCGGATGGCTGAACTTGATGGCGTTGGACAACAGATTGCCCAGCGCCTGGCGCAGGCGCCGCGCATCGCCCCGCATCGGCGGCAGATCGCCGGCTGCGTCCACCTCCACCGTCACGCCCTGGTGGGTGGCCTGGAACTCCAGATCGGCCACCGCCTGGGCGGCAAGCGCCGTCAGGTCGACCGGCTCTTCCGCCAGCGACAGCCCGCCGGCCTCGACTCGTGCCATGTCGAGGATATCGTCGATGATGGCCAGCAGCTGCTCGCCTGCCTGCCTGATGGCGATGACGCAATCGCGCTGTTGCCCCCGCCGGTCCGCTGACGGTGCGTCCGTCCGCGCCTCCAGCAGTTGGGAGAAGCCGATCACTGCGTTAAGCGGGGTCCGCAGTTCATGACTCATGGCGGCGATGAAGGTCGATTTGGCGCGGTCGGCCGCCTCGGCGGCCTCCTTGGCGGCCAGCAGTTCGGCTTCCGCCCGGCGCCGTTCGGTCACATCGCGCAGGATGGCGGTATAGATCCGCCGCCCCTCCACCTCGCTGGCGCTGACCGACAGTTCCACCGGGAACCGGGTGCCGTCGGCACGTTCCGCCTCGGCGGCACGATCGCGGGCAACCAGGGCCGTTGTCTGGCCGGGCGCGAATTCCAGCCGGGCGCCGCCCTCCTCACGCAGATGGGCCAGCGGAATCAGCCGGTCGAGCGGACGCCACAGCATGTCCCCGGCCGGAACACCGAACATCGCCTCCGCCGCACGGTTGAAGCCGAGCAGGATGCCGGCCTCATCCACAGTGAGGATGGCTTCGGCAACCGTGTCGAGGATCGCCTCGTTGCGCGCCTCCGACAGGCGCAGGGCGTTGGCAGTGTGCAGATATTCGCTGACATCGGTGATGGTGGCGATGGCGCCGCCGTCCTCCATCAGGATGCGCTGGCACAGCACCCGGCGGTCGGACCCCGCCCCCTCCGGATCGTGGAAGCGGAAATCGGTGGGCTGCGGATCCCGGCCCGGCTCGATCCGCCACTCCGCCGCAACCCGCGCCCGGTCGTCGGGATGGACGGCGCCGAGCCAGCCGTCGCCGAGCAACCGGTCGGGCTCCAGCCCGGTGATGGCCGAAAGGCGGGCATTGGCGAATACCACCTGACCGGCCGCGTCGGCCTGAAGGATCCCGACCGGCGCCGCTTCCGCCAGCGTGCGATAGCGCACCTCGCTGGCGCGCAGCCGCTCCGACAGGGTGATGGCATCGCTGACGTCGCGGACGGTCAGGGCCAGCCCACCGATCCCCGGATCGTCCAGTTCATTGCGAGCGGTCACCTCCAGCCAGCGCCAGCCGCCATCGGCATGGCGGAAGCGGAAGATGGTACGGCGGCTGCTGCCCTGCGGAGCGGCGGCCCGGGTCCGAAGCCGCTGCTTCGCCACCTGCAGATCCTCGGGATGAATATGCTGGTCCAGCAGGGAGCCGGTCAGCGCCTGGGGAGTGTGGCCCAGCACCTCCGCCGCGGCTTGGCCGATCTGGAGAATGCGACCGTCCATCGACAGCACCGCAACCGCTCCGTCCAACATCTGGGATGGGGTGCCGACCGACCGTTCGCCTGCCTGCAAGATGACACCTCCGAACCGGCAAAGAGAGGTTGGGCCGGCTTGCCGCCCGTCTCAATTCGGGACGGCAATCCGATCGTGCCGGTCAGAGTAGGCAGTCGACCGTTAACGGGTGATGTCAGTAAAAATCGGGTTCGGCCCCAATGGTTTCGCCGTTGTAACCCTCACCCCCGCCGCAAGGACAGGAAAGAGGTCAGCGAATCGAGCACAGCATCGGGCGCCTCGGTCATCACCATATGCCCGGTCTGGGGCAGGACCACGACCTGCGAGGATTTGATGCAGGCGGCCAGAGCGCGCCCCGCCTTGGCCGGCGTCATCTTGTCCAGCGCCCCCAGCAGGAACAGGGCGGGACAGGCGACCGACGCCGCGGCATCCGCCCCCTGCCCGTATTCGTTGCAGGCCGCGAGATCGACCCCCAGCACGCCCGGCCGGATCGACGCCATCAGCCGGCGGCCGCCGGGGATCAGCGCGAGGCCCGGCGTCGGGCAGCTGCCGCCCTGGGCGCCGCCATGGCCGCGCGGCCCATGACCCCAGCCGATCACCATCTCGATGGCCGATTGTTCGCCGGCATGGGCGGCGGCCAGCAGGTCCGGATGCACCGGCATGCGTTCCGCCACGCCCAGAAGCGCCACCGCCTCCACCCGCGCGCCGTGCCGCGCGGCGGCGTCCAGCGCCACCAGTGCACCCATGGAGTGGCCGACCAGTGCCGCCCGTTCCAGACCGGCGGCGTCGAGCAGGGCGATCACCCAGTCGGCGATGGCGGCGATGCTGCCCAAAGGCTCTCCGCCGGACCGGCCATGGCCCGGCAGATCGACCGCCAATACCGAGCGGCCATGATGGGCGAGATAGCGGCTTTGCAGGCTCCACACGCTGTGGTCCATGCCGGCGCCGTGGATCAGCACGATTGCCGGACGGGCGGGATCGATCTCCCGGCCGCCGGTGTGGACGAAGGCGGGGGTTCCGTTGACGGTCAGCTGCATGGCGCGGCCCTCAGCCCTTGGTGGCGGCGCGCAGCGCCTGCTTCAGGTCGTCGATCAGGTCTTCGCAATCCTCCAGCCCGATGGACAGGCGGATCATGTCCTCCCCCACCCCGGCGGCGGCCAGCGCCTCGGCATCCAGCTGGGCGTGGGTGGTGCTGGCGGGATGGATCACCAGCGACTTGGCGTCGCCGACATTGGCGAGGTGCGAGAACAGGGTCAGCGACTCGATGAAGCGGCGCCCGGCCTCGCGGCTGCCACCCGCCACGCCGCCTTGCCCGCCGCTTTGACCGCTGCCGCGGATGCCGAAGGAGATGATGGAGCCGGCGCCGTGCGGCAACAGCCGGGAAGCCAGCGCATGGTCGGGATGGTCCACCAGTTCCGGGTAGGAGACCCAGGCGACCGCACCCTTCTCGGCATTCAGCTCCCCTTCCAGGAAGCAGACGACCTTGCGGGCGTTATGGATGTGGCACTTCATCCGCAGCGGCAGCGTTTCCACCCCCTGCAGGATCTGGAAGGCGTTCATCGGGCTCATGCAGGCGCCGAAATCGCGCAGGCCCTCGGCCCGGGCGCGGGCGATGAAGGCGGCGGGGCCGTATTCCTCGGCGAAATCGATGCCGTGATAGCCGGCATAGGGCTCGGTCAGGGTCGGGAACTTGCCCGAGGCCTCCCAGTCGAAGCGGCCGCCGTCGATCACCACGCCGCCGATGGCGGTGCCGTGGCCGCCCAGCCATTTGGTGCAGGAATGCATGACGATGTCGGCGCCATGCTCGAACGGGCGGCAGAGATAGGGAGTGGTGAAGGTCGAATCGATCATCAGCGGGATGCCGGCCTGATGCGCGATGGCCGCGACCTTCGGCACGTCCAGCACCTCCAGCCCCGGATTGCCCAGCACCTCGCCGAAGACCAGCCGGGTCTCCGGACGGATCGCCGCTCGGATGCCGTCGAGGTCGCGCGGATGGACGAAGGTGGTGGTGATGCCGAAGCGCGGCAGCGTGTAGGCCAGCAGGTTGCGGCTGCCGCCATAGATGGAGGAGGAGGCGACGATGTGCCCGCCCGCCCCCATCAGCGTCATGATCGCCAGCGTCATCGCGGCCTGCCCGCTGGCGGTGCAGACCGCACCCACCCCGCCCTCCAGCGTCGCCAGCCGTTCTTCCAGAACCGCGACGGTGGGGTTGGAGATGCGCGAATAGATGTGGCCCGGCCGTTCCAGGTTGAACAGGGCCGCCGCCTGATCGACGTCGCTGAAGACGTAGGAGGAGGTCAGGTGAATCGGAACCGCCCGCGCCCCGGTCGCCGGATCGGGCCGCTGTCCCGCATGCAGAGTCTGCGTATCGAACTTCAGGAACTTGGCGCCCGCCATGCCCCGCCCTCCCCTTGGATTGGAAAGAGGGCCGCTTATGGTCGAGCGGCCCTCTTCTGCTTTTCAGCTTTTTATTTGCCAGCCCTGTTCAACCCGCATTCCAGCGGCATCGACGGTGCGGAAGCGTATGGAGACATGACGCGCGCGTCAAGGTGGTTGGGAGGAGCAGCGTTCAGGCGAGGTTTCAAGCCGCCTGTCCGTCGGCCGCCACCCCCACCATCGTCTCCTCCACCAGCCAGTCCACCACCCGGCGCAGCGCCTCGTCCTCGCCGGCGCCTCCCGCGAGCGCCTCCTGGTAGATGGCGATCTGCCGGTGCGCGCTGGTGCCGCGGGCCAGGATCTCGCGCGCCCGCTCGACCTCGGCGGTGCAGCCGAAATGCAGGGCATCCTCGCGGGTCAGGTCGATGATCTCGTCCAGCAGGTCGGCATAGGGCACGATGCGGCCCTGGCCGAAATCGACCAGCCCGCTGTCAAGGCCATAGCGCTGGGCACGCCAGCGGTTCTCCTCGATCAGCAGGTTCTTGTAGGGCCTCCAGGTGACGTTGCGCAGTTTCAGCCGCCACAGCATGCGCAGCAGGCAGCGGTAGAGCGCCGCCACCGTGACCGCATCGTCCAGCCGGGTGCAGATGTCGGTGATGCGCATCTCCAGCGTGGGAAAGCGCGAAGACGGGCGGATGTCCCACCACAGCTTGCTGGCATCCTCGATCACCCCGGCATTCACCAGGACCGCGACATGGCTCTGATACTCGCCATAGCTCTGGAAGCCGGCGGGCATGCCGGTGCGCGGCAGCTCGTGCCACACGCTGAGCCGATAGGACCGCCGTTCCATGTCGCGCCCGCGCCAGAAGGGCGAGGAGGTCGACAGTGCCAGCAGATGCGGCAGGAAATAGCGGACCTGGTTCATCAGGTCGATGCGCAGATCGTCGTCCTCGATCCCGATATGCACATGCATGCCGCAGATCATCAGCCGGCGGGCCGGCGCCCCCAGGTCGCGCGCCAGCATGTTGTAGCGGTCGCGGTTGGTGTGCTTCTGCGGCTCCCACGCGGCGAAGGGATGGGTGGAGGCGGCGATGGGCGCCAGCCCGTAGCGGTCGGCCACCCCGGCCACCGTGGCACGCAAGGCCGCCAGCTCGGCCCGCGCCTCGGCCAGCGTCTTGCAGACCGGAGTACCGACCTCGATCTGGCAGCGCAGGAATTCCGGATGGATGCGGCCGGGCGCCTGCTCCTGACAGGCCTCCAGCATGTCGTCCGGCGGGCTCTGCACGATGTCGCGCGTGCCGCGGTCCACCAGCAGATATTCCTCTTCCAGGCCGAGGGTGAAGGACGGTTCGGTCACGGCGGTTTCCATCTGGTGTTCAGGCCCGCGGAAAATGTTGGATGGTCGCCAGCGACGGCAAGGCCAGCAGCGGTTCCAGCGCATCGCCGATCACCTGCGCCCACAGATCGGCCCCCTCCGGCGTCGCGATCAGGTCCTGCCGCACCTCCAGCAGGACGTTGGGATAGCCGGCGGGCGTCGCGTGGGTCTCCACCGTGCCGCCCAGCGTGCCGCGGCCGGAATAGGGTTGGTTGTCGCCGACGCACCAGCGTCCGTCGGCGGTCAGCGCCTCGATCAGCGGCACCGGCAGGCGCGGATCGTTGTCCCACAGCACGCCGATGTGCCAGGGCCGCGCCACCCCGCGCATGGCGGGGGTGAAGCTGTGCACCGACACCATCACCGGCACCTGCCCGCGCCCGCGGATGACCGACAGCGCCGCGGCCACCGCCGCATGATAGGGATGGAACAGCGCCTCCACCCGCCGGGCCTGCTCGCCGGCATCCAGAGCGCGGTTGCCGGGGATCACCACATCGTCGCTGACCACCGGTATCGCGGTCGGATCCTCCAAAGCCCGATTCGGGTCGATCACCAGCCGGGAGAAGCCGGACAGCACCGCCGTGGCGCCGAACCTCGCAGCCAGCCGCCGCGTCACCTCCGCCGCGCCGATGTCGTATGCGATGTGGCGGCAAAGCTGTTCTTCCGGCAGGCCGAGGTCGCCCAGCGCCCTGGGGATTGCGCGCGACGCATGGTCGCACACCAGAAGCAGCGGTCCGCCCGCATCGGGGTTCAGCGTGGTCGCCGGCGGCGGATCGTCGGGACCAAGCAGCGGAACGGCGATCCGCGGGGCGGGTGCAGGCGCGGTGACCGGCTGGCGGTGTTCGGGCGGCCCGTCCTGGGATTGGCCGGGGGCGCGCGTGGAGTCTTGAGGAATGGAGGCAACCATGCGCCACACTAACGCAACCGCCACACCGGGCGGAAGCGCGGCCGATGGTGGTAGCCCGATCGGCAAGCTGTTACGCTGCTCTTCCCTTTCCGCGCGAACCCACCCGGAAGACATCCCGCATGCTCCGCCTGCTCACCCTCTGCCTTGCCGTGATGGCGCTGCTCAGCGCTTGCGGTCCCGTCTATGAGACCCAGTACAGCCTGATCCCGCCCAGTTCGGCGGAGGGGCGGCTGTGCGTCAACCAGTGCCAGCAGAACCGCAATTTCTGCCGCCAGAACTGCGGCCTTAACCAGCAGGCCTGCGTGAACGAGGCACGGTCGCGGGCGCTTTACGAGTATCAGGCCTATGTCAACCGGCAGCAGGCGGAAAAGAAGCCGATCAAGAGGTCGGTCAGCGACTTCGACCGCTCCTACTCCTGCGGCAACAGCAGCTGCGAGGCGCGGTGCGAGGCCGACTATCGCGACTGTTTCGGCGGCAGCTGCGGCGGCCAGGTGATCGCCCGGACCGTCTGCACCGCCTTCTGCGACCAGGAGAAGCCCAAGCCGGCCCCAGCCGCGGCGCCGATGCTGAGCCCGATGCCGCCGGGCGCCGCCCAGTCGCAGATTCAGTCCCCTGCGTCCTCCGCGGGCGGCTATCCGGCCGGCGCGTCGCTGTGCCAGCCCGGCATGCGGGTTGAGGTGGAGTGGCAGGGCGACTGGTATCCCGCCACGGTGAAGGACCGGCCGCGCAATGATGGCCGCTGCCCGATCCACTATGACGATTTCGGATCGGAAGACGACGAGTCGGTATCGCTGCGCCGCATCCGTCCGCGCTGACGCACTGGGCCAACACCGTAAAGGCGAACCCTGAACGCGCACGGCAGCCATGACGCGCGTCCCGCTGGTCTGCCCAATCATCGGCGGATATAAGCCCTCCCATGCCAGACGCCAGTGCAATCCCCGTCGACCATGCATCCCGGACGCAACGCGTCGCCCTGATCGCCTTGCTGCTGGGCGCACTCGGCATCGCCTTCGCTCCCATCTTCGTCCGCCTGTCCGATGTCGGGCCGGTCGCCATCGGATTCTGGCGCATGGCCCTGGCAACCCCGGTGCTGGCACTATGGATGGTAAGCGAGTCGCGGCAGCGTGCCGGCCGGGCCAGCCGGCGCCCCTCCTCGCTCGCCGATTACGGCCGGCTGTCCATGGCCGGCCTCTGCTTCGCCGGCGACCTTGCGGTCTGGCACACGTCCGTCCGCTACACCTCCGTCGCCAACGCCACGCTGCTGGCCAACTTCGCGCCGCTGTTCGTTGCACCGGTGGCGTGGTTCCTGTTCAAGGAACGGATCACCGGACGCTTCGTCCTGGGCATGCTGCTGGCGCTGGCCGGTGCCGTCGTGCTGATGGGGCAGAGCTTCCAGCTCAGCGCCGACCATCTGTTCGGCGACGCCTTGGGCCTGCTGACCGCGGTCTTCTATGCCGGCTACATCCTGTCGGTCGGGCATCTGCGCGCCGAGTTCTCCACCGCCACCATCATGACCTGGAGCGGCGTCATCACCGCAGCCGTGCTTCTGCCGCTCGGTCTGTTTGGCGGCGAGACGATGCTGCCGGCGACCGCAGCCGGATGGCTGGTGCTGGCCGGGTTGGCGCTGTTCAGCCATGCCGGCGGGCAGAGCCTGATCGCCTACGCCCTGGCCCATCTCCCGGCCTCCTTCTCGTCCGTCAGCCTGCTGCTGCAGCCGGCCGCCGCCGCGATCCTGGCCTGGATTCTGCTGAACGAGCCGTTGGGGTTGCTACAGGCGGCGGGGGCCGCGGTGATCCTGATGGGCATCCTGCTGGCCCGGCGCGGCAGCCGGTGACATCAATCGAGCCGGCCCGACGGCCGGGCCTGTTTTTTCATCCCGCGGGCAAGGCGCCGCAGCCGGCCTGTCGACCATTGACCCGACCCGCAGGGACCGCTACCGGTATTACCAACTGCCAATGAACCGCTTTTCGACCGAAGGGGAATCACCCGTGCCCGGCACCGACGACAGCGCTCACGTCCCCTCCTCCTCGCAGCGCATTTCGGAGTGGGTGGCTCAACAGCTTCTCGACCGCATCGCGCGCGGCGAGCTGGTGCCGGGAGAGCGTCTGCCGGGCGAACGCCAGCTCGCCGAGCAGTTGCATGTCAGCCGGGTCTCGGTCCGGGCCGCCCTGCAGAAGCTCAAGACCCAGGGTTTCCTGACCGCGGTCCAGGGTGGCGGCACCCGTGTGGTGTCCTCCGCCGGGGTGATGGACGGCGCGCTGACCGCCATGGTGCGCAGCACCCACCAGAACCTGTGCGACCTCGTCGAGATCCGCATGGCGCTGGAAAGCTGGGCGGCCCGCCGTGCCGCCGAACGGGCGACGCAGGACCAGATCGACACCATCGGCCGCATCCTGCAGGCGATGAGCGAGACCAACCGCGACGGCGGCCGCGCCGCCGACGACATGGACTTCCATGTCGCCGTCGCCCAGGCATCGGGCAGCCCGGTCTATCTGCACCTGCTCTCCACCATCCGCGACATCCTCGGCAACATGGTGGAGATGAAGCACACCGAGCCCTTCATGGAGAACCACGAGGCGCTGATGATCGAACATCATCGCGCCATCCATCAGGCCATCGCCCGCCGCGATCCCGACGCCGCGGCCAATGCAGTCACCGCCCATCTCGGCTGGATCCTGGCCCGCTACCGCACCATGACCGAGGAGCCGGCGACACCGGCGGCACCCCAGGCTGGCGCCCCGCCCTCCCCGGGCACGCCCGGCTGAAACCGCCACTTCCACGTCCGTACCGAAGAACGACAAAGGCCGCAGCTTCCCACCGGAAACTGCGGCCTTTCTCAATGGAGCCGATGCGATCCTCAGCTTGCGAGGACCGCCTCGATCTCCTTCGTCACCTCATCGATGTCGGCCATGCCGTCGACCGCCTTCAACACGCCACGCCCCTGGTAATAGGGCAGGATCGGCGCGGTCTGCTGGTGGTACTGGGCGAGGCGGGTGGTCACCGTCTCCGCATTGTCGTCGGCGCGCCTCTTGAACTCGGTGCTGCCGCAGACGTCGCAGACGCCCTCGACCTTCGGCTTCTCGAAGCTGTCGTGATAGCCCTTGCCGCACTTGGCACAGGTGTAGCGGCCGGTGATGCGCTCCACCAGGACATCGTCGACGACCCGCATCTCGATCACATGGTCGAGCTTCAGGCCCTTCTCCTCCAGCATCTTGTCCAGCGCCTCGGCCTGGGCCACGGTGCGCGGGAAGCCGTCGAGAATGAAACCGTTCTTGACGTCGGGCTTGGAAATGCGTTCGGCGATCATGCTGACCATCAGCTCGTCCGGCATCAGCTTGCCGGCGGCCATGATCTCCTTCGCCTGCTGCCCGAGCGGCCCACCTTCCGCCACCATGGCGCGGAGCATGTCGCCCGTGGACAGCTGCACCAGGCCACGCGTGTCTTCCAGACGGCGCGCCTGGGTCCCCTTCCCGGCGCCCGGCGGACCGAGCAGTATGAGGTTCATTACTTTCTCCCCCGAAGCTTCGATTTCTTGATCAATCCCTCATACTGGTGAGCCAGCAGGTGGGAGTGAATCTGCGCAACCGTGTCCATCGTGACGGTGACCACGATCAGCAGGCTGGTGCCGCCAAAATAAAACGGAACCGAGTGCTGGGATATCAGGATTTCGGGGAGGAGACAAACCGCCACAAGGTAGGCGGAGCCGATGACCGTCAGCCGGCTCAGCACATAGTCGATGTGATCGGCCGTGTTCTTGCCGGGACGGATGCCCGGGATGAAGCCGCCATACTTCCGCAGATTCTCCGCCGTCTCCGCCGGATTGAAGACGATGGCCGTATAGAAGAAGCAGAAGAACACGATCAGCGAGGCGTAGAGCAGCATGTACAGCGGCGTGCCGTGCGCGAGATAGCGCGACACCGCCTGCAGCCACTCCGGCCCCTCGCCGCCGGCGAAGCCCACCGCAGTCAGCGGCAGCAGCAGCAGCGACGACGCGAAGATCGGCGGGATGACGCCGGCCGTGTTCATCTTCAGCGGCAGGTGCGACGCTTCGCCGCCGAACACGCGGTTGCCGACCTGGCGCTTGGGGTACTGCACCAGAAGGCGGCGCTGGGCGCGTTCCATGAAGACGATGAAGAACACCACGCCGACCGACATCACCAGCATTAGGATGATGAACAGGGTGGACAAGGCGCCCTGGCGGCCGAGTTCCAGCGTGTTGACCAGCGCGCGCGGCAGTTCCGCGACGATGCCGGCGAAGATGATCAGCGAGATGCCGTTGCCGATGCCGCGGGCGGTGATCTGCTCGCCCAGCCACATCAGGAACATGGTGCCGCCGACCAGCGTGATGACCGTAGCGACGCGGAAGAACAGCCCCGGATCGATGACCGCCGCCCCACTGGAGCCGCGCATCGCCTCAAGGCCGACCGCAAGGCCATAGGCCTGCACCGTGGCGAGCGCCACCGTGCCGAATCGGGTATACTGGTTCAGCTTCTTGCGCCCGGCCTCGCCTTCCTTCTTCATGGCCTCCATCTGCGGCGACACGGCGGTCAGCAACTGCACGATGATGGACGCCGAGATGTACGGCATGATGTTGAGCGCGAAGATGGTCATGCGGCTGAGCGCGCCGCCGGCCAGCATGTCGAACATGCCGAGGATGCCGCCGCCCTGCTGCTTGAAGACGTCGCTGAGAATCGTCGGGTCGATGCCCGGCAGCGGGATGTAGGTGCCCAGCCGGTAGACGATCAGGGCCGCCAAGGTGAACCAAATCCGCTTTTTCAGCTCGGTCGCCTTGGAGAAAGCCCCGAAATTGATGTTGGCGGCAAGCTGCTCGGCCGCTGATGCCATGGTCCAATCCCTGTCCCGTAAGCGCGAACGGGGCGGCACTGCATGACGCAGGCCGCCCCTCGCGACTTCGCTTTTTGTAGTGCCACGAAAGCCCGTGCGCAAGCACGGGCTTCACGCGGAACCTTACTCGGCGGCTTCGGCGGCGGGCGCGGTCAGCGTGACGCTGCCACCCGCCTTTTCGACGGCCTCGATCGCCGACTTGGACGCGCCGGCGACCGTGAAGGAAACCTTCGCGGTCAGCTCGCCCTTGCCCAGCAGACGGACACCGTCCTTCTTCACCTTGCCGGTGACGCCGGCGGCGTTGAGCGCCGCGGCATCGATGGTCTCGGAGGCATTCAGCTTGCCCAGGTCGATGGCCTTCTGGACCATGCCCAGGTTGACCACCGAATACTCCTTGGCGAAGATGTTCCGGAAACCACGCTTCGGCAGGCGGCGGTGCAGAGGCATCTGCCCGCCTTCGAAGCCGTTGATCGCCACGCCGGTGCGCGAGGTCTGACCCTTCACGCCGCGGCCAGCGGTCTTGCCCTTGCCGGAACCGATACCGCGGCCGACGCGCATGCGCGCCTTGCGGGCACCGGCGTTGTCACGCAGGTCGTTAAGCTTGGTCATGATCTCAGCCCTCGTTCTCGACGCGGACCAGGTGCGCGACCTTGGCGATCATGCCCCGCACGGCCGGAGTGTCCTCCAGCTCGCGGGTCCGGTGCAGCTTGTTGAGACCCAGACCGACCAGCGTCTCCCGCTGGTCGTGCTTGCGGCCGATCGGGCTGCCGATCTGGGTCACGACGACGGTTTTCTTCTCCGCCATGATCAGGCCTCCTGTCCGGCGCCGGCCTCGCGACGGCCGAGGATGTCGCTCACGCGACGACCGCGACGCGCCGCGACGGAACGCGGGCTGGTGACCTGGGTCAGGGCGTCGAAGGTCGCCTTGATCATGTTGTGCGGGTTCGACGTGCCGATCGACTTGGTCACGACGTCAGCGACGCCGAGAGCCTCGAAGATCGCGCGCATCGGACCGCCGGCGATGATGCCGGTACCGGCCGGAGCCGCCCGCAGCACGACCTTGCCGGCACCGAAGTGGCCGTTGGTGTCGTGATGCAGCGTACGGCCCTCGCGCAGCGGAACACGGATCATGCCGCGCTTGGCCTGATCGGTCGCCTTGCGGATCGCTTCCGGCACTTCACGGGCCTTGCCCGAGCCGACGCCGACGCGGCCCTTGCCGTCGCCAACGACGACCAGAGCGGCGAAGCCGAAGCGACGACCACCCTTGACCACCTTGGCGACGCGGTTGATACCGACGAGCTTTTCGATCAGCTCGCTTTCTTCCCGCTCGCGCGGCTGCCGGTCGCGGTTATCCCGCTCCCCACGTTCACGTGCCATATCCGGGCCTCCTTAGAACGACAGCCCGCCCTCGCGGGCGGCGTCGGCCAGGGCCTTGACCCGGCCATGGTAAATGTACCCACCGCGATCGAAGACGACCTCGGTAATCCCAGCGGCCTTGGCGCGCTCGGCGATCAGCTCGCCGATGCGCTTGGCAGCATCGACGTTGCCGCCGTGCTTGAGCTGCTCGCGCAGCTCCTTCTCGAGCGACGAGGCGGACGCGAGCGTCTTGCCGTTTTCGTCGTCGATGATCTGGGCGTAGATGTGCAGATTCGACCGGAAGACCGAGAGGCGAACACGCCCGCCGGCCTTCTTGGCAATCTGCGCGCGCACGCGCTGCTTGCGGCGCTCGTGGAGTTGCTTTGGCTTCAGCATGGCGGTTACTTCTTCTTACCTTCCTTGCGCAGGACGGTTTCGGTCTCGTACTTGATGCCCTTGCCCTTGTAGGGCTCCGGCTTCTTCCAGCCGCGGATCTCGGCAGCCACCTGGCCGACCTTGTGCTTGTCATAGCCGCTGACCGAAATGGCCGTCGGCTTGTCGCACTTGATCGTGATGCCTTCCGGGATCGGGTACTTCACGTCGTGCGAAAAGCCGAGCTGCATGACCAGCTCCTTGCCCTGCACGGCCGCGCGGTAACCGACGCCGTTGATCTCGAGGTTGATCGTGAAGCCCTGGCTGACACCGGTGACCATGTTGTTGATCAGGGTGCGCGAGGTCGCCCACATGACGCGGGCGCGCTTGCTGTCGTTTGCCGGCTTCACCACCACCTTGCCGTCTTCCAGCGAGGCGGTGATGTCGTCGATCAGGGTCAGGCTGAGTTGCCCCAGCTTGCCCTTGGCCGTCACCTGCTGACCGTCGACCTTCACGTCGACGCCAGCCGGGACCGGCACGGGATGCTTGCCAATGCGCGACATCTGCCAATCCCCCTTAGAACACGCGGCAGAGGACTTCACCGCCGACGTTGGCGGCGCGGGCCTCATTGTCCGACATCACACCGCGCGGGGTCGACAGGATCGACAGACCCAGCCCGTTGTAGACACGGGGCAGGTCGGCGATCTTCGAGTAGACGCGACGGCCGGGCTTGGACACACGGGCGATCTGCTTAATGACAGGCTCGCCTTCGTGGTACTTCAGCTCGATCTTCAGGTTCTTGACGCCCGGACGCAGTTCTTCCTCGGACCAGCCGCGGATGAAGCCTTCACGCTTCAGAACTTCCAGGACGTTGACGCGCAGCTTCGACGCCGGGGAAACCACAACGGACATGCGGGCGTGCTGACCGTTGCGGATGCGGGTCAGCATATCGCCGAGCGGATCGCTCAAAGACATTCTCGGACCCTCCTTACCAGCTCGACTTCGTCATGCCCGGGATCTGGCCGGTCGAGGCCAGTTCGCGGAGCGTGACGCGGGACAGCTTGAACTTGCGATAGAACGCGCGCGGACGCCCGGTCATTTCGCAGCGGTTCCGGATGCGCACCTTCGAGGAGTTGCGCGGCAGTTCGGCCAGCTTGAGGCGGGCAGCGAATTGCTCTTCCGGCGGGAGGGACTTGTCGTTCGCGATTGCCTTCAGGCGCGCACGCTTGTTCGCGTACTGCTTGGCCAGCTTGGCGCGACGCTTGTTCTTTTCGATGGCACTGGTCTTAGCCATGGTCGTGCTCCAGCCTCAGCTCACGAACGGCATGTCGAAGCCCTTCAGGAGAGCCTTGGCTTCCTGGTCGGTCTTCGCCGTAGTGACGATGATGATGTCCATGCCGCGGATCTGATCGATCTTGTCGTAATCGATCTCCGGGAAAATGATCTGCTCCTTGACGCCCATGGCGTAGTTGCCACGGCCGTCGAAGCTGTCACCCGGGATGCCGCGGAAGTCACGGACGCGCGGCAACGCAATCGTCACCAGGCGATCCAGGAACTCGTACATGCGGTCGCGACGGAGCGTGACCTTGCAGCCGATCGCCATGCCTTCGCGCAGCTTGAACTGGGCGATCGACTTGCGCGACTTGGTCACCACCGGCTTCTGGCCGGTGATGGCGGCCATCTCGGCCACGGCGAGCTGGATCTTTTTGGAGTCGGCGACAGCCTCGCCGACACCCATGTTGACCACGATCTTCTCGATCCGCGGAACTTCCAGGTCGTTCTTATAGCCGAATTCCGACTTCAGAGCGGCGCGGATCTTGGAATCGTAAACTTCTTTGAGACGTGCGGTCATGCCCGGGCCCTCACAGGTCAATGACTTCGCCGGACCGCTTGGCGACACGCACCTTGCGGCCATCCTCAAGGATCTTGAAACCGACGCGGGTCGGCTTGCCATCCTTGGGATCGACGTGAGCGAGGTTGGAGACGTTGATCGGCGCCTCCATCTCGATGATGCCACCCTGCGAGCGAGCGCTGGCACGCTGGTGCTTCTTCACCACGTTCACGCCCTGCACAACGGCACGGTTCTCCTTCGGGAAAACCTTCAACACCTCGCCGGTCTTGCCCTTGTCACGGCCGGTCAGGACAACGACCTTGTCCTTGGTCTTGATCTTGGCGGCCATTACAGCACCTCCGGCGCCAGCGAGATGATCTTCATGAACTTCTTGCCGCGAAGCTCACGAGTGACCGGCCCGAAAATACGGGTGCCGATCGGCTCGCCCTGCTTGTTGATCAGCACGGCGGCGTTGCGGTCGAAACGGATCGCCGACCCGTCCTCCCGACGCAGTTCCTTCGCGGTGCGGACGATGACGGCGCGATGCACGTCGCCCTTCTTGACGCGGCCCTTCGGAATGGCCTCCTTGACCGAGACGACGATGACGTCGCCCACGGTCGCGACCTTCCGCTTGGACCCGCCAAGCACCTTGATGCACTGCACCCGGCGCGCCCCGCTGTTATCGGCGACTTCCAGGTTGGTTTGCATCTGGATCATTGTTTACGACCTTTCGTTATCACGCGGCGCCGCTGTCGGCGGCGGACTCCGTCACGACCGTCCAACGCTTGGACTTCGAGATCGGGCGGCATTCGATGATCGAAACGGTATCGCCGACCTTGAACAGGTTGCCCTCGTCGTGGGCGGCGTACTTCTTCGACTGACGAATGAACTTCTTGTACACGGGGTGCATGACACGGCGCTCGACAAGAACCGTAACGGTCTTGTCGCACTTGTCGCTGACCACCGTGCCCTGCAGAACGCGGCGAGGCATGGATGATCCCCCTTACTTGCCGGCGTCGGCGGAGCGGGCACGCTCGCCGAGGATGGTCTTGATGCGGGCGATGTCGCGGCGCACCGTGTTCACCCGCGCGGTGTTCTCCAGCTGGCCGGAGGCCTTCTGGAAACGCAGGTTGAACTGTTCCTTCTTGAGCTGGAGGAGCTGATCGTTCAGCTCATCCGCGCTCTTCGTACGAATGTCTACGGCCTTCATGCCGCGGTCTCCTCGACACCGCCCAGGCGGGTCACCAGCTTCACCTTGATCGGCAGCTTCGCGGCCGCCAGAGCGAAGGCGGTTTTTGCCACATCTGCCGGCACGCCGTCCAGTTCAAACAGGATGCGGCCGGGCTTCACGCGGGCCGCCCAGTACTCCGGCGAACCCTTACCGGAACCCATGCGGACTTCGGCGGGCTTGGTGGAGACCGGGAGGTCCGGGAAAATGCGGATCCAGACGCGGCCCTGACGCTTCATCGCACGGGTGATCGCGCGGCGGGCCGCTTCGATCTGCCGGGCGGTGATGCGCTCCGGCTCCAGGGCCTTCAGGCCGAAGGAGCCGAAATTCAGGGCGGTGCCGCCCTTGGCGTTGCCGTGGATGCGGCCCTTGTGGGCCTTACGGAATTTCGTGCGCTTGGGAGAAAGCATCGCTCGGCCCCTTTACTCGCGTTCGGAGCGCTCGGAGCGCTCGCGACGGTCGCGGCGATCGTGACGATCGCGGCGCGGCTCGCCGTCGGTCGACACCGGCTCGGAACCCATGCGCTTGTCCTGCGCCATCGGGTCGTGAGCCATGACCTCGCCCTTGAACACCCACACCTTGACACCGCAGGTGCCGTAGGTGGTCTTCGCGGTGCCCACACCGTAGTCGATGTCGGCGCGCAGGGTGTGCAGCGGAACGCGGCCCTCGCGGTACCACTCCATGCGGGCGATTTCCGCACCGCCGAGACGGCCCGAGCAGTTGATCCGGATGCCCTGGGCGCCCAGACGCATGGCGGACTGCACGGCGCGCTTCATGGCGCGACGAAATGCCACGCGGCGCTCGAGCTGGCTGGCGATGTTCTCGGCGATGAGGCGAGCATCGATCTCCGGCTTGCGGATCTCGACGATGTTCAGGCTCACCTCGCTGCCGGTCATCTTCGACAGCTCTTGACGCAGCTTCTCGATGTCCGCGCCCTTCTTGCCGATCACCACGCCCGGACGGGCCGAGTGGATGGTGATGCGGGCCTTCTTGGCCGGACGTTCGATGACAACGCGCGAGCAACCGGCCTGCTGCAGGCGACCCTGCAGATAGCCGCGCAGCTTCAGGTCCTGGTGCAGCAGATTGGCGTAGTCGCGCTTGGCGAACCAACGGCTGTCCCAGGTCCGGTTGATGCCGAGGCGCAGCCCGATCGGATTGATTTTCTGACCCATTACTCGGCCCCCTCGGCAACGGCGGCGTCACGCTCGCGAACGATGATCGTCAGGTTGCTGAACAGCTTCTCGACCCGGGCGCCGCGACCGCGGGCACGGGCGTGGAAGCGCTTCATCACCAGAGCGCGACCGACAGTCGCCGACGACACGTACAGACGGTCGACGTCGAGCTGGTGGTTGTTCTCGGCGTTCGCGATCGCGGCCTGCAGAACCTTCTTCACCTCGCCGGCGATGCGGCGCTTGGAGAAGGTCAGCTCGGCCACGGCGCGGCTGGCATCCATGTTCCGGATCAGCTGGGCGACGAGGTTGAGCTTCCGCGGGCTGGTGCGGATCATCGGATTGCGGGCCAGAGCCTCGTTCTCCGCGATCCGGCTGGGATTGGCAGACTTGCCCATGGCTTACTTCCTCTTCGCCTTCTTGTCCGCCGCGTGGCCATAGAAGGTCCGCGTCGGAGCGAACTCGCCGAACTTGTGACCGATCATGTGCTCGGTAACCAGAACCGGCAGGAACTTGTGGCCGTTGTAGACGCCGAACGTCAGACCGACGAACTGCGGCAGGATGGTCGAACGACGCGACCAGATCTTGATGATCTCGTTGCGGCCCGAAGCCCGGCTCTTGTCCGCCTTCTTCAGCAGATAGCCGTCGACGAACGGGCCCTTCCAAACGGAGCGTGCCATCGTTCGACCTCCTTACTTCGAATGACGGCGGCGCAGGATCAGGCCATCCGTCTTCTTGTTGTGACGAGTCTTCTTGCCCTTGGTCGGCTTGCCCCACGGCGTGACCGGATGACGGCCGCCCGAGGTGCGACCCTCACCACCACCGTGCGGGTGGTCGATCGGGTTCATGGCGACGCCACGGACCGACGGACGCTTGCCCAGCCAGCGGTTGCGGCCGGCCTTGCCCAGGTTGGTGTTCATCTGGTCCGGGTTGGACACGGCACCGAGGGTGGCCATGCACTCGCCGCGAACCATGCGCAGCTCGCCGGACGGCAGCTTCAGCTGGGCGTAGCCGCCGTCGCGGCCGACCAGCTGCAGGTAGGTACCGGCGGACCGAGCCACCTGACCACCCTTGCCGGCCTTCAGCTCGACGTTGTGCACGATCGAACCGACGGGGATGTTCTTCAGCGGCATGGCGTTGCCGGGCTTCACGTCGACGCGCTCGCCCGAAACGACCGTGTCGCCGACCTTCAGGCGCTGCGGCGCCAGGATGTAGGACAGAGTCCCATCCTGGTACTTGATCAGCGCGATGAAGGCCGTGCGGTTCGGATCGTATTCGAGCCGCTCGACGGTGGCCGGAACGTCGAACTTGCGACGCTTGAAGTCCACCAGACGATAGGTCCGCTTATGACCGCCACCCATGCGGCGCGCAGTGATGCGGCCGGTGTTGTTGCGGCCACCAGACTTGGTCAGGCCCTCGGTGAGGGTCTTGACCGGCTTGCCCTTCCACAGCTCCGAGCGGTCGACGATGACCAGCTGACGGAGCGACGGCGTAATCGGGCGGTATTGCTTCAGAGCCATCGGATCACACTCCCGCTCAGATGCCCGTGGTCACGTCGATCTTGTTACCCTCGGCGAGGGTGACGACGGCCTTCTTGAAGTCCGAGCGACGGCCGATGGTGCCGCGGAACCGCTTGGTCTTGCCCTTGGAAACCAGGGTGTTGACCGCGGTCACCTTGACGTTGAAGAGACCTTCAACGGCGGCCTTGATCTCCGGCTTGGAGGCCGTGAGCGGCACGCGGAACGTCACCTGGTTGTGCTCCGACACCAACGTCGACTTCTCGGTGATGACGGGAGCGAGGATCAGGTCGTACATCCGCTCCTGGCTCACCGCAGGTTTCGACTGCTTGCTCATTTCAGGCGAGCCTCCAGTTGCTCGACCGCGTTGCGGGTCAGGACCAGCGTGTCGCGGCGGAGAATGTCGTAGACGTTGGCGCCCTGCTCCGGCAGCACGTCGATCAACGGGATGTTGCGCGAAGCCTTGGCGAAGTTCTCGTCCAGGTTCGAGCCGTCGATGATCAGCGCGGACGTCAGGCCGAGGGTGGCCAGACGGGCAGCCAGTTCCTTGGTCTTGTGCGTCTCGGCAGCGGCAGCCTCGAGAACGATCAGCTTGCCCTCGGCGGCCTTGGCCGACAGGGCAGTCTTGAGCGCCAGCTTGCGGACCTTCTTCGTCAGGTCATGGGCGTGCGACCGCACGACCGGACCGAAGATGGTCGCACCGCCGCGGAACTGCGGCGAACGGATGGAGCCCTGACGAGCGCGACCGGTGCCCTTCTGCGAGTAGGGCTTCTTGGTCGTGCCGCTGATCTCGCTGATGCCCTTGGTCTTGTGGTTACCGGAGCGGCGCTTGGCCAGCTGCCAGTTCACCATACGGGCCAGCAGGTCGGTGCGGGTCGGCAGGCCGAACACGGCATCCGACAGCTCGATCTCGCCGACGGCTTCGTTGTTCAGGTTCTTGATCGTGGCCTTCATGGCGCTCACTCCTGCGTCTCGGCCGGGGCTTCCGCCGCCGGAGCAGACTTGATGCCGGCCGGGAAGGGCAGGCCTTCCGGAGCCTTCTTCTTGACGGCGTCACGGATGCGCAGCCAACCGCCCTCGGCGCCGGGGACGGCACCCTTGAGCATGATCAGACCACGAGCTTCGTCGACGGCGACGACCTGAAGGTTCAGGACCGTAACCCTCTCGTCACCGAGATGACCGGCCATCTTCTTGTTCTTGAAGACCTTGCCGGGGTCCTGACGGTTACCCGTCGAACCGTGCGAGCGGTGCGACACCGACACGCCGTGCGTGGCGCGCAGACCACCGAAGTTCCAGCGCTTCATCGCACCGGCAAAGCCCTTGCCGATGGAGGTGCCGGTGACGTCGACGTACTGGCCGGCGACGAAATGGGCGGCCGACAGCTCGGCGCCGACTTCGATCAGGGCATCGGCATCGACGCGGAACTCGACGAGCTTGCGCTTCGGTTCCACACGCGCCTTGGCGAAATGCCCACGCTCAGGCTTGTTGACGTTCTTGACCTTGATGGCGCCCGCGCCGAGCTGGACGGCGGTGTAGCCATCCTTTTCCTCGGTGCGAACGGCGACGACCTGGCAGCTGTCGACTTTCAGCACAGTGACCGGAACATGCTGGCCGTCGTCCGTAAAGACGCGGGTCATGCCGACCTTCTGCGCGATCAAACCGGATCGCATTGTTCTTTATCTCCTGACCAGGGACATCCGCTTACCGGAGAGGTCCCTTACCAACCAAAATCAGAGCTTGATCTCGACATCGACGCCGGCGGCGAGGTCGAGCTTCATCAGCGCATCCACGGTCTGCGGCGTCGGATCGACGATGTCGAGCAGGCGCTTGTGGGTGCGGATCTCGAACTGCTCACGCGACTTCTTGTCGATGTGCGGCGAGCGGTTCACGGTGAACTTTTCGATGTGCGTCGGCAGGGGGATCGGGCCCCGCACGCGCGCGCCGGTCCGCTTGGCGGTGTTGACGATCTCGCTGGTCGACTGGTCGAGCACGCGATGATCGAACGCCTTCAGACGGATGCGGATGTTCTGGCTGTCCATGTCCAAACGTCCCTTGCACCTTTTAGCGATGACGCGGACGCGTCACCGGAACTCCACGAGCTGCTTTGGGGCTTCGCCGACAGCACAAGGCCGCGCGCCGAACCACCGAAGCGGGGCCGACGGGCGACACTGTGACCGATGCGACGGGCCGATACGAAAAAGAACATCCCCTGCGCACCGGGCGCGAAGGGGATGTTCCGTTCAGCAGTCGGCGCGCCCCCGTGGAGGCGCGCCTGAGCTGTTCGTCTCGGGCTGCGTCTAGGCCGAAGCTGCCTACCACCAACCCAAAATCCAGAGGGCGTAATCTCTAGGCGTTCAGCGCCCGCATGTCAATCCTGAATCGTCCCCCCGGATCGGAGGAAGCTGGATTGACAGGCGGACGGCCCCGAACACCGACGCCCGATGGCTAGAACCGGGCGGGTCGCCCTTCCTGCTTGCGCGGGGAAGACGACCCGTCTCTTGCAACCGGCGGCGGGATCGCTCCCGCCGCCCTACCCTCCCCTCTCCGGCGACCACCTTGCGGCGGCTGCCGGATGGGTCATCACTCGACGATCTGGGCAACGACGCCGGCGCCGACGGTACGGCCACCCTCGCGGATGGCGAAGCGCAGGCCTTCGTCCATGGCGATCGGGGCGATCAGAGCCACTTCCATCGCGACGTTGTCGCCCGGCATCACCATCTCGACGCCTTCCGGCAGCGAGACCATGCCCGTCACGTCCGTCGTACGGAAGTAGAACTGCGGACGGTAGTTGGTGAAGAACGGGGTGTGACGGCCGCCCTCTTCCTTCGTCAGGATGTAGGCTTCGGCCTTGAACTTGGTGTGCGGGGTGATCGAACCCGGCTTGGCCAGAACCTGACCGCGCTCGACGTCCTCGCGCTTGGTGCCGCGCAGCAGCGCGCCGATGTTGTCGCCGGCCTCACCCGAATCGAGCAGCTTGCGGAACATCTCGACGCCGGTCACCGTCGTCTTCACCGTCGCCTTCAGGCCGACGATCTCGACTTCGTCACCGACCTTCACGATGCCGCGCTCGACGCGGCCGGTCACCACGGTGCCGCGGCCCGAGATCGAGAACACGTCTTCGATCGGCATCAGGAACGGACGGTCCTTCGGACGCTCCGGCTGCGGGATGTACTCGTCCACCGTCTTCATCAGCGCCAGAACGGCGTCGCGGCCGATCTCCGGCTGACGGTCTTCCAGCGCGCACAGCGCCGAGCCCTTGGTGATCGGAATGTCGTCGCCCGGGAACTGGTAGGAGGACAGCAGCTCGCGAACTTCAAGCTCGACCAGCTCCAGCAGCTCCGGATCGTCGACCATGTCGACCTTGTTCATGAACACCACCAGCGCCGGAACGCCGACCTGGCGCGCCAGCAGGATGTGCTCGCGGGTCTGCGGCATCGGGCCGTCGGCGGCCGACACGACCAGGATCGCGCCGTCCATCTGGGCGGCACCGGTGATCATGTTCTTCACATAGTCGGCGTGGCCCGGGCAGTCGACGTGCGCGTAGTGGCGGTTGGTCGTCTCGTACTCGACGTGGGCGGTCGAGATCGTGATGCCGCGCGCCTTTTCTTCCGGCGCCTTGTCGATCTGGTCGTAAGCGGTGAAGGTGGCGCCGCCGGACTCCGCCAGCACCTTCGTGATCGCCGCCGTCAGCGACGTCTTGCCGTGGTCGACGTGGCCGATCGTGCCAACGTTGCAGTGCGGCTTGTTCCGCTCGAACTTTGCCTTCGCCATGGGGTGGTCTCTCCGTTTCTCAATCGTTCCAGCGGTCTTCAGGCCACCTTGGCGCGGACACCGTCCGCGATGGCCTGTGGCACCGGCTCATAATGGTCGAACTGCATGCTGTACTGCGCGCGGCCCTGACTCATGGAGCGCAGGGAGTTCACATAGCCGAACATGGCCGCCAAGGGAACCAGTCCCGTGACGATTCGCGCGTTGCCGCGCTGGTCCATGCCGGTGATCTGTCCGCGGCGACCGTTCAGGTCGCCGATGACGTCGCCCATATAGTCGTCCGGCGTGATGATTTCGACCCGCATCAGCGGTTCCAACAGCACCGGAGCGGCTTTTGTCATAGCCTCGCGGAAGGCGGACCGCGCCGCCAGCTCGAAGGCGAGCGGCGAGGAATCGACGTCGTGGGCCTCGCCGCCGGCAAGAGTCACCTTGACGTCGTCGACCGGGTATCCGGCAACGACACCGCTGTCCTTGGCGGCTTCCAGCCCGCGCTGCACACCGGCGACGAAATCCCGCGGCAAGGAAGCCGCACGGTTCTCGAACACGAAGCCGGCGCCGCGGTCCAGCGCCTCCACCTTCAGCGTCACCCGCGCAAACTGTGCGCGGTCGCCGGTCTGGCGGGCATGGGTGTGGTCCACTTCGGCAGCGCGCAGCACCGTCTCGCGGTAGGCCACCTTGGGAGCGCCGACGGAGGCATCGACGCGGAATTCGCGCTTCATCCGGTCGACGACGATGTCGAGGTGCAGTTCACCCATGCCACGGATGACGGTCTGGCCGCTCTCACGGTCGACCGACACGCGCATCGACGGGTCTTCGTGGCCCAGCCGGTTCAGCGCCGCCGCCATCTTTTCCTGGTCGGCCTCGGTCCGCGGCTCGACCACGATCTCGATCACCGGCTCCGGAACGTCCAACCGCTCCAGCACGATGGGCTTGGCGGGATCACAGAGGGTATCGCCGGTCGCGGTGTGCTCGAGGCCAGCGAAAGCCACGATGTCGCCGGTGTGGGCGCGCTCGATGTCTTCGCGGCTGTTGGCATGCATCAGCAGCATGCGGCCGATCTTCTCGCGCTCGCCCTTGACCGGGTTAAGCATCCAGTCGCCGACGCTCGCGGTGCCGGAATAGATGCGGCAGAAGGTGAGCGTCCCGACATAGGGATCGTTCATCACCTTGAAGGCGAGCCCCGAGAACGGCGCGCTGTCGTTGGCCGCCCGCTCCTCCGAACGGTCGCCTCCGACCGCATGGCCCATCACCGCGCCGATGTCGTTCGGCGCCGGCAGATAGTGGACCACCGCGTCGAGCATCGGCTGGATGCCCTTGTTGCGGAAGGCGGAGCCGCAGAGCACGGGGACCACGGCATTGGAGATCGTGCCCTTGCGGATCAGCGCGCGCAGGGCGTCGGGCGCGGGCTCCTCGCCGCGCTCCAGATAGGCGGCCATCGCCGCCTCGTCGAGATCGAGCACAGTCTCCAGCAGCGCCTGACGGGCGCTTGCTGCCGCTTCTGCCAGATCATCGGGAATGTCGGTGTGTTCGAATTCGGCACCGAGAGTCTCGGCCTTCCAGATCGTGGCGCGCATGGCGACCAGATCGACGATCCCGGAAAAGCCGGCCTCGCTGCCGATGGGAAGCTGCAGGACCAGCGGCTTGACGCCCAGCCGGTCGGCCATCATGGCGACGCAGTTGGGGAAATCGGCCCCGACGCGGTCCATTTTGTTGACGAAGGCCATGCGCGGCACGCCGTACTTGTCGGCTTGCCGCCACACGGTTTCGGTCTGGGGCTCGACCCCCGCAACCGCGTCGAAGATGGCGACGGCGCCATCGAGGACACGCAACGACCGCTCGACCTCTATGGTGAAATCCACGTGGCCGGGCGTGTCGATGATGTTGATGCGGTGGTCGTGCCAGAAACAGGTCGTTGCTGCCGAGGTGATGGTGATGCCCCGTTCCTGCTCCTGCTCCATCCAGTCCATGACGGCGGTGCCGTCATTGACCTCGCCCATGCGATAGGACTTGCCGGTGTAGAACAGGATGCGCTCGGTCGTCGTCGTCTTGCCGGCATCGATGTGAGCCATGATGCCGATGTTGCGGTAACGGTCGAGGGCGTGCGAACGGGGCATGCAAAATCACCAGGACAGGCGTGAACCTTACCAGCGGTAGTGCGAGAACGCCTTGTTGGCTTCCGCCATGCGGTGCGTATCTTCGCGCTTCTTCACGGCGGTGCCGCGTTGGCTGGCAGCGTCGAGCAGCTCACCCGACAGACGCTCGGTCATGGTGTTTTCCGAGCGGGCGCGGGCGGCGCTGATCAGCCAACGGATGGCGAGAGCCTGGGCGCGGTCCGAACGGACCTCGACCGGAACCTGGTAGGTCGCACCGCCGACGCGGCGCGAACGGACTTCCAGGTGCGGCTTCACGTTGGCGAGGGCGTCGTGGAAGACCTGAACGGGGTCGTTCTTGGTCTTGACCTCGATGCGGCCGAGCGCACCGTAGACGATGCCTTCGGCGGCCGACTTCTTGCCGTCCAGCATCAGGCAGTTCATGAACTTGGTCAGGACGCGGTCGCCGTACTTGGCGTCCGGCAGGACTTCACGCTTCTCGGCGCGATGACGACGGGACATCGTGAGTTCTCCTTACTTCGGACGCTTCGCGCCGTACTTCGAACGACGCTGCTTACGATCCTTGACGCCCTGGGTATCCAGCGTGCCGCGAATGATGTGGTAGCGAACGCCGGGAAGATCCTTCACACGACCGCCGCGGATCATGACCACCGAGTGTTCCTGGAGGTTGTGGCCCTCACCAGGGATGTAGCTCGTCACCTCGAAGCCGTTCGTCAGACGAACGCGGGCGACCTTACGGAGCGCCGAGTTCGGCTTCTTCGGGGTGGTGGTATAAACGCGAGTGCAGACGCCACGCTTCTGCGGGCAGGCCTCCATCGCGGGAACCTTGTTGCGCGCGGCCAACGGCTCGCGCGGCTTACGGATCAACTGGTTGATCGTCGGCATATCTGCCCTTCATCCCTTCAAGATCACTCGGCCGGACGAGCCGGACGAAGCAAAAGCCCGCCTGCGAAACGTTGCCGTTCCGAGCGGGCTGAATGAGCGAAAGCCGACCGGAGGACTCCGATCGGCGGGATCGGTGGATTCAAGCGGACGCACGGAGAGCCCCGGCGTCCTTTGAAGTTCGCGGACTTTAGGGAAAGGCTTGGGCGGAGTCAAGCGGCCTTTGCTATGGCATTCGCTCGACTTTGGCTTGCCGCGAAGACAATCACGTCGAGACGGCGGAATGGTTACGCACTGGGTGGCGGCAGCCTTTTACGAATGTCTTGGGTGATTGCGGCAGCCTCGGCGGCTTCCTGCTCGTCTTGAACACCTCCGATCATCTTGCGCACCCGTTCAATCAGCCGAACGGCTGGCTCGAGGTTCTTTGCGCCCTCACCTGCATGCCTAGTGAGCGACAGCCACAGCTTCCCAAGCTTTTCTAAGTTAGTTTGGTTCTTCTCAATTTCGGCCGCAAAAGCATTGAGTTTCGCCATGATGTCATCATGACGATCGGGCGGTATTGCCGCGTCATCAATAATTAATTTAATACGAGAAACAAGATCCCGAATTTGCTCCTTGTATGTCGGCGGCAGATTTACATTGTCGCCCCTTCCTTTGCGCGCGAGGGCCATACCAATCTGCTCCCTTGCGAGCTTCCCCTTTACTTCATTTTTTAGACTCTCGACGAACCAACTACATTGCCGCGCACCATATTCGTCCGGAATTTCGGTCCGGAACACGCCTGAATGATGCGACACATATCCTGAGAGATATTCAATAACAATAGCCGACGTTTCTCCTTGCCAGGAACCGAGGTCAGTATATTTGCGCTCCAGCAATTGGATGAGGTCGATGAGACCACCGACGACGTCCTCGGACACTTGGCCCAATTCGTCGTCTGCTAACAATAAATTATCCATGGCGCCCACCTTAGTTCAAATATCTGCTCCGTCCATTATGCGGCGGTTTGAATAAAAGAAAAAGGGCGCGTCCCTTGCGGAACGCGCCCCCTCCCCTGCTCAATCGCCCCGACGGATCACGCCGCGGAGCTTTCCTCGCCCGGGGTCGGCAGGGCCGGAGTTTCCTCCGGAGCGCCGGCTTCCAGGGCCGCTTCGCGGTCACGCTCGGCGGCGATCAGCTTCAGGCGGTTCACCACGGAGCCCGTGCCGGCCGGGATCAGACGGCCGACGATGACGTTCTCCTTCAGGCCTTCCAGGTTGTCGACCTTGCCGCCGACGGCCGCTTCCGTGAGGACGCGGGTGGTTTCCTGGAACGACGCGGCCGAGATGAAGGACCGCGTCTGCAGGCTGGCCTTGGTGATGCCCTGGAGAACCGGGTGGCCGTGGGCCGGCTGCAGCCCCTCGGCGACCGTCTTCTCGTTCTCCTCGTCGAACTCCTGACGGTCGACCTGCTCGCCCACCAGGAAGGTGGTCTCGCCGGCGTCGGTGATCTCGACCTTCTGCAGCATCTGGCGAACGATCACCTCGATGTGCTTGTCGTTGATCTTCACGCCCTGCAGTCGGTAGACGTCCTGGATTTCGTTGATCAGGTAGTCGGCCAAGGCCTCCACACCCATCACCGCCAGGATGTCGTGCGGCACCGGGTTGCCGTCCATCAGCAGATCGCCGCGCTCGACGTAATCGCCTTCCTGCACGGAGATGTGCTTGCCCTTCGGGATCAGATACTCCTTCTCGTCACCGGTCTCGTCGTTGCGGACGACGATGCGGCGCTTGGTCTTGTAGTCCTTCCCGAATTCGACGCGGCCGCTCATTTCCGAGATGATGGCGAAGTCCTTCGGACGACGCGCCTCGAACAGCTCGGCCACGCGCGGCAGACCGCCGGTGATGTCGCGGGTCTTCGACGACTCGCGCGGGATACGCGCCAGCACGTCGCCGGCCCGGACCTCGGCACCGTTCTCCACCGACAGGATGGCGTCCACCGACATGAAGTAGCGGGCTTCCAGTCCGTTCGGCAGGGTGATCAGCTCGCCCCGCTCGTCCACCAGCGCGATGCGCGGCTTCAGATCGGCACCGCGCGGCTGCTGGCGCCAGTCGACCACCACCTTGGAGCTGATGCCCGTCGCCTCGTCCATCACCTCGCGCATGGAGATGCCTTCCACGAGGTCGATGTAGCGGGCGGTACCGGCACGCTCCGTGATGATCGGCAGGGTGTACGGGTCCCACTCGGCCAGCTTGGCGCCGCGCTCGACCTTCACGCCCTCGTCGGCCAGCAGCTTGGCACCGTACGGCACGCGGTGACGCGCCCGCTCGCGGCCCTGGTCATCGAGCAGGATGACTTCGGTGCTGCGGCCCATGACGACCGGGATGCCGGACGAGTTCATGACGACGTTGCGGTTGTTGATCCGCACCGTCGCATCGAACGCCGCCTCGATCTGGCTCTGCTCCGCACCGCGCTGCGCCGCACCACCGATGTGGAAGGTACGCATCGTCAGCTGGGTGCCCGGCTCGCCGATCGACTGCGCCGCGATGACGCCGACCGCCTCGCCGGTGTTGACCAGCGTGCCGCGGGCCAGGTCACGGCCGTAGCACTTGGCGCAGACGCCGTCGCGGGTCTCGCAGGTCAGGACCGAGCGGATCTTCACCGAGTCGATGCCCGACCGCTCGATGCGGTCGACCGTCGGCTCGTCGATCAGGCCGCCGTCCTCGACGATCAGCTCGCCGTTCAGCGGGTCGATCACGTCGCCGACCACGGTGCGGCCGAGGATGCGGTCGCCCAGCGGGCTGATGACTTCGCCCCCGTCGATCACCGCCTTCACGGTGATGCCGCGCTCGGTGCCGCAATCATGCTCGACGATGATGGCGTCCTGCGCCACGTCGACCAGACGGCGGGTCAGGTAACCGGAGTTCGCCGTCTTCAAGGCGGTGTCGGCCAGACCCTTGCGGGCGCCGTGGGTGGAGTTGAAGTACTCCAGCACGGTCAGGCCTTCCTTGAAGTTCGAGATGATCGGCGTCTCAATGATCTCGCCCGACGGCTTGGCCATGAGGCCGCGCATGCCGGCCAGCTGACGGATCTGCGCGGCGGAACCGCGCGCACCGGAGTGGGCCATCATGTACACCGAGTTGACCGGCTTGCCGGCTTCGGTGGTCGAGATCGCCTTCATCATCTCGGAGGCGACCTTTTCGGTGCACTCCGACCAGACGTCGACGACCTTGTTGTACTTCTCGCCCTGGGTGATCAGGCCGTCGAGATACTGCTGCTCGAACTCCTTCACCCGCTCCTTCGACTCGTTGACCAGCTTCTCCTTGGCAACGGGGATGACCATGTCGTCCTTGCCGAAGGAAATGCCGGCGCGGCAGGCGTGGCCGAAGCCCAGCTTCATCAGGCGATCGGCGAAGATCACCGTCTCCTTCTGGCCGCAGTGGCGATAGACGGCGTCGATGACGTTGCCGACGTCCTTCTTGGTCAGGACGCGGTTGATCAGCGAGAAGGGCACCTTCGGGTGACGCGGCAGCAGTTCCGACAGCAGCATGCGGCCCGGCGTCGTCTCGACGATGCTGATCTGCTCGTTGCCCTCGTCGTCCACGCCGACGTAGCGCGCCTTGATCTTCGCATGGATCGACAGGACCTTGGCGTTCAGCGCCTGCTCGATCTCCGAGACGTTGGCGAACACCATGCCCTCGCCCTTCTCACTCGGGCGGTCCATCGAGATGTAGTAGATGCCGAGGACGATATCCTGCGACGGCACGATGATCGGCTTGCCGTTGGCGGGCGACAGGATGTTGTTGGTCGACATCATCAGGACGCGCGCTTCCAGCTGGGCCTCGAGGCTCAGCGGAACGTGCACGGCCATCTGGTCGCCGTCGAAGTCGGCGTTGAAGGCGGTGCAGACCAGCGGATGCAGCTGGATCGCCTTGCCTTCGATCAGCGTCGGCTCGAACGCCTGGATGCCGAGACGGTGCAGCGTCGGCGCACGGTTCAGCATCACCGGATGCTCGCGGATGACCTCTTCCAGGATGTCCCACACCTCGGGACGCTCCTTCTCGACCATCCGCTTGGCGGCCTTGATGGTGGAGGCGAGGCCGTACAGCTCCAGCTTGGCGTAGATGAAGGGCTTGAACAGCTCCAGCGCCATCTTCTTCGGCAGGCCGCACTGGTGCAGCTTCAGCTCCGGACCGACGACGATGACCGAACGGCCGGAATAGTCGACGCGCTTGCCGAGCAGGTTCTGACGGAAGCGGCCCTGCTTGCCCTTCAGCATGTCGGACAGCGACTTCAGCGGACGCTTGTTGGCGCCGGTGATGACGCGGCCACGGCGGCCGTTGTCGAACAGAGCGTCGACGGCCTCCTGCAGCATGCGCTTCTCGTTGCGGACGATGATGTCCGGCGCCTTCAACTCGATCAGCCGCTTCAGGCGGTTGTTGCGGTTGATGACGCGGCGGTACAGGTCGTTCAGGTCCGACGTGGCGAAACGGCCGCCGTCGAGCGGAACCAGCGGACGCAGCTCGGGCGGGATCACCGGAATGACTTCCAGGATCATCCATTCGGGGCGCGACTGCGAGGCCAGGAAGGCGTCGATCAGCTTCAGGCGCTTGACCAGCTTCTTGCGCTTGGCTTCGGAGTTGGTGTCGCGCAGATCCTCACGGCAGCGCTTCTTCTCCTCGTCGAGGTCGAGCGCGGACAGCATGATGCGCAGCGCTTCGGCACCGATCGACGCGGTGAAGGCGTCCTCGCCATACTCGTCCTGGGCGTTCATGTACTCTTCCTCGCTGAGCAGCGAATGCAGCTTCAGCGGGGTGAGGCCCGGCTCGATGACGACGTAGTTTTCGAAATAGAGGATGCGCTCCAGATCCTTGAGCGTCATGTCGAGCAGCAGGCCGATGCGGCTCGGCAGCGACTTCAGGAACCAGATGTGCGCGACGGGGGAGGCCAGCTCGATATGGCCCATGCGCTCGCGCCGGACCTTCGACAGCGTGACCTCGACGCCGCACTTCTCGCAGATGATGCCGCGATACTTCATGCGCTTGTACTTGCCGCACAAGCACTCGTAATCCTTGATCGGGCCGAAGATGCGGGCGCAGAACAGGCCGTCGCGCTCCGGCTTGAAGGTGCGGTAGTTGATGGTTTCCGGCTTCTTGATCTCGCCGTAGGACCAGGACCGGATCCGCTCGGGGCTCGCGATCTGGATGCGGATCTGATCGAAGCTCTGCGGCCCCTGGACCTGGCCGAAAATGTTCATCAACTCATTCATGACCGTCTCCCGCTGGCATCGCCGCGTTGTCGGTTAAGGGCAGTGCATGACCCCGGCGCGGCGCATCGGCGCCGCTCCGGGGTTTGGTCACGTCAAATCGGCTCAGTAGGACCGCTGGTTCAGTTCGACGTTCAGGCCGAGCGAGCGCAGCTCCTTGACCAGCACGTTGAACGACTCCGGAATGCCGGCCTCGAAGTTGTCGTCGCCGCGGACGATGGCCTCGTAGACCTTGGTGCGGCCGGACACGTCGTCCGACTTCACCGTCAGCATTTCCTGCAGCGTGTAGGCGGCGCCGTAGGCTTCGAGCGCCCAGCCCTCCATCTCACCGAAGCGCTGACCGCCGAACTGGGCCTTGCCGCCCAGCGGCTGCTGCGTGACCAGCGAGTAGGGGCCGATCGACCGGGCGTGGATCTTGTCGTCCACCAGGTGGTGCAGCTTCAGCATGTAGATGTAGCCGACGGTCACCTTGCGGTCGAAAGTCTCGCCGGTACGGCCGTCGATCAGCGTCGACTGGCCCGAGCGGTCGAAGCCGGCCCGTTCCAGATGGACGCAGATGTCCTCCTCGCGAGCGCCGTCGAAGACCGGCGTCGCGAAGGGAACGCCCTTGCGCAGGTTGCCGCCCAGCTCCAACAGCTCGGCGTCGTTCATGTCGGCGATGTCCTCGTTGTAGGTCACCTCGCCATACGCCGACTTCAGCGTGCTGCGCAGGGCCTCCAGCTGAGGAGCACCTTCGGCCTTCTGACGGATCGCCAGACGGTACTGGTCGACCGCGCGTCCGATCTGCCGGCCGAGACCCGAAGCCGCCCAACCAAGGTGGGTTTCCAGGATCTGACCGACATTCATGCGCGACGGCACGCCCAGCGGGTTCAGCACCAGATCGACCGGGGTGCCGTCCTCCAGATAGGGCATGTCCTCCTGCGGGATGATGCGCGAGACGACACCCTTGTTGCCGTGACGGCCGGCCATCTTGTCGCCCGGCTGCAGCTTGCGCTTCACCGCGACGAAAACCTTGACCATCTTCATGACGCCCGGCGGCAGCTCGTCACCGCGCTGCAGCTTGTCGACCTTGTTCTCGAAGCGGTCCTGCAGGGCCTTGATCGAGTCGTCGAACACCTTGCCCAGGTTCTCGACCGTCTCCATCACCTGCTCGTCGGCGATGGCGATCTGGCGCCACAGGCCCTTCGACAGGCCGCCCAGCACCTCCTCGGTCAGGACGGTGCCGCCCTTCATGCCCTTCGGGCCGGACTGCGCGGTCTGGCCGAGCAGCACTTCCTTCAGGCGGGTGTAGAAGCTGCGCTCCAGGATGCCGCGCTCGTCGTCGCGGTCCTTGGCCAGCTTCTCGATCTCGGCGCGTTCGATGGCGAGCGCGCGCTCGTCCTTGTCGACGCCGCGGCGGCTGAACACGCGGACCTCGACGATGGTGCCGACGACACCCGGCGGCAGGCGCAGCGAGGTGTCGCGGACGTCGGAGGCCTTTTCGCCGAAGATGGCGCGCAGCAGCTTCTCTTCCGGCGTCATCGGGCTCTCGCCCTTCGGCGTCACCTTGCCGACCAGAATGTCGCCCGGACGGACTTCGGCGCCGATGTAGACGATGCCGGCCTCGTCGAGGTTCTTCAGAGCTTCTTCACCCACGTTCGGAATGTCGCGGGTGATTTCCTCCTGGCCCAGCTTGGTGTCGCGGGCCATGACCTCGAATTCCTCGATGTGGATCGAGGTGAAGACGTCGTCCTTGACGATGCGCTCGTTGATGAGGATCGAGTCCTCGAAGTTGTAGCCGTTCCACGGCATGAACGCGACGAGCACGTTCCGGCCGAGCGCCAGCTCGCCCAGGTCGGTCGACGGGCCGTCGGCCACGATGTCGCCGGCGTTCACCCGGTCACCCACCTTCACCAGCGGGCGCTGGGTGATGCAGGTGTTCTGGTTGGAACGCTGGAACTTCAGCAGGTTGTAGATGTCGACGCCCGGCGCCGTGCTGTCGGAGCTGTCGGTGGCGCGCACGACGATGCGGGTGGCGTCGACCTGGTCGACGATGCCCGAACGCTTGGCGACGATGGTCACGCCGCTGTCGCGGGCGACGGTCGCCTCCATGCCGGTTCCGACCAGCGGCGCGTCGGCCTTCACCAGCGGCACCGCCTGACGCTGCATGTTGGAGCCCATCAGCGCACGGTTGGCGTCGTCGTTCTCCAGGAACGGGATCAGCGCCGCGGCGACGGACACCAGCTGCTTCGGCGACACGTCGATCAGGTCGATCGCTTCCGGCCGGAACATCAGGTATTCGCCGCCCTGGCGGCAGGACACCAGATCGGCGGCGAAGCTGTTGTCGGGGTTCAGCTCGGCATTCGCCTGGGCGACGACGTAGCGGCCCTCCTCCATCGCCGACAGATAGACCACCTCGTTGGTGACCTTGCCGTCGATGACCTTGCGGTAGGGGCTCTCGATGAAGCCGTACTGGTTCACGCGGGCATAGGTCGCCAGCGAGTTGATCAGACCGATGTTCGGACCTTCGGAGGTCTCAATCGGGCAGATGCGGCCGTAGTGCGTCGGGTGCACGTCGCGCACCTCGAAGCCGGCGCGCTCGCGGGTCAGACCGCCCGGGCCGAGAGCTGAGAGACGACGCTTGTGCGTGATCTCGGACAGCGGGTTGGTCTGGTCCATGAACTGCGACAGCTGCGACGAGCCGAAGAACTCGCGCACGGCGGCGGCGGCCGGCTTGGCGTTGATCAGGTCGTGCGGCATCACCGTGTCGATCTCGACCGAGCTCATGCGCTCGCGGATCGCACGTTCCATGCGCAGCAGGCCGACGCGGTACTGGTTCTCCATCAGCTCGCCGACGGAGCGCACGCGGCGGTTGCCGAGATGGTCGATGTCGTCGATTTCGCCGCGGCCGTCCTTAAGGTTCACCAGAACCTTCAGGATCTCCAGGATGTCCTCCTTGCGGAGAACGCGCATCTGGTCGTCGGTCTGGAAGTTCAGGCGCGCGTTCATCTTGACGCGGCCGACGGCCGACAGGTCGTAGCGCTCGCTGTCGAAGAACAGGCCCGAGAACAGCGCCTCGGCCGACTCGAGGGTCGGCGGCTCGCCCGGACGCATGACGCGGTAGATGTCGATCAGCGCGTCTTCGCGGCTGGCGTTGCGGTCGGCCGACATGGTGTTGCGGATGTAGGCGCCGACGTTCAGATGGTCGATCGCCAGCACCGGCAGTTCGTCGACGCCGGTCTTCTCCAGCTTCTCCAGGTCGCTCGCCGACAGCTCGTCACCGGCTTCGAACAGGACTTCGCCCGTGCGCTCGTTGATGATGTCGACGGCGAGATAGCGGCCGGTCAGCTCCTCGGTGGAGACCTGCTGCTCGGTCAGGCCGGCTTCGACCAGCTTCTTGATGACGCGCGGGGTCATCTTGGTGCCGGCCTCGGCGACGATGGCGCCGGTGGCGGCATCGACCAGGTCGGACGCCAGCTTGACGCCCTTCATGCGCTCGGCGCTGAACGGGGTCTTCCAACCGCCGGCGGAGCGGCTGTAGGTGATCGTGTCGTAGAAGTAGTTGAGGATCTCTTCCTTCGACATGCCCTGCGCCTCGTAAGGCAACAGGTCCTTGCGGTTCGCCTTGCGCTCGGTGCGCAGAGCCTCGGTCTCCGCGCTGTCCAGGGCGAACAGCAGCGTGGTGGCCGGCAGCTTGCGGCGGCGGTCGATGCGCACATAGACGAGATCCTTGGCGTCGAACTCGAAGTCGAGCCAGGAACCGCGATAGGGGATGACGCGGGCGGCGAACAGGTACTTGCCCGACGCGTGGGTCTTGCCCTTGTCATGGTCGAAGAAGACACCCGGGCTGCGGTGCATCTGGGAGACGATGACGCGCTCGGTGCCGTTGATGATGAAGGTGCCGTTGGCCGTCATCAGGGGCATGTCGCCCATGTAGACGTCCTGCTCCTTGATGTCGCGGATGGACCGGAGGCCGGTATCTTCCTCGACGTCGAACACGGACAGGCGCAGGGTTACCTTCAGCGGGGCGGCGAAGGTCATGCCGCGCTGCTGGCACTCCTCGACGTCGTACTTCGGCTGCTCAAGCTCGTACTTGACGAAATCCAGCACCGCGCGGTCGGAGAAGTCCTTGATCGGGAAGACCGACTTGAAGACTTCCTGCAGGCCCAGGTTCGCCCGCTTTTCCGGGGCGACGTCCATTTGCAGGAAGTGATCGTAGGAGCTGCGCTGCACCTCGATGAGGTTGGGCATCTGGGTGACTTCCGGGATGCGCCCGAAGCTCTTCCGAACACGTTTACGACCCGTAAAGGATTTGGCCATGGATGTCCCCAAACGTCTGTACGTGATGCGCGTTATACCGACCGTTCAACCGACCGTAGGATCAAGCCGACTGGTGTCGACCGGTCCCAAGGGCGCCCGCGCGGGCCATCCCCATGATGGGGACGGAAAGAGCCGGGCCGGGCGAGCCCGGTCCGGCGGAAGGCAGAAAACGCCGTGCGGCGGCAGGTCCCCTGGGGGACCGGCCGCCGTCCGGCGTGGAACTGTATGATCCGTAACGCAACAAGGTCTTACTTAATATCGACCTTGGCGCCGGCCTCTTCAAGCTGCTTCTTGATCTTGGCGGCCTCGTCCTTCGTGGCGCCTTCCTTGACCGGCTTCGGAGCGCCCTCGACCAGGTCCTTGGCTTCCTTCAGGCCCAGGCCGGTGATCGCACGGACTTCCTTAATCACGTTGATCTTCTTGTCGCCGGCATCGGCGAGGATCACCGTGAACTCGGTCTGCTCTTCGGCCGGAGCGGCAGCGGCAGCGGCCGGGCCGGCGGCGGCGACGGCCACCGGAGCGGCGGCGGAGACGCCCCACTTCTCTTCGAGGAGCTTCGACAGCTCGGCGGCTTCCAGGACGGTCAGGGCCGACAGATCGTCGACGAGCTTCTGCAGATCAGCCATGTTACTACTCCAAACGACTTGAGTTCTGGGGATGTAAAAAACGAGTGACTAGGCCTGGTCAGGCCGCCGCCTCGTCGTCCTTCTTCGCGTAGGCAGCAAGCACGCGGGCGACCTGGCCGCCCGGAGCCTGGAGAACACCGGCGATACGGGTCGCCGGGGTCTGGATCATGCCCACGAGGCGGCCACGCAGTTCGTCCAGCGACGGGAGCGAGGCGAGGGCCTTGACCCCCTCCGCGTCCAGAATCTGGGTGCCGAGGCTGGCGCCGACGATCTTGAGCTTCTCGTTGGTCTTCGCGTAGTCGGCCACCACCTTGGCGGCCGCAACGGGATCCTTCGAGAAGGCAATCGCCGTCGGTCCCTTGAAGAGACCGTCCAGACCCTCGAACTGCGTCCCCTGAAGGGAACGACGGGCGAGCCGGTTCTTCGTCACTTTGAAGCTGGCGCCAGCAGCCCGAACCTTCGCACGCAGGTCGGTGACTTCCTTCACCGTCAGGCCCAGATGGTGGGTGACCACCACCAGGCCCGTGTCCTGGAGCTTCGATTGCAGAGCCGCGATCGTCGCTTCTTTTTGTGTACGATCCACGGATCGCCTCCTTGCACAGAGGTTTACATGGACCCCCTGCCCTTGCGGGCCGGAGGTCCGGCGAACCTGTCCCAGAAGTTCAAGCCGTTCCTGATCCGGTGGCCCGCCTTGACGGGATCCGGAATGGTCAACGGGTTCAACTCCTGTCTGCGCCGGTGAATTTTAAGCCCTCACCTTCCGGAGAAGGGGCGGACACCTGCGGTCTCGGACAGGGGTGGGCGGGCGTTCCGCCGGGGGCAGGCCCCCCTTTGGATCATCCACCCGGTCGCCGCCGGCACCCTGGGGCACCGGCGGCGAAAGGCGGTCGATTACGCCGCGGCGCCGGCCGGAGCCGACACGCTGGCGAGGTCGAGCTTCAGGCCCGGGCCCATCGTCGACGAGAGCGAGACCTTCAGCAGGTACTGGCCCTTGGCGCCGGCCGGCTTGGCACGGGTGATGGCATCGACGAAGGCGCGGATGTTCTGGACCAGCGCCTCTTCCGAGAAGCTGACCTTGCCGACGCCGGCGTGGACGATACCGGTCTTCTCCGCACGGAACTCCACCGCGCCGGCCTTGGCGGCCTTGACGGCGCCGGCCACGTCGGGGGTGACGGTGCCCAGCTTCGGGTTCGGCATCAGGCCGCGCGGGCCGAGGACCTTACCGAGCTTGCCGACCACGCCCATCATGTCGGGCGAGGCGATGCAGCGGTCGAAGTTGATGTTGCCGGCCAGGATCTGCTCGGCCAGATCGTCGCCACCGACCACGTCGGCGCCGGCGGCCAGAGCCTCATCGACCTTGGCGCCACGGGCGAACACCGCCACGCGGACGGTCTTGCCGGTGCCGTTCGGCAGGTTCACGACGCCGCGAACCATCTGGTCGGCGTGGCGCGGATCGATGCCGAGGTTCATCGCGATCTCGATGGTCTCGTCGAACTTGGCCTTCGCGGCGCCCTTCACCAGGGTGACGGCCTGTTCCAGCGAGTAGAAGGAGTCGCGGTCGACGTTCTTGTAGGCGTCGGTCAGACGCTTGCCCAGCTTCGCCATAGGATCAGCCCTCCACCACTTCGAGGCCCATCGAGCGGGCGGAACCGGCGATCATCGTCGCGGCGGCGTCGACGTCGTGCGCGTTCAGGTCGACCATCTTCTTCTGGGCGATCTCGCGGATCTGCGAGGTCGTGACCTGGCCGACGAAACCGCCCTTGCCGGGGGTCGTCGAGCCCTTGTCCTTGCCCGAAGCCTTCTTGAGGAAGTAGCTGACCGGCGGGGTCTTGGTCACGAAGGTGAAGGTGCGGTCGCCGTAGGCGGTGATGACCACGGGAATCGGCATGCCGACTTCCAGGTCCGCCGTCTTGGCGTTGAACGCCTTGCAGAACTCCATGATGTTCAGGCCGCGCTGACCCAGCGCCGGGCCGATGGGCGGCGACGGGTTGGCCTTGCCGGCCGGGACCTGCAGCTTGATGTAACCGACGATTTTCTTCGCCATCTCACAACCTCCTGGGACGACGCGTCACGCTCTCGACCGGATGGTCCGGCGCTGCGTCGCGGGGTTTTGCGGTTCGGCCATGGCGAGCCTCCCGCAACAGAATGGAGCCACCGATGCAAGCACCGGCAGCTCCGACACGAAACACTTTGGAACCTTGCGCTCAGATCTTTTCGACCTGCGTGTATTCCAATTCGACCGGCGTGGAGCGGCCGAAGATCGAAACCGCCACCTTGAGGCGGGACTTCTCTTCGTCGACTTCCTCGACGACGCCATTGAACGAGGTGAAGGGGCCGTCGCTCACTCGAACCTGCTCGCCCACCTCGAAGGTGATCGAGGGCTTGGGGCGCTCAAAGCCTTCCTGCACCTGATGGATGATCCGCTCGGCCTCGCGCTGGGAAATCGGCTGCGGCTTGCCGCCACCACCCAGGAAGTCCGTAACCTTCGGCGTGTTCTTCACCAGCGACCAGGATTCGTCGGTCAGGTCCATCTTGACGAGGACATAGCCGGGGAAGAACTTGCGCTCCGTGTTGATCTTGGAACCCCGGCGCACTTCGACCACTTCTTCGGTCGGGACCAGGATTTCCTCGAACTTGTCTTCCAGACCCTTCTGAGCCGCCTTTTCGCGGATGGCCTGGGCGACCTTCTTTTCGAAACCGGAATAAACGTGAACGACGTACCAGCGCGCAGCCATGTCTTAGCCTCCCAGCCCAAGGATCAAGCGAACGGCAACCGCCAGCACCTGATCGACGACGAGGAAGAACAGGGCGGCCAGAACGACCATGACGAAGACCATGGCGGTCGTGATGCCGGTTTCCTTGCGGGTCGGCCAGGTGACCCTGGCTACCTCGCGGCGGACCTCGCGCGCGAATTCTGCGGGATTGACTTTAGCCATCGTGCGAACCGTGCGAGCTCCGAAGCGACTGTGAAGGGCGCCGCTTTTTACCCTAACCGTTGTTGAGACGGCCGTTATTGGGACGGGATGGCAGGAGTGGAGGGGCTCGAACCCCCAACCCCCGGTTTTGGAGACCGGTGCTCTACCAATTGAGCTACACTCCTATCTCCGTCCGGCCACACCCTTCGGCGTGGGACGCCGCTTAAAGCATTCTTTCGGCGGCGGTGTCAAGGCCTTTCGACCCGACGTTCCAGATAACTTTTCAGAGCGGCTTTGCGGAAGCCGGACCGTACTCTTTGCGCAGATAGAACTCCCCCGCCGAACCGGGGTCCGGCGGGGGAGGCAGGCTTATAGCATCACTCGACGATCTTGGCAACGACGCCGGCGCCGACGGTACGGCCACCCTCGCGGATGGCGAAGCGCAGGCCTTCGTCCATGGCGATCGGGGCGATCAGAGCCACTTCCATCGCGACGTTGTCGCCCGGCATCACCATCTCCACGCCTTCCGGCAGCGAGACCATGCCCGTCACGTCCGTCGTACGGAAGTAGAACTGCGGACGGTAGTTGGTGAAGAACGGGGTGTGACGGCCGCCCTCTTCCTTCGTCAGGATGTAGGCTTCGGCCTTGAACTTGGTGTGCGGGGTGATCGAACCCGGCTTGGCCAGAACCTGACCGCGCTCGACGTCCTCGCGCTTGGTGCCGCGCAGCAGCGCGCCGATGTTGTCGCCGGCCTCACCCGAATCGAGCAGCTTGCGGAACATCTCGACGCCGGTCACCGTCGTCTTCACCGTCGCCTTCAGGCCGACGATCTCGACTTCGTCACCGACCTTCACGATGCCGCGCTCGACGCGGCCGGTCACCACGGTGCCGCGGCCCGAGATCGAGAACACGTCTTCGATCGGCATCAGGAACGGACGGTCCTTCGGACGCTCCGGCTGCGGGATGTACTCGTCCACCGTCTTCATCAGCGCCAGAACGGCGTCGCGGCCGATCTCCGGCTGACGGTCTTCCAGCGCGCACAGCGCCGAGCCCTTGGTGATCGGAATGTCGTCGCCCGGGAACTGGTAGGAGGACAGCAGCTCGCGAACTTCAAGCTCGACCAGCTCCAGCAGCTCCGGATCGTCGACCATGTCGACCTTGTTCATGAACACCACCAGCGCCGGAACGCCGACCTGGCGCGCCAGCAGGATGTGCTCGCGGGTCTGCGGCATCGGGCCGTCGGCGGCCGACACGACCAGGATCGCGCCGTCCATCTGGGCGGCACCGGTGATCATGTTCTTCACATAGTCGGCGTGGCCCGGGCAGTCGACGTGCGCGTAGTGGCGGTTGGTCGTCTCGTACTCGACGTGGGCGGTCGAGATCGTGATGCCGCGCGCCTTCTCTTCCGGCGCCTTGTCGATCTGGTCGTAAGCGGTGAAGGTGGCGCCGCCGGACTCCGCCAGCACCTTCGTGATCGCCGCCGTCAGCGACGTCTTGCCGTGGTCGACGTGGCCGATCGTGCCAACGTTGCAGTGCGGCTTGTTCCGCTCAAACTTTGCCTTCGCCATCGCTTTGGTCTTTCGTTCCCGACGTTCCGGACGCACACAATGGCCCGGCCGAGATCCGTTTTCCGTGGCGCACGCGGGATTGGAGCGGGTGAGGGGAATCGAACCCCCGTCGTAAGCTTGGAAGGCTTCTGCTCTACCATTGAGCTACACCCGCCTAAAGCATCCCGCCGGCGCGACCGTCCGGGGCAAACGCGATCACGGACAAGCCGTGGAAAGTAGTGGTGGAAGGGGCTGGATTCGAACCAGCGTACGCGTACGCGGGCAGATTTACAGTCTGCTGCCTTTAACCACTCGGCCACCCTTCCAATCCGCAGCCTGGCAGTGCCCGCCGCGGAGTTCGGCAATATGCGAATTTTTCAGGCCTTGTCAACACGGGTTAAGCGGTTCACACCAGAAAAAATTCGGCCGCTGTTTCCGGCGGCCCCCTCCCCTTCTTCGTGGGTACCATGACGCGCTCAAAACATCCGGGTTCCGGCCGCCAGTCCGACAAGCATACCGTCCACGCCGCGGGCAACCCGCGGCTGGCCGTTCCGCGGCAGGATCAGGCGGAGGAAGGTGCGCGCACCCGCCGCGGCGGGCAGAAAGGCAACCGCCCGCCGCCGGCGCGTGGGGTCATCCTGTATGGCTTGCACCCGGTCGCCGCTGCCTGGACCAACCCCGAGCGGCGCATCCACCGGCTGCTGGCGACCGAATCCGGCCGGGCCGCGCTGGAACCCGCCATCGCCGCGGCGCGCGCCCAGGGACTGCAGCGGCCCGAGGCGTCGGTCGTCGACCGGACGGAACTCGACCGCATGCTGCCGGCCGGCGCGGTCCATCAGGGCATGGTGATCGACACCTCGCCGCTGCCGGAACTGGGCATCGAGGATCTGTGCAACGAATTGGCGGACGAGACGTCCGCGGTGATCGTCGCGCTGGATCAGGTGACCGACCCGCACAATGTCGGCGCCATCCTGCGCTCCGCCGCCGCCTTCGGCGCGCGCGCGGTGGTGGTGACCGAACGCCATGCGCCGGAGACCACCGGCGTGCTGGCGAAGAGCGCTTCGGGCGCGCTGGAGGCGGTGCCGCTGGTCCGCGTCACCAACCTGGCCCGCGCACTCACCGATCTGCAGCAGAACGGCTTCTGGGCGGTTGGGCTCGCCGAGTCGGGCGCGTCGACGTTGGCGAAGCTGGATCTGACCGGCAAGACGGTGCTGGTGATGGGGGCGGAGGGCAGCGGTCTGCGCCGCCTGACGATGGATCGCTGCGATACCATCGCCCGGCTGCCCACGGGCGGCCCGGTCGGCAGCCTGAACGTGTCCAACGCCGCCGCCGTCGCCCTCTACGAGGTCGCCCGCCTGCGCGAGTGACGGGCCTCGCGACCGTGGGAACGGGCAAGTGCTTGTTTACGCGGAAAAGGGACGCTAAGGTGTGCGTCCCGCAAGCGACGGGTGCGCCGGATTAGCTCAGCTGGTAGAGCAGCTGATTTGTAATCAGAAGGTCACGGGTTCGATTCCTGTATCCGGCACCACACCTCCCTAAGCCCCTGTAAAGGCTTAATCTTTCGGGTTAGCTCCACCCTTCCGGCCGTAGGTCCACGCAGCAGGTCCACCGGAGGGGTCCACGGCGGCGGCAGTGGCATGATGGACACACAGGATGTCTGTCGTGCCCAACGCCTTTCTCCGGCTCCGAGCTGGCCGCTATCTCTTCCGTCGCCGCATTCCCGACGATCTCGGGCCCCGGTTCCGGCAGCGGGAGCTAGGGCGTGTCGTCAGTTATGGGATTCCCAGCGGTAGGAATGCGTGATTCATAGAGGGTCGGCTGACGGGAGGGCCGACGAATGCGACGCTATGCTTTGCGCGACGATCAGTGGGAGCGGGTCCAGGATTTTCTGCCGGGGCGGGTAGGCCATGTCGGGGGGACGGCGAAGGACAACCGCCTGTTCGTCGAGGCGGTGCTGTACCGTTACCGGGCTGGCATTCCCTGGCGCGACCTGCCCACCCGGTTCGGGGATTGGAAGAACACCCACCGCCGCTACCGCCGCTGGTGCGAGAGCGGGGTGTTCGAGCGCCTTTTCAAAGCCCTGGCCGAGGACAGCGACAACGAGTACATGATGCTCGACGCGACCATCGTCCGCGCCCACCAGCACAGCGCCGGGGCGCGAAAAAAGGGGGCGCCTGCCAAGCCATCGGCCGATCACGAGGGGGGCTGACGACGAAGATCCATGCCATCGTGGACGCCTTGGGCAACCCGGTGGCGATCTCCCTGACCCCCGGTCAGGCCTCTGACTTCAGCCAAGCCGCCCCTCTGCTCGACGCGGTCGAGCCGCAGGCCCTCATCGCCGACAAGGCCTATGATGGCGACGCCCTGATCGACGCATTGAAGGAGCGCGACATCGTCCCCGTCATCCCGTCCAAGGCTAATCGGCTGATCGCCCGCGATACCGATTTCGCCTTGTACCGCGAACGTAATCTCGTCGAGCGATTCTTCAACAAGCTGAAGGGCTTCCGAGCCATTGCAACTCGATACGACAAGCTTGCCAGCACTTTCTTGGCGGCTGTTTACCTCGTGTCGGCTGTCATCTGGCTCAACTGACGACACGCCCTAAGCCGCGTTCTCGGCCCGTTGACAAAAGCGACCGCCCTGCGGCAAGCCCGACGCCTTGCCGTTGTCGCCGATCAGCTGTTCGCCATGGTCAAGAACGATCCCACCCTCTCCCCGGAGCAAATCGCCAGTCTCGCCCGGCAGTGGTTCGCAGACGCGCTCGCCGAGTTCGAGCGGGAAGCGGCGGCGCAACGGCTCGACGATCCTGACGATTTGGAGCGTGCTGTCCAGCGCGACCGCGACCGCGCCGAAGGTGCGGCGGACCTACTGCGGCGCAACGATATCGCCGTTGCGAGCGGGTCCGCCGTTGCTCTGCTGGCGCAGCATGGGATTGATGCCTCCCCCGATTCGCCGACCGTCGTCGAACTGGCACGCGCCCTTCTCCGCGCGGCGGCAGAGGCAGCGCGTCTCGGCGTCGCGCGCCTGGAAGGCGACTACAGTGCCCGCCCCGTCGATCCTCTGTTCGCCAGCGCCGAGACACTCCCTGCCCCGGCTCCCGCGCCAGCGCCAGCGCCAGCAGCGCAGAGGAAGAACGACCAGACGTTCAGCAAGGCGTTCGAGCGGTACAGCCTGGAGAAGCGGGCGGCTGGCGCATGGCGGCCAGCAATGGACATCGACGCGCAGGCAACGGCCAGCATCTTCATGGAGATTGCGGGCGACCGGCCCTTGAGCCAATACACCCGCGCCGACATCGGCGAGTTCGTCAGCGCACTCCAGCGCCTGCCAGCCCACCGGACGAAGCGCCCGCGCTTCAAGGGCAAGAGCATCGTCGAGCTTGTCGCCATGGCCGACGCCGACCCGTCCATTGAGCGCATCTCGCCCGTGACGGTCAAAAAATACGCGACGATCCTATCGGCCTTCTGGGGCTGGACGGTGGACCGGGGTCTAACCGATCAGAACATCGCCCGCGCGGCATATAAGAAGCCGAAGCGGACAATCCGCCGGAACCAAGAGCGCGACGCCTGGAGCGTCGAGCAACTCCGCACCCTTTTCAACGCCCCAATCTGGCGCGGCTGCAAGGGTGCGACCCGCCGCACCGAACCCGGCCCCCAGATCATCCGCGATGTAGATTGGTGGCTCCCGGTGCTGGCGTTGTTCCACCCCTGCCGCCTGGAGGAGCTTGCGCAGCTTCGCGTCGCCGACATCCGGGAGGAAGGAGGTATCCCCTATCTCGACATCCACGCGAGCGACGACGGCGCAGACGGCGACGCGCCCGCCCGGCGGCTGAAGTCTGCTGCCGCCATTCGGAGGGTGCCCATCCACAAGACCGTGCTGGCGCTTGGCTTCATGGATCTTGTCGCAGAGCGTCGAGCCGCCGGGATCAGGATGCTCTGGCCGGAACTCAAGGCGGGCGGCGCGGCCAACAGGTTGAGCTTCGACTACTCCAAGCGGTTCGGTCGGCTCCGGCGGCAACTCGGTATCGAAGGACCGGACTTCCATTCGTTCCGCCACACCAGCATTACCGCGCTGGTCCGGGCCGAAGTGCATCCCGACATCGTGAGCCAGCTATCCGGCCATGAGATTCCAGGCGAACGGGGCCGGTTCAGCAAGGGGGCGGAGCTGCCAGCACTCAGGCAGGCTATCGACGCCATCGCATACGACGGGATTGACGCTGAGTTCATCGGGAGCCGGAGAGGGATTCCAGGCGCGAATCTCTCCGATTCCAAAAACGCATAACGAGACAGTCGAGCCAACCATTACACTTCATCGCAACGCACGTAACGATGAAGTGTAATGGTGACGGTCATGGTCAAGGCGGGCATGAAGGTCGTGAGCTATCTCCGCGTCTCCACCGACCGACAGGGCCGTAGCGGCCTTGGCATTGATGCGCAGCGCGACGCAATCCGCAGGTTCATCGAATCGTCCGGTGGTTGGCCGCCCGTCGCCGAGTTCGTTGAGACTGAATCAGGTCGCAAGACCGACCGTCCCCAGCTTGCCGCCGCTCTGGCCGCTTGTCGCGTTCACCGCGCGACGCTGGTGATTGCCAAGCTCGACCGACTGGCGCGCAATGCCGCCTTCCTCATGAAGTTGATCGACTCGGGCGTTGATGTCCTGTTCTGCGACCTGCCCTCGATCCCTGTCGGTGCTGCCGGGCGCTTCATGCTCCAGCAGATGGCCGCCGTTGCAGAGTTGGAAGCGGGCTTGATCTCCGAACGGACGAAAGCCGCCCTGGCCGCCAAGGTCGCCCGTGACGGACAGTGGAACCGTAATGCCGCCCATCACCTTGTTGCGGGAGCCGGCCAGAAAGCCGCCGCTGCCGCCGTGAAGTCCAAGGCCGCCCAACTGGCCGCTGACCTCCTTCCGCTCATTGAGACGATCAAGACCGCCGGCCATACCTCCCTGCGCCAGATCGCCGAGGAACTGAATGCCCGCGGTATCCCCACGGCACGGGGCGGCCAGTGGAGCGCAACGCAGGTGCAGCGCGTTCTACAGCGCGTCGCATAAGGCGCGTCATCGCCATCCCCGAACATGACAAAGGCGCTGGCCGAATGACCAGCGCCTATTTCCTATTCCCCGGTTACTGCCGGTTATCACCCTTCGTCGGGGATAGGTTTCCAGGCGGTAATCTCGACCTCTCCGGCCCGTAGGGCGTATGGCATCACGCCTTCCGTCAGCATGACCGCGACAAGCTCTTGCGCATCATCCGCAGAGAAATTGTCAAGGGCTAAATCGTGAAATTCGATCCGCACTCGCATTGTTCCGCTCTCGAATGAAAACGAATCCCATTCTTCCATCACAAAGAACATTTTAAGTCAATAGAAAATATACATCCTCATTTTCCGATGATGTACCGGAACAAGACATCAACTTGTCATTCAGCGATGAATGATATGGGAAGCCATCAAAAAAAAGACCCACCTCCTTCAAATCGAGTGGGGTTCGTTTTGTTCCTGCGCAAATTGTTTCGTTAACCGGGCGGCCTTGACGGAGTTCATCCGACTTCCCAAAAAGAATAAGGCCGCCGACGTTGGCGCGTCGGTGGCCTTGTGGTAGCAGAGGCTCTCAATGGTCGTGAGGAGAATATGATCGGTCTGGGTCGCCGTTTCAAGGGGAAATCTCTGGCAGTTATCGACACGATGTCGCCGGAGGAGACATTTAACCTATTGATGGAATACGCATTTTCCCATCAGCCGCGGACCAGATCAGTATGTAGGCGAAGTAAGGCAACTTCTTATGATAGTTTGGCAATTACAAAGCTAGTTTCGTTCCTTACTCCCAGGCTGCTTAACTTCCGCTTCAAGGATGCTGGCAAGGGCTTCAAGCTCGGCATTCTCGCGAATCTCATCGGCTCCGAACTCGACGCCTGGGATGGCGCTTTCATCACGCTCAACGATGTCGAGCTACCTGAGCGGCTCCCGCTTCATGTCGAGGCGCTGGCGAAAGTGTGGCGACGCTGGACGGGCGAACCGCTCGCCTATGTCGCCGTCATCGCCAGCACTCCCCGGCCCCATCTGCATATCCTCTGCCGGATCGCACACGATCACCCGGCTATGCCCAAGCTGCGGCGCTGGGTCTACGATCACGACCAGCGCCCGAACCTCTCCCAACCGCGCAATTACCCTCTCGGAGCGGTCGGCGGGCTGCTCTACCTCGTCAAGCACGTGATCGACGGAGCCCGGCTCGTAATCGCTCGCGGCCAGCTTCGCGCCGACCTGGAAAGCCACGCCCGGCGACTGGCCGCAGAAGCCCGCCATATTCATCAGGATTCATTCGGCGAGCGTCCGGCTCCCGACCTGCCCCCGAACGCCCAGACCCCGCCCAGCGGCCAAGCCAGCGCCCGAACGCTGCCGGCCCCTACTCCGGCCCCTACTCCGGCTCCGGCTCCGGCTCCGGCTCCGGCTCCGGCAGCACGCCCTAACACGAATGCGCAAGACCTCGATTTGCATTTTTTCCGTAATTACGGCAAAATAGCTCAAGATGATCTTGGGGTTATTCAATGCCACGGAAGAAGATCTTCAAATCAGTCGAAGCATTTGCGATCCGCCGCATGTGGGTATGCTTCCCTACCTTCTCCGTAGAGGACATCGCAGCGATGTTCGATTGCAGCGCAAAGACGATCACCCAGATCGTCCGGGGCGTTGCGCGGTCGAACAGCCTCGATACGACGAAGCTGTTGCACGACCTCTACCGCGCTTACCGGCGGGATATGGAAGAACTCGGGGAGACCCCGAAGGATTTTCAAGCCGCCCTAAGGGAAGCGCAATCCATCACCAGCCGGTTCGCTCTCCGTCTCGGTTCTCAACTGTCTACCGTTTCAGGAGTTCCCCAATGAGTTCTTTTGACAAGGCCGGTTTTGCGAGCATCGACGAATGGGAGGCTGCCCGACAGCTTTTCCGACAGGTCGCAGCCGGGACGGCCACCGACGACGAACGCTATGAGTTCGAGGCGAACTATCGCGACCGCTGGCAGCGCTGGCAGCGCCTCCGCACTGCCGAGCTTCGACAGGTCGAATCTGCGATGGTCGACGCGGGCGCACCACCGAACCCCGAACAGGACGCCAACCGCGCCATGCTGGACGCCATGCGTGCGAGCCGAATCCCGAAGTTCACCAAGGCACCGAAGGACGCGCCCATCACCGGGCGGCAGCGGACCCACATCGCAGGGCTGGCGCTCGACGATCCGTTCGTGACGACCTTCAGCGGCTCCGACGCTACCGCCGGCCCTGCCCGTGGCGTCGCCCGCATCGCCAGCGCGCTGGATCATGAGCAAGCGATTGCCCAGACCACGCGCGACGCCATGGTCGCCGCCCTGGGGCGTTCCGGGGGCTGACCCATGGCGTTCAGCACTCGCCGAGACACCAGCAAGCCCGGTCTGGCCGGCATCACCGACGATATGTGGTCGGCGCTGGCCGCCGGGCGGACCACGGTCGGCGAGCTTGCGGACCTCGCAGGCGTCAGCCCGGCGGCAGTCAGCAAGTTCCGCCGGAAGCGCGAGCGGGCAGGTAGTGGGGGAGCTTCGGCTCCCCCTTCCACATCTCCAGCACCAAGCGGCACCTCGACGCCTCTGGACATCATCGCCGACCCTACGGCGCTGGCGACCAGCTTTGCGATGCACGCCCTCCTCCGCGCCCATGATGCCCTGGCAGTCGGCGGCCTGTCGCCCAGCGCGACCCGTGCGGCGACCATGGCGGGCGCTATCGCGCTGGTCGAACTCCGCCGGTTGGGCGTGCTGACGGAAGGCGGAGACACGGGCGCACCGGCGGAACTCAGGATTACCGTCATGAGCGACGAAGAGGCCGCCGAGCTAAAGGGCCGGAAGGTCGATCTTGGCGAAGATCAGGCCGATGGATACGAGGAATGAATACGATCCGCCTGATACCGCGCCAGCGCCCGCCGGTCACGCCCTCGACCGCTCCGGCGGGTGCCTTCCACTCAATGACCAGATCAGGATAAATATCCAGAACAGCGGCATCCAGCCAAAGACCACGTTGGCGACAACGATCCCCCAAAAGCTGGAGTGATTGCGCCTGATAGCGAAAAAGGTCGGCAAGAACATCAACACCAGCAACGCCGTGATAACAAGTGCGCTGCCGACAAATGGAATCAGCCCGTCCATTGCTTCCTCAGCTCATACATTCACTTTCGTACCGGTTGAGTTTGCAACAAGCTCTCAACGCCCTAAAAGTGTCCAAAGCCCGTCTCAGGCGTCAATATCGACCTGCTGGAATCCCTTGACCGCCGGGCGCGCTGGACGCATCGTGACGACTTCGCAACAGTCCACCATGCAGGTCCACCCCGTCCGAACGCCCGCCTAAGATATTGATTTTACAGGCATTTTTCCGGTCTTGGTCGCTTCCTGTATCCGGCACCACCGCCCTGGCTATTTTGCTCCGGCGCCTCCGGCCCCACCCCGGCGACGGCACACAAGTCCGATGAGGCCGAGCAGGGCGCCGCAGCAGCCGGCGAACGCCAACATCAGTGCGACTCCGAAGGCCGGCGGCATTTCGGCGATGATCGCGCCATCTCCTGCGATCATCGGGGGGGCGCAGCAAACGACGCCCGCAGTGCCGGCGCTTCCGGCACCGATCAGAAACGCGCAGCCGGCCCAGTAAAGCCGACGCACTCCGTGCCTGCGAAACGCCACCACCGTCGCCGCGACGAGCAGAGCGGCGGGCATGGCAAGCATCGCTAGAGCGAACAGGGTCGGGCCGGCTTCCCGCATCGGAAACTCCCATGTGACATTCCCATGAAGCGGGTGCTCCATGGATCGGTTGGCGGGCAAGGCGGCTGCACGGGGGAACCCTCGGCAGGCGGCGGCGGTTGGAAGAGGCGGCAGAACGCCCCTCACAGCTTGTGCGAAAGACCGACCATGACCAAGCCCCAGCGTCCCGAGTCGGGCCGTGACACGCCCACCACTCCCAGCGCGGAGGCCAACCGGATGCGCGCGGACATCGACCGCGGGCTGACCGGCGACAAGGTTCCGGCCACCGATCCCGCCGCCGCGCCGCTCGGCACCGACGACGAGGCCGCCGGCACCACCCCGCCGCACGGCATCTCACGCGATCCGGTGGTTCCCCCGAACCAGCGCATGCCGTCGGGACAGAAAAAGGGCGGCGATACGCTGGACACCTGATCGCAGCCGCCGACAATCGCCGGACAGCGAAAAAGCCCGGCCGGGACATCCTCCCGGCCGGGCTTTTTCGTTGTTCGCTCCGGCGATGCCCGGGCTCGGAAATCCTGAGCTCGGAAATCCTGAACTGAAATCCTGGGCTCAGAAATAGCGCTCCGGCACGCGGACCACATCGTCCGGCATCACCGAGGTCGTGATCGGCGCCCGGCGGATCTCCTTCTTGGGATCGGCGCCGCGGGTGATGAGGACGTAGTCCTCCTTGGCGCGATAGGTGTATCCGCCGGCCATCGCCACCGCCGACAGGGCGGTCATGCCGTTGACATACTGGTACTGGCCGGGATTCCGCACTTCGCCCAGGATGAAGAAGGGACGGTGGTTCAGCACCTCGACGCTGACCTTCGGATCCTTCACATAGCCGGCGGACAGACGGGTGGAGATCTCCTTTTCAAGGTCGCGGGTGCTGCGGTCCTTGGCCGAGACCTCGCCGATCAGCGGCATGGCGACCTTTCCGGTGCCATCGACGCGGAACTCGCCGGACAGCTGCTCCTCGCCGAAGACGATGACGCGCAACGCGTCGCCGGCCCCCAGACGGTACTCGCTGATCTGGCCGACATTGGCGGTTTCCAACGGAGCGTCGTTGCCGGCGCAGCCGACCATGGCGACGGCGAGCGCGGTCAATCCGATCCCCTGGCCCAGCGCACGGATCACATGACGTCGATTCATCCCTAAAACCCTTTCCCTGGCTGGTGGGCGCCTGCCGCAGCGTCCGGTCCGGCACGATGGGACGGCTTCGAGAAACCGTTCCATCCGCCGGTCGCCTTGCGGCGGCGCCCTTCGGTCACGCACCTGAATTCGGGTGGAGACTAGCAACTCGCAAGCGCTTGGGAAAAAGTGGAGAGGAATTACCGCCTTCGGATCTCTCCAGTACATCGGCCATGATAACAAAACCAGGCATAAGAAAAGGGCGCCCGTCATAGGACGGACGCCCTGTACTGTTCAGAGGAACCTTTAGGCCCTTCGGCAGGATTTCCCCAGTGGTGGGCCTAGGACCGCCGGATTACATCTGCGCGCCGAGACGCAGATAGATCAGGTTGTCGCTGTATTCGGCGGCGCCCACGTTGGAGCTGCGCTTTTCATAGGTGTAGCCGCTGGTCATGAACAGGTAGCGGTTCATCTGGTAGGTGCCGCCGACACTGGCCGTATAGACCTTGTCCTTGCGGTTGTTGCCGTTGAAATCGTCCTGGCGATACTGCAGGCGGCCGTTCAGCACCAGGGTGCGCAGCAACTCGTGGTCGACGCCCAGGGCGAAGACGGTGCGGGTGTAGCTGGATGCGGTGCCGAAGCCGGGGCTGGCCGTGGTCTCGCGCACCTGACGGCTGGCGGTGGCGCTGACGGCGGTCAGCTGCGTGACCGCCCAGTTCAGGCGCCCGCCGAAGGACAGGCCGCTGAAGTCCTCCAGCCGCGAATCCTTGTAGTCGCGGACCATGTAGCCGGCAAAGACCTCGCCGGTGATCAGGCCGGTCAGGTCGGTGGCGAGGCCGCCGACCACCTCGTAGCCGTCCGAGTCGCGGTCGAGGCCGAAGGCGTCGCGGTCGTTCTTGTGGCGGGTCCAGGAATAGGTGCCCTGGACGAAGGCCTCGTAGCCCTCGATGAACTCGTAGCCGACGCGGCCGACCGTACCGTATTCCCAGCGGTCACGGTCTTCCTGGCGCGCGATGCCGCCGCCGATCAGGCCGACATCGTCATACTCGCTGTACTGGGCGGAGCCGGACAGGCGCGCACGCAGGCGGTTGAAGCGTTGGGTGTAGCCGGCCTCGCCGCCGCTGGTGCGGTAGACCACCGGCTCCGAATAGCCCGACAGGCTGTTGATGTCGCCGCGGCCCTCATGGTTGCGGCGATGGAACAGCTGGCCGTCCAGCGCTCCGCCCTTGTTCACGTCGAACCGGCCGGCCGCCTGCAGGGCATAATCGGTGTAGTTCTCGCCCGAATGGTCGTTGTAGCGGCCGGCATCGGCCGAGGCCGAGAAATTCAGCGCGTGGGCGGCGAAATCGGACTTGATGTCGATCCGCGGACGGACGGTCCAGATGACATCGTCCTCGTGGTTGTCGCGGGTTGCGTAGACGTTGGTGTCGTAGGTGGCGCCCGCTTCCACCCGCGGCAGGAACAGGAAGGAGCCTGCGCGCACGCCGAGCTGCTCGACCTCGGGCCGGCGACGCTCCAGCACGGTTTCGCCACGCTGCAGGTCATCCTGGGCGGCGGCGGGAAGCGACGTCAGCCCGGTCGACGCGAGAGCGAGGGCGAGAAGGGAAAGGGTGCTGGTCTTCATGGAGTCACCGCGCTTGGCTGGGTTCGGTCGGCTCACTGGGCCGGGGTTCCGGCTCCTTCGTGGGAGCGCCCGACCGCCGGCCCCCGTCGGGACCGGATGCGGACACATCCTCGGCAAAGACACAACAAGGCGTGCTTGCCATGCAACAGTGAAGCCGGTGCTACACCGCTTTTGCATCGTCCTGTGGTGTGGCCGCAACAAAAGCTCACAGTCTGGAGAGAACAACCTCGTCAATAACCCGCTCGATTCCACCGTTTTTCAAATAGTCCTAAGATGAAGGTCATAGCCGGTGGCGGTTGGACTGGCCCTACCGGAGCGCGCCTGTTTGGAACCGGCCGACCGGCATGGGGTTGTTCATGGCGATTCCCGATCAGGAAAGGTGCCTCATGACACGCCGACTCGACCCCCCGCCCCCGCCGCGTCCGACCAAGCGTCCGCCCGACGCCACCACGCCCCCCTACACGCCGGGCGGCGTAACGCCCCCGACGGGCAAGGGCGCGGAGAGCCCCGACGAGAAGACCGCTCCCTCCGACAGCTATCCACCCAAGCGACAACCCTGAAAAAGAGAAACCCCAGGAAAGACGAACGGCCGACCAGGAGAGGCCACCGGCACGGACAGCGCCGGTAGCGACATGTTCCGGCATCGCAATCGCCGGAACTTGCGGCATCATCGTCAGCTGGCTTCTTTTCAGACTCATGCGCCTTCTTTTATTGCTCGCATCATGACCGATGCATCGCTGTGGCTCTATGACGCATCCGCGAAGGTTGCTCTGCGGTCGTTGTCTTCCCTACGCTTTCCATAAGGAACGCATAATGGACGCATCGGATGGCGACAGGCGGCAAACGCCGCGCCATCCCTGCCCACGCAGCCGGGAGCGGCGGTCCGTGCCCGCCCCAGCCTTCGTCCCGGACCGAAGGCGGGCGCGAACCACGGGCCCGTTGCCATGGACGACTTCGGACGACTGCCTCCCGACGACTACCAGTTGGCCGGCCAGGTTCACCACCGCCTCCGGCGTGCGCACCAACGCGCCTCGGCCATCTTCATCGACCTGATCGGCGATTCGCTGCTGACGCCCACCCAATGGGCGGCTCTGGCCACCCTGCACGCAGAGGGCGCGCTGTCGCAGAACCAGCTCGGCCGGCTGACCTACATGGATCCGGCGACCACCCAGGGCGTGATCCTGCGGTTGGTGGAGCGCAATCTGGTCGAACGCCACCCCGACCCGCAGGACCGCCGCCGCACCAGCGTCAGCCTGACGCGAATCGGGCAGGCGCTGGTCATCGACCTGATGGCGAATGCCGCCGCCGCTCACGAACGCACGCTGGAACCTTTGTCCGAGGAGGAAAGGGTGCAGTTCATGGCGCTGCTGGTCCGGCTGATGTGACAAGGGGCGGCGTCCGCCGGACTGCGAATCGGGCATGGACGCGGGAAAACGTCCGATCAGTCGGTGACTTTTGCGCGGGGTTTGCTATGAACGCGGTGTGTTGCGTCGCACCGCGACCCGGACACGCCGCTGGTCTCTCACGAACCGGGGTCCCCGCAGGATGAAGCACCGCCAACCGACCGCCTCGCCGACGGCGAAGTCCCTTCTTTCGGCCGCTCTGTTCGCCGCACTGGCCGCCGCCGCGCTGACCACGGGCCCCGCCGCCGCCCAATCCGCGAAATTCAGCGGCGCGCCGGTGCGGGTGGGTGAGATCAACAGCTACACCGGCCTGCCCGCCTTCACCATCCCCTACCGCCAGGGCTGGCAGCTGGCGCTGGAGGAGATCAACGCCCAGGGCGGCGTGATCGGCTGCTGCGAATTGCAGGTGGTTTCCCGCGACGATGCCGGCAAGCCCGACGACGCGGTGCGCGTCGCGCAGGAGCTGGTGGCGAACGAAGCGGTGGACGTGCTGGCCGGCACCTATTTCTCCCACATCGGGCTGGCCGTCGCCGATTTCGCCGCGCGCAGCAAGATGCCCTTCGTCGCCGCCGAACCGCTGACCGACGCCATCACCTGGTCGAAGGGCAACCGCTACACCTTCCGCCTGCGCCCCAGCACCTACATGCAGGCGGCGATGCTGGTGGAGGAGGCGGCGAAGCTGCCGGCCAAGCGCTGGGCCACCGTCGCCCCCAACTACGAATACGGCCAGTCGGCGGTGGCGTGGTTCAAGCAGCTGCTGAAGGAAAAGCGCCCGGACGTGGAATTCGTGGCGGAGCAGTGGCCGGCCCAGGGCAAGCTGGAGGCCGGCCCGACGGTGCAGGCGCTGGCCGCCGCCAACCCCGAGGCGATCTTCAACGTCACCTTCGGCGCCGATCTCGCCAAGCTGGTGCGCGAGGGCGAGGGCCGCGGCCTGTTCCGCAACCGCAAGGTCGTCAGCCTGCTGACCGGCGAGCCGGAATATCTGGAGCCGATGAAGGACGAGGCGCCGGAAGGCTGGATCGTCACCGGCTATCCCTGGGACCAGATCGACACCCCCGCCCACAAGGCCTTCGTTGCCGCCTACACCGCGCGGTTCAAGGAATCGCCGAAGCAGGGCTCAGTCGTCGGCTACACCACGATGAAGGCGGTCGCCGCCGCGATCACCAAGGCCAGGTCCGCGAATGCGGAACCGATCGTCGACGCGCTGGCCGGCCTTACCATCGACAGCCCCTTCGGCCCGGTGACCTTCCGCGCGTCCGACCATCAGGCGACCATGGGCGCCTATGTCGGCACCACCACCGTCAAGGACGGCCGCGGCACCATGAAGGACTGGCGCTACGCCGACGGCGCCAACTACCTGCCGCCGGACGACGTGGTGCGCAAGATGCGGCCGGCGGAGTAGGGCGCCGGCAAATTGCCCCCTCCCTAACCCTCCCCCACCTTCGGTGGGAGAGGGGACTGCCGCCGCTCTGCGACCGACTCCCTCTCCCGCTTTAGCGGGGGAGGGTTGGGGAGGGGGCACCGCACCTCTCCACCTCATGATCCCCCGCGGAACACCCCGCCCCCATGTCCTTCCTCCTCGTCCAGGCCCTCAGCGGGCTCGCGACCGCGGCGACGCTGTTCCTGGTGTCGTCGGGGCTGACCATCGTGTTCGGCGTGACGCGGATCGTGAATTTCGCGCACGGTTCCTTCTACATGGTCGGCGCCTATGCCGGCTGGTCGCTGATCGAGCGGTTCGGCGGCACGCCGGCCGGCTTCTGGGGATCGGTCGCCGCCGCGGCGCTGACGATGGGCGTTCTCGGCGCGGCGATGGAGATCGGGCTGCTGCGCCGGCTCTACCGCTCGCCGGAGCTGTTCCAGCTGCTGGGCACCTTCGGCGTCGTTCTGGTGGTCCAGGATTTGACCGCCTGGGCCTGGGGACCGGAGGATCTGCTGGGCCGCCGCGCTCCCGGATTGAAGGGCTCGGTCGACATCCTGGGCCAGCCCTTCCCGCTCTACGACCTCGTGCTGATCGGTCTCGGGCCTCTGGTGCTCGGGCTGTTGTGGCTGCTGTTCAACCGCACCCGCTGGGGCACGCTGGTGCGGGCGGCGACGCAGGACCGCGAGATGACCAGCGCGCTGGGCGTCGATCCGGCGCGGCTGTTCACCGGCGTGCTGTTCCTCGGCAGCGCGCTGGCCGGGCTGGGCGGCGCCCTGCAGGTCCCGCGCGAGGCGGTGACCCTGCATATGGACATGGCCATCGTGGTGGAGGCCTTCGTCGTCGTCGTGGTCGGCGGCATGGGCAGCCTGACCGGCGCCTTCCTCGCCTCGCTGCTGATCGGGCAATTGCAGGCCTTCGGCATCCTGGTCTTCCCGCAGATCACGCTGGTGATCGTCTTCCTGTTCATGGCGGTGGTGCTGGTGCTGCGCCCGCATGGCCTGCTCGGCCGGGCGGAGGAGGCGCCGCCGACCGCACCCGCCGCCGTCACCGTTCCGCTGTCGGCCGGTCGCCATGCCGGGGCTTGGGCACTGGCCCTGCTGGCGGTCATGGCCGCCGCACCGCTGGTCGCCGGTGACTACGCGCTGATCCTGCTGACCGAGGTGGTGATCCTCGCCCTGTTCGCCGCCAGCCTGCATCTGCTGATCGGGTTGGGCGGGCTGGTGTCCTTCGGCCATGCGGCGTGGTTCGGGCTGGGCGCTTACGGCTCGGCCCTGCTGGTCAAGCATCTGGGTGCGCCGATGCCGCTGGCCCTGGCCGGCGCGCCGCTGCTTGCCGGTGTCGGGGCGCTGGTGGCGGGCTGGTTCTGCGTGCGGCGGTCGGGGCTTTATTTCGCCATGCTGACGCTGGCCTTCGCCCAGATCGTCTGGTCGGTCGCCTTCCAATGGTATGCGGTGACCGGCGGCGACAACGGCATTCTCGGCGTCTGGCCGTCGGCCTGGGCGGCGAACAAGGCCGCCTATTACTGGCTGACGCTGGGCTTGTGCGGCGGGGCGCTGTGGCTGCTGCGCCGGGCGGCCTTCGCCCCCTTCGGCTATGCGTTGCGGGCCGGCCGCGACTCGGGGCTTCGCGCCGAATCGGTGGGCATCGACGTGCGCCGCTTCCAATGGATGGCCTTCGTGCTGGCCGGCACCGCGGCCGGTCTGGCCGGCGGGCTCTATGCCTTCGCCAAGGGCAGCGTCTTCCCCACCCTGCTGGCGGTGCCGCAATCGGTCGATGCGCTGGTGATGGTGCTGATGGGCGGCATCCAGACCGTCGCCGGGCCGCTGGCCGGCGCGGTGGCCTTCCACCTGCTGGAAGCCAAGATGATGAGCATGACCGACTGGTGGCGGCTGGCGCTGGGCCTGATCATCGTCGCGCTGGTGCTGGTCTTCCCCCAGGGGATCGTCGGCTTCCTGTCCAGCTTCAGGAGGCGGAGATGAGCGAGTTGCCCATGAGCGAGCTGGTGGTGCGTGACCTGCAACGCTCCTTCGGCGGGGTGCAGGCGGTGGGCGGCGTGTCCTTCACCCTGCGCTCCGGCGACCTGCTGGCGCTGATCGGCCCGAATGGCGCCGGCAAGAGCACCTGCTTCAACCTGCTGAACGGCCAGCTGCGGCCCGACTCGGGCTCGGTCAAGCTGGACGGGACGGAGCTGGTCGGGCTGCCGCCGCGGCGCATCTGGGCGCTGGGCGTCGGGCGGACCTTCCAGATCACCGCGACCTTCGCCTCGATGACGGTGGCGGAGAATGTGCAGATGGTGCTGCTGTCGCGCGCCCGCCGCCTGTTCGGCCTGTGGCGCCCGGCCGCCGCCCTGTTCCGCGAGCCGGCGCTGGCCCTGCTGGAGCGCGTCGGCATGGGTTCCCAAGCCGACCGACCCTGCGGTGTGCTGGCCTATGGCGACGTCAAGCGGGTCGAGTTGGCGATGGCGCTGGCGAGCGAGCCGACGGTGCTGCTGATGGACGAGCCGACCGCCGGCATGGCGCCTGCCGAACGGCTCGCCCTGATGGCGCTGACGGCGGAATTGGTGCGCGAGCGCGGCCTCGCCGTGCTGTTCACCGAACATGACATGGACGTCGTCTTCGGCCACGCCACCCGCGTGCTGGTGCTCGACCGCGGCCGGCTGATCGCGGAGGGTTCGCCGGATCAGGTGCGCGCCGATCCCCGCGTGCAATCCGTCTATCTGGGAGGCGAGGCGTGAGCGAACCCCTGCTGACGGTCGATGGCCTGCAGGCCTGGTACGGTCGCGCCCACATCCTCGACGGCATCGCCCTGACCGTCGGGCGCGGCGAGGTGGTGGCGCTGATGGGCCGCAACGGCGCCGGCAAGACCACCACGCTGAAGGCGATCATGGGGCTGGTGGAGCGCCGCGCCGCGACCCTGCGTTTCAACGGCCACGACCTATCGGCCCTGCCCGCCCACCGCATCGCCCGTCTCGGCGTCGGCTATGTGCCGGAGGACCGCCGCATCTTCGCCGACCTGACGGTGGAGGAGAACCTGGAGGTCGGCCGCCAGCCGCCCCGTCCCGACGCTCCCGCCTGGACGCCGGAGAAGCTGTTTGCGCTGTTCCCCAACCTCGCGGAGATGCGCGGCCGCCGCGGCACCCGGATGAGCGGCGGCGAGCAGCAGATGCTGACGCTGGCCCGCACGCTGATGGGCAACCCGTCTCTGTTGCTGCTGGACGAACCGTCGGAGGGGCTGGCGCCGCTGATCGTGAAGCAGATGGCCGACGCGGTGCGGCGCTTGAAGGCGGAGGGGCTGTCGGTGCTGCTGTCCGAACAGAGTCTGTCCTTCGCCTCCGCGGTCGCCGACCGCGCCTGCGTCATCGAAACCGGCCGCCTGCGCTGGACCGGCACGATGACGGAGTTGTTGGCGGATGACGGGGTGAGGGCGGCCTATCTGGCCGTGTGACCGCCCCCCTCCCCCCGCTCATCACTGCCCGGCGATGCTGAGGTCCATCACCGACTTCGGGTCCAGCGCCTTGTCGACCTGCCCTTCCGACTGCCAGAACTTCACCTGATTGACGATGTCGTCCACCAGCAGGCGGGCCTGCGGGTCGACATAGGGCAGGCCGGCGGCGACGATTTCCGGCTTCTGCTTGGTGGCGTCGGCAATGATGGTCAGCAACTCGTCATAGCCGGGTCCCTTCACCATCTGGCCGGAGGCGTCCTTGCCGTTGAAGGCGGCGTGGTATTCGGCCAGCGCGGTCTTGTAGGCGCGCATGAACTTCTCCACCAGCGGGCGGCGGTCCTTCATCGTCTTCGGCGCGGTGAACAGGGCGCCGAGCTGCCAGGGAGTCTCGTCGCCGACCCAGCCCAGCATCTTGCCGGCGCCGTCGGCCACCAGCTGCCGCGACACGGTCGATGGCGCGATGATGGCATCGACCTGCCCGCCCTTGAAAGCGGCGACCATCTTCGGCACGTCCTGCAGCGGCACCATGGTCACGTCCTTGACCGTGAAGCCGTGCTTCTGCGCCAGCAGCCCGATCATGTAGTGGAAGGTCGAGCCGACCGTGGTGATGGCGATGCGCTTGCCCTTCAGGTCGGCCGGCGCCTTCAGCCCGGCGTCATAGGCGGCGTTGGTCGCGAGATAGGCGCTGAGCGGGAAGCCCGGCTCATCGCGGCTCTGTGCGGCGATGATGGTGACGGCGCCCTTGGAGGCAAGGTTGTAGAAGCCGGCGGTCAGGCCGGTCACCCCGAAATCGGCATCGCCCGAGGTCACCGCGACCGGCACCTGCTGGGCCGAAGTGAACATCTTCAGTTCGACGTCCAACCCTTCCTTCTCGAAATAGCCCTTGGCCTTGGCGATGAAGATCGGCCCGGAGGAAGAAAGCGCCAGCACGCCGACCGTCGCCTTCTCCAGCGGCTGCGCCAGCGCGGCGGACATCAGGGTGCCGGCGGCAAAGGCAGCTCCGGCGGTGGCGAGCAGGGCACGCCGGGTAAGGCGGGCCACGGTCATGGCGGCGGTCATGGACGGAAATCCTCCCGATGGATGGTTCAGGTTTCTTGGGAAAAGGCCGGTCAGCGCCAGTTCAGCAGGCGCCGCTCAAGCTGCGACAGCACGGTGCCGATGGCGAGCCCCAGCAGCGACAGCACCAGCACGCCGGCCAGCAGCGTGTCGGTCTGCATCAGGTTGCCGGCCATCAGCACGAAGGCGCCGATGCCGTATTCCGCGCCGATCATCTCCGCCGCCACCACCAGGATCAGCGCGATGGAGGCGGTGATGCGGAATCCGGCCAGGATGCCCGGCAGTGCCCCCGGCAGAACGATTGAACGCAGGATCGACCGCCAGGGCAGGCCAAAGCTCTGCGCCATGCGGATCAGGTTGCGCGGCACGGAGTCGATCGCGCTGTAGGTGGCGATGACGGTGGGGAAGAAGACGCCGAAGCCGATGGTGGCGAATTTCGACGGCTCGCCAATGCCGAACCACAGGATGAACAGCGGCAGAAGCGCGATCTTCGGGATCGGGAAGAAGGCCGACACCAGCGGCACGCCGACCGCGCGGGCGGTGGAGAAGATGCCCATGGCGAAGCCCACCAGCATGCCGCCTGCCGTGCCCAGCACCCAGCCGACGGCGATGCGCGCCAGCGACGCCTTCAGGTTCAGCCACAGCGATCCGTCCGAAACCATGCCGGCCAGCGCGCGTCCGACCGCGCTCGGCGGCGGCAGGAACAGCGGACTGGCGAGGCCGAGACGGCTCACCCCCTCCCAAACCGCGATCAACACGGCGAAGGCCGCCAGCGCCGCCCAGGGATGGCGTTTCACAGTGAAGCCGCCGCCACGGAAGCGGACGGGCTGGCCCATTGCAGGCGTGATGGGCGCAGCAGTCGGGTTCAGGCTGTCAGACACGGGCGATCTCCCGGTCGGCCATCTGGGCTTCGGCCTTCATCAGGTGCCACAGGCGGTCGCGCACTTCGGCCAGATGGGCCTGGGCCGATGGCTCCTGCCGGCGCTCCCGCGGTTCCTCGATGGTGACCAGTTCGCGGATGCGGCCGGGGCGGCGGCTCAGCACACAGACCCGGTCGGCCAGCCGCAGCGCCTCGTCCAGATTATGGGTAACGTAGAGGGCGGTGGTCTTCTCCCGGCGCCAAAGCTCCAGGAAATCGTCCATCAGCAGCTCGCGCGTCTGGGCGTCCAGCGCCGACAGCGGCTCGTCCAGCAACAGCATGGCCGGGCGCACCGCCAGCGCGCGGGCGATGCCGACCCGCTGACGCATGCCGCCGGAAAGCTGCTTGGGCAAAGCCTTGCGGAACTCCGACAGCCCCATGCGCCGCAGGCCGCTGTCGATGCGCTCGCGCCGCTCGGCGGTGGAGAGCCGGTGATGCTCCAGCACCAGGGCGATGTTGTCCTCCACATTGCGCCAGGGCAGCAGGGCGAAATCCTGGAAGATGAAGGTGATGGGGTTCAGGCAGCCGTCCGGCACCTCCCCCTCCACCCGGATGCTGCCGGAGGTCGGGGCGACGATGCCGCCGGCGATGCCGAGCAGCGTCGATTTTCCGCAGCCGCTGGGGCCGATCACGGCCAGGATTTCACCCTCCGCCAACGTCAGGTCGATGCCGTCCAGGACGGTCAGATCGTCATAGCGGTGGGTCAGATCGGAAACGAGAAGCCTCATCGCGCCCTTTTATGCCTGCACCATTGTCGGTGGGGTCCGACTGTTCGTTGGGCCTGCCACTATAGCGCGGCGTTTCGAAGGCGGAGAGGAGAAAGGCCCCCCGCATTCCAGCCATACGGCAGTATGGCAATGGCCGGAAGCCGTCAAGGCGCTGTCGGCTTCGCGACAGTGAGTCGTCAGGCGATGCCGCTGACCGGGCCGCTGCCGGCCGGCCCACTGTTTACCGGCAGGTCCAGCGCCCGCAACGCCGCGGCACAGCGGCCGACCGCGGCCTCCGCCAGCGCATGGCGCTCGCCGAGCCCGGCCTCGTCCACCTCGTCGGGAGTCATCGCCTGCAACAGGACGCGCAAGGTGCGGACATAGGTGCGCAGGAGCGTGGCCTCCTCGGCGTGGTCGCCCAGCAGCCCCGCTTGGCCTGTGGTGCGCAAATCCGCCAGTTCGCCGTCCAGCGACACCGCAGCCATTTCGATGGCCGCCAGCGCCCGCGTCAGGCGGACATGCTTGAGAACGACGATGTCGGCCATGCCCACCTCCCCTGCCAGCCGGAATGGCAGGACGAAAGCAATGGCCGTGCCAGCGCGGTTACGCAGGGCAGCTCAGCGCCGCCGCATGGACGGATGCCAGGCCGTCGTCGCCCGTTCCAGCAACGCCAAGCCGCCATAGAGGCCGGAGCCGGTCAGCGCCGCCACCGCGATGGTGGCCCACACGATGTCCAGGTTCATCCGCGCCACTTCGGTGGAGATGCGGAAACCCATGCCGACCACCGGCGTGCCGAAGAACTCCGCCACGATGGCGCCGATCAGCGCCAAGGTGGAGTTGATCTTCAAGCCGTTGAACAGGAAGGGAAGCGCGTTCGGCAGACGCAACTTGACCAGCGTCCGCCCATAGCCGGCGCCGTAGGAGCGCATCAGGTCGAGCTGGATGCGTTCCGAGTTGCCAAGGCCGGCCAGCGTGTTGATCAGCATCGGGAAGAAGGTCATGACGACGATCACTGCCGCCTTCGATTGCCAGTCGAACCCGAACCACATGACCATGATCGGCGCGATACCGACCACCGGAATGGCACTGGCGAGATTGCCGAGCGGCAGAAGCCCGCGGGCAAGAAAGGGCACGCGGTCGGCAAGGATTGCCACCAGGAACCCCGCGCCGCAGCCCATGACATAGCCGCGCAGGACGGAGGTCAGCACGGTCTGGCGGAAATCGTCCCACAGCACCGGCGCATGGGCGGCCAGGGCCGACGCGATGCGGCTGGGCGGCGGCAGCAGGATGGCCGGCACCTGGAAGCCGCGCACCAGCACCTCCCACCCCACCAGCAGGCCAAGCCCGAACAGGCCGGGCACGACGACCGAGCGGGTCCAGCCCGGCACCCCGGCCAGCACCCCCATCACCCGCCACAGCAGCAGCGTCGCCGCGACCAGGAACAGCCACAGCCCCCAGCCGGCCGACAGGTCCAGCCCCTCGTTCAGCAGATGCAGCGGCAGCAACCAGGCCAACGCCACGCCGCCCAACTCGACCCAGGCACCCCAGACCCGTTTCGGCGCGGACCGGCCGGCGACGACCGCCAGCACCACCCCGATCAGGAACAGCGGCGCCATGGTTCCGCCCACCTGCCCACCGAACCAGCCGACAGAGGAACCGCCCAGCGCACCCACCGGCAAGGCGAGTGCGGCCAGTGTCAACACGGCTATGGCGACCAGTCCCCAGTCGGCGGCGGTCCGCAGGCTGGTGCGGTAGGGATCCGCGGTGCTCATCGCGCCCCCGCCCGGCCCAGCAGGACCAGTTCCAGCCCGCGCACCACGGCGATCAGCGCCACCGACAGCAGCGAGGCCATGATCAGCGCCGCCCAGATCTGCACGGTCTGGCCGTAATAAGACCCCGACAGCAGCCGCGCCCCCAACCCGGCCTGCCCTCCGGTCGGCAGTTCGCCCACGATGGCGCCGACCACGCTGATGGCGACCGACACCTTGAGGCTGGCGAACAGGAACGGCATGGAGGCCGGAAGCCGCAGCGACCAGAAGGCGCGCATCCCGCTGGCCGAATAGGTCCGCATCAGGTCGAGCCACAGCGGATCGGCCGACCGCAGTCCCTTCACCATGCCGACCGTGATCGGGAAAAAGCACAGATACATGCAGATCACCGCCTTCGGCAGCAGCCCGGTCAGCCCGATGTTGCCGAGGATGACCACGATCATCGGCGCGATGGCCAGGATCGGGATGGTCTGCGATGCGATCACCCAGGGCAGCAGGCTGGCCTCCAGCGTCCGGGTATAGACGATGCCGGCGGCCAGCAGGATGCCCAGCGCCAACCCCATCGCCAGCCCGGTCAGCGCCGCTTCCGCCGTCACCCAGGTGTGGAACAGCAGGTTGCGCGGGCTGGTCGGCGCGTAGCCGGTCAGGGAATTCCACAGCTCCGCCACCACCTGTCCGGGGGTGGGCAGGATGGGGCGCTTCATCGTATAGGCCTGGGCCAGCACGTCTGCGAATTCGGCAGGCTTGCCGGCGCGGGCCAGCGTCTCCGCCGCCTGCGGCCAGTTCAGCCACGCTGCGCCGATGTACCACGCCGCCAGCAACAGCAGTGTCATCACGGTCACGGGAAGCGCACGCCTAATCATCGTAGCTGTGCCCTTCCTTCAGCCCCTCCCGCACGCGGTGGGCGATGGCGGCGAATTCCGGCGACTCGCGGAGGTCCAGCGTCCGCTCGCGCGGCAGGCTGTTGCAGTCGATGACGTCGAGAATGCGGCCGGGGCGCGGGCTCATCACCACGATGCGGGTGGACAGGAACACCGCTTCGGCGATGGAATGGGTGACGAAGACGCAGGTCTTGCCGGTCGCCCGCCACAGCTGGGTCAGATGCAGGTTCAGATGGTCGCGGGTGATCTCGTCCAGCGCGCCGAACGGCTCGTCCATCAGAAGCAGGTCCGGCTGCAAGGCCAGCGCGCGGGCAATCGATACGCGCTGCTGCATGCCGCCGGACAACTGCCAGGGAAACTTGCGCTCGAAGCCGACCAAGCCGACGCGCTCCAACTGCTCTCGGGCGCGCTGCTGCCGGTCGGCCTTGGGCAGCCCCATGATCTCCAGCGGCAGCATCACGTTGCGCTCCACCGTGCGCCAGGGATAGAGCGCCGGGGCCTGGAAGACATAGCCGTAGAGCCGCTTCAGCCGTGCCTGCTCCGGTGTCATGCCTTCGATGGCGATATGGCCGGAGGTCGGGCGTTCCAGGTCGGCGATCACGCGCAGCAACGTGGTCTTGCCGCAGCCGCTGGGACCGATCAGCGAGACGAAATCACCCTTGGCGATGGTCAGGTCGACCTCGCTCAATGCCATGACCGGCTTGTCGGCGGTGGGATAGACCAGCGAGAGCTTCCGCGCCTCCACCACCACAGGCGCGACGGACGGTTCCGAGCCTTGCCGGGAAGCGGTCGTCTCCCGGGCATCGAGCGGATGTGGGAAGGTCACGGGCGACGGTCCTTCGCGGCAGGTCAGGCTGAGCGGGTCGGTCTGGAAACGCCTGCCCGCACGCTATCACCGCTCCGGTTGCAGCACCAGCGGCGCTGAGCCGAGCGCGGCCGGGGCGGCAGAGCCAAACCGCAACCTGGCGGCAAGTTCGTCAAGGATTCGCGATTGGCACGCGATTGCATGCTCTGTATTCTCGCGCCAACGGACGCACTCCATGCACTGCCGGCAACCGAAAGGAGGTGACGCGAGTGAGAAAATACCTGAAGTGGCTCGGCTGCTTCTGGTTCAAGCTGAAGTTCGAGTTCGAAGCGGGCTTCAACAGGGACCAGGATCGGTAAAGCCAGAGGTGGCGGGATCGGGAAACCGGTCCCGCCATTCAGGAAAGCGGCTCGCGTCACCTCCTGCCCCTGAGAGTACCATGCCCCCCGCCATTTTCAAGGCGGCGGCGAGCGGCAACCCCGCCCTCGGCACGCTCCACGGGTACACACCCGATCCGGGCCACACGCGAAAGAACTGGACGGCCGACATGCCGCCGGAACAGGATCACGCCCCTTCCCCAGCTCCGATCCCGCCGATATGCCAGCCGCCAAGCCGCCGCCAAGCATGGAAGTCACCCGCGAGGACGGCGCGGCCGGTGCCGTCTTCGTGGCGAGACCGGTGCTGACTCCGGTGATACGCACACGCTATCTGCTGATTGCCGGGCTGCTGGCGACGGGCTTCGTCGCCGGGGCCGGACTGGCGCCGGAAGAACTGTCGGACATGCTGCAGTGGCTCGCCGTCTTCTGCGCGGCGCCGGTGCTGCTGCTGTGGGTGGTGACGCTGACGGAGACGGTACAGCGCCGGGCCGTGCGGCTGGGCGTGACGGAACGCGGATTGACGGTGGACGGTGCCCGCATCCATCCGCACGAGACGATCCGGGATCTGGCGCTCTATCCGATGGTCGGCGGCAAGCCGCTGTTCGTCGCCTGGATCGATCCGGCGCACGATTACGGGCACAAGGCGGAATTGAAGCTGGTTGCCGGCGACGTGGCGCCCAACGACGCGGTGAAGGCCGAGCTGAAGGCCGCCGGCAGCCGCAACGTGCGGCTGGTCATGCACCGGCGCGGCGGGCACAAGGCGATCGTTCTGGTGCGCGGGCTGACCCTGTCGGGCGGGCAGACCCTGCTGGCCGCCCTGGCGGCGGAGCTTCGCGCTCACAGCCGCTAGGGCGCCAGTGGGGAACGTCAGGAAAAGGCCGGCGATCAGCGGCGCGGGATGGCCGGCGGCTCCGGCAGGTCCTCTTCCAGGATGACGACGTTCAGGGCATAGGAAATCTCGCCCTCGTCCTCGTCACGGTTCAGCGTGCCGAAGAACTCGCCATCCACCGTCACCTCGGCCGACTGGCCGGCCTTGGCCGGCGGCTCGATCACGATCTTCTGATTGCCCAGCGTCTTGCGCAGGTACATCTGCACGCGGGCGATTTCGGTGTCGGACATCCGGACGGCGGACGGCTTTGCGGGCGGCATGGCGAACCTCGTTGTCTGCGAAGGAGCGTCATATAGGCGGCTTCGCGGCGAAGGGAAAGCGATACCTCGCGCCAGCGGCGAGCTTGTCCGGCGAGTTGCATCAGGACCTGCAACGCCGCCGAGGCACGGGGCGGTCCTCCGCGCGGGGTAATGCGGCCATCGCCCGGCGCCCCGAAAGAGCGGGGTCCCGGAGCGGCGGAAAAGGCTATGCTCCCGGCGGCGGTACGCAGCCCGGCGGGGCGGCGGCACAAATGGTCGCGCCCCGCGGGAGGCCGCCGCGAAGACGGAGGACGGAACGCCTTGACCATGATTGCCCGGCCGCACAACGCCGCATTCCCCACACCCCGGCCGTGGAGACGAACCCTTGCGGGGACCGTCCTCACCGCGGCGCTGCTGGCTGCCCAGCCCTTCGGCGGCGCGGTGGCCGACACGGAAAAGCGGGTGGCGCTGGTCATCGACAACGGCCGCTACAACGGGCTCGACAGCCGGTCGGAACAGGCCGCCGCCAATGCGGGGGCGATGGTTTCCGCGCTGCGCAAGGCCGGCTTTGCGGTGACGCGGGCCGACAATGTCGGGCGGGTCGCGATGGAGTCGGCACTGGAGCGCTTCCGCGAGGCGCTGTCCGGCGCCGAACTGGGCTTCGTCTACTACACCGGCCTCGCCGTCGGGCTCGGGGAGCGGGAGTATCTGCTGCCCACCGACGCCGCGCCCGCGGAGGCGGAGGATCTGCCGCGCACGGCGCTGGACCTCGACACCGTGCTGGGCGACCTGCGCGACAGCGGGCGCAAGTCGGTGGTGGTGATCGATCCGGGCACGGCCGACGCGCTGGCCCAGCGGGTCGGCGGCGGTGCGCTGGGGACGCCGATGGAGGCGGACGGCCTGTTCGTCGTCTATGCCCACCGTCCCGGAGTGCCGCCGGTACCCGCTCAATCGGCCAAGGGGCCGGCCCCCTTCACCGCGGCGCTGGCCCGCGAGATGGTCAAGCCCGGCGTCACCCTTCGCGACTCGCTGGCCGAGGTGGCGCGCTCCGTCGCCGAACGCAGCGATGGGCGCCAGTTGCCCTGGCTGCAGGACCGGCTGGGCACGAGGCTGGTCCTGGTGCCGGCCGTCGCCGCGGCACCGAAGCCGCCGGCCGCGCCCTCCCCCGACATGCAGCCGCAGGACCCGTCCACCCTGGCGAAAAGGGAACCGCCGCCAAAGGAGCCGCCGCCGGTGGTGAGCAGCCCCAGCCTGCCGCCGGGCGAGTATGAGATGGCCAAGGCAGGCGTGCTGTTCGACCGCCCGGCGGTGGGTGCCCGCGGCATCGCACCGCTGCCGGCGGGCACCGTGGTGACGGTGCTGGAGGCGGTGCCGGAAGGAAGCTGGCTGCGCGTGCGCGATTCGTCCGGCCGGAACGGCTATGTCACCGCCGGGGCACTCGCCGCCCGCTGGGCCGACCCGTCGCCGCTGGCCGCCCGTTCCCGCGGGACCGTGGAGGCCGGCCCCTCCTTCGGCGATCCGGCCGCCGAGCCGCCGGCCACCGGCAGTTCCGATCCGATCCGGACGGAGGAGACGCGCAGCTTCCCCACTCCCCCGCCCGGCACCGCATCCGCGCAACCCGACGGTCCGGCCGTGGCGGCGCAGCAGCAGGCGATGCGCGCACTGGGCGATGCCCGCACCGCGGCGGAGCGGGCGCGCAGCCGCCCCGACAGCCGCTATTGGAGCTATGGCTTCCCGGCCGGCGACCGCTATGAGGGGACGTGGGCGCAGCCGTCATCGGGATCGGGTCTCGGGCGGCCAATCCGCCAGGGGGCGGGCGTCTACCGCTTCGCCAATGGACAGACCTATGAGGGCGAATGGTCCGACGACCTGATGTCGGGCTATGGCGTGATGACCTTCACCGACGGCAGCCGCTTCGCCGGGCGATTCAGCAACGGCCAGCCGGACGGGCCGGGCGTGTTCCATTACGGCAACGGCGGACAGAGCGCCGGGATGTGGCGCGGCTCCGTCCGCCTCGACCAGTGACCGACCCGCTGAAGCCGCGCCGATCAGCGCGGCTTCAGGACCTCCACCACCTGGACATGCCCCTGCAGCGCACCCAGCGTCAGGGCGGAGTTGCCGTTGGCATCCATGCGGTACGGGTTGGCGCCATGGTCGAGCAGCAGCTTGGCCACCGCCTCGTGCCCGTTGTTGGCGGCATACATCAGCGCCGACCAGCCATAGGCGGTGGTGCGGTCCACCATCACCCCGCGCTGGATCAGCGTGCGCGTCACCTCCTGGTGGCCGCGGGCGGCGGCGGCCATCAGCGCGGTCTTGCCGTCGCTGTTGGTGGTGTCGAGGTCCGCGCCGCCGTCGGCCAGCGCCCGGACGACCGCGTCATGGCCGCCCCAGGCCGCGTACATCACGGCGGTGGCCCCGTCGGAGGTGCGCAGGTCGCTGCGGGCGCGCCGGTCCAGCAGAACGCGCACCGTGTCGGTCAGTCCCTGTTCGGCCGCGACCATCAGCAGGGTCTTGCCGCTGTCGAGCCGGCTGTCGGGGCTGGCGCCGCCCTGCAGCGTGCGCGACAGCTCCGCCGGATTGCGCAGCAGGGCCAGCACCGATTCGCGATCCTGCAGGCCCGGAGTGGCCTTCACCGGCACGGCCGTGCTTCCGCCCGAGGTTCCGGAACCGCCCATGGCCGGACCGGTATAGGCGCGCTGCTCGCCCGCCGCGCGGATGCGCTCCGCAAGGTCCGGGCTGTTGGGCGAGAGCATCTGCGCCCGCTCGTAGAAGCGCTTGGTTTCCGACCAGTCGCCGTCACGCTCGGCCAGCATCGCCCAGCGGCGATAGGTGTCCTCCATGGTTGCCAGCAGTTCGGTCGCTTCCGGCGACGCCGGTGCGATCTGGCGGATACGCTGAACCGTCTCAAAGGCGTTGTCGCCGGGCGGGGTGGTCAGGCGCTTGCCGGCGATCTGGCGGCGGGCCTGATCGACCATCATGCGCACGCGCTGCGCGATCTCCGCATCGGGGACGGCAGACTGCGGCACCTGTGGAATCGGCGTGGCGGAAGGCTCCTCCAGCGGCGGCAGCGAGGCGGCCCCCGGTGCCGCTTCCGCATTGCCTGCGGCCGGGGCCGCTGCGGAAGGTGGGGAGGCCGGCGGCTGGGTCTGGGCCGGCGGCAAGGCAGCCGTCTGCACCGGAGCGGTATGAGCGGGCGCGGGCGGCGAAGGCTGGGCTGCAGCCTGCTTCGTCACCGTCAGGGTGCCGGACGGCGGCGGCGCGGCCGGAAACGCGGCATTGCTTTGCCCGGCCTGGACGCCGGGCGCCACCGACGGCCGGGCGGCCGGCGGTGCGGCGGACGGCTGCGGGGATGGTGCAACCGGCGGCAGGTCGGCGGCGGCATGCTGGCCGCCGGCGAGCGGAACATCGGTGCCGATCAGCCCCTGCACCGTGCGTTCCACCGCATCGCGCGCCCGGCTCCAGCCCTCCTCGATCATCGCCAGAGCGCGGTCGGGGGAGGCGCCGGGAACGGCGGTGGCGATGGCCGCACCGGCGGCACCCAGCAGCACCAGCGTGGTCAGTGCCGCACCGGCATAAAGCCCGGTCCGGCGCGGCGCCCGCATGGCCCCGACGGGCATGGCGTCCGCCGGCAAGGCTCCGGCCTGCATCCCCCTTGCGGCCATCGCATCGGGACCACGGTCGCTCCAGTCATAGTCTCCCGACCAGTCGTTCGCCGGAGGCGTGGCGGCCGGCTGGGCCGGGCCCGGCTGCGGCGCCTGCTGCGGGGCCTGATGCTGACTGCGGCGATCCATCCAGGCCGGATCGGCCTCCTGCAGCTGGGGCGAGACCGCCAGCATCGGCGCCGGACGCGGCTCGGTCTGCAGGGCGGACATCGACGGCAGCTCGTCGGGCAGACCGCCGCCCGGCGCCATCCGGTAGATCACGCCCATGTCGCGCAGCTCGTCGGCCAGCCCGGCGCGCGCCAGCGTTCCTTCCAACTCCGGCGTGCCGCAGAGAAGAACCTGGAGGAAGCGACCGGCCGGCGTCTCGGCCCGCGTCAGGTCGACCAGATCGGCCAGCACCGGCGGGGCGAGCACGGTGGCGTTGTCGACCGCCAGCAGGCCGGACCCGGCCAGTTCCAGCCGCTCTTCCAGCGCGGCGATCAGCGCGTCGAAATCGCCCTCGCCGTCCTCGCCCGGCGGTGCCAGATCGGGCAGCGCCCCGGTACCGGCGGCAGCGACCAGATCCTCCACCTCGACACCGACCGAGGCCGTGACCGGCAGCGCCATGGCGCCATCGGCCTCGACATGCTCGACCAGTTGCCGGAACAGGGCGGGACGGCCCGATCCGGCATCGCCGACCAGCACCAGAAGCCTCTTGCGGGCCAGGAAGGCCAACACCAGTCCATCGCGGATTTCGGCGGCCGATGCTGCGGCATCGGCGGAATCGCGTACGGGATCGTGGTGGCCCGGAGCGGCGCGCCGGGCGCGCGAAGTGTGTTTCGGGGCAAAACGGTCCATGGACATCTCAAGACGCCGATCAGTGAAGGAAGCGCTGATGTGACTCTAGTGATGCGCCCCCCAAGCCCCGACAGTGCAAAGGGCGGTAGCCCCCTCTCTTCCGGGGTGGGTGGACTGACCCATCCGGAACGAACGCGCCGCTGGTCCGCCGGACAGGGGAGCGGTATAGGGTTGCCCCCGGAATCCTCGGCTGAATCCCCATCTGGACGGCGACAGGCATGCGAGTCGGAATCGATTTGGGCGGCACCAAGATCGCGGCCGTGGCGCTCGGCACGGACGGGGCCGAACTGGCCCGTCACCGCCGCCCCACCCCCCGCGATTACGACGCCACGCTCGACGCGCTGGCGGAGACGGTGGCGGCGCTCGACCCGGTCGGCACCGGCGGCGTCGGCATCAGCCTGCCCGGCATCGTCGATCCCGCTGCCGGCCGCGTGCGCGCGGTGAACCTGCCCTGGCTCGCCGGCCGTCCCTTCGCCGAAGACGCGGCGCGGCGGATCGGCCGCCCGGTGCGGATCGCCAACGACGCCAACTGCTTCACCCTGTCGGAGGCGACGGACGGCGCCGCGGTCGGGTCGGCGGTGGTGTTCGGGGTCATCCTGGGCACCGGCGTCGGCGGCGGCATCGTGGTGGACGGGCGCATCCTGCCGGGGGCCAACGGGCTGGCCGGCGAATGGGGGCACGCCCCCCTGCCCTGGCGCGAGGAGGCCGACGGCCCGCCGGTGCCCTGCGGCTGCGGCAAGGCCGGTTGCCTGGAGACCATGCTGTGCGGCGCCGGGCTGTCGCGCCTGCACCGGCACCTGAGCGGGGAGGACGGAGCCGGCAAAGTGGCGGACCCGCAGGAGATCGCCGCCCGCGCGCTGGCGGGAGATCCGGTCGCAGCCGCGACGCTGACGCGCCATGCCGATGCGCTGGCCCGGGCGCTGGCCCCGGTGCTGAACCTGCTGGATCCCGACATGGTGGTGGTCGGCGGCGGCCTGTCGGCCTTGCCCGGCCTGTGCGAAGCGGTGACGCGGCGCTGGGGGTCCTGGGCATTGTCGGCCGCACCGCGGACCCGCATGGCCGTCGCCCGCCATGGCGGGGAAAGCGGCATGCGCGGCGCCGCCCGCCTGTGGCCGGAATGAGCCTCACCATTTTTGCGTAGGTGATCGCAACCAACGGTCACGCAGTGGCACGGGACTTGCGCATTCTCTGTTCAGACCGAACGGGGATACGCCCATGATGCGGAAGAAATTGGGGACGCGGGCCACGGGGAACGGCGTCCATTTGCATTTTGCAAACCGGAACGCGACGCGGGCCGGGAAACCGGCGGCGCGTTTGCATTTTGCAAATGATCCCGGCTTTGGCCAGGGCACCAGCCGCCACCTGGAACATGCCTGCGCCAGCCTGCAGAACGCGGCGGTGGAGTTGGAGGCGGTGCTTGCGACGCTGCCCGGCGACGAGCAGGCCGATCTGCATGAGGCCATCGGCTCGATCATGGAAACGCTGCAGCTGATCGCCTCGGCCCATTACCGGCTGGAGCCGCCCATCGCCGCCGACTGAGACGGCGGTGGGGTTCGAACTCCGTTTTCCGACAGCCACATGAAAAAAGGCGGCCCGCCGGGACCGCCCCTTTTCTCGATTGCCGACCTGTTGCTCGCCGAGCGGCTCTGCCGGTCGCGTCGAAGCCGACTCAGTCGGAAATGGTCTGCCAGAAGAAGAAGGCGACGGCGAGGACCATGATGGCGATGTCCATGGGAACGGCTCCTGTGGATTGCGGCGGATGGGCGTGTCGTCGGATTCTATACGACAGTTCGCGACGCCGGTGCAGTGCTTACCTGTGCCTGCGGCGGTTTTTCACTCCCCCGCACCGCAGCAAGAACGGCGGCCCGCGAAAAAGGCAGGAAAAATTCTCTGGCCCGGCAATGTCCTGCGGTAACGCTTCGGCCCCTCTCCCAATCCGGTGCGCCGTTGAACACCGGTGCGTCCATCATCGCATGCATGGGCGCTGTACTTTGCAATGTATTGTATTCAAATGGTTTTCTGGAGCCCGGCGACGTCCTGCACGGAACCGCGGCAGGATATCAGGCGCTCGCCCTGCGCTTCAAAAACGCCCATGACCTCACCATTCGCCGGTCGATTTCCCGTGAAAATCGCAGCGCTATGACTTTTGTCAGGGGTTGCCTTACCAGGGGGCTTTCTGGCAAGAAAAAGGCCGCTGAATACAGCGGCCTTGAGTTTAGGGAGGAAACGCCCAAGAAGGGCGAAGCAGCAATCGCTTGCTGCACTGCAACAGTACCAGAACCCGGAGGCACCGCAACCTCCAAAGCCGGCCCCTGCGCGGGGCCGAAGCTTTTAGAGGTGCCTGTTGCAGATCGGCCACAATCGGTCGGTCCTTTTGCCGGAGCGCAAGCCGTCCGCCTGTTCCGGCCGTTACCACTCCAGTGGCGTGCCGGCCCCCGGTCAGCCGCCGCATCCCCCTGGCAGCGGCGCGAGGTTTCTCCCTTGACCCATTTTCCACCCTCCGCAATCTCGGAATTCGACGCCTTCACCGCGGCCATCGGCGACCGCACCCCTGCCCTGTTCCTCGATTACGACGGCACGCTCGCTGCCATTGCGCCGAGGCCGGACCTGGCGGTGATGCCGGAGGAGGCGCGCGCGGTGGTGCGGCGGCTGTCGGCCCTATGCCCGGTCGCCTTCGTCAGCGGCCGCGACCTGGACGATCTGGCGGCGATGGTGGCGCTGGACGATCTGGTCTTCGCGGGCAGCCATGGTTTCGACCTGCGCGGTCCCGACCTGCGCCGGCAGGTCGGCGTCGAGTATGTCCCCGACCTCGACGCCGCCGAACGGAGTCTGCACGACCGCCTGGGCGGCATCGCCGGTGCGCTGGTGGAGCGCAAGCGCTTCGCCATCGCCATCCACACCCGTCAGGTCGCCCCGCCCGAAAAGCCCGTGGTGGCGGACACCGTCCGCGCAGTGGCGCAGGAACAGGCGCGGCTGCGCGTGACCGGCGGCAAGGAGCTGTTCGAGCTTCGCCCAAACCTGCCCTGGGACAAGGGCCGTGCCGTCCTTGCCCTGCTGGAGACGCTGGGGCTGGAGGGGGACGGCACCGTGCCGATCTATCTCGGCGACGACGAGACCGACGAGGACGCCTTCCGCGCGCTGGCAGGGCGCGGAATCGGCATCCGGGTGATGGACGGCGCGGCCGAGACCGCGGCGACCTGGAGCCTGCGCGATCCGGCGGAGGCCGCGGCGTTCCTGGGGCGCTTGGCGGATTGGCTGGCGGAGGGGTGAGGGGGTCTAATACCAGCGGCTCTTGATCCTGACCTGTCAGGATCAAGAGCTTCGGCGGCATGGGCCGCCGCCGCGCCAGTCGGCGCGGATACCAGCGGTCATCATCAATGACCGCTGGTATAAGTTTGCAAGGCCTGCTGCCCATTCACCAACCCTAAACCCCCGAGCCGCTATCCTACCCGCTCAACCAGCCGGACAGCCTGCCATGGATATCGGATCGGCCACCTCCGCCACGCCCTACCGGCCGCAGGCCAGCGCGCTCGACGGCGTGCAGGATGCCCAGGCCCGCACCGAAGCGGCGTCGGCGCAGATCGCGGCGGGCAACCTCGATCCGGCGGTGGTGCTCGACCTGACCGCCGCCCAGGTGGATTTCGCCGCGAACGCCAAGGTCCTGCAGGCGACGCAGGAGAACAGCCAGCGGCTGCTCGACATGCTGGCCTGAGGTCATAAAGCCGGATCAGCGGCGCTTGCCGGGGCCGTAGATCTTCGGCTGGCTGAAGTTCAGGTGATCGAGAAGCCCCTGGGTGGCGCAGCCGTCCACCGGAAGCTTGGCGGCACGCTGGTAGGAGCGGATCGCCGTGCGGGTGCGCGATCCCATCTTGCCGTCCACCGGCCCGGCATTGAAGCCGTGCTCGTTCAGCGCCTCCTGCGCGCCGGAGATGAAGGCCAGACGCATCTCGTCCGGCAGATTGTCCGTTTCGCAGGCCGCGAAGGCCGGGGTCGCCAGCAGCAGGCTGCCGCACAGCATGGCGCCGGTCAGCGCCGGAAGAAGACGTCTGTTCATGGATCGGTTGCTCCGAATCGTTGGGGCGACAGCCTGTTGTAACAGCCGAGCCCACCCTTCCATTCCAAGGGGGCTTTCCAAGCACACACCGAATCGAAAAGGGCGGCCGCAAGCGACCGCCCTTTCCTACGTCCCGACCCGTCAGCCGCCTGCGGCGTGCGCGTCGTCGCTCTGCCCCTTGATCCGGGAGGCCAGCGCCGCCTCCAGGAAGGGATCGAGCGCACCGTCCAGCACCGCCTGGCTCTGCGAGGTCTCCACGTCGGTCCGCAGATCCTTCACCATCTGGTAGGGGTGAAGGACGTAGGAGCGGATCTGATGGCCCCAGCCGATGTCGGTCTTGGTCGCTTCCAGCGCGGCCGCGGCATCCTCGCGGATCTTCAGCTCGCGTTCGTACAGGCGGGCGCGCAGCATGTCCCACGCCTTGGCGCGGTTCTTGTGCTGCGACCGTTCCTGCTGGCAGCTCACCACGATGTTCGTCGGGATGTGCGTGATGCGCACCGCCGAGTCGGTCTTGTTGATGTGCTGGCCGCCGGCGCCCGACGCGCGGTAGGTGTCGATGCGGCAGTCCTTCTCGTTGATCTCGATATCGATCTTGTCGTCGATCACCGGAGACACCGAGACGGCGGCGAAGCTGGTCTGGCGCCGCGCCTGGCTGTCGAACGGGCTGATGCGCACCAGACGATGCACGCCGGCCTCCGTCTTCAGCCAGCCATAGGCGTTGTGGCCCTTGATCTGCACGGTGGCGGACTTGATCCCGGCCTCTTCACCCGGCGTCTCGTCCAGCCATTCGGCCTTGTAGCCGTGCTGCTCCGCCCAGCGGGTGTACATGCGCATCAGCATCAGCGCCCAGTCCTGGGCCTCCGTGCCGCCGGCGCCGGCATTCACCTCGACGAAGCAGTCGTTGGCATCGGCCTCGCCCGACAGCAGGCTTTCGATCTGCAGCTTGTTGGCGCGGTCGCGCAGGCCGTAGAGCTGCGCCTCGGCATCGGCGACGACGGTGGCGTCACCCTCCGCCTCGCCCATCTCGATCAGTTCCAGGCTGTCGGACAGGTCGCGCTCCAGCGACCGGTAGCCGGAAACCGAGGCCTCCAGCTGGGTACGCTCGCGCATGATGGTCTGGGCCCGCGAGGGATCGTCCCAAAGCTTGGGGTCCTCGGCGAGGTTGTTCAGTTCGTCGAGACGCCGCAGTGCATTGTCCCAGTCAAAGATGCCTCCTCAGCAGCGCCAGCGATTCTCTGATCTCGCCGGCGGCCGCTTCGATCTCGGCCCGCATGGCGGTGCCTCCTCGTCAGCCAGAGTTGAAGGGTTTGTCGGCTGCATATGTAGCGGCTCGCTTCCCCGCTTGCACCCCCTTAATGACCCGGCAGCGGTTGGGATCAGGCCCATCCGGGCGCCGCGAACGGTGAGGGCTTGCCACTTTCGTGTATGGCCCAGTCCCGGCTTGGCGGTCCTAACCGTTTGGAATCATCCGCCCGGCCCATTTCAGAGTACGTCCCATATCCGGCCGCACAACCCTACCGCGGCGGCGGGAAATCACCGAAATCGTGGTTATCTTCGGCTCCGAACTTCGCCTTTCTTGCGCAGTTGCGCGGACGCGCGAGCATCTCTGCCGGGGGCACGATGAGCTTCACCAGCCTGAACTTCCTGCTGTTCATCACCGTGTTCAGCGCCGGCTTCATGGCGCTGGCCCGCACGCGCGCCTTCACGCCCTTCCTACTGGTGGCCAGCTACATCTTCTACGGCTATTGGGATTACCGGTTCTGCGCGCTGCTGGCGCTCAGCACCTTCATCGACTTCTACTGCGGACTGAAGATCGCCGACGCGCCCGACCGGCAGACCAGGAAGCTGTACCTGTTCATCAGCCTCGGCACCAACCTGGGCATGCTGTTCTTCTTCAAATACTACAATTTCTTCGCCGACAGCGCGGAGATCGCGCTCGCATCCCTGGGCGTCGATGTCGGGCGGCGGACGCTCGATATCCTGTTGCCGGTCGGCATCTCCTTCTACACCTTCCAGAATCTCAGCTATGGCATCGACCTCTACACCGGCGAGGTGAAGCAGCCGGAACGGTCGCTGATGCGCTATGCCACCTTCGTCGCCTTCTTCCCGCAGCTGGTGGCCGGCCCGATCGTCCGGGCGCGCGACCTGCTGCCGCAAATCCAGCAGCGCCCGCGCGACATCCCGTTCGAAGAGCGCTTCGCCGGGCTGGAAAAGGTGATCTGGGGCTATTTCCTGAAGATCGGACTGGCCGACAACGCCGCGATCGTGGTCGACGCCCGGTTCCACCAGCCGGAGTTCTTCAACGCGCTCCAGCATGTGATCGGTCTGTTTTGCTTCTCCCTGCAGATCTATGGCGACTTCGCCGGCTACTCGCTGATCGCCATCGGGCTGGCGCAGATCTTCGGCTACACCATGTGCCAGAATTTCGCCCGGCCCTATTTCGCCACCGGAATGCGCGATTTCTGGCGGCGCTGGCACATCTCGCTGTCCACCTGGTTCCGCGACTACGTCTATGTGCCGATGGGCGGCAGCCGGACGCGCTGGCTGCGCATCCGCAACGTCGTCATCACCATGCTGATCTCCGGCTTGTGGCACGGCGCCAACTGGACCTTCGTCCTGTGGGGGGCGCTGCATGGCGGGCTGATGCTGGTCGAGGACGGCGTGCGCCGGCTGGCCGCACTCAGCCCGGTGCGCCTCAGCGGCCCCGTCCTCGCCGCCGGCCGTCTGGTGATGGTCGGTCTGGTGTTCGCGGTGGTGACGCTGACCTGGCTGCCCTTCCGCGCCGACAGCCTGCACACGGTCTGGACCATCCTGGGCATCATCGCCCACGGCGATTTCGGCCTGCAGCAGGGCAACCTCCAGGCCAGCTCGCTGCTGCGCGTCGCCGTCGCCGGCCTGATCGTGCTGACGGTCGATGCGCTGATCGAGCGCGGCGCCGGCCGCCGCTATGCCGGGACCAACGTGGTGGCGCGGTCGATGGCCTGCTCCGCGCTGATCCTGGTGATGCTGCTGTTCGGCAGCTTCGCCAACCATGCCTTCATCTACTTCCAGTTCTGAAGACCGGACGGAGATCCTCCCATGTACCGCCTTCTGGCTTGCATCGCGTTGATCCTCGCCACCGTCACGGCGATGGACCGGGTCCTGGCTTCGGCGCTGGGCGACCTGCTTCTGCGCTCCAGCGACCGCTTCATGGCGATCTACCGTCCGGACGAGCCGCAGGACTTGCCGGCAGCCAAGCCCGACAGGCAGCCGGACGGGCCGACTCCGGAAAACCGGACGGACGAGACGCCGGGCGCCCTGATGGTCAAGGCGGCGCTCGCCTCCGCACCCGGTCAGGCCGCCAGCGCCACCCGCGGGCCGGCGGACGTGCTGGTCTTGGGCAACTCGCGGGCGGACAACCATTTCCCGGTCTCCACCCTGCAGGACATGACCTGCGGCCGAGCGCTGAACCTGGGCATGGGCGGGGCGCCGACCGTGCTGTCTGCCCTGCTGTGGGAGGATTACGTCGAGCGGCACGGCGCACCGCGCCTGCTGATCCTGGAGCCGACCGGTCTGGTCGACAACCCGCACGACCTCGCCGACCTGCCGATGCTGGCCCATTACTCGCCGCGCATCGACGCCTTCGTCCGCCAGGAGAATCAGCAGCTGTGGATGGCCAACCATGCCTTCCACCTGATGACCTTCAACAACAACCAGACCATGCGGCTGATCGCCGGACTGCTGAAGCCCGCCGCCGACCGCACGCTGGTGGGCGCCATCCCCGAACCGCTGAAGGCGCAGCTCGCCGCCGCGCCGGAAGAGGTGATGGCCGCCGCCGATGCCAATTGGCAGGCGCTGGACCGCATCATCCGCAGCGCCCAGGCGCAAGGCACCCGGGTTGCGGTGGTCATCACCCCCTATTTCCCGACCTATGCCGGCAAGCTGAAGAATTTCGACGCCTTCTTCGCCGAGATGAAGAGCCGCCTGCCGTCCGGCGTGACCGTGATCGACGCCCGCCGCGCGGTGGACAATGACGAGCTGTTCATGGACGCCCTGCACGTCAACGAGGACGGCGTGCGCGCGATGTTCGCGGCGCTGGAACCGGAGCTGCGCCCGCTCGGCAGTTGTGCGGTGGACGCCATCGCCTCGCTGACGGCGGCCGGGACGGTGGCGGGGACGGTTGCTGGAGCGGCCTCCACCCATTGACGAAAGGGGCGCCCGCCGGGACGCCCCCCTCGCCTGTTCACTCAGTAAAGCCCGCCGGTACCGAGCGTCGCCGCAGACGGCTGCGTCGGGACGCCCGGCTGGGCGCCATCGAAGCCCGCGTTCGGGTCGCCCATCATCGCGCCGGCCCCCTGGACCGAGCCGTCCAGCACCATCTGCGGCTGGTCCGGGTTGGGTTCGGTGCCGGGCAGGAAAGCCTCCCAGATGGAGCGGTTGTCGCCGGGCTGGGCCAGCTGGCCGTTGGCCGGATTCACGCGGACGAGGCGCAGGCCGGGCGGCACGCGAAAGGGCGTGGCCGGCTTGTCCTTCAGCGCCACCTGCATGACGTCCTTGAACACCGGCACCGCCGCGGAGCCGCCGGTTTCGCGGCTGCCCAACGAGCGCGGCTGGTCGAAGCCGATATAGGTGCCGACCACCAGATCGGGCGAGAAGCCGACGAACCAGGCGTCGTGGCTGTCGTTGGTGGTGCCGGTCTTGCCGGCCAGCGGCTTGCCCAGCGATTTCAGCGACGCGGCCGTGCCGCGCTGGACCACGCCTTCCAGGATCGAGACGATCTGGTAGGTGGTGCGCGGGTCGTTCACCTGCTCGCGGGTGTCGGGCACCGCGGGGACGGCCATGCCTTCCTTCCACGCGACGTTGGTGCAGCCTTCGCAGGCGCGGTTGTCGTGGCGGAACACGGTCTTGCCGTTGCGGTCCTGCACGCGGTCGATGAAGGTCGGCACCACCCGCTTGCCGCCATTGTCGAGCATGGCGTAGGCGGTGGCGAGCCGCAGGACCGTGGTTTCGCCGGCGCCCAGCGACATCGGCAGATAGGGCTGCAGGTTGTCGACGATGCCGAACTTCTCGACCAGCGCCTTGACCTTGTCCATGCCGATCTGCTGGGCGAGGCGGACGGTCATGACGTTGCGCGACTTTTCGATGCCGACTCGCAGCGGGGTCGGGCCGTAGAATTCGTGGCTGTAGTTCTCCGGCCGCCAGACCGGCTGCCCGCCGCCCGGATCGTAGGCGAAGGGCGCATCCATCACCAGCGACGACGGGGTGAAGCCCTGGTTCAGCGCGGTCAGGTAGACGAAGGGCTTGAAGGAGGAACCCGGCTGGCGCAGCGCCTGGGTGGCGCGGTTGAACACGCTCATGGCGGGGGAGAAGCCGCCGACCATCGCCAGCACGCGGCCGGTGTGCGGATCGAGCGCAACGAGGCCGCCCTGCACCTGCGGGATCTGGCGCAGGGTATAGCTGCCCGGCGGAAGTTCCTTCGCCGCCGCCTGGGCGCCCTTCCTGGCCGGCTTCTCGTCCTCGTCCTTGGCAGCAGGGCCGCTGATCGCCTCGACCAGCAGGATATCGCCCAGCTTGGCGACGTCCGACGGCTTGCGGATCGCCGGTCCCACGGCCTCGCCCTCCTTCGCCGCGCGGGCCCAGCGCAGTTCGGACAGCGGGATGCGGCCGCGGCTGCCGTCGGCCAGACCGATGTCCAGCCCGTCGGCCTGATCGTCCTTCAGCACGACGGCCAGCTTCCAGCCCTCGGAGCCCGCGGGCGGCGGCATGGCGGCCAGCTTCTTCGGCCAGTTGTCGAAATTCTCCATCTTGCCGACCGGCCCGCGCCAGCCATGGCGACGGTCATAGGCGACCAGCCCGTCGCGCAGCGCCTTGGTCGCCGCCGCCTGCAGCTGCGGGTTCATCGAGGCGCGCACCGACAGGCCGCCCTCATACAGCGCCTGCTCGCCATAGAGCTTCACCAGCTCGCGCCGGATCTCCTCGGAGAAATATTCGGCGGTCACCACCTCCTGCTCGTCGCGCTTGCGGGTCAGCAGCGGCCGTCCTTGCGCGGCCTTCGCCTCCTCGGGCGTCACGTAGCCATCCTCCGACATGCGCCCGATCACCCAGTTGCGGCGGGCGACGGCGGCATCGTGCTGGCGGTCGGGGTTGTAGTTGGACGGGGCCTTGGGCAAGGCCGCCAGGAAGGCGACCTCCTCGATGCTCAGCTCATCCAGCGCCTTGTTGAAATAGTTCAGCGCCGCCGCCGCCACGCCGTAGGAGCGGTTCCCCAGGAAGATCTCGTTGAGGTACAGCTCCATGATGCGGTCCTTGGTGAAGGCCCGCTCGATGCGGACCGCCAGGATCGCCTCCTTGATCTTGCGGGCGAAGGACACCTCGTTGGTCAGCAGCATGTTCTTGGCGACCTGCTGCGTGATCGTGCTGGCACCGACCGGGCGGCGGTCGCGGCCGAAATTCTCGATGTTGGTCAGGATCGCGCGCAGGATGCCGAGCGGGTCGACGCCCTGGTGGGCGTAGAAATTCTTGTCCTCGGCCGCCATGAAGGCATTGATGACCTGCCGCGGCATGGCGTCGATCGGGACGAAGATGCGGCGTTCCGACGCGAATTCCGCCATCAGGCGTCCGTCGCCGGCATAGATGCGCGTGGTAACCGGCGGCTCGTAATTGGCCAGCTTGGTGTAGTCGGGCAGGTCGTGGTCGTAGTGATCCAACAGGAAGACCAGCCCCCCGGCACCGGCAAGAGCCAGCATCACGAAGGCCATCAGCAAGGACAGAAGAAGGCGCATGACCGATCCCGCAAGAAACGACGAACGACGCGCTCCGGTCCCGGCCCTTCGAGGGTCCGGTCCGAGAGGCGCGCTGACAGGGCAGGCGCATCCTACACCGCTGCGATGCGAAGTGCCGCCCTCGTTCCCGTCATGTCAGGAAAATGTGACACGCAGAGGGCGCCCGCGAAAAAGTGTCCGCGCAGAGGAGGTAAGCCGCCCGGTCCCGCCTCAGCTCCGCTGGGCGCCGTGCAGCCAGCGGAAATAGGCGTCGATGGTGCGGGCCAGCCCGCGGCCCAGCCGTTCGCGATGCGCGGCGGAGGCCAGCAGCCCGGCATCCTTGCGGTTCGACAGATAGCCCATCTCGACCAGCACCGACGGCACGTCGGGCGCCGTCAGCACGGCGAAGCCGGCCTGCCGGTGCGGCTTGCTGGGGATCAGCGGCACCTCGCGCCCCAGGCTCTGCAGGGCCAGCGTCGCGAAACGCTTGGAATGGTTCTTCGTATCGCGTTGGGCCAGATCGATCAGGATGTTGGCGACCAGCGGGTTCTCGCCCGACAGGTCGAGCCCGACCAGCGCGTCGGCCCGGTTCTCCTTGGCGGCCAGCATCTCCGCCTCGCGGTCCGACGCCTTGTCCGACAGGGTGTAGATCGACAGGCCCCGCATGTCGCCGCTGCTGATGCTGTCGGCATGCAGCGAGATGAACAGGTCGGCCCCGGCCTCGCGCCCGATGGCGACGCGGTCGCGCAGTCGGATGAACACGTCGGCGTCGCGGGTCAGCCTGACACGGTAGCGGCCGGTCACCTCCAGCTGGCGCTTCACCTCCCTGGCGGCGGCGAGCGTGATGTCCTTCTCATAGATGCCGCCGACGCCGACGGCGCCCGGATCCTGGCCGCCATGGCCGGGGTCGAGCACGATCAGCGGCTTTTCCGCCACGGTGGACGGCTTGCTGTCGGGCAGCGGCGGGGCGGACGGCAACGCCGCCGGAATCAGCTGCGCCGGCGGGATCGGCGGCAGCGGCGCGAAGGGCGGCGGGCTGGAGACGATCCCGCTCGCGGCCGGGTCATCCTGGGAGGGAGGGGGCGCCGGAACGGCCATCGCCGACGCCACCACCGCATTCATCGTCAGCTGGCCCTTGCCGGACGCCATGCCCGCGCCCGTCTTGGCACCGGACGCCGCCGCGAGCTGGCGGAACTCCGCCACCGTCGTCTTTTCCAGGTCGAGGACAAGGCGCGGCTGGCGGCCGTCGCGCGGCGGGATCATGTAGCCTTCCCGCAGCTTGGCCGGACCGACCGTCTCGAAGGTCAGGCGCGTGCCGCGCGGTCCGCCTGCCGAATGATGGTAGCGCGCCACCACCCCCTTGCCCTCCACCGGCAGCGATCCGCCCGGCCAGACCAGATCGGGCAGGTCGACGATGATCCGGTAGGGGTCGGAGGCCAGCGACACGCTGAAGGACACCGGGTCGCTCACCTCCAGCACGAAGCGGGTCTTGTCGGGATGGATACCCAGCCGGGCATCGATCACCGCGGTGCGCGGCGGCGGGGACGGCAGCGCCGCCGTGGTCTGCGCCAGGGCCGGAAGACCGGCGAGAAGCACCAGGGCCAGCAGGACCGGCAGCACCACGCCCATCGCACGCGCAAGCCCCCGCGTCACGGCGCCGCGCCCGACCCGGCATTTGGGATGGGCGGCAGTCGGCAGACGGTCGGGCATGGCGGCGGTCGGCAGGCTGGGCGGCCGTTGCATCGTGTCTCCCCGGTGGCGGACGGCGGGCGGACGACCAGCTATAGCCCAGCCAATTCAACGCCCTCAACGCGGAACGTCACAGCCGGTCTCAATTCCGGGCCGGGGTGCCGTTCCTGCAACAGTGACCCCGCGCCCCGCAGTCGCGGCCTCCCCGGCAGCGGCCCGACACGCCGTTGCGGGGGAAAGTCGCGCTTACGCTTCCCTGGGACGAAGTTGTTCGCCGAATCGGCGCATTTCCGCGTTGTGCAAGAGGGATCGCTTGTCTATGGTATCTTTGCGACAGACCGCAATTCGCCAGATTCGGGTCGGACTCCCAAGGTGAGCGCCGATTCGCTGATCCCCGGTACTCGATTCCATCGATCCGGAGGCCAGCCGATCGCCGGTCACGGGGCCGTCCAAGGGGCTGCGGCGTCGCCTCCGACACCGCCTGTCCGGCCATTTGCGCCGGAGGGACGTCGCGGGGTGGCGCGTTCGGATTGGCGGTGAGAGGACGAAACCTCGAAGCTGGCTGTGGCCGCAAGGCGGCAGCCCGGCGCGTGTCGACCGGGCCGTCCTGGCTGCTCTCGTCAGCGCCGTTCGGCGGTTCCGGTCCGTCGTGCCGTATGCTTCGCCCACAACAGACGCTGCGTCCAGGCGGCCCGACCGGTCGCGCGGGTTCCCTGGGTCGCGCCGTTGAGGACCGTATATGGCCAAGCGCATGCTGGTGGACGCCACGCACCCGGAAGAAACCCGGGTCGCCGTGGTCAATGGTAACCGGCTGGAAGAACTCGACTTCGAGATCGCCAGCCGCAAGCAGCTGAAGGGCAACATCTACCTCGCGAAAGTGACGCGGGTCGAGCCTTCGCTCCAGGCGGCCTTCGTGGAATATGGCGGCAACCGCCATGGCTTCCTCGCCTTCTCCGAAATCCATCCCGACTATTACCGCATCCCCGTCGCCGACCGCGAGGCCCTGCTGGCCGAAGAGCGCCGGCTGGAGGAACAGGCGGAAGCCCGGGCCGAGGCCGCCGCCGACGGCGCCGTGATGGGCGAGCCGATCCGCCCCGAGCAGGTGGTCGAGGAATGGTCGCCGATGCCCTCCCCCATCGCGCCGGAGGCGTCCGACGAGGATGCCGGCGACGAGGACGGTGAGGACGAGAACGGTTCCGAGGAGAACGGTTCGGGGGATCAGGCCGCACCGTCCGAGGCCGCCGCCCAAACCGCCGACGCCCCTGACATGGTCGGCGGCGACGAGGATGAAGAGGTCGAGACCCAGCGCCGCCGCGCGCGCCCGCTGCGCTCCTACAAGATCCAGGAAGTGGTGAAGCGCCGGCAGGTCCTGCTGGTGCAGGTGACGAAGGAGGAGCGCGGCAACAAGGGCGCCGCCCTGACCACCTACCTGTCGCTGCCCGGCCGCTACTGCGTCCTGATGCCCAACACCGGCCGTGGCGGCGGGATTTCCCGCAAGATCACCAACCCGGCCGACCGCAAGCGCCTGAAGGAAATCCTGTCCGACCTGGACATTCCCGACGGCATGGCGGTCATCCTGCGCACCGCCGGTCTGGAGCGTTCCAAGCCCGAGATCAAGCGCGACCTGGAATATCTGCTGCGCCTGTGGGACGACATCCGTGAACAGACGCTGAAGTCGTCGGCGCCCTGCCTCATCTATGAAGAGGCGAACCTGATCAAGCGGTCGATCCGCGATCTGTATTCCAACGACATCGACGAGATCTGGGTCGAGGGCGAGGCCGGCTTCCGCACGGCGCGCGAGTTCATGGACATGCTGATGCCGGGCCATTCCCAGCGCGTCCAGCTGTACCGCGACAGCCAGATCCCGCTGTTCCACCGCTATCAGGTGGAAACCCAGATCGACGCCATCCACAGCCCGGTGGTGCAGCTGCGCTCCGGCGGCTACATCGTCATCAACCCGACCGAGGCGCTGGTCTCCATCGACGTCAACTCCGGCAAGTCGACCCGCGAGCGCAACATCGAGGAAACCGCCTACAAGACCAACCTGGAGGCCGCCGACGAGGTGGCGCGCCAGCTGCGTCTGCGCGATCTGGCCGGCCTGATCGTCATCGACTTCATCGACATGGAGGAGCCGCGGAACAACGCCGCCGTCGAGCGCCGCATGAAGGAGGCGATGAAGAACGACCGGGCGCGCATCCAGCTCGGCCGCATCTCCGCCTTCGGTCTTCTGGAGCTGTCGCGCCAGCGTCTGCGCCCGTCGCTGCTGGAGACCAACTTCGAGCGCTGCCCGCACTGCTCGGGCACCGGCGTCGTCCGGTCGGTCGAATCCGCCTCGCTGCACGTCCTGCGCGCCATCGAGGAAGAGGGCATCCGCAAGCGGTCGGCGGAGATCACCATCTACGTCCCGACCTCCATCGCGCTCTACATCCTCAACCAGAAGCGCGGTGAACTGGCCAAGATCGAGGAGCGTCACAGCTTCCATGTCATGGTCCAGGCCGACGACAGCCTGATCGCCCCGGACCACCGCCTGGAGCGCAACAAGGCCCGGCTGCCCGACGAGGACGGTCCGCTGGTCAGCGCCGACCGTGTCATGGCCGAGACCGACCGTGCGCTCGCCGCTGAGCCGGTCGTCGAGCCGGTCGAGGAGGAGGTCGACGTCGAGACCGCCCAGGCCGAGGAGACCGGCGAGCGCGCCGAGACCAACGGCGCCAATGGCGATGGCAATGGCGAGGATCGCCGCCGTCGTCGCCGGCGCCGCCGTGGCCGGGGCCGTGACCGCGAGGAAGGCCGCGTCGAAGGCGACACCACCGGTGCGGGCGAAGACGCCGAGGAGTCCGACGAGACGGGCGACGAAGCGGCCGAGACCGGCCTGCCGGTTGCCGCCGAGGCGATCCCCGACGCTGCCATCTCCGAGCCGGCCGAAGACGACGACTCGGATGAGGATGACGGCGAGGGCGAAGGCGAGGGCGACGAGGAGACCGGCGCCGACGCCGGCGATCGCAATGGCGAGGGTCGCAAGAAGCGTCGCCGCGGCAAGCGCGGCGGTCGCCGCCGGTCCCGCCGCGAGGGTGCGGAGGGGCTGGAAGGCGGCGAGGAGACTGCTGCCGATCAGCCGTCTGCCGCTCCGGCCGAAGCCGCTCCCGCCCAGGCGCCCGCACAGTCTCCGGCCGAGGCGTCCGACCTCGACTGGATCCTGGCCGGCGACAGCGCTCCGGCACCGGTCACGGAAGAGGCCCCTGTTCCGGTGCCTGCGACCGAGCCGCCGGTGACCGCTCCGGCCCCGACCCCGACCGAAGCCGCCGTCGAGAAGGCTCCGGCCAAGAAGGCGTCGCGCAAGCGCAAGACCGCTGCCGAGGCTCCGGTCGAAGCCGCGTCCGCGCCTGCCGTCGCCGAAGCGCCGGCCAGGGGCCGCAAGCGCAAGGCCGCCGCTCCGGTGGAAGCGCCGGTGGAAGCCGCTGCCGAGCCGGTGACGGAGCAGGCTCCGGCCAAGAAGGCGTCGCGCAAGCGCAAGGCCGCTGCCGAAGCCCCGGTCGAGGCCGCTCCCGCTGCCGCGCCTGCCGTCGCCGAAGCGCCGGCCAAGGGCCGCAAGCGCAAGGCCGCCGCCGCGGAAGCCCCGGCTGCGGTCGCGACCGACGCGGCTCCGGCCAAGAAGGCGTCGCGCAAGCGCAAGGCCGCTGCCGAGGCTCCGGCCGAAGCCGCCCCGGCCGCCGCTCCGACTGCACCCGAGCCGGCTCCCGCCGCCGCTCCGGAACCTGCCGAGGCTCCGGCTGCGGCCGGCGACAACGGCGAAACCTCCGCCAAGCCTCGCCGCGGCTGGTGGAAGCGGTAAGCCGAACGGCCCGTTAGGACCTCTGGAACGGGAAAAGGCGCCGCAAGGCGCCTTTTCCTTTTCCCGGACGTTATCTTCCTGCCACAGGACAGGTCGGACCATGAGCAAGGCCTTCACCCGCGAGAACGACACGCCAGACGATGACGATCTCGACGATCCGGCACCTCTTCCGCAGGGTTTCAAGAACTACATGACCCCACCCGGCTTCCAACGCATGCAGGAGGAGTTGCGCCACCTGCTGCGGGTGGAGCGGCCGAAGGTGGTGGAGGTGGTGTCCTGGGCCGCCGGCAATGGCGACCGGTCGGAGAATGGCGATTATCTCTACGGCAAGAAGCGCCTGCGCGAGATCGACCGCCGCATCCGCTTCCTGAACAAGCGCTTGGAATCGGCGGTGGTTGTCAACCCGCAGGACCAGAAGAACCGCGAACAGATCTTCTTCGGCGCCACCGTCACCTATGCCCGCGAGGACGGATCCGAGAACACCATCACCATCGTCGGCGCCGACGAGGTCGATCCCGACCGCGGCCATGTCAGCTGGATCTCCCCCATCGCCCGCGCGCTTCTGAAGGCGCGGGAGGGCGACATGGTCGACGTCCGCACGCCGGCGGGCATGGAGCAGGTGGAGGTGCTGGAGATCAGGTACGCGGGGTGAGTGGGGACGTTGATGCCCCCTCCCCATCCCTCCCCCGCCTTCGGCAGGAGAGGGGGTAGGAGCTTTGCGAAAGCTGTGTGAAGGAGCGGCGGCAGTCCCCTCTCCCGCGTTAGCGGGGGAGGGTTAGGGAGGGGGCATCACTGTCGGGACCTCACTCACTCCGCCGGCTGGTAAATCTCCCCGCCCGACTCGCGGAACTTCTGCGACATCTCGGCCATGCCGGACTCCGCGGCATCGCGGATTTCCTGCGTGATCTTCATCGAACAGAATTTCGGTCCGCACATCGAACAGAAATGCGCGGTCTTGGCCCCTTCGGCGGGCAGGGTCTCGTCGTGGTAGGACATCGCCGTCTCGGGATCGAGCGACAGGGCGAACTGGTCGCGCCAGCGGAAGGAGAAGCGGGCACGCGACATGGCGTCGTCGCGCAATCGGGCCGCCGGGTGGCCCTTGGCGAGGTCGGCGGCATGGGCGGCGATCTTGTAGGCGATGACGCCGGCCTTCACGTCGTCGCGGTCGGGCAGCCCCAGATGTTCCTTCGGCGTGACGTAGCAGAGCATCGCCGTGCCGAACCAGCCGATCATCGCCGCACCGATGGCGCTGGTGATGTGGTCGTAGCCCGGCGCGATGTCGGTCACCAACGGCCCCAGCGTGTAGAAGGGCGCCTCGCCGCACAAGGCCAGCTGCTTCTCGACATTGTGCTTGATCTTGTGCATCGGCACATGGCCCGGCCCTTCGATCATCACCTGCACGTCCCGCGCCCAGGCGATCTTCGTCAACTCGCCCAATGTCTCCAACTCGGCGAACTGGGCGGCATCGTTGGCGTCGGCCTGGCTGCCCGGCCGCAACCCGTCCCCCATCGACAGCGCCACGTCATAGGCGCGGCAGATTTCGACGATGTCGGCGAAATGGTCGTAGAGGAAACTCTCGCGGTGATGCGCCAGACACCATTTGGCGATGATCGAGCCGCCGCGCGAGACGATGCCGGTCACCCGCTTCGCGGTCAGCGGGATATGGGCCAGCCGCAGCCCGGCGTGGATGGTGAAGTAATCGACGCCCTGCTCCGCCTGCTCGATCAGCGTGTCGCGGAACAGTTCCCAGGTCAGGTCCTCCGCCCTGCCCTTCACCTTTTCCAGCGCCTGATAGATCGGCACCGTTCCGATGGGCACCGGCGAGTTGCGCAGGATCCATTCGCGGGTCTGGTGAATGTCGGAGCCGGTGGAGAGATCCATCACGGTGTCGGCCCCCCAGCGGATCGACCAGACCATCTTCTCCACCTCCTCCTCGATCGAGGAGGTCACGGCGGAGTTGCCGATGTTGGCGTTGATCTTGGTCAGGAAGTTCCGGCCGATGATCATCGGCTCCGACTCGGGGTGGTTGACGTTGGACGGGATGATCGCCCGCCCGCGCGCCACCTCGTCGCGGACGAATTCCGGCGTGATGAAGTCGGGAATCTCGGCCCCGAAATCCTCACCGTCGCGGATTGTCTCCAGCGCCGCGGCGCGGCCGAGATTCTCGCGGACGGCGATGTATTCCATTTCCGCGGTGACGATGCCGGCGCGGGCATAGGCCATCTGCGTGACGGCCCCGCCGCCCTTGGCGCGCAGCACGCCACCGGCCGTCGTTTCCACATCGCCACGGGCCAGGATCCAGTCGCGGCGGTGCTTGGCCAGCCCGGCCCGCACATCGATGGCCACAGCCTCGTCGGTGTAGGGACCGGAGGCGTCGTAGACGGTCAGCGGCGGCTCGCCGCCCGACAGCGCGATTTCGCGCATGGCGACGCGCAGATCGGGAAAGCGCGTGCCCGGCAGATGAATTTTCCGCGACGACGGCAGCGGGCCGGTCGAAATGCGGAGGGCGGTTTCGTTGAAGTCCTTAGGCATTGGGTTTCTCCGTCGGAGTTGGGCGGACAAACCCGGGACTGCGGACGGAGGTGCGGTGTCTTCGTGCGGGCCGTTCCCCGACATGACGGGTCTGATACGGCCGGACGGGGCGAGAATCGGCCCGTCACGAGGTCCCTCCCTTCGCCGGTATGACCCGGATCAGGTTCGAAGGGTCACCACGCTGCCGGTGACGCTTGGCGCCGTCCGGCCGTTGGTATCTCAGCCCCCTGTCGGGACCCCCCTGGAATGCGCCCATCCTGCCGGGACGGACGGCCCCTGTCAAAAGGAAAGAACTGCGAACGATCCGCCGGCCATACTGTATGGAACGCGCGTCACATCCAGCGTTTCAGACGGACATAGATCATCGGCAGCAATGCCGACAGCAGCATCAGCCCCAGGGCACTGGGATAGCCGAAGGGCGAGTCGGTCCCCGGCATCTCTTCGAAATTCATGCCGCAGATGCTGGCGACCAGGGTCGGCGGGAACAGCAGGACGGTCAGGACCGAGACGATCTTGACGATCTCGTTCTGCTCCACATTGATCTGGCCCAGCGCAGTGTCCAGCGCCAACGCGACCTTGCCGGATAGGAAACGGGCATACTGGTCGAGCCCGCGCAGGTCCTGCAGCGTCGTCTTGGCCCAGCGCCGTGTCGCCTTGCCGGAGTTCCAGCCGTCGCCGCGCGCCAGGAAATCGGTCATGCGCGACAGGCTGGCCAAGCTGAGGCGGGCCTTGCCGATCAGGTGGCCGGCATGGCCGATGCGCTTCAGCGTCTGGGCGTCGTCCAGCGTCTCGCCACGCGAGCGCAGCTTGCGCCCGCGGAAGAAGCGGCGGTTCAGCACGTCCAGCTCCACCCCGGTCCGCCGCAGCACGGCCGAGGTGCGGTCGACCATCCCGTCCACCAGCGCCGCCAGAACCAGTTCGCCACGGGAGGCGGGCACCTGCCCATGGGAGGCGCGGCGGCGGAAGGCCAGCAGGGCCTGCGGATCGATGTCGTGGATGGTGACCAGCCGGCGCCCGGCCAGCACGAAGCTGACCGTTGCGATGCGCGGCTCGTCGGTGTCGGCCCAGACCAGGGCGGTGACGGTCATGGTCAGGGCGCCGCCGGCGATCCGCAGGCGGCTCGACTCCTCAATCTCCGCCATCTGCTCGCGGGTGGGCAGGCTGGTGCCGATCAGCGCCTCCGCCCGCGCCAGCTCCTCGGCGGTCGGATCGATCAGGTCCAGCCAGACGGTGGCCTCGGGCAGCGGCTCCGCCCCCTCCGCGGCCTCTCTGGCCCAGCGCAGCAGACCGACGTCATTGACGAAGACATGCAGCAAGGCCGTGCTCCTTGCGTGGTTGGCGGCGGCGCGTCGGGTTGTCAGGTCATCCGGCCGCCGCGTCTTGGCTTCACCGGCGGCGGCACCTTCCCCTCGGTGTCGAGGTCCAGCGGCGTGCCTTCCGCCCGCAACGCCTGCTCGAGCTTGCGGCGGAAGGCACCGCCGTCCCGCTTGGCATCCAGGAAATGGCCGACCGCCTCCTTGGCGGCATCGCTGTCGTAGGGGACCTTGCCCAACGCCGCCAGCTTGGCGCGCTCCACCAGCTTCGGGTCCATCCTGTCGCGGATGGCCTTCATCTGGCGGAGCAGGTCCTTGCGCAGGTCGCTCATCGGCCCCCCGTTCGCAGCATCAGGCCTTGCCGATCAGGGTGCCGGCGCCACCCTCGGTGAAGATCTCCAGCAGCAGCGCATGCGGCACGCGGCCATCGAGGATAACAGCGGCGTCGACGCCCTGCTCCACCGCGCCGATGCAGGTCTCGATCTTCGGAATCATGCCGCCGGATGCGGTGCCGTCGGCGATGGCCTTGTGGGCATCCTCCAGCGACATCTTCTCGATCAGCTTCTTGTCCTTGTCGAGGACACCGGCAACGTCGGTCAGCAGGAAGAAGCGCGCCGCCTTCACCGCCGCCGCGACCGCGCCGGCCGCCGTGTCGGCGTTGATGTTGTAGGTGTCGCCGTTGACGTCAAAGCCGACCGGCGCGATCACCGGAATGATGTCCGACTGCGCCAGAGCATGCAGGATCTGCGGGTTGACCTTGTACGGCTCACCGACGAAGCCGAGGTCCAGCACCCGCTCGATGTTGCTGTCGGGGTCGCGCTGCACGCGCTCCAGACGGCGGGCGGTGATCAGGTTGCTGTCCTTGCCCGACAGGCCGACGGCACGGCCGCCGGCGCCGTTGATAGCGGCGACGATCTGCTTGTTGATGGAGCCGGCCAGCACCATCTCGACCACCTCGACCGTCTCCTTGTCGGTGACGCGCAGGCCGTCGATGAAGCTGGACTTGATCTTCAGCCGCTCCAGCATCTGGCCGATCTGCGGACCGCCGCCATGGACGACCACCGGATTGATGCCGACCTGCTTCAGCAGGACGATGTCGCGCGCGAACAGCTCCGCCAGGCTGGCGTCGCCCATGGCGTGGCCGCCGTACTTGATGACGAAGGTGCTCCCGGCATAGCGGCGCATGTAGGGCAGCGCTTCGGACAGGGTACGGGCCTTGGCGAGCCACTCGTCACGGGTGGGAGTCTGCACGGGAGGATGCCCTTTGTCGGGGTGGAATGTCGGGTTTCTTTAACGGAAAGGCCGGCCGGTTGCCTAGGGGTCAATTTAACGGTCACATACCCCCGTGCCGGCCGGCTGCGGCCGATGCCGCGCCGGCCGGGCGCCACCATCCGGCCAGCCGGGTCATCGGCTGGGTCACTGCGGTCACCGCCACCGCCATCAGCACCATCGCCGAGAAGCAGGCGCCGGACAGCACCCCCGCCTCCAGCAGGACGGTCAGCACGATCACCTCCATCAGGCCCTTGCAGGGCATCAGCGTGCCCAGCCGAAGGGCGTCCGGCCAACTCTCCCCGCTCAGGCGCGCGGGCAAGGTCGTGCCGGCCATCTTGCCGACGAGCGTCGCCAGGGTGGCAAATGCGAAGACCGTCCACTGCGCCGGATCGTCCAGCGTCAGGTTCACCTTCAGCCCGGTCAGCGTGAAGAAGAAGGGCAGCAGGATCAATGTCGAGAAATGCTCCAGCCGGTCGAGGATCGCGGCGGCGTAGCGCCGCGGCATGGCGGTTCCGGCGACGAAGGCACCCAGGATATAATGCAGCCCGATCAGCTCGGTCACCGCGGCCGAGGACAGCAGGGCGGCGCAGGTCACCACCACCGCGGTATCCCCCATCCGCCCGTCGGGTGCCACCCGCTCCAGCAGGCGGTCCAGCAGCGGACGCACGACCAGAACGGTCACCCCGACATAGGCGAAGCCCAGCGCCCCCACCCGGGCAACCGCCCAGCCGCCGCCACCGCCCGACAGGCCATCCGCCGAGGCCCAAGCCAGCACGGCGGTGATCAGCAGCCACAGCAGCGCATCGTTCACCGCCGCATAGCCCAGCGCCAGCCGACCGACCCGATCGCCCAGCAAATCCATCTCGCGCAGGATGGCACCCAGCACCGGCAGGGCGGTGACGCCGACGCAGATGCCGAAGCCGGCGGCGAACAGGCCCGGCGTGGCGTGCGGTCCGGTCATGCCGGGAAAAGCGCCGGCCAGCCACCAGCCCAACGCTCCGCCCATCAGCGTCGGCACGATCATGCTGGATAGCGCCACCGTGGCGAAGGCGCCGCCCCGCCCGCGGAAATCGGCAGGGTCGAGGTGCAGCCCGGTCAGGAAGGCGAAAAAGACGACGGCCATCAGCGCGAGGCCCGACAGCGGCGCCAGGGCGGCCGGCGCGAACAGCACGCCCCACAGCTCCGGCACCAGTTGGCCGAGCAGCGACGGCCCCAGAGCAACGCCGAACAGGATCTGGATCACCACCATCGGCGCGATGTGACGCCCGCCGCCGAGCCGCCACAGCAGGAACGGCCCCGCGATCAGCAGCAGGGCCTGCATCAGGAACAGCAGCGCGGGGGAGAGGCCACCCATCGCCGTCTCTCCGTGCTATTCCGCGGCGAGTGCGAGCGCGGCGAGGCTGGCGCGCAGCTCGGCGATGCCGGTGCCTTTCTCCGAACTGGTGACGTGGATGTCGGGGAAGGCGGCGGGGTGCTTCTTCAGCCCCGCCTGGGTGTCGTGGCGGATCTTATCCAGCTCCGTCGGCTTCACCTTGTCCGCCTTGGTCAGCACGACGACATAGGGAACCGCCGTGCGGTCCAGCATCTCCATGATCTCATGGTCGTTGGGCTTCAGCCCATGGCGCGAATCGATCAGCACCAGCGCCCGGCGCAGAGTCACCCGCCCGCGCAGGAAGCGGCGGACCATGTCGTTCCACGCCTCCACCTTCTCCTTCGATTCCTTGGCATAGCCGTAGCCCGGCATGTCCACCAGCTTCAGCCGGTTGCCGAGGTTGAAGAAGTTGAGCTGCTGCGTGCGCCCCGGCGTGTTGGAGGTGCGGGCCAGCGTCTTGCGACCGGTCAGCGCGTTCACCAGGCTCGACTTGCCGACATTCGACCGCCCGGCGAAGGCGACCTCCGGCAAATCGGCCTCAGGCAGCTGGTTCAGCGCGTTGGCGCCCCAGACGAAGTCGCACTCCTTGGCGAACAGCAGCCGCCCGGCCTCCAGCGCGGCCTCGTCGAAGCCGGAAACGATGCTGGGAGTGTTCGTGGTCGGCGTGTCGGGAGTCGTCATGGCGGGCGCTTTCGTTGGTACGGGCTAAAAAACATACCGCCGGCAAAGTCCCGTCAAGGGTCTTTGCCGGCGGCAGGTCTCAGACGATGGGCAGAGGGGTCGAAGATCCGACGATCAGACCTTCACGCCCATGCGGCGCATGATGGTCCACTGCTGGGCGACCGACAGCAGGTTGTTCCAGGCCCAGTAGATCACCAGACCGGCCGGGAAGCCGGCGAGCATGAAGGTGAAGACGATGGGCAGGAACTGGAACACCTTCTGCTGGATCGGGTCCGGCGGGGCCGGGTTCATCTTCTGCTGCAGCCACATGGTGACGCCCATGATCAGCGGCCAGGCACCGAGATGCAGCATGGCGGGAGGATCCCAGGGGATCAGGCCGAACAGGTTGAAGATGGTCGTCGGATCGGGCGAGGACAGGTCGTGGATCCAGCCGAAGAAGGGCGCGTGCCGCATCTCGATGGTCACGAACAGCACCTTGTAGAGCGCGAAGAACACCGGGATCTGGATCAGGATCGGCAGACAGCCCGACACAGGCGAGACCTTCTCGCGCTTGTACATGGCCATCAGTTCCTGGTTCATGCGCGCCTGATCGTCGCTGAACTTCTCGCGCAGCTCCTGCATCTTGGGCTGCAGGGCCTTCATCTTGCTCATCGCCTGATAGGACTTGTTGGCGAGCGGGAAGAAGACGGCCTTGACGCAGACGGTCAGCAGCAGGATGGCGAGGCCGAAGTTGCCCAGCACCTGCCCAAAGAAGTCGAGCGCGTAGAAGAAGGGCTTGGTCAGGAAATAGAACCAGCCGAAATCGATCGCCAGATCGAAGTTCTTGATGTTCAGCTTTTCGGAATAGGCGTCCAGCAGCTTCACCTGCTTGGCGCCGGCGAACAGGCGGCCGGTGCTCTCGGCCGAGGCGCCGGGAGCCACGGTGACCGCATCGCCCATGAAGTCGGCCTGATAACGGTCGGCATTGGCGACGGTGCTGTGGACGAAGCGCGCGGTGACCTTTTGCGCCGGGTCCGGGATGACCGACACCAGCCAGTACTTGTCGGTGATGCCGAGCCAGCCGCCGGTGGTCTCGATGGGCTCGGTGCCCTTCTTGCGCAGGTCGTCGTAGGACCGCTCGGTCAGCGTGCCGTTGAAGACGCCCAGCGGGCCTTCATGCAGGATGTAATAGCCCGAGGTCTGCGGCGTGCCGGTGCGCGACACCAGGCTGTAGGGCAGCAGGGTGACCGGGTTGGCGCCGGTGTTGCGGACCGTCTGCGTCACCGTGAACATGAAGTCCGGATCGACGGCGATCTTGCGCTCGAACACCAGGCCCTGGCCGTTGTCCCAGGTCAGGGTCAGCGGCTTCTCAGGCGTCAGCGCGGTGCCGTCGGCGGTCCAGCGGGTGGTCGCGGTCGGGGTGGCGATGCCGGCGCCCTGCGGAACCCAGCCGAACTCGGCGTAATAGGCGGCGGGCGTGCCGGCCGGCGCCAGCAGCACGATCTCCGGGCTCTTGGGGTCCGGGGTCTCGTGGTACTGGGCCAGCGTCAGGTCGTCGATGCGGCCGCCGACGAGGTTGACGGAGCCGTGCAGAGCCGGCGTGTCGATCTTCACGCGGGCGCCGGCCGCCAGCTGCTCGGCAAGCAGGACGGGGCGCTCCTTCGCGACCTCTGCCATGGCGGGGGGCTGCTGGGCGGGCACGCCGGGGGCCGGCACCGGCACCGACTGCTCCGTCTGGGCGGCCTGCTGGGCGGCGAGTTGCTTCTGCTGCTCCACCCGCGGCTTCTCGTAGAAATACTGGAAGCCCAGAAGGATGGCGATCGACAGGGCAATCGCGATGATGAGGTTGCGTTGGTCGGTCATGGCGTCCCGGTTGCCGTGGGGCCTTTACTAGAAGGGCGGCGTGTGCGCGGCCTTGTTACGGGTTTTCGCCGGGCTGAGCAACCGCCGCATGCCCTTTTCCCGATCCGCCGCATCAAAGTGGTGACGGCGCAGTCCGCCGCGCGACGATGACGGGGCCGATGTGTCGGGCACGGGATCCCAGCCGGACCCGCCCCAGGGATGGCAACGCCCGAGCCGGCGCAGCGTCAGCCATCCCCCCCGGATGGCGCCGTGCTTTTCCAGCGATTCGATGGCGTAGCAGGAGCAGGTCGGCTGGAAACGGCAATGCCAGCCCACGAAGGGCGACAAGGTCCAGCGATAGAGATAAACGAGCGCGCGAAGAAGATGCGCGAGTGGGCTGAGGCCGGCAATGCGAAACATGACGTCGCGGGCCCCCTACCCTGCCGCCTCGCGCCACAGGCCGAGGCGTTTCAGCCCGGCCGTCAGGTCGCCGAGCAGGTCGGTCCACGGCCGCTCGGCCGTGTCGCCGCGCGCGACCAGGACGAAGTCGTGGCCCGGTGCGGCGTGGATGGGCAGTATCTGCCGCGCGGCCTCACGCAAACGGCGGCGGGCGCGATTGCGCACCACCGCGTTGCCGACCTTGCGGCTCGCCGTCAGTCCGAGACGGATCGACGGACCGCCATCGGCGGGCCGCTGCTTGTCGTCGTGCCGGCGCACCTGGAGGATCAGGCCGGGAGCCACATGCTTGCGCCGTGTCCCGGCCACGGCCAGAAATTCCGGCCGCCGCATCAGGCGCCCGACCTTGTGGTCCGGCGCCGCCATCGCGGGGATCAGGCGCTCAGAACCTTGCGGCCGCGGGCGCGGCGGCGGGCGATGACCTTGCGGCCGCCGACGGTGGCCATACGGGCGCGGAAGCCATGGCGACGCTTACGCACGATTTTGGAGGGCTGGAACGTGCGCTTCATGGCGCCTACTCCTTAAGCTTTGCTGATGGTGACGGGACGAAGACGCCCAGCCTGACGGCCGGGCGCCGAATCTATGAACCTGGAACGAACCGGTGGGCGCCTTACTCGGCAGCCCGGCGGCCGTTGACCATGCCGCGGCCGGTGGTGCGCTCGGCGATGCGGGCGGCCTTGCCGCGCAGATCGCGCAGATAGTACAGCTTGGCGCGACGGACGGCGCCCTTGCGGACCAGCTCGATCGAATCGATGCGCGGGGAGTACAGCGGGAACACGCGCTCCACGCCCTCACCGTAGCTGATCTTGCGGACCGTGAAGGAGCTGTTCAGGCCGGCGTTCTTACGGGCGATGACGACGCCCTCATAGGCCTGGACGCGCTCGCGCGTGCCTTCGACGACCTTCACGTTCACGCGGACGGTATCGCCCGAGGAGAACTCCGGGATCGTCTTGCCGCCGAGGGCCTTCTCGATCTGCTCCTGCTCGAGCTGCTGCAACAGGTTCATAGCACTACCCCTTTTCTATCGGCGCGCCTCGCGGCGGACCGTCACTCCGGTTTCGGGTCGCGCCGGCGAGCCTGCCGCCGACCCTTGTTCGTAACGTTTTCTGCCGGACGCCCCGCCTGGTAGAGCGACCACAGGTCGGGCCGTCGGGCCTCCGTGATCCCCTCCGCCTCGGCAAGCCGCCAAGCCTTGACCTTTCCGTGGTGACCGGACAGCAGAACCTCCGGCACCGCGCGCTCCACACCCTGCCCGTCGGTCCAGACCGCCGGCCGGGTGTAGTGGGGGTATTCGAGCAACCCCCGTTCGAAACTCTCTTCGCCCGCCGTCTCCACGTTGCCCATGACGCCGGGGAGCAAGCGCACCACGGCATCCATCAGGCTCAGCGCGGCGAGCTCCCCGCCGGACAGCACGAAATCCCCGAGGCTGACCTCTTCGAGGCCGTGCGCATCGAGGACCCGCTGGTCCACCCCTTCGTACCGGCCGCAGAGCAGCGTCACCACCGGGGTGGCGGCCAGCTCCTTGACCAGTTCCTGGTTCAGCACCCGTCCGCGAGGCGACAGATAGATCGCCCGGCCGCGTCCCGGTGCCCCCACAGGTCCCGCCGTCGCGGTCAAAGCCGCGTCCAGCACGTCGGGCCGCATGACCATGCCGGCCCCTCCACCGAAGGGGGTGTCGTCGACGGAGCGGTGTTTATCGCGCGCGAACGAGCGAATGTCCACCGATTCCAGCGCCCAGACTCCATTTTCCAACGCCTTGCCGGCCAGCGAATGGCCGAGCGGCCCCGGAAACATCTCCGGGAACAGCGTCAGAACCTTGGCGGTCCAGACCCGCGGGCCTTCGGCGCCGTGGTTCACGGCCCCTCGCTCCCGCTCCGGTCCCCGCTTCCGTCCTCACCCCCGTCTTCCGCCTCGTCCTCGGCGCCCTCGCGGGCTTCGATCACGGCCGGAAGATCGACGACGATGCGGCCGCCCCGGACATCCACCACCGGCACGCAGGCCTTGGAGAAGGGAAGCATCTCCAGCGGCCCGCCGGCGGTCCTGACTTCGAGCACGTCGCCGGCACCGAAATCGTAGATCGCCTTCACCGTGCCGTAGAGGCTTCCGTCGGCGAGTTCCGCACGCAGGCCGATCAGGTCGGCGTGGTAGAACTCGTCCTCGTCCTCGGTCGCCGGCAGGGCGTCGCGGTCGACATAGAGCCGCACACCGGCCAGCGCCTGCGCCTGTTCCCGGCTCGTCACCCCGTCGACCTTGGCCAGGAAGTTGTCCTTGACCATGCCCTGGAGCGTCACCGAGAAGCGGCGGGCGCCGGCTTCGTCCGACAGCGGGCCAAAGGTCACGATGTCGGCGGGTTCGGCGGTGAAGCTGCGCAGCTTCACCAGCCCCCGCACGCCGTGCGATCCCGCGAACTGGCCGACACAGATCTTGGCGGTCATCGCAGGAGCACCCGGCACGTCGTCACGACCCCAACCTCAGGCACCAGCCTTAGGCCTCGGCGGCAGCCGCAGCGGCGGCGGCCTCGGCCTTCAGACGCTCCTGCGCCTTGGCCTTCGGAGCCGACTTCTTCGGGGTCTCGCGGACGGCGGGCTTCTCCACCAGGCCGGCATTGGCCAGGAACAGAACGACGCGGTCCGTCGGCTGGGCGCCGACCGACAGCCAATGCTTGGCGCGCTCGGCGTTCAGGATGATGCGCTGCTCGTGCTCGCGCGGCAGCATCGGGTTGTAGGTGCCGATCTTCTCGATGAAGCGGCCGTCACGCGGGCTGCGGGCGTCCGCGATGACGATCGAGTAGAACGGACGCTTCTTCGCACCACCGCGAGCCAGACGAATCTTCAGAGCCATTGGTCGAAACTTTCTCTTCTCAAGTCAAACAGGTATCAGGTGATTTCGAGAGGCGGTCAGGTCAGCCGAAAGGCCCCTTGCCGCCGAAGCCGCCGAGTCCCTTCGGAAGCAGATTGCCCAGGCCGCCGCGCAGCATCCCCTTCTTCCCAAGCTTCTGCACCTGCTTCATCATTCCGCGCATGGTCTCGAACTGCTTCAGCAGCTTGTTGACCTCCTGCACCGAGGTGCCGGAACCGGCGGCGATGCGCTTGCGGCGCGAAGCCTTGATGATGTCGGGGTTCTTGCGTTCCGCCTTGGTCATCGAGGAGATGATCGCCTCCTGGCGCTTGATCATCCCGTCGTCGACGTTGGCGTCCTTCAGCTGGTCCTTGATCTTGCCGATGCCCGGCAGCATTCCCATCAGGCCGGACATGCCGCCCATCTTGCGGAGCTGCTTCAGCTGCATCGCCATGTCGTCGAGGTCGAAGCCCTGGCCCTTCTCCATCTTGCGGGCGAGCTTTTCGGCCTCGTCCTTGTCGATGGTCTCGACGGCCTTCTCCACCAGCGACACCACGTCGCCCATGCCGAGGATACGGCCGGCGATGCGGTCGGGGTGGAAGGGCTCCAGCGCGTCGATCTTTTCGCCGACGCCCAGCAGCTTGATCGGCTTGCCGGTGATCTGGCGCATCGACAGGGCCGCACCGCCGCGCGCGTCGCCGTCGATGCGGGTCAGCACGATGCCGGTGATACCGACCTTGTCGTTGAAATTGGTGGCGACGGTGACGGCGTCCTGGCCGGTCATCGCATCGGCGACCAGCAGCGTTTCCACCGGCTTGGTCGCGTCGCGGACGGCCGCGACCTCCGCCATCAGCTCCTCGTCGATGGCGAGGCGGCCGGCGGTGTCGAGCATGACGACGTCGTAGCCTTCGAGACGGCCGGTCTCGATGGCGCGTTTGGCGATGGCGACCGGGTCCTGGCCCGGAACGATGGGCAGCGTGGCGACGCCGGTCTGCTCGCCGAGAACCTTCAGCTGCTCCTGGGCGGCCGGACGGCGGACGTCCAGCGAGGCCATCAGGACCTTCTTGCGCTCCTTCGTCTTCAGGCGGAGCGCGATCTTGGCGGTGCTGGTGGTCTTGCCCGAGCCCTGGAGGCCGACCATCAGGATCGGCACCGGGGCAGCGGCGTTCAGGTTGATGTCGGCGCCTTCACCCAGCATCTCCACGAGGTTGTCGTGGACGATCTTGATGACCTGCTGGCCGGGGGTGACCGACTTCAGCACCTCCTGCCCGACGGCGCGCTCCTTCACCTGGGAGACGAACTGCTTGACGACGGGCAGAGCGACGTCAGCCTCCAGCAACGCCACGCGAACTTCGCGCAGCGCGGCCGAGACATCCTCCTCGGAAAGCGCGCCACGGCGGCGCAGCTTGTCGAAGATGTCGCCCAGGCGTCCGGTCAGGCCTTCGAACATGCGATACTCGTTCCCCAGTTCCGGGTCCAGCGTCAGGCCGCCACCCGCACAAGCACGAAAGCGCCAGTGCGCGACACTCGCGGACTGGCGGAGATACCCGGCATTGGGCCGGGGTACCCGGTCTATCGACTTGGCGGAAGACAGGTCGGCGAAACATAGAGAAGCCGGTCTGGAGAGTCAACCACTAGAAGGACCTCCATGGCTTCGGCCGAAGGTCGACCTTGCCGCCGGCCGGTTATCCGTCCGACACTTGTCACAAATCTTCGCACCTTAACGAAATTTTCGCCACTCTTTCGGATTATGACTCATCAAATAGAGAAGGTATCCCGGCGATGTCGTCCGCCCAGGGCTTCGGTTCCAACAGCCCGCGAACCAAGCTGACCCAGAGCCAGCTCAACGCGATCCTGTTGCGGCACCAGGCTTTCCGCAAGAGCCAGCCGGGCGGTGTGCGCGCCAACCTGAAGATGCGCGACCTGTCGCATCTCGATCTTTCAGGCATCGACCTGTCGGATGCCGACCTGTCGGGCGCCAAGCTGTTCAGCGCCCGGCTAACCGGCGCCAACCTTGCCAACGCCAACCTCTATGCGGCCGACCTGCGGCTGGCCAACCTGGAAAAGGCCGACCTGCGCCGGGCCGACCTGCGCGGCGCCTGCCTGCGCGGTGCGGTGCTGAGCGAGGCCACGCTGGTCGAGGTCGATCTGCGCGATGGAACCCTGCTGCATTACGATTCCAGCGGCGAGATGCTCTCCCACCAGTATGAGGACAGCGTCCTGACATCGGAGTTGACGGCGGCGACCATCCGCGGCGCCGACCTGTCGCGGGCGAAGGTCGCCAACGCCTTCGTCATGCAGACCGACATGACCGACGCCATCCTGCGCGGCACGAAGTTCATGCGCGCCAACCTGACCGGCTCCAACCTGACCGGCTGCGACCTGACCGACGCCGACCTGACGGAGGCGAACCTCTCGGGCGCCCGGCTGTCGGGAGCGGTGATGACCGGCTGCGCCATCAACCGCACCAATTTCAGCGGCGCCACGCTGATCGGCGCCATCCTGGACGCGGCCCAGCTGCGTTCCCCCAACATCCAGGCGGCGGTTCTGGCGAAGACGCTGGAGAATCCGGACGACGACCTGCGCGACATCCTGGTGGAGCATCTGTCCTGGATCGACAGCGGCGGCAAGTCCGGCAAGCGCGCCGACCTGTCCGCGCTCGACCTGTCGGGGCGGAAGCTGGACGGCATCAACCTGTCCGCGGCCATCCTGCAATGCATCGCGCTGCGCGGCGCCAGGTTGACAGGCGCGGCAATGGCGATAGCCGACCTGTCTCTGGCCGACATGCGAAAGGCCGATCTGTCGAACGCCGATCTGCGCGGCGTGAATTTCGAGCGGGCCACCCTGACCGGCGCCAACCTGACCGGCGTCCAGCTCGGCCCCGTCCATATCCAGACCATGAGCGGCCACATCTGGCGCGCCAACCTGCAGCGGGCCCGGTTGGGCATGGCGCTGCTCTGCAAGGCCGATCTGCGCAAAGCCAATCTCGCCGGCGCCAATCTGGCGGGTGCCGACCTGACCGGGGCCGATCTGAGCGAAGCCGACCTGACCGGGGCCGACCTGACCGGCGCGGTCCTGGACGGGGCCAAGCTGGACCAGGCGATCGTCGAGGAGGCGATCGGGCTGGAGCGCTGAAGCTCAACTCACGCAGAAGGCCCGCCGCGCCTCCCCATCCAGTCGCCGGAGCCATAGACGTTGCGGACATGGTGGACCAGCAGGTTGCGGGCGTCGATCAACTGGCCCATCCGCTCGCGGCAGGCGACGATCCCGGTATCCGGGTGGTAGACCGGCGCCAGTTCGCGGAATCGCCGCCGGACCTGATCCTCGTCGAAACACCATTCATTGACGAAGCCGAACAGCTGCGCGGCGTCGCGCACGTCGGTGATGCGGCCGTCCAGCGGCTGGAAGGACAACCGCTGCAGCGCATGGGCCAGCGTCTTGTTGCGGTAGCCCAGCGTCTCGACCGCCGCTTCCAGCCGGCGAACATCCTCGCCCGGCAGGATACGGGCGCCGGGATCGGACAGCGCCAGCGCCATGGCCAGCGCCTTGCGGATCGCGGCATCGGAAGCGTCGGTTTTCCCCACCTCAAGAACCGCTTCCCCATCAGAGTCGCGCAGGCCCGGATCGGCGCCCCCCTCCGGTGCCAGCAGCAGCGAGGCGGCCAGAAGCAACGGCACCCCGACCCCGCGCATGGCGGCAAGCTCCAGAACCGCGGCACGGAAACGGGCGCCGCAGGGCACGGTCCGGCCGGCGGCTGGTGAGGAACTGGTCTCTTCCGGTGCGGTCATCGTCGGCGCCAACACTTGGTGGAAGCGGGCGCGAGTCTACGCAACGGATGGGAAGCCCGCAACCGGGCGGATGGCCGCGGCGGAACGGAATGGTCCTATTCCCGCCTCAGCGGAGCGTCGTGGCCCCCGGTTTGGCCGGCAGCCTGTTCAGCAGGTCGTCGATATAGGCCGTCTCATCCTTGCCGGACATGGCGGCGAAGCCCTTCAGCATCTGGCTGCCGAAGGTGAAGACGCTGGCGAGGTCGATGCGCCACGCCCCGCCTTCGCGCACGAAATCGGCGGGGACCAGCGCCGGCCGGTTGTCGACCATCAGCAGGCCCGAGGCCCGGTCGCCCTTCACCCGCACCGGCCCCAGCGAACTGCGGGAGATGACGTTGGGTCCGAGCCATCCGGCCTTCAGCGCATGGTTGGCGATGTCGCCGACCGACATGCGGCGCAGGTCCGACGGGCCGAGATAGCGGCGCAGCCCCATGGCGGCGAAACGTTCCGCCGGTTCCAGCCTCTGCAGCGGCGCCTCGCCGGGCTGGCGGGCGGCATCGCGCACCGACTCCAGTGTCTTGACCGAGTTGCGGGTGAGCAGCGGGATCACCGCCGACCCGCGCCTTTCGGCCAGCGCGGTCCGGGCGGCGTCGAAGGTCGCGGCGACCGCCCGCTCCTCCGGCGTCTCGCGCGGCGGGGCGGCGAAGCTGGTGGCGGCGGCGATGAGGATGACGAAAAAGGCAAGAAAAGCGACACGCATACCACAAGAACCGGATAGGGGACGGAACGTCACGCCTTCGCCTCGACGCCGAAGAATTCGAGCTGCCAGCGCATCTCTTCATCGGTCATCGGATAGTGCGTGCCGTCGCGAGCATTAAGCGCCGTTTTTGGCGGAATCTGGGCGAGCCGCAACTGCACCTGCCGGGCGAAGCGCATGGTCAGCCCGGCACGCCACACCAGGGCGGTGACGGCGCGCGGCGCATGGGTGGCGACGATGCGGTCGACCACCGCCAACTCGATCTGCGACAACTCCGCCAGCGCCGCCATGACGAAGGCGCGGTCGCCCTCCACCATCGATCCTTCGATCAGCTTCTCGGTCAGCTTGCCTTCCTTGTTCAGGCGTGCCGCCTTGTCGCTGGGGCGTTCCACCGGCTTTTCCGGTCCGGCGGCGGCACCGCCGACCGCCTCCTCACCGAAATCGACCGGCCCGAGCGGCAGGCCGGGCGCGGCGCCGGCACCGGCCTGCCCCACCCGCTGGCGCACCGCCTCCACCAGATTGCGCGCGGCGGCAGGGTCAAGATCGTCCCGGTCCTGCAGAACCTTCAGCAGATTGTCGGCGACGAAGCTGGCCAGCCGCGCCACCGCGCGCGCCGGCAGGCGTGGACGGCGGACCAGCGGCGAATGCCAGGGCTCGTGCTGCGGCGCCTGATCGAGGATGCGGTCGAGCGTCTCCTCCCGGATCTGGGCCGACGGGTTGCCGAGCAGCGCCGTCACCGCCGCCTCGTCGTCCGACCGGGCGATGGCGTCGGCGACCGACGCCGTAACGTTCTGCCGGCTGGCGATGGCGGTCATCGCGCCCCGCACCGGCCCCTTCATGATGATGTCGGTCAGATCCTCTTCGGTGAGGATCGGTGAATGCTGCAGCACCGGGCCGCAGACCGACAGCTCCACGTCGCGGGCCAGCCGGTTGATCACGCCGTGCGGGGCGTTGGGCAGGTCCTTCAGCGCCTCGGCCAGGATGCCGCGCACCTCCGTCGCCTGATCGCGGGCCAGCGTCTCCAGACACTCCACGGTCAGCCGCTCGATCTGGATCGCCTGATCGGCCGACAGTTCGGGCAGCAGGCGGGCGATCTTCTGCGCCACCGCCTGACGCACCATGACCTCGCGGTCCTTGGCCAGCAGCAAATCGGCCTGACGCGGGGTCCCGGCGTTTGTCGCGATGGCGCGCCGCACCTCCGCCGCGGCGTCGGCGGCGAGGAAATACAGCAGCTCCGGCCGGGTCTTGGGATGTTCGGCCACCTTCCGGCGGATCGCCGGATCCTGGCTCTGCACCATCCGCTTGGCGGACTCGTAGTCGGCAGGGTCGAGCGCTTCGGGACGCTGTGCGGCAGGCGGGGTCACGGTGCGGGCTCCGCGGCGGGAACATCGGAAGAAGACACCTCGGGGACCGCCCGATAGGCGGGGGCCAGGGCATAATGGCCCTTGCCGCTCTTCTTGGCGTCGTACATGGCGGCATCGGCACGGTCGGTCAACTCCCGCACCGTCTCGCCGCGGCCGGGAATGTGGACGGCGATGCCGATCGACAGGCCCAGCGGCTTCTCAGGGCTGGCCGACAGGTGGGCCAGTTCGCGCATGCCCTTCAGCAGCCGTTCGGCGACGACGCGGGCCTTCGCCTCGTCGGTGCGGCCCAGCCACAGGACGAACTCGTCGCCGCCCAGCCGGCCCGGCAGGTCGCCCGGCCGCACCCCGGTGGTCAGCAGCGTGCCGATGGCCTTCAGGACCGTGTCGCCCTGCTGGTGACCGTGCAGGTCGTTGACCGCCTTGAAGTTGTCGAGGTCGACATAGAGCAGGGCCGACGGGCCGCTGTCCGGCCGCGAGATCGATTCCTCCAGCCGTTCGAAGAAGGTGCGGCGGTTGAACAGCCCGGTCAGCCCGTCGCGTTCCGACAGGCGACGCAGCCGCTCCTGATAGGCGAGATGGGCATGCGCGATGCCGATATGGTCGGCCACGCCCGACATCAGCTGCCGGTCGTCGTCGTCCCAGGGTTCGGAATCTCCGGCGCGCCAGACCAGCAAGGCGCCGTTCACCGCCTGCCGGTATTCCGTCCGCTCGCCGATCAGCTGGATGTCGCCCAGCCGGTCGGCCACCAGCCCCTCGCCGTTGGCAATGCGGTCGAGCAGAGCGGTGCCCACCTCGGGCAGTTCGGCCCCGAATTCCGCCACCAGCGACAGGGCGACGCGGTCGCCCTCCCCACTCCCCTCTTCCGCCCGGTAGATGCGGCAACCGTCGGCGCTGAGCGCCCGCGCCGTCTCGGTCGCGGCCACGGCCAGCGCCTCCGCGGCGTCCAGGCGGTCGCGCAGGGTGTGGACGATATGGCCCAGCAGCCTTTCGCGGTTCCGGATGCGCGCCAGCTCGTTGGAGCGCAGCACCTGATCCGTCACGTCGCGGCAGACGCCGCGGGCGCCGATCCAGTCGCCCTGCTGCCCGAACAGCGGCAGGGCGGAGGCGACGATGCAGGCCGGCGTGCCGTCGGCGCTCTTCAGCCAAAGCTCCGTCTGGTCGACCGGGCGGCGGCAGTCGAAGGGCATCGGCAGGTCTTCCGCCTCCTCCAGCGCGAGGCTGCGCGGGTCGCGGCCGATCAGCGCGTCGGCCGGATACCCCAGGGCGCCCTTGTGGCTGACGAAGACGAAGGTGCCGTCGGGGCCCGTCTCCCAGGCGAAGTCGGAGGAGACCTCCACCAGATCCTTGTAGCGGCGGCGGGATTCGGTCAGCGTATGGCGCAGCTGCCGTTCCAGCGTGTCGTCGCGGCCCAGCAGAAGGAAGCCGCCGTCCGGCAGCGGCACGCCCGCCCATTCGACGATCATGATTCCGCGCAACGACTCCACCGGCACCGAGCGCAGGCCCGGCGCCACGCTGGATGCTGTGAGCCAGCCGCGGAGATCGGGCAGCCAGCGCGGATCGCTGTCCATCATGTCCTCCGCCTCCGCATTGGCTTCGGCGATGGCCAGGGCCGAGTCCAGCCGCAGAGCCGGGCCGGGATAAAGCGCGACAAGCGTCACGGGGCCGGTCTGGCCGCCGGTGGCGGCGGAGGGAGAGGCGGAGGTACCGGTGGTCAGAAGAAGGTCCACGGCGATCCCAGATGGGCAATCCACGAAACGGGCGGAGGCAGAAACCTTAGGCTGCAAAGCATTGCAGAGTCCGGTCATGCTACCCCTTTAGAGGTTAATCTTCAATCAACCAACGAGGCGGAGAACTCCGCATTGCCCCGCCCGGAGAAAGGCACCATCGGCAGGCTGCGACCTTGTGAAGCGGCTTGCGGCCGGCCGGCATCGGCCCCATTCTTCGGGAATGACCGCCCCGACCTCTCCCGCCGCACCGGCGCCCGCCCCCGCCACCAAGCTCCCTTCCGCGCTGCGGGACCGCGCGGTGTGGATCTTCGATCTCGACAACACGCTCTACCCGGCGTCCTGCAACCTGTTCGCCCAGGTCGACCTCCGCATCAACGAGTTCATCGCCGCGCATTTCAACATCGGCATGGACGAGGCCAGGGTGCGGCAGAAGCAGTTCTTCCGCGATTACGGCACGACGCTGCGCGGCCTGATGAGCGAGCACGACGTTGATCCGGTGGCCTACATGGACTATGTCCACGACATCGACGTCACCGGCGTCCAGCCCTCCGCCCAGCTCGCCGACGCGCTCGACCGGCTTCCCGGCCGCAAGATCATCTACACCAACGGCTCGGTCCGCCATGCGGAGAACGTCGCCGGCCGGCTCGGCATCATCGACCGGTTCGAGGCGGTGTTCGACATCACCGCGGCCGGCTATGTGCCGAAGCCCGACCCCCGCCCCTATGCCACCCTGGTGGAGCGCCACGGCGTCAACCCCGCCGACGCCTGCATGGTGGAGGACATCGCCCGCAACCTCGCCCCCGCCCACGCGCTGGGCATGACCACAGTCTGGGTCCGCGGCGAGCAGGAGTATGAGAAGGCCGGCGTCGGCGCCGGGGTCCATATCGACCACACCGTGGACGACCTGCCGTCCTGGCTGGCCGGCGTTGCGGGCCTGTAGGGCTTTGTCGCAAAGCGGCTATTTTCGGCCGCGGGTACGGTTGACAGCGGGCGCGATGCGGCTCCATGGTGCCGTCCCTTGGACAATCGACAGCAGAACGACCGCGCCATGAGCCACGCCAGCCTGCAGGCCACCATCGACGCCGCCTGGGAAAACCGGGCCGATCTCACCACCGCCACCACCGGTTCCGTCCGCGACGCCGTGAACGCGGCGCTGGACGCGCTGGATGCCGGCGACCTGCGCGTCGCGGAGAAGACCGCCGATGGCTGGAAGGTCAACCAGTGGCTGAAGAAGGCGGTGCTGCTGTCCTTCCGCCTGAACGCCAACGAGATGATCCCCGGCGGCCCCGGCGGCTCCTCCTGGTACGACAAGGTGCCGCCGAAGTTCGAGGGCTGGAGCGAAGGCCAGTTCCAGAACGCCGGCTTCCGCGCCCTGCCCGGCGCCATCGCCCGCAAGTCGTCCTATGTCGCCCCCGGCGTCATCCTGATGCCCAGCTTCGTCAATGTCGGCGCCTATGTCGACAGCGGCACCATGGTCGACACCTGGGTCACCGTCGGCTCCTGCGCCCAGATCGGCAAGAACGTCCACCTGTCGGGCGGCGTCGGCATCGGCGGCGTGCTGGAGCCGCTGCAGGCCGACCCGGTCATCATCGAGGACAACTGCTTCATCGGCGCCCGTTCGGAAGTCGTCGAGGGCGTGATCGTCGAGGAAGGTGCGGTCATCTCCATGGGCTGCTACATCGGTGCCTCGACCAAGATCATCGACCGCCACACCGGCGAGGTCTTCATGGGCCGCGTCCCGGCCTATTCGGTCGTGGTCCCCGGCTCGCTGCCCGGCAAGCCGCTGCCGGACGGCACCCCCGGCCCGAGCCTGTACTGCTGCGTCATCATCAAGCGCGTCGACGAGAAGACCCGCTCGAAGACCGCGATCAACGACCTGCTGCGCGACTGATCGGCTTATAGGCCCTCTCCCGCCCCGGGAGAGGGAGGGGACCCACAAAGTGGGGAGGGTGAGGGGCTACCCGGACATGGATTTCTGATCCTTGATTCACCCCTTACCCTTCCCACCGCTTTGCGGTGGTCCCCTTCCCTCTCCCGGGGCTCTCGGCGGATCTTCGATCCGCCTGACGCCGTCAGCACAAACGAAGTTTGTGCGAAAGGCGGGAGAGGGACCATGACTTGCGAACCGGACAGCCCATGACCATCGACCCCATCGCCCTCGCCCAGGACCTCATCCGCTGCCCCAGCGTCACGCCGCGCGACGATGGTGCGCTGGCCGTGCTGGAGGCGGCGCTGGCGCCGATGGGCTTCACCTGCCACCGCCTGCGCTTCCAGCAGGAGGGAACGGAGCCGGTGGAGAACCTCTATGCCCGGCTCGGCACCGGCGGTCCCAATTTCTGCTTCGCCGGCCACACCGACGTGGTTCCGCCGGGGGACAAGGGCTGGACGGTCGATCCCTTCGCCGGCGAGGTGATGGGCGGACGCCTGTTCGGCCGCGGTGCGGTGGACATGAAGGGCGCCATCGCCGCCTTCGTCGCCGCCGTGTCGCGCCGGCTGCAGGACGGCCCGCCCGCCGGCTCCATCAGCCTGCTGATCACCGGCGACGAGGAAGGGGTGGCGATCAACGGCACCCGCAAGGTGCTGGACTGGATGGCCGAGCGCGGCGAGCGCATCGACGCCTGCGTGGTGGGGGAGCCGACCAACCCCAAGGCTCTCGGCGACATGATCAAGATCGGCCGGCGCGGCAGCCTGACCGGCTTCCTGACCGTGTTCGGCGCGCAAGGCCATGTCGCTTACCCCCATCTGGCCGACAACCCATTGCCGCGGCTGGTTCGCATGCTGGCCGCCATCACCGAACACCCGATGGACGAGGGGACAGCGCATTTCCAGCCCTCCACCCTGGCGCTGACCACCATCGATGTCGACAACACGGCGACAAACGTCATTCCCGCCCAGGGCAAGGCGACCTTCAACATCCGCTTCAACGACGCCCACACCCCGGCCGGCATCGAGGCGTGGCTGCGCCGCACCTTCGATTCCATCGGCGGCGCCTATGAGTTGGAGGTCTACTGCTCCGGCGACAGCTTCGTCACCCCGCCCGGTCCGCTGACCGAGCTGGTGGCCGAGGCGGTGGAGGGGGTGACCGGACGCCGTCCCGAATACTCGACCACCGGCGGCACGTCGGACGCCCGCTTCATCAAGAATGTCTGCCCGGTGGTGGAGTTCGGGCTGGTCGGCCAGACCATGCACAAGGTCGACGAATATTGTTCGGTGGAGGATCTCCGCCGGCTGACGGACATCTACGAGGCCATCCTGAAGGGCGTGTTCACGCGCCTTGCCGGGTGAGTCTTCCAACCGGGACACCATGATGCCGCTGACCACCCCCGCCATCCTGTCCGCGCTGACCGGCGCCTGGCGGCTGGCCCGCTTCGACCGGACGGGGATGGAGTTCTTCGACCGCACTCCCGAGGGAGCGCTGAACTCCTTCTATGCGGCGCTGGTGGTGCTGCCGGCCTACGCCCTGCTGCTTGCGATCCGGCTGTGGGACCAGCTGGACGGCACCCCGGTGCTGCAGCTGGTGACGGTGGAGGGCATCGCCTATGTCGTCAGCTGGACCGCCTTCCCGCTCGCCCTGTTCCGCATATCGGCGCTGCTGGGCAAGGAGGAGCTCTATCCCGGCGCGCTGACCGCCTACAACTGGTCGGCCGTGGTGCAGATGGCGATCTACCTGCCGGCCATCGTTCTGTCCGCCAGCGGTCTGCTGCCGTCCGGCATGTCGGAAGCGCTGGTCTTCGGCGTGATGATGGCGATGCTGACCTACCAGTGGTTCGTTCTGCGCACCGCCCTGTCGCTGTCGGGGCTGGCCGCGGCGGCCCTGGTGATGCTGGACCTGTTCCTGTCGGCGGCGATCAGCGATCTGGCGGACGGGATGTTGTGAGGGCGAAAGCCGCCCCCACACCATCCGTACCCATCGTTACCCCTGAGTGCTGACGCCCGCGTCGGCGAAGGTCGCCATGCCGGCGTGGCAGGCGACGGCGGACTTCACGATGTTGATCGCCAGCGCGGCACCGGAGCCCTCGCCCAGCCGCATGCCGAGATCGAGCAGCGGCTCCTTGCCGATGGCCTGCATCAGGCGGGTGTGGCCCGGCTCGACCGAGCGGTGGGCGACCATGCAGTGATCGAGCGCGCGGCGGTCGGCCTTGTAGAGCACGGCGGCGGCGGCGGTGCAGGCGAAGCCGTCGAGCAGAACCGGCACACGGGCGACGCGGGCGGCCAGGATGGCGCCGGCGATGGCGGCGAACTCGTAGCCGCCCAGGCAGCGCAGCGCCTCGAACGGGTCGTCCTTGGCCTGCGGGTTGGCGGCGACGCCAGCCTCCACCGCAGCGATCTTGCGGGCAAGGCCGGCATCGTCGATGCCGGTGCCGCGACCGGTCCAGTCGGCCGCCTCGCCGCCGAACAGGGCGAGGCACATCGCCGCCGCCGAGGTCGAGTTGGCGATGCCCATCTCGCCCAGCGCCAGCAGCTGGACGCCCATCTCAACCGCCATCATGCCGTAGGCCATGGTGCGGCAGCATTCCTCCTCACCCATGGCCGGACCCTGGGTGAAGTCGGCGGTCGGGTTCTCCAGGTCCAGCTCGTAGACGCGCAGGTCGGCGTCGGCCACCTCGCAGAGCTGGTTGACCGCGGCACCGCCATTCTGGAAGTTGGCGACCATCTGCACCGTCACCTCGGCCGGAAAGGCCGAGACGCCGCGGGCGGCCACGCCATGGTTGCCGGCGAAGACGGCGACGCGCGGGCGGCGAAGCTCGGCCGGGTGCTGGCCCTGCCAGGTCGCCATCCACTGCGCGATCTCCTCCAGCCGGCCGAGCGAGCCAGCGGGCTTGGTCAGCTGCCGTTCGCGCTGGAGGGCCGCGGTGCCGGCCTCCAGGTCGGGGCCGGGCAGGTTGCGCACGAGCGCGCGGATTTCCTCGAAGGTGACGGCGGGCTGCTGGTTGCTCATGATCGGTCCTGAGGGGTGAGCGCCAAAAAACGGCGCGACCTTGCACCCATCCGGCCGTCAAGTCAAAGCGCCAGCGTAGGGCATTTTGCCCCTCTCCACCTCCTGCCGCCCCGCTCAAGCCGCCTTGGTCACGGCATCCTTGCCGGCGGCGCCCGCGGTTGCGGAGGCGACCGGCGTCGCCGATTCGGAGCCGACGATCCGGCCCAACCCCAGCCCGAAGCCCATGGCGACGCCGGTGTCCGCCGTCTGGTCGGTCCGCACCGGCTCCTCGCGCATGCGGCGGTTCTCCTTGTCGCGCAGGCGGGCCGGGCGGCCGCTGATGCTGTCGACCTCGTCCGGCGTCTCCAGCGCGTTCAGCGCCAGCACCTGATAGATCGACAGCGGCGTGCCGTTCAGCGCCTTGGCCGGGGCCATCGGCACCTGGGTGGTGAAACCGTCCGGCATGTCCTGCTTGCGCACGGCGTCGGTCGCCACCTGGGCCGGGGCGAAGCTGGCCAGCGGGTTCTCCGAGAACTTGGTGGCGAAGCGGTCGTAGATTTCCTTCAGCGACTTCGCCTTGCCGGTGGCCTTGTCGTAGAAGACGTTCTTGTTGGCGGCGGCGGCATCGGGGAAGACGTCGCGGGCGGTGCGGCCGGGATTCTCCTGCATCGCGTTCAGGAACTTCGACGCGCCGCCGGCCCCCAGGAAGTGGGCCATGTACAGCTCGGTCGAGCCGATCTTGCCGCCCACCGTCTCCTCCAGATACTCCTTGTTGCCGCGGGTGTATTCCGCCGCCATCAGGGCCGAGGCGGTCGGATCCTTGCGCAGCTCCAGGATCTCCTTCTTCATCGCCGGATCGGCGACATAGGGGCGGCCGTCGCTGCGGGTCTGGATGGCATTGGCGTATTTGCCATAGCCATGGTCGGCGCCATGCTCCTTCATCGTCTGCAGCCAGGTGCTGTCGATGAACTGGTAGAGCCCCGTCGCCGACGAGGAGGAGGACTTTATGTCCGTGCGATAGCCGCTCTCCACGGCAGCTTTTTCCATGAGGTAGGAAAAATCGACCCCTGTCCTGGCGCTGGCATTGCGAACGGCGGCCTCCACATTGGCCGGGCCGCGGGATGCGCGGGCCTGCTGGGCGGCGGTGTCGCTGGGATTGCCGAGGGCGGAAGCGTAGGTCATGGGTCGATCCCCGTGTGAAGGCCCCGGTGGGAGGCGGACACTCCTATGCAGACGCCGTGCCAATCAGGTGGGGACTTGATGGCGCCGTGTGGCGGGCCTAGCCTTAACCACGCGGCATCCCGCCCTCTCGCCAAGCGCCATCCGATGCTGTATGTTAACGTATAGGTAAACCAAACAATCTTTCCCCTATAAATCTGCCTTGGGAGAACCGCCCCGCCATGACCTACACCGCTCCGGTCGACGATCTGCGCTTCGTCCTGAACGAGGTGGTGGGCCTCGACGCCATCGCCGCCCTGCCCCATTGCGACAGCGCCGCCCCCGATCTGGTCGACGCCATCCTGGAAGAGGCCGGCAAATTCGCCTCCGGCGTGCTCGCCCCGCTGAACCGGGTCGGCGACAAGGAGGGCGCGAAGCTGGAGAACGGCGTCGTCCGCACCGCCACCGGCTGGAAGGAGGCCTACGGCCAGTTCACCGAAGCGGGCTGGAACAGCCTGCCCTTCGAGCCAGAGTATGGCGGGCAGGGCCTGCCCTGGACCGTCGCCTTCGCGGTGAACGAGATGTGGCAGGCCGCCAACCTGTCCTTCGGCCTGTGCCCGCTGCTGACCCAGGGCGCGGTGGATCTGCTGACCGAGCATGCCAGCGACGAGCAGAAGGCGGTCTACCTGTCGAAGATGATCTCCGGCGAATGGACCGGGACGATGAACCTGACCGAACCGCAGGCGGGCAGCGACCTTGCCGCGGTGCGGACCAAGGCGGTGCGGGCGGACGACGGCAGCTATCGCATCACCGGCCAGAAGATCTTCATCACCTATGGCGAGCATGACCTGACGGAGAACATCGTCCATCTGGTGCTGGCCCGCCTGCCCGACGCCCCGGCCGGCATCAAGGGCATCAGCCTGTTCATCGTGCCGAAGTTCCTGCCCAAGCCCGACGGCACCCCCGGCCAGCGCAACGACCTGCGCTGCGCCAGCCTGGAGCACAAGCTGGGCATCATGGCCAGCCCGACCGCGGTGATGGCCTATGGCGACGACGAGGGCGCCATCGGCTATCTCGTCGGCGAGGAGAACCGCGGCATCGAATACATGTTCACGATGATGAACAACGCCCGGCTCGGCGTCGGCATCCAGGGCGTGGCGATTGCCGAGCGCGCCTATCAGCAGGCTCGCGACTATGCCAGGAGCCGCGTGCAGAGCAAGGATCTGGCCGATCCGAAGGGCGCCGGCGTCGCCATCATCAAGCATCCCGACGTGCGCCGCATGCTGCTGGACATGCGCGCCAAGACCGAGGCGGCGCGGGCGCTGGCGCTCTATGCCGGCACGCAGCTCGACATCTCCCGCCACCACGAGGATCCGGCGGTGCGGGCCGCGGCCACCGCGCGGGTCGACGTGCTGACCCCCATCGTCAAGGCGTGGTCGACCGACATCGGCTGCGAGGTGGCCTCCACCGGCGTGCAGATCCATGGCGGCATGGGCTTCATCGAGGAGACGGGTGCGGCCCAGCATTACCGCGATGCGCGCATCACCCCGATCTATGAGGGCACCAACGGCATCCACGGCAACGACCTGACCTTCCGCAAGACCGGCCGCGACAAGGGGGCCGCCGCCCGTGCCTTCGTCGCCGACATGCGGGCGACGGTGGAGGAGCTGGGTGCGGCCCCCGGCGACGACCTCGCCGTGATCCGGGCCGAGTTGTCGGCCGGGCTGGACGCGCTGGACAAGGCCATCGACTGGATGGTCGCGACCCAGGCGGAGGGCGACCTGCAGGGCGCCGCGGCCGGTGCGGTGGCGTATCTGAAGCTGTGGGGCAGTGTGGCCGGCGGCTGGATGCTGGCGCGTTCGGCGATGAAGGCGATGGAGGGCCTGCGCCAGCCCGGCGCCAACGCCTCCTTCCTGGAAACCAAGCTGATCGTCGCGCGCTTCTACGCCGAGCAGGTTCTGGCGACCGCCCCCGCCCTGCTGCCGACCATCGCCAGCGCCCGCAACACGGTGATGGCGCTGAGCGAGGAACAGTTCTGAGGTTGGCACCCCTGTTTCGCGGGGGTGGATGGAACGTTTGAAACACCGTGAAACGGTTTTCCGGACCCTGTTCAGGTGTTCCACGCCGGCCGCGCGAGGGCGGCGGGGAGCGGTGAACGGGGTGGGAAACCGGGCAACGGGGGGCATGGGGACTCCGCACGGATATAGGGTATTATTCCTATAACGAGCGGGTGTCGCGGGCAACAGCCAGCAGGAAAAACGGGCACCATCCCCCCTCCCCCCGGGGAGCTATGGCATTCACACATCTTAGCGTCACTTAAGACGTTGAAATAAAGCAACTTTGTCGGCCGTCATTCCCGCGAAGGCGGGAATCCAGCCACATACGCCGCTGATCTGCGGAGTTTCCTGGATCCCCGCCTTCGCGGGGATGACGCAAAGTTCCTTTTATCTCAGAAGCTTAGCGATGCCTGGAATTGTGTGAATGCCATAGCCCCCCGGGGAGAGGGTCGGGGTGAGGGGGATGCACATGGTGGATTCTCGGTGAAAGGCCGCCACGCGTCCCCCTCACCCTAACCCTCTCCCCGCTCTCAGCGGACCTTTGGTCCGCCTGCCGCGACAGCGCAAACTTCGTTTGCGCGAAAGCGGGGGGGAGAGGGGATGGATCACGCTTTGCCAAAACTGCGGGAACACGCAACACGCCTCGCTTGCGGGACACTCCACCCACATGACACGATGCGCGCAATCCTCCCCCTGACTGCGCGTTGTTATGACCGATACGCTTTCCATATTCGCCGGAACGATCTGGGCATGGCTCAATGCCGAGCAGAATGCGGGAGCCCTGTCCGCAGTGCTGGCCGTTCTGACTCTCACGGGCGGTGCGGGTGGCTGGCTTTGGCAGCGCAAATCCAAAGCGCCAGCACCGGACCAGACCGGCGGCACCCACGTCAGCGCCAGCACCGGCGGCGCCAGCACCGGCGAATCGATGACCGGCAACACGATCACGACGAACCACGGTGCGACGCCGGACCAGATCGCCGCCATCTTCGCGGGCGTGCGCGACCTGTCCGCAAGCTCCGAAGCGAAGGCCATCGCCGTCGCCGACCAGTTCGGCACGATCAGCCGGGAGGCGCTGACCTCCTTCTTCACCATCCTGCGGCACGAACAGGTTCCCCCCGAACAGCTCACCGCCAAACTGACCAGCATCGCCCTGCAATACCGCGAGATGGTGGACCGCCTCACCGCGCTGGAGCAATCCGCCGGCCCGGATGACCGCCCGACACTGGCCGAGGCCCGAATCTCCATTGAAAAGGGTGATTACGATCACGCCGAACGCCTGCTGGTCACGCTGGAAAACGCCCAGGCCGCCGCCCGCGCCAAGGCGCAGGCCAATGTCGACGATCTTGCCCGCCGTCAAGCCGCCACCCGCGCCGAACGTGCGCGGCTGAGCGCCCTGCGTTCCGACCACCGCGCCGCCGCCGACCATTTCCTCGCCGCCGCCAATCTGCTGCCAACCGGGGATACGGAGGGTCGCGGCAACTATCTCACCGATTCCGCCGACGCCCTTCGGCAGCATGGCGACGAGCGGGGCGACAACAACGCCCTCCTGGCCGCCATCGCCCGCTACCGCGAGGCAATGCCATCGCGCGACAGCCACGCCACACTATGGGCGCGCGTTCAGAACAATCTCGGATTAGCCCTCACTAGTCTCGGGGAGCGCGACGGCGACAGTATACGGCTGCGGCAGGCCGTGGACGCCCACAACAACGCCTTGCTCGAGCGGACACGCGACCGCGTTCCCCTCGACTGGGCGATGACGCAGAACAATCTCGGAAACGCCCTCTTGAGTCTCGGGGAGCGCGACGGCGACAGTACACGGCTGCGGCAGGCCGTGGACGCTTACAACAACGCCTTACTCGAGTGGACACGCGACCGCGTCCCCCTCGACTGGGCGATAACGCAGAACAATCTCGGAAACGCCCTCAGCATTCTCGGGGAGCGCGATGGCGACAGCGCACAGTTGCGGCAGTCCGTGGACGCCTACAACAACGCCTTGCTCGAGCGGACACGCGACCGCGTTCCCCTCGACTGGGCGATGACGCAGAACAATCTCGGAGTTGCCCTCCGAAGGCTCGGGGAGCGCGACGGCGACAGTACAGGGCTGCGGCAGGCCGTGGACGCCTACAACAACGCCTTGCTCGAGTACACACGCGACCGCGTTCCCCTCGACTGGGCGATGACGCAGAACAATCTCGGAGCCGCCCTCCAAAGTTTCGGGGAGCGCGACGGCGACAGTACAGGGCTGCGGCAGGCCGTGGACGCCTACAACAACGCCTTGCTCGAGTACACACGCGACCGCGTTCCCCTCCACTGGGCGATGACGCAGAGCAACATGGGCAACGCCCTGCGGGCGCTGGCCGAACAGACCCGCGACATGGACAGCGCCAGACAGGCGGTCACCGCCCAAGAGGCAGCCCTGGAAATGTTCACCCACCTGAACGCTCCCTATCACATCACCCTGGCAACCGACAACCTCGCCACCGCCCGCGCCACCCTCACCAAGCTCGAAAGCAGCGCGGCCCCAGCCCCTCACCAATAACGCATCGCATCCGCGTACAGCCCGCGCAGGTCGTCCTCCGACACTGGGCGCGGGGCGATGGTCAGCAGGCGTTGCTGGGCGGCGGCTCCCTTGACCAGACCGGGGATGTCGGCCTCGCCGTAACCCAGCGCCGACAACCCGTTCGGCAGCCCGGTCGCCCGCATCATCGAGATCAGCCGGGTCGCCAGCAGTTCGCCGCCATCCTCCGGCACAGCGCCGCGCGTGTCCGCCCCCAGCGCCTCGGCGGCGCACAGATGCGCTTCGGGAGCGGCGGGGCCGGTGAAGCGGAAGGCGGCGGGGGCGTTCAGGACCACCGAGATGCCGTGCGGCACCATCGGGTCCACCGTCTCGTATCCCGTCGCGGTGAAGCTGTGGTTCATCCCGGCCACCGAATAGGACATGGCGTGCGGGATGTGGACGCCGGCATTGCCGAAGGCCAGACCGGCCAGTGTCGCCGCGAACATCAGCGCGTCGCGCGCCTCTGCACAGTCGGGGTCGTTGACCGCCCGTTCCAGCCATTGCCCGCCCAGCCGGATCGCCTGCAGGCTGCCGATGTCCGACCACGGGTTCGCGCCCTGGTAGGGCGGGCGGGCCGTCGGCGAGTCCGGGCGCGGGCGGGAGCGGAAGGGGCGCGCGGTGTGGCTCTCGATGGCGTGGGTCAGCACGTCGAAGCCGGTGGCGGCGATGGCGCCGGGCGGCAGGCTGTCGATGGTGCGCGGATCGACGACGGCGAGGCTCGGCCGCAGATGGCGCGACGAGATGCCGGTCTTCACCTGCTTTTCCACATGGTCGAAGATGGCGACGCCGGTGGTCTCGCTGCCGGTGCCGCAGGTGGTCGGGCAGGCGATGTGCGGCTTGACCGGGCCGGGCACCGGGATGCCCTCCCCCAGCGGCTTGTTGACGTAGGCGAGGAAGTCGGCCGGGTATGTGGCGTAGAGATTCGCCGCCTTGGCGGTGTCGATCACCGATCCGCCGCCGATGGAGACATAGCCGTCGAAGCCGCCATCCCGCGCGAAATCGGCGGCGTCGAGGAAGGAGGCGCTGGTCGGCTCCACCCGGCAGCGGTCATAGACCACCGGATCGACGCCCGCCCGCTTCAGCGACTCCAGCGCCATGGCGAAGGGGGCGGTTGCGGCAACCCGCGGGTCGGTGAACAGCGCCACCCGCGTCATGCCCAGCGAGACCGCATCGCCGCCCAGCTCGGCCAGTATGCCGGGGCCGAACTTCATCCGCGCCGCCTCGACGGTGAAGCCCTCCTCGCCGTCGGGAAGGATGGGATAGGCGTTGCCGTGCGTCTCGCGGTCCATCTGGCGCTGCTCCTCCGGTGGCGGGGGCCGGGTTCCTTCCCGGCCCATCCTTCACCGTATGGGAGCGTTCCCCGCCCGGTCTGTCAATGAGTCCGTTGGTCCAACAGATTGTCAGCGGGCGGGCGCAGAAGGCGCTGGTAAAGCCAGCCGATGCCGACCAGCGAGACGCCGAGGCCGAGGAAGGAGGCGACGCGGTACATCCCCTCCAAATCCGACATGTCGCTGAGGAACACCTTGGCGACCACCGCCAGAACCAGCACCAGCCCGGCATGGCGCATCCAGCCCCAGCCGAAGCGGATCCCCGTCACCAGCATCGCCACCGCGAACAGCAGGAAGCCGACGGAATAGGCGTACCATTCGGCGTCCGACATGTCGTAGCCGGACAGGATCGGCCCCTGGAAGGCGCGGCGGATCTCCAGCGCGAGGTTGGTGGCGATCAGCAGCATCGGCAGGACCGGCGCGGCGCTCCGCAGGCTGCGCGACGGCGGCGGGTCGTACCACAGATAGAGCAGAAGCAGCACGGCCGGCGCGCCATAGGCCAGCAGCAGCCGGTTGACCACCGGCCATGTCCCCACCCACTCGTCGTTCCACAGCGGGTTCAGCCCCAGCAGATGCAGGAAGACGGTGGTCGCGGCGGCCATCAGCACCAGCAGACGCCGGCCCCACACCGCCACCGGCCGCGCGCTCCACCGCCGGTCGGCGGCGAGCAGCAGGGCAAGCCCGAGCCAGGACAGGGTGTGCAGCGCCACCTCCGCCAGGCCGGACGGCTCCGCCTCCAGACTGCCGGCCATCCAGCGATGGATGCCCAGCGACAGCATCAGGGTGGTGAAGATCAGGGCGCCGGCCTCCAGCACCATCACCACCAGATCGTCACCTCTCCCGTCCGGCGCCGTCCGCATCAGGCGCGCCGCCAGCAGGAAGCCCAGCGCCGGCAGGCCATAGCCATAGGCGATCCAGGCATAGCCTTCGTAATCCAGCACATAGGGGTTGATCGCCAGCCGCACCAGCACGGCGGCCGCCACCAGCAGGGCGACGCCGCGCAGCTCGCGCAGGGTCATCTGCCGCTCCAGCCAGGCCAGCACCGGCACCTGCATCGCCAGCGCCACCGTCAGCCACGCCTCCTGCAGGGTCATTGTGGCGCCAAGGGCGATGGCGCCGCTCGCCCCGGCGGCGAAGGCAGCCAGGCCCAGCGCGGCGCCCGGCCGGTGACGGTGGCGGGCCAGCGGCGTGGTGCCGGCGACCAGCAGGGCGGCCAAGGCCAGCGCAGCCGCCGGCCAGCCGATGGCGGTCTCCGGCGGCTCGACCAGGGCGTAGGCCAGTGTCAGCAGGGTCAGCGGCACCAGGGCCGACAGCGACGCCCACAGCGCCGCCCGCCGGGCGCCCCACAGCGCGGCGAAACCGCCGATGCCGAACAGCGCCGCGAAGCCGCCCGCCACCCACAGGAAGCGCACGACCGCCGCCGGATAGCCGGCCGGATCGGCGACGATCAGCGGCTGGCCCTCCGCAGTCAGCGGCGGCGGGCTGGACGGCACATAGGGCAGGTTCCAGGGCGCCAGCGACAGCAGCACGGTCAGCGCCGCGATCCAGGCGACTCCGGCGATCCGCTCGGTCCGCCGGCCGGCGGCCATGGCGAGAAGCGCGAACAGGGTCAGCACGGTCAGCGACACCGCGTCATGCCCGGCGCGCCAGGTGACGGCGGCGACCAGCAGGCCGAACAGCCGCATCGCCATCATCGCCAGCCGGTCGGCGGGATGGCGCTGCTTGCGCCGGATCCAGTCGGGCAGCGCCGCTCGCCAGCCGGTGGCGGGCGCCGGCTCCGCCAGCCGGTCCTCCGCGGTTCCCGCAACCACGCCCAGCACGGCCGGAACCAGGAACAGGGCGGAGGTCAGCAGCAGGTAGAGGCCGGTCGGCAGCGCGTCGCCGCGGCTCCACGGGTCGATCATCCACAGCAGCGGCCAGAGCGCGGCACCGGCCAGCGCCCCCCAGCCGAGCCAGCGCCAGCGGCGATACAGCACCACCGCCATGCCCGCCCCGTTCAGCGCCAGCAGATAGGCGAACAGGCCCCAGGCGTCCGGGTCGCCGGTAGACACCAGAAGGGGGGAGACATAGCCGGCCAGCAGCCCCAGCGCGGCGATGAACGGCCCCTGCAGCAGCGACAGCCCGATGCCGACGACCGACAGCGCCGCCAGCAGCGCGAAGGCGACCAGCGGCGCGAACAGGCCGAACAGGGCGAAGCCGCCATAGACGCTGGCGAAGGCGGTGAACAGGCCGGCGGCGGTCAGGGCCGGCGGCACGTAATCGGGGCGGAGCGCCGCGACGGCGCGCTGGGCCGGCCGGCGGCGCAGCCATTCGCCGCCCACCATCAGCCCGAAGCCGGCGAGCAGCCCCAGCGCCACCCGCACAGACGGCCCGAGCCAGCCATGCTCGACCGACAGCTTGATGAAGAAGGCCGCCGCCAGCGCCATGGTGCCGCCGCCGAGCCAGATCAGCCAGCGCGAGGCCAGCGATTCCTCCAGCTCGCGCCAGCCCGCCCGCGGCGGGGTGACCGGTTCCGGTGCAGTCGGCTGCGCGGTCTCTTCCGGCAGGGGAGCCGCTTCGGCGGCAAGGACCGGTTCGGGGAGCGGTTCCGCCGGCTGCGCGTCCGGCAACGCCTCGGGGGCCGCTTCGACGGACGGGGCCGCCTGCAGGGGAACGGCGCCGGTCAGCGCCTTGTCCAGCCTGCCGCGCAGCGTGGCGATTTCCGCCTCCTGCGCCTTCAGCCGGCGGTCCAGCCGGTGGGTGATGAAGCCGAAGATCAGCAGTAGGACGACGAACTCCATAACCGCACCGCCTGCACGTCGTTGCCCCTCCTATCGGGGCATTTCGCGGCAGGATAGCCTTGCAACAATGCACTGTCTCGGTCGTGCTGGGGGGTCGTCCGATAGAGAATGGCGCTTATGACCGGCCCCGCAGCCGCGCCATCGTCGCCAGCGCGTCGTCCGCCGCGTGGAAGTCGGCGGTGTTGTCGAAGACGCACCAGACCGGCCGCCGCGCCGCCTCCTCCAGGAGCCGCTCGGCCAGCGCGTCCAGCACCGCCGGCTCGTAGGCCGAGCGGTAGATCACCGGCGACCCGTGCAGCCGCCAATAGCGCAGCCCGTCCCAGCCGCCGGGTTCGCCGGCTCCCGGAACCGGGGCGGGATCGGCGGCGACGCGGGCGACGCGGTGGGCGACCAGCTGGGAGTCCGCCTCGTCGGTGAACCAGGAGGCATGGCGCGGCTCGCACACCACGTCGCCGTCGAAGCGGGCGCGCAGCAGCGCGAAGAAATCCTCCGCGACCGAGCGGTCGAAGCGCAGGCTGGGCGGCAGCTGGACCAGCAGCGGACCGAAGCGGTCGCCCAGCATCCCGGCCTCCGCCAGGAAGCGCTCCAGCGCGGCGTCGGCGCCGACCAGCCGGGCCTCGTGGCTGATCGCCTTGGGCAGCTTCACCGCGAAGCGGAAATCGGGCGGGGTGGAGGCGGCCCAGCGCGCCCAGGTCTCCGGCTTGTGCGGGCGGTAGAAGCTGCTGTTCACCTCCGTCATCGCCATGACGCGGGCGGTGCGCTCCAGATGGGTGCCGTCGGCGGGAAAGGCCGGGGCGGACATCTTGGGAATGCTCCAGCCGGCGGTGCCGATCCGAATCGGATGGTCTGCGGCCAAGGCGGGGTCCCCTCTGGTGCGATGCCGGATTTGCATCCAGGCAACGCCCACCACGCGGAGCTGTTCCCCCGCCGCCCGGACGTCAGGCGATCAGGGGCCGCGCAGGGTCCGCCAGGCACAGACGGCGGCGTAATAGACCGAGGTGGCCAGCCACAGACCGAACAGCCAGCCCGGACGCGCCGGCTCCAGCACCACCAGCGCGACGCAGCAGAGCAGCCAGAGCGTCGTCACCGCGATGTTCAGCGGCATCAGCGCCTTGACCCGAAAGGGGTGCAGGAACTTGGCCGTGGTGAAGGTCAGCAGCCCCAGCGCCACCACCACCGCCGCATTGAACCAGGGGTTGAGGTCGAGCAGCCAGAGATACAGGGCGACGACATTCCAGATTGCCGGGAAGCCGACGAAGTAATTGTCGCCGCTCTTCATCCCGACATTGGCGAAGCAGTAGAGCGCCGTCAGCAGGATCCAGGCGGCGAGAGCGATGCTGACCAGCCCGTCCGGCAGCAGGCCGAAGCGGTGGATGAACACCGCCGGCACCACGACATAGGTCAGGTAATCGATGACGAGGTCCAGCGCCGATCCGTCGATCCCCGGCAGCACCTGCTTGACCGACACCCGGCGGGCCAGCGTGCCGTCGACGCCGTCGACGACCAGCGCGATGCCCAGCCACATCAGGCACAGCTTGGCATCGCCCGCCGCCGCCGCCAACAGACCGAGCAGCCCCAGCACGGCGCCGCTGGCCGTGAAGATGTGAACGCCCCAGGCCGACAGGCGATGGGTGATTCCATAGCCGGCGCTCATGCCGATGTTTTCCGTGGGTGGCGAGGAGGACGGTGGCAAGGACAAGGCGATGACCTGAACGGAATGGGGCTGGGACGGAACGCGGTGAAACGGGCGGATCTTCTGACACAGATGAACGCAGATAAACACAGAATTGTGGGGGTACGAAACCCCCGGCGCCACCCACGCCGCTCCGTGCCGCCACGCTTCCGCTTCGTCTCAGGCCGCCTGCGCGCCGCCTTGCCGGAAGGCCGCCCGGCCTGCCAGCGCTTCGGGCATCGGCCCGCCGGTCGCCCAGTCCAGCAACTCCACCGTGTGGACCACCGGCAGGCCGGTGCCGGACGCTATCTGCGTGATGCAGCCGAGATTGCCGGCCGCCACCGCCTGGGCCTGCGTGCTTTCGATGGCCGCGACCTTGCGGTTCCGCAGTTCCCCCGCCAGTTCGGGCTGCAGCATGTTGTAGGTGCCGGCCGATCCGCAGCAGAGATGCGCGTCGGGGATCTCCTTCACCAGGAATCCGGCGGCGCGCAGCAGGGCGCGCGGCGGCTCCTTGATGCGCTGGCCATGCTGCATGGAACAGGCGGAGTGGTAGGCGACCGCCTGCCCCGTCTCCACCACCGGCCGGGCCAGCCCGATCTCGCCCATCAGCTCGGTGACGTCCTTCGCAAGATTCGCCACCCGTGCCGCCTTGGCGGCATAGGCGGAGTCCTCGCGGAACATGTGGCCGTAATCCTTCACGCTGGTGCCGCAGCCCGACGCATTGATGACGATGGCGTCCAGCCCCTCGCCCTCGATCTCCCTGGTCCAGGCGTCGATGGTCTTCTTCGCGGCGGCGTGGGCGAGATCCTCCTTGCCCATATGGTGCGTCAGGGCGCCGCAACAGTCGGCGCCCTTCGACACCACGACCTCGACGCCGTGCCGGGTCAGCAGGCGGATGGTCGCCTCGTTGATCTGCGGGGCCAGCACCTGCTGGGCGCAGCCGATCAGCAGGGCCACCCGCTTCCGCCGCGGCCCCTGTGCCGGATGCACGCCGGGCCGGTCGCTGTAACTCGGCGCCGGGACGCTGGCCGGGGTCAGCGCCAGCATGGCGGACAGACGCTTGGGCAGCATGCCGCGGAACGGCCGGCCCAGGGAGGCGCCCAGCAGGGCCAGCCGGAACAGCCGCGGATTGGGCAGAACCCGTGCGATCAGGTCGCGCACCGCCCGGTCGGCCGGCGGGCGGGTGTGGGTCGCCTCGATATGGGCGCGGGCGTGATCGACAAGATGCATGTAATGGACGCCGGACGGGCAGGTCGTCATGCAGGACAGGCAGGACAGGCAGCGGTCGATGTGCTTGACCGTGGTGTCGGGCGGCGGCCCGCCCTTCTCCAGCATGTCCTTGATCTGGTAGATGCGGCCGCGCGGGCTGTCCAGCTCGTCACCCAGGATGGTGTAGGTCGGACAGGTCGCGGTGCAGAAGCCGCAATGCACGCATTTGCGCAGGATCTGTTCCGAGTCGCGGATCGCGGCATCGGCCAGCTGGGCCAGCGAGAAGTTCGTTTGCATCGAGATCGGTCTTCCCGTTACAGCCCCGCATACATGCGGCCGGGGTTGAGGATGCCCTTGGGGTCGAAGCTCTCCTTGACCCGGCGGCTGAGCGCCATCAGCGGCTCGGGCAAGGGCTGGAACACGTCGGTCGCGGCGCGCACCGCCTCCGGCGCCCGCACCAATGTGGCGTGGCCGCCGGCGGAGAGCGCGCTGCGGATGGTTGCGCCCGAGTCGGGCGGCGCCGCCAGCCAGACCAGCCCGCCGCCCCAGTCGTAGAAAGCCTCGACGTCGAGCGTCCGGCGGATGGCGTCCACCGTGGACGGGCCGGTCGAGGGGGGGACGGAGAGTTTCCAGAGGTGGGGCGGGTGTGCGGGAGGGGAAGTGCTCATGCCCCCTCCCCGACCCTCCCCCGCTTGCGCGGTGGAGGGAGATTGGGGCGTCGTCGGCAAGGCTCCCTCTCCCGCCGAAGGCGGGGGAGGGTTGGGGAGGGGGCAACCAGCGACCACCTCCCCCAACCACCCCCCGTCCCGCACCTCGCGCCAGACCGCCAGCGACTCGTCGCGCCCCAGCACCGCGTCGGCCCGCAGTTCCTCACGCAGCATGGTGACGCGTGCGGCGACCGAGGGGCCGAAGCCCTCCAGCCGCACCAGCGTCACCGCACCGCCCGCTCCCGCCACGGCGGACACGCCCGACCGCGCGGCGATCCCCGCCGGCAGATGGGCGGCGCCCGACACCTCGTAGGGGCTGCGCAGCGCCCGGTCGAGCATCGCCACCGCCGCCGAATCGCCCAGCCCGAACAGCAGCAGCGTCGCGGTGTCCTCCGGCGCCGGCAGAACCTTCACCGTGATCTCGGTCAGCGCGGTCAGCGTGCCGAAGGAGCCGGCCATCAGCTTGGGTACGTCATAGCCGGTGACGTTCTTCACCACCTTGCCGCCGCCCTTGTAGGCCTCGGCCCGGCCGCTGATCCCGGCGATGCCCAGCGTGTGGTCGCGGGCGGAACCGGCGGAGATGCGGCGCGGCCCGGCCAGCCCGCTGGCGACCAAGCCGCCGAGCGTCCCGCCCTCCGGCGGCTCGAAGGCCAGATGCTGCCCGCGCTCGGCCAGCATGCTGCGGATCAGGTCCATCGGCGTGCCGGCCAGCGCGGTCAGCACCAGCTCCTCCGGCTCATAGGCGATGACGCCGGACAGGCCCGACAGGTCGAGCGCGTGGCCGGCCTGCACCGGGCGGCCCAGCCCGCGGCGGCTGCCGCTGCCCAAAATCTCCAGCGGTTCGCCGGCCGACAGCGCCCAGCGCACCGCGTCGGACGCCTGCGCGGCGCTATCCGGCTTCAAGGTGGTGATGGTCATGGCGGACAGCGGTCCTTCAGAAGCGCGGGATGTCGGGGAAGCGCAGCTCCCCCTGGTGGACATGCAGCCGGCCGAGCTCGGCGCAGCGGTGCAGCGTGGGGAAGACCTTGCCGGGATTCAGCAGCCCGTCGGGATCGAAGGCGCATTTCAGCCGCTGCTGCTGCTGAAGGTCGGCCTCGTCGAACTGGTCGGTCATCAGGTCGCGCTTCTCCACCCCGACTCCATGCTCGCCGGTCAGCACGCCGCCGACCTCGACGCACAGGCGCAGGATGTCGTTGCCGAACTCCTCCGCCGCCTCCAGCTCGCCCGGCTTGTTGGCATCGTAGAGGATCAGCGGGTGCAGGTTGCCGTCGCCGGCATGGAAGACGTTGGCGACGCGCAGGCCGCAGCGGTCCGACATCTCCTGCATCCGCTGCAGCACCAGCGGCAGCGCCTTGCGCGGAATCGTGCCGTCCATGCAGTAGTAATCGGGACTGATCCGCCCCACCGCCGGGAAGGCCGCCTTGCGCCCGGCCCAGAAGGCCAGCCGCTCCTCCTCGCTTTTGGACACGCGGGCATAGCAGGCTCCCTTGGTCCGGGCGATAGCCTCGACCCGGTCGATCAAATGGTCGACCTCCGCCGCCGGGCCGTCCAGCTCGACGATCAGCAGAGCCTCGACATCCAGCGGGTAGCCGGCATGGACGAAGGCCTCCGCCGCATGGATGGCGGGACGGTCCATCATCTCCATGCCGCCGGGGATGATGCCGGCGGCGATGATGGCGGCCACGCAGTCGCCGCCCTGCTCGCTGCTGGGGAAGCCCAGCAGGACGGCGCGGGCGGTGGCCGGCTTCTTCAGGATACGGACGGTGACCTCGGTCACCACGCCCAGCAGCCCTTCCGACCCGGTGACGATGCCCATCAGGTCGTAGCCGCCGGCGTCCAGATGCTTGCCGCCCAGCCGGATGACGGTGCCGTCGATCAGCACCATCTCCAGCCCCAGCACGTTGTTGGTGGTCAGCCCGTATTTCAGGCAGTGCACGCCGCCGGAATTCTCGGCGATGTTGCCGCCGATGGTGCAGGCGATCTGGCTGGACGGATCGGGGGCGTAATAGAAGCCCTCATGCGCGACCGCGTTGGAGATGCCGAGGTTGGTCACCCCCGGCTGCACGGTGACGCAGCGGTTGGCATAATCGATGTCGAGGATGCGCTTGAACTTGCCCATGCCCAGCAGCACGCCGTCGGCCAGCGGCAGGGCGCCGCCCGACAGCGAGGTACCGGCGCCGCGCGGCACCACCTTCACCCCCATCGCCTTGCAGGTCTTCAGGACCTGGGACACCTGCTCCACCGTGCTGGGCAGGACGGCGACCATCGGCAGCTGGCGGTAGGCGGTCAGGCCGTCGCACTCGTAGGCGCGCAGCTCGTTCTCGTCGACGATCACGCCTTCGCCGGGAACGATGGCGCGCAGCGCCTCCACGATCTCCCGGCGGCGGGCGATCACCCCGCTGTCCGGCACCGGCATCTTCATGGCGGGCGGTCCTCATCCCGTTGCGGCGAACTCGTCAGCCACACGTACCATCCGCCGGGATCCTAATACAAGGCGATGCGGCGACGGGGATGCAGGGACCCCAAAACGCAAGAGCCGCACCTGAAGGCGCGGCTCTTGCGTAAACACCCGATGACGGAGAGGCAGGGCGCGATGCCCGGCCTCGCAGTCGATCGAACCTTGCGGATCGATCAGCCCTGGCGGGCCTTGAAACGGGGGTTCTGCTTGTTGATGACGTAGACGCGGCCCTTGCGGCGGATCACGCGGCAGGCCTTATGGCGCGTCTTCATCGACTTCAGGGAGTTGACGATTTTCATGATGCTGTTCCTGAACGCTCGGCGGCTCGATTGAAGGCGCGCACCATAGTGCGGTGCCCACCGACTGTCAACGCCCGGGAACGCCCCGAAACACCGGCCGCCGCCGACCGCCCTTCGCACCGCGTCCGCAGGAGCGGAACGACAGGCGCGGGAGGCGGGAGACATGGTACATATCACTGGGACGTCATACCGGAATATGTTCTCCAATAAAGAGAAACCCTGCGGGCGCTCCGGCAAATGGTATGGAAGATATACAACTTCGCGTTAGACGGCCCTGATGGGTGGCGAGTGGAAGACGACTGTCCGCCCATGATTCTCGACTTGGCAAACGCAAGCCAATCCCAACAAAAATCGCCGACTCTCTGAACCAATACACAGTATTTATTTGGCAGGCCCCATCACATTCACCAATCCTTCTCAATATTCTGCGGTGTATTGACGCGACGATGCGAAATTGTATGCTGCGGAGTTGAAGGCTTGTTCTTGCTGATGTAGGAACATCCTCAGATATTCAGCGGCATCTGGCCCGCCGCCGCGCACGATTACAGCCGATCCCGCCGGGACGGCGCCGATTCGTGCCGGACCGGGCCGGACTCCGCCCCGTTCCGCGCATGGCATGCCGACTCCGGCCCGCCCTGCGCAGTGCATCATCGAAGGGGGGATCATGAAGTTCTGGAAGTCTCTGACTCTGGCGGCTGCGGCCGGTGCGATGCTCATGTCGGCCACGAACGCCCAGGCGGCCTATCCGGAGAAGCCGATCACGATGATCGTGGCCTTCGGCGCCGGCGGCGGCACCGACCTGCTGATTCGCGCCCTGGCGCCCTTCCTTGAGAAGCAGCTGGGCGACGGCGCCCGGGTCGAGGTGGTGAACAAGCCCGGCGCCGGTGGCGAGATCGGTTTCGCCGCCATCGCCGATTCGGCCCCCGACGGCTACACCATCGGCGCCATCAACTCGCCCAACGTCAACGCCATCCCGATCGAACGCCAGGCCCGCTATTCGCTGGACCGGCTCGACCCGCTCTACAATCTGGTCGACGATCCCAGCTCCTTCGCGGTCCACAAGGAAGGGCAGTTCAAGACGCTGGCCGACGTGGTGACCTTCGCCAAGGCCAACCCCAACGGCGTCACCGTCGGCACCACCGGCATCGGCTCCGACGACCATCTGGCGATGCTGGTGTTCCAGCGCCAGGCCGGCGTGACCTTCACCCATGTGCCCTTCCAGGGCTCCGCCGCCAACGAAGCGGCGCTGGCCAACAAGAAGATCATGCTGAGCGCCGTGAACATCGGCGAGGCGATGCAGTACAAGCAGAAGGACCCCATCGCCGTCCTGGGCGTGATGGCCGAGACGAAGGTGGAGCAGGCTCCCGACGTCGCCACCTTCAAGGAGCAGGGCTTCGCCGCGCTGATGTCGTCGCTGCGCGGCATCGCCGCCCCGAAGGGGCTGCCGCCGGACGTCCGCACCAAGCTGGTCGACGCCCTGGACAAGGCGGCCAACGACCCGGGCTTCCAGGCCAAGGCGAAGGAACTGTACCAGCCGGTGCGCCTGCTGCCGCCGGAGAAGTATGCCGCCGAACTGGCCGAGTCGACCAAGGAACTGCGCGAGCTGTGGGCCACGAACCCCTGGCTGAAGTAAGACCTGCGCAAGGTTGACGCGAAAAGAAAGGGCGCCGGCGATCTGCCGGCGCCCTTTTCCATGTCCGCACGGTCGTCTCGCCGAACCGCGCGGCGACCGTCATTTCAGCCAGGGCGTCTCCTTCCACATGGTGCGGAAGGTCGCCTCCTGGGTCTTCAGCTCCGCCGCATACTGGTCGGGGGGCAGCAGGCGCAGCGGCTGATAGGCCTTGCGGGCGATCTCCTGGAATTCCGGATGCAGGACGGCCTTGCCGATGGCATCCACCAGCTTGGCGCGGATGTCCGGCGGCAGCCCCGTCGGCGCGGCCAGACCGCGCAGCGAGGACATCTTCACGTCGAACCCCAGCTCCTTGAAGGTCGGCACGTCGGAGGCCTGGGCCGACCGCTCCTCGGTCATCACGCCCAGGATGCGGATCGGATCGCCCTCGCGAGCCCGCGCCGATTCGCCGATGTTCATCGCAGTCACCTGGATATGCCGGCCCAGAAGCGCGCGGTGGGCATCGGCGCTGCCCGGGAAGGGCACATGGGTCAGCCGGGTCTGGGTCAGTCGCTGGAACACCAGCATGGCCAGATGGTCGTCCGATCCGATGCCGGTGGTGCCGACCGTCACGCTGTTGGGGTTGGCCTTGGCGAAGGCGGCCACGTCGGCCAGCGTCCGGTAGGGGCTGTCCTTGTGGACGACGAAGGAGCCGGGGTCGTCGACCAGATTGTAGAGCGGGTCGAGCCGGTCCAGCGAGAAACGGGCCTGGCGTTCGATCGGGATCGTCACGACGTTGGGCGAGTTGATCAGCCCGATGGTGTAGCCGTCGGGGGCCGCGTCGGCGATGGCGGCGAAACCGATCTCGCCGCCGGCACCGGGACGGTTCATCACGATGACGCGGGTGCCGCCGCCCAGTTCCTTCTCGATGAAGGGGGCGAGCGAACGGACGATGAAGTCCGATCCGCCGCCGGCCGCATAGCCGACGATCAGGGTGATCGGCTTCTCCGGATAGGCCGCCCAGGCCGCACCCGGCCCCGCCAGCCCGAAGGCCGCGGCCAGTGCGGAGACCGCAATCCCGGCGACACCGGCCAGCCGGGCGGCACGCCGCCGCAGTCCGCGCGAAAGGGCACCGAACCGCCCGGTTCCGGCCCCGTCGGCGGCCGTTCCTGTCGATCCACCCCGCACGGCGGGACGCGCGTTCGTATCCATACATCGCCTCCTTCGGTTCGCATCCGCTGAACAGCCGGGCCCTTCCCAGGACCGCCGCCCAGGCGGATGCGGCATCTTTCAATTGCTTTTATCAACCGCCAATTGTCAGGCTGGCGCCTTCTTGCGGTTGCTCCATCGTAAAGGCGATTTTCTGCCAATCAACCGCCGTTTCGATATTTTCAGCAACCCGCAAATATTCTAATACTTGTTTATCAGTATATGTTCACCCGCTATGCGGATTGTCCGGCGCGCAGCCGGATCGTACCCCGCTCATCCGCGAAAGGCTGTTCCCGGCATGACCGTCCACAAGGATTTCCTCCGCCCCGATGCTGCGACGCTGGAGGCTCTGCGCGCCCAATCCCCCGCCACCCTGCACGAGGCGATGGGCAAGAAGGGCGCCATGGGCCACCCGATCAAGCCGCTGTTCCCCGGCATGCGGCTGTGCGGGCCGGCGCTGACCGTGTCCTGCGGGCCGACCGACAACCTGATGATCCACATCGCGGTGGCGCTGGCGAAGCCGGGCGACATCCTGGTCGTCGATTTCAAGGGCATGACCGACGCCGGCCCCTGGGGCGACGTGCTGACCGCGTCGGCCATCGCCCGCGGCCTGGGCGGTCTGGTGATCGACGGCTGCGTGCGCGACGCCGTCGCCATCCGCGACATGGGCTTCCCCGTCTTCTGCCGCGGCACCAACATGAAGGGCACCAACAAGACCGACGCCAAGGGCGACATCAACACCACCATCGTCTGCGGCGGCGTGATGGTGTCGGCCGGCGACATCGTGGTCGCCGACGACGACGGGGTGGTGGTGGTGCCCCGCGATCTGGCCGCCGACACGCTGGAGAAGGCCGCCGCCCGCGAGGCCGCGGAAGAGGCCTACCGCCACAAGCTGGAAGCCGGCGAAACCACGATCGAGCTTCTGAACCTGAAGCCCTATCTGGACGCCGCCGGCATCACGCTCTGACCCTCCCTCTTGATCGAGCCTTCCGCCATGCCCGACATCATCATTTCCGAATTCATGCAGCCGAGCGCCGTCGACGACCTGCGCCGCGACTTCGACGTCCATTATGACGAGACCCTCTACAAGCGCCTCGACGAGCTGTATGCGATGGGCCAGGACGCCCGCGCCATCTGCATCCGCAACGAGACGGAGATCCGCGGCGCCTTCTTCGACGCCTTCCCCAACCTGAAGGCGGTCGGCCGGCTGGGCGTCGGGCTGGACAACATCGACGTGCCGGCCTGCCAGGAGCGCGGCATCGCCGTCCTGCCCGCCACCGGCGCCAACGAGGTATCGGTGGCCGAGCTGGCCATCGCCGGCCTGATGATGCTGGTGCGCGGCACCACCTATTTCGCCACGCCCGACGTGGTCGCCGGCAATTGGCCGCGCGGCCGGCTGATCGGGCGCGAGGTGTCGGGCAAGACGCTGGGCATCGTCGGCTTCGGCCGCATCGGCCGCCATGTCGCCCGCCGCGCCCAGGGGCTGGACATGACGGTGATCGCCGCCGACCCGCATGTGCCGGCCGACGATCCGGTCTGGGCCGGCATGGGCGTCGAGAAGGTGTCGTTCGACCGCATCTGGGACAGTGCCGACGCGCTGTCGCTCCACCTGCCCTACACGCCGGAGACCCACAATCTGGTCAGCGCCGAGGTTATCGCCCGGCTGAAGCCCGGCACCATCCTGGTCAATGTCGCCCGCGGCGGCATCCTCGACGAGGCGGCGCTGGCCGCGGCGCTGACGAGCGGCCATCTCGGCGGCGCCCTGCTGGACGTCTTCGCGACGGAGCCGCTGCCGGCCGACAACCCGTTCCGGGGCGTGCCGAACCTGATCCTGACCCCGCACATCGGCGCCACCACCGACGAGGCGCGCATCCGCACCGGCCACATGATCGCCGACAATGTCCGCGCCGTGCTGACCGGCACCATCCCGGACACCGCGATCGTCTGAGGACCGTTGCCGGACCGGACGTCCCTCTCCGGATGCGCGAGCGCTCCCCCTGTGCGCTCGCGCATTCAGACGCTATAGTCGGCGCCATACATAGGGATGGCGACGATCGATGGCAGGACGCAAGACGACGGGACGCGGCAGGAAGGCCGGAAGCGCGGGGGGCGGAGCGGAAATGGACGATGCCGGCCTGACCGCCGGCCTCCTGCCCTTTCCGGAGATCCTGGGCTCGAACACCGATGCCGCACCTGTGGGGGCGGCTTCGATGCCGGCCTCCGACGATGGGCAGGCCGATGAGCCCGACGACGGCGATCCCCATTATCTGGACCATCGCAACCGCCTGCGCCGCCGCTTCCTCGACCGCGGCCCTGATTCGCTTGAGGATTACGAGCTGCTGGAGATGGTGCTGTTCGCCGTCAGCCCGCGGCGCGACGTGAAGCCGCTGGCCAAGCTGCTGATCCGGACCTTCGGCGACCTGTGGGGCGTGGTCAACGCGCCGCCGGAGCGGCTGCGCGGGCTGAAGGCGGAAGGCGTGTCGCTCGGCACTGACAACGCCGTCGCCGCGGTCCGCATCGTCGGGGCCGCCGCCCTGCGCGCCCTGCAGCAGCGGGTGATCGACCGGCCGGTGCTGGCCTCCTGGCAGGCGCTGATCGACTATTGCTCCGCCGCCATGTCGCATGAGCCGACGGAACAGTTCCGCCTGTTGTTCCTCGACCGCAAGAACACCCTGATCGCCGACGAGGTGCAGCAGCGCGGCACCGTCGACCACACCCCCGTCTACCCACGCGAGGTGGTGAAGCGGGCGCTGGAGCTGTCGGCCAGTGCGGTGATCCTGGTCCACAACCACCCCTCCGGCGATCCCACCCCCAGCCGGGCCGATATCGAGATGACCAAGGAGATCGTGCGCGCCGCCAACGCGATCGGCCTGATCGTCCACGACCATCTGGTGATCGGCAAGGGCGGGCGCCACACCAGCTTCAAGGCCCAGCGCCTGCTGTGAGCGGTAAAGGCCCCCTGCTTTCCGCGCAGCCGGGCCATGCTCCGCCACTTTGCATTTGCGAATCGCTCTCCATTTTGTTGACGTGACGGTGCCCTGCTGAAAGACCCGCCCCCTCCATGTCCTCCTCGTCCCTCTCCCTGAAGCGCCGAAGCCTGCTGATCGGCTGCGGAGCGCTTGTCCTGATGTCGGACCGCGCGCTGGCCGCGCCCGCGGCACCCCGCCGCCTCAGCCTCAGGAACCAGCACACCGGCGAGACGTTCGAGGGGCCCTACCGCGACGCCTCCGGTCCACTGCCCGACGCTATGGCCGACCTCTCCAAGCTGCTGCGCGACCACCGCGCCAACAAGGAGGGGCCGATCGACGTCGGCACGCTCGATTTCCTCGCCGACATCCTGGAGGCGGTCGGGCAGAGCAAGGCGACCATCCTGTCGGCCTTCCGCACGCCGGAGACCAACGCTATGCTGGCCGCGCGCAGCCTGGGCGTGGCGGAGCACAGCCAGCATCTGCTGGGCCGCGCGCTGGACATCACCCTGCCCTCCCGCCTGCCCGATGCGCATCGCAGCGCGCTGGAGCTCAAGCGCGGCGGGGTCGGCTGGTATCCGCGCTCGCATTTCCTGCACATCGACACCGGGCCGCTGCGCAGCTGGGAGATGTTCGGCCAGAATCTGGACGGGCTGTTCGCCCCCGGAATCCGCGGCGCCCGCCCCCGCACCGTGTCCCAGCGGATGCAGCTTCACCGCGCGCTCGCCCGCCGCCAGCTGCTCGGCAGGCGCTGAGCGGTTGGCAGCATTGACCTGCCGGGGGTGGATCTTTCCGGCAACCCGGTGTAGGGAAGATCGCATGACCGACCGCATCGCCCTCACCGCCCCGATGTATTATCCGCCGCTCTCATAGCGCGGCGTCGATCGGTCATCCCCGAAACCATGCCGTTGCAAGTCCGGCGGCCATGGTTCTCTCCCCGACAGAGACAGTCTCCGGACGGCAACGGTCCATCCGCAAGAGACCTGCCCCATGTCTTTTCCCATGCCTTCCAAATCCAGCGCCGCCGAGTTCCTCCGCATCCTGCGTGAGCGCGGCTTCCTCCACCAGTGCAGCGACCCGGCCGACGACCTGTCGGGCCTTGCCGGCGCGGCGCCCGGCGGGCTGCTGACCGCCTATGTCGGCTTCGACGCCACGGCGGCCAGCCTGCATGTCGGGCATCTGCTG